>OY762634.1:0-1040000 GCA_963666185.1 Dehalococcoidia bacterium
AAAAAACATGGGCCTGGAATCGTCGGAGTCCACGAGGCCGAAGGCGGCGATTAAGTGGGCGACGAAGTAGGCGGCGAGTATGGGCGCGACGCTTATCTTGGTAGCGAGTCCGAGTCCGAGGAACAGGCCAGCGAGGATGGAATCGCTCAGTCTGCCGGAACGGGCGACCCTTACCAGGAAGAAGACCGAAGCGAAGCAGAGCAACGCCATGAGGGTGTCCACGGCGAAGAAGTGGCTTAGCTGTATGTGGATGACGGCTATGGCGGTCAGCGCGGAGGCGAGAAGCCCTATCCTGCGCGACCATATCATCGCGCCGAGGGCGTAAACGAGCGCGACGGTGGCGACGTCGGCGAGGGCGGAAATCGCTCTTCCGGGTATTCTGGGGTCTCCCTGTTCCATGCCGGGGAGGAATTCGCTCAGCGAGGCGGCTATCTTGAGAACGTAGATAGGGAAACTGCCGTAGGGGAACCAGCGGGGATTCCAGGGACTTTCGTCGGCGTCCAGGAGCAGGGAGAGTTCGGAGGGCGAGGGGAATGAGAGTTCGACGACCTTGAACATGATCGCGCGTTCGTCGGGGTGGGGAGTCCAGCCAAAGCCATCGTCCCAGTCGAGTCCGTACAGGCGCAGCGCGAGGGCAAGCATAAGGACGATGGCCAACCCCCAGAGGGCGGTTCGCCTGCCCAGGTCGCGGCTTTCTTCCTTTGCCGCGCTATCGTCAGCCGACTTACGCACGCTCAGCCTTCGCCAAACAGGGCGTCAACCTCGCGGCGATAGGGCATCGCCTGCTGAGCGCCACTCTTGGTCACGGCGAGCGCGCCCGCCGCGGAAGCGTATCTAATGGCCGAGGGCAAAGGCCGCCCTTCGGCGAGGGCGACTCCGAGGGCCGCGCTGAAGGCGTCTCCCGCCGCGACGGTATCCAGTACATCTACGTCGAAGGGCGGGACGAATCCCTCATCGTCCTGGGTGGCGTAGTACGCGCCCGCGTCGGCCATGGTCAGGACGCAGGCCGAGACACCTTCGGCTACGAGTTGGCGGGAGGCGCGTTTGGCTGAGTCGAGATCGGTTACGGGTATGCCGGTCAGGTACTCGGCTTCGGACTGGTTGGGGGTGAGGGCGTCGCAAAGTCGGTAGGCGTCACGGCCCATATCGAGGGCGGGAGCGGGGTCCCAGACTACGCGGACTCCCCTGCCCTTCGCTATTCCGGCGGCATCAGTCGCTACTTCGAGCGGAGTTTCGAGTTGCAGAAGCAGGGCGTCCGCGCCGTCAAGGGCGGATTCTACGGCGCTGACCTGTTCGCGGTCGCTCGCCAGGTTCGCGCCGTAGATGGCGACGATGTAGTTCTCCTTTTGCCCGTCCAGCAGGATCATGGCGATGCCGGAGGAATTATCGGGGTCAATCGCCACGCCGGAGACGTCTATACCCTCGCGTCTCATTCCGTCCAGAAGCGCGGGGCCGAACTCGTCCTGACCGACGCGGCCCACCATTCTCACTTCCGCTCCGAGCCGGGCGGCGGCGACGGCCTGGTTAGCGCCCTTGCCGCCGGGGGCGGTGTGGAAGGACTGGCCGAACACGGTCTCGCCGGGCGCGGGCATTCGCTCGGTCGCGCCGACGAGGTCCATGTTTATCCCGCCCAGCACGACGATGACGGGTTTTCCGGAAGCGTTCATCCTATAAGCCCCCTTTCCAGCAGGTCGTCGAGAACCTGCGCCACGCCATCTTCTTCCATCGGCGGGGCGATGAGATCGGCTATTTCCAGAACTTCGCTCACGGCGTCGCCCACGGCTACGGACATATTGGCCCATTCGAGCATCTGTACGTCATTGTAGCCGTTGCCGAAGGCGATGGTCTGATCGGGGCTGACGCCGAGATAGCCGCAAAGCCATTCCAGGGCCTTGTCCTTGCCACCGCTCGGATGGAGTATTTCGCAGAAGTACGGGAGAGACCTGGTGACGTACATATCGCCGTTGAAGCGATCTTTCAGCGAGCGTTCCAGACGCTCAATAACGTCGTCCTCGCCGTGAACTACTATCCGAGACATATCGTTGGAGGTGAATCCATCGGTATCAACGAGCCTGACGCCGACCCCGGTTCTCTCGCCGTAGGCGCGCGCCCAGTCGGTCAGTTCGGTGACGAATATCTCGTCGCCTCGATAGCCTACCGCTTGTAAGCCGTCCCAGCCGGCCAGGGCGTCGAGGGTGGCCGAGGTCATGTCAGAGGTGAGCGGGACGTGCCACAGCACCTTGCCGGTGGCCGGGTCTGCGACGTGAGCGCCTTGAAAGGTTACTATTGGCGCGGTCAAATTCACGTCGGACGCCGCGCTCGCTCCGCTCTTGTATGAGCGTCCGGTGGCGATGGTGACGACTGCGCCCGCTTCCCTGACGCTCTGAATGGTTCGCCTGGTGCGTTCAGAGGTCGGGCGGTCGTGGCTGCGTATCGTGCCGTCCACGTCGAGAGCTATGAGTTTGTATCCCAAGTCCGTCGCGCCTCTATTTCTGTGATAGTATCCACCCAATCGCTTCGCTTCTGACGATTGGGAGTATATAGGGAATGTTCAAGCTGAGTCCAAGAAGATTGCTTTGGATGATTGTCGTACCGCTGGTCGCCATCACGCTGGCGTTGGCGTTCAGAGGGGGCGTGTGAGACATTCTATACCAGTTGGCGGACGGAATTGAATTGGAATGGGAGATGTGGAAACTGTATCAACTTGGTTGGTCGGTTCAAGCAGATTCTCCAAGCGCAGTGGATTCCCGCCTTCGCGGGAATGACGGTTGGGTGGCGCACCGACTAATCTGATACATCACAGGAGATATGAAGTGAATGACAAGACCCGCGTTCTCGTGACCGGAGCCGCCGGACAGATAGGCGGCATAATAAGGGACAAGCTGGGATATAGATATGACTTGGTGGGGCTGGACAGGGTGGATTGCGGCTGGGCGGATTCGCGCGTGGCGGACATCTCGGACTTCGACGCGATAAGGCCGGCGTTCGAGGGGGTGGAGGCGGTTGTCCATCTCGGAGCGGACCCCAGCCCGCTCGCGTCGTGGGAGTCCACGCTGGACAACAACATCATCGGGACGCGGAACGTGTACGAGGCGTCGCGGCAGGCCGGGGCGCGGCGGGTGATATTCGCCAGCACGAATCACGTGATTGGGTACTATCCGCTGAAGGACGACCCGTACAAGGCGATATACGACGGGCGACTTTTGGAGGTGCGGCGTCCGTTCAGGATGCTGGACTACCGCGATATGAGACCGGACAGCTTCTACGGGGTGAGCAAGGCGTTCGGGGAGGTCCTGGGCAGTTTCTACCATGACGAATACGGGCTGTCGGTGATATGCCTGCGTATCGGGTGGGTTATGACGCCGGATGATCCGAGCTTCCATCCGGCGGCGTTGTCGTTGTGGATGAGCCACCGCGACACGGCGCAGCTTGTTCAGAAGGCGGTTGAGGCTCCGAAGTCCGTCGGGTTCGCTATCGTGCATGGGATGTCCAAGAACGACCTGCGTATATGGGACATAGAGGACGGAGAGCGGCTGATTGGCTATAAGCCGGAGGACGGCGCGGGGGAGGATTGGACGCCCATCGAGGGGCAGAGGGACTTCATGGGAAGGTAGCGATGCGGCGGACGACGAACAATCCGGGAGACGAACTGCGCCGACTTATGGCGGAGGATGGCGCGCTTGCGGTGGCGGGGGTGTTCAATCCGCTTTCGGCGCTGATAGCGGAGCGGGTAGGATTCAGGGCGTTGTACTTTTCGGGCGCGGCGTTCTCGGCGAGTCTTGGGATACCGGACATTGGGCTGTTCACGCTGGACGAACTGACTACGGCGGTTCGCTGGGTTACGAGGGCCACTACCCTGCCCTTGATCGTGGACGCGGATACGGGGTTCGGGGAAGCGCTGAATGTTTATCGGACGGTGACGGATCTGGAGGCGGCGGGCGCGGCGGCTATTCAGATTGAAGACCAGGTGATGCCGAAGCGGTGCGGGCATCTTGACGGGAAGCAGATAGTTTCGGCTGAAGAGTTCGTCGTCAAGGTAAGGGCGGCGTCGGAGGCGAGGCGATCATCCCTGATTATTGCGCGGACGGACTCGAAGGCGGTGTATGGGATGGATGAGGCGGTACGGCGCGGGCGGCTGTACCTGGAGGCGGGCGCGGATATTGTCTTCCCGGAGGCGTTAGAGTCGGAAGGGGAGTTCGGGGAGTATTCGCGGTTGGTGGACGCTCCCCTGCTGGCGAATATGACGGAGTTCGGCAAGACGCCGTATCTGACGGTGGAGCGGTTCGGGGAACTTGGGTACAAGTTGGTGATTTTTCCGGTGACGGCGCTGAGGGTCGCGGCTAAGGCGATGGAAGGCGCGCTGGCGGAGACGCTTTCGCTTGGGACGCAGCGCGGGCTGCTGTCTGAAATGCAGACGCGGGCGGAGTTGTATGAACTGATTAGGTATTCGGAGTATGAGCGGATGGATGGCTTATTCTCGACTAGTGGTTAGTTCGCTTAGTCAGGGACATTCCATCGGAGCGAGGATTAGCTCCATCAGCGAGCTGTCCACCAACACCTCCGCAAATCGCTTCCGCCCCTCGTCTGAGCGGTAATCGGGGGCGGGAGAATCTCTTATGGAACCGTCCCGGTTCAGATAGAGGTGAGATCCGGAACGCAAGTCGGTCAGAATGACAGAGGCCACCCAGGTAGCGGGAGGAACCGGAGGGCAGGTAGGCGCGTGCCACACGTGTATGTCCCCAGCGACTATCCGCGTGTTACTGCCGAAGTCCGTCGGGGTCTGGATTCTTCTTTCTTCTTGGGTAGGCGTTGGTGGAAGTGCGGGTGTTGGCGCGGGAGCGGGCGTCGCCGGCGGAATCGGAGTGGAAGGCGCGGGGGTATCCGCGCAAGCGGCAATTGCCATCAACAGGCCGACGACCAGCGAGACAACTATCCTAAAGTTCTTTTGTAACCCCACGAATTTCTCTCCGGTCAATTAGCCGACCGCGTACTTGGTTAGTTTGTCTTCGTCGAATTGGACGCCCAGGCCGGGGGATTGGGGGAGGACTATCATGCCGTCCTCTATGGTGGGTTCCTCGGTGAAGAGGTCGAAGGTCCAGGGCATATGCTCGACGTAGATGCCGTTGGAGGCGGCGGCTATGGCGTGGGCCAGAACCTCGGTGGCGAGGTGGCTGACTACGGGCAGGTTGTGGATTTCGGCCATGTGGGCGACTTTCATGAAGCCGGTGAGGCCGCCGACGCGGAGAAGGTCAACCATCACGATGTCGAGGGAGCGGTTTTCTATCATGTGGCGGAACGGGACGGTTCCGTAGTGGTATTCGCCCGTGGCTATGGGCGTGTCGAGGTCGTCAGCGATGCGGGCGTATCCGGCGTAGTCCTGGTAGTGGGTCGGGTCTTCGAGCCAGTAGAGGTTGTAGTCGGCCATGAGTCGCCCGATGCGGAGGGTGGTGTTGATGTCCCAGCCCTGGTTGATGTCCACCATGAGGTCAATGTCGTCGCCTATGGCTTCGCGCATAACGCGCATACGCTCGATTTCCTTGGCGTCGGAGTCTTCGCCGCCAAGCCTGAATTTCATGGCCCTGAAGCCGCTTTCGACTATCTCAGGGCCTGCTTTGGCGAGCATATCGAGGTCGTAGGTACGCCAGAGGTGTCCGCTGGCGTAGGCGGGAACGCGGTCGGCGAAGCCGCCGAGCAGCCTGTAAACGGGCTGTCCGAGCGCTTTGCCGCGAATGTCCCAGAGGGCGACGTCTATGGCGGAGACGGCCCTGGTCACCAGGCCGGAGGGGGAGCCTCCGCCGCCGAGCGCTAGCAGTCTGGCGCATATCGCTTCTATCATCATGGGGTCGGAGCCGAGGGTCTGGCCGGCGAGGGCGTCCAGGGTTTCTTTGAGGGCCTTCATCATTATCGCGGACGTGAATCCGGCGTAGGCGATTCCTTCTACGCCGTCGTCGGTTTGGAGTTTGAGGGTGACGAACAAGGCGGTCGCGCCCATCGGCCCGGAGTCTCTGGGCAGTTCTACGATTTGGGTCTGGAAGTTGGTTATTTTCATGGGCCGCTCCCGTTAAGCTCAATCAAAAGTTCAGTTTTTGGATTCCCGCTTTCGCGGGAATGACGGTTCTTTATCAGTTTGGGCTATACCCAGTGGTTTTGTTGGCGGGAGGGAATGGTGAATCGGCTTCGGTAGCCGCCTCCGGTTTCGGGGGTTCCCTGGGGGTTGGCGATGAGGGCGGCCTCGTCTATTTCGACGCCGATGCCCGGGGCGGTCGGTAGATCGAAGTAGCCATCGGTCTGGCGCTGGAAGGGGGCGGTGAGGATTGAGTCGAACCAGGGGGCGTGTCCGCCTTCCTGTATGAGGAAGTTGGGGGTGCAGGCGTCAACGTGGATGGCGGCCATGGTGTTTATCGGGCCGTAGGGGTTGTGGGGCGCGAAGCCGACGTAGTAGGTTTCGGCCATGGCGGCTATCTTCTTGAGTTCGCTTATGCCGCCGGCGTGGCAGACGTCGGGCTGGACGACGGCGACGGCCTGCTTTTCGAGCAGGTCCTTGAATCCCCACTTGGTGTAGATGCGCTCGCCGGTGGCTATGGGGATGTTGATGGCCTGGGCTACGCGCACCATGGCGTCGATGTTCTGGGGCGGGACGGGTTCTTCGTAGAAGAAGGGGCGGTAGGGTTCGAGTCGCTCGCCTATCCTGATGGCCTCGGAGGGGGTGAGGCGTCCGTGTACTTCAACCAAGAGTTCCACGTCGTCGCCGACGGCCTCTCGGACGGCTTCGACTTTGGCTATGGCGTCGCGCTCGGATTCGGGGGAGGTGAAGATGCCCTGGTGTCCGAAGGGGTCTCCCTTGAGGGCGGTGTAGCCATCCTCGACGAAGGACATGGCGTTGGCGACGGCGGCGGCTGGGTCAACGCCGTCGAAGCGTCCGTAGGTCCAGAGCTTGTCGCGCATCGCGCCGCCGAGCAGTTCATAGACGGGGACGTTGAGGGCCTTGCCCTTGATGTCCCAGAGGGCGATTTCTATGCCGGATATGGCGGCCATCTGGAGCGCTCCGCCGCGGATGTTGTGGTGGAGGTGGTACATATCCTGCCAGTGTTCTTCGATGCGGAAGGGGTCTTTGCCGATAATGGCGGCGCCGAATTCTTCTATGACGGCGGCTACTGAGGTTGCGCCGATGCTGGATTCGCCCCAGCCGGTGACGCCTTCGTCGGTGGAGACTTTGACGAAGACGTAGTTGGAGAACGCGCCCGGGGGCTTGGTTACGAAGGCTTTGATGTCGGTGATTTTCATTTGGGGAACTCCGTTGTGAAGTCGTTAGTTTTTAGTGATTAGTGGTTAGTGGTCAGTTGTCGGGTCTGGTCGGAGGATTGGCTGACTATATACTTTAGTTTATGTCGTACTGGTGAGGTTTCAAGTGAGTTTCCAAGTGGAACTGGACGCGGCTTTTGGCTGCCTCAGACTCTCCCGGCGACGGACTCGGCGAAATGCTGCATGGTTCGTACGCAGTCGTCAATGTCGGGGGTTCGGAAGTCGAAGGTGAGTTGGTGGATGCCGATTTCGGCGCAGGCTTTTACGTCTTCTATGACCTCGCCGGTGGAGGCTATGAGGGCACTGTTGGAGGGGTTGGCAGGCCCTTCGTCGAGTCCGATGTCGGTGAAGTGGAGGGTGCGCTTGAGGGAGATGGTGATTTCATCGGGGTCGCGGCCCATCTCCTCGCTGTACTGTCTGAGGTATGGCAGGTGGGAGGCGACGAATTCGGGGGACTGGCGGGTTGGATGCCAGGCGTCGCCGTACTTGACAGTTCGGCGGACGGCGCGGCGGGTGTGTCCGCCGACCCATATCGGGATGTGGCCGTCGCGGACGGGCTTGGGCGCGAAGTAGATGCCGTCGAAGTCGTAGTGGTCGCCGTGGTACTCGGGTTCGTCGTCTCGCCAGAGGGTTCGGAATATCTCAAGGTATTCGTCGGTGACGGGGCCTCGGTCTTTGTAGGACGCGCCGAGGACGTCGAACTCTTTTTCCAGCCACCCTACCCCGACGCCGCAGACGACTCGGCCCCCGGTGAGAACGTCGAGGGTGGCGAACATCTTGGCCTGGAGGATGGGGTTGCGGTAAGGGACGATGACGACGGTGCTGCCGATGGCGATTCGGCTGGTGGAGGACGCTATGTAGCTGAGGGTGATGAGAGTCTCCATCTGGGGGTCGTCGGGGCGGGATACAAAGCGTCCGTCGGGGGTGTAGGGGTACTGGTCGGTTTCCTGTGTGGGCAGGACAATGTGGTCGCCCATCCAGACGGATTCGAAGCCGAGTTGTTCGACGGCCTGGGCGAATCTGATGAGGGCGTCGGGGTCGGTTGATTTTGGTAGGGCGAAACCGTAGTTCATGGGAGTGTCCTCAGGGGTATGGTGTTTTCAGGGCTGCAAGTCGTTCAGGATAGATTCCCATTCGCCGCGTCTCGGGCTTACACCGAAGTCCCGGATAAGGAAGCGCATGATGTCCACGACGGAGACGTATCCTGTGGGAAGGTGGGCGTTCTGAAATTCCTCTCGTCCGAGCATTGCCCCGTATCCTATGTGCAGGTGTTGGGAGATGAACGGACCTTGTCCGGTCGGATGCCAATGATAAGCTAAAATCTCTTTGGCGTCGGCGTCCATTACGTTATACCGGTAGCCTACTTCCGAAACCGCCCAAGGGGTTCTCGACTCTCCCGATTCGACGATGCGGTAGTATTGCTGAATAGATAGCCAGAGCGCGGAAGTTCCTCTCAGCCTAACCGGATTTCCTCTGTTCAGAATGAGAGTGTGAGATGTGTCAGCGACGTAGTATCCGCCCCTGACGCTGACGACGGAATCCGATACGCAAGATACAGCGCGCTGAATCATGCCGACATAGTTGCTGACCGCTTCGGCTTCTGTTCTACCAAGCATCAGAATCCCATGCTTCCGGTATCATCATAGCCAGAGCGACAACAGAATCGTGCATATCGCTGTTGCCCTTGAACTTGCCAGCCTCCCATGCCTTGAGAAATTCCTCGACGCTCATTCCGAAGTTTTCCTGGGAGTAGCTTTCGCGCATCGCCAGCCATTCCTGTTCGCTAAGGAATTCAGGCTGTGGATCGGAGACTTCCGTACTGTGTACGCTTTCAATTTTGGTTGCCACGAAAGACCTCCTAGCGTTCTCCTGTGTCTGGCGTGGTTTGCTGAGCGTTTTGAAATTCCGTTGTCCATAGGGCAACGGATGTCGGAGGGATGGATCAACAGCCCCGTGAGGCAGTGCACTTTCCAAGCACAAGTACCTGGGGTACCCTATACACCATACTTCATTCAGGGTTATATGGGTCATTGAAACTAAGCATAACTACCTCTATGCCATTGAGGTAAGTAATTTGAACTCCAGCTTTCACTCTTCCACCTTCTAGTATTTTAACGATTTCTCGATTCTCCATATGTGCACTATTCATTGCGTCCGCCAGCCATTCTACTCCTTCTGGTGTTGATCCCCATGTTGGAACTGCTGTCACAAGGAAGCCTATCAGCAATGTGCCTGCATCTCTGCTTCGTACATCTACGACCATTGTGGTTCTGTAAATGATATTGTCAGGTCCTATAATGTCCATCACGCAATCTCTTAATGGACATTCTCCTGTGGAGTATGGTACTCCATCTAAATTGCGTGTCTGAACGAATCTGATATTAAACTCATTCTTGAAGAATCTCTCTATGCTTTGTCTGTTTGCTATTCTGTGGTATGTCTGGCTTGTTGATTGATTGCTGTCTTCTGTAGTGCAATTCATGATGAGTGCGACTACTATCAATATGATGCTGACACATATCCATAGCTTACTATTCTTCCATTGTTCGGATAAGGTCATCTAGCAAGTTCCTCCGATAGGTCAGGTCCGCTAGTATCTAAATCAGGATACAGGCAGTTGGTATGTTTCGCCTGCCCAGCATTTCCTTCTGTCTTCAACACGTCCCGCCAAGCCCAGCTTGCTTAAGAACCATGCCTCAGACCAGAATTGCATTGTATTCCATACGTAATAAGCCTTGCGAGTGAAACCATCACTCAGTATATCCGCATGGATTATTTGGTTACGGGTATCCGTGAGTTCCCTGATTTCCCCTTCGGCAACTTGAAATCCCCGTCTTTTGAGCAGGTCATCAATTGATTGAGTTTCTTTTCTCTTACCTCCAGGCTCCTCATACTCTCTTTCCCATTTCACCAAAGCTTCCAGACATGATTGAGCCATAGCTACGGCGGCCTGATAAGCGCCACCTCGGAACGCAAGCTCACTTTCCACGTACTTAGTAATCACGTTGCGAAGATAGCAACCATCACTAGCGTATATACCCATAATCGCTTTCGCCACACTTGCCACATCCACAGAGCCATGCACGGAAAACCAGTTACGTTGAGATGATGCGCTAGTGTGCAGTTTGCCAGCCATCGCAGTGGATACGGTTCCATCACTGCGGATGCCTTCTGCCAGAACAGGCATACGATAATTTCCCGAAGCGAATGAGAACGCCAACGTCATACTTGTGAGCACCCCGAAAGCGTCATCCGTAGAAAAGGCGGTCTTGCCGCTTCGCCGTAGCTCACCGGAATGAGTTACACCCAATCCACCGGAGCCGGAGACATTCCTTAAATTCACATCCCAACCCGAGGAGATAATATGAACGTCATCCCATTGCGAAATAAGTGGTACATCCGCAAATGAGAACTTTAGGCGCGTTAGGTCATCAGCACGGCGGAACCACCTACCAGGAGCAATACGTCCCTCCCATCTGGGTACACCATCGCCTATCACAGCTCCCTCTGTCTCCCAAACGGGTATGGTACACTCCTCACTGATTTCCAAAATCCCGTCGCGAGGACTATTCAGGAAGATTTCCCGGAATGAGGGATCGTGTGTCTCAAAAGTAACGCCCATCACGTGAGGTTCTTTATCAGAGATAGACAACCTAGCCTGACCGTCATATCTCTTGTCTCCAATCTCTAGAGAGCATTTGAACGGAGACCCGAACTTCACACCCGTATATCGCGCCATCAGGCTTTTCAATTGGTCGCGTGGCACTGGATAGCTCTCCTTAATGGCGAATCCGCGAATACTTCCTTCATGGGCCTCTACTCGTGGCACTTGGACTTCTTGGGGCTGCCGTAGAGGTAGTGATCCAGGTTTTCGGTGAAGTCGGGCGGGAACATGGAGAATTCTTCTTTGGGTATGGTCGCCATCCTCTTCAGGATCCTGTCCACGATGGGCAGGTTCTTAGGTTTGGCTTTGTTGTCTGGCGAATGTGGCTGCGTCATTCTGGCATCCCCTCGGGGTGGCGCGGTGTCCTGAGGGTAAGGCTAACATTTCCAGCGCAAGGGCGCAAAATATGGAAGGGCAGGGTCTTTTCATTATTAAACGTCAACGGACAGCCCTTCGACAGGCTCAGGGCGAACGAGAGATCGAAGACGAGGCGAAAACGAAAAGGCCCCTGGGAAAAGGCCCCTGGATTGAAGGGCAGGGTCTTTCGATTATCAACCAAATTACGTTCGTGGTGACACTTCGACAAGCTCAGAACGAACCATGAACGGGCGGCCCTTCGACAAGCTCAGGGCGAACGACAGAAGCGGTATCGGGAAATAATCGAAAGACCCTGCATGGGTGGAGGAGACGCTATCAATCGGGTCGGGTTTGGCGTATCATCCCCGCAGGCACACAGTTTCGCGGGAGGCGTTGCGATGAAGTATGACGTTATCGTTCTTGGAGCGGGTTCAGGGGGCGGCGTGGCGGCGACGCGGCTGTCGGAGGATCCGGGGCGGTCGGTGCTGCTGCTGGAGGCGGGGCCGGATTACCCGGATTTCGAGAGGCTGCCGGATGAGCTGAAGTACGGATACGCAACAGCTACGGACGTTACGGTGAGCGATGAACACAATTGGCAGTTCACGGGGCGGGCGAATGATGTTTCGGGGCCGATGCTGGTGGCGAGGGGGAAGGTGACGGGCGGCACGAGCGCTATCAACGGGCAGGTGTTCATGCGCGCGCTGCCGGAGGATTTCGAGCGGTGGGCGGACTGGGGGAATGATGAGTGGACGTATGACAAGGTGATGCCGTTCTACCGGGCTATCGAGACGGATACGGACGTTCACGATGATTTCCACGGGACGGACGGGCCAATCGTGGTTCACAGGTTCAAGCGTGAGGATTGGCTTCCTCCGCAGGCGGCGTTCTACAACGCCTGCGTCGCGGCGGGCAACCCCTCCACGTATGACATCAACAATCCGGACGCTTCGGGCGTGGTTCCAATGGCGTTCAACAATCCGAACGGGATACGGATAAGCACGGCGCTGGGGTATCTGCCGACGGCGCGGCATCGGCTGAATCTGACGATTCGCTCGGACTGCCATGTTCGCAGACTGCTATTCGATGGGAAGCGGGCGACGGGGGTGGAGGTGGAGAGCGGCGGGGAGAGGTTCGTTGTGGAGGCGAATGAGATAGTGCTTAGCTGCGGGACGGTGGCGAATCCTCAGATACTGATGCTTTCGGGCGTGGGGCCGGCGGAGCATCTGTCGGAGCATGGGATCCCGGTGGTTCACGATTTGCCCGGGGTCGGGCAGAATCTGAGCGACCACCCGCTTATCTTCATAACGTTCAGGACTAAGGAGGGGTTTCCGCTGGACGGTCTCGCGCCGAGGCTTCAGATAGGGCTGCGGTACACGTCGTCCGGCTCTACCCTGCGGGACGATATGCTGCTTTGGCCGATGAATTTCGCAAGCGCGAGAGTGGACAGGGGGGGCGAACGGATGGAGCCTATCGGCATCCGGTTCGTGGCGGCGATATACCTGGCGATGAGCAAGGGGGAGATAAGGCTGAGGTCCGCGGACCCGAACGACGAGCCGGATATCAACGTGGGTTTGCTCGAAGACCCGTTCGACCTGGAGCGGGCGCGTGAGGGGGTTCACAAGGCGATAGAGCTGTCGAAGCATCCTGATTTCGAGGACATAATAGAGGAGATGACCGAGCCGACGGCGGAGGCGCTGGAGTCGGATGACGCGCTGGACGAGTGGCTGCGGCGCGAGGTGGTGACGGGAAATCACCTGACAAGCACTTGCAGGATGGGGGCGGCGTCGGACCCGACTAGCGTCGTCGACCAGTACGGCAGGGTTCACGGGATAGAGGGGTTGAGGGTGGCGGACGCTTCTATCATGCCGGACTGCGTGCGGGCGAATACGAATGTTACGACGATGATGATTGGGGAGCGGGTAGCGGACTTCATAAGGAAGGGGGGCTGAGGCGGCGCGCGAAACCCGCGTCAGTTTGGGGTCACCCCCATCCTAGCCTTCCCCCGTCAAGGGGGAAGGGATTTTTGGCCGCTCTTGTCAGCGCATCAAGGGAGAGAGAATTGTCGTGGGGGGAGTGACCCGCCTCGGACTCGAACCGAGAACCTACTGATTAAGAGTCAGTTGCTCTGCCAAATTGAGCTAGCGGGCCATGGGTGGGAGGTCTTCTGTGAAGTGGGGTAATTTTAGTTGTCGGAAACGGGTTCAGTCAAGGGAAGTAGATTGGGAAGTTGGGAGGAGTCACCCCCATCCTAGCCTTCCCCCATCAAGGGGGAAGGGACTTTTGGCTACCCCAGTAAGCCCGCCGAGGGGGAAATGGACTTTGGTAGTCGCCTTGTCTTGCGCGTAGATTGACGGGCGGCGAGGGTGTGTGATAGTCTGAGTTCGTGAAATAATGCACATACTTCTACGCGGGCGGTCTTTCTTGCACAGCGGAGCGGTGACGTAAATTTGCCGAGCGACAGAGTACAAACCATATTCCGCATCGTGGTTATCGCCGCTATCCTGTCCGCATTCTTCCAGGTGACGCTCGGCGGAATAGTGCGGGTCACGGATTCGGGGCTGGGATGCCCGGACTGGCCGCTGTGCCACGGGCAGATCGTCCCGCCGTTCGACACCCCGACGCTCATCGAGTACAGCCACCGACTGTCGGGATCCGTGCTGGGGCTGCTGGTGATAGCGAACCTGGCGATGGCCTGGAAGCGCTTCAGAGAGAATCGAATCGTGTTTCAGACCAGCGTGGCGTCGCTCGCGCTGGTTATCGTGGCGGGAATCCTGGGCGGCGTAACAGTGCTGACCGAACTGGATCCGCGGTTCGTTCTGCTGCACCTGGCGATAGCGGAGATACTCATTGGCTGCCTGGTGTTCGCGGCGATAGCGGGGTGGAACTACGCTCCGAACGCCGACTCCCCTACCCCGGAGTACGCGGAGGCTATGAAGCCTCTGATAATCGCGTCAATCGCGGGGGCGTTCATATTGATACTTTCGGGGTCGTACATGGTTGGGGCCGGGTATGGGACTTCGTGCGCGACGTGGCCGCTGTGCAGGGGGAGCCTGCTGCCGGACGGAATGGCGTATTGGGTTCACATGGCTCACAGATATATAGCGGCGGTTGTCGGAATCGTGATATTGTGGACGGCGTGGAGGGCTTGGGTGTCGGCGGCGGCGCAGAGCCCGGTGAGACTGGTCGCGGCGTGCGTAGCGGCGGCGTTCGCTTTGCAGGTCGCGGTCGGGGCGTTCGTGATATGGGGCGGTTTCGCGGCTGACCTGAAGGCGACGCATCTGAGTCTGGCGACTTTGGTATGGGTGGGTCTTATAACGTTGTCGGGTCTGATATACTCATACAGGCTGGTATCTGAATTCGGCAGAGCGGTCATTAGAGAGAAAGCGACTTAACGGGTATTCGATGGCTATTTCGACTGCGGCGCAGAGCCGCGCGCAATCCACGCTGAGGGGCTACGTGGCCCTGACCAAGCCGAAGATCATCTCGCTGCTGGTGTTCACGGCGCTGGGCGGGATGTTCTTGGCGGCGCGGGGCGTGCCCGACCTGGCGCTGGTGGCGCTGGTGCTGGGCGGGGGCGCGCTGGCGGCGGGGGGCGCGAACGCGCTGAACCACTATCTGGACCGCGACATTGACGGACTGATGGGGCGCACGGCCGGGCGTCCACTGGTGAACGGCAACATACCTCCGCATCACGCTATGTGGTTCGGGATAGCGCTGAACGCGGTGGCGTTCATCATCCTGGGCGCTTTCGTGAACATTCTGAGCGCCCTGCTCACGCTGTCGGCGACGCTCTTCTACGTATTCGTCTATACGAAGGCGCTGAAGCGCAGCACTCCGCAGAACATCGTGATAGGGGGCGCGGCGGGGGCTATACCTCCGATGGTGGGATGGTTCGCGGTGACCGGGGGCGCGATTGGGCTGTCGGATCTGCCTGCGCTGTATATGTTCGCGATAGTGTTCTTCTGGACTCCGCCGCACTTCTGGGCGCTGGCGCTGCTCATAAAGGACGACTACACGCGGGCGGGGATACCGATGCTTCCGGTGGTATCGGGAATCACGTACACCAAGCGCTCGATACTGCTCTATACGATTTTGCTGCTGGCGCTGACGCTGATGTTCTTCACGACCGGGGCGGTCGGGTGGATATATCTGGGCGGAGCGCTGGCGCTGGGGGTCGGATTTATATATTACGCGTGGAGATTGATGAAGCGGGACGGAATCGAGGGGGCGAAGGCGGCGTACCTGTACTCGCTGGCGTACCTGGCGCTTTTGTTCCTGGTCATCATGGTGGACAGCGTGGCGGGGCTGTGACACGGAGCCAGACTAATGTACAATAAGATACAAGGTAGAGAGGATCACCCTCACCCTAGCCCTCTCCCATCAAGGGAGAGGGGATTTTCGCGCGGCAGGCAGTTACGACCAGATATATACAGATTCATTGGCGGGTCCGCGTCTTGACTGAGACATGAGGCTTTGATAGATTCTTTGTCGGTTTCGGAAGCGGTTTTCGAGGCAACATGAGATACGAGAGGGAAGCTAAGGATATGCTCAAATTTCACCGGCGTCACAGGCTGCTAACCGGCTTGCTCATGCTGGGGGCTCTGGCGGCGTTGATGTTCGGGTGCACGCCCGGAGATCCGCAGTCCACGTTCGACGCGGATGGTCCGGTGGCTCAATCTCAGTTGAACCTGTTCTGGATCATATTCGGGGCGGGGGCGGTTGTGTTCGTGGCTGTGGAAGGCGCGATGATCTACCTTCTCGTCAAGTTCCGCAGGCGAAACGAAAGCGATATACCGGAGCAGGTGGAAGGGAATCACACGCTGGAGTTCGCGTGGACGGCCGGGCCGACGGCCCTGCTGGTGCTGGTGGCGATACCGACCATCTTCACGATATTCGACAACCAGGTTTCGCCTGAACCGGGCGCGCTGACGGTTGACGTAATCGGCCACCAGTGGTGGTTCGAGTTCAGGTACGACCACCCGGACGACCCGACCAAGGACGTGGTGTTCGCGGGTGATCTTCATATTCCGGTGAACGAGGTGGTGAACGTGAACCTGGATTCGGTTGACGTCATACACAGCTTCTGGATTCCGAAAATAGCGGGCAAGGTGGACATGGTGCCCGGCAACGACAACACCATGTGGATACAGGGCGACCAGACGGGGACGTATTACGGCCAGTGCGCCGAGTTCTGCGGGGTTCAGCACGCGAATATGCGCTTCAAGGTGATAGTGCATACGCGGGAGGACTTCGACGCATGGCTCAGGGCGGAGGCCACGCCGCCGGAGGAGTCTCAGGACCCGCTCGTGGCGGAGGGCAAGAAGGTGTTCCGCAGCGCGAGCGCGGGATGCTCCGGCTGCCACGCGACGGATCCGGTTACGAATGACGGAGTCGCCGGTCGAACCGGGCCGAACCTTTCGCACGTAGCGAGCAGGACGAACCTGGCGGGCGGAATGTTCGACAACCGCGACGAGAGCGGCGAGGTGAACCTTTCGATCTTGCAGGACAATCTGAGAACATGGATAAGCGACCCCGAGAGCGTGAAGCCGGGCAACCTTATGGCGGCGCAGGGCGCGGCTTACACGGACCCGGAAAACGCTCTGACCGAAGCCGAGTTGTCCGCCGTAGTAGCGTACCTTTCCAGTCTGAAGTAAGATTGGGTTGGCAACAGTGATTTTTGGAGAAGCGGAATGACTTCCCTGGCAATTCCGAGACCTGTACATCCGACGGGCATCTGGTCGTGGATAACGACCATTGACCACAAGCGGATTGGCGTCCTGTATGGAGTCACCGCGTTCCTGATGTTCTTCTCAGGGGGGATAGAAGCCTTCCTGATAAGGGTTCAGCTTGCCCGTCCAGAGCAGAACCTGATTACGCCGGAGATATTCAACCAGCTGTTCACGATGCACGCGACGACGATGATATTCCTGGGCGTGATGCCTCTGTCAGCGGCGTTCTTCAACTTCGTGGTGCCGTTGCAGATAGGCGCGCGAGACGTGGCTTTCCCGCGCCTGAACGCCTTCAGCTACTGGACGTTCCTGGGCGGCGCGCTTCTTCTGAAGATAAGCTGGTTCACCCACTCCGCGCCCAACGGGGGCTGGTTCGGGTACTCGCCTCTGACGGGAATCACCTACAACCTGGGCCACGGGATTGACGTGTGGATCATCTCGTTGCAGGTGCTGGGCATCGCGTCGCTGGCGGCGTCGTTCAACTTCATCGTTACGATACTGAACATGAGAGCGCCGGGCATGGGCCTGATGCGAATGCCGCTGTTCACGTGGATGACCATGGTGACGGCGATTCTGCTGGTGCTGGCGTTCCCTGTGATTACGGTGGCGCTGATCGAGCTTTACTTCGACCGCTCGTTCGGGATGAACTTCTTCAACGTGGCGGCCGGGGCGAATCCAGTGCTGTGGCAGCACCTGTTCTGGGTGTTCGGACACCCGGAGGTGTACATCCTGATATTGCCGGCAATGGGCATCGTGTCGGAGATACTGCCCGTGTTCTCGAAGAAGCCGCTGTTCGGATACGCGACGGTGGTTCTGGCGGGCGTCATCATAGCGTTCATGGGCTGGATGGTGTGGAGCCACCATATGTTCACGGTCGGTCTTGGGCCGGTGGCGAACTCGGTGTTCACGGTGACGACGATGCTGATAGCGGTGCCGACGGGCATCAAGGTGTTCAACTGGATGGGGACGATGTGGGGAGGTTCTATCAGTTACAGGACGCCGATGCTGTTCGCGATTGGGTTCGTCTCGATGTTCATCATCGGGGGAATCAGCGGCGTGATGCACGCGGTGGCGGCGTCGGACGCGCAGCAGCAGGACACGTACTTCATAGTGGCGCACATTCACTACGTGCTGTTCGGCGGGGCGATATTCGCCATACTGGCGGGAACTTACTACTGGTTCCCGAAGCTGACCGGCAGGATGTACGACGAAGCGCAGGGCCAGTGGCACTTCTGGCTCATGTTCATAGGACAGAATATAACGTTCTTCCCGATGCACTTCACCGGAATGAACGGAATGCCGCGCCGCATCTACACGTACTACGGCGGCATGGGCTGGGACTTCTGGAACATGGTTTCGAGCCTTGGAGCGCTGCTTCTGCTGGTCGGATTCCTGATCTTCATCTACAACATGGCCAAGAGCTGGAAGAATGGCGAGGTCGCCGGGGCGGATCCGTGGGACGGGCGGACGCTGGAGTGGTCAATCCCCTCCCCGCCGCCGGAGTACAACTTCGTCGAGATACCGAACGTGCAGGACCGGGACGACTGGTGGGAAGAGAAGCAGCGCAGGCGCGAACTGGCGCCGGGCGCTCCGGTTCCGGTGGTGGCGGGCGGCTCGGACAGCGAGGACGCTCACGACATACACCTGCCTCAGCCGTCGTACTGGCCGTTCTTCGTTTCGCTGGGGCTGTTCATAGGCGGAATGGGCCTCGTGTATCTGATAAACGTGAGCGACGCGGGGATACGCTCCCTAAATTACGTCGCCTTGGTTACGACAGTAATCGGCACCGCAATCGGAATGGTGGCGGTGTACGCCTGGTCGTTCGAGCCGGTGAATGATCCCGAACCGGACGGCGGACACGCCGCCCACTAAATCTACGGAGGCTTCTAAGTGGCACACGCCCCCGCCATCCATGGCGAGCACGAACCGACTACAACAGGTCTGAATCACAGAAAGCTGCTGATGTGGGCCTTCCTAGGCTCGGACTGTATGTTCTTCGGCACGCTGATAGCGACATACCTGGTCTATAAGAACAAGAGCGTCGAAGGGCCGCTGCCCATTGACGTGTTCGACATACCAGTCACGTCGGTAAGCACCTTCGTGCTGCTGATGAGTTCGATGAGCATGGTGATGGCCTACGCATGGCTGACCAGGGGCAACCTGAAGGCTTTCAGGATTTGGCTGGCTTCGACGGCGATAATGGGGACGACGTTCCTGGCGTTCCAGGTATACGAGTTCTACGAATTCGCCAATCACGGACACCTGACGCCGCGCACGAACCTCTTCGGGACGACGTTCTTCACGCTGACCGGGTTCCACGGGGCGCACGTGACGCTTGGGGTGGTGTGGCTGCTGTCCATACTGTTCCACTCGTTCAGGAAAGGCGGAGTCACGCCGGAGAAGAATCTGGATGTGGACCTCGCCGCGCTGTACTGGCACTTCGTTGACATAGTGTGGATCGTGATTTTCACGGTGGTGTACCTGTTCGGCGTGTTCGAGGGGTTCCCCGGGACAGTACCGTCCAGCGTCGTTCACTGACAAGATTGACCGAGAGAGACTTAATCAGAGACAGAGTAGATAAGACGCTCAGGGAGTTGAAATGAGCCAGGAAGAGAGCCAGGTCGCAGATCAGCACGCCGCAGACGCCGCTCACACGGGACATCCGACGCCGGCGACCTATTTCAAGGTCGCAATGATCCTGTCAATTCTGACTGCCATAGAGGTCGGGATCTTCTATATAACCCAGCTGGGTTACGCGATCATTCCCATACTCGCTATTCTGTCTATCGGCAAGTTCGCGCTGGTGGTCATGTACTATATGCACCTGAAGTTCGACTCGAAGATATTTTCGGGTATGTTCTTCTTCGGGATGTTCGTGGCTACGGGGGTTATCTTCGCGCTCATGGCGCTGTTCAGCTGGTTCCTTATCGGGTAACGTCCAACGCCAGCCAAGGGGCTGGCGTTCGGAAGGAGGACTGGGGAGTTGGAAACCGGGTCGCTGTGGATGGCTTGGCAGGCCGACGTCGAATCGGTCATACTCCTGATTGTCATACAGTCGGTCTATCTGATCGGGGTGGGGCCGCTGAGGCAGCGGAACAACTGGGCGGAGGACGTTGACCCGAGGCAGATAGCGACGTTCACGCTGGGCGTCATCGTCATATTCATCGCGCTGGCGTCGCCGATACACGTGGTCAGCGAGAAGTACCTGTTCAGCGTGCATATGCTTCAGCACGTGCTTCTGACGCTGGTAGCGCCGCCTCTGATGATACGCGGGATTCCCGACTGGCTCATTCGGCCCCTGCTGCGCCCCAACTGGGCGTTCAGGATGGCGCGCGCGCTGACTCACCCGATAGGGGCGTTTCTGGCGTTCAACCTCATATTCTCGTTGTGGCACATACCCGCGTTGTACAACGCCTCGCTGACGAATCACGGCATACACATACTCGAACATGTAATGATGATAAGCACGGCGCTGCTGATGTGGTGGCCTCTGACAAGCACGATGCCGGAGCTGCCGAGGGTGTCGTATCCAATGCGGATAATGTACCTGTTCGGGCTGTCGGTGGCGCAGATAATCGTGTTCGGGGCGCTGACGTTCGCGGGGGAACCTATCTATGGATTCTACGTGAACGCGCCCCGAATCGCGTCTATCTCGGCGCTGACCGACCAGCAGATCGGGGCTGTCATAATGAAGGTGGGCGGCGGGCTGCTGTTCCTCACCCTCTTGATTGTGACCTTCTATCGCTGGTACGGTGAAGAGGAACGTGACCGTCAAGCGAATCGCCGACGACAACGAAAATACCATACTTCCACAGGCTTGGAGGACACACCGACGTGAGCAGTAATTTCAAATTCGCGCTACTTTTCCCCTTCTTGGCCGTGCTGCTGATCGCGCTGTACGGCGGCGCGCTGGGCGTCGCTTTCATCTTGCTGAACACCATAAAGTTGGAGATGTTCGGCGAGAAGATTCCGATAGCGGTCATAGTTCTTGGCACGTCTCTGGTGTTTGGCGTTCCTATCATCGCATACCTGCTCACGAAGAACGAGCCGATGGAGTAGGATGCGGAGGGTTCTCAGCGACTCTCCGCGCTTCCGGATTGCCGAGCGGCGAGCTCTTCGGGGTTCCCGCTTTCGCGGGAATGACGGTTGGGGCAGGCGGGAATGGCCGCTGGGTAGGCGGAAATGACGTGAGATGTCAAAACAGCCTGGCCGGATGATGATTCGATTGGCCCTGACAGGGGTTCTCGCGCTGTTGGCGGTCATGGCGCTGGGGGGTTGCGGGGTATTCGATTCCGAGGATTCGTTCAACGGGACCGTATTGAAGAACGCGGAGGCCGCGCCGGGCTTCGCGCTGACCAACCAGTTCGGGCAGACGGTCGGGCTGGACAGTTTCGAGGGCCGGGTGGTCGTTCTGACGTTCCTCTACACCAATTGCCCGGACGTATGCCCCATAGTAACGGCGCAATTGCGCGAGGTGGGCGAGATTCTCGGAGCGGACGCCGGGGAGGCGCGGTTCGTGGCGGTGAGCGTTGACCCGGAGCGGGATACGGCGGAGGCGGCGCGGGAATACCTGGAGAAGTGGGGGCTGTCGGAGAGTTGGCAGTTCCTTGTGGGAGAGAGGGCGGCACTGGAAGCGGTGTGGAAGGACTATTACGTCGCCCCGGCGGTGAGCGGGCATGATCCGCTTGGGTCGGGGCAGACGCCGACGCCCGAACCGAGGGGCGCGATTGATACGCTGAGCGCGGAGATAGCCCAGCGATTTCTGGTGATCCACTCGACGCCGGTGTTTCTGATAGACAGGGAGGGAAGGCGGCGCGTGGTGTTCACTCCCCCACTGGAGCCGGAGGAGGTGGCGGCGGATGTAAGGCGGCTGCTGGATTAAGGGTGGGCGGTTGATTGGCCGCGCTTGGGGGTGGGCATTTCACCCTCACCCTGAACGGGCGGCCCTTCGACAAGCTCAGGGCGAACGAGAGTTCGACAGGCTCAGACTGGACGACCGTTCGACAAGCTCAGGGCGAACGACAGAAGCGGTATCTGGAAATAACCGACAGACTCTGTGAGCTAGGCGGGTTGGAGTTGGCGCTTGGCGGTTTCGGCTATCTGGGCGAAGGCGGCGGGGTCTCGCATGGCGATGTCGGCGAGCATCTTGCGGTTGACTTCGACGCCGGCGAGCTTGAGGCCGTGAATGAGCTTGCTGTACGTGATGCCGTTGGCGCGGGCGGCGGCGTTTATCTTGACGTTCCAGAGCTTTCTCATGTCGCCCTTGCGCTCGCGTCGATGGGCGAAGGCGTATGAGTAGGCGTGGAGCATGGACTCGTTGGCCTGCCTGAACAGGGTGTGCCGTCCACCCTGGTGGCCCTTGGTCATCTTGAGTATCTTCTTGTGGCGTCTGCGCTTGGTAACGCCGCGCTTTATCCTGGTCAATTGGATTACCTCGTGTATCAGACATACAACCGCCCCTCAGACCAAGGTTCTGTTGACATTATGGATTCCCGATTTCGGGGGAATGACGGGGAACGTCAACACTGCCTAAGCAGGGGCAGTCACATTCGGGTATTCGTACTATTGGAATTGTAGCAGTTAGTCCAGTCCGTATGGAAGCGCGCGCTTGAGCATCTTCACGTCGGAGGGGCTGACCTCCAGCTTCTTGGCGAAGAGGCGCTTGGCCTTGTTGGACTTCTTGCGCCGTAGGTGGGACCTGTGTCCTTTCATGCGAACCAGTTTGCCGGTTCCGGTTATGCGGAAGCGGCGCTTGGCTCCCTTGTGGGTCTTGAGTTTAGGCACGTACCTTCTCCCGATTCTGATTGGTCTTCTGTTCCCTTACGTTGTTCAGCGGCGCCAGTATCATGGAGAGCATTCTTCGGCTCTCGAAGTTGGGCGGGCTTTCGAGGGCTGCGTCGTCCACGAGCGCTTCGGCGACCAGCCTGAGAAGATTCATGCCGATTTCGGGATGCTCGTTCTCTCGGCCCCTGAACATGACCGACACCTTGACCTTCGCGCCCTGCCCTAGCAGACGCTTGGCGAGCCTGGTTTTGGCGAGGCGGTCATGCTCCCCTATTCGGGTCTTCATCCGCACCTCGCGCAACTCGTTGGTAGGACGCATCCTGCGCGCCCGGCGAGCTTCACGCTCCTTGCGGGTGGCCTCGTACTTGAACTTTCCGAAGTCCATGAGGCGGCACACGGGCGGGTCGGCGCCTGGCGCGACCTCGACGAGGTCGTAGCCTCTTTCGTCGGCTATTTCAAGCGCCTGCCTGGTGGGAAGCACACCTAGCTGCTTACCCTCCTCGTCCACGACGCGGACCTGGGGGACTCTTATCCTCTCGTTTGCGCGATAATCCCTGGGTGGTATCCTGGCACCTCTTTCTTTCGCCAAAGCGATTATTCCCAAGCGAGGGCTTGGGTTCAATGAATATAGCACAGGTGAATTGGCATGGCAAGATAGTGATTTGGTTCACAAAAGGGAGTCACCCCCATCCTGGCCTTCATCCGTCGAGGGCTGAGGGGGTAGGCATTTCACCCTCACCCCAGCCCTCTCCCTGAGGGAGAGGGGATCTATTGACTGAAGTTCGTAGCTGATTGGACTTTTGCCTACCCTTGTGAGCCCATCAAGGGGGAAGGGATTTTTCTGGTTCAGTCGGAGGCGGCTTCGGCGGATATTCGGTTGACGAGTTCGGGGACCTGGACGGGGCCGAGGTCTTCGCCGGAGCGGAGGCGGACGCCGACGGCGTTGGCGTCTATCTCGCGGTCGCCGACTATGAGCATATAGGGCGTCTTTCGCATCTGGGCTTCGCGTATCTTGAAGCCCATGCGCTCGTTGCGGAGGTCGGTCTCGGCGCGCAGTCCGGCGTTCATCAGCTTGTTTCGGACGGACTCGGCGTAGTCGTGGTGTCGGTCGGCGATTGGGATGATGGTTGCCTGCACCGGAGCGAGCCAGGTTGGGAACGCGCCGCCGTAGTGTTCTATGAGGACGCCCATGAAGCGTTCCATGGAGCCGAAGAGGGCGCGATGGACCATGTAGGGCTGATGTTCAGCGCCGTCCGCGCCGATATAGGTCAGACCAAAGCGGCGCGGGAGGTTGAAGTCGAACTGGACGGTCGTGCATTGCCAGAGGCGGCCTATGGCGTCCTGGATGTGAATGTCTATCTTGGGGCCGTAGAACGCTCCCCCACCCTCCTCTACTTCGTAGCTCATGCCGCGACTTTCGAGCGTGGAGCGGAGCGAGTTGGTGGCGACTTCCCACTCTTCCTCAGAGCCGACCGCCTTGTCGGGGCGGGTGGAGAGCATCACGGAGTAGTCGGTGAAGTCGAACTTATTGAGCAGGTGGAAGGTAAGATCGAGGACGCCGTTGACTTCTTCCTCTATCTGGTCGGGACGGCAGAAGATATGGGCGTCGTCCTGGGTCATGCCGCGGACGCGCAGCATCCCGTGAAGCGTCCCTCCCCTCTCGTAGCGATAGACAGAGCCGAGTTCGCCTATCCGCATGGGGAGGTCGCGGTAGCTACGCAGGGCGTTGCGGTAGTACATGATGTGGAAGGGGCAGTTCATGGGCTTGAGGTAGTAGTCCTGGCCCTCCATGTCCATGGCGGCGAACATATTCTCCTTGAAGTTTTCGAGGTGTCCGCTCGTCTCCCAGAGGTTGGAGCGGCCAATATGTGGGGTGTAAACGAGGTCGTAGCCCCAGTTGTAATGTTCGCGCTTCCAGAGGTCTTCGACCAGTCCGCGCACTCGCGCGCCCTTGGGATGCCAGATGATGAGGCCCGGGCCGGTCTCGTCGTGGACGGAGAAGAGGTCGAGGTCTCGCCCAACGGTTCGGTGATCGCGCTTTCGGGCTTCTTCAAGCCGTTCGAGGTGTTCGTCGAGGGCTTGCTGGGACTCGAAGGCGGTGCCGTAGATGCGCTGGAGCATGGGGCGGTTCTCGTCGCCGCGCCAGTAGGCTCCGGCGACATTGAGCAGCTTGAAGGCGGGTATCTTGCCCGTGGATTCGACGTGCGGGCCGGCGCAGAGGTCCTCGAACTTGCCGTGCGTGTAGGTGGAGATGGGTTCGTCGTCGGGTATCTCGGCGATGACTTCCAGCTTGAGCGGCTCGTCGGCGTTGAGTTGGTTTATCTGGTCGCGGGAATACTCGCGGTACTCGAACTTGTGGTTGCGCTTGACGACGCGGCGCATACGGTTTTCGATTCGGCGGATGTCGTCGGGCGTGAAGGGTTCTTCGACCATGAAGTCGTAGTAGAAGCCGTCGTCGGTGGGCGGGCCAATGCCTATCTTGACGTCGGGGAAGAGGGTCTTTACGACATCGGCCATGACGTGGGCGGCGGAGTGTCTTATCCGCGTCCGCAGTTCTATGAGTTCGGAGTCGGCTTGCAGCGTCATTTGTGATTTCTCCCGTGGGCCGGGCCGGCGATTGGCTTGTCGTGGAAGCCGGCCCGGCGGTTCATAGTTGGGTCGGGATTCGGAATATCCCGGAACACGCAAAAGCCCCTCGCGCAATTCGGACACGACCCGCGAGAGGCTACATAGTCGAGAATGTTATTCGTCTGAAGAGGACTAGGCGGTTCCCAATGCGATGAGTCCTGTGTGGCTGTCGGCTTGAGTCTGGGGTAATTTTAGGTCGTGGGGGTCGCGGGGGTCAAGGGAAAACGGTTCTGGGGTCTGAGCTGTGATTTGTTTGATTGAGTTGATGGGCTGTGATTTTGTCCGACAAGGTAGAGTTCATATACGTTGGTTTATATTTGGGCTGGGCAAGGGCTGGTGGAGGTCTGGGCAAGGGCTGGTGGCGTTTCTAGTGGATTTTGACCTGGAAATCGGGGGATTTAGCTATGGGATCGGGCTGATTTGGCCTGAAAATTTTTTGTGAGGCGGTTTTGTCGGGATTGATAAAGTGTAGGTTATGAGACATAGGGACTGTTGTTCTGGCAGATGGGGGTATTGTAGCATGGCGGGGGGTGGGTTGGGCAAGAGTCCTGAACGGGGTGGGGATTCCTGATATACTGGCGGGGCAAGTCAGAGTTCAGGGGAGGGTACGATGCCCGGTCTTTCAGTGATACCACAGGCGAACAGGCCCGCGGCGGTGGGGGTGAATGGGATGGCGGCGTCGGCGCATCCGCTGGCGTCGCTGGCGGGCGCGCGGATGATGATGGCGGGCGGCAACGCTTTCGACGCGGCGGTGGCGGTGGCCTCGACGCTCAACGTGTGCGAGCCGTTCATGTCGGGCGCGGCGGGCGTGGGGGTGGCGCTGGCGTACGTGGCGGCGGAGGATAGGGTTCGCGCGCTGAATTTCTCGGGGCGGATGCCCGCGGCGGCTGACCCGGAGGAGTACACCGAGGGGGATAAGGACGTTGGGATAAAGTCGGCGCTGGTGCCAGGGAACGCGGCGGGGTGGCTGACGCTGCACGAGACATACGGCAGGCTGGAGCTGGAGAGGCTGTTCGGGCCGGCGATTGGGTACGCTGAGAACGGGACGGCTATCACGCGGTTCAACGCGAGCTCGATAGCGAACTCGGCGGGGCGGCTGTCGCGATTCCCGTCGGCGGGGATATTCGTGAAGGACGGCAGGACGCCGAGGGCGGGCGCGAGGGTGAAGCAGCCGCAGTTGGCGGAGTCGCTGCGGGCGATAGCGCGGGGGGGCAAGGATGAGTTCTACCGGGGCGAACTGGCGGCGAGGCTGGTGAAGGGGTCGCGGGAGCTTGGGGGGCAGATGACCGAGGAAGACCTGGCGACTTATGACGCGGAATGGCATGAGCCTATCAGCATCTCTTACCGCGACTATGAGATTTTCTCAGTTCCGCCGAACTCGACGGGGTTTCAGTTGCTTGAGACGCTGAAGATAATGGAGGGGTTCGAGGGGGAGGATCTGATATTCCAGCACCCGGAGACGCTGCACCTTTACATAGAGGCGGTGAAGTTGGCGGTGGCGGATCGTATCAAGTGGGGCGGCGACCCGGACCATGTGAACGCGCCAATACGCGGTCTGCTGTCCGGCGGATACGCGGAGAGCCAGCGCGCGCGGATTGACCGGAACAGCGCGGCGGTGGTGTCGGGAGAGCAGTTCAGCCGGATGATACCGTCCGGCTCTATCAAGGCGGGCAGCGCGGATGAGTTCGACGGGGGGATGACGACGCATTTCGCGGTGGCGGACTCGGACGGGAACGTGGTATCGGTGACGCAGACGCTGGGCGGCGGATTCGGGTCTGCGGTCGCGCCGGGCGACACGGGGCTGTTCCTGAATAACATGGCGCACTGGTTCGACCTGGAAGAGGGCGCGCCTAACCGGCTGGAAGGCGGCAAGCGGGTTGATTTCTGTGTCGCGCCGACGCAGACGTTCAGGGACGGACGTTTTCACGTGAGCCTGGGGACGCCGGGAAGTTGGGGGATATTGCAGACGACGCCGCAGTTCGTGATGAACACGCTGGACTTCGGGATGAACGTGCAGGAGGCGATAGAGGCGCCGCGCCTGCGGGTGTTCGAGGAGCGGCGGGTGGTGATGGAGGAGAGATTCCCCTACCACACGCGGGCGGCGCTGGCGGCGAAGGGGCATGATATAGAGGTGGTCGCGCCGTTCTCGATGACGGTTGGAGGGGCGCAGGGGATACAGGTTGATCATGAGTCGGGGACGTTCGAGGGGGGCGCGGATCCTAGAAGGGATGGGGTGGCGATTGGGTGGTAGGGTCTGAACTGTGATTCGTGGGATTAAGGGGATTTACATGATTGGGATGGCTGGTTGGGCAGGATGGTTTGTCTGAATCAGAATTTGCGGGATAGACAGGATGATCAGGATATGGCTTCAACGGTTAGCGTGGATATGCCCGACGCGGTAGCGATTGAGGTTACCGAGGATACGCTAAGCGCGCAACTGTCCGATGGACGGACGATCTCCGCGCCGTTGGCGTGGTATCCTAGATTAGCCCACGCTACTCTGGAGGAGCGAAACAATTGGGAGATTCACGCCGGAGGCCAGCATCTGCACTGACCTGACCTTGATGAGGATCTCAGTGTGGAGATGTTGCTGACTGGTCAAAGGTCTGGTGAAAGTCGAAGTTCGTTTGAACGATGGCTAGAGGCCAAGCGGGCCGGACTTCCGGTAACCATTCACGAAATACGTCCGGCGGCGGATAGTTGATATGGGGAGGAATTGATATGGTGACTGAGTGCGATCTGCTGGAGCGGATAACGGCGCGTCCTGATGTCTTTGGCGGGAAGCCCATCATTCGGGATATGCGGATATCGGTAGAATTGATACTGAGCCTGTTGGCCCAGGGTGTAAGCCAGGAGGAACTCCTCGACGACTACCCTGACCTAGAACCCGACGACATCCGCGCCTGCATCGCATACGCGCACGCAGTCATCGCCGGGGATTCGCTGGTCGCCGTGTCTGTGGGGAGTTAGTGAGGTTTCTCATATATTAGGAGAAGTAACATGACAATACAGCAGTACTCGATGGAGAAATATGCTAAGAAGTTGTGCGACGCGGTTGAGGCATACGACTATCCTACAGTCACATACGACTTTCAGAATGGTAAAGAAGTCTGTCACGAGAATATGCGTCAAGTTGAGGAAAAAATAAAATTGCAGCTACTCAGCAAAAATCTGGACGATATAAAACATGGATTGTCGAATGTCCTATATTGGGGAAATGCGAAAGACAGACGCCGGGACTATCGCGTATCTGAATTTTGTAAAGGTGTAACTACTTATCAACTCAACAGATTCAAGTGTGTGGCAGATAGCCTAACAGGTACTGGTCTGGCTCGTGTCAGGGGACGTGTCAATAACAAGAAGGATAATATGCCACAGTTTACTCAGATGTCTTTTGTGAGCAAGATCAGAATGTTCTTGGACCCTAACGAGTATCCTGTCCTAGATATGAATCTCGCAGAGGAGTTTTCTCAATTAGATTGTTTCCCTCCTTTAGGGGGTCTCACATTTCGCAAGAAAAAAGATTTTCCTAAGAAAAATAAACACGAAACACAAATCAGAATTACCAAGCATAATGAGGAAGTCTATGAGAAATGGGCTTTATGGTGTGGCGGCATCGCCCGCCTAGTCAACTGCGAATTGTCCCCAACACTCAGAGCCGTAGATGTCGAAAGAGCCATATACCAACTTGAGTGCGATGGGGGAACATCCGAAGCATTGAGACTATTGGCGTGTCCCGAAGACTGGACTCACGGCCAGGTCATGGTGCTTGGCCGCCAAACTGAAAACTAAGAACTACAGACTGACTACTGAGAACTCCAACAAGCGACGCTTTTTCTTCGGCTGGTGGATTGTGCTTGCCGGTGGGCTTGTCATGTCTATCGCGTCGGGTATAAATTTTCATGGGTTTGGGAATTTCATCATTCCGCTTGGGCGGGAGTTCGGGTGGAGCCGGACGACTATATCGGTGATTTTCAGCGCGGCGCGGCTGGAGTCGGGGCTGCTGGGGCCGATAGAGGGATGGGCGGTTGACAGGTTCGGTCCAAGACGGCTGATATTGGTCGGGATTCCGCTGATGGGGCTGGGGTATATCGGGCTGAGTTTCATCAATGGGCTGCTGGCGTTCTTCTTCGTGTACGTGTTCATGATCGCGCTGGGGAACAGCCTGGGTATGAGCACGCCCATCACGGCGGCGGCGGCGAATTGGTTTAACCGGCGGCGCGGGCTGGCGTTCGGGATAATGTGGTCGGGCGTGGGACTTGGCGGGCTGTTCGTGCCGGCGGTCGGGTGGCTGGTGGAGAATTACGGGTGGCGGACGGCGGCGCTGGTTATCGGGGTGTTCATCGTTATCATAGGGCCGCCGGTGGCGTCGGTGATGCGGCACAGGCCGGAGCAGTACGGCTATTATCCGGACGGGATAGAGCCGGAGGGGGCGCGGGATTCTCAGGGCCGGGCGAGGCCGATACGGGCGGACCTGTCGAATGACTTCACGGCGCGAGAGGCGCTGAGGACTTCGAGTTTCTGGTTCCTGACGCTTTCGATAATGGCGCGGTCGCTGGTGAGCGGTGGAATCGGGCTGCACCTTGTGCCGTTCTTCGTGGATTTGGGGGCGTCGAACGTTGCGGCGGCGGCGCTGGCGGGTTCGGTGGGGCTGATGAGCATTCCGGGGCGCTTCGGTCTGAGCGCGCTGGGGGATTACGTGAATAAGCGTTACGTGATGGCGGCGTCGCTGGCGGTGATGGCGGTGTCCATCGTGTTCATGGCGCGCGCTCCCGACGTAGCCTCGGTGATACCCGTTCTCATAGTGTTCTCGGCTTCGCAGGGGGGCATATCGGTGATTCCGCAGTCGCTGATAGCGGACTATTTCGGGCGTCGGGCATACGCGACGATACAGGGGTTCAGGTCGAGCATACAGATGCTTGGGATAATCGCGGGGCCGATAATCAGCGGGTATATATTCGATACGACGGGCAGCTATACGAACGCATTCCTGGGGTTTTCGGCGGCGGCACTGCTGTCCATGGCGCTGGTGTTCATGGCGCGGCCTCCGCGGAGGCCGGCGAGGGGTCGGGGACGGACAGCCTCGTAAATTAGCGCAGTTGGGGTTTCACCCCCATCCTAACCTTCCCCCATCAAGGGGGAAGGGACTTTCGCCCGCGAGCCGGAGGGGAGATTGGGAGAGCGAGGGCTATGTGATGGGGTAGTCGAAGTAGGCGGCGTTGATGAGGGAGTGGAGTTCGCGGGATTGTTCCAGGGCGCGGTTGAGCAGGTCTTCGCGGTCGTAGTTGTCGGGCCATTCGTATTGCACGAGGGCGCTGAGGCGTCCGGCCATGCGCCGGACCGCGCCGAAGGAGTCGGCGCCGGGGCCCGCGCCAATGGAGTCGAGTTCGCGCTCTATGACCCTGGACGAGCGGCTGAGCGAGCTTGGGAGCATGGGGTCTGTCACCAGCAGGTCGAGGACGTCGCGGGGATAGACGGCGACGCCGTAGCGACGGTTGTACTGCTCAAGCGCGTTGGAGACCTGCAACAGGTCAAGCCAGTCCCCTTCCCTGTACTCGCCGGCTTCGACGTCAATGGCTATCTGCTGGACGAGAAGTTCGGTGGAGAACTGGGACCTTTCGATGAACCTTCCGAGTCGCAGGAAGCTCCAGCCTTCGTCCCTGTACATGGTGGCTTCGGCTGCGCCCGTGAACGCGCCGATATCCGCGCCGATGTCGGAGTAGAAGGTCTCCGGGGAGGACGCCCAGATGTCCTGGATGTCCATGTCTCGCGCGCGGAGGTACACGAGGTTGAGGCGCTGCCACATTTCGGAGCTGATCCGGTGGCGCATCTGTCGGGCGTTCTCTCTGCCCTGCGCGAAGCAGTTCCAGAGCGAATCGGGGTTTACGCGGTCGAAGGTGAGGTCTCCGGCGAGGGTGAAGGAATCGGCGAGGGTGTATTCGTCGCTGTCTCCGACGCTGAACCCGCCGCCGGGCGGAAGGCGGTGGAGGGACATATAGATCCGCCGCCAGCCGACGTGGATGTCGCGCGCGGGGCGGTCAACCAGAGATTCGGTTTGGAGGCGCAAGAGACGGCATAGAAGTTCCGTCCGCTCAAGATAGCGGCTCATCCAGTAGAGTCCTTGCGCGTTTCGGGAGAGCATCGGTCTAATCTTCCAGTACCCAGAGGTCTTTGCAGCCACCGCCCTGGCTTGAGTTTACCACGAGGCTGCCCCGCCGGAGCGCGACGCGGCAGAACGCGCCCGGGACAAGGCGGGATTCGCTTCCCTGGAGGACGTAGGGCCTCAGGTCAACGTGGCGCGGCTCCATACGCCCTTCGACCATGCAGGGGGCGCGGGAGAATGAGAGCGTTGGCTGGGATATGAAATCGGCGGGGTCGGCGCGAATCTGGGCGGCGTATTCGTCGCGTTCTTCGGGCGTGGAGTGCGGGCCTATCAGCATACCGTAGCCGCCGGACTCCCCTACCCGCTTCACGACCAGCTTTTCCAGATTGTCCAGGGTGTATTCGAGGTCTTCGGGTCTTCGGCAGAGGTAGGTTTCGACGTTGGATAGAATGGCGTCCTCTGCGAGATAGTAGCGAACCATGTCCGGGACGTAGGCGTAAACGCTCTTGTCGTCGGCTATGCCCACGCCGGGGGCGTTGACGAGGGTTACGTTGCCGCGCTTGCAGGCGTCGAGCAGGCCCGGGACGCCGAGAAGCGAATCGGGACGGAAGGCGACGGGATCGAGGAAGAGGTCGTCCACGCGGCGGTAGATGACGTCCACGCGGCGCAAGCCCTCGGTGGTACGCATATAGACGTAGCCGTCGCGGGTGAGCAAGTCCCTGCCCTCGGTGAGTTCCGCGCCTATCTCTCGGGCGAGGAACATATGCTCATAGTAGGCGGCGTTGTACACGCCGGGCGTGAGCAGGGCGATGGTGGGCTCGGGGCTGCCGTCGGGGGCCATTTCCTGGAGGGTCTGGAGCAATAGCTGTCCGTAATGCTCCACCTCTCGGACGCGGGAGGATCTGTACAGTCGGCGGAAGCTGGCCTTGGAAGCCCGGCGGGTGGCGACCATGTAGGACACGCCGGACGGGGAGCGAAGGTTGTCTTCCAGCACGTAGAAGCCGTCGTGGGTGCGAACGAGGTCGGTGCCGCAGATCGAGACCCAAGCGCCGTTCGGGGCGGAGTAGCCTTCCATTTCGGGCCGGTACTGGGGGCAGTCCAGGATCACGTCGGAGGGGATCACGCCGTCCCGGATTATGCGCGCGCCGTTGTACACGTCTTCGATGAACAGGTTCAGAGCGCGAAGGCGTTGGGTCAGGCCGGATTCAAGCGCGCGCCAGGTGGCGGCGTCAAGGATGCGGGGTACGCAGTCCACGGGAATGATTCGCTCTTCGGCCTCGTCGTCTCCGTAAACCATGAAGGATATGCCTTCCTGGAGGAATGAGCGGGTCACCCACTCCTGGATGCTGGAGATATTCTGGGGGGAGATTCTTCGCAGAGTCTCGTAAAGAGGCCCGGAATGTTCACCCGGCGAGCCGTCCGGCAGGAACATCTCATCGAGAATGTCGGGGTTCAGATCGTATGCGTCGAAATCCATTATCCATCGGCGCGGGCGTTAGACGTCCGCGGTCTCCTCCTCTCGGATTCCGTCCACGGGCAGGACGACTACCATCTCGGTATATTCTCCCGGAACCGAGACCGGGTTGATAGCGCCGCCGTGTTCCCTGACGATATCGTTGGACAGGGCCAGTCCAAGCCCGGTGCCCTTGTCGGTGGGCTTGGTGGTGAAGAACGGGTTGAATATCTTGTCTATAACGTCGTCGGGTATGCCGTCGCCATTGTCGCGGATGCGTATTTCCATGGCGTCGTCGGTTCGCTTGGTCGTGAGCCAGAGGGTAGGCATATAGCCGGGTTCGCCCTTCTCGACGAGGGCGCGTCTCTTGTCGTCGGTGGCGTGGCAGGCGTTGCTGACCATGTTGAGGAATACGCGGCCCATGTCTTCGGGGATGACGGGCCACTCGCCGGCGTCGGGGTCGAATTCGTGTTTCAGATCCAGCTGGAAATCGGGGTCCATGGCGCGCGCACTGTGGTAGGCGAGCAGGGCGTGTTCGTTGAGCAGGTCGTTTATCATCACGGGGCGGACTTCACCGCCGCCGCGTCCGAGTTGAAGCATATCCTCGACGATCCGGTTGGCGCGCGCGCCGTGATGCCGTATGCGTTCGAGGTTGCCGGTGAGGTCCTGGGAGATTTCGTCTATGTAGTCGCGCTGTTCGTCGGTGATGTTATCGGCGAGTTCGTCGAGGATTTCCTTGAGTTCGTCTATGAGTTCTTCGGACACTTCGGAGAAGTTCTTGACGAAGTTGAGCGGGTTTCTGATTTCGTGGGCCACACCCGCCGTGAGTTCGCCCAGTTCGGCCAGTTTCTGCTGGGTGATTATCTTGTCCTGGGCGAGACGGAGTTCTTCCAATACCTGCTGGAGCTCGTCGTTCCTTTCCTGGAGGACGGCGGCCAGTTCCTCCACCAGGTTCAGGCGCTGCACTTCGAGGGCGTGCTGCCTGAAGACTTCAAGGGCGGCGGCCATGTCGGTCACTTCGTCGTTTCCGCCGATTTCGACCTCCGCTTCGAGGTCGCCCCCGGCCATTCGGCGCATCCAGGTGGACAGCACCTCGATGCGTCGCAGAAGCACGCGGCCAACGAAGAGCCACGCTATGAGGAAGGCTCCGGCAAGGCTGAAGGCGCTAATGGCGAGCAGAAGCGCGCGGCCAGTGGAAATGGACTGCACCGAAGCGGCGGTGGCCTCTCCGGCGCTGTCGCGGGCGGATACGACGAGACCGTCCACCTCGGCTACGAGCGCGACGGCTTCGTCCTGGTTATCGGCAAGCAGGCTTCTCTGGCTGTCGTCAAGTTGGAGTTCTCTTTCAAGCAGCGCGAATCCGTTCTGTTCGCCGATGCCCATTTCGGAGAGGCGCGCGAAGACGGGGGCGATCTGCTCGTAAGTCTCGGAGCCTTCCAGCGCGTTGAGGTTGCGCTGGATACGGCTGTCCACCGCCTCGAAGCGTTCGCGGAGCGGTTCGATGGACGCGGCTTCGGAGAGGGTGAAGGCGTTGGCGAGAAGTTCGGTGGCTATGTTGGCGTCGGACTGCAATTCGGACAGGTGACGGTAGCGGCGGAACTCTTCCTCCGTGAAATGAACCGAGAGGTCGGCGGGAGGTTCGCCAAGTTTCCGGTATCCTGTGTTGATGTAGAAAAGCTGGTCGTCTATGGCGGCCACCACGGTATCGTCGAGTTGGTTGCGGAGTTCGGCGAGTTCGGATCTGAGGCTTTCCCTCTGCGTCACCAGCCCGAACAGTTCGGTTCGGTGAGAGTGAATCGCCTCTACATTGGTTATCAACGTCTGGGAGTGAGCGCGTATCCTCTTCAGACGCTCGTCGTCGGTGTCGCTCTGCTCCAGGACGGCGAGTTGGGTTTCAAGCGCTTCGTTGGCGTTGGAGATGCCGTCATAGACGGATTCGAGGTCCACGCGGGTAGTGGCGGAGGTGAGGCTGGGGGCGGCCGCGACGAGTACGCTGCTGTACTCGGCCACTTCGAAAGCGGCGGCCATTTCGGGGATGCTGCTATCGTTCACCTGGCTCTGGGCGTCGCCAACCCTGTCGAAAGAGAACCAGCCCACCAGACTGGCGGCCATGGTCAGAAGAACCGCTCCGCCTATGGCGAGGTAGAGTTGCGTGGAGATGCGAAAGCGGCTGTGCAGCAATTTGTCTATTCGTTCTCTCATGGTCGCGCTTCCAGCAGGGTGCTAATGGGATGATAGCCGCCGTCGTCTCCGATAACCGTGAGGAACACGGAGTCGGAGCCTTGATTGTCGCCGGGCCCGTAACGGAGCTGGAATCCGTCCAGATCGAAGGGCATCTCGTTTCGGATTATATCGAGGAAGCAGGTTCGGGTCACGTCGCGTCCGCAGCGTTCCAGCGCGGCTATCGCCAATCTTCCGGCCAGGTAGCCCTCGAACGAGACGAATCCGGGTTCGGCGGCGGGGGCGAAGTTCGACAGGGCGCGGTGGTACGACCGCACTATGGGGAGGCCGGTGTCGGTGGGGAACGGGACGACCTGGGTAACGAAGACTCCGGCGCCGGATGAAACCAGTTCCTTAGAGCCGAGTTCCTCGGCGAGGGCGTTGCTGCCGACGAATGAGACGGTCATGAAGATAGGGTCCATGCCTGTGAATCGCGCCCAGGAGATCAGGGCGGCTACGGGCTGGTACGCGCCGATGATGATTACGGCTTCGGGGTCGCCCCGGCGCAGGTCGAGCAGGCCGGTCTTCACCGCGAGGGTATTGCGAGGATAGAGGCCGACGGACACAGGCTCCATGCCGCGACGCGCGAGAGCGCTGGTGGCCCCGTTGTAGCCCGCGCGTCCGTAGGAATCGTCCTGGTACATGACCGCTATGCGCTCGATACCCAGGTCCCGGGTCAATCGCTCGACCATCTCCTCGGTTTCCTGGTTGTAGGACGCGCGCAGATTGACTATGTTTTGCCATTCGGGATCGCGCAGGAAGGCCGCGCCGGTGAACGGGGCTACGTAGGGAATGCCCTCCTCGGCGGCGACGGGCGTGGCCGAGCGTGAGGTCGGGGTTCCCACAGCGCCTATGAGCGCGAATACCCTGTCCTCTATCAACTTCTGGGTGTTGGTTATGGCGGCTTCGGGTTCGTAGGCGTCGTCCATGAACTTGAGCTCGAGGTGGCGTCCGTTGACTCCGCCCTTTTCGTTGGCTTCATGGAAGGCGGCCTTTATGCCCAGCCGCATATTTATGCCGAGTTCATTGGCAGGGCCGCTGAAGGCGGCGGACTGGCCGAAGAGGATGTAGTCGTCGAACACCCCGGGTTCGCCGGTTGGGACGGGTTCGGTTTCCTGGACGACGGCGGGCGCGGGTTGGCCAAGCGCGCTGTCCTGATTCTTTGGGACTTCGCCGTCTGAGCTACTGAACCAAGACAGTCCGCCTGAGCCGGTGGCTACAATGACGACGACTCCTACAACTACCACCGCAATCAGCAGAGCCGCCAACAGGCGAGGTGCGTTCTTCATTCGGCCTTTCGCATGACCAGTGTGGAGTGATTCCTGGAATTCTGACGCTCGTATCGCATTTCTTCGGTCATCTCGCGAACCATGCGCAGGCCCAACCCTCCGATGGGGCGTTCTTCAATGGGCGCGGACGTATCCGGCTCCGGATTGTCTTCAAGCGGATTGAAGGGAACGCCGGCGTCGGTGAACTCGATGGTGAGGATGTCCGGCTCGGACGAGAGGGTTAGCTCGAAGTCGCGCCCGCCCTCTTCGTAAGCGTAGTTGATGACGTTGATGCCGAACTCTTCCAATACGAGATTCACTCGGAACGCGAGGGCCGGAGGCCAGCCTTCGCTCTCGGCCAACTCTTCGACGGCGTCGGAGATACGCGCCAACTCTTCGACCTTGTTCTCAAGTTTCAGGCTGATTTTAGAGCTCATGCGTCAACCTCGCTGCGGTGAAGAGTCAGACAGGTTATGTCGTCCGACTGCGGAGCGTCTCCCGCGAATTCGCGTATGCTTTCGAAAATCGTGTCGGATATGTCCCGCGCCTGTATGGAAGGCGCGGCGGCGAGGACTTCGCAGAGTCTGTCCATGCCGTATTCTTCGCCGTCTTCGTTCATAGCCTCGGTTACGCCGTCGGTGTAGAGAACCAGGGTATCTCCGGGCAGCAGCTTGACGGAATCCTGGTCGAACTCGAAATCGGGCATGACGCCCAGGGCGATTCCCCCGGTCATGGGAAGAACGGTGTAGCTGCCGTCGGAGTGAACGATAACAGGGGTATTATGCCCTCCGTTGGCGTAAGAGAGGTTCCCGGTGGCGGGGTCGTACACCGCGTAGAGAATGGTGACGAACATCATCGCTTCGTTATCTTCGCAGAGCAGGTCGTTGACCTCTCTGAGAGTTTCCCCCGGATGCACGTTGCCAATCGCCGAGCCTTTGAGCAAGGTGCGGCTGGACATCATGAAGAGCGCGGCGGGCACGCCCTTGCCGGACACGTCCGCTATCGCCAACCCCACCCTGTCGTCGTTGAGATTCATGAAGTCGTAGAAGTCGCCGCCGACGTTGCGCGCGGGTTCCATGCTGGCGAAGGACTTGAAATCCGGCCCGTCCGGGAAGGTGGTGGGCAGAATGGATTGCTGCATACCGCTGGCCACGCTGAGTTCGTTCTGAAGCGCGACCAACTGGTCTCTGGACTCCAACGCCTTGCGCCATTCGATGAGGTGGGCAAGCGTGCGGTCAATGGTTATTCTCAGGTCGTTGAAATCCAGGGGTTTGGTAACGAAGTCGAACGCGCCCCGATTCATGGCGGTTCGGATGTTCTTCATGTCTCCGTAGGCGGAGATTATGACCGACCGGATGTTGGGGTCAACTTTGGGTATCTGCTCCAATAGGGTGAGTCCGTCCATCTGGGGCATATTGATGTCCGAGACCACCATGTCTATGTCGTCTTCCTGGTGCAGGACCTCCAAAGCCTCGACTCCGTTATGAGCGAACACGAAGCTATACCGCCCGGACCTTATCTGCCGTCTCATGCGCTGGAGCATGAGCGGCTGGAGGTCCGGCTCATCATCAACGACGAGGATCTTGTAAGACTCTCTCATGGGTGACGCGCCTCCTTTGGAATCAGCCGCCGAAGGAACCGATAGCCCCTTCCTGAGAGTCGTGGATGGGAATTATCCTGTCGAATCCGCTGATTACGAACACTTCCTTGACCGAGTCGACCAGGGAACACACGGCGAAGTCCACGTTCTGCCTCTGGAGCGACTTGGCGACGACCAGTATGGCGCGCAGCCCGGCGCTGCTGATGTAGGACAGGTTCTCGAAGTCGAGGATGACCGGATGGTCATTTCCGGCGATAGCGTTTTCCATCGCGTTCTGGAAGTCGACCGCGTTGGTTCCGTCCACGCGGCCTTCCGTCAGCAGTATCAAGTTGTCTCCCTGGTTCAGGGTTTCTACTTTCATGTGTTAAGCCTCCTAAGCTCTTTGTCGGGCGAACCCGCGCCGGTTCAGTTCCGAGGCGGTTCCGCTCGGACACCATTTTATCATAATTAAGCCAGCGTTTTCTCTCGATTCAGAAGTCGTAGCCGCGTTCTCCCTGGGTGGAGATGTCGAGTCCTACGATTTCGTCCATTTCGTCAACCCTGGCTCCCTTCACGAGAGCGCCGGTGACCTTGAGCAGGATGAAGGTGATTACACCGCTCCAGGCGACGACGGCCAGAAGGCCCAACGCCTGGACTCCAAGTTGCTCGAGAAGTTGACGACCCTGCTCAACGTATCCGGCTCCGCCCAGCGCTTCGAGCGCGAATACCGCGACAAGCAGAGCTCCGAGCATTCCGCCGACCCCGTGAATCGCGAACACGTCCATGGAGTCGTCAATTTTCAGCCTATTCTTTACTACACCCACCGCGAAATAGCAAATCGGGCCGGCGGCGGCTCCAAGCGCGAGCGCCGACAGCGGGCTTACGAACGCGGAGGCCGGGGTGGCGACGGCGAGTCCGGCGACGGCCCCGGTTACGGTGCCGACGAGGGTGGGCCTGCGCTCAACTATCCACTGTGTGGTCATCCATGTTATGACGGCGGCGGCGGCGGCTATGTGAGTAACGGCCATGGCGAGGCCGGGTTCGCGTCCGGCGAATACCTGCATACCGCCATTGAGCGCGAGCCAGCCGAGCCAGAGCATCCCGACGCCCGCGGCGGCCATGCCGGGGTTGTGAGGTTCGGGGAGTTCGCTGGGGAAAGCGAGGCGCTTGCCTATCACTATGGCGGCTACTAGTCCGGCTATCCCGACGCTGGCGTGCAGGGTTACCCCGCCGGCGGAGTCCATGATTCCCAATTGGCTCAGCCATCCTCCACCCCAGACCCAGTGGCATATCGGCGCGTACACAAGGATTGACCAGAGCGCGCTGAATACGAGGACGGCGGGGAACTTTATCCGCTCGGTGTAGCTTCCAACGATGAGGGCCGGGGTGAGAATGGCGATTGTGGTATGGAACAAAGCCCAGACTATTCCCGGCACGGCGTCGGACGAACCCGCGTCGGCCAGGCCGATGAAGAAGACGTTATCAACTCTGCCTATCACTCCGCCCAAGCTGTCGCCGAAGGCGAGGGCGTATCCAATGTAGAGCCACAACAGGGTGGAGATGGCGGTGATGGAGAAGCATTGCATCATTACGGACAGCACCGACCTGGCGTGCATCAGTCCGCCGTAGAACATGGCGATGCCCGGCAAAGTCATAAACAGAACGAAGACGGTGGAAGTCAGAATCCACGCGGTATCCCCGGAGTTCATGATTACCTCCAAACGGTGATGGAAAGAGCGGTAAGGTCTGTCGGGGCGGATTATATCACTACCCAATGCGCCTGTGAACAGGCTGTTGGCTTTCTCTACTTCCAATTGCAAATTGGGGGCGCTACCATATCTCTACTGAACATACGAGGGTCAACTACTCATGCCTGAACGCATACTGGTGGCGGTGGCCTGGCCATACGCCAACGGCTCCATACATCTTGGCCATACGGCGGGCGCGTACCTTCCCGCCGACATATTCGCGCGCTATCACCGGATGATGGGCAACGAGGTGGCTATGGTGTCGGGCAGCGACGCGCACGGCACGCCTGTGACCATCGCCGCCGACCAGCAGGGGGTTTCGCCGGAGGACATCTACGCGAAGTTCCAGGCGGAGTTTCTGGACACCTGGAAGCGGTTCGGGATAAGTTTCGACCTGTTCACCTCCACGCACACGCAGAATCACACGGAAGTCACGCAGGATATGTTCCTGCGGCTGCTGGAGAAGGGCTACCTCTATACCGACACGATGAACCAGCCGTTCTGCCTGAATCACGAGCGCTACCTGCCGGACAGGTACGTGGAGGGGATATGCCCTCACTGTTCTTATGACGGCGCGCGGGGCGACCAGTGCGACAACTGCGGTCGGACGCTGGACGCGGAGGAGCTCATCGGTCTCAGATGCCGCGAGTGCGGCTCCAGCCCGGAGATACGGGAGACGGAACACTTCTTCCTGAGACTCAGCGCGTTCGAGGATGAGCTCCTGGAGTGGATAAGGAAGCAGGATCACCTGCGCCCAAACGTCAAGAACTTCACGATAGGCTACCTGGAAGGCGGCCTTCGGGACAGGGCGATTACGCGCGACCTCGAATGGGGCGTTCCGGTGCCTGTGGAGGGGTATGAGAACAAACGCATCTACGTCTGGTTCGAGGCGGTCATCGGATACCTGTCGGCTACCAAAGAGTGGGCCAGGAACGGCGGAGAGCCGGAGAAGTGGAAAGAGTTCTGGCAGGGCGAGTCGCGCTCGTACTACTTCATGGGCAAGGACAACATCCCCTTCCACACGGTGATATGGCCGGCGATGCTGCTTGGATACGGCGGGCTGAACCTGCCCTATAACGTTCCGGCGAACGAGTACGTGAACCTGGAAGACCGGAAGCTATCTACTAGCAGGAATTGGGCGGTGTGGATGCCGGACTACCTGGACAGATACGACCCGGATCCTCTGCGGTACGTGCTGTCGGCGATAATGCCTGAGACGGCGGACTCGGATTTTTCCTGGGGCGAGTACGTCCGGCGCAACAACGACGAACTGGTGGCTACCTACGGCAACCTGGTTCACAGGACGCTGAGCATGGCGGCGCGCAACTTCGAGCGCAGCGTTCCGGACCCGGGCGAACTCGACGAACAATCCCTGGCGCTTCTGGAACAGGCCGGCGAAGCGCTGGACGGCGCGGGAAGCGACATAGCGGATTGCAGGTTCAGGAACGCGCTTCAGTCGTCCATGCGGCTGGCGCAGGCGACCAATCGCTACCTGGACTCCAAGGCCCCCTGGCAGGCGGTCAAGACGGACAAGGCGGACGCGGCGCGGACGCTGTGGACGAGTATGTCGGTGATAAACTGTCTGAAGACCTCGCTCTATCCCTTCATGCCCGGCAGTTCGGAAAAGCTGCACGCGATGCTCGGACTGGAGGGCGGCGTGGAGTCCGAGGGCTGGAACTGGGACCGCGCGGCACTAAAGCCCGGCAGCCCGATACCGCGTCCCAGGCCGCTGTTCCGCAAGTTCGATGACTCGCTCGTCGAGGAAGAGACAGCGCGTCTTGGCGTCTAACGCTGACATAGAGACCATAGACCACATATACGGGCCTGTCCAGGAACGCTTGGCGAGGGTTGAGGAACGTCTGCGCGGCATGGCGGACGTCGAATTCCCCTTCCTGTCGGACCTGCTCACCCACGTGTATTGCTCGTCCGGGAAGCGGGTGCGCCCGGCCATCGCGCTGCTGGCGTCCAACTTCCATCCGCACGACGAACTCAAGTCGGAGATAATGGCGACGGCGATTGAGCTACTCCATATAGCCACCCTGATACACGACGATACGGTGGACGAGTCGGACTTTCGGCGCGGGCGGACGACCATATCGAGTATGTACGGCAAGGACATAGCCGTGCTGGTGGGCGACTACGTTTTCGCGTCATCGGCGACGCTGGTTTGCGACATAGGCCATATCGGAGTCATCAGACGGTTTTCGGAGACGATAATGGATCTCTCCAACGGGGAGTTGCGCGAGAGGGTAAGTGTCTATGACCCGGAGCAGAGCCTGGACGACTACTACATGAGGATATACAGCAAGACGGCTTCGCTGTTCGCGGTGTCGGGCGAGTCAGCCGCGACTATCAGCGGCGCGCCCCAGGAGCATATCGCGGCGCTGAAGAGGTACGCCTACGAGCTGGGCATGGCCTTCCAGATAGTTGACGACATCCTGGACTTCGAGGGAACGCAGGAAGAGATAGGCAAGCCGGTCGGCAGCGACCTAGCGCACGGGATAATGACGCTGCCCACGTTCATCGCGCTCGAAAGAAGCGGCGGGAGTAACCCGGTGAAGGCGTATTTCGAGGATAAGGAGAACGAAGAACTGCTCGCCGAAGCGGTGGAGATGATAAGGCGGCCGGAGATAATGACCGAGGCGTATTCGGAAGCGTCAAGACGCTGCGACGTGGCCAGGGACGCGCTGAGGACGCTGCCGGAATCGCCTTCGCGGGACTCGCTTGAGTCGCTGCTGGATTACGTGGTCAGGCGTCGGCGGTAGTTTACCACTCAGGCTTCCCAGGCTATCCGCCCTCCGAGCATCGTCATGACGGGGCGTGAATCGGCCAGTCGCTCCGGGGCCACGGAAGTTATGTCCTCCTCGAATAGAACCATGTCGGCGAGCGTACCCGGCGCGATTCCGCCGACCTCATTCTCGATTCCGGCGGCCCTGGCGGACACCGAAGTGTACCGCTCAAGCGCGTCCGACACCGCTATCCGCTCGTCCGGCGCGATGATATTGCCGGAAGTCGTCCGTCGCTCGACCGCCGCGTAGATTCCTCGCATGGGGTTAGGGTCTCCGACCGGGGCGTCCGAACTGAAGGCGACGTCAACTCCGCGTTCTGCGAAGGCGCGGAGACGATACAGGTAAGGCAGCGTCCGTCGCTCGACTGTGGCCCGGTATCGGTCGCCGTTCTGGTAGATGAAAACCGGCTGGGTCGCGACCATGGCGGACGACCGCGCCACCGCCCGCAGCGCGTCCGGGGGACACTCGGAGGCGTGTTCTACGCGGTGGGGCGCGCCAAGGAGATGAGAGCCGGGGATGGCGGACAACGATTCTGCGACACTCCGCACAACGTGAGATTCGACCGCGTGAACGGCGACGGGGAAACCGGATTCTACGCACTCGGCTATCATGCGCGACAGTTCGCGCTTGTCAGGCGTTTGCCGCCCGGAGGACGCCGTTGCCATTATCTTGACGTGTCCCAGTCTCAGATGAAGGCCATAAGCGCCGAATCGGAGACCGCGCTCGACGAATTCGTTCAGATGCCGGTATCCGGGCATCAGCGTTATTCTTGGGATTGGATCAATGGATTCGCTCAGGCCGTCCAGGAACTCCCACCGCGCGACTGAGTTGACATGGGTTGCGTCCTGCACCGAGGTGACGCCGTAAGCCAGCAGATTCTCGGAAGCCCGCTTGAGGGACGTTTCGATTCGCTCGCGTGACGGCTGGGGAATCCTGCCGTCCAGGTAGTCTTCCATCTCAAAGAGCAGGCCGCTCGGTTCGCCGGAGTCCAGTTCTCTCGCCACGGTCGCGCCCGGAGGTTCGGAGAAGGACATACCGATTCCAACGCGCTCCAGGGCGAGCGAGTTGAGGACGCAGGCGTGGCCGGACCTGTGATCCAGGCGCAGCGGATGGCGCGGCGCGAACTTATCCAGGTCGCGGCGCGTGGGATGGCGGCGCTCCGCCAGCGATGTTTCGTCGTATCCCCACGCCCTTATCCACTCCCCCACCGGCGTATTGGACGCGCGGCGCGTTACGGCCTGTCCGATGTCGCCGATGGACGAGACCGACGGCGGGCGGCAGTCAACCGCCGACAGGCTGGAAGCGTAGGCCAGCAGGTGTATGTGCGCGTCGTGGAAAGCGGGCAGCAGCGTTCCGCCGCCGCAGTCAACCAGTCTCGCGCCGCGGCTCTGCGGAACGTCGGCGTGGGAGCCTACCCAGAGGATACGACCGCCCTTGACCGCGACCGAATCCGCGCTCGGACGGCGCGGATCCATGGTCAGGACACGGGCGTTGGCCAGTATCAGGCCAGGCAAGCCGTCGCGCTCCATCGGACAAGCCCGATGATATATCGTCAGTCGGGGGTTCCCGGCTATTGAATGACCGAGCGCGGAGTCGCCTCGATTCGGCGGACGACTATCTTGGAGCGGTCCATCATGTCGGGAATCCTGGGGGCGACCTCGTTTACCCAGTGGTCGCTCTCGTACACGGCCTCGTAGAGCTTCTCGCGCTGCTCCTCGCTCTCGAAGCGGCGCACCCAGACATAGAGGTCGTCCTCTTCCTCGCCGACGAAACTGCCAAGAATGGTCATCCCCTTCTTTACCTGGAAGGGGATTATCTCCTCTTCCATGAACCTTACCCAGTTTTCGCGCTGCCCGGGCAGCGTCCTGTACTCTCTAAGCTCGAAGAACATTCCGTTCCCTCCTGTATCATCTATATACTCTAAGCCAAACTCTCAGGGAAGGCTAAGCCTTCGCCTTGTTCTCACAGTATGACCGCGCTCCAATCGGGATAGCAACCCCTATTCGTTTCCCAAGACGGCGAGGCGCAATGGGAAAACGCCGTCATCTGCCCTGGAACACCAGCGCGCTGGCCGCCGCGTACAGAGCTATCATGGCCCCCGCCTCGACGGTCACCGGCATCTTGAAAGCGTATTGCCTGTTTATCAGAATGCCCGTAACCACGGTGGCGGTCATCACCATCGCGATTATAGCCGTCATAATATGTATCTCGGCTATGCTTGCCCAGAGGACACCCTGGGTAAATACCAGGTCGTCAACGAACAGAACGAATCCCATGTTGAACAGATTGCTGCCCAAAAGGTTGGTGATAGCGAGTTCGGGAGCGCCGAGCCTGACGGCGGCGAAAGAAGCCGCTATCTCAGGCAGAGAGGTGCTCAAGGCCAGGAACTGCGTTCCCACAAAACTCGTCTCCCATCCCATCTCGCGCGCCAGGTCTTCGCCTATGCTGGCGAGCCAGACAGCCGAGCCGACTACGATTGAGGCGGTTATCAGATAGGTGATAAAGGCTTTGGGCAGGCTGCGACCCGCGTAATTCTCTCCATTTTCCACCTTGCGCTCAGAGTTCCGCTCATCTCTGTACGTGAGGAACATCGCGCCCATGAATATGGCGAACATGAGAACCGTCAGCGGGCTAAGGGGCCATCCCGAAGCCACCGAAGTGGAACTGTGGAATACCATCGCCACGAGCGCCACCGAGATGATGAGAATTCCCTGCACTCCCACGAGGGCCGAGGTCAGCGTTACACTCGCCAGGATAGGCCCGCGACGCCAATACAGGTCGAGCAGCCCGATTATCAGAAGGTTGAAGATGTTGCTGCCGAAGGCGTCCCCGGCGGCCAGGTCAACCTCTCCGACGAGCGCGATGGAACCGACGCCTGCGCCGAGTTCGGGAAGCGAGGTTGCGCTGGCCAGCATGACCACCCCGACGAACGACCTGCCCAGTCCGGTCTTCTCAGCTATCACGTCCGCCGCGCTCGCCATGAAATGGGCCATTACGAGGATGATCCCGGCGGCGGCCGCCAACTGGAGCCAGAGCAGGGTAAGAGTCACGTCAACTCCCGTAGCGCAAAAGAATAGCCCCTGCGTGTCCAGGGGCCATTCTACATCAAAAAGCGGGCTTTATTGTACCTAGCCCGAAGCGGCGCTTACAAGAAGGTCGGCGCGGTCGCCCCACTTCTCGAGGAACCTGCGATAGTTCTTGAGGCTCAGTTCGTCGCGTTCGCCTTCGGCCAACTCCGTCCAGACGCGATGCTCGTGCTGCACGACTCCGAGCGTCGCGTCGGCGACTATCTTCTTGCCCTTCTCCTTGAAGTGGAAACTGTAATCAATGTCCAGGTTTCGGTAGAAGCGGAAACTCTCGCGCATCAGGCCGACTTCTCTGAGGGAGCCGCGCCTGAAAGCGAAACAGTACGCCTGCATCGCGTCCATCTCACCGGATTCGCCCTCTCCGTCGTGGAAGTGGTGAAGGTTGTCGGTTCGCAGGCCGAAGGGCCCGGCGACGCCCACGCCGTCCTGGTCGAGCATCTCCTCTATCCGCCCGAATATGTCCTCACGTATCTCCGCGCTGGTATCCAGCAGAATCACCGTGCGCCCCAGGCTCTGCTTCAGCACTATGTTCTTGGCCGCGCCCTCGCCCAGCTTGTGGTCGGCGTGGATAACCCTGACGCGGGGGTCATCATTCGCCAACTCTTCCAGCCACTCGGAGGTGCCGTCCGTCGAGCCGTTGTCCAGAATCACGGCCTCGATGTCGCGGCCATTACTCCACCTGAACGCGCCGCCGACCGCGCGCTTCACGTCGTCAACGTAGTTGCAGGCGACTATCCCGATGGTGATGTCGCGCGAATCGCTTTCGTGGATGAGCGACGGCACCTCGGCGGCTGAAGATACGATGTCGCGGTCTTCGGTCAGCTTCTCCCATTCCGCCTTTGGCCTTATCCGGGAGGCGTCCGCGCCGTCCTCCACTACGTATCCATCTTGCTCCAGGTCCGCCCTGATGCGGTCGGCGTCTTCGTACTCGCCAGCCCGCCTGAGATTAGACCTTCGGGAGAGACGCTCTATCGCTTCCGGTTCGGCGCTGTACTCATCCACAACGTCCAGCAAATCGAGTCCCAGCACCTCGTCGAACTTCTCCACAAGCGCCAGCTTTGTGGAAGCGGACAGGTGGGAGCGCGCCATTTCCCAGGTGAGCGCGAGCGCTCCGGGCATATCCAGGTTCGAGTTCACGGTGTCGAAGAACCTGCCCGTCCACTCCTCAACGTCCGCGCCGTCCGCCGCGCCGCCGTCCGCGTCCATCGTCCACTGCCAGATACGGTTCTTCAGCCGTTGCAGGCCGCGCTGCGCCGCCCTCAGCGACGTGAACGTGAAGTTGAGCCGGGTGTTGTAGCGCGCGGTCATGCACAGATACCTGAAGGCCATCGAATCTAGACCCTGCGCCTCTATGTCGGACATGATGAACGAGTTTCCGGTGGATTTCGCCATCTTCACGCCGTCGGCTAGAAGATGCTGTCCGTGTACCCAGGACGCGACCACCGGCTCGCCGGTGAATCCCTCGCTCTGCGCTATCTCGCCCTCGTGGTGCGGGAAGATGTTATCCACGCCCCCGGTGTGAATGTCGAACTTCTCGCCCAGGTACTTGATTGACATGGCGGAACATTCTATGTGCCAGCCCGGGAAGCCCTCTCCCCAGGGACTGGGCCACTTGACCATCCGGCCCGGCTCGGCGGCCTTCCAGAGCGTGAAGTCGCGCGGGTCTCGCTTGAGCGGGTCGGCTTCCACCCTGACCGCTTCCAAGAGTTCGGCTTCATGAATGTTGCCGGACAACTGGCCGTAGTCGGGAAACTCCGACACCGCGAAATAGACGTTGCCGTCCGCCTCGTAGGCGTAGCCCTTCTCTACCAGCCGCTCCACTATCTCTATCATCTCTTCGATGTGGTCGGTGGCCTTCGGGAATTCGTGGGCTGGTTGGATCTTCAGCTTTCCTTCGTCCGCCAGGAAGCGGTCGGTATAGAACTGCGCTATCTCGGCGGGCGTCTTGCCCTCTTCCAGCGCCGCGGCTATTATCTTGTCCTCGCCGCGTTCCAGCATCTCCTGGCGCATATGGCCCACGTCGGTGATGTTCTTGATGTGGATGACGTCGAGGCCCTGCGCCGTGAGTATGCGCCGTATCCAGTCCGCCATCAGATAGGAACGCAGGTTGCCTATATGCGCGTCGCGGTACACGGTGGGGCCGCAGGTGTACATCCTGACCACGCCGTCTTCTAGCGGGGAGACCTCATCGAGGTCTTTCGTGAGAGTGTTATAGATTCGCAGCATTTTTCACGTCTCCCCTACCGTATCATTTTCAACATCGTCTAAGGTATCGAACTGGGACACCCTCACCCTAGCCCTCTCCCATCGAGGGAGAGGGGATTTTAGCCCTAGTCCGAAGGCTCCTTGCCGTCCCTGGACACGTCCATCACGTACAGGAAATTGGTGCTTCCGGGGACTCCGAGCGGAGTGCCGGCGGTCAGCACCAACTTGTCGCCGTTGGTGAGCGCCACGTTCGAGACTGACTGCTTTTCGGCCTCGTCGAACAGGTTCTCGAGACTGGACAGCGTTGGGCCGATGATAGGGTTCACCCCCCAACTCAGCGTCAGTTCGCGCTGCACCGACTCGTGCGGCGTCAGCGCGAGTATCGGCGGGCGCGGCCTGTATCTGGACACGCGCCGCGCGGTACTGCCGGACTCCGTGAAGGCGACTATCGCGCCCACCCGCATCTGGTTCGCTATCCTGGCCGCCGCGTTGCTTATCGCGTCGTCCGTCTGCCGCTCCGAGGAACTGCCCTTCTCCGCCAGGATCCGGTCGTGGTCCAGGTCGGCCTCCGTCTCCAGCGCCACCTTTCGCATCACCTCCACCGCTTCCACCGGATACTTGCCTATCGAAGTCTCACCTGAAAGCATGATGGAATCCGTGCCATCGTACACCGCGTTGGCGACGTCCGTCACCTCGGCCCTAGTGGGCCGGGACGATTCTATCATGGATTCGAGCATCTGCGTGGCGGTTATGACCGGCTTGCCCAGCGCGTTGCACTTGGAGATAAGCTGTTTCTGCACGGCGGGAACGGCTTCCATGGGTATCTCCACGCCCATGTCGCCCCGCGCGACCATTATGCCGTCGCTGGCGTCCAGGATGCTGTCGAACGCCCTTATAGCCTCGGCGGTCTCTATCTTGGAGATTATGAACGGAGCGCTGCCCCGCATCTGCAAAAGCTGGCGCGCGGTGTATATGTCCTCGGACTTTGTGATGTTGGAGAGCGCGACGAAATCCGCGCCTGACGTGGCCGCGAACCCCAGTCCGTGCATCGCGCGATAGTCCAGCAGCGGCAGCGTCGGCGCTCTGCCCGGCGTGGTGACGCCCCGTCCTTCGGTTATCCTGCCGCCCTCCAATACCTCGCACTCAACATCCTGACCGGATACCGAAAGCGCTCTCAGCGTTATCGCGCCGTCGTCCACCAGAACCAGGCCGCCCACCTCCGCGTCGTTGTGTATCCCTGATGGATACACCCCTAGCGAGCGCGGATTTCCGGTGATGTCGCGGCTGGTGAGCGTCACCATGTCGCCGGCCCTCAGGTCGAAATCGCCCGGCGACTGCGGCCCCGTCCTATATTTCGGACCCGGAATGTCCACCATCACGCCGACGGGTATGCCCAGGTCGTCCGAAGCCTTACGCACCGTCCGAAACAGTTCCTGGTGTTCGGCGGACGAGCCATGCGAGAGATTGAGCCGAGCGACTGTCAGCCCGGATTCTATCAACTCACATATCGTTTCGTAGCTCTTGGTGGCGGGGCCGAGCGTACAGACAATCTTCGTCTTGGGCCTCTGGGGCATAGCATTGGCTCCGTGCGTTTACTAGGTTTCAGACCGGCAAGATAGATATTACAAGAAAACTCGATTCAAGACTAGCGACACTCGCTCCGAACCCAGGGTTTCGGTTATTTCCCGATACCGCTTCTATCGTTCGCCCTGAGCTTGTCGAAGGGCCACCACTGCCATATACGCGCTTTCATCCTGTCAGCCTCGCCGCTCACTCAGTCTCTCACTATCCAGAAATCCGCCGAACGGCAGTCAACCGGAATCCCCCACCCTATCTGTCTGCCGTAATCGTCATCCCTGTTTACTATGCGGCCTTTGAGTTTAACGCTCGCTCTTTCAACGCTCGTTCTAAAATCCTCGTAGCGTCCGACCTGTAACACAATCTTCCCATCTTGATCCCTAATCCGAACCTCGCCTTCCACTTCCTCCATCGTGTAGTCGGAAGGCCACACCGCGATTTTCTCGCGAACATATATACAACCATTCACCATTTCCAGACGCCCTTCCATATATGAAACGCTCCCTACACCTTCATTATGCTGTGGGAAGGCTGTCGGAAGATCGGCGTTCCTGATTTGTATTGGGCCGTGCAGCCGCGCGTCGCATTCCGGTATGTATAGTCCATCAGACACCCCACCGAACGCGAGCAGAGTCATTTGCAACTTGTCCCCAACACGCGCCACCGTTCTTCCGCCTCCGTTACGCACCTCTATCATCCCATCTTCGATATGGGGATAGAAACCGGGCGGCCAGGAGATCGCGTGTCTCTCTTCAGAATCTTCTTCCCATATCATTAGCAGACAATCTCCCTCCATGACCATTTCCCCGGGGCCTGTAAATCCGACGGCTGGAACCGCTACCGATAATGAGGTCTGCCAGGTAGCGCGGCGTCGAAAGACCAAATCGGAGTTTGGCAGGGACAATTCGGTCGGTTCGTCAGCGCCGACGACCGTCACGTCATCGCCGATCATGTAGTAGGGCCCCGTACACTTGGCGGGCAGACTCTCCGCAATCTGGCGGGCGTGGTCACTATCAGCCTGAATGAGCCGGCCCGATAGTCGGACTTCCTCGCCCGCTCGCGCAGCCACCGCGCCCGCCTGGTCTATTACGCTAACGGCGTCGCCTTCCTTATTTAATTCGAACCCACTCGGCCACACCAACAAGTAGGAAGGGTTTGGTTCGTTGAGACTATGGCCTAGACCGCGCAGACAGCCATCCTCGACTACCAGCTCAACCTTGACATGACCAAGACCCCAGTCGGTCGGCAACGGTTCGTTGTGCATGGGAAAAGCCGCGACATCATCTCCCCCACCGTTGTTGCACGCCGCTAGGAACACGCTCAAGAAAAGCGCAAGCAGATAAATGGGTAGATTGACGCTCATATTCATCTTCCCCGAAAACCGCGAAGATGCGGAAAATGCAAACAACAGGACAACCCCATGGTCACCCCCACGGGCATCTGAACTTTGGCCGCTCTGGGAGCTACTCCCCCCGCAGCCGACGCAATTCCGCCTCCAGCTCCGCCACTCGCGCCTCTGCCCGCTCAGCGCGTGTCTCGGCGAAGTCGGCGCGGGACTCCGCTTCCAACCGAGCGTCATACTCCTCTTCCTGGCTCATCAGCCACACGCCGCCCACTGGATCCCGGAATCCCAACTCCACCCCGTCCCACCAAAACTCCAGGTTCAGTACCTCGCTCACTCCCCACACCCGACCGTCGCTCTCCCTGTTCATCTCAATACGCTCGTACTCCCCATCCACCAGACGCTCTCCCACCAACGGCTCACCGTAGAACTCACCTCCCGTCGGGTCGTAGCGCCAGTACTCCCGCGCGCCCAACTCAGCGTACAGGTCCCGCTTCCTGCCCATGTCGGCGTTCGCGGTGCTCTTCGATCCTATCTCCATAACGAAGTCCGGCGCCTTGCCCACTTCCCACAGCAGATAGACGTTGTTTCGGTCTATGGACTCCTCAGCCTCGGGAGACAGGTTCAGAACCACGTAGCAGTCGGGGGACACGGAGAATCCGGGACGGCCCTCAATGTAGTAAATGAATGTATTGCCGTTCACCCTGGATCTGGGAATGTTCCTGACGTGAACCGCGATGATTCCGACTACTCTGCGATAGACTGGCGCTTGGGCTTCTCCGTCTGGCAATGGCATACCGTCCGTTTCTGGATAGACTATCTCCGGGACTGTGGCGGTCGTGGCGACTGGGGTGACCATGGACTCCCTCCTTGCTCCAGCCTATCCTATCACAGTCCGCGCAAAATCCCCCTTGATGGAGGAAGGTTAGGATGGGGGTGAAACCCTTCGCGGATGCGCCGACGCCCTACCCAACTTGACCGCCCGCTCGGAAATCAGGCCGGCGTCGGCGACGTTATGGGCAGGATTACGAGAAACAGCGGCATCAGGATGATGGCCCAGAACCAGCCGACGGCGGCGGCTACGCCAGCCTTCCACCAGGCTATGTCGTGAATGTGCTTCACCGCCGCCACGCCCGCCGCCAGCGTCCAGACCGCGCCCAGCATGAACAGCGCCGGCCCGATGGTGGGAACCCCTATCAGCAGCCACAGCGCCATCGGCAGGTAGCAGACTCCGAGCGAGCGCAGACTGGCTCTATACCCCTCCCCGCCTCCGAACAGGATCCGCGCCAGCAGCCACACGAACACCGTCCAGATAACCCAGCTTGTGAAGATGGACGATACTGAGAGCAGCAAGTTCGTGCTTTCCTCTATCCTGAATCCCTGCCGCCCGGCGTCCTGCGTCTGGCTCCACATCCCCAGCCCGAAGGCGATTCCGGCGATCAGGACGACGCCCAGCGCGCTGAACGCAGTCTCCTGCCTCTCCCTTATATCCTCGTACACGCCGCCGTCCAAAATAGCGGCCCTAAACGCCAGGCTGAGCATGGTTTCCCTCGCTTCCGTAATCAAGACGATTCTATCCCCGAGCGCGACACGGCTTCAAGCGATGAGAAACGGCGGATTAAAATTCACTATTGCGGCGCGGGTAGTGTAAAATCGGCGCGACGGACTGATAGGAGAACCCTTTGGAACAGCCTGACGCGCTCATATTGACCGGAATAGGGATAGGCACGGCGTTCAGCGTGCTAGTCATGCTTCTGGCCGCCGTCCTCATCATCGGGCGGGTATCCCGGCTGTTCGACAAGGAAGAACCGGAAACCGCTCCGGCGGAGGAAGAGCGGCTTGACGACCCCGAAGCAGTCAACCGCGCCACCGCCGCGGCAATCGCGGTCACCGCGCTCCTCGAATCCAGGCCCTACCTCCGCGACCAACCATCCCGCGACCGGGAACAATAGACACTCAGGAATCAGCGACTTTGGAAGAGCTACTCAATTTCCTTCGCTCGACGGGCTTCAGCGCGCTGGGGCCGGGCGAGGCCGTCATGATAGCGGTCGGCCTCCTCTTCATATACCTCGCCGTGGCCAGGGACATGGAGCCTTACGAACTGCTGCCCATCGGCCTCGGCGTCATAATCGCCAACCTTCCGCTCACCGGACTGCTCACCCTCCCGAACGCGAGCGCCGGATACCAAGAATCCGGCCTGTTCGGAATCATCTTCCACTACGGCCTTTCCTTCTGGAACATCCTGCCGCCAATCATATTCCTGGGCCTCGGAGCGCTGACCGACTTCGGCCCGGTTATCTCCAACCCGAAGACGCTGCTTCTCGGAGCGGCGGCGCAGGTGGGCATATTCGTCGCCTTCTGGGGCGCGCTCGCCACCGGCGCGTTCGAGATTTCGGAAGCGGCGGCCATCGGCATAATCGGCGGCGCGGACGGCCCAACCACCATCTTCCTGTCAGCCCAACTCGCCCCGGAGATACTCGGAATCACAGCCGTAATCGCCTACTCGTACATGGCCGCCGTCGCCTTCATTCAGCCGCCCCTGATGAAGTTGCTCACCACGAAGAAAGAGCGCGAGATAGAGATGCCGCCGCCCAGGCGAGTATCGCGCCTCGAAAGGCTGCTGTTCCCCGCCATCGCAATGGTGGCCATCATTCTCATCGTGCCGAGGGCCGCGCCTCTCATAGCCATGTTCATGATTGGCAACCTGTTCCGCGAGAGCGGAGCGGTCCCGCGCCTGACCTCCGCCGCGTCCAACGAAATACTCAACATCGCCACCATCTTCCTGATGCTCACCATCGGAACGCAGCTTTCGGCGGAGCGAGTGTTCCAGACCGACACGCTCATCATCCTGGCGCTTGGGCTGGCGGCCTTCGCCTGCGGAACGGTCGGCGGGCTGCTGTTCGCCAAGTTCATGAACCTGTTCCTGAAAGAGAAGATAAACCCGCTCATCGGCTCGGCGGGGGTGTCGGCGGTGCCTATGGCCGCGCGCATCTCCCACCAGGTCGGACAGCAAGCCAGCCCCCGCGTGTTCCTGCTGCCCCACGCGATGGGGCCGAACGTGGCCGGGGTGATAGGGTCGGCGGTGGTCGCGGGAGTGTTCATCTCCCTCATCAACTGAACGGTATCCACAGCCGAGACCGCCCATATCCCGTTAATCCCGAAAATCCTGATTCAGACAAAGAGAACCATGACAGAAACGGTCAGAGTCAAAGTAGAAGAAAAGTGGTACACCGTCGAGGTTGGCGACCTTGCCCAGCGTCCGGTAACCGCTGTCGTTGACGGACACACCATAGAGGTGGACGTAGAGACCCCGGTCTCCCAATCGCGCGGACGGGCGGCCAGGCCCTCCGCCGCCATTACAACACCGGCGGCTTCGGCTTCAAGACCCGCGGGCGCGGTCGTACAGAGCGCGCCCGGCGCGACCAAGCTGTTCAGAACTCCCCTTCCCGGCACCATCCTCTCGATAGAGGTGAAGCCCGGCGACCAGGTTGTCACCGGAGACTCGATCTGCGTCCTGGAAGCGATGAAGATGCAGCAGATACTCCACGCCGACTGGTCGGGCGTCGTCAAAGAGGTAATGGTCGCCGTCGGCCAGCAGGTCTTGGCCGGCGCGCCAATCGTGGAACTAGAGTAGTCGGAACAAGAAGAGTGTCTTGTCCAGGTCTCCAATCATCAACAGGATAAAGCTGACGTCCTACCGCTTCATGAGCATAGTAAGTTCCGCCAGCTTGCCAGACGTGTACGAAATATACCAGAATATCGCTATGCTAACAGAGAGGTACTGGAAATGGATTTCTGGCCCGTATCGGTTGAGCCGCGAGACGGCCTAAAAATCTGGGTAGAGTTCAACGGCGTAGTAATCCAAATGTACTGGGATGACCACCGCTGGCCTCACTTCCACGCCCGCTACGCTGAATACCAAGCGTCATTCGACCTCAGAACTATGGGAATCACAAAGGGACGCCTACCAAGCAGGATTCAACGCGCCGTAGTCAGATGGGCTAATCCACGCAGAGACCAATTGCCCGCCAACTGGGAACTTATGGAAAACGGTGAGATAAGTTTAATAGACGCGGCTCAATCCGACGCGAACGCTTCTGCCCGACTCCGTAACAAAGGTATCGAGACCAATCGGTTGCCGACTGGCGCCTTGATGGATTGCAACGGACTGGGAACAGCCAACCTATCGCCGTCTATCTCCGCTTCAACGGCGTAGTCTTCAAGAGCAACTTCGGCGTTCAGAAGTGCCTCGTCCACCGTGTCGCCCATCGCGGCAATTCCCGGAATGTCCGGGAAAACTACCCCATAGGCCCCATCCTCGCCGTCTATCAACGCCGGATATTCAATCACGATGTCCTCCTAGTCTTCCCACCCAGCCTTCTTTGCAATAGTGTTCGCCACACCTATGGAAAGTTCACGATGGCGCGGCAGGGTGACAATGCCTCTGATGCGCGGATGCTTATATATGTCATGACCGGAACCATGCCGATGCAGATACCAGCCATCCCGCTCAAGTCTTCGCTGTACTCTTCGCCTATTCGTCTCCATCGCGCGTAAATACTAACACCTCGCATCAGGGGTTGTCCTCCCGACTCGCTCAACTTTTCCCACCCCGCAACTCCCTAAACCGCCTTATCAACTCCCGCTGCTCCTCGGTCAGACTCTTCGGCATCACCGGCCTCACCGTCGCGTACAGGTCGCCCTTCCTCTCCGGCGAACCCAGCGTCGGCATCCCCAGACCGCGCAGGCGGATGTTCTGTCCGTTCTGGCTGTTCTCCGGGATGGTGACCGCTATCCGCCGACCGTCGAGCGTCATAACTTCCGCCTCGCCGCCCAGCATCGCGTCCTCGAACGCCACCGGAACGTCGGTGTAGATGTCCTCGCCCAATCGCCTGAATCGCGGATGCGGAGTCACCGACACCCTGAACAGCAACTCCGTCCCGCTCTCCGGCGTCACCCGAACCACGCTGCCGTTGTCCACGCCCGGCGGGATGTCCACCTCGAACCGCCGCGCCCTGCCGCCCGTCGTGAGATTCGCGTTGATAGTCGTCCCGCTGTACGCATCTTCCAGCGACACGGTGATCGTAGTCTCGGTCCGAACCGCGCTCGGCGCGCGCCGAGTCTCGAAATCCCGGAATCCTCCGCCCGCCCCGAAGATGTCCTCGAAACCGGAGAACAGGTCGCTGTCGTCATAGCCGCCGTAGGTCCTGAAGTCGAACGGCGCGCCATAAGACGTTCGCGCCGACCTGCGCTGCTCCTCTATCCTATCGGCGTCTCGCCACTGGTCGCCGTAGGCGTCGTACTTCTTGCGGCTGTCCGCGTCCGACAGCGCCTCATACGCCTCGTTGACCTCCTTGAACTTCGCCTCCGCGTCCTTGTCGTCCTTGTTCAGGTCGGGATGATACTTCCGCGCGAGCCGCCTGAAAGCGCGGCGCACGTCCTGCTCGTCCGCGTCGCGCTGAATGCCGAGTATGTCGTAGTAGTCCGCCATGACTGATAGCCGTCCCCGCTTGTGTTATATGGAATTATATCCCATGCTCCGCTGCATTAAGCATATATGATATGAATTGTATCATATTTCTTGACAGAATCAACTTCCGTACTCTACAATACACTACAAGGTCGAATGACCCCCAGCTTAGCGAGACACCCCGAAAGGAGAATAACATGGCAATCCAGAGATGGAACCCCTTCATTGACATCAGGCCCTTCAGCCGCGCGCGGTTCGGTACGTTCGAGAGCGGTCGCTGGCCCATCCCGATTGACGTCGTGAGCGAGGGCGAGGATGTGGTGGTCCGCGCCTCCCTGCCCGGCGTCAAGCCCGAGGACATCAGCGTCACGCTGGACGACAGGCTGCTGACCATCCAGGGCGAGGCCGGCGCGGACAGCGAGGCCGAGAGCGGCGGCTACCTGCTGCGAGAGCGGCGCGTCGGACGATTCGCGCGCTCGCTGCGGCTGCCCAGGTCGGTTGACGCCGACAACGCCGCGCCCACCTACGAGAACGGCGTCCTCACCATCAACTTCCCGCGCCAGGAATCCGGCAAGGCGCGGCAGCTGGAAGTGAAGGCCGTATAACCCAGTTCGGTCCCGGCCGGGGCTAATCCAACCAAATCAGGGCGGGTCTTATGACCCGCCTTTCTCTTTCCCGCTCAGCCCATCCTGCACATTCCATCATCCTGTAAATCCCGATTCTGACTTCCCGCGCGCCACTTGCTATAATACCCGCCGGAGGCAGCCATGAAGATATACACCAAATCGGGAGACGAAGGCGAAACCGGCCTGCTGTTCGGCGGGCGCGTGTCCAAGGCGCATATACGCACCGAGGCGTATGGCTCCACGGACAACGCGGTATCAGCGATTGGACTCGCCCGCGCCCTCTCCGCCGAGGACCGAGTGAAGGACATCCTGCTCCAAGTCCAGCGCGAAATGTTCATGATGGGCGCGGAACTCGCCACCGACAACTCCAACCGACACCACCTGCTGGAACGCTTCCAGATAATCTCCGAAGAACACGTCGCGCGACTCGAATCGCTCATAGACGAACTGAACGAAGAGATAGAACTGCCGCCCAACTTCATAATCCCGGGCGCTTCCGCCGGATCCGCCGCCATAGACGTCGCCAGGACACAGACCCGGACCGCCGAGCGCAGAGTCATAGAGTTGCGAAACGAGGGTATGCTGCCCAACACGCAGATCCTGATCTACCTGAACCGCCTCTCCGACCTGCTTTTCATGCTCGCCCGCTACGAAGACCGCCGCCTGCCTATGGAGATAGTCACCGGCCAGCGTCCCCACAAGACTGAATAATCATGCCCTCCCCCACCATCGCCATAGCCGACTACAACGCGGGCAACATCCGCAGCGTCCAGAAGGCGCTGGAGAGGTTTGACGCGCGCGCCGTGATAACCTCTTCTCCACTGGAAATCGCGGACGCCGACGCCCTCGTCGTTCCCGGACAGGGCGCGTGCGATTCCTCCATGCGCCACCTGCGCGAGCGCGGCCTCATCGAGCCCATCCGCGACTTCATAGAGGGCGGCAGGCCGTTTCTCGGCGTCTGCCTCGGACTTCAGCTTCTGCTGGACAGTTCAGAGGAAGGCGAGGAACCCTGCCTCGGCATAGTCCCCGGAACCTGCCGCCGCCTACCCGAAGGCCGCAAAATCCCGCACATGGGCTGGAACCAGGTCTCGCTCAAGAAGCGGCACCCCGTATTCGACGGCGTGAAAGACAACTCCCACTTCTACTTCGTCCACAGCTACTACGCCGACCCCGAAGACCGCTCCCTCGTAGCAGGAACCACCGACTACGGCGTCGAATTTTGCAGCGCGGCGGCGTGGGATTCGGTCGTAGCCGTCCAGTTCCACCCCGAAAAGAGCGGGCGCGTCGGCCTGAAGATATACCAGAACTTTGTAAACTACGCGCGCGAGTCCTGAGCAAAGGAGGTACTTCCATTGCCCCAAAATCCGCCCTCGACTCTAAAGAAAATGGTTAACCGATGACTTCTGCGAAACTATTGACCGATGATGTGCGTCAAGTAGCGCGCGGCTGGCTGAATAGTTACTTTTCAGACAGGCACGGCCGCGCCATACTACTTGGGTTGCCCGAATGGGACGACAGGCTGGATGTATGGCGCGTCGCGCTCGTCGCGTCTCGAAACACCAGAGCGCCGATTGGAGAACTACAAGTCAGCCAGAACGGAGAGATTACGCGCTCGCCATTGCCCTCGCTTGTAGAAGAGCGACTACGCAGCGCTTATGCCAAGCGGAGGCCAACCTCTCGTAAGAAGAACCTTCGGATTGCGTTCCCGCCCATCCCCAACAAGGTGATTCTAGGCGACTGTCGGAACATTCTGAAGGACTTCCCGCCCAATAGCGCGCAGTTAGTCTTCACATCCCCCCCTTACTTCAACGCCAAGGTCGAATATGCCGAATATGTGGATTACGAGTCATATCTCAACTTTCTTGGCGAAGTGTTTGCTGTCTGTCACGACGTTCTGGCGGAAGGGCGATTTCTTGTAGTCAATCTCTCCCCTGTTCTGGTGCGTCGAACGTCTCGCAGCGCGGCCAGCAGGCGAATACCGATTCCATTTGACCTGCACCCCATCTTGAAAAGCGTCGGATACGAATTCATAGACGACATCATCTGGCGCAAGCCCGAAGGCGCGGGTTGGAACCTAGGCAGGGGACGGCGCTTCGCCGCAGACCGGCAACCGCTGCAATACAAGCCGGTTACAGTCACTGAATACGTGCTGGTCTATCGTAAGAAAACCGACAGACTAATTGACTGGAACCTGCGAAACCACCCAGACCCCTCCGCCGTGGAACGATCCAGGATCTTGGGAGATTATGAAAGAACCAACGTTTGGGAACTAACTCCGGCCAGCCATAAAACTCACCCGGCTGTATTTCCCAACGAACTGGTAAAGCGCGTACTTAGCTACTACTCATTCGAAGGCGACAGCGTTCTCGATCCATTTGCGGGAACAGGCACTGTTGGTCGCGTAGCCGCGACGCTTGGGAGGAGGTTCATACTCACTGAAAACCGTTCTGACTACTTTGAAGTGATGCGCCAAGAGTTGTATGACATAACCACATACAATTCAATAGACTTTGACGACACCCAATACCTGTGGAGCGCGGACATTGACCCCAAACATATATAGCCTTGAATCCCCCGAGGGCATCAGGGAAATTGTCTCCGCGCTGTTGATGGGTTACAACTATCGCCTTTACACCGAAGGCCAGACCCGAAGCCAGCTTCTCGACGCCTATCGGCAGCTTATCGCCGTAAGGGAAGAGCTTCCGTCTGACGCCGGACACGATGAGTGGCTGGCCGCCATGGAAGAAACTTTGGAGCGGAGCGAGGCCAGCCTCGCTTGGTGGTTGCTCGGCCTGACGAACAAGACCGCCCAAAACTTGGGCGTAAGACGAACTGAACGCCTCGACTACCTCAAAGAGGTAGCCGCGCATATTCAGAACGTAACGGATAGCTCCCCCGAATTGAACTTTGACGACGCTATGCTGATGGTATGGGCAGGGGCCGCCACATTGACTATCAGGGGAGCTAGGAAATCTACTGTTGGCAAGACTTTGGAGCGCGCGTTCTTGCGAGCGGGTCTTTCTATGCTTGGCTTAGTCGAAGGCGAGGACTTCTGGATAAACTTACAGAGAGACATGGAAGTGGGCCGTGAAGTAGATGCTGAAATCGCAAGCAGGCGTGGACGGGTACGGGTTGAGATGGGACTTATAGAACGTGGCAACCAGGAAGTCATAGAGGACAAAATCAACCGCGTAGGCGCTGGCGGGATAGTTATATTTGACAGAATAGGCGCGAGATCCAACGTATGGCAAACTGCTGAGAACCAACAGGTCCAGTTCATCCAGATAAGAAATAATCGCCCCCTCACTGAACTATACGACTACCTGCGCGACCGTGTAGATAGGGACCTTATAGAACCGCCCAAAGAAATGAACGGAATCAAAACCGCCGTCAACAATCTTCCTGACAGTCTTTTCAAATAAGGATTCGTGTAATACCAATTCGGAGTAACGTCGTCGTGTTCCCACGGTTGCGCGCCAGATATTTGATGCTTCCACCGTTCGTCCTGAGCTTGTCGAAGGACGATCTTGCCTGCCTCTGAAGTTCATGTCCTAATCAGAATGAAATGGTATAAGGAAAGCGAACTTGGAACTAATTCCCGCCATAGACCTCATTGACGGAAAGTGCGTCCGCCTGTACCAGGGCGACTACTCCCAGGAGACCGTGTACTCCGACGACCCAGTGGAAGTCGCGCTCAGGTGGGAGAGCATGGGCGCGAGTCGCATCCACATCGTTGACCTCGACGGCGCACGCTCAGGACAACCCGACAACCTGGCCGTCGTCAAACGCATCGTAAGCGCGGTCGGCGTCCCCGTCCAGATGGGCGGCGGAGTCCGCACCCTCCACACCGCCCACCGAATCCTCGACGCCGGAGTCCGGCGCGTCATGCTAGGCACAGTAGCCGTCCGAGACCCCAAAATAGTCCGCGACGCCTGCGCCGAGTTCGGAAGCGACGCCATAGTAGTCGCCGTAGATTCCAAAGACGGCAAAGTAGCCGTCTCCGGCTGGACATCCGCCAGCGACATGAAAGCAACGGAACTCATCGCCAGCATGATGCAAGTCGGCGTCCAAACCTTCCTCTGCACCGACATATCCAGAGACGGCACCCTCTCCGGCCCCAACTACCCCCTCATGCGCGACCTGGCCCAAGTCGCCGGCGAGGGAGTGATAGCCGCCGGCGGAATAGCCTCCGTCGAACACCTCCAGCGCCTCGCGGACGTCGGCGTCGGTGGGGCGGTCATAGGCAAAGCGCTCTATACTGGGGACATAGATTTGGTGGAAGCGCTGAGTGCGATTCTGTAACATTTCTGGGCATCTGCTATTCTATCGGCAGTTTGTGTTTAATAGACATTACTACTGCGTGAATCAAATCCTGCCCCATCAAGTCCTTCTCTCTCAGCCAAGGCCATCTCCTCAGCGCATTGTACTCAGTTAGAGTCTCTAAGAGAGACACGTGTATCAAGTCCATCTCGCCTAACTTCAGCGGGATGTGTGCGGATAGAATCTCTAAGAACTCCTTGTCCTCGGTTTCAGCGTTAATGCAAACCTGTAAGAGTTCCTTATCCTTTAATAGATCCTTGACCTCAGCTATCGCGATAGCCTCTAAGAGTTTCTTGTCCCCGGCGTGCGCGAGTGTCCCTAGGAGTTCTTTGACCCCTATCAGCGCGGAGTGAGCGTAAGCGTATAGAGCCTCTACGTGTTTCTGTTCCTCGACCTCGGTGTTCGTATATATAATCTCTGGGGTCTCTGGGAAATCATCGGAATCATCCAACACGTTTAAGTCCCAACCACGCTTCCGTATTTCAGCCCAGAACTCGGAATGTAGATTGTAGCGCGGAGCGGGCATTTCATACACATCGCGGATAAGCGACCGCATACCAGCATTGCCGCGCATCTCGCGCCACTCGCCGCTATCGGGCTTGTGCCATATCGTACGATTGCTATTGTATCCTACGCTGAACCACTCACCACGCTCATAGAGGGAATCCACGAGTTCATTCGCCCTGACGTAATCGGGCTTCTGTCCCTTACTTTGTCGCTCCCATCCCTTTACTTGCCGCTTATTCACCATGAATTGCGCCTCTTCTTGCCGCTTCACCATGAATGTCAATTCTGAGGAGCGTTCTAGGTTGCGCTCAGTTAGAGCCCGCAAGCGTTCCTTGCCCTCGGCACTCTTGTATATCCACTGAACCTCTGAGGAATCACCGTACAATATGTTTAAGTCCCAGCCGCGCCGATGGATTTCAGACCAGAACTCGGTGTGCAGGTGGAAGCGCGGAGCGGGCTTTTCGTACACACAGTTAATTAGTGCCTGCACATCAGTGTTACTACGCATCTCGCGCCATTCGTCGCCGTCGGGCTTATGCCATATCCTGTGGCTGTTTCCCACGCTGAACCACTTACCCCGCTCACAGAGGAACTCCGCGAGTTCACGCGCCTGGTCTATGTCGGGCTTGAGTACTGCCATCTCTATCCTCTTATGAAGGACTAGCCATACATCACGGACGCGGGCAGGATGATAGGAGCCGCTCCGGCCTGTCTGATAAGGTATGGGCCTCGCCCAAATCGGCGGGCGGACTCATGAGCGGCGTCTTCAAAAGAATCGAAGACATCTACAATTTCTTCCTGACGCACTACGACCCACTTCCCAAAATACTCCGTCTCGATCATGGCGCGCTTGCGTTCGTAAGCTGCGATCTCTCTTTGGAGAGCGGACATTTCTTCTTCTCGCGCTATGGCCATAGCTCCCTCCCCTCTACACTATGCGTTGTGTATGTAACAGCGTTGACCCATAGCGTTAACTCGGACAATCATCCGGTCAGGGTCTTTCGGTTATCTCCCGATACCGCTTCTGTCGTTCGCCCTGAGCCTGTCGAAGGGTCACCACGAACGTAATTGGTTGATAATCGAAAGCCACTGTCATCCGGGTAGGCTACTATTGGGAATTATATACCTGTGATATTCCATCCAACCGGATGCAGAGATTGGCTCTGCCGAAAAACCTCGGCGCTTTTCGATGACCGCTAGTCGGTCACCTCTTCATCGATCTCGAGTTGGACCGAGAATGTATCAGCATTCCGACGATGCGTCAGTCTCAAGGCCGCGTGGATATGAGACGCTACGGTATCGGCTTTATCTTTCCCCCACGCTTCCCACTGTTCGCCGCAACATGGGCACTGCACAGGAACTTTGTACCCATTATCCACCGGGATGATGACGACACCCTCGCACTCGCGACACTTCAGCCGCAGCGATTTGATGTCCTCCAGATCGACTACTATCTTAGTTTGCTTGACCATTTCACCACCCTAACCACATACCGTAAACCTGAACGGCCCGGCAGGCTTCCCGACCTGTCCTAGTCCGGCGAGCACCGGAACCATGGAAGACCGGACGGTTTCCCGAAACCCATCCCCATCCTGTTCCACGCCACACTGGTTGCAGAATATCCGGATTACCTCCCCCTCCTGAATTTCGACAATCGCTTTCACGTCACATCCCACACAAACCGCCTGATGAGTCATGTTCTGCTCCAATTTGAACTAAACGCTTTACATTTTCCGAATCCAGCCTAATAGTCACTAGGTGGGCTTGACCCCGGCGATTAGGTCACCGGGGTCAATATATGGAGCTGTCCTGGGCTCCGGTCAAGGTGTCTACGCAGAGGCGGAAGGCGGTCGGGCAGGGCCGTTTTCTTTCCGTATGCGTATTTCACCTGCCGGAGCTTGGAACATCTCTCGCCGGCCCCTGCAATCAGGTCACCGGGGTCGGGAGCCCCGGAAAGGCTTGGGATGTAAATCCGTGATGGTTCAAGTCCATCCGCCGGTACCTAATCATGTAACCAGTATATAGACGGGAGGGCGATATGTAAACCTGAAATTGCAATAAATCGCAACATTAGCTTGACTTATAGTTGCCTTTACGGTAACATACCAATATAGAAAAGGATCAGATTTCATGACACAGAACGCACCAGGAAAAGCCCATCGCAAGGGCATCACGCTAGTCGAAGCAGTCCGTATGTTCCAGGATGAGCGAGATGTCGAGAGGATGTTCATCGATGCCCGCTGGCCCGACGGGATTGCCTGTCCGCTATGCGGCAGCCTGACGATAAGCCAACCGAAGAGCCGCAAGCCTCATCCATTCAAGTGCCTGGATTGCAAGAAGTTCTTCTCCGTCAAGTCGCACAGCATCATGCACGATTCCAAGCTCCCGCTTACCAAGTGGGCACTGGCGATTTACCTGATGACCACCAACCTCAAGGGCGTTTCCAGCATGAAACTCCACCGGGATTTGGGCGTGACCCAGAAGACCGCTTGGTATCTCGAGCATAGAATTCGGAAGGCGATGGAGACCGGACAGGGATTCTTCGCCGGCCCGGTCGAGATTGATGAGGTCTACATTGGCGGCAAGGAGCGGAATAAACACGCGAACAAGAAACTCCGTCAAGGTCGCGGAACGGTGGGCAAGACGCCGGTGGTCGGCGCAGTAGATCGCCAGACAAACCAGATCCGCACGAAGGTCGTTCCGAACACCACCAAGAAGACCCTACATGACTTCATAGACGAGACCACGGATCCCGATGCCACTGTCTATACGGATGAGGCCCGGGCTTACAAGGGTATGAATCGCAAGCACGAATCGGTCAGCCACTCGGCGGGTGAGTACGTATCGGAGACCGGCGCATCAACAAACGCGATGGAATCCCACTGGGCGATGCTGAAGCGCGGCATCATGGGAACATACCATCACATCAGCCCCAAGCACACCGACAGGTACGTGACCGAGTTCGCCGGACGGCATAACGACCGTGAGCTAGACACCATCGACCAGATTCACAACGTCATCAACGGGATGAACGGCAAGCATCTCCCCTATGAGAAGCTCATCGGACCTCGGCATACCCGGATGGGACTGGGCATTCAGAAGGGCAAGGAGTTCGCTGGATAGGAGCAATGTATTAACCGATCACTGGCCATCCTTGTCTCTATCCTTATTGTTCCACACGAGAAACCATAGCAGTCCTGCGACAATCGTCGAGCCTAGCACCGGAACGGGGAAGAGAACCGCCGCTCCCAGATAGATCAGAGCCCCTATGGTTATCGAGATGATTTTGAACGCTTTCATCGAGCTAACCCCCTGGACGGATCGAGAGATAGAACTTGCCCGTCTCTTTGTGCATTTCCGCCTGAACGTGCTTGCCGTCCATGACGATGGTCTCGATGATGACATCCCCGTCTGTCGAGTCCAGCGAGTCCAGGAGGTCGGCGCGAAGCCAAGCCCTGACCTCGTCGGATGAATCGGGCATGACCATATGCAAAAGCTCCGCCATCGCTATTCCTGTATCGGCACTGTCAGTGATCATATTGCCCTGCACCCTCATCTTTTCCAAACCGCCATGAGGGCCGTGCAGCCAGAACGCCACATTCCTATTGGATCCCGAACTTACAGAGGTACAGGGTTCAGGGCAAAAGTCTTCGGTAGAGAACGTATATCCAAACTCAGCCAACATACGTATAGCTTGACCACGGGTAATTCCCAGTCCCCTCGCAATCGGTACTGCAGTGGGTTCGGGTTTGATTACAGGGACTTGTTCGACCTGTTCAGGTCTAGCATCATCAAGCTCAGGCTCAATCGAGAATATGATTATCTCGGTGGGAGAGGTGGTATAGATGAACTTGATTACCTTGCCGTCGTGAACATCTTCCAGGTTCGCGGCTCCTGACTTACTCCCAGTACTCAACGCGCCTTGTATCCACGTTCTCCGGTCCCATTCCGGGACGATAAGCTCTGCCAACAGCATCATGCTCTTCCCGACGGACTCCACATCGTCATCAGTCATGAATCCGCCTACCTGTAACTGTATGATGGCGTGAACCAGTTCGCCCTCAACATTTTCCAGTACCAAGGCCATGTGCTTGGATTCCGTAACGCCCATGATGGCGGGATTACCCGAAGTCGAATCAGTGGGATTGAACTCGATGCCCTGTCGTTTGAAGAAGAGTTCGAACTCATCCTGGACCTTATCGCTTGAGATGCCGAGCGTGGGATAAGGAGTGGGCGAGGGCTCAGGGACAGCGGTCGGTTCCAGCGTCGATGTGGGTTCGGGGATTGGTGTTGGTTCGGGTATAGCGGTCGGCATGTGAGCGACAGAAGCGGTATCTCCGTCGTGTTCATTTGGCGGGACGAGATTCACGGCAATTACGAACAGAACAAATAGAACGCCTGTCGCCGAACTGGTGATTATCACAAACCGCCATCGCTTCCGGACGAGACCGATTACGACTCCAACGATTGACGCGATACTCGCGGCAAGAAATCCCAAGAATAGAACGATGGTTATGGCTTCGATCATGATTAAGCCCCCTCGTGGCAGGTTGGCGACTCAACCACAAGTAACCATCCGGTGCGTCCAAGGGGGCAAGAGATTGCCCACCTGCTTGATGACGCACCTTGACCGAGGATGATTAGACCTTGTGGTTGAGTCCGCAGCCAACATAGCGGGGTACGGGGGTAAAGTCAACTCTCGGATCCGCAACCACTCTGCCGATACAGAGTTGAGGTGAATGGTGAAACCCGATAAGGTGACGCTGGTGGAGGCGACGACGGGATTTGCACCCGCGTGATACGACTTGGCAGGCCGCACGGTTAACTTCTCGCCCACGTCGCCTCAACCGAGAGACCCGTTCACGCGGGTCTCTTATATTAGTATTATCGGCGCGAGGATTTCGAAACTCGGGGTGACGAGAAACCGCCCTTCAGATGAGGGCGGCCAGTACGGTAGGATGGGGCTGATTAGCTACTGATCAGGCGGATGGAATATCACAGGTATATAATTCCCCTACTATTCTACCATACGCGCATTCCCGGCCCTCTAGCTACCTGATGGCCCTTTGACGGCTCTAGTCCTCGGATAGATAACGACACTCCCGGCGGCACAGTTCAACTTGCGCTGTACATTCGTGCTAAACTTCGCTACAATACCCTCATGAATTGCCAATATGAGACTTTCGACCGGACGCTCAGCGTCTCAGCGCCGACAACTGAGCCATGAAAACTATAAATCAGGATATATGATGAGAGATGATAAGAGCGACAGAAAATTTCCCCCATAGCTAATGCTGGTGAAATGCTGGCGAATGCTGGTGAACTTTCACCTGTTGCGTCACCAGTTAAGCCGCCTGTTCCCACCTGTTAAATGACCGAACGATATATACGAGGATATATGAAAGGCCCGAAATTCGGACGCGACTGCCCGGAGAGATTCCCTGACCATGCTAACCAAACGAATCATACCCTGCCTCGATGTTGACGCCGGGCGCGTCGTCAAGGGCGTCAGCTTCATCGAGATACGCGACGCCGGAGACCCCGTGCAACTCGCGTCCTACTACGACGCCGAGGGCGCGGACGAGCTTGTGCTGCTCGACATCACCGCAAGCTCCGACTCGCGCGACATCATGGTCAACGTGGTGCGCGAGGTGGCGGAGAGGCTGTTCATCCCGTTCACCGTCGGCGGCGGCATGAGAAGCGTCGCGGACGTTCGGCGTATGCTGGAAGCGGGCGCGGACAAGGTATCCCTCAACACCGCCGCCATCCAGAATCCCGACCTCGTGAGCGAGGCGTCCGACCACTTCGGCGCGCAGTGCATCGTCGTCGCCATTGACGCCACCGCCGCGAGGCCGGGCGATGAGCGCGTCATCTGCGACGACACCACGCTCGCGCTCGATGAGGGATCGCGCTGGGAGGTCTATATCCACGGCGGGCGGACGCCTACCGGCATTGACGCGCTCAAATGGGCCGTTCGCGCCAATGAACTCGGCGCGGGCGAACTGCTCCTCACCAGCATGGACACCGATGGCCACCAGACCGGCTACGACCTGGACATGATTCGCCAAATATCCGAGAAAGTGACCATCCCCGTCATAGCCAGCGGCGGCGCGGGGCTGCCCGAACACTTCCTGGAAGCGCTAGACTACGGCAAGGCGGACGCCGTTCTCGCCGCCAGCGTGTTCCATTTCGGAACATACCGAGTAGAGGACATCAAAAACTATCTGAACGGAAACGGCGTCCCCATCCGCCCCATTGACGAATGACCCGTCTCTGAAAACTAAGAACTAACGACTAAAAACTAACCACGGAGAGAGACAAATGCCAACCGTTCTGCTGGATGAAAAGGGACTCGCGCCCGCGATATGCCAGAACATCGAGACCGGCGAGGTGCTGATGCTGGGCTACGTCACCCCGGGCGCGCTCAAGCGCACGCTCGAAGGTGGAGAGGTCTGGTTTTACAGTCGAAGCCGCTCCGACCTGTGGCACAAGGGCGAGGTATCGGGCAACTACATGAGAATCCGCTCCGCCTCCGTTGACTGCGACGGCGACGTGATCTTGCTCAAGGTAGTCCCGGACGGCCCCATCTGCCACACCGGCGAACCGACCTGCTTCTTCACCCCGTTCGACGAACTGCCGGAGTTCGAGGCCCCCGAAAAGGGGCCCGGCATACTGGAAGAACTATTCTCCGTCATCCAGGATCGCAAGGAATCAATGCCCGAGGGCAGCTACACGACCGAACTGCTGCAAGGCGGCCCCGAGCGCGTCGCCCAGAAGGTCATCGAGGAAGCGGGAGAGGCCGCCATAGCGGGCGTAAAGCGCGACGGCCAGCACCTCGCCGCCGAACTAGCCGACCTCCTCTACCACTCCCTCGTCCTAATGGCCTCCACCGGAGTCCGCCCCGAAGAAGTCTGGTCGGCGCTCAGAGAACGACGCCGCTGACGCCGCGAGATAATCCGATTGTGCTAAAATCGTCCTAATCAAACGCGGAGTAATGGGACTTTGGTGCTGGGGGGTATGGGGGGTAGGAGTTGATAGGCCAAACAACTATGGGACGCGCGATTCCAGCGGTTGCCGCGGTAGTGACCGTCCTGTCGGTCTTCGCGTTCCTGGCGGCGTCATTCTTCATTGGCGGCGGAGCGCTCGCCCAGCAAGCCGCGCCGAGCGAGTCGTCCAGCGACAGCCAGTCCACGAACTTCCGCGTTACAGGCTATGATGAAACAGAGATAGGCGTGGCCTGGGAGACGCCTCACAATCGCGGCATCACGAGTTTCGTCCTGCAAAGATACGAACACAACGGAACTGAGTTCGTATCGTCCGGCAGCGGCTGGAGCGGACGCAGGACGGGTTCTACCGACGGCGGATATGGTCACGGCCATACCTTTGGCTCGCTAAGTTCCGATACGCTGAATAAGTTCGCTCTCACACTCTCGAACCAGTCGGGCGCGACAGTCATAGAAGAGTCCGTAACAGTCCGCACCCTGGCCGCGTCCGACGATCCTACACACACTCCAACACCGACGCCTACCGCCACTCTCACGCCTACCGCCGCCACGCCCGTCTCTAAACCTACTTACACTCCGACGCCTACCGTTACTCTCACATCTATCTCCACGCCAACTTATACGCCGACGCCGACGGCCACCGCGCCTATATCTGAATCTACTTATACTCCAACGCCTACCACTACCCCGACTCCTACCAGTTCGCCTAACGACAATCCATCCCTGAACTTCCGCGTAACGGACTACTCAGACACATGGATGGCGGTGGCTTGGGAAACGCCGCGCAATCTGAGCATTGCGAGTTTCGCGATGCAAAGGTATGAACACAACGGCGCTGAGTTCGTATCGGCGGGCTACTATTGGAACGGACGCAGGACAGGCTCTACCAGCGGCGGATATGGCCACGGCCAAACTTTTGGCTCACTAGAACCGGATACTCTGAATAAGTTCGTTCTCACACTCTCGAACCAATCGGGCGCGACAGTCATAGAAGACTCCATAACGGTCCGTACCCTGGCCGCGTCCGACGATCCTACGCACACTCCCACTCCGACACCTACACCTACCAACATCGCTATACCCACACCCGATACCACTACGCCTACTACCGCCATACCAACTCCCTACACAACACCCACTCCCACCCCGACACATTCACCTACCAATACCCCCGCGCCCCAACCTACCGCGACACCCGCTACCCCTGTCGTCGTGTATGATTCCACTCTGAGCGGCGTTACCCTCAGCGGAGTTGACATCGGCGCGTTCAACAACGCCAAAACCGAATACGCTACCAAGGTCATGTACAGCGTAGTCCAAACGGTGGTCGTCGCGACGACGAACGACCCAAGCGCGAGTTACTTCGTCACGCTCAACGGCGTGGTTGACCCCGATGGATCCGTCCCTCTCGCCGTGGGCGACAACGTTATTGGGATAGTGGGTGTATCCCGAGACGGAAAAGGGACCACGCCTTACACGATAACCGTCACCCGCTTGGGCGTGGGCGAGTTGCCCTCTGACAATCCGCCCCTGAACCTACGAATCTCCGAATACGCCGACACATGGGCAACGGTGGCTTGGGAGACGCCTAAGAATCGGAGGATCGCGAGTTTCATCCTGCAAAGATACGAACACGACGGCGCCGAGTTCGTATCGTCGGGCAACGGTTGGAGCGGACGTAGGGAAGGTTCTACCAGTGGAGGATATGGACACGGACAGAACTTTGGCTCATTAACCGCCGACACACTGTATAAGTTCACCCTCACGCTCTGGGACAAGTCGGATAACCTCGTCATCCTGAAGTCCGTGACGGTCCGTACACTGCCAGCGTCAGCGTCTCCCACCCCTACTCCCACTCCCACATCCACTACCGCCGCGCCTGATTGAGTGCGCCCGCGCCCGTATCCGCTCCAGACTGGTCGCGGTCTGCGGACAGCGCGGCGTTCATGGCGGCGACGGCGACTTCTATCTGGTCGTCGTCCGGCTGGCGCGTGGTCAGCTTCTGGAGAAGCAGGTTCGGCGCGCTTATCAGGCTGACCAGCGGGTTGTCTTCGTAGCGACCGCTCAGGCGAATGACCTCATAAGCGAGCGCGGCTATCGCGGGGATGAAGATGATACGCGACAGAATCATCCACCACAGGGGATCCCTCGGAACGAGGACGAATACGAGAATAGCCACGACCATGACGGTCAGCAGGAACGCCGTGCCACACCTCGGATGGGCCGGGGAATACTTCCTGATGGCGTCAACCACGAGCGGGTCTCCCCTCTCCTGGGCATGAACCGTCATGTGTTCAGCGCCGTGATACATGAAGACGCGCCGTATATCCGGCATACGTCCGATGATCCAGATATAGGCTACGAACACGGCCAGCCTGATAGCGCCCTCCGCGACGTTGGATGCGATGTCGTTGCCGAACATTCCCTCCAATGGCCTGCTGGCGAACAGGGGCAGCAGGAAGAAGAGCGCGATGGCGAAGCTGAATGATATGAGCAGCATGGAGGCGATTGCGCCCTTGCCAAGCTCCTCCGACTCTACTTCGGAATCAGGGTCGGCTTCGGGGTCTTCCATGTTCACGTTGGCGGAGTAGCTGAGAGCGCGCATCCCGAGGCTCAGCGTCTCCACCAGGACGATGACGCCTCTGAGCAGGGGAATCTTTCTGATAACGCCGGTGTAGAGAGTAGAAAGCGGCCTGTTGTGTATGGCTATCGCGCCGTTGGGCCTGCGGACGGCGACGGCCATGTTCTTCTGGCCGCGAATCATCACGCCTTCCAGAACGGCCTGCCCGCCATAAGTCGGCGGTTGTTGTGTAGCCATTCTAGCGCAGCAGACCGTAGACGCGCTGAGGCTCTACCAGAACGATGACCGCTTCCTGGTCTATCATCGCCTGGTCGTACTCGTCCCAGTCGGGGTGCTCGGTGTGGCTGCACGCCATATAGACCTCTCGCAGCATGACCCGCATCTCCTCAGCGTCCATGTTGGAGTAGTCGAATAGCCTGGCCTGTCCCTCGATGGCGGCCCACTGGCGCCAGTCGTCGGTTACGGCCAGGACGGTGCAGTTGGGGTCGCGCCGAAGGTTTCGTATCTTCTGCGAGCGGGGATATACGGACACGAACGCGGCGTGTCCGTCATACGCGCCGCACACCACTATGCTGGAATGAGTCGCGCCGTTCGGTCGGCGGGTCGCGATTACGCCTCTATGGTTTGTTTCCAGGAATGGGCGAACGTCTTCGAAGTTCACGGAATCCTCCTAGTCGCGGCGTTTGGGTATGTTCGACAAAAGGAAAGGGGTGAGAATCTATCCCACCCCTTCCGTCATTCAGTCGTTGGGCGCTTATTGCAGGTTGAACCTTCGCATGAGTCGCTCGACGCGGCCCTCGGTGTCCACGATGCGCTGCTCGCCCGTGAAGAACGGGTGGCACTGGGAGCATATCTCGATGCGGAGTTCGGGCTTCGTCGCGCCGGTGACGTAGCTGTGTCCACAGCTGCATATCACCTGGGCTTCGTCGTAGTATGTGGGGTGAATTCCTGTCTTCATTCGGCCTAACTCCCCGCAGGATACACGCTGGCGAGCTTGCGTCCCAGCCGTCCATGCTCGAACTTGACGGAACCGTCTATGAGGGAGAACAGGGTGTGATCTTTGCCAAGTCCCACATTGGTTCCGGGGTGGATGCGCGTTCCGCGCTGACGCACGATTATCGTGCCGGCGCGGACCAGTTCGTTGTCGTAACGCTTTACGCCGAGTCTCTTGGCATTGCTATCTCGACCGTTGCGAGTGCTGCCGCCGCCTTTCTTATGCGCCATGATGGTATCTCCGGTTTCTGGACGCTAGTCCTGATCCACTAGAATGTCGGTAACGGTCAGGTCGGTGTAGAGTTGACGATGGCCCTTCTTGCGGCGATAGCGCACTTTGGACTTGTACTTGAAGACGACTATCTTCTTTCCCTTGCCGCTCTCGGAAATCTCGGTGACGACCTTCGCGCCCTCGACGGTCGGGGTTCCGAGTGTGACGCCGCCGTCGCTGGACACCATGCGAACATCGGTCAGTTCTACGGTGTCGCCTATGTCGCCCGGGAGGGATTCCACGCGGATGGTGTCTCCAGCAGCGACCCTGTACTGTTTTCCGCCTGTTTGGACTACTGCGTAATCTGCCAATTTACAAACCTCTCAGATAGCGATTCATTGTAGTAATACTTGGTAGGCGCAGTCAAATCGAATCGTCGGGACACCGCTAGTTCGATGGGCTGAATACTTTGTCGGGCCGCCAGCAATTGGCGGAAGAGTCGAAGCGCATGATGGCGAGGAATTCGCCATCCAGGGCGTATGCGCGAAAACGCTCGTCGGGTTCAGCGCCGCAGTCTTCCCCCGCGAGTGGGACAGCGCGGCCATTCTGAATGTGGCTTCGCGCGCGCTCCCCCACTACCAGCGCGCGCAAGTCGCCCAGCGCGCCATCCGGGCTGAACAGTAACTCAGGCCATGAACCGTCCTCAAAGCCGCGTTGAGCGGCGTCTAATGATACGGCGTCGGCAATGCGAAAGCGGCCAGTCCGCAGACGCCTGAGAGATTGGAGGTGCGCGCCGCATCCAAGCTGGACGCCTATGTCGTGGGCGAGGGAGCGCATATAGAAACCGCGGCTACACTCTATTCTGACAGTGGCGACTGGCGGATTCCAGTTGGCGAGCCGGATGGAATGAACGGTCATGGGGCGAGGCTCGCGCTCGATCTCGATTCCCTGCCTGGCGAGTTCGTAGAGACGCTTTCCTTGCTTCTTGAGGGCGCTGAACATGGGGGGAACCTGCTCTATTTGGCCTAGGAATTCTTGCAGGACATTCTCTACATTCTCTCTTGTGACGTCGGAGGGGTCGCTACGGCAGGTTATCTCGCCGTCGGCGTCGTAGCTGTCCGTGGATACGCCGAGGCGCACTTGGCCAACGTACTCTTTGGAGCTGTCTAGCATATACTCCATAAGGCGGGTGGCTCTACCCAGACAGATAGGTATGACGCCCGTAGCCATGGGATCAAGCGTGCCGCCATGCCCTACCCTCTTGACGCCGCTGGCGCGCTTGACGCGGCGGACGGCCTCCATCGAGGAGATTCCTTGCGGCTTGTCCAGGACGAGGATGCCGTCTGTGGAACCCGGTATCATGGCGAGGATGGCGCTTCCGGCGAGGCGGGGATTTGCTCGGCCAGGGTATCCAGCAGATCGAGCATCTGGTTGCCCTCGGTCAGAGTGTCGTCGAGGATGAACCTGAGGACGGGTACATGGCGGGTTTCGAGTCTGCCGCGAAGTTGGCGTCTTATGAATCCAGCGGCAGACTGGAGGGCGGCGATGGTGTCCTCCTTCTCGCGCAACGTGCCATACACGCTCACATAGACCTTGGCGTGCTGAACGTCGCCGGACGTATCAACTTGGGTTACGCTGACAACTCCCGCTACCCTGGGATCCTTTACTTCGTAGCGGAGCAACTCGCTTACGTCTCTGCGTATCATAGAGTTGAGGCGTTCGATTCTTCTTGACAAGTCATCCCCTCCGGGCTGTTTCGCGAAGGCAGGCGGGGCGCGACGGATAAGCGCGCGCTATCGAATTATGGATGAGCGGCGGTGAAAGTTGGCTATCTAACCTGCTCGGAGCGATAGGCTTCGATGACGTCTTCCTCCCGCCAGTCGTTGAATCCTTCGATGGTGACGCCGCCCTCGAAGCCGTTGGCTATCTCTCTCACATCGTCCTGGAAGCGTCTGAGGCTGGCGGGGACGCCGGTCGTTATGACACTGCCGTCGCGAATGACGCGGAGATTGCTGCCGCGCGCGATCTGGCCGTCGTTGACATAGATGCCGGCGACTTTGGCGCGTCTGCCGAGATTGAAGACGGCTCGGACGGTCGCCCTACCCTCGAAGACATCCTGGAATACGGGCCTGAGCATCCCGGTCAGGGCGCGTTCGACATCCTCTATCATGTGGTAGATGACGTCGTAGCTCCGAATCTCGACTCCCTCTTTGTTGGCGAGTGTCCGCGCGCCCTGTTCAGGGGGGCTGTTGAACCCAATGATCACGGCTTTGGAGGCGACGGCGAGAAGTATATCGCTTTCGGTTATGCCTCCGCTGGCTATGTGAACTATGTTGACGCGCGCGATTTCGGTGTTCAGCCGTTCGAGGGCGGCGCGGATGGGTTCGAGCGTTCCCTGCACATCCGTCTTGACTATCAGGTTGAGAGCGACGACTTCTCCGAGTTGGATCCGGGTGTGAACATCTTCGAGGGTGAGGCCGCCCTGCCGCTCTCGCCTTCGCTCAAGCTCGTAATCTTCCACCCACTGGCGCGCCTCGCGCTCGTCGGACGCCACCTCAAACAGTTCGCCCGCTTCGGGAAGGTCGCTAAGCCCGAGTATCTCGACGGGCGTGGAAGGACCGGCGGACTGTATTCTGTCGCCCTCGTCGTCGAACATCGCCCTTATCTTGCCGCGTATGCCTCCGATGACAACATGATCACCGACTTCGAGCGTTCCGGTCTGGACTATCAGCGTGGCAACCGTTCCCCTGCTTCTGTCTCGCCGCGCTTCCACGACAACGCCGAGCGCGTACCTGTCTGGATTAGCCTGAAGTTCGCTAACCTCAGAAAGGACAACAAGGTTCTCAAGAAGGTCTTCGACGCCATCTCCGTTTACGGCTGAAACGGGGACCGCGATTACGTCTCCGCCCCACTCTTCAATCAAGAGATTCTGTTCGGCGAGTTGGCGCTTCACCCGCTCCTGGTCGGCGTTGGGTAGGTCAATCTTGTTGATCGCTACGACGATTGGCACTTCAGCGGCGCGGGCGTGGTCTATGGCTTCAATGGTCTGGGGCATGATGCCGTCGTCGGCGGCCACTATCAGGACGGCTATGTCGGTCACCTGGGCCCCCCTCGCGCGCATAGCGGTGAAAGCCTCATGGCCGGGGGTATCGAGGAATGTGATGAAAGCACCGTCGCGCTCAATCTGGTACGCGCCCATGTGCTGGGTTATTCCGCCGGCTTCGCCTTCTACGACGTTGGCGTTTCTAATCATGTCTAGCAGCGTGGTCTTGCCGTGGTCCACGTGTCCGAGAATGGTGATTACGGGCGGACGCGGTTCGAGCGCGTCCTGGTCTTCCTCTTCATCCGGCGAGAATACCAGGGACGTCGAGCCTGGTTCCGAACTGGATTCGGCTTCCAGCGGCAGCAGCCCATATCCAAAGCCGGGCGAGACCACCGACGCGACGCCATGTTCAATGACATCATTGATAGTGAACATATAGCCCGCGCGCATAAGCGCCTTGATAACTTCAACAGGCCCCACATCCATCGCCGCCGCGAAGTCCGCCACAGTTATGGCAGGGGGGATGGTCAGAGGCTCAAGACCCTGAAGCCTGATAGCGGTCGCGATCTCCTCAAGGCTATGTTCAAGTACCGGTGTAGCCGACTGGCTGGACTGGGATATGTTGCTCGTCGTCATAGCTCCAAATACACCTCCCGTTTCACGAATGCGGCCGGTCAGAGATTACTCTCGCTTATTCCGGCCATGATCTCATTGCCTTAAGCAAGGCATTCCAATCGTTTTCATCAATCTTAGTCCGCAGCGAGTATTCCAGTCTGCGGCGTCTCAGGCTACCGGTCGCGGTACGACACGAATCGCAGACGTAAGCGCCCCGGCCATTGCTCCTGCCCATCGGGTCAAGAGCGACCTTATCATCGGGGCCTGAGACTATACGCATAAGTTCTCGTTTGTCGGTCTTGAGGCCGCAGCATACGCAGGTTCTTTGCGGAACGCGCCTACGCTTGGGCATGAAATACTCCTCGCTCCGGCTTATTAGCGTCGTCTTCTGGCGGGTCGGCCACGTCCGCGCCTGCGTCCGCCCCTAGCTGCGGGAGGCTGACCTTCCGCGTTTGGAGGGGCGTTTCTGCGGGTGCGTCTCGCGGTTACGCCGCCTCTGAGTCCGTCAATGTCTTCGGCGAACCTGATTCCGCTCGGTTCAGCCTGCCCCGGCACGGTTGGTATCGTCCAGATGTCTTCGGGCAGGTTTCGGAGCGAAGTAGCCTCGGCGGCCGCCGCGTCCTCCTCGGCTTCCCGCTCCCGCTCTTCGGCTTCCAGCGCGGCGCGAAGTTCCACTTCTTCTCTTTCCAGTTCGGCCATGATAGCGGCTTCTTCGGCGGCTATTTCCTCCGGCGTCCGTTCTGGAACGCTGACTTCGGCGGCAACCTGTACCGGGTCCGGTTCAGGGGCGGTCTCTTCGGAGCCCTCGCTATCTATTCCGGTATCTTCAGCCACGGCGACGGCCATCTCCTCTTCCAGGCGTTCCTCGTCCTCGACCGCCTCTGTCCCCGACGCTTCCTGTTCTTCAGCTTCGCGGCGGGCCTTTTCAGCGGCGGCGAGGGCGGCTGCCTCAGCAGCGATTCTGGCGCGTTCGAGCGCGGCGATTTCGGCGTCGGTGGAATTCATTATGTCCACGCTCCAGCCGGTGAGCTTCGCGGCTAGCCGGGCGTTCTGCCCCTCTTTGCCAATAGCCAATGAGAGTTGCCTGTCGGGAACTACCGCGATGGCGGTGTCGGTGGCGGGGTCAAGTTCTACCCGCATCACCTGGGCCGGGTTCAGAGCGTTGGCTATGAACCTGGCGATGTCCTTGTTCCACTCCAGGATGTCAATTTTTTCGCCCTGGAGTTCGTTGACTATGTTCTGTATGCGGACTCCGCGCAGTCCGACGCATGAACCCACCGGGTCGACGCCGTCCTGACGGGCTCGGACGGCGACTTTGCTGCGGGAACCCGCCTCGCGAGCAATCGCGACCATCTCGACAGCGCCATTGTATATCTCAGGGACTTCCATCTCGAAGAGGCGGCGCAGAAGGTCTCTATCGGCGCGAGACACTATCAACTCAGTCCCACGAGGGGTGCGGTCCACGGATCTGAGGAGAACCTTGAACTTCTGGCCTTGTCGGTAGCGCTCGGAGGACATTTGCTCGGATTGGGGCAGTATGGCCTCGCCCCTGGCCATGTCCACCACGACATGGCGGGCTTCGACTCTCTGAACGGTGACGGGGAAGACTTCGCCGACCCTTTCGATGAATTCCTGGTAAACCAGGTCTCGCTCGGCTTCGCGGAGGCGCTGCATGACGACCTGCTTGGCGGTCTGAGCGGCGATTCGGCCCGCGCTGTGAGGAATACTGCTGGTGGAGATGACGTCTCCCAGAGCGACGCTTCGGCTTATCTGCCTGGCGTCGCCCAGAAGTATTTCAGTTTCGGAGTCGCCAACCTCGTCCACCACAGTCTTGAGTATATGAACGGTGACGTCCCCGGATCCCGGGTCCAACTTGACCGAGATATTCTGTCCGGACGCGATAGTGTCTTTGCGATACGCTGAGGCCAAGGCGGCCTCGATGGCAGAGATCACAATCTCTTTCGGCAGATTTCGCTCGGCGGCCAGCTGCGTTAAAGCGATCACGAAGTCGCTCTTCATTATTCAGCTACCTCCTTAACTATTCCGGCGAGAATCGCATACCCCATTGAACAAAGAAAGTGGGCGCGGCCCACTTCCAGCAACTCAATAGATTATGCTCTGAGTATAGCATCACCTGATGATATGAACAAGCGGGGAAACGTCGCGGGCGGCGTTTCCCCTGAAGGTCAGAAGACGGCTATCGGGTTGACGGGAGATCCCGTTCCTCCAATCACGTTGAGCGGATTGATGGTCAACATGAACTCGTGGCGTCCTTCCTCGGCGCAGGCGTTGGCGAGCGGCTCAAGGAGGGAGTTGTCCAGAAGCGCGACGCCGTAGGCGAAGATGACGCCGTGCACGGTCCATGGCACGTCGTACTCGTTGGGGGAGGCGTCCATCATGTCCCAGCCGAGTATGGATATGTCGTTGTCGCGGACGAACTTGAGGCAGGAAGCGTGGAGGCCGGGCCGCGAATCGCCGCCGGCCCAGTTTCCACCATGGTCGGCGGCGTAGGCTTCGCGCCCGCTGTAAACCATCACCGCGTCGCCGGGCCTCATCTGGACGCCCTGCGCCTGGGCGATGTCCTCAAGCTCCCAGCCATGGACGGGGGTATCGAGCGTCACATAGGGTGTTCCGCGATGCTTTGGGACATCGAGCAGTACGCCGCGCGTGAGAATACCGTCGCTCCAGGCGTCAACGGTGGCGTATGTCCCGCCTGAGAAGGTCAGTATTTCGTCGGGAGATTTGCCGTCCCACATTCCGCCGGAGTCCCAGACGTGGCAGAGGGCGTCAATGTGGGTAGTGGCGGTGCCATGGTAGTACACGCCATAGTAGTCCATCGCCGCTCCGCCGCCGTAGGGCCGCTCCATGACGGACATGAAGTGCTGGGCGGGTCTGGGATTCTCGGCTCTCGGCTCGACGGGGAACGGCCTGCTGAGCGAAACAGTCCGTCCACTCTTCACGAGTCCGACGGCCTCAAGTCGTTTTTCGGCATTGATGAGATTGACGGCTCCGGCGGAGCCATTGTCCCCCCATCTGCCCCAGTTGCGACGCTCTCTGAGATAGGACATCACTTCGGCTTTGCTTGGCGTCCGTCTTTCGGACATTCTCGCGCCTCCCGGTTTTAATCTGTCTGAAATGTACTTTATCGCTCGTGAATAGACAACCCCATCAAGCAAAGGGAGCGACGGGTGTATATAATACGCGCGTCCGAAGACAACATCTGACACGGAGGAAGGACTTATGGGAAAGCTGGACGGCAAAGTTTGTGTAATAACCGGAGCGAGCAGGGGTATAGGAGCGGGGATAGCGAGGCTGTTCGCTGAGGAAGGCGGCAAAGTGGTGGCCGCGGCTCGCACTCTGAGAGAGGGAGACCATCCGTTGGAAGGGTCTTTGGAGAAGACAGTGGCGGACATACGCGAGTCGGGCGGGGAGGCAACGGCTTCGGCGGTGAACATATCGCTGCCGGAGGACTGCGAGCGTCTGTTCGAGGAAGCTCACGACGCCTATGGGAGCGTTGACGTTCTGGTGAACAACGCGGCGCTGACATACTTCATACCCGTGAAGGACTATCCGCTAAGGCGCTGGATGAGGTCGTGGGCGGTGAACTTCCACGCGCCGTTCATTCTGAGCCAGTTGGCCCTGAATGACATGATAGAGAAGAAGGGCGGAAGCATAGTCAATATATCGTCGGGGGCAGCCATCGGGCCGGGGCGAGGCCCATACCCGGACGCTCCCGCGAACTCCGGCGGCACGTGCTACGGCGCCGAGAAGGCGGCGCTGGAGCGGTTTTCGCAGGGACTGGCGCAGGAAGTGTACCAGTACGGCATCTCGGTGACGTGCGTGTCGCCTTCCCAGGTGGTGCCGACGCCCGGGACGGTCTTCCACAATCTGGTAACGGGAATAGACGATCCGCGCGGGGAGCATCCCGACCTCATGTCCAAGTCGGCGCTTCTGCTGGCGACCGAACCACTGGACAGCGTTACGGGGCGCGTCACGTACAGCCAGGAGATACTGAAGGAGTACGGCTGGATAGACGAGGCGCATGGAACCGGAGTGGAGCGGAAGGGATCGGGATACAGCCAGATCTAGGGCAGGAAGGGTAAATCGCAAGAATCCAACGCGCCAACTCCGTCGGCGCGGATGCCCGGGACGATTCCCGGGGTCGCCGACGGGGTTGGCGTTTTATTTTGTACAAGTCTAAAACAAGGCACATAAACGCCTTGCGGAGAAACCGCAAGCAGATGATAGTCTTTGCGAACGGTGGACAGGGGCGCGGGATATAGAGTTCGACGTCCCCTGTTCGTGGAAGACGAATCTCAATAGCGAAGTATTGTGGCAACCATCCGCGCAGAAAGTCGGTATCGGGGTTGCGCGGAGGATATGCCGAGGAGGAAAAATGGAGCTAATCAGAGCGAGAGTCACGAACTACCGTAGCATTGACGACTCAGGATGGGTAAACATTGACAATGTTACGTGCATGGTGGGAAAGAACGAGTCGGGCAAGACCGCGTTTCTACAGGCGCTCAGGCGTCTGAATCCGGTGGACAGCGGCAGCGGGAAGTTCAGCCTGAGAGACTATCCCAGAAAGGGGTACGTGCGTTACAGAAGGCGGCACGACCAAGAACCCGACGTCGCCATACGCGCGGAGTTCGAGTTGAACGACCAAGAGATAGCCGAGCTCGAGAGCAAGTTCGGGAAAGGCGTGATGCGGTCGCGCCGGGTCATGGCGTCGAAGAATTACAAGAACCAGCGCGCCTGGCAGTTCGACATGGACGAGACGGCGGTCATACGGCACCTGGTAGAGTCTTCCGGGCTGCCGGAGGAAGTGCAGCAGTACGTGTCCTCCGTCATAACATGGCAGGAGCTGCAAGAGCGGCTTCAGTCCATAGAGACCAAGAACGAGGCGGTTGACGCGCTGCTGGACAGGCTTCCCGAGAACGACCTGCGCCAGCAAGTCGTGTTGGACCACCTGGAGCGCTATCTGCCGGTTCTGGTGTATTTCGACAACTACAGCACGATGCGGGGTCGGATATCCATCGAGGACATCAAGAAGCGCAGGGCCAACTCGGAGGAGCTGGACGACGCCGACCGAACCTTCCTCGCGCTGCTTTCGATGGTGGGCAGCAGCCTGGACGACCTGGAGCATGAGACCAACTTCGAGTACCTGAAGGCGGAACTGGAATCGGCGTCCATCGGCATAAGCGACGAGATCTTCGAGTTCTGGAAGCAGAACACGCAGCTGAGAGTCCAGTTCGACCTTTCGTCTGCGAATCCGAACGACCCGCCGCCCCTGAACAGCGGCACCATACTTCACGTTCGCATCTGGAACAACCGGCACCGGGTATCCGTGCCGTTCGACGAGCGATCCAAGGGGTTCGTGTGGTTCTTCAGCTTCCTGGTCTATTTCTCGATGATAGAGAAGATACAGGAAGAGCAGGACCGCGACATGATATTCCTGCTGGACGAGCCGGGGCTGAACCTGCACGCGCTGGCGCAGTACGACTTCCAGCGCTTCATCAACGAGAGGCTCGCGCCCAAGCACCAGGTGGTCTTCACCACCCACTCGCCGTTCATGATTGACCTGGACAACCTGAGCAGCGTCAGGACGGTCGAGGACATGGACGACCTCGGCACGACCGTGAGCGAGGACATTCTCCGCAACAGCCACGATACGGTGTTCCCGTTGCAGATGGCGCTGGGATACCAGCTCGTTCAGACGCTGTTCCTGGCTCCGCACTGCCTGTTGGTCAATGCGCCGTCGGACGTGATATACCTTCAGGTGCTCGGGGAGATGTGTTCCGCCGAAGGCGCGACCAAGCTGGACCCGAGATGGGTGATAATTCCGGTGGGCAACGCCGAGAACCTTCCCACGTTCATCTCGCTTCTGGGAGACAGTTACACGAGCCTGGCGGTGCTGATGGACGTTTCGGACGAGAACCGGGAACACGTCAACCAGATCAACGACGCCATGGCGTCCGCCGAGCGCACGCCCGTGAACTGGATCGAGGTGACAAGGGTCAGGGAAGCGGGCATCGAGGACCTTCTGGATCCCGGATTCTACCTGAGGCTGGTGAACCAGGCTTACGCGCCGCAACTCAGGGAGCCGGTCACCCTGCGGCTGATTTCGGACAGCAACCCGCGCATAGTCGAGCGTCTCAAGACGTACTTCAGGGAGAACGACATCAACAAGGGCGAGTTCGATCCCTACAAGCCGGCGGCGCTTCTGCTGAAGAACCACGCCATGATGCGGGGCGAGATAAACCAGGTGACGATAGACAGCGCGTCGTCCATGTTCGAGCGGATCAACTCGATGCTGGCGAGCAACGGCGTTAGCGCGGGATACAAGCCGACGAACGGCGGGGGCATTCCGATAGGATTCGACCTCAGCCAGTCAACGACTCTCGCGTCCGCGCTGTCCAGATAGCGGAACGCATCTCGCGGGAAACCGCGCGGAATCAGGGCTTAGCAAGAGAGGGGCCGGGGTAGAATCCGGCCCCTCTTCTCGTTAGCGGGATGGCGCAACGGAGAAAGCCTAGCGCTGTCCGTGGTCGCCAAGCGCGGTAAGCCTGGCGTTCAGCACCATGAGCCTCTGTCGGTATTCCTCGTCGGATATGTCGCCGGACTCGTAGGCGTCGGCCAGGTCGGAGAGCATCCTGAATATGACGGCGCGCTCGCTGGAGACTTCGCTGGGAGACGCCAACCGCCGCCGTCCGGCGGTCTTCCAGACCGCGCCATACACAAGCAGCGCGACCATCAGAACGCCGAGCGCGACCGGCGCGGCGTACTGGAACCTTATGCTCGAAAGACCGCTCCCTGCCCTGTCCGCCGCGCTGGGAGTGGGCAGTCCGTCCAGAGCGAGGGAAAGCGACTCTCCCCTATCCAACTTTTCGGCTGTGAGAACGCGGTACTGACGCTCCCCTATCATTACCCTCTCAGGCTCACCCAGGCCCTCGACGGAAACGGAGACTACTTCCTCCGGCGCGAGTATGCGAAGCGATTCCGCGCCGTAGCGGTAAGACTTGTCCAGCGTGAATGTCTCGCCCTCATACGGGAACCTGTAAGAGAACATGATCTCGTGCTCTCCGGGCGGGACGCTGGCCAGGAGGGCGAATCCCCTGTCGACCTGTACGAAGTCGGCGCCGATGAGCCGAGTGTCGAGAGAAAGTTCGGTCGCGCCGGCCGGAAGGCCGAATCGCAAAAGTTCCATGACGCCAGTTCCGGGGACGTAGGCCATGTCCGAGCGATTGACGAGCGTGATTATCTCCAGGGCGGCTAGTGTCCGGTCGGAGCTGTCCGCCGCGGCGAGCAAGATGGAAGCGTCCCCGGCGGACACTATGGTGTCGTCGTGGGTGGCTTCGTAAACGGTCAGGGTTATAGGAGGCGGAGAACCGGACGACATATCGAGGTCGGTTCCGTAGATAGCGTCTTGGTAGCGAACCGACACTCCGTAGCTAGTGGAAGGGTCGTATTCGATATTCTGGAATATGAACGCGCCCGCGTCGTCAGTGAGAGTGGTGAGGTCGTCGAATCCGGCGGCGGTGACGCGGTGGAGGGTGACTATCTGGCCGAACATATCGGCTCCGCCCGACGTGCCACTGACTACGACGCCTTCGACGGTTCGGTATTCTTGCTGAGCTTCTACGGAAAGGGCGTCAACGACCAGAGCCAGGAACACCAACGAAGCGATTGCGAACATTCTGAACAGCACGCCGTCCGATACACCTCCCGGATGAGTCATGGTTATCTCGGAGTGAGTTTAACAACCCATCGGAAACAGGTTCAACGAGACTTACAGGCAGGGAAACCTATCCGACAGGGCGCGGGCGGCGTACACTCCGCTTCGGACCGCGCCTTCCATAGTGGAGGGCCAGCCGGTATCTGTCCAGTCGCCGGCCAGAAAGAGGTTGGGGATTGGGGTGGACTGGGGCGGTCTATGGACCGAGACGCCCGGAACGCAACGGAAGGTGGCGTTGGGTTGCTTGATGATGAGGGATTTGCGGACCGTCGCGTCGCGGGCCAGCGGGAAAGCTCTCTTCATCTCTTCCTCGAACAGCGCTCGCAACTCGCTCTTGGGGCGGTCTATGTATTCCCAAGCGGCGCTGAGAGATATACAGACGTATTGGCCGGGGGAGTCGTCTTGCCGCTGAATCAGGCTTCGGTTGAATACCCACTGGAGCGGACTGTCCAGGAAGGCGAGGAAGGGGTCATCCATTATCTTGCGGTCGTACCAGAGATGCGCGTTTATGATAGGAGCGTAACTTAGACCGGCGACCGACCGGAAGAAGGGGTCCAAAAGCCATTCGGGAGATAGGCAACCGAGAAGCGCGTCGAAGGGGAGCGCGCTAACATAGGCGTCCGCCTCAAGCGTGGTTCCGTCGGAGAGGCGCGCGCCGAGAACTCGGTCGCCGTCGAAGGCGAGGGAGCGGACTGTCTTCCCAGAGATTATAGAGCCGCCGCTGTCTTCGATGAAGCGTCGGGCGTGGACATCTGAGATAGAGCCAAGTCCCGCGCGGGCGTATCCGATAGCGGCGTCGCGGGGCGTTTTCAGCAGGCCCTCCTGAATGACCATCAGCGCCATGTCCGCGCTCACGTCGCGCGAGTCGTCGTTCAGCGTGGGCAGTATTATCAGGTTCCAGAGATTTTCTATCGCCCTTTCGGACTGGCGGTTACGTTTCAGCCAGTCGTAGAAGGTCTGGGAATCGAGCGATTCAGCGTTCTCGCGCCTGTCGGCGAACCGCGCCTTCAGTAGTCCGAACACGACTCGCGCTTTGTCTCCCGCGCCGAGATGCGGGTAGCGCAGGAAAGAGGGTATCAGGTGAAGAGGGCCGAGACGCGGCGAACCGGAGAGCGTTCCCCTCTTGCCGTCGAGAATGACCTCCGCGCGAAGCGAGCGCTGGAGGGTGGCGTCGTGGTATGCGCCGATGGTTCGGAGGAAGGCGATGTAGTAGGTACAGCAGCCCATGAAGACGTGCTGGCCGTTGTCCACTTCCACCCCGGCGTCGCGGGAGTGGAAGGAAAACGCTCTTCCACCGAGAAAGGGGCGCTTCTCAACCAGCGTTACGCGGAAGCCCATTTCTATGAGCGACCGAGCGACTGAAAGCCCAGCCAGTCCGCCGCCAAGTACAGCGATATTCCCTCTGTTCGGGCGGTCGGACACAGCGGCGCGACCTGCCCTAACGCCCGCGTCGGAAGGCGAGATTGGGTGTCATATTTCCGGCCCAGAGCTTGGCTACGAGCAGCAGTTTCTCGCTCAGGCTCAGCCCGATGCGACGCCGGAACACGTCGTAGCCTGTTTCTTCCATGCGGTCGAGAATCCTGCTGTATAGCTGGTGGAGGACGGCGGCGCAGGCGCGGGACTCGCGCGAGAGCAGCGGGAACAGCCTCGCGCCGGAGTCGAAATAGCGCCAGGCGCGGGCGGCCTGGAAGTCCATCAGAGCGCGGAAGTTCTCGTTGTTCAGACCTGCCATCAGTTCACGCTCGGAGTAGCCGAAGCGGGCAATATCGTCGAGGGGGAGGTAGATTCGGCCTCTGTCGGCGTCTTCCTTGACATCGCGCATTATGTTGGTCAGCTGCATGGCTATGCCCAGGTCCACGGCGTACTCGACGGCGGCGGGGTCGTCGTAGCCGAATATCTCGATACATATAAGGCCGACGGTGGAAGCCACGAGGTAGCAATAGTCGCGCAGGTCGTCGAAGGTCTGGAAGCGCGATATGGACAAATCCGTCTCCACGCCGCGTATGACGTCCTCGAAGTAGCGGCGGGGTATTCCGAAGTCGGCGATGGCGCTTTCGAGGGCTATGAATACGGGATCGTCGTGAGCGAGGGCCGGATCGCGAAGGCGGTCGCGGGTCTGGGACAGAAGCCTTCTCTTATCCTCCGGGGGGAGTTCTTCGTCGGCGACGTCGTCGCAGTGGCGACAGAAGGCATAGACGGCGTAGATAGCGCGTCGCTTGGCGTAAGGCAGCGTCCTGAAAGCGTAGTAGAAGTTCTTCGCTTCGGTCTTGGCTACGCGCCGGCAGTAGTCGTAGGCCATGTCGAGGTCGGTCGCCATGTTCACCAGGGTCTTTCGATTATCAACCAATTACGTTCGTGGTGAGCTTATCGAACCATGAACGGGCGCCCTTCGACAAGCTCAGGGCAAACGACAGAAGCGGTATCGAGAAATAACCGCGACCCTGCCATATTCGCGCCTTCACGCCCTTCCCAGCAGTTTCAGCTTCAACAGGGTACTCAGGATCAGGTATATCTTCTTACCCTTGCCGACCACGGGGCGGCGGCTCAGCGTGTCGTAGTTCTGTCGCTCGATGCTGTCCAGAACACTCATGCCGCCTCTGCTGAACAGGGCTATGTCCAACTTGAGGCTGTCGTCAACCAAGTCAACCAGGGGCAGGCCCTTCTCGAACAAGTCTCTCGCGCGGTCAACCTGGAATTTCATGAGACTCCGAAAGTTCCGGGTGGCCTCGCGGCGGGCGAGTTGGTCTTCAGAGTAGCCGAACCTGTCTATGTCCTCAAGCGGAATGTATATGCGGCCCTTGTCGTAATCGCGGGATACGTCCTGCCAGAAGTTGGCGAGTTGGAGCGCGGTGCAGGTGTGGTCGGAGAGGCGCTGGCGTTCCCGGTCGCGGTAGCCGCACACGTACAGGACGAGGCGGCCAACGGGATTGGCTGAATGTCGGCAGTAGTATTCGAGGTCGGCGTAGGCGGGATAGCGGGAGACGGACTGATCCATGCGGTTGGCCTCTATGAGACGCAGGAACGGCTCTCTGGGTATGTCGAAGGCGCGGATGGTGTCTTGGAGCGCTATCATATAAGGGTGGGACGGAGCGCCGGAGTAGCAGGCTTCGGTCTCGGCTTGCCAGTAATCAAGCGCGTTCAGCCTGTCGCCCTGGAACTCGTCACCGAGGTCGTCAACGAAGCGGCAGAAGGCGTATATGGCGTAGAAGTGCCTGCGCTTGTCGGCGGGGAGAAAGAGGGACGCGACTGTGAAGTTCTCGTAGTGAGAGCGGGCCAGGCGCGCGCATCGGTCGTAGGATTCGTCCAAGCTGACGTGGGTAGGCGCGCCGAGCGTCGGGGGGCTGTGGAATCGGGAAACTGGCATTGTCGCACCTTGCTAGAAGCTACCTCATAAACATCAGCCCTCGGTAGGATCCGTAGGTTTTCACCCTCACCCTAGCCCTATCCCATCAAGGGAGAGGGGATTAGGCCCCCATAAGGGACGTGTCGGTATTTATGAGATGGCTTGTAGTCGAATGTTAGCATTGGGGCGGATGGGCGTCAATCGCGCCGACTATCGCTTGCGGGGTCTTTCGGTTATTTCCCGATACCGCTTCTGTCGTTCGCCCTGAGCTTACCGAAGGGCCGCCCGTTCATGGTTCGACAAGCTCACCACGAACGTAATTGGTTGATAATTGAAAGACCCCGCTATCGCTTGCGGGCGGCGAACCTTTACAATCATCGGAAACGCTAAGACACAGGACGGGCGAGATGCTGGATTACTACAACGTATTGGATATGCTGGGCGAAGAAGAGAAGCAGGTTCAGGCGACGGCGCGGGAATTCCTGGACTCGGAAGCGGCGCCGGACATAGCGGACTATTGGGAGCGCGGGGAATTCCCCAAGCGTCTCGTGCCAAAGCTGGGCGAGATGGGCTACTTTGGCGCGAACCTGCCAGTGGAGTACGGCGCGGCGGGGGTGAACAACATATCATACGGCCTCATCATGTATGAGTTGGAGCGGGTGGACTCGGGGCTGCGGAGCTTCGCCAGCGTGCAGGGGGCGTTGGTGATGTATCCTATCTACTCATACGGCTCGGAGGAGCAGAAGCGGGAATATCTGCCGAGGATGGCGAAGGGGGAGGTCATCGGGTGCTTCGGGCTGACGGAGCATGAGGGCGGTTCGGACCCGGGCGCTATGCGGACGCGGGCCGCGAAGGACGGCGAGAGCTACGTTCTGAACGGGTCGAAGATGTGGATCACGAACGGCAATATCGCAGACGTGGCGCTGGTGTGGGCGGCGGACGATGACGGCGTGGTACGGGGATTCCTGGTGCCGACGGACACGCCCGGATTCACGGCGAACGCTATCAAGCATAAGATGAGTATGCGGGCGTCGGTGACGAGCGAACTGGTGATGGAGGACTGCCGCGTTCCGGCGAGCGCGGCGCTGCCGGACGTGGCGGGACTGCGTGGGCCGCTGTCCTGCCTGACACAGGCGCGATACGGGATAACGTGGGGCGTGTTGGGCGCGACCGAGGCGGTTTACCAGGACGCGCTGGACTTCGCTCAGACGCGCGAGACGTTCGGGCAGCCGATAGCGTCTCGGCAGTTGGTTCAGGACAAGTTGGTGGACATGGTATCGGACCATACCCGGGGGCTATTGCTGTCGTGGCGGCTGGCGGTTCTGAAGGACCAGGGGAAGATGGGATTCACGCAGGTCTCGCTCGCCAAGCGGGAGAACGTGAGAAGCGCGCTGAAGGCGGCGCGGTCGGCGCGGGAGATACTGGGCGGATCGGGCATCGTGCTGGAGCATCCGGCCATTCGGCATATGCTGAACCTGGAGACGGTGGACACATACGAAGGGACGCATGATGTTCATACGCTGATACTTGGGCGCGACCTCACGGGGCATAACGCGCTGGTATAGCGGTTGGGGTTTCACCCCCATCCTAACCTTCCCCCATCAAGGGGGAAGGGACTCTTGCCTACCCCTGTAAGCCCATCAAGGGGGAAGGGACTCTTGCCTACCTCTGTGAGCCCATCAAGGGGGAAGGGACTTTGCCTACCTTGTCAGCTCATCGAGAGGGAGGGCAATAATCAGGACACTTCAAGTCGGGCTTCGCCCAGCCCGTCTATGGAGACGACAGTCGAGTCGCCGGCGTTCAGCATATAGGGCGGGACGAAACTTCCGGTCAGGATTATCGCGCCGGCCTTGAGGCTCTCGCCCAGTTGGGCGAGGTTGTTGGCAAGCCAGGCGACGGGTTCGACAGGGTGGCCGAGGACGTCCGCTCCCCTGCCCTCGCTTATCGGTTCGCCGTTCACAGCGAGGCTGCCCCTGGACGCGGGGAGGTCTATTCCACGCCAATCGTTCACCGGCTGTCCGAGAACGGCGCCGGCGTTGCTGATGTTTGTGACGATGGCCTTGAGCGCGGGATCCTGGCCTTCGGCGTCGGCGGCCTCGCGTCCGTCAATAACTTCGAAGGAAGCGGCAAGCCACTCGATGGCGTCGGTTATGCCGTCGCGGGAGTAGGGCGCGCCGGAGGCGGGTATGTCGACGGCCAGCTTGACGGCGACCTCGCACTCGACGCCCAGACGAACAAAGTCATCTCGTCGGACGGTCGCGGGCGAATGAAGAACGCCCTTGGAGAGTATCCGCCCGGAACAGGGCGCGGTTACGCCCGAACGCTCGCGCATTATGGCGTTGGTGTAGGCTATCTTGTAGCCTACGGCGGGGCCGCGCTCGGCGGCCATGCGATTCTGGAAAGCGTCCTGGATCGCGTAGGCTTCCGCCTGGGAGCGGGGCGCGAAGGGTTGTCGCATTATGTCGAGGGGCCGCCTGGCTATGTACTCGGCGGCGAGGTATTCTCCGGCGCGCCGCGCCGCATCGTTGTGGTTCATGACGTATCGCCTCTCTACTTTGTCTGAATCAGAGTGTTCGGGATTTCAAGATATATAGGATGTTGTCGGCATCGGGTCATGGCGCGCGTTTAGACAGCGCCTTGGCTCCCTGGTTTTCCTTCGTCAGAACTCGTTGCGGACTTCGGCGGGGGCGCCGGATCTGAGGGAGTCCCAGCAGGCGAGGCCGGTGGATACGACCCGCGCGCCTTCTCTCGCGCCCACCCAGGGGGTCGCGCCGTTGAGAACGCAGTCGGCCATGTGCCGGAGCATGACCATCATCTCGCCGCGGTGTCCGCCCGCCGGGGGATACTCTATCGAGTAGGTTCGCTGGGGCAGCCACTCGTCGGCGTCGAGGCGTATCTTGTTGTCGAGGATTGTGCCTTTGGTTCCGTACACGCTAAGGCTGTTCATGGGGACGCCGGGGGTGTGAATGACGCCGAGGAAGTTGGCGACGCGGCCTATCTTGCCACTTGCGAATTTGACGTTGATGACGAAGGTGTCTTCCTGCGGATAGTCGGGTGATACGCCGCTTCTGAGGCCGTAGCAGTGGACTTCGGCTATGTCGCCCATGAACCATCGCAGAAGGTCAATCGGGTGGCACGCGCCACCGAGTATCAAGTCCTGGGGCATGGCGACGCGCCAGGGGGTCTGTTCATAGACGGGGCGGAGGTCGTGGACGTAGTGGGCTTCGGCCATGAAGAGGTCGCCTATCGCGCCGGCGTCGCAGAGGCGCTTGGCTTCCATGAAGTCGTAGCGGCCTCGCATGGTCTGGGTTACGAGCAGGGTAAGGCCGGTCTTGTCCACGGCCTCCACTACCCGCTCGGCCTCTTCCATAGTATAGACCATGGACTTGGTGACCATGACGCGCTTGCCCGCGTCGAGGGCGGTGAGTATCTGGTCGGCGTGAAGCGGGCCGGGGGTGTATATGCCCACTATGTCAATGTCGGGGCGGGCAGCGAGTTCGTCGAAGTCGGTGGTGAGGTTGGATATGCCGTGTTCGCGGCCTGCCTCTTCCAGCCTGTCTTCGTTGGTGTCGCAGAGGGCGGTCACGCGGATGGGTATGTCGGAGCGGTTGGCTCTGAGGAGGGTTTCGCCGTGTCCGAGTCCGGCTAGGCCGAGTCGCAGTTCTTTCATCTATTCGTCTCCATGATGCAAGGCCGTTCGATTTATCCAGACCCACCCGTATAGTTGCCTCTGGATTCCCGTTTTCACGGGAATGACGATTATCGTAGCCTGCGTCTTATCTTCTGCCAGCGTTGGGGCATATCCTCGCGGGTCATTTGGGGCTGGAAGCCCATGGAGAGGTATAGGCCGATCGCGGGCAGCCGCCAGTCGTCGGTGAACAGGATAACGCGGGAGTATCCCCTGTCAACCAGGTATCGGACGACGGCGGTACATACCAGCCTGCCTAGTCCGAGTCCGCGATATTGGGGGAGGCCGGTTACGAAGTCCACGCGGCCCGTGTCGTCCATGTCGGGCTGGACGGAGGCGAAGGTGGCGGCGACTATCTCCCCTTCCCGCTCGGCGAGGCGGGAGCCGGGGACGCGCTCGGGGCCGGTCATGTACTCGTCGAAGCGGGCGCGGTCCCAGTCGGAGCCGTACTCGCCCGTGTTTATCAACGCTACCCAAGAGTCTTCGTCGCCGGGTTGGTATGAGCGGAGGTCGAAGCCGGGCGGCGGAGTAGGCGCGGGCAGGCGGCGGGCGGCTTCGGCGGCGATTATCATGCTGAGCTGCTTGGGCGGGAGATCGTTCAAGTTGGCAAGTCCTCATTCGCGTTGGAGCGCTTTTGTTCAGTCGTGGACGTTCCGGAGTAGTCTGATATATCTCGGTTTATATTGCAACAGGTGGTAACTGGTGGTTTAACTGGTGAGCAACAGGTGATTAGAACACCAGCGTTGACCAGCGTTTCACCTGCGTTAGCTATGGGAGAAATTTTTCGGACTCCGGATTTTTCATTTGCATAACCTCTGATTTATGTCTGCGGGTTAGAAATCTTGTTCTTTACGGGTATATTGTAGCGCATAAGAGGAATGGATGTATAGTTGATTTGGCGGGGGTCTTTCAATTATCAATCAATTACGTTCGTGGCGGCCCTTCGACAAGCTCCCTTCGTCAAGCTCAGGGCGAGCCATGAACGGGCGGCCCTTCGACAAGCTCAGGGCGAACGAGAGACCGAAGGCGAGGCTCAGGGCGAACGACAGAAGCGGTATCGGGAAATATCCGAAAGACTCTGGGGATTTAGCGCGGGCTGTGGATTGTTTGGCGGGGGGTGGATATAATTGGGGGCGCGAGCAAGCATCAAGTTTTGGAGAGGGCTATGGGCAACCGAATTGATTTCAACTGCGACATGGGCGAGAGTTTCGGAATGTACAAGATGGGCTACGATGAAGAGGTCATCAAGTACATCACGTCGGCGAATATCGCCTGCGGGTTCCACGCTGGGGATCCGAACTGGATGCGCGAGACGGTGAGGCTGGCTGAGGAGCGGGAGGTGGCTGTCGGCGCGCATCCGAGTTTCCCGGACCTGTCGGGGTTCGGCAGGCGGAATATGATAGTGTCGCCGGACGAGGCGAAGAACGACGTGATCTACCAGATGGGCGCTCTCCAGGCGTTCACGAAGAGCGGGAAGCTACAACACGTGAAGCCGCACGGGGCTATGTACAACATGGCGGTGGACGATGACGAGTTGGCGCGGGCGATATGCGAGGCGGTTCTGGAGGTTGACGAAAGCGTGGCGCTGCTGGCGCTGGCGGGGTCGAAGTGGATCGGGATAGCGGAGGACATGGGGTTGCGCGTGGGTCGGGAGATATTCGCGGACCGCGCGCTGAACCCGGACGGGACGCTGGTTTCGAGGTCGAAGCCGGGCTCGGTGATTCACGACACGGGCGAGGTGGTGGAGCGCAGCCTGCGGATGGTGCGGGACGGCAAGGCGCAAGCCATCAACGGGGACGTGATAGAGGTGCAGGCGGACAGCCTTTGCCTGCACGGGGATACTCCGGGGGCGGTGGAGATGGCGCGGGCACTGAAAGAGGCGCTGGAGGAAGAGGGCGTGGAGATCAAGCCGCTGGGGGAACTGGTGTAGGTTCTGTCGCGTCTGAATGTAGAACGCTCCGAGAAGGCTAAACTGCGACTAATCAAGCCGCAGGTATGGATTCCCGCTTTCGCGGGAATGACGGTGAGAGACGGGGAATGAATAACGGTGAGAGGCGCGGGAATGACGATTAGCGTGAACAGGGTGTAGCGATGGAGACGGAACGGAAGCCGGTATTTTTGCCGTCGGGGGACCGGGCGATGGTGGTGGAGTTCGGGTCTGAGATTGACCCGGAGATAAACGCGCTGGTTCACGGGGCGAGCGCGGCGATAGAGCGCGCGCAACTGGACGGCGTGGTGGAACTTGTGCCGACGTACAGGTCTATCACGCTTCACTTCGACCCATTGCTTACCAGATACGAGACGCTTCAGCAGGCGATTCTGGACCTGGACATGGAGGAGGTCGGCGCGTCCGGCGGGCAGCGGTTGGTGGAGATACCGACACTGTACGGCGGGGAGTACGGCCCGGACATCGGGTTCGTGTCGGAGAACGCGGGTTTGTCCGAGGCGGAGGTGATAGAGATACATTCGGGTTCGGACTACCTGGTTTACGCGATGGGGTTCAGCCCGGGGTTTCCGTACCTGGGAGGGCTGGATCCGAGATTGGACACTCCCCGACTGAGCGTTCCTAGAACGCTGATTCCGGGGGGTTCGGTGGGCATCGCGGAGACGCAGACGGGCGCGTATCCGGTGGCGAGTCCGGGGGGCTGGCAGCTGATAGGACGGACGCCGCTGAAGCTGTTCGATCCCAAATCGGACCCGCCGACGGTAATCAACGCGGGGGACCGGGTGAGGTTCGTTCCGTTGGAGGGTGAAGCGGAGTACAGGGAGATAGAGCGGCGGGTTCGGGATGGGAGTTAGACGGACTGCCCTTCGACAGGCTCAGGGCGAACGAGAGATCGAAGACTAGGCGAGAACGAAAAGACCCAGGGTCTCGGAGGCCCCGGATAGGCCAATCTTGGTATTGAAACGCGCGGCGATGGGTTTGTGATATGTCAACGATGGAAATAGTGTCTCCCGGGCTGCTGACTACCGTGCAGGACCTGGGGCGTTTCGGATACCAGCGATACGGGATTCCGGTTTGCGGGGCGTTGGACAGCGCGTCGCTTCGGATCGCTAATATCCTGGTGGGCAACCGCGACCATCTGGCCGGGCTTGAGATCACGGCAATCGGGCCGACAATCAGGTTCATGGAGGAGACGGTCATCGCGGTTGACGGCGCTGACCTGGAGCCGACGCTGGACGGCAATCCGATGCCGGAGTGGGAGTCGGTTCGGGCGTCGGCGGGATCTGTACTGAGTTTCGGCGCTCCGAGGGACGGGGTTCGGGCGTACCTTGCGGTAGCGGGCGGGATAGACGCTCCGCTCGTGATGAACAGCAGGGCCACGGACCTGAAGGGCGGGTTCGGCGGATTCGAGGGTCGCGCGCTCAGGGCGGGGGATTTTCTGTCCAGCGGGGATTCGGCGCATCCGACGGCTTCCGCACCGAACAGGCTGCCGCCCAAGATAAGCAGACAGTCCACCTACGGGCAGGAATTCACGCTCAGGGTGGTTCTTGGGCCGCAGGACGACGCCTTCACGCGAGCGGGCGTCTCTACCCTGCTCAATTCGGAGTACACGGTGTCGAACGACGCGGACAGGACGGGGTATCGTCTGGATGGGCCTGTCATCGAGCATATAGGCGGGTTCGACATAGTTTCGGACGGGACGGCGCTCGGCTCCGTGCAGGTTCCGGGCAGCGGAACGCCGATAATACTGTTGGCGGACCGCGGCACGACGGGCGGATACACGAAGATAGCGACGGTGATAAGCCCGGATATAGGGTGGCTGGCGCAGGCGATGCCGGGCGCGAGGATACGCTTTGAGGCGGTGTCGGTGGAAGAGGCGCGCGAGATATTCTTAGACCAGGAACGGATGATAGCGGAGATAAAGTCTTTCGTCGGACTCGACTTGACGGGGGCGATTTCGATACGCTCTTCGGGGGTTGAATATACCGCGCTGGACGAGGATGGCCGGGTAATCGCGTCGCCGGGCGGGGTCTATCCGGCGAACGGCGCGACGCGAAAGGTTTCGGCTACGGTGGGCGGACAGAGTTTCCAATTCGAGCTGGAGGTAGAGACGCCGTAGAGTGGCTTTCGGTTTTCAGTTATCACAGGAGGATTCGATGCTGACACAAGACTATATCCTGGAAGCGCGTGAACTGCTGGCCGAGGCGGACCGCGAGTTCGAGGCGGGCAAAACGCGAAAAGGCTCCATGTTGATGTGGAAAGCCGCTTGCGCGGGTCTGTCGGCTGTCGCGGACAAACACGGCTGGCCGAAGGATACCCCGGGCGACCTCAAGAAAGTCGTCTATCGGCTGGACAATGTGGATGAGAAGGGAAACAGTCCCGGCTATCCTATCCACTTCGCCTTTTTCAGCGTAGCGGACGGTTTCCGGGAACAGGCAGAGGGCTGCTGGCTTGAATGGCCGGAATTTGTGTGGTCGGACATAGGTATTGAGATGGGGCGCAAGTCGGTCAAAGAGTTTATCACCAAATTGGCGAAACTGGCAGCCGACCAGAATATATCCAAGTGATGTATCAGGAACACATAGAGGCGGCTGAAACATTTCTGCTCGCGGTGGATATCCTTAAGGAAGCTGGAATGGGGATGGTCGCGGCGGAAGCTGTATGGGGAGCGGCGGCGCAAGCTATCTGGGCGGCGAACCACTCATTGACACCGCGCCACCCCAGCAGGAATAGAGACAGAGACGCGATCATCTCGCGATTAGGCGACAAGTACGGCCTGAGAAACGAGCTTGACCTAGGACTCAAGTCGGTAACCGGCAGTCTGCACAACCACTTTTACACTGGAATACTCAGCGATCATGACTTAGAGCTGAATTTGGGAATAGGTGAAACCTTCGTGAATCGGATGATTCGTCTGGCAAGACTGGAACATTCATCCACACAACCTGATCAACCTGGAGGGGAAGATAATGTCTAAGCGCATTGTGATTATGGGGGCGGGCGCCGCGGGGAGCTATCTGGGCGCGTACATGACGAAAGAGGGATACGACGTAACGCTGGTGGATATGTGGGGGGAACACGTGGAGACGATGCGGCGGGATGGGCTGCGGGCGTCGGGCAGCCAGGGGGATTTCACCATTCCGGTGAAGGCGTTCCACCTGTCGGACGCGATGCAGCTGGACGGGGATTTCGACATCGGCTTCCTGGCGATGAAGAGCTACGATACGGAGTGGGCCGCGCACTTCCTGAAGCGGCTGGTGAAGGCCGACGGGGTTGTGGTGTCGTCGCAGAACTGCATGAACGACCAACTGGTGGCCTCGATAGCGGGATACGACCGCGCGGTGGGCTGCATCATGTCGAGCATAACGGTGGCGCTATGGGAGCCGGGACACGTGACGCGCGGCGGGCCTCCGGGCAGAGGGCGCGGCCACGTGGTCTTCCGCGTGGGAGAGTTGCATGGGCGTATTACGCCGAGGGTGGAGGAACTGGTTGAGATACTGATGTGCGTTGACGACGCGAAGGCGACGTCGAACCTGTGGGGCGAGCGGTGGTCGAAGCTGACGACGAACTCGTCGGGCAACCCGGTGGGCGCGATGACCGCGCTGGGAGCGCAGGGGGTTGCGTCCATGCCGGAGGCGCGGCGCATCCAGATCAATATATGCAAAGAGTCTTGCCAGGTGGCGCTGGCGCAGAATTACCAGGTTGAGCCGATTCGGGGCGTTTCGGCGGAGACGTTCGCCAAGGCGGACGACGGCGAGGTCTATGAGGAACTGGACGCGAAGTTCCAGCCGAGCGGAGGAGGCGCGGATTGGAAGTCGTCCATGGGGCAGGACGTGGAGAAGGGACGGCGGACGGAGATTGAGTTCATGAACGGGTACATCGTGGAGCAGGGGCGGAAGTCGGGCGTTCCGACTCCCATCAACGCGGCGATAGTCCAAGTGGTGAAGGAAGTGCAGTCCGGTGAGCGCAACCCGGGGGCGGAGAATGTTCGCCGCGTCCTGGAATTGGCGGGGATGGCGTGAGTTCTTCGCGGGGAGACGCTGAATAATGCACCTGTTGGAGCAGGTCGGCGGCTGGATAGAGTCGCTTATCGCGGCGATAGGCTATCCGGGGATAGTCCTGGCGATGGCGTTGGAGAACATCTTCCCGCCTATACCGTCTGAGGCCGTGCTGCCGTTCGCGGGCGCGCTTTCGGCGAAGGGGGAGATGAACTTCTGGGGCGCGGTGGCGGCGGGGACGGTCGGTTCGCTTATCGGGGCGGTGGTTCTGTACGCTATCGGGTACTTCGCGCGAGAGGCGGGCGTCCGCCGGATGGTGGAAGCGTATGGCAAGTACGCGCTGATCTCGGAGAAGGACCTGGATCGCGCGGCGGCGTGGTTCGAGCGGTACGGAGAGGCGATTATCTTCTTCGGGCGGCTGATTCCGCTCATTCGCAGCATAATCTCCGTTCCCGCCGGATACACGCGGATGAACATGGCGCGGTTTCTCATCTATACCACGCTTGGGACGACGGTGTGGAATCTGATTCTGACCTATATAGGCTGGATCCTTGGGGAAAACTGGGCGGACATAAGCAAGTTGATAGCGCCATACGAGAATGGCGCGCTGGTAGTGATGGGGCTGGCGGTTGTGGGGTTCGTCGGGTGGCGAGCGGTGAAGTGGCGGCGTGGGCGGCGGTCGGCTTCGTAGATTCATGTTGGAGAGATTTGATTTGAGGGAACATAGGCAAGACACGATTCGGAACCTGGCTATCATAGCCCACGTGGACCATGGCAAGACTACGCTGGTTGACGCGCTGCTGAAGCAGGGCAAGGTCTTCCAGGCGCACCAGCAGGTTGGCAGCCTTATCATGGACACCAATCCGCTGGAGCGGGAACGCGGCATTACTATCCTGGCCAAGAACGCCTCGGTTTCGTATCGGGGGGTCAGGATCAACATAATAGACACGCCCGGCCACGCGGACTTCAGCGGCGAGGTGGAGCGTGTGATGAACATGGCGGACGGCTGCCTGCTGCTGGTTGACGCGGTGGACGGGCCTATGCCACAGACTAATTACGTCCTTCGGCAGGCTCTTCAGCGGAACGTCACGCCGATGGTGGTTATCAATAAGATTGACCGACCGGAAGCGCGGGTAGCCGAGGTGGAAGAGATGGTGCAGGACTTGTTCCTGGACGTCGCCACCAACGCGGACCAGCTGGATTTTCCGACACTGTACGCCTCGGCGAAGGGGGGCTACGCCAAGACGGGCCTCGATGAACCAAACCGGGATATGCAGCCGCTGTTCGAGGCGATACTGGAGTCGGTGCCGCCGCCTACGGGAGACCCGGACGCGCCTCTGCAAATGCTGGTCGCGGCGCTGGACTATGACAACTATCAAGGACAGGTAGCAATCGGCCGGATAACGAATGGAACGCTCAGGAAGGGCGACGCGGCGGCTCTGCTGGGCCGCGAGCGCGAAGCCGCCTATCACGAGGCGGACCGGGTATTCGTGTTCCGGGGGATGGACAAAGTGGAGGTTTCGGAGGCGCGCGCGGGGGACATAGTGGCGGTGACGGGTCTTGAGGGGGTGTCAATAGCGATACCATCGCGTCGCCAGAAAGCCCGTCGGCGCTGCCGTCCATCGCCATCAACGAACCCACCGTGCGTATGACCTTCGGAGTCAACACGTCGCCATTCATGGGCAAAGAGGGCGACTACTGCACTTCGCGCAATCTCCACGAACGGCTGAGGAGGGAGTTGAGAACCAATGTCAGCCTGCGGGTGGAGAGCACTCCCAGCCCGGACGTCTTCGTGGTCGCCGGACGTGGGGAGCTGCACCTATCCATTCTCATAGAGACGATGCGCCGCGAACAGTACGAGTTCCAGGTGTCCCGTCCCGCGCCGGTCACCAAAGTGATTGGCGGCAAAGTACACGAACCATACGAGATATTGAGCGTGACCACGCGCGAAGAGTACGTGGGCGCGCTGACGGAATACCTGTCCTCCAACATGGGGCAGTTGCGAGATATGCGCTACGGCGAGGACGGCTACGTCCATATAGAGTACAAGCTGCCGACTCGGGGTCTCATAGGATTCAACGCTTTCTTTCTGAGAACCACGCGGGGAGACGGGGTTCACAGCAGCGCGTTCACTTCCTACGAGCCGATGGAGGGCGAGATAAAGTTCCACCGGGGCGGAGCGCTGGTGGCGTCGGAGAGAGGCGTGGCGGTTACTTATGGATTGCTGAACGCCCAGGGCCGGGGCGATACGTTCATAGACCCCGGAACCATGGTTTACGAGGGAATGATAGTCGGCTCTCACCGTCGAAACGCGGATGTGGAGATCAACGTATGCAAAGAAAAGAAGCTCACCAATATGCGTTCTTCGACGGCTGAGATAACCAGGCGGCTGAACTCCACAATCAGTCTGAGCCTGGAAGAGGCGTTGAGCTTCATCTCCGACGACGAATTGGTGGAAGTCACTCCGAAGAACCTTCGGCTACGCAAGATGGAACTCTCGGCGACGAATCGCAAGCGCCGGAGTCGGGACAAGGCGCGAGGTAGGGGCTGACTGCCAGGTCTTTCGGTTATTTCCCGATACCGCTTATGTCGTTCGCCCTGAGCTTGTCGAAGGGCCGCCCGTTCATGGTTCGACAAGCTCACCACGAACGTAATTGGTTGATAATCGAAGGACCTTGTCTGACGGACGGCATCCCCTTGACGGGCTTGGGCGGCAGTCATAGACTGTGGGCAAGGTTGGATTCAGTGCTTTGGAGGGGTTCGATGGATATACAGTTTACGCAGAGGGAAGAGGATTTTCGGCGGGAGATTCGGGATTTCCTGCGAGAGACGCTTCCGGAGGACTGGGATCCGCTCGGGCAGGCGGGGCAGTCCGCCGAGGAGCGGCAGGATTTCACGCGGCAGATGACGCAGGCGCTCGCGGATAAGGGCTGGCTCACGCTGGCCTGGCCGGAGGAGTACGGCGGCCAGGCGCGGCCTATCATGGAGCAGGTGATATATAACGAGGAGATGTCGTACAAGAACGTTCCCGGCACGGAGCTTGGGACGGGCGCGATTTCTTGGGTTGGGCCGGTGCTGATGATAGCGGGGACGGATGAGCAGAAGGCGGAGCATCTGCCGCCTATCGCGAAGGGCGAACGGCTGTGGTGCACGCTGTACAGCGAGCCGGGGTCGGGATCCGACCTGGCCTCTCTCCAGACGTCGGCGACGCGGGACGGCGACGACTACGTTATCAACGGGCAGAAGATATGGACGTCGAGCGCGCACGTGGCGGACTGGGGATGGCTGGCGGCGCGCACTAATCCCGACGCGCCGAAGCATCGGGGCATCAGCATCTTCATGCTGGACATGAAGAGCCCGGGGGTGAGCGTCCGACCGATAGAGAACATGGCGGGCGGACGCGACTTCAACGAGGTGTATTTCGACGACGTGAGAGTGCCGAGCGGGAATCTTGTGGGACATGAAGACCGGGGTTGGTACACGCTGGCGGTGGCGCTGGATTTCGAGCGGTCGGGCGTGGGCTACTCGGCGGGCGCTCGGAGGACGCTGGAGGCGCTGGTGAAGTACGCCAAGCAGAACGAGAGATACGGCAAGCCGCTCAGCGAGGATGCGAACGTGAGGCGAAAGCTGGCGCAGCGGTTCACGGAGACCGAGGTGGCGCGCTGGCTGGCGTACAAGGTGGCCTGGATGCAGAGCCAGGGGATGATACCGAACGCCGAGGCTTCGATGTCCAAGATGTACGGGACTGAACTCACGCAGCGAGTGGCGCGGACGGGCATGGAGATACTGGGCATGGCGGGGCAGGTTTCGCAGGGATCGAAATGGTCGCCGCTGGAAGGTCATATCCAGCAGTTGTACCTGTCGTCGGTGTCGGCCACTATCGCGGCGGGGACGTCGGAGATTCAGCGCAACATCGTCGCGCAGCGCGGGCTTGGGCTGCCGAGGTAGCCCGGAAAGCGTAGCCGACGCCGGGCGACCGGCCTAACAACCCACTGAGCGCAAAGGGCGCGTTCTCTACTCGGCGGACGCCGCCGACCTGCGCCGCTCGTCCTCTATCGCGGCTACTTCCTCGCCACGTTCCACGTCAACCCACTTGAGGATGATGACGCCCGCGACTATCATCACCAGCAGGGACGTGATGGCCACGCGGGTGTCGAATACGGCGGTCAGAAGAACGTATATCATCGGGCCGACTATGACCGATACCCTGCTCATGAATCCGAAGAACGAGAAGAACTCGCCGCTCCGGGTTTCGGGCGTTATCCGCGCGAACAGGCTTCTGGCAAGCGCCTGGCTGCCGCCCAGCGCTATTCCCGCCACCACTCCGAGAAGCAGCCACTGGTAGTTCGCGTCCATGCCCAGCGGCTCCCATACCGTATCGCGCACGAATATGGTCCACCAGTCCATAGCTCCCTCCCCCAGCGTGGAGGGATGGAGCGCGCCGACCTGTGTCTCGCCGTCCAGGTCGCCGCCCGCTATGGAGATCGAGTACGCGGAGTTCTCGGACAGCCGGACGCTCTCGCTCAGTTCGCGGGCCTGGCGTCCGGTGAGAGCGTCGCCCTCGCTCAGTTCGCCCACTTCCTCCCTCCAGCGCGTATCCAGGAGCGAGTCGTCCAGGTCGGGAGCGCTGTCCACGATGTACTCGCCCGAACCGGGGCGCTGGCTGAGTTGATAATCGAAGTCCGCGCGGTCCGACGGCGGCAGCGGAGCTATCGCCACCCCGAACAGCACAATCAGGCACCATATCGCGAGCGCGAGCGCGAGCGCCGACTTGGTACTGAACCGAGCGGCCAGCCTTCCGAAGAGAATCGCTCCGGGCGCGGCGATGAATTGGATGATGAGAATGGTCGCCATGTTGAAGACGATTGAGATGCCGAGCGTGTCGGCGGCGAAGGCGCCGGCTACGCTCAATACGGTCTGAAGTCCGTCGTTGAACACCAGATACGCGATCAGGTAAGTCAGGACGACCTTGAAGCGTCTCAGTTCCCGGAAAGTCCGCGCGAGATCTGAGAATGCGATGGAAAGGTAGTCCAGCGTCCTTACTCCCCGCGCGCGGTTGGCTATTGGAGGCTCCGGCACCACCACCAGCGTCCATATCGCCCAGCCGAACCACCAGAAGCCCACCGACACCAGAGAGACGCGCGTCACCAGGTCGGCGATTTCGGTGTCCTGCGTGAGAAACAGCGCGGCCAGGTGGATGATGAGCAGCAGGCCGCCGCCCACGTAGCCATACGCGAAGCCGCGGCTGCTTATGTCGTCCAGAAGATGGCGCGGCCCGATGTGGGGCAGAAACGAGTTGTAGAACACGATTCCGCCCGAGAAGCCGATGTTCGCTATCAGGAACACTCCGAACACCCACAACCAGGGTTGCGAAGTGTACGCCGAGAAGAAGGACAGAACGGTGAACAGCGAACCGACCGCGGTGTATATCCACAGGAGCGCCTTCTTGATAGGAACCCGGTCCGCTATTACGCCCAGCACGGGGCTGGACAGCGCGACTATCGCGGTGGAGACGGCTATCCCAAGGCTCCACATGGAGCTTCCGGTGAACGTTAGGCCGAAGAATACGGCGTCATGCCCCATGGCGTCCTGAAACAGAAAGACGAAGTAGAACGGGAGTATCGTAGTCGCGCCGCTGGTAGCGTACCCCGAGTTCGCCCAGTCGTACATACACCAGGCGCGGATTATCTTTCGCTGTCTGGCGGTCAGTTCGCCGATGCTGGCAGTTGACATGTGACCTTCTTTGGCTGGCTGGGATTTGTATAGCTGGAACCGCTCGCTCTGAGCGGTCTTATGGTAATACAGCGCAACGGCTATTGCCAGACGAGTGGCGAGATTGATAGCAGCTTCATTTCGGATAACGCGATATTCGGCAAGGACAATCGCTATTGCCAGATGAGTGTATAATTGATATATAGTCGCAATATAATTCTGGGTATTGACACGGCAACTCCGGCTATGTTATCAAATGCAGGCTGCACAAAATTGATATTTCATATCATTTAAGCGCGTCCGAACCCTAGCCTCAAGGAAACAGGAATGAATTCACCGTTACGAACAGCCCCCCCCCCCCCAGTAATCTAGCCCGTAAAATTCTATTCCTCCTGGCGTCCATAGCCCTCGCCGTCACAGCGGGGCTGGTCGCCCTTTCGCTGTTCACGGGCGCGTCCACGGTCAGCGCCAAGCCGCCCGGCCTCGTAATCGAAGGCGACATCGTGAGCGGCTCCGACATCATCTTGATGGAAAACGACTGGCGCTCCTACACCGTCCGGCTCGCCAGCCAGCCCCTCACCGACGTAACCGTAATTCTATCTCCGCATGAAGATTACTATAAGAAGGTCCACGTCCAGTGGGCCAGCTCCTCCGACACCACCACCTTCACCGCCGAGAACTGGAACACGCCGCAGACCGTCCAGGTCTGGGGATGGGGCGACTACAACGAGGTCACCGACACAGAGGTAATCACCCACGTCGCCTGGGACGCCGGACAATCCCCAACAGTCGCCAGGCTCTGGGCCTCCATCCAGGACCAGACCGGACCGGCAGTGACCCTCCCAACCCCGACCGCCACGCCGGTCGCGACCGCCACCCCCGCGCCCAAGGTCAGCATAATCATCACCGTACCCGACGAACACCTGCAGAGGAACAGGGACTCGGGCGGCAGCGTCCACGATGATATGCGCGTCGCAAAGGGCGGCTCGGCCACCTTCAGCGTAAGGCTGGGGTCCAAGCCCACCGCCGACGTGCCGGTCGAACTCTATGAGTACGGAGACTCGCTGGGCACCATCCACTACACGCCCTGGCGAGTGACCTTCACCCCGGACAGCTGGAACACCGACCAGACCATCACCGTCAGTTCCAGCAACACGCCGGCGGGCAGAAGCGGCAACTCCGCCAGCCTGCTCATCCGAACCGGCGATACCGACGATACAAGCGGCTACTACAACCTGCCCTGGGTGTGGCAGCGCGTCTATGAGATCGAACCGCCCGCCGTCCGGCTGCAGCCCTCCGCCATAACCGTGGACGAAGGCTCATCCCACTCGTATTCCGTCTGGCTCAACACCCAGCCCACGGCGGACGTGACCGTAACCATAGCCGGAGGCTCAGGCGACTCCGACCTCACCGCCAGCCCGGCGACGCTCACCTTCACCACCGCCAACTGGGACTACCCCCAGTCCGCGCGGGTGTCCGCCGCCCAGGACGACGACCTGGCGAACGCCTCCCGGACTATCAACCACACCGCCTCCGGCGGCGACTACGCCGGCCTCTCCGCCTCGCTCACCGCGACCGAGAGGGAAGACGACAGCGCGTCCATCGTGGTGTCGGCGACCTCCGTGTCCGTGCCAGAAGGCGCGACCGCCGGCTACAACGTCCGTCTGAGCAATGAGCCATCCGGCGACGTTACGGTGACTCTCTCGGCGACCGGCGACGACGACATCACGCTCTCGACGGCCTCGCTCGACTTCACCTCCTCCAACTGGAGAGTGGCTCAGACGGTCACCCTGACCGCCGCGCAGGACACCGACGACCTGAACGGAACCAAGGCCATCCGCCACACCGCCAGCGGCGCGGACTTCGGCGGCGCGCCCGCCGTGGCCGTAACCGCCACCGAAGCGGACGACGACAGGCGCGGCCTGGCTGTGAAGCGGCCCGGCTGGCCGCTCACCATCAACCCGACGACATGGGACCCGGTCATCGCCGAGGGCGGTTCGTACTCCTACACCGTCAAGCTCGGCACCGCGCCCTCGTCCGACGTGACCATAGCGCTGTCCGCCTCCGGCGACTCCGACGTCACCGTCGCGCCCGCTTCGCTCACCTTCAACGCGAACAACTACGCCAACGCGCAGACCGTAACCATCTCCGCCGCCCACGACGACAATGACTACCTGGACGACACCGCGACCGTCAGCCACACGGTAAGCTCTTCCGATCCCATATACGTCGAACAGACCATAGGCGACGTGGCGGTTAGCGTGGACGACGATGACGCAGGCGTCATCCTCAGCCGGAGCGCCGTCGTGATAATGGAGGGCAATTCGGCCACGTACAACGTCAAGCTGACGAACAAGCCCACCGCCGAGGTCACCGTGACCATCGCGGAAGGAACGGCCTCGCCGAACGACGATACCAGCATCCGGGTCAGCAGCCCGTCGAACAAGAAGCTCACCTTCACTGAGAACAACTGGGACACGCCCCAGACCGTCAGGCTGCGGGCCAATTCGGACTCGGACAGAAACGCGAACAACCACGAATTCAACGGAACCCGCGCCATCACGCACACCGCGTCCGGCGCGACCGAGTTCGTCGGCGTGTCCAGTTCGCTGATAGCGACCGAGCGCGACTCGCAGGCGCGCGTCCTGACCAGAAACAGCGCCAACAGCAATATCAGCAGCCTGACTGTGGTAGAAGAGTCCACCGCCACCTACGCGGTGTCTCTGAACGCGCAGCCCGCGGCGAACGTGACCGTCGCCATAGCCGAAGCCACAAGCGGCAGCTATACCGACGCCGACATAACCGTCGCGTCGAGCAAGACGCTGACCTTCACTTCGCAGAACTACGCCACCGCGCAGACGGTGACGCTGAGCGCCGCCGCCGACAACGACCTGGCGGACGGACGCAGAACCATAACCCACACCGCGAGCGACGCGGGCAGTACGTACAGCGGCTACGGCGTCGTAAACAACGCCGTCATAACCAGGGACATAACCGCGCGGGAGGACGACAACGACACCGGCGGCCTGGAATTCGCCGACTCCAGCGACAACGCCATCACCGCCATAAGCGTTCCCGAAAACGGCTCGGCGGCCTACAAGCTCAGGCTGACGCACAAGCCCAACGGCAACGTCAATGTCTCGGCGCGCGGCGCGACGGGCGGCGAGAACGACACGGACATAAGCGTCCGCGACACCAACGATTCCCAGAACGGCAACCAGACCGGCTCCATCCGCTTCACTCCGAACAACTGGGACGCATACCGCTCGGTTACGCTTGCGGCGGCCGACGACGCCGACAGCGAGAACGGCTCGCGAACCATCAACCACACCGCCAACGGCGGCGGATACAGCAACATCACAGGCTCGCTGACCGCCACCGAGGCCGAGGACGACTTCGCCATCACAATCGCGCCGGCCGGCGGTCTGAGCGTGCCGGAAGGCGGCAGCGCCACCTACACCGTCAGGCTCACGTCCGCGCCTTCCTCCGATGTCACGGTTACGATAGCGGAGGGAACCGAAACCGGCTACGACGCGGACATCACCGTCACCAGCCCGGCCAGCAAGACGCTCACATTCACTTCGCTGAACTACGCCACCGCGCAGACGGTGACGCTGAGCGCCGCCGAGGATGACACCGACACCCAGAACGGCTCGCGAACCATCAGCCACAGCGCGACCAGCGCGGACGCCAACTACAACGGCCTCTCCGCCAGCCTGGTCGCCACGGAAGCGGAGAACGAAAAGGCCATAATCCTGTCCCACGGCTCTCTGACCGTGCCGGAAGGACGCAGCGCGACCTTCGACGTCAGCCTGAGCGTCCAGCCCACCGACGACGTGACCGTCACCATCGCCGTAACGGGCGACTTGAGCTTCAAGGTCACAAACCCGGTCAGCAAGCGGCTGACGTTCACTTCTCAGAACTACTCCACGCCGCAGACGGTCACCCTGTACGCCACGCCGGACACGGACTCCGTAAACGGCATCGCGGTACTCACCCTCACCGCCGACAGCCATGACCACGACTACGAAGACCTGACCGCCGAACTGAGGGCGTACGAGCGTGAGTTCGTCATAACGCTCGACCCGGCTACGGGCCTGAGCGTCCCGGAGGGCGGGACGGCCACCTACACGGTGTCGCTCAACATCCGGCCGACGTCCAACGTGACCGTGAGGATTTCGGAGGGAACGACCGCGCCGAATAACGACACCAGCATCCGGGTGTCCAGCCCGTCCAGCAAGCGGCTGACCTTCACATCGCAGAACTACGCCACGCCGCAGACGGTGACGCTGAGAGCGGCGCAGGACTCGGACAGCGCGACCGGCCTCCGCGGCTTCAGCCACACCGCCTCCGGCGGCGGGTACGACAACGCCAGCGCCGTCACGCTGCTGGCCAGCGAGGTGGAGGACGACTACGCAATCCAGATCAGCTCCCCCACGGGCGTAAGCGTTCCCGAAAGCGGCATGGCGACCTACACGGTCGAACTATCGCGGGCCCCGACCGCCGACGTTACCGTCACCATCGCCGAAGGCGCGGGAGACGCGGACATCACGGTCACCAGCCCCTCCAACAAGACGCTCACCTTCACTTCGCAGAACTGGAACATAGCGCAAACCGTAACGCTGAGCGCGGCTTTCGACTATGGCTGGGAGAGCGGCTCGCGGACGATAAGCCACACCGCCGCCAGCGCGGACAACAACTACAACTCGGCGACGGTCTCGCTGACGGCCAGCGAGGCTGATGACACTGTAATTGGATTTACCTCTTACTTATATCGCAATAGCCCTGATTTTCCGGGCCTCATGCGGTTGCGCGAGGGGACCGAATATAATAACGCGCGATACAGTGTATTTCTGCGTAATCGGCCCACTGCAGAGGTAACCGTCAAGGTAACCGCCCAAAACACCGTACCCGGCGCAAGTTTGCAATTCCGTGCTGGTAATATCCTCACCAATACTCTCGTGTTCGATGCGACCGATTACTTCCAGCCTAAACCGGTCTTCGCAAATTTCCGCCCGGACAACAACGCCGACGCGGGCAGCGTTGTCCTGAGTCATACCGCCAGCGGCGGCGGATACGACAACGCGGCGGTCGCCAAGCAGACGCTAAGAGAGATAGAACCGCCCCTCACGCTGTCCATCAGCGAACTGACTATCTCGGAAGGCGGGACGGCCACCTACACCGTCGCTTTGTCTGAGAATACCGGGAACCTGGAAGACCATAGGGTAACGCTGTCCTACGCCCCCGGCGGCGACAGTACAATTACGTTCGATACCGACCCGGATACGACCGGAAACCAGAATACACTGTTCTTCCATCTGTGTTGCCACACCACGCCTCAGACCGTAACCGTCTCGAGCCTGGACGACAACAAACCGGTCGCGAATCCTTCGCGGACGATACTCCACAAGGTGAGCACGTACCATAATCACAGTAAAACCCTAGAAACCATAAAAGGATGGGTGAACGCCACCGGCCCCAGCCTCACAGTCAAAAAGATAGAGAACGACCAGAGTATCTTCTTCGACCCGCCTCGTACACAGGGTCTGACGGTTCCCGAGGGCGGATCGGCGACCACCACCGTCACCATCAGCGTACCGCCCAGCGCCGGCGCTACCACCACCGTCACCATCAGCGAGTCGACGACCGCGCCGCATAACGACACGGACATCACGGTGACCAGCCCTTCGAACAAGCAGCTGCACTTCACGGCGCAGAACTACTCCACGCCGCAGACCGTAACGTTTAGCGCGGCGTCGGACGAGGACTTGGTCCACGGCACACGCATTTTCACATTCCGCGTCAGCGGGGTCGGATACAGCATAAGCAGTCCATATAAGACGATTGAGAGGGATACCACCGTGGGCCTTACGGCCAGCGGCATCGGCACCTCCACGGCCACGCTGGGCCTTGTCAACCACTCCGGCAACCACTCCGGCGCGTGGTGGTACAAGCGCACCGCGCCCACTGGCGACGACACCTGCCACAGCGTAGCGAATGCCACGACGACCCCCACTCTGAGCGGCCTGAGCACCAGCACGACCTACACCTACAAGGCGTATGACGCGACCAACTGCGCCAACGCGGACGTTATGGCCAGCGAGACCTTCACGACGCTGGCGTCGGAGTCAACGCTCACCGCCACTTCGACGACGGCCACCACGGCGAGACTGGACATAGCCGGCTACACCGGGAGCGGCTGGTATTACAAGTACACGTCCCCGACGGGCGGGCAATGCTCCAGCAGCGCGGTTACGGCGACAACCACCCGCGCGACCGGCCTGGCTACAAGCACAAGCTTTACCTTCGGGGCGTACAGCGACAGCGGCTGCTTGAGTCTGCTGGCGACGTCAAACGAGGTAACCACCTGGACCCCGTATATGGCTCATTTGGCTGTGCAAAATGGCGTAATAATCATAGCCCTGCGCAACTGGAACGCGTGGTCCGAGCGCGACGGCACATGGTATTACAAGCATATCACGCCCCCAGAAAATGAGTGCAATGGTCCCACAAGCGGCAACACGTCTGTCAGCGGCCATACCGCCGGCACGGACTACACCTTCGGGACGTACACCGATAGCGGCTGCACGAAGCTGATCGCGACGACCAGCCCAATCACCGCGAAGAGCGCCAGCCAGGCCAGCGCGTCGCCGGGGCCGGTGGCAAGCGTAACCGCCAGCCGAAGCGGCGGCGGCATCGTCGCCGGCTGGGACGCGGTGGTCAACGCCACCAAGTACCATGTCACCTACTCCACCGACGGCGGCGCGAGTTGGTCGCTGGCCGCCGACGCTCACCAGAGCAACAGCATTACCATCGCCAACGCGGACGACGGACTGGCGTACATCGTGGGCGTTCGCGCGGGCAACGACGCGGGCTGGGGCCCCTGGACCAACTCCAACACAGTTCCGGCGGGCGACGGCGCGTCCATATCGCCGCCTGTGGACATCGGCGGCCCGTCGCTGACGGTCAGCGATAGCGGTTCGGCGTCCTGGAGCTACACCGCGCCGGAAGGAGCGAAGTACGTTTACACCGAAATCCGCTGGCTGGAAACCGCCGAGCGAAAGCCCAACGACTGGGACGGCAAGCGGAACGCGGTCTTCTACGACAGCGGCGTAACCGCCCACGACATCCCAGACCTCACAGCCGGCGTGGAGTACAAGGCCAAGATATTCGTGAGGCTGAAGGTGGACGGCGAAAACCGCTACGCCAAGTCCAACACGGTGGTATTCACGCCTCCGTCGTCGCCGCCCGACGCCGTAGCGTCCGTAATGGCGGTCCACAAGGGCGAGAGCGTGGCCGCCGCCTGGAGATCGGCGGACGGGGCCGCCGGCTACGACGTGGTGTACTCCACCGACGGCGGCGCCAGCTGGACCAGGGCCGCCACCAACCAGGCCGAAACCAGCTACACCCTAACCAGAGCCGACAGCGCCAAGACCTACGTCATAGGCGTCCGCGCGGTCAACGACGCCGGAGAAAGCGCCTGGACCAACTCGCCGCCGGCGTCCCCCTCCGAAGACCAAGCTTTCACCACCGGCCAATAACCGCCCCTCCCGGACGTGAGCGTCCGGACTAAACTCCAACCCACCAAGGGCCGCCCCATTGCCGGGGCGGCCCTTATAGTCCGCGCCAGTCCGTCCAATCGTCTCGCATCGAGGGTAGAATATGGACAACGGAAAGCGAACTCTGCGATACTCGCAGGCAAGAGTAGCGAGATTCATGGCATACGACGGAGGATTAGCGCTATGGTGGCAGCCGCCCAAACCACTCATTCGATAGTTGACGAACTCCGAGGCAGGGGCCTGATTCACGTCACCGACGACGGCCAGGAACTGTTCACTCCCGGGCTGGAAGAGCTTCTGGGGCGCGAGAAGGTTACGGGGTATATCGGCTTCGACCCGTCGGCGAACAGCCTGCACATCGGCAACCTGCTTGGAATAATGACGCTGGTGCGGATGCAGCAGTACGGCCACAGGCCAATCGCCATAGCGGGCGGCGGAACGGGGCTGATAGGCGACCCGGGGGGAAAGTCCGAAGAGCGTCCGCTTCTCACGCGGGAGGTCTTGCAAGAGAACCTGGAGGGAATCAGGGCGCAATTGGCGCGATTCCTGAACTTCGACGCCGGGGAGAACGCCGCGCTGCTCATCAACAACGCGGACTGGCTGGAAGAGATCAACGCGATTGACTTCATGCGCGACGTGGGCAAGCACTTCAGCGTCAACTATATGCTGGCCAAGGAATCCGTTCGCAGTCGAATCCAGGACGGAATATCCTACACTGAGTTCAGCTATATGCTGCTGCAAGCCTACGATTTCCTTACCTTGTACGACAGGCACGGCTGCCTGCTCCAGATGGGCGGAAGCGACCAGTGGGGCAACATCACGGCCGGGGTTGACCTGATACGCCGGGCGCGGGGGGTGTCGGCGCACGCGCTCGTCACGCCGCTGGTCACCAAGTCGGACGGAGCGAAGTTCGGCAAGAGCGAGTCTGGCTCGGTGTGGCTGGACGCTGACCAGACTTCTCCGTTCCAGTTCTACCAGTTCTGGCTGAACACGGCGGACGCGGACGCCATCCGGTTTATGAAATACTACACACTGCTCGCGCTGGACGAGATAGGCGAGTTCGAGGAAGGGGTGTCTGAGCGTCCCGAAAAGCGCGAGGCGCAGCAGAAGTTGGCCGCCGAGGTTACCCGTATGACGCACGGCGAGGTCGGGCTTCAGGCGGCGCTGGCGGCGACGGAGGTGCTCTTTGGAGGCGACATATCCGGGTTGAGCGCGGATCAACTTCTGGACGTGTTCCAGGATGTTCCGTCGTCGTCGCTGCCGCGCGAGCGGTTCGAGGGTGACGGGGTTCAGTTGCGCGATCTGGTCTCCGAGACGGGGCTGGCGTCCTCGCGCGGGGAGGCGCGGCGGCTCATCCAGGGCGGCGGCGTCTCGCTGAACAACCGGCGCGCGTCGGACGGCAGGCAGAGCGTCACGCTGGCGGACTCGGTAGAAGGCCAGGTCATAGTTCTGCGGCGCGGAGCCAGGCAGTATCGGCTGGTCAGGCTGCGGGGATAGAGCCGTTCATCGCAAAGGAGAGCTAACCATTGCTGGCCAAAGTAAAGTCGTGCGCGGTCTTCGGTATGGACGGCTTCATCGTTGACGTGGAGGTGGACATTTCGCCCGGCCTGCCCAGATTCGATGTGGTGGGGCTGCCGGACGCGGCGGTGCAGGAAGCGAGGGCGCGGGTCAGGGCGGCGGTTCTCAATTCGGGCTACGAATTTCCGCAGATCCGCATCACCGCGAACCTGGCCCCGGCGGACGTGAGGAAGGCGGGCTCGACTTATGACCTGCCGATGGCAGTGGCGCTGCTCCAGAGTTCGGGGCAGATTCCGCCCTCCGCCGAAGATTCGATATTCATAGGGCAGTTGTCGCTGAACGGAGACCTTTTGCACACGGACGGCGTTCTTCCGATGGCGGCGCTGGCCAGGGAATCGGGCGTGAGCAAGGTGTTCGTTCCGAGGCCGGACGGCCAGGAAGCGGCGCTGGTGGAGGGCATAGAGGCGTTTCCGGTGGGCAACCTTGTTGACCTCATACGACATCTGGGCGGAGAACGCGAGCTGACGCCCATCACCTGGGACGGCACGAGCGCGGAATCGAGCGCGGCGGACGGCGCGTTCGACATATCCACGATACGCGGGCAGGAACAGTCGAAGCGCGCGCTGGAAGTGGCGGCGGCGGGCAGCCACAACCTGCTGATGAGCGGGCCGCCGGGTTCGGGCAAGACGCTGCTGGCGCGGACGCTGCCGACGATTCTGCCGTCGCTCACCCACGAAGAGGCGATAGAGGTAACGAAGATATACTCTGTGGCGGATTCGCTCACGCGGGAGAATCCACTGATTACGGAGCGGCCTTTCAGGTCGCCGCATCACACAATCTCATACGCCGGGCTGGTCGGGGGCGGAAGCAGGCCGCGGCCAGGCGAGATAACGATGAGCCATCGCGGGGTGCTGTTCCTGGACGAACTGCCGGAGTTCGGGCATCGGATCCTGGAGGCGATGCGGCAGCCGCTTGAGGACAAGCGAGTTGTGATAAGCCGAGCGCAGGGGACGGTCGCCTATCCCGCGAACTTCATGCTGGTGGGCGCGATGAACCCCTGCCCTTGCGGATACCACGGCGACCCGCTGAAGCAGTGTACCTGCACGGGTTCGCAGGTGTCGCGGTACGGCAAGCGGTTGAGCGGGCCGCTTCTGGACAGGATTGACATATTCGTGGACGTTCCGAGCGTGGACTACGAAAAGCTGACCGCGCCGCCCGGAGCGGACAGGTCTGAGAACGTGAGGGCAAGGACGGAGCGGGCGCGGGAGATACAGCGAGCGCGGTTCGCGGGAACGCCGCTGCTAACGAACTCGGAGATGGGGCCGAACGAAGTGCATCGGCACTGCCAACTGGGTCAGCAGGCGTCGGCGATGATGGGTTCGGCGATGCGGCAGATGAACCTGTCGGCGCGGGTGTATCATCGCGTTCTGAAACTGTCGCGCACGATAGCCGACCTGGCCGGCTCGGAATCCATCGAGGTTGAGCATCTGGCGGAGGCTTTGCAGTACAGGCCGCCGCAGTGGATTTAGATTGGCAGCTTCACAGTGAATCTAACGTTAAACTGATTTTCACAAGCAGTTTACACTGCCCTTTACACTGAGTTAATATACTCCGTAATCCAGCTTTTGCCGATGAAGGCTCAGATAAGATACCCATACCTTCAGAAGATGGTACATCGGACACAATGGAGGATGAAGGCGAGTCCCTGTACTTTGAGAAGATCGGAGAACATTACACACTCAGCGTACCTCGGACCCTTTCGGACGGTATCCTCCTACGTCTCAACGATGATAAGTCTGAGATCAGGATGACTAAGCTGGGAATCTCGAACGAAGATGAGCCCACATCTGAGTACTCAACACATAAGAATCTACTGTTCGCCTTTGATGATGGAGGCTATGCTCTTCTGGAAGTGATTGAGAACAGTAGCTCTACTGAGAGTTTTCAGTACCGCATAGAACTAGATGAGGGACAGACTATCTCCATGGATGGTTTAGGCGGTTATCAGGTAGTTGGTAAGAATGGTGACCATGTTGCTTACCTTGAAGCTCCATGGGCTTTCGACTCGGCAGGCACTGAAGTACCCACGCAGTATGTCCTAAATGATGGTGTTCTGACACTTCAGGTTGACCATGCTGAAGGCGAATATGCTTACCCCATAATCGCCGACCCATGCTGGAAGTTCTGGTCGGCTGGGTGCAGAAGCAAAGTTGCAGCAGCAGGAGCTCAATCCATGACGACTGCAACTGTGATTAGAGTCGCTGCTACTGCTGCCGCTATAGCTGTCGGAGCTCCCCCATCCGCGCCCGTAATGGCTACAGCCGCAGTATCCACCTCAGCCGGTGCGTTTGTTGGTGGCGCATTAAGTTGCATGGCATTCTGTGACCCGGACGAGTAAAGACTGAAAGTATAATGAAGTTGCTCATTCGCAAAGCGAGGGAGCCAATGGCGCGGTTCGTAGGGACCGCGCTTTTCGTCCAGTTAGCGATGTTCGCCATAGCCTTCTATCTTACGGAGGGAATGAACCCCCTACTAAACCCGGCTAGTATGGTTACAGTAACTTTGGGGGCCGGATATATGGCAGCTGTTGGCCCCATCATTGGGAAGAAGCCCGGTCGTATCGGCAAAGTCGCACCGCTAACGGTCTTGATTCCATTCGCGCTAGTTCTAGTGGGCATACCCATTGCAGTCGTCATACAAGAAACGGATTTCACGTCGATGACACGCTCACTGCTATTCGCTCCTTGGTGGCTGGCATTCATAGGGATGTTCCTTGTATTCATATACATTGCGTACATGGAAAACCTGGAACGATCCATACCGCATCCGCTCTGGTTGAAACTATTAGCCATACTGGGAATAATATGGGGAGTTTCGCTGTACCTATTCCTGATGGTGATTATGGCAGGAACATATTTATAACGATGGACTGTACCCGGATGGAATCTCAAGCGACGCCTCTCGCAAGGCGCACACTCACAAGACGGTTCAGGCTCACCCCTTGTTCCGACACCTGATCAGCAGATCACGATAAGTTTTCGGCAATACACGCATCATGAATTTTCCGCTATATTTCCTGTGGACGAATAGTTCAGGTAGCATTTCGTTGGTGGAGCGCATATTGGCCATAGATTCGGACACAACTTGTCGGATATCTGAGAAAGCACTGTTGGGGTGTCTGCTAACCAACTCAGAGACGGAAATTCAGCGCACAGGCCGAAATATTCGCCATACTTGGCAGACTAGGTGACGCAGTATATATATAGTGTTCCATATCTGTATGGTATCATTATTGATACTTCACGTATAGATAGGCAATTTGGAGGAATACATTGGCGACCTTTGTGCTGGTACACGGATCATTTCAGGGCGGGTGGATATGGAAGCCGACGGCTGCGGTTCTGAGACAGGCGGGGCATGAGGTTTACGCGCCGACGCTGGATGGCTGCGGGGAGCGTCACCACTTGATAAGGCCCGGCATCACCATCGCGGCGCAGGGGCGCGAGGTGGCGGATATGATGTTCTACGAAGACCTGAATGACGTGGTTCTCGTAGGGACAAGCACCGGCGGGCTGGTGATATGCAAGATAGCGGAGTTGGCGCGAGATCGGATAAGCCGCGTCGCGTTCGTTGACGCTCTCGCGCCGCAGCCCGGCGAGCGGGTATCGGAGATAGTGCAGCGCGATCCGAATACGGCGCCGATGCCCACGACGGAGTTGACGCGAGGGCCGACGCGGGAGGAGATGGAGAATCGCCTGTTCGCCGATCTGGAACCGGAATTAAGGGCGTGGGCCGTGGAGAGATGCACGATGCACCCGGTCGAGGCTTCGGACGCGCCGGGCGAACTGGACGCTTTCTGGGCGCGGGAATGGGACGCGCGGGTGATACGATGTCGCCTGAGCGTCAACCCGCCCGAATGGCACCAGCGTCGCACGGCGGAGAAGCTCAACGCGGACTGGCATGAGATGGACGCGGGACACTACCCGATGCTGAGCCACCCGGAGGAACTGGCGGCGCTCTTGCAGTAGGGAGTCAGCCCATCAAGGGTTCCGGGATAAGCATTTCACTCTCACCCCGGCCCTCTCCCTAAGGGAGAGGGAGTTTGTTGATGGGTATTCATAGCTGAGCGCACATTTGCATACCCATATCAGGACATTGAGAGGGAAGGGATTTTCGCGCCATCCGAATGGTGGTATTCCCTGCCCTACTCTCTGTTGCCGGCGTAAACCTGGTGGGCGCGGTCTATGGCGCGAGCGCGGCCCTGCACCAGCGTTTCCTGGCGCGACTTGGCCCACTGGTTGGAGTTCTCCAACCCGACGAGCGAACCCTGGAAGCGGGGCATGACGTATCGGGCGAGAAGCTCGAAGCTGTTCAGGATGCGGTCGCGGGGCGCCCAGTCTATCGCCTGCACCAGGAAACCGCCGAAGCCGCCGCTCTGCTCTTCCAGCTTCAGGATGCCTTCTATACAGTCGTCGGGCGTGCCGATTATCCAGGAGTTGGTCTCGGCCATGTGGTCAATGACCTCTTCGAGCGGCCCGTCGAACGCGGCCTTGCGCCCGTTGGTTCCCTCGGTGTACTCGCGCAGGAAGCGGCCCGCGCCAAGCCTGGCTTCCTCGAACGCCTTCTCGCGGCTTTCGGCGAGATGAACCGGAACCGTGAGACGCCAATCGAATCGGTTCACGGTCTGATTATGCTCCGCCGCCGACTCCTCCGCTATGTCCCAGAGGAAACTGAGGTTGGTTCCGCCGGTAGCGGACGGGTCCCTGGGGACAGTGATGGTCAGGATTGACGCGCCGTATTTTCCGGCCAGCGCGACGCCCGCGGGCGACTGCACGGACGCCACGGCTATGGGCATATAGGGCTTGGTGAACGGGCGCAGTTGGAGCATGGCTTCGTTGAGCTCGAACCAGTCGCTCTTGTAGGTTATCGGCTCTGTCTCGGTGAACAGGCGCAGCACGATACCAAAAGCCTCGTCCATCTTCTCGCGCTGCGTGGTGGGATCAATGCCCATCATGTAGGCGTCGCCGGGCAGCGCGCCCGGGCCGACGCCGAACATGACCCGCCCGTGGGTCATGTGGTCTAGCTGCACCATGCGGTTGGCGACCATCAGGGGATGATGATACGGCAGGCTGATGACGCCTGTGCCGAGCTTGATGTGGCGAGTGCGGTCGGCGGCGATTCCTATGAAGATCTCGGGGGACGAGATAGTCTCCCAGCCCGCGCTGTGATGCTCGCCTATCCACGCCTCGTCGTAGCCGAGATAGTCCAGCCACTGGACCAGTTCGAGGTCGCGGTCTATGGCCAGCGTCGGGTTCTCGCCGACACGATGGAACGGGCCGAGGAAGATTCCGAATTTCATTCTTTCGGGTAGTGTCATTTTGGTTCACCTATGTTTTGTGGAAATTCAGGGGGCGCTTCGTCGAAAGGCTAGACTTCCACACGGTACACGCGGGCGGCGGTGTCGTGGAACATGGCGGCGCGCTCGGAGTCGGAGTAGCCCTTCGACAGACGCTTAAAGGCATTGTACATCACGTTGTAGGAGTACGATACCTTGTCCACCGGGAAGTTGCTCTCGAACATACTGCGTTCGGGGCCGAACCGCTCTATGCAGTAGTTCATGAGCGGGGCCATGGATTCGGCGAGTTCTTCCGAGCCGATGGGGGTGTCTCTTTCGTGCCAATCGAATCCGTTGCTGGGCATTCCGATGCCGCCCAGCTTGACGTTCACGTTGGGACAATCGGCGACGGCGGCGATTCCGTCGCGCCAGGTTCGCAGCGTTTCGTCGTTGTTGTTGGCATAAGGCCCAACCCTGAGAAGGCCGCCGATGTGGTTCAGGATGATCGTGAGATCAGGAACGGCCTTGGCGAATTCGGCCAGTTCGGGGAGCTGGGGAGAATACATCCAGGCTTCCAGCGACATTCCCATTCGGGACAGGACTCTCGCGCCGGCCCTGAAGTCGTCGTTGGCGAGTTGGCCCTGCATCCTGTGGGCCGCCGTTAATGTTATCTCCGGGTGAGGGTCCCAGGTTACAGAGTGGCGGATTCCGCGAAATCGGTTGGGGCTGGCGGCCTGGAGCGCTTCGAGGACGGGTTCGACGGCGGCGCCAAGCAGAAGATTGGCGTGTCCCACTATCGAGGCGGCGGCGCGCGTCGGGCCGTACAAGTCACTCTCGCTGGCGGCGGCGAGTCCCTGAACGAACTCGACTTCGCCGACCGGGCGCATCTCTTCCGGGCCGCTGGAGCGGTACATGGCGCGCGCTTCGACGAACACGGTGGAGCGGACGTTATGGCCGCTGTTCACGTCGTCGGCTAGTTCGTGGAGCAGATAGCGCTGGTATGGGATGCGCTCGGTTCGCATATCCCAGAAGTGATGATGCGGGTCGCAGATTGGGATTTCAGGCTCAAGGGTTGGCTCGGTCGTCAACGCGAGCCAGTCGTTACCTCCGAATGGCATGGCAGTACCTCCGATACTTGATTAGGCGGGGCAATCATAGCATACGCGGGGCATTTGGATTCGGTCTCTCTTGATCGAGTTCGCATCACCCGGAGTCGGGGTGGGCGTTGGTTCGGGCTTGGGGGCGCCGGGCAGAGATTGGCAGGCTACGCCGTCGTCGTTGCCGTCAAGTTTGTGCGGGTCGGAGTCGGGGCCGCCTTCGGATTCGTAGAATGATTGCGCTTCCCGCCAGGTATCGAAGTCGGAGCAGTTGTGAGTATCCTCAGACTTGTATGTGGCGGTTGGCGTAGGCGCTGTGGAAACGGGCGTGGGCGTGGATTCAGGTTCGGGCGCGCCCGGCAGGGATTGGCAGGCGATGCCGTCGTTATTTCCGTCAAGTCTGTGCGGGTCGGAGCCGGGGCCGCCTTCGGATTCGTAGAATGACTGGGCTTCGGACCATGTATCGAAGTCGGAGCAATTTCTATCCTGAAAGGTCTCCGACGCGGGCGCGGCGGTCGGAGTTGGCGCTGCGGGAGTAGGCGTTGGAGCGGGAGTTTCCGCCAAAGTTGGCGTAGGTGGAACAGCGGTCTGGATTGGGGCGGTCGAGGGGGTTGGCGCAGGCTCGGCGGAGGAATTGGACGCGGAATCGTCGCCGAGCGCGCCGGGTAGGGATTGGCAGGCTACGCCGTCGCTGTCCCTGTCCAGGCGGTGCGGGTCTGAGGCGGGGCCGCCCTCGGATTCGTAGAATGACTGGGCTTCGGACCATGTATCGAAGTCTGAGCAGTTGTGGGTATCTCTGGAACGCGCTTCCGATCTTCCGGACGTAGGCGTGGGCGTATTCGCAGCGTCTCGGAGGGACTGGCAGGCGATGCCGTCGGAATCTCTGTCCAGATTGTGCGGGTCGGAGTATGGGCCGCCATGCTCCTCGTAAAACGCCTGCGCCTCTGACCATGTATCGAAGTCTGAGCAGTCGCGGTCTTCGATGGGCGGGTTCGAGGGCGCGCCGACTATGGACTGGCATGGCACGCCGTTGCCGTCGGGGTCGAGTTTGTACGGATCGGATTCGGGGCCGCCATGCGATACGAAGAAAGCCTGGGCCTCAGACCAGTTCGTGAAGTCTGAGCAGTTTCGGTCGGGTGACGGTTTGGGGAACTCCACTAGCGTTGGTGTCGGCGTGGGTATAGGCGTCGGGGTGGGAAACGGGGTTGGAGAGGGGGTTTGGGTCGGCAGAGCGGTCGGGGTAGCGGGAGTCTGGGTTGGCGGTATGGGCGTTGGAGGAGACGACGTTACAGGGGTTTGGGTCGGCGGCGAGGGCGCTGAAAGAGACGAGGTTACAGGGACTTGAGTTGGCGGCGAGGGCGCTGGTAGAGACAACGCGACAGGGGTTTGGGTTGGCGGCGCGGTTCGGGGAGACGGCGTAGGATCAGGCGTGGGCGTCGGTTCTATCCGGGCGGCTTGACGGCGCTCTGCCTGGATGTAGATGCGGGTGTCGCAGGTGTCCAGCATCTCGCTCAGGGCATCCGCCTCGGACTGCGTGGCGGTCAGATCCCATTCGCGCTTTATGGTCGCCCAGTCCAGGGCGTACTGGCACCAGTAGTCTTGATTCGGCGGTCTCCACTCGTCGGGGCCTCTGCTTCCCTTGGAGCGATTGGCGGACCGGCTCACGGCTACCAGGTGTCCCTCATAGGCCAGGTGGTTGGCGTACTGCCGCTTGCGCTCTCCGTCCCAGGCGTGGCCGCCCGACCTGTGCGCGTTCGCCAGAGGCACCATGTGATCAACGTCCAGGTCGCGGGGGTCTGTGAATACCCTTGCGGTGAAAGGGTCTGCCCAACTGCCTGTTACAACTTGGCATTGACGGCTGTCCCTGAACTCAGTCGCTATGGTGGACTCCGAGATGAGAACCTCGTGGCGGGTGTTCTGGCAATCGCCGTCCGCGTCTATCCAGCTCTTCCAGTCGTCGCGGTCGTAGGGGGTTTGGGTATCGGCGGGCGCAATGGAGAGTCTCAGGATGATGGTGGACGCGCCGGGCGGGACGGTGGGGATTGGGGTTGGCGTGGCGACGGGCGGAGTAAGCGTCGCGGCGGGCGCGGGTTCGAGGGTGGGAGATGGCGCAGGGGCGGCGGTCTGGAGCGGGGGGATTTCGGGGATGGAGTCGGGCAGGTCCGAGCAGGCGGCCAGGGCGGTCACGCACAGGCAGACGAGAAACGCCACGCCCGTGACGATGTATGGGAGGCGTGGCGCTTTCAATTTTCGGTGTAGCGTATCCAGGGTCTTTCTATTATCAACCAATTACGTTCGTGGTGAGCTTGTCGAACCATGAACGGGCGGCCCTTCGACAAGCTCAGGGCGAACGATAGAAGAGCGGTATCGGGAAATATCCGAAAGACCCTGGTAGCGCTTTAGACGGCGCACTCTCCTTCGCCGCGCTCGAGGATGTACTTGGCGGTCTTGCTCCAGTCAATGTACATATCGAGGGAGTCGCGGTTGAGTTCGGGGATGTCCTTGAACTCGGCCAGCAGAGGCTCGAAGGACTCAGGGCCTACCCTGGCGGCGAAGTCGCGGAAGATTTCGTCGTCGTCGCGCTCGGCCTTGTAGAAGTCGAGAACCTTTCTGAGCGCCTGTGGCATACTCTTGGCGGGAACCTTCGTCTTGACCCGGAGGCCGATGCGGGTGTCGCCGTTCTCGAAGCCGCCGCCGAGGAACATTTCGTAGGCTGGCACCTGGCCGCCGGGGCCCTTGGCAGCCGCGCCGTGGAAGCCGATGTCCGCTACGTGGTGCTGGCCGCATCCGTTGGGGCAGCCGCTCATCTTGATGTGCATCTTACGGATGAGGGCGTCTTCCTCTTTGTCTATCACGCTTACGGCGTCGCTGATGGCGCGGCCAAGCCCCATGGAGGAGGTGATGCCGAGCTTGCAGCTATCGGTGCCGGGGCAGGATACGACGTCGGTTATCTCAAGCGCGCCGGCGTCGCCGAAGCCTATCTCGTTCAGTCGCTGCCAGACTTCGTAGAGCGCGTTCTCCGGCACCCATCGGACGGCGAGGTTCTGCTGGTGCGTGAGCCTGACGCGGCTCGCGCCGTACTTTCGGGTGAGGTCGGCGAGTTGGTGGAACTGCTCGGCCTGTATGTCGCCAAGGGGCAGCTTGGCGGTTACGGTGTGGTATCCGGCCTGCTTCTGCGCCTGCACGTTGGTCGCCAGCCATCGGTCGAATTCGGGATCGGAGCCGGGCGAGGCGAAATCGCCGTCCAGCGCGGGGGCGTCGGCCTCTTCGTCGTCTATGAACAGAAGTCCGGTCGGGTCGAACGAACGCTGCGCCCAGTCTTCCTGGAGTTGCTCCTCGACCTGCTTGCGGAAGTCGTCAATGCCTATGCGGTCTATGAGGAACTTGATACGCGCCTTCATCCTGTTGCGGCGCTCCTGGTCGGAGTTGTGGAAGACCCTGAGCGCGGCTTCCGTTACTTTCAGGTACTCGTCGGCTGGGACGAATTCGTAGAGGGTGGGCGCGATGCGCGGCATGATGGAGGTGCCGCCGCCCATCACTATCTTGAATCCCTTCTGCCCGTCCTGTATGACGGGGAGGAAGCCCACGTCGTGGATGCCGGTTATGGCGCAGTCGCGGGAGCAGCCGGAGAAGGCGGTCTTTATCTTGCGCGGCATTGACTGGGTGAAGGGGTGTCGGACGAAGTAGCGCGAGTAGGCGGCGGCGTATGGCGTGACGTCGAACGGCTCCAGGGCGCAGACGCCCGCTATCTCGCAGCCGGTGACGTTGCGGACGGTGTTTCCGCAGGCCTCGCGGGTGGTGAGGCCGACGGAGGCCAGCATACGCATAATCGTCGGGGAGTCGGGAAGCGGGATGTGGTGAAGCTGGATGTTCTCGCGGGTGGTCACGTGGCCCTTGTTGAGGGGGGCGTACTCGGCGACTATCTTGCCCATCATATCCAGCTGGTCCGCGGTCATGCCGCCGAACGGGATCTTGACGCGGAACATATAGACATCGGGCTGGCGCTGGCCGTACACGCCCTGCCGCAGGCGGAAGGCCATGAAGTCGGTGGGATCCCAGTCCCCTGCCTGGAATCTCTTGACTCCGGCCTCGAACTCTTCTATCTCCGAGGGGAAGTACTCGATTATGGGATTGGTCTGGGTGGTCATGCTTTGGCTTCCTTCCTGGATTTGTCGCGCGGGCGGTTCGCGAGCCGAGTTCGGCAACGCGGAACTTCGCAAGGTAAATTTATCAACAGAGTGGGTAAGTGTCAACCGAAAGAAGACAGTTGCTTTCGGTTATTTCCCGATACCGCTTCTGTCGTTCGCCCTGAGCTTGTCGAAGGGCCGCCCGTTCATGGTTCGTCCTGAGCTTGTCGAAGGGCCGCCACGAACGTAATTGGTTGATAATCGAAAGACCCCGCGAAAGAGGGCGTTCCGGAAGAATCACGAAATGGGCGCGAAGCGGCGGCGGCGGTTCTATCAAGGATTGAAGCTAATCACCCCCATCCTAACCTTCCCCCGTCAAGGGGGAAGGGACTTTTGCCTACCCCTGCGAGCCCATTAAGGGGGAAGGAACTTATGCAATCGTCTCAGCCGTCGTCGTATTTGGATAGGCCTTCAGGTGGGTCGGGTATCTTAAAGTCGGACTCATCCCAGGCTCTCCAGCGTTCCAGGGCCTCGTGGAACTTGGCGGCTCCGATTCTGGCGTGTTCTTCGGTGATTACCGGAGGGGGCTGGGCTTCTATGATCTCCCACATGGAGAGGTCTTTGCCCCGCCAGGCGGCTTCGTGCGCCTCGCGTTCTTCAGGGGTGACCTGTTCGGCGATACGCTTGACTATCTCGATTACCTCGGCCATGTTTTCTTCGGATTCCAGGTATTCCTCGGTCAGTTCAGAGTCGTCAGTTTTTAGTTCTGGGTTGTTAGTCGTGGATTCGGGGCGCGCTTCGGGCGCGGCGGACGGCTGGTCGTGGGCGCGCTCGTAGTCGAAGCCACGCTTGAGCAGTTCTCTGCCGGCGGCAATGCGGTGGTGGGGCTTGAAGCCTTCGTCTTTTCTGAGTCCGTCCATGACGTCGGCGTAGAGTCTTATGACGGTTCTGCCGTCGTCGGTGAGTTCTCTGGCGTATTCGGCCAGTTCCTGTCGCGCCCGCTCGGTCTCAGGGTCGGGCGCTGGGCGTCGGGTCCTGGGGGCGCGTCGGGTCGCAGTCGCGTGGCCGGCGCGGATGTAGTCGTCGAATTCGGTGAGTCCGACTTTGACGAGTTCTTTGGCGGCGTCCATGCGGTGGTTGGGCTTGAAGCCTTCATGGTCGAGTTCACCCTGGGCGACTTTCACGAAGAAGCGGACGACGGTTCTGCCGCCGTCTGTTTCTTCGGCGACTATTTTGGCTAGTCGCCGCTGTGGGGTGAGTTCGTCGCGCATGGTTAGTCCTTAGTTGTTAGTGGTTAGTTTTGATAAGCGGAAGCGCCCAGTTCTCACTGGGCGCTTCACCCTCACTCTGGGGACGGCCACGGGGGACGCGCCTGCGGGTGAGGTCGGTGTATTCGATTGATATACATGGTAGCGAAAATGTTCTGTGGGTGTCAAGGGCAACTTTGGGGTAATCAGGAATTGGGAAGCGTTCTCTTTCCAGGGTCGGAGGGGACTGTTTCACGGAGTGTGGGAGTGGGTGTCCACACTGGCTGGACACCCGTTCTTTTATGTCGTATCTGTTCTGGTAGGTGGTTGTCAATCAGGTCAATCGTCCGTATCATGTATTGCGAAGGAGCGAAACATGAATGGACTGGACGGCAATACTATCACCATTGTCTTGGCGATATTGGCAATGGCGCTCGGATTATACTACTTTCAGTCGAGACAGAATACCGCTATGGAGAAGAGGCTTCGGGATGATATCAAGACGTCGGAGACCCGGTTGAGAGATGAAATCAAGGCGTCGGAGACCCGTCTAGAGAAGAGCATCGAGGCTACCAACAAGCGTATTGATGACACCAACCTACGTATTGACGACACCAATCGGCGCATTGGCGAGACCAACCGGCGGATTGATGAGACCAACCGGCGGATTGACGAGACCAACCGGCGGATTGACGAGACCAACCAGCGGATTGACGACACGAACGCCGAGATCAGGATTCTGATTAACGACGTAGGCGTGGTGAAGGGCGCGCTCGGCGTTTCGACCCAGAGCCGCGAGAGGGAGCCGGTGAGGGCGGAGTAAGCGCGCGGCGGAATATCAACCCAATTCACCTAGAGCGTTCGCTGACCCCCCTACTATACTCTGAGTTGGCCTAGATCAAACCAACTGGGAGTTTGGACATGACGACCATCAGCCTTGACATACGGGAGCGAATCACCGAACTTCGCGACCTGATAAGAGGGCATGACTATCTCTACTACATCAGGGAGCGGCCCCAGGTTTCGGACGCCGAGTATGACGGCCTGATGCGCGAACTTCGCGCGCTGGAGGAAGACCGTCCCGATCTGGTGACGCCCTACTCCCCTACCCAGCGGGTCGCGGGCGCGCCCGCGGAGGGGTTCGACGAGGTTACTCATCACCGCGTTATGCTGAGCTTGTCCAACGCCTTCGACGATGATGAGTTCCTGGCCTGGCATGGGCGCGTGGCAGGACTGCTGGAAACGGATCAGTTCGACATGGTTTGCGAGTTGAAGTTCGACGGGCTGGCCGTCGCGCTCACATATCAGGACGGCCTGCTGGTTCGCGGCGCTACCAGGGGCAACGGCGCGGTCGGCGAGGACGTCACTGCCAATCTGAGGACTGTCAACAGTATTCCGCTCCGACTCGGCGGCGGCTATCCCGACCTGCTGGAAGTTCGGGGCGAGGTGTACTTCCCCAAGTCCAGGTTCGACGAATTCAACGCCACGCGCGAAGCGGAGGGACTGCCGACATACGTGAATCCGAGAAACACGGCGTCCGGGTCGCTGCGCCAACTGGATCCGCGGATGACGGCGGAACGGCCCTTGGACATATTCATGTACAGCGTCGGCTATTCGGAGGGCGGCGCTGTCCCGGATAACCAGTGGGACACGCTTGGCTTTCTGGACGGACTCGGCTTCAAGGTCAATCGGCATAACAATGTCTTCTCCAGCGTTGGCGGTGTACTCGGCTGGTACAGGCGTTGGCGCGAGGAGTTCGAGGGCCTCGACTACGGCTGCGACGGGCTGGTGGTGAAGGTCAACCGCTTCGACTACCAGAGGCACCTGGGCGAAGTGGGCAGAGAGCCGCGATGGGCGATAGCGTACAAGTTCCCGGCGGAGCAGGCGACGACTACGCTGCTGGACGTGAGGTTCAACGTCGGGCGCACGGGGTCTCTGAATCCCTACGCGGTGCTGGAGCCGGTGTACGTGGGAGGGGTTACGGTCAAGCAGGCGACGCTGCACAATGAGGACTACATAGATTCCAAGGGCTTGATGATTGGAGATAGAGTTGTCGTTGAGCGCGCGGGAGAGGTGATTCCACAGGTGGTCAGACCGCTCGTTGATGAGCGTGACGGCAGCCAGACCGAGGTGATCGCGCCGAGCGAATGTCCAAGCTGCGGTCAAGCCATCGTCCGCAGGGAGGATGAGGTGATGTCTTACTGCGTCAACGCCTCGTGTCCCGAGCAATTGGTTCGGTTGGTGGAGCATTTCGTGAGCAGGGGCGCGATGGATATAGAGGGCCTCGGCGAGAAGTGGGGAGCTATCCTGATAAAGCAGGGGTTGGTCGGGGACGTCGCCGACCTCTACTACCTGGATAAGAAACACCTCGCCCAGATGAACCTGCTGGACGCGATTGAAGCCGCCAAGTCGAACGACTTCGCCAGCGTTCTGGATAAGGCAGGCATACCCAACGTTGGGAAGAAGACGGCTGGGATTCTAGCGGGGCGGTTCGGCTCCATCGAGGAACTGATAGCGGCGTCCAGGGGTGATCTGGCAGCCCTGTCCGGCGTGAGCGAAAGGGCCGCCGACAGCGTAGTCAGCTATTTCCACGGAGAGGACAGCGACGCGATAGATGAGATGGGGAGGTCGTTCACGGATATGGGACTCGTGGAGAATCCGCACGATCTCTACCGCGTGAACAAGAAGTACCTGCTGAACCCGCAGACGCTCAGACAGAAGAGCGCGACCAATCTCATCAGCGCCATCGAGAAGAGCAAGACGCAGCCGTTGACGAGGGTTCTGGTGGCGCTGGGCATAGCTCACGTGGGTTCGGAGGTGGCGGCTTTGCTGGCGCGTCATTTCGGTTCGATGGACAAGCTCAGGCGGGCGAGCCGCGAGGAGATGGAAGAGCTGAACTCAATCGGCCCGAAGATAGCCGAGGCTGTGTTCGACTACTTCCAGAATCCGTCCAACATTCGGGTTGTGGACAAGTTGGCGGCGGCCGGGGTGAACATGACCGAGGACGCGAGCGAGTCCAACGGAAACGGGGCGTCCTCTCTCAAGGGGCTGCGGTTCGTGGTGACTGGAAGGCTGGCGAATTACAGCCGCTCGGCGATACAGGACAGGATAAAGGAACTGGGCGGCGCGGTTTCCGGCTCGGTGAGCAAGCGCACGGACTACCTGGTGGCGGGGGAGGACGCCGGTTCCAAGCTGGCGGAGGCAGAGAAGCTGGAAGTGAAAGTCTTGTCCGAGGATGATTTCGAGCGGTTGCTGTCTGAGAGGGTGGAAGTTCAGGCTGAAGAGCAGTTGGAGATGGGCATGGCTTCCGGCTAGGCGAAATGCGGGACTACATCCTCAAGGAAGCTGTGAAGCTGGCGCTCCTGGCTGAAGGACGCGAAGCGGACTATCATGGTTTCGGCGCCGGCTTCGCGGTAGCGGCTGATGCGCTCGACGGTTAGCTCGGATGGGCCGTAGGGGCCCCAGCGGTCGCCCCAGAAGTTCATTCCGTAGTAGAGTTTGAGGAATCTGTCGGCCTCGCTCGCGGCTTCGTCCGCGTCGGGGCGGAGGTTGACAGTCATGTAGAAGGTTCTCTCTATCTCGTCCGGGTTCCGAGAAAGGCGTTCCGCGTGATGGTCAACCCTGTCCACTACCTTGGCGTACTCGTCGGGGTAGTCGGAGATGCAGATGACGCCGTCGCCGAGTCGGGCGGCGCGCGCGAACTGGGCGTCCCGCCCTGCCCTCCAATGAGAGGCTATCAGGAAGGGAACGCCGCCGTCCTGGGGCGACTTGGGCGCGATGGCCGCGCCTTCCAGCGAGAAATGCTTGCCGTGGAAGTCTAGGGTTTGGCCGGAGGTGAGGCGTTTGACGATTTCTACCACTTCCTCGAAGCGGGAGGCGCGGGTGCGCGCGTTGACGCCCGCGTGAGTCCACTCGTCGCGCTGGGCGTCGTTGAACGCGCCGCCGACGCCCGCGCCGAGTATCAGCCTGCCGCCTGAGATGAAATCGGCGGTGGCGGCCTGGTGCGCGAGGTGTACGGGGTGGCGCAGCGCGGGAAGCAGGACGGCGGTTCCGAGTCGGACGCGCTCGGTTTCCATGGCCACGGCGGTCAGGGCGGAGAGCGGTTCCAGTCTTGGCTTGGCGGTGAGGCTGTCGCCCACCCAGACGGAATCGAGGCCGGCCCGCTCCGCCGTCTGGGCAAGGGAGATTATCTCCCTGAACTGTCGCGGTTCGCCGCCTTCCATGACGATTCGCCTAGTGGGTAGCAGTATGCCGAATTTCACTTGTTCACGTCCTTGATAACGTCCGCGATTCTCTCCAAACACGGAGGCCGCATACTCATGCAGAACCGCAAATCCTCTATGGTGTCAACGTCCCTGCCGAACCCGTCGGAATCATAAGAGCGGAGTTCCATTCCTAGTTCACGGGCGAGCGACTGGTGCTTCTCGAAGCTATTCGCGCCCAGCCGGGTCCGGAAGCCCGCGCCGGGCGGCGCTATCAGGCCGTTCGTGCCGCCGTCTCGCGCTCGGCACATCGTCAGAAAGCGTCCGTCTTCCGACGCCTCTATCATGCCGTCAACGTCGGATGCCGTCAGCAGCGGAAGGTCGGCCGGCACATAAGCGGCGCTCCGGCCTTCTCGCCAGACTGAGCCAAACACGCGCTCGACCGCCTTGTTCAGATCCAGGAACTCGTCCGCCATCCACTCCGCGCCGCCTCGCGCCGCCTCAGCCTTTACTTCGCCGTCTCCGCCCACGACTATGACGCGGGCTATCCTGGATTCGGCCAGGGTTTGGACAACCCACGAAAACATACTCAGGGAGAGCGCCGCGCGCCGCGCGGGCGAAAGGTGAGGGCTGAGTCGTGTCTTGGATTCGGCGAGGGACTTCATAGGCACGACCGCTACGATGGGTGGATTATCGCTCATTTGACTCAGACGCCGCGGTAAGCAGATTGCGGGCAAGTTCCACTTTGTCGCGGTTGTTGTTCATTATCGTGTTCAGAACCAGGACGTCCATGCCCAAGTCCCTGACTTCATCGGCCAGATCCCTGTCCAGTTCGTCAATCACGAAGGTGTCGCACAGTCCCACGTACTGGCGCGCCACGCCGACGCATGATACGTCCTCGCCCAGTTCCTCAAGGATTTTGGCGGCTGGGCCTTTCAGCGCCTGGCCGCCGACTATCGGGCTGACCGCCAGCCTGGGGCCTTGAAAATTCTCTATTCGTTCCCGGACGCCCTGAACGGATAGTATCGGGGCGACGCTGAGATACGGGTTAGAGGGGCAGAATATCAATACGTCGCTGGAATCCAGGCCCTCGCTGAACTTGGGGGATATGGCGGCCGACTCCGCTCCGTGGAAATTCAGCGCGGCGACAGCCGGTTCACAGCGATGCCTTACGAAGTATGTCTGGAAGGACAGGGTTCCAATGTCTGTTTCGACCATCGTCCTGACCCTATCATCCGACATGGGTATTATCGGGCGCTCAAGACCCAGGCGGCGGCAAAGATAGTCTGTGACTTCCGAGAGCGTTTTGCCCTGCCTGAGCATCTGGGTTCTCACGATGTGGGTGGCGAGGTCCTGGTCGCCCAGCCCGAACCAGGTTTCCTGTCCCAGCCTGTCCAGCGCGGACAGCGCGGCGAAAGTCTCGTTCATGAGACCCCAGCCGGTATGCGGGTTGGAGAGTCCGGCCAGCGTGTACATCACGGTGTCGAGGTCGGGGCATACGTGTAGCCCGTGAAACTCCTCATCGTCGCCGGTGTTGGCGACAATCCGCAACTCGTCCGGCTTCAGCGCTTCGGCCAGGCCAAAGCATAGCTTGGCTCCGCCGACGCCGCCGGTCAGGGCAAGCGCTTTCATCCGAATTTCCTCCCGCATACGCAATATCAGCTTTTCAATCTATTCGGATCAAGCTAACGAAGCTAATCACCCTCACCCTAACCCTCTCCCATCAAGGGAGAGGGGATTTCCCTGCCTTTGTCAGCGCATCGCGGGAGAGGGGACTGTCGCAATCGTCTCAGATTACTGTAACACGTTGAAGCGTCGGCAACCAAGAATCAGGGTCTTTCATTATTGAGCGTCACTAGAGTAGTCCGTTCGTGGTGACCCTTCGACAGGCTCAGGACGAACCATGAACGGACGGCCCTTCGACAGGCTCAGGGTGAACGAGAGATCGAAGACGAGGCGAAAACGAAAGACCCTGAACCAAGATTGTTCGGCGGAATGAATCAAAACGGGATGCCTATATGCTAACATCACGGGAAGCATATTTCAGGGGCGGGCCGATTCTCGTTCGCAGACTCAAACTGACCAACTTCCGTAATTACGCCGACTTGGACTTGCGTCTGGGGCCGGGCGTTACGGTGATTGACGGGCGCAACGGGCAGGGCAAGACCAATTTGCTGGAAGCGATATACCTGATGGCGATTGGAAGGTCTTCCAGAGGCTCCGCGGACCGCCAGATGGTGAGGGCCGGGGCGCTGGACGATTTCCTGGTACACGCCCAGGTCGCGGGGGAGGTGGCGGCGGCGGCAGGCAGCCTCAACTTGCAGGTTGACCTGTCGGGCGGCGGGCGGAATCCGAGCGAGGGCGACGGCGCGCGCGCCCAGCCGCAGAGGGTTCAGAAGACGTTCAGGGTGAACGGCGTTCCCAAGAGGGCGTCGGACTTCGTTGGGCTTCTGAAGGCGACGCTGTTCGCGGCGGAGGACGTGGATCTTCTGAGCGCCGCGCCGTCCGCGCGCCGACGCTATCTCGACATACTGACCTCGCAGCTTACGCCCGGCTTCGCGCGGGAAGCGCAGGAGTACCAGAAGGTCGTGACGCAGCGCAATCATCTACTCAAGTCCATCAGGGAGCGCGCGGCCAGGGAGTCGGAGCTTGAGTTCTGGGACGCGCAATTGTCTATCCACGCGGCGCGTATCATGGACGCGCGGCTTCAGGTGATGAACGCGCTGGACGGGAATACCGATCCGATACATCGTGAATTGAGCGGGCTGGGCCAGCGGCTTTCGCTGAAGTACGCGCCGTCTTTCGAGGCGGGGGACTATGAGGACGCGCGGGCATTGTCGAAGAGGATTCTGGAGGAACTCGGAGCGACGCGGCGGCGCGAGATAGGGGCCGGCTTCTGCCTGATTGGGCCGCATCGGGACGACTTCGGCGCGGAACTCGGCGGGATGGAGGTCGGAACGTTCGCGTCCAGAGGCCAGGCCAGGACGGTGATTCTGGCGATGAAACTGGGGGAAGCGCAGCTAATCAGCGACAGGGTTGGAGAGAGGCCGGTGGCGCTGCTGGACGATGTTATGTCGGAGTTGGACGCGGATCGCAGAAGCCACGTATTCAGCCGTATCAGGGACTATGAGCAGGTTATCATAACGACCGCCGAGGCCGATCTTGGGGACGTTATCGGAGATATGCCGGTTCGGCGTATCTCGATTGAGTCAGGGCGGGTTGTTTCGTCCGGCTAGGTTCTGTTGACGTATGAAAATTGAACACTCGAAGCAAGCTAAGTTACAACTAATCAGGCCGCAACCCCGCGCGTATGGATTCCCGCTTTCGCGGGAATGACCAGGAATATCAACATAGCCTAGAGGGAGGTTTGACTTGGGAGACGACGAAAGGGCGATAGATAGGGCGGCGGAGCTAATCGGCGCGTCGAGTCACGCGGTCGCGCTGGTGGGGGCCGGGCTGTCGGCGGAGAGCGGGATACCGACGTTCAGGGGCGCGGGCGGGCTGTGGACGAGGGTGGGCGAACCGAGCATGAACGGGTATCAGCAGTTCCTGCGCGACCCGGCGCGGTGGTGGGAGCATCAGCTGAACCCGGAGGCGGATCCGGCGCGGACGGAGTTCAGGGAGGCAATAGACAGGGCCGAACCGAACGACGGACACTACGCGCTGGCGGCCATGGAGCGGCTGGACGCGCTGAAGATGACGATTACGCAGAACGTGGACAATCTTCACGTCAGGGCGGGTTCGAGTAGGCTTGTGGAGATTCACGGCAACCGGACGAAGGTGCGCTGTATCGGCTGCGAACTGCGGTGGCCGCGCGAGGCGTTTGACTACGAAAGCCTGCCGCCGCTGTGTCCTGAGTGCGGCGGTCTGGTCAAGGGAGACACGGTGATGTTCGGGGAGCCGATACCGCCGTCGGTGATTGACGCCTGCTTCCGGGAGACGGCTATGTGCGACTGCATGATAGTGTGCGGCACGTCGGCGACGGTGTTTCCGGCGGCCAGCTTTCCGCGCATGGTGAAGGAGAACGGCGGGGTCGTGATAGAGGCGAATCCGAATCCGACGCCGCTTTCGGATATGGCGGATGTGGCGCTGCGAGGGCCTACGGGGGAGTTGCTGCCGGAGGTGGTGAAGAGGCTGTCGTGATTGGTATATCCACGAAGGACACGAAGAGACACTAAGGCGTTGGACAGACAGTTATTCATACACTGATGTGGTTAGATACTAGCTTGACGCTTTGGGAGTTTCGAGGCGGGGGCAGCGAGATAGAACCCTAGTGGATGATTTCCCAGACGCGGCATTTGCCGTCGGCGCTCGCGGCGGCGGCCAGCGCTCCGTCGGGGGAGCGGGCTACGCCGTACATTCCCTTTACGCCGGTCTCGTGGCGGGCTGTAATCTCCATCGTGGCGAGGTCCAGGATGATTACGCCGCCCTCGATGGAGCAGAAGAGGGCGTTGGCGCCGGGCAGGGGGGTCGCGGAGGATATTCTGCCGATCTGGGGGGAGTCTGAAGCTACCAGGTCGCAGGATTCGGCGGCGTATATGGCTATTTGGCCCTCGTAGGTCATGCAGCAGAGGTTTCCGTCGGGGAGGAAGAGGCAGCTAGTGGCGGCCTGGCCGGGGGCTTCTATCTCGGTGAGCAACTCGCGGCTGTGGACGTTCCATATCTTGACGATGTTGCCTATGCCTGCGGTGGCGAGCGAGTCGCCGTCTTTGGAGAAGCTGAGCGAGGTGACGTGCCTGGGATGGGATCTGAATATGTCCAGGGAGTCGGAACCGGGTTTCCAGAGGCCGACCCTGCCGCCGTAGGAGGAGGTGGCGGCGATGTTTCCGCTTGGGGAGAAGGCGACGGCGGCGACGGTGTTGCGGTGGCCGGTGAGCGTATGGAGCGGCTGGCCGGTCTTCCAGTCCCAGACCATGACGGCGCGGTCGGTGGATCCCGTTATGGCGGTAGAGCCGTCCGGGGAGAGCGCTATGGCGTTGACGCTCTTGTCGTGGCCGCGGAGGGAGCGCAGATGGTCGAAGGCGGGGACGGACCAGACCTGGGCGAGGGCGTCCATTCCCGTTGTCGCTAGTTCGCGCCCGTCGTGGGAGAACATGACGGCCTGGGCGTGCCTGGGGTGGGCCTTGAATTCTGAGATGAGATTTAGTTCCACGTCTTGCCTCGGCGCGCTCGGTTGTCGGCGGGTTCATATATTTTGGTTTATAGTCTTGCAGGTGGCAACTGGTGGGTTGACTGGCGCTCAACAGGTGAAAAAGTCATCAGCGTTGACCAGAGTTTCACCAGAGTTAGCTTTGGAGAAATTTTTCTATGGCTTCCGACTTTCGATAACATAAATGATTATTTATGTATAGGGCGCTGAAAGCACTCCGAGTGTCTTTCGATTATTTCCCGATACCGCTTCTGTCGTTCGCCCTGAGCTTGTCGAAGGGCCGCCCGTTCATGGTTCGACAAGCTCACCACGAACGTAATTGCAAGCTCACCACGAACGGGCTACTCTCAAGCTCTCCACGAACGGGCTACTCTCAAGCTCTCCACGAACGGGCTACCCTCAAGGTCTCCACGAACGGGCTACTCTCAAGGTCTCCACGAACGGGCTACTCTCAAGGTCTCCACGAACGTAATTGGTTGATAATCGAAGGACGCTGGAAGCGCTCCAAGCACTAGGTTATTATAGCACATAAGATTTGTTGTTGTGTAGTGGATGTGTGAAGAGGGATTTGGAGATGGTAGGATGTAGGGGATGGATGGGGCGTGGCGGGCTAGTCGGAGGGCATATTAGAGCATAGGCAGAATGGAGGCGTGTCAATCATGGAGAATCGGGTAAAGGATAAAATTGGCCGGGGTGAGTTGGCGCTGGGGACTTATGTCAGCTTCACGGATCCGCAGATAGTGGAGATAATCGGGCTGGCGGGGTTCGACGCGGCTTTCATTGACATGGAGCATACGGGGTTCGACCTGCCGCTCATCCAGCAGATGATAGTGGCGGCGGACCTGGTTGGAATCACGTCCATGGTTCGGGTGCCGGACAATGACGCCAAGCTGATTCTGCGGCTGCTGGACATGGGCGCGCAGGGCATCATCATTCCGCACGTGGACGGCGTTGAGGGGGCGAAAGAGGCGGTGGTGGCGGTTCGCTACCCACCGCTGGGCGAGCGAGGCGGAGCGGGCGGCACGCGGGCGGCGCGGTTCGGGACGGTTTCCTGGGACGATCACGTGAGGGAGTCGAATGAGAATATCCTGCTGTCGGTGATGACGGAGGATGAGAAGGCGCTGGACGAGGTGGAGGAGATAGCGGCGCTGGACGGGGTTGACCTGGTGGCGATTGGGCCGACTGACCTGTCGCAGGCGATAGGGGCAACCGGGCCGTCGGACCCCAGGATGATGGAGAAGGTTCGGGAGATAGCGGACGCGGTGAAAGGGGTGGGCAAGGCGAAGTTGCAGATACCGATAGGCCACGCGGCGCTGCCTCTGAACGCGCGGGACTTGGTGGAGTTGGGCGTGGGGTACACTCACGTCGCGCCCGCGCCGCCGTCGGTTTTGCTGAATGATATGCGGCGTCGGGTGGCGGAGATCAGGGGTGAAATTGGTTCACCGGGAAGAGAAGCGTCCTTGTCTCAGGCTAGGCGTTCCGCCACATTCAGAGGAATTACAGCGTCTTTAAGTACCGATGAAATTCTCGCGAAAGGCCGCGATGCCCTAGAGCGAGGGTCGGGCGACCCTTACAATTTCCAAAAGTGGTACGTTCAGATTGATGATAAGCGTGTGGGAGTAAAATGGCTTGTTAGTCAAATAACAGGAGTCCCTGTTGGGGACTTTATAACCACCGAGGCACGGAGATTTCTGGATACGCTTGGCATGGAGTATCATTCTAGCTGAATCAAATTTAACTTGGTGCGCTTAGTTTGGTGAAGATGGCGACGTTGGGCGCGGGGAATTCGGTCCGCCAGCCCATGCGGTCGGCTATCCAGCGCATCGTCCGGGTTGTGTAGAAGGCTATGTGGGTGGGGTCGCGCTGGTAATGCCAGTCGGCGAATTTGGAGCGGTTGTCCAGGATTCCGGTCATCGTTCCGAGTTTTCCGCGTGGTCTGAGAATGGAGTCGAACAGGGTGAGGACTTCCAACGGGTTTCTCAGGTGTTCCAGGGTTTCGGTGCAGGTTATGAAGTCGTAGGACTGGGTGAGAGGTCCGGAGTCGGGGAAGAAGTAGAGGTCGTATAGATTGACGCGGAAGCCGTCCTCGCGCATCATCTGGGCGAGCGCGGGGCCGGGGCCGCAGCCGTAGTCCAGCCCGAGTTCGCCTTGGGACAGCATCGGCTTGAGGACGTTCCACAGCCTGGAGAGGAAAGTCCTGTATCCCGCGTCGTCGGGGTCGTTGTCGTGCAGCAGGTAGCGCCGCATCTCGGCGTCCGGGGGCAGGTGGAAGCGGGACGGGACGAAGGCGAGTTCGCAGACGCCGCACTGGTAGAATTCACGTATCCCATGCCTGTCGTCGGACCTGTGCAGGAAGCGGGCGCGGTGGTTCAGGCAGAGCGGGCAGGGGTAAAGTCGCATGGGTCTCAATCTTCACCCCCATCCTAACCGCTACTGTTGGCGCTGTTTCACTTAGCGCAGCCCCTGGCATCGAGGTACGTTATTGGCTACGGATCGTCCGTGACCCAATCCCAGTACATACTCCCGTCCGGCGCGAACAGGCTGCCGTATGGATCCACTCCGAATACGGCATACGTATAGGCGCCCTGCTTCAACTCTGTGAAAGCGAAACTGTTGACGGTGGCGCCCAGCTTGCCGCTGCGCTGGATAGAAGAATTATCGCCCACTATCAGAGCGGCGGCTATCTGGCCGGCGTTGTCCGCTCCCGGCGTCCAACTGATGATAGCCGTCGAACCGGACCTCAACACGCTCAGACCGCTCGGAGCGACGTCCAGCGGCGGCGGCCCGGGGCCTCTTTGCGACGCGCTGTACAAACTGCCGTCCGGCGCTTTGTAGTTGCCGTTGGCGTCTATGCCAACCACGTAGTACGTATAGACCACCTGCTTCAGACTCGTGAATGTATAGCTCCGAGCGTCCCTGTCCAGTTCAGCTGACTTCGTATCGCCCTTAGTGTGCGCCAGAACCACATATCCCGTCGCGTCCGCCCCGGGTATCCAGCTTATCGTCGCCGTGGTTTGCGTCCTCGACACGCTCAACCCACTCGGCGTGACACCGGGCACAGGCGCGGCCGTCGGTGTAGGCGTCGGCGTAGGCGTCGCGGCCGGAGTAGATGTCGCGGTCCCGCTAGGCGTAGGAGTAGGCGTCGCGGTCGGCGTGGATGTAGCCGTCCCGCTAGGCGTAGGCGTTGGCGTCGACGTGGCGGTGGGCGTCGCCGTAGCGGTAGGCGTCGCAGTCGGAGTAGGCGTCGGCGTCGCGTCTTTCGAGCGCCCAATCAGGTTCACCTTCACGACGGAATTATTCACCGTTGTCCATGCGCCGCCGTTCACCGGATACGTACTCGTACTGAGGTGGCTGTTCCCCAAACTCCACCCATAGCTCGTGTTTTCACTGGCACTGTCTGTCAGACGCGCCTTTCCTGAATTCCCATTTACGACCACATAATAGCCCGCGCGTGCCTTGATATCCTTCCCACCCACCAACTCGTAGGTATGAAGACCGTCGAACGGCGACTTGTCGTATGTGTATGTGTCGCAGTCTCCCAAGTTCGGCTTACTGTTTTTCGTGGAGCAGACCTTAACCGTGGCATCCCTATCCACATCATCGTCCTCGAACTCCACCTGCACATGGGTCAGGGAATACCCGCTGTTGCCGGCAGTGAATGGCTGCGCGATTGTACTGGTATCAGACAGATTATGGCTGCTGGTAGCGTTCTTCGCGTCTATGTTCCCCAGCAACGGACCGAACACCACGACTTCAGTGACCTTGACAGTTACGCTGGGCAAGCCTGACTTTTTGATATTGTCTTCACTCGCCTTATGCGTGATCATACTCGTCGGTTCACCGCTCACGAAGCCGCCCTTGACCTCGACCGTCTGCGGTTTCCACCAGCAAGTATCCATATTCGGGCTATCGTTAATAATGCAGCCGTTGCCAGATCCGAAGGTAAGGCTCTTGGGTGAAATGGTTGCGATTGAACGGTCTTCGCTCGCCACATTCACCACAGTATCCGTCAGAGGAGGCGAGTCCAACCGAACGGTGTATGCGCTTTTCCGATTCTCTTCCACGCTGAGAGTCGCCGGCTCAACGACGACCGCCCCTCTCGGAATGCCGCTGACCTGCATCTTGAGTGACCGCGTGGCATCGGTCGTCCAGTTCTCGCCGTGTTGGCTTGTATCCGTATCCTTGAGGAATCCATCCTGGATTGCCCACCCGTCTTGACCATCGTTGCCAGTCATTTCCAGATATCCGGCCGTACCTGAGACCTCAACCCAATATGTGGAACTCTGCTTAAGCAGTATGCCCGTTGATGTGGCATATATGGCCTCTTCTCCCGCGGTAGCGGTCATACCAGCCAACAGTGTCAGATTGCCGATAAACGCTCCCGGTCCCCCCGGTGTTCTGCCATCATCCTTGAACAGTCTCACGGACACATTGGCAGGGGCGTTAGTCTGTGTATCCACGCTCTGCCCGAACTTCAACTTGACATTGTTCATCCTGTATCCGTTGGAATCAGTTCCGGTCGTAAAAGACGCCGCGACAGGCTGATGCGTCTTTAGGGCAATTGTGCTAGTGTTGGTATTCTCGGTATTGTCAGCCCATACTCGCTCCCCCACTATGGTGATAGAGGCCGTCTTCAATAATTTACTTCCTGTGCACTCAATTCGTGAGTCCGCATTGCACAGTGCTAAGTATATATTCTCATTGTGTTCTATCGTATCATCCTGTGTCAGTGTGAACGTGATAGCTTCCGTAAGCGTTTTGCTCGTCTCGTTGAAAGTCATCACACCAGGATCATCTGCTGTGAAGTCTCCCGAAGATCCTCTAGTGGCCGCATTGGCGCATTTAGCGCTGGAGATGATGTCGCATCCGGAACCATCTTCATCGTTGGCAATGTACAAGTACAAAGTCGGGTCAGCGTTAAAAGCAGGGTTCGCCGTGACTTTCACCGTAACATTTACATCAGGTCCATCCAGAACCTTGTCCGGCGTTACCGAAATCATGTATTTGGTGCCGGTCTGCGCCTGCGCGCTACGCAGCGCCACCACAGCCGCTATCAGCGCGACCGCCACCAGTATGATGATAGTTCCTCGTACAGAGATGTTCTTCATACAGCCAAGCTCCTGCCGTCCAACCAATTACGCCCTGACGAAGCGCTTCGTCAGGGAATTATAATCGCAAACCGGCCGCCAGTCCCACAAGGCGGGACTTTCGCCGGCGTCGCAAAAGCGGCGGGCAACGGAATCATACCCGCCCGGGACCATTGCCGCGAGTATCCCGCTGAATCTCCACCCGCTGGATGTCGGGCTCGGGAATGCCGGCGTCCCGCAACGCCTGAATCATCGCCGCGCGCTCTTCCGTCCTCCCTTCCTCACGGCCCCTGTCTCTTGCCTCTCGTATCTTTCCCAACGCCATAACCATGTTCCACGTCACTCCTTCCGTTACCAGCGCGAACAGAAACAACGCCCCGCCCACATCCGCCAATCCACCCAGAAAAGCTATCGGCTCTCCCGTGTTCAGCAGTACGTACACGCTGCCCGCGATACCGATGAGCGCGTAGGCCATGACCACCACGGGCTGCTTCCAGTCCTCTTGGTCCCACTGAAAGAAGAACAATCACGACTCCACGAGCAGATTCAGCTTGCGTCAATGATACCACTAAAACGAACGCTCCGGCGCGTATATTATACCCCAACCCCAGCGCCTGTTAAACTGCCCCAGCGCCCTTCCATTCCCCAAAATCCGCGCCCGCCCCCTCCGCGTCTCCCCCCAGGCCCAACCCATATCATTACCCTTCCGACCCAATCCCGCCCATCACCCCAATCAAAAAAATCACAGTTCATACATCTGTACTCCGATTAACCAAATGTGCTAAAATGCCCGCGTGATGAAACGAACCACCATCACAAAACATAAACCAGAAATTATATATAAGCCTCGCGGGGCCAAAGAAAAATTTCCCCCGTAGCTAACGCTGGTGAAACGCAGGTAAATGCTGGTGACTTTTTCACCTGTTCCTCACCACTCAACCCACCAGAAGCCACCTGCTCAACTATAAACCAAAATATATGACTCCACCGCTCCCCCATCGCAGGGAAACAAACAGGCAAGCGATAAGCTTGATGCAATTTTCTTCCCGCCCCATTACAATACAAACCGAACAAACCCCAACCCCGGCACACGGAGGAATCACATTGGTTGACCAGAACACCTTCACCGCGTACTTCAACGGCGAGTGGCTCCCGCTCGGCGACGTTCGTCTCTCCCCCGACGACAGGGGCTTCGTCGTAGCCGACGTCGTTTTCGACATAGCCCGCACCTTCGCCGGCAAGCCCTTCGTCCTCGACCGCCACATTGACCGCCTCTACCGCTCCCTCAAGTACATGAGGATAGACCCGGGCCTCACCCCCGACGAGATGACCGCCCTCTGCGAAGAAGGCGTCGAGCGCAACATGGAGCGTCTCGGCGAGGCCGGCGACTTCGCCATCAACCCCTTCATCACCCGCGGCATTGGACACGGCGTACACGGCCTCACCCCAACCGTCTGCATCATGATAAAGCCCGTGGCCTTCGACTCGTTCGCCAACTACTACGTGGACGGCGCGCACGGCGTCATCACCAAGACCCGCAGCTATTCCAGCGACACCATGGACCCCAAGGTCAAGCACCACAGCCGCGCCAACTTCGTCCTGGCCGAACTCGAAGCGTCCGACGTCGACCCGGGCGCGTCGCCCATCCTGCTCGACCAGTACGGCAACCTGACCGAGGGCACCGGCTACAACGTCTTCCTCGTCAAGGACGGCGTACTCAAGACTCCCACCGACCGCAGCATCCTGCAGGGCATCTCCCGCAGCGTCGTATTCGACGTCGCAGAGCAGCTAGACATCCCCGTCATCGAGGACGACCTGCAGCCCTACGACATCTACACCGCCGACGAAGTATTCTTCTCCCGGACAAGCCCGCGCATCCTGCCCGTCAGCATGGTTGACAAGCGCCCGGTGGGCGACTCCGTGCCAGGCCCCATCACCAGCCAGCTCCTCGCCGCCCACAGCGAAATGGTCGACGTCGACATAGTGGGCCAGGCCCTCCACCACGCCGGCATCCAGAGATAGCTCCCTTTCGCCAACAGCGCGAAAACCCACCCAAAACAGGCGGCGGCCCGGCTATGCCCCGGCCCGCCGCCCGCGCCATAATGGAAATGAACCTGTCCGCCGTCCCGAAAGGAGCTCCAATATGCTGGACACGAAGACGGAATCCGCATCCTTCAGAGAAAACTGGAAATTCATCGAGGATAACCACGATCAACTTATGGAAAAATACCCCGAACACTGGATAGCGGTAATTGACAAGAAGGTCGTGGCCGCAGACCCCGACCCATGGCGGTTTAGGGATATGTTGAGAGAAATAGGGCCACCGCCGAAGGGGCAGCCGGATCGCATGGCAGTCGAAGTATTGACTTCAGAAAAAATAGATTGGATACATCCCTAGCAATGATAAGAGGATATTTCAGTTCTTCCAGGCGTCCGTATGTGAAGGTAGCGTTTCCTTTGTGGTGGTTGGGTTATAGGATGTGGTCATCCACAGCGCTCAGGGGGTAATGATATGTCTGGCCTGCTATATGAGTTGGAAGAACAGAGAGACCGTACGATAGCCCAGTATATGCAGGATAGGCTTCAGGAGGCTCTGGACGCTTACAGGCCGATGTGTTCTGAGTGCGACCTGGCGATGAGCAGACACCAGAGCTACCCGCGCTCGATCATCACCAAGGACGGCGAACTGAGGCTGTCTGTTCCGAAGTTTCGATGTTCTGAGTGTGGATGGATGAGAAGCGGGATGGAGCTTTTGGGAGACGAAAAGCGCAATCGGTACTCAAAAAAACCCGTGAGAAGGCGATAGCCCTTGCGGCGATGGGTCTGAGCTACGCTCAGGTGGGAAAGCTGTTCGGGTTCGCCAAGAGTACGCTGTGCAAGTGGATAAGGGGTGAGCGACTCAGAGAGGACCGTCTGAGCGGAGATGTGTTGGAGATGGACGGGCTGTGGACGCGAACGGCTGAGGGTTCTGTGGAGATGAAGGTGATCCGCGACAGCTTGGGCAACGCGATGGCGACGTTCGACAGTTGGGAGGAAGCTGTGAATGCGGCGTACATGAGTGGAGCGCGCTCGCCTCGGCACATAGTGAGCGACGGAGACCTTGCGATAGCGTCAGCGATAGAGATGACCTATGGAAATGAGTCCAACCACCAGTTGTGTCAGTTCCATCTGCTTAGAGAGTATCTGAGGAACATAGGGGACGCCGGGTTCTCAGAAGCGCTGAGAGTGCTGAGGTCTGAGAGCGTGGCCGAGGCGCGGATACACGCCGAACGCACTGTGTATCTGAGCGGGGGCGAAGCTGAGTACTGGTGCGAGAAGGCGTTGAGCAAGGGGCTGGCGCATCTTGCGAGCGGACAGTCGCGTTACAAGACCACATCGCTGCTTGAGAGGCTGAACCGCGAACTTCGGCGTCGGGAGAGAATGGGGACTTGGTGGAATCCGCACAACCTACTCGTTCTGCTTCAGAGACGTGGACTAATAACTTCTACCACCTAAAAGGAAACGCTACCTATGTGAACATATCAATCAATATGCCCTATCTGGGCATATTTGGCGTTAATGTTCGTTTCGCGATTGATACGGGAGCGGACCGTACAATTATCGGCCATTGGGACGCCATGCGCTTATCCGGACGCTACGGCGTTGACCTGTCGAGACTGCCAACCGGACGTCGAAGCCTGGGCATAGGCGGTCTCGCCTCACCCCGCCAAACGCGAGTCACCATGACAATAGGGAGCGTCCACATTGACCGCGACCTCCCCATCATCGAACCCGTACCGGGCCGAATAGTCGGCCTTCCCTCCCTGCTCGGCCTCGACGTACTCTCCCACTTCGCCCTAATCATGGAAGACCGCGCCAACCGCGTCCTGCTCCTCGAACCCGCCGAGGCCGCCAGCCTCCCAATCCCCTGACCCGCGCCCGCTCAGAACAGATCCGCCGCGTCCCGCTCCGCCATCGCCAGCCGCTCGCCCTCGTCCCGCCACCCGAACGAAGCGTATGACTCCGCCGACCCGTAATCCCGCGTCTTCACCACCACCGGCATCGGCAGCGCGTGTCCGAACACCAGCGCCTGCTGCTTGGACTCCAGCCGCGATAGTACCGCCCGCAGCTTGCGGCTTCCCGACACCCCGGACAGCACCGCGTCCACGTCCCGGTCGCTGTCCAGCAGGCACGTCAACTTCGTCCCTATCTGGCTCATTATCTCGTCATCTATCCCCGACGGCCTCTGATCCACCACCAGCAGCGTCACGTTGAACTTCCGCATCTCCCGCGCTATCGTCCCGAATATCGTCTGGTCCGCTATCCCCGGATTCAGGAACTTGTGCGCCTCCTCGATGGTGATGACCAGCGGACGCGGCTTCTGTCCGCCGTCCCCCGCCGCCCTCTCGGTCAACTGCTGGTATCTCGCGTAGATTCGCCGCGTCAGCAGGTTCGCCACCAGTATGTACGCCGACAGGTCGCTCCCATAGCGCCCGAACTCCAGCACCACGTGCATACCCTGGTTCTGAACATAGTCCAGTATGCGGTTCACCGAGTCGTGCGCCCTATCCGAGTCTATGAACGGCAGGCGCGTCAGCCGGCGCAGCCGGTTCTGAAGCGTGGAAAGCGCGCGGTCGTTCACGTTCAGCCGCGACGCCAACTCGCGCATCTCCTCGCCCCCGGACATCGCCAGGAACGCGCCCAGCCACCTCCCCTCCCCGAACTCGCGCTGAAGCGAGTACGTCGCGTCCGCCGCCACCTCCGACAGATTCAGCGACTCCCGCAGCATCAGAATATCCTCCGGCTCTATCTCCTCCAACCCGATGCGCGCCACGTAGTCCGGGTTGATGCCCCTATTGCGCGAACTCCGCTCGTCCAGCGTGAACACCGCCACCTTGGAGCCGAACAACTGCTTCAGCCCCTTCACCGCGCCGGTCGGCCCCTCCGAAGTCCCCTGCCAGCCGTACTCATTGTGCATATCGAACACCAGGTTCGACGCCACGTCCTTCTGAAGTATGCCGGCCAGCAGCAGCCGCGTCAGGAACGTCTTGCCCGTCCCGCTCTTGCCGAACACCCCGTTGGAGCGCGTTACCAGTTCCTCCACGTCCAGGCACAATTGCGTGTCCATATCCAGCGGACTGCCTATCCAGAAGCGCCTGTCGTCCTCGCCGCCGAACACAGCGCGTATGTCATCTTCGGTAGCCGACCCGACCGGAGAGAAGTGCGGCGGTATAGTCTTCGCGGGCTGGGGCCCGTCGAGTCCCGCCACCGACTCCCCCGCGCCCAGCGTCAGCATAGGCTCCACCGTGATAGCCCCGTAGGCCGCCGTCCCGGACACCACCCGCGCCACGAATGGATTCGACACGTCCGGCGGCGACGCGGGCAGCCCCGGATCCATCGAGGCCAGCGCCACGTCCGTAACCACTCCGAAGAACCGCATAGACCGCCCCTGGATGTTCACGAACGTCCCCACCTTGATATCCTCGATGGACGTGTCCGCGTCCAGCCGAACCTCCATCCCCTCCGTCAGAGAGCCGGACACCACCATGCCCAGCCTCTGCGACGCGCTCCACTCGAAACCGCCCGTTCCCACGCTGCCGTTCGTACCCATCGTCATGGCGCTATCCTCCGAAGAATCCCGTCCAGCCGCTGCATCTGCCCGCCCAGCAGCGGAGTAAGTCGCCTGCCCGCGTTCACCAGGAACGCCTCGCGGTCCGGATGCGCGCCGCCCGCCGCCTTCAGAAAGGCCGCAAGCACGTCGTCAGCCGCCGCGATTGGCGCGGAAAGCAGTATGGACACAAAATCCAACTCCGCGCTGAACTCCCTCAGAGCGTCATCCGAGCAGACATACACGAAAGAGTGAATCCTCGGCGGCAGCGGCGCGAGCCAGCGTCTCAGCGCGCCGTCCTCGACATGACCGACCGACAGCGCCCGAAACTCCGTGGAAAGCAACCGCGAAAGCTGCGGATTCGCCTGGTATATCGCGTCCGCGTCATCCTCGTCGCGCCCCCTGGCGATTGGCCTGCGCCCGGCGTCAATGCTCCGCGTGCCGATCTCATGCACGATTCCGTATATCCCGCCCCCGTCGCCGCACCTCACCAGGCTGCCCAGCGACGGCGCGGCGTAAAGCTCGTAGCACTGCGCCACGAACTCCGTAGTCGTCGCCTCCACCACCTCGCCCAGCCGCGTCCCGCTATCCTCTCTATCCGACATACTCACGCTCCCTCCCTCAAATCCTACCAGAGCCGCAGGGCAAGTGGGAATCCAATGACTGCTATACTATGGGCGCGTTTAGGTAAAATATCTCGCGTGGCGAATCGCCAAAGGAGCGCAGAAAATGAGCCGCATAACATCCACTCAGTTCATCATCGGCCTCGTGGTCATCGCCGTCGGCGTCCTGTTCCTGCTGGACAGCGTCGACCTGTTCAACACGGGCGACGTGTTCCAATGGATCCCGTCCCTGTTCATCCTTCTCGGCCTGTGGCTGCTGGTGAAGAATCGCTTCCGCCGCGTCGCCGGCCCGCTGATAATGATTCTGATAGCCGTGTTCGTCCAACTCCTGGTTCTCGACGTGCGCGTGGGTGAATTCTGGCCCCTCATCCTGATAGCCGTCGGGATAGTCATTCTCATAAAGAGCTTCCGGTCCAGACGCGGAAGAAACGGGGATGAGCGTGAAGATTCCCCCGACTCGGTTAGCGTGTTCGGCTCCGAGAAGGTAATAGCTCCACCCGACCAGGACACCATAAATCTGGAAAGCGTAATGGGATCCGCCACGCAGACGGTCACCTCCGACAACTTCAGGGGCGGACGCGCCTCAACCGTCATGGGCAACGCCAATATAGACCTGCGCGAAGCCTCGATTCAGGAAAAACCCGCCGTCCTCGATATCAACGTCGTCATGGGTGAGATTAAGCTGAAAGCGCCGCGCGACTGGAACATCCGCGTGGACGACGACACCGTCATGGGAGACACTAAAGACGAACGCGCGCCGAGCGAGACGGAGGAGAGCCAGACCGACCTCATAATCAAAGCCTCCGTCGTCATGGGCAGCCTGAAGATAGAAGACTAGCCGAAAAGAATAAGGGCCGAGGCTAAATAAAACCTCGGCCCCGATGACTGACTATCCGATTCCTACTCCATCCGGCTGCCGCCCCAGGCGCGGGACACGCCCGCCGCCGTCGGCTCCACTATCGCGTTGATAACCGCGGGCTTGCCGCTGTCGAAAGCGCGCTGGAGAGCGGGCTTTATCTCGTTCGGATCCTCCACCCTCTCGCCGTATGCGCCCAACTCGCGCGCCATTCCGTCGAAATTGGTGAATCCAAGCTCGCGTCCGGGCTTGCGTCGGTCCGGAGTCCGAGCCGTCCAGCCCGCGTTGTTCGAGATGACCGTAACGACCGGAATGTTGTGCCGCACGCAGGTATCCAGCTCCATCGCGTTCATGCCCATCGAGCCGTCCCCGTGAAGCACCAGCACCTGCTTGTCCGGCTTCGCCAACTGCGCGCCTATGCCGTAGGGCAGCCCTACGCCCATCGTTCCGGTAACGCCGGAGTTGAGCCGGTGACCAGGCACATAAGTCGGCAGCGACTGCCGACCGAAGTGCAGAATCTCATTGCCGTCCACCGACAGAATAGCGTCCCTGTCCAGGAACTCCCGTATCTCCTTGCACAGTCGCAGCGGGTGCATCGGCAGGCTGTCGGAATTCTGTATCGCCGCGCCCCGCGCCTGGCGGTCGTCCTCAACGTCCCTCAGACGCAGAACCCAGTCCGACTCTATCCGTCCGGCCCAGTCCGCTTCTCTCGCTTCCGCCTCCGCCAGCATCTGCGTCAGCACCGCCTTCGCGTCTCCCACGACGCCCAGGTCAATGTCGCGGTTGTGACCGAGCTCGCTCGGCTCTATGTCAATCTGAACCACCTTCGCGTCGCGGTTGAACCTGTGGCCGTACTGCACCATCCAATTCAGCCTCGTCCCCACGACCAGCACAAGGTCCGTCTCGCGCATCGCCGTGCTTCGCGCCGCCGGGAACGAAACCGCGTGGTCTTCCGGCACTAGCCCCCTGGACATCGGCGCGGTGTAGAACGGCGTGGAGGTCAGGTCAACCAATCGTTCCAACTCCGGCGCCGCGCCCGAGAAGAACGCTCCGCCGCCCGCGAATATCATCGGACGCTCCGCCGCCGCCAGCATATCCACCACCTCCGACACCACGCTCGGCTCGGCGGCCGGTCGCGTTCGCCTCGCCGCCCGATACGGCGTTACCGCGTCCTCTTCCTCCACCTCTTCGTAAAGCACGTCCGCGCCGCAGTCAATATACACGGGGCCTGGCCGTCCCGTCGTCGCCTTGCGGAACGCCATGCTCACCACCTCCGGGTAGCGCGCCGCCTGCGTCGTCTGGTGAACCCACTTCATCATCGGCTCCATTATGCCGACCTGGTCCACCTCCTGGAACGCCTCGCGCCCAATCTCGTGAACCGGCCCCGCGCCGCCCAGTATCACCATCGGAGCGCAGTCAATCGCCGCCGTATAGACGCCCGTCAGCAGATTCAGAGTGCCTGGGCCGGAGGCCGCCGTGCATACGCCCGGCTTGCCCGTAACGCGCGCGTAGGCGTGCGCCGCGAAAGCCGCCGCCTGCTCATGCCTGAAGTCAATGCAGCGGATACCCTGGTCCTCCGCCGCCATCACTATGTCGAAATTCGGGCCGCCCATCAGGTAGAACAGCGTATCAACGCCCTCCTCCTTCAGCGTCCGCGATATGAGATAGCTTCCGATAACCTTGCTCATGTACCTCTCCTCGCCTTGAGTCACTGGTCAATAGGCCGCGAGCCTTCCGAGACCCGCATCCCACGCAAGGTTATCACAAACCGCCAACTGTTGTGTAATTGCGCGTGTTATAATCCGACTAACCGGATCATCCCGCCCCGAAATATAATCAGGCAGGAGAGATATATGACTACTCAAACGCCCACGCGACCCGTCGCCAGTCCACAAGCGCCGGTCCACAACGCGCCCAAGAAACGTCTTTTCACTCGCAAGGAGTACCACGCCATGGGCAAGGCGGGCATTTTCGAACATGAAGAGCGCGTGGAACTCTGGAAAGGCGAGGTCATAACGATGTCACCAGTGGGCAACAGACACATGGCGTGTACAAGACGAATCAATCGCGCATTCGCCGGGCTGAACATCGCCAACCGAGCCATAATATCTGTTCAGGACCCGGTCGTGGCGTCATCCACTTCCGAACCTGAACCTGATTTCATGTTGCTTGCCTTCCGTGGCGACCGCTACGATTTCGGCAAACCCCGTCCCCAGGATGTCCTGTTGCTCATAGAAGTCTCCGATTCCTCGCTGGAATACGACCGCGAAGTCAAGCTCCCATACTACGCCTCACTCAGAATCCCCGAATCCTGGATAGCCAACCTCCGCGACGACCGCATCGAAGCCCATACCGAACCCACGCCTCAAGGCTACCGCTCCACGCGAATCTACCAGCGTGGCGACACCATATCCCCAACCGCCTTCCCTGACCTGAAAATCGCAGTCAGCGACATCATCCCGGCGCGACCGAACCCAGACCAGAATGGAGACGACAATGACAACTCAGAGCAGTGACTTTTATCAGAGATTGGGCGTCAAGCCCATAATAAACGCAGCCAGCTGGATAACCGTTCACGGGGGCAGCATCATGCCGCCCCCGGTCGTGCAGTCCATGGCAGAAGCCTCGCGCTGGTTCGTTGATATGCACGAACTCAACCGGAAGGCGGGCGACGTTATAGCGCGGCTCACCGGAGCCGAAGCCGGACTCGTTACGGCTGGTTCGGCGGCGGGCATGGTTCTCGAGGCCGCCGCCTGCATCGCCGGAAACGATCCCGCCAAAGTCTGGCAACTGCCCGACACATCAGGCATGAAGAACGAAATCGTCATCCACCGCGCCCACAGGGTCAACTACGACCACAACTTCAGAACCGCCGGCGCGACCCTCGTCGAAATAGGCAATACCGGCGTCACCCACGAATGGGAACTCGAAGCTGCCATAAACGACAACACAGCCGCCGTCGCCTATGTCTTCGGCCCTCGGCGCGGCGGCGCGCTGCCCCTGCCCAAGGTCGTCGAGATAGCGCACGCCAGAGATGTCCCCGTCATAGTGGACGCCGCCGCCATGCTTCCGCCGCCCGAAAACCTGACCAAGTACATCCTACAAGGCGCGGACATGGTTAGCTTCAGCGGCGGCAAGGGCGTCCTCGGCCCCCAGTCCACCGGCATACTCGCCGGACGCGCCGACCTCATAGAGGCCGCCTACGCCAACTCCGCCCCCAACTCCGAATCCATCGGACGCTCAGCCAAAGTCTGCAAGGAAGAGATAGCCGGACTCGTAACCGCCCTGGAGATATTCGTGGACACCGACTTCGACGCCGTTCAGGCCGACTGGAGAGCCAAGTCCGCCCACGTCGCCGGGCGTCTGAGCGACATCCCCGGACTCCGCGTCGAACTGCTAGAAGCCCAGCCCGAACTGGAAGAACCCGACTCCAACCACGCCCGCGCCGAAATTCACTTCACCCCCCAATGGACAGGCCCAAGCCGCGACGAGGTAATCCGTATGCTCGAAGAGGGCGAGCCAGGCATAAGAGTCAGGGCCATGAGCTACTCCGACAGCATCCTGTTCATACCCGTCAACGTCCGCGACGGCGAGGAAGAAATAGTCGCCAACCGCCTCCGCGAGATATTGACTTAGACCGCGCCTCTGGTCGGGAACAATCTCCGTCCGCGCCCAAAAAGATTAGTTGAGAGCTAATCACTAAAAACTAACGACTAACAACTCTAACATTGGCATCGCGCCCAATTCGGTATATCATTCCACTAGGAACAACCCACAGGAGACAGACCATGACCACAGCGGTGAAATACTCCCTCGACGAATTTGTGCATGACATGAGCGCGCTGGTGGACGAACAGCCCGACCAGGAGCGTCTCTTCGACCTTGGCTCAACCTATCTCGAACGCCTCATCAACAACCCCGACGCCCTGCCCGAAGAGTGCCGGATCCCCGCCATCCGAAACGGGCGCAGGGCCAACCACGGCACCTACCTTCTCCACTACGGCGACAACGGCCTGCTGGTGACCTCCGTCGTCTGGGGCCCGGGCGACCACATCGGCCCACACGACCACTGCACCTGGGGCATGATAGGCGTCATGGACAACGGCATCACTGAGACACGCTTCACCCGCCACGACGACCGCTCCCGCGACGACTACGCCATCATCGAGAAAGACCGCGAAACCCTCGTCAAGCCCGGCGACGTAAGCCTGCTCATCCCCGAAGTTGACGAGATACACCAGATGGACAACTACTCCGACAGGCCCACCGTCGAGATACACGTCTATGGCAACGACCTGCGCGGACTCCAGCGCAGCAACTACAACCTCGAATCCGGCGCGGTGAAGCATTTCGCCACCACCCGCTTCGACAACTGCTAGCCACCGCCCACTCGTCCGTAGGGGCGTCCCTCGTGGTCGCCCCCGAAATATACATCGCTAACATCCCGAAAATCCTGATTCAGACAAAAGGCCGTCCCCATGCCCTCCACCACATCCTGCGCCGACCTCGCCAACCTGTTCGACGGCGACTCCCCCTTCGCCCTCATAGACGTCCGCGATGCAGGCGAGTACAACAGCTCCCATATCCCCGGCTCCAGTCTCATACCACGCCGCGACATCGAGCTCCTCATAGCCGACGCCGTGCCGCATCGCGCCACGCCCATCATAGTCTGCGACGACGACGGACGCCGAGCCATCCTCGCCGCCCAGACACTGGAACGACTCGGATACTCCAACGTCTCCTCCCTCGAAGGCGGCATGAACCGCTGGGTCACCGAGAGACGCGCGACCGAGTGGGGCGTCAACGTCCCAAGCAAGGACTTCGGCGAAAAGGTGCAGGTGCAGCACGGAGTCCCCGAAATTGACGCCGTTGAGCTTAAGAGACGCATGGACGACGGCGAAAAACTGATCATCCTCGACACCCGCACCCCCGAAGAATTTCGCAACTTCTGCATACCGGGCGGGCGCAGCGTCCCCAACGGCGAACTCGGCCTGCGTATCACGGACATAGTTGAGCGAACCGACAACGATACCACCGTCGTAATCAACTGCGCCGGACGCACACGCAGCATCATCGGAACGCGCCTGTTGCAGCGAATGGGCCTGGAGGACGTCGTCGGCCTAGAAAACGGCACAGCCGGATGGGAACTCGCCGGCTACGAACTAGAAACCGGCGCAAGCGCGGACAGAGCCATCTTGTCCGAACCCACAGAGGCGGGCAAAGCCGCCGGCGAGGAGTTCGCCGACCGTCTCGCCGAACAGGACGGCGTTCGATACATAGACGTATCTACACTGAATGAAATGGCCGCCCGCTCCGAAGACGAGAGCGTTTACCTCATAGACGTCCGCGCGCAAGAGGAATACAACGAAGGCCACATACCCGGATTCCGCTGGTTCCCGGGTGGCCAGGCCGTCCAGCGCTCCGACGAAGTGGCCGTAGTCCACAACGCGCCGATAGTTTTCTGTTGCGACGGCAGGACACGCGCCGCCCTCACCGCCTCATGGTACAGGCAGATGGGCTTCGACGAAGTGTACGCCCTGCGCGGCGGAACCGCCGCGTGGGTTCAGGCCGGCAACCCCCTGGAATCAGGCGCGCCAACTTCCGCTCCACTCGGCCTGTCCGAAGCGCGAGAGCGGGTACGCGCGCTGTCCCCCGAAGAGGCCGAACGAGCTTCCGATTCCACGCTAATCCACGTCGGCCTGAGTACAGAGTTCGCCCAGGGACACGTCCCGGGCGCGTCCTGGGTTCCCAGGGGCTGGCTGGAACTCAGGATAGAAGACATAGCGCCCGACAAGTCCGCCCCGATAATCGTCACCTGCTCCGGCCCAAACAGCCGTCAGGCCGTCCTATCCGCCGCGACCCTGCTAGACATGGGCTACACCGACGTGTCCGCCCTGGACGGCGGCATGAGCGCATGGCGGGACTCAGGCCGCCCCATGGAGAGAGGACTAACCGGCGTCATGTACCCGCCCTCCGACATGGTAGCCTCCGGCCCCGACCGCAACTTCGCCGACAAGATCAACTACCTGCGCTGGGAAGAAGAACTCGGCCACAAGTACGCCCCCATATAACGCGGAGCAACCGCCAGCCGCCGTCATTCGCGCCCAGCCCCGTTCTTCCCCGGATCGGTCGGCAATTCCGGCGGCGGCTCGTCGAACGGAAGCCCCTTCGCCCTGGCGTCCTCGCTCTTGCGATACCATACCAGCCACGCCTCGTGCATCTCCGATCTGCCCTCTTCCAAACCTTTTGCCTTACCCTCTTCCAGATATTTCTCTACTATTGGCGTAACTAACTTGCTGCTCAGGTAGCGCGACGTAACCATCAGCAATCCTCCTAATACATCCAACCAATATGTAACGCATACGCTAATCAGGACGATCAGCGGCGCCGACGGAGACGATCTATCCACAATGGCGACCATCGTCTCAGTGGCGTCGTCGTACTCTCCACTCTCCATCACCACCCCGGATATGACCCACAACCAGCCGAAGGTCATTACGCTAATCAGACCTATGTAGAACGGAAGCCATCTCCGGCTGACCGCCCATATTGACTCCCGATCATCAGCGGCCGGAGGCCGAAGCGCACTTAGCAGCAGGCGCAGCCAGAGTGGATCTCTTTCACTTTGATTGTCTTTCACTGTCTAAATAGTGTTTACTGAATCGCGGCGGCTGTCAAGCGCTTCAACAGCCGCCCTCGCCGCCACCGCCTCCGCCGCCTGCTTGCTGCCGCCCTCGCCTATGCCCATCGGCTTCCCGTTTACGACGGCCCGCGCCACGAACGTCGGCGTGTGATCCGGCCCCGACCGTCCAACTTCCTCGTACACCGGCGGCGCGAAACCCCGCTCCATCGCCGCCTCATGCAATAGCGACTTGGGATGCCTCGGCGGACTCTCCATATCCGCCGCCGCGTTCAGTTCCTCCGCCAGCGCCCCCAGCGCGACCCCCCGCGCCGCGTCATACCCCCCGTCCAGGAACAACGCCGCCAGCAGCGCCTCGAAAGCGTTCGCCAGGTTGGAATCGCGCTCAGCCCCTCCGATCTCAGCCTCGCCCTTGCCCATCACAAGCCACTCTCCCAGCCCCAGCCGCCTGCCCACCCCGGCCAGCGCTGCCTTGTCCACCAGCGACGCGCGCATCTGCGTCAGCGCGCCCTCCGGCCTCTCCGGAAACCTCCGCGTCAGTTCCTCCGCGACCACCAGGTCCAGAACCGCGTCGCCCAGAAACTCCAACCGCTCATTCGATTCCTCGAAAACGCCGGGAAACTCCGCCACGAACGAACTATGGACGAACGCCCGCTCCAGCAGCCCGATGTCCGCGAAATCCAGCCCCAGCGCCCGCTCTATCCGCCGCAGTTCGCCGTCCGAATGTTTCATCGCCCCAACTCTTCCCGCAGCCGCTCCGTCCTGTACGCGAATATGCCACGAACGTCCCGCGCCACGAACAGCCGGTTCACCAACGCGCCCCCCGGAACCGCGTACCTCACCAAGTCCCTGGCCAGCGTCCCTCCGTCCTTCGCCTCGAAGGTATGCTCATGCGCCCACAGGCGGTAAGGCCCGCGCCTCTGCTCATCCACGAACCGATAAGGCGGCTCCCACGCCGTAATCTCGCTTTGCCACCTGACAGGGATTCCCCGCAGCCTCAGCTTATAGTCAATCAGCGTTCCGACCTCCATCCGAATCGGCGAGGGCGTCAGTATCTCGAACCTGAGCGTCGGCGGAGTCAGCGCCTCCAGGTTGCGCGCGTCCGAGAAGAACCCGAACACATCCTCAATCGGACGCGGCAGCCAAACCTCGCTGTTCAGTGTGAATATACGCATATATCGCCCCTACGCCACCTCCGGCTCCTCCTCTTCTTCCCGTCTGAATATGCGATTGAACAGACCGGGAATGCTCTCGTTCATCAGCATATACACCACCGGAACCACCACCAGCGTCAGCGCCGTCGAACTCACCAGCCCGCCTATCACCACCGTCGCCAACTGCGCCCCGATTATGCCGCCCTCGTCCTCCACGAAAGTCGCCAACGGCAGCAACGCTATGCTCGTCGTGATAGCCGTCATCAGTATCGGCCTGAGCCTTACCCGTCCGCCCTCCATCAGCGCCTCATACACGCTCATCCCGCGCCTCTGTCTCAGCTGCTCCACGAACGCTATCAGCACAACCGCGTTCGTGACCACGATGCCTATGAGCATCAGAAATCCCATCATCGCCGGAAGCCCCAGCGACCGCCCCGTGACGAACAGAGCGAACAGCGCCCCGATGATAGCCAGCGGCAGGCTCGTTATTATCACGAACGGATTCCGAAGAGAACCCAAACTCGCCACCATCACCAGGTACACCAGCGCGACCCCCACCGCCATCGCTATGAAGATAGTCTGGAAGCCCTCCGCTATCTGCGCGAACACGCCTCCGCTCGTAATCTCCACGCCGGGCGGCGGCGAAAGCGCGTCCATCTTCTCCTGTATGGCGATCCCTACCGCCTGCGTGTCGTCCGAGGTTATGCTTCCGCTTATGCTCGCCGAGCGCAGGCCGTCCGTCCGCGTAATCGTCACCGGCCCGGGCCGTACCCCCACCTCCGCTATCTCTCCCAGCGACGCCACGCCCAGAGGCCCCGCGATGGCCAGAGACCTCACGCTATCCACGTCCGAAACGTCGCTCGAATCCACGCTCAGCGTAACGTCCACCGCGCCGTCCTCCGTCTGAACGCGGGTAACGCTCTGACCCACGAAGAACTGGCTCACCTGGAACGCCACCTGCCGCGCGCTCAGGCCAATCGAGGCCGCCCGCGCCGGGTCAACGTCCACCACTATCTCGTCCCTCGCCTCGCTAACGTTGCTGGTTACGTTCTCCACCCCGTCCAGAGTCTCCAATTCGCCCATGAGCTCAAGAGTGACCGACGAAATATCATCGTAATCGTTGCCCGTAACTCTGATGTCCAGCCCCGCCGTCGGCGGCCCGTTGCTCACCTCGGTGATGTTGATAGTCCGCCCCTCTACGCCTTCCAGCCTGTCTCTGAGAGTGGCGATTATATCTTCCGGCGCGTCCTCGCTCAGCCCGACGAACGTGTTCGACTGATTGAACCCGCTCGGAACGCTCACACCAAAAGACGCCGATGGGCTGCCCACCGTGGAGATGTAAACCACCGAGTAAGGCGCTATCTCAGCCTCCAGCTTCGCCAGCTCCGCCAGCGTCGTCTCCGCCGGAGTCCCAGGAGGCAAAGACATATCTATGTTAGCGAACCTGTCCCCCGCGTTCTCGAACAGGTTGATAGGAATGAAAGCCGTAAGACTCAGGCTGCCCAGCGTTATCGCTATCGCCGCCACCAGCGTAATCGCCTTGTGGCCCAGCGCCCACCTCAGAATCGGCGTGTAGGCGCGCTGCATCCACAAGCCGCTCGCAGACCGCCGCTCGTGGGCCGGAAGAACGGCGTATGCCGCATCCTCCTCCGCTTCCGACATCGGCAGTTCCTCTATCTCGCCCACGTTCTCAGGCAAATCCCCCTGTCTAAGCAGGTACGCCCCCAGCACGGGAACCGCCGTCAGCGCCACCAGCAGAGACGCTATCAGCGCGAAACTCACCGTCAGCGCGAACGGGAAGAAGAACGCCCCCACCAGCCCTGGAATGAACGCCAGTGGAGCGAAGACCGCTATCGTCGCCAGGGTGGACGCTGTTATCGCCGGGCCCACTTCCACTGTCGCGTCCAGCGCCGCCCGCCACCTGTCCCGCGAACCCTGTATGTTCCGGTACACGTTCTCCAGCACCACGATGCTGTCGTCCACCACCCTGCCGACCGAGATAGCAAGGCCGCCCAAAGTCATGAAATTCAGCGCCAGCCCCTGCCAACTCATCAGCAGAACGGCCATGAATATGCTCAGCGGAATCGAAAGCGCTATCACCACCGTCGGGCGCAGCGACGTCAGCGCCCCCACTATCGCGTTTGGCCGCAGCGTCAGGAAGAACACGAACACCACCATCACCGCCAGTATCAGCCCCAGAATCGCCTCACGCTCCAGCGTCGTTATCTGGCTCTGGATGACAGGCCCGTCGTCCGAAACCGTAACCACCTCCACGCCCGCCGGAAGTTCCCCGACCCCATCCAGCGCCTCCAATACGGCCATCGTCACGTCTATCGTGTTCGCGTCCGGCTCCTTGATGATGGACACCCCGATGCTCGGCTTCCCGTTCGTGCGCGATATGCTCGTCGCCGTACCCGCGCTCAGGCTGACGTCCGCTATCTCCCCAAGCGTAACCGGAGACGGCGGAGCCGACGGCGCGGAACCGGACGGAATCGCCCCGGACGGCATCGCGCCCGCCGGAGGGCCGGAGCCGGCGGACATGGACATGGCGGGCCGCGAAAATCCCACAACCAGGTTTCGCAGATCGTCCAGCGACTCATAGCCGCTCGTCGTCTTTATCGGAAGAACCTGGCCCCCGCCGTCGCTGATAGCCCCGCCCGGGAAAGCCACGCTGTTCTCCGACAGCGCCTGCGACACCTGGAAAAGCGACACCCCCTTCTCCCGCATCCGCGCCATATCAACCACTATCCGCGCCTCGCGCTGGACGCCTCCCGTAACCTCCACCCTGAAAACGCCCTCCACCCCCGAAATCGCCGGCAATATCCTCGAATCCAGAATATCCTGGAGCTCCACCAGTTCCCGCTCCCCGGTAACGCTCAACTGAAGCACCGGGAACGAATCCGGGTTGATTCGCCCCACTATCGGGTCAACCACCCCCTCGGGGAACGAAAGCCCGTTGATAGAAGAATTCAGGTTGCCCTCCACCTCATCCATATCCGTCCCGAACTCGAAAGTCCCCAGGATGATTGACCTGTTCTCAGACGAGAACGACTGAACACTCTCCAGGCCGTCCAACCCCGACATGACGCTCTCGATGGGCGCGGTAACGTCCCTCGCCACCGACTCGGGGTCCGCCGACGGGTAGAAGGTCGTAACCGTGACCAGCGGAAACTCTATCTCCGGGAACAACTCCACCGGAAGCGTCCGGTAAGTAAAGATCCCCGCCCCCAGCACCAGAACAATCGCCAGCGCCGTCACCGTCCGCCGATTCAAAGCCGTCTTCGTTATCCAGTCCATTTTGATTCAACCTCGCTCCGACGCGCCGGCTCGTATCCCGCCGTTCAACCGTCATACCCGCTTAATCATAATTGATAATCCCCAAATCCGATACAGCAAAAGTCCCTACCCCCAGTTCAACGCCCCGACCACCGCCAGAACTATCGCTGCCATCTGAATCACTTCCATTTTAGCCCTCCTTACAGGCAATTGAAGTTTTGTGGTATTATAATAACATAGATTTACGTATATATCTAATATATCATACACGCACCGCAAATCATAAATCCCCTCTCCCTGGACGGGCTGACAGGGATAGCCGAAGTTCCTTCCCGAATTGACGGGGAAAGGCTAGGATGGGGGCGAAGCCCGAACAGGCAAGCGATAAGAATATGGTGAACTAACATGGACGAATCCGGCAGACTCGCCAAAATCGCAGACAGGTACTACTCGGCCCTGATACAAGGCGAACCCATCCTCGCCCGCTCCGCAATAGACCGGGCCCTCGGCTTCGCCGACAGCCGAGCTGACATATACCTCCACATAATCGCGCCCGCACAGATAAGGCTCGGCGAACTATGGCATCAAGGCGTCATCAACGTCGCCCAGGAACACCTCGCCACCGCCATCACCACCGACGTGATGGACTTTCTCAGAGCCGGAATCGAACCGCGCCCAAGCCTCGGAGCGAGGGCCGTCGTCACCCCCGTCGAGGACGACCAGCACCACATCGGCGCTCGAATGGTCGCCGACTTACTCGCCATGGACGGCTGGGACGTGGACTTCCTCGGAAACGGAACCCCGGCCAACGACCTCGCCGAATTCGTCCACAATCGAGACGCCGACCTCCTGGCGCTATCCGTAACCTTGCCCGAACTCCTCCCCAACGTCGCCGCCGCCGTTGAGGCGACTCGCGAACTGCGACCGCGCGGCCTCAAAATCCTTCTCGGCGGAAACGCCCTGAACCACCCCGAACAAGACCTGAGCGCGCTCGGATGCGACGCCATAGCGCGAGACATCCCCGACGCCATAAGACAAGCGCGCCACCTTATCGGACTGACCGACCGCAAACTCACCCTTGACGAACAACTTGCCCTGCTGGGCCGCAGGGTCAACGCCGCCCGAACCTCCCGGCGAATGACCCAGCAAGAACTCGCCGACGCCTCCAGCCTGGAACGAACCTACATCAGCCTCATAGAAAACGGCAGACAGAACCTAACCATCGAAGCCGCCCTCAAGATAGCCAACGCCCTGGACATCCAGCCCAGCGACCTCCTCTCCCAACCCTGACCCCGCGGCGCAAACAGCCTACATCTTAAGACACTGTGCTTGCGCTCTATCACGCTTGGGCTACAATTGAATTATGAAAATTAGAGATGCACAGAGGAACTTACAACCTTGGACCTTCTGCCTTTGGCAATTGTCCAAGGCTTCTGTCCTTTGGACCGTCCTGATCATCAGCGTCTCCTCATCTATCATATCAACGCTTTACTTGATGGTCGGCATCAATTCAGTGCCAATACTAATTGATATGTGGTACGAGTGCATGGTTGCGTTGATTCCGATAATTGCGCTATTGCTGGCAGTGTGGTTACTTTTCCTAATCGTATATGCGCCTGTGGCCTGCGCGGCGTCGGTCAAGTATTCGAATACGTCCCGCAAAAAGACGTTTGCAGAAGTAGTTCTTACTTATTGGCGTCGCTTCCTTCTATTCAGAAATGCTTACCACTTTCTCATTCCCTGCCTAACTGAAAGGCTACGCGCCTTCATCCGGCGAGGACTGCTCAATCACCTGGCTATAGGCTGGGCCCCCGGCGTTCACCCGCATCTAGCATAGACCGTCTGTCTTATCTCCGCCTACTCAAGTTCGTAGCGACAAACGTGGAGGAGTAACATGACAGACAGAATTCTACCCATTCTCTTGGTTGCGTTCGGAGTCTCATTTGGCATCCTAGTGTTTACCGTTAGTGAGCTGTGGATTCCGCCCCAGTTCCTTGTAAGTATATCAGTGCCCATTTGCGGATTTTCGCTCGTAGGCTACCTTTTTCTTGAGAGGGTACTAAAGCAGTAGCGATTTACCAAAGTGGGAATCTCTCAGGAGCGCGGTCTGTACGAACATCAGGCCGCGTCTTTCGTCTCTGATACTTCGTTGAAATTCATCATCCCTTAAATCACCACCCCCACCCCTCACCCCCTCCCCAAACCCAAGCAAATCGCATACCACCCGCTTATCCAGCAGCGCCCGACTCGCGTCCGACCCCGCCAGATACGCTGGCATCAGATCCTTCTCCCTGAACTCATCGAAAATATCCGCCGCGATCTCCATCTGTTCATCACTCAGCGTCCCGAAATCCAGCATAGGAAGCGACTCCGCTGATATGCCGTCTGAGCCAGCGAACAGTCCGACATCCGAACGCTCTCCCACACCGACCCGTCCTGAAACCAGAACGAAGAAAACGGACATAGACCCACTCAAATTCCCAATTCCACCATACATCCGTTCTGTGATACAATGAACCATACCCACCAACCCCAACCACAGCCGAAACATAAATATAAAGTTATAACCACCATCCAAAGGAGCGAATAGAGACCCCCCTCATAGCTAACGCTGGGAAAACGCTGGGCAAAACAGCCCTGTTAACCCCTGTGACCGCCCTGTCAACTCCTTGTTAATTCCCCACATAATTATAAACCACAATATATAGACACAACCCAGGAACGCCCGATGACCGCCGCCGACCGAACATCCAAAACCGGCGTCGCCCGCCGCGCCGCCGCCGCCTTCAGGCCTTACACCCCCCACGTCATCGGCATAGCCCTGCTCATTCTCGTCACCGCCGGACTCGGCGTCGTCAACCCATACCTCACCCGCCCCATCTTCGACGACGCCCTCTTCCCCCAAAGCGGCGCGCCCAATATGCCCCTGCTCTGGACCCTCGCCGGAATCATGGCCGCCGTAACCATCATCTCCGGCGCGCTCGGCATCGTACAGACCTGGGCAACCAACGTCGTCGGACAGCGCGTAATGCGCGACCTCCGCGACAAACTCTACTCCCACCTCCAGGGCCTCTCGCTCGGCTTCTTCACAGGCGCACGCACCGGCGAAATCCAGTCCCGCATCGCCAACGACGTCGGCGGCATCCAGAACGTCGTAACCAACACCATGTCCAGCGTCCTGTCCAACATCGTCATATTCGTCAGCACCCTCATAGCCATGACCCTGCTCTCATGGCAGCTAACCCTCATCTGCGTCGGCACAATCCCATTCTTCTTCCTGCTCTCCCTGCTGGTCGGCCAGCGCCGCCGCCGCGTCACCTCCGAAGAACAGCAGGCCGCCGCCGAAGTCTCCGCCATCACCCACGAAACCCTCTCCATCTCCGGCATCATGCTCGCCAAGCTATTCGGCAGGCAGAACCAGGAAATACAACGCTTCCACCACGAAAACCAGCGCATGGCCGCCCTCGCCATACGCCGCCAGATGACCGGCCAATCCTTCTTCACCATGATGCAAATCTTCTTCTCCCTGGCCCCCGTCGTCGTCTATGTCATAGCCGGATATATGCTCACCGGCAGCCTCTCCCCCGGCGTAACCGCCGGCACCATCGTCGCCTTCACCACCCTCCAATTCCGCCTCTTCTGGCCCATTAGCTCCCTCATAGAAGTCTCCGTCGAACTCCAATCATCCCTAGCCCTCTTCGAGCGCATCTTCGGCTACCTCGACATCGCCCCCGACATCGAAGACAGGCCCAACGCCCGCCGAGTCAGCCCCGCCGACATCCGGGGCCGCGTCCGCTTCGACTCCGTTCGCCTCTCATACAACCCCGAACATGGCGAGCAGACCGACCGAGACGGCGCGCGCCAATGGGCCCTCGACGACATAGACTTCGACATCGCGCCCGGTCAACTCGCCGCCTTCGTCGGCCCCAGCGGAGCCGGCAAATCCACCATCTCATACCTCATACCCCGTCTCTACGACCCCACCTCCGGCTCCGTCAGAATTGACGGCACGGACGTCCGCGACATCAAACAGGAATCCCTAGCCCGAATCGTCGGATACGTCACCCAGGAAAGCTATCTCTTCCACGACACCCTCAGAAACAACCTTCTCTACGCCATGCCCGACGCCGATATGGAAGACATCGAGCGCGCCGCCAAAGCCGCCTTCATCCACGACCGTATCATGGAACTCCCCGACGGCTACGACACCGTAGTCGGCGAACGCGGCTACCGGCTCTCCGGCGGCGAGCGCCAGCGCCTCTCCATAGCCCGCGTCATCCTCCACGACCCCCGCATCCTCATCCTCGACGAAGCCACCTCCGCCCTGGACACCGCCAGCGAGCGCCACGTCCAGGCCGCCCTCGAACCCCTCATGCGCGACCGCACCACCATCGCCATCGCCCACCGCCTCTCCACCATCATGTCCGCCGACGTAATCTACGTCATAGACCGGGGCCGCGTCATCGAACACGGCGCCCACGCCGAGCTACTCCAAACCTGCGGCCTCTACGCCAGCCTCTACCAGGAACAGTTCGACAATGGCCGCGTCGAAACCCGCTGCGAAGACGGCATAATCCTAACCGACGGCAACATCCTCCCCCACCCCGATATGCTCACAGCCCCCGCCGCCGACTGACCTGATACAATGTAAGCGCATTATGAAAGGCGGTGCAGTATGGTAAACGCCAACACGATTCCCGAAGACCTGATGGAGCGTCACCCTGTCGCCCGTCATCCCTCAGACGAAGAGCTGACAACCCAGATAGCCATGCTGCCGGATCACGGTGAAGTATCCGCCGTAATCAGCCAACTGAGCATAGACGACCTGAGAGCGTTCGCGACCGCGATAATGAACGCCGCCTCCGACTCCGCTCGCAAGGGACACGTGGACTTGGACACCGCCCAACTTCTGAACGACTGGTTCGCCTCCATGGAAGAAACCGTATCCGCCGACTACTCCCTTGAAGAAATCCTATCCCGCAGACGCAAGCGAGGAATAGCCATAAACGCGCTCCAGAGGGAAATAGACGCCTACGAACGTATGCAGGATAACTTGGAAGCCAATCACTTCAGAAAGTGGGTAGTATTCCACGGTGAGGAATTCATCGGAGTCTATGAATCATTCGAGGACGCCGCGATAGACGCCACTAAACGCTTCGGTCGCGGCCCATACCTGATAAGACAGGTCGCCGCTCCGCGAACTGTAATATCAATCCCCACGGTGCTGGGATATGCCCACGACTGAATTCGGATTTGAAGACACACCGGAAATCTCAGGCCCGGAGGCATTGGTCTCTCATGGACCTACGCTTGTCGTGGAAATCGGATTCGACCCGGACTTCCCTGGATCCAAGTCCCGACCGGATCTAGCGTCAGGTCATGTACGCGCCCTGGTGGATACAGGAGCGACTCACAGTTGCATAGACTCCCATCTTGCGCTGGAACTGGGATTGCCTATTGTTGAACATGAGTATGTGGCTGGAGTGCATCGGGTTGCCTTGGTTAGTATGCACGTCGCCCAGATTTACATCCCCGCCCTCAATCACACTATCACTGGAAAATTCGCTGGCATTCGTCTGAGAGACACAGGGCAGGCCCATTCCGCTCTTATCGGAAGAACTTTCTTACAGCACTACACAATGATTTACGAAGGCAGGAAAGGTTCAGGAATCCTCACCGACGACTCATAGAAACACAAAAACGGAGTCTGCCCCGACTGGGACAAACCCCGCTCCATGATTATTCAGCCAACCCTACATATTCATCGCCGCCGGCCGCGACTCTATCGAGTGCCGAACCTCCGGGTTCACCACCGACATCGGCAGCGTCCCCCGCAGAATCCTCGAAGCCTCCTGCCCGACCTGCACCCCCGACCGGATCCGCGACATATTCGACGACCCCGCCGAGTGCGGCGTCGCTATCACGTTGTCCATCTTCAGCAGCGGATTGTCCGGCGACGTCGGCTCCTCCTCGAACACGTCCAGGCCAGCGCCCGCGAATTCCCCATCGTCCAGCGCCTTTATCAGAGCCGCTTCATCCACCACCGGCCCCCGGCAGGTGTTCACGAAGTACGCCGTCTGCTTCATCGCCTTGAAGAAACTCTCACCTATCAGTTTCTCCGTCTGTCGGTTAAGCGGCGTATGCACCGATACGAAGTCCGAATCGGCGGCCAGCTCTTCCAGGCTGCCTACCAGCCGAACCCTGTACTCCCGCGCTACCCAGGGCGGCAGGTACGGGTCGTATGCGATAACGTCCATCCCAAACGCCTGCATCTTCCGCGCCACCGCCCGCGCGATGTTGCCGAACGCCACCAGCCCAAGCGTCTGGTCGTATATTTGCGCCATCGGCATGATAGCGTCGCGCGTCTCCGCGCCCCACTTGCCCGCCTTGGTCAGTTCGTTGAGTTGTGTCAGCTTCTTCGCGCACGCCAGGATCATCACCACCGCGTGGTTCGACACCTCTTCCGTGCAGAACCCGGCGGCGTTCACCACCATGATGCTCTGGTCCGTCGCCGCCTCGTGGTCAATGTGATTGAACCCGTGGCTGCCTACCATGATGGCCTGCACCCCCTCCGTCTCCTCGATCACCTCCCGCGATATAGGCACGCCCCCCGCGTTGATTACGATGTCCGCGCCCGTCATGGCCTCGATGATCTCGCCGTCGCTGGAGCACTCGTACTTGTCCAGTTCGTAGTCCAGCCCCTGAAGCTGCTCCTCGATGAGCGTCGTGTCAGCCTCGCCCCTGCCCGATATAACCGAAATTCTCTGCGTCACTTCGTTCCTCCTGATGCGTTTACTAGAGTGACTAGGTATCGTTCGCGGATTCCGTCCCGCGATTCGACGCCTATTATACCCGCCCTCCACGAATTGCGCTCCCCCGCCAAAAACATCATAACCTGTATCAACCTATGCCTACCCCTGTGAACCCATCAAGGGGGAAGGGACTTATGTCTTGAGGAAGTCGGAGAGGACGCGGGTGAATTCGTCGGGGCGCTCGATTTCGGGGCGGTGACCGCAGTCGTCCAGGACGGCTAGGCGAGAGCCCGGGATGGACTCGTTGTATAGCTGGCCGGCGCTGAGCGGGATGATGGCGTCGTCGCGGCCCCAGATTACCAGGGTGGGCAGTCGCTTGAGGCGGTGGAGCAGCTGCGGCAGGGTGGGATTGTGCATATAGGGACGCCAGCCGACCATGCAGGCGACCTCGCGGACGTCCTCCCAGTCCATCACCTGGTCGGGCGTGGGTTCGTCGGGGCAGATCAGGGGGAACTCGGCCACGCTGTCCTTGTCGGCCACGGAGGCTTCCAGGAAGACGGGGACGGTTATCAGGAATATGTCGAGTATCTCGCCGATGGGCGGCCTGACTCCGGCGGCTGACACGAGCGCGAGTTTCTTGAAGCGTTCGGGGTTCATGGTGGCGAGTTCGGCGGCCAGCCAACCGCCGAGGGAGAAGCCGACTACGCTGACCTGGCCTATGTCCATGTCGTCCAGCGCTTCGAGATACCAGCCCGCCACGTCGCGCATGGTCATGGCCCAGTCGAGACGGGCGGAGCCGCCGTATCCGGGCATCATTGGGATGTTGAGAGTGAAGTCGCGGGACAGGTTTTCGTGCCAGCGCATCCAGCCGGGATGTCCGGTTTCGTCGTGGAGGATGAGCAGGGGTTCGCCCTGTCCGCCGGTTACGAGGCTTGTCTGTATTCCGGCGAGTTCGCGGGTGTGGCGGGTGTGGGTGAGTTCGGCGGTGGTGGTCATGGGGAGGTCTCCGGGGGAGTTTTCAGTGGTCGATGGTCAGTTTTGGGTACTGCTTGGGCGCAGGATGTATATTACACCTTACGGGCGTTTTTTTCAGTCCGCGCGGTCGGTGGCGAAGAGGCTTTCGACGAAATTTCTGGGGTCGAAGAGGGCCATGTCTTCGGGGCTTTCGCCCGTGCCGATGAACAGGACGGGGATCTTGAGTTCGTCGGTTATGGCTAGGACGACGCCGCCTTTGGCGGAGCCGTCGAGCTTGGTGAGAAAGACGCCGGCGCAGCGCATATCCTCGATGAAGGCGCGCGCCTGTATCAGCCCGTTCTGGCCGGTGGTGGCGTCGAGCGCGAGTATGACGCGGTGGGATGACTCGAATCCCTGCCTGTCTATGACGGTCCGCATCTTGCGGAGTTCGGCCATGAGGTTGGAGCGGGTGTGCAGCCTTCCGGCGGTGTCTATTATCACGACGTCAATGTCGCGGGATACGGCGGCCTGGATACTGTCGAAGGCGACGGCGGCGGAGTCCGCGCCATGCCGGTGGGCTATGACGTCCACGTCGAGGCGGTCGGCCCACTCGGTGAGTTGCTCGATGGCGGCGGCCCTGAAGGTGTCGCCCGCGCCGAGAAGGACGCTCTTGCCCTCGTCCTGGTAGAGCCGGGTAAGGCGAGCTATGGCGGTGGTTTTGCCGACGCCGTTGACGCCGACCATGAGTATGACGAGGGGGGATTCCTCGGCCTCCATAACGTTGTCCGCGCCCTGGATGGTTAGCATGGCGGTCATCTCGTCCTTGAGAACGTCGAACGCCTCTTCGGGGCGGGTTATGCCGTATTCGCGGATGCGGTCGCGGAGGGTGTCGAGGAGTTTCATGGTAGTGGCGACGCCGACGTCGGATGAGATGAGAGACTCTTCGAGTTCGTCCCACATATCGTCGTCAATCTCGCTTCGCTGGAAGACGTCGGTGAGGCGGCTGAACCATCGGCGGCGGGTTCTGCGGACGGCGGCCCGGGTTCGGTCGCGGTCTTCGCGTTCGCCTCTTCTGAAGAATTTTAACATTCGGGCAGGTCCTCGTCGGGTTTGTTGGAATCGCGCCGATTGTAGCATAGCTACGCAGTAATCTCAGAGACAGGTGAATCCTAAAATTTGTAACTTGGGGAGCGTTACGCGCTATAATGCGGCGGTATGTCTGATATTCTGCTCTGGCTGATAACCGTCGAGATAATCGGGCTGGCGGCTTTCGCGCCGGCCTATTTTTTGCTGCCCAAACTGGCTGACCGCGGCTGGGGGATAAGCAAGCCGCTTGGGATACTGGTCGTGGGGTACGCGGCGTGGATACTGAGCGCTTTGCGGCTTGTTCCGAGCGTCCGGCTGACGCTGCTGGCGATGGTGGCCATACTGGTCGTGGCGGCCGGCGCGCTGCTCTACGTTCGGCGGGATGAGTTCATCGCGTTCGTGAAGCGGGAGTGGCGGCTGTTGCTGGCGGCGGAGCTGGTCTTCCTGGCCTTCTTCGCGCTGTGGACGCTGTTCAGGGCGTATGACCCGGCCATCAACCACACCGAACAGCCGATGGACTTCGCGTTTCTGAACGCATCCATACGCTCCACGCTGGGCCAACCGGAAGACCCGTGGATGCGCGGGGAGTCCATCAGCTACTACTACTTCGGCTACTGGATGATGGGCGCGGTGAGCGAGATTTCAGGGGTGGCGTCGAACGTTTCTTACAACCTGTCGCTAGCGCTGATTCCGGCGATGGCGGCCATGGGGATATTCTCGGTGGTGTCGAGCCTGGTCAGGTCTGAGGGCGCGGGAATACGGCTGAGCGTCGCGTGCGGAGTGGCGGGCGGCCTGGCGCTGGGGGTCGTGTCCAACCTGGAAGGCGTACTGGAGTTCATGCGCGCGAACGCGATAGGTTCGCAGGGGCTGTACGACTGGATAGCCGTGGACAACGTGGACGGGCCTGCTGAAACGCCGTCGGGCAACTGGTATCCCGATGAATTCTGGTGGTGGTTCAGGGCGACGCGGGTCATCAACACGTTCGTGGACGGGAACGGAATTGATTACACTATCCAGGAATTCCCGTTCTTCAGCTTCATACTGGGCGACCTGCACCCGCACATGGCGGTGATACCGTTCGCGCTGCTGTTCACCGGGCTCGCGCTGAACTTCTTCAGGGCGGAACTGCCCAGCCTGTCCAGGCCGAACTACCTGGCATACGCGGGGCTGTTCGTCATGGCGCTGTCGCTGGGCGGTCTGGCGTTCACGAATCTGTGGGACCTGCCCACCTACGCCGCGCTCATCGTGGCGATAGCGGCGATGAAGGCGTACCACGAATCTTCGCGTCAGTCCGATGAGGAAGGCGAGAGGGAGACGCTCGGCTCCAGGATAGTGGACGCGCTGGCGCTGGCGCTGGCGGTTGTGGCGGTCGCCGTTCTGCTGTACCTGCCTTACTACCTGGGGTTCTCGGCCTCGGTGAACGGGATAGGAGCGGTGGTTACTCCGACGCGCTACGTTCACTTGTTCATAGTTTGGGGCGTACCGCTGGTTTTGGTCGCTCCGTTCGTGGTGGCGAGTTTCTGGCAGACGGTAGTAGGCCCCAACTGGCGCGGGATGACGGTTGTCTCGCTGCTGGTGGCTCTGGGGCCGTTCGTCCTGTGGCTGCTGCTGCGTCTGCAATCGGCGGACCCTATCGTAAGCCCGGAGCGACGGCTGATGCACATACTGCCGCTCGCGCTGCTGATAGGGATGGGCGCGTGGTCGGCGCTGCACGAGATGAGGTCGCGCGGGCCGTCGGGTAAGGCGTTCGCGCTGATACTGGCGACGCTGGGGCTGACGCTGATAATGGGGCCTGAGCTTATGTTCGTGGACGACTCGTTCGACATCCCCAGCCAGCGCATGAACACGGTGTTCAAGCTGTACTACCAGGCGTGGATACTGCTGGCGGCGGCGGCGGGATTCGCGCTGTATTTCTGGGTGTCGTCGCGTCCTAAGCTGACGGGATGGAACAGGACGCTCTCGACGCTGTGGGCGATAGGGGCGGTCGCGCTGGTGTCGTGCAGCCTGTACTACACGGCGGCGGCGTTCACGAGCAAGTCGCAGGACTCGACGCGGGCGTTCACGCTGGACGGCCTGGAGTTCGTGAAAGAGTCCGATCCGGCGGAGTACGGCGCTATCCGGTACATCAAGGACAACCTGCCGGAGGACGCGGCGATACTGGAGGGGGTGGGAGAGTGGTTCAACGCGGGGCTAATCTCCCGCAGCACCGGGCATCCGACGGTGTATAACTGGCCCGGACACGAGTTGCAGTGGCGCGGGCCGTCGCCGGAGTTCGGGCAGCGGGAACTGGACGTGGCGAAGATATACCAGGCGACGGACTTCGAAGAGGCGCGCGCGCTGCTGGCGAAGTACGACATCGCCTACGTGTACGTCGGGCCGAGGGAGCGGAACAAGTACGGCGGCCCCGGGCTGGACAAGTTCGAGGATCACATGGACACGCTGTACGAGTGGAACGACGTGGCGGTTTACGGGGCGCGGCGATAGGGCTGTGTTCGCGGTGGTTAGGTAGTGGTATAATTCGGGGCGTAACCTTGTTTGGATGGAGATTCAGGTGAAACAACGTCACGGAGACCCGGACCATGGTCATTCAGAGCGTACTTGCAAAACCCGGCTTGCCGGATTATTCGGATATAGAGCCGCTACCCGATCCGCCCCAGGTAGGTGACATGGAGCAGTTCGACGGAATAAATGACTTCGCCGCCACGCTCAAGCCCAGGTTCAGGCGCGAGAAAGGCTACGTGGTTTCGGGCGGCGGATACCTGCGAAGCGACCCCGACGACATGGGGGACTTCGCGCCGGACATCATATTCGCCAAGGACGTGGAAGACCCGGAGAGGGTAATCCGTCGCAACGGATACGTGATAAGCGAGGTGGGCAAGCCTCCGGACCTGGTTCTGGAGGTGGGTTCGCGCAGCACGGGAAGGCGGGACTATACGGTGAAGCGCGAGGGCTACGCTCGCTACGGAGTGGGCGAGTATTGGCGGTTCGACCCGTCGGGGGGCAAGTATCACGACGCGCATTTGGGTGGCGACAAGCTGGTGGACGGGGAGTATGAGCCTATCGAGATAGTGAGCGAGTCAGCTACGCGACACTGGGGATACAGCGAGGCGCTGGAACTGGAGGTGTGGTGGTACGACGGAAGACTGCGCTTCCGCGACCGGGCTACGGGTGAGTTTCTGCCGAATCCCCAGGAGTGGCAGGACATGGCGGAGGCCGCTGAGACCCGCGCCGAGTCGGAGAGAGTGGCGAGAGAGGTAGCCGAATCTCAGGCTGAGTCCGCCGAAGCCCGCGCCGAGTCGGAGCGAACGGAACGTTTAGCCGCCGAAGCCCGCGCCGACCGCCTCGAAGCGGAGTTGCGACGGTTGCGGGGCGAGTAGGTGAGGGAATCGGATAAGGCGGGAGCTTTCGTATAAAGGGTTGATTCTCCGATTCGCAATAGCTGATACTTGTGTAATGGCCTCAGAGCAGACAGCACCAGACACTTCAACCCCCACCCCATCCGCGCCGCTCGCCGCGCGGCTGAGTTCGGCGTGGAGCGAGGCGCGGGCTAATACTCGCTGGTGGGAGGCGGTCGGCTATGTGGCGCTGGCGGCGGTCGGGCTGGGGATGCGGTTGTGGGACCTGGGATCGCGCGCTATGCACCACGACGAAAGCCTGCACGCGCTCTATTCCTGGAAACTCTACAACGGAGAGGGGTTCGCGCACGTTCCGATGATGCACGGGCCGCTGCAGTTCGAGGTGAACGCGGCGCTGTTCGTCGCGCTTGGCGACAGCGAGGTCTCGGCGCGGATTCTGTACGCCGCCATGGGTACGGTTCTCATACTGATGCCGTTCCTGTTCAGGAGCAGGCTGGGACGGCTGGGCGCGCTGTTCGCCTCGGCGATGCTGACGTTCTCGCCCGCGATGCTGTATTACAGCCGGTTCGCGCGGAACGATATTCTGATGGCGGTGTGGACTTTCGGCCTCGTGATATGTATGTGGAAATACTTCGACGAGGGCCGAAATCGCTACCTGTACATAGCCTCCGCGCTGCTCGCGCTGATGTTCGCCACCAAAGAGTCTGCCTACATGGTGGTCGGGATGCTGGGTCTGTGGTGTTTCCTGATGGCGATGCAGCCCAGGCTGTCGCGGGCGTGGGCGAAGATAGAGACGCAAGGAGTATCGCCCCCGGCGGCGCTTAGACGTGTCGTGGACAGCGTTTGGAGCGCGTTCCTGGGGGCGCTGAGCGAGTCGAGACGCGCGGGGCCGGCGTCCTTCATGGTATTCCTGATAGTGGTGACGCTGCCGATGTGGGCGGCGTTCTCGGCGCTGTTCCAGGACACGCCCCTGCTGAGCTGGATGAACCTGACGCTGGCGGCGGGCGAGGGCAGTGCGCGCATCGGCGACCCGGTGGGTGGTGGCAACGTCATCGCGTTCGTGATAGTGGTGGGCATGATAGCGCTGTCCGCCTGGTTCGGGTCGCGCTGGAACCTGTGGCTGTGGCTGGGATGCGCGAACATCTTCTATATCATCTGGATACTGCTGTACACGACGTTCCTGACCAACTTCGCGGGCGTCAAGAGCGGAATCTGGCAGTCGCTGGGCTACTGGATAGTTCAGCAGGGAGAGGCGCGCGGAAACCAGCCCTGGTACTACTACTTCCTGCTGACCTCGATATACGAATTCCTGCCCCTGCTGCTGGGGATAGCGGCGGCGATATACTACCTGCGAAGGCGAGACAGGTTCGGCGTGTTCCTGGCGTTCTGGTCGCTGATGACCTTCACGCTGTATACGATAGCCAGCGAGAAGATGCCCTGGCTGCTGGTGAACATAACGCTGCCGTTCATCATAATGACCGCTAAGTTCCTGGCCGAACTCGCCAAGAGAGTTGAGTGGCGCGAACTGGCGCGGGACGGAAGATACGCCCTGATACCGGGCGTTCCGATATTCGCGCTTCTGCTGTGGAGCCTTATCATATACTCGCCGGGCGGCTCGGCTGTGCAGGACGTACTGATACAGGCGGTGGCGGCGGCGGCGCTGCTGGGAATGGTCGCGGCGGGGGTGTATCTGTACCGCAGAATCGGGCATACGCAGTTCCTGAGCGTGTCCGCGCTGACGCTGGCGGCGCTGCTGTTCGCGCTGGGACTGCGGGCCGGGGTGGTAGCGGCGTACCAGAACGGCGATACGCCGGTGGAGATGCTCGTCTATACGCAGACCTCGCCGGACGTAACACGTCTTATAGACACATTCGACGAAACCGGAGCCGGTTCGGAGATTCCCGTCGAGATTGACGCGACCTCGGGCTTCAGCTGGCCCTGGGCCTGGTACTTCAGGGACGCGGAGAGAGTGCAGTATCCGGTGTATGGCGAGAACTCATTCGACTCGTCCTTCGGCGACAGCGTTCTGGTCGTCCACTCCACCAACCAGTCCTGGGCGGACAACGGCCTCGCTGAAACCTACATGGACGGCGAGCGCGTCCGTCACCGCTGGTGGTTCCCGGAGCATACTTACAGGGGCCTGACGCCGGGCAAGATAGTTAGCGGTCTGCTGGACAGGTCGGCCTGGCGCGGCGCGATGAACTACTGGCTGAACAGGGAGGGGGTGTACGACATCCTGGGCAGCGAGGATTCCTATGTCTATTTCAACGCCAGCGCGCCGCTGGATTACAGAGGCGCGCCCTGATGGGTATGTATTCACCCTCTCCCTTGATGGTCTAACAGGGTAGGCAAAAGTCCCTTCCCTCTTGACGGGGGAAGGTTAGGATGGGGGTGACTCCGCCAATCAAGTTCAATAACTACCCTTCTCAGCCCTTGATGGGAGAGGGGGTTTGTTGATTTGACGGTCAATCATGCTCCAGGGGAATAAGAAATACTGGATAGGGATCGGAGTCAGCGTCGTTCTGCTGGCCCTGTTTCTGTTCACGGTGGACATCGGGCGGATGGTGGACGCGCTGGGCGGCGCGAACTACTGGTACGTCATACCGGCGGTGGTCATGTACTTCGTGTCGGTCTATTTCCGTTCGATGCGCTGGGGCGTGATGCTGAACCATATCAAGCCGGTCAGCACGCGCAGGCTGTTTCCGGTGGTGGTCGTGGGATACATGGCGAACAACCTGCTGCCGATGCGTCTGGGCGAGTTCGTTCGTAGCTACTACCTGAGCGAGCGCGAGGGAGTGAGCGCGACGTCCGCGCTGGTAACAGTGTTCGTGGAGAGGATATTCGACGCGCTCGCGCTACTGTTCCTCATAGCGATAATAGCGCCGTTCGTGCCGGTGACCGGGCTTGCCGAGGGCATAGGGGAGCGTCTGGGCGTTCCCCCGGTTCTGCTGACGCTCGGACTCAGTTTGCCGTTCATCGGGGCGTTCGCCGTACTGATACTGCTGTCGGCGTATCCCGACCGGACAAGGGCGATCACCTTGCGGCTGCTGAGCAGGCTTCCCGACAGGCTGACGACCATCCTGGATGGGCTGCTGACAAGGGCGCTGGAGGGCATAGCGCCGCTGCGTGAACCGCGAATCCTGGCCGCCCTGTTCGGGCTGTCGCTCCCGATATGGCTGACCGAGGTGGCGGTCTTCTGGCTGATGGGATACTCTTTCGGCTTGGAGAAGTACCACGACGGGCATATCCAGATGGGCGTGAACATGACGCTCACCACCGCGATAACGAACATAGGCGGCTCGATACCGGCGGCGCCGGGCGGTCTGGGACTGTTCGAGCTGATAGCGCGCGAGGTTCTGACGCTGGGGCCGCTGGCGTCGGTGGACAGGTCGGTCGCGGGCGGCTACGTGATAGCGCTCCACGCGGTCATACTGCTGCCCGTGATAGCGCTGGGCCAGGCGTTCCTGTGGACGAGCCAGCTTTCGCTGCGAAGGCTGTCGCGGTAGGTGATCAGGATTTGTCGGTTAGTGTTTCGGCTTGAATAAGTCCATCAGCTATGCCCTTCAGGATAATGAACGGGCGCATCATCGGTGTAGCGAACCGATAGCGATAACGCCGCCTCTGGCCCTCCTTGATAAGCGTGGGGCCACGTTGATCTTGGCAGAATGCATCCAAGTGGCGCGCGAAAGCGGGTACGTCGTAACGTTTGTCCATTATTTGAGATAACGGCTTCCTTACAGCCTGGGCCTTGAAATAGCTGAAGGCGTCTGTCTCAGCTATCGCACATGCGAGCAGAACCTGCTTGTATAAGGCGGATGGATTGGCACTGTACACCGCCGAGGCATAGTTATCTTGGATGCTACGCTCGGTCATTGTGAGCGCATATACAATTGCCGCTACAATGTCTCCACGCTCAACGACATCACGTCCATTGTGTAGAGCCCTTCGCGCCGAGTGGAGGGCGAGGAGATGGGTGTAGTGTGGGTATCCCTGCGAAACCGTCGGTATGTACCACTGGTCGGACTCGCTCATCTTCATACCCACCTGCTCCAAGCCCTCACTGACAATCTCACTCAGTTCACCGTGCGTCATTCGTGGCATCCATGCCTGCGTCAGGCAGCGTTCAATAGAGTGATGTCCTTCTAACAGGGAATCCACGTCATTGGCTACCCCGACCAGCAAGATAGTTGCAGACACCGCGTTATCAGACAGGGTCTTGATAGTGTCTGACATCAAGCGTATTGAATCCTTGTCGGTGAGGCGGTCGAATTCGTCTAGTATGAGCAACCAGTTGGCGGATATCGACTGGAGCAGCATGAGAACATCGTCTGGGACAGGTTTGTCTGGAAGCATATCGGACGCTGGAATTTGCCGCAGTTCGGGATTAGAGGCATTCCTGAATCCTACGCTTGGAGTTTTGTGGACGGTGATTATCCTACGCATGAGCTTGAGCATCAAGCTACCGTAAGTATCGGTGGTGTCGCAATTTACATTGGCAACAGTTATTTCACCAAGCGTAGCTGCCCCTATCACATTGGCCAATATATTGGCCAATGATGTTTTACCCACACCTCTTTCACCAAACAGAATACAATGCATACCATGCTGGTTGACAGCATCGGCAATCCTCACTATCAGGGTTTTCCTTCCACAGAATAGTTTAGTATCCCGAATTGGTGTGGCAGGCGTGAAAATATTTCCCAACTGCACGATGCGTGGGTCAATAGGCGAGTTCCTAGTGGTCATTTGGTTATCCCTAACTAGAAATATACAGGATGTATTTTAATTATAACAGTGAATATATACTGAGTCAAGGCATATAATAGTGAATATAAACTTATATATTCATAATACAGGCCCTGACGCTGTAATGACGCTACCAATTTGTAACGCGGCAATCGCGTCTGTACACTGATTGATATTCGAGTAATGGGAGCGCGGACTGTGAGAGTAGGAATCATCGGGGCGGGCGCGACGGGACTTCCGGCGGCTTACGACCTGCTGAAAGCGGGACACGAGGCCGTAGTGTACGAGCGCGCGCCGTTCATCGGCGGCCACGCATCCACCTTCGACGTGGGCGGCGAGCGGCTGGAGCGCGGATACCATCACTGGTTCACCTCGGACACCGACATCCTAGACCTGCTGGAAGAAATCGGCCTCGGACACACCATCCGCTGGATAGACTCCACCGCCGGAACGCTCTACGACGGGCAAATCTACGACTTCGTAACCCCGCTCGACCTGCTAAAGTTCAAGCCGCTCAGCCTGCCCAACCGCGTTCGTCTCGGTCTGATGATGCTGTACCTCCAGCGTCAGAAGGACTGGCGCAAGTACGAGGGAGTCACCACCGACGAATGGCTCAGGCGATACGGCGGCCAGAGGATGTACGATACCTTCTGGGGGCCTATGCTGCGCGGCAAATTCGGAGAGGATTACTACAACCAGGTGACCATGGCCTGGCTGTGGGGCAAGGTGAACACTCGCGTCAAGTCGCGCGGCAAGAGCATGGTGCGCGAGATGCTGGGCTACCCGATGGGCAGTTTCGGACTGGTGTTCGACACGCTGGCGGACAGGATACGCGAGATGGGCGGCGAGGTTCATATCTCGGCGTCGGTGAACCGCGTACTGGTGGAGGACGGCGGCGTTCGCGGGCTGGAAGTCCAGTTCGGACAGGACGACCCCGTTGATGAGCCTTTCGACGCGGTTCTGGCGACCACGCCCTCCCCCGTGTTCACGCGGCTTGTTCCGACGCTTCCGGCGGACTACCAGGCGCGGCTGGACAGCGCGCGCTATATGTCCGCCGTGCTGATAGTCATGGTGCTGGACAGGCCGCTGTCGGACGTGTATTGGCTGAATGTCGCCGACCGCTCCATCCCGTTCGTGGGCGTAATTGAGCATACCAACCTGATAGGGCCGGAACACTACGGCGGCAAGCGCATCGTCTATCTGTCCAACTACCTCACCACCGATAACCCGCTCTACCGCATGGATCAGGACGAACTCATGGCGGAGTACCTGCCCCACCTTCGCAAGATAAACCCTGACTTCTCCCCCGACTGGATAGAGCGGTTGTATCACCACCGCGTTGACGGCGCGCAGCCAATCATCGGAGTGAACTACTCCGACAGCATACCGAGCCACCGGACTCCCTTCGACGGCGTGTATCTCGCCAACACCACCCAGATATACCCCGAGGACCGCGGCACCAATTACAGCGTCCGCATGGGCCGCCAACTAGCGCGCATGATAATCGAAGACAACACTTAGTCCTCATTCGATCCCGGATTCCAAATCACAACTCGTCATTCCCGCGAAATCGGGAATCCACACTTCTGCAAATTGCCGCCCCTCAAATCCTGATATACCATCCCTTCACCATTTCTAATTCTTAATTCCCACGGAGGCCACGCAAATGACCGATCTCATCCTCAAAGGCGGCAGAGTTCTGGACCCCTCTCAGGGCATAGACGCGCGGATGGACGTCGCGGCGACCAACGGCGCGATCTCCGAGTTAGCGCCGGACATCGCCCCAGGACCGGAGACCCGCGTGGTAGACGTGGCGGGAAAGCTCGTCACCCCCGGTCTCATAGACCTGCACACCCACGTCTATCACGGCGTCAACCAGACGGGCATTGATCCCGACCTGGCCGGGGTTTACGCGGGCGTGACCACAGTGGTGGACGCCGGAAGCGCGGGCTGCTACTCCTTCGGCGGCTTCCCCGAGCACGTAGTCCCAAACGCCAAGACGCGCATAGTTTGTATGCTCCACATATCCCGCACAGGACTCAACTACCAGCCCGAACTCTCCCGCCGCGAGGACATTGATCTGGAAGAGACGGTTCGCGTCATTCTCGCCAACAAGCCCCTGATACAGGGCGTCAAGATACGCGCCATCGGCCCGGCTGTCCCGGTCATGGGCGTCGAGATAGTCCAACTCGCCAAGCGGGCCGCGAACGAGGCGGGAGTGCGGCTCATGGTGCATATCGGCGACCGCTCCATCAGCGACGAGGGCAGGACAATCACCCACGAACTGCTGCCGCTGCTAGAACAGGGCGACATCATCACCCACCTGTTCAGCGGAAACGCTGGCCGCATCCTGGACGCCGAAGGCAAGGTATTGCCCGAAATCATGGACGCGCAGGAGAGAGGCGTCTTCCTGGACACGGCGCACGGACGGCAGAACTTCAGCTTCGACGTGGCGAAATCCGCGCTCGACCAGGGCGTGGAGCCGCGCTCCATAAGCACCGACCTCACCATCCCCGGACGGCTGACCACCGTCCACAGCATGGTCGAGATGATGTCGCGCTTCCTCGCGCTCGGCTTCAGCCTCGAAGACGTGATACGAATGTCCACGCTCAATCCGGCGTCCGCGCTGGACATGGAAGACACCCTCGGCAGCCTGGCCGTGGGCCGCGAGGCGGACATCAGCGTACTGGAGGAAGCCACTGGCGACTGGCTGTTCCACGACACCGAGGGCGCGACCCTAACCGGCGACAAGGCGCTGGCCCCCGTCCTTACAGTCAAGAGCGGCGAGGTCTTCACCGCCGAGTGGGGCCCCCGTCCCTGGGGCTGGCTGCCGGAGACGGCGGGGTGAGAGGAGAAGCGCAATGACTACATTCTTGAGAGATCTCACATGGAGAGAACATCCCGAAGACTTCAGCTGGGCGGAACAGAGAATCCTGCTGGCGCTCTCTAACAAGCGCTGGGAATGGCGGACGGTTGAAAATCTCAAATCAGTCGTGAGGTTGCCGGAGTCAGAATATCATGACGCGCTCGCCTCTCTCATGGCGGATGGATTAGTGCGAGGCGGGATTACCAACGACTGGCAGCCACTCTTGGGACTGGCCGAGCGTGTAGGTCGCGGCGCCCGACCCCTTAAAGACCGCCGACTCGCCAAGAAGAACTGAAGCAGAACCCGGAGACAGACGCACAATGACCGACGACATTCTCGTATCCGCCCAAGACGGCGTAGCGACCGTCACCTTCAACCGACCGCGACAGCGCAACGCCATCAGCTATCACGGATGGCTGGAACTCAGGCGCATCGCCATGGACCTAGACCGCGATTCGAGCGTCCGCGTCGTCGTGTTCACCGGGGCGGGCGACGCCGCCTTCTCCGCGGGAGCCGACATCAAGGACTTCGAGAGCTACCGCGACAACTCGGAGAAGGCCGTCGTGTACGCAGAGGCGTTCGACGGCGCGATGGACGCCATAGAAGCCATGTCCAAGCCCACCATCTGCCTGATAAAAGGCTTCTGCGTCGGCGGGGGATGCGAACTCTCCATGGCGACCGACATACGCGTCGCGGCGGACAACAGCCGCTTCGGGATACCCGTCGCGCGCCTCTCCATCCTAGTCGGATACAAGGAGATGCGACGGCTGGTACAGCTTGTCGGCCCCGGCAACGCCGCCTACATCCTGCTCTCAGCGCGCCTGATAGACGCCCAGGAAGCGCACAGGATCGGCCTGGTGACGCAGGTTGTCCCATTGGAAGAGGTATCCGAGGTCGCCTACGGCCTCGCCCGCGAGATGGTTCCGCTCGCGCCGCTGTCCCAGGCGCGACACAAGAAGATACTCCAGACAGTCCTGAAGAACCCGGCCCTCGAATCGCTGTCCGAGGAAGAAGAACTGCTCCCGTTCACCAACTTCGACAGCGCCGACTTCCAGGAAGGCCGCGGCGCCTTCATCGAACGCCGGACGCCCAACTTCCAGGGCCGTTGAGTCGCGCCTTTCGCGCTCGTCAACTCGTGACCCGTTTGGACATATCCACCGGCGCGGCGATGCGCGGCAGTTCCAGTTCGTGGCCTGGGCTTGATGGTTCAGTAAACGTAACCGAATCGTAAAAATCGTCCAGCGGGACGAATATGCCGTTTTCCTCCGCCCAGCTTCGCATCCTCTGGTTGCAGGAGTGCGCCCACGACAGTATCTCCACCCGCCAGTCGCGCCTGTGCATTCGTTCCAGTGTGCGATGAAAGCCCGCGCCTTCCATGTAACCCGCTCCGTCTCCGGTCAGCATCACCGCGATTCCCGGGTCGCCGTTGTAATCCCATCCGTCTTCCAGCATACGTAGCTGAAGCAGACGGTCGGGCATTTCCTGCTCACCCAACTCGCGGCTGCGTCGGTCGAATAGTTGGACTTCAATGCCGCTGCTCTCCAACCGATTCCAAAGCTGCCTCATCTCCGGCGGTATGGACCCCACCGCCAGCGCGCGTTCAATCGGACGGTCCGCGCTTGCCAGGCGCAGCAGGTTGTCGAAATGGATCCGAACCCGATAGCGAGCCAGCCCGCCCTCGCGCTCCTCCGCGAGACGCTGGGCCTCGTGAAATATGTTGGAATTGTCCCAGTATATGAATACCCGTTCCATTGTCCGCGCTCCTATTTCCGACGCCGCGATTGCCATTCATCGTACAGAAGTATATATACTGAATCAATCAAGCAGAGTATCCCAATACTCTCCTCCCGCCGTCCGCGACTTTGGCATTGGGTTGCGCCGCCCATTTTAGCTACAATGGGTAGTCATTGCGTAACACGAATCGCTTGAAGATATATACAGGGAAGAAAATGGCGGGAGACCGAGACAACAAGATGATTCTGGGCGCCTTCTTGCAGGCGGCCAACTGCTCCAACTACGCCGCGTCCTGGCGACATCCGGCGTCTGACCCGGGCTTTCTCACGGCGGAGTATTACCAGGAAATCGCCCGTACACTCGAACACGGCAAATTCCACTTCGGATTCATTGACGACCGGCTCGCCATGCCCAGCCGCTACAACGACTCCGTGGAAGACACTATCCGGCACGGCATCCGCGCGGTCAAGCTCGACCTAATCCCCGTCGTCATGGCTATGACCCTCGCCACGCGATACCTGGGCGTCAGCGCGACCTACTCCACCACCTACCACGCGCCCTTCCACATCGCGCGCCTCTTCTCAACGCTCGACCACTTCTCCGGCGGTCGCGCCGCCTGGAACGTCGTCACCTCACTCAACGACTCCGAGGCGCAGAACTTCGGCCTCGACGCCCACGAAGGCCACGACACGCGCTACGACCAGGCCGACGAGGTCATGGAGATAATCACCGGACTGTGGGATAGCTGGGAAGACGACGCGCTCATTCTGGACAGGAAGACCGGAACGTTCGCCGACCCGGACAAGGTGAGCCGTCTGAACTACGAAGGCCGCTGGCTGCGCTCCAGGGGGCCGCTCACAGTGCCGCGCCCACCCCAGGGATACCCCGTCATCATGCAGGCCGGCCAGAGCGACCGTGGGCGCGAGTTCGCCGCGCGCTGGGCTGAGACGGTGTTCGCCGTCTTCCGAAGCATGGACGCCGGAAGGGAGATATGCGCCGACCTCAAGACGCGCGCAGAGCGTCAGGGCAGGAGCGCGGACGACATCAAGGTCGTCACCGCCGCCTACGCAATCGTCGGCGAAACCGAGTCAATGGCGAGAGACAAGCTGGCCTTCGTAGAGAGCGTCGCCCACCCCAGCGACACCCCCGTGCTGCTGTCCGAACTTCTCAACTACGACTTCGGCCAGCACGCGCCCGACGAGCGTCTCGAAGACAAGCACCTCGATTCCATATCGGGTTCGCGCGGAATGGCGGAGCGCATCATGGCGTCCGGGATAGAGTACCCCACTTTCGGGGACTTCCTGGCCGAGAGCAGGCGCGGCACGATATGGGAACTTCCCGTGTTCGTCGGCAGCCCCACGCAGATTGCCGACGAGATGGAAGTGTGGTTCAGGAGCGAAGCCTGCGACGGCTTCATGGTCGCCGCGCCCTACCTTCCGGGCGCGTACCAGGACTTCACGCGGATGATAGTTCCCGAACTCCAGCGTCGCGGCGTATTCCACGACGACTACCAGGCCGACACCCTGCGCGCCAACCTCGGCCTCCGCCGCCCCTAAGTCCCTTCCCCCTTGACGGGCTCACAAGGGTAGGCAAAAGTCCAATCAGCTACGAACTCCAGTCAATAGATCCCCTCTCCCTGAGGGAGAGGGCTAGGATGAGGGTGAAATGCCTACCCCTCTCAGCCCTTGACGGGGGAAGGTTAGAGCCTGCCCCGTACCCCGATACGGGGATGGGGGTGATTCCCTCTGCTTGGCGAAATGGTATATCCTGTAACCCGTCACAGAACACTTCACGGAGGACAAACAATGAAACCAAACGTACTCAGGCAGAAACTCGAATCCGGAGAACCCACCGTAAGCACTCACATTCATTCAACCTGGCCGTCCGTCGTGGAGGCCGTCGGACACGCGGGCATCTACGACTACGTTGAATTCGTGGCCGAATACGGCCCCTCGGACCTGCACGACCTCGACAACCTAGCCCGCGCCGCCGAACTCTTCGACATGGGCATGATGATTAAGGTTGACCAGAGCCATCAGGCGTACCTCGCCCAGCGCGCCGTCGGCTCCGGCTTCGGCAGCGTTCTATTCACCGACGCCCGAACCGCCGACGACGTTCGCGAGCAGATCCTCACCATCAAGCCCGACACCCCCGACGACAAGGGCTGGTACGGCGTCGCCACCCGCCGCCACACCTACATGGGCTACGGCGGCTCAGCCGAGTACGTGAAGGCGCTCCAGGACACCGTCGTCGCCGTGATGATAGAGAAGAAGGGCGCGGTGGACGAACTCGACGAGATTCTGGAACTCCCGGGCCTGGACATGGTTCAGTGGGGCGGCTCCGACTTCTCAGTCAGCATCGGCAAGCCCGGCCAGCGCAACCACCCCGACGTGGTAGCCGCGCACGACAAGGTGTTCAAGTCCGCCGTCGCCGCCGGAATCGCCGCCCGCGCCGAAATTCAGTCCGCCGACGAAGCCCGCAAGTACCTCGACATGGGCGTCCGCCACTTCTCCATAGGCACCGACATCACCATCCTGCACGGCTGGTGGAAGTCCAACGGCGAAGACCTCTGGCGAGCCATCAACGGCGAGTAGTTCACAGTGATTAGTTATCAGGCCGCGTTGACATTTATCGTCATTCCCGCGAAAGCGGGAATCCATACGGCCTGACCAGTTGCGATTTAGCTTGCTTGGAGCGTCCAATTTCCAAGTTTATTCGCTACGATTTGCGAATTGCCAAACGACCACTAAGAACTAACAACTAAAGACTAAAAACTCGAAACCAAGGAGACCGAAATGGCAGAACTCGACCTCGCTTACAGGGTACGCAGTTACAGCACGGGAACGCTCGGACGCGCCATCTCCAACGCGCGCAGCCACCACTGGGTCGCGGACGACTCCGGCGGCGAGGAGCTAGGCGCGGGGGAGTTCTTCCTCTCAGGCATAACCGCCTGCGCCGTCAACATGATAGAGCGCATCGCCAGCGAGGAGGAAACCCCGCTCGACTGGATGGACGTCAGCGTCGAAGCCTACCGCGACCCCGACGCCGAGCCGGGCGAGGTCACCCTCTACGAGGACGTGCGCGTACACTTCCAGATGTGGGGCGTGTCCGACGACGACGGACAGCGATTGGTGGACATCTGGAAGCAGCGTTGACCGCTCTACGGCACGGTTGCGGTCGCAACCCCAAACTCCAGCGTCACCGCCGAGTTCTCGTCCAAGCCTCACGGACGGTAGCTGAATTGTCAAACCCGAAACCTGGGAGCGGGCGGCTTTGCTAATCTGCCCGCTTCACTAATACATTGCCTTGAATATATGTTTTTACAACACATAATACCACAGGAATCAATTTTGACAACCATCAAGCCCCCTACTTCCTCCAGAATTCCCCAGCGTCCGCGAATCTTCTACTGGCACTACGCCTGGGTGATTGTCTCCATCATCGCCGTCATGCAGATGGTCGGCTCCTCGGTCCGCATGGCGTTCGGCGTCTTCATAGAGCCGCTCAGCGTCGAGTTCGGCTGGAGCCAGGGCGCGATAACGATGGCCTACGCGCTCTCCAGCGTCGTGACCGCGCTCGCCTCCCCAATGGCCGGATCTCTCGGCGACCGTCTGGGCGCGCGCAAGGCCATGATGATAGGCTGTACGCTGTTCATCGTCGGCATAATCCTCACCGGCGTCATCAACCAGATATGGCAACTCTACCTCACCTTCGGCGTGATGCTCGGCATAGCCCAGGCCATATTCCTCGTCCCGCTCATTCCCTCCGCCATGACATGGTTCCGCAGGCATCTGGGCCTCGGCATGGGAATCCTCATGGCGGCCTGGGGCCTCGGCCCCGCTCTCGCCACGCCCCTGCTCGGCTACATGATAGAGAGCTTCGGCTGGAAGGACACCTTCTGGATAACCGCCGTCGCCTCAGCCGTCATAATGGCTATCCTCATAGCGGTCTATAAGAACAAGCCCGCCGACCACGGCGTTGACCCATACGGATTCGTCCCCGGCGACCCGGCGATAGGCTCCAAGACGCCGCCCGCCGACAGGGTGAAGCTGTTCACCGGCTTCATGCGTAGCACAGCCGCATACTGGAACCTGAGCTCCATCCACTTCCTCGGCTGCGTCGGCCACGCCATAATCCTCATCTACATCATCCCGATAGCCGTCAACGAAGGCATATCGCTGGTGGTCGCCGCCAGCCTGGTAACCGCCATGTCCGCCGTCAGCATCATCACCCGCCTCGCCACCCCCGTGCTGTGCGACAAGTACGGCCCCAAGTCGGTCATGACCATCGCCTACCTGATACAGGGCCTCACCGTCATAATGCTATTCTGGACGCATGACGTCTGGCTCTTCTTCGCATTCGCCGCCGCCTTCGGAATCGGCTACGGCGGCGAGGCGGGCGGCTTCCCCATCCTGAACCGCAGGTACTACGGATTCGCGCCCGTCGGCTCCGCGCACGGCTTCCAGATGCTCGGCGCGGGCCTCGGCATGGCGCTCGGCGGCTGGATAGGCGGCGTCATCTTCGACATGATGGGCAACTACGACCTCGCCTTGATAATCTCAGTCATAGCCAGCGTAGCCGGCGCCGTCAGCATCCTCCTCCTGGAGCCAACCAACAAGCTGCTAATCCCCAACTGGGAAACCGAGCATCTGCCCGAAGACGAATCGCAGGCGTCGGCGGGGCAGGTCCGCGCCCCAACATCGGCGGGCGCGGATTAGGTCGCTTCCCAAGGGTTCACGAGGTCAATATCAAGATCCCGGAAGTCTCTGACATTGCGGGTCATTAGTGTCATAGCGCGCGCGGCGGCGGTCCCCGCAATTAGCGGCGCGTCAGGAATATTCAATGTCCGACCATTGCGACGCGCTTGCGCGCGCAACGAGGCCGCCAATTCAGCTGATTGCTGATCAAGGGACAGAATACGGCCTCTGAAACTATTCATAATTTGGGACAGCCATACAATCAGTTCAGTACGGCGACGTCCTTCATCGAGAATAGATATGCCGTACCGAAGTTCGTGAATTACGATAACCGATATCCACAGATCACGCCGTGTAGCCATAAGTTCCGCGACAATCGGGTAAGGATTGGCTTTGGTCATTTCGGATACGACATTGGTATCCAGAAGAAATCCGCTCATTCTTCTTCGTCGAATATCACATCGCTGAAAGCGATGAAGCGTCCACTCTCATCGTATTCGGGTTCCTTTGTGCCAATCCCCCTCGGAGTATTCTCAAGAAGCCACTGGCCCATCGGCATTTCAGGCGGATTCTTCTCATGCCATAGCTCAGCCGAAACTACCACGAATTCCCCAGGTTCCTTGATATGGGGAGAATCCACCTGACTGGCGCTGATGTACTGCGGTCCGTCAACTTCCGCGAGGCGCAGAATCTGAGGGAGGTGAGCTTTGGCTTCACCCAGCGTCCAAGTACCCTTGGAGTCCGATTTCTCCATAGTCGTCCCTCCCTCTATACATTGCGGCGCGCCAATCTATTGTAGCCGATTGGCGGCGCGAATCCCTACACCGTCGCCAGCGTCGGAGCGCGCAGCGGCGCGGACATCTGGCTTTCGTCCAGCGGAATCGCCTCGTTCAGATAGACCTGCACCCGGTAGGAGCGGTAGTCCGGGACGTACATCCGGCCCTCGTCGTCCACTCGCACCGACTTAGGCGCGCGGAGCAACTTCGCCTCCTCCATGTTCGCCATGTCGCGCAGGCGATTCGGGTAGGCGTTGGTCAGCATATAGTCGCGCGCGACCCTGGACAGCGTCGCGTCTCCCAGGAACTTCTGCACGTACTCACCCTGTTCGTTGAACAACTGCACTCGGTTGTTGCCCGTGTCCGCGACGTAGATCTCGCCGAAGTGGTCAACCGCTATACCCGTAGGCCGGTTGAACTGGCCGTTCTCGCAGCCGGACGCGCCGAACTCCATGATGAACTCGCCGTCCGACGTGAACTTCTGCGCGCGGTCGTTGCGCCAGTCCACCACGTACACGTCGCCGCGCTCGTCAATCGTGATGCCGTAGGGCATATTGAACTGGCCGGGTTCGTCGCCGAAGCAGCCCCAGTTCAGGATGAACTCGCCGTCCGACGTGAACTTCTGCACGCGGTGATTGAGCGAATCCACGACGTACATATTCTCATCCGCGTCGAAGGCCATGCCGGCGGGGCCCTTTATCTGGCCGTCGCCGTCGCCCTCTTCGCCCCAACTTCCGAGGAACTCGCCCTCGCGGTCGAAAGATGATATGCGGTGCAGAGCCTCATCTGAGACATGGATGTTCTCGTCCTTGTCCAGGATGATGTTCACCGGCCAGGTGTACTTGCCCTCGTCCTTGCCATAGCCGCCGATGCCAACAAGATCATCGGTCAGCCGCTCGGCGTCGTCGAAGTGCCACACGCGAATGACCGCCGCGCCGTCGTTGCGGCACAGGATATAGACGCGCCCTTCATCGCCGATAGCGATGTCGTTCGGGAAGTTCGTTATGCGACGCATCCCGAGCGTCTTCAGGAATGGATAACCTGCTCTAAGAAGTCCGTATGGCCTGCCCATGATTTTCACCTCTCAGCTTGTGTTGATGGTCTAAGCTTGATCGCTCCACGTTACAGAGTCCAACCCTCTCACTCGTCATTCCCGCGAAAGCGGGAATCCATGCCTGCCCTACCTTAGAGCAACGTATCAGCGAATTTCGTCGTACATATCCATCCATGTCGGATTGTTTTTCTCGATCAATTCAATCTTCCAAGCCCGATTCCACTTCTTGAGGGCCTTCTCTTTTCTGATAGCGCTTTCCATAGTTTCGTGGACCTCATACCAGACTAGCTGGTGAATTCCGTACCGCTTGGTGAATCCTTCTGCAAGATTATTCTTATGCTGCCACACCCGTTCGGCCAAGTTTGACGTTACACCGATGTATAGAGTGCCATTACGTTTGCTCGCAAGAATATAGACGCATGGAATTCTTATGCGAACTTCTGGATTCCCGCTTTCGCGGGAATGACGGTAAGTTAACATTATTGGTTACTTCCGTATCAAATTTAGTTAGAGGACAATCCAATAAGCGAGCGGCGGCCATTTCCGACCGCCGCCCTTCATGCCTTAGTTGAACGGATTGATCTGCTCGAACTGGCCGTCCACTATCGGAACCGGATCCAAGCCCATCCACTGCTCCAGCATCGTGGAGTAGATGCCCCGGAAGTCTATCTTCCAGTCCAGGTCCTCGCCGTTGAGCCAGTTGGCCGGGTCAACCGACGGGTATTCGGCGTACAGGCCGCCATTCACGCGCTCGCCTATGATGAACGCGCCGCCGCCGGAGCCGTGGTCCGTGCCGCTGCCGTTGTCCCGCATCCGGCGTCCGAACTCGGTGAACACCAGCATCGAAACTTCGTCCGCCGCGTCGTGGTCGCGCAAGTCCTGGAAGAAGTCCACTACCGCGCCCGACAGTTCCTGCATGAGCTGCGGGTGCGTCTTGAGCTCGTTGGCGTGGTGGTCGTAGCCGCCGTGCTGGGTGTAGAAGATGCGCGTGCCGAGTCCGGCCAGGTGGACGCGCGCCACGTCTTTGAGACTCTTCGCTATGGGATTGTCCGCGTACTCCACCTCGGAGGAATACATCGCGGGCGCGGTCTTGAGTATGTCCGCGCCGGTATGCACGTCCGAACCCGTCTGCGCCAGGTACTCCGACACCGGCCCTGAGCCTATGGCGGGCGCGTACATCTTCTTGAACATTTCGAGCGCCTTGCCGCGTCGCTCCTGTTCCTCGATGCTGGTCATAAGGCCCACGTTGTCCAGGTCGCCGACCGATGTTACAGGCACGCCCGACACCACCAGCGCGCGAGGAAGCCCGCGTCCTATGTTCACGGCGGTCAGCACGTTTTCCTTGTTCGGGTCTATATCGCGGATAGCGCGGCCCAGCCAGCCCTCGGTGCCGACCTTGTTCGGCTCGCAGGTGTGCCAGATGTCCATGGCGCGGAAGTGCGAGCGGCTGGAGTTGGCGTAGCCGATGCCCTGCACGATAGCCATGTTGCCCGCGTCATAGACGTCCTTGAGCGGCGCGGCGTTGGGATTGAAGCCCAACTGGTCGTTGATGGGCAGAACCTGATCCTGCGGAATAACAACCGTCGGGCGCGCGTCGTAGTAGTTCGGGTCATTGTACGGGACGAGGGTATTCAGAAAGTCGTTGCCTCCCGTAAGCTGAACGACCACCAGGACATGGGGCTTTCCGTTTGTAGCCATTTTCGTGTCTCCTTGTTGAGTTGATGGGCGGGTTCACCCCCGTCCCGGCTATGCGAACTGGTACTCTTTGCTGGACACTATCATCTGCAGCATATGCACTATGCGCGGGATGTTCCGCTCTCGCGCTTCGTCGTCGCTCAGGTCGAGAGTGCCGCCCGACTCCGCGTACTCCATGAGCGTGTCGCGCGTCTGGCTTCCGACGTCCACGGGGCCAACCAGGTCCAGGCACGCCTCGGTGAATTCGTCCGGCGAGAGCGCGCCGCCGCCCAGCCGCTCGATGATGTCCTGTACGCCGGGCCTCTCATCGTCGCCGATGTGTTCCACCGCGAAGTTGATGCGCTCGTTCAGCGTTCCCCCGTCAATCCATTCCTTGCCGGTGTGCCAGCCCTCCACTGTGGGCGGATTGAGCAGCATCTGCCCCATCAGCGCGGTCGCGCGGTGGTAGGCGGTCATTTCGGGCTGAGGCATATCCAGGGACCCGCCCAGCTTCAGCACGCCCGCCACAAGCTCGGCGGGACTCTTCACCTTCCTGAACGTCGCGTTCTTGAAGAAGTCGGAGTTGAACAGCGTCCGCATTACGTGGCGCATATCGCCGCCGCCGTCGAAGTACGCCTTCACCAGTTCGTCTATCGCGTCCGGATCCTGCGGCGGCTCCACCGACCAGGCCGGCACCTGCGGCTCGTCCGCGACGAAGAAGTTGTACAGGTGGCGCGAGATGAACCGCGCCGTCGCTTCCTGCTTCACGATGATGTCAATGATGTCCTCGCCGTCGAAGTCGCCCGTATTGCCCAGGAACGTCTTTTCGTCGTAGTCGTGTTCGTCGGACTTGAAGACAAACTTCGATGGGTAGTGTCCCTGCGGATATATCGGGATGGGCTGGGTGAACGTCCAGCCGGTGAAGGCGCGCGAGGCGTTCTTTATGTCGTCCTCGCTGTAATTGCCCACGCCCATCGAGAACAGTTCGAGCAGTTCGCGCCCGTAGTTCTCGTTCGGCTCTCCCTTGCGGTTCTCGTTGTTGTCGAGCCAGAAGATCATCGCCGGGTCTTTGGACAGTTCCACGAGCAGGTTGCGGAAGTCCCCCAGTCCGTGCTGGCGGAACATCTGGATCTGCCCGACCATCGAGGGCGGATGTTCCACCTTGCTGTATCCGGTGGCGAAGACATGGTGCCAGAACAGCGCCATCTTCTCCACGAGCGGACGCTGGCTGACGACCATCCTGTACATCCAGGTTCCGGCCCAGATGATCTGGTTCTCCCCGTCAACGTAGCGGATGATTATGTCTTCGTCGAGTTCGGGGCATCGCTCCGGGTTCACCAGATCCTCGACCGCCTCCCCGTATCCTCTGGCGGCGTACCGCTCCAAATCGTCTCTAGTCGCTCCGAAGCCCGCTCTCCTGAACAGGTGGGCAATCAGGGCAAGTTCGCTGCTGGACATGACGCTCTCCTTTCCGCCGACACAAGTCGGAAGATTCAGTATTCCACATTCCGCAACTATACTACCGACAGGTTCGACTTTCAACAATTCTCGGCGCGCGGGTAGCGTTTCCTTTGTGGTGGTTGGGTTATAGGATGTGGTCATCCACAGCGCTCAGGGGGTAATGATATGTCTGGCCTGCTATATGAGTTGGAAGAACAGAGAGACCGTACGATAGCCCAGTATATGCAGGATAGGCTTCAGGAGGCTCTGGACGCTTACAGGCCGATGTGTTCTGAGTGCGACCTGGCGATGAGCAGACACCAGAGCTACCCGCGCTCGATCATCACCAAGGACGGCGAACTGAGGCTGTCTGTTCCGAAGTTTCGATGTTCTGAGTGTGGATGGATGAGAAGCGGGATGGAGCTTTTGGGAGACGAAAAGCGCAATCGGTACTCAAAAAAACCCGTGAGAAGGCGATAGCCCTTGCGGCGATGGGTCTGAGCTACGCTCAGGTGGGAAAGCTGTTCGGGTTCGCCAAGAGTACGCTGTGCAAGTGGATAAGGGGTGAGCGACTCAGAGAGGACCGTCTGAGCGGAGATGTGTTGGAGATGGACGGGCTGTGGACGCGAACGGCTGAGGGTTCTGTGGAGATGAAGGTGATCCGCGACAGCTTGGGCAACGCGATGGCGACGTTCGACAGTTGGGAGGAAGCTGTGAATGCGGCGTACATGAGTGGAGCGCGCTCGCCTCGGCACATAGTGAGCGACGGAGACCTTGCGATAGCGTCAGCGATAGAGATGACCTATGGAAATGAGTCCAACCACCAGTTGTGTCAGTTCCATCTGCTTAGAGAGTATCTGAGGAACATAGGGGACGCCGGGTTCTCAGAAGCGCTGAGAGTGCTGAGGTCTGAGAGCGTGGCCGAGGCGCGGATACACGCCGAACGCACTGTGTATCTGAGCGGGGGCGAAGCTGAGTACTGGTGCGAGAAGGCGTTGAGCAAGGGGCTGGCGCATCTTGCGAGCGGACAGTCGCGTTACAAGACCACATCGCTGCTTGAGAGGCTGAACCGCGAACTTCGGCGTCGGGAGAGAATGGGGACTTGGTGGAATCCGCACAACCTACTCGTTCTGCTTCAGAGACGTGGACTAATAACTTCTACCACCTAAAAGGAAACGCTACCCGGCGCGCGCCTCAATTTGCTATCATTGCCGCCGCTTTCAACGGGCGGTCGGGAGATGATACGATGCCACAATGCGAAAATATGTTTACGCCGATGAGTCGGGGAACTTCGACTTCAGCCAACGCCGGGACGCATCCAGAACGTTTATCTTGACGACGGTTCTGATAGATGATCACTCCATAGAGTCCGACTTGCTGGAGTTGAGAAGAGAACTGGCGTGGAGCGGTATAGACCTGACCAAAGGATTTCACGCAAACAACGATTCCTGGCGCGTTCGGGAAAGAGTATTCAATGTTCTGAGCGAACATAATTTCAGAGTTGACGCCACTATTCTGGAAAAGCGAAAGGCGCGTCCCGCAATTCATTCAGAAATCAGATTCTATCATCACGCTTGGTTTTTCCACATGAACGGCGTTGCCCCGGAGATAGCCTCCGAGTCTGATGAGCTATTCGTCGTATCGTCATCAATAGGATCGGGCAAAAAGCGAAGGGCCTTCTACAACGCGGTCAGAGACGTAATCGAACAGACATCTCCAACAAGGAATCATACATCCGTCATGTGGCCCGCGGAATCCATACCTTGCCTGCAAGTGGCGGATTACTGCTCATGGGCTATCTATCGGAAATGGGAAAGGGGAGATACTAAATTCTACGACATCATCGAGGATAAGATTAGAACAGAGTTCGATCTGTTCGGAAGGGGAACGAGCTACTACTACTGACAATGAGAGAGGCCGACTATCCGAGGGTATCCTCGGAAGGCTCCCTCGGAGCCTTGTCGCCGGCCGGTTCAACCACCCTGATTATAAAACGATTGGATGGTTTCGTCAATTTGCTATCCCCGCCGCCGCTATCATAGAATCTTCCCATGTTCCGAGGCTTCCAAAATATCCGGCGACGGCTGGCGCGTACGTCCGCCAACGGGCGACTCTCCCGATGAGGCCGCTCCGAAGCCTCGCCGACTGGACTCCGCGTACCCCCGTCTTCTACGGATGGGTGGTGCTGGCGATGGCCGCGCTCGGCACCTACGCCGCCACCGGCGTAGCCCAGGTCGTCATCGGCGGCATACAGAACCTCATCTTCGAGGACATGGGCTGGGACCGCAGTACCATCGCCTTCGCCGTAACCGCAGGCACCTGGGGATCCGGCCTGCTCACCCCCTTCATCGGCAGACTCGCCGACAAACTTGGCCCGCGCCAACTCATGCCCATTGGCGCGGCTATCGTCGGCCTCTCCTTCTTCGGACTAGCCGGAATAAGCCAGGTCTGGCACTTCTACGCCGCCTACATAATCGGACGCGCCATAGCCAACCCCACCCTTGTCGGCGTCGTTCCCCGAACCGTCGCCGTCAACTTCTTCAACCGCAGGCGCAACCTCGCCATAGGTCTGGTCTCCACCTTCAGGCCCGTCGGCGGCGGACTGAACATACAGGCCATCTCCCTCATAGCCGCCTTTTACAGCTGGCGAACCGCCTACCGCGTCCTGGGAATCTTCTCGCTGCTGCTGGTCGTGCCCCTCTTCCTCATAATGCGCCGCCGTCCCGAAGACATAGGACTCATGCCCGACGGCGACGAGAACCCGGTGGCCACCGCCCGCGACTCTCGCGCCCGCAACGTCGCCCCGCTCGACGATGAAGGCTGGACGGCCGGCGAAGCGCTCGCCACCTCCGCCTTCTGGCTCATCGTCTCCGCCGAGATGATAACCATCCTCACCTCCGGCACCATAGGCTTCCAGGTAGCCCCCTACCTTGTGGATTCGGGAATGTCCCAGCCCCTCGCCGCGCTCGCGGTGACCCTCAGCTCCGCGCTCGGCGCTATCGTCAATCCGGGCTGGGGACTGCTCGCCGACAAATACCAGCCCCGCCTTCTCGCTGTCGCCGCCACCCTTATGGCCATGCTGTCCGGCGGCCTGTTCGTCATATCCGGCGCGGCCTACGCCATATTCTTCTTCGCCATAATCTGGGGCATGGCCTCCGGCGGCCTCAACGTGCTGGGCAGCATGATGCTCGCCCAATACTTCGGACGCTCATCCTACGGCACGATAACCGGACTCGCCGGCCCCTTCCAAATGGTCTTCCTCGGTCTCGGTCCCACCTTCGGCGCGCTGCTGTACACCTGGACTGGCGGATACGACGTCATCTGGATATACGCAATCGCCTCTTACGCCGTAGCCGCCGTCCTCATATTCGGCGCGCGCAAACCCAACCGCAAGCCCACCCACCCCTGATCCGTTTCCCCCATCACTACACACTCATTCCCAAACTATGCTACAATACCCCACACGGAAAACTAAGAACTAATCACTAACAACTATAAACTAAAGGTTATCAACACCGATCCGACGGCGGAGAAATTTTTTTTCTCCATAGCTAATACAGGTAAATACAGGTGAAATGCTGGCGACAAGTCACCTGGACCCGTCACAGCGGCCTACCAGCAGTCCCCTGTTACCCTCACCAGCAAACTACCCTAATCATATAAATCACACTTTATCCAAAAGCCCGAAACCAGCCCAATTCCCCGGAAGGAAATCCTAGTCCCCATGACACAAATCCAGGACGTTGTAATAGTCGGCGGCGGAGCCGCGGGCTGCGCCGTCGCCTACTACCTCGCCAAGGCCGGCGTCAAGTCAACCATCATCGAGCGCGACGGCATCGCCGCCAACGCATCCGGCTACTCCGCCGGCGGCCTCAACCCCCTCGAGGGCGCGGGCATCCCTGGCCCGCTCGGCCCCCTCGCCATCCGATCCTACCGGATGCACGCCCAGATAGCTCCCGAACTAACCGACCTCTCCGGCGTGGACTTCGGCCACAAGGTCATATCCTCCGTCCGCGTCGCCTTCCACGACTCCGACCTGGCCGATATGCAAACCACCCACGACACCTTCCAGTCCGCCGACGCCGACTTCAGCGCCGAGTGGCTCGACGCATCCCAGCTGCGCGAGATAGAACCCCGCCTCTCCCATGACGCCATCCGCGCCCTCGACACGCGCGGCAACGCCATACTCAGCAGCCAGCGCTACACCCTCGCGCTCGCCAAGTCCGCCGAGACCATGGGCGCGACTGTCATATCCGGCAGCGTCACCGGCGTCGCCACGAGCGGCGGGCGCGTGACCGCCCTCCACACCGACTCCGGCGAAATACCCTGCGACGCTGTGGTATTCGCCACCGGCCCCTGGGCCGGCCAGGTCGAACAGTGGCTGGGCGTCTCCGTCCCCATAGAGCCGTTCAAGGGCGAGATTCTCAGGATGAAGCCGGACGGCCCGCCCCTGGACAGGGACTTCCACAGCGCGGACGCCGACCTCAACCACCGCGAAGACGGCCAGATATGGATAGCCGCCACCGAGGAGCGAGTCGGCTTCGACATGAACCCCTCGGCTGAGGCGAAGAAGACGCTGCTCTCCGGCGCGATTAGCCTCATGCCCGCCATGAAGCGCGCCAAACTCGTCCTCCACACCGCCTGCCTCCGGCCCCTATCCCCCGACTGGATGCCCATAGTCGGCAAGGCGCCCGGCTGGGACAACGCATATCTCGCCACCGGCGCGGGCAAGAAAGGCATCCTGATTAGCCCGGGCATGGGCAAGGCCGTCGCCGACCTGATAACCTGCGGCGCGACCGACCTCCCCATACACGGCTTCGCCCCCGACCGCTTCACTGAAGACAAAGCTAAAATCCCATCTCCCTCAACGGGCTGACAAGAGTGGGCAAAAATCCCTTCCACCTTGACGGGCTGACAAGGGTAGGCAAAAGTCCCTTCCCCCTTGACGGGGGAAGGTTAGGATGGGGGTGACCTACCCCTCGACGGGAGAAGACTAGAGTAAAGGTGACATGGACATTCCCGCATTCCTCAGAACATTCCCCCGCGTAGCCACGCTCAACGACGGCAACCAGGTCACCATCCGGCCCCTGCGACCCGACGACAGCGCCGCGCTCCACCAGTTCTTTCTCCGCGTGCCGGAGGAAGACAGGTTCTACCTGAACAACGACGTCACCGCGCCCGAAGTCATAGCCGAATTCACCGGCAACATCAGCATGGACGTCGCCATTCCCCTGGTGGCCGTCTCCGGCGACAGGATAATCGCCGACTCCACCCTCCACCGCAGCCGCCGCGCCTCCCGCCGTCACGTCGGCGAACTCCGCATCGTAGTGGACACCGAGTACCGGGGCCGCGGACTCGGCGCGCGCCTCATTGACGAGCTAATCCAACTCGGCGTTGATCTCGGCCTCGAACGCTTGGCGTTCGAGCTGGTTGACCGCCGCGAGATGCCCGCGATTCAGGCAGCCAAAGCCGCCGGCTTCGAGCAAGTCGCCGTGCTGGAAGGCCGCGTCCGAGATATGTACGGCATCATGCAGGACCTCGTAATCCTCGAACTCCCCCTCGAAGAGGAAGACCCGCCCCACCTCGACTTCTAGCGCAGGGCTCCTGGTCAGGCAGGCAAAAGTCCCTTCCCCCTCAACGGGCTCACAAGGGTAGGCAAATCTCCAATCAGCTACGAACTCCAGTCAATAGATCCCCTCTCCCTGAGGGAGAGGGTTAGGGTGAGGGTGAAATGCCTACCCCTATCGGCCCTTGACGGGGGAAGGTCAGGATGGGGGTGAATACCCACCCCTCTCAGCGTCCGAACCCCTATCCAGCGCGGGCCTCAGCAGGAAGTGGTGTACCGCCGCCCCAATCGGCGCGCCTATCAGCGGCCCCAGTATGTATATCCAGAACCCGCCCGAAGGCCCGGGAATCGCCACGCTCCCCCACCCCGCGAAGTACGCCACGATTCGCGGCCCGAAGTCCCGCGCCGGGTTCCATCCGCCCTGCGTGAGCGGCGCGAACAGCGATATGAGAATCCCCACCGTCGCGCCAATGAGCAGCGGCGCGAGATTCCCGGTCAGCCCCGTATTGCGCTTGTCCGTAAGTACGAAGATGGACAGCGCCAGGATAGCCGTCCCGAACCCCTCCACGAACATCGCGCCCAGCGGTGAAATCAACCCGGCCGCCGCTTCCCCCGTCCCGTATATCGCCGGATTTGGGAAGTACTCGCCGAACACCATCGCCGACCTTTGGCTGCCCTCCGCTCCGCGAACTATCCCGTTCTCCGCCTCGAATCGCGCGATAGCCGCGCCGAACATCCCCAGCGCGGTCAGCCCCGCCAATACGCTCCCTATCAACTGCGCCGCCCAGTACAGCGGAATCAGCCGGTAATCGAACTCCTCGCGCCTGAATATGGCGAACGCCAGCGTCACCGCCGGGTTGAGATGCGCCCCGGATATGTTCGCAGTCGCGTATATCGCGAGGCTGACACCCAGCGTCCACACCACCGCCACCTGCCACAGCCCCGCCTGAGCCCCCGTTATCGCGGCGGCCGCCACCGACGACGTGCCTATCATCACCATCAGGTACGTGCCGACCGTCTCCCCGATGAACCGTCGGCGTATGTCGCTCATCCGACCGTCGGCGCGTCCGCTCTCCCTGGGTTTCGTCATGTACTTGATCTTAACCATGAGCCCCAGCCAGCGCGCTGATAACGATTGTGGGGTTTGCTCACACTTCCCAAGCCGAGCGGTAATCCAGCTTGTCGTCGCCCACGCAGATGAACAGTTCGCCCTCCGGTACGCGCCTATCCTGGTTGCGGCATCCGAACTTGGCGGTGCATCTGCTCTGAGCGTTCTTATACGGACAGCGATAGGTCGAGACCGCGTTCGCCGTCTCGTTGATGTCCCGGAAGATAGCCTCCAGCCGCGACATACTGCGCCGGTAGCGCTCTTTATCTACTCCCGCCAATTTCAGTCGCCCACCAGCGCCGCTTCTTCCATCTCCCCAACGCCCAGGAAGCGCTTGGCCAGGTCAACGCACTCGATAGCGTCCTTGCCGTAGCCGTCCGCGCCGAAGTCGTCCGCGAACTCCTGCGTCAGCGGCGCGCCGCCAACCATTATCTTCACGACGTCCCGCAAGCCGTTCTCCTCGAATTCGTCTATCGTCTTGCCCATGTTCGGCATCGTCGTCGTCAGCAGCGCCGACATTCCCAGAACTTCGGCCTCGTTGTCCATCACGGCGTCTATGAACTCGTCCGGCGAGGTGTCCACCCCCAGATCGTGAACGATGAACCCCGCGCCCCTCAGCATCATGATGCACAAATTCTTGCCGATGTCGTGAAGGTCCCCCTTCACCGTCCCCATGATGACCGTCCCCACCGGCTCTATCCCCGACGCTGACAGTATCGGCTCGATGTGCGCCATGCCCGCCTTCATCGCGCGCGCCGCCACAAGCACCTCCGGCACGAAGATGATATTGTCCCTGAACTTGATTCCCACGATGGCCATGCCCGCGATTAGCCCATCGTCCAGAATCGTATTCGCCGAGAAGTCGGCGTCCAACGCCTGAATCGTGAGCCTGTCCACCTCGATATGATTGCCCACAATCAGCTGATAGCTGATCTCCTGCATCAGCGGATCGGCGTGATCCCACTGCGCGCGTATATGTTCCTGCTCGAACGCCCTGCTGACGTATCCGAGCTCCTCTTCAAGACCTTCATTGACTACCGGCATATCCTGACCTCGCCCCCAGCGAAAACTGACTCACACGATTCTATCAGCCCACAGCCAACCGCTTCCAGCGCGAACGCCCGCCGAACAGAGTCTTTCGATTATTTCCTGATACCGCTTCTGTCGTTCGTCCTGAGCTTGTCGAAGGGAGCTTGTCGAAGGGAGCTTGTCGAAGCGCCGCCACGAACGTAATTGGTTGATAATCGAAGACCCTGGCTCGCCGAAAGCCGATTGCCCTAATCTTCTCCGAACCCCGAAACCGCCAAGACGCTCCGACTCTCCCTAGAAACGCGAACGCGCCCCCACGAAACTATTAGCCGAATCGCAATCAGTTCACATCGCTGCCAGAGAACATTTGACCTTTCACCGGACTGAGGCTATAATCATCCAAGAACCGGGAGCATTCGTTCGCTCAACAGGAGAATCGTACAATGACCGCTAAGAAAGTCGGCTCGATCACCTACGTTGATTACAGCCTGTTCGACAGCGACGCGCAGGTGCTGGTGAACACGGTCAACACAGTAGGCGTGATGGGCAAGGGCATCGCCAAGGAGTTCAAGAAGCGCTATCCCAAAATGTTCCAGAAGTACCAGAAGATATGCAAGGCGGGAAAATTCAAGACCGGAGACCTGTGGCTCTACAAAATCCCGGATTCGGACAGGCAGGTATTGAACTTCCCAACGAAGAGGCACTGGAGGAGCCGCTCGAAGGTCGAGTACATAGAGAGCGGGCTGAAAAAATTCTCCCGAACCTACGATCAGAAGGGAATCACCTCCATATCCTTCCCGATGCTCGGCTCCAGCAACGGCGGTCTTGACTGGGAAACGCAGGTCAAGCCCTTGATGGAAGAACACCTGAAAGACTTGCCAATAGATGTGCGTATCCACAAATATGTACCTGAACCCACTGTAAAATCCGGAGTTGATGAACAGGCAACCCATGCGGAAGAATCACTGCAACCGAGGTTAGTGTGAGCCAGTATGTCTGAGGGCCGAATTAGAAATCCCAGGGAAGTACAAGCGTTTCTGGACAGTTTGAGGAATGCCAATTGGTTAGACGCCTCTAGGCGTTGGTGGCCTCATTTCGTATATCACTTCACTGATATCCGAAATGCCGTATCCGTATTGGAACGGGGAGCGCTGCTCAGCCGAAACGAGGCTTCGCATACGGGAGCTATGATCACGGATAATGCCAGTCCACAAGTCATCTATCAGACAGATGATCAATGGAAGGATTACGCTCGACTCTACTTCCGTCCTCGAACTCCCACTCAGTACCACAATGAAGGCTTCAGACCGTCAAGCCACTACGGGCTAGGCGCTCATTGTCCAATGCCAATTTATTTCCTTTTCGATTCTCAATCTATACTGACTCGGCCAGACCTCCAATTCTCTAACGGAAACCTAGCGTCTTCAGGTTCCGAAGTGTTCTCAACAATGGAAGATCTGAATCAAATGCCTTTCACGGATATTTACCATGATGGCCCTATTATGGGAAGCGAAGATCGAATACAGCAAGTAACTTCTCGCAGACAGGCTGAAGCAATTGTTCCCAATCGCCTTGACCTTGACTCACTAAAATTTATCGTATGTAGAAGCGAAGCAGAACATGAAACCCTTCTCCACTTACTGACCTCAAAGTCTCGCGACCGATGGCAAAGCAAGATTGTGTTAGAAAATGACGAGTCGAATATATTCACCAAAGATTGGGTATATGTGAAGTCTGTCGAACTTGAAAGGTCATCTATTACTTTCCATTTCAACTTCAAATCAAATCTTGACCAAGACGGACCATTTGTAGCTGTCGTATCTATTACTGACAATCAACGCGGCCAAAGTTTTGTCGCTCGGAGAGAAGCTCAGTTTACTGCGAAAACTGAAATGAAGACGGAGTTCTATTCAGCGCTCGACGACTATTCTGTTGAATTTACACTTGATGGCCAAATAGCCTATGCAGGTCGCTACCAAGCACAAGATATGGACAACCTACCTTATGAACTGAGTTCAAGATAGTCCGAAACGAATCCTCCGCGCTGAACCTGACCTGCTTCCACGGATTCCAGCCCAACCCCTTCCCTCCAGCACCTCCCATACGCTATAATACGAACATACAAACGAATCACGGAGCGCGTCCAACCATGACCTTATATAAACCCCAAGTTATACAGACTGAAAACCGCGGGGACAGAAACCCCCTCTCATAGCTAACGCTGGGAAAACGCTGGCAAACTCTGGCGTTCTAATCCCTGTCGACCACTGTGAAACGCCTGTCGAACCCCCTGTCGAACTATAATCCGTAGTATATGAACAAGCCGAATCCGTCTGAATCATAGAAACCAAAGTGAGCCAATTGCCAACCACCACCGAACCCGACCCAGTCCGAGATATAGTCCGCGAACTCGAGTCCCGCGACTACATAGCCGACCCCGCCATCGCCACCTCCATCTTCATGGCGCAGGCCCTCGAACGCCCCTTGCTCATCGAGGGACGCGCCGGCGTCGGCAAGACCGAGATAGCCAACGTCATGGCCCAGCTTCTCGACACCACCCTCATCCGCCTCCAATGCTACGAGGGCCTGGACGTCACAACCGCCCTCTACGAGTGGAACTACGCCAAGCAACTGCTCTGGATACGCCTCGACGAGGGCAGCGGACGCTCCACCGACGAGCGCGAACGCCAGATATTCAGCCGCGATTTCCTACTGGAACGCCCCCTGCTCGCCGCGCTCACCCAGCCCGACAAGCCCCCCGTCCTGCTCATTGACGAAATAGACCGCGCCGACGAGGAGTTCGAGGCCTTCCTGCTGGAAGTCCTCTCAGAGTTCCAGGTAACCATCCCCGAAATAGGCACCATCCGCGCCAGGCATAAGCCCCTCGTCATCCTCACCTCCAACCGCACCCGCGACCTCTCCGACGCCCTGAGACGCCGCTGCCTATACCTCTGGATAGACTACCCCGACCTTGAGAAAGAGCTGCGAATCGTCCGCCGCAAGATCGAGGGCATTGACGTCAGGCTCGCCAGGCAGGTCTGTCGCTTCGTAGAGGAAACGCGCGAATCCGGCCTCGAAAAAGTCCCCGGCATATCCGAAACCCTGGACTGGGCCAAGGCCATGGTCATACTCCACTACGACCACATAGACAGGCAGGCCGTCGAACAGACCCTCGGCGCGCTTATCAAAGACGCCGACGACCTCGAACGCTTCCGCGAAGAGACAATAGACCGCATCATCGCCCTGGTTCAGGACTAGTCCCTCGCCGGAGACGATTGCATAAGTCCCTTCCCCCTTGATGGGGGAAGGTTAGGATGGGGGTGATTAGGTTCAATCCCTACTATTACGACGGGATACCGTCTTCCAAAGTTGACCATGCCAGCAGCGCGCACTTGATCCGCACCGGAAAATCGCGCACTTTGGACAATACCCCCAGGTCGCCGAGCGAGTCCAGTAACTCCGGCGTCGGCTCCGAACCCTCCATCATCCTGTGAAATCGGTCGGACAGTCCGGTGGCCTCGTCGAGCGTCAGACCCTTGATAGCCTCGGACAGCATCGAGCCTGTGGACTGGTTGATGGAACAACCCTCGCCCTGGAACCCGACCTCGCGGACGCGCCCATCCGAATCCAGCCGTATTTGCAGGTGAATCTCGTCCCCGCAGAACGGGTTGACGCCATCAACGACTATATCCGGGTCATTCAGCCGGGCGGGATTTCGTGGATTGCGCCGATGATCCAGAATCAGGTCGTCGCGGTATATCTCGTCCAGATTACCCAGCGCCATAGGAGAAGTACCTGAGCGCCCTCTTCACCGAGTCCACCAGGGCGTCAATCTCGTCTTCGGTATTGTAAAGATAGTGGCTGGAGCGCGCCGTCGCCACCACGCCGAGCTCCCGCATCAGCGGCATAGTGCAATGATGCCCGGTGCGGACGGCTATCCCGTCCCTGTCCAGAAATGTGCCGAGGTCGTGCGGATGCGCTATCTCCGAGTAGAACGAGAATATCCCGCCGCGCTGCTCGGGATCACGCGGCCCGAATATGTCAATGTCCTCTTCCAGTTCCTTGAACGCGGCGAGCGCGTGCGCGTTCAGCCTGACCTCATGCGCCCGAATGTTGTCCATCCCTATCTCGTTCAGATAGTCCACCGCCGCGCCGAACCCGATAGCGTCCGCGATGTTCGGCGTGCCGGCCTCGAACTTCATCGGCAGATCGTTCCAGGTCGCCCTGTCGTACCACACCTCCAGAACCATCTCGCCGCCGCGCAGGAACGGCTCCATGTTCTCAAGTATCTCCCGCCTGCCGTACAAGACGCCTATCCCCGTCGGCCCCAGCATCTTGTGGCCGCTCAACGTCAGGAAGTCGCAATCCAGGTCCTGAACGTCCACCGCCAGATGCGGAGCGCTCTGTGTCGCGTCAATCAGCACTGTCGCGCCCACGGCGCGAGCCTTCGCCGCCAGTTCCTTCACCGGATTCAGTATCCCGATGCCGTTGGACATATGCACGACCGCCAGCAGCTTGGTGCGCGGCGTGATGAACTCGTCAACCCGCGACATATCGAGGCTCTGATCGTCGTCGCGCATCGGCATGATACGGAGCTTGGCGCCCTTGTCCGCCGCCACCTTCTGCCACGGCACCAGGTTGGAGTGATGCTCATAAGGCGTCACCACTATCTCATCGCCCTCGCGGATGTTCTCTTGCGCCCAGGTATGCGCCACCAGGTTCAGCGACTCCGAGGCGTTGCGCGTCCAGATTATCTCCTCGGAATGCTCAGCGCCTATGAACCGCGCTATCTTGGAGCGCGCGTCCTCATATAGCTCAGTCGCTTCCTGGCTGAGAGCGTGAACCCCGCGATGAACGTTGGCGTTGGAACATTCATAGTAGTCCACCAACGCCTGTATCACCTGGCGCGGCTTCTGCGTCGTGGCGGCGTTGTCCAGATAGACCAACGGCTTGCCATAGACCTGCCGGGACAGAATGGGAAAGTCTTCCCGGACTTTCTGCGCGTCGAACATTTTCGGCATCCTCGCGATACTAGATGGAATAGGCGAAAGCCCGCTATACGTCCAATTCGATGTCGTCGCCCTCTACCCGAACCGCGAAGGTGTCAACCGGAACGACGGCGGGCAGAGCCGTCGCGCGCCCGGTGGTCACGTCGAATCGCGCGCCGTGCCGGGGACACTCTATCTCGCAGCCTTCCAGAAATCCTTGATCCAGCGGCGCCTCGTCATGCGTGCATAGGTCATCTATGGCGTAGAATTCGCCATCCACGTTGCACACCGCTATATACCTGTCGCTGACTTCGTAAACTTTCGACGTTCCGACCGGAACTTCCGCCGCTTTTCCTACCTTAACGAATGCCATTTCTCTCTCCTAAATGTCTATCGCTAATTCCGTCTGCCTTGCAGCGCGACGGCCTGAGTTCCCGCCGCCCCGCTTCTCATTATTTCATGGCTTCTGTCAACCAGATGTCCGATGGTGCGCGAGTCCAGAATGCGGTACACCGCAAGCTCGACCTCTTGCCACATCTCTCTCTGCGCGCAAGACGGCGCGTGGATGCACACAGCCACGTCATCGAGGCAGAATACCAGGTTTTCAGACGCCCCCAGGCACTCCATGACCTCGCTCAGTCTTATGTCCCAGGGATCCAGAGCCAGGGTATGACCTCCGCGCGGCCCGCGCTGAGCCTTCACCATGCCCGCCTTGCCCAGAGCGTGAAGCACCTGCGCCAGGTAGGCTTCCGGTATCATCGTCCTGCTCGCGATGTCGCTCGCTCGCGCGGGCGCGTTCTGCCGATGGATCGCCAGATCAACCAGCGCCCTCACTCCATAGTCCACTTTGAGGGGTATCTGCATTGTCTCCACTCCTCCCAAAGTCGGCGGCCAAATGGCCGCGCTCTACTCCGTGGAAACCGTCTTTTCGTCGTCAGTCAATGCCGAGGCCAGCGTATGAATCGGCAGCGTAGCGCACTTTATGCGCGTCGGGTAGTTGGACACGCCTTCCAATATCTCCAGATCGCCCATTATCTCGTAGTCCGGCTCAGGGCCGCCCCGCTCCGTGAGCATCTGCCGAAATTCTGAGATGACTCGCTGCGCGTTCTCCGTGCTTTGGCCCTTGACGGCCTCGCTCATCATGGACGCCGCCGCCTTGGATATGGCGCACCCGATAGCGACGTACCCTATGTCCTCTATGGAATCTTCTCCATCCAGGTTGAGATAAAGCGAAATCTGGTCGCCGCACAGCGGATTGAATCCGTCCGCGCTGCGGTCCGCCTCGTCTATCTTCTTGAAGTTGCGCGGCCTGCGGTTGTGGTCCATGACCACCTCGGCGTACAGGTCTTGGAGGTCGTTCATTGATTCGATTCCCTAAAAGCTGAATTCATATCTTGGTATCGCGTCCAGGAAGGAGCGTTCGAGATACTCATGGAGTTCCGGCAGAGCTACGGTGTCTATTATCTCGGAGGCGAACCCGAAGATAAGCAGTCGGCTCGCGGTTTCGAGGTCCACGCCCCGGCTTCTCATGTAGAAGACGGTGTTCTCATCCACGTTGCCCGCCGTCGCGCCGTGTCCGCACTTCACGTCGTCCGCCCAGATGAACAGCGCCGGCTTGGAGTCCACCTCCGCGTCCGGCGACAGCAGCAGGTTCTTGTCCGACTGGAGAGAGTCCGTCTTGTCCGCGCCCTCGCGCACGAAGACCGTCCCGCCGAACACCGCCCTCGATCTGCCCGACAGGATACCCTTGTAGTAGAGCCTGCTGGTAGAGTTGGGGCTGGCGTGATCTATGTTTATGAAACTATCCATGTGCTGGCTTCCAGACGTGATGTACAGGCCGCTCAGGTCGGTCTCGCATCCGTCACCTATAAGCGCGTAGAGGTCGTGCCTGCCCAGCCCCACGCCCTTGTAGAAAGCGCGCGATGAGAATGAACTGCCGTCCTTCTGGTGAACCCGCGCCACCCCGACGTGGTACGACTCGTCGCTCTCGTCCATAAGGCGATAATGCTCTACGCTCGCGCCCTCTCCGACCACTATCTCGGCTACGGCATTCGTGAAGTATGAGTTGTCGCCGAGACTCGCGTAGCTCTCTATCACCGTCGCTTCCGACTCGGCCCCCGCTACCACCAGGACGCGCGGATGCGCGACGAAACTCTCTTCCTCCGTTGACACGAACGCCAGGTGAACGGGCCGCTCCACTCTACCCCCGTCTGAAACGTGGACGACCGCGCCGTCCCCGACGAAGGCGGTGTTGAGCGCGGTAAACCCATCATCCTCCACCGAGGCCAGAGAGCCAAGATGCTGTCTGGCGACAGCCCCGTCCGACTCCACCAAACCGGACAGGTTGGCGACGGTGACGCTCCCGTTATCGTGGACGGCGGACAGTTCGGGCGAGAACCGTCCATTTACGAATACCAGCGTGTTCCAGTCCTCCACCCATGGCAGAGTCTCGCGCAGCGCCTCCCCGGACGGCGTTTCAGCCAAGACGGGCGCGGAGAACTCAGCTCGCGCCACCGGAGCGACATTCGTGTACTTCCAGGCCTCGTTCCCACGCCTCGCGGTCGGGAATCCAAGCCGCGAGAAGCTATCGAAGCCTTTCTTTCTCAAGCCGCGCAGCCATTCAGGGCCGGAACTTGCGATGTTCACGTACTGCTCAGTGTAACGGTCGTATTCTGTCAATGTTTGTGTCATTTCTTCCCAAGTCGTTAGTTTTCAGTTCTCAGTGATCAAAAGTCGCTAGACGGCCACCGCCGCTTCCTTGATTATCCAGTCGTAGCCCTTGTCCTCGAGTTCCAGCGCCAGTTCCTTGCCGCCGGAGCGAACTATGCGCCCGTCCACCAGGACGTGAACGAAGTCCGGCGTGATGTAGTTCAGGATGCGCTGGTAGTGCGTCACCAAGACGATGGCCTTGTCCCCGCCCCTGAAGCCGTTGACTCCTTCAGCTACGATTCGCAGCGCGTCAATGTCCAGGCCGGAGTCTGTCTCGTCAAGCAGCGCGAGGCGCGGGTCGAGCAGCGCGAGTTGCAGTATCTCGTTCCGCTTCTTCTCTCCGCCGGAATATCCCTCATTAACCGAACGGCGCACAAGGTCGTCATCAATGTTGACTAGTTCGCGCTTGGAATCCAGCAGCCGGTCGAACTGTCTGACCGACAACTCAGATTCACCCTTGTGACTCCGTATAGCGTCCACCGCCGCCTTGAGGAACTGCCATGTGCGGACTCCGGGAAGTTCCACCGGGTACTGCATGGCCAGGAAGATGCCCTCGCGGGCGCGGTCTTCGGGAAACCACTCGGTTATGTCCTCGCCGTCGTATAGTATCTCGCCGGACGTAACTGCGTACTCAGGCCGTCCCGCCACGACATTGGCGAGCGTACTCTTGCCTGAGCCGTTAGGCCCCATTATCGCGTGAACCTCGCCTTCATTGACCGTCAGGCTGATGCCCTTCAGGATTTCGGTGTCTTCAATCGAAACGTGTAGATTTCGTACTTCGAGCATTTTCTGTTGTTTTTCCCTATTCGTGTTGTTCGTCTGAAAATCTACCGCCGCCTTCTGGCCTGCGACAGCCTTGCCTCCGGTGGTGGCCTGTTCCGGCTTTCCAATCGCCGAATCAGTTCCTCAGCGTCATTCATGCCAATGACAACATCCCTGCTAGAGAGCCAGTCCTCATAAAAATTCGTGTGCATACCGCCGGCAGATCTATACAGATACAATACCCTTACAGGGTTATCCGTCTCATAGGCCAAATCCGTGGCGACGTCGTTTAGGTCTTGGTGTCTTTCATTTTGCCATCCTCTGTACTTGGCGACAGACTTCAAGTAATGCGCCACCGCTCCCCAAATCATCTCCGAGGCTAGAAATAATTCGCCTGTCTCGAATTCCTCTCCGGCGTCTCTCATAAGGAGATCGCTTATCTCCAGATGTCGCTCTACTCGTTCCTGCGTCATGCCCTGCTATCGAATCTGTCTAAATATCTTTCCATGAGAGAACGACCGTCTCTGCGATCTCTCTCGCGCATTTTCTCCAATCTTTTTTTCGTTTCCAGTCTTCGCAGCACTTCCCGCTCTCTGCTCAATTGCGACTCTCGAACTTCAAGAGGTGGCTTATTGCGGTTCTCCATCAGAGAAATCCATTTCCTAGCGTCCCCCAGACCACCCTCAACCAGCCAAGCCGTATGATGCTCCCCATAGAATTTTATGGCGAGTCCACCTCCCATCGCTAAATTAAGCGATATCGCCTCATCGGGATTGTCGGTTTCGTATGCTAGATCAAACGATATGTCATGCAAGTCGCGCCTGGTTTCTGTCGCCCAACCACGCTCTTCCCCGACCGCCCTCAGATAGCCGTTCACCGCCTCCAAGCCCTTCTCGCACGCCTTGTAAAGATCATCGTTCTCGAGATGACGCTCGGCCTCGTCCAGAAGGCGCAGGCTTGTCTCCGCGCGCTCGGCTGTCGTGGTCTGGGTCATGGCCTGGCCTACCCCACCGTCCCCTCAAGACTCACCCGAAGCAACTGGCTCGCCTCCGCGGCGAACTCAAAGGGCAGTTCCTTGAAGATGCCCCGGCAGAAGCCGTTGATTATCATGTAGTTGGCCTCTTCCTGGTCTATGCCCCGCTGCTGGAGGTAGAAAAGCTGGTCGTCGTTGACCTTCGAGGTCGTCGCCTCATGCCCCATCTGCGCCGTCGGATTCCTGACCTCGATGTACGGGACAGTATGCGCGCCGCACTCGCTGCCGATTAGCAGGCTGTCGCACTGGGTGAAGTTGCGCGCGCCGGACGCGGACGGCATTATCCTGACCATTCCGCGATAGGTGTTCTGAGCGTGGCCCGCGCTGATGCCCTTGGCCACGATGGTGCTCTTCGTGTTCTTGCCCATGTGTATCATCTTGGTGCCGGTGTCCGCCTGCTGGTAATTGTTCACCAGCGCCACCGAGTAGAACTCGCCAACCGAGTCGTCGCCCTGCAGTATCACGCTCGGATACTTCCAGGTGATAGCCGATCCGGTCTCCACCTGCGTCCAGCTTATCTTGGAATTCTTTCCCCGGCACGCCCCGCGCTTGGTCACGAAGTTATAGACCCCGCCGTTGCCTTCCTTGTCGCCCGGATACCAGTTCTGGAGCGTCGAGTACTTGATCTCCGCGTCGTCCAGCGTGACAAGCTCGACGACGGCGGCGTGGAGCTGGTTCGTCTTGCGGATGGGAGCGGTGCATCCTTCGAGGTAGCTGACGTAGCTGCCCTTGTCCGCGATTATCAGCGTCCTCTCGAACTGGCCGGAATCCAGCTCGTTGATTCGGAAGTAGGTCATAAGCTCGATTGGACAGCGGACTCCGGGCGGCACGTAGCAGAAAGAGCCGTCGCTGAAGACCGCCGAGTTGAGCGTCGCGTAGAAGTTATCCGTGTACGGCACGACCGATCCGAGATACTTCTGTACCAGGTCGGGATACTTCTGAACGGCCTCGGAGATGGGACAGAAGATTACGCCCGCGTCCTCCAGCATCTTCTGGTAGGTGGTCGCCACCGAAACGCTGTCCAGCACCGCGTCAACCGCCACGCCGCTCAGCTTCTTCTGCTCCTCAAGCGGAATCCCCAGCTTGTCGAACGCGTCCAGTATCTCCGGGTCAACGTCGTCCAGGCTCTTTGGCCCATCGTCCTGCGACTTGGGCGCGGCGTAGTAAACGATGTCCTGGAAGTCTATCTCTGGATAGCTCACGTTCGCCCAAGTCGGCTCTTCCAGTCCCAGCCGCTCCCAGTGCCTGAACGCCCTCAGACGCCATTCCAGCATCCACTCGGGCTCGTTCTTCTTGTGGGAGATGAACCGGACCGTGTCTTCCGACAGGCCCTTGGGCGCGGTTTCGGATTCGTAGTCGAAATCGAAGCCCCACTTGTACTGAGAATCGTCGAGTCTCGTTTCCCTGGAAATGACGTTCGCTGTGGTCATGCGAATCACCGCTCCTGACATTTGGGTAGTGGCTCAGTCTGAGCCTTATGACTATGTGAGGGGTCGAACCATAGCCCGGCCCCCATTTGGTGGCATACGCCTTGTTAAGCGACCCGGTCCGGAAACTCCAAACTGAGCCACCAACGACATTTGTTGATTCGTAAGGTCAAGAATGATGGACTCAAGTATAGCGAAGCGTCTTTCGGCGGGTCAAGAATCCTCAAATGGGATTTGCCTAGCGCGTCGGTCAATAATATAATCCTGTCTAAGACTTGACGAATCGCATCGAGCGGCGGCCTATAGCGTCCGCTCGACGGCGTGACTTGACCAGGAGATGCTAATATGGCGAACGAAGACCTTTCTCTGATGGCCCACCTTATGAGAAGGGCGGGCTTTGGCGCGACACGCGAGGAACTGGAAGACCGACTTGCCAAAGGCTATGAGGCGACCGTCGAGGAACTCCTGCGCCCCGATGATAAGGACCCGGTGGACATCTACGAGTTCCTGCGATACTACCAATTCCAGTGGAAGCCCGGAACGGCGGGCGGACAGGGACAAACCGGATGGGTGTGGCGAATGGTGAACACCGAAGCGCCCCTCCAGGAGAAGATGTGCCTGTTCTGGCACCAGATATTCGCCACCGGCGTGTCGAAGGTTGACCACTACGACGAGATAACCGACATGATTGACCTGTTCCGCGAGAAGGGCCTCGGAAAGTACCGCGACCTGCTGGTGGAGGTATCCAGAAACCCGGCCATGCTCTTCTGGCTGGACAACCACGAAAATCACGCCACCGCCATCAACGAGAACTGGGGCCGCGAACTGCTGGAACTGTTCACCATGGGCGTCGGCAACTACACCGAGAAGGACGTCTATGAGTGCTCCCGCGCCTTCAGTGGCTGGACGATGACGCCAAAGCTGCCGCGCTTCCACATGGGCCGTTGGGACTGGTACTTCGAGTTCCGAGAGGACGACCACGACTACGGCGAGAAAGAGTTCCTCGGACACACCGGCGATTTCGACGGCGAGGACATCATTGACATAGTTCTCGCCCATCCCGCCACCGCCCGCTTCATCGCGCGCCACCTGTACAGCTTCTTCGTCGCCGACGAAGTGCAGGTGCCGGCCTGGCAGGTCACCCCGCCGAGAGACCAGGAGGCGATAGAAGTCATAGCGAACGCGCTCACCGAATCCGACTTCGACATGAGCCACGCGCTTCGAGTCCTGTTCAACTCCGACTTCTTCAAGCGGGCGCGCTTCGCCAAGGTGAAGAATCCGACTGAGGTCGTCGTCGGAACCGTCAGAATGGCCGGCGGCGTGGAACTTCCGGGGCCTGAGATATTCGACTGGGCCAACCACATAACCTACATGGGCCAGGAACTTCTGAACCCGCCGAGCGTGGAGGGCTGGCACTCTGGCGTCGAGTGGGTAAACAGCGGCACGCTGATGAAACGCGCTAACTTTGTCTCGGACATGATGGGCGACCTGAATCGTCCGGGCGTGCGGCGGATAGTCGAGCGCCTGAAAGGCGAAGACGCCTCGCCCGAGTCCGTGGTAAGGACCTGCCTGGAACTGCTTGGCGAGGTCCAGGTCAAGGACGAAACCATGTCCGAACTCGTCAGTCACGCCGAGATAGAAGGCGACCTCGCCTGGGACGAAGCCAACGAAGCCGACTCCGCCAGGCGAGTGTCCGAGATATTGCAGCTAATCGTGGCGACGCGCGAGTACCAGTTCGCCTAAATCGGCTAGAAAAATCCCCTCTCCCTCGATGGGTGAGGGTGATCAACTTTGGCATCCTCACACACAAGAATGGAATAAGAGACTATGCTGACGAGAATAGTAGGTGACAGGGTTTACGACTTCAGCCATGTGGTCGGAGGGCGAAACGAGGTGATGGGGCCGGTGTCGCTGGCGCCCGGCTTCGACGGAGATATGTTCGCGGTGATTACTCGGATAGACCGCACCTGCGACGTGGCCCGCTTCAAGGTCGGGAACATGGCGGGCGAAGAAGAGGTCATCGCGCGCATGGGCGAGCGGGGCGAGTCTCCCGGCCAGTTCATGTGGCCTTCGGGAATCACGCTGGACGCCGAATCCAACGTCTATGTGACCGACGCCTGGACGGATCGCGTATCTATCTTCAGCCGGGACGGGAATTTCCTGGGGATGTTCGGCGAATCTGGGAGCGGCGCGGGCCAGTTCCGAAGGCCGTCCGGCATAGCCATGGACACCGACGCCAACCTGCTGGTCGTGGACACCCACAACCACAGGGTGCAGAAGCTCACCGCCGACGGGCGGTACATCTCCGAGTGGGGCGTCCGCGGCTCCGGCGAAGGCCAGTTCGATTCCCCCTGGGGCCTCACCACCGACGCCGACGGCTTCATCTACGTAGCCGACCACAAGAACCACCGCGTCCAGAAGTTCGACCCCGACGCCAACTTCGTATTCGCGCTCGGCGGCCACGGCAGCGGGGATTACGAGTTCGATCATCCCTCGGACGTCGCCGTTGACCCGGCCGGGGACATCTACGTGTGCGATTGGGCGAACCACCGCGTACAGGCGTATGATTCCGACGGCAACTACCTGACCACGTTTATCGGGGACGCGCAGGAACTCTCCAAGTGGCAGTTGGAATACGTCCGCAGCAACCCGGACGTTTACAAGGCCCGCCGCCGCGTCTATTCCCTCGAACCGGAGTGGCGTTTCGCGCTGCCCACGGCGGTCGCCTTCGACGCGCTGAATTCCAGGCTCATGGTCGCCGACACCCAGAGATGGCGCGTCCAGATCTACAATAAGCTGCTCGATTACAGCGATCCTCAGTTCAACATATAAGGCCAAAGCGCTATGAAGTATCTCAAGACCATCGGCTTCAACTCCAACCAGCCCATAGGGCGCGGCTTCAACTACCCGTATGACATCGCGTTCAGCGGCGACGGACGGATATTCGTCCTGAACAGAATGGGCGGACTGAACCCGCGCGGCATACGCATCCAGATATGCACCTTCGACGAGGACTGGCTCGGAGAGTTCAGCACGGGCCCGGGAGACGGTGAAGACCAGTTCCGCGTGCCGGTCTGCATGAATTTCGACGCCCGCGACAACCTGTTCGTCACCGACGAATCGCTGAACGAGGTCAAGGTCTTCGACAGCCGGGGCAACTTCGTCAGGAAGTGGGGCGCGGACGTGGAAGGCGTAGGCGCTCTCGGAGGGCCGGCCGGAATAGCGCACGGCGCGGACGGCTCTGTGTACGTCGTGGAACAGTACGCCGCCAGGGTCCACAAGCTGACCGCCGAAGGCGAATCCGTCCTGTCCTGGGGAGAAGAAGGCTCCGGCCCGGGCCAGTTCGATCTGCCCTGGGGCGCGGCTGTGGACGCCGACGACAACGTGTACATAGCTGACTGGCGCAACGACCGCGTACAGAAGTTCACGCCGGAAGGCGAGTTCATTGCCGCCTACGGCGAGTCCGGCGACGGCGAGGGCCAGTTCCACCGCCCAAGTTCGGTGGCCGTTGACGGCGAGGGCAAAATTCACGTCGCCGACTGGGGCAACGAGCGCGTACAGACGCTGAACCCGGACGGCTCCTTCCACCAACTTATGCGCGGAGAGGCCACGCTGTCCAAGTGGGCCGAAGAGTGGCTGGAGGTCAACCCCGACGAGTACGACGTCCGAAAAGAGTCCGAACTTCTGGTAGAGCGACTGCCCGACCACCTTCGGACGCCCTATCACGTCGCGTCCCAGACCGAGCCGCTGTTCTGGGGCCCTGTGTCCGTAAAGCTCGACTCCGAGGACAGGCTGTACGTGACCGAACACAGCAGGCACAGGATCCAGATATACGAGCAATCACAATGACCACAAGGAACAGGGGATTCGTGAACAGGGTAAAAAACCACTTTCAATCCAAGACGATGGACGGATTGATTGAAATAGCGCCGACTATCATCACGATAATCGTTGTGGTCGCGCTGATAGGCTACGCCGACACGTTCATACGGCCCCACATGGCCAATATCCCCCCTGTCCATGTATTCGACCGAAGCCTGAGCCTGGACTTTCCCGGAATCGGAATAGTCATCGGAATCATCGTCTCATACATCATAGGTCTGCTCATATCTTCCCAAATTGGAATGAATTGCATGAGGGGAATAGACAGGCTCATGCTCCGCGTACCCTTCGTGAAATCCGTGTTCGGCGTCTCCCGCCAGATAATGACCTCCATGACCTCCCAGTACAACTTCTCCCGCGTGGTGTTCATCGAATGGCCCAGAGAGAACATGATAGCTATGGGATTCGTAACCGGGCGCGCCTACTCGGACAAAACCGGAGAGGCCATGGCGGTCGTGTACGTTCCCACGGTCCCCAACCCCACCAGCGGCAACATGGCGCTGGTGCTGGAGGATCACGTCATAGAGACCGACATATCGGTGGAAGACGCCATGAAACTTGTCTTCTCTGGCGGCATATCCCTGCCCGAAGACTTCGCGCTGGCCCGCGTTCCCTTCGATCACGAGTCGCCGACCTTCAACTCCTACGGGGGATTCAAGGTCGAAAAGTCGCGTCAGACCATTCAGGAAGACGCGCCCGAATCCTGAACCCTTTATACTCACAAGCCAAGTACATCTGCCTTTGGAGGTAGCGAGAAATGAGTTCTGAACAGAGAAGTCTGATAGCCCACCTGGCGAGACGCGCCGGTTTCGGAGCGACGCCCGAAGAGCTTGACCGATACGAGAAAATTGGCTACGAAGCGCTGGTGGAGGAGTTCCTGAACCCTCGAAACCCCCGCCGAGTCCCCGACGACCTGATCTTCAGGCGGCACGTTGACCTCCACACCATGCAGGGACACAACGCCGCGTACTGGGCGTACAGGCTCATCTCAACCCAGTGTCCGCTCGAAGAGAAGATAGCCCTCTTCTGGCACGGCGTGTTCGCCACCGGCGAGGGCAAGCTCAACAACCTCGGCTCGCTCACCAACCAGATAGACACGTTCAGAAGATGCGGGCTGGCGCGCTTCGACGACCTCTTGGTAGAGCTGTCCCAAGACCCCGCCATGATAATCTGGCTGGACAATCACACCAACCACAAGGACTCCATCAACGAGAACTACGGACGCGAGATACTAGAACTCTTCTCCATGGGCGTCGGCAACTACAGCGAGGACGACATCAAGGAATGTTCCCGCGCCTTCACCGGCTGGACGGTCAAGAACGGCGAGTACATGGCGATGATGGCCCAGAAAGATTCCATCTGGCCCTATGGCCGGATCCTCTGGCATCACGAGTACCGCGACCGCGACCACGACGACGGCCCCAAGACCTTCCTGGGCGAGCGGGGCGACTTCAACGGCCATGACGTCGTTAGGATAATCTGCGAGCAGCCCGCCACCGCGCGATTCGTGGCGCGCCACCTCTACAACTTCTTCGTCGCCGACGAGGTTCCCGTCCCTCAGTGGCAGCATACCCCGCCTCTTGACCCCGACGCCATAGACGCGCTGGCCGCCGCCTACGTGGAGCATGACCACGACCTGCGCGCCGTCCTCAGAGTCCTGTTCAACTCCGACTTCTTCAAGGAAGCCCGTTTCCGCCGCGTCAAAAGCCCGACGGAGGTCATAATCGGAACGCTCCGAAAGACCGGCGAGTACGCCGTCCCCGACGGCGGCGACAACGGCATCTTCATGATAATGGAAGAGTCCGGCTTCATGGGCCAGAAACTGCTTGATCCCCCCTCCGTCGAGGGCTGGCACACCGGCGAAGAGTGGATAACCAGCGGCTCCCTCGTGGACAGGGTGAACTTCGCCGCCCAGCGCCTCGGCGATCCCTCCAAGCCCGGCGTCAAGAACCTGGTCACCCGCGTCTCCGGCGCGAGCGGTCAGTCCGACCCCGCAGAACTGGTGGACGCCTGCCTGGACGTTCTCGGCCCGATGGACGTCTCCGACGACACCCGCGCCATGCTGGTTGAGATGGCCTCGCGCGGAATCCAAGCCGAGCCGACGGGCGGCGCTTCCCAGGATCTAATCCTGTCCCTCTTCAAGCTGATAGTATCCAGCCGCGAGTACCAACTCTGCTAAGCCATCCACGCGAACGGGGACGCGCGGCGATTGGCGCGTCCCCAGGGTCTTTCGGTTATTTCCCGATACCGCTTCTGTCGTTCGCCCTGAGCTTGTCGAAGGGCCGCCACGAGCAATTGGTTGACCCTTTCTGTCGTTCGCCCTGAGCTTGTCGAAGGGCCGCCACGAACGTAATTGGTTGACCCTGGCGCGTCCCTGTTTCACCCCCCATAGCCGACCCTCACGTGTGCAGCTCTATGATGTCCCTGTCGCTCAGCTGATGCGTCCGTCCTACGTGCTGTCCGTCGAACTTGCCCGATTCTCCCCACAGCACGGCGTACTTCAGCCCCCGGCTGATGTCTTTGTGGACGCCCTGCGCCGCCTCCATCACCGTCGCGCCAATCGGCAGCACCAACGGCTCCGTCGGCACGTAATCCTCCACCTTCACGCGCGGCGACTTGGTATAGACCCGAATCACCTTCAGCGCCTCGAACACCTCGGAGGCCATTTCGTCGAACCCGACCCCTTCCTCAGCGCTCGCCATGATAACCGGATACCTCTCGCCCAGGCTTTCTTCCAGCGCCATGTACTGGTCGAGCGCGCCCGGGATGTCCGCCTTGTTCCCCACTATGATAGTCGGCTTGTTCAGCCAGTGATTGTCCTCCGGTGGAATCTCCCCCTTTCTCAGCATCCTGAATCCCCACTCCCCCAGCGCCGAGAATACCTCCCGCGCCTGCGCCTCCGCGTCCATCGAAAGATCCAGAACCACCACGAACACGTCCGTATTCCTCAGAAGCCCGTACAGCCGCCCCTGCGTCGAGGGATTGGATATGGGGGGAGTATCCACAAGCTGAATCGGCACGTCCTCGTACACCAGCATCCCGGGAACCGGCTCCATCGTGCTGAGTTCGTACGCTCCCACCCTGCTCTTGGCCCCTGTGGAGTTATTCAGCAGAAGCGACTTGCCCCCGTTCGTCGGCCCTATGAGCGTAGCGCGTCCGCCCCCCTCTTTCGGCATCGAGAACGGTTCGGTCCTGCCTCCCCCCTTTCCTTTGGACGAACTCTGCTCCAGGTCCGCCATCAACTTCGACAGCCGCGACCGTAGCTGCGCCTTCAGATGGTCCGTCCCCTTGTGCTTGGGCATTATCGCCAGCATTTCCTGGAGAGAGGCGATCTTCGCCTGTATCGTAGTCGCCTGTCTGTATCTGTCCTCCGCCTCTCTGTACTGCGGAGGCACGTTCGTGGGCATAGCAGCCTCCTTTCGCCCGTTGATTCCGCTGCGTCTCAGCCCCAGCCGCCGCCTCACTCATTACTACAACCCTGCCGTCAAGCCCTATCAACTAATAACTAAAGACTAACAACTGGCACATCATACCACTCCCCGCCCATTTCGCATAATTGACCTTTACCGAAACATAAAGTATATTCGCTTTCAACTCAATTCTGTATGGGCTTGGGGAAGAAATGGTCACAAGGGTGCGCCGTCCTACCAGCGTAAGAAGACGCGAGATAATTGACGCCGCTCGTCTCGCCATAACCGAGCGAGGTATGCAGGCGTTGACTATCGGCGAACTCTCTCGCGCCGTCGGCGTGAGCGAAGGCGCCATATACAGGCACTTCAGAGGAAAGAAGCAGATACTGGCCGGGCTTATCGAAGACATAGATTCCAGGCTGACGCGGCGCATGGACCTTATAGACGGAGACCCCGACTCGGGACTCAAGAGACTGGAGCGCGTGCTGCGACACAACGTAGCACCCTCCACCCTCACCGGCGTGTCCTTCCTCGTCATCGCAGAAGTGCTGATGAACGGCGACGACGAACTCCGACAACTCATGCAGGCGTCCATTGACAAGTACCTCGCCATGATAGAGGCCCAGCTTACCGTCGGAGTGCAGAAAGGCGAGATCAACCCCGATGTTGACCTCAAGGCCGCCGCCCTCCAGTTCTACGGACTCATACAGGCCGTCAACACGCTCAACCACTTCGGAAGCGAGGATTACCCGGTCGGAGACAGCAGAAAACTATGGCAGACATTCAACTGCGGCGTAGCAGGATAGGGGGTTTGAGAACATTCAAGACCAACAGCGGACAAACGATTTTCAGATAGAAGTCTCAGGACTGTGGAAAGTCTTCGGCGATCAGCCCGAACGCGCTCTCGACTCCGCCTATTCTTCCAAGAGCCGCGCCGAAATCCAGGACGAACTAGACCTCGTGGTGGGTCTGCGCGACATATCCTTCAGCGTGCGCCAGGGCGAGATATTCGTCATCATGGGACTGTCCGGCAGCGGCAAGTCAACCCTGGTGCGCTGTCTCATCAGGCTCATCGAATCCACCAGGGGACAAATCGTCTTCGATGGCGAGGACATCCTCGAATACACCCCCGAAGAACTCACTCAGTTCCGGCGCGACAAGGTAGCCATGGTCTTCCAGCACTACGGCCTTCTCCCCCACCGCAACGTCATTGACAACGTATCCTACGGCCTGGAGATACAGGGCATGGACAAAGACGAGCGCTACGCGGCGGCGTCCGAGGCCATACAGACCGTCGGGCTGGACGGTTGGGAGGAGTATTACCCCAGGGAGATGAGCGGCGGAATGCAGCAGCGCGTCGGACTCGCGCGCGCCCTCGCCGTCGACACCCCAGCCCTGCTCATGGACGAACCATTCAGCGGCCTCGACCCCCTCATACGGCGCGAGATGCAGGACGAACTCATCACCCTCCAGACCAACCTCCACAAGACAATCGTGTTCATCACCCACGACCTTGACGAAGCGCTGAAAATTGGCGACAAGATAGTAATACTCAGGGACGGCGAGGTCGCCCAGGAAGGCGAGCCGCAGGAGATTGTCGCCAACCCCGCCGACGATTACGTCTCCGAATTCGTCCAGGACGTGTCCAGGGCAAAGGTCATTCAGGCCGCCTCCATCATGACCCCCGCCACGCTGGCCGCCGGCCAATACCCCGACAAAGTAGATCCCCAAGCGTACATAGAAGAGATAGTCCCCCTGGCCGCCCGTTCCGAACGCCCGATAGCGGTCGTGGACGCCGGAGGACGCCTGCTCGGAGAAATCCGCAGGGGCGACCTGCTGGCGGGCATGGCCGAAGACATTTAGAAAGAAGGCTGACATGGCAAGCGTAGAAGACGCCCAATCCGCCGGCGCGAGCAAATTCAACGGTCTCGATTCCCTTCCACCGCTCTACCTGTGGCTGGGCGGACTGGGCGCGGTCATCGTCATCGCCCTGGTATGCTTCGCGATCTGGGGAACCGAAATGGAATTTCCCACCAAGGTTTCCAGCTCCGAAGTCCCGACCACCGGCGGCAACAGCATAACCCTTGACAAAACCCTGCGGGAGGTGACCGGCGACGCCATTGACGACGCCGTAACCTGGATTACCAGGGAAGGCGCCTGGCTCTTCAACAGCCTCAGCGACGCCGTGACCTACGCGCTGGTCTGGATAGAAAACGTCCTCAAGTGGATCCCCTGGCCCGCCGTCGTAGTCGGCCTGGCGATGCTCTCATTCGCGATAGGACGATGGAGTATGTTCGCCTTCACCACCATAGCGCTGCTGTTCATAGGCTTCATGGGCCTCTGGGAAAACACCATAGACACCATAGCCCTCATGGTCGTCGCCGTCGCCATTGCCATAGCCGTCGGGCTGCCCCTCGGCGTGCTGGGCGCGCGAAACCGACTCGCCGACAACATAATGCGCCCGATCCTCGACGCCATGCAGACCATGCCCAGCTTCGTGTACCTGCTTCCGGGCATACTCTTCTTCGGCCTGGGCAAGCCCGCCGGCATATTCGCCACGCTCATATACGCCGTCCCGCCCGTCATTCGTCTGACCAACCTCGGAATCCGCCAGGTGTCCAGCGAAGCCGTCGAAGCCGCCCGCTCCTTCGGCACGACCCCATTCCAGCTTCTCACCAAGGTGCAGGTGCCCATGGCCCTGCCCACCATAATGGCCGGGATCAACCAGACCACCATGATGGCGCTCGCCATGGTCACCATTGCCAGCATGGTCGCGGCGGGCGGTCTCGGCGACAACGTGCTGCGAGCGCTCCAGAAGAACCAGCCCGGCAACGGCGCCATCTCCGGCCTCGCCATAGTCTTCCTCGCCATCGTAATAGACAGATTCACCCAATCCGTCACCCGAGGCAGACAAGAAGCGCTCAGAAGCGCCGGATAGCCCAAAATCCCTTCCCCCTCGACGGGGCAGGCCAACCAAAAATCCCTTCCCCCTCGACGGGGGAAGGTTAGGATGGGGGTGACCAGCCCGAATGTCAACCGCCTAAGTCCCTTCCCCCTCGACGGGGGAAGGTTAGGATGGGGGTGAAACCGTCCCCTACGACACGAAGAATCCCCTCTCCCTCGGGGAGAGGGCTAGGGTGAGGGTGATTACTCTATGAATCCCTACCCCTCTCAGGCCAATAAGCGATATAATCCCCAGTCACCAAACCCCAACCATTCACAAACAGCTACGCGAAAGGAAGACCAATGAAACTCCAGATACTGAGAACGCCGCTCATCTTGATAGCGGCCCTGGTGGCGATAGCGGCCCTCGCCGTCGCCTGCTCCTCGGAGCCGACTGTCATCGAAAAGCCCGTCATAGTCGAAAAAGAAGTCATCAAGGAAGTCCAGGTGCCAGCCGAGACCATCGTGGTCAAGGAAGAGGTAATCAAGGAAGTCCAGGTACCCGGCGAAACCGTCGTCGTTGAGAAGGAAGTCGTCAAGGAAGTCATGGTACCCGGCGAAACCGTCGTCGTCGAGAAGGTCGTCGAAGTAATGGCGCCCGAAGGCCCCAAAGAGGTCATCATCTTCAACGACCTCAACTGGACCAGCGCCCTCGTCCAGAACCGCATCGCCCAGTACATCGTCGAAGAGGGCTACGGATACCCCACCGACGTCGTGTTCGGCTCCACCCTGCCCCTCTTCCAGGGTCTCAGAAAGGGCGACAGCCACGTGACCATGGAAATCTGGCTGCCCAACCAGGACGAAGCCTGGATGGAAGCCCAGGGCATGGGTGAGGTAGTATCGGTCGGTGAAAGCCTAAGCAAGGACTGGCAGTCCGCCTTCATCATCCCCGCCTACCTCCAGGAGCAGTATCCCGATCTCGACAGCGTGGAAGACCTGAAAGACGATCAGTACAAGGCGCTCTTCACCACCGCCGAAACCGGAGACAAGGCCCGCCTCGTGTCCTGCGTCATCGGCTGGGCCTGTGAAGAGGTCAACGCCGCCCAGGTAATCGGATACGACCTCACCGACCACGTGGAAATCGTCAACCCCGGCGACGGCGCGGCCCTCAACGCCGACCTCTACGGCGCTTACGAGAAGGGCGAACCCTGGCTCGGCTACCAGTGGGGAACCAACGACCCCGCGCTGCTGCTCGACCTGGTGCGCCTCGAAGAGCCCGCCTACTCCGATGAGTGCTGGTTCACCACCAAGGCTTGCGCCTACGAAGACGCAACCATCCTCATAGCCGTCCACCCCGAACTCCCCACCCGCGCCCCCGGAGTCGTTGATATGCTCCGCGCCTGGGACTTCGACATTGACGTCTACAAGGCCGTGGCCGCTTGGATGAGCGAAAACGAAGGCGCGTCCGAATCCGACACCGCCCTCTGGTGGCTCAACAGCTCACAGGACGTCTGGGGCGCTTGGGTCTCCGACGAGGCCGCCGCCAACATCAACGCCGCCCTCGCCGCCAGCGCCATCCCCGATGGCTGGCCCGACGAGTAGCCCCAACAACTCTGCATAAATCCCCTCTCCCTGAGGGAGAGGGCCAAACAAAATCCCTTCCCCCTTGACGGGGGAAGGTTAGGATGGGGGTGAAACAGCTACCCCGTCAACAACTAATAAATCCCCTCTCCCTCAGGGAGAGGGTGAGGGTGACGCCCCTACCCACCAAGCGGACAAACCAACCTAAAGGGCGGCCCCCAACCGGAGCCGCCCTTCTTGTTTTCCAAACGCCATCTCAAAGCGTTGCCCAAACACACACTGACCACGCTGCGCCGATCTTCCAATCCCCTAGACGAACATACATTCACTCCGCTATAATGCCCGCGTGGAAAGTGCCGTGCCGACCATGCGATACATAAACAGGAGGTTATCCAAAATGAATCCGCCGACAAAAAATTTTCAATCCATAGCTAACGACAGGTGATTACAGGTCACTTTCCACGTGACCAGCCACCTATCCCACTTGGAAACTCACTTGAAACGTCACCAGTAAACTATAAAGAATCATTTATGACTAACCCGAACCAACGACTCTGAGACGCTTACGCATCCTCCTTGATTGGGAGATAATTGACCTCCACAACCTCATTCTGTATAGTTAGGGCTGAAAGAATGTGAGCGTTCACTTACTCATTGAACGCTGTCTTATAAAAGAACCAATATCCCGAAAGGAGAACCCATGCTGAGCCGAATAACGACAAGGTCATTCGTCTTGATAGCCGCGCTGATGTCAATTCTGGCGATAGCGGCTGTCGCCTGCTCTTCCTCAGACCCCGAGGTCGTCGAGAAGATCGTCGAAGTGGAAAAGGTCGTCGAGGTCGAGAAGGTCGTCGAAGTTGAAAAACCTGTCGAGGTCGTCAAAGAAGTAGAAGTCGTCAAAGAGGTCGAGAAGGAAGTCGTCAAGGAAGTCGAGGTCATGGTGACCGCCGTTCCCTCCATGCCGAGTTCCGATCCGGTTTATGGCGGCACGATCAGGTTCGGAATGATCGCGTTTAACTCGCTCGACCCGATGCTCGCCGGTTTGGCCCAGGCCGAAGCGCCGTATGGCGAGCTTAACTACGACAGCATCGTCGTGTACTGGTATGACGGGGATGTCACTCCTTGGGCGGTCGAATCATGGTCCTCCACCTCAGATCTGTCCGAGTACACATTCAATATACGTGACGGCATAACGTTCCACAATGGAGATCCGCTCACGTCCGCGGATATAAAATACACCCTCGACCGCATCCGCCACGAGGATTCCGCGTCACCCCACAAGGACAACATCGCTTTCATTGACACGATAAAAACACCGGACAAAAACACCTTGGTTCTGGAACTCGGCGACCCCAACGCCTTCGTCATGGGTGAAATGACCGACTATCACGCGAAGATAGTCCCGGACGGCGTCACCAACGACGAGATCACTACTGGCGAGCACGGTTCCGGGCCATTCACTCTACAGGACCACAACCCGACCGAACGGTCAGTCATGGAGCGCTACCCGGATTATTGGCGCGAAAACAGGCCATACCCCGATCAGGTGGTATTCTTCTATATGCCTGAGGCGGTCACCCGCGTCGAAGCTCTCAAGACAGGCGCGATAGACGTGATATTGAGTCCCCCGCTTTCCTCGCTAGGATCGCTCGCGGGCAATCCTGACATTCGCATCGCCGAAACTTCATCGGCCGGTGTCGGCGTTATTGATATGCACACCAGCTACAAACACCTTCAGGGCGACGACAAGTTCGCGCCGTTCCAGGGTGTGGAAGAGCCTCTGTTCGCAAACAAGGACCTGCGTAAAGCGATGCAGTACGCCGTTGATCGCCAATTTGTCGTCGACGCCGCTTTCTTCGGACGCGGCAATCCGGCCAATGACCACCCCGTGGGCATAAACGACCAGTACTACTGGGACGAACAGCCCATCATCAAGCAGGACATAGCCAAGGCGAAGGAGTACCTCGCCGCGGCGGGCTACCCGGACGGCATTGATGTCGTACTGAACACGTCCGACTTCAACCAGATGCAAGATGTCGCTCTCGCTGTCAAAGAATCCGTCAAGGCGGCCGGAATCAACGTGGAAGTCGTTCCGCATGACGAATCAACCTACTGGACGGCGCAGTGGATGAATCCCTGTTGCCCGTTCGTATCCAGCAACTGGGGTTCGCGACCGGCCTTCGCTTCCATTAACGTGCAGCTCAAAGGCGGCGGTGTCTGGAACGAATCGTTCTACAACAACCCCCGCCTCGACGAGTTGCTAGACCTCGTCGCAGGCGAAGCCGATTTCGACAAGCGTAAAGAATACTTCCGCGAGATGCAGGAGATCCTCATTGAGGATGTTCCGGTGCTGTATCTCACCTACAATCCCGTCTTGTACGCTCACCGCGATAACATCAAGGGCGTCAAGGCGCACGCTGAGAACGGCCACTGGCTATTCGAGGAGTGGTGGGTCTCGGATAACTAGGCGACGATGGCTATTGGCCGGCGGGTGGGTGTAGATATTCTACCCGCCGGCGCCAACAGAGCGTCGCCAAGCGAGCGCGCCCCCATCATCGTCGGAACGGACGTATAGGCAATACCCAGGCACACCAGGCGAGTGATAGCGCATGGCACGATTTCTCATAGTCAGACTCTCCCTCATAGTGGTGACGTTGCTTGCCGTCTCCATCGCTATATTTACGCTGATAGAGCTGGTGCCGGGAGACGCCGCTCAGGTGATGCTCGGCCAGCAGGCGACACCTGACAACCTTAGAAACCTCCGAGCGCAAATGGGCCTGGATCGCCCCCCGCACGTTCGTTACTTTGACTGGATCACAGGAGCGGCGCGCGGAGACCTCGGCGAATCGGCGAAATCCAGGGCTCCTATATCAAGCATAATGGGTGGGCGCTTAGCCAACTCAGCGCTTCTCGCCGGACTGGCCTTTCTGATAGCCGTCCCGTTAGGGCTGACCATAGGCGTATGGGTTGGAACTAGAGCCGATACGAAGATGGACCGCTTCCTCACAATGGGCGGACTTGTGACTATATCCCTGCCCGAGTTCGTAACCGGAGTAGTGCTGATATTGATACTGTCTTCCACACTGAAATGGCTGCCCTCGTCCAGCATAATGATGCCCGGCGAATCTATCCTGGGTAATCCGCAGGTGCTGATAATGCCGGTTCTCACGGTAACCGGCGCGCTGTTCGCCTACATCCTCAGGATGGCGCGCGCCAACGTCATAGAAGTCATGGGAAGCAACTATGTCCGCACCGCGATCCTGAAGGGGCTTCCGATGCGAACGGTGATTATAAGGCACGTCATCCCAAACGCCCTGCTGCCTACCATAACCGTCATCGCCAACAATGTTGGCTGGATGTTCGGTGGACTGATAATCATTGAGAACCTGTTCTCCTATCCCGGCATGGGCAGCCTGCTCATATCCGCGATTAACACACGCGACATTCCGCTTCTTCAGTCCACGGCTATGGTGATCGCCTCGGTCTATGCGTTCAGCAACCTTGCGGCCGACCTGGCGTACGGTACGCTCAATCCCAGGGTGAGGTTAGCCTGATGGCGGTAAGAGACTCCGCGCTGAATACCAGACAACAACAAGCTCCCGCGCTGTTCAGGGCGGGACAGTCCGTTCGGGATGGACTGTCGCTGATTCTTCGCACCAACACCGGGCGCGTAGGTTTCGCTATCGTAGCGGTCCACCTTGCGCTAGCGCTGTTAGGTACCTGGATCGCGCCGTACCCTCCGACAGACTATCACCTGGACGCTCGATTCAGTGGGCCATCTTCCGAGTATTGGCTGGGAACCGACGAATTCGGACGCGACGTGCTTAGCAGGGTCCTGGCCGGAGCGCGCTCGATAATATGGATCGCGACCATAGGCACCATATTCGGTGTCACGCTTGGCACTATCGTAGGTGTGACCAGTGGATACCTGGGCGGCAAGATAGATCAGTTCATAATGAGAATCGTGGACTGGTTCCTCGCTATTCCCTCGTTGCTTCTTACGATTCTCGTAATCAACATGGCGTCCCAGCGTTTCAGCGACATAGACCATTCTTGGATAATCATTTTCGTCATAGGAATATCGTTCATGCCCAACAATAGCCGCGTCATCAGGAGCGCGGCGCTCGCCATCAAGCCTCTCGAATTCGTGCAAAGCGCTCGGCTGAGGGGAGAACCAACGCTATACATAATGTTCCGCGAGGTGCTCCCCAACGTTTTTCCCGTCGTGGCGGTAGAGGCTACGATACGACTGAGCTTCGCGCTGCTGCTCACCGCCGGACTCGGCTTTCTGGGGCTGGGAGTGAAGCCACCGGAGCCTGATTGGGGACTCATGGTAAGTGAAAACGCCGACCATCTGGGAACCGTTCCATGGGCCGCGCTCGCGCCGGGTCTGGCGATGGCCTCGCTAGTGGTCGGGATAAACCTTCTCGCCGATGGTATACGCCAAGCCCAGAATCTGCCTGAAACCGGAGAGTGAATATGAACCACGCCGACAACTCGGACGCGCCTATCATACAGCTGGAAAATCTGGCCGTGACTTTCCAGACGCCGCGCGGCGCGTTCCGCGCGGTTCGGAACGCGTCACTTGAAATCGCGCGTGGAGAGGTCGTAGGACTGGTAGGCGAGTCGGGTTGTGGAAAGTCCACCGTCGCTTTCGCCATGATGCACTATCTTCCCGGTACGGCCAATCTGGAGGGCGCGGTTCGCTTCGAGGGCATGGACATCTCCGAGTTCACCGACGCCGAACTGCGAGAACTCCGAGGCAACCGCATAGCGATGGTTTACCAGGACCCGATTACTTCACTCAATCCGTCCATGAGAGTGGGCCCGCAGATTGAAGAGGTCCTCAAGCATCATCTCGACATGGACACCGACGCGGCGAGCCGACGCGCCGTCGAGCTTTTCGAGAGCGTCGGTCTCGCCGACCCTGAGCGCATAGGCAGACGCTACCCCCACCAGCTGAGCGGTGGGATGCAGCAGCGCGTCGTAATAGCCATGGCGCTCGCCTGCGACCCACACCTGCTCATCATGGACGAGCCTACCACCGGCCTCGACGTAACCACCGAAGCCACTATCCTCGACCTGATAGTGGAGCTGAAAGATAGAGTCAACGCCGGCATCCTGTTCGTCAGCCACAACCTGGGCGTTATTGCCAGGGTCGCGGACCGCGTAGCGGTCATGTACGCGGGCGAAATAGTGGAAGAAGCCCCTGTGCGCGAACTATTCAAGAACCCAAGCCACCCCTATACTGCCGGCCTGCTTTCCTGCGTCCCCCAGCCTCCCGGAGACGACGGGATAGAGCGGCAGCTCAGAAACATACCAGGCTCGGTATTCGACGCGCAGATGGAGCAGGCGGATTCATGCCTGTTCGCGCCCCGCTGCCCTCTAGCCAGGGAAACGTGTCTCAGTTCGTCCCCGTCACTGGCAAGCATATCGGCGAACGGACATACGGCGCGGTGCTTCTATCACTCCGAAGTCAACGACGACATCTGGGGAGACCTGCGCGAGCGCGCCATAAAGCCCGCCTCCGAAACCACCACCCCAGCGCTCCACGCCGAAGACCTCCGCAAGTTCTACGGCGGTGGGCGCAGGAAGTACATCCTATTTGGCCCTCCGGTCAGGCCCCCGGTTCGCGCGCTGGTTGACGTTGACATGAGCGTTGACGGCGGGCGCACTCTCGGCATCGTCGGCGAAAGCGGTTCTGGGAAAAGCACGGCGGCCCGCGCCATCGTCGGTCTTGAAGCGAGGGATGGCGGCGTTTTGCAACTGCGCGGCCAGGCGCTAGAAGGCGACGTCGAAGACCGCACCTCTGACCAGCGCTCCGCCATGCGTATGGTCTTCCAGAACCCGACCGCTTCCCTCAACCCCAAGTTGCCCATAAAGCACGCTATCAACCGCGCCCTCCGAAAGTTCGCCGGTGTCAGACGGAGCGAAATCCAAGAGCGTTCGGAGGAACTCATGAACGCTGTCGGCCTCGACCCGCTCTACCTGGAGAGGCTGCCGTCCGAACTGAGCGGCGGTCAGCAGCAGAGAGTCGCGCTCGCCAGCGCGTTCGCCGCCAACCCGGACATCGTGGTTGCCGACGAAGCCGTTTCCGCCCTCGACGTTTCAGTCCAGGCGCAGGTGCTCAATCTTCTCGAACAGCGTCAGCGCGAGACGGGCAACGCTTACGTCTTCATAACCCACGACTTGGGCGTAGTCCGCTACGTCTCCGACGACATCCTGGTGCTGTACGCGGGCCATGTCGCCGAGTATGGGCCGTCAGAGGCGGTCCTTTCAACGCCGTCCCACCCGTACACCGAGGCGCTGCTATCCGCCGCGCCCGTCCCCGACCCCGACGCCGAACCCACTCACATACGCCTCGAAGGATCGGTGCCCACGCTACGCTCGGCCTTCAGGGGATGCTTCTTCGCGGGCAGATGCCCCAGGAAAATAGGCGACATTTGCGACACCGAGCCGCCCCCCGAACAGAGCGGCCCCGGAGGCGACGGCCACACGATAAACTGCCACATCCCGGTCGAGGAACTGGAGCGACTCCAGCAAGACGGAGCTTCTCCCTCCCTCACGCCGGTCTGAGTCTCGCGTCCGCGCTAGTTAGATTACGCCGTCGGCCTTGAGTTCGGCCAGACGCTCAGCAGAGATTCCCAATTCGCTGAGATACACCTGATCGTTATGTTCGCCCAGCAGCGGAGCGCGGTTCTCTATCTTCCAAGGGGACTTGGTGAATCTGTACGGCGCGCCCGGATATATGAAACTCTCCCCCAGTTCCGGGTGTTCCACCTCCACCGGAAAGCCGCGCGCCCTGAAGTGCGGATCGTTCAGCACGTCCTCAGGCGAATTGATAATACCCCACTGGAAGCCAAGCTCCTGAGCGCGCGTGAATAGGTCGTAGGAATCGGTCTTTGCCGCCATCTGACGCAGGGTGTCGGCTACGCGCCGCTGCTGCGCCATAGCGTCCGGGTCGCCCCGTCGCATAGCCTCTCGGCTCGGATAGCTCAGGTACTCGCCCAGATTTTCGACGAGTCCTTCTTCTTCCATCCAAGCCAGCAGGTGAAACCACTGCTCCTCCGTCCGCGCGCCGATGCCCACGTTCACATAGCGTCCGTCCTTGCACAGCACCTGCGCCTGCGGCGTCGGTATGACCGATGCGTGCCGCCCCGTCTGCCTCTGCACCGTATCCCCGGCCACCAGCCAGCTATACGTCGCCGCCTCGGTGGTGATGTTCAGCGCCGCGTGCATATTCGCGTCAATATACTGTCCGATGCCCGTGAACTGGCGATGCACGAGCGCGACCATTATTCCGGAGACGGCGTAATGCCCGACGGTGTGGTACGCTTGGTTACCGCCGCCGCGCACCGGTGGGATGCCATGATCGTCGTAGCCGCAGCTCCACACCGGCCCCCCAAACGCCAGCGCGGTCATATCCGTGCTGGCGTAATCCCTGTACGGCCCATCCTGCCCGAACGGCGTTATCGAGACCACGACCAGCGCGGGATTGGAGTGGCTTAGATCGGCGTATCCCAGACCGAGCGAGGGCAAGTAGCCCGGCGGAGCGCTGTCCACTATCACGTCCGAGCGCGCCGCGAGGTCTCTGAATATCCCACGTCCGCTCTCATTTTCGATATCAAGGGTTATGCCGCGCTTGTTGGTGTTGTAGTGCCAGAAGAAAAGGCTACTGTCCGGCCCGGGCTCGTTCTGGTAGAACGGCTCGTAGGCCCGCGTGGGATCTCCACCCGGCGGCTCCACCTTTATCACGTCCGCGCCCATGTCGGCGAGCAGTTTGCCGGACCACGCGCCTATCTCCCCACCGACCTCCAGTACTCGGATGTCTCCAAGAACGCTGTTTCCCATCTCGGCTTCCACTTCAGATAACCCCCTCTTCCGTCAGATCTCGAACGATCTCTGAGGACATCCCAAGTATGTCGCCGAACACCTCATCGTTGTGCTGTCCCAGGATCGGCGCGCCCTTCTCTATTGTGGCCGGCGTCTCCGACAGTCTGACCGCCATACCGTCCACCCGAATCTCGCCTATTTCCTCATGCTCGACGGTCGGAAACAGACCCCACGCCTCCGTGTTTAGGTCATACTCGATACGGTCTTCGGGATGCTGAACCGCCGCCGCCGGAACGCCTTGCGCCTGGAGCGACTCCATCACTTCCATCGGCATCCGGGTCGCCGTCCATTGCCTGATTCTCTCGTCCAGTTCGTCATGGCGCTCGATCCGTCTCTCTAAGCTGCCAAGAGACTCATCCCCAAGCAGATCTATGAATCCCATTACCCCGCACATCGCGCCCCAGTCGCGGTTGTCCCGAACGGAGATAGCCGCCCACTGGTCTTCTCCGGCGCACCTGTATATGCCGTGCGGCGCCATCTTGGGGTAGATACTGCGGTTGCTGTTCGGGTTGCCCGGACGCCTGGCGGGAACGCCGTTGACCGTGTAATCGAGTATCGCCGGGCCGTTAAGCGCCGCCGCGCCGTCCGAGCAGGACATATCCACCCACTGCCCGACGCCCGTGCGATGGCGATGATAGGCGGCCATGAGTATGGCGATGGCCATGTGGTAGCCGCCGGTATGATCCATGTAGGAGTATCCCCAGCCCGCCGGAGGCATACCCGCGAGACCAGACTGGAACGTAAGCCCGGACACGGCTTGGACGATAGGCCCCCAGGTCTTGTAATCGGAGTACGGCCCTACGTGTCCGAAGCCGCAGTTTGACACGTAGATTATGTCCGGTTTTATCTTGACCATCTCTTCGTAAGAGAAGCCCCACCTGTCCAGTACGCCCTTGCTGAAGTTCTCGGCAACCACGTCGCTGACCGAGATGAGATCGCGGAGGATGTCGCTGGCTTCGGGCTTCCGCATATCCAGCGTTACGCCCATCTTCTCGACGTTGTGGTTGTTGAACGTGCCGCCCAGGTTTATGCCCCTGCGTTCGTCCGGCCAGGGGCCGTTGCCCCGGAATATGTCCCACTGGCCTTGCCTGAGCCTGTCTTCTACGCGGATGACCTGCGCGCCGAACATGGCGAGAATCTTGGTCGCGCCCGCTCCGGCAAGTTGGCCGGTGAAGTCGCATATACGTATCCTGGACAGCGCGGGACATCCTCCGTTGGATTCGGTCATCTGTCAACTATCTCCCATTGTCTCACGGCGTTCCGGAATAAAGCTGTGGCAGGCCGATCAATGACTGACCGCCTGCCACGGACGAAGAAGCGATGTATTGGGCGCGGGCCGCGGACTAGGTGACTTCCAGCGTCACGTTTCTCAGCGGCGCGGAAAACTGGCTGCGGTCCAGCTCTATCGCGTCCTTCTGGTATATCTGGATGCGGTATGATTCGTAGTCCGGGATGAAGAGGCGGAACTCGCTGTCAACCCTGACCGAGCGCGGACGGCGCAGGTACTTCTCGTCCTCCAGCCGTCCCATCTCCCGCAGGCGATTGGACACCGCGTTGGTGAGCATATAGTTGCGCGCCACGCGGGACAGCGAGGCGTCTCCCGCGAAACTCCAGATGTACTTCCCTTCCGAGTTGAACATCACCACGCGGTTGTTGCCCCAGTCGGACACGTATATATCGCCGTGACCGTCAACCGCGACGCCGGTCGGCCTGTTGAACTCGCCTTCGCCCGACCCTCGCTTGCCGACCACCATCTTGAGTTCGCCTTCCGCGTCGAATACCTGCACCCTGTCGTTGCCCCAGTCGGCGACGTATATATCGCCGAACTCGTCCACATGGACACCCCAGGGCAGGTTAAACTCGCCCGGCGCGTCGCCCTGTACGCCGCCGAATCCGCCCAGGTACTTGCCGTCGGGCGTGTATCTCTGCACGCGGCTGTTCTCCGAGTCAACGACTACCATGTTGCCATCCGGGTCGAATCCTATGCCGTTTGGACGGTTGAATTCGCCCTCGCCGTCTCCATGAACGCCCCACTTGGCGACGAACTCGCCTTCGGCGTCGAACTTGGAAATCCTGTGAGTCGCTTCGTCGCTGACGTAGATATACCCCTCAGCGTCCGTTATGATCTGCACCGGCCAGAGGAACTGACCGTCACCCGCGCCGGGACCGCCGATACTCTTCATGTCCGAGGTGAATTCGGCCATGTCCTCCAGCGGCCAGACCCTTATGCTAGACCCGCCCTCCGAGCGCATGAGTATGTAGGTGTCTCCTGTACCGGAGAAGGCTATATCAGTGGCGTAGCCTATGACCCTTCTCATGCCCAGCGTCTTCAGGTACGGGTAACCCGCCCTCAGCAATCCGTAAGGTCTGCTCATCGTTATGTCTCCCTGAATGACTGTCTTCCGTCTAGTTAGCGAACGGGGAAATCTGCTCGTATTCGCCCTTCACGATTGGCCGCGCCTCGACTTCCAGTATCTGCTCCAGCAGCGTGGAGTAGATCCCCCTGAAGTCAATCGTGTGCTTCAGGTCTTCGCCATGTTCCCACTCCGCCGGATCCAGCGAGGGATACTCGCTGTAAAGGCCGCCTATCACGTTGTTGCCGAATATGTACGCGCCGCCGCCAGAGCCGTGGTCCGTGCCGCTGCCGTTGTCGCGCATCCGCCGACCGAACTCTGTGAAGACGAATATCGTTACGTCGTCCGCGGTGTCGTGCGCTTCCAGGTCGTCGAGGAAGTCTGAAACCGCGCCGGACAGGTCGTTCATCAGCTTGGGATGGGACGGCATCTCATTGGCGTGGGTGTCGTATCCGCCGTGCGCGGTGTAGAAGATTCGCGTACCGAGATCGGCCAGGTGAATCCGCGCGACATCCCTCATGTTCTTGGCTATCTGGTTGTCCGCGTATTCTATTTCGGACTCGTACTGGTCGGCGACTTCGGCCAGCATATCCGCGCCCTTCAGCACGTCAAGTCCGGTCTGCCCGATATACTCCGCGACCGGCCCTGTGCCGATAGCCTGGCCGTAGATGCCCTTGAAAGTATCAAGCGCCTTGTCGCGCAGACGCTGCTGCTCGATGGTGTTCATCACGCCGTAGCCTTCGAGATCGCCCACTGAGGTCACCGGAACGCCGGTCACCGACATAGCGCGAGGAAGGCCCATCCCGACGTTCACGCCGGTCAGAACGTTCTCAGCCTTCGGGTCGAGCTCTCTGATGGCCTGCCCAAGCCAGCCCTCGTTGCCCACGCGGTTCGGCTCGGCGGTGTGCCAGATGTCCATGCCCCGGAAGTGTGAGCGGTTGGAGTTCGGATAGCCTATGCCCTGGATGATGGCCATCTTCCCCTCGTCGTACAGGCGCTTGAAAGGAGAGGCGTTGGCGTTTATGGCGAGCTCGTCGTTGATGGGCAGGACGTCCTCCTGGCTCATCACAACCTTCTTGCGCGCGTCGTAGTAGTGCCCGTTGGTGTATGGCACTATCGTGTTCATGAAGTCGTTGCCGCCGGTGAGCTGAATAACTACCAGCGTCTTTTCCCTGCTCTTGGTGGTCATATTTCCCCCTACGCTCTTATCGCGTATTTCAGCCATTCGGTTATGCGAACTGGTAGTCAACAGTGGAGGCGGTCATTTGCAGAAGGTTGTGGACGCCCACCTCGTCGTCATCCTCGCCGCCCAGCGAGTTTAACTCGCTCGCGTACTCCACCAGCGAGGCGTAAGTTCCTTCGCTCACGGTTATCCCGCCCAGAATGTCCAGGCAGCGGTCAACGATACGGGAAGGGTCGTCGTCCAGGCTCCCCACCCGTTCCACCATGTCCTTCACGCCCGGCTTGGCCATGTCATCGAACTGGCTCTCCACGAAGCCTATGCGCTCGCTGAGCGTGCCGGAGTCTATCCACTCGTGTCCGGTGTGCCAGCCCTCCACTGTCGGCGGGTTCATAAGGCGCTGGCCCATTATCGCCATTGGGCCTTCGACCAAGGAGCCGTTGAGCGTCGTGATGGCGAATGTGTGAATGCCCGGCGTCGGGCTGCTGAATTCGCCCGTCTGCTTCAGCACTCCCGCTATAAGTTCGGTCGGGCTTTTGACCTTCTTGAACTCGGTCGCGTTCTTGAAGAAGTCGGAGTTGAATAGTTCCTTCAGAACCGGGCGCATCTGGCCGCCGGATTCCATGAACACGTCCGCGAGTCGCTGAATCGCGGCCTCGTCCTTCGGAGGCTCAGTGTTCCAGGACGGCACCTGCACCTCGTCCTCTACGAAGAAGTTGTACAGGTGGCGGGAGATGAACCGGGCGGTGGCTTCCTGTTTCACGATGATGTCAATGACGTCCTCGCCGTCGAAATCGCCCGTTTCGCCTAGGAACGTCTTCTCGCCATAGTCGTGATCGTCCGGATCGAAGACGAACTCGGCGTTGTGGTGTCCGACCGGGTACAGCGAGAGCGGCTGCCTGAACGTCCATCCCGTGAAGGCCCTGGACGCCGCCTTTATGTCGTCCTCGGTGTAGTTGCCCACGCCCATGGAGAACAGTTCGAGCAGTTCGCGCCCGTAGTTCTCGTTTATCTCGTCCTTGTGGTTCTCGTTGTTGTCCAGCCAGAATATCATCGCCGGGTCTTTGGAAAGCTCCAGCAGGATGGTCTTCATGTCGGTCATGCCCACGCGCCGGAACATGGCGATCTCGTTGTAGAGCGACGGCCCGTGTTCGCTCTTTCCCCAGGCCACAGGGAAGATGTGGTGCAGGAACAGCGACATCTTCTCTTCGAGCGGCCTCGGCGTGTTGACCATGCGGTACATCCACTTGCCCACGTGAACCGCCACCGGCTCACCGCCGTAGTACCTGTCAATGTAGGACTGGTCGAGTTCGGGGAATCTCTCGGGATTCACCAGATCGTCCACTATCTGCTCGTAGGTCTTGTCGCGGGTGAGGGCGTCCAGTTCAGCCGGCGTCGCGCCAAAGCCTGCCCGTCTCATGAGATGCGCCACAAGCGCCCTATCCGATTTCATGTCGCGTTCCTCCCTGAATGCTGAATGAGCTTTCATATATTCTACGCCAAATGTCCACCTGAATAGTACCCGCCCATTATAACCCTAAACTGAACCCTGTGGGCAATTCCCCAAAGGGAAATTTCGTCACCTTCCCCATAATGTCCCACTTGCTCTACTTTTACGCCATCTCTCTGGCAGCCACGCCGTCCAATCCCGACCGCGTTCCAGAAGATGCGCCGCTATGATGGCGACGACCGGAATCACCTGGATATGGTACCTCCCCTCGCCGTGAAACATCATGTGGAAAGCCGTCCAATACAATAGCGTCAGCGGAAACAGGACTGCCGGAAATTTCAGCCAGTATCCCAAAATCGGCCTGCTGACCGCCGCCAGCGTCGCGCCAATCACGATGACCGTCCAGTACGCCTGGGCGATCACCCATAAAACAGGGACTATTACACGATAGCCTTCCGGTATGATACTCGGATGAATGTTGTACCTGTCACTGGCCCACAGGTGGAAGAATTTTATGGGCAGGAGCGCGATCCATTGATCAGGATGGTTCGCTATATGCTCCAGCCCCAACCTGTAGCCTTCCCTGTGCCAATCAATTTCAGAGAAGTCTGAGAATCTATCCCCCGGCAGCGGACTTCCTTCTCCATCCGCGCCGGGCCCGTTGGCTTTGTAGAAGTTAGAGCCTCCATTCGTGGCGATTAGTACTGGTTCACCCATAGCGAAGTAGTTCCGAACTGTCCAGGGCGAGACCATCAGCAAAGACACCATCAGTGTTACGCCCGCCAAGCCAACTGATTTTCTGATTCCTGCCCCCCCCCCCCGTATCATTATAAGCAACGCGACAATGGCGGGAAACAGCAGCAAGATAGGACGTACATACAACCCAATGCCCATGACCAGCCCAAGCAGCGCGGCGTTCTTCAAATTAGGGCGACGCGCCAAATGACAGACCGCTATAAACGCCGCCAGGACAAGCGCCGTGTGCAGCATTTCATTCCTGAGAACGGACGTGAACGATATGATGTGACTCGGAAGGAAGGCGACCGCTCCCGCCGCGACCAGAGACAGCCGACTGGATAGAACCTCCCGCGCCAACCTGTAAGTCAACGCGACGCTTGCCGTTCCCAGCAGCGCGTTGGCGATTCCCGCGGCCAGCCACGAATAGCCAAAGACCGTGTAGATAGCGGCCAGAAAAGCGGGATACCCAACAGGCCAGAAGGCGGTGGGCGTTCCGTCAGCCCTCACGTACCCCTTGCCCTGGGCCAGCCTCCACCCGTAGGTGTCATAGTCAGCGGCGTCCGAGGCGGGCGGCGTCTGGAACGCGACTACCCACACGACCCTGATAGCCAAGGCAACTACCACAATTAGCGCGAGCCACTTGCAGTCGTCCTCTTCAAGCCATAGCCAATGGGCGATAGACCGTACCATTGACATAGCTAACCCCTAACAAATCTCGCACGGATGCTCGTCAAGACGGTGATCGTGGACTATTTGGTATCGCTCGAACGTCTGCCATTGGTGGGGGGTCTGTTTGTCGAACTGAAGCGCGCGATAGTCCATCATCCACTTTAGAATCTCCGGCGTGTCGTCTTCCTCTCCGCTCGAAATCTTCTTCAGCATATCCTCAGACGACATCCCGTACTTCTGCTCAAAGCCATAAACGCTCCTGCTAAGTATAATGTCCATGTCTTCAGCCGATATTCTCCGCACAGGAGTCCTAAATTTATGTCTGGTCTTACTAGTCATATCCAATATGCCATCCTCCTGACACGCCAATGTGAATTTTCCCGTTGGGCCTCATACTCCCATTCTATACATCATAATTCCAAATTGCCCCATTGAGCAATCTTAACACGCCGGGCCTTTTCGGAGTTGGCGGGTCTGTGGAAGAGCGGCTTGCTATACAGGGTTACATATACTTTGGTTTATATTCGTCCAGGTGATGTCTAGGTCGCGTCTAGGTGAGGCTCCAGGTGGATTTTGACCTGGAAATCGGCGGATTTAGCTATGAAATCGGGCCAATTTCGCCTGCGAAAAATTTTGCGGGCCGGAATTGTCGTCATTCATAAATTCCAATTTATACTATATCTTAGGTATTTTGTTCTTTAACAGGGGTATTATAACATATCCAGTAGAGGGTCGCGCAACATTCGAAGCCGACCCTGAATAGTCCCTGCCCTAACTAGGTTCTGTTGACATTTGAACATTGAATGCTTGGATCAAGCTAAGTTACAACTAGCCAGGCTACAATCCGCAGGTGTGGATTCCCGCTTTCGCGGGAATGACGATAAATGTCAACACAGCCTAGAGAAGATTGTGTCTGTTATCCCGTAATAGCAGGGATTGAATCTAATCACCCCCATCCCCGTATCGGAGTACGGGGCAGGCTCTAACCTTCCCTCGTCAAGGGCTGACAGGGGTAGGCATTTCACCCTCACCCTAGCCCTCTCCCTGAGGGAGAGGGGATTAGTCGGCCCCTTGTGAGCCAGTCAAGGGGGAAGGGACCTACGCAATCGTCTCCCAGCCCTGTATATTTGCGTCCGTAGCGCTGCGCGATTATAGTAACGATGTATGGTTGCCCAGATGGACAGCGAAATCAGAGGGTTGGTAGAGTCCCTGCACTCGACGGAGGGCATGACGTCGCTCGTGATAGCGGGCGCGGGCGCGCCGGCTATGGGCTGGATTCTGGGAGTGGCGGGTGCTTCTCGAACCGTATTGGACGTACAGATTCCCTACGCCTCGTCCGCGATGATTGACTATCTCGGCTCGGAACCGGAGCAGTACGTATCCGAACGCGCCGCGCTCGACCTGGCGCGCGCCGCCTACCGCCGCGCCGTCCGGCTGAGAGAGGGAAGCGTTCCGGTCGTCGGCTTATCCTGCTCGGCGACTATCGCCACCGACAGGCCCAAGCGAGGCGACCACAGGTGCCATGTGTCCACGTATGACGGGACGGGCTGGACGACCTCGACGCTTACGCTGACGAAGGGCCTGCGCGACAGGGACGGCGAGGACGATGTGGTGAGCGGGCTGATACTGAACGCGCTGGCGGAGTCGCTCGGAGTGGAGGGCAGGCTGGATCCTGGACTGTCCGACTATGAGAAGATAATCAGGACGGAACGCCGATTCGCCGACCCGCTGGAAGCGCTGTCGGCGCGGCACGTAGGTCACGTTCTGCTAGGAGCGGACGGAAGGCAGTCGGCGGACGCGGAATTTCGGGGCGGCATCCTGTCCGGCTCGTTCAACCCTCTGCACAAGGGACACACGCGGCTGGCGTCCGTATCGGCCCGTATCCTGAACGCGCCCGTTATCTATGAAATCTCTATATCCAACGTGGACAAGCCCGACCTGGAACTTTCCGAGGTCAGGCGTCGGCTGTCGCAGTTCGAGGGGAAGGCGGACGCGGCTGTCACCCGCGTTCCGGTGTTCTACGAGAAGGCGCGATATTTCCCGGGTTCGACGTTCATAATCGGATTCGACACGATGATACGGCTTGTGGAACCGCGATACTACGGCGGCAGCGTGGAGCGGATGCGGGCGGCGCTGTCGGAGTTGCGCGAACTTGGCTGCGGCTTCCTGATAGCGGGCCGCGTGGAGGAAGGCGCGTTCAGGACTCTGGACAGCCTTTCCGTCCCGCCCGAATACGCGGATATGTTCACGCAGATACCGGAGTCGGCGTTCCGGGAGGATATATCGTCCACGGAACTGAGACGGGGGCAGGGGCGATGAAGTTCAAGGATCTGCGAGAGTTCATGGCTCTGCTCGAAGAGAGGGGGGAGCTGAGGCGGATAGCGGCTTCGGTCAATCCACACTTGGAGATTACCGAGGTCACGGACCGGATGGTGAAGTCCGGGGGGCCGGCGCTGCTGTTCGAGAATGTTGAGGGGCATAGCGCGCCCGTACTTTCCAACATATTCGGGTCGCACAAGCGGACGGCGCTCGCGCTGGGCGTGGAGGACATCCAGGAACTGGCGGACAGGGTTCGTCGCCTATTAAGCATGGCGCAGGGGCCGCCGTCCGGGCTGGGCGGCAAGATGCGCGCGCTGGGGGATCTCATCGGGCTTGCGCGTTCTCAGCCCAACATGGTCAGGCGCGCGCCGTGCCAGGAAGTGGTATTGACGGGCGACGAGGTTGACCTGTTCTCGATGCCGGTTACGACGTGCTGGCCGCTGGACGCCGCGCCGTTCATAACGCTGCCGCTGGTCATCACGCGAGACCCCGAATCGGGCAGGCGCAACGTGGGAATGTACAGGATGCAAATACACGACAGGCGAACGACCGGGATGCACTGGCAGACGCACAAGGTAGGCGCGAGACACGACCGACGCGCGCAGGACAGGGGAATCGAGCGGCTGGAGGTCGCGGTGGTCATTGGCGCGGACCCGACCACGATGTGGACGGGCTCAATGCCGCTGCCGCCGGACATGGACGAGTTCGCGGTGTCGGGCGTGATTCGGGGCGAGCCGATTGATCTGGTCAGGTGCAAGACGGTTGACCTGGAGGTTCCGGCGCAGGCCGAGTACGTGCTGGAAGGGTACGTGGTTCCGGGCGAACTTAGGGACGAAGGGCCGTTTGGTGACCACACGGGCTACTACTCGCCAGCCGAGCCGTATCCGGTCTTCCACGTTACGGCGATGACGCGGCGGCGCGACCCGATATATCCCACGACGATGGTAGGCAGGCCGCCGTCGGAGGACTTCTTCATGGGCAAGGCGACCGAGCGTATCATGTTGCCCGCGCTCCAGATGACTCTGCCGGAGATAGTGGACATGAATATGCCCGCCGAGGGAATCTTCCACAACCTTGTGATAGTCTCCATCAGGAAGGAATACCCCGGACACGCGCAGAAGGTGATGCACGCGCTCTGGGGACTTGGGCTGATGATGCTGGTCAAGACTATCATCGTCGTTGACCACTACGTTGACGTACAGAATCTATCCGAGGTGGCGTGGCGCGTGACGTGCAACATCAGCCCGGCGACGGACGTAACGTTCAGCGAGGGGCCGATAGACGACCTGGATCACGCGACGCCGACGCCCAGGTTCGGCAGCAAGATGGGGATTGACGCCACCGCCAAGTTCGCCGGCGAGGGCAGGACGCGGGAGTGGCCGGAGGATATAATCATGAGCGAGGAAGTCAAAAGCCTGGTTGACCGACGCTGGAAGGAGTACGGATTCTGACCTCCGATACCCAAGCCAGATCGCTATGGCGCAAGGCGCCTATGTTCCTGGACGCTATCAAGTTCCCGGAGAGCGTCTTCGCGCTGCCGTTCGCGTATATCGGCATGGTATTGGCGGATGTCCATACGGGCGGCTACGGCTTCCCGGGCTGGCCTGTGTTCGCGTGGATAACGGTGGCCATGGTGAGCGCGAGGACGGTCGGAATGTCGGCGAACCGGGTGATAGACCGACACATAGACGCCAAGAACCCGCGCTCGGCGGACAGGCACATCCCACAGGGCCTTCTCACCGCGCCCGAAATGACGATTATGGCGGCGGTGGCGTTCGCGGTATTCCTGTTCGCGGCGTACCAACTCAATACGCTGGCCTTCGTCCTCGCGCCGGTCGCGGCGGCCTATCTCGTGTTCTACCCGTACACCAAGCGGTTCACCTGGACGGCGAACCTGCTGCTGGGCTGGGCGTTGGCTATCTCTCCGTCGGCGGCTTGGATAGGGGTGAACGGCAGTCTTTCGCTGGAACCCGCGCTCCTGTCGCTGGCGGTGGCGCTGTGGGCGGGCAGCTTCGACATCCTGTACCACACACAGGATTTCGAGTTCCAGCGCGAGAACGGGCTGCACTCGGTAGCGGAGCGGTTCGGCGTGGTGAAGGCGTTTCGGATAGCGCGGACGCTGGACGTCCTGGCGGTGGCGGCGCTCGTAACGCTGTGGGTATGGATAAACGTGACTAACTCGATGGAACTCGGCTGGCCGTTCCTGGTGGCCTGCGGCGTCGCGTCCGGCATACTGTGGTACAAGTACAGGCTTGTCTCTCCATCCGACCTTTCCAGGATGGGCGTGGCGTTCGGGCGCATCAACGCCTACGTCTCGACCACGATGCTAGTCGGCACTATACTGGCGATTCTGCTATGACCGGCGCGGATACAGACGGCAGGCCGGTGGTGGTTGGTATCACGGGCGCGAGCGGTTCGGTCATCGCGCTGCATACGATAGACGCGCTGCTGGACAACGGGATTCCAGTAGTGGCGTCGGCGTCCTCGGCGGCGCGGATGGTGTGGAAGCAGGAGATGGATGAGTCGTTCGGGGAGGCGCTGGAACGCTGGGACGGCTCCGGCATATTCAGCCATCACGCGCCGTCCGAACTGGCCGCGCCAATAGCGAGCGGCACGTTCCCGACTCGCGGCATGATAATCGCGCCGTGCAGCATGGCGACGGCGGCGGCGGTGGCGCGTGGGTTGGCGGACAATCTCGTTCGGCGCGCGGCGGACGTTGCCATAAAGGAGCGTCGGCCTCTGGTCGTCATTCCGCGCGAGTCGCCGCTTAGCGTGATACACCTGGAGAACCTAGCGCGGCTGGCGACACTTGGCGCGACTATCATACCGCCGGAGCCGGCCTTCTACCTGGGACAGCAGACGATAGCGGACGTGGCTGAGTACGCGGCTCAGCGGGCGTTGCTGGCGCTGGGTGTCATATCGGAACTGCCGGAGGGGATGCGGTACGGTACGGGCTGAAGCGGGGTGGCGCGTCCCCTTTGCGCGTTTGTGCCTATTATCCCCATGGCCCGCCACTACGGACATGAAAATCTTTATCTGGCGATCAGCGACCGAAGCCTACAACTGTAACCGATTCACCTTGAACCCCGCGCTCCGATGCGATACCACTATGTAAAATAGGTATCGCCATGCCCAACGCCGAACGAGCCACATCCCTATACAACATCCTCCGACGCGAGCGCGAGCGCGGCTTTGACGACCGCGCCGTCATCGGGGGCCTCGACGCCTTCCTCGCGCGCTTCCCTGACGACCTCGCGCCGTACATCGGCGATCCCGCTCGCTACGCCGATATGTCCCGGGAGCAGAGGTCCGACTGGGCTACCGGCGTCGTTGGCCGGATGCGGAACGCCGGCGTCTCCGTCAGAACCGCGCCGTCGCCCGCCCTGACTCGCGCCCGCAAGCCCGCCCCCAAGCGCGAACGCGCTCCTCGCAAGCCGCCCGCGCCCAAGCGTCCGCTCGAAATGTCCGACGACGTCACCCTGATTAAGGGCGTCTGGCGAAAACTGCTTCCCCGCCTTCACAAGCTAGACGTGAATACCGTCGGCGATCTGGTTCACCTCTTCCCCGCCCGCCACAACGATTTCGCCAGCGTCCGAACCGTCGCCCAACTCGCCCCGGGCGACAACCAGACCGCCATCCTCACAGTCTGGGAAGCCCGGCAAACCATGCTCGGACGCCAGAAATCCACGCAGGCCGTCCTAGGCGACGATACGGGCAACATCCGGGCTACCTGGTTCAATATGCCCTGGGTCGCCTCCCAACTCAAGCACGGCGCGAAAGTCGCCCTCAGCGGCAAGGTCAGCGTCTTCATGGGCAGCTTAGTCTTCCAGGCCCCGGAGTACGAAATACTAGATGGCGCGGACGACCAGGTTCACACCGGCAGGCTGGTCCCCGTGTACCCATCCACTCAGGGCCTCTCCCAGCGCGTTCTCCGCTCTCTGGTCAAACGCGCCCTTGACGCGACACTGGACAGTGTAGAAGAATTTCTGCCCGCCGACCTGCTCCACCGAACCGGGCTGATAGGTCTGGGCAACGCCATGCGCCAGATCCACTACCCCGACGACTGGGACTCAGTGAAGGCGGCGCGGCGCAGGCTGGCATTCGACGAACTCTTCCTGCTCCAGATGTCCGTCATAAGGCGCAGAAACGACTGGCGCGAGGAGAACCGGGGCATACCCGTCGCGGTGGACAACGGCGTAATCGAGTCCTTCCTCGCCTCGCTGCCCTTCGACCTGACCGGGGCGCAGAACAGGTCGCTCCAGGAAGCGCTAGCTGATATGCGCTCGCACCGCGCGATGAGCCGCCTGCTCCAGGGCGACGTGGGCAGCGGCAAGACCGTCGTGGCCGCCGCCGCCATGCTCGCCGCGGTTCGGGACGGCAAACAGGCCGCCCTCATGGCTCCGACCGAAATCCTGGCCGAGCAGCACTTCCTGACGATATGCGGCCTGCTCAGCGAATCAGGGTTCGAGCCGGCGGGCGGCTACATACAGCGTCTGGACGTAGAGGGCATGGAACGGAAGGTGACCGTCGCGCTTCTTCTCGGCGCTCACCGCAAACGTGTCAGGGACGATCTCCGCAGCTTCCTGTCCGCCGGAATGATAGACATAGTGATTGGCACTCATGCCCTGATTCAAGAGGGAGTGGACATCCCCAATCTCGCCTTGGCGGTAGTAGATGAACAGCACAGGTTCGGCGTCCGCCAGCGCGCCGCGTTGCGCGAAAAAGGCGAGAGGCCCCATCTGCTCGCGATGAGTGCCACGCCCATACCCCGCTCGCTGTCCCTCACTGTCTATGGCGACCTGGATGTGTCGGTCATAGACGAGATGCCGCCCGGACGCCAGACCATCCGAACCCGCTTCCTGGAAAGCGACCGCCGCGACTCCGCATACGCCTTCATCCGAAACGAGGTCAGGCAGGACAGGCAGGCTTTCGTAGTATGCCCTCTCATAGAGGAGTCCGAGGTCATTCAGACCAAAGCGGCTCAGGAAGAATATGAGCGGCTTTCCGAGCGTATCTACCCCGACTTCTCCGTCGGCCTTCTGCACGGGCGTATGTCACTGAAGGAGAAAGAAGAGGTGATGGACAGCTTCAAGGCGCGCGAGATTGACGTCCTCGTCTCCACGCCGGTGGTGGAGGTCGGAATTGACGTGCCAAACGCCACCGTGATGCTGATTGACGGAGCGGAGAGATTCGGCCTGTCCCAGCTCCACCAGTTCAGAGGCAGGGTGGGACGCGGAGAGCATCAGGGCCATTGCCTTCTGCTTTCAGAGTCCCCCGGCGCCGAGGCCGTCAAGCGTCTCAAGCTGCTTGAGCGTATATCCGACGGCTTCCGCCTGGCCGAGGAAGACCTGAAACTGCGCGGCCCAGGCGACTATCTCGGCACCCGACAGAGCGGTCTGCCGACCCTCAAGGTCGCCGAGATAACCGACTACGACACACTATCCCTGGCCCGCCGCGAAGCCATCCGCGCCCTGGAAATAGACCCCCTTCTCGAGCGAGACGAGCATCGCCCCCTCGCCAAACGCCTGCAAAACTACCAGTCCATCCAGCCCGGCGAACTCAGTTAGCGACCGCCGAGTCGGATTTGACAGCCCCGCGCTCACTCCCTATATTGAATTGGGGCGCAGGTCCGGTTGAGGCGGGGCCGCGATTCCGATTATACGATTGTCTGACGGGGGATTGTAATGGCGAAGATCAAGCATATCGCGATAGCGAGCCAGGAGCCTGATAAGACGGCCGAGTTCTTCAAGTCCGTGTTCGACCTCAAAGAGGTTGGCAAGGTGGAGAGCGCGAACGCCGTTGGCTACTACCTGAGCGACGGGAACGTGAACATAGCTATCCTGAATTTCCAGAATGATGTAGTCGCCGGAGAAGAGTTCGGCGTGGGATACGCGGGAATCCATCACATCGGATTCCAGGTTGACGACGCCGAGGCCACCGAGGTTCGGCTGAAGAAAATCGGCTCCGAACCGCGCGACGAGATCAACAAGGCGCTGCACTCAGCGATGGGCAGCGGTCACGGCGGCCAGAACGTGGAGACCAAGTACGCCGGGCCCGAGGGGATAATGATAGACATATCCCAGTCGGGCTGGGTTGGAACCGACGGCGACTGATACATAAGACAGTAATGGGGCAATCGCAAGATCGCCCCAAATTTGTCGCAAGCCCAAGAGTGACGGCGCGGCCTTACCTCGCTCTCGATCCTCTGGCCGGCGCGAAGACTACCAGAAGCCGCAGGTCCTCGGTTATCGAGTGGAACTTGTGTCGCTGTCTGGCGGCTACGAATATCACGCTTCCCGGCTTAATCTCTGAATCACCGTCGCCAACGCGGATTCGTCCCCGGCCATCCAGGACGTAGTATATCTCGTCCTCCGTATGAGGCCGCTGGGGATCGGTTGATCCAGCGGCCAGTTCGTAAACTCCGACGCTCATCGTGGAAGCGGCCAGGAATTCCAGATAGAGTTCGCCCGATTCTTGTCGGCGCTCCAACACGTCTGACATCTCGAATAGGGCGGCCCTATGATCCTTCATTCTCAAACTGCCATCTCTCTCTTGCTATCAATTCCCAAGCCCGGCGGTTGCCGTCCGTCGTCTATTGGTGGAAGAGGTTCAGCGCGGAGCCTACGTGGAACCACTGAATCTGCTCTTCGGCGAATGAGTGGTTGAGGCTCAACTCTTCTTCCGAGCCGTCGGCGTGGTGAAGGATGGCGGTCACGGGCTTGCCCGGCGCGAGTTCATCGAGACCCACTACGCTAACGCGGTCGTCTTCGCGGATCCTGTCGTAGTCCGCCGGGTCGCTGAAGGTCAGAGCGAGAAGGCCCTGCTTCTTCAGGTTGGTCTCGTGGATGCGGGCGAAGCTGCGGGAGATGACCGCTGCTCCGTTTAGCAGCCTGGGCGACAGCGCGGCGTGTTCTCGCGAGCTGCCCTCGCCGTAGTTGTCGTCTCCGATGACCACCCACTTCAGGCCCTTCGCCTTGTAGTCGCGCGCGACTTTGGACACCGCCCCGCCTTCCTCTCCGGTCTCCAGGTTCTTGGTCTTGCCCGCCTCTCCGGTATAGGCGTTGGTCGCGCCCATGAACATATTGTCGCTGAACTTGTCCAGGTGTCCGCGCAGCGAAAGCCAAGGGCCGGCCGGTGAGATATGGTCGGTGGTGCATTTGCCGGAGACTTTGAGCAGGACGGGGACTCGCTCGAAATCCTGCCCGTCCCAGGCCGGCCAGGGTTCCATTATCTGGAGACGCTGGGAGTCGGGCGCGACCTCAACGTTGACATCACTGCCGTCCTCGGGCGGCGCGACGTAGTTGGTGTCGCCTCGGTCGAACGCTTGCTCCGGCACCTCTGGCGCGACGGCGGGCGGTTCGAGCATGAACGTCTCTCCGCCCGGCGCGGTGAGTTCGTCGGTCAGCGGATTGAACGAGAGACTGCCAGCTATGGCGTAGGCGGTCACTATCTCCGGGCTGGCGATGAAGTTCATCGTGGTCGGCTGACCGTCGTTGCGGCGCGGGAAGTTGCGATTGTAGGAGGTGACGATTGTGTTCGCCTCGGTAGTGGCTTCTCGCGCCCTGCGCCACTGTCCGATGCAGGGGCCGCAGGCGTTGGCGAGTACTGTTGACTCTATCTTGTGCAGCGAGTCCATCTGCCCGTCGCGCTCGATAGTGGCCCTGACCTGTTCGGATCCGGGCGTCACCATGAACGGCACGGCGGACCTCAGCCCGCGCGCCGCCGCCTGTTCGGCCACGTCGGCGGCGCGGCTCATGTCCTCGTATGACGAGTTGGTGCATGAGCCGATGAGGGCGGCGGATATGGAATCCATGAAGCCGTTGTCGTCGTCCGACACTTCGGAAGCCATCTCTGATATGGGGCGCGCCCTGTCGGGGGAGTGCGGCCCGACGACGTGCGGCTCCAGCGTGGAGAGGTCAATCCGTACCACCTGGTCGAAGTAGCTGTCCGGGTCTGCTTCCACTTCGGGGTCGGCGCGGAGCATATCGGCGTACTGGTCGGCGGCGGCGGCGAGCCAGGGGCGATTGGTGGCCCTGAGATACTCGGCCATGCTCTCGTCGTATGGGAACATGGAAGTTGTCGCGCCGAGTTCAGCGCCCATGTTGGTGATAGTCGCCTTGCCTGTGCAGCTGAAGCTGCTCGCGCCCGGCCCAAGGTACTCGATGATGTTGTTGGTGCCGCCGGAAACGGTCAGCAGACCGGCCAGCTTGAGAATCACGTCCTTGGGGGCGGTCCAGCCGCTCATCTTGCCTGTGAGGACGACGCCTACCCTCTTGGGCATGAGAACGTCCCAGGGCAGTCCGGCCATGACTTCGACGGCGTCCGCGCCGCCCACGCCGACCGAGCAGGCTCCGAGTCCGCCCGCGTTGGGGGTGTGGGAGTCGGTGCCGATTATCACCTGTCCCGGGAAAGCGTAGTTTTCGAGATTGACCTGGTGGATGATGCCGGCGCCTGGTTCCCAGAAGCCGACGCCGTAGCGCGCGGCGGCAGATCTCAGGAATCCATACACTTCGCCATTTTCGGCCAGGGATTCGCGGAGGTCTTGTACCCCCTCGGCGCGCGCCTGTATGAGATGGTCGCAGTGGACAGTCGTGGGGACAGCTACCCTGTCGCGCAAGGTCTGCATGAACTGGAGCATCGCCGTCTGGCCCAGGACGTCCTGGAGTATCACCCTGTCGGGTCGCACGCGGATGTAAGTTTCGCCCGGAACTATCTCCTGGTTTTCGGGATCGTCCAGGTGGGAGAGAAGGACTTTCTCGGCCAGGCTAAGCGGCCTGTTCAGGCGCCGCCGGATGACCTGGAGCCTTTCGGACATATTTTCGTAGGTCTGCGCTGCGAATTCTGGTGTTGACTCGATAGTAACCATGCTTGGTCCTCCTGTCCGTCGGATTTTGTGCGCTAGGCAGGACGCGGGAGGCATGGATGTCGTATGCGCGTGTCCCGCGACCGTCAGGTTCAGTTCTGATTTTGCCAAAAAATACCCCGCCTAGTCCATTCCGAGCGATTCGGAAAGGATGGCAGGGTATGTTCGATTCTTGGGATGTCGAGAAGGCGGACTAGCGGGACATTCCAAAGTACTCGTAGTTGATGTCAATGAAGTTGTCCCATTCGGGCGGCACGTCATCTTCGGCGAAGATGGCGGTGACCGGGCAGACCGGCTCGCACGCCGCGCAGTCTATACACTCTTCGGGATGGATGTACAGCTGGTTGTCGTCGTCTTCGTCCAAACCGTAGATGCAGTCCACTGGGCAGACATCTACGCAGGCCCCGTCCTTCAAATCCACGCACGGCTCCGCGATGATATAGGTCATTTCCTTGTAATCCTCCTGTCGAGGGATTCAGTCGCCCGCGCATAGGCAGACAGGTTATCTTGAAAATCCAGGTAATTATAGTTGGCTGTCTTAGCCATTTCAAGCAAGTGGAATTCCGCGATAGTTTGATGGTATGTTATCTTCGCTCTTGCAGAGAGCGAAAACGCGAAGAGGAACAGCCCCGGATATAGTCTAGGCACGGCTGTTCAGACTGGCAGGGAGAGACAGCAGCGCTATGAATACATCTGAGTTCCTTATGATTTCGGCGGCCATCGTCCCGGACAGGACGGCAATGGTGTTCGAGGGCAAGCGCGCGACCTTCGAGGAACTTCAGAGCCGGGTCAACCGCCTGGCGTTCGCGCTGGGAGCTATCGGCGTGTCCTCCGGAGATAGGGTCGCGGTACTCCAGGTCAATACGGATTCGGTCATCGAGACTTATTTCGCCACCGCCAAGCTGGACGCCGTGTTCGTGCCGCTCAACTTCCGCGCGCGCGCCGACGAGATAGCGTACATGGTCAATGACTCAGGACCGAAGGCTCTGCTGGTCGGCGGTCGGTACATGGACATGGTCGAAGAGATTTCGCCGCAGTTGGAGAGCGTCGAGCATCTCATCGCCATGGACGAACCCAAAGAGGGATGGCTGTCGTACAACGACTTGATCGAAGGGGCGGAGGAAGAAGAGCTGTGGCCGCTGTCCGACGACGAAGACCTGACCGTGCTGATGTTCACCGCCGGAACGACGGGATTCCCGAAGGGCGTCATGCTCAGCCACAACAGCTTCTCTTCCTACATACTCAGCAACGTCTCGCCAGCCGACCCCGATATCGAGGAGTCCAACATCCTGACCGTGCCGCTGTATCACATTGCCGGTATGCAGGCGATGATGAGCGCGATATACGGCGGTCGCACCCTGATAATCCAGCGCCAGTTCGAGGCCGGCGAGTGGATGCGGCTGGTGGAGACCGAGCGCGCCGACCGCGCTATGGTAGTGCCGACGATGCTCAAGATGCTCATGGATCACACGGACTTCCACAAACATGACATGAGCAGTTTGCGGGTCATAACCTACGGAGCCGCGCCGATGCCGGTCGAGGTAATCAGGCGGGCGATTATGGAATTTCCGAACGCGCAGTTCATCAACGCATTCGGCCAGACTGAGACGGCGGCGACGATAACTATGCTGCCGCCGGAGGATCACGTGCTGGACGGCTCGCCGGATGAGGTGGAGAGAAAACTGCGGCGGTTGGCCTCAATTGGGAAGCCTCTGGCGGACGTGGAGGTTCGCATCGTTGACGAGGACGGCGGCGACGTGTCCGACGGCGAGACCGGCGAGATAGTAGCCCGCGGCGACAGGCTGATGAAGGGCTACTGGGGACAGGAGTCCGCCACCGCCGAGACCATTCGCGGCGGCTGGCTGTTCACCGGCGACTTGGGCTACATAGACGAGGACGGCTACATATTCCTGGCGGGAAGGGCCAGGGACTTCATCAAGCGCGGCGGGGAGATGATCTCTCCCGAAGAGGTGGAGCAGGTGCTTCACTCCCACCCCGACATAGACGAGGCGGCTATAATAGGCGTGCCTGACCTTGACTGGGGCGAGCGCGTGAGGGCCTTGGTCGTAGCCAAGCCGGGGCGCGAGGTGGACGAGTCGGACGTGATAGAATTCTGCCGCCAGCGCATGGCGAGCTTCAAGAAACCGGAGTCCGTCGTCGTCTTATCCGAACTGCCCCGAAATCCGCTGGGCAAGGTGCTGAAGCGCGTCCTGAGAGAGGACCACAGCTATCCGGTGGAGTAACTGCTTCAGCCTATCCGGTCAAACCCTGTGTAGGGGCGGAGGGCTTCGGGGATTGTCACACTGCCGTCTGGCCGCAGGCAGTTCTCCAGGATGGAGATTATGACGCGAGGGAGGGCGAGGCCGGAGCCGTTGAGCGTGTGGACCAGCCTGGGCCGCGCGCCGCGCTCGGTTCTGTAACGCACTCTGCCGCGCCGCGCCTGGAAGTCGGTGCAGTTGGAGCATGAGCTTACTTCCAGCCACCTGTCCGCGCCGGGCGCCCACATCTCGACGTCGAATGCCTTGACGGCGGGCGTGGCCATGTCGCCGGTGGCGAGTTCCAGGACGCGGTAGGGGATTTCGAGCGCCTTCACGACATCCTCGGCGGCGGCTACCAGCGAGTCCAGTTCGCGGGCGGATTCGTCGGGCGCGACGAACTTGTACATCTCCACCTTGTCGAATTGGTGAACGCGCATTATGCCTCGCGTGTCGCGTCCGGCGGACGCCTTTTCGCGCCGCCAGCAGGGTGTGTGCGCGACGTAGTAGAGGGGCAGGTCTTCGGCGGATAGTATCTCGTCGCGGTGGAGGCTGGTGATGGCGGCCTCGGCGGTGGGCAGCATCCAGAGGTCGTCTTCCTCGTCGTGGTACATCTCCTCCTGGAAGCCGGGCAGGTGGCCGCTGGCGCGAACGGTGTCGCTGTTGACGATGTAGGGCAGATAGACCTCGGTGTAGCCGTGCCGCTCGACGTGCATATCTATCATGAAGGATATGAGCGCGCGCTGGAGCTTGGCTCCCAAGCCGCGAAGCACGAAGAAGCGCGACCCGGCGAGACGGACGCCGCGCTCGAAATCCACGATGCCGAGATTCTCGGCGATGTCCCAGTGGGCCTTCGGCTCGAAGTCGAAGGACGGCGGGTCGCCGACCGTCTTGACCTCGACGTTGGCGGACTCGTCGGGGCCGACGGGCGCGGACTCGTCGGGGATGTTGGGGACTCTGAGCATGAGGGTATCAAGCTCGTCGTCGGTGTCCCTGAGTTGTCCTTCAAGTTCGCGGACGCGCCCGCCGACTCTTCGCATCTCCTCTATCAGTTCTTGTGGGCGTTCCCTGGATCGCCCCATCTGTCGGCTGACCTCGTTGCGCCTGGCTCTGAGCGCGTCGGTCTCGGAGATTATGGAGCGGCGCGCTTGGTCGAGTTCGAGGATGCGGTCAATGGGGACGTCGGCGTCCCTCTTTCGCATGGCCTCTTTTACGGCTTCGGGGTCTTGGCGTATTAGCTCTATCGCAATCATCAGTAAGCGTCTATCCCAGAATTTCTTTCAGCCTGTCGGCTATTACTCGTTCTCCGCCCTCTTTCAGGGTCATCATGCGAATGGCGAACCTGTCTTCCAGGTCACTCTCGCGGACCCAGATGCTGGGGTTGCCGTCCCTGAGGGCCTCTACTATCTCCGCGCCGGTCATGCCGGTGACGTCGGGGTCGGATATGACGGTCAGACCTTCCAGCGGGCCGTCGGGCGTGAAGTCCTCCAGGGTTACGCCGTCTATGCCGGAGAGGGACGGCCTGAGCGCGGCTACCCTGGCTTCGTATCCGGCTATCCTGTCCTCGTGATTCATGGTGAGCCACTCGCGGAGCGCGCCGTAAACGGCGATTACTTCCTGGCGGTCGACCTTCATGGGGCGTCCGAAAGAGCGTGTGGGGGTGGATTCGAAGCCGATGAAGCTGTGGGAGCGGGCTATGTCAACCATGTCCTTGCGTCCGGTGAGGACGCCGCTGGAGTTGACCGCGCCGAAATACTTCGCGCCGTAGGCAACGAGGTCCGCGCCCATCTTGACGTAGCGGCTGAGCAGGTCGGTTGGATATACCTGTCCGGCGGCGTCCACGATGATGGGAATGTCGCGTGAGTGGCCTATCTCGATGACTTGTTCCAGGGGCAGCGCGCCCGGATGCTGGGTTCCGGGGGCGAAGTAGTGTATGGCGGCGGTGTTGGGGCCGATGGCCGCGTTCAGCTGGTCGGCGGTGGTGCGGTCTTCGTCGCCGATTTCGACCAGACGCCCGCCCGGAATCGTCATGCAGCGGTCGTACTTGACGCGGAGTTGGCGCTGGATGAGGATTTCGTTGGGCATTCCCGCGGTGTCGGGGATGCGCTCTATCTTGCCTTCGTCGTTTCCGGTGATGCAGGCCGCGGCGGCGTAGGCTAGGGCGGCGGAGCATCCGGAGGTGACGAGGGCGGCTTCGACGTCGAGCATACCGGAGATGCGCTCTCCAACGGCGTCCATGAGTTCGCTGAGGTTGACGTAGTAGTCTTCTGCGGCGTTCATCATCTCGCGCACTTCGGGCGAGGGGGTTCCGCCGCCAAGCAGGGTGCGGTTGCCCTGGGCGTTGATTACGGGACGTACACCGAGTTCTTCAAATATCGTGGTCATTGGCGGCGGCTCCTTTTCATCTCCGAGTAGCGTTATTCTATTGACAGCGCGGCATGGGGCGCAAGAGAGCGACGGGACTTTTCCGGGTTGGCGGTTCCCGGGGCGAAATAGGCCGTCGCATATATTCCGGTTTATAGCTTACTGGTGGGGTTTCAAGTGCGTTTTCAAGTGGGACAAGTGGCGGGTCACGTGGAAAGTGACCTGTCATCACCTGTTGTTAGCTACGGATAAAAAATTTTTTGGTCGGGTGAGTGGTCATTGATAAATTCCTCCTTATGCAAATCGGATACATTTGTTCTTTCATGGAGGGTATTGTAGCATAGGGCGGGGGCAGTTGGGTAGCGCGGAGACGGGGCCCGGGGTCTTTCGGTTATTTCCCGATACCGCTTCTGTCGTTCGCCCTGAGCTTGTCGAAGGGCCGCCCGTTCATGGTTCGACAAGTTCACCACGAACGTAATTGGTTGATAATCGAAAGCAACTGTGTTGCGGGGCTTGATATATTGGAAGGGGGACGAGGGAATGGTAGAATGGGAACTAGGGTGAAGGTCGCGCTGAGTATGGTCGCGGATTTCAAGCTGGCGATGGCGCATACCACCGTTTGGCTGCTGCTGCTGTGGGCGTCGGGGCATCCGTTGGAGGAGTGGGCGGTGACGTCGCTGGTTCTGTATATAGCGCTGTGGGCGTCGAAAGAGGTCGTTCTAAGGCTGGGCCTGTTCGCGCTGAGGCGGCAGTCGGAGTACGGAAGGCGGGGAATGAGAGTTCGGGCAGGGAGATAGCCGGCTTCTATGAGAGGACGGAGAGGGCGGCGGCGTTCGCGGGGATCGCGCGCTGACTTTGGATACTGCGGAGTCACCCCCATCCCCGTATCGGAGTACGGGGCAGGCTCTAACCTTCCCCCTTGACGGGGGAAGGGACTTTGCCTATATCAACCAATTACGTTCGTGGTGACCCTTCGACAAGCTCAGGGCGAACGACAGAAGCGGTATCGGGAAATAACCGAAAGACCCCGGAAAGGACGTAGGTTTGGCTGAGGTGAATACATACGTGACCGATTACGCGGATGAGCTGATAGAGGCTCCGCGCGCGCATCTGCGGCTGACGCTGGCGCAGGATGAGCGCGGGCTGGTTCTGACGTACCAGGAGCGGGAGTTGCTACGGTGCTTCCTGACTCCGAACGGGATGCTGGCCGGGGGGTTCGTGGCGAAGGCGCTGGGCGTGGGTCTGCCGCCGCTGGGGGAGTCGGTTATCGCCAGGGTGTCCACGGGGGTTTTGTACCGCGTCCTGGGGGTGTGCAGGCTGGACTATTCGGAGGACGCGGCCTACGTGATTCTGGAAACGCTGCTGGAAGAGGCGGAGATGCAGCGGGGGGCGAGGAATTTGTCGGATTAGGGGGTTGTGTAAGTCTCTTGTCCCTTTTGATGGGCTGATATGGGTAGGCATTGAACTTGGATTGGTGGAGTCACCCCCGTCCTAACCTTCCGTCTTGACGGGGGAAGGGAGTATTGCCGCCCGTCAAGGGGGAGGTGATCAGGTTCGGTTGGGAGCGGTGAGGCGGCGGCGGGCTGAGGATATGAGTCTCGCGCCGACGAGGGTTGTCAGGATGGCGGCGGCGGCGGCCAGCGTGATTATCCAGAGGGGCGTCGGTGGGTCGCCCGCGCTGGGCGGCAAGGCCAGCGTCGTGGGGGTCTGGGTCGGAACAGGCGTCGGCGCGGGCGTCAGCGTCGGAATCGGCGTCGCGGTCGGAGTCTCCAACGGCTGGCCGCTCAGCTGCGCCTTGGCCAGCGCTATCGTGTCCGCGTCCAGAGACAGCGCCCATCTTCCGCTTATACGGCGCGTCTCCGCCGAAACGACCGCCGAGCCGTCCCCGGCCATGTCCAGCGTGAACCGGTTGTCGCTCCACACGTCCGATTCGACGTGGGACACCGAGAGCAGCGACACCCCGCCCAAGGCGTGGGTCTGGAGCAGGACGGCGGGACCGCCTATCTCCGAAACGCTGTTCGCGTCCAGGCTCACCGTTATCTGCGCCGGCGAGATGAGGCGCGGGTCTTTCTCCAGTTCTCCCTCCGCGCTGTACAGATTCACTGTGAAGCGGCGCAGCGCGTCCCCGCTCTCGGCTTCCTCCTCCACGCTCAGCGTCGCCTGATATGTCCGCGCCCTGGATACCGTAATGAGGGCCACACTCACGTCCCCAGCGCTCAGCCCGAGAACGTAGTCGTCGGGCTGTACAGGTGTCGCGCCCGGCACGGGCGTCACCGTCACCTTCTCCGTCTTTATCGGGGTCGGCTCCGGCGCGCTGGACGCCCAGGCGGATCGCGCGGACTCCGGCGTAGGCGTACCGGTCGGCGCAGGCGTGTCAACCGGCGTGACAGTCGGTGTAGGCGTGGACGTAGGCGTCGCGGTCGGAGTGGGAGTGGCGGTTGGCGTAGGCGTACCGGTCGGCGTAGGCGTGTCAACCGGCGTGACAGTCGGTGTAGGCGTGGACGTAGGCGTCGCGGTCGGAGTGGGAGTGGCGGTTGGCGTAGGCGTACTGGTCGGGTCCTGTTGCGCGGGCGCGGGCGTGGCGGTCGGGGTGGGCGTGGGCGTCGCGGTCGGAGTGGGAGTGGCGGTTGGCGTAGGCGTACTGGTCGGGTCCTGTTGCGCGGGCGCGGGCGTGGCGGTCGGGGTAGGTGTAGCCGTAGGCGGAACGGGCGTAGGCGTGGGTGGAACAGGTGTCGGAGTTAGAGTAGGCGTAGGCGTGGGCGGAACAGGTGTCGGCGTTGGAGTCGGCGTGGGTGGAACAGGTGTCGGAGTCGGAGTCGGCGTGGGCGGAACAGGTGTAGGCGTAGGCGTGGGCGTGGGTGTGGGTGGAACAGGTGTCGGAGTCGGAGTCGGCGTGGGTGGAACAGGTGTCGGGGTTGGAGTAGGCGTAGGCGTGGGCGGAACAGGTGTAGGCGTAGGCGTAGGCGTGGGTGTGGGTGGAACAGGTGTCGGAGTCGGAGTCGGCGTGGGTGGAACAGGTGTCGGGGTTGGAGTAGGCGTAGGCGTGGGCGGAACAGGTGTCGGAGTCGGAGTCGGCGTGGGCGGAACAGGTGTAGGCGTAGGCGTGGGCGTGGGTGTGGGTGGAACAGGTGTCGGAGTCGGAGTCGGCGTGGGTGGAACAGGTGTCGGGGTTGGAGTAGGCGTAGGCGTGGGCGGAACAGGTGTCGGAGTCGGCGTGGGTGTGATCGTCGGTGTGGGTGTGGGTGTACCTGTCGGGGTCGGCGTGGGTGTGATCGTCGGAGTTGGCGTCGGAGTCGGCGTGGTCGTAGCGTCTATGCCGGTGGTTACTTTCCCCAGGCTGTACTTGTGAACGTGATTGGTGACATACAGATAGAACGCGACGTAGTATTCTGTGTTAGCGGATAGGGTATTCATTCGAGCGAAGGTCGTCGTTTGTCCGTATAGTGTATGCTGACGAACATTGCCGTTGTTGTTGGCGCAGGTGTCATTGCTATTTTCCGCCGTGGGGCAGGCTATTACGGTGTACCTTGCGAAGTCGTCGCCGGTGTATTGGTCCCACTGAATATCTATCCAGGCGTAATTAGCGGAGCTCGCCGAAGCGGAGGGATTCAGAGCGGGGGTGGGATGGGCTTGCGCGGGCGGGGGGTTGAAAAGCGGAGTCCGCGTATCGGCGGCGAAGACCGCGATTATCACCGCCGCCGCGGAGATCAGCAGCGCCAGCGCCAGCGCGCGGCTGACAGAGGAGAACTTAACCGGGCGCACGGGCTACGTCTTCCCTTTCCACGACGGCTGAGTATGTTGCGTTGGCTGTCGCTCTTTCTATCGCGGCGCGTATGACAAATAGTGATTACGGGACGATAAATGATGAATAGTGACTACAATATAGAAATGCTAACAAAAAAATAACAGTCGTATCAAGCGTTTTGGGCGGCCCTTCGACAGGCTCAGGGTGAACGAGAGAACAGGCTCAGGATGAACGAGGGAAGCGGTATTGGGAAATAACTGAAAGACCCTGGGCGGATTGGCTCCGTTGCTTTGGCGGCATCATGCGACTATAATCTTTGCGGATTGGCTTAGTTCGCTTTTGGGGTTTGACTATCTTGGAATACGGAGAGATGGAAGTCGGGCGGGAAGTTTCGAGGCACAGCTATTGCCTGGATTCGAGGCTCGTTTCCGACTACGTGGAAGCGGTTCATGACGAAAGCGGGGCTTTGCTCGGCGAAGGCGGCCATGAACTGGTTCCTGCCATGGCGGTGGCGGCTCTGAGTATGCGGGGCGTTGTGGAGGACCTGAGGATACCGGGCGGCACGCTGCACGCGGGCCAGGAGTTCGAGTTTTCGGGCGCGGTCGAGTTGGGGGATTCGGTGGATTGCGTGGCGACGCTGGCGCAGAACTCGGTTCGCGGAGACTGGCGGTTTCTGGTGGTTGACTGCCGGGTGACCGACGGGGACGCCGCGCAGGTTATGAAAGGCAAGAGTACGATAATGATTCCGGCGGACCTCGGGCCGCGCGAGGTGGGAGAGTGATGAACAAGGGGGATTCGCTCCCGACCATCGAGAAGGTCATTACGCAAGACCAGATAGAGAAGTACGCGCGCGCCTCCGGGGACTTCAATCCGATACACGTTGATCACGAGTTCGCGGCGTCCACGCAGTTCGGCGGGACTATCGCGCACGGCATGATGGTGGCTGCGACAATATCTGAGATGATGGCGGCGGCGTTCGGGCGGGACTGGCCGGAGAGCGGCGGCATGAAGATAAGGTTTCGCTCGCCGGTGAAGCCGGGCCAGCGAATCACGACGCGGGGCAGCGTCCGGCGCGTGGATACGAAGGACGGCGTTAGAAGGATTTCGTGTTCGGTATCGGTTGTGAAAGATGACGGAGAGACGGCGATAGCGGGACAGGCCGAGGTGAGGATTTCTGAGAAATCGGAATAGGTTCTGTTGACATTCTGTAATTCAGCTTGCACAAAGGATTTCATAGCTTTATACAATGGCTGTTAGCAATGAGGTTAGCCATACCTCAAGCCTATGGATTCCCGCTTTCGCGGGAATGACGGTAAATGTCAACACGGGATAGCGATCCAGGGAGATAATGCAGTTGGCTTCTGAGAATGGAATCACGCGAATAGCGGTGGACGCGATGGGGGGCGATAACGCGCCTTCGGAGATAGTCAGGGGCGCGGTTCAGTTCGCGTCGACCGGACAGGGATACGTGCTGCTGGTGGGCGATCCCGAGGCGCTGCAAGGCGAACTGGCGCGGTATGACGCTTCCCGATTGCCAATCCGGGTGATTCCGAGCGAGGGGGTCATACGCGAGGGGGAGCAGCCCGCGCTGGCGCTGCGGCAGAAGCCGAGGGCGTCTATCCTGGTTTCGACCGGGCTGGTGAAGCGCGGCATGGCGGACGCCAGCGTAACGATGGGTTCGACCGGGGCGGCGATGGCGGCGGCGGCGGTGGTGCTGGGACTGGCTAAGGGCGTGGAGCGTCCGGCGCTGGGCGGGCCGGTGATTGGGGTCGCGTCGGAGACGTGCATCCTGGACCTGGGGGCTAACGTGGACTGCCGACCGCGCCAGCTTTTGAGTTTCGGCGCGATTGGTGACGTGTTCGCGCGCGCTTTCTGGGGCCATGAGAACCCGCGCGTCGCGCTGCTGAGCGTGGGCGCCGAGGCGGGGAAGGGCAACCGGCAGGTGAGCGAGACGACGGAGATGTTCGAGCGTAGCGGCCTGAATTTCATCGGGAATATCGAGGCGAACGACGTTCCGAAGGGAGAGGCGGAGGTGGTGGTGTGCGACGGGTTCGTGGGCAATATCGTGATGAAGCTGACGGAGGGGCTTGGGCAGCGGCTCACGGAGCGTCTGCGCGAGAGTCTGAGCGGCAAGTTGTCGGAGGCCGACCTGGACGCGGCGCTGGCGGATTTCTACGGGGTCAACAACGTGGTGGAGACGCGGGGCGGCGGGCCGCTGTTCGGCGTCAACGGCGTGAGCGTGGTCGGACACGGATCGGCGCGCGCGGACGCGGTGGAGCGGGCTATCGGCATTGCGAAACTGGCGGTGGATACCGATTTCATTCCGAACATGAACAGGGAGTTGGAAGAACTGGAATCAAGGATGGGGGCGTAGCCAGGGTCTTTCGATTATCAACCAATTACGTTCGTGGTGACCCTTCGACAGGCTCCCTTCGACAAGCTCAGGACGAACCATGAACGGGCGGCCCTTCGACAAGCTCAGGGCGAACGACAGAAGCGGTATCGGGAAATAACCGAAAGACCTTGGGAGCGTAGAGCGTTAGTAGGAGGAATCTTGGGCAAGTCTGATATAAGCGGGCGATTCGCGCTGGTGACAGGCGCGTCTAAGGGCATAGGCAAGGCGTCGGCGCTGAGGCTCGGCGAAGAGGGCGTCAACGTGGCGGTCAACTACAACAGTTCCCAGGCGGAAGCTGAGGACACTGTTGAGCGATTGGCCGCTATGGGCGTCGAGGCGTTCATCGTGAAGGGGGACGTGAGCGACCTGGATGAAGTGAACGGCATGGTTGACGAGGTTACGGAGCGATTCGGGCAGATTGACATTCTGGTGAACAACGCCGGAATCATCAGTGACAGCCTGCTGATTCGTATGTCCGACAAGGCGTGGGATGACGTCATAACGACCAATCTGAACGGGACGTTCTACTGCACGAGGGCTGTACTGCGCGGGATGATACGGCGCAGGTGGGGACGCATCATCAACATAGGGTCGGTGGTCGGGATACGCGGGAATATCGGGCAGGTGAACTACTCGGCGTCCAAGGCGGGAATCATCGGATTCACGAAGGCGCTGGCTAAAGAGGTGGCCTCGCGCAATATAACGGTGAACACGGTCACGCCCGGGTATATCAACACCGATACGGTGGACGTGCTTCCGCAAGCTACGAAGGACCGGATAATGACCTGGATTCCGCAGGGGCATTTCGGAGAGGTGGACGACGTGGCGCATCTGGTGGCGTTCATAGCGAGCGAGAAGGCGCGGTACATGACGGGGCAAATCGTGAGCATAGACGGCGGAATGGCGATATGAGGGTAGCGTCGTGAGACTCGACGGCAAGGTCGCGCTGGTGACGGGCGGGTCGCGCGGGATAGGCAAGGCTATCGCGCTGGAATTCGCCAGCCGGGGCGCTGACATCGCGTTCAACTATCTGAGGAATCATCGCGCGGCGCGAGAGGCGCAAGAGGAGATAGAGGCGCTGGGGGTTCGCTGTCTGCGGGTGAGGGCGCACCTGGGAGACGAGGATAAGATAGCGGACCTGTTCGGGGAGATTGGCGCGGAGTTCGGAAGGCTGGACATACTGGTGAATAACGCGGCGACCGGAGTGCAGAGGCCGGCGCTGGAACTGGAATCGCGGCACTGGGACTGGACTATCAACGTGAACGCGAAGGCGGCCTGGAGGTGCGCGGTGGAGGCGGCGAAGCTGATGGGGGACGGCGGGCATATCGTGAACATCACGAGCGAGGGTTCGCGTCGGGTTCTGCCCCTATACTTCTCGGTGGGGGTGTCGAAGGCGTCTCTGGAGGCGATAACGCGCTACTTGGCGGTGGAACTCGCGCCGCGGGGCATATCGGTCAACGCGGTGTCGGGGGGCTACGTGGACACGGGCGCGCTGGATCATTTCCCGACGAAAGAGGAGATGCTGGAAGCGGGCCGGAACACGCCGGTCGGACGGATGGTTACCGTGGAGGACATAGCCAAGACGGTGGCGTTCCTGTGCTCGCCGGACGCGGAGATGATACGGGGGCAGGTGATAGTGGTTGACGGTGGGGTGACGCTGAGGTCGGAGGGGTAGTTTCACACTAGATCTCGATGGGAGCGGTGCGTTTTCACCCCCATCCTAACCTTCCCCCATCAAGGGGGAAGGGACTTTCACTCTAGCGCCTAGTCGTTGTATTCGGGTGGGCGGATGTCTCTTACTATCGCGGGCAGGGTCGCGCCGTTGGATTCTATGTTTACCGCCGCGCCGTCCTGGTAGAAGCGCTTTCGGAGGAAGGCGAGCGCGATGGAGGGGGCGGAGGATGACACATGACCTACTTCGCCGCCGTCCACGATTATGGGGGAGTTGGGTTCGGCGACTGCGCCGTCGTCCAGCTCAAGGCGGCATAGGAAGCGCTGAACGCGGTCGTAGGTGTTCAGGCGCGCGACCACTTCCTGGCCGATGTAGCAGCCCTTGTTGAAGTTGATGTGGGGCTTGAGGTTCGCCTCCAGGGGGTTGCGGTCTTCGTTCATCTCGGCGGGGTAGGCGGCGACTGCCTGCTCGATTCTGAGGGCGCGGAAGTCGGCTTCGTCCAGGGTATTCAGACCGAAGTCGGGCAAGGATTGGTCGGCGGGCGCGATGATTCTGTACGCGGGCAGTTCGCCGATGTCGGCGCGCGCGACGGTAGCGCCGTCTTCGGTCTGGACGTGGGACAGGTCTTCAGTGATTGAGTTGGGAGTGTAACCGGCGTCCGAAAGCAGGTCTGCCGCGTCGCCGCCTATGTAGAGGCGTTCGGAGGTCTTGTCGGTGATGTCCTGTACGCTCACGTCCTCGATGAAGGTGTAGAAGTCTATCCACTCGGCCACCTTCGCCTGGGTTCCCGGGCTGGTGAGAACCAGGAGGTCGTCGTCTCGGCGGAGTACGTGGAGCAGGTCTATGATTCGGCCCTTGTTGGTGGTGAGGACGCTGCTCATGCCCTGGCCGGGTTGGAGTTTCTCAAGGTCGTTGGTGGAGAGGCGGTTGAGCAGGTCAATCGCGTCGGAGCCGGACACTGCCAGCCTTCCGTAGCGGGTCATGTCGAAGGCGGCGGTTTCGGTTCGCAGGCGGGACGTGAGGGTCGGCGGCGCGGTGGTGGTGGTCACAGTGATTCTCCCGTGAAATCAGAGACGCCGCAACTGGGCGCGGCATCTTTCGATTATCAACCAATTACGTTTGTGGCGGCCCTTCGACAAGCTCAGGGCGAACGACAGAAGCGGTATCGGGAAATAACCGAAAGGCCCTGCGGCGTCGTGTTGGGTATTCGGCGCTGCGCTGGGGCTAGACGCTGAACGAGGTTCCGCAGCCGCAGGTGGTCTTGGCGTTGGGGTTGTTGAACACGAAGCCCTTGCCGTTGAGTCCGCCGGAGTATTCGAGGATGGTGCCGGCGAGGAAGATGTAGGACTTTCGGTCAACATATAGCCTCATGCCGTGTTCCTCGATAACCTTGTCGTCTTCCCTCGGCTCGTCTATGAGATCGAGGACGTAGGTCATGCCGGCGCATCCGCCGCCCTTGACGGCGACGCGCAGGTTGGAGTCGGGCTTGCCGGACTGCTGGGCGAAGACGCGAACATGGTCGGCGGCGTCTTCGGATATGTTGATGGTCAGAGGAGAAGGCATCGTCTTGGTTGTCATTGTCTCAGGCTCCCGGGATGTGGTGACGCTTTACGGTAGGGATTTCATATAAATTCTACTATGTATGGCGTCTGGGGTCAATTTGATTGGTTCAGTGAGAAAATTGCCGTCTGTTATCTCGCAATGGCGGGGATTGAACCTGGTCACCCCCATCCTGACCTTCCCCCATCAAGGGCTGAGAGGGATAGGCATTGAACTTGGATTAGCGGAGTCACCCCCATCCTAACCTTCCCCCGTCGAGGGGGAAGGGACTTTTGCCTACCCTTGTCAGCCCATCAAGGGGGAAGGGACTTTGCCTACCCTTGTCAGCCCATCAAAAGGGGGAAGGGACTTATGCAATCGTCTTATTCAGTCTGATTCTCTTACGCACTCTTCCAGCAGGGCGAGGGCGCGGGTGGCGAAGAGCCACATATTGGCTTCGCGGTCGGAGTCGCCGGTCTCGATGGTGATGACGCGCTCGACGGGGCCGCTGACGGCTATGCAGGCGTGGCCTGCGTCGTCGCCGTAGCGGTTGCCGGTGGGGCCGCTGGCGCCTGTCTCGCTGAGGGCCCAGGTGGTTCCGAGCAGTTGTCGGATGGTGGCGGCGTTGAGCGCGGCGTATTCTTCGGTGCTGGCCCTCATGTCCTCCATGGCCTCGTCAGGGACGTCCAGAAGTCCTTTTTGGGAGGCGCGGGTATATACCACAGCGCCACCGAGGTAGTAGGCGGACGCGCCCGGAACGGCTACGAGAGACGCGGAGATAAGGCCGCCGCAAGAGGATTCGGATACGGCTATGGTGTCGCCCCTGTCTTTCAGCGACTGGCCGACGGCGGCGGCCATGGAACTCAGGTCGGGCATGGGGTTCTCCTAAGTTTTTTAGTCTTTAGTGGTTAGTGGTTAGTTTTTAGTTGTTGAGTTCCCGATTCCCTTGGATGGGGCGGAGGTGTTCGAGAGAATCTGATGACTGACCGCTACGCTAGTTCGGGCATGACTTGTTCTGCGAATAGGGTTAGGGATTCTTTTATCTGTTCGTTGGGGATACGTCCGCGGCGGTTGAATTCGAGGATGCACTGGTTCATGCCGGGGAGTTGTTCCTGGAGGCTTCGGAGTTGTTCCACGCAGCCGCGCGGGCCGTCGTAGATGGAGTAGCCGAGGGCCTGGTCGAAGTCCCATGTTGCCCATCCGCCGACGCCGCTGGTGAAGCTGTGCCTGGTGGTGCCGACCGATGAGGCGCTGGCGTCGGGGACGGCGCTTACCACGTCGTCGTCGCGCCAGTTGAGGCGCATGAGGTCGTGGGCCTTCTGTCGCGTTTCGGCTACGAAGAAGGAAATGTTGACATTGAAGGGCTGGGGCTGGTCGCTGCCGCCGGCGGGCTTGGCGTTCTCGAACTCGCGCAGCCTGTCAATCATGCGGGGCATGGGCTGGCTGAGCGTCGTGCCTATGACGCCTATGCCGAGTCCGGCGGCGTAGGGGAAGGTTTCGTCGCTGTTGGCGGCGAGAAGCAAGGGCGGGCGGGGTCGCTGCTGGGGCTGTGGAAGGACGGGCTGGTCTTTCACGCTCCAGTAGCGGCCCTGGAAGTTGACCCGCTCGCGCGTCCAGGCCATCTTCATGAGTTCCATGCCCTCGGCGACGCGCTCGCGGCTTTCGTCTCCGCTAATGTCGCCGCTCTGTCCGAAAGCCTGTCCGGCCGGAGAACCCCAGCGTCCGCCGAGGCAGAGGTCGAGCCTGCCGTTGGTGAGTATGTCGCAGGTGGCTGCCTGGGTCGCCATGTGGAGCGGATGGTGCAGGTTGAACTGGGCGGCGAGAGTGCCGAACCTGATGCGCTCGGTGTGCTGGGCGGCGGCGCAGGCGACCATGAGGGGGTTGGACATGGGGCGGGCGGGGAAGAAGACCGACTCGGCCAGCCACGCGGTATCGAAGCCGAGCTTGTCGGCCAGCGCTATCTGCTCGATTGTCTCCCAGTGTTTGCGCGGGACGGATGAGTCCACGAAACCGGGCACTTGCCAAAATACTCCGAATCGCACGCGGTTAGCTCCTGAATTTCTGTGTGTTTAGTCGTCCATGTTAGCGAGGCTGTGGGTGAAGCGTATCAGTGTGGCGGCGGCCTGGTCTAGCAGGTCGCTTACCTCGGGGTCGGTGATATTGCCCGCGTCGTCCATGAAGTTGGCGACCTGCGGAAGCAGTACGCGGGGCTGGTGCAGGACGAACGCGCCCTCGGACTCAAGGCTGTACGAGGCGTGGACGTGCATCCTGGCGCAGGCGGAACGCCCCGGCCCCGCGCCTATGATGAAGAACACCTTGCCGTTGAGCAGGTTGCCGCGCCGCGACAGCCATTCGAGGGCGTTCTTGAGCGCGGCGGTCATGGAGCCGTTGTATTCGGGGCAGGCGACTATCACGGCGTCGGCGTCCTGAACGGCGTCACGCAGGGTTTCGGCCTCGGCGGGAATGCCCAGCGCCTCGACGTCGGGGTGGAACATGGGGACGCCGTTTAGGTCGAACAGGGCGGCCTCAGCGCCCTTGCCGGCGGTCTTGTCCATCATGTTCCGCAACAGCTTGAGGTTCCAGGATTCCTTTCGGAGCGAACCGCATATTCCGAGTATCTTCATATCGCTTCCTCTTGGGATGGTTGTTCGGACTAGAGCGAGGCTTCGGCGACTCGCTCAATCTCATCGGCCATTTCTTCTTCGGTCTCTTTCAGGTCGGGGCGGACTATGACGCGGTTCGCGCCGGCGTTCAGGAAGTCCTGGGCGTTCTGGCGGTCGGGGGCCTGGCCATACACGGAAATCGTGATGGATTCGGGGTCGCGTCCGCGTTCTTCGGCTAGGGCGTCAAGCTGTCGGCGGCTGTCCTCGACCTGCTGCGGGGTGACGCGGTTGGGCAGCCAGCCGTCGCCGACCTCGACGATGCGCTGGAGAACGCGCCGCGCCATGCCGCCAATGAGAATCGGGGGGTGCGGCTTCTGCGCGGGCTTGGGGTACATCTGGACGGGCGGGAAGTCGTAGTAGTCGCCGTGGAACTCGGCTTCGTCCTTCGTCCAGAGTTCTTTGAGCGCGAGAAGGGACTCTTTGGCCTGCGTCCAGCGGTGATCGAAGTCGCCGCCCATGATGGTGGTTTCCTCGCGGTGCCAGCCCGTGCCGATGCCGAGGATGAAGCGTCCGCCGCTGAACAGGTCGAGGGTGGAGACGGCCTTGGCGAGGACGAGCGGGTTGCGCTCCGGTATCAGGGTGATGCCGGTGCCGAGCTTGATCTTGCTGGTCGCGCCGGACGCCTGGGCGAGCGCGATGTAGGGGTCGGCGAAGTGGGCGTAAGTCCAGGGGATAACGCCGTCCGGTGAGCTTGGGAACGGGCTGGTGGAGTGTACGGGCAGGACGGGATGCTCGGCGTACCAGATGGACTCGAAGCCGAGTTCTTCGGCCTTGGAGGCCATGAAGGCGGCGTTGACTTTGTAGGCGGGGAGGGGTGTGGAGATTCCGATAGTCATGGGGTTTTGGCTCCTTCATCTGTTGATTTGGGCCGGTTCTTGCCAACGAGCCTCGGCGGATAGCTCTAATGCGTGTCGCTCCCGTTCGTTCTTGTCTGAGAGGACGCTGTCTGGCAGGATTATATCAGCATGGTATTTGTTGTCTTCTTGGGGAGATGGCTCTACACGGCGTCCGTTTCTTGAAGCCACATCCTGAGTGACCACCGCCCATCCATAGAAGTTGCGGTCGCGTCTCTCATCATAGTCGACAGCTATCGCGGTTACTTCCGGCAGACAATCGTTACGCAGCCTGTCAACGGACAATTCGCGCGTATCTCGTCTCAGGAACAGTCTAAGCGGAATGTTGCCGCGCCGCGCCATTCTACTATCTTTGCTGGAGGAGACACGCCTGCCCAATTCTTCGTCTGGCGTTAGGCTTGACGGGTGAATCATAGGGTGTATTTGGTTGACGAGATTCTAGTTTTCTGGAGAGCGTCTCTTACAAATGGGTCGGGTATGACGCTGGGGTCATGGTACTCTCGGATATCAAACTTGCCGTTGAGGTAAACCAAACACCTGGCGGCTCCGTTGGGGTCGCAGATGATGACCACTTTGGAGCCTTGAGGGCTATGAGCGTCTATCGCAATGTCTCCGTCCGGCATAGGATATACGGCGTATGGACGCGGATCAGTTCTGTACATGGCTCTGAGAATGTCTTCCGCTCTGAGCAGCGTGTCGCGGTCAGGCGCGAGGTCGCCGTCTTCTTCGGCTGTTCTTGGCGCGTCGTAGAGGTCGAGCAAAGCCTCCAGAAGGTCCGGCGGATCGTTCGCGTCTATCTTCTCGACATCCTCAGTCTTTATTTTCATGCGCGATCTCCTCTGGTTGCCTGCCTAAGTTCCACTCGTCCCCAAAACAGCATTCACCTCTCCGATACGTCTATCGGAGATAGGGATAGTGGACTGCCAGCATATCATAGTATCCGAGACTGTGGCTTACCGCGCCAGCGCGCCCATGGGGTCCCAGGGCGGGAGGGGGATGGGGTCGGTGTCGAGGGCGGCTATCAGGTCGGGGGAGAGGTAGCGGCGCGGGGCGGCTATCTCGAACATATACTCGTCGTACCAGGAGTCGTTCATCAGGAAGAAGCCCTTGTCGCCGACCGAGTTGCCGTAGCTGTTTTCTACGCGCCAACGGCGGGGGCCGCCGTCCACCACGTCAACGCCGGTGAAGAGCATGGCGTGGGTCATCTGGGTCTGGCCGTATTCGAGGCGGGCGGCCTTGTCCATGCCGAACTCTGAGCCGTAAACGGCGGCGTAGTCGAACAGGTTGGCGTCCCAGAGGCCCATCTTGCGGTGGTTCTGCTTGCCTGTGTCGCAACCCATCCAAACGGGCCATCCGTCCAGCAGTTGGCGCAGGGTGATGTCCTTCATCACCTCGACCGGAACGTTGAGGTAGCGCACCGACCTAGCGCCGATGACATTGCCGAGATACGAGATTGTGTAGGTCTGGAAGTAGGGATGGTCGGGGCGCGGGTCGTTCACCAGGCAAACCATGTCGCGGTAGTCGGTGGAGACGTAGCGATCGGCGAAGTCGAGCGGTGTGAGTTCGCCGTCGCGGTGGAACTCGCCCTCGCGGTCGCGCCACTGCCAGTCCACGACGGAGGGCGGGTTGCCGAGGTGGATGCACAGGATTCGATAGACGGCGGTGAGCGTGTCCATCTTGACCTGTCGCATGGCGTCCAGTCCGGCTTCGTCTTTGTATAGCTGGCGTATCTTGGCCGCGCCCTGCCGCACCTGGTAGTAGAGCGAGTTATTCATCTGGCGGGTGTTGCCGGAGCTTTCGGTCTCGGGCATGGCCTCCTTGGGGACGACGCCGTACTTGTCCACCAGATTGACGAACATATCCCACTGTCCGGCGTCCTCTACGGGCGCGGTCATCAGGTGCTGGATGACGCGGTCGTCAGTGGGGCGGTCGGCGGTCTCTATGACGGCTTCGAGTACGAAGTTGGCGCGTTCCACCTTGTCCCAGAACATCATGTAGTTCTGGCTGTACTCGAACTGGCGCGTGTTCAGCGTCTTCATGGTATCCACTCGGAAGAGGTTCAGGCCGCTGAACAGCCAGCAACGGCCCGAGTTTCCCTGCTGCGTGGGCGTCCATTCGTCCAGCAGCGTGGAGAAGGTGTGCGTGGCGTTGGTCACTACGTCGCGGTCTAGCGCGACCTCGTTCACGTCGCGCTGGGTGACGGTGTTCTGCATGAGGCGGTAGCGCGGGTCGGAGGCGAAGTCGTCTCTGAACTCGGCGATACGCTCGAATGTGAGGGTGTCGTTGGTTTCTGTCTGTATCGTCAAAGGGATATCCCTCCGGTTGGATGGCTAGTCATTCTGTCATTGAAAGCGGTTTATGACCTCTTCCCAATCGCCGCGTCTTGGCGCTACCCCAAAGTCCACGATGAGCAGACGAAGGATGTCCGCTACGGACACGTACCCGGTGGGCAGATGCGCCGTCTGAAGCTCCTCCCTGCCTACTTCCTAGTAGCCGCCATCAACTGAGACGACAGCGTTCGATACACATGATATGAGTCGCTGAATCGAGGATACGTACTCGCTAACCGCTTCCGCATTCTCGGATTCGGTCGCCATGATTAACCTCCATTGGTCGTGAACCTATGCCCACAAATTATACACGACCAGACGATCAGTCTTACACTTTCACCAGCTTTTGCATGGAGCGGAGTTCGCGCTGGGGCTCCATCTTGCTGCCGTAGTCGCTCCAGGATACTTCGGCGACGTAGATGTCGCCTCGGGAGTCAACGGCTATGCCGTGCGGGGAGTAGAAGCGTCCGCTCTGGTCGCCGTAGCTCTCGCGTCCGACGCGGGCCAGGACTTCGCCTTTCTTGTTCATGATGGTGACGCGCGGGCCGAGGTCCGTGCCTATGTCGTTGGTTGCGATTCCGGCGAAGTATTCTCCGATGTAAACCAGTTCCTCGCCGGTTCCGTCGTCAATGCAGACGGCGGCGGCGCGGGAGAGGTTCACCCACTGGGTCTCGAACTTGCCCTTGTCGCTGAATATCTGGATGCGGTGGTTCTCGCGGTCTGCGACGTACACCCAGCCGTCCGAGTCGGTGGTGATGTTGTGGACGATGTTGAACTGGCCCTCGGCGGTGCCGGACTCGCCCCAGGAGAAGAGGTAGTCGCCGTCCGGGGTGTACTTGTGGACGCGGGCGTTGGAGTAGCCGTCGGCGACGTAGAACTCGCCGTTTCGCTTGTCTATGGCGACGTGGGCTGGAACGCTGAAGGGCTTGCCGCTCATCTTGGGCGCGGGCCGGTGCGCGACGCCGAGCGTCATTAGCAGCTTGCCGTCGGCGGTGAACTTGCGGACTGTGCTGTCTCCGTTGTCAACGCAGAAGACGTTGCCGTCGGGCGCGATGGTGACGGCGTGCGGGTTGGCGAAGACGCCCTCGCCCCAGGTATCTACGATGTTGCCTTCGGAGTCGAATATGATCATGGGGCAGGTGCCGCGGTTGAACACGTACACTCGGTCGTTGGGGTCAACGTCCACCGAGGTGGCTTCCTTGTATGTCCAGCCGTCGGGCAGGTTTCCCCAGTTCGCGCCGGAGACTTCGTACCTGAAGTCTCCCTCGCCGAGCGTGACGGGGCCTTCGCCGCCGCCTTCGTGACCCTCCGCGCGTAAGCCGTATTCCCAATTCTCATCGTGGGTGGTAGTCATGTGTTTCTCCTAGATTTTAGTGTTTACAGAGGTTGTACACGATAGCGGCGAGCAGGTCAACGGCATGGCGATTGGCGCATTGCGGCGAACTTGACTAGAATAACATTCACAATATCCCTAGGTGAGTTCGCATGATTCCACTGAAGCTGACCGTCAAGAATTTCCTGTGTTACAGGGACAACACCCCTACGCTGGACCTGGAGAGCGTTCACCTCGCCTGTCTGTGCGGGGATAACGGGCATGGCAAGAGCGCGCTGCTGGACGCTATCACCTTCGCGCTCTGGGGCAGTTCGCGGCTGGGAGACCGCAATCACGACGACCTGATTCACAAGGGCCAGAGCGATATGCTGGTCGAATTGGAGTTCGAGTCGGCGGGCGCGAGATACCGGGTGGCGCGGCGGCGCGCGAGGGGCAGGTCGCAGGGTCGGACGGGGCTGGAGTTCTTCATCCACGGCGGTGACGGCGGGTGGCGCGCGATAACCGGGAACACGGTCAGGGACACGCAGGACTTCATAACCCAGCGGATACGCCTGGATCACGAGACGTTCGTGAACACCGCGTTTCTGCGGCAGGGCGACGCTGACAGGTTTACCACGTCCAAGCCCGCGGACCGCAAGCGCATCCTCTCAGAGGCGCTCGACCTTTCCTACTATGACGACCTGGAGCGGCGCGCGAAGGACAGGGTGAGCGAACTGCGGGGCGAGACGCAGAGGCTGGACGCCGAAATCGAGATTCGGGAACGCGATGCGGAAGAGAAGGCTGCTCATGAGGCGACGCGCGGCGAGGTGTCGCGCGAGATAGCGGGCTTGGAACCCCGGCTCGCGGAGGCGCGCGCGCTGTTGGAGGAAGGAACGAGGCTGGTCGCTGAACTGGAGGGCAAGAGCGCGGAACTCGACGAGGTGATAGTTCGATTCCCGCAGGTTGAGAAACTGCTGCGAGAGGCGACCGAGAGGGCGGAAGGGTACCGAGAGAGGGTGAGCGAGGCCGAGGCTCTGATACTCAGACAGGAAGAAATCGAGAGAGGATATTCGGAGATGACGGCGGCCCAGGAAGAGGACGAAAGGCTCAGCCGCGCTCTCAACTCCAAGAACGAGATTGAGTTGCGCGTCGCCGAATACAGGCAGACAATCGCCGTGGAAGGGGAACGCCTTTCGACGGAGCGCGATCAGTTGACCAAGTGGCTGGAAGCCTTGCGGGTCGCGGCGGAGGTCTTGCCCAAACTTGAAGAATTGCTGGCTGAAATGGCTCCCAGGCGAAAGACGATGGACGAGTTCCAGGAGCGCATAGACGATTTCAGCCTCAGAGAGAAGCAGACCAGGCACAAGTTGGAGCAGATGGAGGGCTACCGCGCGGAGTATGAGCAATTGCGCGAGGACCTGGTGGAGTTGGAAAGGAAGATCCTCGGGGAAAGGCGCAGGTTGGAAGCCAGGCTGGAAAGCATGACATCCGCTCTGGAAGAGGACATAAGGCCGCGAGCGGCGCTTCTGCCCGGTCTGATAGAGGAAAGAGAGGCGCTGAACGCGGAGTCGGCCAGGCTGGAATCGCTCGCGGGCCGTATCGAGGACGACAGGAAGCGCGTGAGCGCGATTGACGAGCGCTTGATTACCTTGCGCGGAGACAATGACCGCCTGCGCGAGACGATGAACGACACGCGCCAGAAGTTCGATCTGCTGGAAAGAGGCGATCTGGACTGTCCGCTTTGCGGCAAGGAACTGGACGGCGACGGAAGGGAACATCTGCGCGTGGAGTACGAAGAGTTGGGTATGCGGAGCAAGGCGGAGTTCCAGGCGAACGACGATGAAATAGCCTCTCTTACGCGAGAGCGCAAACCCCTGGCCCGTAGTCTGGCCCAGGTGGAAGCGGAGTATGGGGCGGCCTCTCGCCAACTTCAGAACAGCCAGGGACAACTCAGCGCGCGAATCGAGGAAGCTGAGGCCGCGAAGAAGAGAGCGGAGTCGCTGGAGGCCGAGATAGCGGCGCTGAAAGAGACCATCGCGTCCGGGTCGTTCATGCCGGAAGACCGCAGGGAAGCGGATATTATGAAGAACCTGCTGGACAGCATAAAGTTCGACCCGCGCGACCTGGACGACCTTACGAGGGAGCATCGCAATATCACCGACGACATCCGCAAGTCTCAAGAGGATCTGGATGATATGAGAGTTCAGATGGATGACGCGGAGAGCGAGATCAAGCAGAAGATAGTCGTGGCGACGCAGGCGCGGGATGAAATAGAGCCGACGCAGAACCAGTTGGCCCCGATAGTTTCGGCGCTGGAAACGGGAAACTTCGCTCACGACGCGCGCGCCCAGGTGGAGATGCTGGAAGCGGAGATAGGCGAACTGGGCTATGATCCGGCCGGCCATGATGAAGTTCGTGAACGGATAATGGACCTCATCGGCTTCAACAGGCTGCGCCAGCAGTTGGACGCGGCGCTGGGACAGGTAGAGTGGGACAGGGCGCAGTTGGAGCGTTCCGAGTCAGACGCCTGCGATCTGACAGCCGAGGCGTCGGAACTCGCCGAGCGGCGCGAATCGCTCTCCGCCGACGTGGAAAGACTGCCCGAAGCGCGCGCCAACCTGAACCAGACGCGCCTGAATTTCGACGCGCTTGAGGGCCGGATGAACGCCGCGAAGATACGGCTGGGTGTCGTCAGGGACGCGCTGGAACGGTGCGAGCGGATGGAGCGCGAGGCCGCCGAACTCGCCGGAAAGCGGGACGATGTGATAAGGGAGCGCGGCCTGTACGAAGACCTGTCCCTCGCGTTCGGGCGGAACGGCGTCCAGGCGCTCATCATCGAGGACGCGCTGCCGCAGATAGAGAACGACGCCAACGACCTGCTTGGGCGGCTGACCGACAATCGTATGTCGCTGAAGCTCCAGCTCAGCGAGGGGCGTCGCATAGCGGGGTCGGACGCGCGCGCCGAGGAACTGAGCATAGACATATCCGACGAGATGGGAACGCGGGCCTACGAGACCTTCAGCGGTGGCGAGGCGTTCAGGATCAACTTCGCGCTGCGTATCGCGCTGTCGCGGCTGCTCGCTCGGCGGTCGGGCGCGCCGCTGCCGGTGCTGTTCATTGACGAGGGTTTCGGGTCGCAGGACGCGGCGGGACAGGAGCGGCTTATCGAGGCGATACAGTCCATTCGAGACGATTTCGACAAGATAGTCGTCATCACCCACGTCGAGGGCATCAAAGAGGCGTTCGACACGCGCATCCAGGTGCAGAAGACGGAAATGGGTTCGACTTTCGAGATAGTTTGGGCATAAATTGGGCAAGCGGCGAAGGGCGGACATTCCAATGGCTCTATCTCACGTCGTAACCGGCGCGACCGGGTACACGGGCAGGTACATAGCGCGGCGGCTATTGGAGGACGGCGCGGAAGTACGCTCGCTTACGGGTCACCCGGAGCGTCCGAGTCCGTTCGGCGACAGGGTAACGATGATCCCGTACAACTTCGACGACCCGGACGCAATGGCGCGGAACCTGGAGGGCGCGGACACGCTGTTCAACACCTACTGGATACGGGTTGACTACAAGGAAACGACACACGAAAGGGTTGTGGAGCAGTCGCGCGCCATGTTCGCGGCCGCGAACATGGCGGGCGTCCGCCGCGTCGTCCATATCAGCATAACCAACCCGACGGAGGACTCCCATCTGCCCTACTTCCGGGGCAAGGCGCTGGTGGAAAAAGCGCTCAGGGAGAGCGGGCTTTCTCACGCGATTCTCAGGCCGACGCTGATATTCGGCAGGGAGGACATTCTGCTGAACAACATCGCCTGGATGATGAGGAAGTTCCCGCTCTTCCCGATACCCGGATCGGGCGAGTATCCGGTGCAGCCGGTCTATGTTGACGATTTGGCGGAGCTGGCCGTTGGTATGAGCGCGGGGAACGACAACGTGGCGCTAGACGCCGTTGGGCCGGAGGTATTCAGTTACGCGGAACTCGCGCGGCTCGTGAGGGACAAGATAGGCGCGTCGTGCGGGCTGGTACGGATGAGTCCGGCGCTGACTCTGCTGGGCGCGAAGCTGATGGGGCTGCTGCTCAGGGACATCGTGCTGACGCGGGACGAGATAGACGGGCTGTCCGCCGGCCTGCTGGTGTCCAAGTCGGGCGCGCCGCCGCCCTGCGATACGCGGCTGTCCGATTGGCTGGAAGAGAACGGCGCGCGGCTGGGCGCGTCCTACGCCAACGAACTGGCGCGGCATTACAGGTAGGCGGTCGCAACTCCGCGTCTTTCGCGTCCGGGCCGGATTCAGCGCGCGCCGTCGAAGAAGTCCCGGATGATTCCGACAGTGGCGTCCATGTCTTCGTTGTGCAGTCCGTGACCGACTCCCGGAACCTCGGCGAATGAGCCGTTGCCGTTCGGAATGGTGGCTGCCATCTTGCGCGCCTGCGGTTCGTCCAGCACGGAACTCACCTCGCCCCTGAGTACCAGCGTCCGGCAGCTGATCTTGCCAACGCAGTCCCATAGGAAAGGCCCTTCCTTGAGCGCCGTCCTGCCCAGCAGCCACCGGATCTCCGGATCCGTCTTCGGCACCAGGATCCCGTCCCAGTTCGTGCGGTACGTGTGCCGCACGGTGGCCCATATCGCGTCGTCTCCGGCCTCCGGGTCGTCCTCTCTGTGCCAGTCGAACGCCATCTTATCGCTGAAGAATCCCCTGGGCCGTTCTCGGTTTCCGCTCTGCATACGGGACGCCGCCGTTTGCCTGCCCGCCGGAGAAGGGTCGGGCAGCGGGCCGTAATCGCCCAGAACCAGGTTGTCAACCAGGTGGCCGAAGTAGGCTCCCAGGGGCATCCCTATCCTGGATCCCTGAGAGTGACCGTAGTAGTCGAACGGGTAGAGTCCGGTGGCGAGCGCGAACTGGCCGACGTCGGACGCGAACGACTGGGCCGAATAGCCCTCCGCGCTCCAGTCGCTGTCTCCACAGCCTCTCGCGTCGAGCGCTATCACGCGCCACTTGTCCGTCATGCGCGGCGCGAGCTCGTCGAACTGGTGGGCGTGTCCGCCAATGCCGTGCATGAGTATCAGAGGCTTCTTCGTCCTGTCGCCTCCCCAGTCCAGGCAGTGCAGCGACAGCCCGTTTACCGAAACCCACTTGTCTTCAGGATATACGCCTGACATCTTTCGCTCCTCTTCGCTCACGCGGTTTCTCATCACTTTGGGCGGTGGTTATATATTTGGATTTATATTTGCACAGGGTAAACAACAGGGAGTTTACAGGGAGTGACAGGGCGTTTTGTCCTGTGAACAGCCAGCGTTTTCCCAGCGTTAGCTATGGAGGGGGGTCTCTCAGTCCCCGCCAATCGGTATGTATAAAGCTGTATTTATATATGCGGCTACGATTTCGGCTTTAACCATGGGGGTATTGTAGCATATCTCGGACGCGCTTGCGTAGTGGAACGGGAAACTTATCCAGGTCCTTTCGATTATACAATACGGCGCGGCGACCTTGACCGACTGAACCCGTGTGTGGTTAAGATAGCTTCAGAATCTTGCGAAGGGACTCCCTGCCATGCCCTCCCCCATCACTTCCGAACTCGTGTATGAACTCGTGAGCGTCGCATCTCCGTCGCTGTCTCCTGACGGAGGCAAGCTGGCCTTCGCGCTATCCCAAGTGGACAGGGAGAGCATGGAGACCAGGTCGCGGATCATGGTCATGGATATGGCGTCGGGGGAGAGCGCCGCGTTCACCGGAGGCAAGAGCGACTCCGGTCCGAAATTTTCCCCCGACGGTCGCCATCTGGCGTTTGTCCGACCTGACGACGCCGACAAGTCCCAGATATGGGTCATGTCCACGGGCGGCGGCGAGGCGCGCAAGCTGACCGACCTTGACGGAGGCATAACCGACGTCGCCTGGTCTCCGGACTCCGGTTCGCTGGCGTTCGTGTCGGACGTGGATCCGGACCGCGCCCCGGACGACCACGATCCGAAGAAGGACCCGCGCGTCAGCGTGGTCAGGCGGATCAGGTACAGGGCGGACGGCCTCGGATGGAGAGGCGAGGCGTTCAGGCGCGTCTTCGTGGTTGAGCGCGAGTCGGGCGAGACGCGGCAGCTGACCGACGGCGAAGGCGACGACAGCGCGCCCGCCTGGTCGCCCGACGGCTCTGCGATTGCGTTTATCTCAGACAGGAGGCCAGACCGCGAGACGGCGACCCACTCAGACGTTTACGTTGTTCCGGCCGCCGGGGGCGACCCCGTATCGGAGTACGGGGCAGGCATAGAGCTGAGGTCGGAGGGCTTGTCGAGCGTCGCCGCGCTGCGCTGGTCGCCGTCCGGGGACGCGATGGCGGTGGTAGGCTCGGATGACGACATAGTAGGCGCGGGCTGGCAGTCCTGGCTGTTCGTAATCGAACCTGGACGCGCGCCGCGCAAGCTGACCGACGATTCTATCAGCGTGGCCGGCGGCTACGCTCCGCTCGTGCCAGCGCCGGAGATGCGCTGGACGGAGGACGGACGCATATCGTTCATAGCCGACGCGCGCGGTGAGTCGGCGATATACCAGGCAGACGCCGGCACGGGCGATCTGAGAAAGGTTGCGGGCGGCGGCCTGATGTCGCAGGTCTCGTTCAGCGCCGACGCGAAAAGCGCGGTCGCGCTGACAACACCGCCAAACTCCGCCGGCGACCTGCGCTCCGTGGACATGATTTCCGGGGTGGCAGCCCAGCTAACCGACTTCAACCGGAAATACTTCGAGGAACATCCCGCCGCCAAGATGGAGAAGTTCACCCACGCCAGGAACGGATTCGAGATAGAGTCCCGGCTGCTGTTCCCGCCGGACTTCGATCCAGAGTCGCGCTACCCGCTCGTTCTGGACATTCACGGCGGGCCGCACGGCGTCTTCTCCGATAGCTTCAACGCGCAGCAGCAGGTGTTGGCAACCGCCGGATACATCGTTCTGGCGGTCAACCCGCGCGGCTCTTCCACCTACGGGACGGACTTCATGACGGCTGTGCTTGGCGACTGGGGAGGCGAGGACTACCTGGACATCATGTCGGCGGTTGATCTTGTCTGCGAGCGCGACTACGTGGACGAATCCAGGCTGGGAATCACCGGATACAGCTATGGCGGATTCATGAGCTCCTGGATAATAGGCCACGACACCCGCTTCAGGGCCGCAGTCGTCGGCGCTCCGTGCATCAACCTGTCCAGTATGTACGGCACGTCGGACATAGGCGTCAGGTTCGGCGAGGTACAGTGGGGCGGCAAGCGATGGGACGCGCTGGACGCCTTCCTGGAGCGTTCACCGCTCACCTACGCGCCGAATGTCGAAACTCCGGTACTTCTCATGCACGGCGAGTCCGACCACCGCTGTCCGATAGAGCAGTCCGAGCAGTACTTCGTAACGCTCAAGCGGCTGGGCAAGGAGGTCGAGTTCGTCCGCTTCCCGGGCAGTTCCCACGGCTTCGTGAGAACGGGGCATCCCAGGCTCAGGGAGGAGTACCTGTCGCGGCTGCTCGGCTGGATGAACGGGCATATTCTGGACGCTGAGTAGCCGGCTTCTATCAGCCGTCCTATATCAGCCCATGTCGCGCCGCCGCGAACAAGTACGTCACCAGGTAGCTCCTGTACGGACGCCATCGCTCCGATAGTTCGACGGCCTCGCGCTCGGTCAGACGCTCGCCGCCATTGTACAGCGCGCCGAGCGACCTCTGTATCGCCAGATCGCCTCCCGGGAAACCGTCGGGACGGTCGAATGAGCGAATGAGCAGCCAGTGCGCCGTCCACGGGCCTACGCCCCTCAGCTTGAGGAGCTCCTCCACTATGGAGTCGTCCGGCAGGGCGGCCAGCGCGTTCAGATCCAGCGACCCCGAAGCCACGCTTCCTGCGATGTCGCTTATGTACTCGGCCTTTCTGGCGCTGAGCTTCATTCCTCTCAGTTCGTCTATCCCGGCCTCCGCTATCGCGGCGGGAGACGGGAACGCCCTGTAATCCACTCCATCAACCGAAAGCGTTTCCCCCAGCGTATCAACCAACAAGTCCCTGAGCGTCCGGGCGACCTCATTGCTGATCTGCTGACCCAGAATCGAAAGAACCAGCCCCTCGAACGGAGACGCCGACTGCGCGATTCCAAGCCCTCGAAACCGACTTGCGAACTCAGCCACCGGGTCGTCGCCCTCGACCGCGTTGTAGAACTCGATAAGGCTCCCCTGCGCGCCGACCAGCCGCGTCGCCACCCATACGGCCTTCGACTCTTCCTCGGAGCTAAGCCGCTCACCCTTCAAGCGCGCCTCGACGCGCGGCTTCTCTACCTCTCCCACCGAGCGGACGCTCAGCGCGACCGTCTTGCCGCCGACTTCCAAAGCCCTGGAGAATGTTCCGTCCGCCAGCGAGTCGGCGGCGTACCTCTCGCGCCCATACACCGCGAAACCGACCGACGCGTCGAAGTCGTAAGGCGGCTCCGGTTCCAAAATATGCGTAGCGGTGAACATCTGCGTCCCCTCGTCTATTTCACTCTGATCCGCCTAAACATACATTCGGCGGCGGCTTTCTACTTGGGGGTGATTAGTCTGAAGGCTAGGATAGGATAGGAGTAAAGCCCCAACCGTCTGCGCTATCTCTCTCAGCCTTCACCCCCGTACTATACCAAAACCCCGCCAACCAAGCTCACATCCCCTTGCATTCACCCCCAAACTAGACTACATTCATAACCACAGATGGACAACCCCTCCGAAAGCCGAAGAGAACCCGCCCTGACCGTCCGCAGGGAACTACGCCCCTTCTTCGCTGCCCTGTTCATCTTGCAGACCTTCGGCCTGGTAGCGCGACGATTCTACATCGCCCTCACCGAGCGGTCCGACTCACTCTGGACAGCCTTGGCCAAGGGCGACATTCTGGACATCCTAGCCGTCAGCCTCAGCCAACTCGAACGCGACGGCGCAAAAGCCATAATAAGCACAGTAATCCTGATGGAGGTATGGGACGCTATGATGGGAACCCGAGACGCCATTAACGACTGGCTAGAAAAACGCCGCCAGAAAGCCCTCGTCGAAGGACGCGCCGAAGGACGCGCTAAGGGACGCGCCGAGGGCAAGGCCGAACGCACCGCCGAAGTCCTAGCCTGGAACGACCGACGACTGGCCGCCGAAGCCAACAACGAACCCTTCGAGGAACCAATTCCTGGAACCGACCACCAGTACTCGCGCTCCTGACAGTCATTCCCGCGAAAGCGGGAATCCACCTCTGCCCACTTCACCTACGGCTCCGACCCTATCCCGACACTGAGCGCCGATAACTATAAATTGTGATATATGACAGTAGCGAAAACGGGGCCAGGAAAAAAGTTTTACAGGCGATTTAGCTACGAACACTGGTAAAACTCTGGTGTTCCGAACGCCTGTTATCTCACCAGTTGCCCGCCAGTTACCCACCTGTTAAGTTACCTGTACGATATAAACCAAGATATATGAGACCGCCGAAGTTCAGGGAGGAACATCGCCATGCCGTTCTACGAAAGAGGAACCACCCGCATCTACTACGAAGAAGCCGGTTCGGGATTCCCATTGATGATAATTTCGGGAGGTGGACTCAATTCCAGCATAGCGTCATTGAGCGCTTCGGTGCCGTTCAACCCCATGGAGACGTACAAAGACGACTTTCGCTGTATCGCCGCCGACCTACGCAACGCCAACGGGGGCCAGTCCAGCGGCCCATTGGAGATAGACCGCCCCTGGGACGCCTACTCCGAGGACCAGCTTGGGCTGATGGATCATCTGGGCGTCGAGGAGTTCATGGTAATGGGCTTCTGCATCGGCGGGCCGATGATACACAACCTTCTCAGGCTGGCCCCGGACAGGATTGTGGCGGCGGCGCTGATGCAGCCCAGCGGGTTCAACCCCGACGCGCCGGACATCTTCTACCAGAACAACACGAAGGGTTGGGGGCCGCCCCTCTGCGAAAAGCGTCCCGAAATCACCATGGATATGATCCATGACTTCCTGACCAGTATGTACACGAACCGCGCCGACTTCGTCTTCACCGTTTCCCGCGATTTCGCGCGCGGCGTCCAGACGCCGATGCTGATAGCGCCCGACGACGTGCCGGCGCACCCCTATGAGTGCGCTATGGAGGTCGCCAGCCTCGTACCGAACTCCGAGCTGACCATATATCCCTGGAAAGACACGCAGGCGCACATTGACGAGGTGGTATCCCACGCCCGGCGCTTCCTGAAGTCCCACGAACCGGCAATGGCGACAGCCTGATAACTTGGTCGGGCTTAGCGTTGGGATCCGGCCGTAGGAGAGATCGAATGAAGATAACCGACCTGAAGTGCGCGGTCATTGGCGGCAACCCTATCGTTCGGATCAAGACCGACGGCGGGATAGACGGCCTTGGACAGGCTGAGTGGACGAAGCCCTATCTGAAACCCCACGTGATGTTCTACCGCGACATGATACTGGGGCAGGACCCTACGGACGTGGAGCGAGTCGTCGACCGTATCCGCAGGATGGGTAGCTTCAAGCCCTGGGGCGCCGCCGTGAGCGCTATCGAGGTGGCCCTGTGGGACATCGCCGGGAAGGCGGCGGGCGTCCCCGCGTACAAGTTGCTGGGCGGCAAGGTGAGGGATAGGGTCAGGGTCTATAACGGCGGCGTGAGATTCCCGATGGAGGGGAACTCGCCCGACCACTACGCCGAGAACATGGCGAAGATGAAGGAACTCAGGGAGGGGTTCACCATAATCAAGCAGGGAATCGCGTTCCACTCGGCTATGGCGGAGGAAGTCCCCGACTATTTCTACGGCGAACGGCCCCAGGGGGTCAGGCCGGCCTTCGGCGGGCCGCTGACTGAGCGCGGCCTGAAGCACACGGTCGCCTGCGTCGAGGCGATGAAGGACGTTCTTGGGGACGAGATCGGCCTCGCGCTGGACTGCGGCCCCGGTCTCACGGTGTCGGACGCGCTGAGGCTGGCGAAGGCGGTGGAGCCGCTGAACGTTATGTGGCTGGAAGACATGATCACGGGAGACTATACGCCCTATGTTCTGCCGGATCTGTACCGCGAGGTGACCCGCGCCACGTCCACGCCGATACACACCGGGGAGCAGATATATCTGAGGCAGAACTTCAAGGATCTGATAGAGAAGAAGGCTGTGAACGTAATAGGGCCTGACCCGCTGGACGTCGGAGGCATAGCGGAATTGAAGTGGGTCGCCGAGCTCGCGGACCTACACGGGATCCTGGTAGCTCCGCACGGCATTGCCGACGGCCTCATCGGACTCGCCGCGCACGTACACCTGGCGGCTACCCTGCCCCGCAACTACATCGCGCTGGAGTACCCGGTCGGAAGGCCGGAGTGGTGGTACGATCTCATTGACGGGCTTCCGGATCCGATAGTCGAGGATGGCTTCATCCGGGTCTGGGACACGCCCGGTCTTGGAGTGAAGTTCAACGTGAAGGCGGCGAAGAGTCGCCTGTCCGACGAGGACAGGGACTTCTTCGACTGACGGCCTTGACTCCCGCTACAATCTCATGTCCTGAAGGTCCGGGGAAATCGTCAGACGCGGCTCGGTGAGGGCCTGGATGTCGTCCGCCGTCCAGCCGGGGGCCGCTTCGGTCAGAGTCAGACCGTCGTCTTTCACGGCAATCACGGCTATGTCGGTGACTATCATGCTGACGCAGCGTTGGGCTGTGAGCGGGAAGGAACACTCGGAGACTATCTTGGGGCTGCCGGAGCGGTCGGTGTGTTCCATGGCGACGATGATGCGTCGCGCTCCGGCGGCGAGGTCCATCGCGCCGCCCACGTTGCCGATGCCGCGCTGTGGGAGCATCCAGTTGGCGAGGTCGCCGCGCTCGGATACCTGCATCGCGCCAAGCACCGCGACGTCTATGTGTCCGCCGCGTATCATGGCGAAGCCTTCGACCGAATTGAAGAAGGACATACCCGGGTTGAGCGCGAGGAACTGGCCTCCGGCGTTGATGAGGTCAACGTCCTCCTCGCCGGGTTCGGCCATCGGGCCGTATCCCAGCACGCCGCTCTCGCTGTGATAGGTGACGCTGCGCCCCTCCGGGATGAACTGGGAGCAGAGCGTCGGTATGCCTATGCCCAGGTTCACGACGTCGCCGTCCTGGAGTTCGCGCGCGACGCGCATGGCTATGATTTCGCGGTCTAGTCGTTCTTTTTCCATCATGATTCTCACATCGGCTATCTTGATACAGTGTTTTCGGATTCGTCGCTATGATACGGAATAATAGCATAACGTGGGCGCTTGCTCGGAGATGGCGAACTGTTCTCACCGAAGATTGTCAATCATGGAGATTCGTCGTATCATGTTGGAAAGGAGAAAACTGTGGACAATGCTATCGTTATCGCCATCATCGCGGCTATCATCGCTCCGCCGCTTACAGTCGGCTTGCCCCTGGCTATCTTTCAGTGGAGACAGAATCTCGCGATGGAGAGTCGGCTACGCACTGAAATCAAGGCTGTCGCCGAGTCTATTGACCGAACCAAGCGGGAACTGGAAGGCGACATCGAGGCTGTTGAAAAGCGTCTGAACGACCGGATAGACAGGTTGGACGACAAGGTAGAGCGTCTGGTCGGAGAGTCCGAGGCGCGTCTGAACGAGCGTCTCAACAGATCGGACGACAAGGTAGAGCGCTTGGTCGGAGAGTCCGAGGCGCGTCTGAACAGCCGCATAGACAGATCGGACGACAAAATTGACCGTCTGATCGGAGATGTCGGCTTGGTAAAGGGAGCCGTGATAGGGCTCTCTGCGGAGAGTGGGGCGAGAGAACCTGTCGCAACGAGCTAGGCGACGTTAGCTGTTCATTCCGTCGACCTGCCGAGTGCCTTCATGCCGGCCTCGATGGTTTCGACGATGGTGTCAACGTCGAAGACGCAGCCGCCCCAGGTTCCGCCGGAGGCGTGCTGGAGCGCGGCCCAGAGCCTGGAGTCGTCGGGCAGGCTGGGATGAGGTTCCAGGTCGTCGGGGTCTGGGCGGGCGTCCAGTTGGGCGTCGCCCCAGTCCGCGCCCATGTTATCGCCATTCTCGCCGACTAGGTTTATCGTACCCTCCAAGCTGTTGCGGTCAACGACTATCTCTATCACGTCCCCCTCCCTGACCTTGCCGATTGGGCCTCCGGCGAGCGCCTCGGGGCCGACGTGTCCGATGCAGGCTCCGGTGGAGACGCCTGAGAAGCGCGCGTCGGTAATCAGCGCGACGTTCTTGCCGTAGGACAGGTGCTTGAGCGCGGCGGTAATCTGATAGACCTCTTCCATGCCGGTGCCGAGCGGCCCGCCGCAGGTGAGAATCATTATGTCGCCTGCCTTTATCTTCTCGTCGTTGTCGCGGCTCTTGATGGCGGCGATGGCGGCCCTCTCGGAGCGGAACACCTTGGCCGGGCCGATCTTGCGATACACGCCGTCGTCATCAACCACTGTCGGGTCAATCGCGGTGCTCTTGATGACCGAGCCTTCGGGCGCGAGGTTTCCGGCGGGGAAGCAGACAGTGCTGGTCAGGCCGCTGGCCTTTGCCCTGTCCGGCGTCATTATCACGTTGTCGGGATCAACGCGGGTCTCGTTTCGCAGGTACTGGCGGACGTCGTGGCGGCGCTCGGAGTCTTCCCACCAGTCCAGGTTCTCGCCGAGCGTCTGGCCGGTGACGGTGAGTACCGATGTATCGAGCAGACCCATGCGGCGCAGGTGCAGCATCACCTCCGGCACCCCGCCCGCGGCGTACAGGACGGAGGTCGGGTATCCGGTCGGGCCGTTGGGCAGAACGTCCACTATGCGCGGCGTCTCCTTGTTGACCCTGTTCCAGTCGGCGACGCCCATGCGGGCGCGTCCGGCGGCGTGCGCTATGGCGGGGGTGTGGAGCAGCAGGTTGGTGGAGCCTCCGCAGGCGGCGTGAACGACCATGGCGTTCTGGAAGGCGGCGTCGGTGAGTATATCCTGTGAGGACACGCCGCGCTTCTCGGACATGACCAGGGCGCGGGCTGAGCGGCGGGCTATGTCCAACCACGCGCCCGTGCCGGAGGGCGAGAGAGCGGCGTGCGTTATGGCGAGTCCGAGGCTTTCGGCTACGACCTGCGACGTTCCGGCGGTGCCGAGGAACTGGCATCCGCCGCCCGGAGAGGCGCAGGCGCGGCAGCCGACGTCCTGAGCGTATTCGAGCGTGACCTCGCCCTGGGCGAAGCGCGCGCCGATGGACTGGATCATGCCGGTGTCCTCGCCGTGTTCGGGCGCTAGGGTTACGCCGCCCGGCACTACGACGACGGGGGTGTCGCGCAGCCCGGCGACGGCCATCATCATGGCAGGCAGACCCTTGTCGCATGAGGCGACGCCCATGACGCCGCGAGAGGTGGGCAGCGAGCGCGCCTGTCGCCTGAAGACCTGCGCGGCGTCGTTGCGGTATGGGAGCGAGTCGAGCATCCCGGTCGTGCCTTGCGTTCGCCCGTCGCAGGGGTCGGAGCAGAAGAGCGCGAACGGAATCGCGCCCTGCTCGCGCAGTTCGAGCGCGGCGGCCTGAACCATCGTGGAAAGCTCGAAGTGGCCGGTGTGGAGTCCGAGAGCTACGGGGGAGCCGTCGGGGTTTCTGAGGCCGCCGGCGGTGGAGAGGATGACGAACTGCTTTCTGAGAAGCTCGATCGGGTTCCAGCCCATGCCGGCGTTCTGGGTCATGCCGAAGTGGTCGCCACTCGCGCCGTTGACCAGGAAGTCCTCGGTGAAGGGGAGCGTCCCGCTTGGGCCGCGCGCGTGGGTGAGTATCTGGGGGGCGCCTCCGCCGAGGACGTCCTGGGTGGTCAGTTCGCGGGTGTCGTGGTTGGGGGCGGTGTGGGTCGTGGTCATTGGTCGCTCCGCGCGCTCAGTCTGCTAGATGTTCCAGCGAGTATATTCGCGGCGCGGATTCAGGTCAAATCCCCAAGGCTCGCCGATCAGGAGTCGCGCAACCGCCTGAGTTGGGCTTCAAGTTCACGGACGCGGGCCTCGGCAATGTTGGCGCGTTCGCGCTCGCCGTCGAATGTGGGTATGTGAAGTCCGGTCGCCGGGTCGTACCATCCCAACTGACCGTGTTCCCAACGGATATTCAGGTTCAGAGCCTCGCTGTATCCCTCCAACACACCCTCGGACAACTCCCGAATGGCCATGGGTTCGTAGCGACCTTCCAGCAGCCTCTCGCCCGTGATCCTCGCTCCGTGAAACTCCCCGGTCTCGTCGAAACGCCAATACTCGGGTATTCCCATCAGCGCGTAGTCATCCCGCTTCTGTCCGACATCAATCCGCGCCGTGCTTCTGGAGGCTATTTCGATAACGAAGTCGGGCGGCTTGCCCTGCTCGCTGATGATGTAGCCGTTGCTGCGTAGAAAGGCGTCTCGGTCAGCGTTGAACGCGACGGCGAGGTCCGGGTTCCTTCTCAGGTCGGAGGACCCGGAGAACGGATTGAGGGAGATGTACTTGTCTGTGAACACCAGGGTGGTCTCCTCGTTTCCGAGGTGTCTGATGATGTGGTGAGAGTTGCCGAGTGAGTGGAGCAGGTCGTAACTGGTCATTTCGTCAGGGTCGCGTGGAGGCGTGTCGGGGAGTTCGAAGGTTAGTTGGGCCTTCGGTCTTTTGGTCATTGTGTTGGCGGTAGTCATATCACACCTCGCATCGGGATAGAGCGCCAGCGCACGGGATATTCTATCACCATCAGCCCCGCCATTCCACAATTCCCGCGACCCAAAACTGATAACAGGAAGACCTCCTATCGAATCCCCAGGGTCTTTCGATTATTTCCCGATACCGCTTTTGTCGTTCGCCCTGAGCCTGTCGAAGGGCCGCCGTTCATGGTTCGACAAGCTCACCACGAACGTAATTGGTTGATAATCGAAAGACCCTGGTCGAATCCTGAAAGATTATTGACGAAAGCGATTTGCGGATATAGGATTCGCTAAATCAGGTTCAGAGTCCCGGATATGGAGGCTGTCAGATGAAGTACGACTATATCATCGTAGGCGCGGGATCGGCCGGTTCGATACTGGCTACAAGACTTTCGGAGGACCCTAACAAGTCCGTCCTGCTGCTTGAGGCGGGGCCGGATTACGGCTCGGAGATTGACAATCTGCCGGAAGAGGTCAGGCACGGTTACGCGACCGGAATGGACGTAATGACGAGCGATCACAACTGGCAGTTCTGGGGAAAGCCGACCGAGTTGGCGGAGCCGATGATGGTGCCGCGCGGCAAGGTCACGGGCGGGTCGAGCGCCATCAACGGGCAGGTGTTCCTGCGCGGGATGCCGGAGGACTACGACGCCTGGGCCGCGAAGGGCAACGACGAGTGGGGCTATGAGAAGGTGCTGCCGTTCTTCCGCAAGTTGGAGACGGACACGGACTTCAGCGGCGACTTCCACGGGACAGAGGGGCCGATAATCGCGCGCCGGTTCGGGCGGGAGACCTGGCCGGCGGCGCAGGCGGCGTTCTACAACGCGGTGAAGGCCGCCGGACACCCGGACGGGCCGGACCAGAATCACCCGGACGTGACGGGCATTGGGCCGACGCCGTTCAACAATCCGAACGGGATACGCTGGAGCACGAACGTGGGCTACTTGGCAATGTCCAGGCACCGGCTGAACCTGACGGTCAGGGGCGATTGCCTCACGCATCGGGTCGTGATAGAGGACGGACGGGCGACGGGCGTGGAGGTGGAGAGCGGCGGTGAGAGGTTCGTCGTAGAGGGCGAGAATGTCATCTTGAGCGCGGGCGCTATCGCGTCTCCGCAGATACTCATGCTGTCCGGCGTCGGCCCGGCGGAGCATCTGCGAGAGGTGGGCGTTCCGGTAGTCCATGAACTGCCGGGCGTCGGACAGAATCTGCGCGACCATCCGGTTGTGTGGGCCACCTGGCGGACGCAGCCGCATATAGACCTGGAGAGTCTGGCGCTGGCTCCGAGAAGCCAACTCATGCTGCGGTACACGGCGACCGGCTCAGACCTTCGGAACGACATGAAGATAACGATGGTGAATTTCGCCACCGAGCGGATAAACCGAGGCGGGGACAGGATGGTTCCGCTAGGCGTTCGTATGTCGGTGATACTCGACCTGGCGGTGAGTTCGGGCGAGCTGCGGCTGACCTCGGCGGACGTCAACGACCAGCCGGAGCTGAACTACAACTACTTCGCGGAGGAGTTCGACAGGCAGCGGTCGCGCGAGGGGGTGCGGAAGTGCCTGGAACTGGCGGAGCATGATGATTTCAAGGACGTATTGGCGGAGCGAATCGAGCCGCTGGACTCGGACCTGGAGTCGGACGACGCGCTGGACAACTGGATGATGCGCGAGGCGACGACGGGACAGCACATCTCGGCGACGTGCAAGATGGGGCCGCCGGACGACCCGATGGCGGTGGTTGACCAGCACGGACGGGTACGCGGGCTGGAGGGTCTGCGCGTGGTGGACGCCTCGATAATGCCGGACTGCATACGGGCCAACACGAACGTGACGACGATGATGATAGGGGAGCGGATAGCGGAGTTGATAGGGGAGGGGGGATAGGCTCAGGGTCTTCCGAGTATCAACCAATTACGTTTGTGGCGGCCCTTCGACAAGCTCAGGACGAACGACAGAAGCGGTATCGGGAAATAACCGAAAGACCCTGGGGATAGGCTGAGGATCGCGGGAACGGCCAGTCTCTTGGAGGGGGTTGGTCGTTCTGGACTCTTGATCGCGCCGCTCTATTCCGCCTGTCTGTCTCAGTTTTAAGATTGGCGGTATCGGCGCTCCGATGGTAGAATGGCTCTTCCAGAATAGATCGGTGTAAACCCGATCCGCGTCAGGAGGTGGAAAGTGATAGAAGCGTCAGCGCGTGAGAAAGTGGCGAAAAAAGTGGAGGAGCTCCTCGAAGAGCGTTTCGGCGATGAGGACGGTCTCGCGTTCGATAAGGTTAAGGTGATACCCAAGGTAGATTACTATGGGGATGAGTACCTGCACATATACGTGATTTTTGACGGCGACCAGAAGTTGCTGGATCCCAAGTGGACATTGAGTTTATACACGCTCATCACCCCCTGTTTGCTGGAACTTGGAGTGATGAGTCCACCCAGCAAGTCGTTCGTGGAGAAATCGGATTGGGAAGAGGTGTACGCAGACAGGTATGGTAAATCCGCATGACTTGATAAGAATCGCCCTGTACCTGGCGTCCGGGGAACTCAATGACAGGATAGGACGGCCTCGCCAAACGGAACTGAGCCGCGGTGTGAGTTGCGCCTATTACGCGCTGTTCCATACGTTGGCTCGCTGCTGCGCCGATACGCTGGTTGGAGTATCGCCGGCCAGTCGAAGCCAGGGGGCATGGCGACAGACTTATCGCGCCCTGGAACACGGACCTGCCAGAAGTCGTTGTTCCAACCAGAATATGTTGAACAAATTTCCCGCGGAAATACAGAGTTTTGGGCGAATGTTCATTGGTATGCAGCGTGAACGACATTCGGCGGACTATAATCCAGACGCGCGTTTTTCTCGTTCCGATGTCATCCAAATGGTTGAAGAAGTGACGGAAGCTATAATCCGGTTCAACAGGGCTGCCGTTAAGGACAGGCGCGCGTTCGCGGTGTATGTTCTGTTCAACCTCAGACAGGACTGAACAGGGGTGATAGGTGAGCGGATAGCAGGGTTGATAGGGGGCTGATGCAATACGGCTGTCAGAGGAGAGAGATCATGGCGATAGTGCAGCGTCCCAACCAGGAAGCCCTTGTGAGGGGACTGAATATATACAGGGATACCATGCGTCCGTTCATTCTCACTACGCTCAGAGGCGTTCACGGATTTGATATATCCAACGTGATCAAGTCATCGCTCAATGAAGAGGGAGCGGCTAGTTTCGAGCGAGACCTCGAAAGGAATGGGGGCAATGTGGATGAGACGCTGGATGTTGGACATTTCAGACCGATAATCGAAAACAACTGGGATGTGTGCTTTTCGGTCCACTTTGGATACGACAGAACCGTCTTCGGCACTCTGGGATGGATAACGGGCGCCAGAAATCAGGCGTCTCATCCGGGGACTCAGGACATTGACCGGAACGAAGTCACTAGCGCATTTACCAATATCATAAAGGTCTTGAATTACATCGATGCAACGGATTCAGTAAGATTGATGGAAGATATGCGGGATCAGGTGTCCACGATGTCCCAACCCGCCGCACCTGTTGAGCGATCAGAGACATCAACTCAGACCACGGCGTCAAAGTGCGCCAACAGAAGATGTACATCATTCAATGAACATCCCATGGATCAAAATGGTATTTCATCGGTTGTGTGTAGTTCATGCTCAACCAGATACTCCACTCAGACTTTTGTAGTAGTAAGGTATGATAGACACTACAGCGGTCAGGAGAAAACCAATAATTATTCACTGAGAGTACGTTTGCCAAGCGGAAGAGAAGACATTTATGAAATTAAGCATCCGGAAAATCTACAGTTGAATCGAAATGATAGAATAACCATATCTTACGATAGGAATAGGGTTGGGACATATCTGTACAATCACGATCTCAATAGGTGTTGGCCTTTCGGTGGAGGTGGTTGTCTCCTTTTCAGTATAGGAGGGTTTTTGATAATCTTAATAATAGTTAGTGTCTTTATGATATTTATGTAGTAGGAAAAATTCCTACAATAGCATAAGTATAAGATAGCTAATTAGTTAAACATAGATTGAGATTTAAGGTAACAAGGGATGCCGGAGTAGCTGATTTCAAGGGCCGACGGGTACGGCTTCTCAGAACTTCACATTCTAGTTCAAGGAGAGATATCATGGCGATAGTACAGCGTCCTAACCAAGAAGCTCTTGTGAGGGGACTGAATATATACAGGGACACCATGCGTCCGTTTATTCTCACTACGCTCAGAGGCGTTCACGGCTCTGATGTAACTGACGTGATCAAGTCATCGCTCAATGAAGAGGGAGCGGCTAGTTTCGAGCGAGACCTCGAAAGGAACGAGGGCAACGTGGATGAGACGCTGGATGTTGGACACTTCAGACCGATAATCGAAAACAACTGGGATATGTGCTTTTCAGTTCACTTTGGATACGACAGAACCGTCTTCGGCACTCTGGGCTGGATAACGGGCGCTAGGAATCAGGCGTCTCATCCGGGGACTCAGGACATTGACCGGAATGAAGTCATTAGCGCGTTTACCAACATCATAAAGGTCTTGAATTACATCAACGCTACTGGTTCAGTAAGCTTGTTGGAAGATATGCGGGATCAGGTGTCCACGATGCCCCAACCGGCCGCGCCTGTTGAGCGATCAGAGACATCAACTCAGACCACGGCGTCAAAGTGCGCCAACAGAAGGTGTACATCAATCAATGAACATCACATGGATCAAAGTGGCCCTTCATCGGTTGTATGCGTCTTATGCGGCGCCGACTACTCCACTCAGACTTTTGTAGTAGTAAGGTATGATAGACACTACAGCGGTCAGGAGAAAACCAATAACTATTCGCTGAGGGTACGCTTGCCAAGCGGACAAGAAGATGTTCATGAATTTCAGCATCCGGAAAATCTACAGTTGAATCGAAATGATAGAATAACTATATCTTACGACCGGGATGATAATATGACCTATCTACTCAATCACGATCTCAATAGATGGTATTACTTTGATGGGGGTGAATATCGGTCTCCTTCAAAGACTGGGAAAGGTTGGTTTGAGAGGTTGTGGATGGGATGTTTTCTGGGAGGGGTAATAGGATCGATAATACTATGGATGTTGAGAGGATTAGGTTTGTCATGGTCACCGGAGACTTCCTTAATCATGATAGCACCTTTAATGATTTTAGCAGCATATTTATGGGGTAAGGTAATGGATTCTGGGAAGAGCACATTAGCATACATAGCAATTGTAATATTCGGGGTAGCAGCACTTGCAATAAGTGTTATAATCGGAGACGAGATAGATATAATGGAAATTGTAGTGTCAGGCATTATAATAGTGTTAGGCATAGGAGTGATCTTGTATAGTAAGGTAAAAGAGAAGCTGAAGGATGATCTAAAAGGAAAGTATATCCGCGAAGACTAGTTCAGCGTAAATTCTACTTCGGGCCAGCGTGGGATGTCAGAGTCGCTGATTTGGAGAGCGGATAGTATAGCTTCCCAGAATTTTTGGAAGTCGTCTTGGCTTGCCGGACGAGCGCCATGGGCGAGAATAGATTGGTTTCGCTTGAACAGGTGGCTGGCAAGAGCTTCCCCTACCGTGGACTGTGGTCTGATATCCTCGTCGTCGCTCAGTTCCAAGAGGCGAAATATATTTTGGAGGGATACTTTATATCTTCCATTCTGATCAGGTCCGCCAAGTATCAGTCTTACATCATTATAGCGATTGATGGGGAAGTCTTCCAATTTGGGTTGACCGAGCTCAGCGTTAAACGATTGCTTTAGTAGAATCTGGGCATGAAGTTCAACGGCGCGGTAGAGTCTCGCCGTAGCGTCATCGAAGCGAAACTGGCCCGCGCGTCGTTCTGCGTTGGCTAGTAGTTCCAGCAAGGTTTCCCTGCCCGGGGTTTTGTTGTCCGCTATTGTTTGATGACTGATAACCCTCCAGTGAGTGACGAACGGGACGAGGCATTCATATAGTGGGTAGTTGAAGAGCTGGAGTCTAGCAAGATGTTCATCTAAATTCGTTGCCAGATATAGGCCCTTCTTGCCAAATTCAAAACGGTCGGAACGGGCCAGGCAGTTGGCGATTCCCGCGTAGGTTTCTATACGCGCTCTAACCTGTTCCGCGCACTTTTCGGTGGCTTCTGAAAGTATCTGGGCGGCGGCGTCAGCGTGGAAGTGGCCCAGCAGCAAGTTGGCGCGTTCAAGTTCGCGTACAGCGTAAGTGTCCAGAGGACTTGGCAAGGCTACGATGTATTGACCGGATACAACCCGGCCGGTTTCAGGATCTCGATCTGTACCCGAGACGTATTCAAACGTATTGAGATTCAGTTCCGCCGCGGCCAGTATAAGAGCTCCAGACATTGCCTTAGTTCCGCCAGTGAAATCCACGCGCGCATTTTCCGGCTTCAGCTCTGATTGCCCAATCCATTCCTCTGAGCGTTTTCTTATCTCTTCATAACATTTCTGAATATCAAAAGGATCAGATAGCCAGAGAACCTCGAAGAGAGGAGAATAGTTTACACTGGGCATAATCATTTCATAAATGGAACGCCCGTTATTAGCGTCAGATATGAATAGAATATGGGAAGGCCTTTCTGCTTCCTCTTTATTTCGCAGAGAATATATCATTGGCTCCGAGGTGTTTCCTACGGTCATGATGATGCCTTGCGATGTCATTAGAAATTCTCCGATTCTTTTTCTTGACCATAGATATTATCAGGATGATGGCGACCTATTCTGAACCTCTCATGAAGTATTGACTGCTAGGCTCTATTTCGTTGGTTCACTCTTGATTCAATCATATCACCCAAATTGCCAATGTCAAATTGCTCTATTCACAAGACCGCGGATCCAGCGGCACAAGCCCGCTGATGCCCGCCGCCTGCTCGAAGAGGGCGGATATGCCGAGGAGGTGGCCTTCTTGTTTCCAGGGGGCCATTATCTGGAGGCCGACGGGGAGGCCGGACTTGGTGAAGCCGCAAGGGACGGATATTACCGGGCAGCCGGTCAGGGTGAGGGCGAAGGTGAGTATGAGCCAGCTTATGTAGGTGGGGAAGGCGTGGCCTTCCATCTGGGCGAGGTAGCGGGTGTCGACGTCGAAGGGGGGCGCGACGACGGTGGGGCAGACGAGGATGTCGTAGTCGCGGAAGAAGTCGGCGCAGCGGTTGATTATCGCGCCGCGTCCGAGTTCGGCGCGGGCTATGTCCTGCGGGCTGAGCGCGAGGCCGTGTTCGATGTTCCAGATGACTTCCTCTTTGAGTTCGGAGCGATGTTCTCTGAGTAGCGAGTCGTAGGACGCGACGAACTGCGCGCCGCGCAAGGTCTGGAATATCCACTCGGCGTCGGTGAAGTCGGGCGCGGCCTCGTCCACCTCAGCGCCGATGTCGGTGAACTTGTCAATCGCTGAGCGGCATATCTCCGCCACCTCGGAGTCCACCGGGGTTATGCCGAGGTCGGGGGAGTAGGCGACGCGCGCGGGCGGCGTGGGATTGTCCACCCAGTCAACGAATGAGCGGCTTGGCGCTGGCAGGCTCAGCGGGTCTTCCCGATACGCGCCCGCCTGGGCGTCGAGCATGAGGGCTACGTCGCCGACGTTCCTGCCCATGGGGCCTTCGACGGACAGGTTGGCGAACGGCATGGCGCTGGGGCCGCGCGCGACGCGGCCAGGGGTGGGGCGCAGTCCGACGACGGAGCAGAAGCTGGCCGGGATTCTGAGGCTGCCGCCGAAGTCGCTGCCGGACGCCAGCCATATCTGGCCGGAGGCGAGCGCGGTGGTGGAGCCGCCGGACGATCCGCCGCAGGTCTTGGAGGTGTCCCAGGGGTTGCGAGTCTTGCCAAAGACCTCGTTGAAGGTGTTCGCGCCCGCGCCGAACTCTGGCGTGTTGGCCTTGGCGAGAACTACGCCGCCCTTGGATTCGAGGATGGTTACGAGAAGGTCAGACTTGTCCGGCACGTGGTCGGCGAATATGGGAGAGCCGCGAGTGCTGCGGACGCCGGCCACGTCAACGAGGTCCTTGATGGCTATGGGGAGGCCGTGAAGGTAGCCGCGCGGGGTGGCGGATTCGTCCAGGTCGGACAGGCGGGCGGCGTTGTCTCTGGCCCTGTCGGCGCAGATTGTAGGGAGCGCGTTCACGGCGGCGCCGGTCTGGTCTATGCGCTCGAGCGCGGCGTCTATGAGTTCCGGGGGCGATACGGCGCCCCGTTTCAGTTCGGCTACGGCCTGGCGGGCGGTGAGTTTGATTAGATCGTTCATGTTCTGCCCTTGGTAATTATCTCAAAATCTACTTGGAGGGGTTTCACCCTCACCTCAATTCTCTCCCGTCAAGGGCTGAGAGGGGTAGGCATTGAACTTGGATTGGCGGAGTCACCCCCATCCTAGCCTTCCCCCATCAAGGGGGAAGGGATTTTTGCCTGCCCTTGACGCTGGAGGAGGCTTTTGTCATAAGGTCTCGCTTCTGTGGTGGTGACCGGTGGCTCCGCTCGGCCTGGGCGGGTTGTATTCTTCTATCTGGGGCGTTCCGTCGGCTTCCACGCATCGTACCCGGAAGTCGTGGTTTCCTTCCTGGAAGGGCCAATCAACTCGCCAGATTACCCAACTGGCTTCGGAAAGGGGCTGGCGAAGTTCGGCTTCGTACCACTGGCCCGTGTTGAATACTTCGATCTCCACTTTGGATATGCCGCGCACTCCGTTATGCGCGATTCCGCCGATTGGGACGAATTTCTGTCCGTCTTTCTCAATAACGGAGTCGACTGCAACGGTATCTATGACCGAGGTGGCTCTCATGCGCGCCACCTCGTCCCAGCCGCGCTCGACCCAGTAGCCCTCCTTGTACTCGTTCACAATCTCGATTCCGGTAATCCACTTGGGCTGCTTCATGCCGTAGCGGTCGGGGAGCCAAATTCTGAGCGGGAAGCCGTGGTCGAAGGGTATGGGGCGTCCGTCCCAGGCGTAGGCGAACATGACGCGCTCGTCGGACCTGATCAGGTCAAGGTCAACGGTTTCGTAGAAGCCGTCGCCGGAATAGATGATCATGTAGCGCGCGTCGCTCGTTGGGCGAACCTCGGCGAGTATGTCCTGCACGCTGACGCCCGTCCAGTAGGTGGTGCTTATCAGGTCGCCGCCCACGCGGTTTGATATGCAGGACAGGGTGACGAACTCGTTTCTGGGCTCGTAGTTGTTGCGGATGTCGCTCAAAGTCAGATTGACTGGGTTATCCACCAGGCCGGTGATGGGGAGTTCCCAGGTGTCGCCGTCAATGACGGTCGGCTGGGAGCGTATGAATATCTGGTAGTGGTCCCTGACGGCGGTGTATTCGGGGCGGGTGCCGAGCGCGGGCTTGACCGGATCGGCCTCATTGGGAAGCTCTATCATCGGGGGCATATCGGGCATTTGGCGGGACTGGATAGCCGCCAATTCTCTTTCCAGACTCTCGCGTTCCGAGACGGCTAGCGCGCGTCCCAGTCCCGCGCCCGCCACCGTGATAGTGGCGGTGGCGACGCCCATCTGTATGAGGAACTTGCGGCGGTCTATGACCTGGACGGAGCGCTCTTCCTGAACTTCGCCGTCTTCTTCCGACATTCGCGCGGGCGGCGAGGCGAGGAGCTTGCGCCCGGATTTCGCCGCCACATTGCCCCACGTGATGAACAGCAGGAATACCCAGGCGAAGTTGACGACGGGGTGAAGCGTTGACTGTCCAATGTAGGCGGTGACGAGGCCGGCGGGAACGCCGAGGATGACGCCCGCCAGAGGGCCGAAGCCGCCCCACCCGGCTATGTCCCACTTGTCTATGTAGATGAAGACGAGGACGGTGGCGATCACCACGCCGACCAAGAAGAGGCCGACGGCCATGGTCTGCTCGGCGGTCTTGGCGGTGCCGGACACGCTCGCGCCGAACAGCAGCAGCGCGTCAACCATCCGGTCAATGCCGAAGGTGACGACGGGGCCGGGCAGCAGACGCGCTATCCAGTCGAACACGTCGAACGGAGCGAAGGACAACTTCACCCACTTCTGGGCGGCGTACATCATCGCTATCATCGGGGCTGCCAGCATAATGCCGACCAGGGTTCCGAAACCCAGAGTTCGCTGTTTCATGGTATCCCTCCTTCACTCCGTTAATATACCCTGATGGCTGGCGAACGGCAATCTCAGCGCATCCTGAACCCCAGGGCCTTCGATTATCAACCAATTACGTTCGTGGCGGCGCTTCTACAAGCTCAGGACGAACGACAGAAGCGGTATCGGGAAATAATCGAAAGAACCTGATCCTGAACTCAAGACAAGGTGAAACTCGCGTTGGCGCTCGGTAGAATTGGCGACAATTGAGTTGGTGAGCGTATAAGGGACTTTCGCCCATCCCCGGCTTCGCCGGGACGGAAAGAGAGGCGGCGCGGTTTGGCGTCAAAATTTATCAACGGAACCGGGCGTCTTCCGCTTTTGACCGCATTTCTTCTGCTGACCGCGCTTATCGGCTGTATGCCGGACGGGCCTCCCGTCCCGCTCGATGACCCGATACCGGAAAGGATCGCGAAGGGCGGCATAGTCGTGGAAGCGGTCGAATTCGTCAGAGCGCCCAGGAGCGAAGACCCGGCTCATCCCGAATATACCAACCGGGCCTACGCCCGTATCCAGTACTTGCAGCCGCTCCCGGACGGCTCCGGGCGACTGGCTTTCAACGACCTGCGCGGACTGATCTACATCACGGACGTCAACGGCTCGGAGCCGCGACTGTATCTGGACATTCGCGACTATCCGGTTGACTTCTACAATCACCCTTTTCCAAACGAAGCCGGGCTTTTGAGTTTTGCCTTCCATCCACAGTTTGGGGAAGCGGGCAAGCCGGGATACGGCAAGTTTTATACCGCGTTCACCGCCGGCCCGGACAGCGGCGTCGCCGACTACCTCGACGAGAGCGGTCAAAATCAGGAAAGCGTAGTTTACGAATGGACCGCCTCCGACGCCGAGGCGAGCGAGTTTCAGGGCCGATGGCGCGAGGCGCTTCGCGTCGGTCAGTTCGGACGCTGGCACAACATCGGCAGCATTGGATTCAACCCCACCGCCCAAGCGGCGTCCGAGGATTACGGTCTGCTGTACATAGGGTTTGGGGACGGCGGGGGCAGAAACGATCCGAACGATAACGGCCAGAAGACCAGCACGCCGCTAGGCGCGGTAGTACGCATTGATCCCCTGGCCGATTTGGCGACGGGCAAGGGATATGGCATACCGCCGAGCAATCCCTTCGCTGACGGAGACGGCGGCATACCGGAATTATGGGCTTACGGATTGCGCCATCCACAGCACTTCAGCTGGGACGCCGACGGCAGGATGTTCCTTATTGACATAGGCCAGGACAACGTGGAGGAGATCAATCTTGGAGTCGCGGGAGGCAACTACGGGTGGCGCGTCCGGGAGGGGACATTCGCCACGGCTCCCGGCCTGGGCCTGGACGCCGACGCGCCCGTCTATTCCCGTCCCCGGGATGAGCGGAAGATGATATATCCGGTGGCGCAGTACGACCATGACGAGGGCTTTGCCGTAGGCAGCGGATTCGCATATCGGGGCGACGCCATTCCCGAACTGCGCGGCAAGTACGTTTTCGCCGACATAGTTGTCGGGCGCGTCTTTTACATAGAGACCGACGCCCTGACGCCGGGAGAGCCCGCGCCTATCAAGGAACTCAGGATAGCCTTCGACGGGCGGGAGCGCGGGTTGAAGGAAGTGGCGGGATACCCTAACACGTACAGGGACCCCGGCAGCCTGCGCGTGGATATTCGGCTTGGCATTGATGACGCGGGTGAACTATACCTATTGACCAAAGGCGACGGACGAATTCGAAAGCTCGTTCCCGCCGTCGCGCCGTAGCCCCACGCCCCATCTGTCGCCAGAGGAGGAGCGCGGGGCCACGGTTGACGTTAATCCACTATGGCCGCGGCAAGCGCGTTCTCGTCCAGCTCAAGGCCGAGGCCGGGGCGGTCGGCGAGCTTTATCTTGCCGTTCTCGGGGATGATGGGCTCCTCGAATAGCTCGGCTACACCTTCGGCGGGGCCGGTGAACTCTTCGGAGAATTCGTGCGGGCGGGTCGCGTTGGTGACCGTGCTGTAAGCGTGCAGGCTGGCGAGCGAGTTCGCGCCGATGTTGGGGCTGTGCGGCATGATGACCTTGTTGTTCGCCACCGCCATTTCGTACACGCGCATTATCTCCGAGACGCCGCCGACGTTCAGAATGTCGGGCTGGAGGATGTCGGGGTTGCCGAGCAGCATAAGGTCCCTGAACCGCCAGGCCGAGGTCTCCTGCTCGCCGGTCGAAACATGGCAATCGAGAGCGTCCACTACCTGTTTGAGACCCGGGAAGTCGTACTGCGGGAGCGGCTCCTCGAAGTGGGCGACGCCCATCTCCTCAAGCCTTCGGCCCTGCATTATGGCGGTGGAGACGGAGTAGCCGCAGTTGGCGTCGAAGCCGAGAGGCACGTCGTCCGGCAGCCACTCGCGGCAGGCCCTGAATATGGCGAAGTCCTTATCTGGGTCGCTGTCCTGTCGGTAGTCGCGCCAGTCCATGCGAATCTTGAAGGCGCGGAAACCGCGCTCGTAACCTTCCTGCACCTCTTCGAGCATCTCGCCGGGCGACTTTCGCCATCCGCTGCCCCTGCTCCAGTAGAGCGGTATCTCGGTTCTGGCCGCGCCGCCCAGCAGCGAGTACACGGGCATTCCGGCGGCCTTGCCCATTATGTCCCAGAGCGCGACGTCTATGGAGCCGACTATCTGGGAGGGTAGCCGTGTGGCGCGCTCTCCCGTTCCGAGCGAGAGCAAATCCCATATCTGGCGGGGCTGGAGCGGGTCCATGCCTACCAGCAGCGGCTTTATGATTTCGTCCAGGTAAGCTCGGAATACGCCGAGTCCGCGCGAACCTTCGGATATTCCCACCAGGCCCTCGTCGGTGAACACGCGGACGAGCAGGCGTCCGGGCCTGCCCACGAACGGGGTTCCGGCCGCCGCGCTGCCGGCGGGCTTTAGCTGGTTTACCTGAATATCGGTTATCTTCATCGTTAGCGCCTCCACAAATTTTCTGTTGCGGGACGCAGTGTATCAGGGATTTCGCCAATTAGGAATTGGGAGCTGAGACTGCGTTGTCCGCTGCCCTCTCCACCATTGGGACGCCAAGGAGGAATGGGTGTACAATACGATGGGCAACGCCAATTGACGGGAGAGACAGATGCGTAAGCAGATAACTCTGAGAGAAGACGAAAGGATAGTTGACATAGCGCGCCTGCGCGCCGACTCTGAAAATACGTCCCTGGAGGCTGAACTGAGCCGGTGGCTTGAGAATTACGCGAATGAATACGAGGGAGACGCGCCCACGGAAGAGGATTACGCTCGAATCCGCAAAGCGCGCGCCGCGAGGGCTATGAGGACGATCCATAAGTTGAGAAAAGGCCTTTCCACGAATGGACGGAAGTTCACGCGGGACGAAATGAATGAACGGCGATAGCTTTCTGGACACTAACATCTTCGTTTACTCGATTGATGAGGCCGATGACCGCAAACACAGGATAGCGTCGGAATTGATAGACAGGGTGCTGGAAGACAAGACTGGATGCGTAAGTTATCAAGTTGTCCAGGAAACCATAAATGTCATGCTTCGAAAGCACGATGCAACCCAAGACGCAATTCGAGAGATGCTGGATGATACTTTGCAACCTCTCTGGCAAGTGGATCCTTCGCCGGGACTGTATATGCGGGGTCTTGAGTTGAGAGACAGGTACGGCTTCAGTTTCTACGACAGCCTGATAGTAGCCGCCGCGCTCGAGGCGGACTGCGAGCGTCTGTACACGGAAGATATGCAGGACGGGCAACGGATAGAAGGTCTGACTATCGAGAATCCTTTCAGAGATTGAAGAGCCGACCGGCAATAGGCTTTGTCAACCCTACACGAACGGCCAGGGGATGTTGTAGTTGGGGTCCAGGTTGGGGATGGCGCGGTCTCGGAGAAGGAAGCGGACTCGCTTCTTCAATGCCTTGACCTCGCGGTTGTCCAGGTGTTCGACGAGCGGGGCGGTGTCGGCGGAATTGGCGTTGAGATTGTCGTACAGGGCGGATAGGTCGGCGACCAGGCTGTCGGGAATCGGCCTGCCCCAGAACTCCATCATTACGCTGCGGAGCTTGAACGACGGGTGGAAGGTGAGGCCGTGGTCAATGCTCCAGATGCGCCCGTCTTCGTCCATTAGGCAGTGTCCGGCTTTGCGGTCGGCGTTGTTGGTTATCAGGTCGAACACCATTATCTGGCAGAGTTGTTCGTAGCACTCATCGTCCCGCGCCATCTCGAAGTATGTTACGGTGGGGTCGCAGTCCACGTAGTTCTGGAACATTCCTATCCCGTAGGGGCCTTCGCGCACGAGCGTAAGCGGGATGTTGGGCCAGCCAAGCAGCCTGCTGAGGACGAACGCGGCGCGTTCTCTCTGGTAGAGCGTGCCGAGCGGGAAGTCCCACAGCGGGCGTTCGCCGTCGCGGGGCTTGTATATGGCGCGCAGGTACTTGCCTGGCCCCGCGTCTATCCACACAAGGAAGGTGTAGTTGGAGCCGTAGGGCATACGGTGACCGCCCGTTATCTCGCCCGATTCGAGCAAGGGACGAACTTCGTCCTCGTTCAGAGACACGGGAGAGGCGTCTTCGGGAACGGGAAAGACGACGTTGAGGTTCTGTCTGCTGCGGCGTGGCAAAGAACCCCCTTGTGAGGCGGTCGCTATTCGGCTTCGGTATCTTGGGAGAGGTCTTCGGGCGTGAGCTTGGCATGTCCGTTGAGCCGCGCGCAGCGGTGGCCGTCGGGGTCAATCGGCCTGCCGCAGAGCGGGCAGAGCGGACGCCCGGAGGCGCAGACCTTCATGGCGTCCTCGGAGAATTCCAGCATCTGCCGCTTGTCCAGCCAGATGCGGATGGTGGGGTCCTCGCCGTCGCCCGCGTTGTAGGCGTCAATGACGAACAGGCCGCGCCGTGGGTCGTGTCCGAGAGCCAGGTTCATCGCTTTGAAGTCGAGATTGGTCAGCCCCCGCGCCTCGCGCTCGGTCGGCGGGCTGGCCAGCGACAGCTTTTCGTCGGGTATGGAGTTGACTATCTGCTGGATGGCGAGCGCGAGCTGGAACAGGTCTTCCTTCTCAAGCCAGACCGACGCGGAACTGCTCGCGCTGTCCGCGTACATACGGAAAGTCCTGTTGCCCGGCTCCCCGAACGCCTCGGCGTGGAGCTTGGCTACGTTGGTGAATTCGTTTCTTGGCTGCGACATAATCTTGCAAGTTATCTTAGTAGGTTATGGAGTATGCCGCAAGGGTATGATACATTCCGCGAGGATGAGGACCTGCGCGGATGCGTGTCAATGAACAGATACTATATGAGCCGGATGAGGAGAGCCCTCCTCTCATAACGCTTGGCGTCGCTTTCCAGGGCGTTATCATCATCCTGTCGAACACCGTCGCGATATTGACCACGTTCCTGGTAGCGTCCGGATCCCACGGAAGCTACGTGTCATGGGCAATGTTCGCGTCCCTGTTGATAGCCGGGGGCGTTACGTTTCTACAGGCGACCAGAATTGGGCGACTGGGGCCTGGCTACATACTCATGGTGGGCCCTGGCACGCCATTTCTCGCCGTCTGCGTACTGGCCGTAGCGGAAGGCGGGCTGTCGCTGATGGCGGTGGTGGTGGTCGCTGCCTCTCTGCTTCAGTTCGCTTTCGCGGTCTGGCTCGCGCGACTGCGCCGGATAATCACCCCCGTCGTCTCCGGAGTGGCCTTCATGATGATAGCCATCTCCGCCATGCCCATAGCGCTCGCCAGGCTGGGCGAAGCGCCCGTCGGCGTATCCCCCGCGGCCGGCCTCGCGGTGGGAGGTGCTACGGTGGTAGTGGCCGCGCTTCTGACGCTGCGCGCTTCGGGGATTCTGCAGCCGTTGGCGATGCCCATAGCCATCGTGGTGGGGTCCGCAGTCGCGGTCCTGTTCGGCGTGTACGACTTTCAGCGAGCGCTCGACGCTCCCTGGTTCGCTCTCCCCGAATACTCCGGGTGGCCCGGTTTGTCCGCCGCCCTGGACGGGGATTTCTGGGCGTTGCTCGTGGTATTCCTCATCGTAAGCTCCGTAGCCGCCGTCAAGGCCGGCAACGAGGGCGCCGTAATTCAGCAGGTCTCCCGGCGCAGGCCGCGCGCGATAGACTTTCGCGCGGTGCAGAGGACGCTGAACTCGAGCGGCATAGCGGCGCTGCTGTCCGGGATAGCGGGCATACTCCCCCTGACGATATATCTGCCCTCGACCATCGCGCTTATCAACTTCACCGGAGTCGCGGCGCGGCGCGTGGGGTATGTCATTGGAGCCTTGCTTATCGGACTGGCCCTACTGCCCAAGGTGGTCGCCATTCTCACCACGATACCCCAGTCTGTGACCGGAGGGCTTCTTATGATCATCATGGGTATGCTCTTCATTGAGGGGTTCCGCACAGTGCTGCAGGACGGCCTCAACCGGCAAAAGGCTCTCATCGTCGGGCTGTCTCTCTCGGCCGGGGTGGGCTTTCAGACTCGGAACGTCCTCGCGGATGTACTGGCGGATCCGTGGGGCGTGGTGTTCGGGAGCAGTGTCTTCGTCGGCATTCTGGTCGCGGTCTTTCTGTCGTCCGCGCTGGAATTGGCGGCTTCTCGCCGCAGACGCATGGAAGGGGAGCTAGACATCTCCGCTCTTCCAGGCATAAACGCCTTCCTGGGCGACCTGGGATCCAGGATGGGATGGAACGACGCCTCGACAGACCGGCTGCGCGCCGCCGGAGAAGAAACGCTGTCCAGTATGCTGCAACTGCGAGAGGACTACGAGGAAGATAGGCCGCCGCGCCTCATCCTGATAGCGCGTCCCGGCTCCGGGATGGTCGAGATGGAGTTTCTGGCGGTCGTCCAGGAAGAGAACATCGAGGACCATATCTCTTTCATGAGCGAACAGGCGGAGACGCCCGACGTAGAAGAAGTTTCGTTCCGCCTGCTGCGTCATTACGCCAGTTCCGTGCGCCACAGAAAGTATCATGGAATTGATATAGTTACGGTGCAGGTAGAGGCTTAATGCCATTTGTGGTATTCTGACCGCCGTTAATTAGATATAATCGGAGAAAGCGCGAGATACGCGCAAGCTACAAAGGAAAGGAGTTCGGAAATGGCAGGATACTTGATTGCTGACAATGAGATTACCGACCAGAGCGCGTTCAGTGAATTCGCCAATCGGATAGTAGGGGTCATGGAGTCTCACGGCGGGAAGTTCCTGGTTCGCGGAGGCCCTACGGAAGTGGTCGGAGGCGAGCGAACCCCTCACCGCGTAGTGGTCGTAGAGTTCGAGAGCGTCGAGGCGGCGCAGGTTTGCATCAACTCGGCTGAGTACCGGGAACTCGCCGCTATCCGCGACAGCAGCAGCAACACCACGACGTTCATCGTCGAAGGCGTCTAGTCTTTGCCGCAGTGAGACGATTGCAAAAGTCCCCACTCCCTCGACGGGCTGACAGGGGTATTAAAGTCCCTTCCCCCTTGACGGGGGAAGGCCAGGACGGGGGTGACTCACTCCCAGTTCATACCGATATGATGTCCAAACCTTCTAGCCGCTCAAAGCGCTGTCGGTTATTGCTCAGCAGGATAAGACCATGCCGTATAAAGGTAGCGCATAGCGGCCTAAGACCCTTGCTACTGTCTGCTGACGGCCAGCCGCGCTTCATAGATGTCCCGTATCAGTTCATCCGGGTCCCGCGCGCCCTTCCAGACCCCGGCCAAGCTAGTCCCAATCGCCCCGCCCAAAAACGACGCAATACACCCCCACCCCCTACTTCTCCACCGCCGCCACCTTGAAGATACCGATCTCGCTGAGGGTATCGTCGCTCCAGCCGTTGTCATTGCCCGCCCGAACTCCCACGATGTACGCCTTGGCGTCGTCAACGCCGCCGATGACGATGCTGGTCTGAGCATGATTCAGCGCGGCCAGCGACCAGTTCTTCCTGTTGTCCGAACTGTATGTGACGTGATAGCTCGTCGCGCCCGACGCCGCAGGCCAGGACGCGCTCAGCGTTCCGGAGGAGCGCGTAACGCTCACCGACGCCGGCGTGACCGGCGGAGACCCCGGCGGCGCGAACGGCCCGGAGGGAGCGAAGTTCACCCAGCCGCTCCAGCCGTCATCATTGCCCGCCCGAACGCCCACCATTACCCCTTGACGGGGGTAGGTTAGGATGGGGGTGATTAGGTTCAATCCCTGCCATTGCGGGATAACAGGCGAGACTTATGCAATTTTCTCTGATGTCATTTGTAATAGTCAGACCGTCGTTAATTAGATATAATCGGGGAAAGCGCAAGACGCGCGCGGACTACAAGGAAAGGAGTTCGGAAATGGCAGCATATGTGATCGCCGACAATGAGATTACCGATCAGGATCTGTTCGCTGAATTCGCCGAGAGGATGTTGGGAGTCACCGAGGCTCACGGCGGAAAGTACCTGGTTCGTGGAGGCCCCACGGAAGTTGTTGGAGGGGAGCGGACGCCTCACCGTGTGGTGGTCATGGAGTTCGAAAACATGGAGCGAGTCCATGCTTATGTCAACTCGCCTGAGTACCTGGAACTCGCGGAGATCCGCGACAGCAGCAGCAACACCACGACGTTCATCGTCGAAGGCGTCTAGTCCCGGGACAATCGCGTCTTGACGGATATAAGCGACGGTTCGACAGCCGCGGTCAGGCTGTCGAGCCGTCCGCGTGGAGCGCTTCAGCTACGGCGTTCAGAAGATGACGCTGACCGCGCCGTGCCATGAGAGGGTTTCCAGGTCCAGCGTCGCGCGGCGATAGGCTATCCTGAAATCATCGCCGTCTCTACGCAAGATGTAGTCAACGCTGCCGACGTAGGGCGCTCCCTCCCCGCTGCGGAACCTGTAAACCAGGACGTTCGAGGCGACTGAGACCTCGGAATCGCTGATTTCTTCAACTCTGACGTTGGAAATAAAGCGTCGTGTCCGCGACCAAGGATACTCGCGGTGAGCGTGGCGGCTGTTCAACCGCGTCACGCGGGCGCGCAACCGGATTATGTCGTCGTCTATGAACACCAGGTCGCTGCTGGGGTCGCCTTCCGGCAAATCGGTGGTGGGGACCACGTACCGCGCGTCTTCGGTAAACAGGTCGGCCCATTCGTCCAAACGCCATTCATCCAGAAGAGCCGCTTCCCTGTACAGGAAGTCCTCTACCATTTCGCGCAACGTGGGCTTGTTGGCTGCCGTCATGATTCTCCTGGTCCGGCGGGGCGCTAGTCGTCCGCTACGAAAGACGCGGCGGCTTCCATTTTGGCGGGTTGTCCGTCCTGTACGTCGGTCTTGGCCAGGCCTTGCATATTGGCGCTCCATTGTCGCCAGAATCCCCGCATCTGGAGTTCGTCCGACGTGCCCGGGGTCGGCTTTAGCATACCCCTGGAGATGTCGGACCACTCCAGTTCGCTGGCGCGGAAGCCGGCCTGGCAAGATTCCAGCGCTTCCACGTCATCGGGGGTGGCAAAGCCGCCCGGCCCGAAGAAAGTCAGGTAACTGTCGAGCCGGGTGGCCAGCACGGTATCGGCTTCCTCCCTGGGGACAAGATGCCAGGCGGTAACATCCATTTCGTCGGGGGCCAGAGGCTCGAAATACCTGATGGTAATGGCCACGACGTCGTTGATAATCAGGTTGGGATAGATCAGCAGGTTTCGGGATGTATCGGCCATAAGGTAGGCGCGTTCTTCTCCGTGTTTTTCAACCAGTTCCTGGCGTACTCGCGCTATCGGCTCGATGGCATCCTCGCCGAACAATGGATGCCAGTGAGCGATGGGGCGGCCATTCCGGGCTATGTTCTCCGACACGCAATGGCCGTTGCCCAAGGATCTCGCCACGCCAGGAGGACGAGCGTCCATCGTATCGCCGCTATCGTCCGTCCCCAGGCTGGCGATGTAGTCCACGTAAGTCTGATGAGTCGGTATCAGGTGATAGCCGTCTAGGCTGTTTTCGGCCAGCAATTTCCAGTTGGCTTTCGTGGAGTACCTGTTTGAGCCGGGAACCACCCGCATCCCTTCCTCGGACTGATCCACTATCAGGTCAAGGTAGTCCCTGGCCCCCGCCAGGTATGTGACAAGGTCTTCTACATGAGGGTTGAAGCTCACGAATAAAAAGCCCCGGTAGCTTTCGACTCTGGGCGGTTCCTTCAGGCCCATTTCGCTCCGGTCGAAGTAGGGGCCGTAGGCGTCCTCGCCCGGGAGGCCGATCAGCTCTCCGTTGGTATTGAAAGACCATGCGTGATAGAAGCATTGCAGGACTTGGGCGTTCCCAGCGTCGTGGCGGCAAATCAGAGCGCCCCGGTGTGGGCAGGAATTTAGGAACACGCGCACCCGGCCGTCTTTGTCGCGGACGAAGAAAAGCGGTCTGCCCGCCACTGTGCGGCGCCGGTAGTCTCCGGGGTTTTCCACCTCGGACTCGTGTCCCAGGTATATCCAGCATCGGTTGAAGATTCTCTCCCGTTCCAACCGGAACAGTTCCATGGAGGTCATGGTTGACCGATGAACTTTGAATATCCCTCTCAGGCGGTCGTCTATTATCAGGTCTTTGATGTCCATGGATTCACCCGTGTTCCTGTTGGCAGGTTATAAAACTGGTAACCAGCTTCGCCAATCATGGGCAATTCTGGTCTGGCCGACGTCTAACATATACGCTCATTTATGGCCCTCTCGCTTGGCGCACCCGCTTCAAGTCCGCTGAATATGAGTGATGGTAACATATTTCAGAACTTTTGTATATGACGTATAAGTGAATAAATCGAGGTTGATACCGGGATATTTTTATTATTAAGCGTCACTAGAGTAATCTGTTCATGGTGACCCTTCGACAAGCTTAGGACGAACCATGAACAGACGGCCCTTCGACAGGCTCAGGGCGAACGAGAGATCGAAGATGAGGCGAAAACGAAAAGACGTAACCGTCCCATAGACGGTGGTAGAAGAAAACAGCAGGGGAACCTGACAAGGTTTTGAGTACGAACCAAACCAAAACCCAGGAGCCCCTGCCGTGTCCAGATTACGATTCACACTTCCCCGAGTCAAGAGCGTTCCTGACACTCGTCCATCAGGCTGTGTGCACTGCGGCAGCGTCTTGCTGAATCGACATGGGACGGTTCCCAAGCGCGTCAAAGACCTCTACGTCAGAGAAGTCAGCGTCCACAGATACCGATGTGTGGACTGTGTCAGAACGTTCAGACACTATCCCGAAGGGGTGGACCGCCATGATCAGAGTATGAGACTGAAGGGGCTTGCGGCGCTGGTGTGGGCGCTGGGTCTGTCGCACAGGTCAATACGTCGTACGCTTGCCGCTCTGGGCTGTGAGTTGTCGCGGATGAGCGGTTGGAGAGACGTTCAGCAGGCGGGGTCTGGGTCTGTTGGCTGGGTGAGCCGCGCGCGCGAGTGAGGGTGATGGGAGTTGACGAGACTGTGGTCAAGCTGAGGGGAGAAAAGACGGTTGTGGGGAGTCAGTCTATTCCGTCGGATTCGATTCGAGAGCCGTCGTACACGTCGGAGGCGGGCATGGAAACCAAGCGGGGCATAGTGGCGCCGGGGTTATTATCAAGGAATCTTTGGACTATCATGTGACCGAGGGCGTAGCCTGTCCAGGGTGGGACCCTATCGCCGTCTCCGAAGAGGAAGCGGCGTATCTCGGTGGCGTCGGATATGGCGAAGCGCCTGTGGACTCTGGGCCACATCTTCGCCATGTCAATCTGGCCTTCGGCGTCCATCCATCGCGGGCGCGCTCCGTCCAGGCATTCCCGGGCGAAGCAGTCGGATATGCCCTCGGCGACCATGGCGTCGAGTAGGGTTTCCGGTTGTTGAGTCTTCATGTACAGGAGCCTGCCGCCTGATATTCCCCTGGGGAACAGGAGATTGCGGACCAGATGGGCGTATTCGTGGACTACGTTGTAGCGCAGGTTGGCCCGCCAGTCGCCACTCGGCCAGACGAACAGCAGGGTGGCGCTCGCGCCGAGGCTGAAGCCGAGAACGCCGCCAAGCTGATTGACCAGGACGGCGCTTTCGCCATCGCCCGGGAAGATGAACATACGGGCGGAGAGGTCGGGCCTGGGAAGGGAGCGGGAGGCGATTTCGAGCGCGTCATGGACTATTGTCTGGGGTCTGGCGTCGTTGAGTTGGTTGAGCGCGTCCAGGAATTGGTCGGGATCGGGGTCTCCGAGTTGTCCGATGACGGAGCGGACGCCGAGTTCGACGAGAGAGGCGTGCACCTGGGCGAGTTGCGTTCTCACGTAGTCACGCGTACCTTGTTCGAGGGAGTCTAGCGCGGCGACGTAGGGCAGACCGCTGGCGCGGCGGGCGAGGTGGGTCATTACCCTGTAAGATGGGATTATGGATACGGACATGGGTGGGAACCGCTTGTTTCTTTGGTTGCAGGCGTATATTAACAGAATGAGAGTATCGAGGAAGGTTGTGTTCAGTATGAAGATAGCGAGGATAGAGACGTTTCAGCTGAGGGCGGCGTTGGAGCGGCCTTTTGGGTGGTCGCAGGGGTGGATCGGGGAGCGGAGCGTGGGGCTGGTGAAGGTGACGACGGATGATGGGGTCGTGGGATGGGGGGAAGGGTGCGGGGGCGCGGCGGGGGCGGTTGTGGAGAATGATTTCGGGCCGATGCTGATGGGGGAGGATCCGATGAACCGGATTGGTCTGTGGCAGAGGATGTTCGCGATGCAGTATAACGCGAATGTGGCTGTGGGCATGGGCGGGTCGGCTATCAGCGCGGTGGATACGGCGCTGTGGGATATCGCGGGCAAGGCGCTCGGACAGCCGGTTTACCAGTTGCTGGGCGGCAGGGTTCGGGAGAAGGTGGCGGTGTACGCGACGGGGCTGTATTACACGGAGGGGGAGTTTCCGACGCGGCTTCTGGATGAGGCGCGCGGGTACGTGGAGGCGGGTTTCAAGGGTATGAAGACGAAGGTAGGCGGGCTTCCGATGGATGAGGATGTCAGGCGGGTGGCGGCGCTGAGGGAGGCTGTCGGCGCGGACATACGGCTGATGGTGGACGCGAACCAGGCGTATAACGCGGCGAGCGCGATACGGATGGGGAATCGGCTGGCGGATCTGGACATACTTTGGTTCGAGGAGCCGGTGAACGCTCAGGACATAGAGGGGTATCTCCAGGTGAAGTCGGCGCTGCCAATGGCGATAGCGGGCGGGGAGAATCTGCGAACCAGGTACGAATTCGCGCCGTTTCTGTCGCGGCGGGCATACGATATAGCGCAGCCGGACGTTATCAACGTGGGCGGGATAACGGAGATGCGGAACGTGGCGATGACGGCGAATACGCAGGGGATACAGGTGAATCCGCACGTGTGGGGTTCGCCCGTGATGATAGCGGCGAGTTTGCATGTGGCGTCAACGATACCGCCGTGTCCGCCGTCGGGGGAGCCGGAGCCTTATGTGCAGGAGCCGGTGATGGAGTTCGACCGCACGCCGTCGCTGATTCGGGAGGGGATAATGGACGCGCCGTTCTATCAGGAAGATGGGTTTCTCTCCGTGCCGGAGGGGCCGGGACTTGGGGTGGAGATAGATGAGAAGGCGGTTCGGAGGCTGGCGGGGTAGAGGGGGTCTTTGGATTATCAACCAATTACGTTCGTGGCGGCCCTTCGACAAGCTCCCTTCGACAAGTTCCCTTCGACAAGCTCAGGGCGAACGATGAACGGGCGGCCCTTCGACAAGCTCCCTTCGACAAGCTCAGGGCGAACGATGAACGGGCGGCCCTTCGACAAGCTCCCTTCGACAAGCTCAGGGCGAACGACAGAAGCGGTAGCGGGGAACTTGTTTAGTCTGAGCGTGGGCGCTATACTTGGCGCGCTTGAAAAATAGGGGAGAGGAGGAATTCGTGGAAGGTAGAGATTTCCCCAGTTGTTTGAGTTGTTCGTCGGGCAAACTGTTGCCTCTGTCGGACTTCGGGAGCCAGGGCGCTCCCATACACTATAAGGCTTGGGTATGCAATAATCCCGACTGCGGGTATAACATAAAGATTCGCAATGGTGACGTGTACCTGAATGAGCCTATCGCGAACGGCGCCACGTACTCGCCGCGTTTCCGGTAGTTGATCCGCGTTCTGAGACCAAGAACAGTCCCTTGCGCCGCGGGCGCTGCAAGTGAACGCGCCTGGGGTTTCATACCCATCCCCGTATCAAGTACGGGGATGGGTCTAACTTTCCCCATCAAGGGGGAGGGGGACTTCGCGTATCCTTGTCAGCGGGAAGCGCGTCCGAATTTTGGGTGTATTGGCGATGGCTGGGTGGTATAATTGCCGATAGCACCCTCAGGACTTTGGCTTTCTGGTAGATCGCGCCGGATGTATTACCACCCTCAAAGAACGACATATCCTAACCCGACCCCGCGCCGACCTCGCCGGATGTTCTTCGCGGGCGTGTTCATGACGCTCATGGGCATCATGGCGCTGGTCGGGGTCTGCGTGTACGCGCTGTTCGGGATGTACAACGAGTCGAACCTGGAAGACATGAACACGGCCATACAGGGGCCGGTAGCTCTGCCGGAGGCGCCCGTCCCGGAGACGCAGGCGCAAGTCGCGCCGTCGCCGGATAGTTCGTTCAATCCGATAGAGGTAATTCGGAGCGTTCAGCCGGTCGCGGTCACGGAGGATTCCAAGGTCGAGCGCGCTCCGGTCGTGAAGAGTTCAGAGCCGGAGATCGAAGTCGCGCGTCCGTCCGAAGGGGCTGCGTCGCCTCCGCCCGCGCAGCCCGCCGAAATCGTGAAAGAGGCGGTCCCCGCTCCACAGCCCGCCGTCGCGGAACCGCTCGTGGCCGAACAGAGCGAAGAAGTCGCCGATACCGACTTCGACGCGGGGGAACTGGTGTCGGCTTACAATAGCATCTATCCCGGGCACAGTATTCATCCGAAGTACTGGGACCGCCCTCTTATCGCGGGGGCGGACGAGTACACATACGGGGTCGTCCGGCGTGAGGACGGGTTCGTGGCGGTTTCGCCCTCGAACGGTCTGCCGACGGGAACGTTGTCGGACGCGGCGCATATTCGCATTCCCAGCATAGAGGTTGACTCGGAGGTTACCAACCTGGCGATTCTGGATCTGGGCGACAGCAAGGAGTACGAGACTCCGGCGCACGTGGTAGGGAGAATACCGGAGACGTCGAATCCGGGCGAGATGGGCAACACCTGGCTGTTCGGCCACCTGGAGAGTCCGATTCGGGGAGAGGGCAACGTTTTCAGAAGGCTGCCGGAGATTCCTGAGATTCTGAAGAATGGGGATCCGGTGTATGTCACCCTGCTGAACGAGGCCGGGGAAGAGTTCATGTACCAGATCACGAACACGAAGGTGGTTCACAGGGATGATCTGGCGCTGTACAACACGGATGATTCGACGGTTACGCTGGTCACGTGCGTTCCGAGGCTTATCTACGATCAGCGTCTGGTGGTTTCGGGGAAACTGGTGGGAGTGAGGAAGCCGGCGTAGGCGGTTCAGGGGACGGAGAGGGTGTCGCGCATGACGGCGATGAATCGCTGGGTAGGCTTGGATAGCCTCTTGCCCTTGAGGGTAATTATGCCGCCCTGTTCGACGGGCAGTATGTGGGCTAGGCTGACAACGCCGAGCCTATCTTGGTCTTCGGGGTCTATGGCGAGGCGCGGGCCGACGGACACGCCCATTCCGAGCGCGACGTAGCGCTTAATCATGTCCATGCTGTCCAGGTCCACGACTATCTCGTAGTTGACTCCGCGCCGCCTGAGTTCGGATTCGAGCAGGTCGCGGGTGTGAGTGCCTTCGTTCATGAGGATGAGAGGGTATCGCGCTATTTGTTCCAGCGACTCGACGGGCTGGCTGGCGAGGGGATGATCCAGGGGGGTTATCAACACCCTTTCGTAAACGAAGAGTCCCTCGAAGGCGAAGGCTTCGTCGCGGTCGTAGTGCTGGATGATGCCTATGTCGGCTTCGCCTTCGGAGATCATCTGGCTGACCTGTATCCTGGTGGCGGACTTGATGGTGAGGTGGATGTGGGGATGGCGGGCGAGGAATACGCGGACGACCCTGAGCAGGGTGTGTGGGATGATGTCGGGTGTGGCGGCGAGCACGACGGGGCCGCGCTCCTCGGCCTCGGCGGTGGTGTCGGCGAGGCCGTCAATGCCTTCGACGAGGGGCGTGGCGAGTTCGGAGAGCCTGCGGCCCGCCAGGGTGAGCTGGATGGGTCGCTTCACGCGGTCGAAGAGGATCGTGTTCAGTTCGGTCTCCAGCTTCTTGATGTGCGTGGTGACTGTGGGCTGGCCTATGCCAAGCCGCTCGGCGGCGCGGGAGATGCTTCTGAGACGCGCGGCCATGCAGAAACTCCTGAGTTCTCGAATCTCCACCTTGCTATCCTTGTATCACGTAATTTGATGAAGCATATCAATAAATATCACTTTTCAAGATTATATCATCTTGGGATAATTGTATATGTAGAAAACAGTATAGTCCATTCCGATACAAGACGGGATGTGAGAGCAAAAGGAGGCGCACTATGTTCAGCAGAGTCAAGAGGATACTTGGCAGGCCGCGTCTTTCGACCGTGACCAGCATCGAGACCTACTTCGGAGCGGTGGCCAAGCCGGGGGAGTACAGCGGCCCTACTTTCGAGGAGGCGCAGAAGGACTTCCGCCAGATTCACAGCCGGTTCTCCGAGTTTCGCAACTAGACGAACCATCGCATAAGTCAACCCACTGAAGGGGACGCGGCGGCTCTTCTCTCTCCCCGCGGGATAACCGATGAGGGTGGGTAGGCATCCGGCCTAATCACCCCCATCCTAGCCTTCCCCCGTCAAGGGGGAAGGGATTTTTCCGTAAGCGCCGCGTCCCTCCTCCCCATATCAGAGAGCGCCGGACCCGATTTATCGGAATCCGGCGCTCTGATCGTTTCCGACAGGCTATAATGCGGGTATGAGAATCTTATCGCCAGTATTGCTTGCCGTCCTGATATGCGTCGCGTGCATAGACGCGGAGACTGTTATGGAGGCGTTTCCGACTCCCGACGGGAGCGAAACCCCTTCGTCGCCCGGGTTTCTGCCGACTATCACGCCGATGTCAACTTACCAGTCGCCGCCGACTATCACGCCGATGCCGAAGTTCGGGCTTGCGCCGACGATTACGCCTATGCCCAGGTTCGGACTCGCTCCGACGATTACGCCGATACCTACGTTTGGGCTTCAGCCGACGGTTACGCCAATTCCTACATGGCGGGGGTTCGGACAGGGAGAGCGGCTGAGGGAGTTGGGCGTGGAGCGGGCGTATCCCGGTCTGTCTTTCGAGCGGCCCGTGGCGCTGGTCTTCCCGGACGACGGCACAGGGCGCGGGTTCGTGGTGGAGCAGGCGGGGAAGATCGTCGCGCTGGACGGCGATGATACGAGCGTCTTCCTAGACATACGGGACAGGGTGAATGACAGAGGCGAGGAAGAGGGGCTGCTGGGGCTGGCGTTCGACCCGGCCTTCTATTCCAACGGGTTCTTCTATGTTTACTACTCGGCGGATGGGCCGAGACGGTCGGTTGTGTCGAGGTTCACGGCTCACCCGGATGAGGATACGGCGGACGTGGGCAGCGAGAAGGTGATACTGGAGGTGGAGCAGCCATACGCGAACCACAACGGCGGGCAGATAGTGTTTGGGCCGGACGATATGCTGTACGTGGGTCTGGGGGATGGCGGAAGCGCGGGGGATCCGAAGCGCAACGGGCAGAATACGGGGACGTTGCTGGGGGCGATTCTGCGGCTGGACGTGTCAACGCCGGACTCGACGGGAAGCTACGCGATTCCGCCGGACAACCCGTTTGTCGGGGTTGAGGGCGCGCGGGCTGAGATATGGGCCTACGGACTGCGGAATCCGTGGCGGTTCACTTTCGACTGGGAGACGGGCGATCTGTGGGCGGCGGACGTGGGTCAGAACTCGCTGGAGGAGGTTGACCTGATAGAGCGGGGGCTAAACTACGGGTGGAACGTCATGGAGGGGGACGAGTGTTATTCGCGCTCCTGCGATACGCGCGGACTGGAGCCGCCGGTGGCGGTGTACGGAAGCGACGGTGGTTGCTCGGTGACGGGTGGGTACGTGTACCGGGGATCGCGGCTGCCTAGTCTGTACGGGGCTTATGTGTACGGGGACTATTGCAGCGGGAAGATATGGGCGCTGAGATATGACGGGTCGCGGGTGACGGAGTCAACGCAGGTCGCTGACACGAATATCAGGATAGCGTCCTTCGGGGAGGATACGGACGGCGAACTGTATATCCTAGACCTGAAGGGCGGGATATACAGGTTCGCGGAGTAGCGCGGTCTTGGAGACAGGGCATCCACAAGAGATGCCCCTACTGATAGCGAACCATCAGGTCAGCGCGGGCTGAAGCGCCCTTACCTGGTCGCCGACGTTGACTTCGCCGCCGGTGATGACGGTGGCGAGCATACCGCGATTGCCTTCGAGGGCTACTCTGAGGCCGTCGCGTATCTCGTCCATACGGGCGCATGGGGCGCAGTGTCCGGTTATCTCGACCACGGCGTCGCCTCCGAGTGACACCCGGTCGCCTTCTTTGAGCGAGTGTATCTCGATGCCGGTCGTGGTGATGTTCTCTCGGATGTCGCCGCGAGAGAGGCCGAACTTGGCGAGGGTTTCTTCGTCGGTCAGCAGTACCTGGCGCTTGGTTCTGACGCCTTCGGATACGGCGTGCCTGTCGCCCTCTATGCCGTAGCCCGCGGTCATACGGGCCGCCTCGACGGGCTTCATGGGGTCTCTGTGTCCGACACAGAGTTGAATGGAAATTATCGAACCGCTCATGGCATCCCCCTTTGGATCTCGTGATTTCTCATTTGTTCTTCATGGATAATGTAGTCTAATGCGGCGGCGTGGTCAATCGTGGACGGGGTGAATTTCCGAATGGGCGGGAAAGTAGATATAATGCGGTACAGGGCGAGTTCACAGTTTTGCCCGTCGGGGAGATTCCTATGACAGAACGACTGACCAAAGAGCCATACGACGCGACAGAACAGCCAACCAAGAATAAGTATGACGCGACGGAATGCGCGACCGAGCATCCGTATATAGTGACCAATGAGAAGTTGAAGCGCGGAGAGCCTATCGTCAAGGGGACGGCGACGTCGGCGCGCGCGATTGTGGAGTACTGGAGGGGGGGATACCAGCCGGAGCGGATAGTCCAGGCGCTGCCGCACGTGAGCCTGGCCGCCGTGTTCGACGCGCTCAGCTACTACCAGGACCACATGAAGGAGATCAACAAGTACATCGAGATGAACCGGATAAGGCCGGAGGAAGTTCACCCGCTGATTCGGGAAATGAGGGAGAGACGGAGGATGGGTCTCTGATGAGCAGACTATTCGGTTCGGTTTATCTTGATGAGGATGTCTAACCAGATTTTCTATGCGTGAGAAACGCCATTAGCCAAACTTCAGGAGGTAGAAATTGGCAAACAGCGTAACATTGGGCAGCGGACGGTTCGCGTATGAGGTGGTGGCCGGCTGGGAGAAGTTGCCGGACGGAATTGGATGGCGGGAGACGGCGGGGGTCATCACGGACGCGGACGATAATGTGTATGTGTTCAGTCGAGGCGACCATCCGATGGTCGTGTTCGACAAGGACGGGAATTTCATCAAGACGTGGGGCGAGGGCGTGTTCACGCGGGCGCACGGCGTGAGCGTCGGGCCGGACAACACGCTGTACTGCACGGACGACGGCGACCATACGGTTCGGCAATGCACGCTGGACGGCGAGGTGCTTATGACTATCGGGGTGCCCGGCCAGCCCGCCGAGGCGCACAGCAACAAGCCGTTCAACCGATGCACCCACGTGGCGACCGATCCCGCCAATGGCGACCTGTTTATCTCGGACGGCTACGGCAATGGGAACGTCCACAAGTTCACGGCGGACGGGGAGCATATCAAGACTTGGGGCAGCCCGGGGACGGATCCGGGGCAGTTCAACATCGTGCATAATATCGCTACGGACCGCGATGGGTACGTGTACGTGTGCGACAGGGAGAATCATCGCGTACAGGTCTTCGACCGGGACGGGAAGCTGGAGGACGTGTGGTATAACCTGCATCGCCCCTGCGCTATCTACATCAGTGACGACCAGCGGGTGTACGTCGGGGAGCTTGGGTTCGGAATGTCGGTGAACCGCGACACGCCGAACATCGGGCCGCGCGTGGCTATCATGACTACGGCGGGCAAGGTTCTGGAGCGGCTGGGCAACGGGTTCGGGCTTGAGGCCGGGCAGTTCATCGCGCCGCACGGGATCTGCCTGGACTCGGAGGACAGCATCTACGTGGCGGAGGTGGCGCACACGAACATCAGCCACACCGAGACGCCGCCGCCTGGCGTGCGGGCGTTTCAGAAGTTGGCGAGGGCGTGAATTCCCTGTATTCATGGTACGCGCTGGCGCTGGAGATTTGGTAGTTCGCAGAGGTATGGATTCCCGCTTTCGCGGGAATGACGGTAGGCGTGTGGAATGGGTCTCGGCGATTGAATTTTCGGATAACCAGCGTGTACAGAGAACATCGAATTCCCAATTTGGTTAATTCGTGCTATGCTCACCCTCATGAACATGAAGGAGGATTTTCGATGACGACGGCACATAAGCACGCATCGGCGGCCGGGATGACGAAGGCGGCCAAGAGGTTCGTGGAGAGCCTCAGCGGAGATCAGCGGGACAAGACTATCTACGAGTATATGGACGGGGAGCGTATCTTCTGGTACTACCCGCCGGTGAACAGGCATGGAATTCCGCTCAGGGATATGGACGACGATCAGCGGCAGCTCGCGTACTCGCTGATGGAGACGGGGCTTACGGATCGGTCGTTCGACCAGGCGAAGCTGATAATCGAGCATGAGTCGGTTCTTGGCCCGTTGGAGAAGGAAGCGGGCGTGAGGAGTTTCGTGCGCGACCCTGACCTGTACTACTGGACGGTGTTCGGGGAGCCGGGCAGCGACGAGGAGCCGTGGGGCTGGCGAGTGGAGGGACACCATATCTCGCTGAACTTCAGCCTTTGGGGGGACAAGTTCATCTCGATGACGCCGTTCTTCTTCGGGGCGAATCCGGCGGAGGTTCGCAAGGGGCCGAAGAAGGGGCTGCGGATCCTGGATCAGCGCGAGGACCTGGGGTTTGAGCTTATGAACAGCCTCGACCAGGGGCAGACGAGCAAGGCGACTATCTACGGGGAAGCGCCATACGATATTCTGACGTACAACGCCTCGCGGGTGTCGCTTCCGCCGGAAGAGGGGCTGCCCGCGTCGAAGATGAACGACACGCAGAAGGGCATCCTGCGAAACCTGGTGAACGTGTACGTGAACCAGGTGCGGACGGACATGGCGCAAGAGAAGCTCCAGAGGCTTGAGGAAGAGGGCTTCGACGGGCTGCACTGGGCCTGGGGCGGACCTGTGGAGGAAGGCAAGGCGCACTACTACCGCATACATGGCGGCAACTTCGTGGTGGAGTTCGACAACCGGCAGAACGGGGCGAATCATATTCACTCGGTCTGGCGGGACGTGGAGAACGACTTCGCCAACGACGTGCTGCGGGAGCATCTGCTGCTGTATCACGTCCTCTAGGGTGACGTTAATTTGGTGGGGGTGACAATCACCCCCATCCTAGCCTTCCCCCGTCAAGGGGTAAGGGACTTTCGCGTAGCCCTCTCATTCACGGGAGGATGTATCTTGGGGGTGGCGCAATCACCCCCATCCTAACCTTCCCCCGTCAAGGGGTAAGGGACTTTCGCGTAGCCCCGTCCTTGATAGAGGGAAGATTCGACCAGTCGAAGGCCGTCGGGTATCCGGCGGCCTTTTGTTGTTAGCAGGGCGTGGGCTTCAGAATTCGGCGCCTTCGGCGATTGCCTGGCGGGGGTCGCCTTCCAGCCTTTCGGGGCAGTCGGTTGGGGTAAGGTCGCACATACTACATTCGAGGGCGCTGGAGACTTTTCGGGCGGGTTGGTCGGGATCGGATATTCGGCGTATAAGACCGAAGAGGTGGCTCTTGAAGGAGTCGTCAATGGCGTTGGCGGGGACTTTCAGATCTTCGCCGTTGGCGTAAACCAGGCGTCCGTCGAACTCGACGTTCCTGAACTGGTTGATGTAGGGCAGGGCGTACATATAGATCATGACCTGGGCGTTGTCGGAGGCGCGGGGCTGGCCGGTCTTGATGTCGTAGATGGTTCCTGTGTCGTCGTCGCGCATGACGACGAGGTCGGGCTTGCCGCCGAGGACGGCGCCGGAGTTTCCGCGCAGGTTGAAGTAGTTCTGGTCTTCGGAGAGTATCCTATTGCCGTCGAGTTCGAGTCCGGCCCTGACGTCGTTGAGCAAGGCGGTGTGGTTCATCTGCCAGGTTACGATGTCGAAGGGTCCGGTGGCGCGGTCGTAGTTCTTGTGGTGGGCCTTGAACCATGCGGCCCATTCGCATGAGCGGTCTCCGACGAGGAGCTTGGAGAGCCATGTTACCCAGATGTAGGGGCCTGATCTCGGTTCGGTCATTGGGGCGCTCCTGGAGAAAATCGCATAAGTCTTGTCGCACATCCGGGGTAGGTATTGGAAGTATTCGGGCTTGCGGTTGGGGTTTCACCCACCATCCCCGTATCGGAGTACGGGGCAGGCTCTAACCTTCCCCAGTCAAGGGGGAAGGTGCTTTTAATCTTGTGGCAACAGACGCTTGGATTTCAAGAGTGGGGGAATTGGGTATATAATCGCAAGCGAATCAACCATCGGGAGGTAGATAATGGCGGACAGACCGAATATCGTTTTCATATTCAGCGATCAGCAGAGACAGGATACGCTCGCGTGCTACGGGGCGGACTGGATGAATGTGCCGAATCTGAACGCGCTGGCGGATCAGAGTTTCGTGTTCGAGAACGCATACGTGGCGCAGGCGGTTTGCACGCCGGCGCGGGCGACTATCATGACAGGGCTCTATCCGCACGCGGCGGGGCCTATCGTGAACCAGATTCACCTGCCCGAAGAAACGCCCGTCATCGCGGAGATGATTTCTTCGGACTATATCAAGGGGTACATGGGGAAGTGGCACCTGGGGAATGACCTGGTGGCTCAGCACGGGTTCGACGTGTGGAAGTCGGCGGAGGATAGCCACAGGTACACGAAGCCGGAACAGCGATACCTGGTTTCGAGCTACAACGAGTACCTTGTGGAGCAGGGGTATGAGCCGGACAGGGTTAGGGACGGCGTTGGGGTGTTCAGTTCGGACAGGCATTATGATCTGCCGGAGGAACACCAGATGGCGTCGTATCTCGGAGACCAGGCGGCGGAGTTCATCGAGGAGAACAAGGATAGGCCGTTCGTGTTGTACGTCAGCACGTTCGAGCCGCACTCGCCGTATCACGGGCCGTTCATGGATATGTACGACCCGGAGACTCTGCCGGTGGGGCCGGCGTTCCTCCAGAAGCCGGAGACGGCTTCGCTGGTGAACCGCGTGAGGGCGAATTACTTCCTCCAGTTCATGCTGGACGGAGTTGATCAGACGCAGGACAACTACATGATGAGGTACGCGGCGGCGCGGGAGGATGTTACGACGGAGCTGGGCTGGCGGACGCTGCGGGCGCATTACATGGCGAATATCACGCTGGTTGACCGGATGGTGGGGAAGATAACGTCTGCGCTGGAGCGGGCGGGGGTGGCGGATAATACGGTGGTGGTGTTCACGAGCGAGCATGGGGACATGATGGGGGATCACGGGATGCTGGAGAAGCGGTCGTTCTTCGAGGAGGCGTCGCGGGTGCCGCTGCTGATGCGGGTTCCGTGGCTGTCGGAGGAGCAGACTGTGTTGGAGGGGAGCGTGGGACACGCGGACCTTGTGCCGACGTTGCTTGACCTGATCGGGGAGGATGTTCCCGATACGCTCCAGGGGAAGAGTCTTCAGCCCGTGCTGAAGGGGGAGGCCGACCTGAGTGAGAATGACGTGTTCGTGCAGTGGAACGGGACTAGCGAGGAGATAGTGGACAGGTTCCTGGGGAGCGCGGAGATAAACCGGATGCTGGCGCTTCCGTGGCGGTCGGTGATTACGCCGGATAGGTGGAAGTTGAATCTGTGCGCGGGGGATCAGTGCGAGTTGTACGACCTGAATAGCGACCCGCACGAGATGAACAATTTGTTCAACGATCCGGCGCAGGCGGACAGGATTCGGGACATGGCGGCTCGGATACGGATATGGCAGGGGGAGACGGGGGATACCGCACCGCTGCCGACGACTTAGGGGGAGTGGCAGAGGATTTTGTGAGAGGGGCGACCACAAGGGTTCGCCCCTACGAGTCGGATGGGTCAGTGGGATTGGAGGAAGGCGCGGGCGCCGTCCATGAACATATTGGTGGCGCGGGCTGAGGTCATTACGTCGTCGGCCATGCGCTTTCCGGCGGCGTGAACTGCGTCGCGGACCCGGGCCTCGAAGTCCAGCACGTCGGGGTGGGTTGGCTGGCCGGGGAGGCCGAGGGACTGGGCTATGTCCTGCGCGCCGGATGCGTATAGGTCTATGCCGTCGACGGCCAGGATGTCGGCTATGTTGTCTAGGACCTGGACGTCTTCTAGCTGGGCTATGACGAGGATGTTGTCGTTGGCGCTTTCCATGTAGTCGGGGAGGGATTGGACGTCGCCGAAGTATGCGCCGCGTCCGGAGCCGAAGCTGCGGAGTCCGCGCGGGACGTATCGGCAGGCGTCGGCGAGTTTCCTAGCGCGCTCGGCGTTGACGATGTGGGGGCCGGTTATTCCCATTATGCCTCTGTCGAGGAATCTGAGGATGGTGGGGTGTTCTATGTCTGGGACGCGGGCCATTGGGGTCAGGCCGGCCATGTCGGCTATTCGGCAGAGGTCGTCTAGGATGTCGACGGTGAAGGGGCCGTGTTCGCTGTCGAAGGTTACGAACTCGAATCCGACGCGGCCGGCGAGTTCGATGAGGGTGGTGGATGGGAATGAGAGGTTGAGGCCGTAGGACATATCTCCTTGGGCCATGTTGGATACGACGTTGTTGACTCTCATTGGGTTGGTCATCTGGGGTCTCCTGGGGTTTCAGTTTTTAGTTTTTAGTCCTTAGTTTTTAGTTGGTGGGGTAGTCATATATTAGGATTTATATCGTACTGGTGGGGTTACAGGTGAGTTTCCTGGTGGGACAGGTGGTAGTTCACGAGGGAAGTGGCCTGTAAACACCTGTTGTTAGCTATGGACCGAAAAATTTTTGGTCGGGCGAGTGGTTGTTGATAAATTCCTCCTTATGTATATCGTGTATGCCTAGCGCGTTTGTTCTTGGAATTATAGCATAGGGTTGGTTTGAGGGGGAAGGGATTTTGGGCGGCGCTCGCCTATCAAGTCGAGGGGGGAAGGGACTTTTGGAGCGCGTGGGTTATTGACATGGTTGGGATAACGTGATAATTTTCACAACGCCTCGCGGCGATGGAGAGAGAAGGTCGCGTAAGCAGGATTTCAGCAGTGTTGAATCCGCCGCTTTCTGGATTCCCGATTTCGCGGGAATGACGAACAAGCGAGAGAGTGGGCTTTGCGATTGTCTTGGAGAGAAGTTGACCTTGACACTGGAACAAGGCCAATGTGATAATCTCTGTCGGCCTGAAACGAGGCTGTGAGAATCAGGATAGACAAGGGCGAATCTGGCGTAGAACGAATGGATCCGATAACAATAGACCCCGCAGTAATCGGGCCTGCAAGCTGGAGCGAGTTGGGCAGCCTTCTCAGAAGTCTCTGGCTGTCGGTTTTGTTCGTAGTGCTGTTCGCGTCGAACATGATTCTGGGCCACATAATGATCCCGTCGTTCGTGACGTCGGGACATATCCCGGAGAGTTTCCGCAAGGCGCGGCCCGTTCTGTACGCGCTGGCCATCGTCTGTTTCGCCGCCGCTATGTTCTTCATAACGAGGGCGATTGACTACGCGGGGGTTCTGAGGAACTTCTGGCCCGACTACTGGATCTAGCCGTATATAGCCGACCGACCGAATTGTAACCAGAGACGCAGGAATCACAGGACTTGATACCAGGCGATTTTCATATCAGGAAGCCGAACCGCAAAGAGATGGTTCTGTCCGTGGTTCTTGGGCTAGGCGGCCTGGCGACGGCGGTTGTGGTGGTGGTCGCGCTGACGTGGGTCATATCGGCGTGGTTCGGGACTCCGGTGATACTGAGTTCGGACGAAGGGCCGGATCAGCCGATTGCCTTCCCGCACACGACGCACGTGGAGGACCTGGGGCTGGACTGCACCTTCTGCCACCGCGAGGTTACGACGTCGGCGCAGGCGACGATTCCTCCGGTGAATCTGTGCATGACCTGCCACCAGGCGGTTCTTGGGACGAGCGAGACGGCGCAGGCTGAGATCAAGAAGTTGCGGGACACCTACGATGAGGGTAACGCGGTGGCGTGGGTGCGGGTGCATCGCGTTCCGGACCACGTTCACTTCGTTCATGAGACTCATATACGGATTCTGAGCGAGAGGGACGGGATCGAGGCGACGGCTGTTTGCTCGACGTGTCACGGGGACGTCGGCGCGATGGAGAAGGTGAAACAGGTACGAACTTTGAAGATGAGCGACTGCGTGGACTGCCACCGCGACAACGCGGCTCCCACCGACTGCACGACCTGCCATTACTAGAGGCTTCGGATAATTATGGGCTTGACCAGACGACAGTTTATGACACTCACGGGCGGCTCGGCGGGGGCGGCGGTGCTGTTCGCGGCTTGCGGCGTGCCTGAAGACGAGTTGCTTGTGGAATCTCCGGTTCGTATGCCGGAGGATTTGGTTTCGGGCCGGGACAACTGGTACGCGACGCTTTGCAGCGAGATGGGCGTGGTCGTTCGGGTGATGGAGGGACGCGCGAAGAAGATAGAAGGGAACGTTGACTATCCGGTGAACATGGGTAAGCACAACGCACGCGCCGAGGCGAGTTTGCAGGAGTTGTACAACCCGGACAGGATTCGGGGGCCTCTGGTTCGCGCCGGAGAGCGCGGGGCGGCGCAGTTCGAGGAGATAAGCTGGACGGACGCGATAGGCAGGCTGACGTTCCAGCTTCAGAATTTGCAATCGAGCAGGCGTCAGCAGGGCATGGTATTGGCGACGGCTCCGGGCGGTGGGCACGCGGGGCTGGCCGGGCGGCGTTTCGCTGAGAAGTTCGGGGGCAAGTACGCGCCTTACGAAACTCTTGAGAGCGCGAACCTGCGGATGGCGGTCAGCGCGGTGTTCGGGCAGGAACGGATGCCGGATTTCGATATAGAAAATTCTAATTACATTCTTTCGTTCGGGGCGGACTTCCTGAACACTTGGGGCACGCCGGTGCGGTATTCTCGCGGATACGGCAATTTCAGGCAGGGAGACCGTGAGCGCGGGACGCATTATCACGTTGATTCGCGCTTTTCGATGACGGCGGCGAACGCTGACAAGTGGATTCCGGTCATTCCCGGCATGGAGGGGCTGCTGGCTCTGTCCATGGCGCACGTGATAATCAGGGACGGTATGAGTTCCTCGACGGCCGCGGACGCTCTGACGGGCGGCGACAGCGAGGCGCTGGCGGCTTTCGCGCCTGAGATGGTGGCTGAGAAGGTGGGGGTGTCGGCGGAGAAGATAAGCGCCATCGCGCACGACTTCGCGGGGCATGGGCCGGCGATAGCGCTTGGCGGCGGTTCCGCCGGAGCGCATACCAACGGGCTGTCCAACCTGATAGCGATATACTCGCTGAACTATCTTGTGGGAAGCGTGGGGAAGCCGGGCGGGGTGATATTCAATCCCGCGCCTCCTCTCGAAGAAATATCGGATTCGTCCATGGCGACTCTCGCCAACTGGCAGGAGACGATAGCGGATATGCGGGCGGGCAAGGTGAACGCTCTGCTGGTTCGCGGGGCTGACCCGTTCTATGGGCTTCCGGCGTCGCTGGATATAAGGGACGCGTCCTACGACGTGCCTTTCATTTGCAGTTTCAGCGATATAATGGACGACACGACGGCAATGTCTGACCTGGTGCTTCCTCAGCACTCGCCGCTGGAGGACTGGGGCGCGGACGCGCCGATGTTCGGGCCGGGGTACGAGGTGATAGGATTCCAGCAGCCTGTCGTGAGGCCGTTCTTCGAGAATCGGGGGGCGGAGCTAGGGACGCGCGGTTTCGCGGACGTTCTGCTGGCGGTGGCGCAGGGATTGAACCTGGACCTGGAGCTTGGCGGGAACACGATGAAAGAGGTTCTCCAGAGCGAGGCGCGGAAGTTGTTCGACATGAATCGCGGTTCGGTGAGGGCCGGGGATTTCGGTTCGTTCTGGAACGGGACGCTTCAGAGGGGCGGCTGGTGGGACACCGCCGCGCGGTCAAAGGATTCGGTGAATCCGCCGTCGGAGCTGCCTGAGTACGAAGAGCCGCAGTTCGAGGGGGACGACAGGTTCGAGTATTATCTGACGCCGTTCAGCCAGGTGGGTATCGGCGATGGCAGCGGGGCGCATCTGCCCTGGATGCAGGCGACGCCGGACCCGATAACGACGGCTACGTGGCGGACGTGGATAGAGATAAATTCGCGGCTGGCGGAAGAGATTGACATACGCGAGGGCGACGTCATAAAGGTGACTTCGCCGCGAGGTTCGATAGAGGCGCTGGCGTATCCGCATCCGGGCGTTCCGCCGTACACGGTTTCGATACCGTTCGGTCAGGGACACAACGCGCGGGGCCGGTACGCGAAGGACAGGGGCGCGAACGTGTTCTCGATTCTGTCGCCGCTGACGGACAGCGAATCGGGGGCTTTCGCGTGGGCGGCGACGAAGGTGAATATAGAGAAGACGGATGAGTGGGTGCGAGTGCCTAAGTTCGAGAACACGGTTCCCGAGACGCCGAGGGACGAACACCACCATGTTATCCATATTACGAGCGAAGATAGCTAGGAGAGGCTGGATCAATGGCTGAAAGCTGGGGAATGATAGTTGACCTGGACAAATGCACGGGCTGTCAAGCCTGCGTGGTCGCTTGTCAATCGGAGAATAATATCCCCATCAACGAAGAGGATCATTTCAACCAGCGCCGCGCTATCCAGTGGATTCGGGTGGAGCGGTACTGGGAAGGGGAATTCCCGGACGTGAAGGCGCGGTTCATTCCGATTTTCTGCCAGCACTGCGCGGACGCGCCGTGCGAGCCGGTCTGCCCGGTTTACGCGACGTATCACAACAGCGAGGGTCTGAACGTTCAGATCTACAATCGCTGCATCGGGACGCGGTTCTGCGCGAACGGCTGCCCGTATCACGCTCGGTTCTTCAACTTCTGGGAGCCGGAGTGGCCTGAGAGCCTGACGAACCAGTTGAACCCGGACGTTACGGTACGCAGCCGGGGCATCATGGAGAAGTGTACGTTCTGCATACAGCGGATACGGCGGACGAATCGGAAGGCCGACCAGATGGGTGTGGCGGTTACGGACGAGTCGCTGGAGCGAGGTCTGAGTCCGGCGTGCGTGAACGCCTGCCCGACGGAGACGCTTGTGTTCGGGGATCTGTACGAGATGCTCGTTGCGCGGCGCGACGGCGAAAGAAGGTTGCCCGAGCCTAAGAACAAGGCGCAGGCAATAGTGAAGAAGGAACTGGAAGAAGATACCGGCCGAGGGTATCGGCTGATAGAAGGTTTCGGCACGAACCCATCGGTGATATATCTGAGCAAGGTTGACAAGGAAGCGGGCAAGGGAGCGGGAAGCCATGGCTAGCAGCGCGCGCGCGGCCCCGCATACGGGCGCTCATCACGTAGATCCGCGGGTCGCGGTTCCGCCGACGTCGCCGGAAGAGACGACTAACTCCCTGGTAGGGAAGCATCTGAATGTCGGCGACAACTTCTGGCGGGCGGCGGCGGCGTTTGGCGTTCTGACGATACTCGGGGTCATCGGCTTTGTGATGAAGCTGGTCGGGGGCGTTGGCGACACGATTATCTGGGGCTACTACGCGGCGATGTTCAGTTTCATCATCACGACGGCTTCGGCGGCTCCGATGGTGGCGATAGCGCCGCGCATGGCTAACGCGCACTGGCGCAGGCCGATTTCGAGGGCGGCGGAGTTGTGGAGCGTGGTTGGGCTGCTGAGCCTGTTGTGGTTCATTCCTCTGCTGTGGGTTCTGCCGCCGTTGAGCGACGGGCGTCGGTCGCTGTGGTTCTTCGACATGGCGCATCCGAACGACGTGCCATCGTACTCGCCTCATATATGGGCGTCGGCGGCGATACTGGCGCTGGTGGTTACTGGCTTGGCGCTGGTGTGGATGTCGAGTTTGCCGGACTTCGCCTCGCTGGCGAAGCGCGCTCCGGCCGGGTCGCGGCACCAGCGATGGGCGGCCTGGATGGCGCGGGGCTGGGTCGGCACGTCGAAGCAGTGGTTTATGTTGAAGCGGCGGATGGGGATACTGGGCGCGTTCTACTTCATGATGCTGGTGTTCGTGCATTTCCTCATCAGCGTGGACTTTTTGATGACGCTTATACCGGGCTGGATAGACGCGCTCTATCCGGTGACTCACGCGGCGAACGCTCTGCAGGCGGCGGCGGCGACTATGGTGCTGACGGCCTGGGTTCTGAGGAAGTTCGGCGGGTACGAGGACTATATCGGGCTGGACCAGATATGGGGCGTGGGCAAGTTGCTGTTCGCGCTGTCGCTTCTGTGGTTCTGGTTCTGGTTCTCGAGTTTCAACGTGTATTGGTACGGCAGGAAGCCGAATGAGTTGGCGGTTCTGGAACTGCTGATTCACGGGCCGTATATATGGGTGTTCTTTGGGGTATTCATGCTGAACTTCGTGATACCGCTGTGGACGCTGGTGTGGAATCCGGTGCGGCACAGTCTCTGGGGGCCGCCAATCATCGCGGTGTCGGTTCTGCTGGGGACGTTCCTGGACAGGATACGGCTGTTCGTGGCGGCGTACTCGGTGGAGGGGATCGGGAATCCGAGCTTCGACAAGCATGAGATGGAGCCGGGCCACGTGCCTGGCACGGTGATGCCTGAGATATGGGACGTGTTCATAATGCTGGGCGCGGTTGGCGCGATTATACTGATGTATATGCTGGCGAGCCGGCTGTTCCCGATAATGAATTTCTGGGAGCAGCGTGAGTTGCAGTTGTACGATCAGGGTCATGTGCGGAATCATCGCGGCCATGTGCGGGTGATGGGGAAGTCGGAATAGCGAATTGGGAATTATCAATTGTCAATTAAGAATTGCGGCCTGAGAAAGGCGATATGCTAGAGCACATACAGCTAGATCAGAAGACTATCAACAGGGATCTGTTGGACGGGGTGCTTGGGACGCCGAGGTGGTGGCTGCCGACGGTGATATTCCTGGGGGTTGTGGTGGCTGTCGGGCTTGCCGCGTTCGGCTATATGATGAACAAGGGCCTCGGGGTGACGGGTCTGAACAGGCCGGTGCTTTGGGGGTTCTTCCTGGTCAACTTCGTGTTCTGGATCGGGATAAGCCACGCGGGGATAATGATCTCGGCTATTCTGCGGCTGACGCAGGCGGAGTGGCGTCGTCCGGTTACGCGGGCGGCGGAGGTGATGACGGTGTTCTCGCTGATGGCGGCGCTGCATACGCCTCTGTTCCACGTTGGCAGGCCGTGGCGGGATTTCTGGGTGTTCCCTTATGACTTCGCGCGGGGGGTCTGGCCGAACGTGCGCTCGCCGTTCGTCTGGGACCCGAGCGCGGTTATGACGTATTTGATTGGAAGCTCTTTGTTCGTGTTCATCGCGCTGATACCGGACCTGGCGGTCATACGGGACAGGGCGCAGAAGGTATGGGTGAAGCGGATATACGCGGGTCTGTGCCTGGGATGGCGCGGGACTCCGAGGCAGTGGAAGTTGCAGGCGGTGGCGGGCATATTGCTGTCGGCGCTGGTGCTTCCGGTGTTCGTGTCGGTGCACTCGATAGTGTCCTGGGACTTCGCGGTGCTGATTGGCGTTGAGGGGTGGCATTCGACCATCTTCGCGCCGTACTTCATCATAGGGGCGATTCATTCGGGCGTGTCGGCGGTTGCGATGCTGATGGCGCTGGGGGTGTGGATGTGGAAGCTGGACAAGTACATCAGGCCGGACCACTTTGACGCGATAGCGCGGCTGCTAATAGTGGTGGCGGTGACGTGGTTCTTCTTCTTCTTCCTGGAGTGGGTGTTCGCGCTGTACACGCTGGAGGGGCCGGAGATAGTGCTTCGTGAGCTTCAGGTGTTCGATTGGCCGTATTCGGCGCTGTTCATCGTGTTCATAGTGACGGCGTTCTTCATACCGGTGCCGATGTGGCTGTTCAAGAGCGTGCGGCGTTCGGCGTTCTGGATGCTGATAACGACTATCCTGGTGAATATCGGGATGTGGCTTGAGCGGTTCATAATCATCATACCGGGGCTGGTGCGGCGTCAGCATTTCACGTTTGACTGGGGTACGTATCATCCGAGCATCGTTGAGATTCTGATAGTGGCGGAGACGTTCGCGTTCGTGGCGCTTGGTATGCTGCTGTTCAGCAAGTTCTTCCCGCTGATACCGTTGTTCGACATCAAGGAAGGCATGACAAACAGACGTGAGTTCAAGATCGGGCGTCGCACGATACCTGCGACGGTCCGGGAGTGAGGTTGAGCGAGATGATGCAGATGGTTGGGAAAAAGAGCGTCTTGGGCCTGTTCGCGGAGGGCGAGGAGGATAAGGCGGCTGACGCGCTGGACGCGCTGCGCGAGGCGGGTTACGACCACACGGAGTATGAGGTGATAACCGGCACGCCCTACCCGGAGGGGACTTTCGGGGAGGAGGAGCCGAAGCACACGCTGTTCCGGTGGCCTTTGATGGGCGCGGCTTGCGGGTTTATCGTGGGCCTGGTGCTGACGAGCGGGACGCAGTTGGCGTATCCGCTGGTTACGGGCGGGAAGCCGGTGCTGTCCATTCCGCCTATGTCCATCATCATGTACGAGGGGACGATGTTGGGGGCTATCATCTTCACGGTGATAGGGATAGTTATCGAGTCGCGGCTGCCCCGCCTGTTCATGGGCGCTTATGACGAGCGTATCACGGAGGGGTATATCGGGGTTACGGTTACGACGGATGAGGATAGGGTCGGACGGGCTGAAGAGGTTCTGAATGAAGTCGGGGCCGAGGAAGTCAAGCGCGGCTGGGAGTCTTAGGCGTTGCATCTTCTGAGTGACAAGATAGGGGTAAAGGGCGTGGGCGCGTCGCGGGCCGCGAGGCTGGCGATGGTCGCGCTGGGGCTGTTCGCACTGTTGGCGGCCATGGGCTGCTATAACAATAATACGGGCGAGACTCGTATCAGCGAGGACATCCATTTCAAGCTGCCGGCGTTCCCGGAGACGGGATCGCATAAGGTGCAGGTGTTCACGGAGATGCATTATCAGCCTTCGTACCGCTCGCAGGAGGGGCCTCGGATTGACGCTCCGCCGGACGCGGTGCCTATCACGGGGAAGGAAGTTACGCTGAGGTCGGTGGAGGAGTACCAGGCTCTGCCGAACCCAGGAGGGGACGCGGAGAATGGGGCGACGCTGTTCGCTATCAATTGCGTGGTGTGCCATGGGGATGACATGGGCGGCCAGGGCGCGGTTATGACATACGGGCCGAATATGGCTCCGGCGGACCTGAAGGGGGAGGCGACGGCTGAGCGGTCGGACGGGGAGCTTTATGGGATTATCAGTTTCGGAGGGAATACGGGGTTCACGGTGCGGGTGCCGAAGTTGGATGATCCGACTTATGACCAGGATAGGTGCGTGGGCCAGGCGGCCTGCCCGATGCCGGAGTTCCGCAAGCTGCTGACGGAGAAGGAGCGGTGGGATGTGGTGGCGTATATCAGGGAGCAGCAGGGGCGGTAGCGCGGGTTCGCGGACGTAGAGGATAAGAGTTTGGGGGCGCGTCTTAGGACGCGCTCTTTTTTGTGTGTTTATAAGGGCGGGTTTATATAAATCGGGTGAATAACGGGCGATTTGACAGGGATTCGACAGGGGTTCATAGGGCGTTATCAGCCTGTGTTGCCCAGCGTTTTCCCAGCGTTAGCTTTGAGGGGGTATTCTTCAGGGGTCGGATTTTTCTTGGTATAAGTTGGGGTTTATGTATTTGGGGTTGGGTAGGTTGTTCGTGTGGGGGTATTGTAGGGGATGGGTGGGGTGGAGGGGAAGGGGGGGACCTACCGAGTGTCTCCGTATCGTTCCTTCAAGAAGTCCGATACTCGTCTGTTGGCGTCCATGGTCTTCACCGGCAAGGGGACTGACTCAAGTCCTGTCGCGTCATGGCTTACCAGAAGCCATTGTCCTTTCACGAACTTAAAGGTCTGGTTCAACATATCGTCGCCAAAACCAAAGGCTTCGGCGACAGCAGTTCGGTCGCTAGCGCGAGGCAGTTTTGAGATGAAGTAGGTATGAGGCTGTGACATGATGTTCGTGTCTAGGTAACGGATACGCTGGGTAGCTATACCCAATCCAATCCCAAATTTCCGACCCCTCCGCGCAACAGTTTCAGCAATCGCAGCTGATTTTTCGTAAGTACCTGTTCTGCCTCTCTGTGAGCGGATGAACTCATCAGCCTCGTCAAATATGAAACTGACCAAGGGATCTATAGCCCCGGTAAGTCTACGGCTTTCATACAATTCACTTCCAAGATTGTGAGAAAATTCTCTGAGGTCGTCAGGACTATGGGATTGGATGATCCATAGAGAATGGCGGGTCGCATCATTTAGGTCATCAATAATTTCGGGGAGTGTTGTACTAGCTGCGAAAACTTCAGCAGTTGACCTTTCCAATTCCTCGAGTTTGGAAATGTGGTGAGCATAGTCTCCGGGCCTGTCGGTACTGTCCTGAAACTGAGAGTTTTCTGGTTGATTGAGTTGTTCTAGCAGTTTTTCTCTGATTTTCTTTGCTAAGGCAGGTGTAAATCGTGCTTCGGTGTAGCTCCTCCCAATATTACATTCTCTGAGTACTTTTTTGGTAAGCTCCATTCTCTGTCCACGTAAAGCCTGTTGTCTCTGCCTTGCCCACGTTACTACCTCGTCAGTGAAAAATAAATCGTAAACAGTCACACTTTGCGCTTCATTAAAGTATCGAACCTTCTCGTTATGGAGAAATTCAAGGAATGCAGCCCCTATTTTTCTTCTCTCGCCTTGCAGTGCTTTGGGGAGAAGAGTATAACGTAGAAGTTGTCGTGCGGCTTCCGTACCACGAGGTTTCTCAACTAAGTCGTTGATATACTTGAAAGTTCCTTCAGGTAAAGTGTTTCGTCCAATAGCCAGCAAGCGTCCGTCAATATCATCTGAGAGAAGTTGATCAATCAATAGACCAGTGTACTCTCCCATTAAATCAAAGAATACCAATTTGACAGGTTCTTCGGTGGATTCAAAAATCTTCGCTACTATTGTTGAAAGAAGATTGGACTTCCCCACACCTGTAAAACCGAATATAGCGAAGTGCGTACGGAGTAGCTCATCAACGCGCATTAGTATTTCAACATCTGGATCGCGTGCGAGTGTCCCAATTGTAGTTATATTTTCTTCCTCTTCTGTATCAATGCCATTGTTTGCAACCAGATTGGTCGTCTTGCTATCCAGTGCACGGACCTTGGAGCCGACCATCGCCATATTCGATTCAGGTCCGATGTTGATGGTTGATTCATCGTAGTTATCGTCGTACAATTCCGGTTCTATGATTTCCAAGAATGTTGGAACAGCAGTCGCTATGATCTTAGTTGTTTCCTCAGTTGACTCTTTATCTTGGGATACCCAGTCTTGTGCCGCACTAAGCGCAGCTTCTTCTACGAACCCTGGATACCCAGTGTTTCCACCCTGCAATGCGAAATGAGAGGGCATTACGCCCGTTACCTCAAGAATAGACCATCTCTGGGTGTTTGGGTCTGAACCGAAATTTGGTACGGCCAGCATTATTCCTTCGTAGATTTCATTTATTGCTTCTCTAGTATAGTCAAACCAAACTGTATAGAGAAACTGAGTATCAGGTGATGCAGCTATCTGCATCAGGGTGCCTTCAAGTCTCCTAAACACTGGCTACCTCCTAGCTGAGTCCCTAGTCTTTCTGAAAGTATCGCTTAGCGGGTTGGCACTCAACGCTTTTGTTGAGGAGTCAATGGTTTGCCCTACCCATCGCCCCATACTCTTCGCTCCCCAGTCCGCTTTGTGTAAGGGGTCTGGGTATCCTATTGCCTCAGCGAAATGGTTCCTTGTCAGAATAGACAGTAGATACATCATTACTGTCTGTCCTCGATTTCTATGTGCAGAATTTTTCCATGCGAGAGGTCTGACACGCCCTAATGTCCTAGTATCTATTGGAATTGAAGCGGGAGAAAATTCTGAACCCGGAGAATCGAAAAATGGCTGTAACAGCCTTTCTATGAAAACCACATGGCCCGTTAGTGGGTTCGCCTTCCTACGACTTAGGAAAAATTGTCCTAGCGATTTCACAAAAAGGCGTTCTTGGTTTATGATGCGGCCCATCACACCACCGACCTGAGTCTTTCCTGTCTCTTCATCAATCTCACGGTGGAGCGTCATGAAAGCTGAATCGAATTCTACGGTCGCCCATGGAGCTTCAAGACCAGGATCAAAATGTGGGAACGCTTCACAGAGCATCCGATCAGTCCAGGGCAAGGTGCCTATCTTTATTTCATTGAGTTCTGGATGAAAATCAGTCTCCATTGTGACACCGAGATAGTTGCGCCCAAAGTATCGGGATGCAGAATCTTTGATGATCCCGTATAGTAGAACCTTGCGCTCCCAACTTGCTTCAATAAGCATACGCATTCCGACAGCTATTAGGAAGTGTAGATCATCGGAAGACATCCAACGCTTTTGCATTGTTCCATTGTCCGCTATCTTATCGTATTGAAGAGCCGTAGGGTCTTTGTCAAGGAAGAGTCGCTTACATATATTCTGAAATAATGCTTTTGTGTAATCCCACGATTCACGAACGTTTATTTCAGGGATACCGCTTTCATTCACAACTCCACGGCTAGATAAGTATTGCATAGCACGCCTGACGCTAATAGCTTCAACCTCATATTCCTGAGCTATCGCGCTAGAGTTCACTAAATTTGACGGTTCTCTCATAAGTGAAGCAATAATTATTCTCGCCCGATCCATATATTTGCTTGATGGTATGTGAAACACATCATTTATAGGTTGAGCATATGCAACTGCTATATCTGCTTTTGTAAGATTTCTGCGGTCATAGGGATAGCCCACTAGGCCGACTTTATCTTGGGCATGAGCTACATTCGCAAGAATTGAAGATGGAGATAAATCCATCAGGACTAGATGAGGTGCATCTAGCACAGAGGCAGTTATTGCATTGATTGCCAGAAATATTTCAGCCAGTTGCATTATCTGAGTATGTATGCTTGATACACTTGCTCGTTCTTCGTGTGTACCCAAGAATTGTTCACCCTGTGGGTGAATTTCTTCAAGCCTTGCAAATGGTACTGGAACCCAAGCTACCATAGAAACATCTTGGTCCAGACTCCAGCGTTTGTACTGAACTTTATGGTCACCGTCGTCCAGTACGAGTTCGCCTCGAGCTCCGTATGCTCCTCCGAAGAAAGTTAGCATATCCGAGAACTGCTCTCTTCGGCACGTACCGTCTATTGCGATAAACTGAAGGCGACGGGTTCCAAGTACACGCTCTATCTCCTCCTGTAGGCGGGCCCGCCCTCTTTGTGGAGAAAAGCGACTGTGAAAATTAACAACCTGTGTCGAGAGGAACTGTTCATAGAAATCCTCACCTGCCGCAAGACGCTCTTCGACAAGCTCCATGTACTGCTCACGTCCGACGTTCAACGCATCACGATATGCTGAACTGATTTCAGATACCCTAGACACTATTCGCCTCCCTGGAGTTGTCCATACAGCATAAGAGTGTTGTGCGCTCCGCGACGTTTGTTTCGATTGGAACCTCTGAAGATCAGGATATGTATTCCGAGACTCTGGCAAAATGGGCAGTCGCATTCTCGCCAGGGTCGTTCCATCAGAGTTCGTTGGTAGCGTTCGCGCATAGACTGGGTTTCGCTTGACCGGGCTAGATGTTGGTCGTAGTTGAGAACAGCGTCCAGGACTTCATTTAGCTTGGCTTCGCCTTTGTCGTATTGATTTAGCAGTTTGAGAGCTCGCTGCTCCTCTAGCTTCAGTTGTGAGATGTCCGCTCCTGTTGCCACCAGACGCTTGCGTGTGCGTCCGTCGCTGGTCATAGGCACTCGTAGGGCTGCGTACCACTCACCGTTGGCCCCTAGGTAGTTCTGGCTGGAACGAAGCCATGCCTTTCTAAAATACGACGCGCTGTCGAAACTGTCAATCTTGAGTTCTCGAAATACTTCTTGCAGGTTTGGCCGGAAAATCCCGAACAGGTGTATCCATGGACGATTCGGCAGATCATCGGCGGCGGCAGTCACAGCCCTTACGACAGCTTCAACTTCATGGTCTCTTAGAGGGACAAGGCCGCCAAGCGCGAGGTGGCGATAGCCCATGTCGTAGTAGTCGCGAACGGATTGAGCGTACTGCTCAGGGCTTAGACCCTGGACTGCGCCAACCGGGTTGAACTGAGCCTTTCGCTTTTTCGCAGCCTCTATGAAGTTTTCTGCGTACTCGCTGGTGGTATCTACTCTGTCTTGGCGTTCATCGTCGGATAGTTCTACTAACTCGCCGTTCCTGCTGATTTTTCTGACGGGTATGTGATCCACCGATGTTCCGAAGTCAAAATTGTATAGGTTATAGAGGGATACGGCTTGCTCGACGGAGATTGTCGGGGAGTCCTCGTTTACATAGCTGAAAGCTCCGCAGTCGCCGAAGATGTACTGGCTCTCTGTAAGTCCGAAGTGGTCGCGCAACGGCAAAGGGGCAAGAGAACCGCGTTCTGTGCCTTGCAGCCTTCGTAGAGGGCCTCTGGATGTTCCTTGCTGAGCAAGGCTAACAAGGATGCCGTCGGACATTTGCTTGGGCTGCATGAGACGGAAACAATGTTCGTCGCCACGCTCATGGCGATTGGTTCCAGAGAATGAATCTTGCTCAAAATCAAAGTTGGGGTCTAGCAGGTCATCCCAGTCTGGCAGGAAATAGCTAGTCTGACCAGTTCCGCCTTCAACCTGTGCCGCTTTCCTACGGGGTTTCGAGGATGTGGCATTCAGGAAAGTCTTAACTTGGCTCAGTTTCTTACCTTGACCACCATTGAATTTCCTGTGCCGTATGTTGAGGGAATCCAAACCGGGCTGAAGCGCGGGTAGGTATTCTTTTCCCAAAGGCAGGTAGGTGAAGCTATGTCCATCGTCTCGCCACTTTCTGAGGATGGTCAAACACTCATGGGCCTTAGCTTGAGCTATTGCTTTGTTCATTCGTTTATCGTAGTCCTCAATCCCTCTGAGGACTCCAAACAACCCATACTTTGCAGATAGAGCACCTATTGACAGGTCTTGCGGCCACTCACGTTCTCGCAGGAACTTTCTGACGACCTTGTACATCGGCCCGTCATACCTATCAAGCGCTGGAATATCACCGTAAGCGGATAGCTTAGTTTTAGAACAGCCGAGAATGAGTAGTTTCTTACCCACAGGACGAGTCTCCCAAATAGCCTTGACGGGCGTATCTTACTCACTCAGGCCAATGGCGTCAATCAATCCCGGCGACTCTGCCTTCCTGACATTTGTGTCGGATAGCCGAAGTAGCTTCTCTTCTCGCTTCTGGCTGTACGGGGGGAGTTGGGCGATTAGCTCTCTTAGGGTCTTCATGTCAACCTTCGTAGTTGTCAGCCTATCCTTTTACAAGCGGCGGTAGGTCCTCTCGTTTCGGCGTGTCACTCTTACAATGACCACTAGGGCGTCGGAACGCACTATCCGATAGATTACCCTCAAGTTCCTGACCTGTATTCTCCATCGGTTAGCCGCACCTCGAAGTTTTCGGCTACCGGGCGGGCGTGGGTCGTACTGAAGTGAGTAGATTGCGGCTTCTACACTCTCAAAGTCCGCACGCGATAGTCTCGCGATCTGTCGTCTCGCGGCGGGCGTAGTGTCAACGGTGTAAATCTGGCGGCGTCCGTTATTCCCAACCACGTTCTTTCCTTAGGGCGCGGAAGAATTCACCGGCTTCCATGCCGCCTTTTTCTTGGTATTCGCGTTCGGCGGCTTCTATTTCGACGAGTTCGGCTTCGTCTGGTTCGTCGTCGAAGAGCCAGGATTCTATGGCTTCAGCGGCCAGTTCGTTGATGGGTCGGCCTGATGCATCTGCGTATTCTTGCAGGGCTGAGTAAAGTCTGTCGTCGAGGGCCAAAGTTTTCATGGGGGTGTCCTTGTAAGGTTCATTACTCGCTTGGTTTGATAGGAAGATTGTGAATTTCTGGTTTGGCATATCTCGACCTGCTACAAGGTATGGATTCCCGCTTTCGCGGGAATGACGGTAATGGTAAATGTGAGCGTAGTCTAGTGTATCATGGATTTTGAGGTTCGTAGGCTAGGTTGGGGCGGAGCCAGCGTTGGGCTTCTTCCAGTGGGATTTGTTTGCGGGTGGCGTAGTGTTGGAGTTGGTCGGGGGTGATGTTGCCGATGCCGAAGTAGTGGGAGTTGGGGTGGGCTATGTAGAGGCCGGCTACTGAGGCGGTGGGCCAGATGGCGTAGGTTTCGGTTAGGTGGGCGCCGGTGGTTTTTTCGGCGTCTAGCAAGCTCCACAGGGTGGCTTTTTCGGTGTGGTCGGGGCAGGCGGGGTAGCCAGGGGCGGGGCGGATGCCCTGGTAGCGTTCTTTGATTAGCTGGTCGTTGGTCAAGTCTTCGTCGGGGGCGTATGCCCAGAAGTGGCGGCGGACGCGCTGGTGGAGGCGCTCGGCGAATGCTTCAGCCAGGCGGTCGGCGAGGGCCTTGGTCATTATGGCGCCGTAGTCGTCGTGGGCCTGTTCGAGGGCGGCGGCGAATTGGTCTGCGCCGTGGCCGGCGGTTACTACGAAGGCTCCGATGTGGTCGGGGACGCCGGTGTCGCGGGGGGCTATGAAGTCGGCGAGGGAGAGGTTGTTCCTGGAGAGGTTGGCGCGCTGGTTGGATTTGTCGGTCTGCTGGCGGAGGAAGTGGAGGGTGGCGAGGTTTCGCTGACGGGTTTGGTCGGTATATAGCTTAACGTCGTCGCCGATGGAGTTGGCGGGCCAGAAGCCTATGACGGCGCGCGCGGTGATTGCCTTGTTTGCGATTATCTTATGGAGAAGGTTGCGGGCGTCGCGGAGGAGGGTTCGGGCTTCTCTGCCGTAGGTGGGGCTGTCGAGGATGGCGGGGTACGCGCCGCGCAGTTCCCAGGCGAGGAAGAAGGGTGTCCAGTCTATGTAGTTCACGAGGTCGGCCAGGGGGTAGTCGTGGAAGACGCGGGTTCCGGTGAAGGTGGGCGCGGGCGCGACGGTTGCGGGCCAGTCGAAGGTCTGTCGGCGGGCGCGGGCTTCTGCGATGGGCAGCAGGCGTCGGCGGTCGGCGCGGGACGCTCGGTCGGCGCGGGTCTTTTTGTACTGGCGGGCTGTCCGGTGGAGAAGGTCGGCGCGGGCTGTCTGGCTGACAAGCTGGTTCATGGTGGTTACGGAGCGGGAGGCGTCTTTGACGTGTATGACGCCGTGGGGGTATTCGGGTTCGATGCGGACGGCGGTGTGGGCGACGGAGGTTGTCGCGCCGCCTATGAGGAGGGGGATGTTGAATTGCTGGCGGTTCATTTCGCGCGCGACGGTTACCATTTCGTCGAGGGAGGGGGTTATGAGGCCGCTGAGTCCTATGACGTCGGCCTGGTGTTCGAGGGCGGCGTCGAGGATCGCCTGGAAGGGGGCCATGACGCCGAGGTCTATGACTTCGTAGTTGTTGCAGCCAAGGACGACGCCGACGATGTTCTTGCCGATGTCGTGGACATCGCCCTTGACTGTGGCTATGACGACTTTGCCGTTGGAGCGGGGGGTGTCGGTGTCCTGTCGCTCGGCCTCGATGTATGGGACGAGCTGGGCGACGGCTTTTTTCATGACGCGGGCGCTTTTGACGACCTGGGGGAGGAACATTCTGCCGGAGCCGAAGAGGTCGCCGACGACGTTCATGCCGTCCATAAGGGGGCCTTCGATGACGTGTAGGGCGCGGTCGGCGGCCTGGCGGGCTTCTTCGACGTCGGTCTGGATGTGGGAGTCTATGCCGTTGACGAGGGCGTGGCGGATGCGCTCGGCGACGGGCAGGGCGCGCCAGGCGTCGTCGGTGGCGGCCTGGCGGGTAGAGCCGCGAACGGTGTCGGCGATGGCGAGAAGGCGCTCGGTGGCGTCGGGGGTTCTGTTGAGGACGACGTCTTCTACGGCGTGGCGGAGGTCGGGGGGGATGTCTTCATAGACGCGGAGTTGGCCGGCGTTGACGATGCCCATGTCCATGCCGGCGCGGGTGGCGTGGTAGAGGAAGACGGAGTGGATGGCCTCGCGCACGGGGTCGTTGCCTCGGAATGAGAATGAGACGTTGGAGACGCCGCCGCTGACGTGGGATAAGGGGAAGCGGCGCTTGAGTTGGCGGGCGGCCTGGATGAAGGCGACGGCGTAGTCGTTGTGTTCCTCGATGCCGGTGGCGACGGCGAAGATGTTGGGGTCGAAGATGATGTCCTGGGGCGGGAAGCCGACGCGCTCGGTGAGGATGCGGTGTGAGCGTTCGCAGATGGCGATTTTGCGCTCGATGGCGCTGGCCTGGCCGCGCTCGTCGAAGGCCATAACGATGACGGCGGCTCCGTAGCGGCGGACGATACGCGCCTGGCGGATGAATTCGGCTTCGCCTTCCTTGAGGGAGATTGAGTTGACGACACCCTTTCCCTGGAGGCACTTGAGGCCGGCCTCGATGACGCTGAAGCGGGAGCTGTCCACCATGATGGGGACGCGGGAGATGTCGGGTTCGGCGGCCAGGAGCTTGAGGTAGCGCTCCATGGCGGCTTCGGAGTCTAGCAGCCCTTCGTCCATGTTGATGTCGAGGATCTGCGCGCCGTTTTCGACCTGCTGGCGGGCGACGGTTACGGCGTCTTCGTAGCGCTCGCGGCGGATTAGGCGGCGGAAGCGGGCGGAGCCGGTGACGTTGGCGCGTTCGCCGACGTTGATGAAGTTGGAGTCGGAGCGGATTTCGAGGGTTTCTATGCCGCTTAGGAGGGTGTTGGTCGCTGGGTCGGGTCGCTTGCGCGGCGTGATTCCGGCTACGGCTTGGGCGATGGCGCGGGTGTGTTCGGGCCGGGAGCCGCAGCAACTGCCGACGATGTTGGCTAGGCCGCTCTGGGCGAACTCGCGGAGGTTGGCTGCCATGTGGTCGGCGGTCTCGTCGTACTCGCCGAACTCGTTGGGGAGGCCGGCGTTGGGGTAGCAGGATACGTGGTGGGAGGACACGCCGGCGAGGGAGGCTAGGAAGGGGCGCAGCTGGTCGCTGCCGAGCGAGCAGTTGATGCCGACGCTGAGCAGGGGGACGTGGGTTACGGATGCGTAGAAGGCTTCGGCGGTCTGGCCGGAGAGGTTGCGTCCGCTCAGGTCAATGGCGGTGAAGGAGATCATGACGGGGAGGCGCGCGCCGGTTTGATCGAAGACGGATTCGATGGCGTAGAGGGCGGCCTTGGCGTTCAGGGTGTCAAAGACGGTCTCGACGAGGATGATGTCAGCGCCGCCGTCTAGCAGGCCGCGGGTAGCGTCGGCGTAGGTGGCGGCGAGTTCGTCAAAGGTGACGTCGCGGTAGCCGGGGTCGTTCACGTCGGGGGAGATGGAGAGGGTCTTGTTGGTTGGGCCGAGGCTTCCGGCGACGAAGCGGGGTTTATGGGGGTCGCTGGCGGTGTATTGGTCGGCGACGTCTCGGGCTAGGCGGGCGGCTTCGTAGTTGATTTCGTACACGCTGTCTTCGAGGCCGAATTCGGAGAGGCCGTAGCGGGTGGCGGTGAAGGTGTTGGTGGTGAGGATGTCGGCTCCGGCGTCGAGGTACTGGGTCTGGATGTCGCGGATGAGGTCGGGCTGGGTGAGGACGAGGGCGTCCATGCAGCCTCTGAGGTCGTGGTCGTGGTGGGCGAAGCGGTGGCCGCGGAAGTCGCGCTCGCTGAGGCCGTAGGACTGGAGCATGACGCCCCAGGAGCCGTCCATGACCATGACGCGCTGATCGAGGATGCGCTCGATGTCGGGGGCGCGGTCGGCGATGGGGTTGATGGGGGGATGGGCGGTTGTGGGCATGGGCGGGTCGTCCTGCGCTGGTTTGGTCGGGGTTATTGTAACCATAGCGCACTTGCGGTTTCACCCCCATCCTAACCTTCCCCCATCAAGGGGGAAGGGACTTTTGGCTGCCCCGGTGAGCGTGTCGGGGGATTGAGGATGTACAGGATGGGTAGATTGGCTGCGTGAGTCCGCATTTTGGAGATCCGAGAACCGATTTTCTGAAATTGGGCTAAAAAGCCTTGACAGGACTAGAGTTCTGTTCTATTATGTTCTTAACAAGGGTTATCCAAGTTCAAGGACATAGAAGCTATGACGACCGCGACGAGAGATTTCAGCGACACGCAGATACCAATGCCCGGAATGCCGAGGCCATACGCTATCAGGCGTATTCTCAGTTCGGACAGAGTAACGCCCGGGCAGGTGGTGGAGTACCAGGGACGTATAAGCGGCGGGCCGCGCTTCGGGTTGAAGGGGAAGGTGGTGGAGAGGCGGATGCGGCAGGCCGTGGTGGACATGGGGCCGGCCGGCACCTGGCACATACCTTACTACTTCCTCGCCGAACCGCAGGCGGCTTAGATGGTATCTGAATGGAGGTGAGGGTGACTAGCGTGATTCACCCCCATCCTAGCCTTCCTCCGTCAAGCGGGAAGGGACTTTAGCGGGTCGGTTTGCACATTTACCTACCCTTATAAGCCCAATAGGGAAGAATGGACTTCTCAAACACTTTCTCAATTGCCAAGGAGATTGAATCATGTTCTTCAAGCGTCGGCGCAAGGCCGCGTCTAATAAGTTGCAGTCCCAGGTGGAACGCTCGCTGGGTATCGGGATACGGGTCGTAGGGGTTGGGGGCGGTGGCGGGAACGCGGTTCGCAGGATGGCCAGGGGGAATCTGGCCGGAGTAGGCTATCTCGTCCTGAATACGGATATACAGGCGCTGCGTGGGTTCGACAGGGTTCCGACTTTCGCCATAGGGCCGAACACTACGGGCGGCATGGGTTCGGGCGGACAGCCGGCCACTGGACGCAAGGCGATGCGCGAAAGCCAGAAGGACGTGTCGAAGCTGCTGGAGGGCGCGGACATGGTGTTCGTGGCGGTCGGCATGGGCGGCGGCACGGGAACGGGCGCGGCGTCGCTGGTGGCGGATATCGCTCGGAAGGCGGGGGCGCTCACGGTGGGCGTGGCGACGCTGCCGTTCGGGTTCGAGGGACCGCGCAGGCGGGAGAGCGCGGAAGAGGGTCTGAGGACTTTCAGGCAGAAGGTGGACACGCTGATAGTGGTGGAGAACGACAGACTGCTGCCCACGCTGGACGGCAAGATGGAATTGGAGCGCGCTTTCAAGCTGGCGGATGAGGTTCTTCACCAGGGGGTGCGCGGGATCTCGGACATCATCACGGTGAACGGGATGATAAACGTGGACTTCGCGGACGTGAAGGCGATAATGTCCAACGGGGGGACGGCGTTCATGGCGATGGGAACGGGCGAGGGGGGCGACGCCGCTGAGAGGGCGGCGCAGTCGGCTCTGTCGAACCCACTGTTCGATATGCCGCTGGAGGGCGCGAAGGGCATATTGCTCAATATCATGGGCGGGCCGGACTTGACGCTGGGGGAGGTTCACCGGGTAGCGGAGATCATCAAGGACGCGGCGAGCGCGGACGCGAATGTGATATTCGGCGTGGCGCAGGACAAGGCGATGAAGCGGAAGGTGAGCCTGACGCTGGTAGGGACGGGGATTCAGCATCCGAGCGGAAGGCGCAGTCCGGCGGCTGATGATGATATGCCGCCGGAGCCGAGGGTGGCGGTGAGGGGGGCGGCGCCGGTCACTGTGTCCGCGAACGGACACGCCGCGCCCGCGCCGCTGATGAATATGAAGCCGATGTTGTAGAGAGTCGGCATAGAGCGATAGATGGTGATAGAATGAATGGAACGGAAACGCCTCGCGGACTTAGGGACCGGGGCATAGGCTGGCAGGCGGCGGGTTTCGCGCTGGTCGCTTTGGGCAGCGTGGCGGCACTGGAATTGTTCGCGGGTTCGGAATTCTGGCTGTATGAGGCGTTCAGAACAGCCGTGGTTCAGATATACTGGGCGCTGGTAGCGCCGTTGGCTGCGTTGTTTGACTGGGGGAGAAAGATGTTTGAGACAGGAAAGGCGATTCGGGAAGCCAAGTTGAAGCAGATTCATGACGATGGGTGGCAGAAAGGGCGGCAAGAGGGCCGGCAGGAAGGACACCGAGAGGGGATTGAACTCGTCAGGATGGCGCTGGAGGAGGCTGGCGTGTCGTTGCCGCCGGAGGTGGCGGCTCGGCTGTATGATGAACAGAATCGAAACGGGTCCTGATTCGGTTAGGCGTCGAAGAAGCGGTTGTTGACGTGGGTGGCGATGGTGGAGGCTACTAGCTCCGGTCTTTGGAGGGGGACGTCGTGGATGCTGTCTTCCATCCAGACGGTCTTGGCTTTGGGAAGCAGGCTCTCGGCCCGGGATATGGATTCTTCGCGCCTGAAGCGTCGCGCCTGGGGGGAGTCGTCGCCCTTCTGTCGGGCGGGCATCAGCAGGACGGGGCAGCGGACGTTGGGGTATAGCTCGGACGGCTTGTGATCCCATAGGGCCTCTATGATTCTGATGTGGTTCTCGCGGCTGAGACGGGACGCTATCGTGCCGTCGTCGAGGGCGCTGAAGTTGGCTAGAACTATGTCCTCGATACGCGGGTTGCCCATGGCGATGCCGCGAGAGCGGAGACGCGCGCTGAACGCTTCAAGGGTTACGCCCGTCCAGAGCGGGGGGGCCATTTCGCGCTTGGCGTCTTCCAGCGTCCAGTCGGAGCGGCCGGAGATCTCGATTGTGCCGCCGTCCACGAAGCAGAGGCCGCTCGCCTTGCCCGGATAGGCTATGTCGTATTCGAGGGCGACGTCGCCGCCCCATGAGTGTCCTACGATGATGGGGCGAGCGAGTCCGAGCGAGTCTATGAACCCGTCGAGGTCGGAAGTGACGGTGGCGAAGTCGTAGCCGGTGTCGGGCTTGAAGGACTGGCCGTGTCCGCGCTGGTCGAGCGCGACGACGCGGAACTCTTCGGCCAGAATCGGAGCTACCAGATCCCAGATGCGGCAGTTGGACGCGAGGCCGTGAATGAGTACGACGGGCTGACCGCTTCCGCCCCAGTCGCGGTAGTGAAGCGAGTTGCCGTTTATGGTGGCGAAGCAGTCCTGGGGAGTATCAGCCATTGTCGCTCGAATCTCCGGGCCTGCGCTGGGTTCGCAGGAAGTTCTCCAGCTCTTTTACCATGTCGCCGGGTTCGGGTATCTCCTCGTCTTCGGGCTGGCGGGCGGCGTCGTAGCGTTGCTCCAGCTTGGCGACGTAGGCGCCGACGTCGGACTGGGAGGTTATGGCCTTGGAGACGTCTTCCTCGAATGCCTGTCCCGCGAGGTATAGCTCTTCGAGGTCAACATCGAAGTCCACGAGGTTGTTGAGCTTGGTAAGCAGCGCGTGGCTGACCTGCGGATTTGGCGAGGTCTGGACGTAGTGGGGGCTGTGGCCCCAGATGCTGGCGTGTTCGAGGCCATGTTTGTTGCAGGCGTCGGTGAAGGCGGTGTGGATTCCGGTGGGCCCCTGGTAGCCGGAGTTCTGTATGCCGAGCCACTTGACCTTGCCGGTGAGTTCAGTGGAGCTCGCGCGTCCGGTTACGCGGGGTTCGCGGGTGTGCGGCACGGCGTCGAGCAGAGCGCCCAGGGATACGACCAACTTGACCTGGCTCCTGACCGCTATGTCGGTGATGATGTTGGAGTAGGCGCGCCACCTGAGGTTCGGTTCGGTGCCGACGAACAGAAGCAGGTTTCTGCTTTCGTCCTGGTCGTCGGTGAAGTAGTAGAAGTCGTTCCTGGGCCAGCGGATTATCCGCCTGCCCCGCCTGTCCATGCGGGTATGCGGGCGGGTGACCGTGAAGTCGTAGAACTCCTCCGGGTCAATCTCGGCGAATTTCCTGGCGGGCAGTTTGCGTACCAGGTAGCGGACGGCGCGGGTGGCGGCCTCGGCGGCGTCGGGCCAGCCCGCGAAGGCCGTTATCATCGTGGGCAGCTTCGCGTCGGGTGTGTGATGTTCTATCAAGTCGTCCATGTTAGGTAGGGTCCGCCTTAGAGTGTCTATTTTAGTTTAGCATCAAGACCGGATGATGCCAAGTTGTGGGGATGGCACAAAAGTTATGGGAAGCGGCTCATCCAGTTCTATCCACGAAGGACACGGAGGGACACAAAGGCATTGGACAGCCAGAAGTTCATACTGATGCCGTCGCCTACCAGCCAGATATTTGATATTTTCCACGCTCACAGATAGAGAGTTGGTCTTATTCCCAACCAAGCTGCCTAATGGGAAACTGGCTTGATAGCGTTATTGACTGTCTGTATCTTGTATAGAGCATAAATTCCGAAAGAAAGCGGCGGGATGCCAGATAAGACGCTCAGAAGCCGACGTCCTGATGTTGCAGATATGTGGGATTATGACCTCAACGGTGACGAAACTCCCGATACCGTCAGCTACGGCACGGACAGAAAGTTCTATTGGCGATGCCCAGAGGGGCCGGATCATAGCTGGTGGGCTTCTCCAAACTCCATGACAGGCCCGAAGAAATGGGGTACAGGATGTCCGTTCTGCGCGGGTAGGGAGTTGTCAGTCACGAATCGCTTAGACCTGAATCATCCTGAGATAGCGGCCCAGTGGTTTCAGGAACGCAACGAAGATGTCACGCCGGATAAGGTTCTTGAAGGCAGTCTCGATGAATTCTGGTGGAAGTGTGACAACGGCCCCGATCACGAATGGAAGCAGAGGGTTCGCGTCCGAACCAAACAAGGAACGGGCTGCCGGTTCTGCGCCGGTCATGAGGTATCAGTAACCAACTCTCTTGCGGCGCTGTATCCTGACGCCGCGAAACTCTGGGCGTATGACCTCAACTATGGATTGACTCCAGATGACATCGTGGCAAAGACAAACAGGAAATATATGTGGAGATGCCCAAAGGGGCCGGACCATGTGTGGTCTGCGATGCCGAATTCAGTGACTCGTCCAAAGAAACGTGGAACGGGCTGTCCGTTCTGCGCGGGACGGCGGCTGTCTGTTACCAACAGCCTTGTAACTCTTCGTCCTGAAGTAGCGGAGCAGTTCGACTCGGAGCATAATCCAGGGATTGATGTCAATTCCCTCCGCGTTGGAATGCACAAGCGCATATGGTGGCGATGTCCCAAAGGTCCAGATCATCTATGGAGAACGACTGTCACTCACCGAGTTGGAAGTGACAATAAGAAAGGATCGGGGTGTCCGTGCTGCGCCGGACAGAAAATCTCTATCACTAATTCCCTAGCTACAAGATTCCCTGACCTTGCCCTGGAGTGGAGTTGGGAACTTAATGCCCCACTTACCCCGGATGACGTTACACATGGCTCCAATATAGAACGATGGTGGATTTGCGATAATGGGCCAGATCATGAGTGGAAAGCCGCGCCAAGCACCAGGAGATTTCGCGGCTGCCCTTTCTGCGCTGGCAAGAAAGTCTCGGTAACAAACTCGCTTGCTATGAGGTTTCCCAAAATCGCGGCTGAGTGGGACTATGGACGCAATGGAAAATTGACACCTGACGCGGTCACCTCTGGGGCGAACAGGTCGGTATTCTGGATATGCCGCGAGAAGGGACATCGGTTCAAGACTCATATCAACTGGCGAACATCTGATGGCTCCGGATGTCCAGAATGTCATGTCCGACCTGCTTCACACATAGAGGTGGCGCTCAAGTTCGAGCTTAGCGAGTTCTTCAAGGTTGACCTCAAACCAGGCAGCAAGGTAAAAGGGGTGGACGAAAAAAGCCTGAGTGTGGATATTGTTCTGCCCGACGACCGAATCATCATTGAATACGATGGCTACTACTATCACAAGACGGTTGCTGATAGATATGAGTCAGACTCTCGCAAGACGGATTCTATCAAACGCGCCGGATGGACAGTGGTTCGCATAAGGGAGGAAGGTCTTCAGATGATTGGGTTTGACGACATTCAAGTACCTGTGGTGGACGAAGGACCGAACAAGACCGAACAGAAGAAGGAAGTCGTCAATCTTCTGCTGAAACACATTGAGGGGATTGTCTGTCGTCCAATCCCAAGACTGGATGAGTATATATCCCAGCCTCGGCTAAGAAGGTATGACGACGCGCTTGATTTCTGGGATAATATCAAGAGAAGTTCTGATTGAATCCAAGCGGGGAGGGCCGCCTAATGAGTAGCAACAACGTAATTGGAGTGTCGGTGACGGCGTCGAGCGCGCGGGAGGGGCTGGAGCGGATCGAACGCCTGGAGGAGATTGGTGTCGGGGCGGCGTGGGTGACGTCGGGTGGTGGCGGTGGCGAGGCGATAGCGCTTCTGGCGGCTGCGGCGGCCAGGACGGAGAGTATCAAGCTGGGAACCTCGATAGTGCAAACGTGGTCGCGGCACCCGGTAACGCTGGCGCAGCAGGTTCAGGTTATAGACAGTCTCGCGCCCGGACGGTTCAGGCTTGGGGTCGGGCCGAGCCACCAGGCGCCGATGGAGAGTACGTTCGGGGCGGATTTCCGCGCTCCGATAGGGCATCTGAGGGAGTATCTGCACATTCTGCGCGCGCTTATGCACAGCGGCGCGGTGGAGTATGAGGGACGGTGGTACTCGGCGAACACGTCGCTATCGGCGATAGTGGACGTTCCGATAATGGCGTCGGCGCTGAGGCCGGGGGCGTTCGAGACGTGCGGTGAGTTGTCGGACGGCGCGATAAGCTGGGTCTGCCCGCATTTCTATCTGCGGGATACGGCTCTGCCAGCGCTTCGCAAGGGCGCGGAATCGGCGGGTCGGGCGACTCCGCCGCTCATCGCGCACGCGCCGGTGTGCGTGACCGATGATCTGGACGCGGCGCGGGACGGCGTGAGGGCGCGGCTGGGGTATTTCCCGAGCATCCCGTTCTACGCGAATATGTTCGCCGAGGCGGGGTTCCCCGGCTCTCCCGATTCGGGCTGGACGAATGATATGCTGGACCAGGTTCTGATAGCCGGGGATGAGGACGCGGTGGCGGAGCGGATCAACACGGTTATCGAATGGGGCGCGACGGAGATACTGGCGACTCCGATTCCGTGCGGAGACGACCCGGACGCGACGGAGGATCGCACGCTGAGGCTGCTGGCCGAGATACAGGGGAATTAGGGAATTGCATAAGCGGAATTGTAATAGCCTGAAGGTCGCCAATCTCTGGATTGCCGAGCGGCGAGCCCTTCGGGGTTCCCGCTTTCGCGGGAATGACGATACACAGACTGCCGCCGAGATAGGGAAGGACGCGGACTGATATGAGAGTGAGCATAGAGAAATTCGCGTCGGTGGTGGTGACGCCGAACTCGACTTGGACATTTGTCGTAATCTCGGACGGTGAGGGTAATTCGACGACGGTGGAGATAACGGCCGGGGACGATTCGAGGGCGGTTGCGGGAACGCTGGCGGACATGGTTTCCGAACTGAACGGGGAAGACGTGGCGGACGAATCGCGGGTGGAGGCGCTTCTTGAGTTGGATTCGGACTATTTGAGGGGCAACCAGGTGGTGGCTACGGCGGTCAGCGGACTGAGAAGCGCGGTGGCTCAGCTTGGCGCGATGAGGGCGGGCGTCGGGCTGACGGAGTTTCTGGGCGGCGAGCCGGTGGAGAGCGTTCCGCTGTACGCGAATATCAATCGCTCGCTGTTCGCAACGGATCGGACACCCGCGGACTTTCACCGAGTCGCTGAGAGAGCGGCGAGGGCCGGGTTCGAGGCGTTCAAGTGCGCTCCGTTCGATGAGGTGAGTCCGCCGTCAAGCCCGGACGCGATTCTGGATGAGGCGGCGCCCGGACTTACGCGGGTGGCGGCGGTTCGGGACGCGATTGGGCCGGACGCGACGCTGCTGGTGGATTGCCATAGCCGGTTCGAGAGGGATACCGCGCCTCTGATAGTGGATGAGCTTCACAAGCTGGGTGTCGGATGGTTCGAGGAGCCGGTTCAGCCGACGGCGGACGCGGAGGTTCTGGCGGAGATAGCGCGATGGGCGCCGATGCCGGTGGCGGGCGGGGAGTCGGGCTACGGGGTGGCGTTCTTTGACGGGATACTGGAGTCAGAGGCGGTGTCCGTCGTCATGCCGGACGTGAAGTATTGCGGCGGGGTCGGCGAGGCGGTGGCGGCGGGGCGGTCGGCGATCCGCAAGGGGCATGGGTTCTCGATACACAGCCCGGCGGGGCCTGTCTCGCTGCTGGCGAGCGGACACGCGACGGCTGCGGTCGGCGGCGCGATGCGGCTGGAACACGCGGTTTATGAGGCGGATTGGCGGGCTGACCTGGTTGTGCCGACGGAGAGGGTGGAGGATGGGAGGCTGTGGCTGCCGGAGGGAGTCGGGCTTGGGGCGACGCTGAATTGGGACATTGTTCAGCGGTTTGGGCGGGTATGGGGGGCGTGAGGAATGTGGTAAGGTGATACAATTACGTGTACGCAAACGAATTGGTGTAGGACTCAAATGGACATTGGAGACATTACGGGATGGATTGCCTTGTTGTTGTCCGCACTGGCCTTGTGGCTAGGATGGCGATCTGATAAATCCGCCAGAAAGTTGACTGAGGAACTCTTGGAGATGCACTGGCGGGAAGTCGAACGTGTTGACAAACTGATTGAATATCTGATGAATAGATAGGGCGAGAGGGTTACGTTCATGGATATAGTCAATGTCGCCGTTACCGTTATACTTGTTGGAGTGGTCTTGCTGATGGCATTTGCCCGGATGCGGGAACAGAATAGGCTTAAGTATGTGACTGAGGCATTTAGGCGTTCTCATCAAGACTTTGGGAAGACACTGAACAACCTCGAAAAGGCTGTCGGTATGAAGAGTCCGCCCCACCCAGGGCTTTCAATCCGACATGACTGTATCGAGCCTCTTGGAATTAGTATAGCGGAAGCCGCTGAGTATCTCGGTGTCAATAGCGAGGAACTGTCAGACGTTGTAAACGGTCGCACTGGAATTTCCCCCGAAATGGCGATACGGCTTGATAAGGCGTTCGGTGGTGGAGCGTCCACATGGTACCGACTTCAGACAGCCTACGATATGGCGCAAGCGATGGAGAGTGCCGACCAGATCGAGGTTAAGCGTGTCGCGCCTGTGGGGTAAGGATTCACAATTTGCCCTGATTGGCGAGCATGATGATGAACTTGAATCTGAACATGACAGTTGCGGAAGGGTATAAGAGCCCTGCTCAGAGAGCGCGTCGCGTGTCAGAGGACTGGGCGACGTTAAACCTCTATTGCCTTGCCTGCGCTTCTAATCACCTTGACGCTGCCAAAGCTGGCACTGCGGTTTTGGATTACTCATGCTCGACCTGCGGAGCCTTATACCAACTCAAAAGTAAGAACGGACGGTTCGGCAGAAAAGTAGTCAATTCACAATACGATGCCAAAATACAAGCTATCAACGAGGGTCGGGCTCCACACTATGCGTTTCTACAGTATTCGAAGGCTATGTCGAAAGTGACTGACCTGTTTGTATTACCTGGTCACTTCCTGAGTCCGGCGGTTGTTGAGAAGAGGCCACCCTTGCAACCTCCCGCGAGAAGGGCAGGCTGGGTTGGCTCGAACATCCTTCTTGGACGGTTGCCGGAAGAAGCACGAGTGCATATTGTGAAAGACGGAGTCTCACGCAACCCTAACAAAGTTCGTGCTGAGTGGCAGCAATACCAGTTCCTTGCGAGCAAACGGGGCGGGTGGGCCGCAGATGTACTGTTATGTGTACGAGTGCTGGAGCAAGAGACGCAGGTTAGGAAATTTACTCTCCAAGCCTTCTATCAGAGATTCGAGGTTGAACTTGCATCTCGACATATAGATAACAACAACATCCGGCCAAAGATACGACAGCAAATGCAAGTGCTTCGTGACGGCAAGATTCTTCAGTTCTTGGGAAAGGGACACTACAAAGTCATAGGCTGATGCATAAATATGCCAAGAATGACATCACGCAATTATTTAAGTGACTTCATGCCAGCGCAAATCACCATACGCAACGTCCCGGACGATGTTCACAAGGAACTGAAGGAGCGCGCCGCGCTCAGAGGCCAGTCCTTGCAGGAATATATGCGCCGCGAACTGGAACGCATCGCGTCGAAGCCCGCGGCTGATATAATGCTGGAGCGACTCCGACAACGCAAAAAAGCCGAAGGCACCAATATCTCTGTTGAGAGCATCTTACGGGCTAAGGACGCGGACCGGACTTGACTGCCGTAACAGACGCTTTCAGTGGCTCAGCCGCTGGAGAGAGGTGAGTTTGATGAAAGAAATCACTAAACGCCGACCACATGAGACATCTCTGAACGAGAAAAGTCTTGATTCAGACGCGCGAAGCTTAGTCCAGGAAAAGCGGATTGAGCCATTCACTCCTGCGGAGATTGTCCAATTGATACGTATGGACGCTATACACGACCCTGTTCTCGCAGAGTATTGGGGAGACGATGCGGATGATGACCTCATCGCCAACCCCTAGACCTGCGGATGTAGTATCCATCAGAGTCCATTTCATGGATCAAGTTGGGGCGAAAATTCGCCCCGCAGTAGTTCTTTCGACCTTTCAGTTCAATAGCTCCCGTGGGTATTTCATCTTCACTCCATTGACAGGATCGCCGGGCAGTTTTTCCGACGAAAGCGTTGCTGAGATTACAGATATAGGCGTAGCAGGGCTTAACCGCAGAACCTATTCTCACGGGATTTTGAGAACAGCCCGCAATGTGGATATACGACGCATAATCGGACATCTGTCAGGTCGGGACTACGCTCGTATCAGGCGGTTGGTTGCAGAGGTGATTCCCATATAGTCGCCTTCTCGCCGTTCTCAGAGGTCAAGTGCGTCGGCTAAGCCGTTCGCGTGGGTTTCGGACAGCCGCGACACCGGAACGCTGAGCAGTCCGCCGATTGTGAGGTCCGCGCCGGAGACGGTTCCGAGGTTGAGGTAGGGGACTTGTTCAGAGGCGCAGATGTCGGCGAGGGTGGGGAGATGGTCGGGGGATAGGGTGACGATGATGCGGGATTGGGCTTCGCCGAAGAGGGCGGCGTCCCATCTGTCCGTGATTGGCGCGGTTATTTCTGCGCCGAGGCCGCCGGCTACCGCGCTTTCGGCCAGGGCTACGGCCAGGCCGCCGTCGGAGCAGTCGTGGGCGGAGTTGACTATGCCGGAGGATACCAGGGCGCGGCAGGCTTTCTGGACGGCGGCTTCGAGGTCGATGTCAATGTCGGGGCGTCCGGCGACGAGGCCGTGTATGAGTTCCAGATATTCGCTGCCGCCGAGGTCGGAGCCGTCGGAGTCCAGGGAGTCGCGTCCGAGCAGGACTATGAGGTCGCCCTCGTTCTTGAAGGCCGCGGTGGCGTGAGCGCGTACATCTTCGGTGACGCCGAGCGCGCCGACGACGGGGGTGGGGTAGATGGCCTCTCCGCGCGATTCGTTGTAGAGGCTGACGTTGCCGCTTATGACGGGCGCGTCGAAGTGGCGGGCGGCCAACGCCATGCCCTCTATCGCCTTTTCCAACTGGGCGTATATCTCCGGGCGTTCGGGGTTGCCGAAGTTGAGGCAGTCGGTCAGGGCAATGGGCAAAGCGCCCGCGCATGAGACATTGCGGCACGCCTCGGCGACGGCTATCATGCCGCCGACGAAGGGGTCGAGGTAGCAGTAGCGCCCGTTGCCGTCGGTGGATAGCGCGAGGCCCTTGTTTGTTCCTTTCACTCTCAACAGGGCGGCGTCCGCGCCCGGCGCGATGACGGTGTTGGTCTGAACCTGGTGGTCGTACTGCTGATATATCCATCGCCTGCTGGCTATGTTCTGCGAACCGAGCAGCGCGAGAAGACATTCGGCGGGTGAGGCGTCGGGGAGCGGGAGCGCGGACACGTCCAGGTCGGGGCCGGTCAAGGGGCGGACGTTTCGGTCGCCGCGGTAAAGGGGCGGGTCGGTCAGCAGACGGACGGGTACGCTTCCGCGCTCTATGCCTTCGTCCAGGATAGTGGCGAGGCCGTCGGCGGTTACTTCGCCGATTACGTCGGAGCGCAGGTCCCACTTGTCGAATATCAGACTGACTTCGCGCTCGCGTCCCGGCGCGACGACGATGAGCATACGCTCCTGGGATTCGCTTAGCATGACCTCGTAGGGTTCCATGCCGGATTCGCGGCGGGGCGCTTTGGCGACGTCAATCCGCAGTCCCGAACCGGAGTTGGAGGCGCACTCGACGCTGGCGCTGGTGAGGCCAGCGGCTCCGAGGTCCTGGATTCCGACGACGGCGTCGCTCTGGGCGGCTTCGAGGCAGGCTTCTATGAGGACTTTTTCGAGGAACGGGTTGCCGACCTGCACGGTGGGCCGGAGTTCGCGCTCGTCCTCGAACGTCCGGGAGGCGAGGCCGGACGCGCCGTGAATGCCGTCGCGCCCGGTGTCCGCGCCGACCAGCATGAGCAGGTTGCCGGGTTCGCCCGCCGTGGCCCTTCGGAGGTCGTCGGTTCTGAGAAGGCCGACGCACATGGCGTTGACGAGCGGATTGCCGGAGTAGCTATCGGAAAAGTACACCTCGCCGCCCACGTCCGGCACGCCGATGCAGTTGCCGTAGCCGGATATGCCAGATACCACGCCCTCGAAGAGGTACTTGCTCCTGGATTCGGACAGCGGGCCGAAGCGGAGGGAGTTTAGCAGGGCGATGGGACGCGCGCCCATCGCGAATATGTCGCGGACTATGCCGCCGACTCCGGTCGCCGCGCCCTCATAAGGCTCTATGGCGGATGGGTGGTTGTGGGACTCGACCTTCATGACGATAGCCCAGCCGTCGCCGATGTCCACGACGCCGGCGTTCTCGCTGCCGGGCGCGACGAGAAGACGGTCGCTGTAGGCGTCGAACATCCTGAGCAGGGGCTTGGAGTGCTTGTAGCCGCAGTGTTCGCTCCAGAGGGAGCCGAACAGACCGAGTTCGAGGGAGTTGGGCTCGCGTCCGAGACGCTCAACTATGGCTTCGTATTCGGCGTGGGAGAGAGCGAGTTCGTCGAGGGTTTGCTGCGATACGGTCATACGGGTTGTCCTGAGTTTTTAAGTTATTAGTGGTTAGTTGTTAGTGGTCAATCCAAGCTCTAACTATCCAGAATTGAACACCTATTGTTGGCCGCTATCCTCGCAACTGGGTAGATTCGAGGATGGAGCGGAATATGGCGAGGCCGTCCACGCCGCCGACTAGGGGATCGCAGCAGCGTTCGGGATGGGGCATCATGCCAAGCACGTTGCCCTCGCGGTTGGAGATTCCGGCTATGTTGCGGCGCGAGCCGTTGGGGTTGGCGGAGTCGGTGACTCCGCCGTCGGGATCGGAGTATCGGAATATGACCTGGCCGTTCTCTTCCAGCGAGTCCAGGGTCGGGTCATCGGCGTAGTAGTTGCCTTCGCCGTGCGATATGGGGACGGCCAGCACGTCGCCCACTTCGCAGCGGTTGGTGAAGGGGGAGTCGGCGGACTCGACGCGCAGGTTTACCCACTGGCATCGGAACTGGAGGTGGGCGTTGCGGGTGAGGACGCCGGGCAGCATCCGCGCTTCGCAGAGTATCTGAAAGCCGTTGCAGATGCCGATGACGAGGCCGCCGTTGTCGGCGAAACGCCGCGCGGCGGACATGACCGGGGAGAAGCGCGCTATCGCGCCGGGCCGCAGGTAGTCGCCGTAGGAGAAGCCGCCGGGGACTATGAGGCAGTCGAGGCCGGAGAGGTCGGTGTCCTTGTGCCAGACGTAGCGGGCGCGCTGTCCGAGGTTGTCGGTCGCGGCGGTGTAGCAGTCGGTGTCGCTCCAGGTTCCGGGAAAGACGATTATGCCGAATTCCATAGTTTGTTACTCTGAATCTCCTATTGGCGCAGCGCCATTTTGGGGCAGCAGCGCGATTACGCGGTGAACGAATTCGCGCACTTTCGGGCGGTCGGCGTCGAGTTGGTAGTCCTCCATGAAGCCGTGGTAGAAGTTGGCGTGAAACTTTTCGGCGATCCCGAACCCGCCCGGCAGAACCGGGTCATTATACTCTTCCGCCATTATCTCAACTGCCGTCTTCATGACTCTGCGGCTTTCGTAGGACCAGCCATGTTCTTGGGCGACTGCCATGACCGCGTGGGACGCCGCGCCCCAGAGTTTCTCGGACGCTTGCAGGTCTTTGCCTTCGGAAAATTCGCGGTCGGATTCTTCCAGAAAGTCCTGCGCGGTTTCAATGTGTTCTTGGATATTCATCTGCGTAAATCACCCTCGTCCTGGCCTTCCCCCGTCAAGGGAGAGGATTTTGGGAATCGTGGCGTCGTCCGGTTACAGGTTTCGGAGTGTCTGCTGGACGATGGCGTTGACCTCGCGGCCTTCGGCCTTGCCGCGGACCTGGGGCATTATCGCGCCCATCACCTTGCCCATGTCCGCCGGGCCGGACGCGCCGACTTCGGCTACGACTCGCTGAACCAGGTCGGTTATCTCATCAGCCGTCATCTGCTGGGGGAGATAGGCGAGGATCACGGATAGTTCGCCCTCCTCTTTGTCCACCAGGTCCTGCCTGCCCGCGTCCCTGTACACCTCGATGCTCTCTCTGCGCTCCCGCGCCTGCTTGGACAGCGCCTGAATGACGCCCGGGTCGTCCAGCTCCTTCTGGTCGCGTATCTCCTGGTTTCTTATCTCCGAGCGCAGGTAGCGGATAACGTCGCGCTTGAGGACATCCTTGTCGCGCATGGCCTGTTTCATGTCGTCTATCAGTCTGGATTTGATAGTCATTTTGACTCTCCGGTTTCCGAGTTCTTGAGCGCGGTTATCGCGTCTTCGATTCGAGACAGCGTTGTCTCCCTTCCGAGGACTTCCAGCGACTCGAATATGGGCGGCGACACCTTCTGGCCAGTGACGGCGGCCCTGAGCGAACCGAGCAGTTGGCCGACCTTGACATCGAGGTCTTTGGCCATTGGCCTGAGCGTGTCTTCTATTGATTGGGCGTCGAAACCGTCTAGGGTGGCGAGGCCGTCTCGCGCGGCTTCCAGGGCGAGGATGGTTCTTTCCGCGTCCATGCGCCTCTGGATGATCTGGGCGGGTTCCATGGGAACTTGTTCGGAGAAGACGAACTTGACCAGCGGCGCGGCGTCCTGGAGCGTCTTCAGCCTCTCTCTCGCGAGCGGAACTATCTCACTTACCCGCTCATCATCGGGAGCGGTATCGAAGTCCGGGGGGGAGTCCCGCCAGAACATGGCGAGGGCGTCCGTTAGCCTATCGTCGGCGGCGCGGCGGATGTGCTGGCCGTTCAGCCAGTCCAGCTTGGCGCGGTCGAAAACGGCGTCGGACTTGCTCACGCGCGCCAGGTCGAACGACTCTATGAGTTCGTCGGTCGTGAATATCTCCGAACTGCCGTCCAGCGACCAACCGAGAAGCGCGAGGTAGTTCATGAGCGCTTCGGGCAGGAAACCCAAGTCTCGGTAGTCCATGACCGAGGCCGCGCCGTGCCGTTTGCTCAGCTTGGTCTTGTCCGGCGCGAGAATCATCGGCATATGCGCGAACTCCGGCTTCTGCCAGCCGAAGGCGGAGTAGAGCTGAACGTGCCTGGGGACGCTGGAAAGCCACTCCTTGCCGCGCGTCACGTGGGTTATGCCCATCTGGTGGTCGTCAACCACGGAGGCGAGGTGGTATGTCGGGAAGCCGTCCGACTTGAGCGCGACGAAATCGTCGTACAGCCTGTTCTCGAACTCCAGGTGGCCGAAGATAACGTCGTCGAGGGCGGACTTGCCCTCGACGGGCATCCTGAAGCGGACGACGGAGGGCGTCCCCGCGTTCTCGTATTCGCGCCTCCGCTTATCCGTGAGATTGAGGCAACGGCGGTCATAGCCTATCGTCTCGTCCCCGCGCTCCTGCTGGACGCGGCGCAGTTCGGCGAGTCTTTCGGGTGGGCAGTAGCAGCGGTAGGCGCATCCCGACTCTATGAGGCGCCGGGCGGCGTCATGGTAGAGTTCGAGGCGCTCGGACTGCACGTAAGGGGCGCGGGGGCCGCCGACGTCGGGGCCTTCGTCCCAGTCCAGTCCGACCCACTTCAGCGACTCCAGCATGGCCTCGACCGCGCCCTCGGTACGACGTCCCTGGTCGGTGTCCTCGACACGGATCATGTAGTCGCCGTCATGCTTGCGCGCGAACAGCCAGCCGAAGATGGCCGTTCGGACGTTGCCGATGTGCGGGTTGCCCGTCGGGCTGGGCGCGAAGCGGAGTCTTACCTTGTTGGTCATGGGTAGTCGGCCCTCGATGCAGGAATCACTGTCAACTGTATATGATTCTAGCATCTGGGAAGGCGCGACATAAACAGCGGCGCGGTTCGGGGTTAGGGTCTTTCGATTATTTCCCGATACCGCTTCTGTCGTTCGCCCTGAGCTTGTCGAAGGGCCGCCCGTTCATGGTTCGACAAGCTCACCACGAACGTAATTGATTGATAATCGAAAGACCTTGGGTCCGGGGCTATCCGGTTACGTCCGAAGTTGGGGGAAGAGAACGACTTCGCGGATGGTGCGCTGCCCGCTCAGAAGCATGGCCAGGCGGTCTATGCCCATGCCGAGACCGCCCGTGGGCGGCATCCCGTATTCGATAGCCACCAGGAAGTCCTCGTCCAGCCTGTCCCACTCCTCCTCCGGGAGGGCGGCGCGCAGTTCTTCCTGCGACTCGAAGCGCTCGCGCTGGTCAATGGGGTCGTTCAACTCGGTAAAGGCGTTGGCTATCTCCATGCCGTTGGCGAACGCCTCGAAGCGTTCCACCAGCCTGTCGTCGTAGCCGGTTCGCTTGGCGAGCGGGGAGACCTGCACCGGGTAGTCCACCAGGAACGAGGGGTTGATAAGGTTCGGCTCCACCCTTGTGGATATGATCTTGTCAACCAGCCCGGCCCAGCTTACCTGGTTAGAGACGTCTATACCGCTCGCTTCCATCTCCGCTTTCAGGCTTTCGACTTCCTGGTGTTCGAGGATGTCAATTCCGCTGTACTCCTGTATCCGCTCGACGAGGCTGAGGCGCGGCCAGGGCGGGGTGAAGTCAATCGCGCGGTCGCCGAACTCCACTATCGCGCTGCCGGTGACCTCGGCGGCCACCGTGCTGACCAGTTCCTCGACCAGGCGCATCACGTCGTTGTAGTCGGCGAACGCTTCATAGGACTCCATCGTCGTGAACTCGGGGTTGTGGTTGGTGTCTATGCCCTCGTTGCGGAAGATGCGCCCGATTTCGTAAACCTTCTCAAGGCCGCCGACTATCAGCCGCTTCAGGTGAAGTTCGGTGGCGATTCTGAGGAACAGGTCGCGGCTGAGCGCGTTGTGGCGCGTCTCGAACGGGTGCGCCATGCCGCCCGCCGCCACTGGCACAAGTATGGGCGTCTCAACCTCTATGAACCCGCGCCTGTACATATAACGCCGAATGGCCCTGACCATCTGGCTCCGCATGACCGCTATCTTGCGCGCTTCGGGATTGGATATCAGGTCGAGGTATCGCTGTCGGTAGCGGATTTCGGTGTCGGTGAGTCCGTGCCACTTTTCGGGAAGGGGTCGCAGCGTCTTGCACAGAACGGTGAGGCTGTCGGCCTGAACGGTCACCTCGCCTGTGCGGGTGCGAATCATGGATCCGGAGACGCCCAGCCAGTCGCCGATGTCAATGTCGTCCAGCGTCTGGTACTCGTCGCCGAGCGCGTTGCTCCTGAACATGACCTGTATCTTGCCGCTGCCGTCCAGGATGTCGCCGAACGTGACGCGCCCCATTCCGCGAAGCGCGGTTATGCGGCCCCCGATGGAGACGAGGCCGATTTCGGATTCGCCCTCGCCGGAGAATTCGACCGACTCGAAATGCGCGATGGCTTCCTGAGCGGTGTGAGTGCGCTCGTAGTTGCGGGGATAGGGGTCAACTCCCCTGTTTCTGAGATTTTGCAACTTATCCAGGCGCGCCTGTACAAGTTCGTCGGAGGGCAAAGGCATAAGGGTATATTCTCCCAGGCTTCAATCTATCTCTACTATGGTGAGTTTCTGGACGCCGGCGGGTGTATTGACTTCTATATCGTCGCCCACGCGCTTGTCAAGGAGGGCCTCGCCTACGGGGGAGTCGTTGGCTATCTTGCCCTCCAGCGGGTTGGACTCGGCGCTTCCGACCAGCAGGTAGCGCCTCTGTCTTCCGTCGGGCGTCTGGACGGTGACGGATGATCCGAACTGCACCCTGTCCGCCGCGTCCGGGCTTTTCTGGGCGACGACGGCGTTGGCAAGAATGTCCTGGAGGTCGCGGATGCGCCCCTCAACGAAAGCCTGCTCGTTCTTGACTTCCTCGTATTCGGCGTTGTCCACCGTGCCGCCGCTCTCGGTGGCTATGTGAAGCCGGGAAGCCACGTCCGGCCTGCGAACCGCGCGGAGTTCGTTCAGTTCGTCTTCGAGTCGCTTCTGGCCTTCGGGTGTCAGGAATGTCTGGCGCTGGTTCATTGTGAGTTCTCCGGGATGTCCCAAGAGGTGAGAGCGCTTTCCGCGAAACGTCGCCTCTCAACCATATTCAGGGTCTATCGGTTATTTCCCGATACCGCTTCTGTCGTTCGCCCTGAGCTTGTCGAAGGGCCGCCCGTTCATGGTTCGACAAGCTCACCACGAACGTGATTGGTTGATAATCGAAAGACTCTGCAACCATATTCGGCATATAATACAGCCCCGAACATATAATGTAAAATTCGGCGCGGGCGCGTATAATCGTAATTATCGGGATTGAGAGATTCATGCAGCGCTACGGGGGCGGCGATTATGGCTAGATCGGATGACAGAGTTGACGTACTGGTAATCGGAGCGGGAGCGTCGGGCGCGGCGTTCAGCTGGAGCCTGGCGAGGGACGGATTCGACGTGCTGTGCCTGGAGCAGGGCGGCTGGCTGGACCCGTCCCGGTATCCCCCGACACAACAGGATTGGGAGATACACCGACAGACGGACTTCAGCCCCAATCCGAATTTCAGGGGATTGCCGGAGGACTACCCGGTGAATGACAAGGATTCGCCCATCGCGCCGCTCATGTACAACGCGGTGGGCGGCAGCACGATTCACTGGAGCGCGCACTTCCCGCGCTTCCACCCGTCCGACTTTCGGACCAAGACGCTGGACGGCGTTGCGGACGACTGGCCGCTGAGCTACGAGGAACTGGAACCCTACTTCGACCTGAATGACCGCATCATGGGCGTGGCGGGCATGACGGGCGACACGGCCTACCCGCCCAAGTCGGCTCGCCAGACGCCGCCCATCCCGCTTGGCGCGGTCGGCCAGACGATGGCGCGGGGATTCGACAGGCTGGGTTGGCACTGGTGGCCGTCGGACTCCGCGATACTGACCGCGCCCTACGACGGTCGCGCCGCCTGCAACAACTGCGGCCCCTGCGACATCGGCTGCGCGCGTGGATCGAAGTCCTCCACCGACATTACCTACTGGCCCAAGGCGCTCGCGCTTGGAGCGCAGCTAAAGACCCACTGCCGCGTCCGCGAGATAACCGTGGGCCGCGACGGGCTTGCGGACGGCGTTCTGTACTACGACGCGGACGGCAACCTGCAAGAACGTAAGGCGCGGACGGTCGTATTGGCGTGCAACGGCGTCGGCACGGCGCGGCTGATGCTCAACTCGAGGTCGGCCATGTTCCCGGACGGACTGGCTAATTCGTCGGGTCTTGTGGGCAAGAACCTGATGTTCCATCCATACTCGATGGTGACGGGCGTGTTCGAGGAACTTCTGGAAGGATACAAAGGGCCGAACGGCGCGGCGATAGTGAGCCAGGAGTTCTACGAAACGGATCTCTCTCGCGGCTTCGTTCGCGGATACGCCTTCCAGGTCGCGCGAAGCAACGGGCCGGTCACCACCGCGCAGGGCGGCATAATGGGCAGGCGGATTCCCTGGGGGCAGGAACATCACGACAGCTTCAGGAAGGCGCTGGGACACACCATCACCATCGCGGTCATCGGCGAGGACCTGCCCGAACCGCGCAACGAGGTCACGCTCGATCCCGAACTCACCGACGGAGACGGCATACCCGCGCCGAAGATTAGCTACACGCTCAGCGAGAACAGCAGCAGGATGATGGATCACGGCATAGCGCGGGCCAGCGAGGCGATGGAGGCCGCCGGAGCCTACGACGTGAGCGTGATACCGCTGCTGCGGTCGGGCGGTTGGCACCTGATGGGAACGGCCAAGATGGGAACGAACCCCGCCGACAGCGTGGTAAACCGGGGCGGACAGGCTTACGACGTAAAGAACCTGTACATAGTGGACGGCAGCGTCTTCGTAACCGCCGGCGGCGTCAACCCCACCTCCACCATCCAGGCCGTGGCGCTGCATATCGCGGACGAGTTCAAGCGGAACGCCCGGCAGATGGGCAACTAAAGCAAGATAAGGACACCACAATGCCCAAATTCCTAAGCCAAAGCCAGCGTTCTCTAGCGACCGCCGTACTCGACCGCCTCATACCGCCGCGGGGCGATATGCCCGGCGCGGGCGAAGCGGGGACGGCGGACTACCTCGACGGTATAGCGTCGAACTCCGCCCAACTCGCGCGGCTGTTATCCGCCGGATTGCAGGACATAGAGATTGCGGCGGCGCGGTCAGGCGCGAGTTTCGAGGAACTGAGCGGGGAGCGGCGGGACGAGGTTCTGAGAGGCGTGGAGGCGGACAGCCCACAGTTCTTCGACGCGCTTGTGAGGCATACCTACAACGGCTATTACAGCAACCCGACGATAGTAGAATTGCTGGGGCTGGATCCCAGGCCGCCACAGCCGCGCGGAAACCGCGTCGAGATGGGCGACCTGAGTTCGCTCCAACTGGTGGTGGATAGGGGCCAGGCGTACCGAGACGCCTAGCCCCATCCGTCCATTAGTATCCCATCCGTCCTTCGCGCGCCAGCCACGCGAACTGCTGTGGACGGCGGCTCGCTCCCGGATCCATGATGACGTTCACCAGCGCGGCCTTGCCGGAGTTGAAGGCGCGTTCGAGGGCGGGGCGTATCTCGTCCGGCGTCTCGACGTACTCGCCGTGTCCGCCGAACGCCTCCATCATCAGGTCGAAGCGCATCGCGGGCTTGAAGTCGTTGGGGTTATCCTCGCCATCCACGTACTCGCGCACCCACTTGTCTATGTTGGCGTTCTGGAACACCACCCACACGATAGGGAGATCGAATCTCACCGCCGTCTCGATGTCCATGCCGTTGAAGCCGAAGGCCCAGTCGCCTTGCAGGCATATCACAGGCTTGTCTGGATAGACGACCTTCGCGGCTATGGAGAACGGCACGCCGACGCCCACGCAGCCCGCCACGCCCGCGTCAACCCTCTGGCGCGGATTCCAGACCGGAATCACCTGGCGCGATATGTCCATCGTGGAAGCGCCGTCCGCGACCAGGATGGAATCCTTGGGCAGATAGTCGCGTATCTCCTTGAGGATGCGGTAGTAGCCCAGCGGCATGATGTCCGCGTTCAGCATCGGCTCTATCGAGGCGGCGTTCTCGGCTGACTTCTCTTTCAGCCCACCCAGCCAGGGCGTCTCGCCGTATTCGACGGGGTTGTCGTCGAGCGCGTCCACCATCTGGCCCATGACCATCTTGGCGTCGCCAACAAGCCCGACTTCCGCCGGGTGGTTCGTGCCTATCTCCTCGTCGTCAATGTCAACCTGAATCAGCTTGTAGTCCTCGGCGAAGCGGGGCGTTTGGCCGAAGTGGAATATCCAGTTCAGCCGCGCGCCGACAAGCAGAACCGTGTCCGCGCCCTGGAGCGCCTGTGTCCTGGCGGCAGAGACGTTCATCGGGTGATCGGGAGGCAGCGTTCCAGCGCCCATCGGCGAGGTGAGGAAGGGTATCTGCGTCTTCTCTACGAACTGGAGCAGTTCGTCCTCCGCCCACGACCATGACGCGCCCTTGCCGACTATGAGCAGCGGGCGTTCAGCTTCCTTCAGGACTTCCAGCGCCTTCTCTATCTTGTCCGGCTCCGCCAGCGGCCTGGCCGCTTCGGGCGCGGGCGCGGGTATCTCGACCTCTGAATCGTCAACCGATCCTGAGATCATCTCGGCGGGCAGGTCCAGATAGACAGGGCCCGGGCGTCCGGCGACCGCCCTTCTGAGCGCGATGTTGATGAGCGTCGGGATTCTCTGGATGGACTCGGCGGCGTAGGCCCACTTGCACAGCGGCGCGGTGGATTCCACTTGCGCGAGTTCCTGGAAGTCGCCCATGTTGCGCCGCCTGAGTTCCGCGGATCCGCCGATTACCAGCATGGGCCAGCAGTTGACCTGGGCGTTCGCTATGGCGGTGAGCGTGTTGGTCTGTCCGACGCCGGACGCCGCCACGCACACGCCCACTCCCCGCGTGAAGTACGAGTGCGCCTGCGCCGCCATGGCCGCCGCCTGCTCGTGCCTGACCGAGATGACGCGCAGCCCGGCCTCGGCGCATCCGTTCACGATAGGGCCGACCGGATCGCCGGGCAGCGTGTATATGGTATCAATCCCCTCTCGCTTGAGAGCGTCAACGACAAGTTCCGCGCCTGTTATCTCTGCCATGTCTTCACTGTCCCTTCGCTGTTTGAGTTTTTAGTTATTAGTCGTTAGTTGTTCTGTCTTCGCAGTTCCGCCGCCCTTCTCACGCCGCCCATGTCCGCGCCCTCAAGCGGCACGGAGCCGATGACGTTCTGCAATTCCAGCTCGACGAGCGTGCCGTCCCTGACGCCAAGCAGGTCGCCAAGCGCCCAGTCGTTGTGTTCGCCGAGGCCGGGAGTCGGGTCGTGGCGCGGCTCCGGCCTGTTCGCCATCTTCCAGATTGGGCCGCTGTACAGGTGAACGCCCGCGTCGGGATGCTCCACCGCCTGGAAGTAGCCGCGCTCCTGCAAATGGCGGTCGTCGTAGGTGTCGCCGCCGCAGTCCAGCACAGGGCCGGCCGGTATGCTTCTGGCCTGCAAAGATTCCGCTACCTCGTACCGTCCCAGTTCGCGCGTCCACCGTCCGATTATGTCGTCCAGTTCGACCCGGTTGCGAATACGCGCTTGGGGCGTCTGGAAATTCGGATTGCGCGCGAGTTGGGGCATACCCATCACGTCGCACATCTCGCCCCACTCTTCATCCGACCTCACCGAAATCGCCACCCACTGGTCTTCTCCGGCGCAGCGATAGACGCCGTGCGGCGCCATTCGCGGATGGCTGTTGCCTCTGCGCTCACGAACCTCGCTTGTCAGCCCGTACTGCATGAACACCTCGCCCAGGTGGGGCATGAAACTCTCAGCCTGCGACAGGTCAATGAACTGGCCTCTGCCGGTTCGCGCGCGGTTGCGTATCGCCATGCAGATGCCGAACATCGCGCTCACCCCGGCCACCGCGTCGGGATGATGCACGAGCGAGTTGCGCGACAAGTCCATGTCCGGGTAGCCGCGCAGCGCGGTGTGTCCGGTTATCGCGTCTATCACCATGCCCATGCTGCGGAACGTCCTGTACGGCCCGGTGTTGCCGTATCCGGGCGTGAACAGCGCGATTATGTCCGGCTTGACCTTCTTCAGTTCCTCGTATCCCAGCCCGAATCTGTCCATCACGCCGAAGGCGTAGTTGGTGAACACCACGTCGCTCACGCTCACAAGTTCCTTGAACAGTTCCACGCCCGCGGGCCGCGTCAGGTCGAGCGTTACGCCCTTCTTGTTGCGGTTGACGCCGTTGAAGCCCGCGCTGCGGTTCCAGGGGCGGTCGCCCGGGTCCATGTCCGGGTAGCCGTGCGAGACGGGCGCGGGCTTTATCGCGCCGCGCGCGATTCGCTGAACCGCCTCCACCTTTATGACCTCCGCGCCCATGTCGCCCAGCAGCACGCCGCAGAAAGGCCCCGCCCATATCTCGGCCAGTTCCAGCGCGCGAATGCCCGACAGCGCGCGCCTCATGTTCTCGAAGACGCTATCCATTCCGAACCACTCCGCTCTCTTCCAACTCTCTTATATCCGCTTCGGACAGGCCCACGTACTCCATCAGGACTTCCCCGCTGTCCGCGCCTCTTTCGGGCGCGGCGGTGGACGCTCTTCTCGGCATACCCCTTAGTCTGACGGGCAGGCCGGTGTGCCACAGATTCCCATAGACGGGATGAACTATGTCCTGGAAGTAGCCCCGCGCCCTGAAGTGTGCGTTCTCCACCGTCTCGTGCGAGTGCAGAACTGGGCCGCCCGGCAGTCCCGCCCTCTGCGCGGCGTCGAACACCTCCATGCGCGAGCGCGAGTCCAGCCAGGACTGGAATATCTCCTCCAGTTCATGCCGGTTCTCAGTCCTGCCCTCCGGCGTCGAGAAGCGCGGGTCTCGCTGAAGTTCCGGCTGGCCTATCATCTCGGATATGTTCGGCCACATACGCGAACCCAGCGGCAGAAAGCTAACGTAGCCGTCCTTGCATCTGAACGTGCCGACCGCGTAGGGTTCGCGTCCGCCCGCCGACGACGTGCGCGGCTCGGTTCGCCCGTCCACCTCGCCCGAATACGCGAACGGCGCGCGCCGTCCAATCTGGTGCGGGTGTCCGGCCATGACCTCCATGATTGAAATGTCAATCCAGTCGCCGACGCCGGAGAATGTCGCGCCGGTGAGGGCGGCCATCGTAGCCGCCGCCGCCGCCGTACCCGCGAAATACTGCGCTATCTCGCCACCGTACTTGAGCGGATACCTGTTCGGCAGCCCCTCGCGGTTCATCGCGCCCGTCATGGCGAACACGGTGAGTTCGGTGTAGGACCATCCTTTGTATGGCCCTGTCTGCCCGAACGGGGTGACCGAGGTCATAACGATGTCGGGACGCTGGGCGGACAAGGTTTCGTAGCCGATTCCAAGCCCCTCGGCGACGCCCGGACTCATGCTTTCCACAACCACGTCGCATTGCAAGGCGAGGTCGCGCAGCAGGCCGCGCCCGCGCTCGGATTCCAGATCGAGCGCGACGCTCCGCTTGTTCGCGTTCAGGTGCAGATAGAGCGCGACATCTTCAACGTTGTCGACGTCCAGCGTGGAGGTCGGAGGGCTGTCAATAGCGTCAACCCGAACGACGTCCGCGCCGTAGTCGCTGAACATCTTGGCGCAGTAGGGCGCGGCGATGCCGTCGCTCAGTTCCAACACACGAATACCATCGAGGGCCACTTGAGGCACTGTTCAGACTCCCTTGCCGCAGAATCGGCAAGCGCTATTCTCTATCCACAGCCCCCAAGTGTCAATGACTAAACTACGCCCCAGAATCTTTTCATTATTGAGCGCCACCAGAGCAGTCCGTTCGTGGTGAGCTTGTCGAACCATGAACGGACGCCCTTCGACAGGCTCAGTGCGAACGAGAGATCGAAGACGAGGCGAAAACGAAAGACCCTGAACTACGCCCGCTTGAGGATATAGCCCTTCTCGCCCCGGACGCGAACGGCGTTTGGCCTGGCGACCACCACGCCCGCGATAGTATTGTCCAGCTTGGACTTGTTCATCTTCCAGGTCAGCTCGACCGTCTCCTTGGGCAGATCGAAGGTGGCGAACTGTATCTCCTGGTACTTGGGACGATCCATGAAGACCACGTTCCGCCCCGCCCACTCCGACGAACCGGCCACAGGCTCGTCGAACTTGAGCGTAGCCGTGCCGTCCTCGCTGTTCAGCTCCACGCTGACGCCGTGCCGTTCGTCCTCGCTGGGTATAGCCAACTCGCCGCGATAATGTTCCAGGCTCGATGAAGTTGTCATTGGTTCTCACCACTCGCTCAGTTGATAGTCGGTAGATGCTGGCGTGTACTGTAACACACAGGCGAGTCCGCTTGCATCGCCCCGCCGCCCTCCGACAACTGATAACTGGATACAGACCACCGGCCACAGCCTTGAAACCTACGATTACTTCAATATATAATTACACGTAATGCAGAAAGCTCAGAGGAGAAAGACGATGACCCAGAACGCCAACCAAGACAAGACCTGCGACAAGAACGACGACAGCCCGCGCCGCGAGAACAAGCGCGTCATAACCGTCGTGCTGGACGACATGGACGACGTGGACAAGGCCGTGCGCGACGCCTTCGACAAGAGCAAGGGATTCGCCTCCAGCGTCGGCGAGTCTATCCGCGACACCATCAAGTCCGTCAAGGCCACACGCGACAACGTGGTGATGCTCAGAATAGACTCCGACAGCCTGGCCAAGATAGACGAACTCGTTGACTCCGGCGTCACCAACAGCCGCTCCGCCGCCGCCGCCTTCCTCGTGGAAGAGGGCATCAAGGCCCGCTCCGACCTCTTCGACAAGATAGCCCAGGAGACCGAAGTAATCCGTAACGCCAAAGAGCGTATAAGGCGGCTTTTGCAAGACGAGTCGGGGTCGCCATCAAATTGATTAGCCCATACTTTGATGGGCTTCATACTTTTGACTTTCAGGGAGGCAGGATAACAGCATGAATCACAACCCCATATCTCTCAAGCGTGGATGCTATCTGGATTCGCGAGGACGAGAACGTTGTGAAGCGGATAATAAGGTCGCCTATGATAGCGAGAAGCAAGCTATGTGGGCAGTGCGAGAATCACGATTTTACATCAAAACCGATTTGAGGGCATATCAGGGCGATAGTTGCGGTTACTGGCATCTCACATCTAATGAGTAGAACTCATCTCACAAAAAGCGATAGCCCACACGTTTGCGCGGCCTTTGCCTCTGGTGTAGGATGTTGGTAGAGGTGATTCATGGAAATCGGAGAATTCATAGGACTTGGTTCGTTAGTGGCGATCCTGCTCGCCATCTTCGGGATGGGCCTCGTCCTCATCCAGAGGATAGACTCTCGCTACGATAAGCTAGACGCCGATATCAAGGCCGCGGGTACTCGCATCAGCGACGCCGAACTCGAACAGGCGCGTCAGGAAGGTGAGAATAGAATTCTGAACGGCAGAGTCGAGTCTATGGACACGCGCCTCAGCGAAGCCGAGCGTGAGCAGTTACGTCAAGAAGGCGAACAGAGATTGCTCAACGGCAGGATTGATTTAGCGGACACACGCCTCAACGACGCCGAACGCGAACAGATGCGTCAGGAGATTGAGCAAAGACTGCTCAACGATAGGGTAGAGTCTATGGACACGCGCCTCACCGACACCGAGCGCGAACAACTACGCCAGGAAGGCGAGCAAAGACTGCTCAACGGCAGGGCGGATTTCACGGACACACGAATCAGCGAAGCTGAGCGTGAGCAGTTACGACAGGAGATTGAGCAAAGACTGCTCAACGGCAGGGTAGAATCTATGGACACGCGCCTCAGTGAAGCCGAGCGTGAACAATTACGTCAGGAAGGCGCGAACAGACTTCTGGAAAGACTCGCCCACGGCCATGAGCGCGGCGATCAGCCATCCGACTAGAGCCAACCACACTCCCGTCACCTCTGCCCCCGCGCCAGAAGATACTTTCCCACTGTGGTAGAATATGGACGCAAGGAGGAGTCAATGGTCACCCCGGTCGCCACGACAGCCGAAGTCCATCCGGAGATAGTCTATCCAGAAACGGACGGTATGCCATTGCCAGACGGAGAAACCCAAGCGCCAGTCTATCGCAGAGTAGTCGGGATCATTACGATTCACGTCAGGAACATTCCCGGAGCTAGGGTGAACGGCAACACCTTCATCTACTACATTGAGGGCCGTCCTGGATTCTCCGTGTCTCCCGACTGCTACGTGGTTCTGAATTTGTCGCCTGAGGCTGAGGAATCTATAAGGCGCAACAATGTCTATCTGTTGTGGGAGGTTGGCAAGGCCCCGGACTTCGTTATGGAGATAGGATCGAAGAGCACCGCGAACGCCGACATGGGCAGGAAGCGCGACCTGTACGCTGAGTTGGGCGCGCGGGAGTACTGGCGGTACGACCCGACGGGCGGAGAGTTCTACGGGGAGCCGTTGGTGGGCGAGCGTCTGGTGGACGGCGAGTACGAGCGCATCGCGCTGCGTTATGAGGATGACGGACAGGTATGGTCTCACAGCGAGGTTCTGAACTTGGATATGTGGTGGGACGGCGACGAACTGCGTTTCTGGGATCCTGTGTCCGAAAGTTGGCTGCTGAGCCACGAGGAAGAAAAGGAACGCGGCGACGACGCCGAAACTCGCGCCTACGCCGCTGAGAATCGCGCCGACACCGAGACGCTCGCGCGCCTTGACGCCGAAACTCGCGTCGCTGAACTCGAAGCCGAACTCCGGCGGCTGCGCGGCGAATAGCCGTTATCCCAACGCGCGCGTCCAACCCCGCGCCTGCTCAGAGTATACCCGCAAGCGTCTCTCGCAGTTCGTCCTCGGTCATCGGATTCGGCATGAGCGCCAGCCGCTCCCAGCGCGAGTGTTCGACGATGCGATCCACGCCGTCCCTGTCAACGCCCAGCCCGGACAATCTCGTGTGCAGGCCGCAGCGCTCCATTATCTCGGTTATCTTGTCGCAGGCGGCGTCCACGCTGGCCGCGCCCAGCGCCGACAGCAGCGCGGGCGTCTTGTGAGCTATCGCGCGAGCGTTCCAGCGCAGCAGCGGCGCGAGCGTTATCCCCACCGCCTGCCCATGCTCCACGTTCCAGAACAGCGTGAGCGGGCTGCCGATTCCGTGGCAGGCGTTCGGAGCGCTGTTGCTGTATCCCACGCCGGACATCGTGGCCCCCAGAGCGCACGCCGCGCGCGACTCCATGTCGCCCTGTATCGCCGAGCGAACCAGGTTCTGCGAGTATATCCGTATCACCTCCAGCGCCAGCGCGTCCGACATCGGCTCCGAGTTCACGTTCCAGTAGCTCTCGAACGCGCTCGTGAAGGCGTCCATGCCCGTGTTCGCCGCGAGGTTCTGATCCATCGTCATGGCGAGTTTCGGATCCACTATCGCTATGTCCGGGAACATCATCGGCGACGACAGCCCGAAGTGGTTCTTAGCGTCCCAGTCCCACAGCGCCGACCCCGACGTAACCTCGCTGCTGCTGCCCGACGTGGTAGGGACGGCTATGAAGGGCAGCCCGGCGTTCTCGAAAGCCACTCCGCCGCCCATGTAGTCCCGCGACCCGCCGTCCTGCGTGGCCAGTATCGCCGCGGCCTTCGCCAGATCGAGCGCGCTTCCTCCCCCAATCGCCACAACCACGTCCGCCTCCGACTCGCGGCAATGTTGCGCCGCCGCGTCCGCGTCGTCCGGCGACGGAAACGGGTTCGCCCTGTCGTGCAGCGTCACATTGAAGTCCGCCAGGTCGTCCAGAACCCGACTGAGTATGCCCCGCTCTCTCAGAAAACTGCGCCCGGTCACCAGGAATACGCTCGCGCCCTCCCCCGCGACGCCCCTGACCTCATCGGCCAGAGTATCCAGCCTGTCAACTCCATAGACTATCCTGGTCGGATTCCGCCACACGAACGACGATACGAACTGCTCACTCACGACAACTCTCCCTGTACTTGTATGCCTGACAACGGCGGCATTGTATCACTCTTTCTACTGAACCAGTCTCGGCAAAAGAAGCCCGTTTGCCACCCTGTGCTAAAATACGGCCTCACCGCCATATCGAGTAGAGAAAACTGAACCCCGACGACCAAAAACTCAACGCTGGCAAGCTCCCCCTGGACCTTCTCGGAAACCTTCTAGGCGAGATTGAGACAGCCGACCCCCGCGTAGCGCTCGGTCCCCGTCCGGGCGAGGACGCCGCGCTGATTGATTTCGGCGACCGCTACCTCGTCGCCAAGACCGACCCCATCACATTCGCCACCGACCTCATCGGCTGGTACATGGTAAACGTCAACGCCAACGACCTCGCCGTCATGGGCGCGACACCCAAATGGCTTCTCGCAACGCTGCTTCTGCCCGAAGGTATCCGCGAGTCGCAGGTCGCCGAGATGTTCCAACAACTCAGCGATGCCTGCGCCGAACTGGACATCGCGCTGGTAGGCGGACACACCGAGATAACCTACGGCCTCGACCGCCCCATAGCCGTCGGCGCGATGCTCGGAGAGGTTGACAAGAACCGCGCCGTCCTCAGCTCCGGCGTCCGTCCGGGCGACTCGCTCATACTCACCAAGGGCGTGGCGGTGGAGGGAACGTCCATCCTCTCGCGCGAGGCCGCCGACCAACTCGCCGAGCGCGGCGTTGACGCCCAGACGCTCACCAGCGCCGCCAACTTCCTGTTCGACCCCGGCATCAGCGTCCTCAGAGACGCGCGTATAGCCGTCGCGTCCGGCGAAGTCCACGCCATGCACGACCCCACCGAGGGCGGACTGTCCGGCGGCCTCTACGAACTCGCCGCCGCGTCCAATGTCGGCTTCAACATAGACGCCGATTCGATTCCCGTACTGCCGGAGTGTCGCGAGATATGCGGCGCGTTGGGACTTGATCCGATCGGACTGATAGCGTCCGGTTCGCTGCTGGCCGCCGTCTCCCCCGACTCAGCCGACGCCATAATCACAGCCCTGTCCCAAGACGGCGTCACCGCCAGCGTCATAGGCGTCGCCACCAACAACGCTGGAGAAATCGCGCTCCGCTCCGCGTCCGGCATATCCGAGTTCCCGAGATTCCCCCGCGACGAACTGGCCCGCTTCTTCAGCCCCTAGGATGCTCATCGGCTCCAGGTCTCTAACAACTAAAAACTAATAACTAAAGACCCAAAACCTGCTATCATGCCCCACAATTCAATCAAGGAGATTCAGCGAATGGCTAAGGAAAGCAAGGCCCTCAGAGTCGGATACGGAGATTACGTTTACGAGCACGTGCCGGGCTGGGGCAACCTGCCCGACGGCTGGGAATGGAACCACGCGGTCGGCGTCGGCGTTGACGCCCAGGACCGCGTCTTCGTATATAACCGCAGCGACCATCCCATGATAGTCCTGGACAAGGACGGCAACGTGCTGGACAGCTGGGGCGAGGGACAGTTCGGATCGGCGCATCACCTGGCAGTCGGACCCGACGGCAGCGTGTACACCACGGACGTCGGCAACCACACCGTCCGAAAGTGGTCAGCCGAAGGCGACCTGATCATGACGCTCGGCACCCCCGACGAGCCGGCCGAGGCGATGAGCGGCGACCCCTTCAACCGGCCCACCGACGTGGAAGTCGCGCTTGACGGCACTCTCTACATCGCCGACGGCTACGGCAACGCGCGCATCCACCACTTCACCGCCACCGGCGACCATCTCAACTCTTGGGGAGAGCCGGGCGAAGGCCCCGGCCAGTTCCGCATTCCCCACAGCGTCTGCCAGGACAACGCGGGCAACATCTACGTCGCCGACCGCGAGAACAGCCGCATCCAGATATTCACCCCCGACGGCCAGTACGTGACCGAGTGGGGCGGCGTCCACAGGCCCGACCACATCTGGCAGGGGCCGGACGGCAATATGTACGTGACCGAACTTGGCTTCCATCAGGGACTGGGCGCGGACCAGCCCAGCCCGAACGCGGTTTCGCATCCCGCCGGAGTGAAGATAATGACCCCCACCGGCCAGTGGGTCGGCGGATGGGGCATGAGCACCGACACCCCGGGCGACATCATAGCCGGACACGCCATCGCCATTGACTCCGAGGGCAGCCTGTACGTCGGCGAAACCCTTGACGGCGCGAAGGTCCAGAAGTTCGCCCGCGTCGAATAGAACCTTCCAAACCCGTAGGGGCGTCCCTTGTGGTCGCCCCTGCCCACTATCCGTCATTCCCGCGAAGGCGGGAATCCACGCCTACCAGCCCACTACCTCCCCTCATACCCCCTCAGTTCAGGCCAGACACTCCGCATCTGCCAGCAGTCCAGAGACAGCAGCCTCGCGCCTCCGCCCCTGGCGAACAGCGACACCCCCCGGCTCAACTGGCTCGGATACACTCTCACCGTCAGGCACTGGCAGTCGTTGGCGAACACCTCTATCACGCTGCGGTCTATGAACACCCGCAACTCCAGCGGCTCCCCTGGCGACAGCTTGAGCGGCCCTATCTCCGGCGAGCGCGCCCACACCAATCCGCTCTGCGACGACTCCGACACGTCTATCTGGAGCGAACTCGTGTCGAACCGCCGATGATCGTTCGGATACAGAGATACCCGCGTCCGCTCCGCTCCGTTCGGCGCGCGCAGCGCGTACAGCCCCACCTCGCGCGCCGACTCCGGCGCGATGGTCGCCCTTATCTCGATTGCCTGCCCGCCAATACCCTCCAGCGGGATTTCGCGGTTCGGCGGAATGTAGAACGGCTCCGCGCTGCGATGGTCGAACCTCAGCGACTCCACCTCGTCCACCGGCGCCATCATCAGCGAATCGTCCGAGTCCAGCCAGTAGCGGCGCGGCAGCGTCATCGTCTCATCCGTGTCCGCCGAATCCTTCCCCGTGTGCATATTGAATATGCCCAGATACCGCCCCGAATCGTCTATCGTCGCCGACGGCGCGTGCAGACTGCCCACCACCCAGGGGCCGTAGTTCATCCGCCCGTGCGTCTCCGGCCTGAACCGATGCGCCTCCGTGTCGTACTCCCCGATGTAGTAGCGTCCGGCGCGCTTGTGGCTGAACAGCAGCAGCATACGCTTGCCGTTGCCGATGGGCCAGAAATTCGGAACCGCCGCGTCCTCGCCCGGCTCCGCGAAGAAGGCGTCCTCCATCAGCGGCCCCAGGTACTCCCACTCCGCCAGGTCCGCCGAGCGAAACAGGTGGTCAACCCCAACCGCGTCCGCGCCCCTCTCCCCGTCCTTGAACGTCCCGGACACCGAGTAATAGAACCCGTCCTCTTCCTTCCAGATGCATGGATCGAACACCCGGTAGCCCTCGCTGTTCGGCGCGATGTCCGCGCCCGTCATACTGCGATTGTCCCCGGGAATCACCGGGTTGTTCGGATGCTTAGCCCAGTTCAGCAGCAGCGGATCCGACGCCGTGGCGATAGCGTTCCCGGACTGCGTGCCGTGATATATCGCCACGACGCGGTCGTCTTCCACCAGCGTCTGCCCGCTAAAGCAATCCCGCTCCGTCGTCGGATAGATAGCGGGCGGCAGATCGCGCCAGTGAATCAAATCGTCGCTCACCGTGTGTCCCCAATGAACGCGGTCAACCCCCGTCGGCCTGAACTGGTAGAACATATGGTAACGCCCCCGCCACTGGCACAGCCCGTTCGGGTCGTTCATATAATTCTCAGGCGAAGAAAAATGGTACAGCGGCCTATGCAGGTCGGACGCCAGCCGCCTTCGGGAATTGGCGAATCGCCGAATCCACCCGTCGGATTCCAGCGCGCGCAATTGTTCATCAAGCCCGTCTGGGTAGGTCTCGCCGTATAGGGGTTCGTGTTGCGGTTGTTGCGTCATGGTGTTTAATTTCCTTGTCCTTCAGAAATGCGCTGATTTGACCCGAATCCTTCCAGAACGCCGGCGAGGCCGGACAACGGCGCGACCTCGCAGTCGCTTCGGGACTGGCTGAAGTCGCCGCCGTATATGACCGCTTTGGCGGAGACCTGTGGAACAATCGCGGCAACGCGGTCAATAGAGCGAAAGTAGTCGGAAGCGATGGTAGCGCCGGATTTCACCTCGATTGCCCCGATGCCCTGTCCTGTCTCGTAGAATAGGTCACATTCCAGCCCCCTTGAATCACGGAAGAAGGACAGATTGGGCCGGCGTCCCCGGTTGAAGCGATGCTTGAGCGTCTCGGCGACGACCGCGTTCTCGAAGAGTGGGCCACGCAGCGGATGGGTCGCTATCTGACGCGCGTTTTCTATACCTATCAGATAGCTTGCCAAACCAACGTCGTAGAAGTAGAGCTTAGGCGCCTTGACCAGACGCTTTCGGATGTTGGCGTAGAACGGCTGGAGCTGAAAGACTACGTAACTTGTCTCCAGCACGGTAAGCCACTCCCGCGCGGTCGCGCGGGATACCCCCGCGTCCGATCCCAGCGATGCGAGGTTGACCAGTTGGCCGACTCTCCCGGCGCATAAGCGGACGAAATGCCGAAAACTGGATAGATTGCGTATGCCGCCCAGACGCCGAACGTCACGCTCGACATAGGTCTCGAAATAATCGCCCAGCGCCTGATACGGATCGAGTCCCTGGTCCAGTATCCGTGGATAGAATCCCGAATACAGAATATCGTCTATCGCTTCGCTCGCGCCTATTCTATGCCGTTCCACCATAGAAAATGGAAGAAGCCGAAGTAGCGCGGTACGTCCCGCTAAAGACTGGCTGATGGCGTCCGACAGCCTGAACTGCTCGCTTCCCGTGAGGACGAACAGCCCGTTCCCGCCGCTTTCGTCGGCTAGAACCTGAAGATATGACAAGAGGGTTGGAACGTGTTGCACCTCGTCAATGATAGCTCCCTCTCCCAGTTGCGCGAGAAACCCCCTGGGGTCGGATTCCGCGAAGTCACGCTGGTCGGGCGCTTCCAGGTTGGCGTATTTCAGATCTGGAAACGCCGCCCGGCAGAGCGTAGTCTTGCCAGACTGGCGCGGTCCGGTCACGGTCACGAACGGGTACTGTCCAAACAGCGAGGTCAGCAGAGGTGTAATTTCGCGCTCTATCATAAGGCCAGTGTACAAAGAATCTGCACAAATCGCAAGTGCTACCTGCGATTTGTGCAGATTCTACATCATCAGACCGCGTACTGGTATCAGCCGCTTCGCAACAGGGTCAACGCCCAAGAAGGCATTCTCAAGCGCAATCGCTCCAAGCAGTGGAGGCGTCCCTTCCTCGTTGAAAAGAACTTGTGTCAGTATTTCTTCTCCCTCGAATCGCACCCAGGTGTAGCCTATATCCATAAGGCGCACTTCACCTTGAGCAAACTCGAAGAGTTGCTTTGAGACAGGCTCTATACCCAACTCTCGGAATAGAGACGCAGGCGCGGATGTCATCGTCGCCCCTGTATCCACGAGCGCGTCCATCTCCACCCACCGTTCGCGGTTGGAGTCGCCAATCTCTATCCGCACACTGAAAGTCCCCATTGCAACAGTCCTCTACTTTGTATCATCCCCCATCTTACCCCCTTCTCCCCATCGGCGCGACCATTATCAATACCCCCGACACCAGCGTCAGTATCCCCGCGTAATAGTACACCGACCCGTACCCGCCGAAATTCTCTATCACCACGAACGCCAGGAACGGCGACACCGCGCCCAATATCCCATTCAGCCCGAATATCAGCCCAACCGCCGTCGCCTCCGTCCCCCGTCCCACCTCGTCCAGCACCGCCGCCTGGACTATCTGATGAAGCGCGAAACTGAACAGCCCGCTTCCCGCCAGAACGAGCGTCAGCCACACCCCGCCGCCAGCCCACACCGTCAACAGCGACAGAACGCCCGCCAGCGCGAACCCCGGAACCAGAACCAACTTCCGCCCGAACCTGTCCGACATCCAGCCCAGCGCCGGAGTCGAGGCTATCCCCATACCCGTCAGCAGCGCGTAATGGAAACCCGCGTCCAGGTGGCCCTTCTCCAGCGTATCCTCCAGGTAGAACGGCGACCACGCGAACAGCGCGTCCAGACCGACGCCCCTCAGCATCGCCGCGCCCACCAGCAGCACAACCGCCGGATTCCGAACCAGCGTCGCCGACTCCCGCAACTGCGTCCGCAGTCCGCGCCTCTCCACCTCGCCTATCCTGCCCACGTTCCGCAGGAACATCCAGACGACTATGCCCATCACCAGCGCCGGCGCGACGTAGATGAACATCACCCCGCGCCACGAACCCAGCCGTTCCAGCAGGAACGCCGCCGTCAGCGGCCCTATAAGATTGCCCAGGTTCGCGCCGAACCCGTGTATCGCCAGCGCGAACCCGCGCCTCTCCGGGAATATCTGCGACAGCGAAGCCGCCGACGGCAGGTGCCACAGCGCGCCGGGTATATTCACCACCGGCACGATGAGCAGCAGAACCAGGTAGTTCGGAGCCGATCCCACCAGCGCGAAGAACAGACTCGCCGACACCATGCACCCCGTCAGCATCTCGCCCCAGCGCCGCTTCAGCATATCCACCACCAGCCCGCCCCCGATGTTGACCACTCCGAACCCCGTGAACCTCAGCGCGAGCAGAACCGACACCTGCAACGAACTCAGCCCGAAATACGACGCGATAGTCGGCATGAGAACGGGAAACCCCTGGTCATACAGATGCGCCACCCCATGCCCGGCCGACATGACCCCAAGAATAGTGCGCCTGTTCCGTACCCGCTCAGACGATCCCGCCGCCGACTCCAAAGCCTACACTCCCCCGCTACTAAGATAAGTGGCGCGATTGTACGAGCCGAATCACACTAAATCCAGCCCCCGCCATAGATTTACGAAAGCGTTAAATCTATGGTAGGCGTCCAGCGTAGTATGCGGATACACAATACCTTTGCGCCGCTTCGCGTCCTTCATGGATAGAATAGGATGCGCCGACGCCCACCACCTCACGCCTCATCGCCGAGTCCGCCATCCTTGCCCCATGACCCGCGCAATGGTAACCTAAGCCCAACGGAGGATTGAACCATGGCTACGGTAACCGACCATACCCGCGCAAGCGTCTGGCAGGACTATACCGACGCTGAACGGTATCTGCGTTACTATATCAGCCTGGCCGACAAGTACAGAACGCGGCACAACCTAGTGCGTTCCCTTCTTCTCGGAGCCATCCTCGTCGAGGCGATCATCGTCATTCCCTTCATGTCCGAGATTCCAAGTCCCTGGGGCATAGTCGCCACCGTCATAGTCGGACTCGCCATCATCGCCCTCACTGTGTTCGACGCCACTTCCAACGACGCCAAGAACTCCGCCAAACTAACCGTAGCCAGTGAAGACTGCGCTATCCTGCACATTGATTGGCGGTCCCTCTGGCTGGACATTGAGACAGACGCGGTTGAAGAGGATGAAGCCCGTAAGCGACAACGCGAGTTGCTTGACAGAATGAACATTGTCGCGGCGCGAGTCGAATTGAACCAGGACGAAAAACGCAATGTCAGGGCTGCGACTGAGGCCAACGAAGTGATGAGAGGGCGATATGCCGAGACATCGTAGCCTGCCAGCGCCTCCGAGCGTACCGAGTCCATCGAGACCACGGCCCGTAGAGCGAGACAGCGTTCCGCCTCCGACAACGCCGCCAACTGTCCCGCCCGTTCCTCCACCGCCCCGTCGGTAAGCCCAAACGGACGAATGTGAAAGACCCCGGAGATTGCCGGGGTCTTTCGATTATTGCGGACTGGTATAATTTCCGTAGCTCAGAACATCTCCTCTGGTGATGCAATGCCCAAAGTAGCAACCCAGCCAACCCTGTTCGCCGATCCTAGCGACCCGCAATCATCGTCACCTCGCCCTGAACGCATCGGGCAGGCCAAAGTCTATTACAAACCCGCCCACGAGATTCTGACCAAAGCGTCCGGCTTCATGGACGCCTACGACTACACCCTGAATCCGTATGCAGGCTGCTTCTTTGGCTGTACCTACTGCTACGCCGCCTTCTTCAGCCGAACCAGGCAGAACCGCGACGCCTGGGGCTACTGGATAAACGTCAAGGAGAACGCCGTTGACCTGCTGAAGAAGCGCAAGCCCGGATTTCTGGACGGCAAGCTGATTTACATGAGCAGCGTCACCGACCCCTACCAGCCCATCGAGCGCGAATTGAACCTCACTCGCGGCCTATTGGAAGTCATGGCCGAACTCCATGCCCCCAAATTGGTAATCCAGACCCGCAGCCCGGACGTCGTTCGGGACTGCGACCTCTTCCGTCGCATCGAGGACAACGGTGGACGGGTTCAGGTCAACATGACGGTGACAACCGACGACGAGGACATTAGACGTACATTCGAGCCGTTCTGCCCCTCCAATCCGGTTCGCCTGAAAGCTATCGCCGACGTCCAATCCGAGGGAATCGAATCTTGCGTCACCATGACTCCCCTGTTGTTGGTGAGCAAGCCCTATCAATTCGTATCCGATCTATTGAACACCGGCGTCGAGAAATTCATCGTTCAGCCCTTCCATTTCCAGCGAGGCAAATTCGTCGCCAACACCCGCGAAACCGCCTTTGACCTGATGGCCGAGAAACTCGGCTGTCCCCGGGACGAATTCCGCGACGCCTATATGGAGAACTACAAGCATACCCTCGAAGTCTTGAAGGATAATTTACCGGAGTTAGGAGAAGGCAAAGAAGGTTTCGCCCCGCCATTCTAGCCCACGGCCCAAATTCCCATGAGGATACCTGGCTGCCCACCAGCCTTATACCAATTCGGAGTAACGTCGTCGTGTTCCCACGGTTGCGCGCCAGATATTTGATGCTTCCACCGTTCGTCCTGAGCTTGTCGAAGGGAGCTTGTCGAAGGGAGCTTGTCGAAGGGAGCTTGTCGAAGGACGATCTTGCCTGCCTCTGATGTTCATGTCCTAATCAGAATGAAATGGTATTAGCTCTGCTCTGTGTCCTTCATGGGCAAACTCAGCGTTCCCGCTTACCATTCCCACGCTACCCCAACCGTCATTCCCGCGAAAGCGGGAATCCATCGCTACCCAGCAACCTAGGCGCAACTTCGCGTCCTTTGTGGACAAAACCCAGTAGGCCGACCCACGTCCCAAATCTCGATTCAGATATCCACTATACATCAATAACTCTTATGTGCTACCATAACTCCATGTTCGGCGCGCTTCCGGCCTTCGCATACATAAATGTCAATTTATGTTATCCAGATTCGGAAGCGAGAGAAAAATTTCGCCAAAGCTAACGCAGGTGAAACTCTGGTCAACGCTGGTGACTTTTTCACCTGTTGAGCGCCAGTTAACCCACCTGTTGCCACCAGTAGCGTTATAAACCATAATATATGAACCCCGCCCAGATGGGCGCATGGAGGTCTTGCGAATGAGCGTTTACGATACCGTCAGAAGCCGTCTAACCGTCCGAGAATTCACCGACGCCCCGGTGCCGGACGAGGTTGTAGAAAAGCTGCTCAGGGCCGCCCAATGGGCTCCCAGTTCCCGCAACCTCCAGCCTTGGCGCTTCGTCGTCATCAGGGACGGCGACACTCTGCGAAAGATAGCCGACATAGCCTCCAGCGGACGCTTCATCGCGGACGCGCCCATGGCCATCGCCATAGCCATGGACAACGCCGACCGCCCCGACCTCGACACCGGACGCGCCCTCCAGCAGATGGAACTCGTCGGCTGGGAAGAGGGACTCGGCACCTGCTTCGTGGGCCTCCGCGTCGCCTCCCAGAACCGTCGCGTCAAGCAACTGCTCGACATCCCCGACGACATGGAGTTGGTAACCGTCCTCCCATTCGGATACCGCGCCGACGACCAGCGCGGAAACATGGGCCGCAAGAACCGCAAGCCCCTATCCGAAATAGCCCACTCCGAAAAATTCGGCCAACCCTACCAGTAAGCGAAAGTCCCTTCCCCTTTGACGGACTGATTGGGGCAGGCAAAGTCCCTTCCCCCTCGACGGGTTCACAGGGACAACCAAAAGTCCCTTCCCCCTCGATGGGGGAAGGTTAGGATGGGGGTGAGCAGGCTACCCCCCAGCGCAGGCAACAGATAGGCAAGCGATAAGACCGCCAATTAGGAGAAGAAATGAACCCAACCATAACCACCTTCGCCGGAACTGGCGAACCCGGCTACACCGGCGATGGCGGCCCCGCGTCCGACGCCATGATGCGCGAACCCTTCATGTGCGCCTTCGACGAAGCGGGCAACCTGTACGTCTGCGAAGCCACCAACCACATAGTCCGCAGGATTGACGCCGCCACCAGCGTCATCACGACCATCGCAGGAACGGGCGAATCCGGCTACTCCGGCGACGGCGGCCCGGCGACCGAAGCCACGATGTACGAACCCTACTCGCTCGCCATTGACGCCGACGGTAGCGTGTACATCGTTGACCGCCTCAACTCCGTCGTCCGCAGGGTTGACCCTAACGGAATCATCACAACAGTGGCCGGTACGGGCGAACCGGGCTACTCCGGCGACGGTGGCCCCGGACACAAGGCCCAGCTGCGCGAACCCAATGACTGCTTCCTCGACGGCAGCGGCGGCCTGCTCATAGCCGACATCCAGGACCAGCGCGTCCGCCGCCTCGACATCGCAACGGGCATAATCACCACATTCGCGGGCAATGGCGAGAAGGTCCGCGCCGGAGACGGCCTGCCCGCCACCGAGGCCAGTTTCTTAGGCTCTCGCGCTGTCTGCATGGACAACGCGGGCAATACATACATAGCCGAGCGCGAGGGCAACGGCGTCCGAGTCGTAACCCCCGACGGCATCATGGGAACAATCGCGGGTGGGCGCGCCGAACTCGGCTACACCGGAGACGGCGGCCCAGCCATCGAATCCACATGGGCCGGGCCGAAGGGGATACGCTGCGACGCCCACGGCAACATCATCGTCACCGACACTGAGAACCACGCCATACGCCGCATTGACGCCGCCACCCGCATAGTGACTACCATCGCGGGCGGTCAGCTGGGCGGACACGGCGACGGCGGCCCCGCGACCGCCGCCGGCATGGACCGTCCGCACGGCTGCGAAATCGCCTCCGACGGCTCAATCTACGTAGCCGACAGCAACAACCACCGCGTCAGAGTGGTTAGTTCCTAGTTATAAGTTCTCGGTTTTCAGTGATTTTCACCCAACCCCTGCGCCCGTGAGAAGTGAGCGCAGAAACTGACTACTAATGACTAAACACTAAGAACTAACGACTAACGACTACCAAAGCGTCATCGAGTCGCGGAACAACTGCCGCAGGTCTTCCTCCTCCACCGGGCGCGGCGACAGCCCGATAACGCGACGCTGCGGCATAGCTCCGGCGGCCAGCGCGGGCGCGTCCTCGGCGGAGTAGCCGATAGCGCTCAGCCCGTTCGGGACGCCTATCTCCCTGAGCAGCGAGACGATGGCGTCCGCCAGTATATCGCCCGCGTCCTCCGGCCCAGCGCCCGACACGTCCGCGCCCATCAGCCGAGCGGCGTACAGGTGCCTCTCCGGGTTCGTCGGCGCGGTGTATCGGAACACGGCGGGCGCGTTCAGTATCACGCTCATCCCGTGCGGCACGATGGGATGGTCGTCGGGATAGCCTTCCGGCACGAACTCCCGCACCATGCCGGACACGGGATAGGACATACCATGCGGCAGATGGCAGCCCGCGTTCCCGAATCCCACGCCCGCGAACGTAGCCGCCAGCATCATGTTCGAGCGCGATTCGATGTCTTCGGTGTCCTTGACCGCGCTCACCATGTTGCCCGACACCATCTCGACGGCGCGAGTGGCCCACACGTCCGAGATGGGATTAGACCCCTGGTAGGACGGCCTGAGTCCGGGGTTGGGCGGCGCTTCCCTGTGGCTGAACGGCATCGCCGTGTACGACTCCAGCCCGTGGCACAGCACGTCGAATCCGCTACAGGCCGTGACCATTCCGGGCAGCGTGCGGCTGTTCTCCGGATCAACTACGCCCATGGTGGGCCTCAGCGCGCGGTGCGCCAGTCCCGTCTTCGCCTTCATCTCAAGGAGGTCGAATATCGCTACCCCTGTCGTCTCCGAACCCGTGCCTGATGTGGTCGGCACGGCGACGTGCGGCTTCAGCTGCCCAGGGACAGGCTCCCCCTGTCCGATTGGCGCGTTCACGTATGTCAGAAAGTCCGCCGGATAGGTCGAATAGAGGTTGGCGGCCTTCGCCGTGTCCATGCTCGACCCGCCGCCGACCGACACGAAGGCGTCGAACCCGCCGTTGGATGCGAACTCTATCGCCTCCTTGAAAGACTCGTCCGTCGGCTCCACCTCCACCTGGTCGAACAGAACGGCGTCAACGCCCTCCACCCTCAGAGATTCGAGGACGACCGATACGGGTTCGAGCTTTGCCATCCGCGGGTCGGTCACCACCATTACCCGCTTCGCGCCCATCCGCGCCACCTCGTACCCAGTCTCGTGCGTCACGCCCGGGCCAAACTTGATGGCGGACGTATCTATCGAAAATGCCGTTTCCAGTTCGTGGTGAATCATTGGGTTAAGTACCTCTCAGTTTCCCGTCCCGGCAAGCTAATTCATACAGGTTATACTATACTCGACATTGCCATGTACATGAAATCTCAATCGCTCCGACCGGACACAACCCCAATCCAGATGGGAGAACCAAAGTGACCTCAGTCCTCATCGTCGTATTCGACGGGCTTCAGCCCGCGCAGATTCGCCCCGAACTCATGCCCAACCTGTCTCGGTTCGCCGACGAGGGTATCTTCTTCGAGAAGCATCATCCCGTCTTTCCGTCCGTGACCCGCATCAACGCCGCCAGCATGGTCACCGGACGCTATCCTGGAGGTCACGGGCTGGCCGCCAACACGATGGTGGCGCGGGACTACGATCCCGCGCTCGTCTTCTCCGCGCTGGAGCCGACGCTCGCCGACATGGCGCGCAAGACCGGTCGCGTCCTGCTCGCGCCCACGCTGGCGGACATACTTTCCGGGTACGGGTTGGAGTACACGGCTATCGGAGTCGGGACTTCGGGTAACGCATACGTCCACAACCCCAATGCCGACACGTCGGGCGGCGCGACGATTCACCCGGACTTCACGTTGCCTTACTCCCTCCAGGAACGCTTGGTGTCTCGCTTCGGAGAGTGGCCGCCGGAGTCCCAGCCCAATACTCCGCGCTTCCGACACGCCATCCGCGTCCTGACCGAGCATATCCTGCCGGAGCGTGAGCCGGCGGTCGCGCTAATCTGGTCGTCCGAGCCGGACAAAGCGCAGCACGCTTATGGCGTCGGCTCCGATATGTCCGACCGCGCTGTACGCGAGGCGGACGCGGGCTTCGGGCGTATCATGGAGTGGCTCGATGCTAACGGATACCAGGATACGGACGTGATGGTCGTGTCCGATCACGGCTACTCCACGATACGCGGGGCGGTGGACGTCGAGTCCCATGTCCGCGACGCGGGCTTTTCGGAGCGCGACGCGCTTGTGGCCCCTAACGGGGGTAGCGTCCTGTTCTACACGCGCGACCAGGACACGGCTTCCAGACTCGCGGCCTATCTGATGGCGCAGCCTTGGCGCGGCGCGCTGCTGGCGTCGGAGGCGGCGGGCGATATAGAGGGGGCGCTTCCCATGTCTCTAACGGGCGGCGATGGGCCGAGGGCGCCGGAACTCGCTATGTCGTTCGCCTGGGACTCGCGGGCCAACGACGCGGGCTACGATGGGTTCGTCTATTCCAGCGGGGGCGTTAGCGGGCAGGGACAGCACGGCTCGATGAGCAAACATGAGATGAACAACGTGCTGCTGGCGCGCGGGCCGAGTTTCAAGCGCGGGAGAAGAATCGTGTCGCCGACCGGGAACGTGGACATAGCGCCGACAGTTCTGGAACTGCTGGGTTTGCCGATACCTGAGGAAATGGACGGTCGGGCGATAGTGGAGGCTCTCGCCAATGGGCCCGAATCTGTGGAGTCGAAGACGGAGGCTCACCTGGCCGGGCGGGATGTTCCGAACGGGGTGTATCGGCAGGGAGTCACGCTATCCCGCGTGGGCAAGACGGTCTATCTGGATGAGGGCAACGGGTGGCGGGAGTGACTGAACTGAAATGTAGTTCACCCTCACCCTAGCCCTCTCCCATCGAGGGAGAGGGGATTTTCATACAGATAAAGTTTAGCGTACAGGCCCGTAAGAAACGAACCTGTACGCTATTTTCAGGCTATTGGTTATGGGCTAGGCGGGCTGGAACTTGGGAAGCGAGATGTCGTCGGTGATGTCCTCGAAGACGACTTCGAGCGCCATGCCTATCTGGAGCTTCTCGGGCGTGGGGTCGTCCATGACGATGTTGGTCGGCATGATGGGGCCTTCCTCGAGCTCCACCATGGCGGTGACGAACGGCACGTCTCCGACGAAGCCGGGGTGCGGCGCGCGGTGGACTATCGCGTAGGTGTAGAGGGTGGCCTTGCCGCTGGCCTGGACCCAGGTGGTGTTCCTGGAGAAGGTAATGGGCGAGATGTCTCTGGGGTAGAAGTACGCCTGCTGCGCGTCGTTGTCGTACCTGAGCCACAACTCATGCTGCTTGCACTTTTCCCAGTAGAAGTCGGACTCTACCTGCGGCACAGGGACGGGCTTGTTGTATCCAGTTGTCATTTCATTCTCCTGATGGTTGGAAATTCGGCCTCGCCGCCTCTCGGATTGACAAGGGCGGCGGCCTCTTCGTCAATGGATTAGTCAATGCCCAGCACTACTGTGCCGGTGGAGGACAGCGAGCCGCCCGTGCCGTTTATCAGGCACAGCTTGGGGTCGTCCAACTGGCGGTCTCCGGTCTCGCCGCGAAGCTGGCGGACGGCTTCCAGAACCAGGAACATTCCGTACATACCGGAGTGGGTGTAGGACAGTCCGCCGCCGCTGGTGTTCATGGCGAAGTCGCCGCCGGGCGCGGTGCGCTGGTTGGCCACGAAGTCGGGGCCTTCGCCCGGGCCGCAGAAGCCGAGGCTTTCCAGCGTGGCCAGAACGGTGTAGGTGAAGGAGTCGTAGATCATGGCGAGGTCAATGTCGTCGTGGGTGACGCCGGCCATCTTCATGGCGGCCGGGCCGGACTCGCGGGCCCAGGTGCTGGTGAGGTCGGGCATCTGGCTGATTATGCCGTGATCGAGGCCCTCGCCCGCTCCGAGCACCCAGACGGGCTTCTTGGGCAGGTCTTTCGCGCGCTCGGGCGTGGTGACGACGTAAGCGCCGCCCGCGTCGGTGACCAGGCAGCAGTCGGGCAAGTGGAACGGCCAGGCTATCCAGCGCGAGTCGTGGTACTCATCGAAGGACATGGGGACGTCCTTGAAGTACGCCTTCGGGTTCAGGTTGGCCCACTTGCGCGTCGCGACGGCGACTTCGGCCATGCCCTGCCGCGTGTAGTCCTCGCCGTACTGGTGCATATAGCGTCGGGCGGCCATCGCGTAGTTGATGGGCGCGCCTATGAAGCCATAGGGGGACTCGAACTGCGGGCCCGGCTCCGAGGCGTTGCCTCCGGACCGGGAGCGCGCGCTTCGTCCGGCCTCTCCGTGCGTTACGAGAACGGTCTCGCAGTATCCCGCCTGGATAGCGAGCATCGCGTGCGCGATGTGTATGATGAACGAAGAGCCGCCCACCGCTGTGGTGTCGGTGAACCTGGGGTTGACGCCGAGGTACTCGCCCAGGGTAAGGGTCGAGGTGCCCGCCGTCATCAGGCCGTCCACGTCGCTCATAGACAGGCCTGCGTCCTCAAGCGCGTTGTACGCCGACTCGGCGTGCAGCTGCAGGTTGGACTTCGCCACTCTGCCAATCTCATCGGACTCCGCCACGCCGACTATGGCTACGGATTTAGAAATATCAGCCATGCTGACCTCCTGTAAATTATCCCGAGGCGCGGCTAGTGAGTTCTCGCTATCGGCGAGAGGGCCATCGCCCCATATCGGGTTTCTCAAACGCGGTAAGGTTAACTTAATCGGCATCGCCAATCAAGTTTGAGAACCTGGCGACCAGGGGCTTTCGGTTATTTCCGGATACCGCTTCTGTCGTTCGCCCTGAGCTTGTCGAAGGGCCGCCCGTTCATGGTTCGACAAGCTCACCACGAACGGACTACTCTCAAGGTCACCATGAACGTAATTGGTTGATAATCGAAAGGCCCTGCTGGGTCGCCGGACGGTATCGCGTCTTTAGAGTTATCCGCGCTCTATTCTCATGGATGGCCGGGATTTGGCGTTGATCATATATTGACATTTATAAAGCAACAGGCGGGAACAGGTGGCTTAACTGGTGGGCAACAGGTGAAAAAGTCACCAGCGTTGACCAGCGTTTCACCTGCGTTAGCTTTGGGGGAATTTTTTCGCGTCCCCTGAATTTGGGAAACATAAATATGAATTTATGTATATTGATGTTCAGTGTGGTCATAGATCAGCGTTCCTTTGCTAGTTTGTATGTTCGCATTATAGCGGAGGGAGGAGGTGGAGGGGAAGGGGGATTTGGATTGCCGGCGTTCAGCCGGTCGTGTCTGCGGGCCCTTGTCTTCGCATATAGATTGTTGGGCTGCCGTAGATTCCGTCCTAGATGTAGCCATTGGCTTTGCCCCACTCCAGCCAGGATGTCTGTATCGCCGCGATGTTGCCCCAGTCGGACCGTTTCACGGGATCCGCGCCTGTAATGTCTGCCAGCGCATGGTCCCAGTGTCCGCCGGTTTCTCGCATCCTTTCCAGTATCAGAGGCACCACCGGCTCACCCATGCTGATGATTTCACGGTAGGCGGGGTGTTTAATGGCTTGGCTCGTACTGGATAGCAGGACGGTTTCAATTTCATATTGGTCGGCGAGTTTGTTGAAGCGGTCGCGGTCGGCGGGTTGGATGACGGGCGCGTCGGACTCCGCCACGCCGACTGTGGTTGCGGATTTAGAAATATCAGCCATGCTGACCTCCTGTAAATTTTTCCGCGACAGTTTGTATGTTCGTATTATAGCGCAAAGGGGGTATGGATGTGTAGTCCTGATGGGAAAGGCGCTCATAGCGCGACCTGAGCGCGGGGGGAGCGGGATTGAGTCAGAGTTCCGCGAGCAGGTTATCCAGGGTATGGGCCACCCTGTATCTCGCAGGGGACTCGCCGGTTTCGAGCGCTTGGAAGTGCGCCTTGCCACATTCGACTTTCGCCCTTTCCGCGTCTCGCAAGTCGTCCAGGAAGGCCGAACCCTTGGTCTCGGCGACGAAGTACAGCCGCTCGCCATCCTCATCTTCTACCAGAATGGCCCAGTCCGGGTTGTACGGCCCCAGCGGAGTGGGTACCTGGAACCAGCCCGGAAGTTTGGCGTACACCTTGACGGCGGAGTTCTTTTCCAGCGCGTCCGCGAACTCGGCTTCGATGGCGGAGTCGTAGATAACGTAGTCATAGACCGACTTGGCGGAGGCCAGCATATTCCGCAGATAGCCGGTGAGTTCTTCGCGCTCGAACAGTTCCTGCGCGTAGTAATGCTCGTTTCCCAGACGCTGGTACTTGATTCCGTCCACAAGCGCGAGGCGTTTTCGGCGGTTGATGGCTTCCGAGGCGGTTTCGATGAATCTCTGCGGGTTGTTCGTGAAATCGTCCAGCCGTCCGCTGTCCAGGAGTATGCGCTGTACGCTCTTTCGCGTTAGTTGGGTGCGATTCTGGAGTTCGGTGAGCAGGTCGGGAGTCTCTACGTCTTCGGGTCGAAGAGACATTTGGGAATCGCGTTCCAGCAGGCGCGGCTGAATCCCGGCGGTCTCGATGCTGATATCCGCGGTGCGCCAGCGGATTCTGGTCCTGGGAATGGCGGGAGCGTCCCTTAGCGCGTTGGCGCACTCTTCTATCAGCGTCTCGTTATCGAAGCGGACGCGATAGGTTGTCTTGCCTCTGACGCGCTTCCAGAGAGAGCGGAACTCCTCGCTGTTCAGAACCTTCTCGCGCGGGTTCAGCCGTCGGCGTTCGCTGGCGTCGCGTATCTGGACGCGCCCGGCCGCCTTCTTGAGAATCCTGGTTATATCCTCTCTTGCGCTCTCGAATTCATCCGGCAGTTCGAGCGTCTCTTCGCTGAGCGCCGTCCGCAGCGAGTCGTCAATCTTGCCCTGAGAGTCTATGTAGCCCCGCTCTCTGAGGCAGTTCCACAGATATTCGGATCGAGACGCGCCGAGCGTCTCGGTTTCGCCCTCCCCATCGTCAATGGATATTCCGGCGAACTGGTTGAGTTCTATCACGCCGAAGCGGATGCCGGTATCTTCCTCGATCTCGCGCTGAAGGTTTTCGGCGAACCGCTCGTAGCCTTCCCTGGCGATGACGGTGAGCGTGTTCACCTCGAACCCGCGTTGGCGCTCGCCTTCCTGGTTGACGCACAGCCGCAGGCCGCGCCCGATGGTCTGGCGGCGCTCGCGCTCCGTTCCGATGTCTCGCAGCGTACATATCTGGAACACGTTGGGGTTGTCCCAGCCCTCGCGCAACGCGGAATGAGAGAAGATGAAGCTGAGCGGTTCGGAGAAACTGAGCAACTTCTCCTTGTCGCGCATTATCAGGCTGTACGCCCGTTCGGCGTTGTCGCGGTCGCGCTGGTTGCCCTCATAAGTGTCTTTCCAGACGCCCTTGCGGTCCACCGAGAAGTAGCCGTTGTGCGCCCGCTCCGCCATAGTGTCTATATCCACGCCCTCGAACAAAGCGCGGTAATCTCTGTGTCGGGCGGCGCGGCGGTATTCCTCCTCGAATATCCTGGCGTATTCTCCCTTCACCTGGTTGCCGTCTTCGTCGTAAGAGCGGTATCTGGCTACCTGGTCTATGAAGAACAGGGTGAGCGTCTTGACGCCCAGCGGCCCCAGCCGCTTCTCCTTGTCGAAGTGTTCCGCGATAGTCTTGCGAATCATCCCACGCTGCACGGCGCGGCTATCAACGTCGCCGTAGGCTTCCCCCGGGCTGAGCCAATGGGAATTTCCGGGAACGATGAGTTCCATGAGCGGGTCGTTTCGACGCGCCTGGATTTCTCCGATTCGGTGGTCTTGGTAGATGGGACGGCCGGTTTTCAGTTCAAGGTCGTCGCCGTCCTGCACGTTTATCTCCGTTCGCCGGACGCCGCCTGTCGGCGTTTCGACATCCACCTCTACCCGCGCGGTGATGATATTGCGTTGTCTTCTCACCGACAGCAGCCGGAGGTATGGCGTGTTGTGGCTGTCCTCAACCGCGCCTGCGGCCACTTCTATCTGCTTGACCAGCTTGCGCTCGTAGGCGTCCACCGCGTTGAGACGATAGACCATGTGATAGCTGTCAACATGGGTGGCCGAGTAGCGCAGCGTACACAGCGGATTCATCGCTTCCAAAGCCCGCTTGCCCGCGCCTTTCAGTCCGCCGTCAACGCTCTGCGGCTCGTCCACAATCAGGACTGGGTTCGTCGCGCGCACCAGATCAATAGGCTTCTCCCCGCCAGTCTTCTCATTCGGCTGATATATGCTGTTGATGTCCCGCTTGTTGATAGCGTGGACAGTGACGACCATTATCTGGATTTGCGGGCTTGTGGCGAAATTGCGGACTCGGCCCAGCTTGGACGAATCGTATATGAAATGCTCGAACGGAACGCCAGAGTAGAGCGCTCGGAAGTGGTCGGCCATCATCTCGATAGACTTGTTGACGCCTTCCTTGATTGCGATTGAGGGAACTACTATGGCGAACTTGGTGAAGCCGTAACGTCTGTTCAGCTCGAATATCGTTCTCAGGTAAACATAAGTCTTGCCCGTGCCGGTCTCCATCTCCACCGTGAAGTCGCGCGATTCCAGGTACGGCGAGGGCGGCAACTCATTGCCAATCTGGACGGCGTTGAGGTTCTGGAGAATATCATCGTCCGACAGGATTAGCCGGTTGCCGATTCCGAACTCCGTCTCTTCCAGGCCCAGTTGTTCGTCCACCAGGCCATGCGCGACACTGAACTCGCTCGGGGGCGATTCCTGCCCCAGGAATAGGTCGCAGACGGACTCGATGGCGTCGAGTTGGTAGTCCAGGTCGGGTTCAAACTGGAATTGCATGAGCGTCTCGCTATACGCTGCGAACGTTCTTGACGCCGGACTGTCGGAGTATCTCGGTAACGTTCGTCTTGGCCACGTCGTCCGAGAACGCGCTGTCTCTGAATACGACGGTTGTATCGTCGGTATTCTCCAACTCGCCAAGCCATTCGGAGATTCCAATAGCCAGGCCCTCGGCGTCCGCGCCGCCGATTTGCGCGTCCATACAGCTAATCAGCGCGCCGCCGCCTATGGCGTGAACTCGCTTCCCGCCAATGATACAGCTTTGGGCCGGCGCGCAAAGGTCGAATCCCAGCTTCAGCAGAATCTCATACAGCAGATCGTCCGCGCTTCGGTCTTCCTTGATGTTGTCCACATGATCGAGGAGGGCCTGCTGAATGTCTGTGCGCTTCGGGTCCCACTCCTTGACGTTGGCGCTATCCAGCTTGAAGACGCGGAAACCGAGGTCGCCGGAATAGCTTGGGGCATCGGCAGTGATAGCAACTGCGGCGCGGCGGAGGCGCTCCTTGGTGATTTCGGCTATGTTGCGCGGTCTTCTGATACTGTCCAGATAATCTGTTGCCGTCTTCTGCTCGTTACCCTTGGGATCAAGCGGCTCGGGCATCTGAACTAAGATATAACGGCGGTTTCCGTCGTCCTGAACATTCATGGACATTACGGCGTGACCTGTCGTGCCTGACCCAGCAAAGAAGTCGAGTACGATGCCGTTTGGATCGTTAGCAAGTTGCATCAAGTAGGCTATTAGCTGCGTAGGCTTGGGCTGTGGGAATACTTTGTCAGCGCCAAGAGTTTCCCTAAGCTCTCTGGTTCCATGGAAGTTGAAACCGACATCACCCGGATCGAGAATAGTATCGGGCGGTCTGCCCTCCTGCACATCTGCAAGGTAGCGCTTTGCTTTCGGTTCACCATTACTAAACGAGATACGATTTTCTCTGTCCATTCTTTGCAAAGTTTCACGGGAATAAGCAGGGTAGCGTCCGTTTGGGGCTTCCCAAACAGTTCCGTTGCTAAATCTGTGTTTGTAAGGCGTATAGTAGTTTCGCGCATGGAGAGGATCCAGTTTGTAGCGGCCTCGACCATCTTGGTCATTGTGGGGGTAGCTGGCTGTCTTGTCCGTCGGCTGGCGAATGTACCGTTCTGAGGATTCGCCGAACCATGCCTTGTCCTTGCCATACACAGTTAGGTAGTCAGCGTGCAAGTTGAAATCTTTGCTTGAATTTCGGACAGTGTGCGTAGCCCGCCGCGTCAATATGGCGAAAAGATTATCCTCTCCGAAAATTTCATCCATTACATTTTGTAGATTTGGCAATTCTGCTTGGTCGCAAGAAACGACGATTAACCCGTCCATACCAAGCAGATTGCGGGCTAGTTTGAGACGCGGGTACATCATATTCAGCCAGTTGGTATGGAAGCGCCCCGACGCGTCGGTGTTGGAGGTGAGCTTCTGGCCGTCGCCGTCCACCTGGCCCGTGAGTTTCAGGTAGTTCCTGATGCCGTCCTTGTAGTTGTCGGGATAGATGAAATCCTTGCCCGTGTTGTAGGGCGGGTCTATGTAGATTAGCTTCACCTTGCCCGCGTAGCTCTTCTGGAGCAGTTTCAGCGCTTCCAGGTTGTCGCCCTCTATCATCAGGTTCCGGGTGGTGTCCCAATCCACGCTCTCATCCGGGCATGGGCGCAGCGTTCCGGCGCTCGGAATCAGTGAGAGGCGTCGGGCGCTTCGCTTGCCGCGCCAGTTGAGGCCGTACTTCTCATCTCCGTCCTCAACGTCATGGCCGAGAAGCTGGCGCAGCGCGTCGAAGTCAACTTTGCCCTCGCGGAACACGTCCGGGAATACAGCCTTGAGCCGGGAAACGTTCTCAGCCACCATGTCCATGGAACGGCTTTCGGGGTCCTTAGCTGTGATGCGCTCCATTGGCATATCCCTGTGCGTGACGACACTACTCTACCTGATTCGCTCAAGTACACCGATATAACATCATTTCTAAAACGCTTAGTCAAGTCTTTCAGAGGTCTTTCGATTATCAACCAATACGGGCGGCCCTTCGACAGGCTCAGGGCGAACGATGAACGGGCGGCCCTTCGACAGGCTCCCTTCGACAGGCTCAGGGCGAACGAGAGTATGAGGCGAAAACGAAAAGACCCCGCGCCTGGAAGATCGTACTTGTGGGATGGTGGCTAATGCTAGATAATGCTGGAAACGGGAATTGGCGATGTTGGCGGCGGGCCGAATGGCTGAAGGGCGTATGGGCCGTCGTACAGAGAGGCGCGCGCAAGGAGTGGATCATGAGATTCGGAATGTTCGACGTTATCAGGTGGCATGAGAGTATGTCCGGGGAGGAGACGCTTGAGAATACGCTGGAGCAGGTGGAGTACGCCGACCGGCTTGGAATCCAGGATATATGGCTGGGCGAACATCATTTCTCGCGGCACGGGATTCTGTCGGGTATCTTCTCTTACATGGGCGCGGTGGCGGCGAGGACGAAGCAGGCGCGGATAGGCACGTCCATCGTGATTCTGCCGTTCCACAATCCGGTGCAGGTGGCGGAGGAAGCGGCGACGATAGATATAATCTCGGGCGGAAGGTTCAACCTGGGAGTGGGCGCGGGATACCAGGCGCAGGAATTTCACGGGATGGGGGTGGATATTACGCAGTCCAGGCTGATGTTCAAAGAGTACCTGGACGTGGTTCAGAAGTGCTGGGAGGAAGGTTCGCTCACGTATAGCGGGGAGTACGTGAACATAGAGGACATCTGGGTGATTCCGAAGCCAATCCAGAAGCCGGGGCCGCCTATCTACATAGCGGTGAGCACCAGCCCGGAGAGCGTGGACTACGCGGCGAGCCAGGCGATTCCGATTCTAGTGGGCGGGCCGACGACGACGCTGGGGCAGACTCCGCGCGTGGTGCGGATGTGGCATGAGCGCATGGAGCATTACGGCCATCCGCACGAGCATATTGACCTGCCGGTGAGCGCGAGCGTGTATGTCGCGCCGACGATGGAAGAGGCGGAGAACGACGTCAAGGGGCTTGAAGCCAAGATAAACGAGGAGTTCTACCGGATAGGAAATCCGGCGGACAAGGACGGCAACATCCCCGATAATTACAAGCACTGGGTACACCGGGACAAGGACCGACTGGCGGCAGCCGAAAGCGCGCGTATCGAGGGCATACGTCCGCTTATAGGGACGCCGGAGGTGGTGTGCGAGCGGCTGGAGGTACTGAGGTCGAAGGGAATCAACCGCATATTCGGGAAGTTCGGCGCGGCGGGCCTGGAGCAGGAGAAGTGGCTGCGCTCAATCGAGATGTTCGCCACGGAGGTGATGCCGGAGTTCGCGGGGGAACTGGTGGCGGCGGATTCATGAAGCGGGCGAGGTCATGGTTGTTCCCGGGGGAGTGAATCAAGCAGCGCCCTGAAATCCAGCTCCAGCGGGAGAAAGTGGTTGTGGATGGCGCTCCATACAGTGGCAAGGTTAACCTTGTGGTATTGGTGAACGATGATATTTCGCATCCCTCTTATTCTCCGCCAGGGGAATTCGGGGCGCGCGTCCTTGATTTCGTCGGGCAGCGCAATTGACGCCTCTCCCACTATCATCAGACTGTGGAGGGTAGCCAGAACGAGCGCGCGATTTTCAGAGAATTGCTCAAAGGTCAGGCCACCCAGATTCGCTCGCAGAAACTCGGCGGACTCCAATATATGCCCCAGACGGGAGTGGACGCTTGTGTCATCTGAGTACATACAGCGGCTCCCCTCGAATCAGGTCTTGGGGTCGCGGAACGACGCTGTTAGTCGGAGCCACGTTGGCTTGCTTTTCGCCTAACAGTCCATCGAGGTAATCCTGCAAGTCCACGATCTCGAACAGGCTGATGTCGCCTTCGAACTCCGCCATGACGTCAACGTCGCCTTCGTAGGTCGGCCCCTTAACGTAAGCGTCGAACAGCACCATCTTCTTGACGTGGAACTTCTCGCGGAGCTCGTCTTCGTATCCCGCGAGTATCTTCGCCATGTCCTCTCTCTTCATGTGACACCTCTATGCGCTCGGAATGGAACTGTATCTCTATCTGGGGCGGTGTTGCCAATAGTATGCGCCTATTGTATAACACACATAGGAAAGTAATCGAATCCGAAGGTGGCGATAGTAAAGGAGTCCATGGCGAGAAGACCGAAAAAGAGACAGCCCCGACGGGGCCGAAAGACGTTCCGGCGCAGCGGCAGCGTCAAGCGCGTTCGCGCTCGGCGGAAGGACTGGACCGGCAGGTCGGCGGAGCGGGACTGGGATGAGATGGAGCATGAGTCCCTGGAGCGCGTCATGCCCAGGGATGAGCGCGACCGTCGCAAGGCGATTGACGAGGTTCTTACGGCGTCTCCCCAGGATGCGGAGGCTGTACCGACGGTTGCGGTCGGCGCGGAGGTCGAGGGCGACACCGCTTTGGTCACGGCGGTGGCTGGAATGTCGGCGAGAATCGAGCTTGGCGGGCAAGAGCGGTCGGCTACGATACGCGGACTGCTGACCGAATTGGACACGGGCTACATAAACCCGGTCGCTATTGGCGACAAGGCAATCGTGACTGAGGACGGAGCGGGCGCGTGGGCGGTGGAGAGGGTCTTGCCCAGGAAGACTATTCTGGCGCGACCGGACCCGTTCCTCGCGCCGCGCCAGCAGGTGGTGGCGGCGAACGTGGATCAGCTTCTGGTCGTGTCGTCCTGGCGGGAGCCGGACTTGTGGGCGGAGTTGATAGACCGCTACCTGATAGCGGCGGCGCTGTCTGAGATTTCCCCTATCATCTGCGTGAACAAGGCGGACCTGATTGAGGATACGGGGGAATATGAGGCGGCGACGCGGATATATCGGGAGATGGGTTACAGGACGCTGGCGACGTCGGCGCTGACGGGCGAGGGGATTTCGAGCCTAAGACGCGAGTTGACTGGCGGGCTGACGGTTGTGGTCGGGCTGTCCGGCACGGGCAAGAGTTCGCTCATGTCGGCGGTTCAGCCCGGGCTGAATCTGCGTGTCGGGGACGTGAGCCAGGCGCGTCGGCAGGGGCGGCACACGACCACGCAGGCGTCCATGTACAGGCTGGATGGGGGAGGCTACGTGGCGGACACGCCTGGCATAAGGGAGTTCGGGCTGGCGGGCCTGACGCTGGGGGAGTTGCCGATGTTCTTCCCGGAGATAGACGAACTGGCCGCCGAGTGTCGCTTCAGCAATTGCGCGCACCTGGAAGAGCCGGACTGCGCGGTGAGGGGCGCGGAGAGGGAGGGGCGGGTGTCGGCGTCCCGGGTGGCGTCTTACAGGGCGATATTCGACGAACTGGAAGTCTAGTCAGATTCCGGGCAGGCGGGCTTGAAGTACGCTGGTGTCTTCTTCCGCGCCGCCGAAGCCGGAGACGCCGACGCCGACGAGCCGGAATTTGCGGTCGGCGTCTATCTCGGCGTCCATGAGGCGGTTGGCGGCTGCTTCTATCTGGTCTGGCGAGCCGACGGCCTCAGGCAGGGTTATCTGGCGGGTGAAGGTGGTGAAGTCGGAGAGGCGCAGTTTGAGCTTGACGGTGCGGCCTCGCAGTTCGCGGCGTTGGAGGGAGTTCGCTACGTCGCGGCTGAGCCGGGCTACCAATTCGTGGAGGGCGTCGGGGTCGCCGGTGTCGGATACGAGGGTGGTTTCGGAGCTGACGGATTTGGTGTCGCGCTCGGTCTGAACGGGGCGGTCGTCCTGGCCGAGCGCGAGTTTCTTGACGTAAGCGCCGTTGCGCCCGAAGTTGGCGAGAAGCCAATCGTCGTCGCAGGCGGCGAGGTCGCCGATGGTCAGGATACGCTGGGACTTGAGGCGCTGCTGGGTCTTTGGACCTACGCCCGGAAGAGATCCGACGGGCAGGGGCGCGAGGAAGGCGACCTCCTGGCCGGGCGGGACGACAGTGAGGCCATCGGGCTTCTCGAGGTCGGAGGCTATCTTGGCGACGGACTTGCTCGCGCCCGCTCCGACGGAGATGGTCAGGCCAAGTTCGTCCTTGACACGGCGTTTGAGCGAGAGCGCTATGTCCGCCGGGGCGAGGTCTTCGGCTACGGATTCGGTTATGTCCAGGTAGGCTTCGTCTAGGGAGAGGGGTTCGACGAGTGGGGTTATGTCGCGGAATATCCGCATGACGGCGCTGGAGACTTCGCGGTATCTGTCGAATCGGGCGCTTACGCGGATGAGGGACGGGCAGAGGTTGAAGGCGGTTCGCATGGGCATGGCGGAGCGGACGCCGTACTTTCGGGCCTCGTAAGAGGCGGCGGCGACCACGCCGCGCGTGTCCGGGCTGCCGCCGACGGCGAGGGGCTTGCCGCGCAGTTCGGGGTTGTCGAGCTGCTCGACGGAGGCGTAGAAGGCGTCGAAGTCGGCGTGAAGGATGTGTGGCATGGTTCGGTTATCATATATCATGGTTTATAATCGTTCTGGGCGGAAACAGGGGAGTCACAGGATGGTACTGGACGCGATTTGCCCAGCGTTTATCCAGCGTTGCCCAGCGTTAGCTATGGAGAGACTTCTCACTCTCTATACTCGCTTATGAATATAAATTTGTATTTATATATCCGATGTTAGGAATTTTGTTCTTCATGGATATATTATAGCGCGTCAGGGGACAGTTGTATAGTGGGGGTGAGAGGGCGAAGACTTTGAAAAGGCGCTGAGATTCTGAACGCCAGCGCCGCCCAGCATAGAGATGGTAAAATGACCAGCATAGAAACGCGCTCGTTACGAGGGAATCAGATGGATACTTCGACGCTCACGCAATCACCCAATCCCGCCGCGCCAACCCGCCCGAATGAAGAGATAGACCGATTGGGCAAGTATATCTACGAGCGACACATCCGGCGGCAGGTGGAGGCCGACCATCACGGGAAGATCGTCGCCATTGTCGTGGACAGTGGGGATTGGGCCATCGGCAAGGGCGTCCTTGAGGCGGCGGATAGGCTGCGCACGATACGTCCCGAGGCGGTGGACGTGTGGGGCGAACGGATTGGCTACCGAGCGCTACGCAGTTTCGGCGCCGGTTCCCTGCGGAGAACCGATTGATGTTCAACAGCCATAGCTTGTACGTGGAGGTCGAGGACGGCGGGCGCGTCATCATCCAAGCCAGAGAGTAGTTTAGCACCGTCCCTTTCCTTGTCGTCTTCACCCCCAACTCGGTCAGGAAGAACTAGAGTACACCTTACCATAACCTAACTATGAGGATGTTAGCGACGGGCGCGTTCCGCCCGCGCTGTGTGTACCCATAGTAGCCTGTTGCAAAACTCGGCTTATTGAGACTGGCCGACTCACCAGCCATTTGAGTATCCCGTCTTCTCACTTAGCCCAATAGCCGTCCATCAGGAATTGCAACTGTCGTATGTAGTCCTCATCGGCGTCGAGACTCCTGAAGTAAGCATCGGTTATCACATATTCTATGTGTTCGGCTTTAAGGAATGCTTCGTGTGAACGCTCCTTCAACTTCCCCATCAAAAAGCCGAGAGGCCAGAAGAAGAAGTACACCCACCTGACGGCTGTGCAACTTGGGTTATTTTCCCAATCTCGGCCCTTTCGCCTGAGTTCCTTGTACTCGGCATCATTCTCAAGCAGTTCGCTGATAGCAACTCTGTCTGCTGGTACTTGTATGCTATAGAGGTCTGCGACCTTCGAGGCGGCAAGAGCCTGTGGCGTATGTGTTCTGGCAAGTAGAATGATGTTGCGTCTGCCATGAATAGACGCGAAACGTTCAACCACTGCCCTGTTTCTCTCTCCCCATTGTAACGCCTCTGCCGCAAAGGTCTGCATATCCACTTCATCCGGCATCGTGCCGTTATGCAAGAAGTACCAAGTCATGATCGTCCATTGGCGGACTATTTCTTCGAGTTCTAAATCCATGTCCTCTCCTCTATTCATCTCCTACCCTCTTGCAATCTTTGAGTAGCAGTGTCCCCTCCATATAGTCGTTCACCGTACAGATGTATATACGGCGTCCCTGGTAGGAGGAGTATGCGCCTTCACCAACAATCACCTTACCGTCGTGCGGGTCAGCCCTTGCGAATGACCACGCGAAGGGGTTAGTCAAGGGGTTAATCGAACCAGTAGGAATAGAATGTCCCCAAAACGTTAGTTCCTCTGTCGGTTCTTCTAAGACGGACAGGCCGTATCTCGATGAGTCGGTGATTGAACTATCCCAATACGTGTTAATGCGGATTTCCTTGCCTGCATAGAACCTGTTGAAGTCATTTCCTCCGAGTCGTTCTATTTCGTCAAATACGTCTGTCCCCGTAACGTCGTATAGTGTGGGATATGGCGTAGGCGTGAGGGTAGCGGTGGCCGTAGGGGTAGGAGTCGGAGTTTCGGTGGGGGTCGGAGTGATTGTAGGCGTGAGGGTAGCGGTGGCCGTAGGGATAGGAGTCGGAGTTTCAGTAGGCGTGGGTGTCAGCGTTGTCGTAGGTGTCGGAGTGGCAGTCGCGGTGGGAGTCGGAGTGATTGTAGGTGTGAACGTAGCTGTAGGCACTGGTGTTTCAGTAGGCGTTGGTGTAGGCGTTATCGTAGGTGTCGGAGTGGCAGTCGTGGTCGGTGTCAGAGTAGCGGTAGCGGTCGGAGTCTGGGTAGTAGTCGGCGTCATGGTGGGCGCAGGTATAGGTGTTTCAGTTGGAGGAACCAGAGTAGCCGTAGGCGGAACGGGCGTCGGAGTCTGGGTAGGTGTTGGCGTCGGTGGCGGTTCACTACCACAGGCCGCGAGCGCGAGGATTGAGAGGAAAACGGTCGCAAAGACAGACTTCGTCGTGCCGGACATAGCAGGTCGCCCCCAAGTGATTGATGTACAGGTGTGGCAATCTGCTACCGAATGCTAGTCCGCACGAAGCGATCACGAGGGGGCGCAACGAATTGCGCCCTGCTTCATATGTTCGCCCGCGTCAACACGGGCGTTCGCTTCGCGCGAAGACTGACTAACTGTGATTCGGTAGCACTGCGACACTATCATAAGTACGGCATTGACACAAGTTGACACGCTGGGAGCTAGCGTTTCCTATCTAGAAACGGCGTTATGTCACCTACGATTATTGAGTCCTTCTCTGGCCTGCCAGTTTTCCTGTATAGCTTGGGAGACCTGCATTTTGTTGTTATAATCATAACGATTTTGGCAACGCAGAAAGGCCCCGCCGACATTGCACGGCGGGACCTCGAATATCAGATACATTACCCCTCATCGGAGCAGACTGAATGAATCGCTACATTACTCGCTACGTTGGCTTGGTTGCGGCGTCTGTATCCATAGCAACCATCATTTCAACTTTGCTTGGTCGAGTGTACTTCCTCTCATATTTTGAGATTCTTGGAGTGCCGACCTCCGAAGTCAGTGTGAACATCGCGGACTATACGGTGATGTCCCTCGACACTGCAATCTACGGCATTGGCCTTACTGTGACGGCCTCGCTTCTCATTGCGTTACAGTGGCAGATTCCCCAGTCTGACCGTTGGCAGTGGAACAGGATAGTCGGAGGAATAGTCGCCCCGGTACTCTCCATTGGTTTTCTGTGGGTGATGTCAATGTTGCTAGGGCCATTATTTGATTTTCCGGGCGGGGCAGGTCTCATCAGAGTCTCGGCACTCTTCATTATTGTATTTGCGTTTGTAATCCTGTTGTCTGGATTTCCCCTGAGTCGCTGGTTCTCATCGTGGCTAGGTCGGAATAAGGATGAGGACACATACATCCTTGTTGTTTTATTACTCCTTCTCGTCTATGCCATCGTCATACTGGCGAATCCAATGGAATACGCCGCTCAGGTCGGGAAGGCAGACGCACAAGCCGCGCTAGAAGCCACGCCCACGATAGGGATGATTGAGTTCGTCCAGTCCGATAACTATGGCTCGACGCAAAGTAAGTTGGTTGAGTGTTCCAAGGACTCTATACCGTGCGTCGTCAAATTGGTCTGGACAAATGAGAGACACGCCTATGTGAGAATCGAAGCAGAGGATGGGACATCAGAAGAAGCCCTGTATGTCGTACCACTTGAGCGAATAGACAGCTTCGTTCTCGATACCGGCAACCCATAAGAACCCAGTCGCCCAGGGTACGGACATGGCGTGGCAAAATGGGATTCGGCGCGGGCTGATTTCACTGCCGCGCGTCTCGTTCCCTCACATTTGGAGAATTTCAGGATTGCGCCGCCGTCGCAGACGGTACAGCCGTTGTTGGCGTGGGGATCGAAAGGCCGTCTTCCTGACGCTTGCCAATGGCTTGGCGTGGGGATAGTATGTAGAAGCTATCTTATAAACATGACTATGGGTAGGAACGGTGTGTTTTCACCCTCGCCCTAGCCCTCTCCGATCTAGGGGGAAGGGACTTATGCAATCGTCTCCGGGCAATTCCTGGATACCACCGCGAATGTGGGCGGTGGTACAATCCTCAGACACATACAGGGGAGACGAAAGGGATAATGGCCAGGGTTCACATAACTATCCCAGATGAGGAGCGTGAACGCTTCGTCCACCAGGCGCAAAGTGAAGGATTGTCCTTGAGCGCATGGCTGAGACTCGCCGCCCGGGGGCGTCTCAGAGAGCGAAAGAGGATTCCCGCGTTCAATTCTCCGGAGGAGCTTCAAGCATTTTTCGACAGTTGCGACACACTGGAGGGGCCGGAGTCGGAACCGGAGTGGGAGGAACATCTGGCGACCATAAATGAATCTCGTATAAAAGGGGTAGCCCTCGTATCCGCAACTGGCTCCCCGGGACCTCTGTCACCTCGCAAGTTGCCGCAGACGCGGCATTAGAGAGATCAAGACTTTCGATAGAGCCTTTAACGCTGTCGCGTCAACGCTGAGGTACAGTCCATGAAGCATCCTAACCCATTTGCGCCTATTCCGAGTTCGCGGGAGTGGCTCAGGCGCCGAAGACGGCTTTTCTGAGCGTGTCGTTGAGACGGGTTTGCCACCCGGGGCCGGAGGCGCGGAAATGTTCGGCGAGGTCGGCGTCGAGTTGGACGGATACGCGCTCCTTGTCCTTTTCGCGCTGGGCGCGGATTTGGCGCGCCCACAGCACGAGTTCGGGGTCAACTTCGATGGCGGGGCGGGCGCGTGCCCAGTTTTCGTCCGTCCATTCGGGAGCGTCGGGGTCCATTGCGATTTCTCGCTGGATCGCGGCCTCTTCTTCATCCGTAGGGATGTGTATTTTCAGATCGTCGCTGAACATATTCGTCTCGCTCTTTTCTACTCGCCGGTCGCAGGCTGATGATTCGTCTTCTGTCTTCGCGTCTTGTGTAAACGACGTGGTACAGCCGGTTGCCTATTAGTCCAAGCGCCGCGAATCGAACCTCACCATGCCGAGGACTGGGATCAATTGCGGCATTATCCCAGTCGAAATCCTGGATTGCCTCGAATCCGAGGCGGCCTCTCGCAATGTTGTACTGATTCTTGGCTTCGTCCCACTCGTATTGCATTGGTATATTGTACAGGAATGGGCTGGATGGTTCAGGGTGACGGCGGTAGCGAAGTAGGGGACAGGCGACGGTGGTCTCCATCGAAAGGCCGGCGGCGGGGCGCTTGCCAACCGCTCGGCGTGGGGATAGTATGTAGGCGACGCGATTTTGGAATTTGATCTCAGAATGAAGCATGGTCGCCAAACACACAACCTCAGTATTCGACCGCGTTCAGGAACTTGATGAACAGAGGCGCAGGGCCATTGTTGACATGGATGTCCTGAACGGCGATTCATTGCCCGTTGATATGCAGCAAACTGAAACCATAGACCAGTCCATCTTCATACTCAAAGACCACCATAGAAACACTCCGAGGGTCTTCGTCGGGCGGGAAATCCCGCTTCGCTTCGATCCGACGAACCTTCGCAGGGCTACGGTTCCCGACATCGTATTCGCCAACGACGTAGACCCCGAACCCATACTGGCGTATCCGAGCACCTCTTATACGATATGGGAGGTTGGGAAGCCGCCCGACCTGGTGGTGGAGATAGCGTCGCCGGCCACCTATGAGAAAGATATCGAAGAGAAGCCGGGCATATATGAGAGCCTGGGCATTTCGGAGTTCTGGCTGTTCGACCACACGGGCGGGGCACTCTATGGTCAGAGTCTCATGGGCTACCGTCTGGTGGACGGCTCATACCAGAGGATAGAGTTGTTCGTGAATGGGGACGGACTGGAGTGTGGGTATAGCGAGGTCTTGGGACTGAATCTGTGCGCGGCAGACAGGGATCAGAGGACGGCGCTGTTGAGCCGTCAGCCGAACCTGCGTTACCAGGAGCGCTACAATCCCTTCCAGTTGATGATCCAGGATCCGGAGACGGGGCTGTATCTTCTGAATGAGGAGGGGCGCAGGGCGGCTGAGCGCGAGGCTGAGGAGGCCAGGCGTCGCGCGGAATTGTCTCTCGCGGCTGAGCGCGAGGCTCACCGCGCTGAGTTGGAGGAGCGCGACGCGCGGATACGGGAGTTGGAGGAGCGATTGCGACGCTCCGATCCCTAGCGTTCGCCTAGGGTCTTTCGATTATCAACCAATTACGTTCGTGGCGGCCCTTCGACAAGCTCAGGGCGAACGAGAGCGACAGGCTCAGGGCGAACGACAGAAGCGGTATCTGGAAATTACCGAAAGACCCTAAGCGTTCGCCTGGGTCAGCGATGTTCGCAATCGGCGACGGCGAGGCGGGTTTAGTCCTTCGTGAATTTCAGGATTGCGCCGTTGTCGCCGACGGCCCAGCCGTTGTTGGGGTCGGGGAATGAGAGCGCGCGGAGTAGCGCGTCGGTTGGCGAGGGCCAGGGTTGCCAGCTGAGGCCGCCGTCCTCGGAGCGCATTATCGCGCCGAAGGATCCGATTGCCCAGCCTTCCAGCGTGTCCAGGAAAATCACGTCCCAGAGGAAGCGTCCGGTGTCGGAGTCGTGGCGGGTCCAGGTCTGGCCGCCGTCTGTGGTTCGGGCTATCATGCCGTCGGTGAGGTACTTGACGAACTCGACGCCTCCGCTCGTTCCCTTGGCCTTGCCGCGCCATCCGGCTATCCAGCCGTTGCGGTCGTCGAGGAAGAATACGTTGTTGGTCCCTATCTCGACGCCATTTATGCCCTTGAGCAGTTGCCATGACTCGCCGCCGTTGGCGGTGGAGAAGACGGCACCGGACTTGAAGGACACCCAGCCGCGCCGCTCGTCGAGGAAGAAGGCGTCGGAGCGTGGGAGGGTGTTCTCGAAGAATTGGCGATTCCATGTCCTGCCGCCGTCGGTGGTTCTGAGCGCGAAGCTGCCCCGCTCGGTGATTACACGGCCCTCGCGGGGGTTGTCGAAGTGGACGTGGATGAGGTTCTGAACGAGCGCGGCGTCCTTGCCCTGAACTGTCCAGGTCTTGCCGCCGTCGGGTGTGTTGAGGATGAGTCCGAGTTGTCCGACCGCCCAGCCGTTGGACTCGTCGGCGAAGTCCAGAGCGTTCAGGGTGAGTTCGTAGCCGGAGGATTGGGGCGTCCAGGTCTGGCCACCGTCGGTAGTGGAGATGATGACGCCGGCCTCGCCGACTGCCCAGCCGTGGGTGTCGTTGACGAACTTCACGTCGAGGAGGGTATTGGGAACGCCTGAGTTCTGCGTCTCCCAGCGTCCGATGGCCGGGGACTGCGTACTGGTATCGTCGGTTTCGCGTGTGAGGTAGAGCGTGCCTATGACCAGGGCGGCCAGGAAGAGAAGGCCGACGGCGACGGTTTCGGCGGTTGGGTGTCTGCGGTATCTGAATTTCATGGGAGGAATTATACAGGGGTGAGGGGGAAGGGATTTTTGCCCTCACCCTGACCCTCTCCCAGAGGGAGAAGGGATTGGATTATTTTGGCTAGGTGGTTACGCCGGGGCCGTATTCGTGTACGTCGTTGATGTCGCGGATGGCGTCGCCGACGAAGTTGACGGCCAGGACGACGAGCATGATGACGACTCCGGGGAAGGTGCCGAGCCACCAGGCGCGGGTGAAGAAGGGCCTGGCGTCGTTGAGGATGGAGGCCCACGTGGGGGTGAGTGGGGAGACGCCGAGTCCGAGGAAGGTGAGGCCGGCCTCGGCTAGTATGGCGGCGGCGACGAATACGCTTGCCTGGACTATGACGGGCGGGAGGGCGTTGGGGAAGATGTGCTTGAACATCATCCGGCGGTTGGACGCGCCCATGGCTCTTGCCGCCGTCACGAAGTCGTCCTCTTTGAGGACAAGCACCATGCCTCTGATTATTCTGGCGAAGTCGTCCACGTAGGCCAGCGCTATGGCGACGATGACGTTGGAGAGGCCGAGTCCGAATATGGCGACGAGCATGACGGCTAGGATGAAGTTGGGGAAGGCCCAGAGGACGTCAATGGCTCTCATCACTACCATGTCAATCCAGCCGCCGTAGTATCCGGCGGCCACTCCCAGCACGATGCCCACGGCGGCAGCGAGCGCGACGGTGCTAAGTCCGACGACCATGGAGATGCGCGCGCCGACGATTATACGGCTGAGCAGGTCGCGGCCCACGTTGTCGGTTCCGAGGGGATGGGCAAGCGATGGAGGTTCGAGAAGTTCGTAATTCTGCGCCTGCGCGTCGTAGGGCGAGGCAAGGTCTCCAAGCAGCGCGGCCAGAGAGAACAAGACCACGATGACGAGTCCGACCATCGCGCGCCTGTCTCGGGAGAAGCGTCGCGCGAAGTATCTGAATCCGCGTCGGGGTCTGGATTCGGCCTCAAGCTGGGCCTGTATGGAACTGTCTTCGGCCAATTTAGTCGCCTAGTCGGTGTATCTGATGCGGGGGTTTATGACGGCGTAGAGCATATCAACGAGGAAGTTCATGAATATGAATATGAACGCCACCAGGAGGATGACGCCCTGCACTATCGGATAGTCTCTGCCCAGGATGCTTTCTATGAACAGCCTGCCCAGTCCATTCATGGCGAATACGTTCTCGGTTATAACCGCGCCGTTGAGCAGTATAGCCAAGGCGATTCCCATGACGGTCACGACGGGTATCAGGCCGTTCCTGAGCGCGTGCCTGTTGATTACCACGCGCTCGCGCAGTCCCTTGGCGTAGGCGGTGCGTATGTAGTCCTGGGACAGTATTTCGAGCATGGCGGAGCGTGTCTGCCTAGCCAGGATGGCCGCGAATCCGGTGCCGGTGGCGAGCGCGGGCAGTATGAGGCGGCGCAGCCAGTCCCATAGACCTTCCGATATTGGGGTGTATCCGAAGACGGGCAGCCAGTTTAGCTGCACTCCGAAGACGATTATGAGTATGATGCCGAGCCAGAAGCCGGGCATGGCAAGCCCCAGGAACGCGATTAGCGTCGCGCCGTGATCCCATATCGAATAGCGCCTGATAGCCGAGATGATGCCCGCCGGAAGCCCGATAGCCACTCCCGCGAAGAAGGATACGATAGATAGAGAGATGGTTCTGGGAAGCGCCTGAGCCATGAGTTCGTTCACGGGCAGACGCTTGTAGATGCTCTCGCCGAGGTCGAGGGTCGCCAGGCTCTTCAGGTAGAAGAAATACTGGATTGGGACCGGCTGGTCCAGTCCCAACCGCGCCTTGATAGCCTCTATCTGGCTGGGGTCTCCCTCCTCGCCGACAAGCGTGGTGACAGGGTCTCCGGGCAGCAGACGCATGAATATGAAGGTCACGGTCATGGTGGCCCAGATAGCGAACAGGGAGAATATGAATCGTCGGATTATGTAACGTTGCATGGGGGTTTAGTCGTTAGTTTTTTAGTTATTAGTTGTTAGACGGGTCGCGCTCGCCTGCGAGCGCGACCCTGTATGTTTCGGCGATTATCTGTCGAGCCAGACGGCGCTTAGCTGTCGGAGCGCGTGTATCCACACGTAGCCCTCAACGTCGTCGCGGTAGGCGGTGCGGTTGATGTTGTGATGCGTGAACACCCCGTGGAACGTCTCGTCAATCTGGTCGCTTAGGTCCAGGATGTGCTGAAGTCGCTCGTCAAGGTCAACGGCGGCCTTCTGCTTCAGGTTCAGGCGGTTTACGCCCTCGTCGTTGTAGCCGAAGGTGTTGAACTTGGAGCCGTCCGCGAACCAGTCGTCCACGGCGTCGTCGGGATCGGGGTCTCCGCCGCTGCCGCCCATGAACGCTTCCCATTCGCCCGCCGCTCGGCGCGGCTGGTAAACCGACGCCTCTACGATGTCAGGCACGAGTGTGACGTTTATCTGTTCCTTGAGCAGCGCGCCCAGCACTTCCAGCGGCACCTTGTTTCCGGGCGTGGTCATGACCTTGACCTCGAAGCCGTCCTCAAGTCCGGCCTCTGCCATTAGCTGCTTGGCGCTATCGGGGTCGAACTTTCTGCGGCTGGAGTCGCTCAGGTCTCGGAAGAAGAAGACCTCGCCGGGCGGTATTGGGCCATAAGACGGAATCGCGCGGCCCTGGAAGGCGCGGTCTATGTACGCCTGCCTGTCGAGCGCGCGTCCGACGGCGTAAACGACGTTGATGTCGTCCCATGGCGCTTCGGCCATTCCGATCTTCTCCTCGCGGTCGCCTCTCATGTTGAAGGCGAGCATCTGGAAGCCGACATCCGGGGTAGGGTCAACTATGACGTTATCGGTGTCTTCGAGCTGGTCCCAGAACTGGGGAGGGAAGTCGTAGATCATGTCAACTTCGCCGGTTTCCAGCGCCGCTATCAGCGTATTGTCCTCTGGGATGTTGTGCATGGTTACGTTGTCGAGGCAAGGCACGGCGGGATCGTAGTAGGTTGCCCGGGCGGCCTCGAGCTCCAGCTTTTCGCCGAAGATGTGGTCGGTAATCATGAAGGGTCCGACGCCGACGGGCTTGCGGTTGAATCCGCCCTCGCCCTCGGCGGCGATTGTTTCGCTGTCCACTATGGTCATCACGCGACCGCTGGCGCGCTCGACCACTTTGGTCAGGAACGACGCCCTGGGGAACGCGGTGGTGAATTCGACAGTGAAGTCGTCAATCTTCTCAGGCCTGTTCACGCCCTCAAGTCCCTTGGTATGTATGGACTGGGTGTTGGGGTCGAGCTGGTGATCATAGGTATATACCACGTCGTCCGCCGTGAACTGCCTGCCGGTGTGGAACATGGCGTTCTCGCGCAGCTTGAAGGTGTAGGTGAGCAGGTCGTCGGACACGCTCCAGCTCTCCGCCAGGTCGGGGGAGGGCCTGAGTTGGGTATCGAGCTGCACCAGGCCGGACAGAACTTCAGCGGTGATGGAGAACTGAATCACCTGGTTGACTGTCGCGGGGTTCAGGTTGGTGAACTCGGTGACGCGGTTTCCGAGATTGAGATGTCCGCCGCGATTTTCGCAGTCCTTGGCGAGGTCGCTCCAGAAGGTCAGGCTGGCGGACTCGGCCATCGTGGGCGCCGCGGGCGCGGGGGCCGGAGCCGAGGTTGGAGCCGGAGCGGGGGCCGCCGTTGGCGCTGGGGCCGGGGCGGGTGGCGTCGTAGGCGCTGGGGCCGGAGCCACGGGCGCCGCCGTTGGCGCGGGAGCGGGAGCCGGTTCCTCCTCGCTGGTACAGGCAGCCGCCAGAATTGACAGCGTTAGCATCGCGGTAAAGAGTACCGCCAATCTTGCCAGTGGTGTTCGCATTTCCTGAACCTCCGTTCTGTATGTCTGGAGACTGGTTGGAAACCAGTCGTCGTTATGAGCCGATGCGATAGCGCGAACCACTACGCGGGCTGGCGCGATTAAGGTAACAACGCGAGATGTTCGTTTTGTTTCAGATGTGTAACAGTTGTGTTACAAGGTAGGTAGGTATTTTAAGTATTCGCGCTTGCAGTCGCGGTTTTCACCCCCATCCTAACCTTCCCCCGTCAAGGGGGAGGGGATTTTTTGCCTACCTTGTCGGCCCGTCCAGAGGGAGAGGATTCACCCGACGGAGGTTCGACTGACGGAAGGGGGATTGATTACGCTGGGTATGTGAACTATTCTTGTATCGGACCCACAAGGGATTAGATAACACACAATGGTTATACTGTCAACCAACCCCGATAGGGAGTCTTCATCATGAGACACACTCCGACTACCGCAGTTCCTCTCCATTCACGCTTAGATGAACCGTCCACCGGGACGCTGTGGAGGTTGGCGTTGACGCTTGCCCTGTGCGCGATGATGGCGATTTCGCTGGCCTGCTCCAGTTCGTCGGACGGCGAGAGCCCGGCCGCCTCCACGGGTTCGGGGGAGACAGGGCCTAGCGAGTGGCGGCTGCTTCCGCAGTTCCCGCCCAGGGAGCAGGTCATAAGCCGGCGTTTGCTGGGACTCAACGACCTGTTCGCGCTGGATGACAACACGGCGTGGGTGGTCGGAACGGACGGCGCTATCGGACGCACCACCGACGGCGGCGACACGTTCGTATTGCAGAAGTCCGGCACCGCCATCAACCTGACCGGGGTATCGTTTGTGGACGCGAACAACGGCTGGGCGGTCGGAACGGCGGGCGCGGTTCTCAAAACGACGGACGGCGGCGACACCTGGCAGATACTCCAGGCCGTGCCGGGGGTGTTCGCGCTGGAGAGCGTCCACTTCAAGGACGCGCAGAACGGCTGGACGGTCGCGGACTCGGGCGGGATATACAAGACGACGGACGGCGGCGCGAGTTGGAGCAAGCTCGATTCAGGGACGCGCGAGGATCTGCTGGACGTGGCGTTCCTGTCTGATGACAGCAAGGCGTGGGCCGTCGGCTACGACGGCGCGGTGGTTCACAGCGCGGACGGCGGGGAAAGCTGGGCCGCGCAGGATTCGGGCGGCGACGCGGTTCTGTACAGCGTTTGGTTCGCCAGCGAGACGTTCGGGGTGGCCGTGGGCGAGGATGGCACCGTGATACGGACGACGGACGGCGGCGCAAGCTGGCAGTCGGCGAGTTCGGGGCAGACGGAAGACCTGTTCGGCGTGTTCTTCCTGGACGATAGCAACGGCTGGGCGGTGGGCGCGCGCAACCTGGTGATACGGACGACGGACGGGGGGGCGAGCTGGGCCATGGAGGAGACTACATCGTCCGGCGACAGCCTGAAGGGTATCATGTTCACGGACATGAACAGCGGCCTGGCGTCGGGCAGCGGCGGTCGGATATGGAAGTACGGGCCTAGGCCGGCGGACAACTAGCATCAAGAGGATTGAACAACATGGCTTACGAAAATCTGCTTTACGACGTCGAGGAGCGAGTGTGTACTATCTCGCTGAACCGGCCAGAGAAGATGAACGCGCTTAGCTGGGCGCTGAGACAGGAATTGCGGGACGCGCTCAGGAAGGCGGAGCGGGACTCAGAAGTGGGCTGCATCGTCATAAAGGGCGAGGGGCGGGCGTTCAGCGCGGGGTACGATCTCACCCCTACGCAGCCTTCGCCGAACCGCCCGGTGGAGGGGTACGTGTCGGACGACGTTGACCAGCTGACGGCGCAGTACGCGCGCGACCTGGTGAACGGGCTGTGGCAGATATGGGAGTTGACGAAGCCGGTGATAGCTCAGGTGCATGGGTGGTGCCTGGCCGGGGCGAGCGAATTGGCGTCTATGTGCGACATCATGTTCGTGGCTGAGGACGCGCAACTCGGCTATCCGCCGGTCAGGGCGCTGACGACGCCGGACACGATGTATTTCCCGTGGAAGATGCCGATGAGCCAGGCGAAGTACCTGATGTTCACGGGCAAGGCGGTCAGCGGGAAGGAAGCGGTGGAGATTGGGTGGGCGACGAAAGCGTTTCCCGCAGACGAACTGGACGCGGAGACGAACAGGGAAGCGCGGGCTATCGCCACTATCTCCCCGGATATGCTGGCGGCGTCGAAGAAGGCGATGAACCGCGCCTACGAGATAATGGGAATCCGCACGGCGCTGGAGGTGGGCGTTGACTGGCAGGGGCTTTCGACGTTCAGGAACAGCGCGGGCGTGTTCGGGGAGATCTCGCAGGCCGAGGGTCTGCGGGCGGCGCTCCAGTGGCGGGACGGGCCGTTCGAGGACTATTCGGCCAGGCCGCGAGAGTAGCGGCGCGGGGACGGCGGGACGGGAACGATGGGCAGACGGATAGGTGTAGGCGTTGCCCTGCTCGCGGCGCTGCTGGCGGTTGGAATCGCGGGATATATGATAATCGAGGGCTGGTCGCTGTCGGACGCCGGGTATATGACCGTCCTTACCTTCACCACCGTCGGCTTTCAAGAGGTACACGCCCTGTCCCACGCCGGGCGGCTGTTCACTACCTTCCTGATGATAGCGGGCGTGGCGACGATGCTGTATTTCCTGTCGTCCATCATGCAGGCGATAGTGGAACACGAGGCGCTGAGAAGTTTCGTTCGGAGGCGGAGAATGAGAACCAGGCTGGCGGGGGAGCGCAACCACTATATTCTGTGCGGATTCGGACGGGTCGGCAGGGAAGTGGCGGCGGCGTTTCAGAGCGAAGGCGCGCATTTCATCGTGGTGGATCCGGACTCGCGCGCGATTGCGGAGGCGAGCGAACTGGGATACGCCTACGTGCAGGGGGACGCGACGCAGGACAGCGTACTGGAGTCGGCGGGCATAGCGAGGGCGCGCGGTCTGGTGGCGTCCACCGGGAACGACAGCCACAACGTGTTCATATCGCTGTCGGCGAAGGGACTCAATCCGGACCTGTCCATAGTGGCGCGCGCCTCGGACGTGAACAATTCGGCGAAGTTGCGGAAGGCGGGCGCGGACCAGGTTATCTCTCCCCACGCAATCGGCGGCAGGCGCATGGCGATGTCCGCCATGCAGTCCAGGGAGACCGGATCGAGTCAAAGACGCCGCTAGGGGCCAGGGTCTTTCGGTTATTTCCCGATACCGCTTCTGTCGTTCGCCCTGAGCTTGTCGAAGGGCCGCCCGTTCATGGTTCGACAAGCTCACCACGAACGGACTACTCACAAGCTCACTACGAACGTGATTGGTTGATAATCGAAAGACGCCGATAGGTGTCGGTATAGGATTGTGTAATTTGGCGGGCATTGGATATAATACGCCGCAGTCCGAAATATCAGGGAGTTTCAGAAATGCCCCAGTCTCTTGCGTTCTTCCGTGGAAACATAGTCCCCATCGAAGATGCGCGCGTGAGTGTAATGACGCACGCCCTCCACTACGGGACGGCGGTGTTCGAGGGGATACGCGGAAACTGGAACGAGGATGACGGCAAGTTGTACGTCTTCCGAATGGCGGAGCATTACGACCGCCTGCTCCAGGGCTGCCGCATGATGCTGATGGACATTCCGTACACGACAGAGGATTTGTGCGGGATCACGATAGAACTTCTGCAAAGCTGCGGGTACAAGCAGGACTTGTACATCCGGCCCCTGGCGTACAAGAGCGAGGAACTGGTGGCGAACCTGAAGTTGCAGGAACTGGACAGCGACTTCACGCTCATCGCCGTGCCGTTCGGCGCTTACATAGAGGCGGAGGGCGCGATACACTGCACGACCTCATCCTGGCGGCGCATTGACGACACGGTAATACCGCCCCGCGTGAAGATAAGCGGCCACTATGTGAACTCCATACTGGCGAAGACGGAGGCGACGCTCGCGGGCTTCGACGAGGCTATCATGCTGACGCCGGACGGGGACGTGTCGGAAGGGTCGGGGGAGAACCTGTTCCTGGTGAACAACGGACAGATATTCACGCCGCCGGTGGCGGACAACAACCTGGTGGGCATAACGCGGGATTCAGCGATAACGCTGGCGCGGGAAGAGCTTGGGATAGAGGTTGTGGAGCGCAAGATTCGGCGCAGCGAACTGTACCTGGCGGACGAGGTGTTCCTGACGGGGACGGCGGCGCATATCACGCCGGTCGGCTCGCTGGACAGACGGCCTATCGGGGACGGAGAGGTCGGTCCGATTACGCAGAGTTTGCTGGATACTTACGTCGGGCTGATAAAGGGCGCTAATCCCAAGTATAAGGACTGGTGCACCGAGATTCCGCTGGAGTAGCGCGGTCGCGGTCGTCGGATATGATCAACTTCACTGCCGACTATTGCATCGCGGTCTTCGTTTCCACGCTTGGGGTGTTGCAGTTCGCCTTCTCGGTCGGCGGGCTTAGAGGGTTGCTTTTCTTCAAGCGCGCGCTCGTGGCGCGAGTCGGCGGGCTTGGGACGGCGATACTCGGATTCGCGCTCTTCTTCGGAAGCGGTGAGCGGAATATCAACGATTATGAGGGCGGGCTGGACGCTCCGGACCAGGCTCTCTACTTCTCCCTGAGCGCGCTGACGGCTTTCGCGGCGACGCTTATCGCGTCCTCTCTTGTCAACCGCCGGATGAAGGGCGCGGACGCCGGGCCGGACGCGGGTCTGGACGCGCTCAGGGAGAGCAACTACGCGACGGCGCTGTCGCGCGGACTAACGCACTGGCGCAGCAATTGGCGAACCTTGACGAAACGCTATTTCTCTGGCTAAACGGACACGTCGGCATGACGCCGATTGTGGACGGCGCGGCGCGTCTGGCGGCCAGCGACTATCTGGCGCCGGCGATCCTGGCTTTCGCGCTGATAGTGTTGTGGTTCGGGGAGAGGGACGCCGAGCTTCGTCTTCGGCGGCAGGTGGGGGTATTCGTCGCGCTGTTCTCGATGGGGCTGTCCGGGCTGTCGGTGTTCATCCTGAATATGTTCTACTTCAGGCCGCGTCCGTTCGTTGATCTGGACGTGAATCTGCTGTTCTACCGGCCTACGGATTCGTCGTTTCCGGCGAACTCGGCGGCGGCGGCGTTCGGAATCGCGTTCGGGATTTGGGGCGTGAATCGGAGGATCGGCCGGTTCGCTATCTTAGTCGCGGGGCTGTACGGGCTGGCGCGGGTGTACGTGGGGGTTCATTATCCGCTGGATATATTGGGAGGGGCGGCTATCGCGGCGGCGGCGGCGTTCGTGATGTTCAGGGTTAGCGAGTTGGCGATGCCGGTTCTGGCGGGGATTATTAAAATGGCAAGGGTTTTGCGGCTGGCGTAATGGTCGAACTTTATTCGAGCGAAGCGCTTGGCGCGACTGAGTACACCGATATGACGTAAATACTTTCAGCCGTCAGGTAGCTGAGTCCGTAACCGATCTTGTATTGTCCGTCATCGTAGTAGTACACGGTGACGGGCGGGAATTGAATCGAGGTTATTGTCTCGCCGTCTGGGTGAGGATTCTCGCGGATTCTCTCCAAAGCCTGAAATATGGGATGATCAATAGACAGATACTCAGGAAGATACCGCGCCGCAGGGCTATCGGGCGAGATTCGTATTCTGTTTGTTGGTTCGTTCGGCCCCAGCGTCAAGTTCTAAAGTCTCCCAGTTGGAAATTTTGCCTTCGGCATGAAGCCGAGCCATCCGAATAGTCTCGCGCGCGAAGTCATCGTCGGCAAAGAATCGCTGCCTCAGAGTATCATCACCTGAGACTTTGACTTTGTCCTTTCCGTCAATCATTTGATCCTCTCTTCGGCTTAGCGGCCTATTTTATCTCAGGCCGTGTCGTCGTGAGCATATCACAACTTCAATCTCCGGCGTCAATCCATCAATCTATTCCATAGTATAGTTCAATAGAAGCCACAGAGCCGCCGACGTAGAGGCCGAGGTCTGCGCCGCCGATCAGGTGGACGTGGGCGTGGAACTGGGTCTGGAGGGCGTGCTGGCCGAAGTTGGAGACTATCCGGTAGCCGTCGGGACACATATCCTCGCCGAGTTGGACGGCGAGTTCGCCGATTCGGGCCATGAGGTCGCCGCTCTGCCATAGCTCGGCCTGGGTCATGTGGAGCTTGGGGATGAGCATAATCTGGACGGGGAACCAGTCGAGGCGGTTGCGGAATACGAGGATGTCGTCTTCCTCGTGGATATTCCTGGAGGGCAGGCGTCCGGCGACGATTTCGCAGAATGTGCAGTATTCGGGCACGGGCTATCGCCGCCTTCCGCGTCGCGGGGTGTGTTCGGGAGCGCCGCGCCTGCTGCCGTCCCTGCGGTTCACGCGGTAGTCTGGGGCGTCCATGCGGATTATGGTGCCTGAAGACGGATCCTGGGCGCGGGATATGATGGGGCCGGCGCTGTCGGCTATGTCCATTGGGCTGGTGATGACCGTGGGGATGCGGGAGTTATGGCGATGGACGACTATCTGGTACATCTTTTCATACGCCCAGTCGCTCAGGTGCGCGCTTCTTAGGTGGTCGAGTATGAGAAGCGGCGCGTTCCGTATCTGGTCGAAAACGCGGTCATAGACGACGCCGCTTTCGGGGCTGAAGGTTGATCTCAGGTAGTCCATGAGGTCGGGGACGAAGGCGAAGAATACGGGCTGTCCGCGAGACTTGCGCTCGGCGGCTATCGCGACGGCCAGGTGTGTCTTGCCCACCCCGGTTTCGCCGAAGAGGGTGAGCCATCCCCAGCCGTCGGGGTCTGAAGCGTATCCCTTAGCGGACCTGAGAGCGCTCTCAAGGCTGGCGCGCTGCTCGGCGTTGGCGCTGTTTCCGCGGATGTCGAATGTGTCGAAGGTCATGCGCTGGAGCATATCTTCGGGGATGTTGCCCAAGTCTCTGGCGGGTTCGAGGGCGTCGCGCGGAAATTCCACGACGCGGCTGAGGTCGGGGTCGGTCATTCTGCTGGATATGTAGGGGTCTATGTCGGCGACGTTCATCGAGGTCGTTACGATGGTGGGCAGTTGGGCGTTGGCCCTTCGGTTGAATATCTGTTGCAACTTTTCCTGCGCCCAGGGGGTGGCGCTCTGCGTTCCGAGTCCGTCCAGAATGAGAAGCGGGGCGTCGTTAACCTGATCGAACAGGTCTGAGTATGAGATCATGCTGTGGGGGGCGTAGGTGGAGCGGAGGTCATCCAGCAGATCGGGGACGTGGACGAAGAAGACCGGCCTGCCCAGCTCGATGCAGTGGTTGGCGATAGCGGCGGCGAGGTGTGTCTTGCCGGATCCGTGCGGGCCGCTCAGAATCAGCCAGCCGGTCGGCTCTTCGGCGTAGGCGACGGCGGCTCGGAAGGCGGCGGCGAACGTTCGCTGGCTCTCCTCGTTTTCGGACCTTCCGGTTGGATTGGCGGAGTCGAATGTCATGCGGGAGAGGACGCCCAGGTTGGAGTAGCGCCTGAGCCTCTCGGAGCGCTCGCCGGTGGTGATTTCGGCCTGGCACTCGCAGGGTTCGGGCTTGCCGAAGTCGGGGTGTCCGACAGGCACATCAAGGGTAAGCCATCTGCGCCCATCGCAGATTTCGCAGACTTCTTCGGGCTGTTCGGTATATACGGGGCTGCCGTCCGGGGGGCGCGGGCCGCCGTTGACGGAATTAGAATCCCGTAACCTTTTCAAGATGTCTTCCAGATTCTCCATGTCCTCTGCCTTCGCGTTCCCATCTTTCGAGTATAGCCGATATGTACCTCCAACTTCGCTTGTTATTGATTACCGCTTCACTGAAGGCGTCGGATATCCAGTCTTCGTGGTACATCGCCTCGGCTTCGCGCAGCTGGTCCGAGATGATGGGGCTGAGCAGGCCAATGTTCTGCTCGTACATCTCGAATATGTTTGGCCGCTCCAGCGGAGCTTCCACAGGTTTATATTCAGACATACCTTCAGGTAGAGGCTTATTCGTTAGCCTCGCCAGAGCGGCTCTGTTCGACTCCGTGTTCAATCCGAAAACAGGCTGCCGCGCGTCTCCCTCAACTAAGAGGTCATATATCAGTGTTCCACGTCTGACAGCGCAGCGTAGGGCCTCTGCGATAATGTCAGAAGCCTTTTCCTCGCTACTGTCGGAGACCGCGCGCGCCAGGATCGCATCTGTCTGAATCTCACGTAATGTTGGAAACCTATTATCTCCTCGTCTCTCGCTCATTAGCGAGATGACACGCAGCGTGCATTTCAGCTCCGCTAGGTCGTCAATTCGCTCTAATAGAGATCCGAGTAACGGCGCTGGCACTGTCACCGCCCGTACATTTCGGGGGAATCCCTCATAAGGCTGTCTGTTGTGCTGGGTCATGGTTCGTTGTCTCAGTAGGCGGGCGCGTATTCCATGGCGGCGGGGGCGGGGGCGTAGTCGAGGGATTCGAAGCGCACCCTGTCGTTTCGGAAGTAGAGGGGGACTGTTCCGACGGGGCCGTTCCTGTGCTTGGAGACTATGATTTCGGCTATGTTCTCGGGGTAGTTTTCGGAGGGGAACTTTCGCTCCCAGTCCTCGCGGGTGACGTACTGGTCTTCGCGGTGGATGAAGGATACGACGTCGGCGTCCTGCTCGATGCTGCCGGACTCTCGGAGGTCGGAGAGTAGCGGGCGGTGGTTGGGCCTCTGCTCGACGGCGCGGCTTAGCTGGGAGCAGGCGAGAACTGGTATGTCGAGTTCGCGGGCTAGTCCCTTGAGCGATCTGGAGACCTCGCCGAGCGCGACGGCGCGGTTGTCGTTTCTGCCGGTGTCTATGAGTTGGAGGTAGTCGACTATTATGAGATCGAGGCCGCTTTCCTGCTGAAGCCTGCGGGACTTGTTGCGGATTTCCATGACGGCCTGGAAGGGGGTTTCGTCTATGTAGATGGGGAGGTCGGAGAGCAGGCCGATGGCGTCCAGCACCGTATGCTCCTCTTCGTCGCGGAGGAGGTTCATGCGGAGGCGGTGGCTGTCTATCTCGGCTTCGGAGGCGAGAAGGCGGACGGCTATCTGCTCGCCGCTCATTTCGAGGCTGAATATGCCGCAGGTGAAGCCTTCGCCGGCGGCGTGTCGGGCCATGTTGAGGGCGAGAGCGCTTTTGCCGAGGCTGGGGCGGGCGGCGAGGATGATGAGGTCGGAGCGCTGGAGTCCGCCGCCTAGCAGTTCGTCTATGCTTGGAAAGCCGGTTATGACGGGCGCGAGGGAGACGGAGGTGAGGTCCTGGAGAGCGCCGCTCTGTTCCATGTATTGGTCTAGGAAGACGCGAAGGGGGCGGAAGTCGCGCTCGCCGCGCCCTCGCTGGATGCCGTAGAGTATCTCTTCGGCCCTGGCGAGTACTTCGTCGGAGTCGGGGCCGCCTTCGTATCCGACGTCGACTATGCGGGTTCCGGCGCGGATGATGTTCCTGAATACGGACATACGGCGCACGATTCGCCCGTAGTGTTCGATATGGACCGAGGTTGGGACGCTGGATACGAGGTGTCCGAGGTATGGCGCGCCGCCCACGGATTCGAGGTCTTCGGTGTCGGCGAGTTTGCGCGCGACGGTGACCTGGTTGATGGCCTCTCCGCGGTCGAGCAGCGCGACGCAGGCGGCGTAGCACTTGCCGTTGCGCTGGACGTAGAAGTCGTCGGCCTTGAGGAAGGCGCTGACGCTGGTGATGGAATCGCCGTCAATGAGAATAGAGCCGATGACGGACTCTTCGGCGTCGTTGTCATAGGGTTGAAGACGGTCGGTAACCAAGCGATGCCTCCGGTTGGCCGACCGTCTTCAACTGTGTGTCAGTTGGCAAGCCCCGCTCGGGGCGGGCGCGGTCAGCCTTGTTCTTGTTCTTCTTCTGACGATTCCGTTTCTGCCGCTTCCGCGGCGACGGGTTCGGCTTCGCCGTCTTCAGATTCTTCGGCGGGAATCAGGGATTCGGCGTACTCTTCGGCGGTCATGCCTGTGGGATAGACCAGCACCGATATGTCGGCCTCGACTTCGGGATGCAACTTGATGGTCAGGTCATACGAGCCGAGTTCGCGGATGGGTTCGTCGAGTTCGACGACGCGGCGGTCAATCTCTTTTTCGGTGAGTTCGGCGAGCCTCTCGGCGATGATGGCGTTGGTGACCGATCCGTAGAGCCTGCCGGAGCTTCCGGCGCGCATCTCGACGCCAATCTGGGCGCCGTCGAATTCGGCGGCGAGCTGCTTCATGTCTTCAAGGCGCTTGACCCGGTTGACCTGGGCCTGGTTCTGGAGCTTGGTCACGCGCTGTACGGCGTTGTGCGTGGCGGGCGTGGCCAGGCTCTTGGGAATCAGGTAGTTGCGGGCGAAGCCGTTCTTTACTTCTTTAATGTCTCCTCCCTGAGCTACTCCAGGGACATCTTCCAAAAATACGACTCTCATGGGCAAGCTACCTCGTGGTTATTATTTGGGTTTGTCTTCCCGAAAGGGGCAACCCCTCTATTGTGCCATACAGCCGCCCGACAAGAAAATGAGAACTGTTGTACACGGAAGTGTAGCATATAGGTTCGGGGTTGGGGAAGGGGGATTTTGGAGACAGAGGTCAGGATCAGGATTCGGGGGGTGTATGGATGTTCAGGGTGAAGTCCGCCGCGTGTCTGAACTGTGATTTTTGGGATTCGGGTGATTGATATGACGTGGACGCCGGAGTGGTGAAAAAAGTTTTTGGAAAATTGCCGCTCTATCTGCTCTGTGTTGTCTGAACTGTGATTTTGTGATTGATATGAGCGGTGGGATGCGCTTTTCCTAATTCATATATGTCTATTGGTTGGTATTGCAACGTTCAGACAGAGCAGGTTTGCCGAGATTTCCGCTCTGAAAGCGCTCTGTATCTGCTCTGTGGTAGATGAAGGTCGGAGCGGACGGCGTATCGCGCACTTGTATTATAGCGTATGTGTTCCGTCGCTGATAGGCAAACAGGCGACTAACCGGCGAGATGAGTTATTTGAACGCCGACCAGTTCTTGCCGTCCAAGTAGTCGGGGAAGGTGTAAACGCCGGTTATCTGTACCCAGCAGGTTTCGGGGTAGTTTCCGATAGAGGTGGGTCTGGCCAGTCCTATACGCAGATAGGTTCGGTCGGCTCGCTTCAATTTTGACATCAGGCTATTGGCGGCTTGGGATGTCGTTCTGGCGGTCTCCGTGAGTTGGGAGAACATTCCACGAAAGGCGAGGTCGTTCACGGGGAACCTAGTGTGGACTTCGCCCAAGGCGTCCTCGAAGTCCATTCGCAGGACGGTTCGGCGGTCGTAGCGCGTATCTACGTTGAGGTCCAGGATCGTGACGCCGCCGATGGTTCCGAGGGAGCGGGTCTGAGTTCCGGGCGCTACTCGCCTTTCTTTCAGATTGTGGTCGAATATGGCTTGGACGGATTCGCTGGATGTCTTTCGGAGAAGGGTTTCCCAGTGTCTGCCTTCAAATGCGTCCTTATACTCGATGGTTTGGTGGTCGAATGTACGATCCTCGATGTGTGGGGGATTTACGGGGGCGGGCGAGAAGTCCATCCACACTTTGGCGCCCGGGAAGATGATGGGGGTATCGTCCTTGTACAAGTCCCACAGTTGAACACCGCCCTCGATGACCGGGCGGACGCACTCTAGTTCCTGCGTTACCCCGGCGACACAGACCTCGCTGGCCCACATCTCGGTTACGTCCGTAATGGCTATCAGTTCTCTCATAGCCTACCTCCGTTACAAGTGCAATATCTGGACTCCGGGATAGCGGTTGGCCTTCAGGTACTCGGCGGCCAGCCTTCTGTGGCACTTTTCGGGAGTGCGTTCGCTGCATAGCAGAATGACGCCGTTATCCAGCAGGGCGCGGTCTATGGTTTGCGCCGCTGACCGCTCCTCCAGCAGTTGGTTGTACCTGGATTCGTAAAGATCCCAGTCGCCGTCCTTGCGATACTGTTGGAACATCTCCTTCTCAGGCGTGAGTAGGGGGAGTTCAATGTATTCGAGACGTGTGAGCTTTTCGACGAAGTACTCGATGCTGCCTTTCTTGGTGAAACCTGCCAGTTGGGAGTTGTTGTTCAGCCGGGTGTCGGCGAGGTACTTGGCGTCCGCGGAGTTCAGCAGGTCAAAGAACTCGCGGGCGGTCTTGCCAGTGAATCCGATGGTGTATATCTTGCCCATGTTCTCTGTCCTAGAAATCGAAGGAACTTTGGAGTTGTTTGGCGTATCTCTTGCCGACGGACAGTTGGGCGGTGGTTTGCAGTTGTCCGTCGCGCCTGATGTGGAGAAGGGCGCAGCCTTCTTCTTCCAGGGCGGGGCCCAAGAGCAGAAGGCGGTGGCATTGGGAGGGGTCTTCTTCGGAGCATAGGATGGCGGTCGCGCGGCGGGAGGCCATGCCGGCGAGTTGGGAGATGGCTTCCTGGAAGTCGTCGAGGGCGCGTATCTTGCGGTAGTCGGGCTTTCCGGCGGAGTCGTACATGGCGGGGTTCTGGGGCTTGCCTCCTAATGGGCCGCCCATGAATTCGTAGTCTATGCCCGCGCCTTCGAGCAGGTCGGGCAGGATGCGGTGGTTGGCGAAGGGGGCGAACCGGGACACGGGCCGGGTTCGGGTGTCCACGAGCAGTTCTACGCCGTTGTCGGCGAGGAGCGGAGCGAAGGATTCCCAGGTGTGGTTGCTGTGGCCGATGGTGAAGATTTGGGTTGTCATTATTTTCCCTGATTCATACTGAAACCTGGAACGAATGTCCAAGAGGCTGAAATTCATCCACATCCTGGCTAGCGAGCTTATGCCGGATCTTCTCGAAGACCTTTACTGTCTCCATCGAGTAGAGATACTCTCCACATCGTCTGCAAACTTCGGCGGGGACGGTCACGGCAGCAAAGTTGTCTCCTCCGCGCAGAAGTTTTTCAACCATCTTCTCCTCCAGCTCACTTCCACACCTTGGACACTTTCCTGCCAGAATCATTTTAGCCTCCTTATGCGCCAGTCAATCCACAGACCCGGATCGGGACGATAGACAGTAACCAGAACGGCGCTCTCGCTTTCTTGGTTATAGGCCCAGACGCTGTGAACTGGCTCTCGGCTGTACGTATTTCCATAAATCAGACAACTCGGAAATGGCCTGTCACCAGGATAGTCTTCAATCACGGCGCCCTGAAAAACGCTGGCAAATATGTCATCATACGATAGCTGGTCCTCTTCGGCTTCGTCTCGGGCGTGGTCAGTGATACGCACTCTACCATAGCGTATCGCGCCGATAATATCTTCAATGTCCATGTATCCGATTATAAAGGGCGAGAGACCTCATAGCTACACGCAGGTTCCCAATATGCAATTATTCGCAAGAGCGAATATATCATATATGCGGTTAGTTACTATTGACTTGATTTTGCGGATGCTCTAGGATGTATCTCCTAAAGAATGTCGGGAGGGTGGTATGCCCTGCGAGGAACAGATAGCGCTTGCGCTGAGGGAGTATGGGCATAGGCCGACTCCGCAGCGGCTTATGGTTCTTTCCGCCGTGCGGCACTCGGAAGACCATGTGACGGCCTCCGAGGTGTTGGAGCGGGTCAAGGCGTCGTATCCGTTCATAGATTTGTCCACTGTGTACCGCACGCTGGATATGCTGAAGCGGATGCGGCTGGTGTCCGAGACGGACATGGGCAGCGGCATATACGCGTACGAGTGGCTTGATCAGGACAGGCATCATCATCTGATTTGCAATTCGTGCGAGCGCGTCGCGTTGCTTGACGATGAGTTCCTGCGCGAGCTTGGCGAGAATGTTTCCCGAACCTACGGATTCGAGTCGGACATGGACCACATAGTTTTCTTTGGTCGCTGCCGCGAGTGCGCGTCCGACGATGTGGAGCGTTCTTGATCATGAATCATACGGCCCGAAGAGGGCGCGCTGGGATATTCGGGATGGGCGCGGCGCTGGCCCTGGCTTCCGTTCTGACGCTGATGGCGCTTGTCGCCTGTTCGTCCGAGGATGACGTTTCCGAGAGCGGGGCGAGTGGAGAGGACGGCCGGCTGAAGGTGGTTAGCACGGTGTCGCCGATAACCAGCCTGGCGGAGAACGTGGGCGGGACGCGAATACGGCTGGAGGGGATAGTGCCGGAGGGGGTGAACTCTCACACTTTCGAGCCGGCGCCGTCGGTCGCCATACTCGTCGCGGACGCCGACCTTATCATTCTGAACGGGCTATTCCTGGAGGAGCCTTCGCTGGAAATGGCGCGGGCGAACAAGAAGGCGGACGCGGTGATACTGACGCTGGCGGACAAGGCTATCAGCCGCGAGCAGTGGGTGTTCGATTTCTCGTTCCCGGAGGCCGACGGGCATCCGAATCCGCATCTGTGGACAAGCCCAGACCTGGCTATCAGGTACGCGGACCTCATCAGGGCGGAACTGGCCAGACTGGACCCGGACAACGCGGACTACTACGCGGGGAATTTCGCCAAGCTGGAGGAGCGGCTGAACGACCTGGACAAGAGGATAGAGGCCGCGGTCGGCACGATACCGCCGGAGAACCGCAAATTGCTCACTTACCACGATTCGTTCCCGTTCTTCAGCACCCGCTATGGTTTCGAGATAATAGGCGCGGTTCAGCCGTCGGACTTCAGCGAACCTTCGGCGCGGGAGGTGGCGACGCTGATAGACCAGGTTCGGGAGACGGAGGTTCCGGCCATATTCGGTTCGGAGGTGTTTCCCAGCCCGGTCATGGAGCAGATAGCGAAAGAGGGCGGGGCGAGTTTCGTTGACCAACTGAGAGACGACGATCTTCCGGGGTCTCACGGGGATCCGGGTCATTCTTACATGGGGCTGATGGCGGCGAACATACGGATAATGGTTCCGGCGCTGGGTGGCGGCGCGGAGGCGATGGACGGGTTCGACACGGGGCCGGTGTTCGAGGGCGAGAGCGGCGCTGTCTATCCGGAGTAGGCGAGAGCGGCGAACATCGGCATATCCACGAAGGACACGAAGTTGCACGAAGGTATTGGACGGCCAGGAATCTATACTGACACCGCCTCGTACTAACCAGGTATTGAATGTTTCCAGAGTAGAGAATTTGCTTCATCCAACTCCACATGAATACGAACGTGAAGAGCCGATAGTCGAGCTGAGGGGCGTGACCAGCGGCTACGGGGGCAGCCCGGCCCTTGAGTCGGTTGACCTGGTGGTGAACCACGGGGACTTCGTTGGGCTGCTGGGGCCGAGCGGGTCGGGGAAGACGACCCTTTTACGCACGATATTGGGGGCTGTGGAAATCTATGAGGGGGAGGTGGTGGTAGAGGGTCAATCAATCGCCGACCAGAGGCCGCGCATCGGGTACGTGCCGCAGATAGAGACGATTGACTGGAACTTTCCGGTGACGGTGGAGCAGGTGGTGATGATGGGGTTCACGTCGAATCGCTGGTGGCTGCCGTGGCGTCAGAAGAGAGACTATGAGCGCGCGCTGGAGATTATGGAGCGTTTGGGGATAGCCGACCTGGCGAAGCGGCACATCCGCGAACTGTCCGGCGGTCAGCAGCAGAGATCGTTTCTCGCGCGGGCGCTGGTTGGCAGTCCGCACGTTCTGCTGCTGGACGAGCCGACTTCGGGCGTGGACATCAAGACGCGGGACGAAGTTATGCACCTGTTGGACGAGTTGAACCACCGGGACGTCACGATAATAATGACCACCCACGAGATAAACTCGGTGGCCGCGCACCTGCCCTGGGTAGTGTGCGTGAACAGGCGGGTGGTGGACTCGGGACCGCCGAGCCGCATATTCACGCCGGAGGTACTCAAGCGAACGTACAACGCGGATATCGCGGTCACCGAGTACATGGGCATGAAGCTCGTGGCTGAGACGCCGCACTTCTTCGGGCGAAACGGGAACGGAAGGAGAAAGTCGCACCATGTCCGTTCCCACGACGAGCGGAGGGTGTAAGATACAGTGTTTACGCCGCTGGAGTATGAGTTCTTCGTGAGGGGCCTGATAGTGGCGACGCTGGTGGGCGGGCTGTGCGGGCTGATAGGGGTGTACGTGGTGCTGAGGCAGATGTCGTACATCGGGCATGGACTGGCGCACGCGATATTCGGTGGGGCGGTGACGAGCTACGTGCTCTCGATCAACTTCTTTCTGGGCGCGAGTCTTTGGGGGTTCGTGTCGGCGATGCTGATAAACATGGCGTCGCGCAGGCGGAGCATAAGCGCGGACGCGGCGATAGGGATAGTGACCACGTCGAGTTTCGCGCTTGGGATAGCGCTGATAAGCAAGTTCAGGAACTTCACGCGCAGTTTCGACGCCGCGCTGTTCGGCAACATACTGGGCATCACTCAGAACGATATGTTCGCTATAATCGCGGTGAGCGCGATAGCCGCGGTCGCGGTGTTCGTAGGGTACAAGTATCTGCTGTTCACGACGTTCGATTACGAGGTGGCGCGCTTCTACGGGGTGCCGACGGGCTGGATAGACGCGGGATTCGCGCTGCTGCTGGCGGCGGTTATCGTGGTGTCGCTCCAGGTGCTGGGGGTGACGATGATAGCGGCGGCGATAGTGATTCCGCCGGTGTCGGCGCGGCTGCTGACGAACGACTTCACCAAGATGCTGCTGCTGTCGGTGGGTATTGGCGCGTTCTGCGGACTGGGCGGGCTGTATATGAGCTTCTATATAGACGTGTCGTCGGGGGCGTCGGTGGTGCTGTTTTCGGCGTCGGTGTTCCTGGTGGCGCTGGGCTATACGTCGCTGCTGAACCGGCTGAACTCGTCGAGGTGGAGGGCGGGGTCTTCCAACCTGGGTGGCGAGGTGGAGTCGCTGCACTAGAGTCGGGGCGACGTCACCAGCCGTCTGGCTTGGTGATGACTCCGACGTTGTCTCTCAGCGTGTCGGGAAGCAGGCTGCGCCTCAGATGGCTCCTCCAGAGGCGTTTCACGTAGGTCGCGGCGTCAGCTAACTGCCTGGGGCTGGTGTTCCTAGAATCGGGGTTGACAAGCGTGACACGGAGGCCCAGGGAGTCCCTTACGTAGCGCATCGCGCCCGCGAAGTCGGCGTCGTTAGACATAACGATAGCTTGCTCGTATTCGCCGTTGAATCCATCCACGAGTAGGCGAGTAGCCAGGTTGACGTCCGATCCTTTCTCTTCCGAGTCCCTGACAAGGACATGAGTGGGCAGTCCTGGAATGGGTTCGGCCAGCGGACGACGCTTGACGCCCGACCGGAATGAGCCGTAGTGGATCTCCAAGCCTGGCAGCGTTGCCAGCGCTCTGAGATACGCCTGCTGCCGTTGGGGTTGCGCGGGATTGCCCGGGCGCGCGTCGAGACGGGCGGTGAAATAGCAGACGCGGTTGATGGTATCCTGGGGGAAGAGCGTCTCGGATAGCTTTCGTAGGTCCAGCCATCTGAAAGGGGAGTCCTTAAGGGCGCGGTAGTAGAGGTTGAAGCCGTCAATGTAGATGTTGGTTTTCAATTTCCGCTCCCGTACAAAGACAGAGACCGCCAGCGAGGGCGGTCTCGACCCTACCGCCGAAGCGATAGGGGGGGTAAGAGAAGCCTAGCGTGGATAGAGTCGTATGTCAAGATTCGTATGTAGGCGGTTTTGTGGGAAACGTTTCTCGTACAAAGACAGAGACCGCCGGCGAGGGCGGTCTCGACCCTACCGGCGAAGCGATAGGGGTGGTGAAAGGATGCTACCGCGTCCGTGTCTCGGCGTCAAGATTTGGACGGCGGTGGAGTTGTCTGAATTCGGACACTTGGCGAGCCGAAGACGCCGCTCTGGTCAGAGAGGCGGAGTCGCTGTATTGTATTAAGGTAGAAAGCCGCAGTCCCGTTTTGCTAGACTTGACGCAAGTAGCTGATAAGCGCATTCAAGGCTTGCACAACATCGTATCATCACCTATTCCCCTCTCTTCCTCCGCGCTCCGAACCGTTGTGTCACTCCTCAGACAAGGTAGTCTCTTTACTCATGCCATCTACATCTCTTTCAACACGTAGCCGTCAATCCCGTTCGCATATCCGCAAGAAGCGTCACCAGGTCGTTTGCGCCGAATGCGGGACGTCCACGACCGTACCATTTCGCCCAACTCTGGACAGGCCGGTGTACTGCCGTCCCTGCTTCAGAAATATACAGGATGGACGCCAGCCTGAGACGGAACGAATCGAAAGCTATCAGCCAGTTCCAGAAACTCGCTCCGGCGACCGCGTTTCCGTTGCCGAGGTGTTTCGCGGAATGTCTCTGAGCGATTCCACGAGGGCGGCGATGTCGCGGATGAACATATCGGATCCCACGCCAATACAGGAGAAGTCCATCCCTCACCTGCTGGCGGGGCGCGACCTGGTTGGGCAGGCGCGCACGGGTTCAGGGAAGACGCTGGCCTTCGCGGTTCCCTTGACTGAGAAGTGCGATCCGACGCTGAGAAGAGTCCAGGCGCTGGTTCTGACGCCGACCCGCGAGCTGGCTATCCAGGTGGCGGAGGTGACGAAGGCGCTTGCCTCAAAGCGTCGGCTTCGGGTAACGCTGCTGTACGGCGGACGCTCATCGAAGCCGGAGGAGACGGCGCTGAGGAACGGCGCTCACATCGTGGTCGGCACTCCCGGACGCACCCTTGACCATCTGCGACAGGGCAATCTGGACCTGCGCTCGGTTCGGTTCCTGGTACTGGACGAAGCGGACGAAATGCTGGACAGGGGATTCGCGCAAGACGTAGAGGCCATCATCGCCCATACGCCGGCCGAGCGGCAGACCGCGCTCCTGTCTTCGACGATGCCCGCGTGGGTGAGCAAGACCGCCAGAAAACACCTGAGAAACCCGGTGAAGGTTTCAGTGGACGCGGAATTGCAGGCCCCGCCGACTGTGAATCACATGGTTTACAGCATCGAGCGGAGCCAGAAGATCGGCGCGCTCCAGTCCCTGTTGAATGAACGCGAAGACGCGCCTGTAATCGTCTTCGGCAGGACAAAGCGCGGCGTAAGGAAGTTGGCGAGCCAACTTGACAGGCTGGGCTACCCGGTGGGCGCGCTCCAGGGGAATCTGAGCCAGAACGCGCGCGAACGTGTGATGGCGGATTTCCGTTCGGGAGACGCGCCAATCCTGGTCGCGACGAACGTCGCCGCGCGGGGCATTGACGTCGAGGGTGTCGGTCAGGTCATCAACTACGACCTGCCGGACTCGGAGATTCTATTCACCCACCGCGTCGGGCGAACCGGGCGCATGGGTCGAACCGGAGAGGCGATAACCTTCATCACGCCGGACGAAGAGAAGAAGTGGGGTCAACTCGAACGCGGCCTGGGACTGCGGATTACGCGCGAGCCATGGAGGGCTTCCGCGCGCTAAGGCTCAGTCCGAGTCATTTCGGGCCCTACCCGGCGCCGGATCAGACGCCTCGCGCTCGACAGCGCCGCTCCTGTTTTCATTCCCATAGGCGAATTGTCTGAAATTGTCGGCTGTACCGCGAAACGCAATCGCGTATGATAGACTGCGATACACGACGATTGAATTCAGAATTCCGGTCACGGCTGGAGACGGTCCACCCTGACCAGGACGCTATTGGGAATGACTGCATGGACTCTTCACTTACGCTATCGCTGAGCATTGACATAGGCGGCACGTTCACCGACTTCACGCTGCATGACACCGCAACGGGCGAACTCAAAGTCCACAAGGCGCTGACATCGCCGGACGATCCGTCGCGCGCGCTGATCCAGGGATTGCGCGAACTTCTGGAAGAAGTGGACATAGGCGCTGAACGCCTGCGGCTGGTGGTGCATAGCACGACGCTTGCCACGAACTCGATAATCGAGCGCAAGGGGGCGAAGACCGCGCTGCTGACCACGAAGGGATTCCGGGACATCCTGGAGTTCGGCAGGGAGCGGATCTACGATATGCACGATCTTCACGCGCGCTTCCCGGAGCCGATTGTGCCGAGAAGTCGGAGGGTGGAGGTGTCGGAGCGGATAGACCGGGATGGAGTGGCGCTGACGCCGCTTGACCTGGAAGGCGTGTCGGCGGCTGTTGGCGACCTGATTGAACAGGGAGTCGAATCCGTAGCTGTATCGCTGCTTCACGCATATCGCAATCCCGACCATGAGCGGGCGTTGAAGGGGGTCATCGAGTCTGAACACCCCGGTCTCAGCGTGTCTCTATCATCGGAGGCCGCGCCGGTCATAAATGAGTATGAGCGCACTTCGACGGTCGTGGCGGACGCTTACATCAAGCCTGCGGTCTCGCGGTATATCCGAGGTGTGGAGCGTGATCTGACGGGGCTGGGATACGGCGGGCAGTTGCTGGTGATGCACTCGGCGGGCGGCGTTCTTAGCGCGGACGCGGCGAGCGAGCGTCCGATACGGCTGCTGGAGTCGGGGCCGGCGGCGGGCGCGCTGGCGGCGGGTTTTTACAGCGATATGCTGGGGGAGCCTGACCTGATTTCGCTGGACATGGGCGGCACGACGGCCAAGACGTGCATCATAGAGGGCGGACAGCCGAGCCAGAGCAACGGCATAGAGGTGGCGCGGGTTCACAGGTTCAAGTCGGGCAGCGGTCTGCCTATTCTGATTCCGGTGCTGGACCTGATTGAGATAGGTTCGGGCGGCGGGAGTATCGCGCACCTGGACAACCTGGGCCTGCTGCGCGTTGGGCCTCAGAGCGCGGGCGCGAGTCCGGGGCCGGCCTGCTACGCGCTGGGCGGGACGCAGCCGACGGTTACGGACGCGAATCTGACGCTTGGCTACCTCAATCCCGATTACTTCCTGGGCGGTCGGATGACGCTGGACGCTCAGGCGGCGGAGAACGCGCTTTCCTCGCTGGGGTCGGAGATGGGGATGGACGCGGTTGAGGCGGCCTGGGGGGTGTATAGCGTGGTGACGGAGAATATGGCGGCGGCGGCGCGCATCCACATCATCGGGCGGAACAAGGACCCGCGCAACTACTCGATAGTGGCGTTCGGCGGGGCCGGTCCCGCTCACGCCTGCGAGGTGGCGCGGATACTGGGCGCGACGAACGTGGTGGTGCCTCTGGGCGCGGGGGTGACTGCGGCGCTGGGATGCCTGGCGGCTCCGCTGTCGTTCGAGAATATACGCTCTATGCCCGGTCTGCTGGAACAGTCCGACTGGGACGCGGTGAACGCGGCGTTCGCGGAGATGGAGTCGCTGGGGCGTGAGATGCTTTCGGGCGCGGGGGTGTCGGAGTCGGACGTGACGCTCACGGCCTCCGCTGATATGCGTCTTCAGGGCCAGATACACGAGATAAACGTGCCGGTTCCGGTTGGGCCGCTGTCGGGTTCGGACGTGGAGGGCATCAGCGCGGACTTCCACCAGATATACCAGGAACTGTACAGCCGGCGAAACCTGAGCCTGCCAATCGAGGTTCAGAACTGGCGTCTGTTGGTCAGCGGGCCGCAGCCGTCACTGGAACTGCGACAGCGGGAAGTGGGGGATACGGGCGCGGGTTCGGCTATCAAGGGAAGCCGGAGGGCGTACTTCGCGAACGCTCACGGGCCGAACCAGGGCGGGTTCGTGGACTGCCCGATATACGACAGGTACGCGCTCGCGGCGGGCGCGACGCTGGAGGGACCGGCGATTGTGGAAGAAGCAGAGGCGACGACGATTATCCGGCCGGGGGATAGCGCGTCGGTGGATTCGTGGATGAATTTGAGGATCAGCGTTTCGCGCGGATAGACAGCATTTTGGAGATGACGCAATGACGCAGAACAACGACTTCGACCCTGTATCGCTGGAGATAATGTGGAGCAGGATGCTCAATGTGGCGGAGGAGATGTGGTCGACGGTGCTGAGGACGGCGGTTTCGACCATCATCGCGTCGGCGAATGACTTCGGGTGCGAGGTGCTGGACGCGGAGGGCAGGTCAATCGCGCACGCCTATCGCTCGATGCCGGTGTTCAACATGACTATGCCGAACGTCACGAAAGAGATACTGAAGAAGTATCCGGTTGAGACGATGCACCCGGGGGACGTGTACATGACGAACGACCCGTGGATGTGCGCGGGACATTTGCCGGACATCGCTATCGTGTCGCCGGTGTTCTACCAGGGGCGGTTCGTGGGGTTCGTGGGCAACATAGCGAATACGTCGGACATAGGCGGGACGCTTGACCTGAAGCGGGTGACGGACTCCTACGAAGAGGGCCTGTTCTTCCCGCTGTGCAAGCTGTACGACAAGGGCGAGCCGAATGAGTTGGCGTTCGATATGTACAGGTGGAACGTGCGCGGGCCGGACATGGTGCTGACGGACATAGAGGCGCAGGTGGCGGCGAACCAGGTTGGCGCGAGACGCATCAACGACTTCCTGGACGAGTACGGGCTGGAAGACCTGGCGGCGCTGTCGGCGGCTATCAGGGGACGCTCGGAGGCGGCGATGCGCCGCGCTATCAAGGAACTGCCGGACGGGGTGTACGAAAACCACGTCTATACGGACGGGATGGGCGACCCTCTGAAGATACAGACGCGGATAGAGATACGGGGCGACAAGATGCTGGTGGACTACGCAGGCTCCGCTCCGCAGATAGACCGGGGCGGGCTGAACTGCACGATGATATACAGCCGGGGGCATACGTACTATCCGCTCGCGTGCCTGCTGACGCCGGACGTTCCGGTGAACGAGGGCTGTTTCGAGGCGATAACGGTCACCGCGCCGGAGGGGACGATAATCAACTGCACGTTCCCTGCGTCGGTCGGGTCGCGCACTAACACGGGTTGGTACATTCACGGCTGCATCTTCGGCGCGCTGGCGAAGGCGGTGCCGGACAGGATACAGGCGGGCAACGGGCTTATGTCGTCCATACGAACTTACGGGGTAGAGGACGACGGGCGGGTGTTCAACGCGCACCTGTTCTGCGGCGGCGGGCGCGGGGCGACGAGCCGAAACGACGGCATGGGGCTGAATATGTTCCCGTCCAGCGCGTCGAACGTGCCGGTGGAGGTGTTCGAGGTGAGCAGTCCCACGCTGATAGAGGCGAAGGAGCTTATACCGGACTCGGCGGGCGCGGGCAAGTTCAGGGGCAGCCCGGGGCAACGGGTGGTCGTCGGGAAGTTGCCCTCGTACTCAGGGCCTCTGAATGTGTACATCCACCCGAACCGTCTGACTTTCGCGCCGGAGGGCGCGTTCGGGGGAGCGGCAGGGGCGAAGACGGAGGTTATCATCAACGGCGACAGGGTGAGCGACGATCCGAGGGCGATGACGTCCGGCGCGGTGGCGCTCCAGACCGACGACGACCGCCTCACCCTGGAGTTTCCGAGCGGCGCGGGCGTCGGGAAGCCGTCGGAGCGACCCATGGAACTGCTGGACACGGACGCGCGGAACGGGCTGGTGTCGGAGGACGGGAAGCGGAACGATTACGGGACAGCATAGGGAGGCGCGCGAATGAGTGAGTTTGAGATGAGCGTCGGCGACGTGAGTATCGTCGCGCTGACCGATATGAACTGCGCCTATCCAACTCCGCTGCCGGAGTTGTGGCCTAATGTCCCATACCACGAATGGGAGACGTTCCGCGAGTTGTACCCGGATACGTTCGAGGGGGACAGGATGCGCCTCGAAATCGGGTGCTACCTGGTACGGTCTTCGGGCAAGACTATCCTGATAGACACGGGCTACGGGCCTGGGCCGATTGAGTATATCGGAGGGCTGCGCGGGCAGCTAATGGCGGATCTGGCGTCTAACATGGTCAGCCCGGAAGAGGTTGACATGGTGTTCCTGTCGCACCTGCATCTCGACCACGTTGGCTGGAACACGGAGGAGCGCGACGGGCGGCGCGTCCCGACTTTTCCCAACGCGCGCTATGTCGTCCACGAGGACGATCTCGCCCACTTTCGCAAGCCGGAGGTTCAGGCGGCCGGCCGGTTTCCGTATATTGACAGCCTCGTCGAGCCGCTGGACGAACTGGGAGCGCTGGACACGCTGTCCGGGGACTCCGACCTGACGCCTGAAGTCCGCGCTCTGCACACGCCCGGACATACGCCGGGCCACATGAGCGTAATGGTGTCGTCGGGCGGGCGGCGCGCGTTGATACAGGGGGATGTCCTGATACACCCGGCGCAGATAACGGAGCCGTCGTGGACGCCGCTGTTCGACGGGGACGCTGAGACGGCGGAGGCGACGAGACGGGCGATGCTGGATAGATTGGAAGCGAGCGGGGATACGGTGGTGTCGTGCCACTTCACGAAGCCGGGGTTCGGGCGGATAGTGAGCGCGGAGGGCAGGCGCTACTGGCGGGCGGGGTGAGGAATATGACCGCGCTTGGGGTTTTTACCCCCATCCCCGTATCAAGTACGGGGCAGGGAATTTCGCAATCGTCTTTAGCCGTCACATTGGCTATTCTCAATTTATCATTCCCGTAGTATAATGCGCTCAACTGGTCAATGGAGGTTGGCTGAAATGACGCTCAGAGGGAAGGCGGCGATTGTTGGGATCGGCGAGGTGCCGACTCGGAGGCTGCTGGAAGGGCGCACGCTGTACGGACTGTGCGCCGAGGCCGCGGGATACGCAATCCAAGACGCGGGATTGCGGAAGCAGGACATAAACGGGCTGGTCACGGACGGGGCCGCCGCGCCCGCGATGGTGGCGGAGTACATTGGGATCAAGCCGACGTTCGCTACGGGCGTCTCGATGCAGGGCGCGAGCGGAGCGTCGGCGACGACGGTGGCGGCCAGCGCGATAAACGCGGGAATGTGCGACACGGTTCTGGTGGTGATGGGCAACTCGCGCTCGTCGAGGGCCGTTCCGGGCGGAGCGTCGGCGCGCTCCGAATGGGAAGAGCCTTACGGAATGGCTCCCGGAGCGGGGACTGGGTACGCGCTGATATACAATCGCCATATGTACGAGTACGGCACGACGCAGGAGCAGATGGCGAAGGTGGCGGCGGACCAGCGGTTCAACGCGCTTGAGAACGAGAACGCCGTGTTCCACGGACAGCCCGCTAGCGCGCAGGACATACTCAATTCGAGGTACGTGAACTACCCGCTGCGGCTGCTGGAGTGCGTGATGCCCTGCGACGGGGCGGCGGCGCTGATAATGACGACGCCGGAGCGGGCGAGGGCGCTGCCCAATCGTCCGGCGTTCCTGCTGGGTTCGGGCATGGAGCAGTCGAACGCGAACGTGTGGCAGAATGAGCGGATTACGACTACGCCGGTGGCGACCAGCGCGAGGCGGGCTTTCGAGATGGCGGGGTACGGGCCGTCGGATATGCAGTTCGCCGAATTCTACGATTGATACACGATCCTCGTGGCCGTGAGCCTCGAAGACGCCGGATTCGTTGGCAAGGGCGAGATTGGCCCGTTCTACGAATCCACCGATACGACGTACAAGGGAACGTTCCCGGTAAACACGGACGGCGGCCAGTTGTCGGGCGGGCAGCCCGGACTGGCCGGGGGGTTCAGGCACGTCATAGAGGGCGCCCGCCAGGTAATGGGCAAGGCCGGAGTTCGGCAGGTGCTCCGAAACGACTTGTGTATGGTGAACGGTTGAGGGGGCACGGCGAGCGAGATGTGCTCGCTTGTCCTCGGGTCCGAGGATACGATCTAGGGAATTGACAATTGATAATTTTCAATTGGAAATTGAGGGAAAGATGACAACGACATACGCGAAGCCGCTTCCGGTTCCGATGAATGAGGAGCTATCGCGCCCGTTCTGGGACGCGACGAAGCGGCGTGAACTCGCGCTGCCGCGCTGCAAGACCTGCTCGGGTATCTTCTTCTATCCGCGCGAGCAGTGTCCGAACTGCTTCTCGGATGATCTGGATTGGACGCGAGTGAGCGGGCAGGGCAGGCTGTACTCGTTCACAATCGTCCACCAGTCGGCGCATCCGGCCTTCCAGCCCGACACGCCGCACATCTACGCCATCATCCAGCTGAACGAAGGGCCGAAGATACCGTCGAACCTGGTGGAGTGCGAGATAGAGGACGCGCGGATAGATATGCCGGTGGAGGCGGTGTTCGAGGATGTGTCGGAAGAGTACACGCTGGTGAAGTTCAGGCCGGCCTGAAGGGCGGGGCGAGGGTCGCCCGTTCGACTTCCACCATACCAAAATCCGTCTCCGGGTGACGTCTTCCCCGGCCTGGGAGAGGCTATCAATGAGAATGGTTGCCGTTCTCCTGAGACTGTCTTGTCGCGTCTTCCATGTCGCCGCGCAGTTCTTCCAAGAGTTCGGGGTATTGCTCTAACTTGGGATTGGCGAGTATGGAATCTATCCCTTGCCGCACGCCCACCGCAATACCCTCCTCGCGGCCTTCCTCGCGGCCTACCACAATACCCTCCTCGCGGCCTTCCTCACGGCCCACCACAATACCCTCCTCGCGGCCCTCCTCGCGGCCCTCCTCGCGGCCTTCCTCACGCCACCTTCTTCGCTCTTCGATTATCTTTGCGATTGCGTAGAACACCACTCTTGCCGTCACCTCCATGGATGATACAACTATTCCGTACACTATGGTTCCATATCCTGCCGCACTCGACATACCTGTGATATCGGCCCAAAATCTCCAGAATTCCTCAGACTGCCAACTGATTGATTTATTGATGTTGACCAACAGGCCGGTGACCGCGAAGATCCCCCAAGGCGCGACTAAGGCATGGATCAAAAGCCAATGCTCATAAATCGTTTTGGTGAAATACTTCACTAGCGGTATATCCGTGTGTACTGTTTCGGAGAAGCGATAAGTCACTCAGCTATATAATCTGACACCGATGTATTCATGTCAAGTGAATGTTCACCGTCAGACGCCACTCATTTCATATCTTCACTATACGATCCACATAGATCCCCGGCGTGTGGACCGCGCCCGGGTCAATGCCGCCGGGTTCTACTATCTGGTCAACCTCCATGATTACGATGTCGGCGGAGGTTGCCATTACGCCGTTGAAGTTGCGCGAGGTTCCGCGGTACTGGGTATTGCCCATCGTGTCGGATATGTTGGCCCTGAGCAGGGCGAAGTCGGCGGTGAGGGCGCGCTCCAGCAGGTACTCGCGCCCGTCGAATACGCGGGATTCCTTGCCCTCGGCCATGAGGGTGCCAACGCCGGTCGGGGTGTAGAAGGCTGGAATTCCGGCTCCCCCGGCGCGGATGCGCTCGGCCAGAGTGCCCTGCGGCACGACTTCCAGCTCGATCTTGCCCTCGCGGTAGGCGGTCTCGAAGGCGGTGGGCCTGGACGGGGAGGGCGAGACGGGGAAAGAGGCTATGACCTTCTTGACCTGCTCGTTCTCCACCAGGATGCCTATGTCTATGGGTCGGTCGCCGGGGATGGTTCCGAATCCTATGACGGATGCGAGACCGGCGGTGTTGGATATGATGGTCAGGTCGGACGCGCCGTGGTCGCGGAGGGCTCGAATGAGGTTCTGGGGGGTGCCGCCCGGCCCCGCGAATCCGTCTATCATCAGTATCGCGCCATTGGGGATGTCGGCTACGGCGTCGGCGAAACTTCGCGCTATCTTGCTCAAGGCTATCTTCTACCTCGCTTAGGGATGCGTCCCAATTCTAATACACTCGCGGGGCGAGCGCATCTGGATTTCTGGTAATGAGAAAATTGCATAAGCCTCATCTGTTATCCTGCAATGGCAGGAGTTGAACCTAATCACCCCCATCCTAACCTTCCCCCATCGAGTGGGAAGGGACTTATGCAATCGTCTTCTGGTAATATGCCCGCGCGCGTCCGTGATATGATTGACGGAGCGCAGAGCGAAAGGAGACGGGTGTTGAGCGATTCGGAGATTCTGGTTCGGCGGGCTGAGCGGAGCGACGCCCGGCATATCGTTCGCTTTCAGCAGAGCATGGCGATGGAGACGGAGGGCAAGACGCTGGACGAGTCGCTTGTTCGCGCCGGGGTGGACGCCGTGTTCTCGGATCCGGGCAAGGGGTTCTACCTTGTGGCCGAGACAGGCGGGGCTGTCGTGGGAAGTCTGCTCATCACATACGAGTGGAGCGACTGGCGGAGCGCGACGTTCTGGTGGATTCAGAGCGTGTTCGTGGACGCGGCTCACCGCAGGCGAGGGGTTTATACGGCGATGCACGACCATGTTCTGACGCGGGCGCGGGAAAGCGAGGACATCTGCGGGGTGAGGCTGTACGTGGAGCGGAGCAATCATGTCGCTCAGCAGACGTATAAGAGGCTGGGAATGGATCACTCGCACTATGATTTGTACGAGATTGATTTCGTGCTTTGAGCCGGAGGTGAGAAATGCTTAGCGATAATGTCAGGGAATTCGTGTCCGAGAACCACCAGGCCGTATTGACGACGTTTCGGAGGAACGGCGCGGCGCAGATGAGCATAGTCACCGTCGGGGCATACGGCGACGGCGTGGGGTTCACGACGACTGAAGACAGGGCGAAGTTGGGCAATCTTGTACGCGACTCGCGATGCTCGCTGCTGGTTTCCAAGAGCGACTGGTGGGGTTACGTGGTATTGGAAGGGCGCGCGAAGGTTCTGCGACGCGGGGAGGGCGATGATGAGGAATTGCGGGACGCGCTCAGGGGGATATACCGCGCGGCGTCCGGGCAGGAACACCCGGACTGGGAGGATTACGACCGGGCGATGGTGGAGGATCGGCGGGCGGCTGTCATCGTGATTCCTGATCATGTGTATGGGACTGTGGCTGTATAGCGTTCCAGGGGAGAAATCATAGATGGCTGAACAGCCTAATTTTCTGGTGATAATGTCGGACGAGCATGGGCCTATGTGGTCTAGCGCGTATGGGCATCCGTTCGTTCGGACTCCGAACATGGAGCGCATCGCGGAGTCGGGCGCGACGTTCGACGCGGCGTACTGCAACTCTCCGCTGTGCGTTCCGTCGCGGCTGTCGTTCATGACGGGGCGGTACGTGTCGAACTGCGAGGGGTGGGACAACGCTAAGCCGCTGCCGTCGGACGTTCCGACGTGGCCCTATACGCTGCGGTCGGTGGGCTACGACAGCGCGCTGTCGGGCAAGATGCACCTGATAGGGCCGGACAGGCTTCATGGCTTCCAGTCTCAGCTTGCATACGATCCGCACGGTGGCGGAAGCGCGGAAGACGAGACGGCGCGGCGTCTGGGGCTGTCCACCGGAGGGCGGCATCCCATCTATCTGTGGGAAGATGGGATACCGACGGCGGACGAACCGTGGCCAAGCGTGAAGGAAGCGCGGGCCGGAACAGGGCCGATGATAGAAGCGGACGACGCGATAGAGGCGGAGGCGCTGAGCTATCTGAGGGATCCGGCGCGGGGGGAACGCCCGTGGGCGCTCTGCGTGGGGTTCGTCGCGCCGCACTTCCCGTTCATCGTGCCGGAGCCGTACTTCTCGATGTACTATCCCGAACACGCGGATCTGCCGTCCAACCCGCCCGGACACCTGGAGAACCTGCCCGTCGCGACTCGCAGGCTGCGCCAGTCGTTCAACTTCGACGGCTATGCGGAGGACGAAATCAGGAGGGCGAGGGCGGCCTACTACGGGCTGATAACCTACCTGGACGACAAGATAGGCCGGCTGCTGGACGCGCTTGAAGAGCTGGGAATGGCCGAGAACACGGTCATCGTCCACACGTCGGATCATGGCGAGTCGCTGGGCGAGCATGGTCTGTGGCGCAAGATGAACTTCTACGAACAGTCGGCGCGCGTTCCGCTCCAGATAGCGTGGCCGGGCGTGGTCGCGGGCGGACAGCGGTTCGGCGGGGCTGTCTCGCTGGTGGACGCCACGGCGACGATTCTGGACATGGCGGGAGTGGACGATGAAACAACGGCCATGATGAACATGGACGGGGTATCGCTGCTGCCGCAGATGACGGGCGACGCGAGCGCCGAGCGGGACGAAGCGTTCTCGGAACACCTGGCGCACGGGACAGACCGACCCAGGGCTATGGCGCGGGTAGGGAACTGGAAGTTGTGTTACAGTCACGGCGACCCGCCTGACTTGGAACTGTATAACCTGGAATCGGATCCGGGGGAGTTCGACAACCTGGCGGCGGACCCGGAGTATGATTCGGTACGGGAGCGGCTTATGGATAAGGTGACGGAGGTGTGGGGCGACCCGGATGAACTGGACGGCAGAATCAAGAACAGCCAGCGCTCGCGCCTGATGATACGAGACGTTCTGGGCGAAGAGGCTATATTCTAGGCCAACGATGACGCTCACTCCGCACATCACTGAACGGCGGTCGCTTCGATGAGTTGGATATATCTGGCTCTGGGCAGCGCTTTGGCCTTCGCGGTCGTGTCCGCGCTGGACAAGATTCTGATTCAGAGATTCGTTCCGAACCCGAGGGCGTTCATCGTACTGGTGGGGTTGGTGCAGCTTGGGCTGGTGGTGATAGTTCTGCCTTTCGCCACGTTCAGCGGATATGGGTTGGACACCGCGCTTATCTCATGCGTCTCCGGTTTCCTCGCGGGGATATACCTGGTGCTGATGTTCTGGGTGATGCGGATGCAGGACGTGTCCAGGGTAGTCCCGATTACTTCCACCTACCCTATATTCGTAGCGATACTGGCGCAGTTATTCCTGGGAGAGACTATCGGCGTTCTGGCGTGGGTTGGGATACTGGTTACGGTGGGCGGGGCGACGCTGATGTCCTTCGGTCCGACCACGCGCCGCTCCGAGCGAGGACAGAACCAGTGGATCCCGTTCGCGCTGCTGGTGGCGTCAAGCCTCGCGTTCGGACTCAGCCAGTATCTGACCAAGGTGGTGGCTGACGATATTGACGTGTGGTCGCTGTTCGTGTGGCGCGGGATAGGGGTGGGGATAGCGTGCGTGGGCATAATGGTCCGCAAGAGTATGTTCCCCGATCTCGTGAGGGCGATACGGGATCCCGCGGCCATCGGCCTGACGATACTCACGGAGGGGGCGCTGGTGATGGTGGCGGTCATACTTCAGCTGCAGGCCATATATTCCGGGCCGGTGTCCCTTGCGGTGACGGTTATGGCTATCAGGCCGCTGTTCGTGTTCATCCTCGGGATACTGCTCAGCCTGGGGATGTCCAGGGTGCTGGACGAGCCGCTGGAGGGCCGTATCCTGGCGGTGAAACTGGCGGCAATCGCTATGACGGTGGGCGGGATAATAGCGGTGACGCTGGCGTGAGCGGGTGGTTCGACGTCATCCCGGCTAATCTCCGCGCCCGCGTCCCTACACCGTCGGCAGCGGCGCGTGGTCGTCGTTCTTATGCTGCCACAGCCGTATTCGCGCAGCCAGATTCCTCACTCGCTCCCTCTGCTCCGGGTCGTCGAACAGATTGTTCTCCTCGTATGGGTCGTTGTTCAGGTCGAACAACTCGCACTGGTCCGTCGCGCACAGCGCCAGTTTCCAGCCGTCCCTCACGATGGTTCGCCACGGCTGGGTGTTGCGAAGATTGATCTCCTCGCTGCCCAAGTGCCGGTCGTCAATATCGCTCACCCCGTTCCACTGTATGAACACGTCGTTGCCGTCCAGCGTCCGCTCCCCGCGCAGGACGGGCGCGAGACTCTTTCCCTGGAGATGCCCGGGAACCTCGCTGCCCGACAGTTCCAACAGCGTGGGAACAAGGTCAATATGACCCGCCGCGCCTTGAAGCATCGTCTGCTCCTCCGACAGCCACGGAACGCGCATCAGCAGAGGCACCCGCGCCGACTCTTCGTACATCGAGCGCTTTTCGAGCATCCCGTGATCGCCGCCCATCTCCCCGTGTTCGCTCGTGAACACTATCACGGTGTTGTCAGCTACGCCGTTGCGCTCCAGGGCCTCGACTATCGCGCCAACCATACGGTCAACCAGTGTTATGTTGGCGAAATACCGCGCTCGGAGGCGACGCCATCCGGCCTCGCTCGCGACGTCGTTCCCCGACGCCGCGTTGCTGAGCAGGTAGGGGTCAATATCCGCGTCCGGCTGTCCCAGGTACTGAGTGCAGTACCTGGCCCTCACCGTGTTGTGCATCGAGGCGCCTTCGGGAACTTTCAGGAAGGTCGGCCCAACCGGAAGTTCGTCCGGGTCGTAGAGGTCGTTCAGCGGCCCGTAGTACGGTGGATGCGGCTCGAAGGTGCTGACGTACAGCATGAACGGCCCGCCGGCGTTTCGATCTATGAAATCGGCCGCTCTTCCGCCCAGGAACGACGCCATCTGATGCTCTTCGGGCAGGTTGGCGCGCTTCCACGCCGAGAACATCGGAGTTCCGTCCGGCGCTTCCGCGTCCGGCTCGAACCCGCTCTCCACCATGTGATTGTGGTAGTCGCTCATCGTTCCGCGATACTCGCGCTTGGTGTACTCCGGCCTGTGTCCGTCTTCGGTACTCACCCACTCGTCGAAGCCATGCTGCCGTATGACGTCATCCCCCAGGTGCCACTTGCCGAACCAGCCTGTGTGGTAGTCTTCGGAGATCATCTCGGCGACGCTCTTCTTGTCGGGCGGCAGGTTCATCTTGTTCACGGTCATCCGCGCCGCGTGAGGATACAGCCCCGTCACGATGGAAGACCTCGCCGGCGTGCATACCGGCTGCGTCACATACGCCCGCTCGAACACGAAACTCTTGTCCGCGAGCGCGTTGAGGTTGGGTGTCTGGATCCAGTCGTTCCCGTAGCAGGCCAGCGTGTCATAGCGCTGCTGGTCGCTGAATATGAACACGATGTTGGGTTGTGAAGACATACGAACTCCTTCGTGGGGACTATATCACCCCATCCTTGAATCCCGATTCAGACCGCCGCTCACTCTTCCCTGCTGCCGCGCAGACGGGGGTCGAGCGCGTCTCTTACGGCGTCGCCGAACAGGTTCATGGCCAGCACCGCTATCGAGATCATTATGCCCGGCATGATGGCCAGGTGGGGGCCGAGGTCGAACCTGGTCTGCGCTCCGCTCAGCATATTGCCCCAGGACGGCGTTGGCGGCTTGATGCCGATGCCCAGGAAGCTAAGCTGGGCTTCCGCGACTATCGCGCCCGCGATTCCGACGGCCACAAGCACGATGGACACCGGAAGCGTGTTCGGGACCAGGTGCAGCATTATGATTCTAAGCGAGGACGATCCAATCGCGCGCTGGGCCTCGATGTACTGCGCCTCTCGCAGAGAAAGCACGTGCGACCTGACGACCCTGATAGAGCCAATCGCGCTGAACAGCCCCAGGGCGCATATCACGACCGTCATCGTAAACCCGAACGCCGTGGCTACGACTATCACTATCACAAGGCCGGGAAGCACGAGCATCGTGTCCACCAGCCTTTGCAGAAGGATGTCCACAACGCTTCCGTAGTACGCGCTTACTATGCCTATGAGCGTGCCAACCGCCACGCCGATGAGCGGAGCCGAGAACCCCACCATCAGCGACACCCGCCCACCGTACAGCAGCCGGGTTAGCTCGTCCCTGCCCAGGTGATCCGAGCCGAAAAGAAGGAACTCGCCCTTCTTGCTTTCCCCGAACATCCCCTCGTATCGGTCGGCTACGAAGCTCGCCGCGTCGAACTGCGTGATTAGCGGCGCGAACGCGGCCAGCGCGACCATCGTCAGCATTATCACGCCGCCGACCGCGCCCGCCGGATTCTGCCGCGCGAACCGCCAGACGCCGACCCTCGCCGCGCCCAGGCGGTCTTGCCAGCCAATCTCTTCCCGACGTTGTTCTTCTATTGAGGATTCCATGCCAGTTCCTCGCCCGCCGCTTCAACCCTGTTTTCTATTCGTAAGTGACCCTCGGGTCCAGCACCTTGTACGACAGGTCTATCAACAGTATCCACAGCATCATGAACACCCCGATAAGCAGCACCATACCCAGCACCATCGTCGCGTCCCTTCCCCTCACCGACTCCACCAGGTGCAGCCCGACGCCCGGCAGGTTGAACACCGTCTCCAGCACAACCGCCCCGTCAATCAGCGACGCGAACAGCATCCCCAGCATCGTCACCACGGGCAGGAGCGCGTTTCGGAGCGCGTGCCGCACTATCACGACGCGAGGAAGCAGCCCCTTCGACCAGGCCGTGCGAACATAGTCCTCGCTCAACACTTCGAGCATCATGGAGCGTATCATCCGGCTTATGACCGCCGCCGACCTGAAGCCCAGAATCAGCGCCGGGAACATATACCGCTGCAGCGCCTTGAACGGATCCACCCAGAAGTCAACGTGCTGCGCGGGCGGCGCCCATCCCACGTAGCGGGCCAGCACGAGCAGTATGATGATGCCCAGCCAGAAAGCCGGCACCGCCATCCCTATCGCGCTGACGGCGCGCACCGCCTGGTCGAACACGCTCCCCCTGAACAGCGCGGAGAATATCCCCGCCGGAATCGAAATCGCGATTGCCACCAGCACGCCCAGAATCGCCAGCGTCACCGTGACGTCAATCTTAGGCTTTATCGCGTCCCATACCGACTGGTTGAAGTAAGGCGAGTAGCCCAGATCGCCCCTTACCATCTTCGCCAGCCAGCGCATATACTGTACGTAGAGCGGGTCGCTCAGCCCCAGTTCCTGGCGCAGTTTGGCTATCGCTTCGGGACTGGCCGCGTTCTCCTCGCTCGCCAGCAGCGTCGAAGCCACGTCCCCGGGTATGAACTGGAGCATCATGAACAGGATAGTCCCCAGCAGAAAGAGGGTGGGAATAATCAGCAGCAGACGCCTTATGATGTAGCCTTGCATTCCTCACCCTCGACTATTCTGATTGGCTGCCCGACGATAATTCCCTTCCCCCATAATGGCGCGTCCCAGGATATAGGCGAAAGTCCATCCCCTTGATGGAGGAAGATGCGGTACAAAGTCCCTTCCCCTTCGACGGGGGAAGGTCAGGATGGGGGTGAACTAACCCCCATCCGCCCACCAAACTACCTCCCCGGCGCTCCCTCGTCCAGCCATGCGTCAACGAACCTGGACTGTATGAACTTCGCGGTCGCGATAGCGTCCACGTTCATCACGTAGTTATACTTGATCTGGAACTCGTCCGGGCGGCGCACCGGCACTTTGGGGTTCCACTCCTCACGCATTATCGTGTCCATCTTCTTGGTGATTTCCTTCTCTTCGAGCGAACCAAGCGCCACCCTGTCCAGTTCCGAGAGCAGGTCCAGCCACTCCTGCGGCGGTTCGGCCTGGCACATATCGAAGCCCGCGCCCGGCCTGAACACCTGGTTGATTATCTCAACCGGACTCTTGCTCGCCACCGCCTGGCCGAACCAGAACAGTTCGTAGTCGCAGGCATACGCTTGTTCTCTGGCCGACGTGAGTTCGGTCACCACTATCTCTATCTCCACTCCCAGCGGCTCCATCTGCTGCTGGATGATGAGAACGATGGTCGGCTCCTCCTCCTCGGTCAGGAACTCGATCTTGTCAACGCCCTTCTCGGCGAACACCTGCTTAGCCATCTCCTGCTGGGCCTCTTTCTGGTCCCAGTTCAGGCATGGGTAGTCCATTATGTCGTCATAGTTGGGGTCGGCGGTGCCGAAGAAGCTGATCTGCCGCAGATTGGGCGGATCAACGTCCGGGACGCTGGTCAAATCAATTACCTGCCTGGTGTCAACCGCGCATCTGAACGCCTTGCGTACATCGGGGTCGTCGAAGGGCGGTATGGAGCCGTTCATCGCTATCCCCTGGAAGCCCGGGCTGTCCCAGCGTATCACCGATACCTCATCCGGCATCTGGTCCTGTATCCCGTAGGCCCTGTTCGCGGGGAATGTGGTGTAGTAGTCAATCTGCTTCGTCTCGAACGCCGCGCCCGCGAGTTCGCTGTTGGCGAACGCGATGCCCGTTATCTTGTCCAGGAACGGATACGGGCTGCCGTCCGGCGCGTCAACGAAATAGTCCGGGTTGGCGACCGTAACCACGTTGTTGCCCACCTCCCACGTATCCATCTTGAACGCGCCCGTGCCTATGACCTGCTCAGGTTCGCTCAGATTGCCGCCCGCCGCGGACAGCACGTGCTCAGGGTGCATGATGTGCCAGGAGTCCGCCAGCGCCGAGAGAATCCGGCTGGTCGGATTCTTGGTCTTGATCGTCATCGTGTGGTCGTCAATCTTGTTCATCTCGTCAACCAGCAGGAAGCCCGCGACGCGCGGCTGCGGAATCCCCTCCGGCGGGTTGACCCACCTGTTTATCGAGTAAACCACGTCGTCAACCGTGAACGGCTCTCCGTCGTGCCAGGTGACGTTTTCGTGGAAGTCGAGCGTAACGCTGCCCAGGTCGTCAGCCAGTTTCCAGGACTTGGCGAGGTCCGGATTCACGGTCAACCCGTCCCTGGGCGAGAACTGGAGAACCCCGCTGTACATCCTGTTGAGTCCCTGCGTCGAAGACCAGTGCGACCTCGTTGTCATGTCCCAGCGGTCGAACCACACTCCGGTGGCGAGGCGCAAATGACCGCCGCGTTTGCCCTCGGAGAAAGCCGACTCCATTATCGCTTCGGTGGCCTTGGGCTTCGCCGCGGGCTGCGCCGGAGCCGGAGCCATGGTCGGCGCGGGAGCCGCCGCGGCGGGAGCTGTTGTCGGCGCTGTAGCCGGAGCCGGAGCCGCCGGGGCCACCGCCGGAGCGGGCGCGGCTGTTGGCGCAGGCTCCTCCTCCGCCGAGCCGCAGGCCAAAATCACAATCAGCGCCGCCGCCGCCAAAACGATAAACAACCACTTCGGAACGTCGAAAGAAGATGTTCGTGTCACCTGATTCTCCTTACCGGGCTTGAATGAATATGTCCGAAATATGAATCGGCATCCAGGCGGGAGCGTCGTTCGGACCGAAGACCATGAATGCCGCTTCGTGAATGCGAATTCCCATCACAGACCGCATCCTATTACCCATCTCCAAAGCTGTCAAGCGGTCAATCTCAAGGGGTTGGACTAGCCAACACCTATATGCTATTATCTATTCATCATTCCTTTTCATCTTCCAAGGCGACCCCGTTGAGCTTTCGCGCAATCGGAGTTGTCCCTATCGGCAAGGCCCAGTCTCCAGATACAATTCGCCGGTGTCGCCAGTCTTGATGCGCGACGGTCATAACCGAGACGATACGCCGGAGACGACGATTATCCCAGGCCACGCCCGCTGAGCTTACATTCCGCATCCCGGAGCAGACGATGAACCTCGTTGAACTGATGACCAAGTCGAACGACGAACTTGTGCAGATCGCGTCCGACCTTGGCGCGAACTTAAACGGAACCAACAAGCGACACGACCTCGTGAACCGCGTCGCCAGAGCCGTGGCCGACAGGCAGGGCCCCATCAGGGCCGGCGGAATACTCTCCATAGTCAACGACGGCTACGGTTTTCTGCGGCAGGACGGAGCGAACACGGGCGCGAGCGACGTTTACGTATCGCAGTCCCAGATAAGGCGCTTCGGTCTCAGGACCGGCGACCAGGTGCGCGGCCAGGTTCGGCCTCCGAAGGACGGAGAGCGGTACTTCGGCCTTGTGCGGGTGGAGGACGTCAACGACGTTCGTCCCGAAGCGTCGCGCAACCGTCCGCGCTTCGAGAAGCTCACGCCTATCTTCCCGATAGAGCGCATCCAGCTGGAGACCAGCCCCAGAAACCCGTCCACCAGGCTCATAGACCTGCTTGCCCCAATCGGACGCGGGCAGCGCGGCCTGATAGTCTCGCCTCCCAAGGCGGGCAAGACCTCTTTGCTGAAAGAGGTCGCCAACGGCATATCCGCCAACCACCCCGACATACAGATAATGGTCGCGCTCATCGGCGAGCGTCCCGAGGAAGTGACCGATATGCGCCGCTCCATAAAGGGCGAGGTGTATAGCTCCACCTTCGACGAACCCGTGGAAGACCACTGCCGCGTAGCCGAAATGGTGTTGGAACGCGCCAAGCGTCTCGTGGAGGCGGGAAGCGACGTCGTCATACTTCTCGACAGCATAACCCGGCTGACCCGCGCCTACAACCTCGCCGTCCCGACCAGCGGTCGCACGCTGTCCGGCGGCATTGACCCGGTTGCGCTCTACCCGCCCAAGCGATTCTTCGGAGCGGCCCGCAACACGGAGGAAGGCGGCAGCATGACCATCCTGGCGGCCTGCCTGGTCGAAACCGGCAGCCGCATGGACGAAGTGATCTACGAAGAATTCAAGGGCACCGGCAACATGGAAGTCCACCTGGAGCGCAGGCTTGCCGAGCGCAGGATATTCCCCGCGATAGACGTCGCGCGCAGCGGCACGCGACGCGAGGAACTGCTGCTGGACGAAGCCACCCTCAAGCAGGTCTGGCTGCTGCGCCGCATGGTCGCCATGATCTCCTCCGACGAGAAGTACCCCGGCGAATCCACCGAAAAGCTGCTCGGACACATCCGCAGGTCTCGCAACAACAACGAGTTCCTGGCCAACCTGGGCAAGGATATATAACTTCCAAAATCCCCCTTCCCCCTCGACGGCGGGATCTCACAAGGGCAGGCAAAAGTCCCCTCCCCCTTCGACACGCAGAAAGTCCCTTCCCCCTCGACGGGGGGAAGGCTAGGATGGGGGTGATCGCCCCCTATCATCGTGGCTAGGGGCAGGCTAACCCCCCGACATATCCCTCAGCAGCGCCACCCGCGTCTCTCTCGGAATGTTATTCTGCGTGACATTCAGCCGTATCTGCGCGTCCGGCGGCTCCACGTTCATCTCGCTCAGCAGCGCGCGCGCCGAACCCAGCCCATCTTCGCTCTCATTCGGGTCGAAATGGACGGGTATGACCAGCCCCGGACTAAGCGCGCCGACCATCCGCGAAATCTCCCTCGCCCCCAGCGTGCCGTCGCCGCCCGCCGGAACGATCAGCGCGTCCACCGACCCGAGCGATTCCTGTTGGCGCGACGTCAGCCTCGCGCTCAGATTCCCCAGGAAGCACACCGCCAGGCCCTCCGACCGAATCACGTACACCGTATTCACCCGTCGGCTATCCGTCGCGTCGTTCAGCGCCGTCCCGATTCCCGTTATGTTGTACCCCATCACCTCATACTGCCCCGGCCCATTTATCAGCCTGGGCTCTCCCGCGACCGACTCATGCGCCGAATGATTCGGGTAATCATTGCTCACCGCCACGATATGCGCCTCCGCCCCCGCCGGCGAATTCGGAAACGGATCCGTCATAAGAACCACGTCCCTGCTCACCAGCCTGAGCGATGAATGTCCCTGCCAGGTTATCTCCATGCTGTCCTCTCTCCAAACGCGATATTCAACCCCCCGATTATACCACCTCCAACCCCAACCGCCGAATAATCCCGCCAGAAATCCTGAAACCCATTCAGAATCACGCCTTTACCCTATGGCCGATATAAGCTACAATCCCTGCGTGGACATCATTCTCACAGACCACGCCTCATACCAGATGCGAAAGCGTCGTATCACGATGGAACACCTCACGTTGGTTCTCGATCTTGGACAACACTATGAAGGCGAAGAGGAACAGACCATGGAAGCGTGCATCGAGATTGACGGCAGGCCAATCACGGTTATCTACGACGAATTGGATCACAGACTCACAGACATATTCCGAGTGATTACAGTCATCAGAAAGAGATGCCCCGAATGAAAATCACATACGACAGAGACGCCGACGCCATGTCCATCACCCTCGCTGACGCCGAAGTCGAAGAAACCAAATCCGTCGCCCCCGGCTTCTTCGCCGACTACGACACCGACGGCCGGGTAATCGCGCTCGAAATCCTGAAACCCGCCCAAAAATACGACTTCGACCTAACCGACCTCAATCCGCCAAACCCCTACCTGTCCCTCTCCGAAGCCGGAGAAATGTTCGGCCTCAGCCCAACCACCCTGCGACACCAAATCGCAAAGGGAGTCCTCAAAGGCAAAAAATTCGGACGAAACTGGACAGTCCGCCACGACCACATCACCGCCTACATCCGCCAACGAAGCCGAAAAGCTGAAAAGCCCCACTCCGACAGATACAGCAACTCCACCCCAACGACCTCATCAGACTCGTTGTAATCCAGAACAACGCCCGGCCCGACTTCCTCCGACTCCACAATCACCGAATCGTCCAGCCGCAGATACAGCGCGTCCGCTTCCTTATCCACATGAAGTCTCATAATCTTCTCCTCACTCTGCGGTCGAAGAATACACTGGCAATCCTCTGTGACATAGCCTGAGTCTGGCCACTATACCTTACGCCCTCGTGAAATGCCTTGTAAAGAGGGCTAAGTGGTGTATAATGAAGTGGGACTCAGTTTCGAAGCTCACTGATGTTGCGGTCCTGTGCGCGTATAGTCATTCGACGGACTTCTTAGGCCAGCTTACACCCCGGTCAAAACCTAAACATGAAAATCAAATGGCTAATGTACACAGTCCTGGTAGGACTCATACCCATCTTCGCCAGGATACTGATATGGACTATATCCGAGAATCGCAATCTGGATCTCATAAACGCCGCCGACCTAGCGGTCTTCGGATTGATACTCCACATATCCAACATAAACGAGATAGCCCACTTCAATAAATCGGATCAATCATGGAGAATTACCCAAAATGGTATTTCAATCGTATTTATATCATGGTATAGCATACTACTCGCTTCCCACCTATTGGAGCAAACACAGCCAGGAACTATTAACGAAACGGCCATGAAGTTTATCGCTATGGCTTTCTGCGGAATATCATTTATGCTGAGTTTGAGCATTTACAATAGACTATCCAGGCCGACGGAGGCGAATCAGCATGAATGAGTTCCTCATCATCACGGGCTTCATAGTAGGCATAGCTGGCCTTGGCGTCGCTATATGGTCATTCATAGATACTGGAAAGCGATACCCTAAAGGACACACTAATAGAAGCGACTATGACCCAGAAAGCTAAGACGCAACTGGCCAGTCCGCTGATGACTGGACCTTGGCATCACACATTTGCAAGCCTAGAGTCGAATGGCAGAAATGGAATGGTATGATCTTAATAATAGGCATATTGCCAGCGTCTTATGGCTCATAATTTTAGTCGCGACTGGAGCCTTCAACAAAAACATCAGACAGAGTGCAATAGGTCTTATCGGAGCTGCTCTAGAACGAAGGGTGCTATCGCTGCTTATAGAAATGCTCTTCTACTGCGCCGTGGTTCTTGCCTGCGTGGTTGTTCTGGGAAAATGGTTGGGATTATGGAATACACTTCCGTTGGTAGCAGCTATTTTCTGGTTTGGGTTATCGGGCATTTCGTTAATTGGCCTGATATTCTCAAGCAAGCCTGGAATTTACTGGAAGAAGGTTAGGGATACGTTAGGACTGCCTGCCATCGCCATCGCGTTACTTGACGTATCGGTTTTTTCATTCCTGTTTGAATTCTTACTGTTTATTCCCTTGTCAACACTTCTTACATGTATGCTCGTAGTAGCCCAAACGAAGAATGACACCCACCAAGGGGTGAAAATCCTACTCTCGATACTATCTCTGAGCTTTCACATATCAGTGATTGTCTTTTCACTAGTAACAGGCAAAATCACCTTAGTCTCTGTCATTCAGGCATTCATACTCCCGACAGCACTGACTGTCGGAGTATTTCCTTACTTGTGGTACGTCAGATTTATCGAGAGATTTCACATCTCTAGTCGTTCGGTACGTTGCAGGAAGATAACATCAACTGAATTTGGAGATGGCTGGCCCTTTACTGTAGATACTCTGCGACTGTGCTATGTGGCTGGAGCGATTTGGGTGGAGAAGTGGAAAGTCTTTCCATTGCCACACAAGAAGAGGTACCCCGTGAATGGGATTGCGCCTGGCTGGCTTGCTACCCGAGGGTACAAGTACGGGGACCTAAGTGAAATTTGGCGGCAGTTGCCCGATGGTTCAAGGGTAAACATTTATTACATCATTCAGAAGGGACTTGCCATGGGACAGATGACGCGATCCTGAAGATAGAATTCTCGACTGGCTGACTCAGGGAGGCTAATGAGATGAGATCACTGACTTTGCGCCAGCCCCGGCAGTCGGTCCAATCAACCTGATTCGCTCCTTCCTCTCATGCGAGATTATCATTCTACTATCCATCCCGCCCATCACCAAAACCCCATAAATCACAGTTCAGACCTTCCCCCCATGCACCGACGCCTCCGCCCCCCACTTCCCAGCCACCCGCCTCACCCCCTCATACACCCCTTCACCAAATCCAAGCAAATCGCATACCACCCGCTTATCCAGCAACGCCCGACTCGCATCCGACCCCGCCAGATACGCCGGCATCAGTTCCTTCTCCCTGAACTCATCGAAAATATCCGCCGCTATCTCCAACTGTTCATCGCTCAGCGCCCCAAAATCCAGCGCCGGCAGCGACTCCGCTGAGCGGATAGTTATACTCGCCTTGCTCGACTGTTGTCGCGTCGAATGCCACCAATAGCACAACAAACCCAGGGTGCTATTGCCCCAAACCGCGAATGCGTAATCAAAACGCGGATCCTCGAAAATCACATTCGGCCACACCCTTCCACCAATTGATTCCCGTTCCGTGAATGCAACTGCCAGGGGTTGAGAACCAAAGGTGTACTCAAGATTCAGGTGTGAACGGCTGGCCGTAGCCCAAACCGCCGCCGCCTTCTCTTCCATCCCCTGCCGAACCCGCAACTGAGAATCGGGAGCGCACACCATCCGTGTCTCATTCTTCGCGTTGTGATTCCACAGCGCGGGATATGTCGCCATCGGACTGGCCGTAGTCCTGTCAAACGATCCCCTTGGGGTAGGACCTATTATATCTCGGTCAACCAGTCCGAGTTTGCCTACCGCGCCCAAAGGCTTCATCCTCAATTCCACCGCGTTTAGACTCCCCGGAAGCCACAGCCGCGAATCCGCCAGCGCGTATGCCGTCTGAGCCAGCGAACAGTCCGACGTCCGAACGCTCCCCCACACCGACCCGTCCACCTTGTACGGCGCGTCTATCGTCTCCCCCGACGGCATATCCCCCAGCGTAAGTTCCGCGCCACCGTATGGCCCATCCTCCAACCGCCTCACCCCCTCGCTTGCCAACACCTTCTGAGCCACCGAACTCGCCTCCACGAACCCGCGCGGACGCGCCGACAGCGACACGAAACGCCCCCGACCCTCCGAACTCTCCGCCTTGCGCCCAATCACCAAACACTCAGCCATCCCCGTATCCGACGAAAACGACATATCCCGTCCATTCGCCGCTATGCTGAAAACCGTCAGGTCCGTATAGTCTCTTGCCAGCGTCTGCCTGAACTTCCGCCACGACAGGCCGGCCGCCGCCGACAGCGGCAGTACCATCGCCAGAACCCCGCCCCGCTTCAACTTCCGGTCCCCCAGCGCCGCGAACGCCGACGCGATACCCGCGTTCCCGTGATAGCACGTATCCCTGCCCAACTGGTTGATCCGCCTGCCCATCAGCGTCTGGTCTTCGCGCGTCGCGTTGAACGCCGCGAACGCCGGATTGGTGACGTCCGCGTGCGCCCCCTCGTGATTCGTCGCCCGCGTAAACGGAGGATTCATTATCACCAAGTCAAACCCCCCGTCCGGCGCTTCCACCAGCGCCTGCGCCGCCGTCTCCTCACCCGCGCTCCCTGTCCTCAATACGGGGTCCGACATATTGAACAGCGTCATCAACGTCGAAGACTGAAGCAACTCCAGCGACCCTATCGCCACGCTGCCGTCTTCCTGCCGTCCGTAGGGCATAGTATAGAGCCGCGACTGCCCGAAGCCCACGGTCGGCTGCATCCCCGATAGCGTCGAACCCGTTATATGTATAGCGGACGGCATCACGTCGCAGCCGTACAGAACCTCCTCCATCATCGCGGGATGCAGCCTGGCCGAGTCCCCGCCCGCGTTCTCATGCTCCACCGCCACCCGCTCATACACCGCCGACAACAGCGCCCCCGTCCCGCACGCGAAATCCCCAATCCGCAGCCCCGCTATCGCGTCCGCGTCCGACCAGTCAACGCCCATCTTGGATACCGCTACCCTCGCCAGCAGCGCCGCCGACGCCGGAAGCGTGTAGAACGTCGCCAGGTACTTCCTGTCCGCTATAAGCCGTTGGAAGATGCGCCCCGTCAAATCGTGCGCCACATTCGCGCCGCTGGATTCCACCTCGCCCGCCGTCATATACAGCCGCCGCAGAATCCGCGCCGCCTCGCGCGACGGCAACTGAGTCACCACGTCCCGCGCGATGGCGAATATCGGCCAGTAATTGATCTCCAGAATATGGTTCCACGCCGCTATCGTCTCCGCCTTCGGATTCGCCACGCCCGCCCCGCAAACCATAGCCAGGGGACGAACACCCGCGTGAATCCCCGCCACGCGGTCATGGAACACCATCGCGTTCGCTATAATCGCGCACGCCATCTTGCGCGTCTGCGGAACGTCCGCCATTCCCAGCAGTTCCGCTATCGCGCGGCTGATGGCGGGCCTGGACATTCCCATCTCGTCCAGCGCCGCCACCGCGCCCTCTATGCCGTTCTGCAAGGCGTCCGCCGCGCTGTCCACCGCCTCCTGAGGCACCGACACCAGCCGAACCAATTCCGCCAGATCCCCCGCCGACCCCGCCAGCCATCCCGACTCCGGGAACCGCGTCCCGTCCCCGGCGTCGCCACTCTCCACCGAACCCGCCGACCCAACCAACCCGCCCGATTCCGTGTACCGCGTCCGCCCCATGTAAAACACCGCGTACTCCAACCGCGCGTCCCGAATCGCCTCCCCCATATCCTCCGAAAACTCCAGCCCCTCCGGGTACCGCAGCGCCACAGCCGCTTCGATAGCCCGCCGACCATCCGCCACCTCCAGCCCCAGTCGATCCCGCGCCTCTCGCTCCACATCCGCCGCCGGCATGAACTCCGCCTCGATCACAACCGGCGCCCGGTCCGCCGCCGTAACCAGAACATCCAGCCGCAGCCCCGCCTGCCCAACCACCACCCGCGTATTCTCCACCCTCACCGCGCAGGCCGGCATCATACCCCTCAGCATCGCCCCCAGCGCGAAATTCGCCCCCTGCTCAACCTGCCGAGAAACCATGCCGATCATCCCTTCATCAAAATCATCTGTTCGCCATAAATCATACTCCATCCTAGAGCGCTTTGTACAGCCCCTCACCGTCATTCCCACGAAGGCGAGAACCCCGAAGGGCTCGCCGCTCGGGAATCCACATCCCCCTCCCAGCCACTTCTGTGATTCCTCTTTCCGTACCACGTAGAGCGCAAGGAAATATGATATGATGCGGCGCGATTGTCGTCGCTGGCGAGGCCATAAGATCAACCTACACCTTTCTCAGTCGTTTGAGGGACTAACGAATGCGCGGCCTGAACCGAGAAAGCATGAACAAGATGAGCGCGGTAGATATTCGCGTGATTCTGTACGGAGTCGGCCTTGGGCTAATTGTGGGAGCGACTCAACTAGGCGATTCCGCAGAACGGGCTACCGCCCTAGGCTTAGCAGCGGCTATCGAGCTGAGCGTAGGATTATGGTTGGGCATGAAGGTGTGGCTCGTGGTTTCCCAACTATTCCGCAAGTGGATCGCCTCACTCAGAGAACGAGTGATGAAGTTGGAATCCCAAACGGGAACTAGATTTCCAGATACTCCCGTACCCGTTCGCTTGACTATCTGGTGTATCGTGTTGATTCCGTTCGGAACGACACTTTTCGCTTTTGGCTCAACCGTAGCGATAATGGATATGGGTCTGAGTATTCATTCAACTGTATCGTACCTACCCAATCTGATAGTTGGCGCGACGCTTGCATTAATAGGGATCGCCATGCCGTGCCTTGATTTGCTTCTGATAGAGCGTGATGTCAGAAGATTGGAGAATAAACTGGATACCACAGCTAAGCCCGCTATTCGCTCTTTGGCCTCAACCAACGACCTCAACCGAGCCTACGGATGGACTAACTCCGTCCTGGGCAAACTAGTCGGATACAAAGCCGCGGCATAGCCAATAACCCTCCCACACCCTCTGTCCACCCGACCCGGACGCGCCCGACCAAAATCCCCTCTCCCCCCTCCCTGCTCACAAGGCCAGGCAAAGTCCCTCCCCCTTCGACGGGTGGAAGGCCAGGATGGGGATGCTTCACCTTTCGCGCCCTTCGTGGACAGACCCCATGCGCCCAAAATCCCTTCCCACTCGATGATGTTGCGCGACGCTACACCCACTATGCTACAATACCCCCATCAGGAACGCCGAAATCGTCCCCCAATATATAAATACAGCTTTATACACACCGACTGACGAGGACCGAGAAACCCCCTCCATAGCTAACGCTGGGAAAACGCTGGCTGATCACAGGGCAAAATCGCCTGTCACTCCCTGTAAACCCCCTGTCGAAAACCCTGTACAATTATAAATCAGCGTATATGAATAAATCCCAAACGGCCTCCTTCGACCTCCATCCACGCCATATTGGATAACCGAAAGACCCTGCCCCCGGACCACCTCCACCATCCCGCAATCGCCCGATATATGGTATGCTAGAATCGTTACGGCCCGGAGGGATAGAATTCCGGGCCGAATCTCATATTCCATACCACGGCCCAGGAAATGCTGACCGAACGCCAACAGCTGATACTCAATCATATAGTCAACGACTATGTGCACGACGCCGCGCCCATAGCTTCCGAAAGCCTGACCCGAAACCACAGCCTCGGCGTCAGTTCCGCCACCGTTCGCAACGAAGTCGCCGCCCTCGAGGAGCAGGGCTACATCTCCCGTCCCCACGCCTCCGCCGGCAGCGTCCCCCAGGACAAGGCTTACAGGCTCTACGTCGAGTCCCTGCTCGCCACCGACCCGCGCATCCCGCCCCAGGTCAGGGCCGCCATCCAGGACAACTTCAACCGCGTTCAGCACGATGTTGACAAGTGGGGAAACGTAGCCGCCACGCTCATCGCCCAAATGATGGGCAACCTAGGCATAGCCACCTTCCCCAAGACAAGCGTATCCAGAATCCGCCATCTCGAGCTGATTCCCGTGCAGGACGTACTCGCGCTGATGATAGTTGTTCTGGAACAGGCCAAGCTCCGCAAGCAGCTCATCCGCTTCGACGAGCCGGTCGAAACCTCCGAACTTGAGTCTATGGGCGTCCGTCTTCGCGGCCACGTCACCGGCCTGTCCCACGACGAGATAGTTCACGTTCCCCTCCAACTATCCACGCACGAGCGCAGAGCCATTGACGCCGCCGTAGTGATGCTCGAAGAAGAGGACAAAGCCGCCCACGACGAACCTTATGTTGACGGCCTCCGCAACCTTCTCGACCAGCCCGAATTCGACGACTACGAAAAGGTTCGGCGCATAATCCGGGGCGTCGAGGACGGAAGCCTCATCCAGGCCGCCCTCGACGAAGCGCCCGTCGGTCAGGTCGTCCGCGTCGTCATCGGCGGCGAGCACCGGGGCGAGGCGCTCAGGCCGCTCAGCGTCGTCATCTGCCGCTACGGCGTCCCCGGCCAGGCGCTCGGCGCGCTCGGCGTCGTCGGCCCCACCCGAATGGAATACTACCGCGCCATTTCCGGCGTCAGATTCATCTCCACAGTAATGAAAGGAATGGTCGAATCCGTGTACGGCGCGGACTGATAGAATGTCCCGATCCGTCATCCTGACCCCGTAGGGGCAACCCTCCTGGTTGCCTTTAAATTAGGAATCATAAAATCCTGACCATCCCCCCAATCACACAAATCACAGTTCAGACAACGACGGAGTCACGAATGTTCGAGGCCCTCTCCGAAAAACTCAACGGCATATTCTACAAGCTCGGCAACAAGGGCAGGCTCACCGAAAAGGACATTGACGCATCCCTAAGAGAAGTCCGCATGGCCCTTCTCGAGGCCGACGTCAACTTCCGCGTCGCCCGCCAACTCGCTTCCACCATCAAGGACCGCGCCCTCGCCGAAGACCTGCTCACCAAGCTCACCCCCGGCCAGCAGGTCGTCAAGATAACCCAGGAAGAGCTAACCAAGATCATCACCGGCGGCAGCCACCGGCTCGAAAACCCTGCGAGACAACCCGGCGTAATCCTCGTCGCCGGACTGAACGGCGCGGGCAAGACCACGCTCGTCGCCAAGCTCGCCCGCCACCTCCAGCAGGCCGGGCAAACCTCCATGCTGGTAGCCGCCGACCTCCACAGACCCGCCGCTATTGACCAGCTGGAGACGCTCGCCGCCCAGATAGAAGTCCCCGTGTACGCCGACAGAAAGGCCCGCGACACCAACAAAGTCGCCCGCGCCGGAATCACCCGCGCCCGCGAGAGCGGCGCGAACTGGGTCATCGTTGACACCGCCGGCCGTTTCCAGGTGGACGTCGAACTCATGAACGAACTCGAATCCGTCCACAAGGCCGTATCTCCCACCGAGACGCTGCTAGTCCTCGACGCCATGACCGGCCAGGAAGCCGTCCGCGTCGCCGAGGAGTTCCACCACCGCCTCAACGTAACCGGCCTCGTCCTGACCAAGATGGACGGCGACGCGCGCGGCGGCGCGGCGCTCTCCATCACAAAGGTCACCGGCATACCCATCAAGTTCATCGGCGCCGGCGAACGGATTGACGCGCTGGAACAGATGCGCCCCGACAGGCTGGCGTCCCGAATCCTCGGTATGGGCGACGTCGAAAGCCTCATAGAGAAAGCGCAACTCGAACTCGACGAAGAACGCGCCCTAGAACTCGACCGCAAGCTCAGACAGGCGCGGTTCGACCTCGATGACTTCCTCGAACAGCTTCAGCAACTCAAGAAGATGGGCACCATGAGCCAGATACTCGACATGGTTCCCGGCTTCTCAGCCGTCAAGGGAAAGATGAACTCAGACCAACTCAGCGGCGACAACCTCAAGCGCGTCGAGGCAATCATCTACTCCATGACGCCCCAGGAGCGCCGCAGGCCCGATATAATCAGCGGCAGCAGGCGCAGGCGCATCGCGCGCGGCAGCGGAACAACCCCCCGCGAGGTCAACCAACTGCTCAACCAGTTCCGCCAGATGCAGAAGATGATGAGGCAGATGTCCACCGGCCGGGGCCGCAACCAGATGATGAAGATGCTCGGCGGATAGCCCGCCTTTCGACTGTTTGTGCAGTCCGAACTGTTCAGCTATCCGTCATTCCCGCGAAAGCGGGAATCCACACCTTGCCGAATCGGCGATTCGGAATAACCGAAAGACACTGGGCCGATAGCCGCCCCTCACTTCCCGCTCGAATCCGTGGAAGTGGCCGACTCAGCCCTATATAGAATATCCGCCTCCGGCATTTCGTCAATCGGTTGCAGAGAGTCCAGCGCCATATACAGCGCGTTCGCCTTCTCCGCGTCCTGCGCTATCACCACTCGCGCCTCTCTGCCGCTTGAACCAAGCCTCATGGACATCCCATCCGAATCCAGCGCGAAAGCGGATGACTCCGCGTCCGGATCCTCCGCCCACTCTTGCCCACTGGCCGACTCGCCGTGCCGCATGAATATACCCGTGAACCCTAGCGCGTCCAATTCCGTATCCCAAACGCTGAACATAACCAGCGCGTCATCCCCGTCCGGCGTCTCCAACAGCAGGAACTCATCGCCTCCCCATCCCGCCGCCGCGTCCGCCGCCACTTCACGGTCCAGGTCGCTCACAAGGTACGACCGCAGGAACAACTCCCCCATCACGTTCCTGTCCACTACACTCCAACCCTCTCCCAATAACTCAGTCGGATCCGGGATGGACACCTCAATTGGCTCCTCTCCCGCCCCGTACTTGTTCGGGTGAATTATCTGCTCCGTGGACGCGGGCAACTTCTCATACGCCAGATTGATCTGGCTGAAACTCTCGGTCTTCAGAAACAGGTCCACCGCGAACCCGTACCCGTCCGTATAGGGAAACATTATCGTATTCTGTATGAACGCGGGCGCGGCGTAGAACGCCGACATATCCCCGCCGCCCCGGTTGCTCTGAACCTCGGCTTGCTGATCCTCGTCGAAGTAGGTGAGCATATACAGCAACTCCGACAGCAGCGCGTCCCCCTCTATCAGCGCCCGCAGCGCCAGCCTTTGGTCGTCACGCTCTTCCAGACTGTCCAACAGCCCGCCTATGTCGAATGAATACTGCTGAAGAGCGTGGGTCGCCTCATGCGCCACCGTCAGCCTGTCATTCAGGCTGAACGTGTCCCTCTCCGATATTATGTACATCTTGTCGTCGTCCGTCTCATAGAACCCCAGAACCACGTCCGCGAACACATCCGTCAGCAGTTCCGCCAGGTCGTCCTCCGGCCCAAGAATTCCCAGCCGTTTGTACAGACGCTCATCCAGCGCCAACTCATCAGCGTCCTCCTCCAAGTCTTCCTGGAACATCCGCCGGAACTCCGCCTTGTCTATCAGCTCATGAGTAACGAGTTCCGTAGTCGGCAGATTCCTGGTCAGCGACGTCTTGTACGCTATCGCGTCCAGCCGCTGATCCAGGTCCGTCGGAAACGCGCTTGTAGGCGTCGGCGTCTCATAGACCACCTCCACCGTCGGCAGAATAATCGGAGTGGGCGCGAACGTCGGCGTGGGTATCGGTGTGTGTGTCGGTGGCGGAGTCGGCGTCAGCGTCGGAACCGGCGTGGCCGTCGGCGGAACCGGGGTCGGGGTGAGCGTGGGAACGGGCGTAGCCGTCGGCGGAAGCGGAACCGGTGTCGGCTCAGGCGTGTCAGAACACGCGCCGAGGACAGCAGCCACAAGAATCAGTATCGCTATCAGTCTCAATTGCGAACCCTAATCATCCGACGCGAACCCCAGCAGGTTCAGCAGGATTATGAAGATGTTCAGCGCGTTCAGGTACAGCCCGATGCTGCCTATCACCGCCACCTGGTTGGCGACCTGGACGTCGCCCCGCATCGCCGCGTCCTGCGCCAATTCCTTCATCTGCTTCGTCTCCCACACCGTCAGCGCCAGGAATATCGGCAGCAGCACGATGTTGATGAGCAGGAACAGCATACTCGACTGGAGCAGCAGCATATTTATCAGGCTGACCACTATCACCCCGACGAGACCTATCATCAGCATCGGCCCCAACTTGGACAGGTCCCGCTTCGTCGTCATCCCCAACACGCTCATCGCCACGAACATACCCGCCGTCAGAACGAACGCCATTCCAATCGTCCCCGTCGTGAACGTCGTCAGGATAGGCGACAGGAAGAAACCCGCCAATCCCGTAAACGCCAGGTACAGAACCGTCCCCAGTCCGGTATTCCCCCTGCTGACCACGGCGTTCGCCCCTATCAGCGTCCCGAACATTATCCCGATCATGAGAAGCATACCGATCCAGCCGAAGCTGAATATGACATTCCCCACGCCCAGCATATCCCCGACCCAGATCGCCGCCCCGGTCGTAACGATGCCCAGCGCCACCAGCCCATACATCCGCGCCATCGCGTCCGTGAAAATCGCGTTGACCCGATCCTGCCCTACATAGATACTGTACTGCTCAGTTGACATATCACACCTCCATATCTCAAGAATAGCTTGACGCCCCGCGCTAACGCAACGCTAAGCGTTGGAGTTCTGCCCGAAATAATACCCCACCACCGCGCCGGCCAGTCCGGCGGTCGCGGCGGACAGGGTAGTTACCACTCTGACGAAATCATCCACGCCAAACACGCTCTCAGTAACAAACATAGCTACAAGAAAAGCAATCGTCGGAACAGATATAAGTCCAAAGAACCCGCACAATACCCCAACCGCTATCCGAAACCTGACCCTCTCAATCGGCGGCAAACGTTCCGCAGGTTCCGTATCCAGCTTAGGTCCACCTGACCTTATAGTGAGCGGCGCGACGGGCGGAGGCGGTTCGGAGTCAAATCTCGATTCACCCGCTCTTGAAGTACCTGAAAGGTCGCCTTCAGATAAATCTTGTGTATTTGGTTCCCTCTCACCCGAGTTTGCCTGTTTGTCTGAATTGGGCATAGTCTAACCTCCCTCATCTCCGCCACCATGATTTCTTCTTGGGACTAAGAATCGAATCGGGCTCAGGGATAACAGCCCATCTGTCCCTACCTTTACCCACCAGAATTATGCGTCTGACTCCACCCACATTGACTATTTTTATAGCGAGGTTGAGCGCGTCTATTAGTTCATCCTCAAGGGAATCCAGATCAAGCTCTTCGTCTGGAGTCAAAATTTCCTTCCAATCCATCAGTAGTTGTAGCAAATCGACGGAGTACTCCAATAATTCTTCTCTACTGTATCCGGTGTGGGAAGCGACCAAATTGAGGAATTCAGAATTTTCCTCGCTTATATTGAAATTAGTCGCCATTTTACTTCTAGCCATGTTCCACCTCATGTAACCACAAACGTTTCTGAAGGCTCGGAGATAGTACTATTATACCCTACTCGACATCCCAATGCCCTCAGTACACCGCCCCCTCCCCCTTCAGCCGCTCCACCTCCGCCGCCTCATGCCCCAGCAGTCCGCCAACCACCGCGTCATTATGCTCCCCCAGCAGCGGCGCCGAATAGTACGCCGGCCTCTCTATGTCTCCGAACCTTATCGGCAGCCCAGCCACCTCTCGCGGCCCAACCTCCGTATGCTCCATCTCCACGATAATCCCCCGCTCCCGGAAGTGCGGATCCCCCAACAGCGCCACCGCGTCCATGACCGGCCCCGCCGCGATTCCCTCACCCTGAAGAATCTCCGTCACCTCCATCGGAGACCGGCTTTCCGTCCACTCCGACACTATCTCATCCAGTTCGTTCTCATTCCCCTTGCGCGCCTTGAGACTGGCGAACCGCGCGTCCGACGCCAGTCCCTCGCGTCCCATTATCCGGCATAATCGCGCCCACTCTTCATCCGACTGAACCGCAATCGCCACCCACTGGTCATCCCCCGCGCACCGATACACGTTGTGCGGGGACATACCCGGGTCTCGGTTGCCGATTCTCTCCGCCACCCGTCCGTTCATCGTGTAGTCCAAGAACGCCTCCGGCAGCATACCGCTTATCACCTCCGCCATGGCCGCCTCGATGCGCTGGCCCTCGCCCGTCTTGCGCCTGTGCCACAGCGCGCTCAGTACCGAGTGAACCATCATCGTCCCCACAAGATAGTCCGGCCAGTTCCCCCCCACATTCTGCGGCTGGCCTCCCTCATATCCCGTAACCGACGGCTGGCCCGCGTATGAACACACGTTAGGCCCGAAGCCCAAAGCCGCCCTGTCCGGCCCGAACGTCCCCATCGTCGAGCCGCTCAACACGATGATGTCCGGCTTCACCTTCCGCAGATCTTCATAGCCCAGCCCCTGCCGTTCCAGAACCCCGGTCGAAAAGTTCTCTATCACCACGTCGCTCACCGCCACTATCTCCCTGACCAATTCCTGCGCCTTCGGGTCGCGTATATTCAGCGTAACCCCTCGCTTGCTGTGATTCAGGCAGTTCCATATAGCCGACCGATTCCGTCCCGCGATTCCGTCCGCGCCGCCGCCCAGCGCGCTCCGTCCCAGTTCCAGCCGCGTATTCGACTCCACCCTGATAATCTCCGCCCCCAGCGAACCCAGCCATCCGCCCGCGTATGGCACGGACAGAATCCACCCGAAATCCACTATCCTCACGCCCTCCAGCGGCCTGTCGCGAACGCAGTCCGACGCTTCCCCGCGCGACGCGGCGCTTTTCCTGGAAGCCCACGCGCCATCCGTGTCATCCTGTCCCAACCTCGGCGCGGATCTCCGCAACTCCCACGGCGTCCCCGAAAATCGCACCGTCGGGCCGGGCTGAACTATCCCGCCATTCGCGGAGCCTCCCTTCTGCTCCACGAAGAACCCGCGCTCCTTGTAGTGCGCCGACCTCACTATCTCGTCAACGCTCTGCACCGGGAAGCAGGGTATCCCGCGCGACTGGAGCAATTCGTACAATTCGTGTCTCCTGAACCCCTTCACCCATGCGGACATACCTTTCTCCACCTCATCAATGCCCTCCCTGCGACCTGCCAGCGTATCGTACTCTTCCTTCTCAGCCCACTCCGGGTTGCCCATCAGCGCCTTCAGAGACTCCCACCAGTGATCCATGATGAAAGTCGCTGTGGCATAGCCGTCCGAACACTCCCATATCCACGGGAACATACCCTTCTCTCGCGTCTGCGGCATCTGCGAAATGTCGTATGAGAACATGGCGAAGTTGCCGCGTATATGGCTGCTCACCGCGTCCATCGCAGACACGTCAATCTCCTGTCCCACTCCGTACCTCTCCCTGTGGAACAGAGCGCACATCGCGCCAGCCGCCGCGACCCAGCCCGCCAGGTACATAGCCTGGTTCCCCCGCGCCCTCAGCGGACGCTGGTTTTCGGGGTCCGTAACGAACATCGCCGGACTCTCCCAGCCCATACCACCTATATGCCACGCGACAAGGTCCGTCCCCTTCCAATCCCTGTAAGGCCCCGTATTCCCGAACGGCGTCACGTACACTCTGATAAGCCTCGGGGCCAGCCCGCTCACCGTCTCCGAGTCAATCCCCAACTCCATCGCCCGCGCAGGCTGAACGTCCGTGATGAACATATCCGCCCCGGCTATCAGCGAGCGCATCCGACGCCGCCCGTCTTCCCGAAGCAAGTCCAGCGCGACTCCGCGCTTGTTCGCGTTCAGGTACATGAACAGACCCGACGATTCCGGGTCGGCCACGTCGTTCGGAAACGGCCCCGCCGCCCGCAGCGGATCGCCCCCCGGCGGCTCTACCTTCACCACGTCCGCGCCCAGATCCGCGAACGCCTTCCCGCACATAGCCCCCGCGTGTCCAACGCTATACTCCACAACCCTTATGTCCGACAACGCCCCGGTGCTCATGCTCGACCTCCACGATAAAGTCCCTTCCCCGTTGATTGGCTCACAGGGATGGTAAAAGTCCCTTCCCCCTTGGCAGGGGAAGGTTAGGATGGGGGTGAACCCCTCAGATCTTCCACAACCGGGAGAAATTCAGCGCCCTCGGACAATGCCCGTAAGCCTCCCCTATCTCCACCACGACCCCCTGAAGTATCTTCGCGTTCTCGTCCGGGTTGAAAACCTCGAGCTCCACCTGCATCTCATCCAGCGCCGCCCTGTCCACAATCCGCGCCCTGCCGTTCACCCGCACCGTCTCAGGTATCCCGGGAATGAAGAATATCAGCGCGACGTTCGGATTCTCCTCCATGTTCTGATACGACTGGAACAACTTGTTCCCCGCCACGTCCGGTATCAGCAGCGCGCGGTCGTCCAGAATCTTCACCCATCCGGGCTTCCCGCCCTTCGGCGAGGCGTCGCAAGTCCCGTCCGCCGCGCTCGTCGCCATCACCAGGAACGGGGACTGCTTTACGAACTCCCGTGTCTTATCCTCAAGGTAATCCACCACCTTAGTAGCCGCCCTCCCCTTCGGAAACCCGAACTCCCGCGTAAACCTGTTGTCGAACCTGGTATCTATCTCCGCGACCTGAACCATATCATCGCCTCTCTATCTGTAATTCGCCAAATTGTACGCCAACATCGTGTAATGGGCAACGCGCCTTGACTACCCCCTCCAACCCCGTACAATATTCCCATGCCCACCCTCTACATAGTCCCGACCCCAATCGGCAACCTCGAAGACATAACCCTGCGAGCGCTGCGCGTCCTCCAGGAAGCCGACCTCATTGCCGCCGAAGACACCCGCGTAACCCGCAAACTGCTCACGCGATACTCCATCTCCACCCCCACCACCGCCTTCCACGAACACAACCGCGCCCGAAAGACCCCGTACCTGCTCGGCCTGCTTCCCGAAAAAGACATAGCCTTGGTATCCGACGCCGGAACCCCCGCTATAAACGACCCGGGCCAGGAGCTAGTCGCCGCCGCCGCGTCCGCCGGTTTCAAGGTCGTAGCCCTTCCGGGCGCGTCCGCCCTGACCACCGCCATAGCTGTAGCCGGCGTTCCGTCCGCCAATGGTTTCGTATATCTCGGCTACCTGCCCGCCAGAAAGTCCGCCAGGGCCAAACTACTAAAGGAACTCGCCGCCGAACCCCGAACCCTGGTCGCCTTCGAGACCCCCCACCGCCTCGCCGCCTCCCTCGCCGACATCCTTAACTCGCTCGGCGACCGCCCCATAGCCATCTGCCGAGAACTCACCAAGCTCCACGAAGAAATCTTCCGAGGCGGCGTATCCGACGCAATAACCCACTTCGCCCAACCCAGGGGCGAATTCACCCTCGTCATACAGGGCGCGGACGACCCTCCGCCGCAGACCTCCAAAGAAGACGCCAGAGAAATCCTATCCCGCCTCAAACAGCGCGGCCTCACCGCCCGCGACGCCATAGCCCAGACCACAGCCGCTACCGGCCTACCCCGCCGCCAACTCTACCCCCTCTGGCTATCCCTACCCTGACACCCGATCTCACCGTCATACCCGCGAAAGCGGGTATCCATAATCCCGCCCATCACCCAAATCAAACAAATCACAGTTCAGACATCCACCACCCCCCTAACCCTCTTATCCAGCGTCGAACGCGCCATCAACATCCGCCGCCCGCAGCCCAGACACTTCAGCCCAATATCCGCCCCCAGCCGAACCACCTCCCAGTCTGTCCCGCCGCACGGATGACGCTTCCGCAGCCTGACCACCCACCCCAATTCGTACTGCCTTACCACCCTCTCCCCCGCCGAACCAGAACCTCATTGATAGAATCCCGCAACTCCATCGCCGCCCGCCTAGACGCTTCCGCGAACCCGTCCGCGTCCCGCGACGCGTATATAATCCCCCTCGACGAACTTATCACTAGGTTCGGAACATCCGCGTCCAACCCCTGAACCAGGCTGCCCTCCAGGTCGCCCCCCTGCGCCCCGATTCCCGGAACCAGCATAGGCATACCCGGACACCTCGCGCGCACCCTGCCCAATTCGTCAGGATGCGTCGCGCCCGCCACCACGCCCACATTCCCTGCCTCGTTCCACTCATTCAGCTTAACCGCCATCCACTCGTACAGAGGAATACTCCCCCCCTCGAACGCCACCGGAACATCCTGAAACTCCGCCGCCCCCGGATTCGACGACCGGCACCACACGATAACCCCTTTATCCCTGTACTCAAGATAGGGTTCAATCGAATCCCCGCCGCCCCATGCGTTCACCGTCGCCGCGTCGAACCCCCACGTATCGAACAGCGCCCGCGCGTACATCCTATTCGTCGAGCCAATATCCCCCCGCTTCCCGTCCGCTATCAGCAGCGCGTCCGGCGCGACCTTTCGTATATGCTCCACCGTCCGCTCCAGCGCCCTCATCCCATCCAGTCCCAGCGCCTCATAGAACGGAAAATTCGGCTTATACGCGCAAACCAAATCCCGTGTCGCGTCCACTATCGCCCTGTTGAACTCATACACATCCGAGACCGGCATCAGCCCCGGATCCGGATCCAGCCCCACGCAAACCAAACTCCCACTCCCCCGCGAAGCCGAATACAGCCTGTCAACGAATTTTGACAATTCATCACCTCTGGTTCAACTATCCAATAAGAGCGATTCCGAGGGCTTCCAATCCCGCGCTTAGCCGTCCGCTCCGGGTAACCACTCAACTCCCGTATCTGATAGCAGAGTACCCTATGATAGTTCAACAGATATAGCGCGGCGTCGGTGTACTTATTTGGAGTTCTAGGCGGGTCACATACGATAGGACATATTTAGGACGGTTACTTCTTCACGAAATTGTTGACACAGGCTAGGGCTTAGCCTATACTAACTTTCGTCTTTAGTGTGCCGTAAATCGTTTGGTTAGTGTATATGGTCGGTGTTTGTGATTATACACTGAGCGAGGATTCTCGGATATGTTCACTGGCAAGCTAAGATAGGGCGGTCTAGCTATTCGAGGGAGTCCGGCGATGCAGTCAACGGTGTCCAATCCTACATCAAGAGCCGGGTCAAGCGGGCGATTCGCGGAGTCGTCTGTCTTGTCGGGGGCCAACTCGCGCGTCGCAGTCCAGTCCGCCTTCGCCCACAAGATGGGCAGGGAGCGCCTGAACCTGTCTTGGAGATTCAAGCTCGCCGCCGTTGGAGCTATCAGCGCGCTGGTGGCGGTATCGTTGCTGCTCCAAGCCTGAGCCGACAGGGGGACTCACCCAAGTTGTCTGTCGCATCCCGGGCTTTGGCTGTGCCGCAGAGCGTGTTCACTCGTCTTCGCAGTTGCCGCAGAGGGTGAATATCTCAATCCGGTGGCTCACTATGTCGCCTGACATCTCCCGTTCGAGCGTCCTGAGAAGTCTCTCTATCGTGGCGTGCCTGAATTCTCCGATCCTGAAGCACTTGACGCAGACCGTGTGGTGGTGGTGGTGTACCAGGGCGGCGCTGTATATGGGAGTTCCGTCGGGCAGGGCCAGTTTGCAGATGACTCCGGCGTCGAGCAACAGCTTGATAGTGCGATAGACTGTGGCCCTGCCGACATCTGGCAGTTCGTCGCAGATGTCGTCGGCCTTGAATCCGCCTTCCTTCCGACCGAGCAGGTCTATTACGCGCAGCCTCGGCCTGGTTATTCTGTACCCCCCGTCTTCGAGAACGTTGAGAAGGTCCGGTCGAATGATCGGTCTTTCGGCGGACTCTGCGCTGGTTGTAGTCATGTTCCCGCCTCACTCGTTTAGGATACTTGGGAAATTCTATATTATTAGAGAAAGTTGCGCTACACTCATTCGCGGATGAGTCGGCGCCGCAAGACCGCTTGCGGATGATTACAGTTTCTAGGGAGAGCTATATGCCTGACAGAAAGAACGTACTGATAACCGGGGCGGCGGGACTTATAGGCGGCCTGCTCCGGGACAGCTTAAAGGATTCGCACAACGTAACGGGCGTGGATATGAGGCTGGTGGACGGATTCGCCAGCCTGGTCGCCGACACTTCAGACCTGAACGCCGTACTGCCTGCATACGAAGGGGTGGATACGGTTATAGACCTCGCAAGCGTTCCTGACCAGGATAGTCCGTGGGATGTAGTCTATCGGAACAACTTGCCTTCGACGTACAACGCGCTGGAAGCGGCGCGGCGGGTCGGAGCCAAGCGGGTGATATTCGCCAGTTCCAATCACGCGACCGGAAACTACGAGGAGGACGAGCCCTACGCCTCTATCGTCGCGGGCAGGTACGAGGGACTGGACCCCGCGAGTTTTCCCCGTGTAACTGTGGATATGCCGATACGCCCGGACGGGCCATACGGGATAGGCAAGGCGTTCGGAGAGGCCGCGGGACGATACTACTCCGACCATTTCGGCCTGTCGGTCATCTGTCTTCGGATTGGGACGCTGAACCGCGAGGGCAGGCCGCTGGTTCCAAGGCATTTCGCGACCCTGCTGTCTCACCGCGACCTGGCGCAGTTGGTACGCAAGTGCGTAGAGGCGCCTGATACGGTAAGGTTCGCCATATTCTACGGCGTCTCCAACAATACCTGGCGCTTCTGGGACATCTCGAACTCGCGGGAACTGATAGGGTACGAACCCGAGGATGACGCGGAGCGGTGGAGATGTTAGCGGAAGTGGTCGGGATGGGCGGGATCGAACCGCCGACCTCCTGTTCCCAAAACAGGCGCGCTACCGCTGCGCTACACCCCGACTCGGCATATCTAAAGGTTACAGGTTTTCCGAATCTCAGGTAAAGGTCAACCCGCGCGCAGTCACCCCCATCCCAACCTTCCCCCGTCAAAGGGGAAGGGATTTTCGCCTACCCTGTCAGCCCATTGAGGGAGATGGGACTTTGGAGCGCCAGTCGGCGGCCTGTTCGTAGGCGCGGGCTATGCGGAACAGGTCGGGTTCGGAGAATGGGCGGCCTATTATCTGCAATCCGACTGGCAGTCCGGACTCGGTGAATCCGCACGGCGCGGATATGGCGGGCAGACCGGCGAGCGCGGCGGGGCTGGTGTATCGCCTCCGGGCCAGGTCCAGCCGTCCCTGGTAGTATCCGCCCGGCGATCCGGTGGACCGCGCTATCGGAGGCGCGGCGGTGGGACTGGCGGGCATCACAATGAAGTCGTAGCTTTCCAGCGCGGTCATCATCTCGTCTCTGACGAGGGATCTGGCGCGCAAACCCCTGAGATAGGTAGTCGAGGGAGTAATGGCGGCGGACTCCAACCTGGTGCGGGTGTTCCAGTCGTACAGGTCGGCGCGGGACTTCAGCCAGTCCGTATGGAACGTCGCGGCGTCCACGTCGGCGGTCGCCAGAAACACGGCCCCGCTGTGCGCCAGCATGGGCAGATCTGCCTGTTCGACGTCCGCGCCAATCTCCGCCAACTGGTCGGCTGCGGACTGGACTAGGCCTCTGACCTCGCCATTCAGTCCGTCGAAGTCCATCGCCTCGCGCGGCAGAGCGACTCGCGCGCCGCGCGGCCATTCGTCAAGAGAGTCCAGGTAGTCCGGCGTCGGCTCAGGCGACGATGACGAATCCCTTTCGTCGTGGCCGGCGATGGCCTGGAGCATGATGGCGCAGTCCTCGACGGTGTGTGTCATGGGGCCCACGGTGTCCAGGCTCCAACTCATGGGTATGACGCCGTGCCGGGTTACTCTGCCGTAAGTGGGACGCAGTCCGACTATGCCGCAGAACGCGCTAGGCCCCCTGATGGAGCCGCCGGTGTCCGACCCCAGCGACCCGGCGCACAGACCGCCCGCGACGGCTACGGCTGAGCCGCTGCTGGAACCGCCCGCCGAGTGTCCGGTGTCCCAGGGATTGCGAGGCGTTCCATAAGGGTGATTGATAGTGCCGCCGATGGCGAACTCGCTCAGGTTGAGCTTGCCGAGAAGGACAGAACCCGACGCGTCCAGACGCTCGACAATCGTGGAGTCGTAGTCCGGTATGTGGTCGGCAAGAACCCGGGATCCCGCGCTGGTTAGGACGCCCTTTGTGTAGATGATGTCCTTTACGGCTATGGGTATGCCGTGCATCTTGCCACGATAGCCGCCGTCGGCAATCTCGGACTCGGCGCGCGCGGCCTGGGCGAGAGCGGCGTCGGACATTACTGTGATGTACGCGCCAAGCCTGCCGTTCAATCGCTCTATGCGATCAATGTACGCTCGTGTCAGTTCCACGGGCGATAGGCTGCGCGACTCTATCAGGCGGGCGGCGTCGGCTATGGTGAGTTGGTGGAGGTCGCGGTCGTTCATCGGCTAATCTTCCTCCGAGGATAATACGTGAGCCGGTTCGACGGACATCAGCGATTCCTCCGGTATCTCGTCCAATTCCGCGATTATGCCGGACAGCCTGGACGCGATGGTCTTGGCTCTCACTTCCTCGATTTCGAGGCCGACGACCCGGCCGAGTTCTTGCACGTCTTCTACGCTTAGTTGGTTCATGTTCAGTTCTCAGTTTCTTATGTGGCGTTTGGGATTGTAACGCGGGATTAGACTGTTCCGCAATTTTGTCGGGAGATCGGGCAGAGTCTTTCGATTATCAACCAATTACGTTCGTGGTGACCCTTCGACAAGCTCAGGACGAACCATGAACGGGCGGCCCTTCGACAAGCTCAGGACGAACCATGAACGGGCGGCCCTTCGACAAGCTCAGGGCGAACGACAGAAGCGGTATCGGGAAATAACCGAAAGACCCCGGGAGAACGGGCGGTCAGTCCGGGCGTTTCTTGCCGGTCTTGCGCTCGTAGAGTTCCCATGTGTTGTCGTTGAATGGGTAGTATTTACCAGGGGAGATCTTTTCGATTTCGAGCTGGGCCTTGACTATCTCCTCTACCTCCTCGCGCTGGTGGGCGATGCGTATCACCTCGTCAACCTCAGAGCGTGGCACGACCACAACGCCGTCGTCGTCGCCGACAATCGCGTCGCCCGGCCTTACCAGGACACCGCCGCACTGGATAGCGTCGTTCACCTGCCAGGGCCAGAACTCCGCAGGGCCCTGTTTGGCGGTAGTGGATGCGGAGAACACCGGGAAGCCGTACTCTTTAAGCGCTACGCTGTCGCGCACCGAGCCGTCGGTCACCAGTCCGCCCACCCGTCTCTGCATCAGCCGAAAGAACTTGATGTCGCCGCCTATCGAGCTGTACGTCCATCCCATCGCGTCAACGACGAGGACCTCGCCCGGGCCGCAGAGCTCGATGGCGACGTACTCGGCTGACTGGTCGCCCTTGGGCTTGTCGGCGGCCAGGTCGGGGCGATGCGGGACGAACCTGAGCGTGACGGCGCGACCGGCCATCTTCTGGCCGAGTTGGAGCGGACGCGCTCCCTCTATGTAGCTCTGGGGCCAGTTCTTCACCCACAGCGCGTCAATCAAAGTCTGGGTCGGAATGGCCTTGAGCGCATCCAGCGTTTCGTCGGAAATCGGCGGCGTATCGGACAACGTGTTTCTCCTGCGTCACAGAGTATCTCCAAAGTGGCGATAGGGTATCTTATTGCTTGCCGCTGTTCCAGTCCTGAGCGCGGCGCATGAAGACGGACGGGTTCGCAAGCCACTCCGCGTAGCCTATGGCGCGGTTGTTCGTCAGGTAGTTTATCTTCTCGTCAATGCAGTCCCGGAGTTCGGAATCCTCCGCCGATAGGGTAAAGCCGCCGTACTCCACCTCATCGTCGAGCGCGGTCACGGCGAACTCGCCGCCGTATGCGGATTCGGCGTCTCGGTTGCCTATCTCGCCCCTGGCCACGGCGTCAATCTCCCCGGATTCGAGGGCGTCAAGAAGCTCGGATTCACCTATGTCATCTCCGAGATAGACCACTTGGGGCATATTCTCGTCGGGCGGATACAGCCGGATTCTTTCGTCCAGATTCGGAGTCTCCCTGGCTGAGGTGATGATGTAGTTATCGCTTCCGTCCGCCACCAGTTCGCCGGACGAGGTTTGGACGCGGGTTCCGGCGGCCAGAACGCCTTCGGAGTTCGCCAGTCCGACTATATGGAGCAGACGCGCTTCGCCCGTCGTTCCGGCGAGAGCTCCAACGCGGTCTTCGCTCCTGAGGTCGGCGTGGGTTCTTATCCTGTCCGCGTCCCCGAAGCGTACAAGAAGCGATTGGCGGAAGGCGATGTGGCCGGAGGTGAAGGCGACCACTCTTTCGCCCGCCGAGTTCATAGTCCGGGAGTCGAGGATAGTTATCCCGCCGCCTACGATGTCGTATTCATCCCCGGCGGACTTCAGCCAGATGTCCTCCCAGGGTTCGATGGGACTGCGTGAGAAGGACAGCCCGGCATTCTCCATCGCTTCCAGAGCGCTCAGAATGTCGGCCTCATAACCGGCGTGCGTCTGGAAGCCGTCCGAGGACGAGTCTCCGTCCGCGCTGTGGCTGACGGGCGCGAAGTAGGCGTAGAAGCCGACCTTGAGGTCTTCGCCGTTGGAGCGGGCTTCAGGCGGTGTGGAATTGGATGAACAAGCCATGAGAGATAAAGCCAGGGACGTAACTACAGCGACGGCGGACAGGGACTGCAAAGTAACCGACAACATGGATTTCCAGTCTCCGTCGCTCTTATCCCGACTGTCTTGATTATATCTGAGCGGTTTGACGATTGCCATTAGGTCGGCGCGACAGTAGAATCGCGGCAATAATCGAATCATAATCTCGACACTCAAGAACACAGAAAGGAAACCCGCATGGGCAAAATCGAAGCGAGACTCGAAGAACTGGGCATTGCGCTGCCTGAACAAGCGCCGCCGCCCATAGCCAACTACGTCCCCGGCGTCCGCGTCGGCAACCTGATATTCCTGTCCGGCCTGGGGCCGGCGGAGCGCGAAGACGGCGCGACGCTGTCCGGCAAGGTGGGCCGCGACCTGACGCAGGAAGAGGGCTACGAGGCGGCGCGGCTGACCGGCATCAACATCCTGGCGCGCATGAGAGGCGAGGCGGGCAGCCTGGACAACGTGAAGCGCGTGGTCAAGCTGCTCGGAATGGTCAACTGCGATCCTGAGTTCAATCAGCAGCCCGCCGTCATAAACGGCTGCTCCGACCTGTTCGTGGAGGTGTTCGGAGACGCCGGACGCCACGCCCGCTCAGCTGTCGGCATGGCCTCTCTGCCGAATGACATTCCGGTGGAGATAGAGGTCATTATAGAAGTCGAGGGTTAGCCAGGCGACCAGTCACCCCCGTCCTAGCCTTCCCCCATCAAGGGGGAAGGGAGTTTTGGCGTCCGACGCAGATTCAGGCGAGTACCTGCATGGAGTAGCGGGAGCGCATCAGGCGGCCCTCGGCGAAGCGGTTCAGGCTCATCTCGGATATGTCCAGGCTTGTCGCCCGGCCCTGGGTGATAAGCTCGGACATGACCACGCCTATCATGGGCGAGAGCTTGAAGCCGTGTCCGCTGAATCCGACCGCGACGTACAGGCCGTCTATCCCATCTACCCTGTCCAGAACCGGGTGCCAGTCGGGCGTGGTGGTGAACAGGCCGCTCCAGCCTCCGCGGAAGAGCGCCCGCGCCATGCCGGGCATTCGCCGGACTAGCTTCTCGAACGTCGCCTCCACCATCGGCATATCAACGCCCTGGTTGAAGGTGTCGGGAGAGGCTTCTTCGTCCTCGCCGACGCCTATAAGGGTGAGGTTGCCCGCGTCCGGGCGCGGCGACATATCGTTCACCACGTCCCCGATTATCGGGTGGTCTGGAACGACATCCTGCGGCCTTCGGAGCATTATGACCTGGTGGCGTATCGGGCGCAGAGGAACTTCCACCCCGACAGAGGCCAGCAGCGGCCCAGACCATGGCCCCGCGGCCACAACCGCGATTGGCGTCTCGATGCGTCCGCTCTCGGTCAGCACGGCTGTCACGCGGTTCGCGCTGATTTCTATTCCGACGGCGGGCGACTCGGACATGATTCGCGCTCCCCTGTCCCGCGCGGCGTTGGCGTAGCCGGTGGTCACCGAGTAGGGATCGGCGTAGCCGGATTCCGGCTCGTAGGCGAACGATTCGCCGCCATACGTCCGCACCATCGGCGCTATCTCCTGAATGTCCTCGGCGGTAACGATGGAGGTGTCCACCCCCGCCGCGCGCTGCATGGAGACGTTTTCCAGCATCGCGTCGCGGTCCTCGGGGCCGACGATGACGAAGTAGCCGGTCTTGGTGTAGCCGGACGGCATACCCGTTATCTCGTGGAAGTCCCTGAATATGGCGAGGCTGTCCCACGCCAGCCGGGTGGTTACCTCGTTGGAGTAGTGCATCCTGAGAATCGCCTGCGACCTTCCGGTGGAGCCTGACCCCAACACGTCCCGCTCAAGCAGAACGGTGTCGGTGACGCCGCGCTCCGCCAGGTTGTACAGTATGCCGCATCCCATCACGCCGCCGCCGATGATTACCGCGTCTGCCATGTTCAGCCTCTCTTATCGCTACACGTTGAACAGGATGTGCATTACGTCACCGTCCTCGACGGTGTAGGTCTTGCCTTCCTGCCTGAGAGTTCCTTGTCTGCGCGCTTCGTTCTCGCTGCCACACCTGACCAGTTCGTCGTAGGTCACGACCTCCGCTCGGATGAAGCCGCGAGCCATGTCGGTGTGAATCCGGCCCGCCGCCCTCACAGCGTCGTCGCCGCGCGTCACCGTCCAGGCGCGCACGTCTTTCGGCCCGCAGGTGAAGAAGGTTATCTGGTCGAGCGCGGCGTATGACAGCCGCACCATTCTGTCAAGGCCGGACTCTCCCGCGCCCAGCGACTCCCTGAACTCGGCTTCGTCCTCCGGGTCCATCTGCCCCAGTTCCATCTCCAGCTTGCCGAACAGCGCGGAGCACAGAACGCCGTCCGCCGCGACCTCGCCTTCGAGCCGCGCCAGAATAGCGTCCGCCTCGTCCACCTGGTCTTCCCCGGCGTTCACCACTACTATCACCGGCTTGGCGGTGAGGAACTGGAACTCGTTCACGCGCCGCGCCTCTTCCCCGCTCAGCGACTGATTCCTTATGGGCGTTCCCGATTCCAAGTTTTCTTTCAGCCTGGAGATGAGCGCGTTCTCGCGCAGCATCGCGTCGCGGTCGCCCCTCCTCGCGCCCTTGCTGTTCTGCTCGATTCGTTCCAGCCTGCGCTCCAGGATTTCGAGGTCGGCGAAGGTAAGTTCGTAGAGCATCGTTTCAATGTCGCGGAAGGCGTCAACGCCGTCGCCGTCGTCCGGCACGGACGGGTCCTCGAAAGCGCGCGCCGCTATCACCAGCGCGTCCGCCGACTGGACGCGGTTCAGGTATTCGCCCGATATGCCCTTCGTCCGTCCGAGTCCGTCCGGAGCGGCGGGCAGGTCAATGTATGTGACCTCGGCGTGGGTAGTCTTATCGGGGCGATACAATTCAGTGAGGGTTGCGAGTCTGGTATCAGGCACCTTGGCGACGCCGATGTTCGGCCTCGCGGCGGAAGAGTATCCGGCGACCTGGGCGGCTCCCCTTGTCGCGGCGTTGAAGATGGTCGTCTTGCCGCTGAAGGGCAGCCCGATTATAGCGATTTCCATTGTTTGCTATCAGTTCTCCATTCTTGGCGGTCAGGGTCTCTCGGTTATTTCCCGATACCGCTTCTGTCGTTCGCCCTGAGCTTGTCGAAGGGCCGCCCGTTCATCGTTCGCCCTGAGCTTGTCGAAGGGTCACCACGAACGTAATTGGTTGATAATTGAAAGACCCATGATTAGCGGTCAGTCGTCCAGCCTGCGGGATTCGCCGTCTATCACGGTTGTGCCGTCCTTCGGCTTGTATCGCCCCTCGGCTTCGGGCGTCCGTCCGGCGGCTTCCATCAGAACGTCGCGCGGAGCGAGCAGAATGAACAGCAGGCCGGATATGAGCAGTACCAGCAGGTCGTCTATTCTGCCCCACAGCCCCAGGAAATCCAGGTCGAAGGGCAGGATGACATAGACAATCGCGGCGGGTATCAGCAATTTCAGCCTGAACGGAACGCGGCTGTCCATCATAAGGCGCATTATCAGGCGCGGTATCCCGGTCATCGAGAGCAGAGTCAGCAGCAACCGTATCATGTTCAGCGCCTCCCGAAAGGTCTTATACTGATTATAGTACGGAAGACGCCGATATGGAATGTGAAAAATCAGATGATATACTGTCGGCGAGAAGAGACGGTGGCGACGTGATAGTATGGCGTCGTCGCGTCTGAAACAGCAAGGAGGGTATTATGGGCGAAGTATTGGGAGTCGGAGTAACACACTACCCGCCGCTGATGGGGCCTCCGGGCTCATACGCGAACATCCTGCGGCGCGTCCTCACTAGCCCGCTGCTCTCGGAGGACAAGAAGAACCCCGAAAACTGGCCCGACCCGATGCGCGAGGAGTACGCCGACGAGGAGGCGCTGGCCCAACGACACCAGGCGCGGATGGTGGAGAACTTCCGCAAGGCGCGCCAGGCGATTGACGATTTCGGCCCGGACGCGGTCATCATATTCGGCGACGACCAGTACGAGAACTTCAAAGAGGACATAGTGCCGCCCTTCTGCGTCTTCATACACGACCGCATGGAGAGCGCGCCGTTCTCAGGCGGAGCGGGGAACGTGTGGGAGGAACCTGCGGACACCCTGTTCACGCACAACGGCGACCGTCCTCTTGCCCAGCGTATCGCCACGCAGCTAATCGAGCGCGGCTTCCCTATCAGCTTCTCTTATGCCAACAGCCACTTCGCCGAGGAACATGGTTCGAGTATGCTCACCCACGCCTTCCTGAACGCCCTGCTCTACCTGGACTGGGACAGGAAGGGCTTCGACTATCCGGTGATTCCGATACAGGTGAACTGCTATGGCGAGGACGTGATAAGCAGCAGGGGCGGCTCCGGCCACCTAGACCCTGACACTCAAGACCCCTACTTCCGAGATCTGAAGAGTCCGCCCGGCCCAACGCCCGCGTCCTGCTTCCAGCTTGGGGAGAAGGTGCGCGAGGTCCTGGACGACACGCCCGGCCGGTTCGTGGTTATGGCGTCCTCCGGATGGTCGCACGCCTTCCTGTGCGCCGGAAACGACTGGCTGTACCCGGACGTCGAAACCGACAGGAAGCGTCTCGAAGAACTCCGCGCCGGACGGCACGGAGATTGGGCGCGTCTCTCCAACGCCGAGATAACCGCCGCGGGCGACCAGGAGTTCAAGAACTGGATATGCCTCGCCGGGGCCATGAGCGACCGCGAGGCGCAGGTGATTGACTACATGGAAACCTACATCTTCAACTCCAACAAGTGCTTCGCCGTATTTCCGCCCGCGAACTGACGACTAAAAACTAATGACTAAGAACTCACACATGAAACTGGCTGGAAAAGTGGCCGTCGTAACCGGAACCAGCCCCAACATCGGCGGCGGGATAGCCACAGGTCTGGCCGACGAAGGCGCGAAGTTGGTCTGCGTTGACATACGGCCCGACTACGCCGAGCGATGCGCCGCTCACATCCGCGAGCGTTCCGGCGAGGCGATAGCCGTGACCTGTGACGTCACCGACGACGCCCAGGTGTCCGCGATGGTACGGCGGGCCGGGGACGCTTTCGGCGGCGTTGACATCCTGGTCAACAACGCCGTCATATTCAACCAGAAGGGCGTTCTCGATATGCCGATCGACGAATGGGACAAGCAGATAGGCGTCATCCTCACCGGTGCGTTCCTCTGCACCAAGCGCGTGGCCCAACTGATGATAGAGCGAGGAACGCGGGGCAGTATCATCAACATCATCTCCACCGCCGGACACCAGGGACAACCCGGCAACGTGGGCTACTGTACCGGCAAGAGCGGCCTGCTCAACTTCACCCGCTCGGTAGCGATGGAACTCGCGCCGCATGGCATCCGCGTCAACAGCCTCACCCCGACCGCCACCGACCCCAGCGAGGCCGCCGACATGGCGGACGCTTGGGAAGTGGACAGGGGCGAACGCGGTTCAAGAGGGCCGGGAGAGCATTTCCTGCGCGGCGTCCCGATGGGCAAACTGCCCCGCCCGTCCGACTACGCCCGCGCCGCCGCCTTCCTCGCCTCCGACGCCGCCGAAATGATAACCGGAACAGACCTGAGGGTGGACGCGGGCGCGGTAGCGAGATACTGGGCCTGGACGCCGTGAGCGGCCGGAGGAACGAATCATGGACATCACAACCATCATCGCCATCATCGTCGCGGCGCTAATCGTGTATCTGCTTCCTGCCATCATAGTCCTCATCAGGGGACACAGGAACAGAAGCGCGCTCATCCGCTACAACATATTCGGGGGCTGGATGATATTCCCCTGGTTCATCACGATGGTCTGGGCGACCTACAACGACCCTTCGTCTAGGTGACTCGGTAGTATGGTAGAATTAACAAAATCAGAAGGAGGCAGGCGATGGATATGGTTGTTCAGATCATAGGACTGACCATGATGGTGATGGGATTGATTACTTTTGGTGTGTCGGTCGGCATACTTGCTTGGTGGTATATCAGGGGGCCGGGGGCATCCTCTGTTACAGACGACCCGACAATCAGACAGGGCTAAATGCTTGGAGCGTTTTGTGAGTGGTAGGAGAGTACCCAGTACCCATATTCTTGGCGTTGTCCGCCCTGTTCGCCGTGTTTTTCACAGGACTGGACGCTTTCGTATGGCTTTCGCCAGTTCCACAGGATCAGTTAACCCCGGCCCAAAGTGATCTCTTGGTTATATCTGATTGGTTGGTGAAGTCCGCCGCAGGCGCTATCTTCGGATTCGCTGGGGGAGCTGGATTGATTTCGAGAAGTGGGGAAGACTGATTTCAGAATCGCTTTTCTCGATAGGGAGGACATCATGGCCGACGTAACCGTACAGGCAAGACTCAGGACAGACACTGCCCCGCGTGCGTCCAACGGCAGTAGCGTTCCGAGGCTGACCGGCGACATCCGCCACCTGGTGCCGAAGCTGGGACTCCGCGAATACTGGTATCCCGCAATCGGCGCGAAGAGGGTAAGCAAGCGCAACCCCGTCCAACTGAAGATGCTGGGCGACGCGGTTTGCCTCTTCCGAGGTGCGGACGGCGACGTCGTAGCCATCCAGGACGTCTGTCCCCACAGGGGAGCGCTGTTCTCCGAGGGAACCTGCCACTGGCGGGGAACCGTCACCTGCCCGTACCACGGCTGGGTATATGACGAACACGGCAAGAACGTCGCGGTCCTTGGCGAAGGCCCCGATTCCGGCGTCTGCGGCAAGGTCGGCACAGAGGCGCGCGTCTATCCAACCCGCACCCTCAAGGGCGTCGTCTTCATCTGGATGGGCGAGGACGATCCCGCGCCAATCGAGGAAGACGTGCCTGAAGAGTTCTTCGACCCCGATACCCGCATCTTCTTCAACGACACTATCTACTGGAAGACCAACTGGGAGGTAGGGCTTGAGAACTCCATGGACGCCCACGTGAACTACCTGCACCGCGACCATCTCCAGGCCATGCTGGGCAATCCGATGTATATGCCGCGCGGCGCGTCCGGCTCCAGGGTCGCGTTCACCGGCAACGGGTTCAAAAGCCTCGCCAAGACGCCTGAGAACCCGCCGCAGGACCTCTACCCCGAACTCGGCTGGAAGTGGCCCAAACATAGGCTTCGCAAGTTCTGGTCATGGATTTTCAACCCCTTCTTCAAGGCCACCAGCGTACCTCCCTCGCCAACCAAAAGCGAACGCTGGAGCATGGGACACCGGCTTCCCGGAATGTTCCGCGCCGGGGTCGCGCCCACCGGCAGTACCGCCCGCGTCCCCAGGCCGCGCGGCGGCGGTCTGTTCGGACTCTATACCCGCTGGACGGTTCCGGTGGAAGAGTGGCTTACGCGCGTCTGGTACTTCCACTCCACCAAACCGTCCAACCCCATCGCGTCGGGCTGGTACTGGCTTATGTACTGGACAAACTATCGCTGGCTGGTCGAGTACAATTTCTCCCAGCAGGACATGAGCGTAATGGAAAACCAGCGCTACGACTGGCCCGAAAAGCTGTCCGGCACCGACGCCGAGGTAGTCCAATGGCGACGCCTCGTGGTCACCAAGCACTTCGGAGGCCGAAACGCCGAGTTCGACCACCGCCTGCCGATAGTATCGAACACCAACGGATTCGGAGAAAGCGACATAGGCTGACCCGAACGAGGCGGCGGGAATCTTGGATCCCGTCGCCTCAACTCAACTCGCAGCGCAGAGTCCCTACCTCCCTACCACCCAGATCAAACGACTCCCCCGCGCCAACGTTCCTGAATCCCACCGACTCAAACAGCGCCAACTTCTCCTCGTCTTCCACCGAGACGGCGGCCCATATCGGGGACGCTCGCCTATCCGCGCCCCAATCCACCGCCCTCCCAATCAGCGCTTCCCACGAATCCAGCTTCTCACCGCGCGTAAATCCGTCCACCCTGCATCCCCCTTCCCCATCCAGTCGAGCGGACGACAGCCCAGCCAGTTGCCCCAGATCGTCGCTCACGCAGAACCACGCCCCGCGTCCATCCCTGGTCAGCGCCATATAGCGGCGATATAGGCCGAGACACGAATCCTGAACGGCGTAGCGCGTGGACAGCATACCCGTGTTGAAATCCAGCGCCTGCCAATCATGCGGAGACACCAGCAGCGGTATCATCGGTACGCGGTCGGCGGGAGACGGCTCTCTGATCTCAACCGATCCTATACCCCGGAAATAATCAACCAGAAATTCCTCCGGCGACCTGCCGTCCAGAACATTCACCATCAGATTCACGCCCGCCAACTTGCGCCACCCAAGCCGGAAGTAGATTCGCGCCGCGGAGTAATTCACCGTGCCGAGAAAGATAGCCTGTCCGCCCCTGTCCGCGAAATCGTCCATGGCCTGTCGCGTAAGTTCCGTGGCGATGCCGGTTCGCCTCGCCTCCGGGCTGGTAGCCACTTCGCCCAGTCCGCCCAGCGCGGGCAGCGACCCAGAACTCGCCACCAGGCACGCGCCCGCCAGATAGTCCCCCAGTCGCCGGGTATAGACCGTAACGCGGGATTGCGTCCCCTCGCTCCCCAGCAGCGTATCCCGCGTCACGTCTATTGGCCCTCCGAAAATCGGCTCCCAGAACGCGAACAGTTCATCAACCAGCGTTTGTTCCAACGGCGCTTCAAGTCTCATTCCGACGCCTCGCTTCTACGGATTGGATAAACTGTAACGCTTGGCCGCTTCCAAAATCCAACCTTCCGCCACACAGCCGCGCCGCCCCTGTTTCACCCGCCGCGCCATATTCGATATACTTCAAGCGCGACACGCGAACTCAGCGGTCGGCCCGAACTTATGCCCCGCCCACTACTTGCACACGGAGACCCAACATGAAGATTCACGAATACCAGGCCAAGGACATCTTTTCCAGCTATGGAATCCCCATACCCGAAGGCAGGGTCGCCCACTCGCCCGACGAGGCCGCCCGGATAGCCGCCGAACTTGGCGGCAAGGCCGTCGTCAAGGCGCAGGTACACGCCGGAGGCCGAGGCAAGGCCGGCGGCATCAAGGTCGTCAACTCGCCCGAAGAGGCGGCGGCGGCGGCGGACGCGCTCATCGGAACCACCCTGGTCACCTTCCAGACCGGCCCCGAAGGCTCCCCCATCCGCAGCGTCCTGGTGGAAGAGGTCGTTGACGTCGAAACCGAACTCTACGTCGGCATGGCGATTGACGGCGCGGCGGAGGGCGTCGTCGTCATAGCGAGCGCGGCCGGCGGCATGGAGATAGAAGAGGTCGCCGAAACCGCGCCCGAGAAGATAATCACCGTCGCCGTGGACCCCGTCCTCGGACTCCAGCCCTTCCAGGGACGCAAGCTCGCCTACGGCCTCGGAGTCCACGACTCCCTCAACAGGCCCGTCGCCGGACTCATGGCCTCTCTTCACAAACTGTTCGAAGACAACGACTGCTCGCTGGTCGAGATCAACCCGCTCGGCGTAACGACCGACGGCCGCGTTCTAGCCATGGACGCCAAGATCAACATTGACGACGACGCGATGTTCAGGCAGCGACCTGCGCTGGAACTGCGCGACATAGAACAGGAAGACCCCCTTGAGGTCGAGGCTGGCAAGTTCGACATCAACTACGTCAAGCTCGACGGCGACATCGGCTGCATCGTCAACGGCGCCGGCCTGGCCATGGCCACCATGGACGTCACCCACGCCGCCGGAGCCTCGCCCGCTAACTTCCTGGACATAGGCGGCGGCGCGGACGAGGAAAAGGTCGCCAAGTCGCTCGAAATCGTCCTCTCCGACGCCAATGTAAAGAAGGTGCTGGTGAACATATTCGGCGGCATACTGCGATGCGACGTCGCCGCGCGCGGGTTCGTCATGGCCTCCGAGAGAGCGCCCGGCAAGATGCGCCCGATGGTTGTCAGGATGCTCGGCACAAACGCCGACGAGGGCCGCGACATCCTGGCCAACTCTGGCCTCGACGTCACCCTGGTCAACGACCTCGGCCAAGCCGCCGCCGCCATTCGCGGATAATAGACGCCAATTCATAATTGTCAATTCTTAATTCCTAATTGAACCGACTGGAGCAGCCAAATGAGCATACTGGTAGGCAGGGACACAAGACTGATGGTACAGGGAATCACTGGACGCGAGGGCAGTTTCCACGCCCTTCGCTGCCGTGAGTATGGCGCGAATCTCGTATCTGGCGTAACGCCCGGACGCGGCGGCCAGATGTTCGACGACGACGTGCCGGTGTACAACACCGTCGAGCGGGCCGTAGCCGAAACCGGCGCGAACGCCTCGCTCATCTTCGTTCCCCCGCCATTCGCCGCCGACGCCATCGTCGAATCCGTCGACGCCGGAATCGAAGTCATCGCCTGTATAACGGAGGGCATCCCCGTCATGGACACCGTGCGCGTCGTCCGATACCTCAAGGGCAAGTCCGCCACCCTGATAGGCCCCAACTGCCCCGGTGTAATATCTCCGGGCGAGAACTTCAAGATGGGCATAATGCCCGGCCACATCCACGCGCCCGGGCGCATGGGCGTCGTCTCCCGCAGCGGCACGCTCACCTACGAGGCCGTCGGCCAGCTAACCGAACTCGGCATCGGACAGTCCACCTGCGTCGGCATAGGCGGCGATCCGGTCAACGGCTCATCCTTCGTGGACATTCTCAAGATGTTCCAGGACGACCCGGACACCGACGGCGTGGTCATGATTGGCGAGATAGGCGGAACGCGCGAGCAGGAAGCCGCCGAATACATAGCCAGCGACGAATTCACAAAGCCCGTCGCAGCGCTCATAGTCGGCCAGAGCGCCCCTCCGGGCAAGCGCATGGGACACGCTGGAGCCATCATCACCGGAAGCGCGGGCCGCGCCAGCGAGAAAGTCAAGGCGCTCGCCGCCGCCGGAGTCTCCATCATCCCCGCCCCCGGCGAAATTGGCGTCACCGCCCAGCGAATGATGCAATCTTAGGAGGCCGGACATGGCAACCCTCACCATCCACAACATCCCCGACGACCTGCTAAAGAAGTTGGAGCGCTGCGCTCTTGAGAATAACCGTACATTAGACGAGGAAGTGGTAGTCTGGCTTTCACAAATACAGACGTCCTCCCCCCATGATAGACCTACAACCGAAGAAATGATCAGGAATTTTAGAGAACTAAGAAATCGCTATCCTGATTCCTACGTTACGGAGGAAGACGTAACTAGGGGCAAACGAGAAGGCCGACTAGGAGACGAGATCGTTGAGCCAGACCAAGAGCCTGACCCATGGCTCGAAATCGCAAGACAGACCCGCGAAAGTATGCCAGGCGTGTACATCGGAGACGAAGAAGAACTAAACCGATTCAAACGCGAAGGCAGGCTTGGAGAATCCGGGCAGGCATTTGGGATTGTGCCTTCTCGGTTCGCGTCTCCAATGAAGCCGGAAGAGTTCATCGAATATACCCAGCGGCTAAGTCGCAAGTTGGAAGGAAGGGTATGGGCAACGGAAGAAGACGTGAATGGAGCGAAGCGCGAAGGACGACTGTGATGATAGCCGATACAAATCTTCTCGTCTATGCAATGACTTACGGCCCTCATCGGGAGTTGGCCCAGTCGGTCCTTCGCAAGTACCCGGAATGGCGCGCCCCAACTCTATGGCGCTCAGAGTTCAGAAGCGCTTTAGCTGGTTATCTGCGCGCCGAGATTATGAGTTATGAGGAAATTCTTGACGCAATGGACAAAACTGAGTTCTTCATGGCCGGCAAAGAACACCAAGTTGATTCCGCCGCCGTCCTCCGCCTCGTCTCCCAATCCACCTGCTCCGCCTACGACTGCGAATTCATCGCCCTCGCCAACCACCTCGACGTCCCCCTCGTAACCTCCGACTCCCGACTCCTCCGCGACTTCCCCAACCGCGCCCTCGCGCCCGACGGATTCCTCGCCGCCTAACCCGCCGACGAAGACATCCTGAACCGCCACAGCGCCACCGCCATGAACACGACCCCGAACCCCACCAGCGCCGCCATCTCCTGCGTTACGTCCCCGAACTCCGCGCCGAACAGCATCAGCTTGTTGAACCCGCCGTTCGCCCACCCGTGAGGCGTCAGCTTAGCCAGCGACTGCATCCATTGCGGCGTTATGAACAGCGGCCACCAGCACCCGCCTATCGGCGCCAGAACCAGCGACAGCAGAACCCCGGCCGCCGACGCCGCCTGAACGTTATTAGCGAAACTCGCCAGCATCACCCCGAACGTCGCCGACGCCAGCGCCATCAGCATCGAGATGATTATCACCGCCGCGGGCGACGCCCCCAAATCTATCCCGAACGCTAGTATCCCGACTGCCCACATTACCCCAAGCTGCAACACCCCCCGGAACGCCGTCCCAGCGAACTTGCCCACGATAACCGACTCCCGCCGTGTCCCGTTCGACATTAGCCGCTCCAGCGTGTGCGACTGTCGTTCGCGCGCTATCGCCTCCGCGCTCAACGCGGCCGCGAAGAACAGGAACATCGTCAGGTACGCCGGCAGCGCGAAGTTCGACGGCAGGAACGGCTCCATGTCCCCGACTCGCTCCACCTCGAACCCGATAGGCGAAACAAAGTCATCCGGCGCTGGTCCAATCGTCGGAGGCCGGATGGCGAACTCCCCGCCCGACAGCCGCCCAATCGCGCTGAACGCCACGAATCCCTGCGACAACTGGCTCGCTACGGCCCGCGCGAACCCTTGCAGCGCCGCCTGGGTCTCTGGCGAAGCGTCCCCGACCACAACCTCCAGCGCCGTCGGAGCGCCGCTTATAAGCCGCTCGCTTAAATCCGGTGGAAACGCCACGAACCCATCCAAGTCGCCTCGCTCCACGGCGGCCAGCGCGTCCTCATACGCCATCGCAGTTACGTTTCCCGCGCCCGCCTCGTCCGCCAATCCCTCGATTATCTGCGCGCTGACGCTTTCCGCGCCTTCCTGCGTGGCGATAACCAGCCGCAGCGGTTCATCCTCCGGCCCCTGCCCGCGCAGAGCGAGCGAAAACCCTATCACGAACAGGAACGGAAACAGGAACGCGAACCCCACCGCGAACTTGTCTTTGAAGAATATCCGCGTATCCTTCACCGCTATCAGCATCGCTTGGCGCAGAACCGTTCTCAACCTACCGTCCCCCTTCCGATGACCTGAACAGCGTTCGCGCCACAACCAGCCCGACCACAGTAACCCCGACCATGACTCCCAGTCCAACCACATCATCAGACAGACTCGCGCCCGACGAAAGAATTCCATCCATCGCCTCGATAGCGTAATGATTAAGCGTGAACCGCGCCACCACCGCCAGCGGCCCATCCGACACCGCGAAGAACGTCCCGCCGAAAATCGTCATGAACATCGTGAAGAACACAGCCGCCCATATCGCCTGGTCTCGCGTCCGCGCCGCCGCCCCTATAACCAGTCCAACCGCGCTCACCGCCGCCGCCACCAGAACCGAAAACGCCACCAGCTGCGCGAAATCCAACAGGTCGCCCACCCGTAGTATCGCGAACCCCAACGCCAGCAGAATCACCGCCTGCAGCGTAGCCCTCAGCGTCCCGGATATGAACTTCCCCGCGAACAATTGGTTGATGCCCAGCCGCGTCGTCATCAGCCGCTCAAGCGTCCCGATTCGTCGCTCCTCCACCAGCGTCTGCGCCCCCATCGTCACCGCGAACATCAGGAACATCACCGTAACGCCCGGCATCAGCCTGTTCAGAAAATTCGCTTCCTCAGCCTCGCCCAGTCCGCGTACCTCCACTCCCACAGCCGGATTCCGCCGCGACTCCGCCAGCCGCCGCTCGAACTCCGCGTCAATCTCACCCTCCGACACGCCCGCGCCCGAAAGAGCTTCGTGAACCATCCGCCGCGACTGTATCTCCCCGCCCATCTCCGTCGCCGCGCCCTGTACGATACTCGCCACTATCTGCCCCGTCTCACCCCCGTATCCTCGCTGCTTGAACAGGATATGCGTCGGCTCCCCCGCCTCAAGCGCGTCCGAGAACCCCGTCGGAATCACCACCGCCGTCAGAATCGCCGACCGCTCCAGCGCCCCGTCCGCGTCCGCCAACGTCCTCTCCCGAACGCTGATTTCATCCATCCCGTCCAGCCGCCTTATCAACTCCCGCCCATACTCCCCGCCGTCCAGATCAACCACGTGCGCCGTAGCGTGAAAACTCGCCTCCCCGCCCCCGAACGCCCCATACATCAGCGCGAACAGCAAAACCGGCAGCGCGACGCTGAAAGCCAGCTCCCCCGGATTCAGCAGAAACCGCTTCAAGTCAAGAAACGCTATGTACAGCGGACGAAGCACCGGATTCACTCACTTCTTCTTCGACGACTTCGCCCCCGGCGGCTTCCCCGTATATGGCGGCGGCGGCGGAGCCGGCCTTTCGTTTGTGCCACTTTTCCTGATTGTCACAATTTTCCTCTGCATAGCGCCTATCCTATCCTTTCCACATCTACGGACATTATAACAGGCCCTCATTTCTGGGGACTGTATAAGTAGAGGCTCTACCCCAACCTCGGGGTCCCCTGACCTCTCTCCATCGCAAAACTTTCCCCTTTAACCTGCGCGTGTGTTCGGGGTCCGTCCCTGCGGGTATCTTTCCAACTACTCTTGAATTGTAGAAATACGTAGTTGCGATGACTGACTCGGTATCTCTTGACACGATAAACTCAAATGTCTCTGTCCTTCGTTCACCCGGCTCTACGGTCAGACCATCTTGTTCCCAGTCAGTAGGGTAATAGCCCAGAGTAGGCCACTGAAAGTATCCCGGACGCTCCGTCTGGAACGCCTCGCCATACAGCCTTTCTATCTCTTCATCCTCTATCGGCGTAACCTGCTGTATCCTCGAATATCCGTTCAGAAACTCTATGTTGACCCTCGAAGTGTTATGCAACGTAGCGGTAACCGCGATATACACATATTCTTCACTCAGAAATATGTGCGCTATCTCATGCGAGACATTCACGTGAGGCGCGTTGTGCCTGAATATATGAGCGTTCCGCCAGGCGAAAACTCCACCCACCAAAATCGCCGCGACTGTGAAAACCCCTTGGGCGATACGCGCCAAATACGTCCAATCCCTGATTTCCAAACCAAACAGAGCGAACGCGGCCCGCTCCGAGACCGCCTCATGGTCCTGAGAGTACGCCAGATCAAGGGACGCCACAAGCCAGACAGCCCCAATCACAGCCACCGCCACCACGATACTCACCCATCTGCTCATCCGAAATCACCCATCAGCGCGAATGGCGGACCCGAGGAAGGTACCTCTAGCCGCCTTGGTACACCTGTATGCGGAACCGGCAACTTTCCACCACGTACAGCCTGCCCTCATTGTCCACCTTCACCGCGGTGGGACCCCAAAACAACTTTTCGATGTTGGCCGATTCCTCCCGCGCGCTGCCCCGCGCCATTGGGCCTGGCTCCGGCTCCATGTCCGACTTCCGGCGCTCGCGCAACTCCTCGGCGTTGGCCTCGAAATACTCCTGCCCCCACTTGGATATGCCCGACGCGCCGCGCAGTTTGGCTAGGAAACTCCCGTCGGGACTCAAAACCTGCGCGCGCTCATTGCCCCAGTCCGCCACGTATATATTGCCCTCCGCGTCGGTCGTTACCCCCGCCGGGCGGTTGAACTCGCCGTCCGCGTCGCCCGTCGCGCCGTATGTAGCCGCATGACGTCCGTCGGCGTCGAAACGCTGAACGCGGTCATTGCGCCAGTCCGCCACCAGTATGTCCCCCTCGGCGGTCGCGTGTACGCCCCAGGGCAGGTTGAACTCTCCATCCGCGCTACCCGGTCTGCCCCACGACCCCAGAAAGCGCCCCTCGCGGGTGTAACGCTGCACGCGGCAGTTGAGGCTGTCCGTAACCAGCAGGTTGTCCTCAGAGTCGAAGGCTATGCCCGATGGGCGGTTGAACTCGCCGTCCGCGCCCCCCTTGACGCCCCACTTGTCCAGGTAGCTCCCTTGGCCGTCGAAGATGGTGATGCGTTGCAGCGCCTCGTCGGACACGTACACGTTGCCGTCGCGGTCCGTAGCGATTGAAGACGGCCACATCATCTGTCCGTCTTCCACCCCGCCGCTGCTGAACTCGCCTAAATATCGCTCGTCCACGGTGCAGATAGTAACGCGCTTGTACGGCATCCTGGCTGAAACCTCGGGGCCGGCTCGATTCAGTACGTAAATCACGCCATCCTTGCCGAAGGCCATATCCACGGGATTATTGAATCCCCGCCCTTGCAGCGAGTATAGGCCTATCGTGTGACTGTAACTGTAAAGTTGGTCCGTGACCGCCATAACGCGACTCCAAGCCTCAGGCCATCTGGTATTCGCGGGTCGCCACTATCATCTGTAGCAGTTCCTTCAAGCGCTCAGCCGATTCGCCGTCAGCGCCGGTGTCCGTCGCGTACTCGACGAGTTCCTGCCGTGTGCGCGCTGAAACGCTCATAGCTCCCATGAACTCAAGGCAACTCTCCACCATCCGTTCTGGCGTGAGGCCCGGCCCTCGCGCCTGGACGCGCTCGATAATGTCCCTGACGCCCGGCCTTGTCGCGTCGGCGAACTGCCGCGCGGCGAAGTTGACGCGGTTGACCAGGCTCGCGGTGCTGATCCACTCCGGGCCGGTGTGCCATCCCTCCACGCTCGGCGGATCCACCAACATCTGCCCCATGTTGCCCGTCTGGAGCGCGAGTTGAATATCCTCTACGTCTGGGAACGCGAAGCCGCCCGACTGCCGCGCCGCGCCCGCGACCATCTCCGCCGGGCTCTTCACCTTCGCGAACTGCGCTCGCTTGAAAAAGTCCGAGTTGAACAGCGCGCGAAGCATGGCGCGAATCTCTCCGCCGCTCTCAAAGTATGCGGCGGACAGCGTGTCTATCGCGGCGGGATCGCGCGGCGGTGTTGTCTCCCACGCCGGTACCTGCGGCTCGTCCGCCACGAAGAAGTTGTACAGATGACGCGAGATGAAGCGCGCCGTCGCGGGCTGCTCGCAGATGATGTCAATTACATCCTCGCCGTCGAACGCGCCCCGCCGGCCCAGGAACGTCTTCTCGCCGTCGTCGTGGTCGCCGCTCAGATATTCATACTGCCAGTCCAAGCGTCCGTAGGGCCACACCGAATCCTGAGAAGCCCGCACAGTATGATGGACAGCGTTGCGGATAGTCCAGCCCGTGAACGCCCTCGAACACTGCCTCACGTCGTCCTCGGTGTAGTTGCCGACACCCATCGAGAACAACTCCAGGATCTCCCTGCCGTAGTTCTCGTTTACGGCGTCCTTGTGGTTATCCTTGTTGTCCAGCCAGAAGATCATCGCCGGGTCCCTGGAAACCTCGACCAGCAGGTCCCGGAAGCGTCCAAACCCGCGCCTGCGGAACATCTCTATCTGGTTCAGAATCGCCTTGGGCTGGTTCAGCTTGGTGTAGCCGGTGGCGAATATGCCGTGCCAGAACAGCGCGAGCTTCTCTTCGAGCGGGCGGCGCGTGTTGATCATGCGATAGACCAGGTACGCCTGGCAGCTATCCACTATCAGCAAGCCGTTTTCGTCCACGTGATAGCGCCGGATGAGGTCTTCGTCTCCAAGCGCGGGCGGCATACTCTCGGGGTGCAGAAGCTCCTCCACGGTCGCCTCGTATCCCATCTCGGCGTAGCGTTCTAGTTCATCGGGCGTCGCGCCAAATCCCGCGCGGCGCATAAGGTGCGGCAGTAACGCGATATCCTTATCTGGCATGGCAGTAACCCTCCTGGATGTGATGGCCCCGCGCGAAACGGCGACCTTTGCCGATATTGTATTCCGACTCGCGGGTATGCTCAAGTCGTAGGTCAGCCCCTCTCACCTACAACTCACCCCGCAACCGTCTGGCAAGACTGTCGAAGTCCTCCGAACACTTCTGCCGTATAGCCCCAATACGCTGCGAAGCCGCTTCCCCCAACGCCTTCCTTCCGCCGCCCGGAGAACCCGACAAACCCAATTGCGCGACCAACGGATCGAAATAACGCTCCTTCACCTCGACCTCGGCTCTCACATCCGCCCACCTCCAATCACTTGGCAAATCCACCCCCGCGAGAACCCAGGTCTCCAACTCTTCCCAGGCGTTCTCCGTCAGGAATATCTGCGCTGAACCAAACTCGGCCTCAATCTCATCCAAACGCTGCCTGCGTCCCACTCTGCCGTCTCGGTCAACGCACAAGATGAATATGTGTACCATCGGATACCTTTCGATCACCTCTTCTATGCGACTCGACTTCAGCGCTTCGCTCACCCCACCAAGCAGAGGATCCTGGCAAACTCGAACGCGCGATGAACCGCTTCCGAGTGCGCCCACAAGTCTCTGGAAGATGGGCTTGAGGATATACTGGTCTTTGCGGAAATCCTCGGGGATTATCAAGATATTCATTCCCCAACTCCGCTATATCCGGGCGAATACTCCGTAAACGCCAGCGTGTCTTCCATCCACCCGGATGCGTGAAGTCGGCCCAAGCCTTGGGAAGCGCGCAACTCCTTCGCTTTCGGCAATCCCGCTATCGGGCGAATAACCCCGTCCGACGAATTTTCGTCGCGGTACACCACTGAGGCGTTCTCAAATGTATCGTCGTTCACCAGCGTCAGCAGGTCGGGAGAATGCGTTGTCGTCACCACTTGGCTTCGCCCCTCCGCGGTCTGCCCCTCGATCAGGTCAATAAGCAACTGAATCCTGGACGGATGAATCCCGTTGTCTATTTCCTCAAGCGCAAACAGATTCTCGGTCTGGTCGCCCAGCAAAGCCGCCAACACGGCGAGCAAGCGCAACGTACCGTCCGAAGCCCCGTAGGCGGACACCCTTCTACCGTTCCCTTCACGAATGACTAGTTGTACCCAGCCCGTAGTCGAATCAATCGGAAACTCAAAGGCTTGAACGTCCATAGGCGTCAGTTCCCGAATCCATTCCGACAGTCTGCTCTCCAGCTTCGTATCGGAGCAGATTTCCCGCAGGACCGTGGGCAAGTTCTCCCCGCTATCCCCAAGAATCGTCTGCCCTGGAAAAGCGGGCAGTCTCATTCTCTGAGGCTCCAAATCCAGAAAACGCATATTCGCAAACGCTCGGCGGACAATCTCGGCGGCGGATTCATTAGCTCCAATGACTTGTTTATGCTCTTCTAGTTGAGTCAGTGCGGGTTGGTTGGGCCTCACCGCGATCCGGCTGCCAAATCGCTTCTGTTCTCCGGTCTTCCCCATTCGGATAAGAAGATGCGTATCGTCATCTTGAGCATGAACTGGATCGTTTTCTCCAGGATGGCTGGTGTAGTCTGTGAAACGATAAACCTTGAGTTCTTCCCGCGCGACCCTGAACGCGCCGGTATCGGTTCCATCCTTACAAACCTCTATCGTATAATCGAATATACCAGCCACTTGAACCTGGATAGTGAATGATCGTTCCCCAAATCTTATTATCTCATCCGGTGCCCCTCGAATTCCCGTCCATTCACTCTGCCCCCCCGCCCCGTATCTCCCGCCAAATATCTCCGCCAGCGTATAGCCCCGCCCTATGCCGTGCAGAAAGCGAAAAGCGTCCCTGATATTGCTCTTCCCGCTCGCGTTGGCCCCCACGATTACCGTGAACGGCCCCATCTTCAGGGTTTCGTCCGCGAAGTTCTTGAAATTCACCAGTCGAAGCGAGGAAATCCAATTCATATCTCACTGCTCCTGAATAAGCCCTAATCCTGCCCATCCCGCAATCACTAAAATCACAGTTCAGACACCCCCTCAGTCCCTCAAATTCCGCCCCGTCAACTCCAAAAACACACTCTCCAGCGACACCTCCCCCGGATCCCCGATCTCCGACTTCAGCTCACGCGGACTCCCCAGCCTGATAACCCGCCCGTTATCCATTATCCCCAGCCTATCGCACAGCCGGTCCGCCTCCTCCATGTAGTGCGTCGTGTACAGCACCGTCAGACCCTCATCCCGCAGCGACTCCACCGTCTCGAAAATGTGATAGCGCGACTGCGGATCAATCCCCACCGTCGGCTCATCCAGGAACAAAAGCTGCGGACGGCTCATCAGCGCGATGGCTATATTCACCCGCCGCTTCATCCCGCCCGAAAACTTATCCACCTTATCCCGCGCCCTGTCCAGCAACCCCACCCGCTCCAGATTCTCGCTCGCCGCCTCCGCCGCCTCTCGCCCGCTCAGCCCCGCCATCCGCCCGAAGAACACCAGGTTGTCCCGCGCCGAAAGCTCCGGGTACAGCGCCAACTCCTGCGGACACACCCCGATTATCTCCCGCACCCGGTCACTCTCCCGCGCCACCGAGAACCCGCCTATCGTAACGTCACCCTCATCCGAGCTCAGCACAGTCGAAAGCATCCGTATCGTCGTCGTCTTCCCCGCCCCGTTCGGCCCCAGCAGCCCGAAAATCTCCCTGCGCCGTATCGAAAACGACACGTCATCCACCGCCACTATATGCCCGAACGCCTTATGCAGATTCGACGCCACCAGAAAATCATACGACTCCGCCATCACGCCCCTCCCTAAACTGAACCTAGCCCGCCATTTCGCTGACCGCGATTATATGCGCCTCTCACATACCGCGCAACGACCCGCCCACTAAAAACTAAATACTAACAACTAACCACTATCCCCAAAGTTACCCTTGACGCAACTCACAGAATCCCCTATCATTACTGGCGAAACAATGTTCGGGAGGCGGAAGATGCTGACAAAAGACGACGTGATGAACATGACCAAAGAACAGCTGATTGAAAACTTAGACCAGCGTAAGCCGCGTAAGCCTGGCCACGCGCCGCTGGAAGAGGTGATGGTAGAACAGCTCAGGACCGCGCTCCTAGATTACCTGCCTTGCCCTGCCATAAAACGCAATGGCGAGGTCTGCGCTGGACTACCCGTATCCGCCACGGGCTACTGCTTCGCCCACGATCCTGAGCTTGCCTACGCGCGCGCTGCGGGCGGACGCGCAAAGGGCAAGAAGGTCAGGGCGCAGAAGAAGCTGAGAGAACTTGGACTCGATGACATGGTGAAAGGTTTGCGAGAAGTGTTCAACGAGCTCCAGGCCGCCCCGCCTTCCGCAAACAACGCCCGCGCCATGGCCAAGATTGCCGATACCATCATGAGGATGACCGAGATGGCCGCCGAAACAGACAAGGAACCTAAGCCTGCGCGGGATGGCGGGTGGCCGCCCTATATGCCCTGATGCGACTTGGTGGAGTCGAAAAAATTCGCTGAACTGGGAAATGCAGGGTTATGCAGGGCGGATGCAGGGGAAAAGCGCTCACCAAGCCTCCCAGCAGCCCCCCTGCAAACCGCCTGCGCGCTCCCCAGAAGAACGAACGACATTTCCCGACTGAATACCGAAAACTAAAAACTAACAACTGTGATACACTGCCCCCAAACCAAGCTAAACGGGAGTCCACCATGTTCATAGGCCACTTCACCGAAAGACCCTACCAGGACCCGAAATCGGGCTACTTCGGCGCGACCGGACTGCCCATCAAGGACCTCACTCTCAGCAACGAGATATACGACGCCCAGGTCGGCGCCGACCTATACAACCGATACCTCGACGAGCGCGTCTATGCCGAAGAAGTCGGCTTCGACGGCATCATGCTCAACGAACACCACAGCACCCCCTTCTGCATGGGCGGCGCGATGAACGTCGAGGCGTCCATCCTCGCCAAGATAACCAACCGCGCCAAGATAGTCCTGCTCGGCAACATCATCCCCATCTGGGACGACCCCCTCTGGCTGGTCGAACAGCTCGCCATGATAGACATGATCTCGCGCGGCAGGCTCGTCTCCGGCTGGGTGCGCGGAACCGGACGCGAGAGCGTAGCTCACAACTCCCCGCCCCCCTACAACTGGGAGCGCTTCCAGGAAGCCCACGACTTCATCGTCAAGGCATGGACGACCCCCGGCCCCTTCCGCTGGGAGGGCAAGCACTACAACTACCGCTACGTCAACCCCTGGGTCAGCCCCTACCAGAAGCCCCATCCCCCAATCTGGCTGCCGGGCGTCGTCAGCCGCGACTCCCTCGTATGGGCCGCCACAAACCGCATCCCCTACATCATGCTCGCCACCAAGCTCGGCCCCACCCAGGAAGCCTTCCAGATATACCACGACACCGCCGCCGAACTCGGCTACGAATCCGGCCCCCAGAACATCGGCTACCTCTGGAAAGTCCACGTTGACGAAACCGAAGAATTAGCCGACGAAGTTGGCCGCAAATTCGTCCAGGGCCCCAGCAACCCCTTCCTCGCCGGCAACGAAGGCACCGCCAACCCAGCCCTGCTCGGACTCCCCGGCCTCACGTCCCGCAGGCGCGTCCTGCCCACCCGCGACGCCGCCACCGCCAACCGCGGCGGCGTGCTAAGCACCTCCTACGAAGAGCAGGTCGAAAACTACACCGTCGTGTCCGGCACCCCTGACACCGTAATCCCGAAGATCCGCCACGTCCTCGAAACGCTCCGGCCCGGCAGCGTCTTCTTCTGGGACGGCGACGGCGCCATGACCCACGAAGACCAGATGCGAAGCCTGCGTCTCATGGGCGAATACGTCCTGCCCGCCGTCCGCGAAATAGCCGACGAACTCGAACTCACCAGCCCCTTCGAAGTCGACCCCACCAACGGCCAGCCCTTCGTCGAAAGGACCGCCGCCACCGAGGCCGCCGAAGCCGCCGCCGATTAAAGTCTGGCGGCCCAACGGCAATGAGTACCGAAATCGGAAGGGCGCTGGCCAATGCCCTTCGTCATTGCAGTCGCGCCCGGGGCAGAACAAACGCTATTGCCGGCGTGATCGTGATGGCGGTCTTGCTGTCTGGTTGTGGCGAGTCGGTCGAGCGGGTAACGCTCGACACGCCAGCGACCACGCCCTTGTTGGTCCCACCGTTGCTAGAGCCGACGGTAGTGAAGGGCGTCACGCATTACGACCTCATGATTGGAACATCACGTCACGACTATCGGCAGACAACCCTGACGGACACCTATTCCTACAACGGAATGTCTGTGCTCGGTCCCACACTTCGTCTCAGAACCGGAGACTCGGTGGTCATCAACGTCGCTAACGAGTTGGATGAAGTCACAACGACGCACTGGCACGGCGCAGACGTCCCTGCCGAGGACGACGGCGGCCCCCACAGCATTATCGAACCCGGGACAACCTGGGTGGCTGACTTCGACGTCATGCAGCCCGCGGCCACGCTCTGGTATCATCCCCACACGCATGGGTCCACAGCCGAGCACGTCTATCGCGGCGCGGCAGGTCTGATAATCATCGAAGACGACAACCCCGCCGTCGCGCCGCTGCCTAAAACCTACGGCGTTGACGACATTCCGGTCATCATACAGGACCGGGACTTCACTGACGACGGCCAATTGGACTTCGCCATAGACCCTGGCGGGAGGGGCAACCTAGATCGCACGCTGACGGTGAGCGGCACGATCAATCCATTCGTCGAGGTGCCTGAAGGATTGGTTCGGCTCCGCCTGCTCAACGCCAGCCAAGCGCGGATGTATGAGCTCAGCGTGGAGGGAGCCACGATGACCAAGATCGCCTCCGACGGCGGCTATCTGGCTAATCCTGTCCTGCTCGACCGACTCACGCTCGGTCCCGGCGACCGGTCCGAGATTATCGTCGGCGTCGGCATGGCTTCCGTAGCTCTGGTCGACGGCACATTTGGCCGTGTGCTTGAACTCCGCCCGAACGGGTCGGTCTCGAATTCCGGTCCGATTCCCGACGAACTCGCGACCATAGAGCGAATCTCCGATTCGGAGATCGCGTTCGACCGGAGCTTCCACATGGAAAAGGTGGGCGAAGGTTGGGGCATCAACGGAGTTCAGATGGATATGAACCAGATCAACGAGACAGTGCGACTCGGCGACACTGAGCGCTGGACCATTACTGCCGACACTGGTATGCATATGCTCCATGTCCACCAGACTCAGTTCCAGATACTGGCGATTAATGGCGAACCCCCACCACCCGAGGAGTCCGGTTGGGAGGATTCTGTATTCTTGGATCCCGGTCGCGAGGTCGTCATCGCTGCCCGCTTCAACTCCTACGCAGACAACGACACACCCTATATGTATCACTGCCACATACTCGATCACGAAGATATTGGTATGATGGGACAGTTCCTCGTCGTCGAGTAGCTCCGGCTTCTCCCCTACGGCCTCTGCGCCCCCCGCGCGTTCAGGACGATGGAGTACAGCGACTTGTCCGCCGTGATGTAGAGGCGGTTCCTCTCCGGCCCGCCGAAGCAGCAATTGGCGACCGCGTTCTCAGGCGTCAATATCTTGCCCAGAAGCTCCCCTGCCGGACTGTACACGTGTATCCCGTCCCGCGCGCTCGTGAAGATGTTCCCCTCCGTATCCGCCCGAAAGCCGTCCGACTTGCCCGGCGACACCACCGCGAACACCCGGCTGTTCGCCAGACGCTTGCCGTCCACCACGTCGAAAGCGCGGATATGCCCCGGCTCCCCCGTGTCCGACACGTACAGAACGCTCTCGTCCGGTGAGAAGCAGATCCCGTTCGGCCTGTCAAAATCGTCCGCCACTATCTCCAGCGCGCCCGTATCCGGCTCCAGCCGGAACACGTAGCACGCGCCCAACTCGCTCTCAGCCTTGTGGCCCTGGCGGTCGCTCAGAATGCCGTATGGCGGATCGGTGAACCAGATAGATCCGTCCGACTTCACCGCCAGGTCGTTGGGCGAATTGAGCTTCTTGCCCTCATAGCTGTCCGCGAGAGCCACCACGGTCCCGTCCGGTTCGGTGCGGCTCACTCGGCGTCCGCCGTGTTCGCAACTCAGCAGCCGCCCCTGGGCGTCGCGGTAGTGGCCGTTGGTGTAGCCGCACGGCTCGCGGAAGACCGATACCCCGTCGGCGTCCGAGTATCTCAGTATCCGGTCGTTCGGTATGTCGCTCCACAGCAGATAGTCCCCGTCGGCGAAATAGACCGGCCCCTCGGCCCAGTCCATGCCCGTATGGTGTTTTGCGAGTCGCGCGTCGTCGGGCAGCATAGCCCTGAAGCGGTCATCGTATATCTCGAATCCTTCCCTTGTCTCGCCAGTCGTCATCATGATCTCCCGTAAAATCTGGTGTACTGCAATTCACTACGCTATCTTAATACATATCGCTGAAAGTCGGCAGAGTCGCGCCGAAAAATGTTAGAATCTCGGAAAATCATCCGAATCGGAGGGGAGAGATGAGCAACGTTGTGCTTGTAGTGGACATGGTAGTCGGCTTCATGGAGCCGGGGCATAACCTGTACTGCGGCGACGAGGCGCGCGACATCATTCCCAGGGTCCAGGCTCTCATCGAGCGCGAACGGGCGGACGGCGGAGAGGTCATCTTCATCTGCGACACCCACGACCCGGACGATCTGGAATTCCAGATGTTCCCCGTGCATTGCGTTCGCGGCACGGAGGAAGCCGAGGTCATCTCCGAACTTCGCGGCTATGAGGGCGAGACCATTCGCAAGAGGCGGTACAGCGCCTTCTTCGAGACCGATCTCGAGGAGCGCCTGGCCGAACTGAACCCCGGTAGGGTTATAGTGTGCGGCGTATGCACCGACATTTGCGTCATGCACACCGCCGCCGACGCGCGCAACCGCGACTACGCCGTGGACGTCCCGACCGACTGCGTGGCGTCCTTTGACTCGGACGCGCATCGCTATGCTCTCGACCACATGGAAAAGATACTCGGCGCCAGGCTGGTTCACCCCGCTCATACGGCGTGACGCCGCTCGCGCGAGCGTACCGGACTTAGTTCACTCATTCAGGCTTTCAAATGGTAAACACTTCATCACAGATAGAGATACGCCATTCAGTGCTGGTTGGAGACACCTCGGACGTTTACCTCCAGCGTACGATGACCATACTACGCAACGAGAACATCAATCCCACGATCATCATGGAGTTCTTTCCTGAACGCGGCGGGGTGCTGTGCGGAGTGCGGGAAGTGCGCTCCCTGCTGGAAAGAGTTCTCCCAGAGACCGGAATCGAGGTATGGTCTCTGGACGAGGGCGACCTGGTCACGCCGAAGGAAGTCGCTCTGAGAATCAGGGCGCCCTACAACTCCTTCGGCCTGTACGAGACGATCATCTGCGGCATACTCTCTTCCTGCACCGGATGGGCGACGGCGGCCAGGGAGTGCGTGAACGAGGCAGACGGAGTGCCCATCATAGCCACGCCCGCCGGACACATTCACCCGAATGTCGCGCCGACGGTGGACTACTCCGCTGTCGTGGGCGGATGCGCTTCCTGCTCCACGGTTATGGGCGCGAGACTGGCCGGAACGACGCCTTCCGGCAGTATGCCCCACGCTCTGCCCCTCATTCTGGGCGACTCGGTGAGGGCCATACAACTTTTCGACAGGCACATTCCCCAGGACGTGCCGCGAGTGGCCATTGTGGATACGTTCAATGACGAGGCGGTTGAGGCGCTGGAGGTAGCGCACGCGCTTCGCCAGCGTCTGCGGGGCGTGCGGATGGACACGCCGCCCGAGCGTGGCGGCGTTACGGTGGATCTCGTCAAAGAGGTGCGCGCCAGGCTGGATTTGGCTGGCTTCAGGCACGTGGAGATATTCGTCAGCGGCGGGTTCAATCCCGACAGGATAAGGGAGTTCACCCAGGCGCGCGCGCGCGTTGACACCTTCAGCGTCGGAAGCTACATCTCCAACGCCCCGCCCAACAACTTCACCGCCGACATTCACGAGGTGGACGGCAATCCCATAGCCAAGCGAGGCCGCACCCCGGGCATAACCGAAAGCCCGCGCCTCAATAGGGTAATGTAGCCGTAGAGATTTCAGCCGTCCGGCGCCCTCTCGAACTGCATTTCGAGGACTCTTCGCGTGTCCGGCGCTACCTTGGCCCAGTCAGCAATCCGCCATCCCACTACCCAGGCCACGCTCCCGCCGGATTCAACCAGCGGTACGCTGTCTCGCCATCTGCGCGGGACGCGCGCGTCTATCATGAAGTCCTTGAGTTTCTTCTGGCCCTTCATGCCCAGCGGCTGAAATGTATCCCCGGCCCTGCGCGTCCGTACCAGCGGGGCGTCTCCCAGCGCGTCCGCGTCGAATCTCTCCGAGAGACGCTGGTCGCTCGTCTCGCCGAAGTTAAACCCCTCGTCGTTCAGGGCCAATCGAGCCGAAATCTCCCATCCGCCCGCGACCGTTTTGCCTGGGACCTCAATCCGAAATGGGGCTAAGTATATCGTGGGCATGGGCGAATCCGAGATGGCGTTCGCGCTGATGCGGGCGTGGTAGTAGTCCACCTCGAAGCGCAGACCGCCCGGCAGATCCAGACTCTTGCCCGCCGCGCCCGACATCATGCCGAACATCCACGATACGTGCGCGAGTTCGAGGTCGTCCATGTCGCCCTTGGCCAGCCTCACGGCGTATCTGAGCAGGTGGTGGCCGACAGCCGGATGAAGCCGCCGGAACCGTTCGCGCTGGACGCGGACGCCGTTTGCTTCAACGCTGATTGTGTCTTTCGCGGCGCGCTCTACTTCCTGGTGAATGAAGTCCATGTCCAGGGAAGCGAGGCGAGCGAGACGAGCGAGCGCGTCCTGTATGGCGGGGTTGTACTCCTGGAGCTTGGGGATAAGGTCTAGCCGGACGCGGTTCCGGGTGAACTCGGACGAAAGGTTGGATTCGTCCAGGCGGGGATTGAGGTTGTTCGCGGCGCAGTAGGCGAGTACCTCGTCTCTGCTGACGGACAGCATAGGCCGAAAGAGTGCTACGCGCCTGCTTCCTATCTCCTTGGATGACAGTTCCTTCATCGCGCCCAGCCCTTCCAATCCCGATCCTCTGAGGATGTTCAGCAGGACAGTCTCGGCCTGGTCGTCTCGGGTATGGCCGAGCGCGATACAGTCCGCGCCGCGCTCCGCCGCCAGGCGCGATAGGAATTCATATCTGACCGCGCGCGCGGCGGCCTCAGTGGACAGGCCACGCTCGGCTTGGACTGCACGGGTATCGGCCTTCTCGACGGCAATCGGTACGCCGAGAGACGCGGCGAACTCGCGCGCGAAAGCGGCGTCCGCATCCGACGCATCAGGGCGCAGGCCATGATCGAGGTGCGCGGCGTGGAGTTCCAGACCCAGCTCGTCTTTCAGCGTGTGGAGCGAGTGCAGCAGCGCCGAGGAATCGGGGCCGCCGGAGAAGGCGACTATCATGGAAGCGCCGCGAAGGTCGTCGGCGATGACGCGGCGACGCAACTTGTCCAGGAGCGCGGCGCTATCGGATTGAGCGGGCGCGGGACGGCTCATTTCAGATGCCCTGTCTCGTTCAGGGACACCAGCGTTGTCCGACTGCCCGATATTTCCAGGCGCGAAATGGCCCCGAGGTCTATTCTGAGCTTGCGGAAGTTGTTCAGGGGCATATCCAGCGCGGCGCAGACGATAGCGTGAATCGTGAAGTTGTGGGTGACCGCGACCACGGTTTCTGAGCGGTGTCGCTCGGCTAGGGACTGGACGGCGGGCCACGCCCTGCCTTGAACGTCGCGCAGGCTTTCGCCGCCGGGCATCACGGTCGCGGCGGGGTTGTCGTCCCACATCCGCATTATATCCGGGAATCTTTCCCGAAGCCGCGGGCCGGACAGTCCCTCAAACTCGCCGACGTCCATCTCTATCAGAGCTTTGACCTCGACGGGCCGCGTATCGGCGCGAGAGCCAATCGCCAGGGCAGTCTGCATCGCCCTGGGAAGCGGGCTGGAGTACAGGACAAACGGCGCGTCGGACACAAGCGCGCGGGCGGCGGCCTCAGCCTGCGCCCGGCCGGCTTCGTTGAGCGGGGCGTCGTTGACGCCCTGGATTCTGCCGAGCCTGTTGGATTCGGTCTGTCCGTGTCTAACCAGAATCAGTTTCACTCTCGCCCTCTGCGTTCTCCGACTTGGTTACCCTGATTTCCTCTATTCTCAAGTCCTGCATATCGAGTATCTCGAAGGTCAGGTTGTCATGCTCGAACTGCTCGCCCTTCGCGGGTATGTGTCCCAGCACGTAGAGCGCGAATCCGGCTATCGTCTCGTAGTCGCCCTGGGGGAGTTCGATATCCATCTCCTCGTTGGCTTCCTGTACGCTCATGCCGCCCTCGACGTGGAAGGTATTCTCGTCAATGGCGCGGAACTCTTCTTCGGGGGACTCGCCTTCCTCGCCAACGGGGCCGACGACCACTTCGAGCAGCCGCTTGAGCGTAACCAGCCCGGAGACGCCGCCGAATTCGTCAATGACGAGCGCTATCTGGTTGCCCGTCGTCCTCAGTTCCTCGAACAGTTCTGAGATGCGCTTGGTCTCCGGCACGAAGTAGGTGTCGCGGATGGCCTCGGTGACCGAGTCCTGGTAGCGCAGGTCCGTCTGCGCCATGCGACGCAGCACGTCCTTGGAGGATATTATGCCGATGATGTTGTCGGTGGAGTTGCGATAGACCGGAAAGCGGGTGTGCTGGGTCTGGGAGTAGATGTCCAGGAACTCGCGCAGATCGCTGCCTTGCCGGATGGAGACCATCTCCGTCCTGGGCGTCATGACCTCTCTGACCTGGCGGTCGCCGAACTGGAAGACGTTCTCCAGCATCTCGGCCTCGGCCGGCTCGAACTCGCCTTCCGCCTCGCCTATGTCAATCAGGGAGCGGAATTCGTCCTCGGTGATGGAGCGTCGGTCGGACACGTCGCCGCCGAGCAGCGCGTTGAGTCCGCGCGTCGCCCACTGGAGAACGACCACGAATGGCAGAAGCAGGTACTCAGTCCACGTCAGAGGGCGGGAATAGAGAAACGCGACCTTCTCGGAGTTCCTGACCGCTATCGTCTTGGGTATTATCTCGCCGAACAAGACGAGCGCGATTGTGCTTATCGCGGTGGCGATGACGACACCTGCGGGGGTGACGCCCCCGGGCTGGCTGTCGTCTCCGACGAAGGCCACCACCGTGGCGGTTATCACCGCCGTGGTAGCGGCGTTGACGACGTTGTTGCCGAGAAGGATGGTAGCGAGAAGGCGTTCAGGCTCGCCTATCATGTCCGCTACCCTTCTGGCGCCGGGAATCCCCTCGCTGACCAGGTGGGCTATCCTTGTTCTCTGCAACGACAGGAAGGCGGACTCCGAGCTTGAGAAGAAGGCGGAGAGCGCCAGCAGAACGAACACCAGCGCGAGGTTTAAGAAGTCTCCATCCGTCATTGCGTCAGCCCCTTCCTGTCTCTATCGCCTCACGTTCGCGCCAGAGGCGGGATATAGCGCGGCGTGAGACGCCAGCGCCGTAGCCGCGTCTCTGGAGGTGGCCCCACAGCCTGCGGTGGAAGCTCTCATAGTCGGCGTCGGCGAGCCGCCGCGCGAACCTGGAAGCGGCGTCGCGGGCGGTGGCGTCGTCGTCCAGGCACTCCACCGAGGACTCGGCGAGGGACGGGGCAACGCCCTTGCTGACGAGTTCCCGGACTATCATCCGAGAACCGCGCGGGCTTCGGCGCGCGCTGCTATCCGTCCAATCGCGCGCGTACCTGGCGTCGTCAACCAGGCCGCGCTCTTTCAGGCTTTCGAGCGCGGCTTCCACTATGTCCGGCTCGGCCTTCTCCGACAGCCTGCGGCGCAGTTCGGACTCGGTACGCGGCTTGTAGGAGATAAGGTTGAGCGCGCGGCCTAACGCTTTCTGGATGGCTTTGTCGTCTTGCGTCATGGTTCGACCGACGGTTAGCCGTCTTTGCCGACCAGGACTACCAGGTCGGAGACTTTGCCGTTTCCGTTGACGGCGGCATCGTCGTTGGCGTCGGGCGTCCGGCCGGTGATGAGGTCTTCTATCTGGCTGCCTATGTCGGGGTTTTCCTTGAGGAACTGCTTGGAGTTCTCGCGGCCCTGGCCGAGCCGGACGTCTCCGAAGGAGTAGAAGGAGCCGCGCTTGGTTACGAAGCCCTTTTCGACGCCTATTTCGAGGAGTTCGCCCTGCTTGCTGATGCCTTCGTTGAACATGATGTCGAGTTCGGCGGTCTTGAAGGGGGGCGCGACCTTGTTCTTGACGATGCGGGCGCGGACGCGGTTTCCGACGAAATCTCCGGCCTGCTTGATGGACTCGATGCGTCGCAGGTCAATGCGGACGGAGCTGTAGAACTTGAGCGCGCGGCCTCCGGGGGTGACCTCTGGGCTGCCCCATATCACGCCGACCTTTTCGCGTATCTGGTTGATGAAGATGACGGAGCAGTCGGAGCGGCTGATGGCGGCGGTGAGTTTTCTGAGCGCCTGGGACATGAGCCTTGCCTGCAAGCCGACATGGGTGTCGCCCATGTCGCCGTCTATCTCGGCCTTGGGGACGAGCGCGGCCACGCTGTCAATGACCACGATGTCGACGGCGCTGCTGCGGACGAGGTACTCGCAGATTTCGAGCGCCTGCTCGGCGCTGTCGGGCTGGGAGAGCAGCAGGTCGTCCAGGTTGACGCCGCATCGGGCGGAGTAGCCCGGATCGAGCGCGTGTTCGGCGTCAATGTAGGCGGCGGTGCCTCCCAGCCTCTGGGCCTCGGCCATGATGTGGTATGAGAGGGTGGACTTGCCGGAGGATTCCGCGCCGTAAACCTCGATGACGCGGCCCCTGGGGATTCCGCCCACTCCGAGCGCGTCGTCGAGGGACAGGGAGCCGGTGGGTATAGCGTCTATCTGCACGGCGGCCCTGTCTTCGCCGAGCCTCATGATTGTGCCTTTGCCGAATTGCCTGTCTATCTGGCCTATGGCCACATCCAGAGCCTCGCGTCTTTTCTTGTCCATGCTATCTTCTCCGAAATCGCTTCAGTTCGCGGCGTTTGAGGTGAGTATATCAGACCGATTCCAGAATGTAAATACATTCGTTCCGATGATTTGAGCGATTTGTAGAATCGGCGTTGCGCGAATCGTGTCGGGGGGCGGGGGAATTCGCGTAGTCATTTATCTCGGTTTATAAGTGAGCAGGTGGCTTCTGGTGGCTTAAGTGGTGAGCAACAGGTGAAAAAGTCACCAGCATTGACCTGCATTTCACCAGCATTAGCTTTGGGGAAAATTTTCGCGTCCCCTGATTTCTTCATTATATAAATTCAGATTTATGTCATTGAGGCTCAATGTGGTCGGTGTCAGTTGCGGTCGTTAGTTTGTATGTTCGTATTATAACATAGAGGTAACGCGATGTGAAGGGGATGGTTTCAGGCCGCGCTCGCTTTGCATATACGGAACTTTCCTCGCCGAGAGCGTGTCTTCGCTCAGTGTCTTCGAGGAAGCGCTTTCGGATATACTGGATTCGGACGCGGGCGGCGGGTCGCCGATGAGCGGGGTATGAAAGAGAGCGATAGAGCATGGAACAACAGGATTCACAATCCGCCGGCCTGTTGTCGGACGCGCGTATCGCGGGCGGGCTTCTTATCCTGACCGCGCTGGCGACGGGTGTCGCGGTGGTAGCGCGCGTGGCGGCGGACGCGGACCAGCATACGCTGGCCGAATCGCTGTCCGCAATCTCCCAGAGCCGCGCGCTGTACGGGCTGGGAGGAGCGGCGCGGCTGGTTTCGGGAGTCAGTCTGCTGGCGGCGGCGTGGTACCTTTCCAGGACGTGGATAATCCGCGAGCGGCTTGGAACTCCGCTGGTTCCTATTCTGCTGGCGGTATCGGGCGCGCTCACCGCCGTTTCGGGCGCGGGCGCGCTGCTGCTGGCGGCGTCGGCGCAACCCACGTCCATCGGCGATACCATATCCCCGATGATAGAAAACACCGCGACTCTCAGGTGGCTGATGGGCAAGGCGGGGTTCGCGGCGGCGGGGCTGGCGCTTATCGTGGCGTCGCGCTACCAGTGGCGAGTGGGCGGAGCGCTGCGATATGTCGCTCCGTATTCCCTGCTTGTGGGCGCGGCGATGCAGTTCATCTGGATAGACGCGGCGACCGTCGCGCACCGGATAAGCGGGCCTGCGTTCTTCGTGTGGCTGGTGGTGGTTGGGGGGATGTTGGTTGTGGGGCGGGTGGCTAGGGACTGGATTACGCCATACGAGCGGAAATTCTCAAGACATACATCTATTGACGGATGACTGTTGCTTTTCATATTGTCCAAAAGCAGCATTACGCAAAGAGGGGGCGACAATGCAATTCCAAAAAGGCACTGTGGATCTGATAGTAACCTTTGAGACAGATGAAGACGGTTGGATAGTAGCAAGTTGCCCGTCTCTTCCTGGGTGCCACAGCCAGGGCAGGACTAAAAAAGAGGCGTCGGAGAATATACGGGAGGCTATCCGAGGTTATCTGGCGAGTATGCGCGACCGCGAGGAAACCATGCCTTCTTCGACCGACTACGCCATATTGCGGGTGGCTGTGTAATGGCTCGCCTGCCCGTTATATCCGGTGACGATTTCGTCAAGGCGGTCGCCAGGATTGGATTTGTTTGGGAACGCACTGAGGGCAGCCACATGATACTGGTAGGTCCAGATGGTCGGACGATCTCAGTGCCCAGACATCGGGAACTGGGTCGAGGCTTGCTGAGGGCGCTGATACGCGACGCCGGACTGACGCGGAGAGAGTTCATGGAACTAGTCTGATAAGCGTCTATCGTCTCAGCGCGTCAGTTAGGCTTTGGTTTCCGTTATGGCATTCAATCCAACACGTTGCACATGGCGAGTATAACGTGCAGGATTGCGAATAGAAGACGAACGGTGAATCGGGCCATTCCGATTGACCAATCATGGTATCTCGGAGTTCCTCGTCGTGGTGATAGTCGAAACTGATAAACGCTCGCTTCATAGTTATTGCTCAATATCCCTTTCACTCGTTGGTTTGCACCCTCACCTCCCCAGACATCAGCTTCGGCAACAGTGTATCTCGTAGCGCCGATAGACACCCTCTTTCGTGAAGATTGCTGAGGATTCTGTTCATAGTCGGCAGAATCTCTTTCTCGAATTCACACGCCAATGAGACAGGTGGAAGCGCCGTCTCGACTAACTTGAACGTCTGTCGAGTGATGGTGTCGAATATGGTTCCATGCGTTCGACTCAGAAGTTCATCTACCATCATCCTTATGTTCCAGTAGGTGAAATAGTCAGAATAGCCCCTTGCGCCTCTGATTCCATAGCAAGTCTGGTTCATGGTCATTGACGCGCCAAGGCAAGCTAATCTGCCGACCGTGCCTCTCGCTGAGATTATCGTAGTTCCTGCGGGAAGCACTTTCGTTGAGCTATTGTCTATCCCTGCCTGAGTGATTTTTCTTTCCGTATCCACTACGAATACATCAGTCGGATCAGGAGCGTCCTTAGCCGTGTACCACGGAATAGCTCCGTTCCAGTATTCGGGTATTGATGTCCTGGGTGTGCCTCCACTTAACAACTCGATTGCATCATCCAGAACGCCGATTTTCCACCCCTCTGGCACCTTCCCAATCTCCGACTCCACCAGCCGCTCCGGGAACAGATCCCACACCTCAGCCGGCAGGTACGGTTCGCGGCCTTCCATCTTCGCGCGCGTCGGGCCGAAGTCCACGAACCAGTCCTTGAAGATGGCGCGGGCCATTTCCTCCAGCGTCTGGTTCATGCGGCGGTTGAGTTCTATCTTGTCGTCCAGCGTTCCGAGGATGTGGGCTATGGCGCGTTGTCCGGGTAGGGGCGGAAGAGGCAATTCAAGCGATTCGATCATCCCTTTTGTGAGGGCGTTTCTTGTTCCGCCCGATCCCGCCCAGGACAAGAGCAGCGTTTGCGTCTCGGGAGACGCTAAGTGATAACGCAGATACCCCGGGTCGAGTTTCGTCGCGTCCGGCCTTATGATAGCGACGTGCTGGTTCACGCGAGCGGGCAGTACATCCTGGGGCACTTGGCATACTCGCGCCACAGAGTCGCCTGTGATATTCAGAAGCACATCGTTTTCAAGGACTTCCACATTTCGTAACTGATGGCCGTGGCTCTCTCCGATGAACGCCAGGCCGTCGCGGTGGAAGCCATCGTTGTACACGTTTTGGCTACGGATTATGGAGTAAGGACCATCTTGTAGGTAAACGTCGCGACCGCCTCGTGGCGTCGCTCCGCTTCCTATCTTTACGCAGACATCGCTGAGCGCGACTTTCTGCATTCGCCTTCCTCCCGCTATCCGATTTGGGCGGCGGTGGGCAGAGCGCGTACCGAAGTTCCTACCCGCTGTTCGGCAACCGCGAGGTCGAACTGCGCCTGGAGGTTCAGCCAGAATTGGGGTTCGACGCCGAACCAGTGTCCGAATCTCAGTGCTGTATCACCGGTCACGGAACGCTTGCCCGCGACTATCTGGCTGATGCGATTGGGCGGCACATTGAGTTGACGCGCGAACTCGGATTGAGACACTCCCAATTCCGCAAGCTCGTCTCTCAGAATCTCGCCGGGATGAACCGCGCGTTTCAGCATATCGCCTGCCTCTCAAATCCTTGAAACGCCGCGACGAACTCTCCCGAGGCGAACCGCTCCGCGCGTCTGTCTCTATAACTGACAATCATTCCTGATTCAGCGTACATACTATTGACGATAGACGTCAAACGTCACTCCGACCATCACAGCCTATTCCCTAATCCTGTTCTATAAGCGATAATCCGCAGGCTATGGGAGAGGAACAGTCATCGAGGGTCAGGTGGGCGGGTCTGGTCGCGGCGGCGTCCGGGGTGTTTCTGACCGCGCTGGATATTACGGTCAATGTCGCGCTGCCGGATATTACGAATAGCTTCGGCACGGACGCGGTCACTATCCAGTGGATAATCATCTTCTACGTGGGCGCGAGCGCGGGGATGCAGCTCGGGCTTGGGGGAGCGGCGGACGCTTTCGGGCTGAAGCGGATGTTCATGCTGGGTCTCGTGTCGTACACGGTGGCGGTTCTGGCTATCGGGCTGTCGGGCAGCCTGGCTCTGGTGTTCGGGCTGAGGGTGTTCCAGGCGGTCGGAAACGGGCTGTTGATAGCGCTGGGGCCGGCGATAGTGACCAGCCTGTTTCCGGCGGAGTTCCGAGGGCGCGCGCTGGGGATGATGGCCGCGCTGGGGACGCTGGGGATGATAAGCGGCTCTCTGGGCGGCGGCGCGCTGGTGGACGCGCTCGGATGGCGCGCGATATTTCTGTGCCGCGTTCCGTTGTGCCTGCTGGCAATCGGGTTCTCGGCGTTCTTCCTGAGAGTTCCGGGCAGGCCGGGGTCTGGCTCACGTTTCGATCTGCCGGGCGCGGTCGTTCTGTTCGTGTCGGTGGCGTCGCTGATACTCGCGCTGTCGCTCGGAGGGCGGAACGGCTGGACGGAGTTATATGTACTCGCGCTGGCGGCTATTTCGGCGGGCGGATTCGGCGCGTTCATCCTCGTGGAGCGCGGGGCGTCCAACCCGATTCTTCAGCTATCCCTGCTGAAACATCGGCTGCTCGCGCCCGCGCTGGTCGTCTCGCTGCTGGTGTTCGTTTCGACGTTCGTGAACTGGTTCATCCTGCCGTTCTTCGTGATAGAGACGCTGGGGGCGAGCGCGAGCGTGTGGGGGCTTCTGCTGATGCTGATGACGGCGGCCAATTCGGTGTCCGCACCGGTCGGGGGCTGGCTGTCGGACCGCGCGAATCCGGCATACACGATAACGGTGTCGGTAATCGTGTCCGCGCTGGCGATGCTCGTCATGTCGAGACTGGGAGAGGGATCGTCGGTGGCGGCGGTCGGAGTCGGGCTGATGATGGTCGGAGTGGGAACGGGGCTGTTCCAGTCGTCGAGCGCGAACCTGATTATGGGAAGCGTGCCGCCCGACCGGCTGGGAATGGGCGGCGGGATAATGGGACTGGCGCGCGGTATGGGAACGGTGTGCAGCGTGGCGATAATGGGCGCGGTGTTCGCGGCGCGGGAGTCGGCTAGAGGGGCGTCGGAGACGGCGGACGCGGCTTTCGTACTCGCCTTCCGGGACACGTACACGGTCGCGGTCGCGCTGGCGACGGTCGCGATTGTGGTGTCGTTTACGCTGTGGCCGCGGGTGGCGCGCGGGTTATCCAGATGAACTTCCTGCCGAGACGCTTCTACTACGGGTGGCTGGTGGCGGGCGCGGCTTCGGGGATACAGTTCGCCAACGCCGCGACCGCTATCGGGATTCTGACGGTGTTCGTCCTTCCGATGAGCGAGGAGTTCGGCTGGAACCGAACGGAGGTAGCGGGCGCTATCAGCCTGGGATCCGTTCTGGGGGCTGCGCTGGCCCCGTTCAGCGGGCGGCTGGTGGACAGGTTCGGCGCGCGGGTGATTCTTGTCGTCGGGGGACTGGCGGTAGCGCTGGGGTGTGTGTATCTCTCGATGGCTCAGGCGTTGGCGGGGTTCTACGTCGCGTTCACCGCGGTCAGGATAGCCGACCAGGGGCTTATCCAGATAGGCGCGTCGGTGAGCGTGGGCAAGTGGTTCCTGCGACGCAGGGGCAGGGCCGTCGGGCTGGTGTTCTTCGGATCGTCGGGCGGGGTGATAGTGATGGCCCCCGCGGTCCAGTTCGTGATAGCGAACTGGGACTGGCGGACGGCGTGGGTAGCGCTTGGCGTGGCGATGCTCTGCGTGGGAGTGATTCCGTCGGCGCTGTTCATACGCAGGCAGCCGGAGGACATGGGACTCGCGATTGACGGGGACGACGGGCGAACGCGGTCCGCGCGACTGCCGGACGCGCGTCGGGATGAGCGACAGACGCCGCTGGGCGAGGTGGTCAGGACTCCGGCGTTCTGGGTGATTATCGTGTCGCTGTTCATGGCGAGTTCGGCGATTTCGGGCGTCGGGCTTCACCTTGTTCCGCACCTCACGCAGCAGGGGCTGTCGCCAACGGCGGCGGTGTCGGCGGTGAGCGTCATGTCGGTCGCGGGAGCGGCGGCGGCGCTGGCGTGCGGCTTCCTGGCGGAAAGGGCGCCGGCGAAGCTGATGCTGGTTCTGGCGTATCTGCTGGGCGCGGTGAGTATGTGGACGCTGATACACGCGGACTCGCTGGCGGAGACGTACCTTTTCGCGGTGACGCAGGGGTTTCTCGGCACGGGGGTGAACACGCTCGCGCCGCTGATGTGGGCCAGCTACTACGGGCGGCGGTCTCTTGGCGGCATATTCGGGATGAGCAGGGCGGCGCAGGTGTTCGGGTTCGCCGTTGGGCCGCTGGCCTCGGCGGTGGTGTTCGACAGCACCGGGAGCTATCGGGGGGCGTTCCTTGCGCTTGGGCTGGTCTCGATACTGGCGTCGCTGCTGCTGGCGACGGCGCGGAGGCCGGCGACTGCGGCGCGCATAGCGCCTGAATGATGTCTTCGTATCCAAGTCTGGTGGATTTTTAGGTTTGTGGTATGGTCATGTTATCCTATCTCCCAGACTGGTGAGTCTCCGACTCTGAATTGGAGCAAGCGCGACTTAACTGCGTCAACAGCGCGCTGACGAACCAGACATATACGATAGAAACTCAGTAGGAAGAATCCATGACGGCCATGCAAGACAGCCAGACTTACCTAGAACTAGCCCTTGCGGACGGCCTCGCCGAACTTTCCGGGGAGGGCAGAAGCCAGCGTATCCGATACGTGGCCGCCGACCACTCGGAGCGATGGTCTGACCCGGAGGAGAAAGTTCGCGCCGAATTGTGGGCGGAGCTTATCTACAAGTACGACTATCCGCCCGAACGGATAGCTTTCGAGGTCAACGTACCGCGCCGAACTCCGAACGACTACGCCGACCTGGTTATATACAGGGACGATGAACTGAAGGATCCCTGGTTCGTATTCGAGTGCAAGCGAGGCGATATCTGGGACGCGGCTTTCAACCAGTCTATCGAGCAGGCTTGTGGCAACCGAGCGAGCCTGGGAGCGCAGTTCTGCGGCGCGGTGGCGGGGCTGACGCGCCGACTGCTCAGGTTCGACAAGTTCCCGCCCGGAGAGCGCGACAGAAATCATCTCACGGACATTCCCACAGGCTACGGGGATCCTCCGGCGTGGCGTTTCTACAAGAACCAGCAGGGGCAAGACCTGGCCGCCGTGCCGCGCGAAGAACTCCGCAAGGCGATACGGAAGTGCCACCAGACGCTATGGGAAGGCGGCCGGCGCAGCCCGATAGAGGCGTTCGGAGAGTTCTCCAAGCTGGTGTTCATAAAGCACCTGGACGAGAAGAACGACGATATAGAGGACGGGCAGCCTTATGAGTTCCAGCGGCGCGACGGGGAGACGATGGAGCGGTTGGCGGGGCGCATCGAACGCCTCTATCTTGAGGAGCAGGCGCGAGAGCCGGGCGTGTTCACGGACAGCATAGGCGTTGACCCGGCCATCCTGGCGCAGTGCGTGGAACACCTGGAGGGCATATCGCTAGACCGAACCGACCTCGACACGAAGGGCGTCGCGTTCGAGGAGTTCATGGGCGGATTCTTCAAGGGCGATTTCGGCCAGTATTTCACGCCGCGAGAACTCATATCCTTCGCCGTGCAGGTCTTGGACCCGGAGCGCAATGACCTCATCCTAGACCCCGCCTGTGGATCGGGCGGATTCCTGCTGTACGCGCTGGATCACGTCAGGCGCAAGGCGGACGAACGCTTTCCGAATCACAGGACGGCCCCCAACCAAACCCTACGTCATTTCAACTACTGGCACGACTTCGCGCAGAACAATCTGTTTGGAATCGAGATAAACGACGAGATAGCGCGCGTCGCCAAGATGAACATGATAATCCACGATGACGGGCATACGAACGTGGTTGACTGGGACGCGCTGGACTTTCAGCAGAACATTCAGGCAAGGCATCGCGGCTTGACGGAAGACAAGTTCGACATGGTTCTCACCAATCCGCCCTTCGGCGCTGTTATCAAGCGTACCGAGAAGGGCGACGGCTACCTGGAACAGTACGACCTGCGACGCTATCTGAACAAGAACAACTATCCGGGCAAGGATATAACGGGTGAGGATGTTCCAGCCGGAGCGAAGAGCGGCGGAAGGGCTATAAGGGAGCGCGCGAGCGTCAAGACGGAGATACTGTTCCTGGAACGGATACACTCGTTCCTGAAGCCCGGCTCGGGCCGCGCGGCGGTCGTTTTGCCGGACGGTATTCTGACCAACTCGTCGCTGGAAGGGGTAAGGCGCTGGATTCTCCAGAACTTTCAGTTGCTCGCTGTGGTCAGCCTGCCGCAGTTCGCTTTCGCCCACTACGACGCGGGCGTGAAGGCCAGCATAGTGTTTCTGCGCCGCCTGCACGACGGGGAGGTCGTACCGGACGACGAACCCATATTCATGGCGATGTCTGAGAACATTGGGTACGACGCGACGGGACGCTCCACTTTCTCCGTTACCCCGGAGAAAGAGACACCGGAAAAGGAAAAGGTTGAAATCCATAGCTGCGACCTGTACGACCAGCGCGTGTTCTACGAGTGGAGCGCGGAGGAATCGGACTGGAGCGAACGCCGCCGCGCGGTCATACCGGACACCGGCCTGCTTGGTCAGTGGAACGCATTCAAGCGCGATCCGACACCTTTTTTCGCATAGGCCCCGCCGAGACAGAGAGTGTCAAGGCATTCGCGCTCAGGCGGGGTAATATGGAAGGAAGATTGGATACGTGGTTCAACCATCCGCGTTATGGACTGCTAAATTCACGGCTGGATGAGGCCGCTGTACCGACGCCGCGCCTGGGTGAATTGCTGGAATCTATTTCAAGCGGAGCGACGCCCAAGCGAAGCGACTCATCGCTTTACGCCGAATCGGGAATCAAGTTCCTGCGAATCCTGAACGTGGATGATGGCGAAATCCTGGATAAGGACATGAAGTACATCACCGACGAGGTTCACGGAGGACAGCTTAAGCGTTCACAGTTGGCGGACGCTGACGCGCTGATGACGATAACGGGCAGGGTCGGATCGGCGGCGGTTGTTCGCAATGAACATTTGCCCGCGAACATCAATCAACATCTGGTACGAATGCGTATTGATACGGAACTATGCCGTCCTGAGTTTCTAGCCGAGTGGCTGAATTGTCCCGCCGGGTTGGAGTTGTCTAACCGATATGTCTCCGGTGGAACGCGGGCCGCGCTAGACTACGACGCCATCCGCCAAATTCGCGTTCCGTTGCCCGAATCGCTCCACGCTCAGGACAAGCTGTTGTCCGTGATGGACGCGGCGCGAGCGGAGCGCGACGCAAAGCTGGCTGAGGCCGACGGTCTGTTGGACGGGATTAGTGACTTCGTTCTTGACGCGCTGGACATTGAACCGCCACCTAGGGATTCGCGCGCGGTATTCGCGGTCAATCCTGTCGATATACTGAAAGGCGGTAGTCTCAACTCAGACTATTATCATCCAGAACGTATGCTGGCTTTGCGGGCGTTGGAAGACGCTTCTGATAGACTGGATATCGCATCGCTTGACGAAGTAGTGAGTTTCGAGAGGAATCAAATTAAGACACCTGGCAAGAATTATCTCGGACTCGCTCATATCCAGAGCAACACCGGAGAACTAACCGATTCGACAGACACCGCAAAGGGAACTTGTTTCCTCTACCAGACGGACGATGTTCTTTTCGCGCGACTTCGGCCCTATCTGAACAAGGTCTATCGCGCTGAAATGGATGGCTGCTGTTCCACCGAGTTCCATGTTCTCAGGGTGAACGACAGAGAATCGTTGTCGTCGAACTATCTCGCCGCCGCTCTACGCACTCGGGTTGTACTAGCTCAAACCACTCACATGATGACTGGCAATACCCATCCTCGCCTGACCAATGACGATGTGGCGAATCTCAGGATTCCGATTCCAGATATAGAAGTTCAGGAAGCTATCGCCGCCGAAGTCCAACGCCGCCGCGCGGAGTCGCGTCGTCTGCGGTCTGAGGCGGAATCGGGGTGGCGGGAGGCGAAGCGATGGTTCGAGCGCCAGCTATTGGGAGAGTAGCACTCCAACCTCCTAGCCACTGATAACTAAAGACTAGGAACTAAAAACTCCCCCATGGAATACGACAAGCTCAGCAAGCGCCTCTTTCGTAACCTCGTCCAACCCCGACGCCCGAACCCTGACCAACTGAAAGCGTCCCCACAGCAGGGCAATCGCATCTTATTGAGCGAGAACCTTGAGCGGATACTGAGTGTCCCACCCGGCCTTTTTGCGCTTGGCGGCTATGCCGACTCTGAGCGTGTTCTCCCGCTTGAGCGTATTCAGAGCCATCCGACGCAGAGCCGCCAGGTTCTCCGCTCCGTTGCCCTTCCTCACCCTGCCGTCATCCTCCCCAAACGACACGTCCAATACCCAATGAACCGAGTTCTCCACTTCCCTGTGTCCATGAACAGCCGCCAGCGTCCGCTTGGCGTCCCTCGCCAGACTCGATAAAAAAACCGCTCAACCACTCCTTTCTGGACTTGCCGAACACTTCCACGTCCAACCACGAGTCCGCTCCGCGCGCCACGGCGCAGATGGCGATTGCGATGATGTCTGTCAGGCTGTGTCGCTTGATTCGGTCTATCCGAGGGTCTTCGAGCTCTGAGAAGACGCTCATCAGACAAGCTATCTGCGTGTTTTCCATGAGGCCACTTCCAATTCTAAGGATGATCTCTATTCTATACCCCGTATAAGACTCCGATTAGACGCGATTGCCCTGCGCCAATTCCTCATTCCACTACACAAACATACTTTCTATGCGCTACAATACCCCCATGACGACCCAAACCCAGTCGCCACAAACATAAACGTCAGATTATATTGAACGAATTTACGGGCTTAGGAAAATTTCCCCCGTAGCTAACGCAGGTGAAACACAGGCGAACGCTGGTGACTTTTCACCTGTTCCGTCACCAGTTAACCCACCAGAGTCCACCTGTTCAACTATAAACCCGAAATTATGGACAACCCTGATTGACCAACCCAACGAGGAGAACCGCCCGATGCGCTACTACAACCTGCTGTCCACCGATGGAGACGCGCGTCTCATAGTCGAGACCGACAGAGGCGTCGCCATGGACCTCACCAGCCTCGACCCCGACCTAACCGACCTCGCCGACCTGCTTTTGGCGTCCTCCCTATCCGGTATGTCCGCCGACGAGATAGCCAACCTCACCCTCGAAACCGGCAGCGCCGACAGGTTCGACATGAACGAGGTGATGGACACCACCCGCAGCGGCGAGGGATACTACCGACTCGACCGCCCCTTCGACCCCTCCGAAGTCTGGGCCGCCGGCGTCACCTACAAGACCAGCGAGATGGAGCGGATGCGCGAGAGCGACACCCCCGACGTGTACAGCAAGGTCTATAATTCCCAACGCCCCGAGGTCTTCTTCAAGGCGTCCTCCGACCGCTGCGTCGGCCCCTTCGAGTCCGTCGGCATACGCGGCGATTCCGACTGGAACGTACCCGAACCCGAACTGGCCTTCGTACTTTACAGGGGCGACATAGTGGGCTACACCATAGGAAACGACATGAGCAGCCGCTCAATCGAGGGGGAAAACCCTCTCTACCTGCCCCAGGCTAAGGTATTCGACAGATGCTGCTCCATCGGCCCCTGCTTCGTAACCGCCGAGGACTTGAACCCGACCGACCTCGACATAAGCTGTACCATAGCCCGCGACGGCGTGGAAGTCTGGCGCGACACCACGTCCACCTCCCAGATGGCCCGTAGCTGCGAAGAAATAGCCGACTGGCTCCAGCGCCACAACCTCGTCCCCGACCTAACCACCGTCCTCACCGGAACCGCCATAGTCCCCCCGCCCGAATTCTCCCTCCAGGAAGGCGACATAGTAACCATCACAATCGAGGGCATCGGCCTCCTCGAAAACGACGTCATAGAAGTGTAGCCGTCAGCCGCCGTCCAACGCTCTCCGAACGAAATCAACCCCGACCAACTCTTTCCATCGCGCTAGAATCCCATCAGTCACCGCCCCGGGAACCGAATCGCCGAGCGGATACCCGTTGACCGTCGCCACCGGCAGAAGGCAATACCGCGTGCTGGAAACGAACGCCTCATCCGCGTCATACACTTCCCGCTGGCAGTACAACCCCTCGTCAACCCCGATCCCCAGCGAGCCCGCTATCTCAAGAACCGTCTGCATACTCACGCCCGGCAATACGTTGCTCCGGTCAGGCAGCTTGATCCTTCCCTCCGACACGAACATGAAGTTCGCGCCCCTGCACTCCGTAATATGCCCCCGCGCGTTCGACATCAACGGCAGCGCCTGAACAACCCCGCTCTTGCCGTCGCCCGCGGCCTGTCCCGGCGGCTCCGGGTACGTGTTCGGCGTGTATATCCGAACCCCTTCCACATAGCTCCGAGCGAACGCCGACACGTCCAGCGGCGCGCAATAGATAGCCACGTCCACGCCGGGCAAATCGTCCGCCGAGTCTGGACGGCTTATCGTCACCGTCTGCGTCACCGTCAACTCAACGCCTTCGCCTTCCACAAGCGGGTAGTTCGTCTCCACCAGCCCAACGGATATGGTTTCGAGGTCCGCTATGGACAAGCCCGTGTCAATCCTGGAGTAGGCAAGCCCGTTGAACAGCCTTTCGAGGTGCTGACGCAGCTTGAACGGCCTCCCGCCAAACGTGCGCGCCGCGTCATAATATCCCCCCGCCGACCTGGCGTTGATCCTCTGAAGGACGGGTACAGCCTGCGAGTGCGGCATCACCCGCCCATTGATATACGTGAGGAAGTCTCTCTGAGAGGTCATCTGCCCAATACGCGCTTCTTGATCTTCGTCATCATCGTTACGGCATGGATGAGTGGCGGCGTCTTCCTCGCGTGAATCACGCCCTCGACCAGCGCCGCCTTGAGCGTCATCCGACCCCTTCCAAGCCGTCGAAGCCGTCATCCTCCGGCGCGACCATCCTGATCTGTTCGCCGTAGGTCGTGCGAATCCTGGTGATGCGCGCCTCCGCCGAGTTCAGCATCTCGTTGCAGATACGCGCCAACTTCATGCCGCGCTCATACATAGCGGTGGACTGCGCCAGTGTCAGCCCGCCCGACTCCAATGCCTGCGCCGTCTGTTCGAGAAGGCTCATCGCCTCCTCGAACGACAGGTCTTCGGGTATGGCTGGGCTTTCGGTTGATTCTTCCGGCATTTTCACTCTCGTTTGCTCGCTGAATCCGAAGGGCGGGTATCCGCTCCGACTACGAAGTCGAGAAGGGCGGGTATCTGTCCGTCGTGAGCAGCCACATATACGCCGCGACTCTGTACGACCAGCGCTCCACTCCGACCACGAAGTTGAACATCCCGCGCGGATATCGCCCGGTTATGAGGACGATGAACCAATTCAGGATACTCAGTAGGAACACGATTATCCAGAGGATAGCTAGGACTATGTAGTGAGGAATCGCCAACAGCCATTTTACCAGGGGCATGAACCTGTTTAGCTGTTCCTGCGCGTCGGGGTAGGCGATTTCCAGGTGAACGGCTTGTTCCTCGTCGGTGGACGGGTATTCGTCGCGCAGCAACAAGACATACGCGGTAATGCGCGCGCTGAGTCGGGTCACTTCGAGGTTCCAATCGAACCACCAACGCGGATACTTCTTCCTGAATAGAATCATCAGAAGCGTGGCGAACCAGAGTCCCATGCCCGCGACCATGACGCCGAACCACATATCGGGATCAATTCCCCGGCTCGTGTCGAAGGCGTATCTGCCTATCAGCGTGGATATTATGAATATCGGGATGGCGAGTATGATCCTTACCAGGACGGTGAGCCGATTTCGTCCCTCTTCTGGATATTCAACATCGAACTGGACCGGGTACATATTGTCGTCGTACATTGCCATTCTGCGCCTCCTTCATAGCTACGCTTATGCGGGAACGGACGCGCCCCGCCGGGTTCGACGGGACGCCAGGCGATTCTGATTCTACCGTCTGTTGGAGTCGCCGCCTAGATGGAACAGAATGAACGCTGCGGTAACGACCGTTGAAGTTATCAGGCTGAGCAGCCCGCCGATGATTATGTCTATGGGAACCAGTATCGCCGACATCGTGGAGTACGTCACGTACAAGGGGGCGATATAGGTGGCATAGGCCGCGCATCCCAGCGCGAAGCTGTTCTTGACCGCCCTGAGAAGGCTGCCCTCTTTGAGCGCGGGTTCTATCGCCAGGTAGCTGTTTCCGAAGGCTATCAGCAGGAAGAACGCGAGTAGAGCGAGTATCTCCACGCCGCCCCATGTATCCATCTGCCTGCCATAGAGATCGAGAAGTTCTGCGTGGCCGCTTGACTCGTGGATGCTCTCGTACATACCCATAGCTATGGGCGACAGATTCCAGCCCACGTCTATAATCACATATATCAGGAACGCCGCTATGAATCTGACGTATTTCATGCCTCACCTCTCAGCCATGTTCGCGGTTGTCCGTGGTTGATTCGACGGACGCGGTAACTCTGCCCCTGTGCAGGGTAATGTCGAGTATATCACCCTTTGCGACATTGTGCGGGTCGGTAAGAACTCCGTCCGACGAGCGAGGCGAGACTATCGCGTACCCGCGCCGCAGCGTGTTGTACGGAGATAGCGGAGAGAGCGCGGCGGACAGGCCGGCGACCTTCGCGCGGGAGAGTTCGACGCGGTGGACGAGCGCGGTCTGCGCGTCATGGAGAAGATCGTCAACGCGGATTCGCAAACCGTCCAGTTCAGGGACGGCGCGACCAACGCGCGAGAGAAGCGCGTCCACATCCTCGGACGCGCGGCCCGCGCGCGAGGCGACTGCGTTGTCCATCGTCTGCGCCGCGCCCGCGACTCTGGCGGACATCTCGGCGCGGTCCGGGACCACAAGCTCGGCGGCGGCTGACGGCGTGGGCGCTCTCAGATCGGCCACCATGTCGCAAATCGTGAAGTCGGTCTCGTGTCCTATCGCGCTGACGACGGGCGTGGCGCTGGCGAACACGGCGCGCGCGACCGCCTCTTCGTTGAACGGCCATAAGTCTTCCAGCGAGCCGCCGCCCCGCGCGACGATGATGACGTCGAGGTCGGGTTCTGCGTTGAGAGCCACGATAGCCTCTACTATCGTGGGGGCCGCGCCGTCGCCCTGGACCATGGCGGGCGCCATCGCCAGTTCCACCAAAGGCCAACGTCGCCCTATGACACTCTGAATATCCTGCCAGACCGACCCGGTCGGAGATGTCGCCACGCCAATCCGCTTGGGAAAATCGGGCAACGGCCTCTTGCGGGAAGGATCGAACAACCCCTCCCGTTCGAGCTGAAGGGTCAATCGCTCCAGCCGCATCTGGAGCTCGCCAATGCCCTCCGGCTGGATTATGTCCGCTATGAGCTGGAGGTCGCCCCTGACCTCATAGAGCGAAACGCGGCCATGCGCCACCACCGCCGCGCCATCCTGGAGATGCTCCAGTCCGCGCGAGTTGCGGAACAACACCCCGCGCAGCGAACTCTGGGAGTCGCGCAAGGTGAAGTATGCGTGTCCCGAGCCCGGGCGGCGCAGGTTGGACACCTCGCCCTCTATCCAGATGTCCGAGAGAACGTCGTCGTAGGCAAGCAGTTCACGCAGATACGCCGTAACTTGCGAGACCCCGTATATGATGGCCATGTCAGACCCTGGACAGGTAGGTGGCGTTGCGGGTGTCCACCTTGACGAACTCGCCCTCGTTCACGAACAGCGGCACCTGTATCAGCAGTCCGGTTTCGAGCGTAGCGGGCTTCGTCGCGCCCGTTGCGGTGTCTCCCTTCAGGCCGGGCGGCGAGTCCACCACCTGGAGATCAACGGTGATGGGAAGCTCTAAGGCGATGGGGTTATCTTCATAGAAGACCAGGTCCACCGTCATCTCCTCTTTGAGATAGTTGAGTTCCTCGCTTATCTGCTCTTTGAGAAGCGGGAATTGGTCGTAGGAATCGGTGTCCATGAAGTAGCACACCTCGTCCTCGTCGTATATGTACTGCGCGGAGCGGCGTTCGACGTCGGCGGGGGTGAGCTTGACGTCGTAGCCGGAGAAACTGCGGTCCAGCACCTTGCCCGAGCGAATCTCTCGGAAGCGTATTCGCATCGTGGGCGCGCGCTGCTGCATCTTGCTTCGCTCGTAGTCCACGACCATGTAAGGCTCGCCGTCAAGCTCGATGGCCATACCCTTTCTCAGTTCTCCATATCCGATTGTCATTAGTCTCGCTCCTTAATCCGCTCTTTGAAGAGTTCTCGGTTTGCTCAAGACTGTGAAGAGCCGTTGGAATTCCTTATGTCTTTGATCTGCTTCTCAAGTTCCGCAACACGTTCTGCCAACGCATCCCTCTCTTCACGGCCTTCCTCCCGGCCCTCTTCGCGGCCTTTGTCATATCGTCTTTGGGCGAATGTCTCCCATGTATTCAGCATTGCGTCCCTCCCTTTCAGGATGATGAAGGCCAGGATTGCCGCCGCCATAGCGACAGGCCCCGTATCCAGCAGGATATTCATGATTATATCAAGATAATCCGATTCGGCGTCGCGTTGATAGATTTCATACCATACCAGAAATAGCTCTCCAATGACGCAAAGCGCGGAGAACACTGTGAAATATAGCTCGCGCCACCGGGCGGGAACGCTGAGCATCGAGGGTCTGGACTGGTTCTGGCCGTCCGGCTGCATGAGACGGAGCTACTTGGGCGAGGCGGTCAGGATTCTGGCGCGGTCGTCTTCCATAACCACTATGTCCTCTATCCTGACGCCGCCCCAGCCCGATATGTAGATACCGGGTTCGATGGTGAAGACCATGCCGTTCTGAATAACATCCTCGGATGTGGGAACCACCATCGGGCGTTCGTGGACGGCTAGGCCAACGCCGTGTCCGAGTCCGTGACCGAACTCTTCCTTGTAGCCCGCCTCCTCAATCACCGTCCGCGCTATCTCATCCACTTCCTGCCCGGTCATGCCGGTTCTGACCTCCCGGATAGCCGTCTCTTGGGCTTGGAGAACTATGGAGTAGATAGATAGGAACTCGTCGTCTGGGTTGCCCACGTAGAAAGTACGGGTCAGGTCGCTATTGTACCCCTTGTAACTCGCGCCCATGTCAATGACAACAGGATCGCCCCGCCGGACAACTGTATCGTCCGCGCGATGGTGAGGCAACGCGCCGTTCGGCCCCGCGCCCACGATGATGTCGAAAGCCGCGCCCTCCGCGCCCAGCCTCCGCATCTCCAGCTCCAGCTCCCACGCGATACGGCTCTCCGTCATGCCCGGCTCGATTCGAGGCGCGACGACGGCCAGCGCTTGATCCGCTATCTCCACCGCCTTTTCCAGTATGCCCAACTCATCGGCGTCCTTGACCGCTCTCACATTCTGTATGACGCCGGCGGTGTCTTCCAATAGTACGTGTGCGGCGTTCTCGGACTCGACAAGCGCGTCGGTCAGGGCGTTGTAAGATGCGACCGTCATGTAATCCGCTTCTATGCCCAGCAAGCCGATTCCGAGCTCCGCCAGTATGTCGGGAAGCCAGCCCGTTCCGCCCCTGGTGCGATGAACCCTGTAAGATGGCGATTCGGCCTCCGCCTGCTCCACGTAGCGAAAATCCGTCGCCAGAACCGCGTCGGACTCGGTTATCACCAGATGTCCCGCCGTTCCTGTGAAGCCGGAAAGATAGCGTCTGTTCTCAGGCGCGGACACCATGAAGCCGTCAACGTCCAACTCGGCCATCTGGAAGCGGAGCGCGGCTATTCTGTCAGGAACGCTCATTCAGCGCCTCGCTCGGCGATATGCGCGGCGAGGAAGTCCAGCGCGTACAGGTAGCCCCGCCATCCAAAGCCCGCTATCTGGCCCACCGCCATATCCGCTACGACAGAGTGGCGGCGGTATTCGTCGCGCGCGTGGATGTTGGACAGGTGAACCTCGATTATCGGCAGCCGCGCGTCTGTTAGAGCGTCGCGCATGGACAGGCCGTAATGGGTGAGCGCGCCCGCGTTGATGATCACCCCGTCCGATTCGTCGGTTGACTTCTGTATGAAGTCAACTATGTCGCCTTCGTGGTTCGACTGGAAGAACGCGACCTCAACATTCAGTTCGCCCGCCTTCCGGGTAACGGCGCTCTCGATCTCTGGCAGGGTTACGCTGCCGTAGTGGTCGGGGTCACGCCTGCCCAGATTGTTGAGGTTCGGTCCGTTGATTATCAGTATCTTCACCGGCTGCCCCTTCGTCCTGATCTCTGACCGTAGGCATAAAGCCGGCCCCCGACCTGGGGTGCGCGGACATATACGCCCGTCTCGCCTCTCTCTCGGTCACGTGGGTATATATCTGGGTCGTCGCGGGATTGGAATGTCCCAGGAGTTCCTGAACCGTGCGTAGATCAGCGCCGCCCTCCAACATATGGGTGGCGAAAGAGTGCCGCAGAGTATGGGTATGCACATTTCCGGCAATGCCCGCTCGCGCGGCGTACTCGCGCACTATCTTCTGGATACTGCGCTCGCTGAGGCGCGCGCCGTAGCGATTCACGAAGAGAGCCTCTTCAGAGCCGGCGGCCCCCGCCCTGTTCCTGACCTCGGAAAGATATATCTTGATTGTGTCCCCCGCCGACTGGCCCATAAGAACCACTCGGTCTTTCGACCCCTTCCCCGTGACCATGAGTTCCCGCGTGTCCAGGTTGACGCTCTCCATATTCAGCCCATTGACCTCGCTCACCCTGAGACCAGTGGCGTACACGAGCTCTAGCAAAGCCTTATCTCTGATACTCTTGTCCGATGTAGCGTCAGGGGCGCTTACCAACTTGACGGCCTCATTTTCGGAGAGAAATCGCGGCAGCCGCGAATCCAGCTTGAACGCGCCGCGCGGCGGAAGCGGGTCATGGTCGGCGATCCCCATGCGGTTCAGCCACTTGAACAGGGTTCTGAGCGAACTCAGCTTTCGGGAAACGCTGGAGCGAACGTAGCCTATCTCTTGCAGCCAGGCTAGATAAGCGCGGACGCGGCGGCGGTCCAGGTCGGCTAAGGATTCTATCTCGCGCTCCGACATGAATTCGCGCAGCGGCTCCAGGTCGGAGAGGTAGTTGCGAACGGTGAGAGGCGCGAGACCGCGTTCCGCCACCAGGTGCTCGCGGAAGCGGCTCATCAGCTCTTGCCAGTCGGCGGCGTCCATGTCAGGATGCCTTTTCCAGTTCCGGCGCGTCCAATTCGGCGACAGGCCCGGTGAACCCGCACCCTTCGTCCAGGCAGCGCGCGTTCTTGCGGCCTCTGCCCTGCGTCACCAGCAACTTGCCGCAGTCGGGGCAGGGCTGGGGCAGCGGATTCGCGGTGAACTTGCACTCGGGGTAGTTGACGCAGCCGTAGAATATCCTGCCGTTGCGTCCCTTCTGCTTGCGCTCCGCCAGGTCGCCGCCGCAGTCCGGGCAGTCCACGCCGACCAGGAACGGCTTGGCGTTCTTGCATTCGGGGTAGCCGCTGCACGCGAGGAAGCGACCGTTGCGCCCCGTCTTGACCACCATAGGACGCTCGCACTTCTCGCAGAACTCGTCAACGTCCTCGCTGACGCGCTCCCTCAGCGCGCGTTCCTCTTCGGTTTCCACCGGCCTGGTATTTCTGCATTCCGGGTATCCGGTGCAGGCCAGGAAGCGACCGTAGCGACCGGACTTGATGACCATGGGCTTTTCACACTTCTCGCACACCTCGTCCGTCGCCTCGTCCAGAAGTTCGCGCGGGACGCGCTCCGCCTCTTTCATCGCCTTCTCTATCGAGAGGTCGAACGGATGGTAGAAGTCCTTGAGCACCGGCTCCCATTCGCGCTCACCCTCCGCCACGTCGTCTAACTGCTCCTCCATCGTGGCGGTGAAGCCGACGTCCATGATGTCCGGGAAGTTCGCGGTCAGAAGGTCCGTGACCACCGTGCCCAGCCTGGTAGGGACAAAGCGGTTGTTCTCCTTCTGAACGTAGTCCCTGTCCATTATCGTGGCCAGAATCGGCGCGTAGGTGCTGGGACGCCCGATGCCCCGCTCTTCCAGCGCGCGGATTAGCGTCGCCTCGGTGAAGCGCGGGGGCGGCTGGGTGAAATGCTGGTCCGAGGACAGCGCCAGGCAGTCCAGCGCGTCTCCATCCGCGAGTTCGGGCAGAGGCGGCGTTTCCTCGTTTTCAGAAGCCGCGTCGTCCGCGCTCTCCATGTACAGAACGCGGTAGCCCGCGAACTTGAGGACGGAGCCGGTAGCGCGGAACATATACACGGCGTCCGACTTGCGGCTGCTGGCTTCTATGTCCACCCTGGTCGAATCGAACAGCGCGTCGTTCATCTGGCTGGCGAGCATCCGCTTCCAGATGAGGTCGTACAGCCTGAACTGTTCGTTGCTCAGGTATTGGCGTATCGCCCGCGGAGCGCGCAGGATTGAAGTGGGGCGTATGGCCTCGTGCGCTTCCTGCGCGCCCTTCACCTTGCGGGTGTATATCCTGGGCGACTTGGGCGCGTAATCCGCGCCGAACTCTTTCTTGATGTAGTCGCCCGCTTCCTTCAGCGCAGCCGCCGCGACGTTGGTGGAGTCGGTACGCATATAGGTAATCAGGCCGACCGAACCCTCGGAGCCTATGTTCAGCCCCTCGTAGAGTTGCTGGGCGACGACCATCGTTCGGCGCGCGGTGAACCTGAGCTTGCGCGACGCTTCCTGCTGGAGAGTGGACGTTATGAACGGTGGCGAAGGACGACTGCGCGTCTGACGCTTGCGAACCGAGGCGACGGCGTACTCCGCGCCGTCCAGGTCGGATGTTAGCCTCGCGGCCTCATCGCCGTTGGGTATCTCTATCTTCTTGCGCTTGCCTTTGAGCGAGTGGAGCGCGGCCTTGAACTCGATGCGCTTTTCGTCCATCCGCAGACGCTTGGCGAGATTGGCGTCAATCGTCCAGTACTCGACCGGCGTGAAGGCGCCTATCTCACGCTCGCGGTCAACGACCAGCCGCAGCGCGACCGACTGCACCCGGCCAGCGGACAGCCCGCGCTTGACCTTGCCCCACAGAACAGGGCTGAGTCGGTAGCCCACCAGCCTGTCCAGCAGACGCCGCGCCTGCTGGGCGTCAATCAGGTTGTAGTCGAGTTCTCTCGGATGATCGAACGCTTCGTGTATCGCCTCGCGCGTGATTTCGTGGAATACGACGCGCCTGGTCTTGTCCAGCGGTATCTTGGCGGCCTCGACGAGGTGCCAGGATATGGCTTCGCCCTCCCTGTCCGGGTCGGTCGCCAGATAGACCGTGCCGGCGCTCTTCGCGCTCTTGGTCAGATCCGTCACCACCTTGCGCTTGTCGTTCATCACCCGGTAGGTGGGCGTGAAGCTGTCGTCTTCTATCTCTATGCCCATCTTGGTCTTGGGCAGGTCGCGCACGTGTCCCATGGACGCCTTGGCGACGTACTTGTTTCCCAAGAACCGCTGGACGGTTCTCGCTTTGGCGGGAGATTCTACTATTACGAGGTCTTTAGCCATGTTCACCTTGCGCTGCCTGATACTCTTGTGAGGATTCCCTGAGCCTGACGTAGTTCATGCCGCCCACCTGCCTCACCAGCCCGCGCAGTTCCATCATAGTGAGAGCCCCGCTGACTGTCGAGGAAGGCAGAGACGAGTTTCTGATTATTTCATCAATGTGAATCGGATCGAACGTTACATACTTTAGCGCCGTCGCCTGCGCCTCGTCTTCCGGGAAGAAGGCGGCCAGTTCTATCTGGTACTCGACGCTGGATAGGTTGAGTTCTTCTATGATGTCGTCGGCGCAGGTTACCAGCTTGGCCGCCGAATCGCGTATCAACTTATTACAGCCCTTATAGTTATCGGAGAGTATGTTGCCTGGTATGCAGAATACTTCCCTGTCCTGTTCGAGCGCGTGCCTGGCTGTGAGAAGCGCGCCGCTGGATTCGGGCGCTTCGGCCACCAGCGTTCCCAGGCTCATGCCGCTTATGATGCGGTTGCGCCGGGGGAAGTTCCGAGCGTCTGGCCGGGTTCCGAGCGAAAACTCGGACACGACCGCGCCGCTCTCGGCTATCCGCGCCGCCAGTTCGGCGTGTTCGCGCGGATACATCACGTCCAGGCCGCTTCCCATCACCGCGATAGTGCGGGCGCCGGCGTCCAGCGCGGCCCTATGCGCCACGCCGTCCACTCCCTTGGCCAGTCCGCTCACTATCGCAATGCCGTTCTGCGCCAGGTCTGACGTGACCTGCCGCGTCACCTCGCGCCCGTAGGCCGTAGTCCTGCGAGTGCCTACGACCGCCAGAGAGCGCTCGTCCTCGGGCAGTATCTCGCCTTTCACGTACAGGACGGGCGGCTTGTCGTATATCTCTTTGAGACGTGGTGGGTAGCCGTCGTCGTGCCAGGTGAGCGCGGTTACGCCCGCCTTCTGAACGCGCTCCATTTCGGCGTCGGGGTCAATCCGGCTCCAGGATCGGGCTACGTTCGCGGCGGTTCTGCGGTCGAGGCCGGCCTGCTGAAGCTGGGCCGAATTCGCGCCCCACGCCTCAGCGAGGGAGCCGAAATGGGCTTCCAGCATCGCTATTCTGGCGCGGCCAACACCGCGAACGCGGTTGAAGGCTATCCAGTATTTTAGCTCAGAGATTTCCATACCAAACAGGGACGGGAAGATTGCGAAATTATGGCGGAGAGGGTGGGATTCGAACCCACGGTCGCCTTCTTCAGACGACACGCGATTTCCAGTCGCGCCTATTCGGCCACTCTAGCACCTCTCCGCGCCGGTCGGTCTAGCGCCTCTGCGCGAGGCTGAAGCGAGAATCGGGGGCCGCGCCGATACTATATACCGCGAGACAGTATAATGGGCGGCGGGCGAGAAATCGAGACCCATATTCTCGCGCTGGCGGAGAGGGTGGGATTCGAACCCACGATGGAGTTGCCCCCATACTGGTTTTCGAGACCAGCGCCTTAAACCGCTCGGCCACCTCTCCGAGACCGTCGTTGATTATAGCATAATGCCGGGGGCTAGTGAAAAACGCGGTTGCTCCGAGATAATTGCATAAGCCTCGCCTGTTATCCCGCAATGGCAGGAATTGAACCTAATCACCCCCATCTGACTGTTCTGGTCAGATTCGCGCCGCGTCCGACCAATCCTGTACACTGGCTGTTTTCCGTTCGGATACGCAGCCGTCGCTTGGAGACTGTTCGGTGTCGCAGATTGTTGTGGAGAATCTTGTGAAGCGATTTCGTATCGCGGAGCGGCCGCCTGGGTTGATGGGAGCGCTGCGGGGGGTGGTCAGCCGACGCTACCACACCATTGACGCGCTGGATGGGGTGTCGTTCGGGATAGAGCGAGGGGAGCTTGTCGGGTATATCGGGCCGAATGGGGCGGGGAAATCCACGACTATCAAGATAATCTCGGGGATACTGGTGCCGGATTCGGGCAGGTGCGAGATACTGGGGCGTGTTCCGTGGGAGGATCGCAAGGCGCACGTGGGCCGCATCGGGGTGGTGTTCGGACAGAGGACTCAGCTGTGGTGGGACCTGCCGGTGATCGAGTCGTTCGACCTGCTGAGGGATATATACCGCGTTCCGCAGGCGGAGTACGCGCGAAACCGGGATGAGTTCATAGAGACGCTGGGGCTGGAGTCGCTGCTGGACACGCCGGTGCGCCAGTTGAGCCTGGGACAAAGGATGCGCTGCGACCTGGCGGCGGCGCTGCTGCACTCGCCTGAGATACTGTTCCTCGACGAGCCGACCATTGGGCTGGACGCGGTTTCCAAGCTGGCGTTCCGCGACTTCATAGCGCGGTTCAACAGGGAGCGCGGGATTACGGTTATCCTGACGACACACGACATGGACGATATAGAGGCGCTGTGCGAGCGTGTGATGGTCATAAGCGACGGACGCATCCTGTCGGACGGGCCACTGGATGAACTTCGCGCTCATGTCAGCCGCGAACGCAGGCTGGTCGTTCATCTGCTGGACGAGAACGCGCGGGTGTCCGATCCCGACGCGGCGGTCACTCACAGAGATGGCTACCGCGTTCACCTGAGCTTCGATCCCGAACAGGTGTCGGCGGCGGATCTGATTTCGCGGGTCACCGCCGTCCATCCGGTACGCGACCTGTTCGTTGAGAATCCGCCCATCGAGGAGATAATAGCGCGGATATACAGGGAGAACGCGGGGTGATCAGCTACTGGGCGGTACTCAGCGCGCGCTTCAGGGAGTTGCTCCAGTATCGAGCGGCGGCGGTCGCGGGCATGGGGACGCAGCTCTTCTGGGGGCTGATCAGGGTGATGATATTCGAGGCGTTCTACCGCTCGTCAGCCGCCGCGCAGCCGATGGAGATAGGCGAGGTGACGTCCTACGTTTGGCTGGGCCAGGCGTTCCTCGCGCTGCTGCCCTGGAACCTGGACCTGAACCTGCGGAACCAGATACGCACGGGCGGCGTGGGCTACGAACTGCTGCGCCCGGTTGACCTGTACGGCTACTGGTTCAGCCGCTCGCTGGCGTGGCGAACCGCGCCGACGCTGCTGAGAGCGCCTCTGCTGTTCGTGTTCGCGTTCGTCGTCATGGGCATGGACACGCCCGCTTCCTGGGAGTCGGCGGGCGCGTTCGCGCTGTCCATGGCAGGCGCGGTTCTGCTAAGCGCGGCGCTCTCGACGTTGTTCAACATCACCATACTCTGGACGCTCTCGGCGGACGGGATGCTCGGACTCGCGCCGGCCGTGGTCACCATACTGTCGGGCATGATAGTTCCGATACCGCTCTACCCGGAGTGGGCGCAGACGATTCTGAACGTCCTGCCGTTTCGCGGGCTGGTTGACACGCCGTTCCGCTTGTACCTGGGACACATCCCGCCGGGCGAACTGCCTATGCTGCTGGCGCACCAGTTGGCGTGGACGGCGGCGATAGCGCTGCTGGGCCGGTGGGTTATGGCGCGGGGGCTGCGCCAGGTAGTCATACAGGGAGGGTAGCCATGCTGAACAGCGTCTATCTGTATCTGCGCTATATCGAAATCTCGGCGCGCGGGCAGATGCAGTACCGAGTGTCGTTCGTCATGCTGAGTTTCGGCCACCTGCTGGCCACGGGCGTGGAGTTCGTGGCGATACTGGTTCTGTTCGACAGGTTTGGGAATCTGCAGGGGTGGACGCTCCACGAAGTGGCGTTCCTGTACGGGATGGTGAACATCGCTTTTTCCATCGCGGACGCGGCGGCGCGGGGGTTCGACCTGTTTGGGAGCATGGTGAAGTCGGGCGATTTCGACCGTCTGCTGACGAGGCCGCGCTCCACCGCGCTGCAACTCGCGGGACAGGAACTGACGCTGAGACGGGTCGGGCGGTTCGCGCAGGGGTTCGGGGTGATGGCGTGGGCGAGCGTGGCGATGGGAATGAGTTGGTCGGCGGCGGATGTCGCGCTGCTGCTGGGCGCGGTCGTTGGGGGAGTGTGTATGTTCGTGGGGCTTGTGGTGTTGCAGGCGACACTGGCATTCTGGACGACGGAGACGCTGGAGATAATGAACACGGTGACCTACGGAGGGGTGGAGACGACGCAGTATCCGATAGCGATATACCGGCCCTGGTTCCAGAGGCTGTTCACGTTCGGGGTGCCGCTGGCGTGCGTGAGCTACTTTCCCGCGCTGGCGATACTCGGCAAGCCGGACCCGCTTGGGTCGCCGCTGTGGTTCCAGTACGCCGCGCCGCTGATAGGGGTGGCGTTCCTGCTGGCCGCGCTCCGGCTGTGGAGGTTCGGGGAGCGGCATTACCTGTCGACGGGGAGTTAATGGGTCTGAATCAGGATTTACGTCTTGGTTAGTCGGGCGCTGACCAGGCGGTTCATGCTGACTCCAGCCTCGGCAGCGTCCACGGCTAAAGCTCGATGCGTCTCCGGTGGTATGCGGATTGACAGATGTCCGCTGTAGCTCCGAGTGGAAAACGGCTCCGGAACCGGCTCGCCTTCCTTGCGGAGGTCATTCACGCAGAAGGCCACCAGGTCTCGGATACCGGAAAATGCCTTCTCCGGGGTGTCGTCCAGATAGCTGAGCAGTCCGAACTCGGCGCACAGACCAACGTATTCCCCGTCTTCTTCGGACCACATAACGCGATAGGTGTAGCGGTCTTTTTCTTCAGTCATTTCATCTCCCTCAACTTGTCAATCGCCCTGAGCGCCTGGCGCACTTGATAGGGCTTAGCCATGCCCCTGCGGGGTTGGATGTTGACCCGTGGATCTCCAGGCCAAGGCGTGCGGTAGATTAAATGGCTACCGTGTCGTCTGGGTTCCCCAAAATAGCGGTCGCAAATCCTGATCAACTCGGCGAACCGTACGTTCCGAGGGTTATTTCTAATGTTCTCAAGCGCCTTGTCCATAATGAGTATGATAGCGCTAATGATACCTGTCGGTCAGTTAGAGTATGAGTGTCAGCAGTCCCGTTGCTATCAGGACGATTGCCCAGGCCTTGTCGAGGTTGAACCAGGCGCGGCGGAGAATGGCCACGCCTACCTTCTCGTATATGACTATCGCCGCTATCGCCATGACGCCGAACATGGCGAGGGTGTGAATGGAGACGGCGGTGAGTTGGGCGACGATGGTCTGGAGGCCGCCCGGCGCGCCTGTCAGCATATATTCGGAGTGGGGCAGGTCGCGGATGTCAACGCCCCCTGCGATGGAGAGGCGGTATCCGGGCAGGTTGAAGAGAATGGGAACGAGCATCAGGCCCGCGCCGTGCGCCGAGGCCATGAGGAAAGACCAGGCGGTGAGGTCTCGGAATCCGACTTGCATCCCGACCCAGCGCGGGTGGGTGGAGCGAACCAGTTTGTATATCCCGAAACCGATGAGTATGAGCGCGCCGAGTATCTTCAGGGTGTCCAGGGGAATGACGGAGCGAATCAGCAAGACCGCTCCCACGACGACGGCGACGGAGAGCGTATGCCCCAGGGCTATGGGGACGAAAGCGCGATAGACGGCGGCGCGGCTGCCCTCCTGGAGTCCGAGCGCGACCGCGAACAGCCAGCCCATGGCGGGGTTGACGCCGTGGTACGCGCCCAGGGCGGCGAGTATCAGCCAGGGCCAGAGTTCGGAAAGCTCCAACACGAAGATTCAACTCCGGGTTCTGATTCGGGGATAGGCAAGATAGAGGGCGATTTGAGCCTCGCCCTCTATCGTCATGGTTGCGATTATTCGACGCGCCTAGTCCGGGTAGCAGAAGGAGTCGGAAGAGGAGTCGCCGCCCTGCAGCCTTATCTGGTGGGGACGCTCGTCGCCGAACTCTACGAAGAAGTCCTCGTCCAGTGTCATGCCGCCCTCGGGCGAAGCGTTTATCTTCGCCGCCCAGCCGCGAATGCCTTCGGGGTAGAACTGCTCATCCCAGGCGACGTAGAGCGAGTTGGTGACGTAGATTCTGCGACCGTCGCGGCTGACCTCGACCATCTGCGGGCCGCCGTTCAGGTTGCCGTTGCTGGGGTGGCCTGCCTTGCGGACGATTCCGCCCAGGTGGACGGAGCCGGTCTCTACGGGGTTGAACGGGTCGGACACGTCGTACTGCTTGAACTCGCCGGTTCCCCAGCAGGATACGTAGAGGAACTTGTCGTCGAGGGACAGGTTGATGTCGGTTATGACGGGCGGCACCGCTCCGAAGCCCTGGAGCAGAGGCGGGAGTTGGTCGGCGTCGGCGGGTTCGGCGGGAATCTCGATGACCTTCTTGATGGCCCACTTGCCGTTGTCCCTGTACCACAGCCAGATCGAGCCGGAGAGGTCTTTGAGGCTGGTCACCACGCCGACGAAGCCGTAGGTCTTGCGGGGGTCGTGCGCGGGCCGGAGTTCGAGCGCCATCTGGTTCTCAGAACCCATGTCGAGTTCCTCAAGATGCTTGCGCTCTCGCAGGTCCCAGACATGGAGCTTGTGTCCGTACTCGCTGTTCAGAAGCAGGTCGGGCTGGACGCCGTTTTCGACCATGCTGGGGGTTCCCCACTCGCTGGTTATCATGGTGTCGTGGTTGAGGTGCCACCAGAAGTCGTAGGAAAGAACCTGCGAGCCTCTGTCGGATTCCCACGCGCCCTTTACGTCGAAGGTGTCGTGGTCGAGCATGAAGACGCCGCCCGGGCCGCCGCCGTCCGGCGCGCCCAACGCGTTCATGTATATGGCGTCGGGGCCGCAATGGACGGTGTGCGGGCGGCTGTATCCGGTCTTCTCGGCCAGTTCTTCAGCCTCGATGACCTTCGCTATCGTGGGATTGAGGGGGTCGGGCTGGGTATCTACGATGTAGATTCTGGAAGAGCGCAGTGCTCCGAACAGCAGGTAGCGGCGCTCGACGTGCGGATGGGGCATATTCGGGCAGAGGGACGCGCTGCAGGCGTTCCAGCCGAAGTGGTGAAGCTCGTCGCCGGAGTGGGGGAGTTCCAGGCGGCTTATCACCTTGCCGAAACTTGAAGATTCGGGGTTGACGTCCATGACGCCAATGGCGTCGGGGCGACCGTCGTCCTTGGGGTTGACTATCGCTACGTAGGCTATCTCCTCCTCCGGCGCGTCCATCGCCTTCTTGGGGGAGGTGTAAAAAGTTGGGTCTGGTGTCCAGGTGGTCAATATGTCCTCCAATGTCTGATTGGGATGTGGGCGTCAGGCCGCTCACGCCGTAGTCCATATAAGAGACTTATGCGGGTGTATTGTAAAATTTATGGCAAGCTCAGCGCAAACGCATCTATCGGGCAGGGTCTTTCGATCATCAACCAATTACGTTCGTGGTGAGCTTGTCGAACCATGAACGGGTGGCCCTTCGACAAGCTCAGGGCGAACGACAGAAGCGGTATCGGGAAATAACCGAAAGGCCCTGGTCTATCGGGCGTGGTAGAACTCCACATCGTCAGCGAAGGGTTTGTCGTAGCGCTCCGACCCGGCCAGCCCTATCTGGCCTCTGCCTGTTACGTCGTTCTTCGCGCCGTCCATGCGGGGGTCAACGTAGCGGTCGTACCACTCTTCCAGTTCGGCCCTGAGTTCCGATATGCGCCCGTCGCACTCCGGCAGGTCCACCAGATTCAGCCTCTCAAACGGATCGTTTGCCAGATCGTAGAGTTCGTCAGGCCCATCCGGGTAGCGATGGACGTACTTCCACGTCCGGGTGCGAATCATGCGAGTCGGCCCGTATTCGTCCAGCACGTAAACGGGCGTATCGTCGGCCAGCGATTCGCCGCGCAGGATGGGCGAGAAGTCCCTTCCGGGAAGCGGCTGATCGGAAGGCGCGTCCATGCCGAGGTAGCCGAGCAGCGTGGGCATGAAGTCGTACTGGCTCAGCAACTTGTCGCAGACCAGATCCTGCGGAACGTGGCCGGGGCGCGAAATCAGCGTTGGCACTTTGACGGCGGTGTCGTACATATTGGGCGGGTACGTGCCGTTGCCCTTGCCCCAGATGCCGTGATGGCCCATGTTCATTCCGTTGTCGGCGTTGAATACGACGAGCGTGTTCTCCCTGAGCGCGTTTTCTTCCAGCCAGTCGAGCAGCCTGCCGATGTTCCTGTCCATCTCCACTATGGCGGCGAAGTAGCCACTGAGCGCAAGCCTGCGATTTTCGGGTGTGTCTCCGATGGTCGCGGCGCGCGCTTCCTTGTTTAGCTGGTTGGGGTGTATGTCCTCGAAGGGAACTGAGTCGAAGGCGTAGTTGTCATGGAAATCGTCGAAGATAGCGTCCGGGTGGTGTTCGCGGCCCCAGGGAGCGTGTGGCGCGGTGTAGTGGACGTTGAGAGAGAATGGGGCCTCTGAGTCGAGTTGTCCGTCGAGGAAGTCCAGCGCGTTGTCGGTTATGACGTCGGTGACGTAGCCGTCCGGCTGGCGCAGTTCGCCATCCTTGAGCATCGGCGCGTTGTAGTAGTTGCCGCCGCCCGTGGCGTGGACGTTCCAGTAATCGAAGCCCAACTGCGGCAGCGCGGAGCGCCCGAGGTGCCATTTTCCGCTCAGGCCGCAGGCGTAGCCGTTTTCGGCGAGGGTCTGGATATAAGACCTGCGCCCTTGCATATACTCTATCTCTTCGCCGTCGCCGGGCAGCAGCGCGGAGTTTCCGCGACGGAGGAAGTCCTGGACGCCGTGCTGGGACGGAATCTGTCCGGTGAGTATGGAAGCCCGCGCCGGTGAGCAGACGGGAGAGGCGCAGAAGAAGTTGTCGAACCTGATGCCCGTGGACGCCAGCCTGTCGAGGTTGGGGGTGTCGAGTTCGTCGCTGCCCGCGCAGCCCATCGCCCACGCGCCCTGGTCGTCGCTGAGTATGAAGATGATGTTGGGTGTCTGGGAGTTTCTGCTTGCCATGTAGTTTTCCTTCTCTTGGGTTTACGCTTCGTTGAACTCTCGCCAGTCGAGGCCGAGTTGCCTGACAACAGCGCGGAGCGTACCATTTTTCAGGTCTTGGTCTCCTCTATCAGGTATCAGCGTACTCTTGCCGGTATGCGGGTTGTTCCACCTGATATGAGGTAGTCCTCTTCGCTGAGCACCGTCTTGGCAGCTGAGTATGCCCGGCGGCAACGGACGTTCATCATCCTCGTACATCTCGACGACAGCAGCGAAGCAGTCCTGAACATTCTCTCTTATTTCCTCAATCGAGTCGCCTTCCGTTAGCAGTTCCGGCAGGACTGGGGAGGTAACCGTCCATCCGCCCTCCGGCTGGGGTTCGAGAATCAACGGTATCTTCGCCGCCATAGGTACTGTTGTAATCATGTTGGGACTCCCAGCGCTTATATCTCTATCGTTTACATCTTCACGCCGAGCGCGCCCGCCACGGTGTCCATGTCCTTGTCGCCGCGCCCGCTGAGACCGAGCAGTATCACCTGGTCCCTGTCCAGCTTTGGGGCGAGCTGGGACAGGTAGTACAGCGCGTGGGACGGCTCCAGCGCGGGGATTATGCCCTCGGTTCGGCACAGCAGTTGGAAGCCTTCCAGCGCCTGGTCGTCGGTGACGCTGACGTACTCCGCCCTGCCCGTGTCCTTCAGCCAGCTATGCTCAGGGCCGACGCCCGGGTAGTCCAGTCCGGCGGAGATGCTGTGCGCCTCATGTACCTGGCCGTCTTCGTCCTGGAGCAGGTAGGACATACTGCCGTGAAGCACGCCCACATCTCCGGCCACCAGCGTCGAGGCGTGTTCGCCGGTCTCGATGCCCCTGCCGCCCGCCTCGACTCCGACCAGCCTTACGTTCTCGTCCCTTACGAACTCGTAGAACAGCCCCATCGCGTTGGAGCCGCCCCCGACGCAGGCTATCGCGTAGTCGGGAAGCCGCCCGATGGTGGAGAGCAGCTGCTCGCGTGCCTCGCGGCCTATGACCGCCTGGAAGTCGCGCACTATTTTGGGGTACGGATGCGGACCTACCACGCTTCCGATGAGGTAGTGGGTGGTTTCGACATTGGTGACCCAGTCGCGTATGGCCTCGTTGATGGCGTCCTTGAGCGTGCGGCTGCCGCTTGTCACGGAGCGCACCTCCGCCCCAAGCAGGCGCATCCTGAACACGTTCAGCGCCTGGCGCTTGATGTCTTCCTCGCCCATATAGACGACGCACTCCTGGTCGAGCATGGAGCAAACGGTGGCGGTGGCGACGCCGTGCTGTCCCGCGCCGGTCTCGGCTATGACGCGATTCTTGCCCATGCGCTGGGCGAGAAGCCCCTGTCCCAGTGCGTTGTTTATCTTGTGCGCGCCTGTGTGGGCGAGATCTTCGCGCTTGATAAAGATGCGCGCGCCGCCGAGTTCGCGCGTCAGGTTCTCGGCGTAGTACAACTTCGTGGGCCTGCCTACGTAGTCGCGGGAAAGCGTCTGCAGCCTCGCCTGAAACTCTTCGTCCGCTTTGGCGGCCTCGTACTCGGCTTCGAGTTCGTGAATCGCGCCCATGAGCGTTTCGGGGACGAACATCCCTCCGAACTGGCCGAACCTGCCTCTTTCATCCGGTAGAACCTGTGTCTGAAGCATCTGTCACTTCCTGAAATTTGAGTTGGATGATTATACAGTTTTCGGTATTCGGGCGTCAGCCGTCAATCCGCGTCTCCGATTGGTTGACCGCTCGGTTCCGCGAACCTAGAATACTTGCAACGCTGAGAGACTAAGCAATATGGAGAAGGCCATGCCTATATACGAATACGTATGCAACGTGTGCAGCCACAGGTTCGACAAGCTGCGCCCGGTGAGCCGGATGGACGACGAAGCGCCATGCCCGATATGCGAGGGCGACTCGGAGCGCAAATTGTCGGTGTTCGCGGCGTTCACGTCCGACGACTATGGCGGCGTCGGCGCGGTGGCGGGCGCGGGTGGATGCGGCGGATGCGGGCCGGGCGGCTGCGCCTGCTCGATGGGGGTGTAACGCATGAACGCCACCGTCCAGATTCTGCTCACATTGCACATACTGTCCGCGCTGGTCGCCGTCGGGGCCACGGTGTCCTACTTCTTCTGGATGCGCCGCGCCGCGCTCGTCCCGGAATCCAGAAAGTTCACGCTCGAAACCCTCCGTCTGCTGGAACTGCGAATGGTCAGCCCCGCGTATGTGATACTCTTCCTGACAGGGCTCGGACTGATAGACCGCGCTTCTTGGGGATGGGCCACGCCCTGGCTGGAACTTTCCATCCTACTGTTCATCATACTGATGGGCCTTGTCGGATTCCACACCCGCCTCATAAGGCGGCAGATAGCGCTGACCGAAGACGAATCGTCCGACCCGGCTGAATATGACGCCGCCCACAACCGGGGCCGGATATTCATGCTGGCGAAGGTGGTCGTCATCGTCGCGCTGGTTTACCTGATGGTGTACAAGCCGCCTCTCTGGGGATAAAACCGCCGCCGTCCTCAGACCCATTGGCGCTTGAATGAAACCTGAAGGCCGCGAAACATCGGAGAATACGGTTATGGCGACCCAGACATTGACCCGGCCCCGCGCGGAGCGGGCTAAAGCCGAAGACAATCTCCCCATCGTTCTCAGGCTGAACCCGGTTATAGAGATGACCGAGGCTCAGTTCCTCGCCTTCTGCGAACAGAATCACGAAGTCAGGATAGAGAGAACAGCAGAGGGAGAATTGGAGATCATGCCACCCGCGGGTATGTATAGTGGAAGCAAAAACGCTGATATAACCAGCCAACTGAGGATATGGGCGCGTAAAGACGGTACCGGAGTCGCTTTCGATTCCTCCACCGGCTTCACTCTGCCCAACGGGGCCATGCGCGCGCCGGACTCGGCATGGATTCCCAGATCGCGCCTCAATGAACTCACGACCGAGGACAAGCGCGGCTTCGGGCGTATCTGCCCCGATTTCGTGATAGAACTTCGTTCCGGAAGCGACAGGCTCAGCGTACTCAGGGCCAAGATGGATGAGTACATGGAGAACGGCGCGCGGCTTGGCTGGCTGATTGATACTCAAAACAGGCGCGTCTATGTCTATCGCCCGGACTCAGAGGTGGAAATTCTGGATAACCCCGAAACGGTGTCGGCTGAACCGGAACTGGCCGGATTCACGCTGGAACTCGCGGACATCTGGGGAGAGCCATTTTAGGAAGGCTGAGGGTTAAGGAATAACGCGCCCGATACCCCGCTCGACCGCCCTGTCGTACACAACTTTGGCCGACGCTACATCCCACAGCGCCATTCCGAGCGACTTGAACAGAGTTACGTCTTCCGGCGCGTTTCGTCCGGGCGTCTCTCCGCCGACCACCTGCCACAACTCCCGCGTCCGCTCCCAGATGAGCAGGCCGCGCGACGCGGGCATCATCAGTTCGCCCGACTCTATCCGCGCCTGGCTTCTGTCGTCAACGACTACCAGGTCGGCCCTCTCGACCGCCGCGAAGTCAAGCTCGCTCACGTAGGGGTCCGCGCCGCCCGCAGCCGCTATGTGCATACCCGGCTCAAGCCACTCGCCATACAGAACCGGCGTCCGCGAACTGGTTATGGTTATCACTATCTCAGCGTCGGATACAGCGTCTCGCGCCGACTCCACGGGCGCGACGTCGAGCGCCAGTTTCTCCGACATTTCCAGCGCGTATGCGCTTCGTCTCTCCGCGCTGGGGCTGTAAACCTTCACCCGGCCAAGATCGCGTACCCCGCTCACCGCCTCTAGCTGCGTTCGCGCCTGGAAGCCGCTGCCTATCACGCCCACGCGCGACGCATCCGGCCTTGCCATGAACTTCGTCGCTACCCCCGTCGCCGCGCCCGTGCGTAGCTGCCCCATGCGGTTGGCCTCGATGATGGCGAGAAGCTCGCCCGTCCGGCTGTCGGAGAGAAAGACGAAGAAGTTATACACGCCGCCCGCGAGGGTGTAGGTCTTGAATCCGAAGACTCCCCATTCGTCGTCTGAGGCCATCATAGTGTTGACGTGCGTGTCGGGGCCGGCGGTCAGCCGCTGCCTGGGCTGATTTACGGCGTTGCCGTTGGCCTGGTGGAGAAGGGACGACTCGACAGCGTAGAGCGCCGCGTCCATGTCGAAGACGCGATCAACCTCCGCTTCTGTGAGATACAGCGCCAAGGGCTATTTTCGGACGGCCACCACGTCCAGCCAGTTCCGGGGGACGTACTCTATCTCCATCTCCTCGAACGTCTGATGGACGCCCTTCTGGAGCGAGTCGCTGGCTTCCTTGAGAGGGACGCCCGGCAGCGTGCCGGCTATGAAGTCCTCGAAGGTGCTTATGTCCAGCCAGCCCTCGATTGGAACCAGCACCCTGTCTTCCTCCAGCCGGATCACCTGGAAGCCGTTGCGTTCCAGCAGATCCCTGTACTCGTCGGCGGACAGGTGTTTCCTGGATTCCACTTTCTCGGTTCTCTGCGGAGAAAGGCCGTGTTCCCTTCGCAGGATGCGCGCCGACTTGAACATCCACTTTCGGTAGAAGGTCATGGATTCGGGAACCTGGCCGCCTTCGTAGAAAGAGGTGTTGAAGGCGAACCTGCCGCCCGGATTGAGCGACTTGGATATTTCGCTCACGAGCGCGTCCTTGTCGGGTATGTAGTGAATCGCGTTGCAGAATATAACGGTGTCCGCTCTCTCTTTGAGCGAGTCCGACATCTGCTCCACCTGGCTCTGCACGAACTGGACGGCGGTGTCTCTGTGAGACTTGAGTTCTTCCATCGCCTGCTTCAGAGCGCTGGCGGAGTGATCCATAGCTATGACCACCGAGTTCCGCGCTCCTCGCACCTGTTGGAGAATGAGCTTGGTTACGCCGCCCGTGCCGCAGGCGAGGTCAACTATTCGCTGGCCTGAACCCGGCTCCGCCATGGCGACCAGTCTGGCGTTCAATTCTTCGTAGAAGGGGTTTTGGGAAAAGGTGGCGAAAGAGAATTCGCTGCCCGACGCGCCTGATGCCATGATTCCTCTCCTGAATTGCGATCTTGCCCGTAGCCGATTGCCGCTACGCGACAGTATAGCACATTTATAAGGGGTGATATTACAAGGTTTGGAAGAAGCCGTCCGTCTGGTACAATCGGGGGGCCTCTTTCCGAAAATTCAGCCGCAGGCAGGTAATATGGTTCAAGACATTGATATTCGCGGGTTCAGGTGGGAAGACTTGGAACCGGTCACGGAACTGTTCAACCTCATCAGCGGAGCCAAAGGCGCCGAGAAGGAACTGGACAGCGAGACCGTGGGCCAGAATCTATCCGTGCCGGGAGTCTCCCCCGAAACGAATCTGCGACTGGCCGTGAAAGGCGCGGACATCATCGGATACCAGTTGCTCTCGCCCGAACCCCTCATAGGCAGGGCTGTGGTCGCGGGCGGGGTCTTGCCGGGATTTCGAGAGAGCGGGATACTCCGTCGTCTGCTGCGCGACTCTATCGGCGGGGCGAGGTCAGTCGGCGCGCGGCTTCTTCATATCCAGACCGCGCTGGACGCGCATGACGACCGCCGCCGCCTCGAATCCGAGGGGTTCGAGAAGATCAAAGAATTCTGGCAGATGCGCTGGGAGGGAGCGGAACTCCCACCGCTCAGGCTCAGGCCCCAATTTAGCCTCAAGCCGTTCGAGTTGGACAAGGACGAAGCCACCCTCACCGAGTTGCAGAATACCGCGTTCGGCGAGAACTGGGGCTTCTGTCCCAACACCGTCGAGCAGATAGCGGCGCGGGTTCGCGTCAAGACAAGCCCGCCCGAGGGAATCATCTTCATAATGGACGGCGACAGGGCCGCGGGCTACAACTGGACTCAGCGCATCCGGAACGCCCGCGGCCACATCGGGTTCGTGGCGATGACCGGCGTCCACCCGTCCTATCGCGGCAACGGACTCGGCACCGCGATTGTGGTGAGCGGAATGGAGCATCTGGTGTCAGAGGGCGTGAACGCCGTGGAACTCGAGGTTGACGCCGAGAACACGCCCGCCAGGGAACTGTACCTCAAGCTGGGATACCGCAGGGTTCACCACAGCGTCTGGTACGAACTGAAACTCGATTAGCCAGGCTAATGATTCGGGAGTTACGCGCTTGAATACGATGCCCATACCGTCATTCCCGCGAAAGCGGGAATCCATACCTACTCAACGGCGGTAATTCATAAAGATTCGGAGAACGCCAATGCCCTTCAACTTCGTTCAGATGTCCGACCCCCAGTTCGGTATGTACGCTTCCATCAGCGAATATACCGCCGAAGAAATAGAAGACCGCAGGCGGAGGGGCATACTGATGCGCCTCGCGCCCGAGCCGATAAGCGGATTCGCGGACGAAACGCGCCTCTATACCAGGGCCATCGAGAAGGCGAACAGCCTGAAACCGGCCTTCGTCGTCGTCTGCGGAGACATGATTCACGACACAGGCGACGAAGCGGAGATAGCCGAACTGTTCCGCGTAACCGAGTCGCTGAACGACGGCATACCGATACACTGGGTATCCGGCAACCACGACGTCGGGGAGTCGCCCACCTCCGAGTCAATCGCGCTGTACCGTCAGAATTTCGGCGCGGACAACTACTCATTCGACCACGCCGACAGCCACTTCACGGTCATAAACAGTTCGGTCGCCTCCGACCCGTCCAACGTGCCGCGCGAGTGGAACAGGATGATCCAATTTTTGGGAGACGACATGAGTGCCGCGCGCCGCGCGGGCGCGGAGCATTTGATTCTACTGCTGCACCATCCGCTGTTCTTGGAGCGCCCCGACGAGGACGAAGACTACTTTACGATTCCTTTCGAAAGACGCGAAGCAATAGTGAGCATACTCAAGGGCAACGGCGCTTCAGCCGTGTTCGCCGGCCATACCCACAGGAACCACTACGCCCGCGACGGCGACCTGCACATGATAACCACCGGCGCGGTCGGCTACCCGCTCGGCCCCGACCCTTCGGGTATAAGGCTCGTCACCATGGACGAATCATCCATTACCCACCGCTACTATCCGTTGGCCGAACCGCCGGAGTAGCGGAGTTCGCTTTCAACCCTCGAATGCAGCGATACCACCGAAGAAGGGAAACATGACCTCCGAAAACAAAGTCCAGTGGGTTTACGCCTCTGAAAACAACAGCCAGCTTGAAGAGCGATACGACGAGTGGGCGCAGGACTACGACGAAGATCTGGAGTCCGATTTCGGCTACGTCATTCCCAGAGTGGCGGCGGAGACGTTCGCGCGCTTCGTTCCGAAGGACGCCAGAGTTCTGGACGCGGGCGCGGGAACCGGGCTGGTCGGCGTAGAACTCAACCGCCTGGGCTACGCGAACATAGAGGCGATGGATCTGTCGAGCGGTATGCTTGAAGAGGCGCGCGGCAAGGGAGTGTACTCCGGCTTTCACCAGATGGTCATGGGCGGACATCTCGACTTAGACACCGGCGGCTACGACGCCGCTATCGGAGTCGGCGTCTTCACCCTCGGACACGCGCCCGCGAGCTCCCTCGATGAACTAGCGCGTGTAGTCCGTCCCGGAGGCTTCGTCGTCTTCACCCTGCGCCCAGACGTGTACGAACAGGGGGGCTTCAAAGATAAACAGCGTCAGCTAGAATCCGATGGCGCTTGGGAACTCGCCCACGTCACTGACGAGTTCCAGGGTATGCCCAAAGGCGAACCCGACGTATTCTTCCAGGTCTGGATATACCGCGTCAGGCCGCGCTAACGGATGAGACGATTGCATAAGTCCCCTCTCCCTTGATGGGAGAGGGCTGGGGTGAGGGTGATTAGGCTGTGTTGACATTTATCGTCATTCCCGCGAAAGCGGGAATCCACACCTGCGGATTGTAGCCTGGCTAGTTGTAACTTAGCTTGATCCAAGCATTCAATGTTCAAATGTCAACAGAACCTAGGTTCAATTCCTGCCATTGCGGGATAATAGACGGCAATTTTCTCTACGGACTCAGATGAAAACGCGACGGGGGAAATAAAATGGATCACGAACAGTTCATGAGGGCGGCGCTCGAAGAGGCTCAGAAGGCCGCCGACGAGGGAAACGTCGGCGTGGGTTCAGTCATAGTCCGGGATGGGGAAGTGGTAGCGAAGGGCCGCAACCTGGTCCCAACGACCTACGACCCCACGGCCCACGCCGAGACGGTCGCGCTGCGAGTCGCTTCGGAGATTCTGGGCAACGACGACATGGCCGGATACAGCCTCTACACCACGTTCGAGCCTTGCCCCATGTGTTGCGGCGCGCTGATGAACGCCAACATCAGCGCAGTCATCCTCGGCGGCAGACCCGATCCGGCCCAGACGCGCTGGGGCGGCTACACGATGGAGCGTCTCCTGGAAATGTGCGACTGGTCGGATAGAATGGAAGTCGTCACCGGAGTGCTGTTCGCCGAGTGCATGGGCATACGGCAGCCATAGGCGGTTGCGTCCAAAGAGACGATTGCAAAAGCCCCTTCCCTCTTGATGCGGGAAGGTTAGAGCCTGCCCCGTACCCCGATACGGTGAAACCCTTCATCGCCCAAGCCGCCCTCCGCCACGCCGGCGCCCAACTAGAAGAAGAACTCGAGGACTAACCCACCGGAGTCACAACTGACTCAGATTCGTCAATCGCCCTCACCAATTCCTCCACCGCGTGGCACAGCCTCCGAAACGACCGCGACCTGCCATAGACCAGATCCATGTCAATATGGTGTGTGAGATCGGCCTGGTCTGAAGTTTCCGTGTATCCCTGATTCCGCGGCATACGGCCTCTGAGCCACTCTTTCGCGCCCCTGATATCCTCAAAGTTCTCTGGCGCGTTCACCGACGAAGCGATGTTCAGCCTCGCCCTGATTCCATCGCCCGTACCCTCCGACAAACTGCCGATGAACCACGTCTCATACTCACTCTTGGCGTACACCATGGCCACCGGAACCCCCAGGTTCAACGCAGACACCCTATCCACGAGACTGCCCACCGCCTCGACCGGACACTCATCATCGGCGTCCACAAGCACTAGGATAGCGTCAGGTTCCTGGCTTATTGCGATTCCCAGGCGTCGCTCCAGATTATTCACCAAGTCCAGTTTCCCACTAGCCCTTATCGCGCTAATGCGTGGTATGTCATATCGCCCCAAGCGTTCCCATAGAATCCTTCGTATCAATCCCGGCGCGGCCTCCACTTCTCCGGGACCTTCCACGACCGCTACTATGCTCAGACCGTCATTCATCTGAATCTACCAAGAAACTGTAAGTTGCCCTATTCTATGTAACTCGCCGGGAGAAGCTAGACGCTTCTTCACCAATGCAGTCTTCCTGCCCCCGACTGGCCGCGCTGTCGTAACCCCGTCCTCCAATTCCACGATTCGCAGACTTTCGATTGCTTTGTACTCTGTCAGAAAATCAATCAAGTCAGGACTATGGGTAGTGACTATCACCTGCGAACGCCTGGCCGCCTCGTTGATCATATCCGCCAGTACCGCCAGCGTGTCCGGATGCGCCGTCAACTCCGGTTCCTCTATCCCGATCACCGGAAGATACGGCCTCTGGTACAGAGCCACCACCAGCCCCAGTAGGCGAACAACGCCATCCGACTCCATTGACAGATCAATCCATGGATCCCCGGCTATGGCCTCGCGCTTCAACTTCACCACCAGGTATCCACCCACAGGTTCCACTCTTACGTCCGAGACCCCTGGCATAAGCAATTCCACATCATCCCTGAGACGTTCCCTCGAATCGTTCTCCATTCCTTTCATTCCCTTGATAGCGGACGCCAGGTTTTCAGCGTCCTCCTTCAGGACGAGCGTGTTCGATGGCCTCCGCGGCTCCCGAACCGTATTCGGAAAGATATGATAGAAACGCATCCCCACCAGATTCCGATGCAACTCCCGCAGACCGTTGTACAGTGACGCGACCTTGCGCTTACTGATTTTCGCCTCGCGCGGGATCAGCTGCCTGTACATTCTCAAGAAGATTGGAAGCGCCAGGTCATTGGTATCGAAATCACTCTCGTCTCTGGCGAGCGCGGCCTGCCCGGAGACCCTGGAAAGCAAGAAATCCGGGTCCGCCAGGTTCCCATCCTCAACCCTGAACTCGACAGCGTCGGAACCGTCCCCTTCTTTCACTTTCCCATACTCTCTACCGACCCTGTATCCCCCATTGCCTATACTGGCAAGAGTGAAACCGTACTTGACCGAATAGTAGCCACTTTCGGCATAGCTACTGCGGACAACCGCCGCCACGCCCATCTCGATATCCAAATCTCCATCCCCCGCCCCATGCCGCGCGATCCCCTCCATGCCCTGACGTCGGGAAACCGCAACTTCCATGTCCCGCAGCGCGTCCTTGATGAACCTCAGAATATCCAGCAGATTGCTCTTCCCCGACGCGTTCGGCCCGACCAATATCGTCAGCGCGTCCATCTCCAAAGAAACATCCGCTATACTGCGAAAATTCTTCGCCCACACCTTCGTTATCCGAAAATCCGGCCCTCTGTCAAAATCCTGCATCACACGCTCCATAGCCCCGTCGCTGTCAAATCCCGCCCCCATCGTACCACACCCCTTCAACCCAACCCTCCCGTAGGGGCAACCCTCGTAGTTACCCTCCCTCTCGCCTGCCATCCCGCCCAAACCGCCAATCACATTTCAGCCCTCCGCGCCCTTCGCGCAAACGACCCATCCCGCCCATCCCCTCAATCACAAAAATCACAGTCCAAGTTGCCCTTGACGCCACAGAACATACCTGCTATCATACTCCCTACACATTGAAAACATAGTTGGGAAGAGGACGAGGAGGAGGAGACCATGTGCAGCGACGCAGACCCGCGTACCGCGCTCGCCGAATACATCCGTCACAAGACGGACAACGGCAACCAGGTCGTCGACTACCTACACGACGTCCTCCACGAAAACCTCGACGGCGTAAAGCATGGCCATCGCACCAGGGCCGCCGGCATCCTCTCCGAATACGGAGACCTCGCCGCCATTCGCTTCCAGGAAAAGAACAAGGAAGAAAAGAAGTCCAAGCCCTCCGCCAAGCCGCGCGAGCGCCAAGAGCGCGAGGATTCCGAATTCGACGCCGCCCTGGCCCGCGTCATAAGAGACAAGACCAACGACACCCAGGACGTCGCCGACTACCTCATCAGCGCCATGAACGGCGTGGACTCCAACATCGAATCCGGTCTGGGCAAGATCCGTCACCAGCAAAGGGTATCCGCCGCCGTCGAACTACTCAGACGCGCCTACGACCACGACCCCAGGTACGCCCACACATACACCGCGCCCACGCCTGCCGCGTCCGGCCCGGAACCCGACGCCGGCGCTCAATCTGTGTCCAACGACACCCAACCTGCGTCCGACGCCGCCCCCGACCCTGACGAACAGGCCCAGATCCGCAAGGTTCTGGACATCATCAAGCGCCGCGCCGCCGAGATAGACCCCTCCGAGTGGGAGGAAGAAAATCCTTCAGGCTACAAGCCCGACCTCTCCATGTGGGAGATCATCAAGCGCAAGCCTCAGCCTGTAATCACCGAAGAACACGCCAGAATCGGGGCCGCCCTCTTCCACGAAGCGGTCGAACGACAAAGAATCTCGAAACGGTCCGGCATAAATATCCCGGAAAGACCGTCAGAATTACGAGACGGCTGAACCCGGCTAAGCGCGGCGTATCTGGTTGATATGTTGATATATGGTGGTGTCGGTATGGATTTCTGGCTGTCCTGCGCCTTAGCGCCGCTTCGCGCCCTTCGTGGATGTACTGACGCTCGCCACTTTTGTGACGCTTTCCCGGAGACTAGGGTCTTCGATTATCAACCAATTACGTTCGTGGTGAGCTTGTCGAACCATGAACGGGCGGCCCTTCGACAGGCTCAGGGCGAACGACAGAGCGGTATCGGGAAATAACCGAAAGACCCTGCCCCGGAGACCGGGAACTTTGACCAGTTCCGTCTGTTGGGATATGATTGGCTTTGCCAGCCGTGAAGCGTCTCGGTTGGCGGCCCTGAACGGATGTATATTGCGATGGGAGAGTAGCTATGGTTGTCATGGAAGCGCCCCCGGAGCGTTCGGTCATGGAGACGGCGGACGAAGCCCTGCCTGTGTATAGGCCCGATAGGGAAGTCCGCGCCAGGCGGCCATTGGAATTGGGTTGGAAGACCTTCTCCCACATCTTCAGACAGAAGTTCATCCGTCGCCGCGAACGCTTTCCACTGGTGACGATGCTCGAACCCCTGGAGGCGTGCAATCTGGACTGCTTCGGCTGCGGACGCATCCGCGAATACCTGCCCGTCCTGGACAAGACGCTTACCCTGGATCAGTGCCTCAAGGCCGTGGAGGACTCCGGCGCGCCCATCGTGTCAATAGCGGGCGGCGAACCGACCATGTACAAGCAGCTCCCCGAACTCATCGAGGAACTGGTTAGCCGGAAGATATTCGTCTATTGCTGCACCAATGGCCTGCTGCTCGAGCGCGTGATGAAGCGCGTCCCGCCCTCCAAGTACCTCGCCTGGGTCATCCACCTGGACGGAATGGAAACCCGGCACGACATCGCGGTGAACCGTAAGGGCGTCTGGAAGAGAGCCATGAAAGCGTCCAAACTCGCGCTGGAAGCCGGATACCGGGTCTGCTCCAACACCACGCTTTTCAGAGGCTCCAACGCCGAGGACCTCCACCAACTCTTCGCGCTGGTGACCGACATGGGATTCGAGGGCGTGATGGTATCCGCCGGGTACGATTTCGTGGACGGGCCTGTGCAGGATATGTTCCTGTCGCGCGAGGAATCCATAAATGTATTCAAGCGCGTTCTCACCGACGAGGCGATAGAGCGCATCCGCTTCTACAACAACCCGCTATACCTGAGCTTTCTGCGCGGCGAGCGCGACTACCAATGCACAGCCTGGTCGAACCCCACCTACACGGTGCAGGGCTGGCGGGAGCCGTGCTACCCGTTGGCGGACAGGCACACCGATGACGTCAACGACCTGTTCAGTGCGTCCCTCTGGGAGAACTACGGCGTGGGCGTGAACAGCAAGTGCGCCAACTGCATGATGCACTGCGGATTCGAGTCGGCCACCATCTACGACGCCTTCAGCGGCCCCAGAGGCGCGGCGTCCCTGGCGAAGGGACTGATGGGCAATCGCGCCGGGGCCGAGGCCGGCTAGAGAAGTGGCGGGAGGCCTGGCCCTGATGGTGGCGCTGCCCGAAGAAGCGCGAGGTATCCTCAAGTCCGGCCATTGGCGGAAGATACCGTCGTCCGCATCGCAACCGATGTACGAGCGTCGCGTCGAAGGCGGGGATGCGATCCTAGCCGTAAGCGGCGTGGGCAGAGTTCGCGCTGAGGCCGCTGTCCGCGAAGTCCTCGACGAGTTTCGTCCAGGCGCGGTTATCTCGCTCGGCTTCGCCGGTGGGCTGTCCGCCGGACAGCGCGCCGGCGACCTGGTAGTCGCCAGGGTCCTGATACCCGCCGGACGCGCCCCGGACGGCGCGCAGAAGCCGCGCCTCAACGAATCGCTCCACGCCAACCGCGCGCTGACCGACAAGGCGCTGGACGTTCTGGCGACATCGGGACTGCGCTACCAGGCCGGAGCGTGCGTGACCGCCTCCGAAATCGTGTCCCATCCCGACGCGAAGAGGCGGCTCGGCGCCGACGCCGACGCCCTGGCTGTGGACATGGAAAGTTTCTGGATAGGCTCGGTCTGCCGCGAGCGAAAAGCGCCGTTTCTGGCCACGCGGGCGATAGTGGACACGGCGGAGCGTCCTCTGCCAGACTTCATCGCCCGGTCCGCGCCGGACGCGGCGGCGGGAAACAGGTGGCGGGCCGCCATGTCCGCCATCCTGCATCCCCAATCGCTCCCGGATCTGATTCGGCTAAGCGGCGCGGCCTCAGAAGCGCGTAATTCGCTGGCGGTCTTCGCCTCGGGATTCCTGAGAGCGTGGCCGTATCCGGTCGGCCAGTGAACCGCCGTCTTCTCCGAGGAACATTAGCATGGCCAAAACCAGGAAAGCCCAATGACCGTAAGAGAAGCGCCGGAATCGCTTGTTTCGTCGGAACTGCTGGACGCGGTTTCGACAGCCGTATCCCGGTCTCAGGACTACTTCGCGCGTACCCAGTCCCCCGAAGGCTACTGGTGGGGAGAACTGGAATCCAACTCCACCATGGAGGCCGAATACCTTATGTTGACCCATTTCCTGGGGATTGGAGACGAGGACACATGGAGGAAACTGGCGAACCACCTGCTCAAAACCCAGCGCGAAGACGGGACATGGGGACAATACTACGGCTCCCCCGGCGACCTCAGCACGTCAGTGGAGTGCTACTTCGCGCTGAAGTTGGCGGGCGTTTCTCCCGACGCTCCCAACATGGTCAAGGCGCGGGAGTTCATCCTGTCGAAGGGCGGCGTCCCCAAAGCCCGAGTCTTCACGAAGATATGGCTGGCGCTGTTCGGCCAGTGGGACTGGAAAGACGTGCCGACGATTCCGCCGGAGATGGCGCTGCTCCCGTCCTGGGTTCCCATGAACCTCTACGACTTCTCCAGCTGGGCCAGGGCCACCATGCTGCCCCTGAGCATCGTGATAACCCGGAGGCCGGTATGCCCAATCCCGGAGAGCGCGGCCATCCCCGAACTCATCCCGAACAGGCCCGCCGAACCCTCCGACACGCCCGGACGCGGACGTGCGGCGGGCATGGCCGGTATGTTCCACCTCGCGGATAGAGTATTCCGGTGGTACAACTCCTTCCCCTGGCGTCCAATGCGGCGAATCGCCATTCGCAGAGCCGTCAAGTGGATAGTGGATCACCAGGAAGAGGACGGATCATGGGGCGGCATACAGCCGCCCTGGGTGTACTCCCTCATAGCGCTGAATGTGCTGGGATATAATGTAGATCACCCGGTCATGCGGAAGGGAATCGAAGGATTCCAAGGCTTCACGATAGAAGAGCGCGACGCCATGCGGGTGCAGGCCTGCGTGTCTCCGGTCTGGGACACCTGCCTAGCGATGGTCGCGCTCCAGGATTCCGGTCTGCCGCCCGACAGTCCGATATTGAGTCGCGCGGGCGAGTGGCTCCTGAAGGCGCAGGTCTCAGACGGCGGCGACTGGCAGGTCAAGGCCGGGAACACGGCGCCCGGCGGCTGGGCCTTCGAGTTCGCCAACAGCGCGTATCCCGATATAGACGACACCGCGGAAGCGCTCATCGCGCTGAAACGGGTGGGCCTGGAAGACCCGGCAAAGCATCGGGAGGCGATACGGCGCGGCGCGGAATGGATGCTGGGGGTGCAGAGCAAAAACGGCGGCTGGGCGGCCTTCGACAAGGACAATACCCGCCGCGCCGTGGCGGCGATACCATTCGCCGACTTCGGAGAGATGATAGACCCTCCCAGCGCGGACGTGACCGCCCACGTCGTAGAGGCGCTGGTTCGCGTGGGCTATCCGCCGGACACGCCGCCCCTGCGACAGGCCGCGCGGTATCTCTGGAACGAGCAGGAAGAGGACGGCCCCTGGTTCGGACGCTGGGGTGTCAACTACATCTACGGCACAGGCGCGGCGCTTCCCGCGCTGGAAGCCATGGGCGAAGACATGAGCGGCGAACCCGCGCGCCGCGCCGTCGCCTGGCTGGTGGCCCACCAGAACGAAGACGGCGGCTGGGGAGAGAGTTGCGCCAGCTACGCCGACCCCGATCTGGCGGGCCGTGGCCCCAGCGCGGCATCTCAGACCGCGTGGGCTTTGCTCGCTCTAATGGCAGCCGGGGAGTCGGACAGCGACGCCGTCCGGCGCGGAATCCAGTACCTGGTATCCACGCAGCGGACGGACGGAACCTGGGATGAACCCTGGTTCACCGGAGCCGGCTTCCCAGGCTACGGCGTGGGCGGACGTGTAGAGAATACTCCCCGGCAGGGGACAGAACTCCCCGCCGGCTTCATGATCAAGTACCACCTATACAGAAACTACTGGCCGCTCATGGCGCTCGGACGCTTCCGCCGTCACTCCGAGCGTTGCCCTAATCAAAGCCGTCTCATACAATAGGCCCAGCCAAACTTAACCCCCGAACGGAGGTCAAACTTCTATGACTCAGCAGGAATACAGGAAAATCATACCCGACCCGACGCCGGAGACAGCCTTCTTCTGGAAGAAGTGCAAGGAACATGAACTCTGGATCCAACGGTGCATCGGATGCTCGACGCCCTTCTTCTACCCCAGACTGCACTGCCCAGGATGTCTTACTGACAAGGTGGAGTGGTTCCAGGCGTCGGGCAGAGGCACCCTGTACAGCTACATGATAAATTACAGGCCCGCGCCCGGCTTCGAGGAAGAGGCTCCATACGCCATAGCGATAATCCAGCTTGAGGAAGGCCCGCGCATGATGGGCAATATCCACGGCATAGAGAACACGCCTGAGAACCTCGTTCTGGATATGCCGCTCAAGGTCGTGTTCACCGACGCCAACGACGAGACGGCCATTCCGAACTGGGAACCGGCCTAGCCCCGAACGACCGCAAGCCCGCTTAACCCCCACCAACTTCCAGGAGAATCCACAAATGTCACTGCGATACAAGACCGCCATAGTCGGAGCGTCCGAGACAACCCAGCTTGGCGTCATCCCCGATATGTCCGAAACCCAGCTGCACATAGACGCCGCGATGAACGCCATGGCCGACGCCGGAATTGACGCCGGCCAGATAGACGGCATATCCGCTACCATGAATCCCGCCATACTAGCCCACTATATGGGAATCGTTCCGAAATGGGTGGACAACACGCAGGTCGGCGGAACCTCGTTCCTGATACACATGAGACACGCCGCCGCCGCGATAGCGTCCGGCCTCGCCACGACGATTCTCTGCACGATGGGGCAGAGCGGACGCAGCCTCGTCGGAGTCGGCGGAGCGCGAATCGGCACGGCGGGCGCGTCCTCCGGCCCTCGCTACGACGGCTCGTACCCCGGACAGTTCGAGTCCATATACGGCGTTCTCGGTCCGACCACGATGTTCGGCATGGGCGTGCTGAGATACATGAAAGAGACAGGCACGACCATCGAGCAACTGGCCTCGGTCGCGGTCGCGCAGCGCAAGTGGTCGAACAAGGTGCCGCGCGCCATGTTCCAGCAACTCGTCACCGTCGAGGATGTGCTGAACAGCCGCATGATCTGCTACCCGTACCGTCTATTCATGTGCTGCCCGGTCACCGACGGCGGCGGCGCGTTCATCCTGACAAGCGCGGACAGGGTGGACGACTACCCCACGAAGCCGGTTTACATACTCGGAACGGGAGAGTCCGTGGAGACCGCCGTGGTCAGCCAGATGTACGACATGACAACCTCCGCCGCCTTCAAGACCTCCGGCGCGAAGGCGTTCGAAGAGGCGCAGGTGTCCCACGACGACATTGACCACATACAGATATACGACGCCTTCGCCCACCTGCCCATCTACGGCCTGGAAGACCTGGGATTCGTGGGACGCGGCGAGGCCGGAGCCTTCATAGAAGAGGGCAACACCTCGCCGGGCGGCAAGTTGCCTCTGAACACCAACGGCGGCGGCCTGTCCTACACCCACACGGGTATGTACGGAATGTTCGCCATGCAGGAATCGGTGCGCCAGGTTCGTGGCGAGGCGGCCCACCAGGTCGAGGGCGTCAAGACATCCTTCTGCCAGGGCGTCGGCGGAATGTTCATGGCCGCCGGCAGCCTCATCTTCACCAATGAGCCGCCGCACGACTAGGAAGGCGCACATGGAATATAACTCAATAGAAGTCTGGTGGGATGCCGAAGGTGATTACCTGTGGGTCAACTTGGCGGATGGCGATGGCGACATGATTCCCACCAAGGACGGAAAATCAACCGTGAAGGTGGATGACGAGGGCAACATACTCGGATTTCAGATTCTTGGCGTATCCGAGAGAGCGAAGCAAAAGCCCTTCAATTTCAGCCTTGAGCCCATGTCCGAACAAGACGAGACTCTGTTACTTCTGAAGGAGAGTGCCAATTGACCCAAATCCTCTGCTACGAAGACAGCTACCTCAAAGAGTTCGAGGCCACGGTGACCGCCGTCACCGGCAAGGGCGTCGTCCTCGACCGAACCGCCTTCTACCCCGGAGGCGGCGGGCAGCCCGCCGATAGCGGCGTACTCAGCGCGGGCGACGCCGAGTACCGCGTCAAGCGACTCGCCCGCGACAAGGGCGCGTATGTCCACGAGATAAGCGGCGATACGCCCGATGTCGGAACGCGGGTGCGCGGAACGCTGGACTGGGATCGCCGCTACCAACTGATGCGAACCCACACCGCGCTCCACATACTCTGCGGAGTGGTGTGGCGCGACTACGGCGCGCAGGTCACCGGCGGCAACATGACCCCGCTGCGCGCCCGCATGGACTTCGAGCTTGAGAGTATGTCCGCCGACTTCGCCGAGCGCGTCGAGGAACTCATCAACGCCGAGGTCGCCGCTTCCCGCGACGTGCGTATCTCCACGCTGCCGCGCGATGAGGCGTTCCAGATACCCGACCTCATACGAACCAAGATAAACCTGCTCCCGCCACAGATAGCCGAAGTGCGGATAGTTGACATCCGCGGCCTCGACCTCCAGGCCGACGGCGGCACCCACGTCGCCAACACCGGCGAGGTCGGGCGCATCCGAGTCACCGGCCACGAGTCCAAGGGCCGCATCAACAAGCGCCTGCGAATCGAGGTTGACGCATGAACCCGAAAGGAGTCCCAATGAGGGAAAGACCCATAGAAAAATGCTATTGGGTAAAAGATGGAATACTGCTCGCGGGCGAATATCCGAAATCCGCCGCAAGTATAAAAGCGCTTGAAGACGCCGGAATTGTATCGTTCATAGATTTGACCGAGGGTGTTTATGGACCCTATGACCACCTACTCGAAAACGCTGACCGTCGTCACTTCCCTATTAAAGACTACGACGTCCCAAAATCAACAGAACAGACAATCACGATACTAGACGCCATTGATGACAACCTCCGCGACGGAAAACCTACTTACATCCATTGCTACGGTGGAAGGGGGCGTACCGGTACTATAATCGGATGCTGGCTGGCAAGGCGCGGACACCAAGGTGAGGCTGCCCTGGAAAAGCTGAGAGAACTGTGGGCGCAAAATCCTAAATCAAAGAGAGGACTGCAAACCCCCGAGACGCCAGAGCAAGAACAGTACATAGTGGAATGGAAGGAATAGACTCCAATGACAAAAGTCCTGCTGACCGGAGCGTCCGGCTACATAGCCGACCAACTGCTGCCCACCTTCAAGGAACGCTACGAAACCGTCCTGGTGGACGTAACCGACACCAACCGCAGGGGCGAGAAGGTGGAGGGCGTCGTCATACAGGACCTCATTGACCCGGACCGCGCCGCCTACTCCGCGCTGTTTGAGGGAGTGGACGCCGTGGTTCACCTGGGCTACAAGCGGCGCTCCGGGAATCCGCTCGACCACTTCTTCGACGAAAAGCAGAACGTCGAGATGGCCTACAACGTCTTCCGCTCCGCCTACGACGCCGGGGCCGCGCGCGTCGTCATGGCAAGCTCCAACCACGCCGCCGACTGGTACGAACACAATCTGATACACGCGCGAAAGATGGAGTCCCTAGACCCATACCGCCTGCCCCTGTCCGACAACTTCTATGGCTGGGCGAAGGCGACGTATGAGCACATGGGTTTCCTGTTCGCCTGCGGAGCGATGGACTTCCGGACCGCGAGCGGCGGACAGGATCACACCGGATCGTCGCAGACCCAACAGCGAAAGCTGGAAGTCGTGATGGTCCGCATCGGCGCGCCGCGCGACCTCGATCTCGCCACTTACGAGGGCGACCCCGCCAACTACAAGCGCGACCTGGGCGCGTACCTAAGCCCGCGCGACCTCGCCCAGCTATTCACCAAGGCGATAGAGACGCCCAACATCGAGAACGAACACGGCGTTCCCTGGCAGGTGGTGTACGGCATCAGCGACAACGCGCGCGCCTTCTGGTCGCTGTCCAACGCGCGCGAGGTTCTGCGCTACGCGCCGGAGGACGACTCGGAGGTCAAGTACGCCGACGACATTCGCGGCTTCCTGTCCGGCCCCGGGGCCACCGGAGGCGTCGGCAGGGTCGGCTTGGGCTGAACCTGGAATCGTCATTTTCGGATTTTGTTCAGCGATTCGGCAAAATCGGCTTGACAGAGCCGAATGCATTGTTATAAGATTCATTCCTGCACCTTAACAACTGGATAGTGGAAAGAACCAAAACCCAAAACAAATCCGTAGAGTTTGATCCTGGCTCAGGACGAACGCTGGCGGTGCGCCTAATGCATGCAAGTCGAACGGGCGAAGGGCTTCGGCCCCTAGCTAGTGGCAGACGGCTGAGTAACACGTAAGTGATATGCCCCGGAGAGGGGGATAAGCCGGAGAAATCCGGTCTAATACCCCGTACGCTCCCTTTGTTGCGATACAGGGAGGAAAGGTTCCGGCGCTCTGGGAGTAGCTTGCGGCCTATCAGGTAGTTGGTGGGGTAACAGCCTACCAAGCCGAAGACGGGTAACCGGTGTGAGAGCACGATCGGTCAGAGGGGGACTGAGACACGGCCCCCACTCCTACGGGAGGCAGCAGCAGGGAATCTTGCGCAATGGGCGAAAGCCTGACGCAGCGACACCGCGTGGGGGATGAAGGCTTTCGAGTTGTAAACCCCTTTTCCCGGGGATGAGAAAGGACAGTACCCGGGGAATAAGGTTCGGCTAACTACGTGCCAGCAGCCGCGGTAATACGTAGGAACCGAGCGTTGTCCGGATTTACTGGGCGTAAAGTGCGCGTAGGCGGTCCGTTAAGTCTCATGTGAAATCTCCCGGCTCAACTGGGAGGGGTCATGGGATACTGGCAGACTGGAGTGCAGTAGAGGAAAGCGGAATTCCCGGAGTAGTGGTGGAATGCGTAGATACCGGGAGGAACACCAGAGGCGAAGGCGGCTTTCTGGGCTGTAACTGACGCTGAGGCGCGAAAGCGTGGGTAGCAAACCGGATTAGATACCCGGGTAGTCCACGCCCTAAACGATGGATACTAGGCATGGGGGGTATCGACCCCCTCCGTGCCGCAGCTAACGCAATAAGTATCCCGCCTGAGGAGTACGGCCGCAAGGCTAAAACTCAAAGGAATTGACGGGGACCCGCACAAGCAGCGGATCGTGTGGTTTAATTCGATGATAAGCGAAGAACCTTACCAGGGCTTGAAATGCTTCTGACAGGCTGTGAAAACAGCCTTTCCTTCGGGACAGTTGCACAGATGTTGCATGGCTGTCGTCAGCTCGTGTCGTGAGATGTTGGGTTAAGTCCCGCAACGAGCGCAACCCCTGTCGCTAGTTAGGATGTCTAGCGAGACTGCCCCCACTGGGGTGAGGAAGGTGGGGTCGAGGTCAAGTCATCATGGCTCTTACGCCCTGGGCTACACACACGATACAATGGTCGGGACAGACGGTCGCGAAGGCGCGAGCCGGAGCTAATCCCACAAACCCGGCCCCAGTTGGAATTGCAGGCTGAAACCCGCCTGCATGAACGCGGAGTTGCTAGTAACCGCAGGTCAGCACACTGCGGTGAATACGTTCTCGGGTCTTGTACACACCGCCCGTCAAGTCATGGAAGTCGGTAACACTTGAAGTCGCTGGGCTAACCGCAAGGAGGCAGGCGCCGAGGGTGGGACTGGTGACTGGGACTAAGTCGTAACAAGGTAGCTGTACCGGAAGGTGCGGCTGGATCACCTCCTTTCTAGGGAGACAGGGACCGCCAAGGCAACATCCAGCCAACGGCGTGACCAGGTCGGTCGGCGGGTGAGCGACTCGCAGGCTAAGGGTAGAGCAGGATTCGGCGCAAGGCGAAAGCCAAGCGCGCAGAAGGAGCTCCTCTGAAACCGATAAGTCGTTTCAATCGTAAAGCCCGCCGCAATTTACACACATCAGGAACCTACGGTGAGGCTCTTTCCACTATCCAGTCGCTAAGGTGCTTTTCTGTCAATTTACAATTCTCAATTGAAAATTTCCAATTTCCCTCGTGGGGCCGTAGCTCAGTCCGGGAGAGCGCCTCCTTTGCACGGAGGAAGTCAGGGGTTCGAATCCCCTCGGCTCCACCAAAATTATGCAAACCCCCGCCTTTTGTGATATGGTTCACGCTGTCATAATTCAGCGTCACCGATTAATTGGAGGGCAAGCGCCATGTTGAGATTCGTAGAGGAAATGCTTCTGCTGCTGCTGCACGACGACGACGGCAGGTTCGTCAGTGTGCCAAGCTGGTCCCTGGACTACGCCATCGCCGGCAGCGTCCTTATGGAACTCGCTATGGAAAATCGCATAGACACCGACCTTGAGAGTCTGGTGCTCATAGACTCCACTCCCACCGGCGACAGCCTTCTCGACCCAACCCTCGCCGAAATCGCGGCGGTCAACGAAAAGCGCGATACCCGCTTCTGGGTCGAACACACCGCCCGGCGCTCCCACGAAATCCAGGAAGAGGCGCTTGACCGCCTGGTCAGCGAAGGCGTTCTCGAACGACAGGACGACCGATTCATGTGGGTCTTCCGCTCCAGGCGCTACCCCATCATAGACGGAACCGCCGAGCGCGAGGTCAAGCTCCGCATCATGGGCGTACTGTTCAGCAACGAAATCCCCTCCCCCCGCGACGTCATGATAATCTGTCTCGCCGACGCCTGCGACATATTCAGCCGCCTGCTCTCCCGACAGGAACTCAACAGGGCGTCCGAGCGAATCTCGCAGGTAGCGCGCCTCGACCTCATCGGACAGGCCATGTCCCAGGCCATCTACGACATACAGGTCTCCGTCGCCGCCTCCGCCCACGGCCACATGGTCTAAGGAAGGTGTCTGCGGAGACCCTTCCCCCCTGGCGGGGTTCATAGGGACAGTCAAAAGTCCCTTCCCCCTCGATGGGGGAAGGTTAGGATGGGGGTGAAGCCCAATTGCAAGCGCAGTCCCCCAATCCTCAACAGAATGCCGCGTCACCCGAGGAAGCCCTCCAAGCCCTCATCACGGACCCCGACTTTGAGCGGCTTGAAGCCCTGCTCACCGAGTTCAACCCGTTCGACGTCCTCGGCGTCGCGCGGTCCGAACTCCGTCACTCCAGGACTATCGCGTGGCTGCTTAACCCACGCGGCTCTCACGGCCTCCGCGACTACTTCCTGCGCGGCTTCCTATCCCAAGCCGCGACAGAGGCGCGCGAGCGTGGAATCACAAACGTCCCATTTACTCCGACCGACATTGACGGCTGGAAATTCAGCGATGTCGAGGTTGCGCGCGAACGCCACGACATAGACATCCTACTGACAAGCGAAAGCGACGGTTTCATCTGCCCGATAGAAAACAAAGTCGGAAGCGACGAACACTCCAACCAACTCAGCCGCTACTTGCAAACCGTCGAGAGCGAATACACGGGCCTCGCGCCATTCCCCATATACATTACTCCCGACGGAAGGAAACCCCAGCAGAAACAGGACGCCGAGCGCTGGACACCGTTCAGCTACGAGAAGGTCGCCGACCTCATTACCCAGATTTCGGAAGCGCGCCGCTCCACCATCAGCGCCAGCGTCGCCAACTTCCTGGAGCAGTACGATCAAACGATACGGAGGCGCATCGTGAACACTCTAAGCGACATAGACAAACTGGCCTTGCAGATATACATAGACCATAGCGAGGCAATTGACCTCATCATAAAGGCCAGACCATCCTCAGCCTCCGCTATGTATTGGGACATCATCGAACCTGCAATAGAGCGGTACGCGCCTGACTTAAAGCCCGACTACCACACTAGAACCATGCGACGACTCTTTGTTCCTCAACTTGATGATATACCGGACATCAACAAAGGAGAACGATGGACCGACTCTGGGCGCATGGTCCTTTTCGAGTTCAAATGCTGGGGAAGGGATAACATGGAGATTTGGCTCACAGTAGGCCCAGGTCCACAAGAAACACACGAGCGTCTGTTACAGCTTGCTATGCAATATGGCAGACCTTTCTTCTCCTCTCCAAAACAATCAGGGGACTGGTTCTACATATATAAGAAGCCGATCCTCGACAGGCAGGATTTCAACCCCTTCGATCCCGACAAAGCAAGACCAAAGATCGAGAAGGCCATCAAGGATTTCTACGACGCCGACTACTGGCCGCTGGTAAAAGCCATCCGCAAGGAATTCGGCCTGTCGCCCGTATCCCCAAACTGACGCATACTTCACACCAGAACCGCGTTTCCCAACCAACTACACAAACCCCTCCACCCTGTGCTACAATACCCTCAATGACAGAACGACAGTGCTTCAACTCATAAGGCCACGCTTATCAATGAGGAAACCGACCACCGTAAAAAACTTCTGAACAGGGAAATACAGGCGGATGCAGGTGAAATGCAGGTATCAGACTCCGCCAGAAGGCATCAGCAGACCACCTGCAAGCCCACCAGCAGCCTACCTGCAAGTCCGCCAGCGCCTCATAAGCCCTGATATATCCTCCACCGAGCGACGCGCGCCGCCAATCGCCAACTGTCAATTGCCAACTTAACCCCTCTGTATTATCATCTCCCCGAATCCCACACGGGCCGCCGACCACCGACGCGCCCCGTCCACGATAGGAGATGAATCATGGTAAAACAGGGTGTAATACCCGACGACCTCACAAGGCCCTTCTGGGAAGCCGCCGACGAAGGCCGCCTCGTCATCCAGAACTGCGCCGACTGCGACCGCCTTCAGAATCCGCCTATGCCCGCCTGCTCCCTGTGCGGCCTGGGCGACGGCCTTGAATGGAAGCGGATGAGCGGACGCGGCAAGATCTACAACTACTGCGTCGTGTACGACACCCCGGTTTCCTTGCTTCACGAGGACCAGCCCTTCAACCTCGCAGTCATCACGCTCGACGATGATCCGGGCATCCAGATGTACTCCCATCTGCCCGGAACCCCGGTTGACGACGTTCCCATCGGAGCCGCCGTCGAGGTCATATTCGAGCCCACCGCCAACGGCCAGGTCGTGCCCGAATGGCAGGTCGTAACCTGACCACAGAGTCAGCCTGCCTGAAAATCCCCTCTCCCTTGATGGGATCACAAGGGTAGGCAAAAGTCCAATCAGCTACGAACTCCAGTCAATATATCCCCTCTCCCTGAGGGAGAGGGCTAGGGTGAGGGTGAACCCCTACCCCTGAAAATCCCGCGAATCCTGATTCAGACAATAGGAGCGACCCATGACTACAACAATAGACGCGCCGGAGTCCATGTACAGATCCGTAGAGGGCCTCGGAGTCTGGGAACACCGAGGAAAGGTAGCCGCCGTGGGCGTCGGACACTCGCCCACCTCGCGCCGCTGGGACGGCAAGCCCGAAACCACCGTCGGCGCGGGCAGCATCCTCTCCATGCGCCAGGCCATGGACGACGCCGGCGTCGCCCCAGACCAGGTTGACGGCCTCGTCATAGTCCCCGTAACCACCACCGGAGCGCACTGGCCCGAAGGCGAACCCCTGCCCATGGACGTCGTCAACGCCTTCAACCAGACCGACGACCCGCTGGACGGCATAGGCCAGCTGAGCGCCGACTGGCTGGAACTCAATATGCCCGAACTCACCAACGTCAAGTTCAAGATGCACGCGCCCGGCTGTATGTCCGCCGCCATAGTCACCGCCGCCCAGGCCATAGGCGACGGCCTCGCCGAAACCTGCCTCGTCGTCAAGGGCTGGCACAACCTCATAGGACGATACAACCACGGCGGCCTCAGCGCCGCCGATCCCGTCTCCGGCTCCGTCGCCATAGGCCCCGGACGCTCCCTCTGGGGCCCTCCCGGCTGCTACGGCACCGCGCTCCAGTTCGCCCAGTACTGCCACAAGTACGGCAAGAACCACGACATGATGGCGCCCTTCATGCAGAACTCGCGGCGCAACGGCCTCATGTTCCCCGAAGGATACTGGTACCAGCACCGCCCCGAGGAACTCCCGCCCGAAGACTACCTGTCCTCCCGCTGGATAGCCAAGCCCGCCAACCTGTTCGACAACGACATACCCATCATGTGCTCCGCCGCATACCTCTTCACCACCGCCGAGCGCGCCCAGGACATGAAGCAGAAGCCCGTCTATATCCTCGGACACGCCTCAAGCAGGGGAACGGCCCGCAGCATTACCCCGACGCTGGAAGAGGTCGAGGCCGAGACAGGCAGCACTGGACGGAAGATATACGAGGCGGCGGGCATAACCGCGGACGACCTCTCCTTCGAGAATATGTACGACGGCTTCGCCCAGTTCCACCAGTTCCACGTCGAGGGACTCGGCTACCGCGGCATGGGCTTCGGCGACGCGCTCGACTTCTACCAGACCGACATCAGCATCGAGGGCCCCAACCCCATCTCGCCAAGCGGCGGCAACGTAGGCAGCGGACGCAGCCGCTTCTGGATGCACACCGACTCCATCCAGCAATTGCAGGGCCGCGCCGGAGACCGCCAGGTAACCGGCGTCAAGCCCGAGGTAGCCGTCTCCGGTGGCCCCATGCCCCTCGGCGGCAACTTCACCGTCTGGAGCGCCACCCCCGACTAGCATGGAAAAACGCGAAGAAAGAACCAGCCCCGCCCGCGATTCCATCCTGAGCGTACAAGCGCCATGGTGGCCCATGACCTTCTGGCTGTTCGTCGGCCAGTTGGTCATGGAAGCCGTTGTGGTAGTATTAGATGAGCGTTCTCGCCTGTCCGACACGGGCCTGATCGAACAGGCGAGATATCTCCGCTCCGAGATAACGGACGACATCCTAATATCCGCCGTCATCGCCATAGCCCTGGTTGATATATGGAGGTACACATTGATTACCGCAGGCTGGCTCAAGGAACTGGTTGACAGAAATATAGAATCCCACCGGGAGAAACTCCGTGATGAGGGACGCGACGAAGGCCGCGACGAAGTGCTCGCCGTACTCGACGAGGACGCGCGCAAGGAAGCGGAACGCAAGCTCCGTCTGAACGGACGTTCAAAGAACTAGAAAAGAGGAACCAACTTGGCAATACTCATTAGCTTCGACATAGACGGCACACTCGAAGTCGGCGACCCGCCCGGCGAACTCACTATGGAAATGGTCCGCATCGCCAAGTCCAAGGGCTTCATCATCGGCAGCTGCTCCGACCGAATAGCGAGTTCGCAGCGCAAAATCTGGGACGAACACAACATCCAGGCGGACTTCATCTGCGTCAAGGGAAGCCCTATGGAAGAACTTCGCCTCGAATACATGAAAACCAAATTCGACGCCGAAGAATACTGGCACATCGGCGACCGCGAAGACCTGGACCGCCAGATGGCCCTCCGCTGCGGCTTCCAATTCCTCTGGCCCCACGAAGCCGCCGCAAAAGATTGGTTCGTCCCATAGACAATTGGCTGAGGCACAGTAGATGGTTCGACATCCAGAACTCGACTACTTTTTTAGCTGGTATTCCTTCTATGAGGAGTTCGCCTCTAGGCTACTTGAGCACGAGCGTGATAGATCAAAACTAATTGAGGCTATCCACAATATAGATACTAGCTCAAGAGGTAGTATAGTTCGTTTGATAGGCAATAGATCATGGGAACTGGTGGATATATGTCCATTCACTACCATGTGGTTGTTTAGTCGTACACTTAGCGATAATAGGTACTTCGACATAGCATCGGCTATGGCAAGATGTATCGGAATCGAAATTCCAGCATCTCCGATGTCTGAGAGGATTCATGTTCTTGAGAATTTAAAACTGCGTTTTTTCTTTCCCGGAAATTCCCGTTTTCGTAGATGGGATCACATCCAATATCTGTGGGATGTGTTCTCAGCCGCCATTCACTTTGCAGACTACAACGACTCGCCTCATTATTTTATCCAAGCATATAATGAAGCCATAAAGATTAGAGGTGTAGGATGGAATCTCACAGTGGGACTACATTGGGCAAGACCAAGGTGTTTTCAGAGTCTGTATCCCGAAACATTACGTACATATATACGCGACGACCTCAAAATTTCTATGAACAGTAAAGTTCTTAGTGCTGGAGCTTATCTTGTATTTCTTGATGATATCCAAAAGAAATGTCAGGATCCAAATTACCTATTTGATTCGTTTCCAGAATTAACGTTTGTAGGAGGATTGAATGCCTATCAACGAAAGCTGATATTCTCACAGATATCAACGTATAGTGATGATTACGATGATAATTATTACGCAGAAGAAGATACTGTGATTAATTCCAGGTTTGAACAGGAGTCTTCACACCCTGAAACATATCCCTACACAGTCAAACACATCCTTGAAGATGGCTGTTTCCTAGAAGAGTCCCAATTGACTGAGATACTCGAACGCCTTGAGGAAAAGCAGAACCTCATCCTCCAAGGCCCGCCTGGCACAGGCAAGACTTGGCTCGCCAAGCGGCTGGCCTACGCCCTGATTGGTCGACAGGACACGGACAAGGTTCGCTCTGTTCAATTCCACCCCAATATGTCCTATGAGGATTTCGTGAGAGGCTGGAGACCGAGCGGTGACGGAAATCTGGAACTAGTGGACGGGCCATTCATTGAGATGATTGACGCCGCGAGGGAAGACCAAAATTCCAGACACGTCATAGTCATTGAGGAAATCAACCGAGGCAACCCCGCCCAGATCTTCGGCGAGATGCTTACCCTGCTGGAAGCCGACAAGCGAACCCCGGACGAAGCGCTGGAACTTACCTACCGCAAGCGCGACGGCGAGCGCGTCCACATCCCCGAAAACCTGTACGTCATCGGAACGATGAACATGGCCGACCGCTCGCTCGCGATGGTTGACTTCGCCCTCCGGCGGCGGTTCGCCTTCATAAACATGGAACCCGCCCTCAACGAACGCTGGTCGGGCTGGGTGCATGAGCAATCCGGCATTGACCGGGAAACGCTTTCGCAAATCAAGTCCAAGCTAGACTCACTGAACCACACTATCGCAGACGACCCGAACCTCGGCCCACATTTCGCGATAGGCCACAGCTTCGTCACGCCAAACGACAAGATTGACAGTGCCGGCGACTGGTTCAGGCAGGTCGTCGAAACCGAGATAGGCCCTCTCCTAGATGAGTACTGGTACGACGACCGCGACAAGGCGCAAGAGGAACGAAACCGTCTGTTGAGTGGTATCTGATGGTTGCCCTCGCAAACGACACACAGCCCGGCGCGACCGACTCCATAAGCTATATCGGCGCAAGCAATATCCCCGTCCGCAACATCTGGCTGCTGATGCTCTACGCATCCGACCTCTATCGCCACACTAGGGACGAGAGGATAACCTCAATCGAGGAAAACCCCGACGACATAGCCGATTTGGTAGCCGAGATTCTGACAGGATCGGTCGAACGCCGAATCAGGCGCAACATGAGCTTCGCATACCAGTCCAAAGACGCCGTTCTGAGCCGCCTTCGCGGTCGCGTTCACCTGCTCAGAACCGAGCGCGGCCAGCTTCTACGGCGCGGCAAGATCGCCTGCCGCTTCGATGAACTCACGATAGACACCCCACGCAACAGGTTTATCCGAGCCGCGCTGACCAGGATAGCGAAGGTCGTTAGCCGCTCCAACCTCGCGCGCCGCTGCCGCGCTCTGGCAACCACACTGGCGAGAATGGGCGTAGGCAGCCACCCGCCCTATCAGAACGACCTCTCGATAAGTTCATTCGGACGCCTCGACGCCGACGACCGACAGATGGTAGCCGCCGCGCGTCTCGCCTTCGACTTAGCCCTACCAAACCAATCCGACGGCGCGAGCTACCTATCCAGGCCTTACACGGAAAAGCAATGGTGGGAGTTGTTCGAAAAGGCCGTGGCAGGGTTTTACAGATTTGTCCTGAGTAATAACGGATGGCGTATTCGACCCCAATCCATCAAGCGGTGGCCTCTCTCTGCTGGAAACGACGCCATTCTACCCGTTATGAAGCCTGATATAATACTGGACAATCCAAAAGCCAATCGCCGAGTGGTGGTTGATACCAAGTTCAAGCGTGTCTTGCGCGACGGGAAGGTCAGCAGCGCTGATTTATACCAGATTTACGCATATCTTAGGACTCAGGAGGACAACGATGATCCACTATCGTCATCAGCGTCCGGCGTTCTGCTGCACCCCGTGATAAACGACAGGGTTGACGAATCAGTTATCATTCAGGGACACGAAATCAGATTCACGACCGTTGACCTAACCGCGCAGGCCAAAGAAATCCGAACCCAACTACTCCAACCCATCCAAAGGAGTCCCCAATGCCAGCCTACGTAATCGCCGACGTCGAAGTAACCGACCCGGATCTCTTCGCCGAGTACCGCGAACTGGTAGTGCCGACCGTCAACGCCTACGGCGGCAAGTACATCGCGCGAGGCGGCGAGACCGCGCTTCTCGAAGGCGACCGCGCCCCAAACCGCACCGTCATCATAGAATTCCCCAGCATGGAACAAGCCAAGGCATGGCACGACTCCGAAGAGTACGCTCACCCCAAGGATATGCGTATCCGCGCCACCAACAGCCACGTCATCGTAGTCGAGGGCCTTTAGAGTTCCAAAACTGGAGGGGCGTCTCAGGACTGTATCAGCCCTTCCTGGGGCTGTGTCCAGGGCAGATGATACACGAAAGCGTACTGATGAGCGCGCGGAAGGGGCATCTCCCCGAACTGCGCGTCAATAACCACCGGCGCGTCCAGTTCCAGCGCGCGCGGAATCAGCTTCTCCAACTCCAGGGGGTCTTCCGTCCTCATTCCGACCGCGCCGAACGACTCCGCGAACCGGACGAAATCAGGGTTGTGAAGGTCGGTCTCGTAAGTTCCGCCAAACGTGTCATTCAGGTCGGACTCCACGTTGCCGTAGGAATCGTTTCTGAGAATGACGGTTACCACATTTATGCCATATCGCACCGCCGTTGAAAGCTCGGACGAGTTGAACATGAACCCGCCGTCCCCGGCCACGCACACCACAGAGCGTTCGGGCCGCGCCACCTTGACGCCCAGCGCCGTAGGAAAAGAGTATCCCAGGTTGAACGAATACCCCGGGTCTATGTACGTCTTGGGATGATTCGCCTGGTGGTGGGTTCGGGCATAGAATCCCAACTGCGAGACATCCCATACGACGAAGGCGTCCTCCGGAACGCCTTTCTGGATTGCCTCCAGTATCGGATACTGCGGCTCCTCTTCCCTGATCCCGAAGTAGGCGATCAGCCGCCGGGCCGCGGCGACCGCCCTCGCGGGCGACCCGCGTTCTCCCGCCCCCGCCTCGATTAGCGGGGGAAGCAGCGCCTCTATGGTCGCCCTCGCGTCGCCGTGCAAGGGGATAGTGTTGGACTGGATTCTCGTGAGTTCGGTGTCGTCAATGTTGATGTTCACTAAGGTGGAGGACTCGCCCGCCGGATTGCCCAGAGAAAAACGTGTGCCGATTCCTATAACCACGTCCGCGGCCTGCATCACGTCGAACAGCTCGTTCATCTCCTGTCTCTCGCCCCGTGGACTGAAACAGGAGCCGTAAGACAGCGGATGACTGTCCGGGATAGTCCCCTTCCCGCCGCTGGACGTAATCACGGGTATGTTCGTCGCTTCGGCCAGCCTGACCAGCGCCTCCTCCGCGTCTGACCGCGCCACTCCGCCGCCCGCGAATATCAGCGGCATTTGGGCGTGGGCGATAACGCCGGCCGCTTCCTGAAGGTCTTCCTTGCTCGGCACGATTCTCGAAATGCGGGCGGGATTCCGAAGCGCCACCTCCTCCCGCTCCACTCCCGCCTCGGGCGGCATCTCTATCAGAACGGGACGAGGCCGCCCTGTACGCATCTGCCTGAACGCCTCGAACACCGCGTCCGGCGCCTCTCTGGGCCTGGACACCTGGCGCCGCCACTTGGTCACGGGTCCCACAACATCCGCCTGGTTAGCGACCTCGTGAACGGCTCCAAGATTCTTGCCTATCATCCCGCGCGGAATCTGGCCCGCAATCAGAAGAACCGGCACGGAGCGCGAATACGCCCCGGCCAAGCCGGACGCCGCGTTGTAAACACCCACACCCGGGACCACCAGCGCCACCCCGGGCTTTCCCGACGCGCGGGCATAGCCGTCCGCCATGTATGTCGTCGCCTGTTCATGCCGGGTCGTGATCATGCGGAGACCCGGCTCGTCCCGTATCCCCGCGACAATCCCGTATATCTGTACGCCAGGTATCCCGAACACGACTTCCACGCCTTCATTCACCAGCGACTTCGCGAGCGCTTCGCCCCCGCTCATCTTGGCCATAGTTCATCTGCTCCATCTATCTGGGATTGGGTTGAGAAACCGACCATCAATTCATAACTGCCGAATTCCATTATTGCCAGGCGCGGAGGCGTTCAATGGCCCTCTATGTGAAAAGTGGACTCGCTGAATGTGTAGCGCGGCTATATTATTATAAATTGTACAACAGTTCAATAGGATCGCCCTTAGGGGATGGGGTATCATTCGATAATGTATGTTGCTATAATGCGAATGTACGCTAAAAGTAGGAGGAAAGACGAATGTCAGATGTTTCACAACGAGTCACTCAGGTAGTCGCCAGGGAATTGAGAACTCCGGAATCGTCAATTACGGCTACATCGAAATTCCAAGAAGACCTTGGGGCAGACTCTCTGGCGCTGACCAGGCTGGGAATGGCCCTCGAAACTGAGTTCGGCTGCACAGTCTTGGACAGCGATGCCGAACTCATCGTGACAGTTGGCGGTATGGTCACGTACATAGAAGGACGCCTGGCCGCTTAGATGACTCGGATTTGGAGTGTGCCGGAACCCTCGGAGGCGCTGACAGTCCACCTTGCGAACGGCGCGGAGGCGCAGGTTCGGCGACACGGCAACCCGTCAGGCCCACGAGTTATCCTCAGCCATGGTTGCGGCTTAGCCGCGGATATGTACCTGCCATACTGGTCGCTGTTAACAGACCGCGTTGACCTGCTGATCTTCGATTTTCGCTCTCACGGATGGAGTTCAGAAGGCGACCTCGCGTCTCTGAATTTTTCTACATTCGTTGAGGACTACGAAGTCATCCTGCGGTCCATCGGTCAACGGTTTGGAGAGAAGCCGGCGGTGGGAATCTTCCACTCTATGTCGGCGCTGACCGCCCTGCTGTACCAACAGAAGTGGGGCGGGTTCGCGGGCTTGGTTCTGTTCGACCCGCCAGTCCAGCCGCCGGGCGGGAATCCAGAAGATATGGTGTACATAGCCGAGCACATGAGCCGAGTTATGCGCGGACGCCGGGACCGGTTCGAGTCTCACGATGATTACATCGCGCACATGGACGCGAACCCGGCCTATCGGAGGCTGCGCCCCGGGGTGTCGGCGCTCATGGCGGAAACCCTGTTGCGCCCCGATGGCGAAGGGTACGCTCTCCTCTGTCCGAAAGATCACGAAGCTCAGATATATGAGTATTTCTACGGTTGGTCCATGCAGGTAGATACCAAACAAGTCAAATGCCCAATCAAGGTCGTCGGTTCGGACCCGACATCTTCATTTACGTTCATGCCGAGCATAGACTTCGACGATATGGTTCGCATGAACTACGACTTCTTGCCGGATGCCACTCATATGCTCCAGTTGGAAGAACCGGAACGTTGCGTGGAACTCACCCTTCAATTCTTGAACGAGGTCGGACTTCTTTAAGAACCTCGAGATGGCTGTCTTCTCTTATACAGACTTTGGAAGAATAGCGTCGGTTGGAGTGATGTAATGGAATCCTCTACTTGGGATCCAGTGGAGACTATTTCGCAGGATGAAATGGCCGTATTGCAGGCGGAACGGCTGCGCGATTGCCTGGCCCGCATGATCTCGCGCGTACCTTTCTACCGTGAAAAGCTAGGCGCTATGGGCGTGGAACCGGAGGATGTTCGCTCTCTGGACCACTTGGCGAGGCTGCCCTTCACTGTCAAGCAGGACCTCAGAGACAACTATCCCTACAAGCTTTTCGCAACGCCTATGGATGACGTGGTGCGGGTTCATGCTTCTAGCGGGACAACAGGCAAGATGACGGTTGTGGGATATACCGCCAACGACATCTCCATGTGGGCTGACTTGGCGGCGCGCTCGCTCAGCATCGCGGGGGTTGACAGGCGTGACATCATCCACGTCGCCTACGGATACGGGCTGTTCACTGGCGGGCTGGGGCTGCACTACGGCGGAGAGCGGCTGGGCGCGACGGTAGTGCCTGCTTCAACGGCCAATATGCGCCGACAGATTGAGTTGGCGCAGGACTTCGGCGCGACGGTGTTGTGCTGCACGCCGTCGTACTCGCTATTCTTAGCGGAGCAGGCAGCGGAGCTCAAAGCAGACTTGAGTAAGCTGAGATTGGGTGTCTTCGGCGCGGAACCATGGTCGAATGAGATGCGGTCTGAGATTGAAGCGCGATTCGATATTACGGCGCTCGACATATATGGGCTATCCGAGGTGATAGGCCCGGCAGTGGCGATGGAGTGTCGGTACAAGCGGGGGATGCACCTGGCCGAGGACCACTTCATACCGGAAGTGGTTGACCCGTCGTCCGGAGAGTCTCTTCCCGATGGGGAGATCGGGGAGTTGGTCTTTACGTGTGTCACGAAAGAGGCGTTGCCGCTGTTGCGCTATCGTACCGGCGACCTGACCCGGCTGGAACATGGGCGATGTCTTTGTGGCCGGACCACCGCGCGTATGGAAAAGACCCTGGGACGGGCGGATGATATGCTGATCATTCGCGGGGTAAACGTGTTTCCCGCTCAGATCGAAACAGAAGTGCTGCGGACGGACGGACTGGAACCCCACTACGAGTTACTGCTGGAACGAGACCAGTCTTATATGGATAATCTGACGGTACGGGTAGAGGCGTCGGAGAATTTGTACCGGGACAGCGAGGACGCTGGCGCCGTAGGGAGGAAGTTGGCTGTGACGTTGCAGAGTAGGCTGGGGGTAGGTTGTCGCGTCGAAGTGGTGGCGCCCAAACAGATGCCACGCAGCGAAGGCAAGGCCGTCCGCATCGTTGACAACAGACGAATCTAGCTTCTGCGCCTGGGAATCATGACCTAACACAACCTGTGAGTTAAAATGAACCCAGTACGACTAGCCATAATCGGCTCAACCGGCGTCATAGGCCGCGTCCACATAGACGCCATCGCGCGTCTCGACTCCTGCCGACTCGTCGGTATCCACGCTCGCGCTCAGCCGCCCCTCCGACGGCAGGCCGCCGACCTTGGCGTCACTGCCTACCCCACCCTCGACGACGCCCTCTCCGACCCCGGCGTTGACGCCATAGTCATAGCTACGCCCCACCGCTCCCACGCCGACATAACCGAGAGCGCCGCCCAAGCGGGCAAGCACGTCCTTGTCGAAAAGCCCATGTCCGTAACTCCCTCCGAGGCCGACCGCATGATAAGCGTGTGCCGCGACGCCCGCGTCAAGCTCGGCGTCCTGTTCAACAACCGCTTCCGACCCGAGGCCCTCAAGATGCGCGAACTCGTAGAGAGCGGCGCGATAGGCCAGATATACCGCGTCTCCATGTCCTCCGCCATGATACGCAGCCAGGACTACTACGACCGCCTGGACTGGCGCGGCAAGTGGCAGGCCGAAGGCGGCGGCGCGCTCCTCAACCAGGGCATACATGCCATTGACCTGATGCAGTGGGTCGGCGGACTGCCCAACTCCGTCATGGGCATCGTCTCCACACGCGGCCACGACATCGAGGTCGAGGACTTCGCCACCGCCGCCATGACCTACGAAGGCGGCGGACACGGAACCCTCCATTGCAGCACGGCCCAGGCCCCAAACCACCAGCGTCTCGAACTCTGGGGCAACGACGGCGCGATAATCATGGACGACTGGAACGTCACCCTCCACCGTCTCAATACCACAGTGGACGACTTCATCAATCACGACAAGTCCCCCACCTACGACAGCCCGGACTCCACCGCCGAGACCTTCACCTTCCAACCCGTCGGCGGAACCCACGCCCCCGCCATTGACGACTTCGCCCGCGCCATAATCGAGGACCGCGACCCCGCCATCACCGGCGAGGATGGCCTGCGCTCCCAGGAAATCGTAGCCGCCGTCACCCTCTCCGGCTGCCGCGACAAGCGAGTGGACATACCCGTTGACCGCCCCGAATACGACGCCCTCCTCTCCGAACTGGTATCAACGCGCCGTCTCCCCTCCCTTTCTAGCCCGGTTTGATTGCTCAGTCAGTGTGCGTGTCGCTTGTAGTTGTTATCACTCCACCCGAATAGAACTGGACGAGGCACGTCTGATAATTGAAAACTGACTACCAGATGCCCATACCAGACCGCCTCAAGAACCTATACTCCGGCTGGTGGGTTCTGCTTGGCGTAACCCTGCTGGGCCTCATGTCCGGCGGCATCCTCTACCACGGCGCGGCGGTCTTCTTCAATCCCATAAAGCGCGACCTCAACCTCTCCAGCGCCAATACCTCCCTCATCTTCACCCTCTCCCGCGCCCAGTCCAGCCTCGCAGCCCCGCTCTACGGCTGGCTCGTGGACCATTTCGGCCCCAGGCCGCTCATAGTGATCGGCGCGATACTAACCTCCGTCGGCCTCGTCGTCATAACCCTCATAGACAACTACATCCTCTTTCTCCTAGCCTACGTCCTGCTCGTCTCCGTGCCTTCCCACTTCGGCTTCGGCCCAACCCTCATGGCAGCCGCCAACGGCTGGTTCGTCCGCCGAAAAGCCATCGCCATGACCATCCTGCTCACCGGCATAGCCGCCGGGGGCGCGGTCTTCCTATACCCGCTCGGACTCGGCGTAGCCACCATAGGCTGGCGCGCCACCCTCATCTACTCCGCCGTATTCGTGCTGGCCTCCGGCTTGCTGCTCTCCCGCCTCGTCCGAACCCCGCCCGACGAAGTGGACGAGACCGAGCAATTCACCCCAACCGCGTCCGATACCCCGTCAGGCCCCGCCGCGTCCGCCGACTTCTCCCTCGCCGAAGCGCTCAGAACCGGCGTCTTCTGGATTCTGCTCGCCGCCTCAACGCTCCGCATATCCGCCGAAACCGGCCTCTCCATACACATCATCCCCATAATGGTCTGGCAGGGCGCGGAAGAAGAGTTCGCCGCCGGCCTTGTCGCCCTCTTCTTCCTGCTCTCCATCCCATTCCGCTTCTCGCTCGGAATGGCCGGACACCGTCTCAGCTTCCAGCCCCTCATAGCGACAGGAATGTTCGCCGCCGTCGCCGGATGCGCCCTGCTCATATTCTCCGACAGCCTTAGCGACCTCTACCCCTTCATAGCGCTTCTCGCCGTGTACGAAGGCGCGGTCGTTCTCCAGTGGATAGCCATAGGAAACTACTTCGGAAGGCGCAACTACGGCGCGATAACTGGTATCATGCGAGCGTTCGACGCGGTAGGCTCGTTCCTCGCGCCATTGTACGCGGGCTGGATGTTCGACCGAACCCAATCATACGCGCCCGCCCTCGCCACCTTCGCGGCGGCCTTCGCCATAGCCGCCCTGCTATACTTGGTAGCGCGAAGACCGCGCCGAACCAAAGTCCCGACAGGTTCACAGGGGTAGCCAAAAGTCCCTACCCCCGCGACGGGTTCACAGGAGTAGCCAAAAGTCCCTTCCCCCTTGACGGGGGAAGGTTAGGATGGGGGTGAAACCCCAATTGCAAGCGCTGTTACTTTCAATGCCTAACCCTTGACGGAAGAGGGTTAAGGCGAGGATTATACTCCACTGGAGGCGTTCGACCTTGAATACGAAGATATGGTACACAGCCGCCGCCATCATCGGCGGTCTGGCGACATTCATCTACACCTACATAGACCGTCTCGACCATCTCAGGTACGTCTCGTCAATTAACGATGGCCCACCTGTTCCCACGTTCGATCCCGCGGTCCTCCAATTCGCCTTCGGACTTAGCGTCCTGTTCGTTCCCATCGGAGCCTGCGCCGGGCTGATAGCGGTATTCATCATCATCTCGCTGTTGAGAACGCTGAAGTCATACCAAAGACGCCGGTCTCGTCGTGACATCAGCTGGAGGTAAGCCACCGTCCGATCCCGCCCGACGCCGACCACAAGCCATCTCATAAATGCCGGCCCACGCCTGGGAGTATCTCTATAATCCTCTCTCCCTCGATGGGATAACAAGGGTAGGCAAATGTCCAATCAGCTACGAACTCCAGTCAATAGATCCCCTCTCCCTCAGGGAGAGGGCTAGGGTGAGGGTGATCCTCTCCACCAATCAAATTCAGTCATCCCGCGTCATAAACATCCTTCCATGAACCCGCTCATAAACATCCCGCTCCTCACCCTGGCCGCCGTAATTGCGTCAGTACTCGCCGCCTGCCACACCGCGACCGCCGAACCCACGCCCGCGCCCCGCATCGGCGACACCGCCACCCTGAACGCCCACACCAGCCAGCGCGACATTGAAAGCGGCAACCTCACCCTCCAGCAGATAGTCGAGCGCGGCGAGTTCCTGTTCACCGCGTCCTTCAACACCCTCGACGGCGCGGGCCGACCCGAAACCACCGACGTCAGCCCCGACAACTTCCGTCCCGCCCGTACATTCCCCGACAACTTCAACCGAATCTCCGGCCCCGACGCCAACGCCTGCTCAAGCTGCCACGGCGTCCCCCGTCTCGGCGGCGGCGGCGACAACGCCACCAACGTCTTCATCCTCGCCGACGGCTTCCACTTCGTCAACTTCGACCAGGGCGAAGGCGACGGCTTCCAGTCCCACACCCTCAGAACCGTCGGCAACGAGAGAACCTCGCTCGGTCTGTTCGGCTCCGGCTACATCGAACTTCTCGCCCGCGAGATGACCGAGGACCTGCACGCCATCCGCGACGACGCCAGGAAGCGCGCCCGCGACACCGGCGCGCCCGTCTCCCTGCCCCTCACCGCCAAGTCCGTCCACTTCGGAACAATCACCGCGTCCCCCGACGGCTCTCTCGACACAAGCGCCGTCGAGGGCGTTGACCCCGACCTGGTGATAAGGCCCTTCATGCAGAAAGGCACTATCGTCTCCCTGCGCGAGTTCGCGGTCAAGGCCATGAACCAGCACTTCGGGATGCAGGCGTCCGAGCGCTTCGGCGACGCCGTTGACCACGACGCCGACGGCATGGCCGACGAACTCACCCGGGGCGACATAAGCGCCCTCGTCATATTCCAGGCCACGCTGCCCCCGCCCATCCGCGTCATGCCCGACCACCCCGAAGCCCGCGCCGCCGCCCAGAGAGGCGAGACCCTCTTCTCCGCTCTGGAATGTTCCGCCTGCCACATCCCCGAACTCCCCCTGAACAACCCCGTCTTCACCGAACCCAACCCCTTCAACCCCGCCGGCAAGCTATCCGTCTTCGAGGTCGCCAACGCCTACACAGTCCCCCTGCCCGACGGCGGCCAGGCCACCGGCCTCCGAACCACCCCGGACGGAACAACCATGGTCCCAGTCTTCACCGACCTCAAGCGCCACGACATGGGCGACATCCTCAACAACGAGACACTCGAAGAAGAAAAAGTCCCCACCGACCAGTGGCTAACCCGCAAACTCTGGGGCTTCGCCAACGAACCGCCCTACCTGCACCATGGCCGCGCCACCCTAATATCCGAAGCCATCCTGGCCCACGGCGGCGAGTCCCAACCCAGCCGCGACGCCTTCGCATCCCTCCCAGCCAACGACCAGGCCGCCCTCATAGAATTCCTGAAAACCCTCCAAATCACCCCCGAACCCACAGAAAGCGAATCGCGCTCGGCCGGTCTGGCAGGCTTCGGAACCGCGACGGTCATAGCCGCTATTGTCGGCATACTCGCGGGCATATCGCTTACCCTGCTGGCTATTCTGGCTGTGCGCCGCTATCGTTCCCCTATCAAGCCGTGAGGCGGTATCCAAACCCCCGAAAGAAAACGCTCTCTTCACCCCGCGCCGTCATTGGCATAGTCAGCCCAATCATCCATCAGAAGCGCCTGAACCGGATATCCCATCCCTGCCGCCAACTTCTGGATGGTATCCAACTTCGGAGACTGCCCCGCCCCTTCTAGCCTCGCAATCGTAACCCTGCCCACCCCGCTAAGATCCGCCAATCTCTGCTGCGACATATCCGCCTCGCGTCTCAAGCGCCGCAGCCGCTCCGCGAACCTGCGCCGCCCGCGCAAACCCTCTTCCTCCATGCGCTCCCTGTACTCCGCGTCTCCGGAATACCGCGCGAAATCCCACGGAATCTCTACCGCGTCTCCGGCCCGCGTCCTGATGACCGCCTCATAAGGTGTATCCACCTCAATGGAAACCACCTCAGCCTGTCCCCCAATCCCCGCGACCCTATCCCACGGCGCTACGGACACAAACCCATCCGCGAACGACACCCGCAACCCGTCATACGACGCCTCCACGCCTATCATCATGCGCTCCGCGCCCCGAACCATTGCCGCTTGAACCAAATCTAATCTACCCTTCTACTCTGTTCCGCTTCCCGGACTAGGCAATCCTGAAACGGACAATCATTCCGATACTTATCCGGGATGAAGCCTTTCCCACTCAATCCATATTTCTAAGATATTCTCCCTATAAGCTCTCTCAATATCCCTTCGCAACCTTCCTCGCGGTCGTTGCGTATCCATAAAATCACTGGATAGCAGATTCATTCTATATTCACTCCCGTCTGTCAACATGACATGAACGTGTGGCGGGTTATGGTCGTTAGCGTTGACTACAAACCTTCCCCAGTCGAATCGCGCTACGGCCGGCATTATCGCCTCCTATACACTTCTGTCGCATCATGCGGGGACTCCTTCTTTTAGGATGATGATTAATTTATAATCTGTATGCACGATATTTGTATCAAGCACGATACATACAGTATCATACATTACGATTCGATTCAAGTAGCGAGTAAGCGAGGGTAGCGTTTCCTAAAGCTAGAACCCGAGAATCGAACGGCCATGTGAGCCAGCCTTCCACCCAAAAGGAAACGCTACCCTGCGGGTCTGCCAGGCTTCGGAAGCGCGACGGTTCTGGCCGCTATCGTCGGCATCGTAGTTGGTATATCAGCTACCATACTGGTAGCATACCTGTGGAGATTTCGCCCGGGAAAGAGAAAATTAAGGAAAACACCAAAATGACCGCCAGAACCTTCGCCGCCGTTACAACCGTCGCACTTCTTCTCGGACTGACGGCCTTCGCTTTCACCCTGCGCCCCGACGAAAGCTCCACCCCTCCCGTCCACGCGATGGCGCCCGCTCAGACATCGAACGCCACATCCACATACCGAACCTACACATTCCGAGAGTGGTATCTCCAGTCAGTCTGGAAGACACACCGACAGAACCCTCAAGACCCCGTCCTTGCCATCCTCTACGGACTATCCGACACCCACGTGAAAAATTTCGTAGTCCCCAACACCGGCGAGGACTTCCATACAGCCAAAACCCGGATACTGTCCGCCCTCGGCCCCAATCCCAGCGACATCGAAATCCACACCGCCGTCATCCTCGAATCATACACCGCGGGCGAATGTTCGGATCAGCGCGACGGCCAATGCTACCTTCTGACGATAATGCACTGGGCGATAGCCGCGCAGATTCTCGATACCCGGTCCGAACTTTACGGCATGGTAACCGCCCCCGACTACACGCCCCTATGGGCGAACTGGAACATTCCCAGGCCCTCTCCCATAGCCCCGAATCCATTTACACCCGACGACGACCGCGCCGCCCTGGTCGCCCTCTACAACGCCACCAACGGCCCCAACTGGACCAACAACACAAACTGGCTCACCAACAAGCCCCTCGGACAATGGTACGGCGTAACCACCAACGCCAACGACCGCGTTACCGAACTTGATCTCGCCCACAACCAATTGAGCGGCAGGATCCCGTCCCAACTCGGCAACCTGTCCAAACTGACGCGTCTGGACCTCAGAGACAACCAGTTGAGCGGAAGCATCCCGTCCCAACTCGGCAACCTTACCAACCTAGTGGAACTGCTCCTCGGCCACAACCAGTTGAGCGGCAGTATTCCGACCCAACTCGGCAACCTGTCCAAACTGACGCATCTGTACCTCTACGGCAACCAGTTGAGCGGAAGCATCCCGTCCCAACTCGGCAACCTTACCAACCTAGTGGAACTGTACCTCGGCGACAACCAGTTGAGCGGCGGCATCCCGTCCCAACTCGGCAACCTGTCCAAACTGACGTATCTGTACCTCAGAGACAACCAGTTGAGCGGCGGCATCCCGTCCCAACTCGGCAACCTGTCCAAACTGACGTATCTGGACCTCGGCGACAACCAGTTGAGCGGAAGCATCCCGTCCCAACTCGGCAACCTGTCCAAACTGACGCATCTGTGGCTCGGCGGCAACCAGTTGAGCGGCAGAATCCCGTCCCAACTCGGCAACCTTACCAACCTAGTGGAACTGTACCTCAGAGACAACCAGTTGAGCGGCGGCATCCCGTCCCAACTCGGCAACCTGTCCAAACTGACGCATCTGTGGCTCGGCGGCAACCAATTGAGCGGAAACATCCCGCCCGAACTCGGTAATCTGTCTAACCTATATTCGTTACACCTCGGAGGCAACCAGTTGAGCGGCAGTATCCCGCCCCAACTCGGTGACCTATCCAACTTGACATATCTGTGGCTTGGGAACAACCAGTTGAGCGGCAGCATTCCGCCTGAACTCGGCAACCTGTCCAACCTGGCATGGTTGTATCTTGACAACAATCAGTTGAGCGGCGGCATCCCGCCCGAACTCGGCAACCTAACCAACTTGACATATCTGTGGCTCGGCGACAACCAATTGAGCGGAAACATCCCGCCCCAACTCGGCAACCTAGTCAACTTGTGGAGTCTGTCCCTCAGCGACAACCAGTTGACCGGATGCGTCCCCAGCGCTTTGCGTAGCGTTCAGGACAACGACTTCACTACACTCGGCCTGCCCTTCTGCGCCCAATAACCCGCCGCAATGCAAGAAGACGCGCTCCCGCCATCCACCGCGCCGGGAGCGCTCAAGTAGGCATCAAGCCGCATACGCATCAAATAGGGAATTATACATTGAATCCCACCCCAAACCCCTTCACAGCGATGGATAGCGCACTATAATATATAGGCATAAATACATGGACATATTACATAGAGGGAGGTTATCCAATGGAACACAGGGAAGACTGCAACCATACACCAGCGGACAAATATGGAAAGACCTTCTGCCTCAAATGCGACGCGGACGGAACGGTGAGGGATGACGGAAGATTCAGTGTCCTAGTCGGCACGGTTTACCTACTTCCCGAGGACATACGCAGCAGCGATGAGATTGAGGTATTGGAGGAGCGCAACGCTGTCTTGAACGAAGCATCTGAGAAGCTAGAGGAACGCCTCAACGCCAATCGCGTAGAGCGACACAAGAATGACCTCCGGATAGGTAAGTTGGAGCGAAAACTGAAAAGGGGAAGATTTTCCGAAATGAATCGCTTCAAAGACAGAGACACTGAACGATTGTCAAGTGGTGAACGTGTCTCCAAACTGCCGCCCGACATATTGAAGCGAGCGAGGGGGAAGGTGCATCAAGTTCTTGACGCATCAGAGTTGAGAGACTTGCGTTTTCCAAACGGCAATCGCTTAGAATCTTTGTATGGCGACAGACATGGACAGCACAGCATCCGAATCAATGACCAATGGCGTGTATGTTTCATCTGGACGTTTCAGGGCGCAGTGGAAATTGAAGTGAACAAGCACTACGAACGGTAGGAGAATCATCATGCCAGAAATACCCGCGACCCACCCCGGCGAACACTTGGGAGAAATCCTTGACGATCTGAACATCAGCGTTCCAGCATTCGCGGAAAGAATCGGATTACACCCTAACCGTATGGAAAGCATCATCGAAACTCGCCAGCCTATCACGGCTGACATCGCTGTCAGAATCGGGCGGGCATTGGATATGACGCCGGAATTTTGGCTCCGGCTGCAACTGCGCTACGACATCGAAGCCGAAAGCGAAACTGACACCGACATTCAGCCAATATCCAAGGCCGTCTCCGCCTGAATAGCGCGGGCCAACGCCCAGCCTCCGCTCGCCATCCCGTAGGGGCGACCCTTGTGGTTGCCCCCACGCCCGCCCCCGCCTCATCTTGTTCGCGGCTACTTCTGCTTTGGCTGGAATCACTCCATCGGCTGAATGGCGACTCGACCGCCGCTCTTCACCTGGATATTCAGATCGTACCCGTCGAGCAACCGCATACCTACCAAGGGAGTGGTATCGGACATATAGGCATAGACGCGCCGAGGAAGACCATCCCACAGAATCGTGACTTCGTAAACGTCGAAGGCTACTTCACTGCCATCTGCCAGAATCGCTGAGGCGTTGGTTACAGAGGACAATCTCAGTTCTGTCAACAACGCTGGCGGCAAAGTCAAGAACTCGCTGAATCCTGTATCTACGACGGCCTCAATCTCAGCGCTTTGTCCCGACAGGCCTTGTACCGCAAGGGATACGACTGGTTCATAGGCGGCGTTTACCATGCCCTGAATCACTCAGTCCTCCGCATGGATCCGCCCCCAAAGCTGGCCAATGCCCTGTACCCAACCCGTTCACTCCAAACATTGATAGCGTTCGGACGCTGCGCTCGCAGACGGTCTGCCGCTGCCAGAAGGTCGTCCGCAATGGCCCAACTGCCAGTGTCGACGTCAATTGATACCACCTCTCCCACATGGCGAGGTTCGACTTGCCGACGTATGTCCCGTTCGTAGATTGCCTTGCCCAGCCGAGCGATCTCATCTCGTGGGTGAGTTGGCGCAGCGGGCCGACTTCGTTGCGTGGGCGCTGTCGTCTCTGCGTCTCTCATATTTCCTCCTTTCAAGACATTCATCGCTGGTTGACATTATAAGATTCTCAGGCGATTTCGGACAACAATCCCGAAGCCGAACTGTCCCGTTGCTCTTATACATCAGACCCTTTCAGTTCTGACGAGGCGTACTCCGGATGCAACAGCGCGGACGGGCTCGCGGAGGTAGGCCTGCTGACGCTGTGCTTGGGTGGGATCGCCGGGGCGGTTGGTGACCAGGGCCGTGAAGTAACGTATCCGGCCGATGTCGTGTTTGGGTAGCAAGAGCCGCGCCAACTTCCCGATGTCCAGCCATCGGTATGGCGTCCCCCGAAGGGCGCGGTAGTACAGGTTCAGGCCGTCAATGTAAACATTGGCGCGAATGAGGCGCCTCCACGAAAAGCTGAGGCTGCCTTGCGGCAGCCTCGCGCCCTGCCACCGAAGCGGTCAGGGGATGTACACCTAAAGCGTACCCGGCGCATCCATAACCTGTCAATACCCGGTTCCCCCGCTCGACCACCGAACCACGACCTCACCGCCCGCTCCGCCTCCCCCCAGCCCGAAAGTCATATCCAGCCTATTCATAGACAAAGCGGCGAAGCCCAACCTAGCCGCCACTCCTACGCCACCCTACCATGTCTTTGCCTACCCTCTCAGGAAGGCAGGTAATCCATACGGAATGTCATTCTCAGCGCAGGGAACATTAGCGCGAACCAGCCGTTGATACAAATTGACACACTCCCGAATCTATCGCTACTATGCCCCTGTGTTGCAATATGCCGGAAGTACCCGCGACCCACCCCGGCTAAGTTTCCCGTTCCACTACGCAAGCGCGTCCAAGATATGCTACAATACCCCCGCGATGAACACCGAAATCGCCACTGAATATATAAATACAGCTTTATACACACCGACTGATGAGGACTGAGAGACCCCCCTCCATAGCTAACGCTGGGAAAACGCTGGCTGTGCATAGGGCAAAACACCCTGTCAATCCCTGTAAACCCCCTGTCATTTACCCCGTGCTAATATAAATCCGAATATATGACCACCGCCCAAAATGAAGAGAAACAGCATGAGCTAACGGGAAGCCGGAAGCGCCCAAATAATCTACCGCCCTGCCGATTGAGAGTAATCCAAAGACCCCTCCGGCTCCTCCACCACAACAACCCCATTCCCCCCAACATCCTCCAACCTCTGCGTAACCCCGCTCGGCCACCGGATCACTATCTCATCCGCCCGCTCCACCTCTCCCAGCCCGAACGTCATATCCAGGCTGTTCATGGACAAAAACGACGAACTCCCCAACAACTCCTGAACCTGCGTAGTCGCGCTCTCCCCGTCCACCTTCGCCGTCACATACACCCGCGCCCCAATCCCGTCCGCGTTGCTCCCCGTCCCGCGTATCCCCATCCCGCCCTTCAGCCGCAGCGTAAGCCAATTGCCGCCCTCGCCCCCATTCAGCCACACGAACAGCGGCCCCTTGGTGAACCTCACGCCCCCGTCCACTCGCAAATCCCCGCTGCTGTTCGTCGCTATCAGGTCAACGAACCCGTCCCCGTTCAGATCGCCCTTCGCCAGCCCCTTCCCGTTCTCGTGAAACTCCGGCCCGATACGCTGCGCCCGCGCGTCGAACTCCGCCGAGCTTGTATCCAGAACCGAGTAATCCACATCCTGGATATCCAGCAGCCTCGCCTCCACCGTAATATCCTCGAACCCGCCCGCGCCGTCCCCGCGCATCATCCGGCCCGCGCCCGGATACAGCCGCCCGCCCGGCCCCTCGCCCCGCGACACCAGCGCGCCAAGCCAGTACAAATCCTGGTCGCCGTCATTCTCATAATCGAAGAACGCCGTCCCGAACCCGAAATCATAAGCCGCCAGCCCGCTCGGAGCTTCCCACCCGGGATATATATTCGCCGGATCCAGCGACATCGGCGGCATCACCCCGCTCGCCTCCACCCGAGTCTCAGCCGTAACCTCCGCGAACTGCGGAACATCCCCCGCGCCGTCATTCCTCAGCAGAAAGTGAAGACACGTCCCCCAATCGAACTGGTGAGTATAGGCGCAGTCCGCCCCCGGAAACGGAACCGGACGCCGCGTGAGCGGATGATACCCGATGTTCGTCACGAACACGTCCAGGTCCACGTCCGAGTCATAATCCCCCAGCGCGAACCCCATCCACTGGCCGGTGACGTCAACCCCCATCTCCGACGCGATAGCCGTAAACGCGACGTCATCCCCCGCTGTATCATTCCGATACACCTCAAGATGATCCCCGTCATGCGCCACCCACAAATCGGGATCCCCGTCATCGTCATGGTCGAAGAACAACGTCGCCCACGACTGCCCCGTCGGATCGCCAACCCTGTTCCCGAACCTGTCCGTGAGACGCGGATCATACCCCTCGATAAACCCTCCGCTCTCCGGATCGTAGAACTCGATTGGCAGCCCGTCCGGCGCGCGCATCGTTATCGGCCCGCCGCGCACCCCCGCATCCTCGCTGATCTCGCTGAACGTCATATCCCCATTATTGCGATACAGCGCGTTATAGTGTCCGTGATGCTGCGGAACCGTGAACCGCACGAAATCGAAATCCGCCCTGTTCGCCACGTATATGTCCAGCCAGCCGTCCCCGTCAACATCCGCGCACGCCACGCTCATAGCCGACCGCAGATTCACCTCATCCCCAAACGACGCCGGCGTCACATCCTCGAACGTCCCGTCCCTCCTGTTCCGAAACAGCCTGTCCGAGATAGCCGTCCGCAGCCCGTCGCTTTCCTCCGCCGACCGATAATCCAGCCCGTCCCCCTTCCGCCCGTGTGCCCCCACGTAGAGGTCTTGGTAGCCGTCATTGTCGAAGTCGCACGCCGCCACCCCGGTGCTGTTGCTCACCACCGCCGCCACGCCCGCCTCCTCCGACACCTCGCTGAACTCCTCGCCTCCCTCATTCCTGAACAAAAAATTCGGCCCGCCCTCTTCTTGGGTGACGTAGAAATCCATATCCCCGTCGCGGTCATAATCGAACACAGCCACGCCCGGATACCGATTGATAGTAAACGCCTTCCCCCCCAGCACCTCCCCCGCGATGTTGGTGAAGGGGGCGATTCCGTCATTCAAGCCATCTGTTTGGGATTGGTCGGCGCACCCCACCAACACAAGCATGACGCAGACAATCAGGAAGAGGACAAGACAACGCGCCATGTGGGAAGCAAGTCCCTTCCCCCTTGGCGGGCTCGCCGGGGTAGTCAAAAGTCCCTTCCCCCTTGACGGGCTCGCAGGGGTATTCAAAAGTCCCTTCCCCCTTGATGGGGGAAGGTTAGGATGGGGGTGAAATCCCAATTGCAAGTGCGAACACTTCAAATGCCTACCCCTATCAGCTCTCGACGGGGGAAGGTTAGGATGGGGGTGAAATCGCAAATCAATAGACGGACAACTGCGTTTGACGCCATCCCTAATACAAATGACACGAAACCAAATGCCCCGGAGCCACTTCCTCCATCTCAGGGATATTGTCTGCGCACGGCTCGAACACCGCCGGACAGCGCGGATGGAACGTGCATCCGCGCGGCGGATTGATAGGCGATGGCACCTCGCCGCTCAGCACTATCTCCTCCCTGTCAACACCGGGCCGCGACGACAGCGACGCCGATATGAGCGCCCGCGTGTACGGATGATGCGGATTGTCGAACAACTCCGACGAGTCCGCCTCCTCCACCATCTTGCCCAGGTACATCACCCCTACCCTGTGGCTCATATACCGCACGGTGGCGAGCTGGTGCGCTATCAGCAGGTAGCTCAGGTTATGGTCAATCTGGAGCTGCTTCAGCAGATTCATTATCTGCGCCCGTATGGACACGTCCAGCGCCGACACCGGCTCATCCAGCACTATCAGCTTCGGACGCAGCGCCAGCGCCCGCGCTATGGCGATACGCTGCCTCTGCCCCCCGCTGAACTCGTGCGGATAGCGGTGCGCGTGACTCGGATGCAGCCCAACCTCTTCCAGCAGCGACAGTATCTGCTCCCTCAGTTCCCCCTTCGTCGGGCTTCGATGCGCCGTAATCGGCTCCGCGATGATTGACTCCACCCTCAGACGCGGATTCAGCGAACTCCACGGATCCTGGAACACCGCCTGCACCGACTCCCGGTACTCATTCAGCTGCTCCGGCGTGAACTCGCTTATGTCCTGCCCCTGGAACGTCAGCCTGCCCGCCGTCAACTGCTCCACCAGCAGCACCAGCTTGGCCGTCGTCGTCTTCCCGCAGCCCGACTCCCCGACCAGGCTGTACGTCTGCCCCTCCGGTATGCTGAACGATATGCCGTCAACCGCCCTCACCTGCCCGATGGTCTTGCGAAACACGAAGCCGCTCGTGACCCGGAAGTGCTTCTTCACCTCCTGGGCCTCTATCAGGGATTCGGCGCCGTTCACCGAGCTACGCTGTGTCATAGTTGTCATCGAGTCTCCAGCATCGCGCTATATGCTTGCTTCCGACCGCGTACTCCGGCGGATACTCTTCATCGCACCTGTCGAACGCGTACTCGCAGCGAGGCTGAAAACTGCACCCGACCGGCATATTGTCCAACTGCGGCGGCTGTCCCTCTATCGAAGTCAGCCAATCCACTTCCTCTTCCAGGTCCGGAACCGATCCCAGCAACGCCTGCGTGTACGGATGCTGAGGCTTATAGAACAAGTCCTCCACGTCCGCTATCTCAACTATCTTGCCCGCGTACATCACCGCCACCCGGTCGCACATCCTCGCCACGATTCCAAAATCGTGCGTGATGAATATGATAGCCGCCCCCGTCTCTGCCTGTATGTCCTTCAGCAGCCGCAGGTACTGAAGCTGAATCGTCGCGTCCAGCGACGTCGTGGGCTCGTCCGCTATCAGCACCTTCGGTGAGCGCGATATAGCGATAGCGCCCACGACCCGCTGCCTCATCCCGCCGCTCATCTGGTGCGGAAACGCCCGCATCCGTATCTCAGGCGCGGGTATCCTCACCATCTGCAACAGTTCCACCGCCCGATCCCATATAGACCGCGCCGGCCCGCCGGCGTCCGTTCGGAATGTCTCCGTAAGTTGGTCGCCAACGGACAGCACCGGATTCAGCGAGGTCATGGGGTCCTGCAAGATCATGCAGATGTCCCGACCGCGTATGTCCGACATATCGTTGCCGCCCAATTCCACCAGGTCCTGCCCGTCGAACATTATCCGTCCGCCAACGATGCGGCCCCCCGGCTCCGGCACAAGCCGCATGATAGAAAGCGCCGTCATGCTCTTGCCCGAACCCGACTCCCCCACGATGCCCAGCGTCTCGCCCGCCTTCAGGTCGAACGTCACCCCGTCCACAGCCTTCACAACGCCCGTGCGCGTAAAGAAATGCGTCCGAAGGTCTTCCACCTGCAGAACCGTATCATTGTTCCCGTTGTTCAATTTGAGTCCTTAGTCATCACAATTTTCAGCGCGCGCTTGGATAGCCACCCGTCTGATCACTGACCACTAGCCACTCCCCTAGACCCTCCGCAACTTCGGATCCAGCGTATCCCGCAGCCAGTCCCCGAAGAAGTTGAACGCCATCACCACTGTCGTAATCACCAGCCCTGGGAACAGCGAAATCCACCACATCCGGATCAAGCTCTGCCTGCCCTCAGCCACCATGATTCCCCACGCCGGATCGCCCGGCGGCAGACCCAGCCCCAGGAAGCTAAGCGAAGCCTCCGTCAGTATCACGCCCGCCACCGACAGGCTCGTTATCACCATCAGGGTATTCAGCACGTTCGGGAACACGTGCCGCCAGATAATCACCGTCGGAGATACCCCCGCGATCTTGGCCAGCGTCACGAAGTCCGAATCCTTCACGGACAGCACTTCCCCCCGTATCATCCGCGCGATGCGCGGCCAGGTGGACACCGCCACCGCCACTACGATGGGCATGAGTCCGGTGCCAAGAATCGCCACTATTATCATCGCCAATAAGATGGACGGAAAGCCCATCGTCGCGTCCGCTATCCGCATGATGATAGTGTCAACCCACTTGCCCGCGTACCCGGAAATCAGGCCCAGCACCGTCCCCACCACCACGCCCGCGCCCAGCGCGAACATACTGATGAACGCCGACGTGCGCGCGCCATATATCAGACGGCTGAGTATGTCCTTGCCCACGAAGTCCGTGCCAAGTGGATATTCCCAAGTCTGGAAAGGGGCCGTTCTGGCGTCGCGCAGGTTCTGATCCCGCGGATCGTGAGGCGCCAATACATCGGCGAATACCGCCAGAATCACCAGAACCGTTATGACGATCACAGGTATCCAGGGAAGCCTGAGTTCCCTGAGACGCTCCATGAATCCGACGGATTCTTCCGCCAGGGCGTTTTCCTGTGTGAACGTTGTCATAATGAATCTGCCCCAAACGCTCTAGTAGTCGACAACTTATTCCGAATTATCCCCTCTCCCATTGGGAGAGGGCTAGGGTGAGGGTAAACAAGCCGTCAACCCAAATATGCTGGAACGCTAGTTGGTATCCCTGATACGCGGATCCGCGAAGCCGTACATTATGTCCACTATCAGCGCAGTCACCACGTAGAAGAACCCGGACACCAACACCGTCGCCTGCACAAGCGGCATATCCCGCTGAATCACCCCCTCTATCATCATCCTCCCCAGACCGGGCCACGCGAACACCTGCTCAACCACTATCGAGCCGTTCAGAAGCGCCGCCAGCGTCAGCCCTCCGAAAGTCATGAGCGGAATCACCGCGTTTCGCGCCGCGTGCTTCCAAATAACGATTCTCTCTCGCATACCCTTCACCCGCGCGAACTTCACGAACTCGCTGTCAAGTATGTCCAGCATACTCGACCGCCCCAGGCGCATCATCGCCGCCAGAGGCCCAAGCGCCAGCACGGCCGCCGGAAGGATGTAGTGGTCCGGCCCGCCCGACCCGTAAACCGGCAGCCATTGCAGGTACGCCCCAAACAGAATGACCACCATGATAGCCACCCAGAACTGCGGCGCGGCCAGCCCGAATATGGCGATAGCCTTGCCTATCTTGTCCGCTACGGTGTCTCGCTTCACCGCCGATAATATCCCCGCCGGAACTCCGATTACGAACGACAGGAACAGACCCGCCGCCGCGAGTTGAATGGTAGCCGGAATCCGCTCCATCAGCAGATGCCGAGCCTCTTTCTGGCTGCGTACCGACCTGCCGAAGTCCCCCTTGGTGATAAGACCCCGCATGAAGTCCAGATACTGCACCATGAACGGCCTGTTGAGGCCAAGCTGCTCCTTCAGCTCCTCGTACACCTCTTCCGAGGCGTCAATCCTCACCGGCAGAAGCATCCGCGCCGGGTCGCCCGTCATGTGGACCGCTGAGAACACGACGAGACTCAGGCCAATCAACGTGACCAGCGCCTCCAGAACCTTTCTCGCTATGTATCGTGTCATTTCCGCAATCCACCTGGCTTTCAGAGATGATTGAGCGAATCCCCTCTCCCTTGATGGGAGAGGGCTAGGGTGAGGGTGATCAGGTTCAAATCATCCTCACAATCTTAAAATCCTGTAAATCCTGATTCAGACAATCAGCCCCGCTCCCCGATACCGGAAAGCGGGGTCTGGTATGAATCGTCTTCCGCCTAGTTCTCGTTGAACTCGATTGTCCACATCGCCGTGTTGTACGTCACAACCGGCCAGGGCTTCCAGCTGCCGGGCTTGATGCGCGGCCCCATGCCCCAGGGCAGGTTCACGAAGAACGGGCTGAATGCGTGGTTCTCCTCGCGCAGTTCGCTGTACACCACCGGGAAATTGGTTTCCCAGGATTCAACGGTTACCTCTTCCACGAGTTTCTCGGTGACAAGGTCGCTCAAGCGCTGGCATACCGGGTCGCCATTCGGATGAGCGTCCGACGTCCACTCGGGATCACAGGTCCTCCACGCCTTCGCGCCCGCCGCGTAGGTGTACATTCCGCGCGTTATGCTCAGGCCGTTCCAGCGCGTCTCGTTCGTGCGAACCAGAACGCTGCCCGGCAGCTTGCGCTCGTTCCACTGCTGCCTCACCGATGTCGCGTCGCCCGTCCTGACGGTAGTGTCCAGTCCCAGATCGTTGTTCCAGGTCGTGCTGAACACCTCGGCCAACTGCGGCTGAAGCGGCAGGTCGCCCGCTTCCCACGTCCAGATGTCGAACGGCGGAATATCCACGCCCGACTCTTCAAGCAACTGCTTCGCCTTTTCCAGGTCGTGAGGGCGCGGGTCCGCTACCCCGTCCCGGTATCCGATAGTGCTGGGCGTGACGTGCTGCCAGCCCTTCGGTATCGCCATGTCGCGGTTGTACAGGCTGTCAATGATAGCCTCTTTGTCAATCGCGTACTCCAGCGCCTGCCGAACTTCCTTCTTGTAGCACCACAGTTCCGGATCCCAGCAGTCAACGAACACTATCCAGGAATACGCCGCCTCAGGCTGATACACAACCTGGCCGCCCGCCGACTCGATGTCCTCCAGCAGGAACACGTTCGCCTCGATCATGTCCGCCTGGCCCGCCTGAAGCCCCGCGATTCGCGTCGCCGCTTCCGGCACCACCTCGGTTATGTACTTGGCGAACTTGGGCCTGCGATCTTCGTCATACCCGTTCGCGGGCTGGTAGAAGTAGTCGTCGAACCGCTCAAGCTCGAACTTCTGGCCCGGTATCTGGTCAACGAACTTCATCGAGCCGCAGCTGTCCGGGTTGTTCTGGTACGCTTGGTCGTCGGTCTGCGAAATGTCGCCGCCCGCCGCGTTGTATCCGGTAACCTCTTTCCAGTGGTCAGCGTTGAATATCTGGCCGTCCTCGCCCTGCGAGTTCTCCGAATTCAGGAACGGGGTGTCCGGCCTGGGATTGGTGAACACCATCCGCAGGGTGTTGCCGTCTATCTTCTGTATGGACTCGGTCACCTGCGCCAGTCCTATCGAGGTCGGGTCAACGCCCGGACGCTTGAGCGCCTCCTCGCCGAACGCGAACTCGAAGCGCCACCAGGCGTCCTCTACGTCAATGTCGCTGCCGTCGTGCGCCTTGATGCCCTCCGCTATCACGAAGTCAATCGTCTTGCCGTCTGAACTCACAGACCAACTGTCGGCCACGCCGCGCGCAAGGGTTCCGCCGCCGGCGCCGCCAACCAGGGTGCAGTTATAGTACCGGGTGACCTTCATGAACTCAGCGCCGCCTGAGCGTGTTGGGTCCCAGCCGCCCGTCGCGCCCACGTTCGCCACGAGCAGCGTAAGCGTTTCGTCCGTCAAGCCGCTGTCCATCGCGGACTGGGGCGGCTGCTGCACCGCCGCGGGCTGAGCGGGAGCCGGAGCCGCCGTAGCGGGCGCGGGAGCCGCCGGAGCCGGAGCCGCCGGTTCCGGTTCGTCATCGCTCGCGCACGCCGCCAACGCCACCATCAGCGCGATTGCCAGGCTTCCGATTATCAACAAGCGCGTCGCGCTCCTGAACTTGGAAATCTTCATTCTCATATACCCCCGTGTTCAAGCGTCCGAATCGGACTCACTTCATAAACAGGTCATTCCTACAACGCAAATGCCGTGCCATTCAGGAAGGAAAAGAAATCGCGGACTCCCGCCCGCCGATATTCCCTCCCCGAATACCGACTATGAGTAAGGCGGATAATAAAGCCATTCGCCATAAGTGTCAATACGCCAATTCTAAAATCCCGCTCCCTTTGATATACTCCCTACCAAACCCGATTGACCCAAGGAGATTGCGAATGACCACCGTTGAACAGAAGCGAGACGTCGCGCTTATGGCGCATCTGCTCAGGCGGGCCGGATTCGGAGCCACCGCCAAAGAGCTAGACTACTACATGGGCATGAGCTACGAAGAAGCCGTCGAAGCGCTTCTCAGCGCCCGGCCCGCCCCCGACGAACTGCCCACAGACCTCATCCGACGATACCACGTCGACCAGTCCGACCTTCGCAACGGACAGGCCGCCGCCGCCCAGTGGGTTTACAGAATGGTCAACACCGACGCAGTTCTCCCCGAAAAGATGTGCCTCTTCTGGCATCGCGTCTTCGCCACCGCCGCCACCAAGCTCATCCAGGCCCGAATGGTCACCAACCAGGTCGATATGTTCCGCGACTACGGCATGGGCAGCTTCCGCGACCTGCTGGTCAACCTGTCCCGCGACCCCGCCATGCTCATGTGGCTCGACAATCAGGACAACCACAAAGAGTCCATCAACGAAAACTACGGACGCGAGATACTCGAACTCTTCTCCATGGGCGTCGGCAACTACAGCGAGGACGACATCAAGGAATGTTCCCGCGCCTTCACCGGCTGGCGAGTCGTCAACCCCGACTATATGTCCATCAAGATGCGAAACAACACCGCGCGGCCCTACGGCTACATCGCCTGGCAGTTCGAGTACGACGACGAAGACCACGACCACGAAGACAAGAACTTCCTCGGCGAGGTCGGCGACTTCAACGGCGAGGACGTAGTCGACATCATCTGCCGACAGTCCGCCACCGCCCGCTTCATTGCCCGCCACCTCTACCACTTCTTCGTCGCCGACGAACTCCCCGTTCCCCAGTGGCCCCACTTCGAGCCGAAAGACCCCGAAGCCATAGAGATAATGGCCCAGGCGTACTTCGACTCCGGCTACGACATGACCGCCATGCTCCGCGCCATGTTCAACTCCGACTTCTTCAAGGACGAGGCGTCCCGCTTCGCCCGCATCAAGAGCCCCGCCGAGATGGTCGTCGGAACGCTCAGGATAGCCGGCCCCATCTCCCTGCCCTCCACCGACACCTACGCCGCCGCCGGAGCCTGCGCCGCCATGGGCCAGGGCCTGCTCAACCCGCCCAGCGTCGAAGGCTGGCAGGGCGGCAGCGAGTGGATAAACACCGGATCGTACGTACAGCGTGTCAACTTCGCCAGCCTCGTCCTCAACAGCCCCGACAAGAGCGGCATCCGCGCCATAATCGAGCGCGTAGAGGCCATGTCCGGCGGCAGGCCCATGCCCGCCGAGCGCGTCGTTGACGCCCTTCTCGACATACTGGGCCCGCTGCCCATCCTCGAAAGCTCCCGCCAGGGCCTCGTCGAATACGCCTCCAAGTGGGACGACTTCGACTTCGCCAACCCCAAGTCGGCAGCCGAAGCCGAAAAGAACATCGTAACCCTAATCCAGCTAGTAGTAACCACCCAGGAATACCAGCTGGCATAGGAGAGTATGCGGTATGATAGGGGCCAATATCTGAGAACCATGGGTGAATCATGCCCACTGCGCTAAGAGTTGGCCCGTACCAATTCTTCTTCTATGCCTCTGATAGAGAAGAACCTCCGCACATACACGTTGGACGAGACAATAGAATTGCTAAAATTTGGCTCGATCCAATCGAGCTTCAGAAGGATGGTGGGCTAAGGCGTTCCGATATACGTCGAATAATCAGGATAATAGGGGACAATCAACAGTTTCTCTTGGAGACATGGTATGACTTCTTTAGTGAGTGAGGAGACACAATCGAAAGCCGAAGACATTCTCATCAGCGCGGATGAGATGACACTCGTACTATCCGATGGCAAGACCAAATCCGTCCCGCTGTCATTCTACCCACGACTCATACACGCATCCCAAGCGGAACGAGACAACTGGCAGATCATCGGCCAAGGCGAAGGCATTCGGTGGCCCGACCTTGACGAAGATATCAGCGTAGAGGGCATCGTGGCCGGCAAACGTTCGGGCGAAAGCCGGAAATCCTTTCAGCGGTGGCTGGAAGCGAAAAAGGCGGGACGCCGCTTGACTCTCTACGAGTTGCGAGCTCACACAGAACTAACGACTAAGGACTGAAATCATGGTTACACTAACGAGAACAAAGACCTTCACCCTCAAGCCCGTCACCACCGTCGGCTTCGTCGCCGACCAGGGCGGACGCGGCTTCCACCTGCCCACCGACTTCGCGCTCCGCTCCGACGGACGCGTATTCGTCGCCAGCCGCAGCAACACCACCGCCCTCGACATCGTGGGCATACAGATGGCCACCATAGATCACCAATTCTTCGGACAGTGGGGCGCGTATGGCAGCCAGGCCGGAAACATGATCTGGCCCTCCGCGCTCGCCCTCGACAGCCAGGACAACCTATACCTCGCCGACGACTTCCTCCAGCGAATCACCATCTACGACCCCGACGGCAACGTCACCGGAACATGGGGAACCCAGGGAACGGCGGACGGCGAGTTCGACGGCATATCCGGCCTGCTCTTCGACGCCGACGACAACCTGCTGCTCGTTGACCACCGCAACAACCGCGTCCAGAAATTCAGCAAGGATGGCCAATTCCTCGACAAGTGGGGCGGCCCGGGCGACGGCGATGGCGAATTCGACCTCCCCTGGGGAATCAGCCAGGACAGCGAAGGCTATCTCTACGTAGCCGACTGGCGCAACGATCGCATCCAGAAGTTCACGCCGGAAGGCGAATTCGTAGCCAAGTTCGGCGGGTCCGGCGATGGCGAAGGCCAGTTCAACCGCCCCTCCGGGCTTGCGATTGACTCCGACGGCAATATGTACGTCGCCGACTGGGGCAACCAGCGCGTCCAGGCGCTCGACGCCGACGGCAACTTCATCCAGTCCCTGCGCGGAGACGCGATACTCGGCGACTGGGCCGTCGAATACCTCAACGCCAACGCCGACGAACTGGAAGCCCGCTCCAAGTTCGTCCCCGTATTCGAGGTGGACACCGACGACCAGAACGAAGTCTCAGCGAGAATCGAACCCTACTTCTGGGATCCCGTAAGGGTCGCCCTGGACGACCAGGAGCGGATCTATATCCTCGAAACCAGCCGCCACCGCTTCCAGGTGTACGAAAAAGTGAGCGAATGACGCTCCGGGAGCGACAGCGCAGACCGTCCGACCGCCTATCACTAGAAACTAACAACTAATAACTAACAACTAGGAGGCAAAGCCGACATGGGTGAAGCGAAGAACAGAAAACTGGTCGTGGTGCAGCTTTCCGGGGGCAACGACTATCTCAACTGCGTCGTTCCATACACCAACCCGGAGTACATAGACAACCGGCCCAACGTCCGAATCGAGCAGGAAGACGTAATCCCGCTGGACGATCAGTACGGATTCAACCCCGCCATGGGGCCTATCAAGGACCTGTACGACGACGGCAAGGTCGCCATAATCCACGGCGTCGGATATCCGGTCCCCAACAGGTCCCACTTCCGCTCCATGGACATCTGGCACACCGCCGAACCCACGAAGGTCGGCGATGAGGGCTGGCTGGGCCAGGCCGTGCGCGAAATGCACCCCGACGCCGACAACGTTGTCGCGGCGGTCAACTTCGGCGCCGCCCTCCCCAGGGCGCTCGTAGCCAAGAACGCGCCCGTCGCCTCCGTGTCCGATCTCAGTACCTACGGCCTGCTCAACCACATGGACGGCGGAGACCAGCGCTCCGAAGCGCTCGAAGCCTTCCGCAATATGTACACCCACGCCATCGGCAGCGGCCCGGTCATGGACTTCCTCAGCCAGACAGGACTGGACGCCCTAAAAGGCTCCGACATCCTCAGCGGCGTCCCTGATATGTACTCCTCCAACGTCGAGTACGCCTCCAACCCGTTCGCCCAGCGCGCCCGCGACACCGCCCAGGTGCTGACCGCCGACATCGGAACCCGCATCTGCTACACCCAGCACGGCAGCTTCGACACCCACACCAACGAAGTCGCGCTCCACAAGACGCTCTGGAATCACGTCGCCGGCGGCATCTACGACCTCTACACCGACCTCAAGGAACACGACGCCAGCGAGGACGTGCTGATATTCGTATTCTCCGAGTTCGGCAGGCGCGTCAAGGACAACGGCAACGGCACCGACCACGGATCCGGCGGCGTGGCCTTCATGATTGGCGACGGCGTGAACGGCGGCAACTACAGCGAATACCCGTCGCTGGCCCCCGACACGCTGGTCGAGGGCGACCTAGCCTTCAACTTGGACTTCCGCAGCGTCTATACCGAGATCCTGGAAGACTGGCTGGAAGTTGACGCCCGCCCCATAGTCAAGGGCGACTACGAGAAGATAGGCGCGCTCGCCGTATAGCCAACTCTCCACGCAAACGCGGCATAGCGAATAAAACTCAACGCGCCCCCGGAAACACAAATCCGGGGGCGTTTGATTTTCCGAATTCGACCTCAACCTACTTGCAATCTAATGAAAAACTCTTCATTATACCCTGCGGACAATTTTCAGGAGGTCACGCCCGCGATGAACCCGGTATCACTATTCGACCTTGAAGCTATGGCGGAACAAGTCATGCCCCACCGCAAATGGGAGTTTGTGGACGCCGGGGCGGCGGATGAAATCACGGTCCGCAGAAACCGTGAAGCCTTCGACGAAATCACCGTCAACCCCCGCTTCCTGGTGGACGTGGGAAACCGGGACTCCTCCATAGAAGTCCTCGGAGAGAAGATAGACTTCCCCGTGATGATAGCCCCCGCGGGCAGCCAGCGCGATGTGCATCCCGACGGCGAGTGCGCCACCGCCGCCGCCGCCGGAGCCATGGGCACACTCTACACCCTCCCCACCGGATCGGGTTACAGCATCGAGGAAGTAGCCAATGTAGCCACCGGGCCTCTCTGGTTCCAGCTATACCACTTCGACGACGAAGTGACGGAGCTGCTCGTCACCAGGGCGAAGGCGGCGGGCTACAAGGCCATCTGCCTCACCATAGACACGCCCGCCCCAAGCCCAAAGGAGCGCGATGTCCGAAACGCCCATCTGCCCACGCCCGGCCTCTACTGGGGCAGCCTGCTCCGCCCTGTTGACCGCAGCGACCTGATAATGCGAAGAAGCGTCGGCATACCGGACATGATGGACTGGGAGCCGCCCGAATACACCGGCCTCACATGGGAACGCCTCGACTGGCTTAGAAACCTCACCGGACTACCCCTTGTCATCAAGGGCATACGAACTCTCGAGGACGCCGTAATGTGCGCCGAATACGGCGCGGACGCCATAGTAGTCTCCAACCACGGCGGACGCCAGCTGGACTGCACCCGCTCCAGCATAGAGACCCTCCCCGAAATCGCCGACGCCGTTGGCGACAACCTGGAAGTCTATCTCGACTCCGGCGTGCGGCGCGGAATGGACGCCCTCAAGGCCATCGCCCTGGGCGCGAGGGGCGTGTTCGTGGGCCGACCGCTCTTCTGGGGCCTGGCCAACGGCGGCGAGGCGGGCGTCCGCAAGATGCTCGACATTATGCGTACCGAGTTCGACCGCGCCATGGCCTACTGCGGATGCCGAACCGTGGACGACATTCACCGCGGGCTGGTGTCTCTCAACTCCGACTTCCGCACCAGGGCCTGAACGACCCCATAAGTCCCTTCCTGTCGACCTCGACCGGGCTCACAGGGATAGGCAAAAGTCCCTTCCCCCTTGATGGGGGAAGGTTAGGATGGGGGTGAAACCGCAACCGCAACCGCGTCCACTTCCAATACCCGCCCCTCCCTCAACAGTCAGGAGCGTTTTTAATTGCCGCCGCCGCCGCTCTGAGGTCTGAACGGAAAGACCCAACTCGCCAGCGAGCGCGGGTTTCTGGACTGCACCCACAGCTTGCCATACCCGGTAAACCGCAGTATCAACTGGTCAGAGAACAGGAACGAGCGGATACTCTTGCCGCCCCGAATTATCTGGTATTCCAGGCTCGGCTCCCACGCGACCGCGTGACCGTTGTCAACGCGATACGACCCTTCCACCTCTACCTCTTCAACATCCCCGTATGAGTTGAAGAACAACAATCCGCTGCCCGACGCCCTGAGAATGAACAACCCTTCGTTGAACAGCCCTCTCAATCCCTGGAAGTCCGTGTTTATGTTCACGCCCTCTTCGGAAGCGAGGTAGGCGTTCTTTTCAAGATACAGTTCTGATCCCATAGGCATCTCATAAGCGACTATGTCGCCCGGCTGACCCGGCGCGAGTCCGACCATCCCGCCGCCGCCCTCGCCCTGGAACGTATTCTGAAAGAAACTCTCCCCTCCCAGCGCCGCCCTGCCCAATCCGCTCAGTATTCCGCCCCGCGTCGAGGTCGTCATCTGTATATCGCCGCTCATCCAGGTCATAGCCCCCGACTCGGCTACGATGGTCTCTCCGTCGCCCAGCGTAGCCTCCAACAAGCTGTAACTCGGCTGGGACTGAATAGTGTAATCCATATCTAACTCCTGGGAGGCATAAGTCCGCCCAATGTCTGGCCGAACTGGTCCGGATTATGGCTCTGAAGATACACCTTCCCCCGTCCCGAAAAGTGCATGACGGCGCCCTCGCTCGACAGAAACGACTGGAGCCAACTTCCCGACGCCCTGCGAATCGTATATTCCAGCGAATCCTCGAAGGCCACCAGATGCCCGGTATCCACTATGAGCGCGCCTTCTACTTCGACTTCCTTCACGCTCCCGAACGCGCTCACCAGCAACTCGCCCTTGCCCCCGACGTCCAGAAAGAACAGCGATTCTCCCGAAAACATTCCCCTGAATCCCTGGAACTGCGTGTCAATGCTGAGTCCGTCCGACGAACCGAGATAGCTCCCGCCCGCGCACAGCCAACCGCCTATGCCCGAACACTCTATGACCGCCACGTCGCCAGCCAGCGTCGGCGCGAGCCCGATTTCGCCAGGGCCGCCGTCGCGCGTCTTGTAGGTTGACAGGAAGAAACTCTCGCCCGACATCATCCGCCTGACGCCGCTCATAAAGCCTCCCCCGCCGCGGCTTCGGGTAGTAACGTCAATCTCGATGTTGTCCGAAGCGCGGAACATCACTCCGGCCTCTGACGTGAACTCCTCCCCTCGGTCGAGTTCCACCATCACCGACCTGTAAGAACCTTCTTCAGACACTGTGTAATTAGGCATCGGTTCTCGCTCTCAATCCATAGATAAGACCGTCATCCGAACGGAGTAAGCCAGCCTGCCAGAGACGGCATCGTTCTCGACTGGAGATATATCTTCCCGACCCCGCTGAATTCCATCGCCAGACCCTCACCTGAGAGAAGCGTACTCTTCAGCCCGCCCATTCCCCGGATAGAGTACCTGAGCGTAGGCTCCCACGCCACGACGTGCCCCGTATCCACCGTCAAGTTGCCGGATACGTTCTTCTCGATAAGAGCGCCGTAGGAATTGAAGAACAGGTCTCCCGCGCCGCCGCACTCTATGAAGAAAAGCCCTTCGCCCGAAAACATGGATCTGAGACCGCCAAACCGCGTCCTTAGTCTCACGCCGGGGGTGCAGGCCATGAACGACCCGCCCGTCAGAATGAGCGTGTCATTGTTCACCCGGCGATGATGCACTGTCCCGGGAACCGAAGGCGAAAACGACACCTGTCCGCCGTCCGGGTGGCTGAACTCCCCAACGAAGAGCGACTCCCCGCCGACCGCCTTCCTAACCAGCGCCCGCGTGAATCCCCCAAGCAGCCTGGCGTTGATCTGCGCGCCGTCCGACATCCAGGCCATCGAACCGCCCTCGGCGATGAAAACCTCTCCCGGCTCCAGTCTTACCAGAAGATGCCCATAGTCAGGATTGCCCTCTATGGTATAGTCCAATGTAGCCGCTCCTAGATTTCAGCGTCTTCAGGCCTCGATTATTGGCGCGCCGCAAGCATAAAATACTATGACTCCGGCTAAAATACAATAAAGTTATCGCCAATGTGATAACATCCGTCACGCGACACTTGGGACTCACCCAGCGATCCGGCAATTCAAGTATGGAGGAATACGAATGGTACAACAGCAAGCCGCCATCCTCAGACCCGAGACGATGGTAGAGGAATTCAAGAAGAATGGCGTAACTCACGTCGTAACGATACCCGACAGCGAGACCAACTACCTCTACGAACTGATGGAGGTCCAGGACTGGCTGGACGTCGTTCCCGTCTCGCGCGAGGGCGAGGCTTGGGGAACCGCGCTCGGACTCAACATCGCCGGCAAGGTGCCGGTGGTGCTCGTCCAGAACACCGGAATGTTGGAGGCCGGAGACTCGATTCGCGGAATGGCTATTGACGCCGGATTCCCGCTCGTAATGATAATCGGATACAGGGGATGGAACCGAAGGGGCGTCATCACCGACTCGGTAGCCAAGTACACCGAACCCTTCCTGACCGCCTTCGGCATCAACTACTACCTGGTCGAGCAGAACGAGGACGGCGACCGCATCTCCGTCGCGTTTGAGGAAGCGCGGGCCACCAACAAGCCCGTCGCCATCCTGGTCGGCGACGAATACCACGGCTTCAACAGGTAGAACCAACGGCGGACACGCTCCGCCCAAAGACTGACGGCATTAGAGACTCAACGGAGGTTGATTCGATTGATAGACCCAGTAGATGTATTCAAGGCATTTCAGGAACATCGCGGCGACGCGATAGTCAGCGCGGCCGGCACCGCCGGACGCCACTGGATGGACATTAGTACCAATGAGAAGCGCGACATTTCCCTCGGCGGCGCGATGGGACAGACCACCTCCGCCGCCTTCGGACTCGCGCTCGGACTGCCCGACGAGAAGGTAGTCCTGTTCGACGCCGAAGGTTCGCTGCTCATGAACCTCGGCGCCATCGCCTCGATAGCCGGAAAGAAGCCCGCCAACTTCTACCACTTCCTGCTCGACAACGAGTGCTACGCCACCACCGGCGGCCAGCCCGTGCCGAACTCCCAGGAGATTGACTACGCGATGATGGCCAAGGGCGCCGGCTACGTCGCCGCCTACAACTTCGACGACCTGGAAGAGTTCAGCACCAGCGTCGGAGAGATAATGCAGCAGGAAGGCCCCGTGTTCGTCGCCGTAAAGATAGAACCCGAGGTTCAGAACCTTCCCATAGGACTGCGCGAACGACGGCCCACCCGCGGCCGGGCGCAGACCATCAATGAACTGCGCGAGGAACTCGGCATAGAGTAAGCTCCCAATCAGAAAGGAACAGTCCCCCACATGACTCAAGACGCCATCGGACGCCCGGAGATCAACGGCAGGTCGTTCTACGGCTACGACTCCTCCGACATTCAGGACAGCTACACAGGCCGCGACATAGAAGTCGAGGTTGGATTCATCCTGCCTCGACTCAAGCCCGGCATGAGCCTGCTCGACTGCGGATGCGGCCCAGGCGCGATAACCTTCGGCCTCGCCGACGCCGTCGCCCCAGGCCGCGTCGTAGGCGCGGACATCGAACCCGCCATGGTCGAGCGCGCCACCCACCTGGCCGCCGAGTTTGGAGTCCAAAACGTCGAGTTCACTGTGGGGGACATATACGACCTGCCCTTCGAGGACGAAGAGTTCGATGTCGTCTTCTCTCACTCGGTGACCGAGCATCTCTCAGACCCCGTTCGTGCGCTGAGAGAGCTCCGCCGGGTGGTCAAGACGGGCGGACTGGCGGGCGTCGTCAAGACCGACTGGACATTTCCGTTCATCGTCCCCGAAAGCGAGGGGTTCAGCAAGTTCTTCGAGCTGTTCGAGGGCGGCTTCAACCGCGTCGGCGGCTCCCTGAACCGGGGCCGCTACCTGGGCGCGTACATGAGCGAGGCCGGCTTCGACGTCATAGAAGTCCGCAACCAGGTATCCAACTCATTTGGAGACGCCACCGCCCCGACCGCCGAGCGGTTCATCACCTGGATGGACAACATTCCCCTATTCCGTGAGTCCGTGGAACTGGGAATATCCAGCGAGGCCGAATTGGAAGCCGTCCGCGTCGGAATGCGCGAATGGGCCGCCCATCCCGACGCCTACTTCTCACTCCCCGGCGTCCGAGCGCTGGGAATCAAGAACTAGACTTCACAGTTTGCCCGGCATCCCGCCGTCCACGTTCACTATCTCCCCCGTGATGAACCTGGATTCCTCCGACACCAGGAACAACACGAGGTTCGCCACGTCCTCGGGGTAGCCCACGCCGTCCAGTATCTGTATGGAATCGAACATCGCCTCGAGACTGTGATGCCCGCCGCCCACGTCGGTCAGCGGTGTGATGATCTGCCCCGGACGCACGCAGTTCACGCGAATGTTGTGCTGGCCGCCCATGCTCGCCGCGTACCGCGTGAAGGCGTCCACTCCCGCCTTAGCGGCGTAGTACGAAGCCGACGGGTATCTGCCCACCAGGTCGTACATCTTCTTGCTGAACCCCCTCACCGCCGCCACCGACGACATATTCACTATCCTGCCTCCGCCGCCCGCTATCATCTGCGGCCAAACCGCCCTGCACATATAGAAAGTCCCGGTCAGGTTCACCGAAATAACCCTGTCCCAGCCGTCGTCCTCTTCATTCGGGAAATTCCCCCTGTCTCCGCCGCCCGCGTTGTTGAACAGAATGTCAACTCCGCCGTACTCATCCACGACGGCCTGAACCGCCGCGTCCACCTGTTCTCGGTCCGAGACGTCGCACCTCACGAACAGCGCCTCGCCCCCGCCGTCCCTTATGGACCGCTCTACGGCGTGTCCTTCCTTCTCCCTCCGCGCCAGCAGCGCCACCTTCGCGCCCTCCCGCGCGAACAGCCGCGCCGCGCCCTCGCCAATTCCGCTGTTCCCTCCGGTTACTATCGCCACCTGGTCGGCAAGTCTGTCAGGCATATTAGTTTTTTCCTCCAATTATTAGCTGTGCTGACATTTACCGTCATTCCCGCGAAAGCGGGAATCTAGCGGAGGATCATATCCCCAGAAGCCCCTCCAGGTTCCTCCACAGGATCATCTCTTTCTCTTCCCGCGTCAGGCTTTCCAGCCCCAGTATCCACGACACCGGCCAATCCTCGCACATATCATACGGCCAGTCCGTCCCGAACAGCACGCGCTCCACTCCCACCGAGTCTATCACGTACCGCAGCGCCTCTTCGCTGTGGGTAATCGTATCGTAGTAGAAGCGATTCAGATACGCGCTCGGCGGCTGGCCGATATGCTCCCTCGCCTCCGGGCGCACCCGCCATCCCCGATCCATCCTGCCGATTCCGAAGCAGGTATATCCCCCGCCATGCGACAGGCAGATTCGCAGATCCGGGCAGGCGTCCATCACCCCGCCGTACACGAACGACGCGAACGTCACCGCGCGGTCCGCCAGGTTGCCTATCGTGTTCGGCAGATGATACTTGCCGGAGCGCGGGCTTACGATTGTCGGCCCGCCCTGGTGTATCAGGATGAACGCGCCAAGCCGCTCCGCCGCCTTCCAGAATGGCAAAAACTCCGGCTCGTCGAAAGTGCGCCCGTTCACGTGGTCGCCTATCATCGCTCCCTTCAGGCCAAGCCGCGTCACGCTCCGTTCCAGTTCCTCTATCGCCGCCGGAATGTCCTGCAACGGCAGCGTGGCGAGTCCCGCGAACCGGCTGGGATGGTCTTTCGTAAGCTGCGATACGTAGTCGTTGCAGTCCCGCGCCATCGCCGCCGTAGCCTCGGCGTCCTTGTCGTAGTTGTACAGCACGGCGTTCGTCGAAAGAACCTGCGCGTCAACCCCAAGCGAGTCCATGTCCGCCAGACGTTCATCCGGCGTCCAGGTCGTGCGCGGATTGTGCCTATGCGCCGGAACCGCCTCAGCCGTTATGCCGTGCCAGTCCTCGCCTGTCTCAACAGAGGCTATAAAGGCTTCTGGCGAAATATGAGCGTGTATATCTATCGTTCGCATCGAATCTCCTTCTCCATTTCAGCGCGGCGGACTCACCAGCGTAACCCCGCCGTCCACCGGAAACGCCACGCCCGTAACCCATTTCGCCTCATCGCTCGCCAGATACACCGCGGCCCACGCTATATCCCACGGCGTTCCCTCCGCCCCAAGAGGCGACGAACCGCGCCGGGTATCCCTTCGCTCATCCGACATTCCCCCAGCCACCATAGACGAATACACCGGCCCGGGCAGAATGCAGTTCACCCGTATCCCCTGCGCCGCGTGATCAATCGCCATGCCCTGCGTCAGCGCTATCACTCCCCCCTTGGACACGGTATAGGCAGTCAGTCCGCGCGGCCTTATCGCCGAAATCGAGGATATGTTGATGATAGAGCCGCCGCCCGTCTCCGCCATCGCCGGCACCGCGTACTTCCCCGTCAGCATCATAGACTTGACGTTCACCTCCATCACCTGATCCCACACATCCTCCGAAACCTCTACCACCGTCCCGGCCCCGCCTATGCCCACGTTGTTGTGCAATATGTCCAGCCTGCCGTATCGGTCCAGCGCGGCCCGAACCATGTCGCGGCAGCTGTCGGCGGACGTCACGTCCCCGACGAATACCGACGCGCTCCCCCCGCGCGACTCGATTGCGTCCAGCGTCCCCTTCACCCGTCCCTCGTCCGAGTCCACCAGCAGGGCCTTCGCCCCCTCAGAGGCGAACAGGATAGCCGTCGCCTGTCCGTTACCGACAATATCCCCCCGCGCTCCCGCGCCGGTCACGATAGCCACCTTGCCTTCCAGCCTGGGTTTTCGCTCATGGGTAGAAGTTGTCATACGCGCCACTCTCTCACAGCAGTCGGGTTCAGAGAATCCGACGCCATGCTATCTTCGAGCGGGTTGGGTGTCAACTTGTCGCCGTGTCTGTATAATCTACCGCGTATCGAATCCACTTTGTGTGGAAGGAAGCCGAACGAGTCAAATGCGTAGAAACATCTTACTGGCGATAGTCGCGTCCTCGCTGCTGACCGCGCTCGCCCTCAACATCGTGTCAGGCTCTCCGAATAGTCAGCAATCCGGCTCCGACGACTCTCTCGAAACCCTGATAGGGGTCATCAGGGACGCCCACGCCAGGGGCGAGTTCTCGGATACCCTCACCTCCGTCCTCTCCGACTTCCTCATAGATAACATGATAATCCCCAAGACCGGCGAAACCCCGTCCCAGGTCAGGGAGAGAATCGCCTCTCAACCCACGCCAACGCCCGCCCTTCCACCCGCCGCTCCCTCCGGCCCCGACAGAACGGCGCTCGACGAACTTTACGCCCTGGCGGACGGCGCGAGTTGGAAGAACTGGAAGAATTGGCTGAGCGACCTGCCCCTGTCCCAGTGGTACGGCGTAACCACCGATTCCAACGGGCGCGTGACCAGGCTGTGGCTCGACGACAACAACCTCAGAGGCCAGATACCCCCCGAACTGGGCGACATGGCCAACCTCGAAGCGCTGTCACTTTCGCAAAATCAGCTTATCGGAGAAATCCCCCCGGAACTGGCCGACCTGACCAAGCTCAATACCCTGTGGCTGTCTGGCAACAGTCTGACCGGATGCGTTCCCGACAACTTGCTGAACATCCAGTCCAACGACCTGTCCGGGCTTGGTTTGCCCAAATGCAGTTTATCCACCTCGACGCCTACCGTCACGCCTACGCCCATACCCTCGCCGGAGCCGGTCAGCCCGGACAGGTACAAGCTGGTCGCGCTCTTCAATTCGACCAATGGATATAACTGGAAGGACTGGACCAATTGGCTGAGCGAAAGGCCGATTGGCGAGTGGCGCGGCGTCACCGCCGACTCCAACGGGCGCGTGACCAGGCTGTGGCTCGACGACAACAACCTGAGCGGTCAGATACCGACCGAACTCGGCGGCCTGACCGAACTCGAAACACTCGCTCTCTCCCAGAACCAGCTTTACGGACACATACCCTCTGAACTCGGAAGCCTGTCCAGCCTGAATACCATCAGGCTGTCCGGCAACCGCCTTGCCGGGTGCGTCCCCAACGGACTGCGTAGCGTTCAGACCAACGACTTCTCCCGGCTTGGCCTGTCCTTCTGCGACTCGTACACCCCGGCAGCCGGCGGACAGGAGAGAGAAGCGCTGCAAGCGCTCCACGACTTCACCAACGGCGCGAACTGGACAAACGACACCAACTGGCTGAGCGAAAAGGGCATTGGAGTATGGTACGGCGTCACCCTGGACAACACAGGGGCGTATGTCACCGGTCTGAGTCTTTCCGGCAACAACCTGAGCGGGCAGATTCCTCCCGAACTCGGCAACCTGACCAGGCTCGAAACTCTGGACCTGTCCAACAACGACCTGGTAGGCGAGATACCCGCCGAGTTGACCAAACTCACCCGTCTCAAGACGCTCAAACTCGGCGGAAACCCGCTGAGCGGCTGCGTACCCGAGGGCCTGCGGAACATCGCTGACAACGACATTCACGCCGGACTCGGACTGCCCGACTGCGACGACGCGCCCACGCCTGTACCGACATACACGCCGACACCTGTATCTACGCCGGGGCAGGGTTCCCCGGTTCCCACGCCTATAAACGCCGATACGGACAGAGATGTATTGTCAACGCTCCATGGCAACACCAACGGAGCTAACTGGACGACCGACACCAACTGGCTGAGCGAGAATCCAATCGGACAATGGCACGGCGTCTCCGTCAACTCCAACGGGCGCGTAACCGCGTTGAATCTATCCGGCAACAACTTGAGCGGCCAGATACCGACCGAAATAGGCAACCTCACATACCTCCAAACCCTGAACCTGTCCAACAACGACCTGTTTGGAGATATACCCTCCGAACTCGCCAGCCTGACCAACCTGACAACCCTCTATCTGGGCGGCAACCCGCTCGGCGGCTGCGTTCCCAAGGGCCTGCGAGACATAACCAACAACGACATTCACTCTGGGACCGGACTGCCCGACTGCGACACTACCCCTACGCCGACACCCACGCCCACAGTCACGCCGACGCCCGTTCCAGGTCAGGACACCTCCACGCCTACGCCGACTCCCACACCAACTGTCACGCCCACGCCCATAAACGCCAGTCAGGACAGGGATGTATTGTCAGCTCTCCACGGCAACACCAACGGCTATAATTGGACGACCGACACTAACTGGCTGAGCGAAAATCCAATCGGACAGTGGTACGGCGTCTCCGTCAACTCCAACGGGCGGGTGACGGCGCTGAACCTGTCCAACAACAATCTCAGCGGTCAGATACCGACCCAAATAGGCAACCTCGCATACCTCCAAACCCTAAACCTGTCCAACAACGACCTATTTGGAGATATACCCTCCGAACTCGCCAGCCTGAGCAATCTGACAACTCTATACTTGGGCAACAACTCGTTCGGCGGCTGCGTCCCCAAGGGACTGCGAGACATAACCAACAACGACATTCACTCTGGCGCCGGACTGCCCGACTGCGACTAAAGCCCGCGCCTCGCTCACAACTGAATCCATGTTCAGGCGCGATTGCCCTGATACCCGCTCTTGATTTTGTGACACATCCGCGAGCTTATGGTATATTTGCCATACAACTACGGCGGACCGCCTACCGATTCCGCCAGTCCGAGCGGATTCGGCCCTGAGAATCCCGACCGGGCGGCGCGAACGTACCATCGAACACAATTTACAAACCGAATATAGGGAGGCGCAGATGACAACGGCCACGACAGACCTGCAACTTATGGCACACCTCATCCGGCGCGCCGGGTTCGGCGCGAACCGGAGTCAGCTAGAAACCTACGCCGACAAAGGCTACGACGCCACGGTGAGCGAACTTCTCAACCCCGGCTCCGCCAGCGAGATGGGCGACGACCTCATACGGCGCTACCACCACGAGCAGTCCGGCATGATGGGACAGAACAACCCCGGCGCCTACTGGCTCTACAAAATGGTCACCTCCAGCGATCCGCTCCGCGAGAAGATGGCCCTCTTCTGGCACGGCATATTCGCCACCGGATACCCCAAGATAACCCAGGGCAAGGTGCTGAGCGACCAGATACGAATGTTCCGACGCTACGGCATGGGCAATTTCAAAACCCTGCTGGTCGAACTCGCCAAAGACCCGGCGATGATAGTCTGGCTGGACAATCACGACAATCATAAGGGCGCGATAAACGAGAACTTCGGCAGAGAACTGCTGGAACTCTTCTCCATGGGCGTCGGAAATTACAGCGAGGACGACATCAAGGAAGCCTCCCGCGCCTTCACCGGCTGGACCATCGGCAACACCGAGTACATGGCTCTCCGCGCCGAGCGCGATTCTATCTGGCCCTATGGACGAATATCCTGGCACTTCCAGTTCGACGAGAGCGACCACGACGACGGCGAGAAGGAGTTCCTCGGACAGCGCGGCGCCTTCGACGGCGAGGAGATAGTGGACATCATCTGCCGCCAGCCCGCGACCGCCGCCTTCATCGCGCGCCATCTGTACCACTTCTTCGTAGCCGACGAGCCGCCCGTGCCGCAGTGGCCCTACATGGAACCGCAGAACCCCGAAGCGATCAAGATACTGTCCGACGCCTACTTCGAGAGCGGCTACGACATAAGCCGTATGCTGGAAGTCCTCTTCACCTCCGACTTCTTCAAGTCCTCGGACTCATGGTACGCCCGCGTGAAGAGCCCCGCCGAACTGGTGACAGGCGTCCTGCGTCTCACCGGCGAGTTCTACCGCCCCAAGCGCCAGATACTCGACCGCCAGATGCAGATGATCTACATGGGCCAGTACCTCATCAACCCGCCCTCCGTGGAAGGCTGGCACGAGGGCCTTGAATGGATAGACACCGGCACCTTCGTCGAACGACTCAACTTCGCCTCCAGCCAGATGGGGAACGCCGAGCATCCCGGCATCGGCTCCATCATAGAGCGCGTCGCCACCAACGGCGGCTCAGCCATCGGCCCCGCCGAACTGGTCGACCGCTGCCTGGACGAAATCGGCATGGTCGCAGTGTCCGACGACACCCGCGCCTCGCTCGTGGACTACGCCGCGGGCGACGGAGAACTGGTCGCCGACCCCAAACTCAGCGACGACACCCGCGAGCGCGTGGCGCAGCTCCTCCAGATGATAGCCGCCACCCACGAATTCCAGAGGGCATAGGAGAAATCCAATGACCACAGCAGAAATGACCGCGTCCGGCAGGCTGTCTTACAGCCACACCATCGGCCTTTCCACTATGGAAGGGCGTGGGTTCTACTATCCGGTGGACACCCTCATCGGCAAGGACGGCAAGCTCTACACCATCAGCCGCTCGCTCGAAGGCGACGCGCGCGGAGTGCGCGTCACCATCTACGACATCGAGAGCGAATACTACGGCACCTTCGCGACCTACGGCGAGGGACCCGGACAGTTCATCTGGCCCGTCGCCATCGCCCAGGACAGCCGCGAAAACATCTACATAAGCGACGAAGACCTCAACGTCATCAACGTCTTCGACACCGACGGCAACCTGGTCGCCCACTGGGGCGAGACCGGGAGCGCGCCCGGCCAACTCGACGGACCCGCCGGCCTCGCGCTCGACGCCGATGACAGGCTCTACGTCGCCGACCAGCACAATCACCGCGTACAGGTCTTCACCAGCGGCGGCGCGTTCACAGCCGCTTTCGGATCTCACGGCGAAGGAGAAGGCCAATTCGAGTTGCCCTGGGGCGTCACCATCGCGCCCGACGGCTGCCTCTACGTCGCCGACTGGGGCAACGACCGAGTTCAGAAACTCACGCTCGACGGCGATCACGTCCGCTCCTTCGGAAGCGGCGGGCGTGGCGAGGGCGAACTGTACAGGCCGTCCGCCGTCGCCGTTGACGAGGCCGGAATGGTATATGTCGCCGACTGGGGCAACGAGCGCATCGTCATATTCGACGCCGACGGCGGCCACGTCCAGACATTGCGCGGAGAGGCCACCGACTCCAAGTGGGCCGAGGCGTTCCTCTCCATCAACCTCGAAGAGGCGGCGGCCAGGGCCAAAGCCAACATGGAGCCGGAGATAGAGTTCTTCAACGACGACCCGCACGAAGAATCCTCCCACATCGAGAAATACTTCTGGGCGCCCACCTCCGTCAAACTCGACTCCGAGGGCCGTATGTACGTAACCGAGAGCAACCGCCACCGCGTCCAGATATACAGCAGAAGCGCCGACTAAGAACGAGCCTGTACCAATATAGTCGGCCTGGCCCTGGCGCTAGAGTCCCTTCCCCCTTGATGGGGGAAGGTTAGGATGGGGGTGATCCCATGCCTGCCGCGCAAATCTTGCCATCAGATGCTACAATGCCCTCTAATAACTAAAAACTAATCACTAAGAACCACCCACAAGGAGAAGCGCCATGGCAGCGAACGGCAACGGCAACAAGTCTGTGGTGGTCTTGCAGCTCAGCGGCGGCAACGACGCGCTGAACACTGTGATTCCCTACGCGGACAACAACTACTACGACAACCGGCAGTACCTCGGAATTCCCGAGAACGAAGTCCTCCACCTGGACGACAAGCTGGGCCTGAACCCCGCCATGGGGCCTATCAAGTCGCTGTGGGACGAAGGCAAGGTCGCCGTCATCAACGGCATCGGCTACCCCAGCCCCAACAGGTCCCACTTCCGCTCCATGGACGTCTGGCACACCGCCGAGCCTAACGACATAGCCCCCGAAGGCTGGCTCGGACAGGCCGTGCGCGACCTGGATCCGAAGGGCGAGAACGTCGTCACCGGCGTCAACTTCGGACGCGGCCTGCCCCGCGCCATGTACGCCAAGGACGTCCCCGTCGCCTCCGTCGGCAACCTCGACACCTACGGCCTCATGCCCGACATCAAGGACGAACGCGCCCGCGCCGTCGCGCTCGAAGCCTTCTCCCAGATATACGGCGGCTCCGGCAAGGACACCATCTCCCAGTTCATAAGCCAGGTCGGCATGGACGCCCTCAAGGGCGCGGACATTCTCAGGACGGCCCCCGCCCAGTACTCCTCCGGCGTCGAGTACGCCGACAACCCCATAGCCGAGAACATGAAGAACATAGCCCAGGTCATGTTCGCCGACGTAGGCACCCGCGTCTTCTACACCCAGCACGGCAGCTTCGACACCCACGCCAACGAACTCGCCGCCCACGCCAAGCTCTGGAGCGACGTCTCCATCGCCGTGGCGGACTTCATGGACGACCTGAAAGAGCATGGCAGAGACAAGGACACCGTCGTCCTGATGTTCTCCGAATTCGGACGCCGCATCAGAGACAACGGCGCCGGCACCGACCACGGCTCCGGCGGCGTCGCCTTCGTCATAGGCGGCGACGTGAACGGAGGCTTCTACGGCGACTTCCCCTCCCTGCGCGACGAAGACCAGCTTGAAGGCGATATGCGCTTCAACAACGACTTCCGCCTCACCTACTCCACCATCCTCGACCGCTGGCTCGGCCTCGACCCCGTTCCCATAACCAACGGCGCCTTCGAGCAATTCGACTTCGTATCCAAGTAGCCCCGCGCGCCATAAGACAAACCGAAAGAGACGCCCCCGCTGATAGAAATATCGGTGGGGGCTATTGGTATGATGTGCAAGCGGCGGACTGAATTGATAGAGAAACTCCACCAGGGGTTGCCAGATGAACAGCCAAGCCTATCAGATACCTTTTGAGCGCGCTTCCATAATCACGCGAGATAGTAAGGCGTCAATAGGGAAGTATCTATCCGACCATGAGACGACGGCCCCATTGCTTATACATGGCGATTGTAGAGAAGCGCTGTCGGAAATGCCTCGGAACTCTATTGACTGCGTTATGACCAGCCCGCCCTATTGGGGTCAGCGGGAATACGATGAATCGGGCATTGGTCTGGAAGATAGTGTTGAGGAATACATATCCAACATTCTGGAAGCGACGTCGGAAATTAAGCGAGTTCTGAAGCCGGAGGGATCATTTTGGCTTAACCTGGGCGATAGATATGTCAACAAGCGTCTGATGGGGATACCCTGGAGAGTCGCCATCGCCATGATGGACGATCAGGGCTGGATTCTGCGAAACGAAATCATCTGGAACAAAGTAAAAGGCGCGCCGGATAATTCTAAGGACAAGCTCCGCAATACGCATGAACACATATTCCATTTCGTAAGCTCCAAATCATATTTCTATGACGCCGACGCTATCCGCTCGAATCCCAAAGAAGCTAAGGTCGTCAACGGAGCGATTGTCACCGCCACCGGCGTCACCGGAATCAGGTACAGGAGGCAGATAGAACTATCCACCTCATTGAGCGTCAAAGAAAAACAGTTCGCGCTTGCCGCGCTGGACTCGATGCTGAATAAGGTCAGACTGGGCGAGTTGGCGGACTTCCGAATGATAATTCGCGGCCAGCAGCGAGTCACCCACTCCAACTCGATCAAGGTGTCGGGAAGAGCCAAGGAACTTGAAGAAAATGGATTCTACTTTCTGAAATACCATCCTAACGGGTCCAAGCCCGGCGACGTATGGGACATCATCCCGGAGGACACTCAGAAAAGAACCCTGCACTTCTCGCCATACCCCCTTGATCTGTGCAGAATACCAATCGCCTCTACCTGTCCTGAAAATGGCACAACGCTCGACCCATTCTGCGGAACGGGAACGACCCTCTTGGCCGCGATGTCAATGGGACGTCGCTCAATCGGCGTTGACGTCTCATCAGAATATCTGGAAATCGCCAGACAGAGATGTTCGGGTTTGATATGAGCAGAGTTCTTGAACTATATGGCGCGCCGACCTCCATGCATGGGCGCGACTGGTCCTCTACTGTCCAGGAACAGCAATGCCCGTTCCTGGGAGCGAAATGCGTCAAGATCAGGAAAAGCCAGCCTGACGTGTCCATAGGAACGTGTTCGGTCGCCCATGGCAGAGAGCCGCGACCCATCGTCATCTGTCCTCACAGACTCATACAAAATTCCACCGTGTTCATAGACTGCATCCATCTATTGGCGCGGCACAGGCCGGGCAACGAATTCCATCTTTTGTCTGAGGTGACCATCCCGGGAGGTAGCGTGGACTATTTCCTCGTCTCCGCCAACAACCGGAAAGTGTCGGATTTCGTCGCCATAGAACTGCAAGCTCTGGACACCACTGGAACGGTCTGGCCGGAACGACAAAGGTTTCTGAAAGATGCTAGAGTAGCTACCGATGACTCGGAATACACGTCCAGAAAATCCTTTGGCATAAACTGGAAGATGTCCGCCAAGACTATACTGGTTCAACTGCATCACAAGGTCGAAACCTTCCAATCAGTGAACAAGCATCTTGTCTTAGTGGTGCAGGATGTTTTCCTGGAGTATATGCGGCGCGAATTCGCGTTCGACCATGTAGAGGCGGCGAACTTAGACGATGCGCTCCACTTTCACGGATACGAATTCCAAACATACTCAGATGCCAACAGATTGCAATTGACTAACAGGCTCAGCACAGATACGGACGGAGTGGCCAGATGCCTTGGGCTGCAAGCGTCTGCCAGCGTCAACTTGACCGATATGATTTCCAGCATAGAGCGAAGACTGTCCGACAACACACTACTGAACATAGTCGCGCGGTAGAGGCGCGCCAAGCCAGACCCCGCACACGAGCGGAGAGCGAACCTCCACCAACGGACTAACTCAAAAATCGGTCATCCCCCCTATACCACCCATGAATATATGTGCTATTATATCCATGCGAAACCAACGATTCACCGCGTAGTTTCATAAATTCTAATTTATGCAAGCCGACCGACACGGCCAAGAAATTTTTTATTCGTAGCTAAATCCAGTAAATTCATAGCTGGACCGACCCGGAACGATCCCCAGTACTCATCCAGCAGTGACCAGGAACTCCACCAGGAAATATATAAATCACAATATATGAAACAGCCCAATCGAGCATAAGGAGCCGAACATGGAAAAGGCGCTGGACGGCGTGAGAATCATAGACCTGACACAGTTCGAGGCAGGCACGTCCTGCACCCAGATGCTCGCCTGGCTGGGCGCGGACGTCATCAAGGTCGAGCGGCCCAACGTCGGCGACCCCGGCCGCGGCGTCGCGGGCGGCGAAGGCGACTCCCCTTACTTCATCCACTACAACTCCAACAAGCGCAGCGTCACCCTCAACCTCAAGTCCGACAAGGGCCGCGAGATGTTCTTCGATATGGTCAAGCGAGGCGACATAGTGGCCGAGAACCTGGCCCCCGGAACGCTGGAACGCCTCGGACTGGGCTACGACATCCTCTCCGAGATAAACCCCCGAATCATCTTGGCCCGCGTCAAGGGATTCGGCACCTACGGCCCATACAGCCGGTACAAGAGCTTCGATCCCGTCGCGCAGGCGGCGGGCGGCGGCTTCTGCGCCACCGGCGAACCCGACGGCCCTCCCATGCGCCCGGGCACCACCTCCGGCGACTCCGCCACCGGAATGCACGCCGCCATAGGCATTCTCGCCGCCCTCTGGCAGCGCGAGCGAACCGGACGCGGCCAGGTCATAGAAGTCTCCATGCAGGACGCCATAGTCAACCTCAGCCGCACCTGGATGGCCCGCTCCGAACAGGGCCGCGTATCCCCCGAGCGCACCGGCAACAGCCTGCGAGCCAGCCCGGGCGTCGGAACGTTCCTCTGCGCCCCCGGCGGCCCCGACGACTACGTGTACATGATAGCCTCTCCCGCCCGCAAACCCATGTGGAAAGCCCTCGTAAACGCCATAGGCCACGACGAACTCTGCGACGACCCGCGCCTCGACGACCCCGACCAGGCCATCCAGGTCACCGAAGAGATAAACCGCCTGATTGACGACTGGACGCGACGACATACCAAGTTCGAGGTGATGAAGATACTCGGCGAGAAGGGCATCCCGTGCAGCGCCTGCTTCAACGCCGTTGACCTCTACGCCGACCAACACCTCAGACAGCGCGAAATGATAGTCACCGTCGACCACCCCGACAGGGGCCAGTTCATCCTGCCCGGCTGCCCCGTCAAGATGTCCGACTCCCCCGTGGACTTCACCGCCGCCCCGCTTCTCGGCCAGCACAACGCCGAAGTGTTCGCCGAGTTCTTCAGCGCCGACGCCAACGCCCTGAAAGCCCTGAAGTCCGACAAAGTGATATAGGCTGCGCTGATATTTACCATCGTTTGTACGTTGAAAATCCCCTCTCCCTCAAGGGAGAGGGCTAGGGTGAGGGTGAACTACAATTCAGTCATTAGAACCTAACATGAGTGTTTCCCGCGCCAATTACAAAGCGCTCGTGCGTAGCGGCTACGACCAGTGCGCCGCCGCCTACCACGAATCCCGCAAGCGCGAGGCCGGCCCAGAACTCGACGCGCTTTTCGGAGTTCTGGGCGACGGCGCGGCGGTACTCGACGTCGGCTGCGGCGCGGGCGTTCCGGTGGCTCGCGCTTTGGCGGAGCGGTTCAGCGTTACCGGCGTGGACATTTCGGACGGCATGATCGAACTTGCGCGGGCGAATGTTCCGGCGGGCGTCTTCATACGGGCGGATGTAATGTCCGTCGAATTCGCGCCTTCCACCTTCGACGCCGCGACCGCCTTCTATTCCATATTCCACATACCCCGGAAAGAACACGCGGCCCTGTTCCGCCTAGTCCACGACTGGCTGAAACCCGGCGGCTACCTGCTATGCCTGCTGCCCCGCTACGATGAAGAGACATACTTGGACGAATTCTTCGGATCCACCATGTACTGGAGCAGTTACGCTGTGGAAGACTATGAACGGCTTTTAACCGAAATCGGTTTCGATATCCTTGAACAGTCCACCGTCGGAAGCGGTTTTGACGAATCGGTGGAAGCGGAGCCGGAGAGCCACCCTATAGTATTCGCGCGAAAGCGAAAGGCCAGCCAATGAAATACGCCCTGTTCACCCACGTCCCCTGGCCGCAAAATACCGACGCCGCCAAGCTGCTGTCCTACGCCGCCGACGAAGTTCGCCTCGCCGAAGAGCTAGGCTTCTCCAGCGCCTGGATAGCCGAGCACCACTTCACCCGCTACGGCGTCGGCTCCTCCGCCCTCGTCATAGCCGCCTACATCGCCGCGCGAACCGAGAAGATACGGCTCGGAACCGGCGTCCTCATACCCACGCTCCACAACCCCATACGCCTCGCCGAGGACGCCGCTACCATGGACGCCATAAGCGGCGGTCGGCTGGACGTAGGCTTCGGGCGCGGCGTCTATGGCTACGAATACGGCGGCTTCGGCGTTGACCCCGCCACCAGCCAGGAACACTTCCAGGAGAGCGTCAACATAATCCAGGGCCTCTGGACTAACCCCGAGTTCTCCCACAACGGCCAGTTCTACGATCTGAACAAGGTCAGCCTCGCGCCGCCTCCCGTACAGAGTCCGCACCCGCCCATCTACATTGCCGCCACCAGAACGCCGGAGACGCTCGACTACTGCGTATCCAAAGGCCACAACCTCTGCATAGCCGTCGTCATGGACACCGCGCCCGCGCTCGACCTGCTGGGCCGCTTCGTCCAAAAGTCCGCCGACGCCGGCATCAACAGGCCCGCCTCCGAAGTCCCCTTCTTCCGCTATATGTACGTCGCCGAAACCACCGAGAGGGCCATAAAAGACACCGCCGCCCACCTCGAATGGGTCTTGGATATGCTCTTCTGGCGCAACTGGTTCAAGGACGGCGGAAGCGAAATCTACCACGACATGGAGGAATGGCGTCGCACCCGAACAGAAACCCCCGTCGCCCTCGACTACGTATTGGAGAACCGCGCCATCATCGGCGACCCCGACCACTGCATAGCCCGAATCCAGGAACTCAAGCGCGCCGGCGTCCAACACCTCGGCGCCAACTTCGCCATGGGCGGCCTCAGCCACGAGAAAGTCCTGCGCTCCATGCAACTCTTCGCCAAAGAAGTCATGCCCCATCTGGAGTAGGGGAGAAATTTTCTGATGAACCCTAAAATAGAATCAATTCGTGTTCGCGGCTTCAGGTCCCTGGCGGATGTCGAGATTTCGGGGATGCCCGACGCGACCGTCCTGATTGGGGCTAACGGATCTGGCAAGTCCAACTTCATCCGCTTCTTTGAGATGTTGCGATGGATGATCTACTCGCGGCTTGGCGAGTTCGTCGCAATACACGGAGGCGCTGACGACCAACTATTTGGCGGCAACGCTCGCACCCCGCGTATGGAAGCCGAAGTTCGAGTGCGAACCGATACGGGGAGAAACGACTATCATTTCGCGCTCTCTTACGCTCATCCTGACCGTTTTGTCTTTACTGAAGAACGCTTCCAGTACAGCGCATTCGGTCATTCAAGAGAATCTCCGCGGCTATACCTTGGGAGTGGCCATACAGAGGCAAAGATAGTCCAAGCGCCGCAACCAGGTGAAGTCGAAGGTGTCAATCTGAATACCGCATGGGTAATCGTTAACCTGATCCGCGCCATCGCCGTCTATCAATTCCACGATACTTCAGACAGTTCAGGCTTAAAGAAGAAATGGGAACTGTGGGATAATAGAACTCTCCACAGCAACGGCGGGAATCTGGCCGCCGTGCTGTATCGCCTACAGCGCCAGGATATAAGGCGATACAACCTGATCTGTCGCCAAATCAGCCGAGTTCTGCCGGGCTTCGACCGCTTTGAGCTTGAGGATGACTACGGGAAAGTCCTGTTGCGATGGAAGGCGAAGTGGACTGACAAGACATTCGGCGCTCACCTCACGTCCGACGGCTCGCTCAGATTCTTCGCTCTGGTCACGCTTCTCAACCTACCGCCCGAAATGCTGCCCAGCGTAATTCTGCTGGACGAACCCGAACTTGGACTGCACCCTGCCACCATATCCCTTATTGGCGGCATGATAAGGTCGCTCTCCACGGAACGGCAGATCATACTGGCGACTCAATCACCCCTGCTAGTGGAATCGTTCGATCTCGACAATATCATTGTGCTGGACCTCAAGGATGGTCGCACAAAGTTCACAAAGCATAAGCCAGGCGACTACCAGAGATGGATCGAGGACGGTTTCACGACGGGCGACCTTTGGATGAAGAACATCCTGAGAGGACGCCCATGATCCGTTTGGCCATATCGGTAGAGGGTGAAACCGAAGAAGAATTTGTCAAAGAGGTCATTGCCGAGCGCCTGAGAATATACGGCGTAGAGCCATATCCAATCTTGCTGGGTGGCGATGTAACCTTAGATCGTCTCGCCTCAGATATGGCAGAACTGTACTGGAGCTTCGACTTTGTAACCTCTCTGGTTGACTTCTACGGCTTCCGTGGCAAGGGAAGCGACACCGTCGAAGAATTGGAGCGGCGCATCCATACGACGGTCGTAGCTAAGATAAACCGCTCCTTCGACGAGTCACGAATATTTCCATACGTCCAACTGCACGAATTCGAGGGGCTGCTGTTCTCAGACGTGAACGCCTTCACATGGCTCGGCGTATCCGACGAAATTCTGGACGCGCTGCGAAACATCCGATCCCGGTTCATCACGCCGGAAGACATCAACAACAGCGTTGACACCGCTCCCAGCAAACGGCTGGAATCCCTGATGCCCAGATACCACAAGCGTGTCGACGGCCCAGTGGTGGCCCTGGAAATCGGATTGGACAGGATTCGCGCCGAGTGTCCCAGATTCGACAAATGGGTAGCTCATCTGGAATCTCTGGAACAAATCCCGTAGGATACCGCCCTCCCGCTCTGCGCGAACTTTAACGCCTCGCCCGTTTGGTGTAGAATAGTCTCGGTCGTCTGGATGACCCCGCTAAGACTATTCAAGAGGTTCGTCGTTGCCTGAATATGATGTATTGGTTCTCGGCTCAGGTCCGGGAGGGTATGTAGCCGCCATTCGCGCCGGACAACTGGGCATGAAAACGGCGGTCGTGGAGAGGGACGCCCTCGGCGGAATCTGCCTCAACTGGGGATGTATCCCATCCAAGGCCCTTCTCCGAAACGCCGAGGTGCTCAGCCTTATCCGACACGCCGACCAGTACGGCATCGGCGTCGGTGACATAACTCCCGACTTCGCGAAGGCCATTGACCGCAGCCGTACAGTCGTCGGCCGTCTCACTCGCGGCGTCGCTTCCCTCCTCCGCAAGAACAACGTGGATCATATTCAGGGTACGGGCGTCCTTCAGGACTCGCGTACCGTCCGCGTAACCGAGAACGGCGGCGCGCTGTCAGCGAACAACATCATCATAGCCACAGGCGCGAGCCAACGGGACATCCCCGGCCTGCCCATAGACCGCCAGACCGTCATAACCAGCCGCGAGGCTCTCGAACTCCGAGAAGTCCCCAAGCGCGCTCTGATAGTCGGCGGCGGCGCGACCGGCTGCGAGTTCGCCTATGTCTGGAGTTCTTATGGCGCGGATGTCACCATCGTCGAGCTTATGCCCCGCCTCATTCCCAACGAGGACGAAGAGATAAGCGCGCAGCTTGAGCGTTCATTCAGAAGGCAGGGCATAAAGAGCGTCACCGGCGCTCAGGCGCGGGTGACCCAAGTCGGCGGCGGCTCAGCCCACGTCGCCATATCAACCGATGAGGGCAGCCGCGTGGAAGAGTGCGACAAGGTTCTCGTCGCCGTGGGCGTGCAGGGGAATACTACTGGCATCGGTCTTGAAGCCGCGGGCGTCCGAACCGAGCGCGGCTTCATTCCCGTTGACGACTCCATGCGGACCAACATACCAGGCATCTACGCCATAGGCGACGTCACCGGCAAGATGCTCCTGGCCCACGTCGCCTCCGCCCAGGGCGTCACAGCCGTAGAGCGCATATCCGGACTCGATCCCCAGCCGCTCGATTACGTCCAGATACCCAGGGCCATCTACTGCCGTCCGCAGGTAGCCAGCTTCGGACTCACCGAGGCGCAGGCCAGGGAACAGGGCTACCCCGTCAAGGTGGGCAAATTCCCCATGGCCGCGAGCGGCAAGGCGCTCGCCATGAACGAGTCCGAGGGCATGGTAAAGCTGGTGGTTGACGCCGAAATCGGCGAAGTGCTGGGAGCGCACATGATAGGCGCGGAGGTCACCGAACTGCTCGGCGAACTCGGAATGACCAAGCTGCTTGAAGCCACCACCACCGAACTCGGCTGGCTCGTCCATCCGCATCCCACTATCTCCGAGACGCTCAAAGAGGCCGCCCTCGCCGCCGAAGGCGAAGCCATCCACATCTAAGACTAATAACTGACAACTAACCGAGGAAGCCCATGAACGTAGCGATAAATATAGACAAGGCGCAGGTGGCCGACTTCTACCGGAAGATGCTGCTCATCCGACGGTTTGAGGAAGCCAGCGGCAGGCTCTATATGCAGGGTCTAATCCGTGGCTTCCTCCATCTGTACATAGGCGAAGAGGCCGTCGCCGTCGGCGCTATCAGCCTGCTCGAACCGCAGGACTACATCATCACCCACTACCGTGACCACGGCCACGCGCTCGCCCGCGGCATGGATCCCAAAGCCTGCATGGCCGAACTCTGCGGCAGGGCCACCGGCTCCAGCGGCGGCAAGGGCGGCTCCATGCACCTGTTCGACGCGAATCGCCACTTCATGGGCGGTCACGCCATAGTCGGCGGACAGATGCCCATAGGCGTCGGCATGGCGCTCGGAATCAAGATGAAACGGCAGAACGGCGTCGTCATGGTGTTCTTTGGCGACGGCGCGGTGAACGAAGGCGAGTTCCACGAATCCCTCAACCTCGCCTCCCTCTGGAAACTGCCCGTCATCTTCATGCTCGAAAACAACCTCTACGGCATGGGTTCGCACGTGGACATGACCCACGCCGCTGGGCGCGACATCTACAACTCCGCCGAATACTACAAGATACCCGCGACGCAGGTTGACGGCATGGATCTCATAGCGGTTCGTGAGGCTACCTCATACGCCGTTGACCGCGTTCGCTCCGGCTCCGGCCCCGTCTTCCTCGAGGCCATGACGTACAGGTATCGCGGTCACTCAATGGCCGACCCCGTGAATTACAGGGAAATGGACGAGGTGGACGAGTGGAGAATCAACGACCCGATTGACCGCTTCAAGACGCTCGCCCTGGCGGAGGGACTAATCACCGCCGGAGAACTGGAAGAGATAGACGGCCAGGTCGCCAACGAGATAGACGAGGCGGTCAGGTTCGCCCGCGAGAGTCCATTCCCCAAACTCGACGACCTCTACAAGAATGTGTATGCCTAGGATTCGGAGCGCCTTATGACCGAAATGATAATCAGAGAGGCAATCGCCCAGGGACTGCGCGAGGCGCTGGACAGGGACGAAGACGTGTTCATGATGGGCGAGGACATCGGCGCTTACGACGGCGCGTATGCCGTCACGCGCGGATTCCTCGAACGCTACGGCCCCGAACGCATCCGCGACACGCCCATATCCGAGTCCGGCTTCGTGGGCGCCGCCATCGGAGCGTCCCTCGTCGGCATGAGGCCCGTCGTCGAAATCATGACCATCAACTTCTCCCTGCTCGCCATGGACCAGATAATCAACCACGCCGCCAAACTGCGCTATATGTCCAACGGCCAACTCAAAGTGCCGATGCTGATAAGAACCGTCACAGGCGGCGGAGCGCAACTCGCCGCGACCCACTCCCAGAGCTTCGAGGGCTGGTACGCCTCCGTCCCCGGGCTTAAGGTGGCTGTGCCGTCAACACCCTATGACGCGCTCGGACTCATCCGAAGTTCACTCAAGGACGACAACCCGATTATCTACGCCGAACACGCGCTCATATACGGCGTCCGGGGAGAGGTGCCGGACGAATACTACGAGGTGCCTTTCGGCAAAGCCAAAGTAACCCGCGAAGGCGACGACGTCACCATCATAGGCTACTCGCGCATGGCGCGCATTGCCATGGAAGCCGCCGAGAAACTGGCGAAGGAGCGCGGCAGGCAGGCCGAGGTCATAGACCTCAGAACGCTCAGGCCGCTGGACATCGAGACGATAGCCGAGTCCGTCAGAAAGACCAACCGCGCCGTCGTCGTGGAAGAGGCCTGGCAGACGGGCGGATTCGCCGGCGAGGTCGCCAGCGCCATCCACGAACAAGCCTTCGACTACCTGGACGGCCCCGTAGTTCGCGTCGGCGGGCTGGATGTTCCCGCTCCCTACTCCGGCCAACTAGAGGCCGCCACCATTCCCGACGCCGACAGGGTTGTGCGCGAAATAAGCCGAACCTTCGGAATATAGAACGCGCAACTGATTTAATCGCCTTTCACTGATCCATTACCTTATCCAGTTGAAGATGACAACCGCCAACCTTCCGTCATTCCCGCGAAAGCGGGAATCCAGTGGTCGCTGTTATGTTGCCGCTCGGCGGAAATCTATGTACTCAATTCAATGATCTTAACCTATTTCAGAGAGGGGGAGTTCCTTGGCTACTGAACTCACCATGCCCCAGATGGGCTACGATATGCAGGAAGGCACCGTTGTGCGCTGGCTGAAGGACGAAGGCTCCAACGTCGAGTTGGGCGAACCTGTGGCCGAGATAGAAACCGACAAGGCGGTAGTGGAGTTCGAATCCTACGCCGCCGGCGTATTGCAGACGATACTCGTGGAAGAGGGCGCGACCGTGCCGGTCGGCCAGACCATAGCGCTTGTCGGCGAGGAAGCCGTCGCTCCACCCCCCGCGCCCGAACCGGAGGCCCAGGCCCCGGTCGCCGAACCCGAACCCGCCGCCGAGGAAGAGGCGCATCCCGCTATCCCTCTCGGAGCGGCGGACGCGCCGGTTGACGGCGTAACCGATGAACCCATCCCCGCGCCCAGCGTGTCCGCTCCCGTCGGGCGCGTATTCGCCACCCCGATAGCCCGCCAGATGGCAGCCGAATCCGGTATAGACCTCGCCGATGTCCAGGGAACCGGGCCGGGCGGGCGAATCGTCAAAGAGGACATAGTGCGATTCATAGAATCGCAGGTAGCCGCCGAACCTGAGCCTGAAATCGAACCCGAAGTTCCGGTGGTCGTCGAAGCGGTCATCGAACCCGAAGCCGAGGAAGAAGCGCCCGTCGTCGTCGAGGTAGCGCCCGAACCCGTAGTCGCCGCCGCGCCTCCCGTCATCGTCGAACCTGAGCCGGAACCCGAACCCGAAGTTTCGGTGGTCGTCGAAGCGGAAGTGGAAAAAGTCGCCGAGGAACCCGAACCCGTAGTTGAGGCAGAGCCTGAACCCGAAGCCGCCGCCGCCGAGCCTGAACCGGAAGCGGACCTCATCCCGCTCTCCCGCATGAGGCAGCAGATAGCGCGGGTGACTATCCGCTCCAAGGACGAAAAGCCCCACTTCTACGTCAATACCGACGTGGACATGACCGAAGCCATGGCGCTCAGGGGCCGGATAAACGACGCCTTGGCGGACGGCGGAGTCCGCGTCACCATCAACGACCTGATAGTCGCCGCCGGCGTCCGCGCCCTGAAGAAATTCCCCAAGTTCAACGCCTACTACGAAGACGGCAGCATAAGGATGAACGACGACATAAACGTCGGCATAGCCATGGCGCTGGAAGAGGGCCTGATAATGCCCGCCGTCGTCGGAGCGGGCGAGATGTCCCTGGCCGAGATAGCACAGGCCACCAAGGATCTGGCCGCCCGCGCCAACCAGGGCATCCTGCGCCCCGAGGAATACTCCGGCGGCACCTTCGCCGTATCCAACATGGGCATGATGAACGTAACCAGCTTCGTCGCCATCATCCAGCCGCCCCAGACCGCCGTTCTCGCCGTCGGCGCGGTGCAGAAGCGAGCGGTGGTGGCCTCCGACGACAGCATTATCGTCCGCCAGATGATGACCGCCACCCTGTCCGCCGACCACCGCATAGTTGACGGCGCCGAGGGCGCCTTCTTCATCAACGAAATAAAGCGCCTCTTGGAGAACCCACTCAGCGTCATCCTCTAGCCCTACCTAAACAAACACTCCGGCGCTTAATGCGCCGGGAGTGTTTGATTTATCCCATATAATGGTGTACTACTACTCTATGCCATCAAAGATATCTGTCTGCAAAGTCTGAACACCCAAGCGAGCGTGATCTTACTATGGTGCAAACTACTGTCATAGACAACGCCAACCACCCCTTGGGCGAGATACTCAACCGAGAACTTCTCATAGCCAATGAGTTCCACGCAGCGTCCGCATTCTTTAACAGTGGAGGTCTTGATATAATAAAGCCGGGGATAGAGCGTATTCTGGAAAATAATGGGAGCGTTCATATAGTCCATGGGGCTGACTTCCGGATCACCGATTCGATGGCCATTCAAGGTTTGGTAGAACTGAAAACGCGCTACCAAAATATGTCGTACTTTGTCCATTGCGACTGGTGGATGGCAACTCGGCATTCATTTCATCCCAAACTCTACATAGCCACACCAGATCACCAGAAATACTGCGCGATTATAGGTTCATCGAATCTGACTCGCGGAGGTATGAGTGAAAACATTGAAGTGAATACAGTCATCAGAGGGAATCTTTCGGAAAAGTCAGTCAGCCAATGCCTCGACATATTCCAATCCATCTATGACAGTGTGCCTTTATTGCAGCCTGATATGAGTTTCGTCGAATCTTATGACCGTCTGCGCCAAAGCGCCGACCGTCTATCTCCGCGTCAGGACCCTCCACCTGAACTGGCTGACGAGTATCAAAAATTGGTCGCGCTCCAGTCGGACGCAAAGGGAGGTTGGTCGCCCAATACTCAAACCGAGTTCGTCATCAAAGCTATGGAAAACCTGGCTGGCGGCGACTTTACACAGTATTTCACCCTGGAGAACATCTATAACGAAACAGAACGCCTTGCGAGAAACGCCGGCCAACAGTACAAATGGGATACATTTAGAAACAGTGTACGAGGAAGGTTGAATGACGACACTCTGGGCAAAGGCAAACGCGATCTGTTTGAGCGTCTAGGCGGTGTCTCAGGACGATACGGACAATATCGTCTTTCAGACGAAGGAATGAATTACGGAAAGAGGAAATCCGGGTCATTCAGCCAATAGCTAAAGGCAATGGCATATCTGACTCACGTCAGGTTATCTTTGGAGTCTATGGTGAGACCTGCCGGTTTCGGGGTGTTCCGCCATATCTCCCTGCGCGGCGGTCCCTTCGCCTAGTGGCTCAGTCCACTCTCGCGGCTAGCGGCTCGGACGTTTTCTTCTGAGACGCTGAGTCCGCCATCGGCGCGTAGCTTCTCCACTAGGGCGGCGGGCAGTCTTATGCTCGTTTGCTCTCCGCTTTGGTCATAGACCTCAACGTCGTCAGCGACCTCTGTCGCCGAATACCGGCTGTCTTCTACTTTGGAATAAATGGTTTCGCTAATTATATTCGCCGAATCTATCTGTCCGGTGATGGCGGCAACGGCGGCTGCGGCAGGGTTGTCCGCGATGACCTGACGCTCGTCGAGTGCGGTTACTGACAGAGTTACTTTGTATATGGGCATCTCATCTCTCCTTTTGTCCATCGGAACGTGAATCAACTATATAAGTTCCCTACCCAAATGTCTAACCCAGACCGGGACAGAGGGGATTCAGGTGGTGAGGCTTGCTTCCACAACAGCATCTACTTGACGAAATCAGCGCGGTATAGAATCCTATTCCCCCGTCGTTGACAATAGCGGGAGGACATACCGCTCTATCCCGACCGCCAGGCCGTCCTCCTCCACGGATGGGACTACGTATCGCGCCGCGTCCCGAACCTCGCGCGGCGCGTTGCCCATCGCTATCCCCAGACCTGCCGTCTCCAGCATCGGCGCGTCGTTGAAGCTGTCGCCCACCGCGATTGTCTGCGATGGCGCTATACCCGTCATTTCGCACAGGATACGCAACGCTCTGCCCTTGTTGACGCCGCTGCGGGTGAAGTCCACGGCCCACAGCCGGTTGTAGGGCAGCCAGACTTTCACGACGTCCAGCCCGCTTTCGTCGGACACGCTCTCCATCATCGTGTCCGCCGCCGCCTCGTCCAGGTCAAGCGCCGATACCCTAGTGAGTTCCCATGTGTCCAGCTTATCCAGTTCGGTTACCGCGCCGCCCGCGTGGGTGGCGAAGAATTCGCATCCGACCTCGATGATGGGCCGCATAGCCCTGCGCGACAATTCCTCGCCCAGCGGAGCGCTCCACAGGATTTCTCCGCTCGACGGGTCAATTATCATCGCGCCATTGTCCGAGATCTGCGGCCATGTCAGGCCGAGTTCCTTCCCGTACTTCAGGACGTCCCCCGTCTCGCGGCCCGTCGCTATCGAGACGCCAATCCGCGCCGCGGCCTCCCGAACAGCGTCCGCCACCCTGGCAGATATGCGCTCGTCCGGCCCAATTAGCGTACCGTCCAGATCTATTATGAGCGCCTTGTACTCAGCCATCGTTCTCCGAACCTCACCTCTGTGAGAAAATAAAGTTAGGGCAAGGGCAATTCTTGCCGGTCTTGAACCATCCTGTCCGAATAAGGGTGAAGACTCAGCCTTCCCATATCAGGACGCGCCCGCCCAACCCCGAACAGAGCGAATTGAGCCAAGCTCCTGGAGTTGTACCATCTTGTCCAGTCCCGCGCTGATGTCCCGCGCCACGCCCGGCCCCCTGTAAACCAGGCCGGTGAAGAGCTGAACCGTGTCCGCGCCCGCCACTAGCGCTTGCCATGCGTCCCAGGCGGTGAATATGCCGCCGCAGGCGTTGATATGCGTCGCGTCTCCGATTCTTTCCCGCGTCTCTTTCACCATCCGCAAAGTATGGCCGAATATGGGCTTGCCGCTCAGTCCGCCCGAACCGACACCGAGCCGCTCATCCTGGACGGGCTGCGTGTTGGCTACGGTCAGCGCGTCAACCCGCTTCGATACGCATACATCCGCGAGGGATAGTACAATCTCGTGATGATAGGGTTCAGCATCGCGCGCCGGGAAGGGCGGCATCTTCACGAACAGCGGTCTTTCCCGCGACTCATTCAGCGCGTCCAGCAGTTCCTCCAGGACGTCCGGGTCGTGGAACACTCTCAGATTGGCGGTATTCGGCGAACTGATGTTGACCTCTATCGCGTCGGCCAGCGGTTCGAGCGTCCTGTGGCAGGTGACGATGTCGTCTATCTCTGTCCCCGACACGCTCACCACGATTGGGGTATCCGTGAGTTTCGGCTTGTCACGTGAGATGTGTTCGACGGCGGAATCAAGTCCCAGACCCGGAAAGCCCAGAGAGTTTATCAGCGCTTGGCGCGATTGGTCTCTGAGAAGCCGAACCCCCGAATTGCCCGGGCGCGGCTCCAGCGTCACCGTGCCGCAGGTCACATACCCGAAGCCGAGCGCGGCAAGGCCGGGAAGCGCCTCGCAGTTCTTGTCGTATCCCGCCGCGAGACCGACCGGATTCTTCAGCGCGAGTCCGCCGACGCCGGTCTCTATCCTGGGCGATGTGAACCCACCAACCTGAGAAGCCGCTTTCCACAGCGGCCAAAGCCTGAGTGCGCCGTCCGCGAGTTTCTGCGCCTTTTCGGGTGGCAACGCGAACAGCAGCGGCCTCAGCAGGGATTCGTATGCGCGTGGTATGAGCGCTAACGCCAATGGAGTTCTCTGCTCAGGCCACTATGCGGGCCATGTGGTCGCTGACCTCGACGCGGGCGACGTGGGTTAGCAGGAAGTCGCGCTTTTCGTCGAAGTCGCGCTCGTTCCAGCCTTCCAGCATATCGCTCACGTCCACGGGCTGGTCGGACTTCTGGGCCAGAGCGCGGGCCTTGTCGAGTTCGGCGAGGGCGCGTTGGAGCTGGTCGGTCTTGAGCGCGCCGGATGCTGTCTTGCGAAGGGTCTGGGAGAACCTGCGCTCGGCGTTCTTTATCCTCTCTTCCCAAATTTTCTTCAGGGCCTGATCGGGTTCGGCTTCTTGGTACGCCAGTTTGCGGAGCGCCCTCGTCTCGATGGCCAGAGGTATCTGCGCCAGGACTGCGCCTTCAAGATCGGCCTCGCGCCACGTGTGATAGCCGCATACGCTCTGGTTGTTGCGGGACTGGCATTGGTAGTAGCGATACGTCGCGCGGCTGCGATTGCCGTCCTTGTTTCGCCATAGCTGCCGGCGCGTCACCCCCATCATCTTGTTGCCGCAAGACTCGCAGAACGCGATGCCCGACAGTAGGTACGGCTCTGAGCGCGACACCCTGCCCAGCGGACGCCGCTCCCTCACTATGTCCTGCGCCTCTCGGAACACCTCGCGCGGGATGATAGGCTCGTGATTGCCCGGCTGCCGCAGGCCGAAGCGCGTGTAGGTGCCGATATAGACGGTGTTCTTCAGGATGTCCCTGACGCTGACGACATTCCAGTTCTTGCCCCTGCGCGTGGTTATTCCGCGCTCGTTCAGATGCTGGACTATGAGCCGCATACCCATCCTGTCCTTGGTGTACAGCCGGAAGATGAGTTCCACGACGGGGGCCTCTTCTTTGACGACCTCCAGCGCGCCGTCCTCGCCGTTGCGGTAGCCGTAGGGCGGGCGTCCGAGTCCCTTGCCCCTGAGCGCCCTGCGCTGCATGGACATACGGATCTTATCGCCGCGCGTCCTGGATGAGCCGCCCGCGCTCAGCGAGACCAGCGCGTTCTGAAGCGGATCGGGCATATCGTCGTCCTGGCAGGCGACCTTGCTTCCCATTCCCTCAAGCGCCAGGAAAGCGCGCGCGACCGCCTCGAGGTCACCGCCCAGGTGAGAGGCGTCCGGCACGGCCACCAGGAACTCGGAGCCGGACTCGCGGATATAGCCGACCAGCCTTTCGTATTCGGGATACTCGCCGCCCTCCGACGCCGACAAGTCGCCGAATATATCCAACGGCTGGTGCATATTTATGTAGCAGTAGTCTTGGAATTCAGACTCGAATTCCCGCCGCGACTTGCCGCCGTTCTCGGTTGTGGTTGGGGCGTCCGCCCTGAAGTATCCCAGCGCTCTCATTTCTTAGTCTTTAGTGATTAGTTTTTGGTTGTTGGTTCATTCCAGGATCAGGATTCGGGAGCAACTTCCGCACTGGACTATCTCGTCCCCGGCGCGGACGCGCCCAAGTTCGGAGGTGGGTATGACGAGTCTGCACCCCTGGCACAGGCCGCGCCTGTCAACCAGGGCCGCGCCCTGTCCGCCCCTCAGCTGCCTGACCTGCTCGTAGATGGCGAGGGTCATCGGGGCGTGTTCGGACACTAAGGACGCCCTGCGCTCTATGAAGTCGGGCAGTTCGGAGGACACCTCGGCGTGGCGGGAGCGGAGGTCGGCTATCTCGCGGTTGCGCTCGTCGTCAACGCGCTCGAACAACTCCCTAGCTCTATCCAGCAGCGCCTGGGTGTCGTCGCTCTCTATCATGAGTTCGAGCAACTTGTCCTCTTCATCGCCGCGATTCGCCTCCAGGTTGGCGCGCTCTTCCTGGTAAGCCTCCAACTCTCTGGGGTTGGTGACCGATCCGTCGTAGAGCCTGACGTCAATCTCGGCTATTCGCCGCTCGATGTCCTGGATGCTGTTCTCGGCCTGTCTTCTGGGACTAGCCATCCCGGACATCTTGTTCTCGAGAGCGTCCAGTTGACGCCTGGCGGTCATCCGCCTAGAGTCGTCCGCCAATCTAGCGCGGATGTCGGACAGTTCTTCCTCCAGCTTCTGAATGTCCCAGTCCAGAAGCTGGAGTTCGTATAGGTCTCTGATAGACGACATTGCCCGCGCCCGCCAATTGGAATTGAACCCATTCTAATACAATCGACAGATAGTATGAATAGGTTCTTGGCGTCCGGCGCGGAGTCTTTCGGCTTTTCTACGCGACTCTGAGGGCGGGGCAACCCTTGTGGTTGCCCCTATGGGATTGGGTCGGCTAGGGGAGTTCGAAGCGGCCGGTGGACTGGATTTCGCCGTCCTTGACCTGCCAGATTTCGATTGTGCCGAAGACATCGCCGTTTTCGTCGAAGTCCACTATGCCGCCGGCGCCTTCGTAGTTGATGTCCTCACCCTGGGCTATGAGGCGGAGGGCGCGGGCTATGCCGTCGCGTCCGGGGCCGACGACTTCGCCCGGCGCGTTGGCGACGAAGCGGAGAGAGTCGCGTATTGCCTCCGCGTCGGTCGTGCTGCCGGCCTTGGCGGCGGCAAGCGCTATCAGCACGGTGGCGTCGTAGTGTTCGGCCATGAAGGGATGGGACACTGGGAATCCGTAGGTCTCTTCATAGGCGGTCTCGAATATGCTCAGAGCGGGGTTGCCCTCGCTGCCGGGGGCCGTGCCGAGCGTTCCATCCAGTTCGTCCCAGGCGTCTATTTCATCTATCCACTCGGATCCCTTGACGCCATCCACGAACAGGAAGGTGTCAGTGTAGCCGCCTTCGAGCGCCTCGCGGACGTAAACCCTCGTCTGCCCTGTGTAGCTCATTACGGCCAGCGCGTCGGGGTCGCCTTCGGTGGCCTTTTCGAGTTCGGAAGCGTAGGTGGGCTGGGCGTCCTCGTGGGGAACCATGGCGGTCACCTCGCCGCCGTACTCGGCGAAGCTCTTCTCGAACTGATCGGCGAGGCCCTCGCCGTAGGCGTTGTTGATGTACATGACGCCGACCTTGCTGTAGCCCTGTTCGTCGGCCAGACGCGCGAGCACCGCGCCCTGGGCGGCGTCGGACGGCGTGGTTCTGAACAGAAGGTCATCGTCTTCGAGGGTGGTTATGGCGGGGGCGGTGGACGCGCCGGATATTAGCAGGACGCCCTTGGGGATGGTAACGGACTGGGCGGAGGCGATGGTCACGCCGCTGGAGAGCGCGCCGACGATGGCGACCGCGCCTTCCACGTCCACGAGCGCGCGGGCGGCGTCAACGCCCTGCACGGGGTTGACGGCGGTGTCGCGGCTGATGACGAGCATGGAGCCGCCGCCGACTCCGCCGGCGCGGTTTACGTGGCCGGCGGCGAGCTGGACGGCGTTTCGGAGGGGCGGGCCGAACTCGGCGAGCGCGCCGGTGAAGGAGTTCAGGTTGCCAACGACGAGCGGCGGCAGATTGTCGCGCTCTACCTCGACCATGACCTCTTTCTCGACCACGACGGTGTCACCCGGCACCTCGACGGTCTTGACGACTTCCTTTTCGACTACTACCGTCTCGCCTGGGACCATCACTTCCTTGACGACTTCCTTCTCGACTACGACGGTTTCGCCAGGGACCTCGACGGTCTTTATCACTTCCTGGGTTACGACTTTTTCTACGGGAACTTCGACCGTCTCCGTGCCGCAGGCGAGCGCCAGCGAGAGCAGAAGGGCGGCGGCGAAGGCGGTTATTATGTATGACTTGGCGCGATTCAATTTCTATTCTCCTTGCGCTTCATTTTGGCTGTTCGCATATATTCTGGTTTATAATGCCCTGGTCGGATTAACAGGGAGTCACTGGGGTGAACTGGATGGGTTTTGCCCAGCGTTTATCCAGTGTTTCCCAGCGTTTAGCTATGGGAAGACTTTTCTTCGCTTCCCAGAGCCATTATAATAAATGTCTGTTTATATCTTATTTGTGTGTATTCGGTCTGCTAGGATGAATAATTGTAACTTAGAATGGGTGTAGTAGTGAAGGGTAATTGTGTTGTCGGAATTTGGGACGCGCGGCATGGAAGCGCGACCGACAGCCGGACGCTGACTACCTAATCATCCTCAGCCAGCGGCCTCGGACGGTAGTACAGACCCCACCGCTGCATCAGATCTTCCACGCGCTCGTCCTCCAACTCCGTGAGTTGCCTGAAGAACCCCGCCATAGCGTGCGCGTGCATCAACTCCTCAGAGCAGACCCAGGACGACTCGGCGGGCACCACGTACAGCAGGCCGTTCTGATGCTCGCACTCCAACTCTACCCGCTTGCCGCCGCTGTCCGTCTTCACGTTCAATCCGAATTCGCTCATTCTGAAACCTCTGCGTATTTCTCTAATCGCGGACCGCGCCGCGCAACTCAATTATACCAGCGTCCAACTCTCCGCGTTTGGCCACTGAACACCTCTGACTGTCAAATGCTATAATCACCCGCGAAACGACATTGGCAAGGAGGAAGCCATGACAGTCCAATTTCAGGATGACAGCGTCGCAATTCAGATGATCCAGTGCGGGCCATACGGAAACAACGCCTACTTGGTGGTATGCCCCGAGACGAATGAGAGCTTGGTCATAGACGCGCCGCCCGACCCGGGCGCGCTCATACAGGCCGCCAAGCAGACCGACGTCAAGACTATTATCATCACGCACAACCACTTCGACCACATCGAGGGGCTGGATGAAGTCGCGTCGGCGCTCGGCGCGCCGGTGGGCATAGGCCAGGACGACGCGGACGCGCTGGAGGGCGCGGCCCAGATAAGAATCGCGGACGGCGACGAGATAAGCGCGGGGAACGTCACCCTCACCGCCATCCACACCCCAGGCCACACCCCAGGCTCCACCTGCTTCACATTCGGGCCGCACCTGTTCACCGGAGACACGCTGTTCCCCAACGGCCCGGGCAGGACGGGAAGCCCGGAGAACCTGAAGCAGCTTATCGGAAGCATAACGAGCAGGCTGTTCACGCTCGAAGGCATAGGAACGTTCTTCCCCGGACACGGCGACGTTGGCGATCTGACCACCGAGAAGGGCAAGTACGACGTGTTCGCATCGAAGGAACATCCCGCCGACCTGCAAGGTGACGTGGATTGGCTCAAGAGCTGACGGGAGCGCAAGGCGGAGCGGAGTGAGTAACGGACACGAAAATGCCCAAATCCGCTGGGGCGTCGGCGACATGGCGCTCGCGTCCGCCGTCAGCCTGGGCGCGTTCGGCATATTCTTCCTGGCGGTGGGCGGCGCGTCCAGCGCGGAGCGATGGGAGGGAAACCTGTCATCTCTGGCGTGGCTGGCCGGCATAGCCGAGAGCGTCCTGCTATTTTCGGTCTGGCTGATAGTGGTCAGGAAATACCGCCTGCCCTGGGGCGCGGTCGGAATACGGCTGCCGACTCAGGGGCGGTCGTTCCTGCTGGCGGCAGCCGCGTTGCTCGGCAGCCTGGCCTTCACCGCCGCGTATGGCGCTGTCGTGTCCGGGCTGGGACTCGACGCGCTGGTTCCCGAACCGCTGCCCGCCGGACTCGCCGGGAACGGCGCGGTCATACTGGTATCCGTATTCGCGCTGGGCGTGTGGGTTCCATTCGTGGAGGAGGTGTTCTTCAGGGGCTTCCTGTTCGCGGGATTCGCCGCGAGGTACGGGTTGTACGTCGGGATAGCCGCGAGCGCGGCCATCTTCGCGCTGATACACTTCTCCCCGGCTACTATCATTCCCATATTCGTTACCGGGATACTGTTCGGATTGGTGTACCATGTAACTAAGTCAATATGGATACCAGTAGCGGCCCACTCGGCGCAGAACATACTGGCGCTGCTGGCGTCCCGATTCGTCCCGATGCCGTGAGAGACGACAACGAATATCCCGTAAATCCTGATTCAGACAAAGAGGCTGAATATGCCAAACAGAATTGATACAACGCTAAGCAGACTCCGCGAGAACGGACAGCAGGCGCTCGGCCCGTTCGTCACCATAGGATTCCCGGACATTCCCACTTCCGAATCGCTTGCCCGCGTCCTGCTCGAATCCGGCGGCGATATGCTCGAACTTGGCGTGCCGTTCAGCGATCCGCTCGCCGACGGACCCACGGTGCAGATGTCGAGCTACCGCGCGCTCCAGAACGGCGTCACGGTCTCCAAGTGTATCGAATCCGTGAGGAATCTCCGAGAGGGCGGAGTCGAAGCTCCCCTCGTCTTGATGGGATACTACAACCCATTCCTCCGCTACGGCCTCGAAAGATTCCTGGACGATTCCGCCACCGCCGGCATGGACGGCATGATAGTCCCGGACCTGCCCACTGAGGAAGCCGCGCAGCTCTCGGAAATGTCCGCGGAGCGCGGTATCCACCTTATCCCGCTCCTAGCGCCCACGAGCTCCGACGAGCGGATACGCGACGCTTGCCAATGGGCGGGCGGATTTATATACTGCGTTAACTTCATTGGAGTTACCGGCGCGCGCAGATCGAGTTCGCAGTCAACGCCCAGCCTCGTCGAACGCATCAGGCGACATACAGACCTTCCCCTGCTTGTCGGATTCGGCGTGTCGCGCCGAGAACATCTTGAGGAGATCGCCACTTACGCGGACGGGGCTATCTTGGCAAGCGCGCTGCTGGACGCTGTTGACAAGGCGCCCGAAGACGGCAGGCTGGACACCGCGCGAGACTTCATGCGCTCACTTAGAGGAACTAACGGAAAGGGCAACTAGATTGAGCAAGGTCAGAGGACTGCGAGGCGCGACCACCGCCGACGCCAATACCAAAGAGGCCATTCTGGAAGCGACCCGCGAACTTCTGGAAGAGCTTGTCGAGGCCAACGATGTCGAAGCCGACGATATAGCGGCCGTCACCTTCAGCGTGACCAAGGACCTGGACGCCGCGTTCCCCGCCGTCGCCGCGCGCGTGGGCATGGGCTGGACCGAGGTGGCGATGATGTGCGGTCACGAAATGGACGTGCCGGGCGGCCAGGAACGCTGCATCCGCGTGATGATACTGGTGAACACCGACAAGCGTCCGGAGGAACTCGAACGCATCTACCTGCGCGACGCCGCCAATCTCCGCGCCCGCGACGGCAAGCAAGGCTGACAAGGCTGAGCCTTGACCCTTAAAGTCCCATCCCAGAAGAAAAACCTCTCTCCCCGAAACGAGGTCAGGGTAAACTAAATACTAAAAACTAATCACTAACAACTAACCACTAGGAGAACCCCCATGGAAGTAATCAAGAACGGCTCAGTACCCGAAGAAGACGCGACGAACGCGCCGCTGTTCTACGGCGGCCCGGTAAGCCGCCAGCCCATAGTCGGAGCTCAGAGCGACTTCTTCAACTTCGCCCAGGTCAATTTCTACGACGGCGCGAAGAACAAGTTCCACTCCCACACCACCGACCAGGTGCTGTTCGTAACCGGCGGCGAGGGTGTCGTCGCCACGGAGGAGGAGGAGATAGTCATAACCGAGGGCGATACCGCCTTCATCCCGTCCGGCGAAAAGCACTGGCACGGCGCGGTTGACGGCAAGGACTTTTCCCACATATCCCTGACTGGCACGGGGAGCGAGACTACCCAGTACGACGACTAGTCACACTCGTCCCCGCATGGAGACCACTGATGAATCGCAGGGTTGCCATAGCCTTCAGTTTGCTGACCCTAATGTTGCTCGTCTCCTGCGGGGACGGTAGTCCGTCAACACCTGAACCTGACATAGACGCAACCGTCGAAGCGCGTGTAGCGGAGGCGTTGGCAGAATCCGTTTCCACACCAAGGAACACACCCACTCCGATACTGGCGACTCCGCAGACTTTTGCTGAGTCTGTCATTACTGCGTTCAAACAGCCGTCCTTCGGTGAGTGGAAATGGCGCACAGGCTTTGACGAAGGTAACGCAAGGGTAACTGTCGGCACTTCGCATCAGAATTCTAGGCTCACGCTTTCAGGGGATGTGGTCACGCTGATCGTTCCATTCTCCGGCAACCCTGTCATTGATGAATATAGCACTCTCTACATCGGAACGTTGACCGCTCTGTCCTGTCCAGAAGAAGACATGGATAATTCATTTTGGACACGTATAGATTTCCATGTGAGCGATGCGCTAACGTTTCGCAGCAGAGGAGAAAGATACGATATGTTCGGACAACGGTACATCCCACTTTCGCCTTCACTTGGAAGGGGTACCTCACCGTGTAGTTCTAGGGCAATTGGATTTAGAGGACTTTCACTCTATGTGTTAGAAATGGTTGTGGCTGATACTGGAAGGGATATCTACCAGCTTTGGGATGATGCAATCCGCGGACGTTAGAAAATCTGTATCGGTTCAGTTATTTTCTTATACTAGTTCAGAGCAACGCAGTCATATTTACATTAGCTGGATTCAATGGATTCTCTAATTTATAATATATGCGATATTGCTACTTGTAACTGCTTGACACGGTTCATCTAGGTCAGTATGATTTCTGGAAAATATCCCCTTTGAGAGGTCTCTGAAATGGACTTCGTTATTGACTGGCGCTTTATGTTGATAACCTTCCTCGGATTCATCGTAGCTATTTTTGCAATAAAGTTCGCAATTCGATTTGATGTGAACAAATGGCAGGAGAGTAAGAGACAACAGCGAATTACGAGGTTGCGAGCATTATGCCCACACGTAGTAACTGAATTTTCTGATGAACTGGGAGCGTACATTATAACGTCTTGCATAAGCTCGCCTCCGGGAACTATCGCGTTGATATGTTCGCTTTGCGGCTTCCAGACCTTAGACGAACACATGGTGTCACAGCGATTTGAGTATTGGAGAACTCATCCTGCACAATTAGCTGAGCAATACCGGAAAATTAATAAACTGGAGCGCAAACTTGGATTAAAATAACATGACCTCTGGTACGCCGCTCCCCTATCAGCGCATATTCCTCAAAGACAGTCTTGACATTGCGCCCTAGGACATCCATAATATCCACACTACCTCAACGGTTGACTCCGTTGGCCCGATGTCTCCCGTGTGCAGGGGGGCGTCTCTTTTTGAGATGAACTCACGTTCCTATCCTAAACATCCCCATATCCTACATATCCTGATTCTGACAACTCACCGCCAACTCTCGGGCCGCGTTAATTCATATCCGTCCAGATCGACCACGCGATCCGGCAGCTGGCTGTCCCTGAACATATCGCGCCCTATGCTGAATGTAGCTGATGCTACCTCACGAAGTTTCTTGGACGCTCGGTTGGGCGGGAAGGCGACCAGAACACGTTTATTGGGGTATCGTTCTCTGAGGGCGCTGATTGGGCCGGCCAGGTCGCTGTCGCCCGAGACGACTATCGCGGCGTCAAAGGCGTCGTCCTGAGCGTCGCCAAGTAGCCCCACCGCAATGTTCACGTCGGTCATCTTCTCTTCGTAAGTATCCCATATCGCGCCACAGTTGCGACAACTTGCGACCTTCGGGAGAAAGTATCCATAGTGGATGCTCAGGCTTGGCAGAGTTCCTAACGCCGTTAGGTAAGCATTTTGTCGGTTCTGTTTATCCGGGTCATGAGGATCGAATAGTATGCCAGCGGTAAAGTATCGCACTGCAACCAGCGTCTGGTCTTCGCGAATCAGATTCCCCGCCATGCTATGGAGATCTAGCCAGTAATAGCGTCGCCATCCCCTAGCCCTCATTCCGTAGTACAAGTTGAATCCATCCACGTAAACCGACACTCGCTCCATATCTTCAATCCCTATCTATCAGTTATTGTCAAAACGCTCTTGACATTATGCGCGATAGCGCCCATAATGTCCATACCACCCCAGCGATAGCATCGCTGGCCCGACGTCCCCAGTGCACATGGGGGCGTCTCTTTTTTGGAACAACCGACGATGGTCGGCGTTGCACACATCCCCCAGGAACACCTCCATGCCCATCTCGCCCACCGACCCCCACCCCCGCAATCGCGTCCTCGCGCTGGACACCGAGATTTCCTATGTGGACACCGGAAGCGGAGCGCCGGTCGTCTTCCTGCATGGCAACCCGACCAGCGCGTACCTGTGGCGCAACATCATCCCGCATATCAGCGGCGGCGCGCGCTGTCTCGCTCCCGATCTCGTAGGCATGGGAGATTCGGGGAAGATGCCGTCGGGAACGTACAGGTTCGTGGAACACGCGCGATACCTGGACGCCTGGTTCGAGGCGCTGGGACTGGATAGAGACGTGATACTGGTCTGCCACGATTGGGGTTCGGCGCTCGCGTTCCACTGGGCGCGGAGATACGCCAAGCGCGTCGCGGGCATCACGTACATGGAGGCAATCGTTCAGAGCCTCACATGGGAGCAGTGGCCGGAAGCCGCCCGTCGCGTGTTCCAGGGCTTCCGCTCAGACGCGGGCGAAGCGATGGTTCTGGACAACAACGTGTTCGTGGAGCGCGTGCTGCCGGGCAGTATCATCCGCGACCTCACCGACGATGAGATGGCCGTCTATCGCAGGCCGTACCTCGAACCCGGCGAGTCGCGCAGGCCCACGCTCTCGTGGCCGCGCGAGATACCGCTGGACGGCGAACCCGCCGACGTGGTGGAGATAGTTGACGACTATTCGGCGTGGCTTGCGGAGAGCGAGATTCCCAAGCTGTTCGTGAACGCCGATCCGGGCGCGATCCTCACCGGAGAGCAGCGCGAGTTCTGCCGGACATGGCCGAACCAGCGAGAGGTTACCGTGAAGGGAGTACACTTCATACAGGAAGATTCGCCGGACGAGATAGGCGAGGCGATAGCGGGCTGGCTCGCGGACATCGGCCTGTGGAGCGCGGAGTAGGTGGCGGGCGGCGAAACGGCGAGAGTCTTCGTCGCGATGGAGCTTCCTGACGAGGTGAAGGCCGAGTTAGCGGAGCTGGCAACCGCGATTGACGCGCTGGGCGTGAGAGGCGCGCGAACGGTGAGGCCGCATGGGATTCACCTGACGCTCAAGTTCCTGGGCGACGTGAGTCTTGAGCTTATCCCCGAAATACAGTCCGCCATGGACTCGGCGGCGGCCAGTTCGGAGCCGTTCGATCTTTCGCTCGGAGACGCGGGGGTGTTCCCCAGTCCGAACTCGGCGCGCGTTCTGTGGGTTGGCGTCGAGGGAGACATGGAACTCCTGAACCGGCTGCAACGATCCGTGGAGCGAAGGCTGGCGGAATTGGGCTTCAGGCCCGAACGCCGGGGATTCAATCCGCATATAACCGCCGGACGAATCCGCGACAGCGTATCGCGCTCCGACAGGCGACGGGTGACGGACGCGCTCTTCTCGCATGAATACGCGAGACCGTCCTTCCGCGTGGAGAACATCAGCCTGATACGTAGCGTCCTTCACCCGGACGGCGCGATTTACGAGAGCATATACAGCAGCGGACTGGGGCTATGAGTCCTCAGTATCGGCTGCCGCCCCCCCAGTCCTGGGTAGTCGCGGTGTCGAGCGCTTCCTTGACCTCGGTATGGTCGCGGTTGAGCTTCAGGGTCGGCAGGCGGCGTATGTAGCCGGTGTATTCGTCAAAGTCCTCGTAAGTCTCCCTGGTGAACAGGCCGTCGTCTATCGCCTTATTCATGGCGCGCACCAGGTAGTCGAAGTCCAACTGCATCCAGGGCTGCTGGCTGAGGTTCTGGGTGAGATACCTGAAGGTAATGTAGCGGCTGCGCTGTTCGAGGCTGTCGCAGAACCTTATCGTGTCCTTGCTGATGGCGCCGGGCGTCACGTCGTAGCCGTCCTCGTCGAACGAATCGCTCCGGTAAGATTCGGGGCTATACGCGGGGCGGGCGCTGTCGAAGTCCATGGACTCGTCTTCGTCGTCCTCTATGCCGTCGAAGTCCGCGTCGGTGGGCGTTACCCAGTCAACGAGGCCGTGAGTCACCACCTTGACGTAACCCCTGTCGTATGCGTCCATTACCAAGGGCTTGAACTTGGTATGGCCGAACTTGGTTTCGTCGAAGCCGGTGATTCGCTGCGTCAGCAGAGGCTTGAGCGCGGCCAGCACTATCGGGCCTTTCTGTTCGTCGGTTATGTCGCGTATGCCCTCGTACACTTGCTTGAGTTCATCCGAAAGCGGCTCGTCCGCGGACACCGGGCGCGTATCGGGAAGCGACGCCGCCATGCTTCGCTGCACCGAAGGCTCCACGTCCAGGTCGTAGTATTTCACCCAGTCCGCGCTTTCGGTGAGCCTGGGCGAGGCGGTCCAGCTCAGCGCGACGATGGCGACGAACTTGCCATACGGCCTGAGCGTCTTGACCAGGTGTATGAAGTCGCCGTCGCCGGACACCAGCATATAGGCGTCTATGTTGGGGTAGCGATAGCAGAACTCCACGCAGTCCGCCGTGAGCTTGACATCCACGCTGTTCTTGCGGACTGAGGACATCACCCCGTCCTGTTCGTTCTGATAGACGCGGCCCGGCACGTACACCGGCTCTATGCCCGCCGCGTACAGCCGCCTGGGGTCGTTGAACATTATGTGGTTCTGAAAGTCGGCGTAGGCGCGCGCCACTACGACTCTTCCCAATCCCTGCGCCTCTTCCATTATCGCGCTGATATTCGGCGCGAGGTTCTGCTGCTGCAATCCGAACCGGATGTTTTCCCAGTCCAACAGAAGAGCTATTTCGCGGTTTCCATCTTCTTTCATCAATATAATTCTCCCAAAACTTCCAAAGGGTTCGTCGCCGCTCTGCCCGTCGCTACAAATATACGACCTGTCGGAGCGCTCTCGATTTCCTCCCTGTCATAAAATGCGTTCGCGGCGTTACTGTGTATGTATCAATTGTATCAGGTATATCAGGAAACGCAACGCGAAAACCAGACAGACTATCCCGACGCCAGCGTCCATTTTTCCCAGGCGGCCTCCATCTCCTTCTGCGTGTCCGCGTACTCGTGTCCGAGTCGCGCTATCTCGTTGGTGTCCTGTCGGGCGGAGGCGGTTTCCAGCCGCTTCTCTATGTCGGCGGACTTGGCTTCGAGTCGCTGGATGAGGCTTTCGTAGTCCACCGTCTGGGTCTGGGCGGCGGACCTGGACTTTCGTTCCCGCTTGCGCGACTCGCGCTCCCGCCGTCTGTGTCTGGCGCGGGCGCGCCTGGAGACAGGTTCGGGTTCGGGCGGTCGGTTCACGCGCATCCATTCGGCGAAGCCGCCGCTGAACGGGCGCACCGTTCCGTCCTCGATTGCCCATATCCGCTCGGCCATCATGCTGATGAAGTGGCGGTCGTGCGACACGAACAGCAGCGCGCCGTCGAACGACTCTAGCGTGTCTTCCAGCGCCTCGCGGCTGGCTATGTCCAAGTGGGTAGTCGGCTCGTCCAGAATGAGGACGTTGGGGTAGGTTATGAGCAGCCGGGCCAGCGACAGGCGCGTGCGCTCTCCGCCGGACAGCGCGCTCACCCGCTTGAACACGTCATCCCCCTGGAACAGGAAGCGCGCGAGGTAGTCCCGCGCCTCTCCGATGGGAAGGTTGCGAATTTCCAGGAAGGCGTCCAGAACGTTCTTGTCGTCGGGAAGGTTCCACGTCCCCTGGTTCAGGTAGCCGGTCTCCACGTTGTGTCCCAGCGTGACCGAGCCTGAAATGGGCGGCTGTTCGCCCAGGATAGTTCGGATGAGGGTCGTTTTGCCTATGCCGTTCGCGCCGACTATGGCGGTCCGAGAACCGCTCTCCAGCTCTATGTCGGGCAGGGTGAGCAGTCTTGTCTGCGAGCCGTTCTCGCTGAACCCGACGGACAGGCCGCGCAGTCTCAGCGCGACGTGTCCGGTTCTGGACGCGCTCGCCGCTCCTATCGAGATGGTCTTCTCGCTCTGCGGCGCTTCGACGCGTTCCAGACGCGCCAACTTCTTCTCGCGCCCCCTGGCCTCGCGGGAACGCTGTCCGGCCTTGTATCGCTGGATGAAGAACTCTTCCTTCGCTATGTATTCGCGCTGCCGCTCGAACTCCTTTCGCTGTCGCTCCTCCTGGGCGCGCTTGAGTTCGCGGTACTGGGAATAGTTGCCCGGGAATCGCTGCACCCGTCCGCGCTCCATCTCCCATATCTCGGAGCATACGCGGTCGAGGAAGTAGCGGTCGTGGGACACCACCAGGACGGCGTACTTGAAGCCGGCCAGGAACTCTTCCAGCCAGTTCAGGCCGTCGAAGTCGAGGTAGTTCGTCGGCTCGTCGAGTACAAGCAGGTCGGGGTCCATGAGCAATGCGCGGGCGAGAGCGGCGCGAGTGCGCTCCCCGCCGCTGGCCGCCGACGCGGGCGTGTCCAGCGCGTCCGGCGACAGCCCGACACCCGCGACCACCCTATCCATGCCGCTCTGGTAGTCGTATCCTCCCAGCGCCTCGTACTCTTCAAGCAGCTCGGCGTACCGGGTTTCGGCCTGCCGCCTCGCCTCGCCGTCTTGCCTCTGTATGTCTAGCGCGCTGTCGGCCAGTTGCTCTTCCAGGTCGAACAACTTCTGGAAGGCGGACTGAACCTCGTCTCGCAGGGTTCCGGGCGCGTCGTGTTCGGGCATCTGTGAGACAAACGCTATCCGCAGCCCCGACCCCGCCGAGACATGGCCGCCGTCCGGCTCCAGCGATCCGGTCAGAACGCGCAGCAGCGAGGTCTTGCCGCTTCCGTTCGCTCCCACCAGACCTGTCCGGGCGCGTTCGCCAACCTCGACGCTCACGTTGGCGAATATCTCCATTTCGCCATAGAACAGCTTCAGTTGTGAGGCGGAAAGCAGCATGGGGCCCTCTCAGGATTCCAGGATGCGCTTGAGATTGCGGTGGTCGGACTCGAACTGCGCCTGCACTGTCGCGCTCATCGAGGCCGCGGCCATCGCCATCAGGCCCTTCAGCCTGACCTCGGACACCGAGCGCAGACGCGAGCCGCCTTCGCAAGGCTCTATGTCATAAGTCACGCTCATCGCGAAGGGGCCGCCGACGCTGCGGGCGGCGTACCTTTGGCCCGGTATGAACTCGGCGATGGTGAAATCGTGGGACATCCTGCTTCCCATGACCTGGCTGACTATGCGGTAGGTCGCGCCCCGTCCGACCGGCCCCTGGGACGTCTGCCCGGCTTCGACGATGTTCTCGGCCCAGACGGACAGGTTCTCTATCCGGGTCAGGTATTCCATGACCTCATCTACGGGGCGGTCTATGGCGATGGTGGTTTCTAATCTCAAGTCGTGAGACTCCGCGTGACGGTTCTATCGGATTACTTTGATGATGACTCTGAAACGGCGCATGGAACACGACGGGCGCAGTTCCGCGGCTTCCACGACCTCCGCTTCCTCGAACCCGCCTTGCCCCTCGAAACGCGCGCCCGCCTCCGGGAGAGATGGGCGATTGATTTGTCCCATAGGCCGCCCGTCCTGGCTCATCAGGAACCAGGCGAAGGTCGGAAGACAGGTCTGAGAGGTCACAGAGAATCGCTCTTTCGGACAGGATTTATATATTGTGATTTATACTATGCTGGTGAGGTCAGCAGGTGACTGCTGGTGGTATGCTGGTGGGGGTTGCAGGTGAAGCGCCACCTGCATTTCACCTGCAATGACCTGCATTTGTAGCTAGAGAAAATTTTCCGTCGGCGCGATGGCCTCTATATATAATCTTCCGTTTATGTATATGGCGATGTTTCGGTCTCGCCTTTCACTCTTACATTGTAGCAAGGAGCGGGAATGGATGTGTAGCTTAAACGGAATCTAGCGCCGACTTTGGGGGCGGACAGCTACAACTCGCGGAAATGTCCGGTCTATGGTCTGGCTAATCGCTCGTCTGGTATTGGAATACGCCGTCGTGGACATAGGGGTCTGTGACTTGTTCAAGAATGATCTGGCAGATAAGAATATCGGGGCGAAGAATCAAGGGGGCGGGTCCCAGGTTATAAAATTCAAGTTGTAGATTTCCCTGCCATCCTACTTGTAGTGTCGGGGCCGTAACATGGACTAGGAGACCGATTCGGGCCAACCTGCTTTTGCCTTCTACCCTACCCGCAAGCGTTTCAGGCAGGCTTATCCTTTCCTTAGTCCACCCAAGCACAAGTTCCCTCGGAGGGACTATGAATCTGCCCCCGCCTGACACTTCAGTTGTCTCGCCATATCGAGCGACAAACGCTTGCCAATCAACAGAGCCGGCGTCAATGCCTATCTCGACTCCTATCTGCGCTTGTTCCTCGATCTTCCTCTTGAACGTGATGAACTTGTTGCCGAGCCGCAGGTCAACAGATGACGGAGTTATCTGCTCCGATCCAATAGGAGGATCGAATAACAGACGGTTTTCCCGTATCTCCCTTATGATAGAAGGCTTAGACAGCCTCATAAGCGTTCCTACGAGACATACTGGTGAAGTTCGGCCAGCCCGAGAACACTGAGTGGGGAACTCTGACGACGCTCTCAAGATTTTCTGATTCGCCGGGCAGCGACACGAGATAGTAGTTTCCGCAGTCGGCGGATATATCAACCTCGACAGCACTCTTCAAGCCGTCAATCTTGCCCATAGGCGCATAGAAGCGGACCGGGCGATCAAAGTCAACAGTCACGACAGCCTCACCCGGAGCGGGCGACTCTTCCCACTTGCAGGGATATTGTATTCTTATTACACGCTCGAAGAATTCACATCCGTCATAGAATACATTGTTGGACATAGTAATTCCCCCTCAGTATCTATTTTGATTAGAGATACTATCGGACTCTCATGTCCATCGCAAGCCATCACAAGACATTTTATCTAAGCACACTTATGTTCTTCAAGGGCAAATACATTCTTGACGCAAGGGGTTTGTGATGAGTATAACTCAGTCATGGGCGCTGTCCCTGAGTCACCTATGTGGGGAGTGGAATATGAAAGCGCTGATTTCGGGTTCGAGCGGGCTTATTGGGACGGCCCTGGCGAGAAGGCTGGAGTCGTCGAGGTATCGGGTGACGCGGCTTGTACGTCCGGGTTCGGCGAGCGTGTCTGATACCATACCCTGGGATCCGGCGTCCGGCGAGCTGGACACGCGGCGGCTGGAGGGTTTCGACGCGGCGATACACCTGTCGGGGGAGAATGTGGCCTCGCGCCGATGGTCGGACGATCAGAAGGCGCGTATCAGGGACAGCAGGGTTAAGAGTACGGCGCTGCTGGCGAACGCGCTGGCCGGCCTGGACAGTCCGCCCGCCGTGTTCGCTTGCGCCTCTGCCACCGGGTACTACGGGGACAGGGGAGATGAAATCCTGAGCGAAGACGCCGCGCCTGGGTCGGATTTTCTGGCGGGCGTCGGCGTGGAGTGGGAGGACGCCACCGCGCCCGCGGCGGACGCCGGAATCCGCGTGGCGAATATGCGGATAAGCGTCGTTCTGAGCGCGGCGGGCGGCATGGTGGCGACAGTCGCGCCGATATTCAGGCTGGGACTGGGCGGCAGGCTCGGATCCGGCAGGCAGTATCTCAGCTGGATTTCCAGAGAGGACATCATCCGCGCCATGGAATGGATTCTTGAGCGAGACGATATGAGCGGGCCGGTGAATCTATGCTCGCCCAACCCGGTGACCAATACCGAGTTCACCCGAACGATGGGCGGCGTACTCAGAAGGCCAGCGCTGTTTCCGGTTCCGAGGTTCGCGCTGAGAATCACGCAGGGCGAGATAGCGGATATGCTGCTGGCGAGTGTCCGCGCCACACCCGCCAAACTAATCGCGAGCGGATTCGAGTTCCGTCACCCGGATATGGAGGACGCGCTGAGGTGGGCGCTGACGGATAGGGAGGTTTGAGGCACTCTTTCTCTTGAGCGTTATGCAGGGGCTGCGACATCTTCGGTCGGTGCGATAGCACTTTCCGCTTTCAACGATGCCCTTCTTATCTCGCGGACTATGAACTGGCCTATTTCGACGAAACTGACGTTTTCGGTTGCCTGATGGGCGACTATCCCCACACAGATGCCAGCCAATAGGATAACGACTGCCGGACCACTAAGGCTAGTAGTGACTATCAAGACTGCCCCTGTGCATATCCCGCCTTTTGCGAGACCGTCCACAAACTCTTTCCAGTCCCCCGATTTCCGGGCTATGTGGAACGCCCTTGCGAGCGCGACGACTGTTACTATCAACATCAATGGATTCGCACTTACTACGGCTGATAGTCCCATGCCACTCACAAGACTGGAAAACTCTTCAACATCGTCATTGTTCCAGTTGAGTGCTACTGCCAGAATGCCGATTGAGCTTGCAATCAACTCGACGGTATCATAGGTGACCAGGTCGTTGAGCCAAGCTCTGGAAATCCCGAAGTTTCCCAGAGTACCTGACAACTCATTGAAAGTATTCGGATTCCAGGTTACTAGGGGGAGCCCTCGGGGAGTGGTTGCGTCCCGGGCCAATCCCTGAAGCAGTCCCACCGCTTCTTCAAACACGCTGTCGTCAGGGGATGCGTCCCTGACGGCCTGGAACGCGCCCCAAAGCGTATGTCCGCCGTCGAACTGCCTGTGTTCATTGCCCCATATCTGGGCCGCGTTGGGCGTAACGTTGTCCATCGCCTTGTCGTAGATGGTAGCCGAGCCTTTGACCAGACTTTGCAACCAATCGTTGATTTCTCTGGAAATCTGCGGATTGGCCATCAACCCCTGAATAATGGCGAAAGCCTGCGCCTGACTAATCATGCCGTCTTTGGACAATCTATCAAGCGCGGGTCCTAATTGAGCTATTAACTTCTGCTTGGCGCTTCTGCTCAGAGTTTTGGATGATTCGATGGCATCGGCCAGGTTATCTCGGATTTGCTCGGGCAATACAGAGTCCCATGGCGCTCTTTGCCTGATAGATCCAACACCATCCCCGGCAACCCTCATGCCTTGATTGGCTGCGCTTCCCGCAACTACCCCAGCTCTAGTGGCTACCTCGCCAACGGATTTCGCGCTCTGAGTCACAACGTCCTTTGTGACTTCGGAACCCTGAACGACAGCATTGCCAGCAGCCCTAGCTCCTTGTGTGGTTGTCTCACCGACAGATTTCGCCTTCTGGGCGGCAGAGTCCCCAATAGTTTTCGCGCCTTGCGCTGTGGACTTAGCTCTCTGAGCGAGATCTCCAAATGTGGATTTGATACGTTCTGTGCGCTTGGTCATGATCGAATGTCCTCTATCCTGTTGTGCGTATCCCGTGCGTGGGGAAGATGAGCCGGTGGACGGTCTGGACGCTGGATTCTGCGAAGGCGCGGGAGTCCTTGATTATCTGGTCGTCCAGGGCCAGGTTGTCGGGGTCGCGCAGGGAGTTTACGCCGTGTTCTAAGCCGTAGTCGTCCGGGATGTCGTTTCCGAAACGCTGGCCTGAGAGAATCCCGTATGCCATGGTCCAGGCGCGGGCTACGGCTTGGAGGTCGTATCCTCCGCCACCCAGCGCCAGCCATCTGCCCGGCGACGCCGCGCCAAGTTCGGACACCGCCTCGGCGAAGCCCTGAACGGTGAGCGCGAGATGGGTTATCGGGTCGCGGTAGTGTGAGTCTATGCCGAGTTGGGTCACTATCACGTCCGGCCTGAAAGCGTCGAGCAGGGGCGGGACGGTCTGGCGGAACGCCCACAGGTACACCTCGTCGGATGTGTAGGGATACAACGGCACGTTGACGGAGTATCCCCTGCCGACGCCCGTTCCGGTCTCCTGAACGAAGCCGGTGCCAGGGAACAGGAACGCGCCGGACTCATGCAGCGATATGGTGAGGACCCTGTCGGTGGCGTAGAAGGCGTGCTGAACGCCGTCTCCGTGGTGGCAGTCAATGTCCACGTAGGCGACTCTCATGCCCTCTCGCAGAAAGCGGTGAATGGCTATCACCGGGTCGTTGAAGACGCAGAATCCGTAGGCGTGGTCCGGCATGGCGTGGTGCAGTCCGCCGGATATGTTGAAGGCGGCATCCACTTCGCCCGCTATGAGCAGTTCGGCGGCCACGACGGACGCGCCGGTGGAGAGCGCGGCGGCTTCGTAGATGCCCGGGTAGTGTGGGTTGTCGCCCGGGCCGAAGTTGAAGTCGGCGGGGTTGACGCCGGAGCGTCCCGCGCCTATGGCCTCGACGCCGTTGACGTATTCGGGCGTGTGGAACCAGCCGAGTTCGGTCTTGGTGGCTTCCCTAGCGGACGTTACGCTGGAGTTGTCGGCGTCGAACGCGCCATAAGAGTCCAGCAGGTCGCGGGTGTACCGGAGCCGGACGGGTTTCATGGGGTGGGTGTCGCTGAGGGTGTGCCGCGACATTCGGTCGTCGTACATGAAGACGGCGCGGGATGGGCTGTGGGTCTGTGGGTTCGAGGTCATGCGCTGGCTCGCTGGCTGGATTGTATCGCTTTGGGTCATGGTACATAAATTCAGCGACTTTTCACAGCCGCCGGACAGCAGCGCCTATAAATCCCGACAATCTGGTACAATGCGAACATTAAAGGAGAGAATTGCGATGGTAGAGCCGATTGAGGTGAAGGCAAAGGACGGTTACCGGATATGGCTTCGCTATTCGGATGGAGTCAACGGAGAGGTTGACTTGGATTACCTCGCGGGACAAGGCGTGTTCAAAGCGTGGGACAGTCCGGGGTTCTTCGAGACCGCGCGGGTTACGGACTACGGATTCATAGCCTGGGGCAAAGGCGATGATATAGAAGTCTGCCCAAACGCGCTTTACATGAAACTGACGGGCAAATCTCTGGAAGAAATGTGGCCTGATTCCACTGCGGTTGAAATTGCCTGAAGTCAGCCGATTCAATGGTATCGTCATACGAATATGCTACGGAGACCATCCGGGGCCTCATTTTCACGTCGAGCGTAATGAATACCGGGCATTGGTGATTATCGAGAGTTTGATAGCCCAAGAGGGTTATCTACCGCCGCAGGATTGGCGACGAGTCCGCCAATGGGCGTCAGCAAGGCAGGATGAATTGCGGGAGGCTTGGAACAGGGCCGAGCGCAGGGAACCGCCGGGCAGGATTAAACCTCTCTAGAACTATATTCAATCAACTCGCTCCGTCTCTAATCCCACCTGTTACGTTCGTGGAGGCCCTTCGACAAGCTCAGGGCGAACGACAGAAGCGGTATCGGGAAATAATTGAAAGACCCTGCTCCAAACTTGACCCTCTCCCTACGCTGGGATAGACTCGGTTCACTCACAGACACTCCAACCCAAAGGACGCTTGTTCAATCATAGGAGGCAATGATGAACTTGTTGGTTATATCAGGAGGCGGACATCCATATCACGAAAGCACACCCGTATTGCTGGACTTTCTCGGCAAGGACGGGCATGAAGTCCAGATGAGCGATGACGCGAGCATACTGACGACGGACGCCATGAAGGAGTTCGACGCGCTGGTGTTCAACACGCGGCGCGAGTTCGACGCGGCAAGCGATACGGACATGACGCTGACGGAAAATGAGCGCATCGCGCTGTCGCAGTACGTCGGCGGCGGACACGGCTTCGTCTGCATACACATATCCGGCTGCCGTCCCAAGGAATGGCATGAGTACCACGACATAACCGGGGGCGGCTGGATAAGCGGCGAGAGCTATCACCCGCCCTACGGCCAGTTCACGGTGAACGTCAGCGACTCCGACCACCCCTGCGCCGAGGGCATAGAAGACTTCGTCACTAACGACGAACTGTACATGAACATCGCCACCAAGTCCGGCAACGACGTCTTCCTGACCGCCAGCGCCGAAGACGGCACCCACGCCTGGGGCCCCGACCGCGCTCCCACATTCATGCCCGGCGGCGCGTATGACCTCGCCTGGACGCGAAGCTACGGCAACGGCAAGGTGTTCAAGACCACGCTCGGACACAACGGCCTCAGCTTCCAGACCCCGCAGTTCCAGCGCCTGGTGCTGAACGGCGTCAACTGGGTAACGGACAAGGGCTGAAGGCCGGCTGATACAATCTGCACAAGAACATAACAGGAGGAACTCCATGCCGAAAGTCAGCGGACTCGGACACGTAGGGATATTCGTAAACGACCTTATGAAGCAGCGCGACTTCTACTCGCGCGTCATGGGCCTTGAGATAGCGGACGAAGACCTGGAAGAGCGGGGCATGGTGTTTCTCAGCGCGCACCCGGACGAGGAACACCACGAGTTCGTCATAATGAAGGGACGCTCCGGCCCAGAGGACGCGCAGGTCATCCAGCAGATCTCGTTCAAGGTGGATACCCTGACCGAACTCAAGGACTTCTACACGACGTTCAGGGACGAGGGCGTGAACATCCAGCGAACCGTCAGCCACGGCAACGCCTTCGGAATGTACGCCGACGACCCGGAGGGCAACACCATCGAGATATACTACAAGACCGGCTTCCCCGTGCCACAGCCGCACGGCGACCCGGTCGACCTGGATATGTCCGAGGAAGACCTGCTGGACATAGCCAGGGCCGCTATCCCATCAGACTAAGAACTGACCACTACAAACTAACAAATACCCAAGGAGAAGGTGTGAGTAGATGAAGCTCGTATTGAAGTCCGACCGATTGATTGATGGCACAGGCGCGGCCCCTATCCCAAACGCGGCGGTCGTCGTGAAGGACGGGCGCATAGCCGAGGTCACCACCCAGGACAAGCTGAATATCGGCGAAAGGGAGGACGTGGACGTCATTGACGTCTCCGGCGGAACTCTCATGCCCGGCTTCATCGAGATGCACACCCATATCCATTGCAGCGCGCAGACCGACGCCTACACCCACATAATGACCGAGAGCGACGAGACGTTCATCATGCGCGGCGTGGGAGCGGTTCGCGCCGCGCTCGGTTCGGGCGTAACCACCATGCGCGACCTCGGCAGCCGCAACCAGGTCATCCTGCCAATCAAGGCAGCCGTGGAGAATGGCATCATACCCGGCCCGCGCATGGTAGTGGCAGGCACGCCGATAACCACGACGGGCGGCCACTGCAATATGTTCGGCACCGAGGCCGACACCGCGGAGCAGGTCGTCTCCGCCATACGCAACCAGTTCAAGCTGGGCGCGGACTGCATCAAGATAATGTCAACGGGCGGCGGCTTCACCCCCGGCACCAACGTCCGCGCTCCGCAGTATCCAGTGGAGACGCTGAGGGCGGCGGTCCGGGACGCAGAGCGGCTTGGCCTGCGGGTGGCGGCGCACTGCCACGCGACGTCCGGAGTCAAGAACTGCATAAACGCCGGGATTCACAACCTCATCCACTGCTCCTGGCTCGCCGAGAGCGAGGACGATATGTACGACTACGACCCCGACTACGCCGACATGATAGCCGAGAAGGGCCTGTACGTTGACCCCACTCTCGCGCTCGGCAGGCTGAACGACATCCGGGGACGCAATCGCCCGCCCGCGAGTGGAGCCATGGGCGATCCCGCCGAACGATTCGAGATTCTGCGCGATATGTGGGACAGGGGCGTCAAGTTCGTCACCGGCATGGACGCGGGCATGACCAACGCCAATTTTGACGACTTCGCTTATATGCCGCAGGTCATGGTCGAGGAGATGCACATAACGCCCATGGAGGCCATAGTCTGCTCCACCCAGACCTCCGCCGAGTGCCTCGGCCTGGAGGACGAGATTGGAACGCTGGAAGCGGGCAAGTCGGCGGACATCCTCATCATCAACGGCAACCCCAACAAGGACATAACGGCGCTGCACGACGTCAACGCCATCGTATCCCAGGGCAACGTGGTCAAGCGGGATAACGAGCTTCTCATATAGGCGGAGCGAAACATGAACACCCCGACAGCCGCGAACAGTGCCTGACCGTTTTCCACCAACGGCCATGGCCCTGTTCGCGTTGCTGTCGCTCGCGCTGCTGGCCTGCGGCTCTGAACGGCCCGCGCCCGCGATTCCCATTCCGTCGACGGCGACGGCCACAGTCGTCGCGACCGTGGCGGCCCCAGCGCCGACGCATACTCCACGCCCTAGTCCGACGCCCGCGCTAACCACTACGCCCAGCCCAACCATGACACCCGAGCCGACCGCGGCCCTTATCCCAACAGCCACTCCGGTTCCCGATCCGACGCCCGCTCCGCCCGAAGCCAGCGCTACCCCGGCGGCGGCTGTCATTCCTGACGCCCCAGCGCCGCCTGACGTATTCGGATACGTGGCCAAAGGACAGATACCCGCCCCCGCCCCGGCGGGACTGGACGGCTGGATAAACTCCGCCCCGCTCGGCGTCGAGGACCTCAGAGGCAAGATAGTCCTACTCGACTTCTGGACGTACACCTGCGTCAACTGCGTCCGAACCCTGTCCTACATCAAAGACTGGCACGCCAAGTACGCCGACGAGGGCCTGCTAATCATCGGCGTTCACACCCCCGAATTCGAGTTCGAGAAACTGCCCGAAAACGTCCGCGCCGCCGTCTCCGATCTCGGCATACAATACCCAGTCGCGCAGGACAACAACCGCGTCACATTCAGCATCTACCGCGTCCAGGCCTGGCCCACCAAGTACATCATGGACGGAACAGGATTCGTCCGCTACTACCACCGAGGAGAGGGCGCATACGCCGACACCGAGAAGGTCATCCGCTTCCTGCTGGAAGAATCGGGCCGCGACCTGTCCCATATAGAACCCGATTCATCCCCCGATCCTCAGCGAATCGCGGGCACTCGCGCCACCGACCCCGAACAGTTCATAACCCGCGAACTCTACGGCGGAACGCGCAGAAACATAGACTTCGGCGGCGCGTACATAGCCAACCAGGAATACTACGAAGAAGCCGGAGTAATCCGCGAATACACCGACCCGGGCGAGCGCAGGAACCACTTCATCTTCCTGCAGGGCCACTGGCTCAACGAACCCGAAAACCTGCGCCACGCGCGCGCCACCGACAACTACGAAGACTACCTGGGCATCAAGTTCTACGCCAACGAAGTCAACGCAGTGCTGGACGTCGAACCCGGGGCCGAATACCAGTTCAGGGTGACTATGGACGGCGCACCCATCCCCAGAGAGTCGGCGGGCGCGGACGTGACATACGACGGGAACGGGGACAGTATCGTCGTGGTGGACTCTGCGCGTATGTATCGCCTCGTGCGCCAGGGAGAAGTCTCCGCGCACGAACTCCTGCTAATGCCGAAGGGCGAGGACTTCTCGCTGTTTTCGTTCACCTTTGGGGCTTATCCAAAGAACGAATGACCAAATCCCTAAAACCAGTGTGTTACCTAATGAGTATTGCCTCACAATAGCTTTGAGTGCTATGCTATATATCCCCAGATGTTTTCTGATATGAAACAATCGCTGGAAATACAAATTGAGACAAATGCTAAGTTGATGGAGTATGAACATGACTGATTATCAGATTTTCACAATTGGACACGGAGGGCACACTTTAGACACTATGATAAATCAATTACTCAGATTACATATCGAATTCGTCATTGATGTTCGCTCTATTCCTTATTCTCGATATCAGCCTGAATTTTCTAAGGACTCACTTACTCGAGCACTGACTTACTCAGAATTGAGATATGGGTCTATGGGTCGCCAACTCGGAGGGCGGCCCGATGATCCCAGTTGCTATACAGAGAACGGAAACGTTGACTATGATAAATGTAAGCAGCGTCCTTTTTTTCAGAAAGGAATTCTCCGCCTACAAAATGCTTGTAGACTAGGACATAGAGTCTGCCTTCTTTGTAGCGAAGGCGATCCGAAGGACTGCCATCGCTCTGTGCTCATCGGAGAGGCACTTACTGATATTGGCATAAGAGTCATCCATGTTTTCCCGGATGGCAGTTCTAAGAGTCAGTCTGAAGTGATGCAGGAACGCACTGGTGGACAATTTTCGTTTTTTGGCCAAACTTCAAGAAAATCTCTTCAGTCATAGGAAAGACTATAATGCTAATTTTCACTATTGGGGCATACGGATTTGACAGGAATACATTCCTGAACACTATAAGAGATGCAGACATCGATGTTTTCGTAGATATTCGTCAACGAGCAGGAATGCGTGGCTCTAAGTACGCATTCCTCAATAAGCGAAGATTACAGCAGTCTATACAAGATTTAGGGAAAATTTACTGGCATACCCGAAATTTAGCACCCACTTCGGAGATTCGGGAATTACAAAAGCATCAAGACATTTCCAGAAGTGTTTCTAAACGGCACCGTGAAAATTTATCGAGGGAATTCATTGATGCTTATAGACATAAAGTGCTTAAAGCGACATTCAATATTGACGAATTTTGTAATGCTTTAGAAAAGGTAGGAGCTAAAAGAGTAGTTTTCTTCTGTGTGGAACAAAAACCAACAGCTTGCCATCGTTCAATTGCAGCAACATATATTGCCGATTATTTTGGCACTGAAGTAAAGGATTTGTTAGTGCCTTGAAGTGTTTAATTGTATCTAAGACTCACGCTGGAAGTTCTGTTTGCGTTGGTGGTTTAGCGGCCGACGGCTCTAATCTTAGATTGACAGAACAAGTAGGCTTTCCATTCCTTTCTAGAGATACTCAATATAAGATTGGACAACTATATGAACTTGAATATACACAATGCCAAGATGTTTCTCCTCCTCATATAGAAGATGTACTGGTTACTAGCCATGCGTTTCTAGGTTCATATTCCAATTTATCTGAGATTTTGCCTCGCCTAGTTCGTGTTTGGGAAGGCGGGATACATGAACTGTTTGAAGATGAAATTCGTGGACCTTCACAGTCAGGTTCCGGTTATATAGACGAAGGAAATATCCCATCTCAAAGTGTTGGTTTTTGGTGCCCAAGTCAAGACTTCACTGGTGAAGCGCAGGTTTCACCTTATACAGGCAACACACGCTATCGTTATCAGTACGGATTGTTTAGCTTACCCTATGTTGGAGTTGATACACCACCTAAACATATTTCTGCGGGTTCTCTGGTTCGTGTCTCTTTAGCTCGATGGTTCAAGCCACCTAATGCTAGTGATGACTTTCCCAAACGTTGCTACTTGCAGATATCCGGCTTTTACTGAATGACAGGACTGTGTGTGGAGAACTAGCCGAGTTTCTCCGCCTTTATCAGATGAACGCCCTGCCGATTCGCTTCCTCCTCGATGCAGGGCGCGACATTCACATAGTAGAGCGCCGCGTGTATCTCGGTATCGGGAAACACCTTGCCGAGTATCATCGCCGACGCCTTTATATTCTGTACATCGTCCATGGTCAAGCTATACGAAGACTCCACAACCGCATAGACAGGCTTGGAGGATCCGCGCCTTTCACTCTTCATAATCGTGTCGGTGAGGAATACGCGATGACGCTCGGCGTCCGTGATTACACCGTCATCCATCGCATCGTCAATCGCGTCGGTGAACTCTATGGAGGCGGCGTCTGACCTACCAACCTGGATCCTCTGGATACGCCACACATTCAGCAGGTTGGCTACCAACCCCGGCCCGCGCCTGTAAAACAATAGATTCAGCATATCAAATCCGCAGGTCCTTCAATTCGCCTCTTGCCTTGGCTTCTAATGCCTCGGACGCCAAGGCGTCTAACTTGCCAGCCTTCACATCCTCATCGAACTCCCGCTCCCACCGTTCCCAGTCCCGATCAAGCAACCAGCGGCGTAGCTCGGAGTAGTCGGTCTCGGACAGGCCAAGTATCGCATCCTGTAATTCCGATACGGTTGTCATTGTTCCACTCCTTGGTCCGTTTGGATCCGGCATACGCCTCAGAATCAGCAGCGCCGCCACTCCCAAACGATTATTCAACAGGGTCGTGTGTGTACGGGCAGAGGTAAACTAAGCCAGATTCCTCGCCCTTATCAGATGTACGCGCTGCCGCTTCGCTTCTTTTTCTATGGAGAGCGCGATGTTCCTGTAATAGAGCGCCGCGTGTACCTCGGCGTCGGGAAACACCTTGCCGAGTATCGTCGCCGTCGCCTTTATCTTCTGTATATCGTCCACGGCTAAGTTGCGTGAAGACTCCACAACCGCATAGACAGGTTTGGAGGATCCGCGTCTTTCACTCTTCATAATCGTATCAGTGAGGAAGACGCGCCTAAGTTCGGCGTCCGTGATTACGCCGTTATCCATCGCATCGTCAATCGCGTCAGTGAACTCTACGGAGGCAACGTCTGACCTACCAACCTGGATCCTCTGGATACGCCACACATTCAGTAAGTTGGCTATCAACCCCGGCCCACGCCTGTAAAACAATAGATTCAGCATATCAGATCCTTCAGGTCGCCTCTGTGATGTTTGGGATTCGCGCATCACTAGCGTGAGTTAAGCACAGCCTTGAAGGGTTGTCAAAGGCCGTCGGTTCACTCCCATATCTATCCCCATGGATTGACCACCTCGACGCCGCATCCTGTGAAGCCAGACACATCCCTAGTCGCGACCGACGCCCCTCTTGAACGCGCAATTGCCGCGATCTGACAATCAGCGTGGTTGATCGGGCGTCCTGCTGAGCGTCTCTCAGCCGCGATTATTGCGTATGCCTGAGCGGATGACCTATCGAATGGCAGGATACGCCCCGCGAAATCCTCTCGAAACATTGCTTCCATGGCCGCGTTGAGTCCATCACGCCGACGACCGGTAGGCATTATCTCGACTCCATAACGCAATTCCGCTTCGGTTATCGTCGAGAGGTAGAGATTTGATGTGTCCTGCCCGGAAACCCATTCAACTACCCTTTCAGCAGGACTAGGACGCATCAACTCCGAAACGACGTTTGTATCGCGGATTATCATTACACGCGCCTCAATCAGAATCGAGGCGCGCCGCGAATGGGACCACGGTCCGGCAGTTCCAACTCGACACCTCCAAAGGGCGCGAACCTGTCCTGAATGGAACTCGCCAAGTCTGCGGTCTCTGGGGGATCTTCGCACAGCGCCGCGCTCAGTATGTCTTTCGCCGCCTGCTCAACCGAAACTCCCTTCTCTGCAGCCCGGAGCCGGAGACGCCGTTCCAAATTTTCGTCTAAGCCGTTCACTGTGATACTGACCATTCCAACCTCCACCAACTCTGTCAAACTATTTTAGCGCATATAATAGGCTCAGCATATCAAGCTCTCTTGACGGGTCTGGAATTGGGATTTTGCTCAAATCACGTCAATCCTTGTGTAACATGAACCCATTGTACAATCTCCGAAGCGAACACGGACACTCTACCGCTTCCCCGCCGCCATGCCCGCCGCCTCCGGCATACGCCTCAGAATCAGCAGCGCCGTCACTCCGACCACCGCCAGCAGGCCGTTGAACCCGAACGCCGCGCCCCATCCGAGAGTACCGTCCAGCGCGTCCAGCAAACCGCCCGCGACTATGGGCGCGACCGCCCCCACTGTGAATCCGACGAAGCTCTGTATCGCCTGCGTGGAGCCTATGAGGTTTTGCGGCGCGAGTTCCGTGACAGCCGTGGAGTATATCGCCGAGTCCGCAGAGGTGAGGAATCCGTAGCCGAATCCCAGTATTATCAGTACCACAGGCGGCGCGCCCACCAGCCAGCCCGCGACGAACGAAATCGCGCCGCTCGCCGCGAAGATGATGCCCGCGCCCGCCGTCCGTCCGAACCTGTCCGACACGACGCCGCCCGCGAACACCCCGAATATGCCCGTCATAAACATGAAGCCCGACCATGTGGCCGCCAGAACCGCCGCCTCTCCCGCCTCTTTCCCATCGTGAACCAGCGCCGCCGCCAGCAGCAGAGGAAGCCACAGCCGCGCGAGGTACAACTCCGCCGTGTGCAGCGCGTAGGCCGTGTTGATGAGCAGCATCGGACGGTGGCGCAACACCCCCAGGTTCAGCCGCGCCGAACCGCCCGACAGCTGAGCCGCCTCACCCTCCCTCAATCCGCGCGGCAGTATGTGTACCAGCGCGATAAGGACGCCTATCAGCCCGACCAGCGCGGTTATCATGTACGCCGTCCGCCACGAATCGGTCAGGTTCAGCAGTTGCCCCATGAACACGTAAGAGATGGTCGTGCCGGCGTATCCCGCGCCGACGAAGATAGCCACCGCCGTCCCGCGCATCCCGTCCGCGAAACGCAGCGATACTATCCTGATGCCCGGTATATACGCGCCCACGTGTCCCGCGCCCGCGACGAACCTCAGCGCCGAGGCCGTCCACACGTCCTGGGAGAGTAGAGGGAAGAGTATATTGCTCACCGCTATCAGCGCGACGCTGGCGAACATGACTCTCCCGGCGGGCAGCCTGTCCGTAACCGGAATCAGGAACGCCGATGACACGGCGTACCCCACCAGGTACGCGCTGAACACCACCGCCGCCTGCGAGTTCGTCATATCCCACTCTTCGCGGACAAACGGGATGGACGCTATATAGCTGGAAAACGGCAGCAACACCAGCAGCAGCGTCGAACTGATAGACACCAGCCACGCCACATCCGCCCAACTCCCCAGCCCAAACACAGATTGTCTCGAACCCGATTCCACCAGCCAACTCCCGCGTTTATGTCAATCGCTCTTCGTGATACTCTACACCAAACATCACACTGAGGCGATTGCCGATTTGGAAGCTACTTCTCTGAGATTTTCTATCCTGATTTTCGTGGCGGTTCTGATTTTAGCCGCCGCTTGCTCGTCTGAACCGGACGCGCTCCCGGCTGCCGAACCCGAACGCTCCTACATACCCGCCTTCACCAATGTCGCCAGGGAAGTCATGGGCGGCGCGTACCGCGTCTCCAACTATCGCCCAGGCGTCGCCATATTCGACTACGACCGCGACGGCGACCTGGACATCTATCTCACCCAGCAGGCGGGCTACCCCAACCGACTCTTCCGCAACGACGGGGATATGACTTTCGTAGAGACGGCGGAGGCCGCCGGCGTCGCGGCTGTCGAGCAAGGCTCCAGCGGTGTCGTAGCCTGCGACGTGAATAACGACGGCTTCCAGGACCTCTATGTCGGCGGGCGCGGCATACAGGGCGACGGGCTTGATTTCCGCTCGGCCCACATCGTCGGGGAGGACGGCCAGACCATCGCGCCCGCATACTCCGACAGGCTGTTCGTCAACGACCGCGACGGCTCTTTCAGCGACGTCACCAGCGCCGCCTTTGGCGACAGCCCCAACCTGCGCGCCGCTTCCACAGTAGCCTGCGCCGACGTTGACAACGACGGCTGGCTGGACATATTCGTCGCCAACATGATTGACGAGGACTACTTCTTCATCGGCGAGGGCAACCATCCCGGCCACTTCAACGCCATGTACCGCAACAACGGCGACCTCACCTTCTCCGACGTGTCCGAGGAGTCCGGGCTGCTCGGCGAACAGGTGTGGATGCGTACCCCGAACGGAACTCCGCTTACCTTCACCGACTCCGACGGCGTCACCTACGAAGGCTACGATCCCTCGCTGCTGGACGAGGCATCCAACCGCGTCGGCGACCCCACCGGCCCAACTCACGCCGCCACCTTCTTCGACTACAACGACGACCTGCTCCCCGACCTCTGGGTCGCCACCGATGGCGACTTCCTGCGCCTGTACAGAAACGACTCCACGCCCGGCAGCGTCAGGTTCACCTCGGTCGAAAGGGAGATGGGTTTCGCCCGCGTCGGCAACTGGATGGGCTTCGCCATAGGCGACTACGACGCGGACGCGCATCTGGACGTGTTCGCCACCAACGCGGGCTATCACCTGCGCCTGCGAGAGCCGCAGGCCCACCCCGGCCCCGACTGCAAGTACCACGAACGCTTCTGGTGGGGCAGCTGCCTCAACGCGCTGCTGCGAAACGGCGCGGGCCGCTTCGAGGACGTAGCGCCCTCCACCGACGTAAAGGCCAGCGCACTCATGCCGCCCGCCTCTCTCGATTCCGCCAACATCAACCCCGCCTGGCCCGTCCCAACCGGCCTGTCCGCCTACGACTTCGGCTACGGCGCGACCTTCTTCGACATGGACAACGACGGCTACCAGGACCTCTACTGGCTCGGCTCCGAGATAGCCAGCGGCGACGGCCCGGGCGGCGACATCTACCAATCCGCCGGCCGGATGCTCAGAAACCTGGAAGGCAACGGCTTCGAGGACCTCACCGTCGAAACCCGCCTGATAGACGTGCAGGGCGTCCGCTACGACGAGATTCCCACGCTCGAACCCGGCCAGAACCCCGCCGCCATAAAGCTCACGCCCCGATATCACGAGAACGGCAAGGCGCTCGCGCACGGCGACCTGAACGGCGACGGCTACGTTGACCTGATAGGCACAAACAGCGGCGGTATGCTCTTCACCGGCGAGGGCTACGACGCCGACTACGCCCCAGGCCCGACGTTCGTATGGATAAACCATCCGGGCGTCAACAACTGGATAACGCTCAGGCTGGAAGGTCGAATGGCGATTGACGGCTCCGGCAGCAACGCGGACGGCATCGGCGCGCGCGTCTATCTCAGCGCCGCTATCACAGACGGCGGCGAACCCCTCATCCAGGCGCGCGAAGTCCAGGCCGGCTCCAGCTACCTGTCCACGGACAGCCTCGAACTCGAATTCGGACTAGGCGACGCGGATTCCGTCGAAGAGGTCACAATCCTCTGGCCCAGCGGTCGCGTCCAGACCCTGACCGATCTCGACGCCAACCAGGTCGTCAAGATAACCGAGCCGTCCGCGCCCTGAAGCCGACGTTATATCCACCCCGTCCGTATCTGCCTGTACGCCCCGATGGCCGACGCAACCACGTTCGGCGCGATAACCGCCCAAAGTATGGCTGACGACGAAATCTCGCGCGAGCTAAACACCGCCGGGTTCGGATCAATCGCGGTCTCGTAGTAGTACGCCGCCCACGCGCCGACCAGCCCCAGCGCGACCCACGCGCCTATCCGCAGCGCCTTCATCCGCCGCGATTCCTCAGAATCCCACCAAGCTATCGCCGCGCCGACTCCCGCGCCCGCGCCCGGTAGCGAGAACCACAGCGTGACGAACACCCAGCGCGGCCACAGGTAATCCATGAAGTAGTACATCGCCCAGGTCGTCAGGATGGCGCACACCGCCAGAACCACCGACAGCCCGAATCCGGCGAATATCCTCAGCCCTAGAGCGATTATGAGATACATATCGGTTCCATGCGCTGATGGTCGGATTCGCGCCGCGCCATAGCTCGGCCTACTCTCGCCGCGCCAGCTTGGGATCCAGCGCGTCCCTAAGCCCGTCGCCGACCAGGTTGATGGCGAGCACCGTGATGGTGAGGATCAATCCTGGGAAGAACGACACCCATACCGCTGTTTGCAGGTATGTTCGCCCAAGGGCGAGTATATTTCCCCAACTAGGCAGGTCGGGCGGTATCCCCAGCCCCAGGAAGCTGAGACCCGCCTCGACCAGTATCGCCGTGGCGAAAACGAAAGTCGCCTGCACCATCACCGGCGCGAACGTATTCGGCGCGACGTGCAGCAGCAATACCCTCCACGTCGGCGCGCCTATCGAGCGAGCGGCCTCAACGAACTGGTACTCCCGCAGCGCCAGCACCTGCGCGCGCACGATACGCACCATGCGCGGCGTGTCCACCACCGTTATGACGATGATGACATTCGTGATAGAACTGCCCAGCATCGCTATCAGCGCGAGCGCCAGCAACAGCGTCGGGAACGACATTATCGCGTCCATGAACCGCTGGATAACCATGTCCGCGCGCCTGTCGTAGCCGGATATGAGTCCAACCACCATACCCGCGCACACCGTCAGAATAGCGACTGAGAACCCGACCAGCAACGAAACGCGACCGCCGTGTATCGTGCGCGAATATACGTCCCTTCCGGTGTTGTCCGTCCCAAACCAATGATCGAGAGAGGGCGACAGCAGCCTGTCCAGCGGCTCCAGCTTAAGCGGATCGTAGCGGTCCACGTAACCGGCGAATATCGTAAAGAACAGTATGACAGACAATATGACGAACCCTATCAGCATATTGGGGTTCTTCAGCAGCGCGCGCCGGGCGTTCACGACCCCGGTCGCCCATCTCGAGCGAGGTTGAATCGCTTCAGCAGTCATTAGTACCTCACCCTGGGGTCAAGATATGCGTAGAGTATGTCCACCGCCAGATTCACGAACACATACGCGCCCGCGAATATCATCATAAGCCCCTGTATTACCGGGAAGTCGCGGTCGGAGACCGCGCCGACGAACAGTCTGCCCATGCCGGGTATCGCGAACACCGTCTCGGTCAGCACCGCGCCGGTAACCGCGCCCGCGAAACTAAGCCCGATTATGGTGACGATTGGCATCGAGGCCGCGCGAAGCGCGTGCCTGAACAGAACGACTCTCTCTATAAGTCCTTTGGCGCGCGCGGTGCGAATGTAGTCGTCCCTGAGCACTTCCAACATACTTGATCGCGTCATTCGCGCGTTTAGCGCCATGAAAGCGACTCCAATTGAGATAGCGGGCAGTATTAGGTGTCTGAAAAATGTCGGAGCTCCCTCCGAAACCGAGGCGTAGCCAAATACTGGCGTCCAGCCGAGATTTACGCTGAACAGCCATATCAGGTTGAACGCCAGCCAGAAGCCCGGCATTGAGAACCCGATGACCGCGAAGACCATGACAACTCTGTCTATCCAGGTATTGGATTTCCACGCGGATACAATCCCCATCGGAATCCCGAAGATGATGGCGATGAATATGCCTGTCAGTATGATGACAACGGTCGGCTCTACTCTGGGCGATATAAGTTCGGAAACCGACTTTCCCGTGAAAAGCGAAGTTCCGAGATCTCCGGTAAAGAAGCCCGACATCCAATCGAGGTACTGGACGATAGCCGGTCTGTCCACTCCAAGCGCGGCTCTGGCCGCGGCGATGTCTTCGGGCGTGGCTATCTGCAGAAAGTCGCCGCCGAGCAGTATGGCGGCGGGATCGCCCGGCGCAAGCTGCATTATAGAGAAGGTTATGATGGACACGCCAACGAAGACGGGTATCGCCATAACGATTCTTCTAATGATATAGGGCAACATACGCCGAACCTTCGCGCGTCTTATTTGCGACGCTGACTATTATCGCGCGACTGGGGAACCGTAAGACAATTCCCCAGCGCGCTGTCTATGTCCGTATCGCTACCTGTCGAGCCACACGTTGTGCAGTATCGGGAACAGGCAGTCTATGCAGAACCCTTTCACGTCTTCGCGAATCGCGCGAGGAGGCGAGAACATGAAGTGGTTGATCGAATGGGGGTTGTTGTAGATGGTGCGGTTCATCTCATCGTAGAGATTCTGCAGGGTCTCTGGATCCGTCTCTACGAGGAACTCGCCGCGCAGGTCTGCCATCCTGGGCTCGTCGTAGCCCGCGGCGCTGGTGGGGCCGGGCATATGCGGCGCGAGCGGATTCAAACCATTGGCGAAATTCGACCATGTTGTGGCGATTTCCCAAGGGCCGTCAGAACCGGTCAGAGCTACGCGGGAAGCCCAGTCCAGAGATACCAACTCCACATTGGTGAAGCCCATTTCCTTCATGGCTTCGTGCATAACCAGGCCTGCCTCTGGCATGAATGGCATATCAGAAGCGGCTATGATTCGAACGTCCATGTCCTTGGTGCCGGGGCGAAGCGCTTCAGCCTCATCCAGCAGACGCATGGCGGTCTCCATGTCGCCGGACCTGGTCTTGATTCCCTGAGCCTGAATCTCGTCGGACACCACAGAACCCCACGGCGTGCCGCAGTGGATAACCAGGTAGCACTCCGTCCACATACTCTCGTCGCCGACCGCCGCCTGCATTATCCTGTCGTTCGGCGCGACCGCGTACACGGCCTGCCGAGACAGCCTGCCCGCCTCGCTCGTGTCGAACGGCGGATGGTTCATGTTGAACGACGTGCCGCCGTAGTTGCCGTCCCGAATGGGCGACCACTCCACGCCCGAAGCGCCCGTCAACGTCTCCGCCAGGTCAATCCTGAAGTCGTCCAGAACGTCAACCTCGCCCGTCTGAATCGCCGCCACGCGCGTCGCGTGGTCCGGTATGTCCAGCGCGTCGAAGCCGTCCAGGTACTGCGTTATCTCGCCCTTCGTGAAGTCCCAAGCCTCGCCTGTGTTCGGAACGTAGTCCGTGAACTTCTCGAACTTCAGCACCTCGCCGGGTACCCACTCCACCAGCATATAGGCCGCCGTGCCTATCCCTGTATCTATGGGCTGGCCCGGGGCTACCGACCAGAGGTCTTCGTGCATGATGGAAGGCTGGCGCGGGTCTAGCTGCGCCAGGAACTCCAGCACCATCGCGGTCGGCTGCTCGAACTTCATCACGATTGTGTTGTTGCTCTCGTCCAGCGTCTGGTTGAACACCTGGTCCGGGCGTTCCTTGCCCTCGTTCCCGGCGGATATGCCCAGAAGCTGGCGGCCAAGCGGGTCAACCCGCGCGAAGCGGTTGTGAGACTCCGCTATGTCCACCATACGAAGCGGATCGCCGTTGTGGAACACCTGGCCTTCCCGCACCTTGAAGGTGTACTCCGTGCCGTCATCGCTGATGCTCCAGCTGTCCAGCATCTGCGGGAATATCTCGTAGTTCGCGTTCCGCCAGAATAGCTGGTCGTAGGAATGACGCCCAACCGTTCCGGTTACGATAGCGCCCGTCGCCATCGGGTCAATGAACTTGATAGAACCCTGCGGCACGTACTTCAGCGTCCCGCCGAACTTCGCCTCGCCGCCCATCTCTATCGGCCTGGACTCCGGCCTCAGAGCCGCCACCGACGGAGCCTGAACCTGCGTCCCCGCCGGCGCTTCCGCCGCCGGAGCCGCGGGAGCCGCCTGGGCCGGAGCCTGCGGCGCGGCGGGCGCGGCGGGCGCGGCAGCCGGAGCCGCCTGCGCGGGCGCGGCCGGAGCGGGCGCCTGCGGCTGAGCCGGAGCCGCCGGTTCCTCAGAACTCGAACAGGCCAGCGCCAGCGCCAACAGCGCCGCCAGCCCCACTATTATCAGATATGTATGTCGCATGAGAATCCTCCCTGCTGTTTGAGCGGGCTCGGAGTTCAGTGAACCGAGCGTTGTCTAGGTTTACATACGGTCACAATAGCTCTCAGGCCCTTTGACCCTGAGCCTTGACGCGATTATATGACTGAAAAAATTTGCAGTCAACAAAGTCCAACCACGAGTCAGGACATTTCGATTGAACCTTTTACGGTTCGGGGGCGTGAAAAAGAGGCGGCGTCCACCTCTTTCCACCCACAACGAACGCCACCCAAGAACTAAAAACTAACAACTAGCGAATCACGCCCTACGCGAGAACCTCGGATCCAGCGTATCCCGCAACCCGTCCCCAACCAGGTTGATGGAGAGAACGCACAGCGACAGGAACAATCCGGGGAAGAACGTCACCCACACCGCTATCTGCAAATACGTCCGCCCCTGCCCCATGATGTTGCCCCAACTCGGAATCGAGGGCGGAACGCCCGCGCCCAGGAAGCTCAGATTCGCCTCCACGATTATCGCCAGCGCGAATATGAACGTCGCCTGCACCATCACCGGCGCGAACGTGTTCGGAGCTATGTGCCGCAGCAAAATCCTCCAAGCGGGCGTGCCTATCGCGTTCGCCGCTTCCACGAACTGCTGCTCCCTCAGCGACAGCACCGATCCCCTCACCACGCGAACCATCCTCGGCGTGTCCACCACGCATATCACCAGTATCACGTTGAACACGCTCGCTCCCAGCACCGCGATAAGCGCCAGCGCCAGCAGCAGCGACGGAAACGCCATCAGCCCGTCCATGAACCGCATGATGATGTTGTCCAGCCGTCGGTAGTACCCGGATATGAGGCCGATGAGCAGCCCGGCGACCGAGGTGACAAGTCCCACCGAGAAACCCACCAGCAGAGAGACCCTGCTGCCGACGAGCGTCCTGTCGAACACGTCCCTGCCCAGATGGTCCGCTCCGAACCAGTGCGTCGAACTCGGAGCCTGGAGTCTGTCGAACGGATTCAGCGCCGACGGGTCCGTTCGCGTCAGGTAGGGTGAGACAAGCGCTATCACCACCACGACGGACAGAATCACGCTGCCCAGCAGCATATTCGGATTTCGTCGCAGCGCGAACACCGAACCGCGAATAAGTCCGCGATGCGCCCGCGCCGGAATCTGCTGCGTCTCAATCAATTGCCATCCCCTACGCTAACCGCGAAAATCCCCTCTCCCTCGATGGGAGAGGGCTAGGGTGAGGGTGATACCCCGCCCGCCAAACTAAAAACTAATCACTAACGACCAAAAACTCCCTAATATCTTATCCTCGGGTCCAGATAAGCGTAGAAAATATCAATCACCAGATTCACGAACACATAGCTCACCGCCGTCACCATCAGCATCGCCTGCACTATCGGATAGTCCCGTCTCACAACCCCGTCAACCAGCAGCCTGCCCAGCCCGGGTATGGCGAACACCGTCTCCGTAACCACCGCGCCGCTCACCAGCGCCGCGAACACAAGCCCGATGACCGTCACTATCGGTATCGAGGCGTTCCTCAGCGCGTGCCGCCCTATCACCCCGAACTCCGCCAGCCCTTTCGCCCGCGCCGTCCTTATGTAATCCTCCTGCAACACCTCCACCATCGTCGAGCGTGTCATCCGCGCCACAAGCGCCGAGAACGGTATCGCGTTCGCCAGCGCGGGCAGCGTCAGGCTCTTCAGATACGGGAAAATCCCCTCGCTTATCGGCACGAACCCCACCGCCGGGAATATCCTGAAATGCACCGCGAACAGCCAGATGAAGATGAACCCCAGCCAGAACACCGGAACGCTGAACCCCAGCACCGCGAACACCATAACGCCCCTGTCCGTCAAGCTCCCAACCTTCCACGCCGCTATCACCCCCATCGGTATCCCGAACAGGATGGACAGAACGATAGCCAGCATCCCCAGGCTGAGCGTTGGCTGAAGGCGCGGAGCCATCAGGCTCGTTATAGTGTGCTTCGAGAAGATAGAAGTCCCCAGGTCGCCTCGCAGCAGATTCCCGACCCACACGCCGAACTGCACGTAGAAAGGCTTATCGAACCCCAGCGCCTGCCGCATCTTCTCCACGTCCTCCGGCGTCGCCTCCTCCCCCGCCATCAGCACCGCCGGATCCCCGGGCGCGATATGCAGAATCGAAAACGTGATAACCCCAACCAGGAGTATCACCGGAACGCTCGCAAACAATCTTCTTATTATGTACCCGGACATCTACGCCTTCACCACTAAAAACTAGGCTATGTTGACATTTACCGTCATTCCCGCGAAAGCGGGAACCCCGAAGGGCTCGCCGCTCGGCAATCCACCCACCATCCGCTATTTATCTCCCCGCAACCGTCGCATCTCCGCTTCCATCTCCAACATACGCGCTTCCGCGTAGGCCGCCCGCTCCTCAGCGAACTCAGCCCGCGCCTCCGCCTCCTCTGCCCGATCAGCCGCATCCGACGCTTCATCATGCGTCCGCAGAAACACCCCGCTCACCGGATCCCGAAAGCGCAACTCGCCCTCAAACTGACTCGAAGACTCATCTCTGACCCACCAGAACTCCAATCCCAGCGCATCGCTGTATCCCCAATGACTGCCGTCCGGCTCGCTCACTATCTCGATACGCTCGTACACCCCGTCCACCAGCCTGTCCCCGGCCAACGGAGCGTCGTGATACCGGCCTCCCGAATGGTCGAATCGCCAGTATTCGCCCGCCCCGTAATCTGCGTAGATCTCGCGCTTCTCCGTGTAGTCTCGCCTTCCCGTGCTGCGCGAACCCACCTCGAAAACCAGGTCCGGCGGCTTGCCCACCTCGCTTATCACGTACCCGTTGCTACTAAGGAGCCACTCGACATCTTCAATCCCGTCCGCGAAAGAGCCGTCCGGGTGCGGACCATGCCCGTCGTAGGGAGTCTTCCAAATGTATCCCCCCGACCCCACGAACACGTCGCCGCGATGTCTGAACCACGCGCTCAGCATATTAAGGAACGCCATGATAGCCGGCGCCTGCTCCATCATGTCAGGAATCCTGGGCGGATCGGGCAGATGCGTGTAGTTCTTGACGCGCCGCTTTGTGAGTGCGCTCTGGGTGACCATATCTGAACTCTATTCCTAATTGTCTTCTTCCAGCCACGTGTCCCACACCCCTCGCCGTCGCAAGTCCCATTCGACGAAAACAACGAGGCGTCGGCAGTATATCACCGACGCCTCGCTATTACTAATTCCTGATCACTAACCGAACCGACCTACTCTTCCTCCAGCCAGGTGTCCCACAGCACAGGGAACGGTATCGGGTTCCAGCCCTTCACCTCTTTCCTGGAAGCGAGCGGCGGGTAGAAGTCACCGATCCTGATGGTCGGCATATCCTCGAACGCGAAGGCGTTGATCTCTTCCCAGATCGCGAACTGCTCTTCAGCGCTCTTCGCCCTGGCGAAGTTGTTCATCAATTCGGTCATCTGCCCCGTCTCGTCCTGGTACCTGTTGAACCAGCCGTCCTTCTGCAAGGAAGTGTTGGTCAGAGGCCCGAGCACGCGGCCCGTTCCGCTCCAGGTGTGGAACGCCTCCCACAGTTCGGGGTCTGCTCTGCGAGTTCCGAGCGTCGCCCAGTCCATAGGCTGAAGGTCCACGTCGAACCCAAGCTCCGTAAGCACCTCGGCGGTCACCGCCGCAAGGTCCGGAAGCACTGGCATATCCAGAGGCTGCATAACGCGAACCTCCATGCCCTCTACCCCGGCCTCGGCTATCAGAGCCTTCGCCGCCGCTACGTCCTGCACGTTATAGTGGCCCTCGGCTCCCGCTTCGGTGTCCCAGCGCGTGAAGCAAGCCTGGTAGTTCGTGCAGAGGCTCCAGAACTCAGGATCGCCGACCGCCGCCGTCAGAGCGCGCTCCATCGGATACGCCAACTGCAAAGCGCGGCGCACGCGCTTGTCGTTGAACGGAGGCTTCAGGTGGTTCATCCAGACCGCCGTGCCGTTGCCCGGCTTGTTGATGAACAGGTTCAGGTCCGGGTTGTCCTTGATCTGAGGAACGAAGTCCGCCTTGAACTCGTCCAGCGCGTGAACCTGGCCCACGGTCAGCGCCGCTATGCGCGAAGCCATGTCCGGTATCTCTATCCACTCGATGGTGTCAACATAGACCGTATGGCCGCCCGCCAGCGCCGACGTAGGCTCGTCCCGCTTCGCGTAGTCAACCCACCGCTCGGCTATCCACCTGTCGCCGGGAGCCCAGCTAACGAACTTGAACGGCCCTGTGCCCATCACTTCCTGCGAGGACTCAGACTGCGGAAGCGTGTGTATCTCTTCGGGAAGCACGTAGGGCGCGAAACTCTGGTTCGTGTGAATCGAGTCCAGCACCAGCGCGGTCGGCTCGCTCAGCGTAACCATGACGGTCGAATCGTCGGTCGCGGACATCTCCGCCCCGAACTCGCCCATCAGCCGCTTGTACATTCCAGCCTTCTCTTTAACCCTGTCGAACGAACCAACCACGTCCGAGGCCGTAACGGCCCTGCCGTCGTGATATACCAGTCCGTCCCGAAGGCCGAACGTCCATGATAGGCCGTCATCGCTCACGTCCCAGCTGTCCACCAGCATCGGCGCGGGGCTGAAGGAGTCGTCCAGCTGGAACAGACCCTCCATCGTGTGCCGCGCGACGTGCGCGGTGACGATGAGCGTCGTCCACTGCGGGTCAACCGACTTCAGGCTGCCCTGCGGCACTATCTTCAGCGATCCGCCATACACCGGCATACCCGTCGTAACCGGCGTCGGAACCGCCGAATACACCCTCGGCGTCGGCTGCGCGACCGGCGCCACTATGGTCGGCACCGCCACCGCTGGCGCGGCTGGCGCGGCCGGAGCCGGAGCCGCCGGCTGCTGTGGCGAGGCCGCCGCCATCGCCGGAGCCGCCGCCGGAGCCTCGGCTGGCGCGGCGGGCTGTGGAGCCGCGGGGGCCGCCGGAGCGGTCTCGTCCGCGCTCGAACACGCCAGTATAAACGCCAGGGCCACTACCAGCCCCAGCATCGTCCAATGGATTCGTTTCATAATCTTTCCTTTCCCCATCTTGATTGCCGACCCCGATTTGACGGCATCGGCGTACCTACGCGATTATAGGTCTGCGAAACATTTCCAGTCAACAGCCCAACCTCCGGTCTTTCGATTATCAACCAATTACGCTCGTGGTGAGCTTGTCGAACCATGAACGGGTGGCTCTTCGACAAGCTCAGGGCGGACCATGAACGGGCGGCCCTCGCTTTCGAACGGTCTCCCAGACCTAAGACCCTACGGTCTGCCGCGTCCATATCTACCCTGTCTGAGTGTCTGTCTCATGTCAAAGTCAAGATACAAGACCCTGAAGCGTTGGGCGGTTACGGTAACGCCGCGCAGGGTGTATCATAGGCGGGCAGATATGACGATGGAACGGAGCGAGAGATGACTTACGAAAACCTGCTGCTGGACAAAGACGGGCTCGTCCTCAAGATAACCGTGAACCGGCCCGAGGTGCGAAACGCGCAGAGCCGCCTGATGCTGGAAGAGTTCGACGACGCGCTCATGTCCGCCGCGGACGACGATTCGGTGCGCGTGGTCATAGTAGCGGGCGCGGGCGACCACTTCTCCTCCGGCCACGACCTCGGCAGCCCGCAGGAACTCGCCGACCGCGAGCGGCGTCCGTATCCGCCCGGCATACCCGGCTCCTACGACCGCAGCCGCAAGCAGAACCTGGACAATACCCTGCGCTGGCGCGACTTCCCAAAGCCCACAATCGCGCAGGTTCAGGGCTACTGCATCATGGGCGGCCTGATACTCGCCACCGCCTGCGACCTCATAGTCGCCTCCGAGGACGCGCGATTCTCCGACCGCACCGTGCGATGGGGAGGCCCGCACGTTCAGTTCGCCAGCCTCCCCTGGGAGATTGGCTTCAGAAAGGCCAAAGAGTACCTCTTCACCGGAGACTGGATAGACGCCCGCGAAGCGGAGAGGCTGGGCCTGGTCAACCGCGTCGTGCCGCGCGAGTCTCTGGACGAGGAAACCATGAAACTAGCCCAGCGCATCGCGCTCCAGGAGCCGTTCGCGCTCCGCATCTCCAAGTTCTCAGTCAACCAGATGCAGGACGAAATGGGCTTCCGCTCCGCCGTGAACAGCGCCTTCCAGACCCACGCCCTCTCAATCGCCTACCGCCGCGAACGCGACGCCGAACAGGGAGCCGAACAGGGCATCACTCGCGCCCGCGAGAGAGACCAGCGCTTCGGCGACTTCGGCGACCAGCGCGGATAGTAATTTAGAATTGAGAATTGTAAATTGAAAATTGACACCGCCGCCCTCTCCGACCTGCGCGTCCTGGACCTGTCCGACGACATAGCCGGCGCGTTCTGCGCCAAGCTGTTCGCCGACTTCGGCGCCGACGTGATAAAAGTCGAGCCGCCCGGCGGCGACACCACCCGCTCGCTCGTCCCTTTCCCAGACGCCGACCCCGAAGTGGGCGGAATGTTCATCTACCTGAACTCAAACAAGCGCGGCGCGACGCTGAACCTCGAATCCGAGCGCGGCGCAAGCCTAGCCGCCAAGCTGATTGCGAAGTCCGACGTCCTGGTGGAGAGTTTCGCGCCCGGCTCTATGGAGCGCATGGGCCTAAGCTACGACGCGCTCAGCCGCGACAATCCCGCCCTCGTCATCGTCTCCATAACCCCGTTCGGCCAGACCGGCCCCTGGCGCGACTGGCAGGCGACCGAGCTTGTGGAGTACGCCGCCTCCGGCCTCAGCTACGTCAACGGATCGCCCGACAGGGAGCCGCTCAAAGAACCCGGCTACGAATCATCCTACCAGGCGGGCGCGTCCGGCTTCCTGGGAGCGATGACCGCGCTCGCGCGCAGAGACTTCACCGGACGCGGCCAGCAGGTCGAAATATCCATACACGAAGCCGCCGCCGCGACCTTCGCGCCCCAGTTCCTCGGCGCGATGCACACCGGAGAATCCCCCATGCGCAGCTCCACGCCCTTGCTTCCATGCAAGGACGGCTACGTTTCGCTCAACGTCCGCCACGACGCCACTTGGGAATATATGTGGCTGTTCTTCGACGCGCCCGAAATCGCGCAGGACACCCGCTTCGCCACGGCTGCCGAACGCCGCCGCCGAGCGGACGAGCTCGAGGAACTGCTGCTGCCCTACCTCGCCAAATACACTATGGAGGAGCTATTCCACGGCCTCGCGCCCCTCCGTCTGCTGATAGGCATGACTATGGATGTCGAGCGCCTGGCAAACGACCCGCATCTCCACGAACGCGGCTTCTTCGCGTCCGCGCCACATCCGACCGCTGGCGATGCACTCATGCCCGGCCCTCCCTTCAGGATGAGTGAAACGCCCTGGACTCTCCGTAGTCCCGCCCCAACCATAGGCCAGCATAACGCGGACGTGTTCGCCGAACTCGGACTGGACTCGGACGAAATCGCCCGGCTGCGGAAGGAAGGCGCTATCTGACATGAGCGACACCCGCCCCCTTCGACACATTCGCGCCGCCGTGCTGACCCAGGCATGGGCGGGCGCGTTCACCACCCGCCTTCTGGCCGACATGGGCGCGGAGGTCATTCAGGTCGAATCGCTGAACAGGATAGACCCATGGCGCGGAGGCTACCCGCCCCGACTGTCCGGCACATACCCCAACCGCGACCCTGGCGAGCGCCCCTTCGACCGCAACGCCGCCTACAACTCCGTCAACACCGGCAAGAAGGCGATAACCCTCGACCTCGACCACACGGAGGCTATGGACGCCTTCCTGGAACTTGTCAGCGTATCCGACATAGTGGCCGAGAACTTCTCAGGCCGCGTCCTGCCCAACCTCGGCCTGGAGTACCCCGTCCTGCGCTCGGTCAACCCCAGCGTCATACTGCTGCGTATGCCCGCCTACGGCGTCAGCGGCCCTTACGCCAACTACATGGGCAACGGCGGCACGATAGAGCCTATGTCCGGCATAACCTCGCTGCTCGGCTACGAGGGCGGCCCTCCCATGAACTCCGGCGTCATGCACACCGACCCCTTCGCCGGACTCATGGGAATGGCCGGCCTGATGATAGCGCTCCACCACCGAGCGCGAACCGGACGCGGCCAGGAGATAGACCTCTCACAGCAGGAAACCTCCATCAGCCTCATCCCCGAACACATAATGGCCTACACCATGAGCGGCAGACCGCCCCAAAGACTCGGCAACCGCTCCGACAGCATGGCCCCCCACGACAACTACCCCTGCAAGGGCGACGACTCATGGGTAGCCATAGCCGTCCGCTCCGAAGACGAGTGGACGCGCTTCTGCGCCGCGGTGGAAAGCCCCGAACTCGCCTCAGACCCCCGCTTCCACGACCTGCCCGCCCGCCAGTCCAACGCCGACGCGCTGGACCGCATCATCACCAACTGGACGCGCGACAAAGACGCCTACCACATAGCCAACTTGCTCCAGTCCCAATCCATCCCCAGCGCGCCCGTCCTGAAAGCCGCCGAACTACTGCACAACCCCCAGCTAAAGGCGCGCGCCTTCTTCCAGACCCTCGACCGCGAAGACACCGGCCCCCTCCCCTACGCCGGCCCCCCTTGGCGTCTCTCCCACACCCCCGGCAAACTCGCCGGCCCCCCGCCCGGCCTGGGCCAGCACAGCGAACAAGTCCTGCGCGACCTGCTCGGAATCCCCCAACCCGCCATAGCCGACCTCATTCACCGCGCCATAACCGGAGATACGCTGCCGACGGACTAGAATTGACATCGTTCTACCGATACAATACAGTCAGCTAAAGCATTAGGAAACAGCATGATAGAATGATAGACGGAGTAGAAGCGCGAGTTGCGAAAGTCGAGGGCGAAGTGGCGCGCATCGCTCGCAGACTCGACAGCGTGGACAACTGGCTACGCGTAATCGTCGGACTGCAAGTTACAACGCTGATTGCGGTAATCGCCGCAATGATCAGACTCTCAGCGTAACGCCCCCGTTGCCACCCCTATCTGATTGCCTACTAAAAACTCGCTAGGGCAAGGAGACTCAAAAGTGGTTCTTTCAAGAAAATCGAAGAACCCAGTCCAATCCGCATATCCCCGGCAATCCGACCACGACTCTATGCGAAAGGACGTTCAAGCTGGCCTGAAAGCCATCATAGAGTTGTCCAAGAGCGGCCATATCTCCGAAGAGATAGCATCCGACCTAATCAAAGTCCTGTACTCAGGCTACATAGGAGCCGTTTTCAGTCGGCAAGTCGCAGATTACTTTGACAACGACTTTACGCATTCACTACTGAGCGAAATCGAAAAGGGGATTCCCAGTGGCGGAAGAGAGTAACCGAGGCCCGGAGAACAGAGAGAGGGGCTTCGGCATAGGACAACGCTTCCGACTCTAGTGCGATTGCCCCTCTGGGCTTCGGATAACGCTTACGCCTCACGTCCTCCCTCGCCCCCGCCGCAACCCCCGCCCAGGCAGCGCCCCCGTATTCTCCCCCCGCTCTATCACCACCTGCCCGTTCACTATCACGTACTCTATCCCCACCGGGTAGTGATGCGGATCTTCCCGCGTCGCGTGGGTCTTCACCGTGTCGGGGTTGAACACCACGATGTCCGCCTTGAACCCGTCCCGCAGGATTCCCCTGTCCGGCAGTCCCAGACGCTGCGCCGGGAACGAAGTCATCTTGCGTATAGCCTCCGGCAGCCGCAGATGCTTCTCCGCTCTGACGAACTCGGCCAGCACTATCGGGAAGCAACCGTAGGTGCGCGGATTCGGATACTCGCCGAACAATATCGCGTCCGACGCTATCATCCCCGCCGGGTGCGACACGAACGCGGGCAGCGTGTGCGGATTCGTGCCGAGTCCCACGGTCGAGATTCCCAGGTTCTCCTCAAGCAGCAGGTCGAACAGCGCCTCAGCCGGATCCTGGCCGCGCATCTCCGCTATGTCCGTAATCAGCCTGCCGTCGTACTTGCTGTTCTGAGGCTGAGTGAAGTTCGTGAGCCAGTTATCCTTGAGCCTGTCGCCGGAAATCTCTTTCGCCATCCGGGCGCGGTCCTCCGGGTCGCGCAGCGCGGCCATCAGCCTTTCGGGGCCGCCGTCCTTCGCCCAGAACGGCAGACCTATCGTGATGGTCGTGCCTGAGTACGGGTAGGTGTAGCAGTCGAACGTCACGTCCATGCCCTCGGCGCGTCCGTCCTCCACCAGCCCCAGGTAGTCCAAATGACTGCCAACCCCCTGCGCGCTCTGCCGATAGTGCGTCAGGTGAACCGGAATCCCCGACCGCCGACCTATCTCCAGCGCTTCCTCCCAGGGCGCGAGAAGCCCCTGCGAGCGCAGGCTTGCGCGGGTGTGCGTGTGGTAGAACCCGCCCATGCTGGCGGTGACCTCGGACAACTCAACCAGTTCGTCCGTCGAAGCGTATGCCCCCGGCGGATAATCCAGCCCGGTCGAAAGGCCCCACGCGCCTTCCTCCATCGCCTCCCGCGTGACCGCCCGCATATCCGCTGTCTCCGCGGGCGTCGCCGGCCTCTCGTTCCAGCCCACCGACCATATCCGAACCGGCGAGTTGCCCAGTATGTACGCCACGTTGACAGCCACCGAGTTGTCGAACTTGCCCAGGAAGTCCGCCACCGTCAGCCAGTCCGCCGGCATCGGCGGGTAGCCGTTCAGCCCTGAATCCAGCCAGATATAGCGGTGAAGCTCGTCCTGCGTCTTGAACGGCGCGTGGGATATGCCGTCAATCCCCACAAGCTCGGTCGTAACTCCCTGCCGCACCTTCGGGTCGTGATGCGGCGCGCCCAGCATCGTCAGCCCCGCGTGCGAGTGCAGGTCAACGAACCCCGGACAGACCACGTGGCCCGCCGCGTCAATCACCCGCGCCGCCTCAAGCCCCGACACGTCCCCCCGATGAATCGAGACCGTCTCATCCCTCACCCCCACCGCCGCGTGAAACCCCGGGCTCGCTGTCCCGTCTATCACCAGTCCATTCACTATGAGTAGGTCGAGCATTTCTATCTCCTGATTCAAGTTGGTCGGCAGGGTCTTTCGCCTATTTCCCGATACCGCTTCTGTCGTTCGCCCTGAGCTTGTCGAAGGGAGCCCGTCGAAGGGCCGCTTCGGTTATTTCCCGATACCGCTTCTGTCGTTCGCCCTGAGCTTGTCGAAGGGAGCCCGTCGAAGGGCCGCCCGTCCATCGTTCGCCCTGAGCTTGTCGAAGGGCCACCACGAACGTAATTGGTTGATAATCGAAAGACCCTGCGTTGGGCGGCGGCACACTCGCATATCCCGCCTGACTAAGCTACCATAGTAACCGACGGAATCAAACAGCGCGAGAGTAGAGACGATTGCACAAGTCCCTTCCCCCGTCAAGGGGGAAGGTTAGGATGGGGGTGACTCCGCCAATGACGACGAGATTAGGAGTATCGGAAGTCCAGATAGAAGGCCAGCGCGTCACCATCAACTGGACGGACGACCACGTGTGCCAATTCACCGCGACCTACCTGCGCCTGAACTGCAGCTGCGCCGAATGCGTCGAGGAATGGACCAACCGCCCCCTGCTCGACCCCGCCAGCGTCCCCGCCGACCTCCGCGCCGAAGAATATCTGCGCGTCGGACGCTACGCCCTCCAATTCCTCTGGAGCGACGCCCACTACACCGGCATCTACCCCTTCGAGGCGCTGCGCCAACTCTGCCAGTGCGACTAATGTAAGGCGGAACGCCGCGCATAATAGAAAGAGAGGCGAATATGATTGGACTATGGTCCGGATTCTACAAGCACCTAAGTTTGACGGAGAAGTCTGACAGCCAAGTCATCCTAACCCACGAACGATTCCACACGTCGGATCCTAAAGCGAGCGATATAGTCCGTGTAGATGAATCCGGGTACTTCAAGATTATCGGCGAGCCGAAATTCAACGACAAGAACGGGAACGATTGGTTCGAGGTGGAAATCGGTCGTCGCGTGAAGACCAGAGAAGTCCGCAGGCGTACAAGGCAGAGATACCAGTTGGCGAATCTGCGAGCCTGGCGCGATATGTGCGACAGTGAAAGCGATGCGGATGATCTGCATTTCATAGAGCACCACATAGATATGTGCCTTGAGGACAAAAACCCCGAAGCGGCACTCGTTGGCTGGGTCAGGTGCATGGAAAACGTGAGTGAGCGACGGATAGACTCCATGAAAAGCGACTTGGAAAGCAGACCGAAGTCATACAAGGCTGAGTTCTACCAAGAGTTGGAATACCGTATAGAGGCCGAGACCGCGCTTCTTGAATGGAAGTATCGAGAGCTATGCGCCCACGCTTGGGATTGCGACGAGTAAACGACACATGGCAGATTACCCATTCCATACGCTCCCCAAGGCGATCCTCTTCGACCTCGATGACACCATCATCGCCTTCGGCGCGGTCTCCATGGACACCTGGCTGCACGTGTGCGAAATCCACGTAGGCGACCTGCCCGGCTGGACGGCGGAGCAGCTTGTGGAGGGCATAAACTCATACCGCGAGTGGTTCTGGTCAGACCCCGAACGCCACAAACTCGGACGGTTGAATACCATCAACGTCCGGTACGAGATGGTCCGAGGCGCTTTCAGCCGCATGGGAATCTACGCCCCACGCTTAGCCAACCTGATATCCGAAGCCTACATCGAGGAACACCAGCGCCGCGTCCACGTGTTCCCGGGCGCGTTGGAAACGCTGAAGGCTCTGAACGACGCGGGCGTTCCCCTGGCATTGATAACCAACGGCAACAAGGCGTCCCAGCGCGGCAAGATAAACCGCTTCAACCTAGAACCCTACTTCGACTGCATCCTGGTCGAAGAAGAGTTCGGAGCGGGCAAGCCCGACCAGCGCGTCTATCTCCACGCCCTCGAACAACTAGACGCGCAACCCTCGGATGCTTGGATGGTCGGCGACAACCTGGAATGGGAAGTAGCCGCCCCTCAGCGCCTCGGCATAACCGCCATCTGGCACGACCACGCCGGAAAGGGCCTCCCCAAAGGCTCCCACATCCGCCCCGACCGCATCATAAGTTCACTGCCCGAACTGCTTCCCTGACAGATACAAGCGTCCGAACCTGTATCGCGATCCCTACGACGCGAAAATCCCCTCTCCCTCAGGATGAGGGTGATTTTCTTTGACCATCCCGGACTCTTACGCTGAGCGAGCGAATCCTGCCCATCACCCTAATCCCCAAAATCACAGTTCAGACAGCCCCCGAATCCCTCAACCTATCCCTGATTCGCCGCTCCAACCCCTCCGGCGGCTCCGGCGCGGGCGTGGAGCGCAGCAAATCCAGCGTAGCCCGCAGCGTGTTCACGAAAGCCCTGCAAGGCGCGCACTTCTCCAAGTGAGCCGCAATCCTGCCGCGCTCCCTGCGGCCCATGTCGCCGTCGAGAAAATCCGAGGACGCCGCCCGAACCTCCGGGCAGTCCGCCTCTCTTCTCCTGAACAGATTGAAGAAACGCAACACTCAACGCTCCACACCCAAGTCATTCCCGCGAAAGCGGGAATCTATACGCCGCCATGCTAAAAAAACTCGCTTGACGAGAAGCTACCCAAAATGTAATAGAAGACCTCCCCTGCGTCAACAGGCTTTCGCAAATACAGACACTCAGATAGAATTAGATGCGCCCCAATCCAAAAGGATTCAGCGAATATCCAAAGTCCCTTCCCCCTCGACGGGGGAAGGTTAGGATGGGGGTGAACAAGCGATACAGAGCGAACCTGTGCCAAAACCATCCCAAAACCGAATAGCCCACCCAAGCGCGGCCGCCGACTTCGACCGCGTCGTCGAGGAATACGCCGGCTTCGTGTACAATGTGGCTTTCCGCATCATGGGAAATCCGCAGGACGCCGAGGACGTCGCCCAGGAAGCCTTCCTCTCCGCTTACAGGGCGTTCGGCAGGTTCAGGGGCGAATCCAAAGTAAGCACCTGGCTGTACAGGATAACCGTCAACGCCGCGCTGATGCGTCTCCGCAAAGAGAAGAAGGCGCGCGAACTCACCCGGACGGGCCTGGACGACGTCGACGTGCCGGACTGGAGCGACACGCCGTACAGGGCCGCCACCGATTCGGAGCTTGGCGACAGGCTGCGCGAGGGCATCGGGATGCTGCCCGACGACATGAAGGCGGCGGTAGTCCTCCGCGACATCGAGGAACTATCCAACGCCGAGGCCGCCGAGATAATCGGGATTAGCGTCGCCGCGCTCAAGTCCCGCCTGCACAGGGGCCGCGTCCTTCTCAGGAAACATCTGGAAGAGTATCTGAAAACCAAGTAGAAAGTCCCTTCCCCCTTGACGGGGGAAGGTTAGGATGGGGGTGATTAGGTTCAATCCCAGCCACTGCGGGATAACAGTCGAGGCTTATGAAATTTTCTCCCAAGTAGCGAGGTTTGGAAAATGCGCGAACTTCCAATAGTATTCCCAATATCACTGGCCGTAATCGTTCTGCTGCTGCTGTTCACCAGCGCCTACGCCATATCGTCCAGCGCCTACGCCAACGAGCAGGCGTATGCCGCGACGCTAACATCGGGCGGAAGCGCCGATCAGTCCCCCGACAGAACATTCTTCCAGAAAACGGCCTTCGCCGTCTGCCCACTACACTAAGCCGGCGTCTCTCCAAGTCGCGCTCAGTTTCCCGAAGGACTACACATCCATATCCCCTTTGTGCTATCATACGAACATACAAACTAGCTAAGGAGTACAGATACCTAATGACCGTCAACATCAATATACATAAACCCCAAGTTATATTCTCCAAATTCTGGGAGCGCGAAAAAACGCCCCAAAGCTAACACTGGTGAAACACTGGTAAACGCTGGTGTTCTAATCACCTGTTGCTCACCACTCAACCCACCAGAACCCACCTGTTGATTTATAAACCAAGATATATGATCTTGCCAACCCGCCAGTCATAAGGAGGAACGACATGGCGACCATAGAAGAGCGTTTCAGACAGAAATTCCCCGCTTCCGAGGACTGGCACCGGCGCGGACGCGAACTGTTCGCGGGCGGCATCACCCACCAGACCCGCTTCACCTCGCCCTTCGCCGTCTATATCGAGCATGGCGACGGCCCCTGCAAGTTCGACGTTGACGGCAACGAACTCATTGACTACGTGATGGGCAACGGCAGCCTGCTCATGGGACACAACCCCTCCGCCGTAACCGACGCGGTGGCGGCGCAGGCGGTCCGCGGAACACACCTCGGCGGCGCGACCACCCACGAAATCAGATACGCCGAAGCCGTCAAGCGTCTCATGCCCAACATAGAGCGCGTCCGATTCACCGCGTCCGGCACCGAATCAACCTACCTCGCGCTCAGGCTGGCCCGCGCCTACACCGGCAAGACCAAGATAGTCAAGTTCCACGAACACTTCCACGGCTGGCACGACTACGTCACCCCAGAATCCGGCCAGGCGCTCGGCGGCGTCCCGAAAGAGGTTCAGGACACCGTGATAGTCGCGCCCGTTGACGCCGCCGCCCTTGACCGCATACTCGCCGAAAACGACGACGTGGCCGCCGTCATCGTCGAGTGCAACGGCGCGCACTACGGCACCTTCCCCCTGATGAACCCCGACTTCCTCCAGGACATACGCGACGTCACCGCCAAACACAACGTCGTATTCATAATGGACGAAGTGATAACCGGCTTCCGCCTCTCTCCGGGCGGAGCGCAGGCTCGCTGGGACCTCGAACCCGACCTCACCACCATGGCCAAGATAGTCGCCGGAGGCCAGCCGGGCGCCGCCGTCGGCGGCAGAGCCGACATCATGGAGCTAATGGCGTTCAGGGACGACCCCGAATGGGACTCCGTTCTGAGAGTTCCGCAGGGCGGCACTTACAACGCGCAGCCCGTTACGGTCGCCGCCGGAGTAGCCACGCTCGAAGCCATCGCCACCGGCGATGTCAACGCCCGCGCCGACGCCATGGCCCTGCGCCTGCGAGACGGACTCAACGAGGCGTTCATCCAGAACGAGATCACCGGACACGCGCACGGCATAGCCTCCATCATCCACGTCAACCTCGGCGCGGACTGCGCCTGCGACCGCGGCCTGTGCGATATGTCCTACCGGGACATATACGACACCATGCCCCAGGAAAAGACCCGCGCCATCCGCCGCGCCATGCTCGTCAACGGCGTCGACATGATGGGCGGACGCGCCTTCCTGGTATCCTCCGCCCACGACGAAGACGTCATAGACAGCACCATCGCCGCCTTCTCCCAGTCTCTCAAAGACCTCAGAGAGGAGTCGGCTCTCTAAGCGAAAGTCCCTCCAAAAGTCCCTTCCCCCTCGACGGGGGAAGGTTAGGATGGGGGTGAAACTCCCGTAATTTATATGATGAAAATCCCCTCTCCCTCAGGGAGAGGGCTAGGGTGAGGGTGAACTACAATAATTCAGTCATTCCCGCTTTCGCGGGAATCCAGAGGAATAAGAACACAAAGGAGTACCCAAATTGGCCCGTTTCGACAATCAGGTAGCCATCGTCACCGGCGCGGCCACCGGCATCGGCTACGGCATAGCCCGCAGGCTGGGAAGCGAGGGAGCGCGCGTCGCCATGGTCGACTTCGACGGCTCTCTCGGCGAGCAGGCCGCCAGCGAACTCGGCGCGCGCGGCGCTCAGACCGCGCTCACCATAGGCGACGTCGCTGAGCCCGAAACGGCGGAACGCGCCTGCCGCCAGGCCCTCGACGAATGGGGCCGGATAGACATCCTGGTGAACAACGCAGGCATCGGCGGAATCAACGGCAACATCTGGGAACTACCCGTAGAGGAGATGGACCGCGTTTACAGAACCAACCTGCGCGGCGTCTTCTCATTCACCCATACCGTCATTCCCTATATGCTCGAGCGCGACTATGGCCGAGTGATAAACATAGCCTCCGTCGCTGGCAAAGAGGGCAACCCCCGCATGGTTCCCTACTCCGCCACCAAGGCCGCCGTCATCGGACTCACCAAGTCCGTCGGCAAGGAACTCGCCCAGACCGGAATCCGCGTCAACTGCGTAACCCCCGCCGTAGTCCAGACCCGCATCCTGGACGAATTCACCCCTGAGCAGATAGCCTACATGGTAGAGCGCATCCCCATGGGCCGCACCGGCGAGATAGACGAAATAGCCGCCCTCGTCGCCTGGCTCGCCTCAGAAGAATGTTCCTTCAGCACCGGCGCCGTCTTCGACATAACCGGCGGAAGGGCGACGTACTGACTGATTGATGATGTGAAAGAATAGGCAACCACATAGGGAGTTTTCATGGCGACGATTGACCAGAAATTCTCAAGCCCTTTCACCCCAGGCAGTCCCGCGCCCGCGGATTTGTTCGCGGGCCGCATCCAGCAAATCAGGGAAGTTGATAACTACCTGAGACAGTCCGCCGCTGGCAGACAGGAGAACGTGTTTCTTACCGGAGACAGGGGAATCGGCAAAAGTTCGTTCGCCTTGATAATGCGACAGATGGCTGGTGTCAACCATGACATGGTAGGAATTCATGTATTCCTCGGTGGCGTGAATACTCTTGAAGAGTTGACTCGTCGCATAGTCGAAGAGTTGGTGAAGGAAGGATGGGATAAACCCTGGTACTCTCGAATTGCCGGTATGCTTGAAGACAGGGTCAAGAAGGTCGGGGCGTTGGGAATCACGATTGAATTCCGCCCGGAGCCGGACGATCTGCATCTACTGGCGAGCAGATTCCCGGAGATACTAGGCGAGTTCGTGGCGCGTATAACCGAAGACAGATGTGGAGTTTTCATAATCCTCGACGACATCAACGGACTGGCAGACAATAATCAGTTCGCCAACTGGTACAAGAGCTTCGTTGACGAAATAGCGATCCACTTTGGCCCGTATCCAGTGTTCATTATGCTGAGCGGATTATCCGAAAGACGCGACCAACTCGCGGTTCATCAACCGTCTTTGATGAGAGTATTCAGAATAGTAGAACTTGAAAGGCTGTCAGACGAGGAGGTGGAATACTTCTTCATCAAGGCTTTCGGAGAGGCCGAAATGAATGTGAACGCCGACGCGCTCAGAATAATGGTAGAGTATTCGAGCGGCCTTCCCGTTATGATGCAGGAGATTGGCGACGCCACTTTCTGGACTGATACCGATGATGTGGTGACCAAGCGCGACGCCGTAGCCGGTATCAGGGGAGCGGCCGTCAGCGTGGGGCAAAAATATCTCGATCCGAGTATATACCGAGCCATCAGAAGCGACAGATATCGCGCTATCATCAGGAAGATGTCCGCCGACTCCATCATACAGCCCACCTTCACCAGACAACAGATAGCGTCCATTCTGACCGACGAAGAGTTCCGCGTATTCGACAACCTGCTCAGAAGATTGCGCGAACTCGGAGTGGTCGAGCCCGACCGCGAAGGCGGCAGGGGCGCGTACAAATACACCAACCAGATATACCCCGTCTATATGTGGATGGAAGCCCAAGACTATATGAGATAGCCAGTCCACAGGAGAATCTAGCCATGACCAAAACCATAAAAGCCAAATTCACCAACGGTGCGCTTAAACCCCTGGAGCGGCTTGACCTCGAGGAAGGCCAGGAAGTGTCCATAACCATCAACGGCTCGGAGTCGAATCTAGCCTACGAAAAGTGGATGGAACGGTACGGAAACGTAGCGCAAGAACACAGGAAGTTGGACAGCTGGGAGGATATCAAGAAGTACCTCCACGATTATCGCCACCCTGAACGTAACAGCGAATTCAGCGAGTAAGAGCTATGCGGTATCTGGTGGATACGGATTGGGCTATCAACTATCTGAATAGAGTCGAGTCAGTGGTCAGGCGCATTAACGAGTTGAGCCCGGATGGACTTGGCATCAGCATGATAACTCTAGCGGAACTCTATGAGGGTGTGTTCTATTCCAGAAACCCTGAAGATGACGCGCGAGACTTGCGACGTTTCCTTGATAGCGTAAGCGTCGTGGAGTTGGACGATGAGATATGCCGTATATTCGCTATGGAACGGGGCAGGCTGAGAGCCGCCGGAAACACCATAGGCGACCTAGATACTCTGATTGCCGCTACTGCTATACGCCACAACCTCACTCTGCTTACCAACAACAGAAGACACTTCGAGCGGATACAGGGCTTGAATGTCGTTTCGATATAAATTTCCGAGCGCGACCTAATAAATCCAGGCCGCCCACTCTGCTATAATCCCACCCGATGCACAACAAAACCCCGGAGGAACGCCACCATGCCCACCATGCCCGCCGCGATTGCGACAGCGCTCGGACAACTCAGATGCGACGAAGTTCCCATACCGGATCCCGAACCCGGTATGGTTCTCGTCAGGACGGAACTCGCCTCCATCTGCGGCAGCGACCTGCACATCTGCTACATGGGTTGGAACGTCTATGAATGGCCCCTGCCCCACGGATACCCCGGACACGAGGGCGTCGGCGTCGTCGTTGACGGCGGCGACACCGGCTTCCAGGAAGGCGAAATAGTCCTCACCGCGCCCAACATCTGGAGCTCCAGGACATTCGCGGGCTACCAGCTAATAGACCCCAAGTTCCTGCTTCGCCTGCCCGCCGAAGTGCCGCTCGCCCACCTTCTCATGGCGCAGCAGCTTGGCACCGTCGTCTTCGGCTGCCGCAAGCTCCCCTCCCTCGTCGGCAAGACCGTCGCCGTTGTCGGACAGGGTTCGGTCGGCCTCTTCCACGACTTCATGCTCAGGCGCATCGGAGCGCACCGTATCATAGCCATAGAGCCGGTTCCAGAACGGCTGGAGCGCGCGCGCCGCATGGGCGTTGACGACCTGATTGACGTCACCGGCCAGCGCGCCACCGACGCCGTTCTCGACCTCACCGACGGGCAGGGCGCCGACCTCGTCATCGAGGCCGTCGGCAGCGTCGAGACGCTCAACCAGTCCCTCAAGATGGTCAAGCCGCTCGGACAAATCGCCGTCTTCGGTCTGCCGCCCACCATGGAGCGCGTCCCGTTCGACTGGGACACCTTCTTCCGCCAGCGTCTCGACATCCACACCGTCTTCGGTGCTCAGGACGAACCCGGCCTGCCCGCTTCCAGCTCGCCGTGGACTTCATCCAGAACGGCGAGATAGACATGGAGCCGTTCGTCACCCACCAGTACCCCATATCCCGCGTCCAGGAAGCCTTCGACCTCGCCGACGCCAAGGGCGACGGCGCGCTAAAAGTATCCCTGACCTTCTAGGCGAGGTAGTCCAAAATCCCTTCCCCCTCGACGGGGTCACAAGGGTAGGAAAATGTGTCGGCTAATCCCCTCTCCCTCAGGGAGAGGGCTAGGGTGAGGGTGAAATACCTACCCTTCTCAGCCTTTGACGGGGTAAGGCTAGGATGGGGGTGACCAGACCCTACACCCGCCGATACGCCGCGAACGGAATCGGCCTCACCGGAACCACCCTCACCCTGCTTCCCGCGGGCATCCTGGAAAACGACCGCCTTCTCGACCTGACCGAATCCCCTGAGTCCAGAAGGACGTTCAGGATTACCTCGTCCCCCCTGAACTCGCGAGACACCACGGTCCCATTCCCATTCTCGTCCGCCGCCAACTCCAGGTCGTCCGGGCGGATGAGAACGCTGACCGACTCGCCGGGCGCGAGACTCTCCGAATCAGCGCATCGCAGAACTCCGAGCGGAGTATCCACGCCGCCATCGTCCCTGACACGCCCGGCAACGAAGTCGCGCGCCCCGGTCAATCCGGCGATCTCCGCGCTTGCCGGAAAGTGGTATATCCGCTCCGGCGCGCCGATCTGCAACAGCCGTCCGTCCACCATCACCCCCACCCTGTCCGCCATCGCGAACGCCTGCTCTCGGTCATGGGTGACGAACACGCCGGCGGTACGCTGGTAGCGCAGTATCTCCTCCACCTCAGACCTGAGCCGCTGCCTCATCGCCGAATCCAGGTTGCTGAACGGTTCGTCCAGCAGGACGGCGGCCGGATTCGGGGCCAGCGTCCGCGCCAAGGCCACCCTCTGCTGCTGGCCGCCGGACAGTTCGTAGGGATAGCGAGGCCCGAATCCCGCCAGATGAACCAACTCCAGCGCTTCCGACACCCGCTCAGCCCGCCGCGAATCGTCCAGGTTCTGAAGCCCGAACGCTATATTGCGCTCCACCGTAATATGCGGAAACAGCGCGTACTCCTGAACCACCATGCCCAGGCCGCGCTTGTCCGGTGGAACGCCCGACATATCCCGCCCCAATATGCTGATTGATCCCGACGTCGGCTTCTCGAAGCCCGCGATAAGCCTCAGCAGCGTCGTCTTGCCGCAGCCGCTCGCGCCCAAAATCGAGACTATCTCGCCGGGCCACACGTCCAGGTCAACGGAATCAACCGCCAGAATGTCGCCAAATCGCTTCGTCAGCGCGCGGCCCCGGATAACCGGAGTTTCCATCCCTATCTACTTCGCTCCCTCAGCATGAGTACCGCCATGGGAATAGACGAACTCAGAATCAGCGTCAGCGCGGGAGCGGCGGCCTGCGCGAAGAACGCTTCCGACGACGCCGACCACACAGCGGTCGCAAGCGTCTTGAAACCCAGCGGCCCCAGTATCAGCGTCGCCGGAAGCTCCTTCATCGTAACCAGGAACACCAGCGCCCCGCCCATCAGCAGACCCGGCCTCATCAGAGGTCCGGTGACAGAGAGCATAACACGTAACGGCCCCCTACCGAGAACTCTGGCCGACTCTTCCAGGCGAGGGCTTATCTGGACGAGCGAGGAGCGAACCGCCCCAAGCGCGGCGGGCAGAAACAGAACCACGTATGCGAACACCAGCAGCCAGATAGTCTGGTACAGCGGCGTCGCCACCCTGCTCCCGAAGAACACCAGCGCCAGTGCCACCACGATGCCCGGCAGCGCGTATCCCGTGTGGCTGATCTTCTCGACGAATGTCGCTAGATAGCCCGGATGCCTCACCGACAGCGCCGCCACCGGAACAGCGAACAGTGCCGCTATCACCCCCGCCATGAGCGACACCGCCACCGCGTTCCGCGTCGCCTCCCACAGTATCAGCAGCGGCTCGCCGTTTATCATGCCGTTCACCAGCCAGTACGCCAGAACCGACGTCGGCAGTCCGAGCGCCAGCAGAACCACGACCCAGGCGAATATCGCGCACGGCCAGCGCGTCCGCCCCAGTTTCTGTATGGCCTGAGTACGCTCCGAGCCGGAGGACGACCTGTAATAGCGACGATTGCCCCGCGCCACGTTCTCCACCAGAAGAACCAGCGCCGCCAGCGACACCAGCCCTAGCGCCATCACAGCCGCCACCGACCTGTCGAAAGTCCCCTGGTACTGCTGATAGATCGCCCATGTGAAAGATTCGTAGCGCATCAGCGAGACCGCCCCGAAGTCGCTGACCGTATAGAGCGCGACAAGCAGCCCGCCCGCCGACATCGCCGGCCTCAGCTGCGGCAGCGTGAGCTTGAAGAACGCGCTCGCCGGCCCGTGTCCGAGCAGCCGCGCCGATTCGTCCAGGCTGGGATCCATTCGCCTCAGCGCCGCCCTTACCGTCAGCAGAACGTAGGGATAGCTCAGAAAGATGAGAGTTCCCGCCGCGCCCGGAAGTCCGTAGATCTCCGGCAGACGCGAAACGCCCAGCGGTTCGAGCATACCCTGGACGAGTCCGCGCGGCCCCAGCGCCGAGATGATCAGAAACGCGCCCACGTATGTCGGTATGACCAGGGGAAGCGCGACCAGAACCGCCATGACGCGACGCATGGGCAGATCCGTCCGGGTAGTCAGCCACGCCAGAGGAACCCCCAGCGCGAGCGTCCCCGCGACCACAACGACCACCAGCAGCGCCGAGCGTCCAAGTATCTGCGCCGTCCGCATCCTGAACAACAGTTCCCACGCCTCGTCCGAGGCCCCCACGCTCCTGACCAGAAGGTACGCCAAGGGGAGTGACATAGCCGCGCCCACCAGGAGGGCGGGCGCGGCCAGGAAGGCCGAGGGGCGAGTGGAAGAGCCCGAAGACCAAGCAAGGGCAAGGTTGGAGAGAGTTGACATCCTTCTCAGCGCGGCGCTTTCTCGCCCCTCGGCGGAACTAGGCTGTGTTGACATTTCTCGTCATTCCCGCGAAAGCGGGAATCCATACGTGTGGGTTGTGGCGTGATTAGCTGCAATTTAGCTTGTTTAGAACGGTCGATTTTCAAGTGTCAGCAGAACCTAGGGTATGACTCCGGTTTCCCTCAGCATCGCGTCCGTACCCTGAAGGTCCGAAAGCTGGCCAAGATCAATGTCGGGGCCGTCCAGCGTATCTAACGGCGGAAGCAGGCGGTGCGTCTTCACCCCCTCCACTAGCGGATACTCAAACGTCTGCCCCGCGAAATACTGCTGGGCCACCTTAGACAGCATGAACCGCATGAACGCCTCCGCGTTCCCGCGATTCTCGCTCGTATTCAGGATTCCCGCTCCGGCGACCATCACAAGGCTGTCCGGCCCGCCGTTCTTCAGGAACAGGTTTCTCGCGGCGAAGTCGTCGCCCTCTTCCTGTATGAACCTGTGAAGATAGTAGTGATTCACCAGCCCGACCGCCACTTCGCCCGCGCCCGCCGCCGCCACTATCGGCGTGTTCTTCGGGAATATGCCCGGCTCGTTAGCCTGCATATCCCTCAGCCACTGCCGCGTCTCTTCCTCCCCCCACATCAGCCGCATCGCGGTCACCATCGTGCGGAACGAAGAGTTGGTCGGAGGCCAGCCTATCTTGCCCTTCCACTTCGGATCGGTCAGGTCCTTCACCGACGCGGGAAGTTCGTCCTCGCTAACCAATTCGGTACTGTAAACGATGACACGGGCGCGCCCCGAGATACCAACCCACTTGCCGTCCGGCGACCTCGCCCAGTCGGGAACCTTCAGAACCACATCCCCGGGCAGTGTGGACAGCATTTCCGACACCGCGCCCAGACCGCCCGGGTCCTGCGCGAAGAACACGTCCGCCGGAGAGTTCTTGCCTTCTTCCATCAGCGTCGCCGTTATCTCGAAGGTGCTTCCGTACTTGACCTTGACATCTATCCCGGTGGCGTCGGAGAACTGCTCGATTATCGGCCCAACCAGCGACTCGCTGCGCCCGGAATACACATTGAGGCTCCCGGGGCCCGGAGGCAGGTTCTCACTGGAGCCGGGCATAGCGGAGGTAGCCACCTGGTTGGCAGCCGAACTCGCCGCTTCCTGAGCCGCGTCAGCCGCTTCCCGCGCCGCCTTATTCGCCTCATTGACGTCGGACGTGACGCTTTCGTCAACATCCGACGATTGACACACAGATACGGTCAGACCCGCTATCGCCAGCGCGAGAACCAACATCAACAGTCTGAACGCGCTCGACTTCATCAAATCAGCCCTCTTGAACCTTTTCTGTATGCCTGTACTTAACGGCTGAGTTAGTATGAACTAATGCAATCCTTATGTCAACACTAATTTTTCTGACTAGCTCAGACTTACCCTATAATTTTCTCTGATATAGCGTCTGTTGCATAACTGCTGCCATCCTATGTTACAATACTTACACCACAGAACAAATACACTGATACATAAGGAGAAATTTATCAATGACCACCCGACCGACCGAAAAATTTTCGGTCCATAGCTAACAACAGGTGATTACAGGTCACTTTCCACGTGACCCGCGTCCTGTCCCACTTGGAAACTCACTTGAAACCCCACCAGTACGACATAAACCGGAATATATGAAACCCTATGCAATCGCCCATTTCGTCCCAAACCGCTATACCCTGAAACTCGACTGGAGACGCAAGATGAAGATAGCAGTCTGCATAAAACAGGTTCCGGCGATCTCGATGCTCCGCTTCGACAACGAGACCCGCCGCATGGTCCGCGAAGGCGTTCCGAACGAGGTCAACCCCTACGACGTCCTCGGCGTATCCCTCGCCGCCCGTCTCAAGGCCGAGCATGACGCCGAGGTCGTCGTCCTGACCATGGGGCCGCCCCAGGCGTCCGAAGCGCTCGTCCAGGCCATGGCCATGGGCGCGGACTACGCGGTACATCTGAATGACCGCGCCTTCGCCGGCTCCGACACCCTCGCCACGGCCCGCGCTCTCTCCCTCGCCCTGGAGCGCGAGGATTGCGACCTCATCATCTGCGGTCGCAACAGCGCCGACTCCGAAACCGGACAGGTGGGCCCCGAGATAGCCGAGATGATCGGTATACCGCAGATAACCGCCGTCTCTACTCTCGACATCGCGCCGGATGGAAAGTCCCTGACCGCCGTCCGCCTGAACGACGAAGGCCACCAGCGAATCGAATGCGCCCTTCCCGCCCTGGTAAGCGTGACCGACGGCGTGGCCGAAGAGACCTACCCGCAACGCGAAGACATGGAGGAAGCCCGACAGAAGACCATCCGCGAACTGACCGCCGCCGACCTGTCCGACGACCCATCCCAATTCGGAGAGAGCGGCTCCCCCACCTGGGTAAACGACATCTTCTCCCTTGAATCGGGCCGCGACGCGACCGTAATCAGGAACGCGACTCCCCAAGACGCCGTATCGCAGGTCATGGAGTTCCTCGAAGAGCGCGGCATCTTCGACAGCAGCGCCTCTTCCGACCGGACAGCCCCGCCGCGCGGCCCCAGAATGGATCGCGGCGACATCGGCCCAATCTGGGTAGCCGCCGAGATAATGGGCGGCGCTGTCCGTCCCGTAACCCTGGAACTGCTCGGACGCGCCAGGGAACTAGCGCCCACGCTCGGAACGAATGTCGAAGCTGTGCTAATCGGAAGCGCCGACGAATCCCACATAAGAGAACTCACCGCCTACGGCGCGGACGCGGTGCGCGTGGCCGACGCGCCCCACCTCGCGCTCTACGACACCGAGGCGCACACTGCCGTTCTGACAGCCGCGATACGCGAATACTCCCCCTTCGCCGTCCTGCTGCCATCCACGACCAACGGGCGCGACCTGGCGGCCAGGATCGCCGGAAGGCTCCAACTCGGCCTGACTGGGGACTGCGTGGGCATAGAGATTGACCACGAGGGCCGGCTGTCCCAGCTCAAGCCCGCGTTCGGCGGCGGCATAGTCGCGCCTATCCTGTCCAGGACGCTGCCCAACATGGCGACTATCCGCTCCGGCATCCTTACGGAATGTGTCCCCGACTACTCCATAGAGCCGGTCGTCAACACGCTGGACACGTCGGACGCCGAACCCTCGCGGCTGCGAATAGTCGAGAGCGTTTCCGACGAATCCGCCGAGGGCGCGGAACTGGAACGCGCCACGCGGGTGGTGTCCGTCGGAATGGGCATAGGCGGCCCTGAGAACATGGCCCCGATCCGCGAACTCGCCGACGCGCTGGGCGCGTCCATCGGCGCGACGCGCGACGTAGCGGACGCCGGGTGGCTTCCGCGCCAGTACCAGATAGGAATTTCGGGCAAGTCCGTCGCGCCCGAACTCTACGTAGCCGTCGCGCTGCGCGGCCCGTTCAACCACACCGTCGGCATACAGAGGTCAGGAACCATAATAGCCATCAACAACAGCCCGCGCTCACCCATATTCAGAGCCGCCGACTGTGGTATAGTTGGTGACTGGAGAGAGGTCGTCCCGGTTCTGGCCGACGCCGTCAGAAAACGCTTGTCAGAATAGGAGTTATCTCATAGTATCGGCCCACGCTTGGGACCGCCCATTTAATCCCCTCTCCCTTGATGGGAGAGGGTTAGGGTGAGGGTGAAAACACACGGGTCCCACCGAGCGTTGATGTTTATGACATAGCTTCTACAAAACCGAGAACGACATCCAGCGCATACACCAACAGCCCGGAGGTTTTCTAAATGGCAGACGTAACAATCACCCCTCGCGCCAACGGCCCGTACATGATACAGGGCAGCTTCGAAGTCGTTGACGCCCAGGGAAACAAGTACACCATTGACGACGAGTTCATCAGCCTGTGCCGCTGCGGACACAGCGAGAACAAGCCCTTCTGCGACGGCGCGCACCGCCCCGCCGGCTTCCAGGCCGACAGCGAAGCCCGCTAGGCCCCTTGACCCCAGATTCGATGATATAGCCAGGGGTGGCTCTGAATGGAGTCGCCCCTCAATTTATGGAGATGTAGCGAAGCATGACATTGACACTGGTAAATTGGAATGTTGATTACGCGCCCAATAGTAAGAAAGACACTGAAATTCTACGCCGCGATGAGATTCTGAATCGCGTCAGAGATCATTGCCCCGAAGTAGTCTGTCTTACCGAAACCGACATCGGCCTGCTGTCCACGATGAAAGGCGACGCCGTCTACCCGCAGATAGACCAATCTTCTGAGAGGAATAACAAAAAAGACCAAAGAAAGGTCTTATTGTGGTCCAAAGAACCCTGGAAGCAAGTTGACCTCGTAGGACATAAATCCCTGCGGTCTGGGAGATTCGTCCTTGGCGTTACCAAGACTTCTCTAGGTGAAGTGACCGTTATTGGAATCTGTGTTCCATGGAGGGATTCGCCTTATGTAGGGTCTGGTGTGCCACTCTGGAAACACCATAGACAGTATTCTGAGATTATTCATGGGGTACTCAAAGAAGCGCACCAAAAGGTGTTGGGCAAGCGGCTCATAATAATGGGAGACTTCAATCTGAAGCTAGGACTACCGTGGAAGCCGTCTTCTGGCGATCACTCACAAGCTCGCTTGACGCTTGAGAACGCCATTCCGCAGGGTATGACAATCGTTACCAGAGATATCAAGTATAAGAGGAAAGGGAGAAACAACAGAGTGATAGACCACATAGCGTTGAGCGACGACCTAAGGACCACCTCACTCCGCGCCATCAATGATTTCACCGAGGACGGGATGAGATTGTCCGATTCCAACCACTTCGGAGTAGCCGCTGAAGTCTCCTCCCCGGGCCTCTGAACCGGCGTCAAGTCACGCTCAAACGCCAGGACAATTGCATCTAATTCGCCAGGGGCCTTCGCAAAGTTGCAGTCCACGGCTTATAGACGCGCTTTCCTCATTCCCGCGAAAGCGGGAACCCCGAAGGGATCGCCGCTCGGCAATCCCGATTCAGACAACAGGAAGCCCTAGCGCCCCTTCGTGGAAGCAATCCTGTCCATCAGCCTAATCACAAAAATCATAGTTCAGACAAGTTGCCCTTGACGCTCACAGCATATCCGTGCTATCATCCATCTAAATCGAATACACCGACCTCACTCACAGGCGCGTCCCTCGTGGCCGTCCCCAGGGTGAGGATGAAGCGCCCAGTTTTCGCTGGGCGCTTCCGCTTATCAGAACTAAAAACTAAGGACTTGAACCAAAATGTGCGACGAACTCACTCCCCAACAGCGACTAGCCAACATAGTCGCGGAAGAAACAGACGGCGGCAGAACCGTCGTCCGCTTCTTCGTGAAAGTCGCCCAGGGTGAACTCGACCATGAAGGCTTCAAGCCCAACCACCGCATGGACGCCGCCAAAGAACTCGTCAAAGTCGGACTAACCGAATTCGACGACTACATCCGCGCCGGCCAGACCGCCGCCGTCCGCCGCTCCCCCAGGTCCCGACGCCCCGCGCCCGACCCTGAAACCGAACAGGCGCGTCAGGAACTAGCCCAATACGCCAGAGAACTCACCGACGACGGCAGAACCGTCATAAGACTCTACGCCGACGTCATAGACGGACTCAGAGCCGACGAGGGCTTCAAGCCCCACCACCGCATTGCCGCCGGCAGAGAACTGCTCAAGCGCGGCTTCGACTACGAGTGCGTCCATGCAACTTCCACCGTCGTTCCCGCGAAAGCGGGAACCCGGCAGGCCCCCGGCCACGCCGCGCCCGAAGCGCGTCCCGAACCCGACTCTACCGTCATTCCCGCGAAAGCGGGAATCCACACCCCCGAACTGAATACTGACGACTCAGAACTGACCGAGGAATACCTGGAATCCGAAGAAAACATGGCCGAGGTAATCGAGATAGTCAAGCGTATCGCCGAACAGGTCACCCCTGAAGAACGCGAGGCGCACGAAGCCGCCTGGCGGGGCAAAGACCTCTCCATGTGGGAGATCATAGAAGCCCAGCCCCCTCCGGTAATCACCAAAGAACAGGCCAGAATCGGAGCCGCCAAGTTCCACGAGACCCTGGAACGCTGGAGATCCTGGGATGAGTCCGACGTGAAGATCCCTGACCCACCCGAAGGACTATCCCGATACGACGACCGATAGCCGTCCCCGACAATTCACTTATGTAAACCGGCGCCATCCCGTAGGCAGAGCCTTTCGATTAAGGTTCGAGCCCAGCCATTGCGGGATAGCAATTTTCTCATACCGGACACCTTGTAGCCTAATTTAAGTTTTGCTGATATAATCCGCTTGCCCTGCGAAAGGGCATTCGCAAAATCTACGATGACGCGGAGGATTTATATGGGGCGCGAGATTTCTATAATAGTCAACGGCACGACACATACTTCTGAGGTGGAGCCGCGCTTGCTGCTCGTCGAATACATTCGGGACGCCCTGAATCTGACAGGCACCCACGTCGGCTGCGACACCTCCAACTGCGGCGCCTGCACGGTGATACTGAACGGCGCGGCGGTCAAGTCCTGCACCCTCTTCGCTGTCCAGGCGGACGGCGGCGAGGTCACCACCGTCGAGGGTCTGGCGTCCAACGGCGACCTGCACCCGATTCAGGAAGGCTTCTGGGAGATGCACGGCCTACAGTGCGGATTCTGCACTCCGGGCATGATAATGTCCTCCTACGACCTCCTCCAGAACAACCCGAACCCTTCCGAGGCCGAGATTCGACACGGACTCGCCGGCAACTTCTGCCGCTGCACCGGCTATCACAACATAGTCAAGGCGGTGCAGTACGCGGCGGACAAGATGTCGTCATAGCCTCGGCGCTTCCACTGAAGCGACCATATCAATAAGTCAGGGCCGAGCTAAGCTCGACCAGGAGGCGAAACTAGAGATGGTAGCAGCCAAATTCGACTATCACGCGCCTTCCAGTGTGGAAGAAGCGCTCGATCTTCTAAGCGGCAACGAAGACGCCAAGATCCTAGCGGGCGGACACAGCCTCATACCGATGATGAAAACCGGCCTCGCCGCCCCCGGAACTCTGATTGACCTGGGCAAGGCCGAGGGACTCAGCTACGTCAACGAATCGGACGGCGGCCTCGCCATTGGCGCGATGACCACGTACAGCGAACTCGCCACGTCGGAGGCCGTAGCGTCCAACGCCGCCGTCCTCGGCGAGGCGGCGGCCAGTGTCGCCGACCCGCAGGTGCGAAACATGGGCACCATCGGCGGAAGCCTGGCCCACGCCGACCCGGCGGGCGACCTTCCCGCCGTCGCGGTAGCGCTGAACGCCCAACTGGTGGCCAAGTCCGGCAATGGCGAGCGGGTCATCGCGGCGGACGACTTCTTCGTTGACCTGTTCACCACCACGCTTGAACCTAACGAAATCCTAACCGAGATTCGCGTTCCCTCGCTCGGATCCAACACCGGGGCCGCCTACGCCAAGATGGCCAACAAGGCGTCCCACTACGCGATAGTGGGCGTCGCGGCGGTAGTCTCGGTTGACGCCGGCGGGCATTGCACTTCGGCCCGAATCGGCGTCACCGGAGCGGGCGCGAGCGCGTCCCGCGCCACCGAGTCCGAATCCAGACTCGTCGGCAGTTCGCTGGACGACGCGGCCATATTCAGCGCCGCCGGACACGCCGCCGACGGCATCGAACTCAACGAGGACATCCACGCATCCGCCGAGTACCGCGAACACCTCACTAAGGTATTCGCCCTCCGCGCGATACGCTCCGCCGTGGAACGCGCGAAGAGCTAGAGACTACCAACAATTAAGGCGACTCAGGCGGGGGCGATTTCGGTCGCCCCTGTTTCGCTATACCGAGGACGAAGACATGAGCGCGGCCAAAAATCTCCTGATAATCCTTTTCGCCACAGTCCCGCTCATAGCGGCCCTGGCCTGCGGCGGCGCGGAAGAGAGCCTGGACTTCCTCGAATCAGAGACGATAGCTGAAAGGGCAATGCCCGCCGCGCCCGCTCCAGCCCCCGCCGCTATGTCAGCCCAGGACTCGGCGTGGACAAGGCCGGGAGAGACCGTCATCGTCGAAAAAGAAGTAGTGCGGGAAGTGGAAGTCGAACTTGCCCAACCCGCCGCGCCCGCTGCCATGGCCGCCAAAGCCCAATCGGGTGAAGTCAGGAGGGCCCTCTCCGCCCCCGCCGCCTCCCAACAGCAGCCCGCCCAACTCGTAACCCAGCGCCGAATCATCATCCGAACCGTCAATATGTCCATCGTCGTCGAAGACATCCAGGACGCCATTGACGACATCGCCCGCCTCGCCGACGAATCCGGCGGCTGGATGGTGTCCAGCGACCGCAGCCTCAAGCACGCCGGAAACGTCAGCGTGAGAGTGCCGGCGACCGACCTCGATTCCGTAGTCGAAACGCTCCGACAACTCGCAGTGGACGTCGAATCCGAAATCAGTACCAGCCAGGACGTCACCGACGAATACTTCGACCTCCAATCCCGTCTCACAAACCAGCGCGCCACCGAAGAAGCGCTCATCCGCCTGCTCGACAGGGCCGAGAACGTCCAGTACGCCCTCGAGGTGCAGCGCGAACTCACCAACGTCCAGGAGAACATCGAGCGTATGCTTGGCCGAATCAAGCTGCTCGAAGAAACCTCCGCCTACTCCCTCATTACGGTCAATCTCAGCCTCGCCCCCGTCGCCATGACAGTAAACGCCGGCCCCGACCAGTCCGTCGCCGTTCACGCGCCCGTCAGGTTCAGGGCCACATTCAGCCCGCCCGATGGCATGGACCAGCACAACATCGTCTGGGACTTCGGCGACGGCTCCGAACCCGTGTACATCAGCCGCACCGCACCGACCACCGAGGACGGCGAGCGCGTCACCGCCACCGTCACCCACTACTACGAAGACCCCAAAGACTCCCCCTTCATCGTGCAGATCTCCATAGACAGCTACGGAGAAACCGGAGTGGCCGAAGGCGAGGACACCCTAATAGTCACCGTCTCCGAAACCCCCGTCATAGAAGTCTTCGCCGGCGACAGCGCTTACCACGTGCTTCAGAACGAGATAGTGGAATTCTCCGGCTCCTTCACCCGACCGCCCGGACTAACCAACGTCCGCTACAAGTGGGACTTCGGAGACGGCTCGCCCGCCGACGAAGGCGAACTCGCCGAGGGCGTAACCCGCGTGAACGCCGCCCACGCCTACACCGACTTCCGCTCCTGGTCCTACGACGCGATGTTCACAGTCACCGCCGACAGCGCCGTCGGCGAGATAGAGTCTTCCGCGTCCGTCCCCGTTTACGTCGAACAAGACCCGGGCCTCATAGTCGGAGGCTTCAACGTCGCCGACAACGCCAAGACCGCCGTAAGGACCCTCAGCCTCGTCTTCTCCGGCCTGACCACCATAGCCATCTGGGTCGGCATCTTCGCCGTAATCTGGGTGCCGCTGCTCATCCTGGTCATCATCCTGATTCGCAGAAACCGCATAACCAGGTCCGCCCCCCCGGCCGGCAACCCCAACCCGCCCGCGCCCCAGGAATCACAATCCCAACCCGGCCCCGGCGCGGCTTAGCCAATGCGCGAAGCGCCCAAATTCCCTTCCCCCTTCACGGGGGAAGGCTAGGACGGGGGTGAATACCGACCCCTCTAATCAAAAATCCCCTCTCCCTCAGGGAGAGGGCCAGGATGAGGGTAAGACCTAAAATCCAATGAACGCTGAACAGACCATCACTCGCCACTTCACCGCCACCGGCTTCATAGTCCATCGCGGGAGTGTAGCGCTTCACTGGCATCCCAAAGTCAAAGCCTGGCTCCCGCCCGGCGGACACATCGAACCCAACGAAGACCCCGTTCAGGCCGTCAAGCGCGAAATCCTCGAAGAAACCGGCCTCGAAGTCCAGGTACTCAACACAGGCCCCGAACTCCGGCTCCCATACCCCGAGGAAGTCATCCCCCCATACACCATCATGGTCGAGGACATCCACGACCCCATACAAGGCTTCCACAAGCACATAGACATGATCTACTTCTGTCGTCCCATAGGCGAAACCGCCCTCCCCGAAGGCTGGCGCTGGGTATCCAGACAAACCCTGGAAAACAGCCTCCCCTTGGACGGAGCGCCCGCGCCAGCCCAACCCCCGCCCGAAGACGTCCGCGCCCTCGGCCTCCGCGCCATAGACCACGCCGAACCGACACCTGAATACTAATGACTAACGACTAAGAACTAACAACTCGCCTCGCTCTGTTGACGCCCACCCGAATTTGTATATACTGTGAACGCTCTGAACCTAGAGGTTCTAACGATTTGGATTATCCCGCCCAACGGCGCGACCGGATTCGCGCACCCAGCGGCGGAAGATTGGAGAGATTCATGGCAGATACCCTCACAGGAAAAGTCGCCATAGTGACAGGCGCCGGCCGCGGAATCGGCAGGGGCATCGCTATGGCTATGGCCGCTGAAGGCGCGAAGGTCGTCGTAAACGACCTCGGCGGCGCGGTTGACGGCACAGGCGCGTCCACCAGCCCGGCCGACGACGTAGTGGCCGAAATCAAGGCCGCCGGTGGCGAAGCCGTCGCCAACTACGACTCCGTCGCCACCATGGAGGGCGGCGAGAACATTGTCAAGACCGCGCTCGACAGCTTCACCGGAAGGCTGGACATCGTGGTTACCGTCGCGGGCATACTGCGCGACCGAATGGTCTTCAACATGACCGAACAGGAGTGGGACGACGTACTCGACGTTCACCTCAAAGGAACGTTCACCGTCTGCAAGTACGCCTCTATCGTGTTCCGGCAACAGCGCGACGGTGGACGAATCATCACCTTCGCCTCCGAGTCCGGGCTGTTCGGCAACACCGGCCAGGCCAACTACGCCGCCGCCAAGTCCGGCATCGCCGGATTCACCAAGGTCGTCGCCAAAGAACTCGGACGCTACGGCGTTACCGCCAACTCGATTTGCCCCAGGGCGTCCTCCAGAATGACCGCCACGGTGCCCGACGTCGCGCGCCAGATGAGAGCGGGCAGGGATGAAGACCGCTCCCCCGCGCCTCAGGGCCCGACGGATCCCGACGACATAGCGCCCTTCGTTTGCTACCTCGCCAGCGACATGGCCGCCGACGTGAACGGCCAGACTTTCCTCGTTTACGGCGGGAACATAGAACTGCTGTCGCTCCCGCGCCGAGTGCGGACGATATTCAAGACCGACCAGTGGACCCTCGACGAACTGAAAGAGCTCGTCCCGCAGCGCGTCACGCATGGGCTGCCCAACCCTTCGCCTCCGCAGCCCCCGCGCCAGTAACGCGCCGGGCTGTACTGAAGATCCCCTCTCCCTTGATGGGAGGGGGTTAGGGTGAGGGTGAACTACAACAATTACCTGAACCACACTCAAATAGAAACCAATAGAAACCAAATTCCCATCGCAACCATAGGGGAGACCAGACTTATGGGAGATATGCTCAAAGACAAAGTTGCCATCGTTACCGGCTCCGGGCGAGGCATAGGAAGCGGCATAGCCAAGCTATTCGCCGCTGAAGGCGCGAAGGTCGTCGTAAACGACCTCGGCGGCGCCGTTGACGGCACAGGCGTGTCTTCTTCGCCCGCCGACGAAGTTGTCGCCGAAATCAAGGCCGCCGGCGGCGAAGCCGTCGCCAACTACGACTCCGTAGCCACCATGGAAGGCGGCGAGAACATCGTCAAGACCGCCCTCGACAACTACGGCAAGCTAGACATCGTTGTAACACCCGCCGGAATCCTCCGCGACCGCATGGTGTTCAACATGACCGAGGACGAATGGGACGCCGTTATAGCCGTCCATCTCAAGGGCACCTTCACAGTGTGCAAGTTCGCCTCCATCCTCTTCCGACAGCAGCGAAGCGGCTGCATCATCACCTTCTCTTCAACCTCCGGCCTCTACGGGAACACTGGCCAGTCCAACTACGGCGCGGCCAAGGACGGCATAGCCGGATTCACCCGAGCCGTCGCCAGGGACATGGGACGCTACGGCGCGCGAGTAAACGGCATCTCGCCCGGCGCCAACTCCCGCATGACCGCCACTGTCCCCGACTCCGCCCGACAGATCCGCGCCGCTTCAGGCATACAGGGCGCTTCCGCCGCCCGCCCGCTCGATCTCAGGCGAGAACCCGAAGACATAGCTCCGTTCGTAACCTGGCTCGCCTCCGACGAGGCCAAGGACGTAAACGGCTACATCTTCCACGTAACCGGCGGCGAGATTTCGCTGATGAACAATCCCGAATCCGTCCGGACGCTCTCCAAACAGGGCCGCTGGTCCGTTGAGGAAATAGCCGCCATGTTCCCCGGAACGCTCGGCATGGACATGGTGAACCCCGCGCCCCCGCAGGCGCCAAGACAGTAGCCTCATCTAACCACAAACCGCAGTCACAGGGCCGCCGACTATCCAATGTCGGCGGCTCTTTCCTTCCACGCGCCGCGTCGCGTGGAATTGACACCCCGCAACCGCGACCTTAGAATGGCACACACTCAATCCCGACACACACCGCGCTACTGGAGACTTAAACCGATGAGCACCAAAGCCTACGTATTGATAGAAACCTCAGTCGGCAAGTCCGGGGACGTGGCGACCGCGCTGGCGGTTCTGCCCGGCGTGGATACCGTCGACCCCGTGACCGGCCCATACGACATCATCGCGGTCGTCTCGGCCAACGACCTCAACGCCGTCGGCCAGATAGTCACCCGCGAGATCCACACTGTCCCGGGCATAGTCCGAACGGTGACCTGCATGGTCGTCGGCGGCCCGTAGTCCGCGCCGCTCAGAATACAACAGCGCTTTAGACAAAGCCGAATAGTTGCAACACGGGGGCGCGACATTGCGCCCCTGTGTCATTACACGGCTGACAAGGGTATGCGAAAGCCTTTTCCTCTTGACAGGGGAAGGCCAGGGAGTGAAATCGCGAATGCAAGCGTGGTCATTCTCCACGCCCGCCCCTCTCAGCTTGATTACACGGAGGAAGGCCAATTGGACCTCGGACTGAATGAAACCCAACAGATGTTGAGAACGAGCGCGCGCGAGTTTCTGGAAGCCGAGTGTCCGACCTCATACGTCCGCGACATGGAACTGGACGAGCGCGGCTACACCCCACAGTTCTGGGACAAGTTGGCCGGACTCGGCTGGCTCGGCCTGGTGTTCCCGGAGGAGTGCGGCGGCAGCGAGTTCGGCTTCGTGGAACTTGCCATTCTGCTGGAAGAGATGGGCCGCGTCCTGACGCCGGGGCCGTACTTCTCCACCGTCGTAATGGCGGGCATGGCGGTAGCGGACGCGGGTTCGGAAGACCAGAAGAGGGAGTACCTGTCCGGCATATCCAGCGGACGGCTGATAATGACGCTGGCGCTGACCGAGCCGAGCGGACGCTGGGACGCCGCCGGAGTCCAGACTACCGCGCGCGCGTCTGGCGACGGCTATGTACTGAACGGGATCAAGCTCTACGTCCCGAACGCCAACGTGTCCGACCACATCATAATCGCGGCCAGGACGGGCGAGGGCGAAACGGACATAAGCCTGTTCGTCGTTCCTTCCAATGCGAACGGCCTGACCATAACCGCGCTGCACACGATAGCCTCGGATAAGCAGTCCGAACTCACGCTGGAAAACGTCCACGTTCCCGCGTCCGCGCTGCTGGGAGAGTTCAACGGCGGCTGGGATACTATCGAAAAGATTCTGGCCTGGGGCGCGGTCGGAAAGTGCGCTGAGATGCTGGGCGGCGCGCAGCGGACGCTGGACATGACCGTCGAATACGCGAAGGGGCGCATACAGTTCGGCAGGTCAATCGGCTCCTTCCAGGCGATACAGCACCACGTCGCGGACATGGCGGCGGACGTGGAGGGTTGCAGGCACATCACCTACCAGGCGGCGTGGAGCCTGGCGGAGGGGCTTCCGTCGGAGCGCGAGGTCGCAATGGCCAAGGCGTGGGTGTCCGACGCCTACCACCGCGTCTGCATGACCGCCCACCAGTGCCACGGGGCCATCGGCTTCACCAAGGAGCATGACCTCCAACTCTACTCGCGTCGGTCGAAGGCCGGGGAGCTCATGTTCGGCGACGCCGAGCTTCACCTGGAGGCGGTGGCGTCGGCGGTGGGGCTGTGAGCGAGTTTGCTGAAACCGATGCCCCCCATGACCACTACATCCTTCGTCCTCAAGCGGCTGGCCGACGACTGGAAACTGCTGGCGACCATCTTCGCCGGCATCGTAGTCGCCGCGACGCTGCTCGCCAGCGCGCCCATATACCTCAAGACGCTCGAACGACAGGGCATAGACACCGCCATTGACAGGGCCGACCAGTCGTACCTGAACATCTACGGGACGGCTCGTCATATCGTCCTCTCCAGGGAGAGACTCGACGCCACCGACCGCGCCTTCGGGGACGCGATAGCCAACAACATCCAGGACATATATCGCGGGCGCGAACGCTTTCTGAGATCTCCCACCTTCCTGGTGGGAACCGAGCTGAGACCGCTCGTCCCCAATACGCAGAACCCCGACCAGGACACTCTCGTTTCGCGCGGATACTTCCAGAATCTGAGCAACCTGGAAGACCACGTAACCTTCATCGAGGGACGCATGGCCACCGACGAGGTTGCGTGGGACGGCCCGAATCCGCGCATCGAGGCCGCAATCGGCTACCCCGCCAGACGCACATTCGGACTCAGCCTGGGCGACACGGTCGTATTCACCCCGTCCCTCAGCGACCCGACCCGCGTTACAGTCGAGATAGTGGGTATGCTCGACGCCACAGATCCCACCGAGGAATACTGGCAGCAGAGTCCCAACCTCTACATTGACCCCGTGCCGCTTGAGGAACTTCCCGACACCTACGTGGAGGTTGACCCCGAAGAGCCGCCCATGGCGCTGTTCGTGACCCGCGAAGCGCTGATAGAAGGCGTCGGAGAGGCGTACCCGGGAACGCTCGTGTCCTCCAACTGGTTCGTCTCCATTGACAAAGAGAGCCTGAAGAAGTGGGACAAGGACGAAACCCGCGAACGCCTCGCCAACATGGAGAGCGAGGTATCCAACGAGATGCAGGGATCGGCGGTCTTCACCGGCATAGAGGCCATGCTGAACAGGTTCGAGCGGCGCAGTTTCTTCACCGGCATACCGATGCTTCTGCTGCTGGTGGTCATGACCATCACCGTTCTCTACTACATTCTGATGATAGTGTCCTACCTGGTGACCAGCCGCGAGCGGGACGTCGCGCTGCTCAGGAGCCGGGGCGTCGGCACCTGGCACCTGGCGCGCATATACGCGGTGGAGGGGCTGGTCATAACGGTAGCCGCCGCCATCATCGCGCCGTTTCTCGCGCTCGGCATGATAGCGCTGGCCGGAAAGCTGGGCTACTTCCAGGACATAACGCTGGGCGGATTCCTGCCCGTGTCGCTGGAATGGACACCCTTCCTGGTCTCGCTGGCCACGGGCGCGCTCTGCCTCGCCATATACGTCGTGCCGGGCGTCATCGGAGCGCGAACCGGGCTGATAGTCCAGAAGATGCGCTCCGCCAGGCCGCCCTCCGAGCCGTTCTTCCACCGCTACTACATAGACGTGGGACTCATGATAATCGGCGGCCTGATATTCTGGGAACTCTTCTCGCGCGGCCAGATAGTCTCCGGCGGCCTGTTCAACGACGCCCGCGTGAACGAGGCGTTGCTGTTCGCGCCCGTCCTGCTTCTGACCGTCGTCGCGCTGCTGTTCATGCGATTCTTCCCGTTGGTCGTGCGCTACCTGAGCGGCGAGTCGCCGACCATAATGCACCTGCTCGCCGCCGCGACTTTCATTACCGTGGGCCTGATGATAACCGCGCAGGGCCTGCGGGCGGACGCCGGGCTTGGGTGGGTCTGGCGCGCGGCTCACCTAGCCATCATCGCCGCTCTATACGCCGGAACATGGGGCGCGCGAAGGCGTTACTTCGTCATCGTCGGAATGGCGCTCCAGGCCGCGCTGACCGCGCTCTTCGTGTACAACGACCTGCCCGACAGGGACGCGACCATCTACGTCCCGACGCTCATTCTCGCCCTGATGATACCCATGCAGCTATTGTTCGTAGCGCTTGGCCGATTGGAGCGGGCCTATCCGGTGTGGGCCTCGATGGCTATATGGAGAATGTCTCGCAACCCCTTGCAGTATAGCTGGCTGGTACTTCTGATAGTCATGGTAACCGGACTCGGCGTCCTCGCCACCACTGTTGGCGGCACGCTCGACCGCTCCTACAAAGAGCGCGTTCTGTACGAGGTCGCGTCCGACGTCCGCGTTACAGGCATTCCAACCTACTTCGCTCGCGGCACGGACGCGCTCAAGGACAGATACCTTGAGATGCCCGGAATAAGTTCGCTCTCCCTCGCCATGAGAGGGCAGGGATCCGTCGGCGCGACGTACTCGGGAAACAGCTTCGACATACTGGCGGTGGAGTCGGACGAATTCCCCTACGTGACATGGTACAGGGACGACTTCTCCGAACGCCCTCTTTCGCAGGTAATGGGCCTTCTGAAGACGGGCGCGGGCGTCCCGCCAATCGAGACGCCAAGGGGCGCGGACAGAATCTACGTCTGGGCGAATCCGGCGGAAGAGTACCCCAATATGTACCTGTGGATGGTCTTGAAGGACAAGGACGGCATCATAGACACCATCACCTTCGGCCCGATGCAGGGGACCGAGTGGACTCTCATGGAGTCGCGAATTCCCGACAGGCTGAAATGGCCTATCAGCCTGGTCAGCGTCCAAATCTACGAGCCCGCCTTCGGCCCGGCCGGAACCGCCGGCTCCATCCTTCTCGACGACATACAGGTTTCGGTCAGGGGAGAGAACGAAAGGCACATCCTGGACGACTTCGAGGGCGCGTCCAAGTGGACGCCGCTTTCGACCTCGATGATCTCTAGGGACGTAATAGGCGTGACCGACGACGACGTGAAGAACGGCGCGAGGTCGGGCATCTTCATCTTCGGCAAGGACACCGACCAGGGCATTCGCGGATTCTATCGCAGCCCCACCGGGGGGCCGGTGCCCGTGGTGGCGAGTTCCACGTTCACGGAACGCACTGGGACGCGCGCGGGCAACGCGCTCATCGTGAACGTGCTGGGCAGGCTAATTCCGGTTCGCATAATGGACACGGTAGAATACTTCCCCACGCTGGACCCGGAGGGCAATGGCTTCCTAATCGCCGACCTGGACAATCTGCTGAGACATCTGAACATCCTTAGCCCGGTAACCAGGATAAGCGCCAACGAACTGCTGCTCAGAAACGTGCCTGGAAGCGAGGATGAGGTCAACGCGATAGCCCATTCTCTCGCGCCCAGGCGGGAGTTCGTTCACAGCAGGACGGAACTGCTGGAACAGATCCGTCTCGACCCCCTGATAACCGCCGGGTGGCGCGCGATGATTCTGATAGCGATAGCCGTCATAGTATTCGCCGCCACGCTCGGATACGTAACCTATCTGCTGTCGTTCTCAGGCCGGAGCAGGGCGGAGATGGGATTCCTCCAGGCGCTCGGATTCAGGCAGAGCCAGATGACGGGGCTGCTGATAGCCGAGCATCTGGTCGTGGCCGCGATAGGTCTGGCAATCGGAACGGCGGCCGGATTCTTCATGAGCAATATAATGGTCTCAGCCGTGGCCGTTACCGAGAACGGGCTTCCCGTCGTCCCGCCCTACATCCTGACGACCGACTGGCCTTTCATGGGAGCGATATACGCGGCGCTGACCTTCATATTCGTCGGCGCGCTTCTGTGGCTGGCGCGCTCCACCGCCAGGGTGAATCTGCATGAGATGACGCGAATGGAGGGCGAATGACCAGCCTGCTATCCAGGATAATCGCCGCCTGGCCGCAGATAGCGCGTCGGACTATGGCCAACTGGCAGCTTATGTCCACGGTCATCGTGGGGGTGCTGCTCGCCACGTCCATAATGTCCGGCGCGATAATCTACTTCGACGCGCTCAGAGAACTCGCGCTCAAAAACTCGCTGGCCCAGCTCAGTGTGAACGAGACCAACATCGCCCTGAAGTCCGACCGCGGCCCCACCACATACGCCGAGCGCGACAAGGTCGTCCGCGAGACCGAGCGCCAGATAAACGCCCGCGTCGCCTGGGCGCTCAGAGACCGCGCCACCGGCGTCAAGACCGCGACCTTCTTCCTGTCCGAAGTGGGCGGAGAGGCCGACGTAGGCGCGGACGGCCCGAGAACGTTCTTCGGAAATCTGCCCGACCTGCTGGATTACGCCGCGATAGAGCCGGGCGGACGTCCCCCGGGCGACCTGCCAGCCGATATATCCGGCGACATTCCCACAATCGAGGCGCTGGTTCCCGCGGACGCGGCGGCGGACATGGGAGCGCGGGTCGGCGACAGGTTCGCGGCTGTGCCGTACTGGAGCGATTCCGCGCCCTACATCCACGTGGCGATAACCGGAATCTTCACGCCCAACGATCCGAACGACGAATACTGGCATCTCAACGACAGGATATTCAAGGCCGCCACCGCGGACTCATTCCATACGCTGCCCTTCTACATCACCGAGAAGGCGTACTACGAAACGCTGGGAGACACGTTCAACCAGATGGACAGCGTGTACGGCTGGCTGCTGATGGTGGACACGGGCAAGCTGAACGCGAACAACTCCAGGTTCGCCTACGCCAACATAGAGGCCATGGATGACAGGCTTTCCGCCAACCTGTTCAGCTACCGCCAGATTACCGAGTTGGACGAAGCGCTCTACGACTACGACCTCAGGCTGTTCTTCTCCAAGCTGCCCATGTTCGTAATCCTCGTCCTCATATCGGTGGTTATCCTCTACTACGTGATAACCCTGTCGTCCCTCGTCGTGGAGCAGCAGAGGGGCGAGATAGCGCTTCTGCGGAGCCGGGGCGCGAGTTCGGCGCAGGTGTTGTCGGTGTACGCGCTGGAGGGTCTGACGATAGCGGTCCTCGCCACCGTCGCCGCGCCCTTCCTGGCAGCCGCGGTCATCAGCCTGCTCGGATTCACGCCCGCCTTCTCAGACCTGAGCGGCGGTGACAGGCTGAACATCCTCATCTCCCCGAACGCCTTCCTCATGAGCGCGTTCGGAGGGCTGCTCAGCTTCGCCGCGCTCATGATACCCGCTTTCCAGGCTTCGGGCATGGGCGTCACCACCTTCCGGCAGCAGTCCGCCAGGCCGTACACCCAGCCCTTCTACCAGCGCTACTACCTCGACGTTCTGCTGCTGATAATCGGCGTGATACTTCTCAGGCAGCTGACCGAACAGGGATCTGTGGTCGCGGTCGGAATCTTTGGCGAACTCGCCGTTGACCAGATTCTGCTAGCCGTGCCGGCCGTGATTCTGGTCGCCTCCGCTCTAGCCCTTCTCAGGCTATTCCCCCTGTTCATGCGAATATCCAGCGCGCTGCTGTCCTCGTTCCTGTCCGCCGGGCTGGTTCTGGGAATCTGGCAGATGGCGAGAAACCCGACCCACTACGCGCGCCTCTCCCTGATGCTCATACTAATGGCGGGACTGGGCATATTCGCGGCCAGCTTCGGCGGCACGCTCCAGCGCAACTTCGAGGAGAGGGCGCTGTACTCCACCGGCGCGGATGTTCGCGCGCGGGGTATGCTGCCCGGCAACGAAGGCCCGACGCTTCCCATACGCGCGTCTTACCAAGAACTGCCCTCGGTGGAGAACGTGACCCTGGCCTTCAGGGGCTTCGGCACCGACCTATCCAAGCTGTTCGCCGACTCCTACACCATGTTCGCCGTCGAAGGCGACAGGATAAAAGACACGGGCTGGTTCAGGGACGACTTCTCCGATACGCCTATGGAGGATATGCTGACCTCTCTCGCGGTCGAGAATCTGCCGCAGGGAATCCCGATACCCGAAGACGCCGACTACATAGGGTTGACTCTCAAGCCCGACAGGCCGCATCCGGGCGTGTCGGTGGCGGCCAGGCTGCGCGACGCCAACGGTCGCTACTTCACCTACAATCTCGGCTCGCTGGACACAAGCCGGTGGCGGTTCTACGAGGCGCTCATATCCCGCGAAAACGTGGCGCTCTTCAGAAGCAGGGTGCGCCCGACGCTCCCGATGGAATTCGTGTCGCTCACGGTGTACGAGGGCGACGGACGCAACCGGCTCAGGTCGGGCGCGATGCTGGTCGGCGACATCTACGCGCGTATGCCGAACGGAAGCGTTCAGGTGATAGAGTCCTTCGACTCTCTGGACGGATGGAGCCTGCTCCGCGCCGTGCCGGAGGCGCAGTCCGACGCGCTCAAGCCCGCCCAGACGCCGGACGGCGCGCAGGCCGCCAATTTCATCTGGGCGGAGGGCCGTCCGCTCATCAGTCGCGGCATACACCCGGGCGCGGAACGCCAACCACTGCCCGCCATAGCCACCAAGCGATTCATGCGCGTCAACGGCCACGGCGTCGGCGACACCATCGAGGTTTCGGTCCAGGGCCACCGCATCTACGTGAACTTCATCGGCGAGATGGACTACTTCCCGACCCTGGAGACTTTCACCGATTCATACATCGTCGCCGACCTGGACGCCGTGGTCGCCTACACCAATCTGGAAGCGACCGGCGGCGAGATACGCCCCAACGAGGTATGGATCACCACCAACGGCGTCCCCGAAGAACGCGCGGAACTGATAGCCATGCTTGAAGATGGCCGTCCCTTCGCCGCGCGGGAGATATTCGACCGCGAGCGGGCGCTGGCGGACTCGCAGGTTGACCCGCTCGTAGAGGCCGGATGGCGAGCGCTGCTGTTCGTCGCCTTCGCCGCCGTCCTCATACTCAGCGGACTCGGATTCATGGTTCACGCCTACGTGTCCTTCAAGAGCCGCGAGATACAGTTCGCGCTCATGCGGACCGTCGGCTTCTCCATGCGGCAGCTGACCACCCTGGTGCTTCTGGAGCAGGCGCTCGTGATAGGCGCGGGACTCGCGCTCGGCACATGGATGGGCGGACGGCTGGGCGCTTCCATGATGCCCTTCCTGGGCCACGACGACCGGGGCGCGCGGATTCTCCCCCCCTTCGTAGTGGACGTCAACTGGCAGACGCTCACCATCACATACCTGGCCATGGGCCTGCTATTCGCAGTCATAATAGCCGGCGTCATACTCCTGGTCCGCCGCATATCCCTCCAGCGCATCCTCCGCCTAGGCGAAGTCTGACGGCCTGCTCTGTCAGGGGGTGTCTCAGTCAAATGGCGCGATTGACCTGTTGTATCCTGTGGGATACGATGAATCGTGTGATAGAAATTCGCGGAAATTCAGAAGGGTGACGGACACCTTCGGACGCGATAATTTCGCCGTGGCGAGGGTGGGACACGAGGCTATGTCTGAATGGATGAGCGCAGTGTAATCAGCTAGATACATCGTCGGCGTGGACGTCAATGAGATTTCTACCAGTCCGCCAAGACCTCGTAGAACAGAAGACGCTTCCGCCTGAAGTCGTAGTCCATTCGCATACGATTCAGTATGTCCACTCCCAATAGAGATTCCAAGCCATCCGTCTCCTCGGATGGCTTCCCAACCGAGAGGATTATTCTGAACCTGTAGATTCTGTCGGTTCCCCGAAAGGATATATCGGCTGGTTCATCGTAGTAGATTTGTTCTCCGCCAACGCCGCTCATCCTGATCGGATTCTCCAGTTCGTCAAATGGAAAGTCGAGGGTTTCGCTATCATAGGGACCTAGGGTGGTAACGTCGGCTCCGGTGTCAACCAGAAAATCAACATACTCGCCGACGCCAAAACGGGGCAGATATACATACCCCCTCAGATAGGCGTGACCGTCCGACTTGAAAAATCCGTATATCACAGGGGCCTCCGGTTGAACGGTGTCCGTATGACCTTGCGGCCCGGCGCCCGTATGAATCTTCTGGCTACGTCGGATCTGTCTATTCCCAACTCATCCAGCTTGGCGAGGAGTTCCTTGTTAGACTCCGCGACAATCGCTTCTCCGCTATCCGGCATCGCAATCCACTTGTCCGGGTATCTCTCCACCAGGTCGTGATACTGATCCTCAATGAGATTATTAAGCTCCTCGGCTTTGATGAATCCTTTGATCAAGACAGACTCGCCGCCCATCTTCTCAAGCCATTCAGGCATCTGTCCCTGTATTTCGTTATCTGACTTTTCCGCAACCATCGTCTGCCTCCTTGGGGTTGGATACCATCATATCACAAGCGCCTCTAGTCCCCGTTTGACGCGGGAGCAATCTCCGGGCAATCGCGCTCACACAGAATCAAGGCCGCCCTCCCCCAACAACCGCCGCTCGAACCAACGCTTGGCATCCCACCATCCCGCTTCCGCCTCAGACCGCAGGAGGGGCATTTTCACGAACTACTGAGGACTCAGGACAACATCGTCAATCCCAGCTACTAGAGCGTCGGCTTCAGCTCGAAGGCGACGGAACTCTTCACGTCGTCGGAGGACCTCGGCGGCGATAGCTTCCTGAGTGTCTATCGCGGGAATAGGAATCCTGAGATTCGCTACATCATCATTGGACAATCTAGGATGCGTATTTCCCGTCATCATGTGTACGGTTTGGGCAAGCACAATCCGGGTACGCAACACGGCGGCGAGGTAATCCGCTAGTACAATCTTACTATCCTTCACCCTGAGAACATGGAATTCTGTGGAGCAACATCCGTCCATTTCAGTCAGATACACCTTGTTCAGATATGGGCGCAATCGCGCGAAAAGAATGTCCCCGGCTGTGTATGTGAAGCAAGTACCCTTTGCCATGTCCATTGAATCGGTCAGTTCCCCAGTATCGCTCTGAACATGAGAGAGTCCAAGATAGTTCTCGCTTGGTGTCTTGATCTGATTTCGCTGGAAACTCACTAGCTCATCGAGTGACGCGACCTTCAATATATTTGAAGTGTTTTCCAATGATTGCAAAGCCTGCATACGCTCAGGATGATAGTAGTCTGAGTTAAGGTGGTTTTCGATTTGGCCCTGCCGCACAGCGAAGCATTGTGTAGCGCCCCGTTCAACGGGGCCTATGCGAAAAAAGGTGTCGGATCGCGCTTGAAGGCGTTCCACTGACCAAGCAGGCCGGTGTCCGGTATGACCGCGCGGCGGCGTTCGCTCCAGTCCGATTCCTCCGCGCTCCACTCGTAGAACACGCGCTGGTCGTACAGGTCGCAGCTATGGATTTCAACCTTTTCCTTTTCCGGTGTCTCTTTCTCCGGGGTAACGGAGAAAGTGGAGCGTCCCGTCGCGTCGTACCCAATGTTGTCAGACATCGCCATGAATATGGGTTCGTCGTTCGGTACGACCTCCCCGTCGTGCAGGCGGCGCAGAAACACTATGCTGGCCTTCACGCCCGCGTCGTAGTGGGCGAAAGCGAACTGCGGCAGGCTGACCACAGCGAGCAACTGAAAGTTCTGGAGAATCCAGCGCCTTACCCCTTCCAGCGACGAGTTGGTCAGAATACCGTCCGGCAAAACGACCGCCGCGCGGCCCGAACCGGGCTTCAGAAACGAGTGTATCCGTTCCAGGAACAGTATCTCCGTCTTGACGCTCGCGCGCTCCCTTATAGCCCTTCCGCCGCTCTTCGCTCCGGCCGGAACGTCCTCACCCGTTATATCCTTGCCCGGATAGTTGTTCTTGTTCAGATAGCGTCGCAGGTCGTACTGTTCCAGGTAGCCGTCCCCCTTCTCGGTACGCTTGATAACAGCGCCGAAGGGCGGATTCGTGAGAACCATGTCGAACTTGTCTTCCGTCAAGCCGCGATGCCTTGCCTGAATGTTCTGCTGAAAGTCCAGCGCGTCCCAGTCAACCACGTTCGTATGCCCGTCGTCGTGGATTATCATGTTCATCTTGGCGACGCGCGCTATCTCGTCGTTTATCTCGATTCCAAACAGATTATTCTGCGCGAAGTCGTGCCAGTAGTTGAAATGCGAAAGGACTTGACCGGGGTCTGTTCTGTGATTCGGAAAACGTTCGTTGGCCTTGCGCCTGACGTGATCCAGCGCGTACAGCAGGAATCCACCCGACCCGCACGCGGGATCGAGGATGAGATCGTTGCGCCCCGGGTCCAAGACCTGCACCGCGAAGGATATGAGTTCTCGCGGCGTGAAATACTGGCCGAAATCGCCCTTGAAGAACCCGCCCATGAATTCCTCGAAAGCTACCCCCTTTGTGTCGAGGTCGGTCCGATCCAGCGATATTCCCTCAAGATGCTCTACGCACTGCGCCAGGATGGCCGGGTCAACGCCTATGCTGTCCGTGAACACGCCCGGCTCTCGCGCCTGCTCCTCAAGATAGAGGCGTTCGATGCGCCCCGCCAGCCGCTCCATCGTCTCCCCGTCGCGCCGCTGGAACTCATAAGGCTGCCCGTCCTCTATATCGTCGTTCTTCTCGTCCAGGTGCTTTATGAACACCAGCTTTGAGAACTCCCCGAACGCCTCTATCGGGCTGCGCCTGCCGCCTTCCCATAGCGTCTGGTGGCACTTCCGTATCGCCTTGCGGAGTTCTTCGCGCGGCACGGCGGCCAGGTCTTGGCCAGGCTGGTTCTTGTAGAAACGCCACGCCGGAGGATCCCCGTAGCCTGTGGGAATGTCCGTGAGATGATTTCTGTCGCGCTCTCCGGGCGGGAACTTGTCGAACCTGAGCAGTCGGCGCGTCAGCCCCGCCACCGCGCCGCAGAACTGCGCTCCCAGGCTCGCTCGGTTGCCACAAGCCTGCTCGATAGACTGGTTGAAAGCCGCGTCCCAGATGTCGCCCCGCTTGCACTCGAACACGAACCAGGGATCCTTGAGTTCATCGTCCCTGTATATAACCAGGTCGGCGTAGTCGTTCGGAGTTCGGCGCGGTACGTTGACCTCGAAAGCTATCCGTTCGGGCGGATAGTCGTACTTGTAGATAAGCTCCGCCCACAATTCGGCGCGAACTTTCTCCTCCGGGTCAGACCATCGCTCCGAATGGTCTGCGGCGGCGTATCGGATACGCTGGCTTCTGCCCTCCCCGGAAAGTTCGGCGAGGCCGTCCGCAAGGGCTAGTTCTAGGTAAGTCTGGCTGTCTTGCATGGCCGTCATGGTAAATCCTTACTGATGGAATCCGTATCCAAAGGAGGCGGTCTCTAAGCCCGCCGGCGATTCTTCACAGATGCGCGGAAAGCAAAAATGTATGTCAGTGGTGGCAACCGCGGGCTAGGATGGGCCAGACGGCTTCGACTTGGCCGTTTCGGACGGCTATGAAGCGGTCCCAGCGGTTTACGAGGATGTCCTGCTGGGCGCTTAGGAGGAGGAATTGGTCGCCTATTTGGAGGGGCATTTCGTCGCGGGATTTTAGGATGATGTGGTCGGGTTCCAGGGAGTGGATTTCTATGTCGTCGCGGCCCTCTACGGAGGGGAGGACGCCGTTGGGGGCGGCGAGGGCGCGGTAGCCGACGTCGCCTATGGCGATGTTGCCGGATGGGCGGCTTATGACTGTGGAGAGTATCTTGGCGGCGAAGTGGAAGTCTTCCATGTAGGCGCTGGTGGTGTTCATCAGGGCGTAGGTGCCGCCCTGCACTTCGGTTACCTCGGGCATTTCGGGGGCGACGTCTATGGTGAAGGTTTCGCCGGTGGAGATTATCTCGACGGGGATGCCGGCGTCCTCGATGGCGTTGGCGACGTCGACGCACATTTGCATCCAGCGGCGGCCCTCGGAGAAGCGAGCGCCGCGGTCGGGGTCTCCGCTTATGGATTGGTGGCTCATGACGCCCCTGAAGGTGACGCCGGGTAGTTCGGTGGCGAGACGGGCGAGACCGATGCCCTGCTCGGTTCGGCGGATTCCGGCGCGGTCCATGGAGGTGTTGACCTCTATGAGGACGCCAACGTCGGTGTCGGCGCGGTCGGATATGGAGGATATGAGGCGGAGGTTGCGCTCGTCGTCTATGGCGACCTTGGTGTCGGCGGCGCGGGAGAGGGAGCAGACGCGGGCTATCTTGTCGGGGGTGACGACCTGGCTGGTGATGAGGATGTCCTTGATGCCGCCCTCGACCATGACCTCGGCCTCGGCGACCTTGGCGGCGCAGACTCCGCCGACGGTGCCTCCGGCCTGTATCTGCTTGTGCAGGATGGCGGGGGTCTTGATGTTCTTGGCGTGTTCGCGCATCTTGCAAACGGTGTCGGAGTAGAGGTCGGCTATGTGGTTGAAGTTGTGGTCGAGCGCGTCCAGGTCAACGAGCAGCGCGGGGGTGTCGAGTTGGGATAGCGGGGTTCCGATGGCGGGGGGTTGAGCGGTCATGTTGGTTGCCTTTCTGTCTGAATCAGGATTCGCGGGATGTTGAGGATATTCAGGATGCTGAATTGTGGTTCACCCTCACCCTAGCCCTCTCCCTGAGGGAGAGGGGATTTATTGACCGGAGTTAGTAGCTGATTGGACATTTGCCTACCTCTGCGAGCCCATCGAGGGAGAGGGGATTTTTTCAGTATTCAGTCGTAGCGGCCCCTGGCGGCTACTTCCCAGACGGCTTCTAGTTTTCCGTTTCGGGTGGCGTGGATGTAGTCATAGACGTTGACGGTGTTGGCGATGTTGTGGGGGATTAGCCAGACTTTGCTGCCGAGGTCAATGTCCCAGCTCGCGCCTTCTTCGAGAACCATGCCGCCGTGTTCGGCGCTCATGCGGCTGACGGAGGCGCCCGGGATGCCGTCCACGATGGGCAGGCCGGTGTCTATGCTGGTGGCTTTCTGTCCGGCGTCGAGCCAGACGAGGCCCTCGTCCTGGTGGGTCATTACTGTGGTCAGGAGCCTCGCGGCGGGGCGAAGTTCGGGCATGGCGGACAGGCTGGCGGCGTCCATGAGAGCGTATGAGCCGGCGATTATCTCGGTTATGCCGGACGCGGGATCGGGTATGTCTTGGCCTTCGGATAGCGAAAGGGCGACCGTGGGCGTCTGAATCCCGTCATTCGAGCAGTTAGACAGCGCGTCCAGAAGGGATCCGGGGCTGGCGGACATGAGGCCGGCGAACCGGAGTCCGGGGGTGTCCTGGATGAGAGCGGCAAGGGCCGCGGCGGCGTCCGAGGTTGCGCCGATGAACTGGGTGGCGTCTCGGACGACGACCAGGACGGCTATTTCGGAGCCGGCGGACGCAGCCGCCGCGCCGAGGTCGGCGATGTTGCGGGAGTTGTCGGCGCCGATGCTCAGGTCTGTTCTTGTGGCGAGGGCGGCTACTCTGGCTATCTTGGCGCTGGTGACGGCGAGGTTGGTGATGAGGATGTCGTGGAAGCCGCGCTGGGCGAAGGTCTCGGCCTGGCCGAGGGTGGAGACGGCGATTCCGCCGACTGTTCCGGGGGCGCGGAGTTGGGTGTGGGCTATCGCGGGGGAAAGGTGGGCTTGGAGGTGGGGGCGGAGTTTGGAGCCGGAGGCTCGGAAGCGGGCGTGGTAGGCGGCGATGTTGGATTCGAGTACGTCCAGGTCAACCACGAGCGCGGGGGTGTCGAGTTGTTCGGCGGGCGTTCCTATTGGCTTCAGGATGGGGCGTTCCATGTTTAGTCCTTAGTCCTTAGTTGTTAGTGGTTAGTTATTAGTTCTTGGCGCGGGCGGAAGCGGGGATTGTCTGTATAATCGAAATGTCCCTCTAGGGGAGCAGGGTGTCTTTCAGTTATTTCCCGATACCGCTTCTGTCGTTCGCCCTGAGCTTGTCGAAGGGCCGCCCGTTCATGGTTCGACAAGCTCACCACGAACGGACTTCTCTCAGGCTCACCACGAACGGACTACTCTCAAGGTCGCCACGAACGTAATTGGTTGATAATCGAAAGACCCTGGCTAGGGGTCGGATGCAACTATCAAACAACCCCCGAACTGTCATAACATAAGAGGCGGGAATTTACCAGTCCGACAGTGAGGTGTTGAAATGCTGGTTGTCAGAAACGCGGGGATATGGGACGGGACGGGCGCGCAGGCTCAAGAGGGCATGGGCGTGGTGATCGTCGGGGCGCGGATAGCGGAGGTGGGACGGTCGGAGGCAATCGGGACGCCGGAGGGGGCGGAGACGGTTGACGGGCGCGGACTGACGTTGATGCCCGGGCTGATAGACTGCCACGATCATCTGAATTCGTTCGGGTACGGGCTTGCGGAGAAGTGGGGGTTGACCGAGCCGACGTCCACGCGGCATCTGAGGGTGGGGGCGGCGCTGAAGCAGACGCTGGAGTCGGGGTACACGACGCTCAGGGACGCGGGCGGACTGGACGCGGGGTTTCGCATGGCGGTGGAAGAGGGGCTGGTTCCGGGGCCTCGCCTCCAGGTGACGCTTACGCCGATAACGCCGCCGGGCGGACTGGGGGAGCATCGCAGCCCGTCGGGGCATCATCCACCGGGGCCGCCTGACCCTTCCCTGCCCGACGGCGTGGCGAATGGGGCGGACGGAATGAGGGCCAAGGTGCGTGAGATGGTGAGGGCGGGCGCGGACGCGATTAAGACGGCGACGACGGGCGGCGCGAGTTCGAGGCCGGATTTCGGGCCGTCGGACTCGCTGATGAGCCGGGAGGAGATGGACGCGCTGGTGGATGAGGCGCATAGGCATGGGCGGCGGGTTATGTGCCACGCGCTAGGGGGCGCGGGGCTGCGGATGGCGGTGGAGGCGGGGGTTGATTCTATCGAGCATGGGACGAATCTGGACGAAGACCCGGATCTCGCCAAGATGATGGCGGACAAGAATGTGTTCTACATACCGACGTTCAGCGTGTACATATATCATCGCGAACATGGCACGCCGCACGGCAGGGCGCGTGCGTCGAATCTCCGGGAGCATCACATCCGCAGCCTGGAACTGGCGGACAGGGAGGGCGTGAAGATAGTGGCGGGGACGGACGCGGGGGGCTGGGTGCATGGCAACAACGCGGAGGAGATACGCTGCCTGGCGGATGCGGGTCTGTCGGCGGAGTCGGCGCTGATGGCGGGAACGAGCCGCGCGGCGGAGTGCCTGGGGATAGAGTCTGAGGTCGGGACGGTGGAGGCGGGCAAGATAGCGGACCTGATTCTGGTGGACGGAGATCCGGTGTCGGACGTGAGCGGCCTGGAGTGGGGGAAGTCGGTTCGGCTGGTGATTCAGGAAGGCAGGATTGTCGCGGACCGAATGTAGAATCCAGTCAGAATCAGGATTTGCTGGATTGAGGGATTAGGCGGGATAAGATAGCGGAACGCGAATCGTTTCGGCGTCTCGGAGTCCGCCATGGTGAGGGTAGAGTCAGGATAGCGGGAGGGTTTTGTTGGATTTAGAAGAGTTCGGGCTGGGCGATTTGGAGTTGCTGGACGGGGAGCGCGTCGCCGCGAAGTTGAGTGTGGATCAACAGGGCGCGAGGCGATTTTCCACAGAACCCGGCGCGCTGCTGCTCACGAGCGCCAGGGTCATTCGCATTTCGGGCGAGGACAGCAAACGCCAGACGACCATGGTGTCGGTTCAGGACGTGGAATCGGTGTCGGTGAGGCTAATCTTCCCGGAGGGAATCGGGCCATACGTGTGGGCGGCGCTGTCTGTGGCGATGAGCGTCATTCTGTACTCGTATATAGATCATAGCCTAGGCCGAATCGCTGTTCCGCTAGTCGTTCTGGCGATGGGCGCGTACCTGATATTGGATCGCCTTACGGAGAAGGGGCGACCGTTGGCGGTATTCAAGGCGCGGGAGGCAGAGATACACTGGCCCTTCGACTATGATACGGAATCGAAAGAGGTTTACGATTTCATCAATTCGCTGTACCGGATCAAGAGGGAGTCGGCGTACAGCATGGATGAGTGGCTGTCGCTGCGCTAGGCGGCTGGCAGAGACAGCGTGAAGGGCGACCACAAGGGTCGCCCTACGATTGCGGAAAGGGCGGGTTGTCTAGCCCAGCCTGAGACTGGGGATGACGTCCAGGTCCCATTGGAAGTCGCGGCCCCTGTCCAATGAGAAGAAGGCGGCGGCCCCTATCATCGCGCCGTTGTCGGTGCAGAGTCCCGGACGGGGGACAATGACCTCGACTGGCGAGACTTCGGCCATCTTGCGGCGCAGGTGGGAGTTGGCGGCCACTCCGCCTCCCAGGATGATGCCGTTGACGCGATGTTCCTTAACGGCGTCCATGGTTCGGCGCACCATGGCGTCAACTATGGCTTCCTGGAAGGCGTTGGCGACTTCGGCGACCTCTGAAGGGTCGAGTTCGGCGTCTTCGGGGGGCGGGTACATTCCCTTGAGTTCGGCGCGGCGCAGGACGGCGGTCTTGAGTCCGCTGAAGCTGAAGTCGAGGGAATTTCTTATCCTGGGGCGCGGCAGGTCGGGTTCGAGGCCGACGGCGCTTTCGGCGACTCGCTGGATTTCAGGGCCGCCCGGGAAGCCTAGTCCGAGGACGCGCGCGGCCTTGTCGAAGGCTTCTCCGGCGGCGTCGTCGCGGGTTCTGCCGATGAGCTTGTAAACGCCGTGTCCTTCCATGAGGATGAGGTCGGTGTGTCCGCCGGATGTGATGAGGCATAAGAGGGGGAAGCCGGGTCGGGCTTCGGGGTCAACGCCTTCCTCCAGCCAAGCGGCGTAAACGTGGCCTTCGAGGTGGTTTATGCCGATGAAGGGCAGGTCGTGGGAGAGCGCGAGGCCCTTGGCGGTGTTGACGCCGACGAGCAGCGCGCCCGCGAGTCCGGGGCCGTGGGTCACGGCCACGCCGTCGAGTTCGGGGAGTTCCATGCCCGCCTGTTCGAGGGCGCTTTCCACCACGGGGATAAGGGTTCTCATGTGTTCGCGGGAGGCGATTTCGGGGACTATGCCTCCGTAGCGGGCGTGCATCTCGACCTGGGTGGCGACGACGTTGGATATGATGTGTCGTCCGTCTTCGATGACGGCGGCGGCGGTTTCGTCGCAGGATGTTTCGATTCCGAGGATTTTCATTATATTCCTCTTTCGGCGGGGGTTAGGGGGAGGTAGGGGTGGCGGTCGGCTATGTCTTGGTTGAAGGTGAGGCCGAGGCCGGGGCCGGTGGGCAGTTCGACGTAGCCGTCTTTCTGGCGGGGGAGGCCGTCGAATACCTGGAAGTAGTGGGGTTCGTAGAATTCGGCGTGGTATTCCTGTATGAGGAAGTTGGGGGTGGCGGCGTCGAGGTGGAAGCTGGCGACTGCGCCGACGGCGGCGTTGGTGTTGTGAGGGGCCATTAGGACGTGGCGCGGTTCGGCTATGGCGGCTATCTTCTTTAGTTCGGTGATGCCGCCGGCGTTGCACATATCGGGCTGGAGGATGTCGACGGCGTCGGCCTTGACGAGTTCGTAGAAGGGGAACTTGAGGTAGAGGCGCTCGCCGGTGGCTATGGGTATGTTTACGTGGTCGCGCACCTGGCGCATCTCGCCGACGTTTTCCTGGGAGACGGGTTCCTCGAACCAGAAGGGGCGGTATTTCTCAAGCCGCTGGCCGAGGTGGATGGCGGTGTGGACGTTGAACTTGGCGTGAACCTCGACGAGGATTTCGACGTTGGGGCCTACGGCGTCGCGGACGGCGGCCACCCTGTCCTCGGCGAGCTGGGCCTCTTCGGGGGAGATGGTGTAGTAGTTACGCTGGCCGAAGGGGTCGAACTTCATGGCGGTGTAGCCCATCTCGACTACTCGGAGGGCTTCTTCGGCGTTCTGTTGGGGGGAGCCCGGGTTGGTGTACCAGCCGTTGGCATAGACTCTTATTTTGTCGCGGATTGGGCCGCCGAGCAGTTGGTAAATGGGTACGCCGAGCGCCTTTCCTTTGAGGTCCCAGAGCGCTATGTCTATGCCGGAGAGGGCTGTTGAGAAGAGGCGTCCGCCGCGGTCGGCGTTGTCCTGGTGCATACGCATCCAGTGGAGTTCGTGGGCCATGGGGTCTTTGCCGACGAGGTAGTGTTCGGTCCAGGCTTCCAGAAGGCTGGCTACCAGGGGGTCGTAGGAGAGCATGGAGGCTTCGCCGATGCCTTCTACGCCCTCGTCGGTCTGGAGACGGAGAATGAGCCAATTTCGCTTGGCGTTCTTGTGCTGGGAGGAGAATATGTTGGTTTTGATGCCGGTTATCTTCATTGGGATTCCTGAGTTCTGGGATATTGAGAGTTTACAAAGGGAGAGGGATCTTTCGCAATCGCCTCGACTACGGATAGCCTTCAGGCCGGGAGCGGAGCTGCGATATACTGTACTTTATATTATCCAGGTGAGTTTCCAAGTGGACCAAGACACTGGTCACGTGGAAAGTGACCTGGAATCACCTGGAGTTAGCTATGGACCGAAAAATTTTTGGCCGGGTGAGTGGTTATTGATAAATTCCTGTTTATATTTGCGGATACGCCTTGCAAGCGCATCCGTTCTGTAATTGTAGCATAGGAATGGTCGGTGGAACAACGGGGAGGGGGGAATTTGTGATATTTCGCACGAATATGGCTATATTCGTTTGACACATAATAATCTGTTTGGTAGCATCCCAATCGCTTGGTGGTCATATTAGCGCTGAGCGAACCGATCTATGGCATGAATTTGCGAGGCGTCCAGAAGAGGACGCGGAGCGGGTTCATTTGTAACGAGCGGCAAGCGTACGCGCTCTGCCCATCGCGCGGATAGCAAGGGTAAAATGTATAGGAGGTAAGTGTATGTTCGGCAAGTTAAAGAAAGCGGGGATACTGATACCACTGGTCGCCGTGTTCGCATTGGCGCTGGCGATTGCGTGTCAGAGCGACCCACAGATTGTGGAAGTGGAAAAGATAGTTGAAGTAGAGAAGGTCAGAGAAGTCGAGGTGCCGGGCGAGACCGTCGTGGTCGAGAAGGAAGTGGTGAAGGAAGTCCAGGTACCCGGCGAGACCGTCGTGGTCGAGAAGGAAGTGGTGAAGACCGTTGAGGTCGCCGGCGAGACCGTCGTGGTCGAGAAGGAAGTGGTGAAAGAGGTCGAGGTGCCGGGCGAGACCGTCGTGGTCGAGAAGATCGTCGAGGTGCCGAAGGAAGTGGTTCTCGTCCACACTCCGACTCCCGTCGTGGAAATCGTGGCGGCTATCGAGGCCCCTGAGGCCATGGGCGAGGCTGGCGTCATCAACATCGCCATCACTGACGTGGCTCCGGGCGTTGGCCTCGGTTCGGCTCAGCTGACCGACGCGATGCACTACTGGGGCGTCGGCGAGGTCACGATGAAGTTCGTTCCTCCCGGAGAGATCGCCCCCATGCTGGCGACTTCCTGGGAGCTTGATTTCAACGACGCGGGCAGTCCTGTCGGAGCCACGCTCGAGATTCGGGACGACGTCATCTTCCACGGCGCCGGACTTGGCGACCGCAGCAACGGCGGCGAAAGCTGGGGCCCGATGACCGCGCATGACATCGCGTTCACCATCAACGACGGCAACGGCGCCATCAACACGGCCAGCATTCACTGGCAGGCGGGTGACTTCGCCACAGTGTTCGGGAACATCCCGGCGGTGGCGATTGACGACACCACGCTACAGGTGACGTTCGCCAAGAACGATGCGGGCGAGACGATTTACGACCCGCGCTGGAACGCGAACCTGATGAACGACGCCGCGCAGGCGTACAGCGTGCAGAGCAAGCTACGTTACGATACGGTCGGCGAGACTGAGATGAAGGACACTCCCTTCATCGGCACCGGCCCGTTGCAGGTCAGGGAATGGGTCCAGGACGACACCGCCATTCTGGACGCGGTTCCGTACAAGCACTGGAGAGTGGACGCCGAGGGCGTTGACACTCAGATTGACACGATAGTATTCAAGGAAGTTGGCGAGCAGAACACGCAGATCGCGCTGATGGAGACGGGCGAAGTTGACGCCGCGCCCATCCTGCTCAAGAGCCTGCCTCGTATGCTGGAAGGTGGATTCAAGACCGCCGACAGCGGCTTGGCGGGACACGCCTCCGTAGTGTTCTCCGGCAACCTTTGGGAAGCCGAGCACGTGCTGTTCGGCACGCCTCTGGATACCGCGGCGGTTTACATGAGAGACCTTCCCTGGATTGGCAACCCCAACCCCAGCGATAGCGGCAAGTGCCCGGCGGGCTGCTCGGACTTCGAGGAAGGCGTGCTGGTACGCAACGCGCTGGCGAGGGCCGTGAACAGGGCCGAGATCAACGAGTTCGTACTGAACAACCTGGGCTTCGAGGCGCACCTGAACCAGTTCAGCACCATCAACCCGAACTGGCAGAGCAAGTGGGAGTACCCATACGATCCTGACGCGGCCAAGGCCCTTCTGGCCGAGGCGGGCTATCCGAACGGCTTCGACATTCCTCTGTACGCGCCGAACCCCGGCGGATACCAGGAAATCGCGGACGCCATAGCGGGATACTGGGAAGACATTGGCGTAAGCACGGCGGTTCAGAAGTACGCCTACTCGGTGTATCGCCCGACAATCGTCGCTCGCGCGACCACGCTTCCGTGGGTAACCGCTTGTGACGACGGCAAGAGCACCTGGCCTTGGGAATGGCCCAAGTCCGCCGACCACACGTCTCTGACGCGCGGCGGCTTCGGTTGCGGTCTTGAGATCAAGATGGCCGCCGACACCTGGGTAGCCGTGGCTGCTGAGCCGGACGCGGCGAAGCAGATCGAGATGAACAACGCGCTCGCGGATTACCTGTACGAGCACGCGGTCAGCTTCGGCGTGGTTGGCGTTCCCGGTCCTATCACGTTCAACCCGAACAAGATCGCTTCGTGGCCGATGGACCCGGCGCTGTTCTCCACGTGGAACAACCCCGAAGACATCGTTCCTGCGAATTAGGCTAGAGTCATAATGGGCGGCGGCGCGAGTCGCCGCCCTGTTGTCTCACTCCAGAAAGCGCAGCTAACAAGAAATAATGATAGACTTGTCTGTGAGAAGACCGCATGGAGGAGCGTGAGCAAGGGCGCGAAACGCTGTTCGGCGTAAGCGGCCCCGAATGGCCGGCGACATTCTGGCTGTTTGTGGCTCAGATGACAGTCGAGGGCGTGCGGGTGGTCATAGGAAGCCGGGAACGACTGCCCTCGAATCCACTGGAATGGATGGCGCATCTCCGTTCCGAGTTGTCGGACGATGTTCTGGTATCGGCGGCGATGGCGATAATGATAGTGGAGATTTGGAGGGTCGCTATGGTAACGGCGGCATGGCTGCAGAGACAGATAGACAAGCGGGAGGACAGGTTAAGGGCTGAAGCCGAAGCTAGAGGGGAAGCCAGAGGAGAAGCAAAAGGGGAAGCTAGGGGAGAAGCGCGGATTCTGGCGTTGCTGAATGAGGAGACTCGAAAGGAAGTCGAAGGCAAGTTGGGGCAGCGGCGCGATTCGGGAAGCGACTAGTCCCGGAGTGTATTATTTCAAGATTTTTTTACCCTCTCTGCAAGGAGGCTCAGATGACAACGGAAGAACGTCTGACGGCAGTTGAGGAAACACAGGCCAAGGTCGTTGAGGTACAGGACCGTACATTGACCCTTCTTGAGCGAGTGGTAGAGTTGATCGAAGAGACCACCAAGCGTGAAAGTCAGCAGACGCGGCGCATCTGGGTGGCCTTCGCCAGGCATCATGGCTGGCCTGAAGATCTAGAGAATTTGGACAACGATCAGTAGCAGCATAGCATTTAGTAAAAGAAAGTTCGGATATGTCTTCATTCCTGATTCGCAGACTCGCATTTGTGTTGGTATCGCTGATTGGAGCGACGGCGATAGTGTTCGCGCTGTCCAGAATGGCGGGCGACCCTATCCTACTGTACGCCAAGCCATACGGCTACGGCGATACGGAAAAGTATCTCGATGAACTTCGGGCGCACATGGGACTGGACCAGCCGCTCGTCGTTCAGTACGTGAAGTGGGTGTGGCAGTTGATGCAGGGCGATTTGGGGCTTACCCTTCTATCGCGGCGTCCGGTTATTGATGTCATAAATGAGAAGATATGGAACACGTTCCAATTGGCGTTTACGGGGTGGTTGTTCGCCACCGTGCTGGGGGTGCCGCTCGGGGTGCTGTCCGCGGTTAAACGCGGCACATTCTGGGACTACATAGGAAGGGGGTTCGCGCTGTTCGGACAAGCGCTGCCGGCCTTCTGGGTCGGCGTCATGCTGGTTCTGATATGCGCGGTTACCTGGAATATACTGCCGGCGGCCTTCAAGGCTCCAACAGATGATCAGTACGGATTCCATCCCGAGTACTTCATATTGCCGACAATAACCATCGGCTGGGGCGCGGCGGCGGGCTACCTGCGAATCACGCGCTCGGCGATGCTGGAGGTGTTGGACTCGGAGTTCGTGAAGTTGGCGCGCGCAAAGGGGGCAAGCACAAGTTCGGTCATCTGGAAGCACGCCTTCAAGAACGCGCTGATTCCGCCCCTGACCGTATCGGCTCTGCTGCTGGCGGGCCTGATGAACGGCGCGGTGGTCGCCGAAGTGGTGTTCGCGTGGCCGGGTCTTGGCAGGATCGCGCTGGTGGAGGCGGTGAACAACAACGACTTCCCGCTGCTGACGGGCGCTATCTTCATCTTCACCATCATCTACCTGGTGATGAACTTCGTGGCGGATATGCTGTACGCGTGGGCTGACCCGCGGATAAGGTATTCGTAGGGGATAAGGTTTCACCCCCATCCTAAGCCTTCCCCCATCAAGGGGGAAGGGATTTCAGAAGACAACAGAAGAATTCACTCTCACCCGTCAAGGGAGAGGGGATATACAAGAATAGAAGCAAGAGGCCAGCGGCAATGAACGAAGGCATAGCATTTGAGGCTCAACTAGAGCGGCGACAGCGCAACCGCTTTTTGCAGATGTGGGGCGTGTTCCGCAGGTGGCCCGTCATCCCAATGGTCGTGCTGACCATCATGGCTATATTCGCCATCTTCGCGCCCTGGATCTCCCCGAACGACCCAATTGACCAGTCTCTCAGGCACCAGTACGTTCCTCCGTTCTGGAATACGGATGAAAGAGCGGCGTGGCAACCCAGCAGATCGAGACCGCCCGAGGAGATTGGCCTCACCCGGTATATTCTTGGCACGGACAATCTTGGCAGGGACATACTCAGCCGCATCATATACGGCGCTCGCATATCCCTGATGGTGGCTGTAGTATCGCTGTCGAGCGGTATTCTGGTCGGTTCCGCGCTGGGACTGATAGGGGGTTGGTACGGCGGGATAGTTGATGAGATAGTAGCGCGGATGGTGGACATCTGGTACGCGCTACCCTTCCTGCTGGTGGCGCTTGTGGTGGTAATCGTGCTTGGGCAGACGCTTGTGGTGATGATGTTCGTTCTTGCGCTCACGGCGTGGAGTCCGTTCGTTCGCAATGTCCGGGCGGAGGTGCTGTCCCTGAAGGAAAGGGACTACGTGGCGCTGGCAAGGGTCGCGGGCGCGTCGCCTTTCTACATCATGTACAAGCACATCCTGCCGGGCGTGGTGAATACCATCGTGGTCATCGCTACGCTGAACGTGGGCGGGCTGATCCTGGCGGAGGCGACGCTTACGTTCCTCGGGGCGGGTCTTCCGTCGAACATACCGGCGTGGGGCCTGATGGTGGGCGAAGGTCAGCTTGAACTGCGGATCGCGTGGTGGGTTTCGTTCTGGCCCGGTCTTGCCATATTCCTGACTGTGATGTCGCTGAACTTCACGGGGGACTGGCTGCGCGACCGCCTGGACCCGCGACTGCGGCAGGTGTAGTCCCCGGCTAAAAAGGGGCAACCACAAGGGTTTGCCCCTACTGAGCCATGAGTCACAGGAGCGGGCGTTTCATTCGCTGAGCGCTGGTAATGATGAGAAACGTCGACACGGGCTTAGGAGTAGTCGGTTGCCGTCCGTTGGACTAGCTTGGTTTCTGTTCAGAAGTTGCACTGGCATATTCTTCTCGTGCCTGCTGGGTTTCGTGAGTTGGGTGCTGGTGCGGTTCATCATGCACTCGTTCTTCCTGGTGACCCCGCTGTTCAATGAGGTCATGAATCTCTGCTCGATTGGGATAGCGGCGGGCGTGGGGGCGTCGGTGGGTTCGTGGATGCTGGAACTGAGCAGGCCGCAGTTGGCTACGAGGGTCGCGCTGGGAGTACTGGCCGGTCTGCTGGGGGCGTGGCTCGGTTTTCAGTACGGCAAGGGAACTTACATCATGATAGGTATGCCGGGGATACCGGACCTGCGCGGGCTTGTGTGGGGGGCGCTGATAGGCGCGAACGCTGTTCCGATATTGTTTGACCTGGTGACGGCGGTTCGGCGACGGCGGTTCGGCGGAGCCTAGTGGTTAGTATTTAGTTGTTGGACTTTAGCGCGGCGGGGGGTGGGCTTCCCAGAGGCGTTTGGCGAAGTTCATGTGGTCGGAGACGCGGGCGCTGAGGTGGTCGGGGCCGCGCTGGGATATGCGTTGGGCGAGTCTCTGGAACTCCCTGGAGTCGCGGGCGGGGACGTGCAGGTCCTTGGCGTTGCCTCGCACGATTCTGAGGCCGTCTATGAGCTTTCGGAGCGTGGTGTAGGATTCGCTGAGGGCGCGGGCGAGCGCGTCGTCGAGGTGTCCTTTTCGGCGCAGGGCTTCGACGGCTTCCAGGGTGTTGGTGAGCCGGAGTTCGGGGTCTTCCCTGCCCCGCGCTATCTGCCAGGCCTGGACGTAATACTCGATGTCAACGACTCCGCCCGGGCTGAGCTTGGCGTTGACCGAGCCGCGCTTGACCAGTTCGCCGGCCTGCCTGCGCCTCATGTGGAGGATGTCGGCCAAGTCCAGAGGTTCGCCGGAATAGACGAATGTGTCCTGGACGGACATGACGGATTGAGTGAGTTCGGCGTCGCCCAGAACGGGTCTCATTCTGACCATGGCCAGCCGCTCGAACTGTCGCGCGTCGCCGTTCGGGGAGTAGTAGCCGCGGAAGGCGGGGATAGAGGACGCGAGGGGGCCTTTGCTCCCGTAGGGGCGCAGCCTCATGTCTATCTCGAAAATGCCCTGCTGCCTGGTTTCGAGAAGGTTCAGGAACTCTCTGACCACTTCCTCGAAGAACACGGAGTTGGGAACGGGTTGGTCGCCGTCGGTCGCGCCCTCGGAGTCATAGACGAACATCAACTCAATGTCCGAGCCGAAGCCCATGTCGCGCCCGCCGAACTTGCCGAGCGCGAATGCTCCCCAGCCACAGGGAGAACCGTCGTCTTTGCGCGGCGTTCCGTGACGCTCGGACGCGAGGGCGTGGCTTATGCGGAAGGCGGCGCGCGTGAGGGCGTCGGCGACATCGGTGAGTTCGCGCGCGAATTGTGTGAGGCCGACCCTGCCGGTTATGTAGCGCAGGTCAACCCTGAACATTTCGCGGTCCTTGAAGTCGTTGAGGGCGCGGGCGCGTTCCTCGCGGGTATGGCGGACTTCCAGGTCGGATGCGATGGAGGATTCGAGCTCGGGGAGCGAGAGGGATTTTTCCATGGATTCGGAGTCGAGCAGGACGGGGAAGAGGTTGTCGTGCTGCATACGCAGGAAGTCTTCCCAGAGGAAGCGGCTCATGCCCATCATCCGCGCGAGGGTCTCCATGACGTCGGGGGAGTCGAGGGCGCGCAGCTTGGAAGTCCAGTCGCGCATCGTGAGCATCTGAGAGGTGAGGGAGTTGAACTGGCGCAGCGCCTGGGCGGGGTCTGGCGCGATGGGCAGATAGAATGTGAATTGCTTGATGAGCGCGGCGGCGACCCAGAGTTGGTTCAGCCTGTGTTCGTCCCGGATCTTGCCGCCGTAGGAGTCGGCGACCCAGAAGGTGTCCTGAACGAGGTCGTCGTAGGTGCGTATGGAGGCGCGCGCGATGTTGACGTGTATGCTGGCGAGCGCGTTGGTGAAGGAGAAGAGGAAGCCGGGGGTGTCTATGGAGCTAATCGCGATGAGTGTGTAGCGGTCGGAGGATTCGACGTCGGTGGATATGTCTAAGGGAAGCTGGCCGGCGCCGCCCTGTCCGGCGTCGCGCATGGCCTCGGCGAAGCGGTCAATCACGGTGGAGGTGGCGGATTCCGTCCTGCCCGAAAGGGACTCCCTGGCGGCGGTTCTGACGTCGCTCTCTATCTTGTCCCAGCCGGGTATGTCGGCTGAGCGCTCCCTGAGATCGAAGAGCATGGCTACACGGCGCTGAGTTCCGCGAGTGGAGCGCTGGTTCGGACGCCCGCGACGGCGAAGGACGGGGGACGGGGGTCGCCTGGGCGGCTGTCGGCGGGGCGTTGGCGTCGCCGGACGGGACGCCGCGCCGATGGTGAAGATGTCGGCTTGGGATATGTCCAGTCCGTTGGAGGTGAGAAGGCCGGCAATCAGGGGCAGCGCGTTGGAGCGGGCGTCGGCGGACACCCCTACCCGCCAGCCCGCTTCGCGCTCCTCGACGAGAAAGCGAACTTCGCCATACGCGGCGTCGCCTTCCAACAGTTGGGCAGTCATGGAGACGCCGGACGAATCGAGTTCGGAGAGCGCGTCGCCCCACTGGGAGGTCAGCGCGTCAAGGGCGCGGGATAGGGTTTGCGATGTCATGGCGATGGATGGGGGCTGTCCTCTTTGACCGTCAAAAGCATATATATGTATGGTAACATCATTCAGTTCGCATGGCACGGGATAATGGGCAGGGTCTTTCGATTATCAACCAATTACGTTCGAGGCGACTCTTCGACAAGCTCCCTTCGACAAGCTCAGGACGAACCATGAACGGGCGGCCCTTCGACAAGCTCAGGGCGAACGACAGAAACGGTATCGGGAAATAACCGAAAGACCCTAGGATAATGGGCTGTTCTGGAGTATTTCAATGACTGGAATAGCGTATCTGATAGAGGCGTTCGCGGAGGGCGATTTGCTGCGTCCGCGCCCGGAGGTACGCAACCTGGTTGACCTTTCGAGGTCGGTGGCGCATCTGTGTGGAGTGGAGGGGCTGGAACTGTCGGAGAACGCGCTGGGAATCGCGGATGAGATAGGCGAGGCGGATCATATCGTCCTGGCGCTGGTTGACGGTCTCGGAATGAATCTACTGGAACGTCTTCCCGCCGACTCGTTTCTGAGGCGACATCTGTGGGAGCAGATGCAGACGGTGTTTCCTTCTACTACGGCGGTGGCGCTCACGTCGCTGACGACGGGGGAATGGCCGCAGGATCACGCGGTGACGGGATGGTGGACGCAACTGCCGGCGCTGGGGTCGGCGGCGACGATTCTGAGCTACACGGCGCGGAGCAACAACCAGGACCTGCTGAAGCGGGGGATAGCGCCGGAGACTGCGTTTCCGGTGGAGTCGCAGTGGAAGCGGACGCCGAGGGACACGCTGTTCGTGGTTCCGAAAGCGATAGCCGGTTCGGTGTATTCGAGGTATTTTTCGGGCGGGCGCGAGACTGTGGGGTATGAGTCGCTGGCGGGCGGCGTGGATTCGGCGGTCGAGCGTATTTCCCAGGCCGAGGGGAAGACCTTTACGTACCTGTATTCGTCGCGGGTGGACAGCGAGGCGCACCTGTACGGGATGACGCGGCCACAGGTTCAGCACGCGCTATCCGAGGTGGAGCGGGAGATAGAGCGGCTGGCGCGGCTGGTGGGAGACAGGGCGCGGATAGTGGTGACGGCGGATCACGGCTTTCTGGACGCTCCGCCGCCGAGACGCCATACGCTGAGGGTGAATCGGCAGTTGCAGCCGTTCTTCAGGCTGATGCCATCGGGGGACGCGCGGGTGATGTATCTCTACACGCTTGAGTGGGCTAGAGAGCGGGTAAGGCGCTATTTCGAGCAGCGGTTCGATCAGGTATTCATGGTGGTGGACATGGAGGACGCTATCAAGATACAGCTGTTCGGGCCGACGGAGCCGACGGAGGAGACGCGGGAGCGGCTGGGTGACCTGGTGGTGGTGTCGTCGGGGGCGGACGTGCTGGAGTACAACGCCTCGCGCGGTTCGGGCCGGATGCTGAAGCTGAACGGGCATCATTCGGGGCTGACGCCGGACGAGATGCTGATACCGCTGATAATCGCGTGAGGGGACGCTCGGCGGACGCATGAATTGAAGGTGTCTTGGCTTTGTAAATGAAGAACTCACACAATTATTTGATCCCTGGTGAATTGCTTGCAGATAGCAGGCTTGCTACACTTACTACGTATGCTAGGCGGGAGTCTATGACATGGACAGAGAGAAAACGCTAAAGGCATTCGACTACTATCTCGCTCATCAAGACGAGATGGTTAGTCTATACGATGGCAAGGTCATCGCGATAAAGGGAACCAGAGTGCTGGGAGCGTATGACAGTCATGGCGAGGCTTTGCGTGAGACAAGCAGAAGCCACCAACCAGGCACGTTCATAATACAGAAGGTTTCCGAAGGGGATAAAGACTACACGATTTACCTTTCTCCCAAGAGACGCTCGCAGAGTATGATCGCTCGATGATTGAGTGGTCTGAGACTCCAGACAGCTTTACTTTCCAGTATGACCGGCGGGTAGATGAACTGGCGACACCCTGCGGCGTATCGTCGGTTCTGATAACGCCACAGCGTGATAGACTATACAACAAGTGAGTCATAGCAAGTATGACGACTTGTTCACATCGCTAATTTCAACACCGGATTGATGGAGCTTATCATCATGTCAGAAACTCTTAATTCCATTCAGGAACTCGGCGGGCTTGGGCAGAGCGTATGGTACGACAATATGTATCGCGCGCTGATAACGTCGGGGGAGCTGGAGCGGCTGGTCGCGCTGGGCGTGACGGGGCTGACTTCGAACCCGACTATCTTCCAGAAGGCAATATCGTCCGGGGACGACTATGACGACTCGCTGGTGGAGTACGCATCGCGCGGGCTGGACGCGGAGGGGCTGTTCGAGGCGCTGGCGACGGAGGACATACGCGACGCGGCGGACATATTGCGGCCCGTGTACGAGGCCAGTGGCGGATCGGACGGGTTCGCGTCGCTGGAGGTCAGCCCGCGCCTGGCGCACGATACGGACGGCACAATCGAGGCCGCGCTGAGGCTGTTCGACGCGCTGGACAGGCCGAACGTGATGATAAAGGTTCCGGCGACGCCGGAAGGAATCCCGGCGATACGCGAACTGATAGGCCGGGGGGTGAACGTCAACGTGACGCTGATATTCTCGCTGGATATGTACGCGCGGGTGAGGGAAGCGTATGTGGGCGGGCTTGGAGACCTTGAGCGCGCGGGCGGCGACCTGGGCGCGGTGGCTTCGGTGGCGTCGTTCTTCGTGAGCCGAGTGGATACGGCGGTGGACGGGCTGATAGAGGGGCGCGGCGGCGGGCTGGCGTCCCTGATGGGCAAGGCGGCGGTCGCCAACGCGAAGATAGCGTACCAGGATTTCAAGCGGACTTTCGGAACGGACAGGTTCGGCGCGCTGGCGAGGAAGGGCGCGCGGGTTCAGAAGCCGCTGTGGGCCTCGACCAGCACGAAGAATCCGATGTACAGCGACACGCTGTACGTGGAGACGCTCATCGGCGCGGACACGGTGAATACCATGCCGGACGCCACGCTGGACGCTTTTCTGGATCATGGCAGGGCGAGCGATTCGATAGAGAGGGATGTGGAAGAATCGCGTGATGTGATCTACCAGTTGGAGAAGGCTGGCGTCAGCATGGATGCGGTTACGACCAACTTGATGCACGAGGGCGTGAAGGCGTTCGCGGACTCTTTCGAGGAACTTCTGGACGACATAGAGGCCAAGAGGGGGCGTCTGATGTCGCTGGCGGCGGCTCCGGCGTGAGTATGTCGCTGGAAGACGCGGCGATAGTCGCGCGGTCGGCGGAGTCGCTGGAAGCAAGCGACGCGGTCAGCCGGATATGGGCGCGGGATTATACGCTCTGGGCGAACGACCCGACCGAGATAGCGAACAGGCTCGGCTGGCTGGATATTACGGACGCGACGCGGCGCGAGGTTGAATCGCTGACCCGGTTCGCGCGCCAGGTACGCGATGAGGGCGTCCGTCATATCGTCCTGCTGGGCATGGGGGGCAGCAGCCTGGGGGCTGAGACGCTGAGGCAATGCCTAGGGACGTGTAGGGACTGGCCGGAGCTTGTGGTACTGGACTCGACGCTGCCAGGGCGGGTAAAGAGCGTCTCGGACTCTATTGACATTGAGCGGACGCTGTTTGTGGTGTCGTCGAAGTCCGGCACTACGGCTGAGCCTAATATGCTGTACAAGTTTTTCAGGGAGCTAGTTCGGGAAGCGGGCGGTAGTGGCGAAAGGTTCGTGGTGATTACGGATCCGGGGTCGCCGCTGGAGGACATGGCAGAGCGGGAGGATTTCAGGAAGGCGTTTCTGAATCCGCCGGACGTGTGCGGGCGCTACTCGGTATTGAGCTACTTCGGACTCGTTCCCGCCGCGCTCGCGGGGTATGACATCGAGGCCATTCTGGACAGCGCGGATGATATGCGTACCAGATGCGCCGTCGGGGTTCCTGTCAATGACAATCCGGGCGCGCGGCTGGGCGCGACAATCGCGTCTTTGGCTCAATCGGGACGCGACAAGTTGACGCTGCTCACCTCCCCTACCCTTGACTCGTTCGGGCTGTGGGCTGAGCAACTCATCGCGGAGAGCTTGGGCAAGGACGGGCGCGGAATAGTTCCGGTGACGGCGGAACCGCTCGGAGAGGTCGGCCTGTATGGGGATGACAGGCAGTTCGCGTACATGAAACTGCGCGGGGAAGATTCGGATGCGGACGCGCTGGTCACGGAACTCGCGCGGGCGGGCCATCCGGTAATTCGATACGAGATAGAATACGCGAACGCGCTGGGCGGCGAGTTCTACCGCTGGGAGTTCGCCGTGGCGGCAGCGGCGGCGCTCATCGGGGTTCACCCCTTCAACCAGCCGGACGTGGAGAGGGCAAAGGCGCTGACGCGGCGGGCGCTGGAGTCGTCGGGGTCGGACGGCGGCGCTGTCTCGATGCGTTCCGGGGGTTCGCTGTCCGCGCTTCTTTCCGGTATGCAGGCGGGGGATTACCTGGCGATTCTGGCATACGTTCCGCAGACGCCGGAGAACGACGCGGCGCTGTCGCGGCTGAGGTCGGAGATTATGCGGGAGTACGGGATCCCGACGACGCTGGGCTACGGCCCGCGCTACCTGCACTCGACGGGCCAACTCCACAAGGGCGGCCCGGACAGCGTGGCGGCGCTGATGGTGGTGTCTCCACATGAGGGAGACATCCCGATTCCAGGCGAGGAATTCACGTTTGGCGCGCTCGCGGACGCTCAGGCGGCGGCGGACTTGCAGGCGCTGAAGGACGCGGGGCGGCGGGTGGCGGCTGTTTCGCTGGGTGAAATTATTGCAGGGATAAGTTAGGAACTGATTGAGAAAATGGCATTAGTCCCTGACAACGAACCGCTATGTGAGAATCCCACATAGCGGTTACTGATTCAAGCCCCAATATCATCTCGGTACGGTGAACTCAGGCTTGGGGGTAGGAACGGGCTTGTGTCCGAGCCAGTCAGAACTCATTTGTTCACGTATCCACCGAGTTTCATCAGTCTCGTTGCCTTGACTGTCACAATACTCAAATCCCATGCTCCATAGGTCGAAGCCTCCTATCCCTGTCTCAATGAAAACCTCGATGTCCATTTCGACGGTTTTTGCATACTCACCCCAATCGTGGGCAGGACTGGCGACAGCATAGCAGTATTGGTGGAACCAGGGTTCGTCCTTGAACCTTTGTAGCTCATGGTAAAGAGCTAACAAGGTCAGAGCGTCGGTTGAGAACTCTGAGCGGGGCGTTGTGACCGGAGTTGCTGTTGCGGATTCGGCTAAGGACTTAAGGGTTCTGCACTGTTCCAAGCGTTCTTTCACAAACGCGATGGTCGCATCCTCGTCTTCCTCTAAGTCTTCTATCAGTCTTTCCCTCTCCCACCAGTCCGGTCCCGAACAGGCAATCAGGTCATCAATCAGGGCAACGCCATCAGTATCCTCCCCCTCTCCCCCACAAGCGGCAAGCGTCAAGAGCGCCGCGACTGTCAGGACTGCCAGTACCCACTGCCAAGTGTATCCGTGAGATTCATGTTCCGTGGTCATAGATGCCTCCTCGTGACATTGGAGATTGGCTACGTACCACGGCAGTCATTCTCAGACCAGCCAGCAAGGAGGCGCAATGCGCCAACTCAATGTCAGGTTTGGCTGGTCGTAAACCGACTGCCGTGGTACGCAGCGCATCGTAGTACGGATGTAGCACGTTGTCAAAGGGCTGGCATACGGATAGCGCTTCCTTAAAGAACATTGCATAAGTGGAACTCTAACAGCCAAGAAGTCCGCCAACCTGTGGATTCCCGCTTTCGCGGGAATGACGAAAAAGCAGGAGAGGGGACTTATGCAATCGTCTCAAACTGATTACAGGATTTTGACAAAGCCCGTTCGCGGCGCTATATATTTGTCGAGGTGGAAAATGACTCTCTTCCAACAGGAAATTCTTACTCTCGATTCCCGGAAAATTTCGGAGCGGCTGGACGAATTTCGGAATATGCAAGACGGATGGCTCGACGGCGATGGGATCGCTCCCAGTCACGCTGGACTGGACTGGTTGAACTCAAGTTTTGAGCGCCATTTTCCGATGGACCTACCCCTGCCCTATATATTTCCTACACCTGAAGACGGTATAGAGGCGGAATGGTCCATGGGCAGATATTCGGTCATATTTGAAATTGACCTGGATTCTAGGCAAGGCGACTGGTTGCGATTCGACAAGCAATCCGACCAAGAAGACGCCCGCCTGCTGGATCTAGATGACGAGGGTAAATGGGAATGGGTCGTGTCCGAAATCCGTCGTCTGGTCGAGTTGGCTGAATGAATGACGATACTTTGCGATAGAGGTTTGAGCTATGCCAGATAAATCCACGCTCGCGTCGAAGGACTTCATACGGGCGCAGATAGTTGAGGATAATGAAACGGGGAAGTTCGGGGGCAGGGTGCATACGCGCTGGCCGCCGGAGCCCAACGGGTACCTGCATCTCGGACACGCGACGGCTATCTGCCTGAACTTCGGGATAGCGGACGATTTCGGCGGACTATGCAATTTCAGGTTCGACGACACGAATCCGCTCGCCGAGGAGATGGAGTATGTGGAGTCACAGAAGCAGGATACACGCTGGCTGGGCTTTGAGTGGGATGAGCGGGAGTTCTTCGCGTCGGACTATTTCGGGCGGCTGTATGAACTTGCGGAACAGCTTGTTCTGGAGGGCAAGGCTTATGTGGACAGCCTGAGCGCGGAGGAGATCCGGGAGTATCGCGGAACGCTGACGGAGCCGGGGCGCGACAGCCCGTATCGCGACAGGTCGGTTGAGGAGAATCTTGACCTGCTGCGCCGGATGCGGGACGGCGAGTTCGAGGACGGCGCTCACGTGCTGCGGGCGAAGATTGACATGGCTTCCCCCAACATGAATATGCGCGACCCGACTATCTATCGCATCAGGAACGCATCGCATCACCAGACGGGGGACAAGTGGCACATCTATCCCATGTACGACTACGCGCACCCGATTTCGGACTCGATTGAGGGCATCACGCACTCGCTTTGCAGCATGGAGTACGAAGACCACCGCCCGCTGTACGACTGGTTCCTGATAGAGCTTGGGCTGTACAGGCCGCAGCAGATAGAGTTCGCGCGGTTCAACATCTCGCACACGGTTCTGAGCAAGCGCAGGCTGATAAGACTGGTGGAGGACGGCCATGTTGACGGCTGGGACGACCCGCGTATGCCGACGCTGGCGGGGATGCGCCGTCGCGGATACACGGCGGAAGCGCTGCGGAACTTCTGCGCCGAGGTGGGCATCAACAAGACGGAATCGCTGACCGAGATGGCGCTTCTGGAACACAAGTTGCGCGACGACCTGAACCGTCGAGCGGAGCGGCGCATGGCGGTGCTGAATCCGCTGAAGGTGGTCATAGAGAACTTCCCGGAAGGCGAGACGGACTACCTGGACGCCATCAATAACCCGGAGGACGAAAGCGCGGGTACGCGCCAAGTTCCGTTCACGCGGGAGATGTATATAGAGCGGGACGACTTCATGGAGGACCCGCCGCGCAGGTTCTATCGTCTCGCGCCCGGACGCGAGGTGCGGCTGCGGTACGGCTACTTCATCAAGTGCGAGGAAGCGGTCAAGGACGCGGAGGGCAACGTGGTCGAACTGCGCTGCACCTACGACCCGGAGACGCGCGGCGGTTCCGCGCCGGACGGCAGGCGGGTTCGCGCGACGCTGCACTGGGTATCGGCTGAACACGCGGTAGAGGCGGAGATTCGGCTGTATGACAGCCTGTTCAGCATACCGAACCCGAACGACACGCCGGACGGCAGGGAGTGGACGGAATTCATCAACCCGGACTCGCTGAGCGTATTGGCCGGATGCAAGATAGAGCCGTCACTGTCGGACGCTGAGGACTGCCAGATCTTCCAGTTCGAGCGTGTTGGCTACTTCGCTAAGGATAGGGATTCGACACCTGAGACGCCGGTGTTCAACCGGGCGGTGTCGCTGAGGGACACCTGGGCCCGGATACAGAGGCGGGGTGGGTGACGAACTCCTCCACCTGTCCCATATCCGGCATGGGTTCGGTGTCGCCGTGGCGGGTGCAGACGAGGGCGCCGCAGGCGTTGGCTATTTCCAGGGCGCGGTGGAGTGTCTGAGCGCGGGTGTCGGGTTTCATTTCCAGAAGGTCGGGCAGAGCGCATCGCTGGAATATGCCGGCCAGGAATCCGGCTACGAAGGCGTCGCCCGCGCCTACGGGGTCAACTACTTCGACTGTGAAGCCGGGATGGGCCGTTATCCGTTCGCCGTCGTAGGCGACCGCGCCACTGTCGCCGGTGGTGATTAGGATGAGGCACGTATTGCCGCCGAAGAAGTGTCGGGCGTAGTCTTCGGCTGAGAAGCCGAGGTCCCAGATGGTTTCGGCTTCGTCGTGGCCTACTTTGAATAAGGTGGCGTACTCCCGCATCTGGTCGCAGACCGACCTTGCCTCAGCCGGAGTCCAGAGGGCGGCGCGGTAGTTTACGTCCATGCTGACCGGGATTCTGCGCTCAACGGCGGCGCTCATCACTTCCAAGACAGTCTGGCGGCAGGTGTGGCTTAGCGCGGGGGTGATTCCTGTTACATGAACGAGGTGGCTGCCGTCCAGGTGAGGGATGACCTCGGCGGCGGTAAGGCGGCTGGCGGCGCTTTCGGCGCGTCTGTATCGGCGGATGACCTCTCCCCCACCGAGGTGGTTAAGAAGTTGGATGCCGGTGAACTCTCCATCGAACTGTGGAGCGTGGACGGTTATGCCGCTTCTCAACTGTTCGAGAATCATGTCGCCGTCGGCGTCCTGACCGAGACGGCTTACCCAAACGGCCTCGATGTCCGGCATGAGCCTGCGGAGGTCGAGCGCGACGTTGGACTCCGCGCCCGCTACGTGGCGGGTGTAGAGGCCGTCCGGGTCGTAGGGGCCGATGTAGTCGGCGTTGTGCTGGACGAGGGTTTCGCCGAATGTTAGGAATTTGGTCATTTTCAGTTGTTAGTTTTTAGTGGATGACTCCCATTGTATGACCGGCAGACTGACCCCTAGATCGGCTCGTCTATAATCTGGGGGAAGACGCCGCCGCCGTAGGCGTGGCGCTCGGCTACTTCTTCGTCAAGCTCGATGCCGATGCCGGGCTTGGTGGACGGGATTATGTAGCCGTCCTGCCACTGGATAGGCCACTTGAGTATCTCGGCGTAGAAGCCGTCGAAACGTTCTATGCTCTCCTGAATCAGGAAATTGGGGCTGCACGCGGAGATCTGTATGTTGGCGGCGGCTTCCAGGGGGCCACAGTAGAGGTGCGGCGCCATCTGGGCGTAGTAAGCCTCGGCCATGCCGGCTATCTTCTTGGCCTCAAGTATGCCGCCGACGCGGGCGAGCGCGGGCTGGAGTATCGCGGCGGCCTGCTGTCCGAGAAGGTCGGCGAATTCGTATTTGGTGGTGAGACGCTCGCCTGTCGCCACCGGAATCGAGGTGTGCCGGGCGACGCGGGACATTTCGCGCCTGTTCTCGGGCGGCACAGGCTCCTCGAACCAGAGAGGATCCTGCGGCTCAAGCCGCTTGGCGAGGCGTATCGCGCTGGAGGTGGTCATCTGGCCGTGCGTGCCTATGAGAAGGTCAACCCTGTCGCCTACGGCCTCCCTGATGTTGCGCGTGACCAGTTCGGCGTTGCTCAGCGCTTCGAGCGAAAGCTGCCTGGGGTCGAACGCGCCCATCGGCATGACGGGATCGAACTTGACGGCGGTGAATCCCATCTCCATGTATTGGGCGGCGCGTTTGGGAGCGCGAACCGGGTCGCCGAATATGTTGCCGACGGCGAGCGCGTCCTCATCCTCGCTCTCTTCGGGCGACGGCGGATAGAGGTAAGTGTACGACCTGAGTTTCTCGTGAACCTGTCCGCCCAGCAGGTTGTAAACGGGCTGGTCGAGCGCCTTGCCGATGATGTCCCAGCAGGCTATCTCAAGGCCGCTCAGGACGGCGACGAGGGTGTGGTCGGGATGCTGGGAGTATCCGCTGGAATAGACATTGCGCCACATCGTTTCTATCTTGAACGGGTCGCGTCCTTCCACGTAGCGTTCGGCTATGTCTTCGATGAGTTGGGTTACGCGGTGGGGGCCGAACGGGACGCCGTACACCTCCCCGAATCCCTCGATTCCGGTGTCGGTGGTCAGCTTGAGGAAGACCCAGTAAGGGCCGCCGTGATGCGGAGGCGGGTTCTCCACGACGTAAGTTTTCAGGTCGGCTATCTTCATCGCGCCAGAGACTCCTTTGGAATGGTGGATTCAGAATTGCGAGTTTGGAATAACGCGCTATATACTCGAAACGCGCCAGGGGGAACTCTATCACAGATGACAACAGACGTTAAGAATCAAGTCGTCGCATCGTGGCTGGGCCTTACGCCATATATGGAGGCGTGGGACGTCCAGTCGCGGACGCGCGAAGAGGTCGCGGCCGGACGCCGGCCGGACACGCTGCTTCTCGTGGAGCATCCTCATGTCTATACGCTGGGGCGTCGCGGACAGGAACGCGACATACTGATTGGCGCGGCGGAACTGGCGCGGCTGGGCGTGGAGGTTCATCACACGGACAGAGGCGGAGAGGTCACGTATCATGGCCCCGGTCAGCTTGTCGGATACCCTATCCTGAACCTGCGACGCTGGGGCGGCGGGCCGCTGAAGTACGTCCGCGCATTGGAGCGCGTCCTGATAGAGACGCTGGCGGAGTTCGGAGTGCGCGCTGAGAGCGAGGGGCGTCCGACGGGCGTGTGGGTGGAGGACCGCAAGATAGCGGCCATCGGGGTGAAGGTCAGCCGCCGGGTCACGACGCACGGGTTCGCGCTGAATGTTTGCCCGGACCTGTCTTACTTCGACCACATAGTCCCGTGCGGGATGCCGGAGAGCCGCGTGACGTCGCTCAGCCACGAGCTTGGGCGTCGGGTGACAATCGCTGAGGTGGCTCCGGTATTGGTGGAACGGTTCGGGGTGGTCTTCGGGATGCGCGTTGACACTATTGCCAACGGGTAGTACGCTTCGCGTGTCATACTACTGAAATATCATATCGGCCCTGGGGCCGGAAACGCCGGGAGATCTGTCATGTGCACATACGTTACCGAACACGCGGATATCAAGGGCAGCGGACGGGGGCATAAGGGCTGGATCAAGCTGACCGGGGCGCGGGTTTACTATGACCACCCCTTCCACTCGCAGGCCGATCATACGCTGAACATAGACTTCATCAACGAGAGCCTGGGGTTGGACGCGCGCGTTCCGGTGGAACTGTCGGCGGCTTCAGCGCGGGAGTTGGTTCGCGCGATAGAGGCGGCGCTGGAGGACGCCGAGAAGTCGCATTTGGTAGAGTAGGTGAATTGCTTGAAGTTGTGTGGCCAGACCTTCCAGAAACGGAACTGTCTATTGATCCGGAGCGACTTTAGCCCGACAGTTTATTGCTAGAAGTTGTCGGAACAGGACAAGAAACTGGGCCGGTCCTTCGATGGCCTCGACCTGTACGTGAGCGTCTCGCCACTGACGCCAAGGTTCGGCCACACACTCATCTTCCGGTCGCCATTCCACCTGGATTTCAAAGGGAGTTCCCTCTCGCAGCGAGGCTTCACGAGCGAATCTCACGTAGTCTCCGACCGTGTGGTGAGTTTGGCCGTAACCGGACAGATGCTCTATGAGTAGATCTTCCAAGGCAGCGCCTCGGGATTCGAGACTCGCCTTGTGCCACAACGAAAGACCCGCCTGTTTGAAAGCTCCCGGCCTGGGCCTGTTATCGCGACCGCTCCAATCTCTGGGACGAACGAATCGGCATACAATGTCGTTTTCGGGAACCGGCACGGCGCTTATTCAAAGAGGGATATGAGTTCTGAGTCGTTTGTCCGGGGCAGGTACTTTATCAAGACGCCCCGCCCGTCGTCGAATACGCTCGCCGCGAGTGAGCCATCTATACCCAGTTCCGCAAGAAGCAACATACCATTGGATAGCCTGAGATCAAAAGACAACGCGCCGTCAACGTCAACCGTAAACTCCGGCTCGACGGTCTTTTCAATAGCGGCTTCCAAAATTCGGCTGGCGACAGCCACTACCGCCGCATCAGGCCGGACGCCTTCAAGTCCCATAGCGAATTCTTGAACGGTTGGCGGCAACTTGAATTCCGCATACGCTAATGACTTAGCCACTTCATGCGACTCAATCGTTTCTAACGATTCAAGAGTCCTTGAGTACATATTATAGTTTCCTGACTACCGGATAACCGTAGTTTATCAGAAATCTACCCCTACGGATAGCGGTACTCGCGGATGCCTCTCATCAGGCGCCAGACGGCTATCACTACCGCTAGCGAGATGACGCCGCCGAGTATCATGGTGTTGTTCGCGCCTATCTGCTCGGACATGAAGCCGACCTCGAAGGTGCCCAGGTTGTTGGCGCTCATCGCGCTGACGGAGTGGGCGCTTACAGCGCGTCCCCTCATGTGGTCGGGCGTGGTTAGCTGGACGGTCGTCTGGCGGGTGGTCATGCCGATGGCGTCCGTCGCGCCCAGACCAATCAGGATGATAGAGCCGAGCCACAGATACGGGCTGAGTCCGAACGCTATCAGCAGGACGGCGTAAACCAGCGTGGCGTAGAGGACTATCATCCCCTTCGCCCTGTACTTCGCCATGAACAGCACCGCGAACGTTCCGGCCACGCCGCCGAACGAGTTCGCCGCCGTCATCACTCCCACAGCCGCCGCGCCCGACCTGAACATCCTGTCCGCTATCAGCGGGAATATCTGGCGGTAGAAACTGACGATGGTAACGCCTATGTCCATTATGTACAGGCCGGGCAGTATCGGGTGCGACCTGACGTAAACGACTCCCTCCCAGATGCGGTGGAGCATAGATCCCTCGCTTTCGTCGCGCTCGGGCCGCTCCACCCGCGCTCTTATGAGAAGCGGAAGCGCGGAAGCGGGCAGCGCGAAGACGGCGGACACGCCGAACGCCCAGGTCGCGCCGAGTGTCTCTATGATGACCGCGAACATGAGCGGCGCGGCTATCGCGCCTATCTGGAACGTGGCGGTGTTGGAGGTGACCGCGTGCATCAGGTGCGACCTGGGCACTATGTTCGCGGTGATGGCTGAACGCGCCGGGCCGCCGAGGACGCTGGTGACGCCGAGTATCGCGGTCACGACGTACACGTGCCAGGGTTCCAGCCTGTCTAACATGAGCAGCAGCGTCATAAGACCGATGAAGATGAAGCTGAAGGATTGGGTGACCGCTATCAGCTTCTTGCGGTCCCACTGGTCGGCCAGCGCGCCGCCGAACAGGATGGCGGGCAACTGCACCGCCAGTTGCACGACGCCAAGCAGGCCAAGCTGAAGCCCCGAACCCGTTACGTCGTACAGCCAGACGACGGTGACGAGCATCCGCATCTGCATCGTTACCAGCCCGGCCACGGACGACAGCCACAGGACGCGGTAGTCCCTGAAGGCGAACGCCGACCAGGGACGCAGCGGGGGCTGTTCGCGTGGGGATGGCCTGGGACCGCGCCGTCCGTCGCGCTCCGGCCTTCCGCCGGTGTCTTCTATGGACAAGTCGGGCCGCCCTGGGTAAGAATTGGAGAATTGGGTTTCATTTGCGGCTGGGATTATAACATCATCTCAGTCTCGCTCAAAATCGGCGCAAACGCTTTACCTGCCCCGAATCTCGGCTATATACTTGGACGGGATTTATTGCAACCAAACAAGGCACGGAGGTCTTGAAATCGAAGAGACTCGACTACGCGCGGTTCTGGAGCGGCTGAGGGAAGGCGACCTCAGCGTTGACGATGTTGTGTCGCGCCTGCGAAACCTGCCTTATGAGGACCTGGACTTCGCCAAGGTGGATCACCACCGCGCTATACGACAGGGCTTCCCGGAGGTGGTCTTCGGGCAGGGCAAGACGCCGGAACAGATAGCGTCTATCTCGGCGACGGTGCTTACCCGTTCCGACAGGCTGCTGGTGACGCGCGCGTCCGAGGCGGCGTTCGAGGCGACGCGCGGGCGCATTGACGACGCGACGTATGACGAAACGGCGCGGTGCATAGTAGTTGACCGTCGGAAACGGGCGGTAGGGCTGCCCGGAGTCGCCGTGCTGTGCGCCGGCACGTCCGATCTTCCGGTGGCGACCGAGGCCGCGATTACCGCCGAACTGATTGGCTGCGAGGTGGATAGAATCTCCGACGTCGGCGTGGCCGGACTTCACCGACTGCTAGATCACCTGCCCAGGCTGAGAGAGCGCCGCGCGCTGGTGGTGGTGGCGGGCATGGAGGGCGCGCTGCCGTCCGTCGTGGGCGGGCTGGTGGACATCCCCATCATCGCCGTGCCGACAAGCGTGGGCTACGGCGCGAGTTTCGGCGGCCTGGCCGCGCTGCTCGGTATGCTGAACAGCTGCGCTCCGGGCGTGGGCGTGGTGAATATAGACAACGGTTTCGGAGCGGGCTATCTGGCCGCGATGATAAACTTGACATCCAGGTCGAGACCGTCCGACTAACGACGAGGCGGCCCTGAACGAGCGACAACTATTGAGCGCGAGGCTGATAATTCCGATATGAACTCCCAGGATTCCCCCTTCCCTATCCCGCTTGCAATAGCCGTACCCCAGACTTTTCCCGACGGGGATATAGACCTGGCCATGATTCGCTCATACGCCACCCGCGCGGAGGAACTGGGATACCACAGCCTTTGGGTCGCCGAACAGCTTGTCGGCTCCACGCCGACGCCGGAGCCGGTGACTTTTCTGAGCTACCTGGCGTCCGCGACGAAGAGCATTCGGCTGGGCGCGGCGGTCATCATCGCGACCACGCGCAATCCGGCCATGCTCGCCAAGCAGCTAAGCACGGTGGACGTTCTGAGCGAGGGACGGCTGATAGTGGGAACGGCGCTCGGCGGCAGGCCGTGGACGTATCCCCTGTTCGGAGGGCCGTCGGAGCGCCGCGTCAGGCACTTCATAGAGAGCGTCGGGGTGATGAGAGCGCTATGGACGCAGGAACGCGCGGTTTTCGAGGGCGAACTCTGGAAGCTGGAAGGCGTCCCTATGACTCCCAAGCCCGCGCAGAAGCCGCATCCGCCGCTGTGGTTCGGCGGACGGCATCCGGTCGGGCTGCGCCGGGTTGCGCGGCTGGCGGACGGGTTCATGGGCGCGGGATCCACCAGTACGACGCAGTTCCGCGAACACGTCCACACAATCCGCGCAGAACTTGAGCGCAGAGGCGGGGATGTCGAATCGTTCCCAATCGCCAAGCGCGTTTACATAGCGATAGACGACGACCGCGAACGCGCCGAGCGCAGGCTTCGGGACTGGTTCGGCGCGTGGTACGGCAGGGCGGAAATGGGATCGGAGGTGTCGGTCTGGGGTGGCGTGGAGGACTGCGCCGAGGGGCTGATGGAAGTGGTAGAGGCCGGCGCGGGTATGCTGATGCTCAACCCCGTTTTCGACTACGAAGACCATCTGGAACAACTGGCCTCAGAGGTCGCGCCCCTGCTGTCCTCTCCGTCGGCGGCGTGACGTATCCTGGAAAATCGAACGATAACGATGCGACAACGAATTACAGAGTACTCCAACCACCTGGTATCCCAGGGTAGGACGCAGAAGCTGATCCGCTTCGCGGACCGGCTGGTGAACGCGCCCGCCTTCGAGTGGGGTATCATCGCGGTCATCATAATCAACGCCATACTGCTGGGCATGGAGACATCCCCCACGCTCAACGACAGGTATGGCGACCTGATGCACTTCGGAAACTGGGTCGCGCTGTCCATATTCATCGTGGAAGCGCTGCTGAAGATGATAGCGCTCGCGCCGCGCATAGACAGGTACTTCCGGGACGGCTGGAACGTCTTCGACTTCTCGGTGATAGTGTTCGCGCTGATTCCCGCCACCGGCGAATTAGCCATGGTAGCGCGGCTTGCCCGACTTCTGCGCGCGCTGCGGCTCATCTCCACTATCAGGGAACTGAGGCTGATAGTGTCCGCGCTGGTGCGCTCCATTCCGAGCGTCTTCCACGTGATAATGCTCATGAGCATCATAATCTACATCTACGCCATCATCGGCTACCAGCTCTTCCACGAACACGACCCCACTAACTGGGGCAACCTGGGCATTTGCGTCCTGACCCTGTTCAACATCATAACGCTGGAGGGCTGGACGGAGATAATGGCGACCGCCATGGAGTTGCATGACTGGGCCTGGCTGTACTTCGTGACCTACGTGGTCATAGCCACGTTCGTGGTGATAAACCTGTTCATAGCCATAATCATCAACAACCTGGACGAAGCCAAGGCCGAGCGGTTGCAGGAACTACAAGAGCCCGCCTCCCGCGAGGAGATCCTGCGCGAACTGCGCTCCACCCAGGAGGCCCTCCAACGCCTTGAAAGCCGCCTGAACATTCAGGAAACGGACAACGAGGATAAGTGAAACCTGGAGTCACAGGAGACAGGTCATGCTGACAAGCGTCACGGTGAAGAACTTCCGCAATCTCCGCTCGGTAACATTGGAGAAACTCGGTCGGTTCACCCTGATTGGCGGCAAGAACGGCGCGGGCAAGACGGCATTGCTGGAAGCGTTGTGGCTGCTCGGCGGCCCGGACCTTCCTGATCTGAGCGCGAGGATAAACGCCCTCAGAGGACTACCTATAATTGGCCCCGATACCGTCTTCCATGACATATTCTGGGATTATAATACTCAAAATCGTATCAACATAAGTGCGCATGGTGATTGGGGAAACCTTCCCCGGAAGTTGGACGTCTATTTGCGGGAACGTCAACAGACCGATCCGATTCGTTCTAATATGCTGGAAGGTTCCGGCATAGAACTGGTGACCCGCCCACAGGATGAAAGCGAATTCGAGATAGTATTCGACTACCAACATAGTAACAGAAAGAAATACACTTCACGCGCATGGTGGAGTTCAGAGCAATTGAAGCCGATCGGCCCCGTTCCTCCATTGATAAATGAGGGCATCCGCCAAGAGCGACAGTCCGTGACTGGTAGAGCGACTTCCATGTTCATAGCGGCGGTAAATCGAGAAGATATTCAGACTACGGCAGCCAGACTCGGCAAAGCTCAACTTCGCGGTGAAGAGAATAAGATTCTGAGACTTATCAGACCATTAGAGACTCGACTAAGAGGGTTAACTACTATTACGATAAAAGACGCCCCAATAATTCATGCCTATATTGATGGTATGAGCAGGCCCATGCCCGTCCAATTGCTTGGCGAAGGCTTCAACAGGATTCTAGGACTCGCCCTATCCATGAACGAGGCGGCAGGAGGCCTTCTGCTGATTGACGAAATAGAAAACGGTCTGCATTACCGTATTCAAAAGGAAGTATTCCCCAATTTGTTGACGCTGGCCAGAGAGTTCGACGTCCAGATATTCGCCACTACGCACAGTAGTGAGTGCATCATGGCGGCGCATTCCGCTCTCGTGAAACAAGACTGGCAAGACGATGATGATTTCATATTCTATCGCTTGGACAGAATTGACGGAGGGACCAAGGCGGTGGGATTTGACGACGAAATGCTGGAAACCGCCGACAAATTCAATATGGAGATTAGGTAAATATGCCCCCACGCCTGGAGATACGAGAACCTAAGCAGCTAATCGTAGAGGGAAATGATGACGTTCGGGTATTCAAGTCTCTGGGTTCTCACCTAAACATCTCTGATATAGAGATACGTCCGTATGGCGGAGTTGACAACATGAGGACATTCCTCAGAACACTGAGCGCCATGCCTGAATTCCGCCTTGTTCGCTCCCTCGCGATAGTGGCGGACGCCAACTCTGACAAAGACCGACGAGATAGGCGAATACGCTCAGCCCTGTCTGATATGGGACTGCCAACGCCCTCCGCTCCTCTTGAAGTCGAGTCAGATGGCCGTCTGAACGTTACCTATCTGGTCGTTCCTCATAATCGTGATACAGGCATGATAGAGGATGTCTGTCTGGACTCTGTAAGCGATGATCCCGCCATGGACTGCATAGACCGCTACTTTGAGTGTATCAGCGAGGCGAACACGCCCGGACCGCGGCAAGTATGGTCGTCGAAAGCGAAACTGCGCGCATTCCTAGCGTCAAGAGACCGCCCCGACCTCCGAATCGGAGAAGCCGCCGAAAGGGGTGTCTGGCAATTTGAAGCCGCGGCTTTCGATCCGTTGAAGGACCTTCTCAGGACTCTCTAATATCAGAACGCCTCCGGCCCCTCCGCTATCGCCTCAAGGTCCGCCTGCGTGTACGACCCCAGCGAGCGGAAGTCGTACTCGGTGTAGTTCTTGATCCACCGCATAGCCACCTTGTAGGCTTTGCGATAGCGTTCCACCATTTCGTCCGCCGCTTTCTGCGAATCCTCGTCCGACGGCGCTTCCGACCTGCGACGTTCCTCTATATCCGCCAGTTCCTCGCCCAGCAACTTCTTGATGAGCGCGAAATCCTGAACCTCGCCGGTGTCCGCGTCCTTCGCGCCGTGGATGATGCGCTGAGCGGTCTGCGCGACCGATATGCGCCCGGTGGCGAGGTCCTCCATCAGCGCCGGATGCACTCCGGGCTGACCTTCCAAGCTGTCTATGCCTTTCGCTCCCCGTCCGTTCAGCCAACCCTCAACGTACTCTATCAACATACGCGCGTTGCGGCGCGATCCGGCGGTGGTGACCTGTCCGTCCGGCACGGTGACGTTCACAGGGAAGTTGTCCGGGGCGTACATATCAGGCGAGGGTTCCCAGCCCGAATTTCGCAGTTCCTTGAAAGGGTCGGCCGCCGTCTTCATGTGGAAGATGTGCGCCACCCATGCCCTGATGAAGCCCTGCCGCGCTTCCCACTCCTTGTCGGCGCGAATGGAATCGCCCGCGACCTTGTTGACCTCTTCGTCCCTGGACGGCAGCGCGGTCGCCATGCCGCCTATCGGCGCTGCCCCTCGCCTGAGACACACCGCCACCAGCCGACGGAAGATGTTCGTCATGAAGTCGGTCGTCTTTATGTCAACGTCGAACCTGTCCGGCCACACCTGTTCAGGGTCGGACATTATGTACTCCAGCACGGACGCCTTGAAATCCCAGCGCGCCGCGTTCAGGCCGGCGGCGTATGGCCCAAGTTCCCACAGCAATTCGTCCATGATATAGACGGCGGGCAGCGATTCGACCAGGAATATCCCCCGGATTTCCGCGCCCTCCGGGTATCCAAGACGCTCTTTGCCAAAGTCGAAGAACTCCCGGTAGAAGCGCGCTTCCTCGATAACCTCCACCTTCGGCAGGTAGAAATACAGCCCCTGCCCTCTCTCCACCTGCGCCTTGCCGCCGTTCGCCAGTGTCAACCCCAGTCCCAGGATGGTTGCCGGAATTGGCTGGCCGTCTATCCTGAACTCCGGCTCGTCCAGGTGCGTCGCGCGCTCCCGGTGCATGAAGAAGGGCAACTCGCCAGGCTGCAACTCATACACCCGCCCGCGCGCCTTGTTCTCGAACCTCAGCGTTCCCATCGTGGCGTCTCTGCGGTTCAGCGCGGCCTGAACGGTGTCCGACAGGCGGTGTCCGGCGGAGTCCTCGTCGTCGTCCAGGTAGCCCGTCGCCCGCTCACCCTCAGCGCCCGGATTCAGCGCGTTTATCGCCATGTTGGTGATGGACACCGGCCCCGATATCTCAATGCCCGGCCTGGTCAGGTCGGCGGGCAGCGGAGGCACTTGCCAGTCGCCGGAGTTGACCTCCGACCTAGGCGGGAACGTCGGCAGCTGACGGTCGTGGACGGCGCGGCCTATCATTTCGTCGCGCTTCCGCCGGATGTCCTCTATCGAGGGCGCGAACCTGTCATAGGCCTCTGTTATGTACTCCAGGAATTCGGGAGTGAAAAGCTCGTCGGCCCCGTGGACTTCGGTGTATTCGACTCTATCTGCTGCGGACATTGTAAGCGCCTTTCCGGTGAGTGGGTTGACACTGCGAGTTTACTTAGCTCGTATCGGAGTGTCAACGAAGGCGCGAAATTTGGCGTTGACCCTGAGCGCCGGGGGCGTGTAGAATCAATAATCGCGTGGCCCCGTGGTGTAGCGGTTTAACATACTGCCCTGTCAAGGCAGAGATCGCCGGTTCGAATCCGGTCGGGGTCGCCAGTTTTTCCCCCTCGCGCCACCGTTGCCTTCCAGAGTCTTTCGGTTATTTCCCGATACCGCTTCTGTCGTTCGCCCTGAGCTTGTCGAAGGGCCGCCCGTTCATGGTTCGACAAGCTCACCACGAACGTAATTGGTTGATAATCGAAAGACCCTGCGTTGCCTTCCGGTAGCTCCTTCCCTTCCCGTTCGCCCGTGATATACTCGCTTGCGCCAATCAGGGCTTAAATTCGGAACAGGACGGGAATATGAGAATCACGGTCATCGGCGCGGGAATAGTCGGCTCGGCGATAGCTTTCCACCTGGCGAGGCGAGGCGCGGAGGTCACCCTCCTCGACGCCGTAGAGCCGGGCATGGGCGCGTCCAGCCACTCTTTCGCCTGGATAAACGCATTCGGCAAAGAGCCGCGACACTACAACGAACTCAACCGCAGGTCGCTCGACACGTGGGATCGCTACGCCAGGCTACTGAACGCCGATGTGGGGCTGAGGTGGGGCGGCCAACTCACCTGGACGGCCTCCGATGAGGACGCCGACTGGCTGAGAGATAACGTCGCCAAGCTGCAATCCTGGGGATACATAGCGCGGCTGATAGACGAAGCGGAACTGTCGCGCCTGGAACCGGGTCTGCGCCCCGGCCCGGTGTCCGCCGCAGCCGTCAGCGAGAACGACGGACACGTTCTCGGAACGAAGGCCGCGTGGGTCGCGTCCCGTCGCGTGAAGGAACTCGGCGGCGCGGTCAGGCCCAGCGCTCCCGCGCTCGGATTCGACCTGAGCGGCGACAGGATAGCCTCGGTGCAAGCCGAGTCGGAAAGCGTGGAGTGCGACGCGGTAGTTCTGGCCGCCGGAGTCGCCGCTACCGAGTTGGCCGCGATGGTGAATGTCAGCGTTCCGCAGTACGAGAGCCCGGGTGTCGTGGTGAAGACGAATCCGATGCCCCCGCTAATCGAATCCGCCTCAGTGCTATACGCGCCGCCCATTTCCGAAGACCAGCCGGAGATACACGTCCGCCAGGGAACAGACGGCGTGGTGATGATAGGCGAGGGAAGCCAGGAAAGCCTCGCGCGGGACGATTCGCAGGAACACGCCGACACCCTGCTGGCGCGAGCATCTCACTACCTGCCCGCGCTCGCGCCCGCCAAGGCGATGCCCGTGCCTGTGGGATACAGGCCCATGCCGCGCGACGAGATGCCGATTCTGGGTTTCACGCAGAAAGTCCCGAACCTCTACATAGCCCTGACCCACAGCGGCATAACGCTCGCGCCCCTCATCGGCGAATTCGCCGCCATGGAGATACTCGACGGCGCGCGCGTTGACCTCCTCGACCCCTTCCGCCTTGAGCGTTTTTCATAAGTCCGCGCGAATGCCAGGCACGCGATTTCCGTGATATAGTTAAGGAGATACATCTATGGATAGGACTCGTGGCGGACTTCGCGTCTCGGTGATGAATGTCCATGAAGGATGGTGGTACGCCTATCTGGCTATCTTCTTCGCGCAGATGTTGGCCTGGACGCTCATAGTAGCGTGGGACGAGGCGATCTATGGCGACCACATTCGTTTCATTGAGTATCTAAGAGCGGTCGGCGAAGATTCGTCCCACATGGTTCAGATGTTCATTCTGAACGCTATTGGCGTAGTTGAACTAGGGAGGCTGATAATGGTTCTGGCTCAGGGGATAGCTGACAGACTTAAAGAGCGCAGAGAGAAATTCAAGAGCGATCTCATAACTCAGGGCAAAAGCGAGGGCCGCGCGGAACTGGCGGCTGAGATCGCGGTTTGGAATGAGAAGCGGCTGGCGGCGGAGGAACGCGGAGAGGATTTCGACGAACCTCCTCCAATGGAGTAGGCCCCGGGCAATTTTATCAATGACCACCTGTAACGGAGTCTGGACTTATGCCAACCTCATACGAACGCCTTCTGGAACGGATTGACTCGATACGCGCCCGCGCGTCCCTGCCCTGGACGGACGACGGAGCCGGAATCACGCGACGGGATACCCCAATCGCCGCGCTGGCGCATCCCGACGCCTACGCGGACGAATCCGACCGCCATCGCGTCCTGCTGCTCGGAGGTCTGGCAGGCTCTCCAGACGATGTTGAAGCTATGGCGTCCGTCCTGGAAGCCTACGCCACCAGCAGAAGATTGCGAAACCGCGTCGCGCTGAGCGTGATTCCCTGCGCCAACCCGGACGGCCTGGACTCCGGCGACGCGCCCGGCAACGGATCGGGAGGCGACCCGACACAGGGCTACCCCCCGGAGGGCGGCTTCTTCAACCACGAGACCGACCCCGAAGCCCGATATCTGTGGCGCTACATTGGATTCATGGCGCCCGACTGCGTTCTGGAAGTCCGCGCGGCGGACAGCGCGGGCTGGGAGTGTTCCGGCGTCCCCTCCGAGGTCGCGGACGCCCTCAACGCCAGGCCGATAGCCGACGACGGCGGCCCGCTGTCCGCGCTGGGGTCCGGCTGTCCTAACGATCTTGGGAGGATTCCGGGAATCCGGCTGAATACGCCGCCCGGCGAGGCCGCCGACCGCGCCAGCGCCCTATGGAAGATTCTGGACAGACAGACAGACGAGCGGAAGTCCGAGGCGCGGACCGCGCTGGACTCCCGCAGGACGCGAGAACCCATCGAGGTCGCCGGAAAGCTGGTCAAGCGCTACGGCGACACGCTCGATCCGGTCATATACACGCAGGGAGTCGCCATCAGCGGACGGCTGCGCTACGCAGCGCTGACTGACAGCGTTGACGAGTACGCGGAAGGCGTCGCCAGTCTGGTTCAGCCATACCTGTCAGGCGAAAGAGCGTGGTTCGGCGACTCCGATGGCGGCGCGAACTACGCCGGAATCGTCTGGGCGGACGAGATGCGCGAGGCCACCGGAGACTCGCGCTACCGCGACCTGCTGCTGTCCATCGCGGACAGGTTCAGGGGCAATGAAGCCGGCCTCCCTCCCCCGCCCTGCGACCCCGACTACCGCACCGAGGATATGTTCTTCGCCGGCGCGATTCTGGGCCGCGCCTACGCGCTCACGGGCGATATATCATACCTGGACATACAGACCGCCTTCCTGCTCGAAGCCGATATACAGGTGGAGAGCGGCCTGTTCAAGCACTGCCGCTCCGTGCCGTATCACTGGGGCCGCGGCAACGGGTTCGCCGCGATGGGATACGCCGAGACGCTGACGCGCCTGTCCGACGACCACGTCCACCGCGACAGCCTCATCGCCATTCACAAACGCCACCTGGACGCCCTGGCAACCCACCGGAGGCCGTCGGGTATGTTCTCCCAGCTTCTCGATCTGACCGGGACATACCAGGAACTGACCGCCGTGTGCATGGTAGGCTACGCTGTGGCGCGAGGTCTGCGATTGGGCTGGCTGGACGACTCATACCGCGCCTTCGCCGATTCGCTGTGGCGCGCGGCCTCCGAGCGTATCGGGCCGGACGGCGAGGTTGTGGACGGCTGCACCGGCACCGGAGCGGTCAACGACCGCCGATTCTACATAGACCGCGCCGCCGAATATGGCCGTGACGACCGCACGGGCAACCTCGCGCTCTGGTTCGCCGTGGAGATGGAACTCCTGTCGCGCGGCCTCTGATCAAGCGCGCGACATTTCCGTTATCTTCATCTTGACGAGCGCGCTCTGCGCGATATGAACCTGGCGCCCGCGAAGGCCGTCAGGACGGCCGCCGCCGCGAGCGTCATGATCCAGGCCAGGGGCGGCGGCGCGTCGCCCGTGCTTGGCGGCGAGACGAATATCGCTTCCGGCGTCGGAACGGGAGTCGGGACAGCCGTGGGAACCGGCGTGAGAGTCGGAATCGGCGTCGCGGTCGGCGTCCCAAGAGCCGCGCTCAACTGCGCCCGCGCCCTAGCGACGACATCCGCGTCCAGGGCCAGCGCCCAACTTCCGCCGATTCTGTGGGTCTCGGCGGTGACGGTTGCCAAGCCGTCCGGCTGGATATCCAGGGTGAATTGGTTCTCGCTGAATCCGTCCGATTCGCTGTCGGACGCAGAGAGAAGCGACACTCCGCCCAGAGCGTGAGCCTGGAGCAAGACGGCGGCTCCTCCGAGTTCCGAGACAGTATCGGCGTCCACGACCACGGTTATCCGCGCGGGCGATATGAGCCGCGGATCCTTCTCAGGCTCTCCCTCCGCGCTGTACAGCGTGACGCTGAATCCATACAGGGCTCCGTCGGGACACGACGCTCCGCAGTCCAGGCTGAGCGCGGCCTGGTAGGTTCGCGCCCTGGAACTGTGGCCCAACGCGACGGTCACGTTCCCCTCCGTGAGACTGACGCGGTCGTCCCACTGCACGGACGTCGCGTCCGCGACCGGCGTGACCGTCGCTATCTCCGTCGCCACCGGAGTTGGGTCTGGCTTAGGTGTTCGCGTGGGAGTGGCGTCGGTCGCCTGGGCGGGAACAAGCGCCTCCCGCGTGGGCGTGACAGTCGCCGTTGGAGTGGGCGTGTTTGTTGTGGTTAGTGTCGGGGTAGGCGTGACCGTCTGCGTAGGCGTAATCGTCGCGGTCACGGTCGGGGTCGGCGTGTTGGTTGGGTCGTTTCCCACTGCCGGAGTCGGTGTAGGCGTGTTGGTTGGGTCGCTTCCTACTGCGGACGCGATAGTCGGCGTAGGCGTTTCGGTCGGCGTGGATGTGGGAGTCGGCGTGTCGTCCGGCCCTGGCGTCGGCGTGGGCGTATCAGTCGGCCCCGGCGTAGGCGTCATGGTTGGAGTAGGCGTGTTGGTTGGAGTAGGCGTGTTGGTCGGAGTAGGCGTGTTGGTCGGCGTGGGCGTATTGGTCGGGGGCGGCGTAATAGTCGGAGTTGGGGTAGGCGTCGGAATTGCGCTCACTTTACGGAAAATCTTGTGAGCCGATTCTTTATCTCCAACGTAGTGCCACACCTGGAGGATGACGTTCCAGTCCTCGGTCTCGGATTTCCCATTGAAGGAAGTTCCAGTTGACGACTGGTTCTGTATCGTAGTCCTTTCCAACTTGCTTTCATCAGTGCATCCCTGAGATCCTCCCTGCTCCGCGGTTTTGCATATTACTACGACGTAAGCGAAGAAGTTATTTCCTTTATATGTGCTCCATCTGACGTTTATCTTGGTGGGCGCGACGCTGTCCCGCGTCGCGGCCACTTGCATATCATTATGACCATCCGCCTGCGCGGGTACGGGCGTAGTCCACATCCCGACCGCGAGAGCCACGACTATCAGGGCCGACAGGAAGATGGGCAGGGCCGTGAGCGGCGCGCGGCCAAGCGATGGGAGAGTCATAGAGCGGAAAACCTCTTCAATTTCAATTTGTTTCGCAAATAACGCCGGAGCGCGCGGACGCGAAGGCTAAGTTATCAGGCTGACAGGTTCAGAAACAAGTGAAGCGCAGTTCCATAATCTTTTTCATATCGAAGTAATTATGAACATAGCGGGCGTCGGCGCATCCACAAAGGACCCGAAGCGGCGCGAAGGCGCGGTCTGAGGCGCCGGAGCGCTAATTCATGGTGTCGTCGGGGTGTGTCCTGATTACACATGGCTTTTCGTTTGCCAGATTGGACAATCGGTCGTATCATGTCAGCAAGGAGAACCGCATGGACACCGACACCATCCTGATAATAGGCATCATCATGGCCATCCTCTCACCGCCCCTTACTGTAGGCGTACCTCTGGCCGTTTTCCAGTGGAGACAGAATGCCGCTCTGGAGAAACGACTGACAGCCAGCATCGAGGCGTCCGAGAACAGGTCGCTCCGTGAGATCAAGGCCGTCAAGGAAGACCTCAGCGACGATATCAAGGCCGTGGAGAACAGACTCACCGACCGGATTGACAAGGTGGAAGAGGGACTCAACCGCCGAATTGGCAAGGTGGAAGAGGGACTCAACCGCCGGATTGACAAGGTGGAAGAGGGACTCAATCGCCGGATTGACAAGGTGGAAGAGGGACTCAACCGCCGAATTGACGAAGTAGAAGACAGACTCACCGACCGGATCACCACCACGGACGGCAACATCCTCCACCTCATCGGAGAAGTCGGCCTGGTGAAAGGCGCGACGCTCGGGCTGTCAGCCGAAAGCGCTCCGAGAGAACCCGTCGCGCCGAATTAGGCGACGGGAAATTCTCTCGGTTGGTATTGTGTGGGTGGACAGCTGTCTTCAGGCGTACTTGCCCGTCAATTGCGGCGTCGTGCCTTCGTTGCCGGCCGCTTCCCATTCGTGGCGGGTTTCGCGGCCCCATGTGCGCTTGAGGTCGTCGCGCACCGCCAGGTTCAGCCTGCCCAGTCCCTCTATCTCCATCTCTATGGCGTCGCCGTCCTGTATCGCGCTCAGGCCAAAGTGGTTCGTCCCGGTGGCTATCACGTCGCCCGGCTCCAGCGAATGAACCGACGTCACCCACTCGATAACCTGCGGTATCTTGTGCGCCATGTCGTCCGTGTTGAAGTCCTGACAGAGCCGCCCGTTCACCCACAGCTTGACCGGCAGAGACTGCGGATCCTCTATCTCGTCCGCCGTCACCAGCCACGGCCCCATCGGAGCGAACGTCTCGCGCGACTTCATCTGGTAGAAGGCCGGAATTCCCCTCGCCGAAACGTCTATGAAGTTCATGTAGCCGAATATGTAGTCGAAGGCGTCCTCGGCTTTCACCTGCCAGGCGCGCTTGCTTATCACCAGCGCGAGTTCCGCCTCGTGTTCGAATATCGTCGCAGGAACGTCGGTCAGCAGGATGGTGTCGCCGTCGCCTATTACCGCGTTGGGCGACTTGTTGAAGCCGTTCTTGGGAGCGGGTTCGGAGCGCGTGCCGTTCTCCATGTAGTTGACCGCCATGCAGGCTATGTTGAGCGGACGCGGCGCGGGCGAGCGCAGACGGACCCCGGACAGCGGCGCTCCGTCGCTCTGAGCGACGGCCTCACTCAGCTTGCCCCTGTAAGAGTCGAAGTCGGCTATCAGGCCGGATAGCGTGTCTTGAGGCGAAACGCTCGGTATGTCGGACACCACGCCCGACACGTCCACCACCGAATCCCCCTTCACGATGCCCAGCTTGAAATCGTCATAGAATACGAACTTCATCTTCTTCCGCCTCTCTTGCGCTTGAAACTACAATCCCCTCCGCAGGCGGAGGGGATTGATTGGGTCGTCGGGTTTTTCTATACGTTGGCCGTTTCCCAGCCCTCCACCTGTATGCAGGATACCCAGTGTCCTGGAGACACCTCCCGCAGTTCGGGCATTTCGAGCTGGCAGTCGTCCACCGTGATGGGACAGCGAGTGTGGAACACGCAGCCCTGCGGCGGGTTCATCGGGCTTGGGACGTCGCCGGTGAGGATGATGCGCTCTCTCTGCGCCTCGATTACCGGGTCCGGAATCGGGACGGCGGACAGCAGCGCGCGAGTGTACGGATGCAGAGGGTTGTCGTACAACTCGTTGCGGTCCGCTATCTCCACGATATGGCCCAGGTACATGACCGCCACGCGGTCCGAAATGTGCCTCACCACCGAAAGGTCGTGCGCGATGAACAGGTAGGTCAGTTCGAACTGTTCCTGCAGATCCTCCAGCAGATTGATGACCTGCGCCTGAATGGACACGTCCAGCGCGGACACCGGCTCGTCGCAAACGATGAAGCTCGGGTTCACCGCCAGCGCTCTGGCGATTCCGATGCGCTGGCGCTGGCCGCCGCTGAACTCGTGCGGGTAGCGGTCGGCCATGTACGGGTTCAGCCCGACCACCTGGAGCAATTCCGATACCCTGTCCCTATACTCGCCCTTGGACGAAGTGAGCTTGTGGACTATGAGCGGTTCGCCCACGATGTCGCCGCAGGTCATTCGCGGGTTCAGGGAGCCGTAAGGGTCCTGGAAGATGATCTGCATCTTGCGCCGCATCGCTCGCATACTATTGTTGTCGAGGTCGTTCAGCCGTTCGCCCTCGAATATGACGTCGCCCTCAGTGGGCTTGTACAACTGCAGGATAGCCCTGCCCGTCGTGGTCTTGCCGCAGCCGCTTTCACCGACGAGGCCGAGCGTCTCGCCCTTGTTGATGGAGAAAGAGACGTTGTCCACCGCCTTCACGTCGGCTATCTTGCGCTGAAAGATGATCCCGGACGTGACCGGAAAGTACATCTTCAGGTTATTTACTTCCAGCAGGGTTTCGCTGCCGTTGGTCTGGGTCGTCATCGTCCTCTCGCACCTCTCTGCTAGTCGGCCACGCCGGCCAATTGGTGAAGTTCCTGGTGTCTCCAGCAGGCGGAAGTATGACCCTCGTTGGTCTCGACCAGCGTGGGGGTCTCCTCCACGCATCTTTCGTAAATGTACTTGCATCGCGGCGCGAAGGAACAGCCCTCGGGCAGGTTCACAAGGTCGGGCGGCAACCCCTCGATAGCGTCCAGCTTCACCCGCTCGCTCGCGTCCAGGCGAGGCACAGAGTTCAGCAGCGCCAGCGTGTAGGGATGCCTGGGATTGTGGTATATCTCCTCCGCCGATCCCGTCTCGATTATATTGCCCGCGTACATCACGTTCACGTTGTCCGCGTAGCGCGCCACCACGCCCAGGTTGTGCGTGATGATTATCATGGCCGTCCCGAAGTCCCGCGCCAGATCCTGCATAAGCTCCAGAATCTGCGCCTGGATAGTAACGTCCAGCGCCGTCGTCGGCTCGTCCGCGATTATCAGCTTCGGATTGCAGCTAAGCGCCATCGCTATCATGACGCGCTGCCTCATGCCGCCGCTGAACTGGTGGGGATAGTCAACCAGCCTGGTTGCGGCGTCCGGTATTCCGACAGTGCTCAGAAGCTCCGCCGCCCTCGTTCTGGCCTGCTGCTTCGACATATTCTGGTGAAGTTCCAGCGTCTCGGTCAACTGCCGCCCGATTGTCAGAACCGGGTTGAGCGAAGTCATAGGCTCCTGGAACACCATCGCTATCCGATTGCCCCGGATGTTCCGCATCTCCGCGTCGTCCATCTTCAGCAGGTCTTCGCCCTCGAAAATCACCTCTCCCGCCACGGTGCGACCGGGCGGCGACGGAACCAGACGCATTATCGAAAGCGCGTGTACGCTCTTCCCGCATCCGCTTTCGCCCACGACTCCCAACACTTCGCCCTCTTCCAGGTCGTAGGTGATGCCGTCAACGGCCTTCACAACCCCGTCCTGCGTGAAGAAGTGAGTAGTGAGATTGTTCACTTCCAGTAGTTTGGTCATTAAGGTCCCCCTTACGCCAACTATGTTTATCGTCCGTCGGATGATACAACAATATCCGCCCGCGCGACAAAATCCGCGCAAACCAGTTCCGCCACCCAACCGACTATGATTGTAGTTAGCGTCAAGATAGGTGTTTTGCGCTACGTTGTCAAGGTCAAGAACGCGAACCGCGACAGTCGCGCCCGCTCTGTCGAGTCTGCTAGACTCTACCCCAACCCCTAGTCCTGAACCGACGCGCCAACCGACTTGCTCAATCTCCGACGTCCCAGAAACATATTCTACGGCTGGTATCTGGTCGGCGTATCCAGCTTTCTCCTGATGCTGATGTCCACTACCGTATTCCAGGGCGTCGGAACTTTCTTCGTCGCGCTCGAACGCAACTTCGGCTGGAATCGCACCACCCTGTCCGGAGCGTTCGCCCTCTCCCGCGCCGAGGGCGCGCTGCTCGGCCCCATCGAGGGATTACTGGTTGACAGGCTCGGCACCCGCCGAATGGTCGTCATCGGCTACTTCATCATGGGCTTGGGCTTCATCCTCTACTCTCTGGTGCAGGAAGTCTGGCACTTCTACGTCGCATACCTCACCATCTCGCTCGGCTCAGGGCTTGGCGGCTGGATAGCCATAGTCTCCCTCATAAACAACTGGTTCTCCCGCCGTCGCGCCTTCGCCATGTCCCTCACCGTCTCCGGCATCCAGCTGGGCGGCCTGTTCGTTCCCCTGCTCGCATGGGGAATAGAAAACCACGACTTCCGCATGACCTCGCTCGGAATCGGCGTCGTCCTCATACTCGCCGCCGCTCCCGCCTCGCGCTTCATCCACAACCAACCCGAGGACATGGGCCTGAGACCCGACGGCGAACCCGCGCCCCGCGCTGGCCGCTCCGCCCCCGACTCCCCGCCCGAGGGAGCGCCCGACATGACTCCGAGGCAGGCGCTCAGAACCGTGGCGTTTTGGGTAATCGCCGTCGCGCGTCTAACCTCGGTCGTCTCCATAATCACCCTCTCCGTTCACCTCATTCCAAAGCTCACCGACTCCGGCATATCTCTCATAACCGCCAACTTCGTCCTCACGCTCTACACCATCGTCGCCTTCTTCAGCGGCTTCGTCGCCGGCTACCTCGCGGACAGAATCTCCAAGACGCTGGTCCTGTTCGTGTGTATGTTCATGCAGGCGCTCGCCATGGGCATACTGACCGTAACCGACTCCCTTCCGATGGCGATGGCCTTCGCCGTCCTGTGGGGCGCGGGATTCGGCGGGCGCGTCCCCCTGCTGACCGCCATAATCGGCGACTTCTTCGGCAGAAAGCACTTCGGCTCTATACTCGGCATAAACATGGTGCCTTCCAACATCGCCATGATATTCGCCCCGCTGTTCGCCGGGTTCATGTACGACCTCACCCAGAGCTACTTCATCCCGTTCGCCGCCTACACCGTCATGGGATTCATAGGAACGTTCGTCATTCTGCTGGCCCGCCAGCCAACGCCACCGGCAGAACCCACATAGGCTCCCGCCCCGCGTCGTATGTGCCTATCCGGTCCAGGCCGCCCCACGCCTCGTTGACCCGATAAGCGGCTATCCTGCCCGAATTCAGCCCGGCGGCGTACAGGAAGTCCCCCGCCGGATCCAGGTTCAGAGCGCGGGGAACCGGCTCCGAAGGAACTATCGCCGTCCGCGTCAGCCGACCGGATTCCCGCTCGATGCGGAAGCAAGCGATGCTGTCATGTCCCCTGTTCGGCGCGAACAGCAGCGTACCGGACGGACTTATCCGGATCTGCGCGCACGAGTTCCTCCCGCTCCACAGCGATGGCAGCGTCGAGACCGTCTGAAACGCGGACAGCGTTCCCGCGTCCGGGTCGAAGTTGTACGCCGTAACGCTGCATCCCTGCTCGTTGGAGAAGTACAGAACGTCCAGCGACGGGTGGAAGCAGTAGTGCCTCGGTCCCAGGTCACCATCCTGCGGAACGGTGGCCGGGGCGTTCGGAGTGAGTTCCCCCGTATTCTCATCGAAACGGAACTGGAATATCGCGTTCACTCCATTTCCCCCGCCGATATGCGGAACGAACGCGAATCGGTTCGATGCGTCCGTCTGCATCGAGTGCGCCCCTTGCCCCGTCGCCCGCCACTCCACCGGAGGCGCCTGCGCCACGCCATTTTCGTCAATGGCATGAACGGCGCACCTGCCCGCCAGATAGTACGCCGACAGCAGCCAGCGCCCCGTCCTGTCCGTCGCCATAAAATTGGGATCGGATTCCAACTCCGCGACTCCCAGCAGTTCGAGTCTGCCCGTCGCCGCGTCTATCGAATAGCTGTCCAGCTTGTTGGCGTCCCGCCTCGCCACGTACAGAAAGCGGATGGACGGGTCGGTAGCCAGTGGCGCGGGACGGCCAGCGGCCTCAACCTCTCCCACTTTCTCCAGCGCCCCCGACTCCTCATCCTGCCCGAAAATCAGTATCTTGTCCTCGCCGGACGCGGTAACGTAAACGAATGTCGGCATTTTCAATACATCCTTGCCCGCGCCGAACTCCCGTCGCGCGATTTTCTCTAGCAGTACATCAGGATTTACGATAGCGCATCCATGCAAGCCGCGCTACATCTGCATAGTTCACCTCTCCTTTGATGGTTCGCATGGGTTTCTCCTCACTTTGAGCGGTGGTCATAAATTCTGATTTATATACACACAGGGTAAACGACAGGGGGTTTACAGGGGGCGACAGGGCGTTTTGCCCTGTGAACAGCCAGAGTTTTCCCAGCGTTAGCTATGGAGGGGGGTCTCTCAGCCCCCGTCAGTCGGTATGTATAAAGCTGTACTTATATATATGGCGGCGATTTCGGCGCTGCTGGCGAGGGTATTGTAGCATATCCTGGACGCGCTTTCGTAGTGGAACGGGAAACTTGAGAAAATCGCGCAAGTCTCGTCTGTTATCTTGCAATGGCAGGGATTGAGCCTAATCACGCCCATCCCCGTATCGGAGATGATGGACATAGCGCCCGTGGGCGTCGCCGACCCCACGCCCAACCTGTACAACATAACCATGTTCGTGATGGCCGGACTTCTGGCGATAGCCTTCTTCGCCAATTTCATGATTCGCCCCGTAGCCGCCAGGCATCATCTGAAAAGCTCCCACCCCGACGCGGACTGAATCCTCCGCCTCGCTGTACTCCGGGCGCCGCGTTTCCGTCCCGCGCCCGTGTTACAATTACCCTCCACTACCAAACCCTAACGACCGCCCGAGGTGAATCATGCCGCTCGCATACATCAACGGAATACAAATTGACTACCAGGAATACGGACAGGGAGAGGCCATAGTCTTCTGCCACGGCGCGGGCGGCAACCTGCTCTCATGGTGGCAGCAGATACCCTACTTCTCAGAGAACTACCGCTGCGTCACCTTCTCCCATCGCGGCTTCGGAAACTCACACGACTGGCCCAACGGCCCGGGAACGCAGTCCTTCGTCGAAGACCTGGTCACGCTTCTTGACCGCCTCGCCATAGACTCGGTGCATCTCGTCGCCCAGTCCATGGGCGGAAGAACCGCGCTCGGCTTCGCCGTCGAATACTCCGCCCGTACCCGAAGCCTGGTTCTCGCCGACACCACCGGCGGCATGGGCGAGCCGGACGTCGAACAGGCCCTCGCCGACTGGCGCGCGCAACAGGATTCCACCCGCGAACTCGGCTTCCGCGCCCTCGCCCCCGGCTTCGGCGTCCGAGAACCCGCCCTCGCCAACCTCTACCTCCAGATCTCGCGTACCAACCCGCCCAGGCCCAACCTCGCCGGCGTCATGAGCGGCGGCCCAACCGGCGCCGACCTGTCCAACCTGCGCGTCCCCACTCTCTTCGTCGTCGGCGAAGAAGACGACCTGACCCCACCCCACGTCATCGAAATGGCCTCGCGCCACATCCCCGGCTCCGAGGTCATGCGAGTCCCCGGCTGCGGCCACTCCGTCTATTTCGAGAACCCCGACGTCTTCAACTTCGAGGTCTCCCGCTTCATAGCCCAGGCCGCCGCCCCCGGCGCGTAATCCAGCCCACGGAGAACAAAAATGACAACGCAGACACAGCGAGACACCGTAGCTGACATTGTCAGAAAGATACTCGACGACAAGTTCGGCGACAGCCTCATCTTCGACCAGATCATCGTAAAAGACGCCGTGGATATCGTAGATGGCATGGAGTATCTACGAATCAGCATCGTTTTCGAGGGGAATCGTAAACTTATGACGCCGAAGTGGAGAATCGGAATGAGACGGCGTACACGCCAGAAATTGGCTGAACTGGACATATACGAATTTCCAGTCATGTCATTCGTGGAGAAGTCCGACTGGGATGCCTTCGTGGCGGGAGAATACTATGAATCCGCATGATCTGCTGAGAGCCGCCTACCAACTGGCGCTCGAACCCAGCGTAGGCCGCCCCCGCCAGGCCAATCTCAGACGAGCGATTAGCACAGCTTACTACGCGCTGTTCCACGCCCTGGCGAACTGTTGCGCCGATATGCTCGCAGGCTCCACCAGAGCCAGCCGCAGCCAGCGCGCCTGGCGACAGACATATCGCGCCCTTGAACATGGACACGCCAAAAACCAGTGCCTGAATCAGTCCATCATGAGCCGATTTCCTCCAGAGGTCCAAGGCTTTGGGGAAGAATTCGTAGATATGCAAGCCCTGCGCCATATCGCGGACTACGATCCAGATCCTGAAGATACGTTTATACGCGCGGGAGTCCTGGAACATATCGAACGCTCCGAGACAGCCATACGCGAATTCGAGAGCGCTCCCGTGTCTGACCGCCGCGCCTTCGCCATCTACGTCCTTCTCCGACTCCGAAGCGGCTAATCCAAGGTCGGACGCCGAGCGAAACGTAATTCCGTCCTACCCGGCGTCCAACCTACCTTTGACTACCCCAACCCCCGCGCTTTCATTGCCGTCGTGTGATCCCACGGTGCTATCCACTCTTCCAGTATCTCCATCCCGAAGCCGGGCGCGTCCGACGGCTTCACGTAGCCGTCCTTCGGCATCGGCATACCGGGTATCGGGCATACCTCATCCAACGGTATGCCCGGATCGCTCCCCATCCAGAACTCTGCCATTGGCGACTCCGGCATGGAGATAGCGAAGTGCTGACCCCAGGGCGAGGCCGCCGCCGCGTGCGGAATCGTGATTATTCCCGCCGCCTCGCCTATCGTGTATATCTTCAGCGCCTCCGACAGCCCTCCGCACCACTTCATGTCGGGCTGAAGAACGTCAACCGCCCTGTGTTCCACAAGCTGCCGGAACGTCCAGCGTCCGTGATGATCCTCGCCCGTAGCCAGCGGTATCCAGTTTATCGCCTTCTTCAGCTCGATATGCCCCTCCAGGTCGGTCGGTATCAGCGGCTCCTCGAACCAGCGCAACCCGTATGGCCGCAGACGATCCGCCAGCCGCACCGCGAACTCCACGTTGAAGCTCATCACCGGGTTGTACATTAGCTCCGCGTTCGTCCCCACCATCTCCCGCGCCTTCGCTATCTTCTCCTCCACGATGTTGATTCCGTCAATCCCCTCGTCGTAGTGCGCCGGGTTGGACACCTTGAAGTGCTTGAACCCAAGCTCCAAAGACCAGTCCAGGTCGTCCGAAGTAACGTATATCAGCGCCTTGTCCCGGCACGGCCCGCCTATCAGCGAATACACCGGCTGACCCAGCAACTTCCCCTTCAGGTCCCACAGCGCCAGGTCAACCCCCGACTGCGCCACCGTCGCCAATCCGCCCGCGCCGAACCTCTGCGTCGAACGCCACATCAGGTCGTTCAGATACTCCAGCGCCATGCAATCCCTGCCCTCCAGCAGCGGCCCGAAGTGATAGTCCACCAGCGCCGCCGTCGGCTCGCCAAAACTGCACTGCCCCAGCCCCCACGTCCCATCCTCCGCGACCACCTGTACCCAGACCTCCGCGCTGGTATTCGCGCCCGGCATCTGCCCGTGAAGCCTCGGAAATTCCGGGTACTTGTTTATCGGAAGCGCGCGCCGAGCGCGCGTGTTCCAGTTCGGCCTCCGAGATTCCGACTTCGGCGGCGTGTGGGGTATGTTCACTTCGACCGCTCTCACCTGCTTTATCTTCATTTCCGCCTTCCTTTTTCGTTCTGAATCTGTCTGGTAAGCGAAATTCGCCCGCCCGCCTAACCATACTCCAATCCAGTCTGTTGTAGAATAGCCCCAACACACAGATTTTTGGAGGCTCAGAATGGTTACGAGACTATACACTGGAGACGATGGGCAATCCCACTTCGAGGAACTGGACATGGACACAGGCGAATTTCCCTGGGGAGAACTCAAGACCGCCACCGGCGTCATGTTCAGATACGACGAGCCGGGCAAGTTCATAGACTGGCACGTAGCCCCGCGCCGCCAGTTCATCATCACCCTCTCCGGCCAGGTCGAAATCGGACTAGGCGACGGCACGCTCCGCTACTTCGGCGCGGGCGACGTTATGCTGGCCGACGACCTCACAGGGCAGGGCCACACAACCCGCGCCTATGGCGACGAACCCAGAATCTCCGTCGCCATCCCCCTCGACTAAGACACTCTGATAACTAACGACTAATCACTAAAAACTCCCACCCCCGGAGGTTCCCCATGGCGAACAACGGACACCGAACCCACATCTACGTCGGACTCGCGGGCGAGGGCGACAACATCGCCGAAGGCGGCCTGCTCCGCCGCGCCGAGGGCCAAGACGACTGGCAGGCCATCACCAACGGCCTTCCGTCCAACCCCCAGGTACGCGCCCTGCTCACGCATCCCGACAACCCCGCCGTCGTCTATGCCGGAACCCAACTCGGCGTCTATCGCTCCGACGACCGCGGCGACCACTGGGAAGCGCTCGAATCCCCCCGCGACGGCATGGACGTCTGGTCCCTCGCCTTCCACCCCTCCGACCCCGACATCATCTACGCCGGCTACGAACCCTGCTCCATATACCGCACCGAGAACGGCGGCGAGTCCTGGTCGCGGACGAACACCGACAGGGTAGCCTACCCCAACGTCACCACCTATATGCCCCCGCTCGCCAAGCGCGTCATCGGAATCGCCGCCGACCCATCCGACCCATCCGATATGTACGCCTCCATCGAGGTCGGCGGCCTGCTCGCCTCACGCGACGGCGGCGATAGCTGGGACTCCATCACCGACGGCCTCTACACCGAGAACCACACCGTCGACCTGCACGGCGTCCAGGTCAGTCCGGCGGCCCCGGGCACGGTCTTCATCATCGCCCAGGTAGCCATGTTCCGCAGCCGAGACCGCGGCCATCGCTGGGAACACATCCGCTTCGGCGAGATGTTCCCGGGCGGTTCGTACTGTCGCGGCCTGATAGTCGCGCCCGACGACCCCAGCACCCTCTACCTCGCGGCTGGCGCGGGCGGCGGAGGCGCTCCCGCAGGTACTCAGGAGGCAGGCGCCCTCTTCCGCAGCCAAGACACCGGCGAGACCTGGGACCGCGTGGACATCGGCGACACGCCCCCAAGCCGTATGTTCCAGATAGCCATAGACCGCGCCGCCCCCTCCAACGTCTATTGCTGCACAGGCTACGGCCACTTCTACGCCAGCGCCGACGCCGGCCAAACATGGACAGGCTCAAAATTGCCCATAGAACTCTCCCGCAGCCGCCACGTCTATCCCATGGTCGCAGGCTAAGCGCAACCGCCTAAGCGTCAAATTGTAGGGGCGACCCTTCGTGGCCGCCCTTCACGGATATGGTATATTGGGATGGTAAGCCATACGAGGAGATTTTCATGTCAGAATCGAGGTTTAATTCGGCAGGCCCGGCAATTTCCCATGCCCCAATTAGCCGAACCGACAAATTGACCTTAGATGACTACAAGACCATCTACTCCCTGAAATTGGAAGGCAAGACCCACAAACATATCCTGGAGAAGATAGGCAACAAGGTATCCCTTGCCCGAATTAGCGAGGTGGTAAACGGCAAGGCTGTCACAGCACAGGCCATACCTCTGTACGAAGATTTCAAATTAGCCAGGCAGTTCCCCGAAATTTATGCCAAGGTGCGAGAGGGGGTTGAAGCTCTAAAGAACGGAGACTACGTTGAGTACACCGACGAAAACCTTCACGAACTCTTCGAAGACATAAAGCGGCGCGGACGAGAACGATGGGCCTCTAAACAGGATGATTCAGTCTGATTCATGAATTCCTATCGTATTTCTACATCCGCCTTGAGGGATTTAGCTCAGATATGGGACTACTATCGCCGGGCAGTCAGCGAAGAAACGGCTAACCGACAGATAGCGCGTCTGTACGAACGATTTCAGATATTGGCGGATCATCCCTACGCGGGCGTAGCCCGAAACCTATTCGCGGAAGGCTTACGTAGCCACGCAGTCCCAAACACCCGCTACGTAATCTTCTACTTCCCTCTGGACAACGGTGTAGAGATAGTTCACGTTGTACACGGAGGACAGGACATGACTCAATTGTTTGAATAGAACTGCAATATGTCCACTAAACCGGCCCCGGCCCAAGCCGAACCGGGAACGGAACATCCGGATTCTCCGACACCAGCCGGCCCCAGACCGCGTGACCGATACGCTCCGCCCGCTCTATCACATCCGCCTCGTCAATCGTCAGAACCCGCCCGTCCCTCATCACCCACTCCCCGTCCACCATCACATCCATTACATCCGCCGGCTGCCCCTGGTGAACGAACCCCGACACTATCCTCAGCGTCGGAACCAGGTGCGCCCGCCTCGCGTCAATCATGAACAAGTCCGCCCTCTTCCCGCTCTCCAGGCTGCCCACCTCATCCGCTATCCCCAGCGCCCTCGCGCCTCCAATCGTCGCCCACTCCAGCGCATCCTCTGGCATCGGCCACATCTCATCATTCCGCCTCACCCGCTCGTGGAACAGCCCCGCCCGCATCACCTCCACCATATCCTCAGCCATATTGTCCGACCCCATCCCTATTACGCACCCCGCCGCCTGAAGCTCCAAGACCGGGGCCGCCGCCCCACGCCGAGCCGCTATCGCCGCGTTATTCGACACCGCCACATTGTGCTGCCCCAGCAGCGCGACCTCCGAATCGTCAACATACCGGCAATGCGCCACCACCAGCCGCTCGCTCAGCAGCCCGTTCGCGAACAGATACTGCGTCGGACGCACTCCCCGAACCCGCATCACCGCCTCCACCTCTTTATGACTCTGCGACAGATGTATCGTGCTGCCAACATCATGCCGCTCCGCCATCAGCGCCGACTCCCGCAGCAACTCCGGCGAACACAACTCCGGCGCGTGCGGCGACACCATGCACCGCGCCCGTCCGTCCTCCGCCCCGTGCCAGCGCGAAATCAGATCCTCGCTCCGCCTTAGACCCGCCTCCAACTTCTCCGACGAGAAAGCGTACCGACCCTCCGCGAACTGGGCATCATCAATATCATTGAAATTCTCCGCCAGGAACAGCCGCATACCCGTCCCAACCAGGCTGTCCGCGTACACCGGAATATCGTCCGAAATCTCCAGCATCGTCGTCGTCCCGCTCCGAATCGCCTCCAGCGCGCCCAGCAGCCCGAACACGTTCCGCCCATCCTCATCCAGCAGACCGCGCCCCGTCGTCGGAAAACGCAGCGTCGTCGGAAACCCGAAATCCTCCAGTATCCCCCTGTCCGCCGTCGCCAGCAGATGCGTGTGACAATTCACCAGCCCGGGAAACACAACCTTCCCGCGCCCATCAACCCGCTCAGCCCCCGGATACCGCGCCTCAAGCTCAGCGCTCGGCCCCACCTCCGCTATCCGCTCCCCTTCTATCACGAGCGCCGCCCCATAATGAACCCGCCGACCCGCGTCGCACGTAACCACAGTCGTATCAGCAATCAGAACAGTCATAAACTCACCAACCCGAAACTACTCCCCGCGCATCCGTCTCAGTTCCGCTTCCACCTCAGCCACTCGCGCTTCGGCGGCGGCTGCGCGGGATTCAGCGGCTATGCGGTCATTTCGCTCGTCCTCCGCGCGGGATTCAGCGGCTATGCGGTCATTTCGCTCGTCCTCCGCGCGCGTTTCGGCGGCTATGCGAGCGTCTCGCTCCGATTCCACGAGCGTCTCGGCCACTTCCACCTGCGCCTCAGCCACTTCCGCCCGCGCTATGGACTCCGAGTTATTCTCCAGCCACCGACCCGACACCGGATCATAGAACCGAAGCCGTTCCTCTTCCCAGCGCAGGTCAAGATTCAGCAGAGCGCTATGAGCGCGAGGCAGTCCGTCCGGATCCGCCATCATCTCGAAACGCCGGTACTCCCCCTCAACCAGATACTCCCCAACCAGCGGCTCCCCGTAATGCTCCCCGCCCGTCGGATCATAGCGCCAGTACTCCAGCGCGCCCAGCCTGGCGTACAGATCCCGCTTCGTCCCCAGGTCATTATCCGCCGTGCTGGGCGAACCAATCTCCAGAACGAAATCCGGGAACTTGCCCACCTCCCACACCCGATACGTCCTATGCAGCTCCAACAGCGCCGCCCTGCCAATGCCAAACACGATATAGCAATCCGGCGCGACGCTGAAACTCGGCTCCCCCTCCACGTAGTAGATGAGAGTGTTACCGCTCACCGTAACGTCCAGACTTTCCAGAAACGCCTTGAGAGTTTCCAGAATCTCTATGAAGAATCGTTCCTGTTCCAGGCTGTCAGGCATTGGCAGACCATCCGTATCCGGGTAGATGACTTCCTCTTCCGCGTATGTCGGAACAGACAACTTCGTAGTCATATCTTCACTCCCAAAATCACTCTACCCCAAAATCCCAGAACCAATCTATACCATGGACGAAGGGATTTCTTCGATTGTTACATCCCCGCCTTCTGTAGCGTCCACGATAAGGCGGCTGCCGCTCAGCAAAGACATACCCACCAGCGGCCTGCCATTTGTGCGATGAACTACCACCGCTCGGCGTTGGTCATGCCAGAGCGCCAGCCCACCGTACAAATCGAACATTTGCGCTTCTCCGCTGGCCAGGGTCGCGGGACGTTGTCCAAGATGGATCAACCCAAGCTGATGGATGGTTCGATCAGGTAGGGTCAGATAGGTCGTGAATCCGGTATCCACAACCGCTTCGACTGTTTGGAAAACCCGCTCTGGCCCTGCGACTTGAAGGGTTATTCTCGGTTCGAGGATGACGGTCCCATCCGACGCCCGTGTCGCTGCTACGCTGCCCCTAATCATATCTTCTCGTAGGCAATCCGCTCATTTACATGGTACGGCGCGGGATAGCCTATTCGCTCTCCCCACGTGACAGCATCGGGCTTCCTGTCCATCAGCCGCATAGTGGCAGTAAGGTCGTCGTCCGCGATTTCGTAGTCCCCGGTATTGACGTCAATGACTACCATTCGGCCCCAATGGGCCCCTTCCACTTCAGGGAGTATCCGCTTGTACATAGCCCGCCCGACAGACGCTATGTCTTCTTTCTTGACCGCGCTGGTCTTACTGGACGCGCCGACACCCTTCTTTCTGGCATGGTCGCGACGCATCAGCTTGAGCATAGTCCGCTCATTGGGGCCTAACGCCTCCTCTTTCATCTCACCCTTAAGCATAACCTGTTCGACTGACAGTCCAGATTCTATTTCGACTGACATGACACACTTCCCAGCCTGTGTTGACTTGGCTCACACAGACACGCTTGGATTATAACACACGGACGACCCAAGCCGAACAGCCTAGACATCATCGAGACATTCCAAGCCTGTCCTATTCCCTTCCCTTATCGCCGTCTTCTCCGGCCTGAACGCCTGGCCCGTCCTATCCGCAAATTCTGCTCATTCTCCGGCAGCAGATATCCGTCCCTGCGATTCTGTTCCTGCAACCCCGTCAGCGTCATCCTGTCCAGCTTCGCCCGATTGCACGGCGGACATAACAGCGTCAGATTGTCGTAGGCGTCCGTCCCGCCGTCCGACTTCGGCCTGATATGATCAACTTCCAGCACGCGAGAGTCGAAATTGTAATCCCGACCGCACCCCTGGCAGAACGCCCCAAAATCCAGCAACAATTGCCCATGCTGTTGACGCGGCGGCGGGTATCGCTTCCGAGCGCGTCCGGTCGGAGTCCTGAACGATTGAACGGCGGCCTCTCCCCCGTCCGTTCGCCTGGGCGGTTCAGTTTGATAATGAACGTCTCCAAAAGTGATTAGACGAGTGTTGCCGTCGTACTCTCCCCCTGTCTCGATTGCCAAACCCTCGGACGCCAGACGATTCAGCACCGTTTCATGCGCCTTGTCCCAAATGTCCATCCCAACCCACTGTCGCCCCAGCCGTTCCGCCGCTATCGGGGTCGTGGCGCAACCACAGAACGGATCCAGAACAATATCCCCCTCGTTGCTTGACGCCCCGATGATGCGTTCATACAGCGCGATAGGCTTCTGCGTAGGGTAGCCGGTGCGTTCTTTTGACCGCGATTGGATTGGGCCGATGTCCGTCCATTGGTCTTGCAAGGGTATGCCGGGCATTTCATCAAGATAGCGTTTGTAGCTTGGCACAGAACCAGGTCTCCGCTGTACCACTCTCCCAGCGTCTATGAGTTCCTGCATTCGTTCTTTGCTATAACGCCAATATCTAGTGACTCCCATGACTTCATACTGCGGGTTGCCTTTGGCAGCTCCCCCTGGACCAGTGAGGTTATCTAATCTATACCGTCGGTTTGTTCCCTGCTCCACAAATCTATATGATTTTTCTATATACTCCGGGTCGTAGTCGGTATAAATCTGGTTCCAAGCCCATTGATCCGATTTGGTGTAGAAGAACAGGATGTCATGGATACGCCCATGCTGGCGTCTCCCTTGCCGCCCATCGCTGTGAGCGCTGGTACGCTTCCAAGTGATTTCACTTCTGAAATTCCTGCCTCCGAATATGGCGTCGAGCAATGCCTTGATGTAGTGAGACGCGGTCGGGTCGCAATGGATATAGAGGCTGCCGTCCGGTCTAAGAATCCTGTGCATCTCCATAAGGCGCACACCCAGCCAGCACAGGAACGCCGCCATGTCATAGCCATACGCGCCCTTAGCCATCGTTATCACATCCCAGACCTCAGGGTGGTCATGCTGAATCTCCAACAGCCATTCGTCGTGAATATCATCGCGCCACGACCACCTATCCTGAAACCTCGCGCCTCTTGCCAAGCTGTCCGGCGTAGCGTGAAAATCCTTGTTCTTGTTAAAAGGCGGATCCGTAGCTATCAGGTGAACAGTCTCGCTATTCATCCCCCGCAGGAAATCCAGGTTATCCCCGTGATACAGAGTTCGGTTCTCAAAATTTGGAATAGACAAGACTTATAACCCTCCCCTCGACAACTCTTCTTGCGAGACAATTCTATCTCCAAGATATATTCGTGGTTCAACTCGAATAGTTATCTTAAGCATATTTCCATTACCCCTATGCGGTATCATAGTGAATTCAGATGGTGTGTTCCACTGAAATTCAACGCCATTGACACTTTTATAATCGTCTTTTCTAAACCAAAACCAGTCTGTAATATCTTGTCGGTAAGTATAAAGATCAGTAGGTACAGTTATTAAAATCCCACTATCAGATTCTGATATTTCTTGTTCATATCCATAACCGGATTCTGATATGTAGGCAAAATTAACCCCTTCTACTGGGTTCTCGTATTCATCGCGCGCTGTAAGATATATACGCGAAATCAAATTCTGTTCAGGTAAATTCTCTGACTGTAGTTCCCTTTCGTCATTCTGAGTTTGCTCTTGCTCCATCATATTCTCAAATGTATTCACCAATTGAGAGGGCATTTCAGGCTTGCTAGGCCAATGTTTTCTATCATACTCACGGTAATCTTCGAAGGCATTCTGCAAAAAGCCTAACCGAAAATATGTTATGCATCTTAGAAAATACACTTGCCCTCTTCGCCATATTGTACTAGGATGCTCAAGGTAGTTCGTATAGTGCTCAATCGCCTTCTCGAAATCGCCGGCTCTGTTATAATTTGCCCCGGCATAGAACTCAGCTTCATGGTCTTTGAGATCTTCTTGATCACGAATGAAACCCGATATGTCATTATAGACCGTCGCGGCCTCTATACCGTACACCCTTCCTAAGTATTCAATGATACTTGATTTTAATTCGTGCGGAATTTCTACAATGATAGTATCTTTCTCTCGTATATAACCTCTGCTAGGGACAACAAAAATACTCTTTTGAGCGTCCGCCATATTGGAGGGTTGCACAGCTGGCTTGACGGTGTACCCAGCATTGTCCCTAGGATAGGGCAAGAATATAACACGACCGTTTTTACCAGGTGAGTAGTAACACGCAAAGAATAAAGCGATGTTCAGGTCGGTTGTGAAATCTATCAAGTTTGTCTTACCGCCATGATGTTGTATCTGAGACAGGATTTCAAAGTCATCGGTGATTTTTGTATATGACTTTGCCAGGCTTAGCTGCCTTTCTTGGGCCTCCATGATATTGAAGTTATCATTCTTGATTGTATGGAGTTGCCTATACAGACCGGAACTGATTTCTGGATAGCATTCCGCTTCGCCCCTGAATAGCTTTCGTTCAGAGGAATGCTCTGCAACGACCAACAGCTTGTCAATTAGCTCTCTCACCTGTTGTTTGTCAGACATTCTTGCTCATCCTACGCTCTTCTATCTCAAGCCAAAGGCTGTATTAAGGTAATCTTCATAGGTTTACCTGACTTTCGCAACCATGCACTCCCCTAAAATATCTCCTCCACCCCCACCCTGAACCCCGCCATCGCCGCCGACTCCAGCGTATCCCCCTCCACATAAGCCCCCGCTATCTCCAGAACCCCATCCTTCAGCAGCGTCACCGTCACTATCCTGTTCGCCGGGTCAACTATCCAGTACTCCCTAACCCCGTACTTCGCGTACAGCCCCCTCTTATACTTCCAGTCCCGCCTCGACGACGACGGAGACAATATCTCCACCACCAAGTCCGGCGCGCCCCGAACATTCGCGTCCGTGATTATCCCCTCGCGACCCTTCGATATGAACAGAATATCCGGATGAACCACCTCAGTCCCCGAATCATCCGACAGAACAACATCCGTCGGAGAGAAGAAAACACTGCCCAGGTCATTATCCTCCGAGAATATGAACATCCTCGACCCCAGCCTCGCTTGGTTCCCTTGGTGCGCCATATTCGGTGATGCGAGCAAAATCAACTCTCCATCCAGAAGTTCGTACCGTTCCCCCTCCGGCGTATTCAGATAATCCTCGTATGTGTACTTCGCCTTCGTAACCATCTCAGCCCTCCCAATGCGCTGCCCCAATTATACCAGCCCGCCCGACCACCCGTCCCAAATCCCTTATTATCTCTCAGGGTATCCCATCTTCGTACCCACACTCCCCAAGACCCAGGACCGTCATTCCCGCGAAAGCAGGAATCCAGCCCGCTCACCAACTAACCCATCCCATACATCCCACCATCCCACAAATCCCGCTCCCGACAAACCGCTCGCCATACCAGTCATCCCATCCCGCGCATCCCCGCCATCCTGTAAATCCTGATTCAGACAAAAGCCCACCATCCCGCAAATCCCGCTTCCGACAAAACCCCTATACAACCACCCCCTCCATACGCTACAATACACCCGTCAAAGAACAAGATTTCTAACCCATAAACATAAACCAGAGGTTATGCGAATGAAAAATCCAGACCCCGAAAATTTTCCCCCATAGCTAACTCAGGTGAAACTCAGGTAAACGCTGGCGTTCTAAACACCTGTTGCGTCACCAGTTACCTACCAGAACCCACCTGTTGAAATATAACCCAAGCTATATGGACCCACCCGAAAGCGACTCAACCCAGAACTAAAGACTAATAACTAATAACTAACAACTCAAGACTGCGAGGAACCCATGCCCCCCACATCCGCCAACATAGTCGTCATCGGCGGCGGCGTCAACGGTGCCAGCGTCGCCATGCACCTCGCCCGCATGGGCGCGGGCAAGGTCGTACTCGTCGAAAAGGGACACCTAGCCGGCGGCGCGAGCGGACGCTCCGGCGCGATGGTCCGCGAACACTACCTACACCCAACCCTCGTCAGAATGGCCATGGAAGCCAGCGACATCTTCCACAACTTCCCCGACGCCATTGGCGGCGACGCCCGCTTCATCCAGACAGGCCGCGTACTCTTCTTCGGCGAAAGAGACGCCGACGCCGCCCGCGCCAACGTCGAAATGAACCGCGAACTCGGAGTCCGGATCCATACCCTAACCCCCTCGGAAATAGCCGACCTAGTTCCCCAGGCCAACCTCGACGGCATAGCCCTCGGCGTCTATGAACCCAACTCCGGCTACGCCGACCCCATGGCCACCACCTACGCCTACGCCGACCGGGCCCGCGACCACGGCGCTGAAATTCTTACCCAAACCGCCGTCACCGAAATCAAGACCGCCGGAGGCCGCGTCGCCGCCGTCCAGACCGAGCGCGGCCTCATACAGACCGACGCCGTAGTCGCCGCCATAGGCCCCTGGGTCAACAAGCTCGCCGCCCCTATGGGCGAGTTCCTGCCCGTAACCCCAATCCGCGTCCAGATGGTACACCTGCGCCGTCCGCCCTCCCTCGAATCCCTCGGCGTCAACGTCATTGACTACACCACCGGCGCCTACTTCCGCGTGGACGCCGGACACGGCACCCTCGTCGGCGGCGAAGACTGGGAAGACCTCAGCGAAGTCGTCAACCCAGACGCCTTCGGACTAAACGCCGACCACGACACCATCACCCGCTTCTGGGACCGCGCCAAACTCCGCTTCCCCGACTTCCACGCCGCCACCCAGCGCGGCGGCTACGGCTCCCTCTACGACATGACCCCCGACGGCAACCCAATCCTCGACAAATCCCCCAACGTTCAGGGCCTCTACTGGGCCACCGGATTCAGCGGACACGGCTTCAAGCTCTCCCCCGTCGTTGGCCGAATGGTCGCCGAATTCGTCCTTCACGGCCAGAGCCGCGACCACCCCATCCACCAATTCCGCGCCGCCCGCTTCGACGAAGGCGACCTCCTCAACGCCGACCACCCCTACCAGGCCCGCCGCCACCAATGATCGCAAGCCCCTCGCCACGCCTTGCCCGGCTCTGGTAACGGACTTGCGCTACCGCGCCTGCCCTAAAAACTAACGACTAACGACTAAATACTGAAAACTAAAAACCACTATGCCCAACCAAACCTGGACATTCCACTACGACGCCGACTGCGGAATGTGCGCCGCCGTCGTCCGCTGCCTGCGCCGCTTCGACACCCGCGAGCGTATCGCCTGGACGCCCATCCAGTCCCTCGACGCGCCGCCCCAGGGCCTAACCCACGCCGACCTCGAGCGATCCGCCTACCTCGTATGCGCCCCCGGCGACAACCACGAAGGCTTCTACGCCTTCCGAAAACTCCTGCTCAAACTTCCCCTTCTCTCCCCCCTCGGAACGCTAATGTGGCTTCCGGGCGCGCCCCTGATATGCGTCCCCGCCTACCGCTGGATAGCCCGCAACAGACACAAAATCTCCAACTGCAAAGTCCCCAGAACTAACCACTAACCACTCAATAAGCTATAATACCCCCGCTCGGCGCGATTCAGTGGAAGGAACTCTCTAATCAGCATGGAAGAAGCGACAGCCGTATCCCCCGAAATCAGGCGCGGTCGAAACCAACTCGCCGCCACCGTCGTCCTCGGACACACCGTAAAGCACATCTACAACTCCGGCCTCAACTCCGTCATCATGGCCGCCATCAAAGACGACATGGGCCTCACCGGAGCGCAATTCGGCCTGCTCTCCACCTCCCAGCGCATCACCAGCGGCACGACAACCATGGTCGCCGGATACCTCGGAGACCGCTTCGCCAACCGCTCCGGCATCATGCTCCTCATCTCGCTCGGCATGATGGGCATATCCTTCTACCTGCTCGGCAGCGCCCCCAACTACTGGCTGCTCATGGCCGTCATGCTTTTGGTAGGCATCGGCCCATCCCTCTACCACTCACCCGCCATAGCCTCCCTATCGCGCAAGTTCCCCGACCGTCGCGGCTTCGCCATCTCCCTGCACGGAACCGGCGGCAGCGTCGGCGAAGTCGTAGGCCCCGTCCTTGTCGGCGGCCTCATTAGCGGCACGTACCTCGTCGCCTTCACCTGGCAAAACGTGCTTCACATCAGCGTCGGCCCCGCCCTCTTCTTCGCCGTCCTCATATACCTGATGATGCGAAACATACCCACCGCCGCCACCGACATCGAATCCATAGCCGAATACTTCAACTCCCTCCGAACCCTGCTGCGCCGCCCCGCGATGATCTCCCTGGTCGTCGTAACCGCGCTCAGAAGCACCGGCCAGTCCGCGGTCATGGCCTTCCTTCCCGTCTATCTCAACGAAGAACTCGGCTACGAATTCGTCGTCATCGGCCTCTTCATGTCCGGCGCGCAGGTCACCGGCATAGTCGTCCAGCCTATCATGGGCTGGCTGTCGGACAAGTTCGGCAGAAAGGTCGTCCTCGTCCCCTGCACCACCGCCATGGGCCTGCTCATCGCCGCCCTCAAGTTCGCCGACTCCGAAGCGCTGCTCATCCTCACCATCCTGGCCATGGGCGCCTTCCTCTACTCCCTCCACACCATCTACATAGCCAGCGCCATGGATGTCGCCCAGGGACAGGCCCAATCCACCGTCGTATCGTTGATCTACGGAGCCAGCTTCCTCGGCGCCTTCTCCCCCTGGGTAGCGGGCGTAATAGTCGACCGCACCGAGATATCCAACGCCTTCATCTACGGCGGCGCGATGGTAGTAATCGGCGCAATCATCCTAGCCTTCACCCGCCTGCCCAAAACCGCCAACCAGCAAAATGCCGAATAGAGACGATTCATAAGTCCCTTCCCCCTTGATGGGGGAAGGTTAGGATGGGGGTGATTAGGTTCAATCCCTGCCATCGCGGGATAACAGACGAGGCTTATGAAATTTTCTCCGATTCCATAGAACGCCGCGAATACGAGGTACACAATAATGGGAACCTTCAGCGTCAACATCCAGATAGCGAATCCACAAGGAACCGAGTTCGAGGAACTGACCGCCCTGGTGGACACGGGCGCGACCACCACGGTCATTCCCGCCTCGGTCCTGCGGCGTCTGGGCGTCGCGCCCACCACCCGCCAGACCTTCGAGTACGCGAGCGGCGAGGAAGCGCAACTGGACATGGCCGAAATAAGAGTGCGCGTGGAAGGCCGTGAAACGGGTACTTGGGCGGTCTTCGGAAACGACAGCGCCGGCGCGCTGCTTGGAGCGTACACCCTCGAAGGCGTATTCTTGGGCGTTGACCCCTACAACCGACGCCTCATACCCGTTCAGGGCATCCTGAAATAGCCAACCAATCGGCGTTGTCTGTGGAGCGAAAATTCCCTCTCCCTTCAAGGGAGAGGTCTAGGGTGAGGGTGACCATCTCTACCTGATAAGCTGATACAGGTTCCATGGGATAGCTAAGCCTCTATCAAAACAACGTCCCGCTGCATCTGCGTCGTAACCCGCGGCCCGTCCTCCGACATGAACACGTCTATCTCCGACCGAACCCCGAACTCCGGTATGTAGATCCCCGGCTCTATCGTAACCGCGATGCCTGGTATCAACTGCCGCGTGTCATGCGTCTCCCAAGAATCCAGGTTCACCGCGTTCGAGTGAACCTCCCGACCCAGGCTATGCCCCAGCCGGTGGTTGAAATACTCCCCGTAGCCCGCCTCCTCGATATAGTCCCGCGCCACCTTATCCAACTCCCACCCCTCCAGTATCCGCCCCTCGCCGAACGCCTTCTCCATCTCTGCCAGCGCAGCGTCCCGCGCCCCAAGCACGATGTCGAACACCTCGCGCTGCTTCTCAGGCACGTCGCTGCCCACGTATGCCGTCCAGGTTATATCCCCAAACATATCATCCTCGCCGGGCAGCCGCGTCCACAGATCAATCAGCACCCAGTCGCCCCGCTTTATCCGCGCCGAGTTCTCCGGCGTCGGGTCGAAATGCGGGTCTGATGCGTGTTCATTAACCGCCACCGCCGGCCCGTCCGTGACTATCATCCCCTCTTCCAGGAAGCGATTGTTAATGAACTCCTTAACGTCATACTCCGTCACCCCCGAATCCAGCCTGTCCCCGATGTACCGGAACGCCTCCTGCACGATGACGCTCAGCTTCTCCGCCGCGTACACGTGCGACTCCAACTGCGCCTCGTTCCACCGCTGCGTCGCGTACTGGAGCAAGTCCGCCGACGGCGCAACCTCCACGCCAAGCCCCCTCACCAACTCCAGCGTCCCGCCGTCCACGTTCGACACGCGAGGCAGCGCGCCCTCCGGCGTGTACTCCATCGCCACCCGGCCCGAAACGCCGAGGTCGTTCCCCAGCTTCTCGATCATGTCACGCCGGTTGATGAACAGCGTCGTATCCAGGTCAAGATGATCGAAACGGCTCTGGTCAACGAAACTCAGCAGCAAGCGCGGACGCCCGCTCGCCGGTATCCACAGCCACACCGGGCGCGTGACGTGTCCCACGACGCCAACCGTATCCGCGAATATCGGATTCAGACCCCTGTAATCGTAGAGCAGCCAGCCATTGACGCCATGCTCCCCCATGTACTCTTGCGCCTGCTCGATGACCTCTTGTATAGACATACGCACATTCCCCCGAAGACTCAGACCCGCCCGCGACGGATTTTCGCACACAAATGTAACAGCCCCGCAATCCGCGCGACAAGCTAGGAGGAAAAATCAAATTTCTGGTGGGCATCCAGCTAGTATGTCGATATCCAATATCTTCGTGCCGCTTCGTGTCCTTCGTGGATAGAATCGGATGCGTCGCTACCCACCACTTTTATCATGCTTACAAGCCAGGACAACTGATTGACAGCCCCGCCCGCCTGTGCTACCAATCACCTGACCGCCAACTAAGGAACAGACCGCATGACAAACGCCTGCTGCGCCCCCTCAGCCGAGGAACGCGAGAACTCCCAGACGACGGCGCAAGCCGCCATCGCCCGAACCCCCGCGCCCCGACGCCCGCCCAAAGGCATGGCATACATACCCGGCGGCCCCTTCCTCATGGGAACAGACGACCCCATAGCCTTCCCTGGCGACGGCGAAGGCCCCGCGCGCGAAGTCCAGGTCTCCCCCTTCTACATAGACGAGACGGCCGTCACCAACGCCCAGTTCGGTAGATTCGTCAGGGCGACCAGGTACAGGACGGAAGCCGAGAGATACGGCTGGTCTTTCGTCTTCCACCAGTTCGTCCACCCCCGCCTCGCGCGCAAGGTCAGCCAGGCCGTCGCCAACGCCCAGTGGTGGTGGAAGATAGACGGCGCGAACTGGCGCAGGCCCGAAGGCCCCGGCTCCGGAATCAGCCGCCGCATGGACCACCCCGTCACCCACGTATCCTGGAACGACGCGCAGGCGTACTGCCGCTGGGCGGGCAAGCGGCTGCCCACCGAGGCCGAATGGGAGATGGCCGCGCGCGGCGGACTGGACGCCAAGCGCTACGCCTGGGGCGACGACCTCACCCCCGGCGGCAGGTATATGTGCAACATCTGGCAGGGCGACTTCCCCAACTCCAACACCGAGGACGACGGCTACGCCGCCACCGCGCCCGCCAAGTCCTTCGACCCCAACGGCTTCGGCCTCTACAACGTCAGCGGCAACGTGTGGGAGTGGCAGTCCGACTGGTTCAGCCCCGGTTACCACCTTGGCGGCCCCAGGCATGACCCGGCCGGCCCGCCAACCGGCATGAGCCGCGTCATCAAGGGCGGCTCCTACCTCTGCCACGACTCATACTGCAACCGCTACCGCGTCGCCGCCCGCAGCGCCAACACCCCCGACAGCTCCACCGGCAACCTCGGCTTCCGCTGCGTCCAGGACGCCGCCTAGCAAAAGATAGGCGTCATTTGTATGTTGAAAATCCCCTCCCACTTGATGGGAGAGGGCTAGGGTGAGGGTGATCCATAAAGGTGCCAATAAACGCCGAACCAAACACAATTTCACTTGGCGCGGAATCCAGACGCGCGCAGATACCCGAACACACCGACATCGCAGTCATAGGCGGCGGCCCCGGAGGCAGTACCGCCGCCGCCCTTCTCGCCCGACATGGCTTTGACGTAACCCTGCTTGAACGCGAACGCTTCCCCCGCGACCACGTCGGCGAATCCCTGCTGCCCGCCTCCATGCCCATCCTCCAGAACCTAGGCGTACTCAAACAGGTCGAGGCCGCCGGATTCCCCAAGAAGTACGGCGCGACGATGCTATGGGGCAGCGACCCCGAACCCTGGAGCTGGCGCTTCAGCGAGACCAACCGAACCTGGCCCCACGCCTACCAGGTCTGGCGTCCCGCCTTCGACAAGATACTGCTCGACAACGCCCGCGCCAACGGCGTCCGCGTCCTTGAACAGTGCGCCGTCACCCGCCCCACACTCGACGGCGACCGGGTGACCGGCCTCGCATACCGCAAGCCCGACGGCTCCACCGCCTCCATCCGCGCCGACTGGGTAATTGACGCCAGCGGCCAATCCGCCATCCTGGGCAGGGCCTTGAACCTGCGCCGATGGGACGACTACTTCCGCAACATGGCCGTCTATGCCTACTTCCAGGGCGCGAGCCGCCTGCCCGAACCCGACACATCCAACATCTTCATCGAATCCTACCAACACGGCTGGACGTGGAACATACCGCTTGCCGACGACAGGGCCAGCGTCGGCGTGGTCGTTGACTCCGAGAGCGGACAGCGCGGCATCTCCGAACTCGGCGTGAAGCGCTACTACCAAAGCCAGGTTCGCGCCGCGCCCAGAACCGCCCGCATGGTCGCCGACGCCCGCATGACCTCGCCGCCCCAAGTAGTCAAGGACTGGTCCTACACCTCCGACCGCATGATAGGCGACGGCTGGATACTCGTCGGCGACGCCGCCTGCTTCGTTGACCCGCTCTTCTCCTCCGGCGTCCACCTCGCCATGATGTCCGCGGTCATGGCCGCCGCCTACGTCCGCGCCGTCCGGGACGACCCCGCCACGCGCCAACCCGCCGCCCGACTCTACCAGCAGCTATACCGCAAAGAATACGGACACTTCCGCGAACTCGCGCGCCTCTTCTACTCCAGCAACCGCGCCGTCGAGTCCTACTTCTGGGAAGCCCGCCGCATCATCGGAGACGACGACCTAGAATCGCGCCGCTCCTTCATCCGCGCCGTCGCCGGACAGGCCCCTCGCGGCTACGAACGCGCCGTGCTGGACAGAGGCCGTCTGCCCGCCGACCTCACCGACGCCATACGCGACATCGAGAGCGGCAGACAGGAAAGAGCCGCCAACTTCGACCGCGCCCAAATCCTTGATGCCGTCCCCAGGCTGGCGTCCGGCGTCCGCATCGAGCGCGGCCTCACCTTCGCCGACGACCAATTCCAGTGGAGCGCTCTTCTCATCACCCCCGACCGCCCCGAAGGCGCGCCCGTAAGCCAGCTAGTCGCCGCCCTAATCGCCACCATAGACAGCCACCGCAACACCGCCCAGATCATCGCCCGCCTCACCACCGGCATAGACTCCCCAACCCAGCGAGACCTCGCCACCGACGCCATCGCCACCACCCTCCGCATCCTCCACGCCGACGCCGCCATCCACCTCTAGTCCACGAGTCCCCGAACACCCGGCAATCCGCGCCGTCACGGTCGGCGTCCGGCTACCGATTCGAGAGTAAGACAAAGCGCTCGGTCAAGGGTCATCCATGCGTGCGGTTGCGCGGGGGCTGTCTCTGTCTTATACTCGCAATCGAGTTGTTCCCGCAGGATTATGATTCTATGACTCGAAACGCTATCAGAACAGCGACTCTCGCCACGGTCGCGCTGCTGAGCGTCCTCGCTGTCCTTCTTGTGGCGGGTGTGATGGCGCAGTCGCCGGGCGAAGGCGGAACGCCTACACCTACCCCATCCGTTACGCCTACTGGGAAGCTCAAAGCGTCCCGAACCATGGAAAGTCCTCATCGCTGCCGCTGCCGCCCGCTCCCTCGAATCTGGTCATGCAAGTCAGCAACGGGGACGACCTGCTGATAAAGATAGACCCCATGAGCGGCATAGAGAAACTGGAGAATGGACTTCGAGCGAAATATCCGACAGACTCCAAATGGGGGTCGTGGACGTACATGGATCTGCCCGCCACCTGGGTATCGAACGGAACCGCGAAGGACATCAAGTGCGGCGCGTACCAGGTGAAGTTCAGGGCTAAGGGAGACGGGACGACGCACAGAGCGGCCTGGGGGCCATGGACACATACGGCGACGGCGACGATACTGCGCGCGCCGCCCGCTCCGAAGAATTTCGCGGTGAGCAAGGTGGGCGCGGGAAGTGTTCGCATGAGTTGGACTAAGCTTAGCGGAATCCAGAAATACCAGGTGGGCTATGCGAACACGGTATCCAAGAAGTTCAAGATAGTTGACATTCACTCAACAGCCATCAGCCATACATTCAGCGGCATCGAATGTGGCGACGCGTACAACTACGGCATCTCGGCCATGGGAGACGGCTCAAAGTATCGCGGTGATTGGGGTTCGTCCGCGCTTGCCTCGCTCACGCTCCAATGTCCGACGTCCACCCCTACACCCACTTACACGCCGACACCAACACCTACGCGAACGCCCGCGCCCACGGCTACGCCGACACGAACCCCTACTCCCACGCCCACCGCCACATACACCCCTACGCCAACACCCTCGCCAACGCCCACCGCCACATATACCCCTACGTCCACTCCGACTTCTACACCCACGCCGATTGCGGGCGGCGTCACCCTGTCCAAGACTTCGGTCACCGAGGGAACGGCGCTCAAGTATTACGTGAACCTGTCCGCTCTGGACAGCGACGATAGTTGGGCGGCGGTGGTGACCAAGCCTTCGGGCGACAAGGCCATACAGGTTTGCGGGACATATTACACGGGTCTCAACAACCAGGCTTCGGGCAAGAGCTCTCTTGATGAAATCATTCTCGGTTTCCTGGGTGGAGAAGCGGCGGCGTCCATACCCTCAGACCCCGACCTTCGCAGACACAACGGCAAAGCGTCGGTGGCTCTGTACGTGAAGAATACCTGTCCGGCCGGCATATATGAAATCGCGCTGATTCTCATCGTGGACGGGAAATTCCACACCTTCTACTCACCGACATTCACGATAAATTCTTCCGCCACGCATACGCCAACTCCAACTCCGACACGCACCGCCACACCTACGCCGACGTCAGCGCCAAGCGTTCCGACGTCAACGCCCACTCCGACCCCAACGCCGTCATTCTCCACTATCAAGTGGGAGACGAACGTAACCTCTGGATACTTGGCCAAGTCGAAGAACTACGGATATACGGGCAACTACAAGAATTACACTCCGTTCGGCTCTATCAGCGATTCAACGTTCACGCATGGCGGAACTTCATACAGGATAGTTTCAGTCAGGTGGAAGGACTCGGATGATAAGGTCAGGATACTCTTTGACAAATGTCTGAAGCCATGGGAACTCGAAAATCTGAAACTGGGATCGCATACATTCACTACCAAAGACTACACGTGGTATTCGGACGACGACTGCGACACATATCCTAATGGAGACCAGGAATTCAGATATGTGGCTTCGTCGAACCCTCTTCCTTCCGGAACGACAGTAAAACTTACACTGACCCTTCGGCAAGAGTCGTCCAACGCGACGCCTACGCCTACACCTACCATCACGCCTACGCCAAGCGTTCCTACCGCTACGCCTACACCGACCGCAAATAACACGCCTACACCGACAGCAACCTTGACGCCCAATCCGAGTGTTCCTACCGCTACTCCGACGCCGACGGCAACCTTGACGCCGACACCAAAGAATCCCACCGTCACTCCGACGCCGACGAATACGCCACGCCCAACCGCGACGCCGAATCGTATGACCGTGGTCGTTTCATTCAGTCCACAGCATCCGCGCAAGAATGACAATGTAACTCTGAAGGCTCAGTGGTCCACCTCCGGCGTGTCTGTGGGCCTCCCTGCCACCTACCAATGGAAGGAGGAAGTAAATGGAAAATGGAAAGAGCTAGGCAATGTAACCTATTCTTCATCAAAGACAGTCTCCACATCAAGTCCCGCCGTCCGCAAGTTCAAGGTCGTCAGGAATCCAGCATCCAGAACCAAGATGGTATCCGAGCCTGTATATGTCGTGTGGGAGGAGTGGGAGATAGTTGAGGATATGCTGACTGATTTGGTCGCTAACGCCACTTCTTCCAAGGCATACATTGACGCTCAGGAAGTTCTGGTGGAGTGCATGAATCCGGGGGCCGGAGCAGACAGTATCACCAAGCCTCCGGCGGTGACGTATTCCTCTTTCGACGACATATTGGCCAAGTACAACATTGGCGAGACCAAGGCCAAGATGTCCACTGGTACGTGCTCAAAAAAGGCGACCGATATGTTCGCCGCGGTCAAAAACCAATTCCAGTCTTGTATCAAAGCGTATTCCACTAGCGAACCGATGTACAAAATGCTGCTGGAGACAGACACGGGCAAACAATTCTCTAAGACCGCGGGGTCGGAAAGTATCCTTAGGATGAACTCGTATTTACTTTCCGAGCAGCCTGGAGCATCAGCATCTGCTGGCGCGGGTAGCACTGGGCTCAACTGTCTGCCATACAGCGGCGACGCTCCAAGTTCACTGCAGGGAAGGTTGGATGTCCTCAATTGCCTGGTATTGGATACACCCCATGATTTCTGGGTCAAGCAGAAAAGCGATGCGACACTGAAATTAAGGATAAGAGTCGAATACAAACGCTTAGATGGACGGATGGTAGGACCCCACGATTGGCTTGGATACGGAGACTGGACTTGTAGTACCCCCTTCAAATCAATAGCTGATGCCGATACATTTATGCCCGCGTGCCTAGCTCATGATGTCGCATACGCCAGTCTCCAAAAATTTGTATATCCGTCTTCATCAGACGTTTTAGATAGAGTCTGGAACAAAAGAAATAAACATCTTGCTGATTCCAAATTCTATGTAGACTTAATAGAGGATGCAAAGTCCTTAAATGGCATTAATCTCGCCAATTGCGCTAGCAGATTACTAGGAGGACCATTGAGTCTGTCTCTCTGTTTCATGATTGATACAACTCCGGGCTCAATTATGCGAGCTGAAGCTATGTACTGGGCAGTTGTCAATGTGAATAACAAAGGAAGAGCAGTCAAAGAATCAGAGATTAGACACGTGAACGACAATCCTCGCTTTGTTATATACGATAACTGGAAGTAGATTATGGATACTATAATAGGATACGTGATTGACGTTGTTGCGTATGTGGTAACTCTTGCCTCACTTCTAGCGCTGCCCCTCGTGATATGTCTTGCTGTCCTTCAGATGTTTGGAATGATATATGCGCCGATAGCGAGTACAATATGCGCTGCAATAGCTTATAGGCGTCACTTACATATTATACGATATGCTGTTATAGGCTTGATTTATTCTTCTCTCTTTTTTATTCCTTGGCTTTATCTAGTGAAGAGGATGCGCCAAGATGATTTCTCGAGTAGTACGATCAGATCAGCGTACCAAATTCTCTTCGCATCTTGGGGAGGTGTTCTCTGCGCGTACATCTATATTATCTATCAGATGATAGTATATGGGTATGATGATAATGGAAGTACGATGCCTGGCACGGTTATGATTTTTTCTCTTGCCACTTTGATTGCCAGCGCGGTCACATTTCTAGTAAGTGGAGTAGTTTTGATTCGCGCGGCTCAAGAACAGCAGAATGATTCGGAGATTTCGAGAGATATTATTACAATACCCTTGCCTTATCTCATGCCTTTAGTATTCCTGTTTGTCTGGATACTGTTATCGTGGTTGATGATACACTTAGCTTTATGTTGGATATTAGGGTCATGCCTGTTGGATTTCGTTTGTGTGGTAGATCCTCTCTGCTATTCGTCGCTGACCTATTCTGATTACTGAATTATAGTGTTAATTGAGTGATGCGCCCGGATCACGCGAGTCCGGTACATCACTCAGTGATACTTAACTTGAAACTCTGAGGTGTAGAGCAAGATGCTTATATTATGGATTATATGGGCTGTGTTCATAGGCGCATCAATGGCTCTATTTGTTGTTGGATTGTTGTGGGCTCCATTCGTAGGCATTATATCCGGTAGAGTCGCTCGCAAAAGAAATGCAATCGGTGATTGGTACGGAGTTGCGGGTACTGGATACTCTGCGCTATTTTTGCTTCCCTGGATATATCTCATGTTCCGTCTGTACGATAAGAACATTTTCGTATCTCTCATTCTACTGGTCTATGTATGGGTGTATCTCATTTGGCTTGCACTCATAGCTGGCTATGTAGGTTTTCTATATACGGAGGTCTTTACCAGCAGGCATTACGCTATTGAATTGCATGGCTTAGTACCTGTTATGGCAAATCATATTATGTGGTTGGCGGTAGTATCGCTCAACATATTCATGTGGATATTTTCCCTATATAGGCTATTGCGGGTTCACCGCCTGGACCGCGCCAGGCTGGGGGACGCTCCGAGGGAAGTATTGCCGGGCGGCGCGTATATACACCCATTCGGTTACTTTATGGTTTCCATATTAGTCTTTCCTGTTATCTGGCTGATTAGTTGGGGCGCGGCTCCGCAGTAGGGAAGAGGATGACAACCGGTTCGTTCCCTTTTCATGTTATTATCCACCAGATCTTCTTAACTTGAAGCGCCAAGGATAAGGCTATGATATTCCTCGCGCTGTTTGCCATCATCATTGGAGTACCTCTGTATATTACCACAACTATTGTGGCCGTATTATTCTGCATTGGCGTTGTCTGGTCGCCGTTCGCGGGGTTGATATGCGGGTTTATCGCGCGCGGGGACGGTCGGAGTTTTGTACGATATGCTGTTACCGGGGCGATAGCTTCTCTTCTATTCTTTTGGCCCTGGGTCTATATCGTCAGGCAGATGAACGAATATCCGCTCTCTATCAAATAGAGGTGTGCAATCGGCCCTGGACAAGTTGACGCTGCGAATCAGGGAGGGTATGGCCGGGATAGCGGGCGAGTCTCGGGAGCCTGATTCGTCGTCAGGTCGTTATCGGACAACAGTGGACAGGTCTCGATACGGCGTGGCTTCATAGTGGCCCGAACCTCCAAACCCTTTCGATCTCCGTTCTCCCTAGACGAACATACATTCAGCCCGCTATAATGCGGGCGTAGAGAACGTCGCTCCGACCACGCGGTACATAAACAGGAGATTATGCAAAATGAATCCGCCGACGAAAAATTTTCGGTCCATAGCTAACAACAGGTGATTACAGGTCACTTTCCACGTGATACGCCACTTGACGCGCTTGGAAACTCACTTGAAACCCCACCAGTATGGTATAAGTCAGGGTATATGAAGCCCCCACTGAAGACTAACGACTGATAACTGAAAACAACCGACCAGGAGATACCCATGTCCGAAGACATCAGCCTTTTCGACGCGCTCTACTCTCAGCGCGCTATTCGCTACTTCAAGCCCGACCCCGTTTCCGACGAACTCATCCATAAGCTCATAGAGGCCGCGACCAAGGCCCCAAGCGGTGGCAATAGCCAGGGCTGGAAGTTCCTCGTCATACGCGACCAGCAGACCAAGAACGTCATCGGCGATTACTATGAAAGGGGCTGGGAGGCCGCCTACGGCAAGGACAACCCCAATCCCCCCTCTATCCAGTCCCACGTGCGCCGCTCCGCCGACTACCTCGCGCGACACATGGCCGAGTCGCCCGTCCTGATAATGGCCTGCATCCAGCACGACGGCGGCCCCTCCACTATGGGACGCGGCGGCTCGGTATTCCCGGCCGTCCAGAACTTGCTCCTGGCGGCGCGGGGCCTCGGACTCGGCAGCTGTCTCACCAGCCTGCACAAGCGCTACGAGGACGAGATAAAGGAACTGCTCGGCATACCGGATAACGTGGAGACGGCGGCGCTGCTGCCCGTCGGCTTCCCGGCGGACAACGCCCGCTACGGCCCAACCCGCCGCGCGCCGGTAGAGGAAGTGGCCTTCCGCGACAGGTGGAACCAGTCCTGGTAAATCTGTATCAACTTAGTCGGCCTGGCTCGCTACGCAAAGATACCCTCTCCCTTGATGGGAGAGGGCCAGGGTGAGGATGAACCTCCCGACCTACTAAACTGATACGGGCTTAATCCCGGTAAACCGGCGCTCTGCTATACTCTATCCTGAAAATCCAAACATCCCGTAAATCCTGATTCAGACAAAGAGGAAATACGCCATGTCATACGAATTCCTGACCTACGAACAGAAGGGCCGAATCACCTACGTGACCATCAACCGCCCTGAGCGGCTGAACGCGCTGCATCCGCCCGCCAACTCTGAATTGTACGACGCCTTCACGCGCTTCAACGACGACCCCGACGCCTGGGTCGCCATAATCACCGGAGCGGGCGAGCGGGCCTTCAGCGCGGGCAATGATCTGCGCCACACCGCCGAGCGCGACCAGCGGCGCGACGAGCCCGGAGCGCGCGCCCACCGCGCCCCGTTCGGCGGCATCACCTCCGACTTCGAGTGCTGGAAGCCCATCATCGCGGCAGTCAACGGCTACGCCCTGGGCGGCGGGCTTGAGGTCGCCATGGCCTGCGACATCATCATAGCCGCCGAACACGCCCAACTCGGCCTGCCCGAACCGCGAGTCGGCCTGTACGCCGGGGCCGGGGGCGTCTTCCGCCTGCCGCGACACGTGCCTACGAAGGTAGCGATGGGCATGATGCTCACCGCGCGGCGCATCAGCGCGCAGGAAGCCTACCGCATCGGCCTGGTCAACGAGGTCGTCCCGCTGGCCGACCTGATGAGCGCCGCCGAACGCTGGGCGAACGAGATACTGGAGTGCGCTCCGCTGTCCGTCCGAGCGAGCAAGCAGATGGCCTACCAGGGCGCGGATATGCCCTACGACCTGGCCTTCAGCCGGAACTACAGCGAGCAGCAGAAGCAAATAGCCTCCGCCGACCGCATAGAAGGCCCGCGCGCCTTCTCCGAAAAGCGCGCGCCGAACTGGACCGCATCCTAGACACACAATGACGGGAGCGAACCATGTCCGCGCCGCAACACAAGCCCCTGCTAACCCGCGACGATCTGCCACTGGAACAAATCGCTCGGATTTGCGACCGATGGAACGTGCGCGAACTGGCGATAGACACCACTCAGAGGCGTCCGTCGAAGCGTTCCGTGGATTCGTTGGACACTGATCCGTTTACGGCGGTTGACCTATACCTGATAGCCGATTTCGGGCCCGGGGAATACGACTGGGGCTTCAAAAAGCCTCACTTCGACGTTGTAGAGGAACTACAGAAACTGCTGGGCGCCCGTGTGTGGATAGAAGACAAGGGCATTCTTGAGAAACACGTCGCGAAAGGCGCGGGGTGGGCCAGGCGCGAAAAGGAGAGCCGTGACGTTATCTACGCAGCAAGAGGAACTGGGGCCTGAACGACATGACCACGCGCGCCGCGTAGAACACTGGTGTCGCGTGGTCATTCGATTATCCCGGCGCTACCAAAGGGACTATATGGACGGCGATCTCAGAACCCGTTTCGCTATCTACCATGCGATTGGGCTTATCGCAGACGCCGCTAAGGGCTTGAGCGCGGACGCGCTTAGGGATATGTCCAACATCAACTGGGCCGGGTTGTCCGATATGCGAGTTATCCTCGTCCATCGTCCATGGCGTGTTGATAGTGAAATCGTCTGGGCCGCCGCTACAAGAAGCGTGCCTGCGCTGCTGTCAGAAATACGCCATTACATGGCTCGACAAGAAAACTGAACACTTCGTATAAATATAGAGGACAGGAATCAAGAATGACATCTTCCAACGAGTGGAAACTCCCAACAACAGTAAGGCCGACGCTGTACACACTGACGCTGGAACCCGACCTGGACGACTTCACCTTCGCCGGTAGCGAGACTATCGCAATCGAGGTTGACGAGCCGACGTCCGAAGTCAGGATGAACAGCTCGGAGATAGCTATTCAGTCGGCTACGCTCTCGCTGCCCGACGGCTCGGAAAGCCAGCCCGAATCCATCTCTTTCGACGAAGAGAAGGAGACTGTCACGTTCGCCTTCGCGGACGCGATTCCGGCGGGATCGGCTGAACTCGCAATCGAGTTCACGGGCGAACTGAACGACAAGCTGCGCGGCTTCTACCGCTCGTCCTACACCGACGCGGAGGGCAATCAGCGCTGGATGGCTACGACGCAGTTCGAGGCCACCGACGCGCGCCGCGCCTTCCCGTGCTGGGACGAACCCGCGGTCAAGGCGGCCTTCGACATTACCTTCGTCGTCCCGCAGGAACTTGAAGCAATATCCAATACCGAGCCGGTATCCATAACAGACACCGACGACGGCAGGAAGGTAGTCCACTACGCCGAGACGCCGGTCATGTCCACATACCTGCTCGCCTTCATAGTGGGCGACCTGGCCTGCGTACAGGACAGGACGCGGGACGGCGTTCTGATGCGGGTGTGGGCCACGCGCGGCAACGAGGACAAGGGCCAATTCGCGCTCGAAACCTCGATGGCGCTGCTGGACTACTTCCACGACTACTTCGGCGTGCCGTACCCGCTCTCCAAGCTGGACCACATAGCCATACCCGACTTCGCGGCGGGCGCGATGGAGAACTGGGGCGCTATAACCTACCGCGAGGTGGCGCTGCTGGTTGACCCGGTGGACAGTTCCGCCGGAACGCGGGAGATAGTGGCAGCTATCATTTCGCATGAGATGGCGCACCAGTGGTTCGGCGACCTGGTGACGATGGAGTGGTGGGACGACCTGTGGCTCAACGAAAGTTTCGCTTCATGGATGGGCGACAAGGCGGTTGACTACCTGCACCCCGAATGGGAGATGTGGACGCAGTTCCTCACCCACGACACAAGCTCCGCGCTGAACCTGGACGGACTCCGCAACTCGCACCCCATCGAGCAGCCCGTGAACAATCCAGCCGAGATAGGCGAACTGTTCGACGCTATCAGCTACTCGAAGGGCGGCTCGGTCCTGCGGATGCTCGAACATTACCTCGGCGAGGACGACTTCCGCGAGGGGCTTCGCATCTACATCCAGCGACACCAGTACGCCAACGCGCGCACCCGCGACCTGTGGAACGCGCTGGGCGAGGCGTCCGGCCAGCCCGTGGCGGAGATAATGGACAGCTGGACTTCGCAGACCGGCTACCCGGTCATCGAGGCGTCCGTGAACCGCGCGGGCGATTCCATAGAAGTCGGCCTGTCCCAGTCTCGCTTCCTGTACGACGAAATCCTGGGCGAAGACGAACCGGACGATACTATCTGGAAAGCGCCGGTCACGGCGAGAACCGCGTCCAACGCCGAGCCTGTACGCGCGCTCATGGACACCGCCGAGTCCGGCCTGGCGCTCCAGCCCGCCTCGTTCGGCTCCAATGAGGAGTGGATAAAGGTCAATCCCGACCAGTCGGGGTTCTTCAGGGTGCAGTACTCGGACGATGAGATAGAACGTCTGAAAGCGCCAATCGCCAGCCTGACGCTGCCCGCGAGGGACAGGCTCGGTCTCCAGTCCGACGCCTACGCGCTGGCGAAGGCGGGGCGCATACCGGCGTCCGCGTACCTGAACCTGGTGGAGGCGTACTCCAACGAGAACGACGCATCGGTGGCGAGCGACCTGGCCGCCGCGCTGAACGCGCTGGACAACCTGCTCTCGGCGGAGGATTTTCACACGGCGTACCAGGCTTTCGGCAGGCGCGTGTTCAAGCCGATAGGCGACCGCGTGGGCTGGGACGCGCAATCCAACGAGGGACACCGGCAGGCGCTTCTGCGCTCAACCGCGCTCGCCCAGCTCGGGCATTTCGAGGATGACGAAACGCTGGCAGAGGCGCGTCTCAGGTTCGACGCCTACGTGGAAGACCCGTCCAACCTGCCCGCCGACCTGCGCGTCGCGGCCTTCTCGATGGCGGCCCAGCGCGGCGACCGCGACCTATACGATACGATGTGGGAGCTCGAAAAGAGCGCGTCGCTGCACGAAGAGAAGCTGCGCTTCATCAGGGCACTGTCCGGCTTCCCCGACCCGGAACTCATACAGGAGACGCTGGACAGGTCTCTGGACGATGCCCATATTCGCAGCCAGGACACCATCAGCGTCATGGTAGCCACGGCGTCCAACCCGCATGGCCGCGAATTCGCATGGCGCTTCCTCAAGGACAACTGGGAAGAGTTCGACCGTCGCTACGGAGAGGGCGGCTTCGCCATAATGCGGCTGGTCAGCATAGCGGGGGTGTTCACCACGGCGGAGAAGCGCGAGGAGGTCAGGGAGTTCTTCCAGACGCATCCCGTTCCGTCCGCCGAGCGCACTATCCGCCAGGTCCTAGAGCGAATGTCAAACAACATCGCCTGGATGGACAAGAACCGCGACGACCTGAGCGACTGGCTGGTCGGCTAAGATCGGCCATATCCGTTGAGAAGCGCCATTGACAGGGCCGCGAGTCTGTGGAGCGCGGCCCTTGATGTTCTGTTTCCGCGCAGGTGCCTGGGCTGCGGCGTTCCGGGCGGGTTCATCTGCGCCGCTTGCGCCGACGCTATGCCCAGGCTGGAAGAGCCGTTCTGCGAGATATGCGCCAATCCCGGCACGGACGGAATATGCGGCTGGTGCCTGGACAAAGAGCCGGAGATAGACGAGATAAGAGCGCCGTATCTCTACCTGCCCTCAAGTCCGATTCACAAGGCGATACGGATGCTCAAATATCGGGGGATTCGCGCACTCGCGCCGGAGCTGGCGGAACTGCTCGCGCGATTCATGGAAGACTCCCCCGCCCGCTTCGACTGCATCGTTCCGGTGGTGAGCCACCCGTCGCGCATACGCAGCCGGGGTTATAGCCAGGCCGCGCTCATAGCGTCCGGTCTGGGCGAGCGGCTGGACATACCCGTGATCGAAGACGGCCTGACCCGCGTCCGCAACGCGCCGTCGCAGCTGTCCACACGATCACGGGAACAGCGCTGGAACAACGTTCAGGGCAACTTCGCGTCCCAACACGACCTCAGCGGCCTGGTCGTACTGCTGGTTGACGACCTGGTTACAACCGGCTCCACCGCCGCGTCCGCCGCCCGCGCCCTCAAGGGCGCCGGCGCGCTCAGCGTATTCTGCGTGTCGGTAGCGAGGACGGCGTGGCGCGCTTGACCGCTCTCCAGCTTTCTTCTAACATCCAAGACACGGTACAACTCATGCTTGAGGGAAGCGCTACACGATGCTAAAGATAGACACGAAAGCTCCGGACTTCACGGTCACGCTTGGTTCGGGCGAACTATTCACTCTTTCGGAGCATCGAGGCCGGAATGTGGTTCTGTTCTTCTTCGTTCGGGCTTTCACTCGCGGTTGAACAATCCAGGTCAGGAGTTTCGGCGAAACCCACGACGAGTTGCAGGGGCTTAACGCCGTAGTCATCGGAGTGAGCGCCGACAGCGTGGATAGAGCGAATGACTTCGGCGACTCGGTTGGAATTCCGTACGAACTTGGGAGCGACGCATCCGGGGAAATCCGTCGTCTCTACGACGTTCAGCGCATATTCGGACTCGGCACCTCCAGGGTGACCTACGTCATAGACGACGTGGGCATGATACGCGGTGCCTTCCACAACGAGTTCCAGATGGCGAGCCATGTTCGGAACGCTCTGCGAACCCTCGAAAGCGTCAGAGCCGAGCGCGCAACGTAAGTCGCTCAGCCCTGAGTTATTCTATCCGCCAGAACCGGACTTGAAGCCTAGACGCGGACGAACTTGGATACCCGCTCGCCCTGGCCTATCTCGGTGACGTAGATGCTGCCCTGCGAGTCAACGCAGATGCCGTGTCCGCCAATCAGCGTGCCGAGGCCCGCGCCCTCGTTGCCGCGCCAGCGGGTCAGCAGTTCGCCGTCCATCGTCCAGAGGCTCACGCCGTTTCCGCCGCCCTGCTCAATTACGTAGATGATGTCGTCCTGTATCCACAGGTCGCCCGGAGCGGTCATGTCCGTCCACTCCTCGATGAACTCGCCCTCGTCCGTGAACAGTTGCATCCGGTGATTCTCGCGGTCGGCGATGTAAACGCGGCTGTTCTTGTCCACCCAGATATTGTGGACAAGCGCGAACTCGCCCGGCCCAGTTCCCTGCTTGCCCCAGGACTTGATTAGCTCGCCCTCGGGGGAGAACTTGTGAACGCGGTGGCCGCCGTAGCCGTCCGAGACGAACAGGTTGCCGTCCGGCGCGATTGCCAGGCCGGAGGGCATATTGAACGGCATCCCCTGGAAGGACGGCGACGGGGCCAACTTCTCGCCGAGCGTCCTTATGACCTCTCCACCGGGAGTGTACTCAGTGGCGATGTGGTAGTCGCGGTCCACCAGCCACACGTTATCGTTGGGCGCGATATAGATCCCGTGCGGATTCGCCGAGAACGTCCCTTCGCCCCATGAGCTTATGAAATTGCCGTCCGTATCCCAGATGGTGAGCGGATGCAGCCCCCGGCTGAAGATATGCACCTCGTCTTTGGAGTTCACAGCGCCGTCCGAGGCCGCGCCGAACTCCCAGTACCTGGGCATATTCGGCCATTCGTCAACTCTCTCATATTGATAATCGCCAGATCCTACGACTGCCATAATCGTTCTCCTCCTGGATTTCGCAAGCGTCCACGGCAAGCCGCCCATGGACAAGCGGATTCTATTTCGCGCCCGCGTCTTACGTCAACCAGGGGTATTTGCCGACTAGACTAACCGTAGTCTCAATGTCTCAGTCCCATAGGGTCCATTGAGTTCTGTCGCGGTCAGATAATCGGCAATCTCTCCAATTTCTCCATCCACTCTCCAAAGTGGGGACACTCTCTGCGGATTGAATCAATACCAATATCGAGAATAGCCAAATTCCCCATGAGAGGTTTATTGTAGCCCCGTATCAGCTGTTCGATCCGCTTGGATGGCGCTGTTTCAGGGGAATCGTCAATGTCTTCTGGGGTCGTGAACTGATTCCTGATAGCCTGGAAACTCGGAATGAGCTCAGTATGGGCTATAGCTTGTCCAAATCTCTCGCAATCACTGAACAACATAGCCTCAAACTCGTGCATCATCACGTAAGGGACAAAGCGATTCGGATTAAAGCTATCTCCCATACTTTCGGATATATCCTTGAGCAATGCCGCTTCAATCGCTTCCGCTTTATCAGAGGACGCACCCATATGAGAGACATCATGACCTAGCCAATCGCTGGGTAGAGCGTAGTAGTCCACCATAGTAGTGACGGAGCGTCGGGAGTCTTCTTTGAGGTGATTGAGTATATCTTTTCTAGCGGACGCCCATTTTATAATACCGCCACGATTCTTTCGTAGCCTTGCGTTTCCCAATATCCTGGCAGCTACTGTAGTATAGCCGAAGCGATACAAGTGAGGAGCCAATACTTCTTTGACAAACCTATCTTCAGTTGGACCTTCTACGTGAATAATCAATCTGGTCACAAAACAGCCCCACTGCGATGTTCTCTAGTTGGACGCCCGCCAAACTCATTCTTCTCCCACAACTGCCCCAGACTGTAATCCTCCAGCCATACTCTCAGTTTCTCCGAGTCCAATCTGACAAACTCTGTTCTGCCGTTCAGACGCTCGGTCACCAGCACATCCTCCGGATCGAAGTGATCCAGAAGGATGGGTGACTGAGTTGCCAAGACGACCTGCGTGTCAACAGATGCTTGCCGGATGAGAGATGCCAGCAGAGTTATAGCATAGGGATGAAGGCCGAGTTCAGGCTCATCCAACAGAATCACAGAAGGACGATGGTCCGGAGGCTGAAGCAGAAGTGTCGCCAACGCTATGAAGCGCAAAGAACCATCCGAAAGAGAAGACGCGTCGAAATAGTCATCCGAGCCGATATGTTTCCACTCAAGCCGTATCCTATCCTCATTCAGCGCCTGGGGAAGAAGTAGAAAGTCATCAAAAAACGGCGCGACTAGCCTGATAGTATTACGAATCATACGATATATGGGTTCATATTTGCGGTTCAGATAATATAGGAACGCGGGCAGGTTCGATCCGTCAGGACGCAAATAACGGTTGTCGTTCATATTGGCATTTTTTTTCATCGGCGAGTTGACGCTTGTGTCGTGAAAATGATACGCGCACCACTGGTCTAAGTGCCGACTCACATATTGGCTGATCCAGCGCGCCCTCTCAGCCGGTATGCCAGCGACATCGCTTATAGCCGCCTCAAACCCCTTTCCTGATATGCTGCGCTCCAAGGGCTGACTGTATTTGTTCTTGTCCCAGAAATATACCGCCTCCGATGTAGGATACAGGCGGTCGTCCTGAGTTGACGCAAGCATGATCTTATATTCATTGAAGACGCCAGTTTCATCGGTCTCAAAAGATATACGGACGACCAGGGCCTCAGTCCGCTTCGCCCCAAAATGGAGAATCCTGTCCGCTCCGCCGGAGCGCGTAACATAGGACTGAAGATTCCCCGCGCGAATCGTCTGGAGAAGCGAGAACGCCTCGACTAAGTTCGACTTGCCCGAACCATTTGGGCCAATCAAAACGTTGGTGGGACCGAGATGGAGGCCTTCAACCTTTCCGATACTCTTGAACCCCTCAATTGTTATGCTATCCACCTTGGGCATTTAGGCACTTCCATACTGAAGTGGAACTATTCTACCAGATACATTCCAGTATGTGCATCCGCATCTGGTATAATTAGCCCCGAAGTGAACGAGAGACAATCGCACATCCCACTCAGCGAACACGCAGCCGACCCGCGAGGGGCGGATGACGCGCGTTCGCTCGACGATCTCCGCGAGTCGGCGCTGAGGCTGCTGGACTTCGACCAGATACGCCTACGCCTCGCCGACCAGACCACTTTCTACGAGGCGCGGCGACTCGCGCTTGAGATTGAGCCGTCGTTCGATCCGGGGGAAGTCGAGTTGCTCCAGGGCGAGACGGCGGACGCTCGCGCTCTTCTGGAAGAGGTCGGCGATCTGTCGCTTATGTCCGACACGGACACGTCGGAGGCGGTGACACGCGCCGCGCTTGGCGGAGTGCTGACCGGAAACGAACTGCTGGCGGTCGCGGAGTCGCTGGAAGTTCATCGGAGGGCGCGGTCCGCGGTGAGACGCGCCGGGAAAGTCGCGCCGATGATGGCGGAGTTGGCTGAGATCATCCCAGACCTCCAGGAGATTCAGCGCCAGGTTCGATCCAAGATAACGCGGCGCGGCGAAGTCTCCGAGAACGCTACCCCCTCGCTTCGCGCGCTCAGGTCGCAGGTTCGACAGGCTTATGAGCGGGTCAACGAATCGCTCCAGAGCTTCATGCAGTCCTCGAATGTAAGGGACGCGCTCCAGGATCCTATCATCGCCGTCCGGGGCGACCGGCTGGTGGTGCCTGTCAAGGCGGAACGGCGACACCGAATATCGGGCATAGTCCACGACGCATCGAACACCGGGGCGACCGTGTTCGTCGAGCCTTTCTCCACAGTGGAACTGTGCAACCAGTGGCGGGAACTGGCGCTGGAAGAGGAGCGCGAGGTTCTCAGGGTTCTTAGAGACCTGTCTTCGCTGGTGGGCGCGGTGGCGGAGGATATTCGGCTGGCGAATCGCATGACCGCGAAGCTGGACTTCGCGCTGGCGCGCGCCAGGTACGCGAGACGGCTTGACGCGGTTCGGCCCGAACCGGCGACCGACGCGCAGAACCTTCGCCTGGTGAACCTCAGACATCCCCTGCTCGGAACGGACGCCGTGCCGTTGACTGTAAGCGTTGGCCCCGGATGGTCGGCGCTGGTTATCACCGGGCCAAACACGGGCGGCAAGACGGTCGCCATGAAGAACGTCGGGCTGGCCGCGCTGATGCACCAGTCCGGCTTGCAGATTCCCGCCGAGGAGGGGAGCGCGCTGCCCGTGTTCGAGGGGGTGTTCGCGGACATTGGGGACAGCCAGAGCATAGCCGATTCGGTATCAACCTTCGGTTCGCACATACGCAGCGTGATAGACATTCTGAGACACGCGGGGCCGCATTCGCTCGCGCTTCTGGACGAACTCGGCACCAGCACCGACCCAGAGGAAGGGTCGGCGCTGGCGAAGGCGATAATCGCGCACCTGGCGCGCAAGAAGGCTACGACGATAGTAACCACCCATCACAGGAACGTCGCGGCGTTCGCCGAAGCGTCCGAGGACATGATGAACGCGAGTTTCCAGCTAGACCCGCGCACGCTGGAACCGACCTATCGCATGACGATAGGCGTTCCGGGTCGGAGTTACGCCATGGCTGTAGCTGAGCGTCTGGGACTTCCCAGCCAGATACTCGACGATTCGCGCGACCTCATGGAGCCGCAGCACCTGTTGTTCGAGGACTGGCTGAACGAGCTCCAGCGAGAGCGGCATCAACTCCAGACCAATCTTGAAGACACCTCGCGCATAAGGGCGGAGGCCGAATCGCTGCGCCGCCAACTCGAAGAGCAGGTGGAGTACCTGATAGGACACCGCGACGATATGCTGGACTCCGCGCGCGCCGCCATCATGGGCCGCTTCCGGGAGATCAATCGCAGGCTGGAGGGCGCTGAGGCTTCTCTGCAATGGGCCTCGCCCGAACCCGCCGGCGTCGCGGCCACCCCCACGCGAGACAGAATCGAACGCATACGCCGAGACCTCGCCGCCGTCGAACCGCCCGTCCCCACTCCCATCCGTCGCAGAAGAGTAACAGACCGCCCGCTTGCCGCCGGGGATACAGTGTTCATAAGGGGAATGAACTTGCAGGGCAGGATAATCTCCATGCCCGATAGCGGCGAGGACGTGGAAGTTAGTATAGGCCGGGTGCGGGTGAACGTTGACCTGCACAGGCTTTCCCGCGTCGAGGCATCCGAACCTGAGAGCGCCGAACCCGAAACCCCCAGCGTGAAAACAGACCTCGCGCCGTCGCTGGACAGTCTCGAACTCGACCTGCGCGGCCTGCGCGTTGACGACGCCCAGATCAGGCTTGACGAGTTCGTTGACCACGCCACGCGAGACGGGCTATCCAGGCTGAGAGTGATACACGGCAGGGGAACGGGCGCGCTCCGAAACGTGGTGCGCGAACATCTGCAGCGCCACCGCTCGGTCAGAAACTTCGGCGCTGAGCCACGAGAGCGCGGCGGCAACGGCGCGACCTGGGTCGAACTGAGCTAGGCGGCTTCCCTTGCTCGGCGTATCAAGATCATCCGGCAGCGCGCGAACACTAGTCGCCGCCCTGCTCATCTCCGTGACCGCGCTCATAGCCGCCTGCTCAGAGGGTCGGACACCCGAACCAACTCCAACCGCGACGAATACGCCGACCGACACGCCGACCATACTCACCGCGCCGACGCATACACCGCTGCCCACGCCCGCCGTCGCGCCAGCCCCTACCCAGACCTCACTCCCCACTGTGACGCCTGAACCTACGCATACGCCCGAACCGACGACCACGCCCGAACCCGAAGCGACGCCAACCCATACGCCGCGCCCCGAACCAACCCCGACGCATACACCGACACCGCGCCCAACCTTCACGCCTGAACCGACCGCCACGCCGACGCCTTACGCGAGTCCGACGCCGGAGCCGTTCATCGCCATTGACCCGAATCAGACGCCGCGCATAACCATCGGCGACATTATCTTCGATCTCGAAATCGCCCACACGCCCGAAGACAGAACGCAGGGCCTGTCCGACCGCGACCGCCTGCCCCAAACGACGGGTATGCTGTTCGTGTTCCAGAACGCGCTAACCCCGACTTTCTGGATGTATCACATGAGGTTCGACCTGGATTTCGTCTGGATAGGCGAGGACTGCGCGGTGGCCTACATTCATCGGAACGTGCCTCGCCATGCGGAGGGCCAGCAGCCGAGCGATCTGCCGCGTTACAGCCCCGACGCGCCCGTGCTGTACAATCTGGAGATAAACGCCGGATTGGCCGACTCGCTGGGCATAAAAATTGGCGACAAGGTGACCTTCAGCGGCTTTTCAGGAACGGGAGCGGTTTGCCGATGACACAGAATCCCCTCAGACTCGTATTCATGGGAACGCCGGAATTCGCGGTTCCGGCGCTCGGCGCTTTGCTGGACGCGGGCCACGATGTGGTAGGTATCTATACCCAGCCCGACCGCCGCTCAGGACGCGGCAGGCGTCTCTCCGCGCCGCCCGTGAAGGCGTTCGCCGAAGGTCGCGGCCTGCCCGTGTTTCAGCCCGCGTCTCTGAGAGAAGACGCGGAAGCCAGACAGCGAATCGCCGACCTCTCCCCGGACGCCATAATCGTCGCGGCGTATGGCCTCTTCCTCCCCGAAGACACGCTGGCCGTCCCTAGGCTCAGCTGCCTGAACATCCACCCGTCCCTGCTGCCGCGCCACCGCGGCCCCTCTCCCGTCGCCACCGCCATACTGGAAGGCGACGACAACACCGGGGTCACCATAATGCTGCTGGACGAGGGCATGGACACCGGCCCCGTCCTCGCGCAACGCGAAACGCCAATCGCCCCCAAAGAAACCTGCGACAACCTGACCGCAAGGCTGTTCGACATTGGCGCGAACCTTCTGGTCGAGACGCTCCAACAGTGGAGCGCCGGCAACATCTCCCCAACCCCGCAGAACAACGCGAACGCCACCATCACCCAACGCCTCCAACGCGCCGACGGGCGGATTGACTGGAACCAGCCCGCCGAATCCATATCCCGCCAAATCAGGGCATTCACCCCCTGGCCGGGAACGTTTACCACCTGGCGCGGCAGAACCCTCAAGATACTCGAAGCCGAGCCACTAAACGACACTCACGCCGAGCCGCCCGGCAAGGTCATCGCGATAAACGACTCAGACATAGCGATTGCCACTGGACAAAGCATCCTGTGGCTTGCGAGGGTACAGATGGAGGGACGCCGCGCTTCCAGCGCCGCGGACTTCGCGCGCGGGTACCCGGACTTCGTGGGATCTGTCCTGGGGGGCTGAACATAGAATCCCGGCGTGGCGCATATTACGCCCCCACCGACACCCGCTCCCTCATCCCTTCCAGCACCGATACCGTCTCGCTAACCAGGTCCGCCATTATGTCCGCCGCCGGACGCGCTTCACTCACCATGCCCGCGCCCTGTCCGGCCGGGTTGAATACCAGGTCGTATCGCTTGGAGCGTTCCGCCGACGCGTTGAAGCCGGACATTAGCACGCCCTGGAGCGGCATCGGGAGCGTGTCCAGGCCAGAGTTCTCCCACGCCTGCACTATCGGCCCCTGGTACTGCCGCGCCGTCTTGCCCGTGTACGAGCGCGAGATTATGAAGTCCTCGGAGCGGCCCTGTATTATCGTCTCCTGCTGGGCGTCGTAAATGCCGCACTCTTTGGCCGCGAGGAACGCCGTCCCCATCCACGCGCCCTCCGCGCCCAGAGCGAGCGACGCCGCTATCCCGCGTCCGTTGGCTATTCCGCCCGCCGCGACGACCGGACGGGGCGAAACCGCGTCCACCACCTGCGGCACGAGCGGCATGGTGGCTATGCGTCCGGTGTGACCGCCGGCCTCGGTTCCCTGCGCCACGATGATGTCCACGCCCGCGGCCACCTGCCGATGCGCGTTACGGACGCTCCCGACCAGGCCCATGACCTTGACGCCCTTCTCCCGCGCCAACGGCACGACCCACGCCGGATCGCCCAGCGCGGCGGCGAAGACGGCGACGTCCTCTTCCAGTATCATCTCCACCTGCTTTCGCGCGAGCGCCAGCCCTGTCTCACCCGGTTCGGGCGGGTCGGCCTTCTCAAGACCGAACTCGTCTATCAGGGTGTCCACGAAGGCCGCGTGCCTGGGATACTGTCTCCGCACGGCCTCGAACTGCGACTCCGGCCGCTCGCGGCTTCCCCCGGTCTCCACGCTGCCGGTGACGACGGGCAGAAGCAGGTCAACGCCGAACGGCTTATCGGTCAACTCGCGCACCCGGCGGATCCGCGTCCGCAGCGCGTCCACCGCCATGCCGGTGCCGCCCATCACCCCAAGTCCGCCCGCCTCGGACACGGCGGCCACCAACTCAGGCGGAGTCCACCGCCCGCCCATGCCGGCGAGGCAGATGGGATATTCGACTTCGAGTATGTCGCAGAGCCGGGTGCTGAGGACAGGAGCGGACATGATTCACCTCTATGGAAACATTCTTATCGTGAACTTTCGCAACGAGGATTGTAGAATCTACGCCCCTGAGTGTCAATTTGCACATAGCCGCGCAACAGAGTCTTTCGGTTATTTCCCGATACCGCTTCTGTCGTTCGCCCTGAGCTTGTCGAAGGGAGCTTGTCGAAGGGCCGCCACGAACGTAATTGGTTGATAATCGAAAGACCCTGAGCCACGTAATAGACTTATCTCACCCGCCTATATACTCGATCAGCTTGTCCGGGAAGTTGACCGTCATGCCGTCCGCGCCGCATTCCACTACGTGACGCATCAAGTCTTCATCGTAAACCCCCTGGCAGCGGACGACGAAACCTTCTTCGCGGAGCCTGTTCACCAGTTCGGGCGTCGTGATGTTCGCTCGCGGGCAAACATGGTCAAGCCCCAACTCCAACGCCTGCCCGATGATAGCGTCGTCCCACTCGGCGCGCGGCCCCAGCGGAACAAGCCAGCCCGTCGTGAGCTCCGGCGCGTATGCCCTGACCTCTTCCAGCCACGGCTTCCAGAACGACGTGATGGTGACATCCTCCGTCATCCCGTGCGCCCTCACCATGTCCGCCGTCCGGCTCGCCAACCCCTCCGCCCGCGCCTTTATCTCGATGTGAAAGTGCAGCCTGCCCTTGTACCGCTCGAAAACCTCCGCCAGCGTCCGTATCCGCTCCCCCGCGTACTCAGGCCCGAACCACGCGCCCGCGTCCAGCCTTCGCAGTTCGGCCAGCGTCATGTCCGCCACAGGGCCGGAGCCGTCCGTCGTCCGATCCAGCGCGTCGTCGTGAATCACCACGATATGCCCGTCCCGCGAGAAGTGGACGTCAAGCTCCACGTGGCCCGCTCCAAGCTCAAGCGCCTTGTCGAAAGCCGCGAAGGTGTTCTCCGGCGCATAAGAGGACGCGCCCCGATGCGCGACGCAAAGAAATTCCCGTTCAGACATCACTACCGCTCCTTTGGCGTACAGCCCGAATTATGAGAGAAGAGCCAATCCTAGAATATGTCGCTCAGGTTGACGCTGAAACCCTTGATAATGGAAGTAGTCAGCGTGTCGCCTTCGTAGAGCGTGGCGACGAGTTCCAGGTATCGTTCTCTGAGACGCATGACCCACAGAGTCCGGTTGAAGGGGTCTATCAGCCAGTATTCCTTGACGCCGTACTTGGCGTACAGGTCGCGCTTGGTCACCCAGTCTCGCCCGGTGGAAGATGGCGAGATTATCTCCACCACCAGGTCCGGCGCGCCCTGTATGTTCGCGTCCGTGATGATGGCGGCGTTCTCAGTGGAGACGAAGACGAGGTCGGGCTGAAGCGTGGTGTGTTCGGACAGCACGACGTCACACGGCGCGAAGAACACTTCTCCCAAGTCTTCGGTCTCCACGGTTCTGGCCATTCGCCAGCCCAGTTTTATCTGCGTCCTCTGGTGCGCTGTACTCGGCGCTGCTGCCATAATCAATTCTCCGTCTATCAACTCGTAGCGTTCGTCCTCGGGCGTCTTCCGGTAGTCTTCGTATGTGAGCTTGACCGCGGGCTTTGTGGAAACAACCATGCTCGAACCCCTCTCTTGTCTCAGCGTGTCAACGCGAATCCTCTCATAGTGTATCACGCAGAGCGGCGCGTTCGGTCTATAATGCGGACAGAATTATCGAAACAGCCAATCCGCAAGGAGGAAGACATGGGCAGACTGGACGGCAAGGTAGCTATCATAAGCGGCGGCGCGCGAGGACAGGGCGCGGTCGAAACCGAACTCTTCGCCATGGAGGGCGCGAAGGTCATCTTCGGCGACGTTCAGGACGAGGACGGCAGGAAGGTCGAGGCGAAGGTCGCCGAACTCGGCGGCGACGTCGAGTACGTCCACCTCGACGTGACCAGCGAAGACGACTGGCAACGCGCCGTCGAACTCGCCGAGACCAAGTACGGCAAGCTGGACATCCTGGTGAACAACGCGGGCATCTCCATGCGCCACTCCGACATGGACGTGTCATCCGACGACTGGGACACCATGATGGACGTGAACGCCAAGGGCGTGTTCCTGGGTGTCAAGTACGCCATCCCCGCGATGCAGAGGGCGGGCGGCGGCTCCATAGTCAACATATCCTCGATAGCGGGCATCCTGGGCAGGCCGCTGGCCTCCCCCGCGTACAGCGCGTCCAAGGGCGCGGTGCGCGTGTTCAGCAAGTCCACCGCCGGCCGCTTCGCCGCCGAGGGCATCAGGTGCAACTCGATCCACCCGGGGCCGATTGATACCGACATGATACGCGCCGCGACCAACTCCATCCGACCCGAAACCCGCGTGGGCGAAATACCCATCGGAAGGCTGGGCCAACCCGAGGACGTAGCCTACGGCGCGCTCTACCTCGCCTCCGACGAAGCCTCATTCGTCACCGGCTCCGAGCTAGTCATAGACGGCGGCGTCTCCAACATCAGGCCGTAGCGTTCTGAGATGTATATGAGCGGTGAGGGGGCGTCGAGCGAACGGCGTCCCCTCGCCGTCCTGTTTGCGAAGCCCAGGTTCACCGCGGCCCACGCGGTGTCCAGAGACCGGGCGCGTTTTTCAACTCACGATAGGCCACTCGGGGACAGGTGCGATGCCAAGCCGTTCCGCTCGTGCTCCGACGGAATCTGAGACCGTCCGGTAAACCTCGGCCTCGTCCACTCGCGTCGAATGTCCCGCCCTGAACACCACCTCGCCGTTGACCAGAACCGTATCCACGCTTCCGGTCCCCATCGTCAATGCCAGCAGGTGAACCGGATTGTTCGCGGGATAGGCTTCAGCCGCCCGCGCCGACCTTACCACGACGTCCGCGCGCTTGCCCGGCTCCAAGCTTCCGAGTTCGGCGTCCATTCCGGCCGCCGCCGCGGCGTTGACGGTCTGCATTTCGAGCAGCGCTCCGGGCGAAAGCGGGTCTTGGTAGGTCTGAGACTGGTAATGCGCCGCGAGCATCGTATCCCCGGGCGTGCAGTCCCTGGCGGCGTCGGTTCCAAGCGAGACGCGGATCCCCTCGCGATACCGCTCCGCCATCCTGAAGTTCGCGCTTCGTCCCAGACCCAGCGAGAAGAAGGCGGCCGGACACCATACAACCTGGCAACCCGACTCGCGGAGCGCGCTCTCTTCCGCCTCGTCGAGTACGTTCGCGTGGACGATGACGACGCGCTCATCCAGTACACCCATCTCCAGCAAGTCCACGATTTGGCTGGAGCCGGTCATAGCGCGATATATCCGCGCCTCATCGGGAACGTACCCCGCGTGCAGAAACAGAGGCGTGTCATTGTCTCGAGCGCATGAACGCGCCTCCCGCAACAGTTCCGGCGAGGCGGTGCCCAAACCATAGAGGAAAATGTACCCGCGAACCAACGCTTCCGGGTCTCTGTTGCGGTGGAGTTCCATATCCAGCTGCGCCAATGAGCGGTCCAGGTCAACGGGCGCGCGAGCCGTCAGACTGCCGCTCACGAGCGAGGGAATCGCGTCGAACGTCTCTCTCCTGTCCCAGAGATAGAGCGGGGCGAAGAGCGCCCTCAGTCCCACTCGCCCCACCGCCTCCGCTCCCGCCTCGGTCGAAAACAGTGATCCCGGCTCGATGAACATCGTAAAGCCGCCCCGAAGCATCTCCAGGCAGCCCATAGCGGTAGCCGCGGCTTCGTCTTCATCGCTGACCCCCGCCTTCCAATCCGCGAAATTGACCGACGACGATCCCGTATCCCGAACGTTTCCGAAGACTCCCCGGCACGAGGTATGCACGATATGATTGTGAGCGTCAATGAAGCCGGGATGCACCACGCCGCCGCCGCCGTCCAACGTCTCCCTGGCCCCGAAGCGGCGGCGCAACTCATCATCAGCGCCAACCTCCACGATGCGCGAACCAGTTATCGCCACCGCGCCCGAACGATATATCCTGCGCTCCGGGTCCATTGTGATGACCTGTCCGTTGTGAATGAGAATGTCGCACGCGATCTTTTCCATTTCGCTACGCTCCAATATAGCCGCCAGGTCGCCGCTCGACACGAAACCGACCGCCCCCGGCCTTTGCGCCAATCAATGCGCTAATACTACCATCATCCGAGCGCAAATTAACTCAACCCGCATACGGGGTCTTTCGATTATTCTCCGATACCGCTTCTGTCGTTCGCCCTGAGCTTGTCGAAGGGCCGCCCGCTCATGGTTCGTCCTGAGCTTGTCGAAGGGTCACCACGAATGTAATTGGTTGATAACCGAAAGACCCCGAACCCGCATCCTTCATACGTGACGCCACCTTCTACCATCCCAAAAAGAGAATGAACCTGTGAACAGCGTCAAAATTGCCACGCCAACCTGGGGTTCACCGGCCCAAGCGCGCCAGCGTCCGTGAAAGCGCTTCCTGCGCCTGCTCACTGTTTTTCTCAGCCTGCTTGAGGTGGAGCGTATGCCATACCGACTCTTCCTGCTTGTCAAGATATTTGAAGTTAATGAACTTCCGCGCGCCGCACCTGCAGGTCAATTTCAGAGTACGCCCATGGTGCGCTTCCGGCCTGCACTCCCACGGACGAACGCACTGCCTGTACTCAAGTAATTCACCTTCATCCTCCGGTTCATGCCGGTGCCCGTCGTCCCACCGGACTCCATTCGCGTTCTTTACATCTAGCGACGCCTCGCTAAGAACTCTACTAGCTCTAATGCTCTCTTCCCGCCGCGCCCGTTTGCGTAGCTCAGCGCAAGCCTCCTCATACTCAAAACGAACCTCTTCAAGATTCCGGTTGAACGCTGCTTCAGCCTCTCTTTGGAGCGCGGCCAGATTCGCCTTATGCTCTACCTCGATTGCCTTAATCTTCTCATCTCGCTCTCTTTGTAGTCTATCTAGCTCATCTTTGACCGTCTCAAGCATACCTGCCTCCGATTTATTTCATAACTCTCTCTATAATGTATCCACTACCGAATCCATCTCTGAGCGAGCCCGTAGCAAGCGCCGCCGGACGCGGACGTTGATGTCAGCCTCGGGCAGGTAGGCTTCTTTCAGGCCCTATGGAGCGTCGCTCTCGCGCCAACCTATCCTGAGCGGCCATCCGATCATCCGTTGCCCTACAACGCGCGGGTTGGCCCAATCATAGACCAAATATCATGCTCCGACTAGTGCCTTCATCCAGAAATCAGGCCGAGACGGTATAACTCGCCCAGGAAGTCAAGCGCGCATGAATTCAGTTCGCGTATCGCGCGGCGCGGAAAGCGATACCCAGCGTGTGATACCATATTCGGACAATGCTCACCCAGACCGAAGCCGAAAGCCTAATCGCCATGGCAAAGCGGTTCCAGGACACGCTCGACTACCTCTATGTCCCCGGCCCTGGCGAAAACCTGACATTCTCGCTGGTTTCGCTGGACGGTCGAGAATCCTTCCTGTTGGACGTCAGACACGGGCAATTGGAGGAATCGTCCCCCGACAAATGGAGATTGCAACTGCGATATGGAGACGAAGTTCTGGTTCGTCTAGAAACTGGAGGGCCGACGCATACCAACTCTAAGCAGTCTCCAAACAGGCGTCTGGCAAGTTATGCGGGGCGGCAGATTCCCACTCCGCACATCCAGATATACGTGGAGGGAGAATCTAGACTATGGGCGTTGCCTCCTCCATCTGAATTTACTGCGCTGGACGACATAAGCGTGACTTGGAGAGAGTTCTTGAGCTACTGCAATCTAACTGAGATTCCGAGTGTGATAGGAGACTTCTGATATGGACAATCTGGACGGCAAACAGATAATTCAGCGTTACACTAATTGGCTGCGTGATTACTCCAATACAAACTGCTACAACGGCGTCTGGATGATAGAGTTGCCCTTTCTGAACAGGATCGGAAATCACATCCAGATATTTGTTACGAGAACCGAGTCAGGAGTGATCCTCTCAGATTACGGAGAGACCATCGGCGACCTTAGATTCTGCGGACTCGATATAGACACGAGCGCCCGGCGAGAGATGCTGAACCGTGCATTGCGTTCATTCAGCGTTAAACTCGAGGGCAAGGATGAGTTGCGTGTATATACATCTGAGGAAGAACTGCCGGACTACATCAACGAACTGGCCCAATGTATGCTGGCCGTTGACCGCATGATATTCTCCACATCCCCCGCGAAAGTCGCCCGGCTCGCCGAGGAAGACACCCAAGCCGCCCGCGACCCCAAGAAGAAACCCTTGGCCGCGACCCACAGTTGAAACATAGCGCTCATAAGTGATAGATACCGCCTTCTACCATCCAGAAAAGAGAGCGCATCCGTAAACAGCGTCAAAATTGACAACCTGGAAGACAGACTAGCGCACAGTCTCGCGATTCGAGCGTCTGAGAGCGGACGCTCAGTTGAGAAAGAAGCGCGGGAGATTCTCAGAACCGCCCTCCAAAGGGAAGTGCCACCAGAAAAGGGGCTTGGAACCGCGCTTCACAGCTATAGGTTGCTTGCTGGCGTCACTCACGGACAAGAATACACAAGCGCGCTTAGCACTCAGTTGTTGGAAGATTCAGAATCAGATGATGGCAAGAACCGTGTCCTCAACATCGCTGAAGAAGGAGCGGCACTAATTGGATCTCTTGTAATAGAATGGTTTGCAAAGGCTGCTTGGGAAGTCTTTAAGATATATGGCTGGGACATGAAGGAACTGGCTACTATCCTAGAAAATACGTATGATGAAATAGGTATCAAACATACTAGAGAGTTAAGATTTTGGCGCAATGACTATTTGACGACCATAGGGACATAAGTATTATTAAAACGGCTTGTCTGTCCAAACATAACTAAGTCCTGCCTATGTCTCCAAATAAGCCACCGTTCCCAGGAACCGCCTCCCCCGCCTCAATCATATCCTCCACATACAGCGACACCGCCTCCCTCACATTCGCCTCCGCTTCCTTATAGGTACGCCCCCAAGTGTGGCATCCCGGCAGCGCCGGACAATATGCGTGATACGCCGGCCTTCCATCCTCGAACTCATCCTCTTCGATGACAACCTCGAAAGTGTATGTACTCATCCAATTCCCCTCTTCCATTCACGCTTCTTCCAATCCGCCGAGCGACACCCGCCAACCCCTATATCCCATATATCCCCTCAGCGTTCCCCGAAAACAGCGCCCGCCGCTCATCCGCGCTGAAATCCGCCGTTATCTCGTCGTAGGCGTTCACTATCGCCTCATAGTCGCTGAACAGACTGTCCACCGGCCAATTCGTCGCGAACAGGCTGCGCTCCACCCCGAACGTCTCTATACAGAACAGCACGTAGGGCCGGATACTCTCCACCGTCCACTCATTGTCCCCCATCCCCAGCCCCGAGATCTTGCAGATCACATTATCCCCCAGCGCCGCCTCCCGCATCCCGTCCTTCCACTTCTCGAAATAGTCCGCCGTCCGCCTCATCGGAAGCCCCGCGTGATCCAACACTATCGGGATATTCGGAAAATCGTCCGCCAGGTCCAGCAACTTCTCCATGTCCTGCCACTCAGCCGCGATACTCGCTATCAGCCCGTACCTCTCCAGCAGCTTGTACCCCCTGTGAAACTCCGGCGACACCAGGTAGTCCCCGTAAGAAAAATCCCGTATCCCACGCATATTCCGAAACTCGCAGTGCCGTTCCAGCGTCCCCTCAACATTCGGATCGCGCAGGTCCGCGTATGCCACGATAGCCTGCGGAAACCCCGTCCGCTCCGCCGCCTCTTGCAGCCACTCCGTCTCCTTCACCGGGTCCGCCGACCCAATCGCCGCCTGCACGTGAACCGCCTTCGTCACGTTCGACCCCCGCGTAAGCTCGATGAAATCCTCAGCCAGCCAATTCCGCTCAGCCAGCTTGCGAGGCAGCGTCCCCAGCGACGGGTGAATCACATCCGGCTGCCAGTGCGCGTAATACAACTCAGGATGCTGCATATCATAGAAATGCACGTGCGCGTCAACGAACTCCGGCCTGTCCATTCTCTTCTCCCTCCGTATCGGGCTGCGGATTTCAACACATACTACACAACAACCCGACCCTGTGCTACAATACGCCCATTGCAGAACAACAGTGCCTCTTATCTATAACCCGCAATTTATGAATGACGACAAACCCGGTCCGAAAATTTTTTCCACAGGCGAATTTCCCTCGATTTCATAGCTAAATCCGCCGATTTGCAGGTCAAAGCCGCCTGATTAGAACACCAGACATCGCCCAGCCCCCCACCCGGACATCGCCTGGACTAATATAAACGCGAATATATGTCTATGACTGCCCACCTCCGAAGCCGCGCCCTTCCACAGACTTCTGTTGACACCCCGAAAACCCTTTCGCTATCATCTTTTTAGCAGTCCGAGTCCGAGACTGCTAACCACCAAGTCAAGCAGTCAACACACCCTGAAACCAGGAGGCGATAGCAAGAATGACGACTGAAACCAAAGTCATGTTCAAGCCCCTCGGCAACCGCGTGGTCGTCGAGCCACAGGAGGGCGAAGAGCAGATGAGCGCGGGCGGGATCTACATCCCCGACACCGCCAAAGAGAAGCCCCAGGAAGGCGTGGTCGTAGCCATAGGCCCCGGCCGCCTCTCCGACGACGGCAGCGCCCGCATACCCATGGAAGTCGCCGTCGGCGACGTCGTTATCTACTCCAAGTACGCCGGCACCGAGTACAGCGACGGCAGCGTCGAATACCTCGTCCTGCGCGAAGACGACATCCTGTTCAAGAAGTAAACCCAATTCCCCCAAGTCTCAAAAAGGAGGACTGAACCCGAAATGCCAGCCAAACAGCTTCAGTTCAGTGAGGAAGCCCGCGCCGCCATGAAGCGCGGCATAGACGTTATGGCCGACACCGTTGGCGTAACGCTTGGCCCCCGAGGCCGCAACGTTGTATTGGACAAGAAGTTCGGCCCGCCCCAGGTATGCTCCGACGGCGTAACCATCGCCAAGGAGATCGAACTCGAAGACCCCTTCGAGAACATGGGCGCGCAACTTCTCAAGGAAGCCGCCAGCAAGACAAACGACGTCGCCGGCGACGGAACCACCACCGCCACCGTGCTGGCCCAGGCCATCATCCACGAAGGCTTCAAGAACATAGCCGCCGGAGCCAACCCCATGGCCCTCAAGCGCGGCATAGAACGCGGCGTCGTCGCCATGCGCGACGCCGTTGGAGAGATGTCCACCCCCGTCGAGGGCCGGATGCAGATAGCGCAGGTCGCCTCCCTCTCCGCCCACGATGACGAAATGGGCGAACTCATCGCCGACGTCATGGAGAAGGTCGGCAAGGACGGCGTGATAACAGTCGAAGAGTCCAAGGGCCTTTCCTACGAGCAGGAGTTCGTGGAAGGTATGCAGATAGACCGCGGCTACATCTCCCCCTACTTCATCACCGACCAGGACCGCATGGAAGCCTCCATTGACGATCCCTACATCCTCATCACCGACAAGAAGATCTCCGCCGTCTCCGACGTCCTGCCCGCCCTCGAGAAGATTCTCCAGGTCGGCAAGAACGTCGTCATAGTGGCCGAGGACATCGAGGGCGAGGCCCTGGCCACCCTAGTCGTCAACAAGTTGCGCGGCACCCTCAACTGCGTCGCCATCAAGGCGCCCGGCTTCGGCGACCGCCGCAAGGCGATGCTCGAAGACATGGCAGTCCTCACCGGCGGACAGGTCATCAGCGAGGAAGTCGGTCGCAAGCTCGACTCCGTAACCGTCGAAGACCTGGGACGCGCCCGCCGCATCGTCGCCTCCAAGGAAGAGACCACCTTCGTGGACGGCTCCGGCGGCGAAAGCGACATCCAGGGCCGCATCAACCAGATAAAAGCGCAGGTTGACGAAACCACCTCCGACTTCGACCGCGAAAAGCTCCAGGAACGCCTGGCCAAGCTCTCCGGCGGCGTCGCCATCATCAAGGTCGGCGCGGCCACCGAGGTCGAACTCAAAGAGAAGAAGAACCGCGTCGAGGACGCCCTGTCCGCGACCCGCGCCGCCGTTGAGGAAGGCATCGTTCCGGGCGGCGGACTCGCCGTTCTGCGCGCCAGTACCGCGCTTGACAGCCTCGGACTCTCCGGCGACGAGGCCACCGGCGCGACCATTCTCAGCCAGGCGCTCCAGCGCCCCATCAAGCTCATCTCCGAGAACACCGGCGTCTCCGGCGAGGTCATCCTCTCCGAGAGCCTCAAGAGCGAAGGCGACTGGGGTTACGACGCCGAGGCCGGCGAGTTCTGCCACCTCCTCGAGAAGGGCATCATGGACCCCGCCAAGGTAACCCGCGCCGCGATTGAGAACGCTTCCTCCGTCGCCGCCATGGTCCTGACCACCGAGTCCCTGATAACCGACGTCCCGCTCCCCGAGCCCGCGGCCCCCGCCATGCCCCCCATGGACTACTAGGCCCGCGCCCAACCTGAAAGCGTAAGCTAAAACAAAGGGGCTGACCGAAATGGTCAGCCCCTCTCTCTTTTCTCTGAAAACTAATAACTAACAACTAACAACTACCAATTGCCCAATCCCGCCCATACTGCTAAGCTAGTATGCAGCGACCCCCAAGCGGGTTTCATCCACACACGGAGGTGGGACGACGATATGCAGGACGTATTCCACGAAGCCGTAAACTTGCTCCAACAGGAAGAGCGGTTGGTCATGGCCACCGTCATCCGCACCAAAGGCTCCACGCCCCAGAAGCCCGGCGCCAAGTTGCTCGTCCGCAACGACGGCTCCGGCGTCGGAACGCTCGGCGGCGGCTGCGTCGAGGGCGACATCTGGTACGCCGCCAGCCAGCTTATGCGGCGCGGCGGAGACGCCCAGTACCGCGAGTACGAACTCAACGAAGACCTCGCCGCCCAGGACGGCCTCGTGTGCGGCGGCACCATGTTCTTCCTCATAGACCCGGTGTACAACCCCGACCAGTACCTCGACTACGCCAAAGAGATAGACGCCGCCTACGAAGGCGGCCCCTCCGTCGCGCTCGCCAGCCTCATAAAGTCCGCCCCGGACAAGAACCTGCCCATCGGCGCGAAACTCTTCATCCGCGAAGACGGCTCCACCCACGGCTCCCTCGGCGACGCCACCCTGGACGCCGACGCCATCAAGCGCGCCCACGGCCTCATGGCGATGGGACGCAACGAATACGCCATCGCCGAGGACGGCGCGGAATACTTCATCGAGGCGTACACCACGCCGCCCCAGCTTGTCGTCTGCGGCGGCGGACACGTGTCATACGCCCTAGCCGCCCACGCCAAGCCGCTCGGCTTCCGGCTGTTCATCACCGACGACCGCGAGGAGTTCGCCAACCCCGAACGCTTCCCCGACGCCGACATCATCATCGCCAAAAAGCCCGAAGACGCGCTGGAGGAACTGCCCATCAACCCCAACACATTCATCGTCGTCGCCACGCGCGGCCACAGGTTTGACAACGTTGCGCTCGCCGCCGCCGCGGCGACCCCCGCGCGATACGTCGGCCTCATGGGAAGCAAGCGCAAGACCATCCTCATCTACGAAGACCTCGTTCGCATGGACCTGGACGAAGAACGCCTGCGAAGCATTCGCTCCCCCATCGGCCTCGACATCCGCGCCCGCACCCCCGAAGAGATAGCCGTCAGCATCATGGGCGAAATCCTCATGTTCAGGCTGGGCGGCAGCGGCCTCCCGATGAAGCTCGAACAGCATCGCATAGACCGCATCATAGCCAAGGTGGATTCCGAGCGGGCCGCCGCGGCCGCCGACTGATAACCCGACCTCCGTGCCGCGCTTCATATCAGCAGTCCTGACCGCCGCCGGCCTCAGCGCCCGCATGGGCAGCCCCAAGCCGCTGCTCCCCTGGCGCGGCAAGACGCTGGTCGAAAGCCAGATTGACACGCTGCTGCAAGCCGGCGCGTCCGAAGTCATAGTCGTTCTCGGACACAGGGCGGATGAAGTTTCTCAGTATGTAACCGGCGACGCCGTTCGCGCCGTCATCAACCACCGATACAGGGACGGACGCACCTCGTCCATAAGGGCCGGACTGGACGCCGTTTCGCCCGACGCGACCGACATCATAATCATGGCAGTTGACCAACCCCGCGCCCCGGAGATTGTGTCCAGGGTCATAAACGCGCATCTGGAGGCCGACGCCCCGCTAACCTCGCCCCGTTACAGGGGACGTGGCGGCCACCCGCTCATGTTCTCCGCCACGCTACTGCCCGAACTCAGCCAAATTTCAGAGGAGAATCAGGGACTCCGAGAAGTATTCGAGCGACACCGCGCCGAGATAACCCAAGTCCACTTCGACGACCCCGCCATCCGCCTCGACCTCAACACCCCCCAAGCCTACCAGGAAGCCTACGATAAATACGGCCAGCCCGAATCAGAACTAAAGACTAAAAACTAATAACTCACTTCACGAAGCTATTCGCTTGACCTCTGCGTCCGGGAAGAAGGCTCCCAGAACCTGCTGAACGATTCCCCCGGCGTCCAACTGCAGCCGTCGCCTCTGATCCGCTGCCGCGCCATGCTCGATGAACGAATCCGGCATCCCGATGCGGTGTACCGCCACGTCCTCCACTCCCGCCGCGCTCAACGCCTCAGTCACCGCCGACCCAAATCCTCCGGCAAGAACGTTCTCTTCCACCGTGACAATGCGTCCCGTCCCGCGCGCGGCGTCCAGCGCCAGGCCAACGTCCAGGGGCTTCACGAATATCGGGTTCACCACGCAGCACGATATTCCGTAGTCCGCGAGTTGGTCAGCCGCTTCCAGCGCCGCGCTCAGCGACTTCCCAAGTCCAAATATCGTGACGTCGCGCCCCTCTCTTATTACCGCCCCCCTGCCAATCGGCAACTCCCGCAGTTCCTCGTCCATCGGAACGCCCACCGCTTCCCCTCTCGCTATCCGAATGGCGAACGGGCCGGGATGCTTATAGGCCGTGTAAACCAGCCGCTGCAACTCGTTTTCGTCCATCGGCGCGGCCAGGACTACGTTGGGCAGACAGCGAATATACGAAATGTCGAACGCGCCGTGATGCGTCTTGCCGTCCTCGCCGACGATGCCCGCCCTGTCCGCTATCACGGTCACCGGCAGGTTTTGCAGGCAAACGTCGTGAACTATCTGGTCGAAAGAGCGCTGCAAGAAAGTCGAGTATATCGAGACGAACGGCTTGAGTCCGTTGGAAGCCATGCCCGCCGCCATGCTGACCGCGTGCTGCTCCGCGATGCCCACGTCGAACACCCTGTCCGGGAACTCCCGCCGCACTCCCGCCAGCCCCGTCCCTTCCAGCATCGCCGCGCTGATTCCCACGACCGTCTCATCCTCGCGCATTATCCGCGCTATGGTATCCGCGAACACCTGCGAATATGTCGGCGCGCCGGACCCGCTTCCCAATGGCGAACTCGGCTGGTGGAACTTCACCGGATCATCCTCCGCCGGTTCGTAGCCATGCCCCTTGTGCGTGACCACGTGAACCAGAGGCACGAGTCCCGTCGAGTTCTGCGCCTGGCGGAGCGTCTGTTCGAGCTGGCGGAAATCGTGTCCGTCCACCGGCCCCAGATATTGGAAGCCCATCTCCGTCCAGAACATAGTGGGTATGACGAAACCCGCCAGCGCGGTGTTGAACCTCTTGACAAGGTTGTACATCAGACCGCCCGTGGGAACCCTTTCGGAAAGCGCCTTCATCCTGTCCACCATCGGCTGGTATTCGGGATGCGTTATCAGCCGCTTCCGCCAGTTGGTCAGGAAGCCTATGTTCTCCGAAATGGACATTCCGTTGTCGTTCAGCACGACGATGAAATTCTCGGGGTCCAGATGCACGATGTTGTTCAGCGCCTCGAAGCTGGAGCCGGAGGTCATGGCGCCGTCCCCGACGACCGCGATTGTCCATGAATCCAGCCCGCGATTCGCCGAACCCTGAGCGATGCCCAGCGCTATGGACAGCCCCGTTCCGGCGTGTCCCGCCGCCAGCGTGTCGTGAGCGCTCTCGCTCGGCTCGCCAAAACCGGACAGCCCCCCTTCCAAGCGGATGTCCTTGAACTCGTCGCGCCTCCCGGTCACCAGCTTGTGCGTGTACATCTGGTTGGTCGTGTCCCAGACTATCCTGTCGGTCGGGCTGTCGAATACGCGGTGCAGCGCCAGCGTAAGCTCCACGACGCCCAGGTTCGACGCCAGGTGTCCGCCGCGCTCGGTTATCACCGAAATGATAGTGTCGCGCGCCTCTTGCGCCACCCGCGCCAATTCTTCATGGGACAGGGGCTTGAGATCGCCAGGCTTATCTATCTTATCCAGAAGACGGCCCGCCATGCGGAAAACTCCTTATCAACCATCGGGCGTAAACAACCAGAATTACCGAACTCCGAGTAGAGATAAGCATAGGACAGGCATATAGCTATGTCAACGACGACGAAGCGTCGGGCAGGGTCTTTCGGTTATTTCCCGATACCGCTTTTGTCGTTCGCCCTGAGCTTGTCGAAGGGCCGCCCGTTCATGGTTCGTCCTGAGCTTGTCGAAGGGAGCTTGTCGAAGGGAGCTTGTCGAAGGGTCACCACGAACGTAATTGGTTAATAATTGAAGACACCCTGCCCAACCTCCGGTCTGGCATTCATAGTACGCGCTGATAATATAAAATAGGGACGCATCATCACAGTTAGGATAAGGCAGATGGCCCGACCACGCGCATACAATCACGACGTTCGCTGTCCGCACTGCGGTTCCAACTGGACGCCCAAGGACGGACACTCAAGAGGCAAGCAGACATACCGATGCAAGGACTGCAACCACCGTTTCACTCCCGACGGCAACCGCCACTACTACCCTGAGAAGACCATTCGGCAGGCGCTTGCCATGTATGCCGAGGGCGGAAGCATATCGGCTGTGGCAAGGGCGATGGACATACACTTCGTTACCGTGTACACCTGGGTCAAAAAAAGCGAGATGGGCGCGGAAGGGTTTGGACATAGAGCGCGGGAGGCGAGTTCGGTCTGAACCTGACCTGCCGGCCTCTGTGAGGAAGATACGCGGTATGGATACACGTCGCGGGCGAGCCAAGGTCATATCCTTCGATGAGATGTGGACGTATGTGGGTGTGAGGAAGGGAGAGAGACGACGGTCTGTGTGGATATGGACGGCTGTCGTGGAAGAGAACGACGGTGAGCGGTGGGCGGACTTCGAGGTGGGAAGTCGTGAGAGCGAGACCTTTATGCGGTTGTACCGGAGACTGCCCAGGGCGGAGAAGTACAGAAGCGACGCCTATGAGGCGTATGGCTTGCTTGACCCTGGCTCTCACGTGGTGGGAAAGGGAAGCGAGGTGAACCGCAACGAAGGACTGCACTCTGTGCTGAGGGGCAAGTTGAACCGTCTGGTACGCAGCACGAAGGGTTACTCCAAGAGCGTGGAGATGCTGGTTGGATCGTTGGCTATGGTGTGGCTCAGAGAGGGGCTGATCTAATGACAGCGCGTTCTATGAACGCCTCCGGTCTTTCCTGGCAACTCAAGCGCGGAAATAGGCTATAATTGAAGCCAACACGAAAAACGACGGAGGCCAGAACCAAACCTTGCTTGACCAAGCGGTAGCCATAGACGGCCCGGTAGCATCGGGCAAAACCAGCGTCGGCAGAGAAGTCGCCAAACAACTCGACTTCCGCTTCATGGACACCGGCCTAATGTACAGAGCCGCCACCTGGCAGGCCATGCGGTTGTACATCCCGGTTGACGACGCCGACGCGCTGACTCAGATGACCCAGGCGATGGACATTGACCTGACCTCTTCGGAATACGGCGACCGGCTGCTGATAAACGGCTTCGACGCCACCGCCGAACTGCGCTCCCTCGACATAGACCGCAACGTGTCCGCCGTGTCCGCCGTCGAGGGCGTGCGTCGCGCGCTCGTGCCTCAGCAGCGCGGAATCGCCAAGCTCGGCCCGATAGTCATGGTGGGCCGCGACATCTGTACCGCCGTCCTGCCCGACGCCCGCGCCAAGATATACCTCGACGCCTCGCCCCAGACCCGCGCCCAGAGGCGCTACGCCGAGATGAACCGATTCGGCATAGCGGTAACTCCCGGCCAGGTGCTGGCCGACATCCAGCGCCGTGATAGAATTGACTCCGACCGCGCCGTCACTCCGCTAACGATTGCGGAGGACGCGCTGGTCATAGACACTGACGACCTCACCATGCCGGAAGTCGTCGCCAAGATAATCGAGGCTGTGCGAGACGACCTATGAGTACGCTATACAACATCACCAACGTCCTCCAGCGCGGAACGCTCAGGCTGTTCTCCGACTGGAAGGTCACCGGAGCCGAGAACGTCCCCCCCGTCGGCCCTCTGGTCATAGTGTCCAACCACCTGAGCAACTTCGACCCCTCGCTGCTCAGTTGCAGCCTGCCGAGAAGACTGAACTACCTTGCCAAGGACGGCATATTCAGGGCCGTAACCCCGCTCGGAAGATGGTATCTCAGGCAGTACGGCGCGTTCCCCATAGACAGGGGCGGCGCGGACGTAGCCGCCTTCAGATGGTCGCTGCGACAACTCCAGCGCGACGCCGCCCTCGTCGTCTTCCCCGAAGGCACCCGCAGCCAGTCCGCCGGAATGAACCCCGCCAAGCCCGGCGTCGTAAGCCTCATTCTCAGGTCCGGCGCGCCCGTGCTTCCCGTCGGCATAACCGGCACAGAGCGTCTGGGAGCCTTCCTCAGAGTCGTCAACCCCACCGGAACTATCCGCGTCAATGTCGGACAACCCTTTTCGCTCCCCAGCATAGAGGGCCGCCCTCCGCGCGAACTGCTGGAATCCATGACCACCGACATCATGCACAGGGTCTGCGACCTGATACCCGAGAGCTACCACGGCCACTACGCCCGCCCGACTAATCACTAAGGACTAATAACTGCGAATGTGCGGAATCATCGGCTATACAGGCAACAAGCAGGCCGCCCCCATCCTGCTCGAAGGGCTGGCGTCCCTCACTTACAGGGGCTACGACAGCGCCGGAATCGCGGTCATGGACGCTGACGGCGCTCCACAGGTGTACAAGAAGGCCGGCAAGCTGGAGAATCTGTCCGCCTCCCTCAACGGCGCGACGCCCGGCGGCTCCACCGGCATAGGCCACACCCGCTGGGCCACCCACGGCGGCCCCACCGACGCCAACGCCCACCCCCACATGGACTGCCGAGGCGAGATAGTCGTCGTTCACAACGGCATCGTTGAAAACTACATCGCGCTCAAGCGCGAACTTGCCGACCAGGGCCACGTCTTCACCTCTCAGACCGACTCCGAGTGCGTTTCCCACATGATAGAACGTTACATGGACGAGGAGTTTACGCTCGAAGACGCCGCGAGAATGACCGCCCGCCGAATAATGGGCGCGAACGCCATAGTGGCCTTCAGCTCCCGCGAACCGCAGCGCATCGTCGCCTTCCGGCTCGGAAACGCCGGCGGCATAGTCGTCGCGCGAGACTCCGACGGCGGCGCGATACTCTCATCCGACCTGCCCGCCCTGCTGCCCTATGGCCGAGACGTCATATACCTGTCCGGCGGCGAGATGGTCTCCATGTCGAACGGAGAAACCGCATTCAGCGCGCTCGACGGCGACCCGATTCACAAAAAGAGCGTCCATGTCCCCTTCGACCCCCTCTCCGCCAGCAAGGGCGGCTACAAACACTTCATGAGCAAGGAGATACACGAACAGCCCGAAGCGGTCATCAACGCGCTAAAGGGCCGTATATCCTTCGACGACCTGACCGTCAGCCTGGACGAGATAGCCGATACCGCCGCCCGAGCCAACGACTTCAGGCGAATCATCTTCATCGGCATGGGCACCAGCCTGCACGCCGCCATGCTCGGACGCCAATGGATGGAAACCCTCGCCCGCGTCCCCTGCGAGTACGACAACTCTTCCGAATTCCGATACCGAAATCCCGTCCTGGACGAAGACACCCTCGTCGTATCCGTCGGCCAGTCCGGCGAGACCGTGGACACCCTCGCCGCCATGGAACTCGCCGCGAACAGCGGCGCGGCCCAGATAACCCTTTGCAACTACCCTGGAACGCAGGCCACCCGCATAGCGGACGACACACTATTCGTCCGCGCCGGACTGGAAATCGGCGTCGCCGCCTCCAAGACCTTCACCTCTTCACTGCTGGCGCTATACCTTCTCGCCATCGAGTTCGGCGTCCGGCGCGGCGCGATAGGAGAGGCCGCCAGGCGCGAACTCGTCTCCGAACTCGTCAAGCTGCCTGATACGCTAGGCCGGATGCTTCTGGACGAAACCCCGTACCAGGAAATAGCCAGGCGCTACGGCAGACGCTCCGACTTCCTCTACCTGGGCAGGGGACTGGGCTTCCCACTCGCCATGGAAGGCGCGCTGAAGCTCAAAGAGATTAGCTACATTCACGCCGAGGGATACCCCGCCGGGGAGATGAAGCACGGCCCCATCTCCCTCATTGACCGCCAGATGCCCGTCGTCGCCATAGCCCCGCGCGACCCCCTGCGCGACAAGATGCTCTCCAACATCAACGAGGTCAAGGCGCGGGACGGCCAGATCATCGGCGTCATAACCGAGGGCGACGACGAACTCGCCGAACGCTCCGACTACGCGATAGCCATTCCGAAAGCGTCCGAGACCCTGAACCCCTTCCTTGTCTCGATACCCATGCAGCTTATAGCGTATCATCTGGCGGTACAGCGAGGCTGCGACGTCGACCAGCCCCGAAACCTCGCCAAAACCGTAACCGTCGAATGACCAATTGACAATTGAAAATTGATAACTGATACTCGAACAGGAGCCCTAAGTTGCTGCAACACGTCGAAAAGTTCGGAATCTACCTCAACCCCGCCGAAGGCAAGGTGGTTCGCATAACCTCCCCATACTGGTTCCCCGAAGAACCCGACTGGGTTTACGTCACAAGCGAGGTCAACGCCACCCTGCTCGCCATCAGGGACATGATACGAGAACAATCCCTCTCCGACGCCCCCGACTCCGTGACCTGGGGCAGAATCCCCCTCCTCGACTGAGGCCCGTCTTTGACGCCAGACCCGCAAACCCAATCCCGTCCCATAGTGTGGGTCATAAGGCTGGTCGCGCTGGTCGCCTTCATGGACCTGTTCATGGGGTTTCCCATCATCTCCACCTATGCGCGGTCCGTCGGGGCCGCCGAGGCTATGCGCGGATTCATAGTCGGCATATACTCCGCGTCCAATCTGGTCGGAAACGTCGGCGCGGGATTGCTGCTGGACAGGGTGAACCGAAAGTGGCTCATAGTCGCCGGACTGCTGACAACCGCCGCGCTGCTCTTCGCCTACGCGCTCGTGGATTCGCCCGAACGCCTGCTCGCGCTCAGAATCCTTCACGGCCTGGCCGCCGGCGTCCTCGCGCCCGGAGCGTTCGCCATGATAGCCGACTACACCGACGACGACCAGCACACCCGCTCCATGGGCCTGAGCGGCGCTCTCATAGCCGCCGCCGCCGTTATCGGCCCGCTTCTGTCCGTAGGCGTCAGAGACGCCGCCGACAGCTTCATCGCGGTATTCGCCGCCAGCGGGATATTCATGCTCATCTCCGCCCTCGCCTTCATAGCGCTCGTTCCCAGCGCCGCGCCAACGCGCGCCAACGCAGTCCCCAGAGATGAACCTCCCCGCTTCTCGCGAAATATCTTCATCGCCCGCGTGTATCTCGGCGTCCTCGCTATGGCATTCGCCTTCGGCTGCCTGATAAACCTGCTCCCCATCGCCCTGGAGGACGCGGGCGCGGCCCCCCGCATCGCGGGCATAGCGATTGCCACGCTCTCCCTCGCCGGCATGGCGATTATGGTAAGCCCGTTGCAGCGTTCCATCAGAGAAAACTCGCGCGCCCGCGCCATAGCCTTCGGACTCGCGCTGCTCGCGATCAGCAACGTCGCGCTCGGTCTGTTCGGCGACTCCGCCCTCATGCTCGCGGTCTTTCCCTCCATGCTCATCTTCGGTATCGGATTCGGTTTGCTCTTCCCCGCGCTCAACGCCTCTGTGGCGGCCGGAACCGCCGACGGAAACAGGGGCGCGGCCTTCGGGATATTCTACGCCATATACTCCCTCGGCGCGGCGCTGGGCGCGTACCTGCCCGGCGTCATCCCAACCTTCGGAGCGGGCGGCGGCGGATTCTACATACCCGCCCTAATCCTCATTCTGGCCCTCCTGGTCTCCACAAAATGGCGAGACCTCCGCCTCTAACCTGAAATCCCCTCTCCCTCAGGGAGAGGGCTAGGGTGAGGGTAAACACAATCCCTTCCCCCTCGACGGGGGAAGGTTCGGATGGGGGTGACCCACACCAACCGCGCGCCACTATGCTACAATCCACCCAACCAAAAACTAACCACTAAAAACTAAGAACTAATAACTATGAAACCCAAACGCAGTTTCTGGACATGGGGCCTCCAGTCCCACGAACCCACCGACGCCCAGAGAGCCGCCCACGCCGCCCAACTCTCCGCCCGCTTCGGCGCTGAGATAGTCGCGCCGCCCATTCCGAGCGCCGAGGATCTGGCTCTCAGGAAGCCCCGCGTCTCAGTACCCGACTCCCTCGCCCCCTTCTGCTTCACCGACAACTACGAGCGAGCTCTCCACTCGTACAGCGCCGACGACCGCGCTCCCGCCGTCTTCGGCCACTTCCCCAACCCGCCCGACGTCGTTGCCCACCCCCGCGACGAATCCGAACTCGAGCGTACCCTGGAATGGTGCGACTCCAAAGGCTGCGTCGTCATACCATTCGGCGGCGGATCGTCCGTAGTCGGCGGCGTCACCCCGCCCGAAGCCGACGCCGTCGTCACCCTAGACATGGACCAGTTCGACAGCGTTCTCGAAATAGACGAGACATCCCGCGCCGCCCGCATACAGGCCGGCGTATTCGGCCCACACCTGGAAGACCAACTCAGGCCGCACGGCTACACCCTCCGACACTACCCGCAGAGCTTCACCGGATCCACGCTCGGCGGCTGGATAGCCACCCGCTCCGGCGGTCACTACGCCACCAACCACACCCACATTGACGACTTCGTGGAGTCCGTCCGGATGCTCACCCCCTCCGGCTGGTGGGAGAGCCGACGGCTGCCCGCAAGCGGCGCGGGCCCCGACCCCAACCGTCTCGCCATAGGCAGCGAGGGCATACTGGGCATAATCACCGAAGCCTGGATGCGGATTCAGCGCCGCCCCGTCTATCGCGCCACCGCCGGGGTCACCTTCCCCTCCTGGCAGCGGAGCTACGAAGCCGCGCGCCACATCGTCCAATCCAAGCTATGGCCCGCCAACCTGCGCCTTCTCGACCCCGACCTCTCCCGCGACGCCGCCGGAATGGACGGCTCGCGCGCCCTGCTCATAATCGGCTTCGAGTCCGCCGAACTCCCCCAGGACTGGAACATCAAGACGGCGGTGAACATCGCGCGCAAATCCGGCGGCCACGTCCCCGACGACGAGATAGTCATAGACGACGGATCAGGCAGGCCAACCGGACACAGCGGCGCGGTCGGAGCGTGGCGCAACGCCTTCATCAACATAGACGAGGGCCTCACCGCCGGACTCGGACTCGTGACCGGCACGTTCGAGACCGCCGTCACCTGGGACGCATGGCCCGCCCTCGACGACCACGTACGCGACATAGTTGGCCGCGCCCTGAACGACGTATGCGGCGGCGGCTCCCTAAACTGCCGCTTCACCCACGTCTATCCCGACGGCCCCGCGCCCTACTACACCTACGCCGGAGCCTACCGGAGCGGCGACTACGCCGCTCAGCAGGCCGCCATCAAGAAAGCCGCCTCCGACGCCATCATAGAGGCCGGCGGAACGATAACCCACCACCACGCCGTCGGCAGGCTTCACCGCCCCTGGTACGACCGCGAGCGCCCCCACCTCTTCGCCCACGCCCTCCGCGCCGCCAAGCGCTCCCTCGACCCCAACTCCATCCTAAACCCCGGCGTCCTCATAGACCCGTAGAGACGGAGACCGACGATGCGAAACGAATTCACCGCCATCATAGAGAAAGACGAAGACTGGTACATCGCGTACTGCCCCGAAATCCCGGGCGCGAACGGGCAGGGCAGAACCAAAGACGAAGCCATCGAGAGCCTATCCGAAGCCATAGCGCTCATCCTGCAAGACCGCCTCGAAGACGGACTGCGCGGCGTCCCGCAGGACGCCGTCCGAGAGACAGTAACCGTAGGGTGAAACGAGGCGACCTAATCCGCCATCTTCGGAGACACGGGTGTTACCTAAAGCGCGAAGGGCGTTCCCACTCATTCTATGGTCGTCCGGTATGGCCTACTTGATAGGCGTACAGAAATGTACTAAAGTGGAGATATGAACGGAAGGGAATTCGTAAGGTGGGCCAGACGCTACGCTAGGAGGAATGGCTTGGCCTTTCGCTTCGATCCTGGTCGTGGAAAGGGGAGCCATGGGACAGTCTATGTTGGAGAACGACGGACTATAGTAGGACATGGAGAGATTCCCTCAGGGACCTTCGCCGCCATGCTGAAGCAACTCGAAATCAATCGCAAGGAGTTCTGAACCATGCGATACGCTTACCCTTGCAACATCGCGCTGGATATAGAGGAGAAGGAAGCGACCGGGCGGGAGGCTTACATGGCGACCTTCCGAGATGTGCCGGAAGCTATTACTGGCGGCTGGTCGCGGGATGAGGCTCTGGAGATGGCTGAAGATGGCTTGGGTGTCGCTCTTGGAATGTATGTCAGCGCGAGGGAGGACATTCCCAATCCAAGCTCCTTGGCTGGCGGCGAGATCCTTGTCGCCGTACCGCCAGTCATCGCGGCCAAGCTCGCCCTCTATAAGGCCATGCGCGAACAGGGGATCACCAACGTCGCCCTCGCGGACAGGCTGGGACTGAGCGAAGGCGCGGTCCGCAGACTAATCAACCCCGAACATCGGTCGCACATCGGCCAGGTCGAAAGGGCGCTCAGGGCAGTGGGCCATACGCTGGTGGTAGAAGACATAGTAGCCGCATAGCTTCCGACCTGCCCGTACCACACTTCGGAGAGAGTATTGACCCACCCCGCCATAACCTCCGTCCCCGGCCTCCGCGTCGGACACTACACCGACGCCGCCAACGCCACCGGCTGCACCGTCGTCCTCTGCGAGAACGGCGCGGTCGGCGGAGTTGACGTCCGAGGCTCCGCGCCCGGCACCCTCGGAACCGACTCCCTCAAACCCACCGCCCTCGTCGAGCGCGTTCACGCCGTCGTCCTCAGCGGCGGCAGCGCCTTCGGGCTCAACACAGTCGCGGGCGTCGTGAACTACCTGGAGGAGAAAGGCGTCGGCTTCGAGTTCGGCAACGCCACCGTTCCGATAGTCTGCGGCGCTATCCTGTTCGACCTCGGCCTGCTGAACGGCGTGGTTCGCCCAGGCCCCGACGAGGGCCGCGCCGCTTGCATCGCCGCTTCCGACGGCCCGCTGGACGAGGGCAGCGTCGGAGCCGGAACCGGCGCGACCGTCGCCAAGCTGCTCGGACGCGACAGGTGCCTCAAGGGCGGCATCGGAACGTCCGCCCTTAATCTTGGCGACGGCCTCATCGTCGGCGCGATTGTCGCCGTCAACGCCGTCGGCGGCATAGTTGACCCCGAAACCTCCGAGATAGTAGCCGGCCCGCTGGCCGACGACGGAATCACCATGCTCGACTCCATGAACGTCATAACCGCGCCCGGATTCCAGTCCCCTCAGCCGCGCGCCGGACAGAACACCACCATCGGCGTCGTCGCCACCAACGCCACGCTCACCAAGTCCCAGGCCAACAAGCTCGCCGACGTCTCCCACGACGGCCTCGCCATGGCCGTCCGCCCCGCGCATCTTATGAGCGATGGTGATACCATGTTCGCGCTGGCCACAGGCGAGTACGCGGGCGAGGCCAACATGAACCGCCTCTGCGCCGCCGCCGCCCTATCCACCAGCCGCGCCATAGTCCGCGCCATAACAACCGCCTCCAGCCTAGGCGGCGTAAAATCCATCTCCGAACTAAAAACTAACCACTAACCACTCAAAATGACCTTCGACAAATCCACCACCATAGGCTTCATAGGCGCCGGCTCCGTCGGCGGCTCTCTCGCCGTCGCGCTCCACAACGCCGGCTACCCCGTCATAGCCGTCGCCAGCAGAACGCGCGCCTCGGCTGAAACCTTCGCCGCCCGCGTCCCCGGCTGCGTAGCCTACCGCAGCCTACAGAAACTCGTTGATTCCGTCGGATTCGTCTTCATCACCACCTCCGACGACGCCATAGGCCCGGTCTGCGACTCATTGCGCTGGCGCGAAGGCCAGGCCGTCGCCCACTGCTCCGGCGCGGCCAGCCTCGAACCGCTTCAGAGCGCGGTCGAGAGCGGCGCGGCGTCCGGCGCGTTCCACCCCCTTCAGGCGTTCTCATCCGTCGAAGAAGGCGTCCAGAACATACCCGGCGCTACCTTCGGCATAGAGGCCGGCCCCGACCTCCACGACTACCTTGAGCGCATGGCGTTGGACATAGGCGGAAACCCCATCTTCCTCAGACCGGAGGACAAGGTTCTGTACCACATATCCGGCGTACTCATGGGCAACCTGCTCTCCGTTCTGGCCTCGGTCGCCGCCTCCGTATGGCCCAAGTTCGACCGCGACCGCGACGAAGGCATCCACGCCCTCACCCCCATGATGGTCGCGGCGGCTCGAAATCTGGACGCCCAGGGCGTCCCGCAGGCCGTCGCCGGCCCATATCCGCGCGGAGACCTGGGCACCATCCGCAAGCACCTCGACGCGCTCAAAGCGAGCGCCCCCGAGTATCTTCCGCTATACTGCGAACTGGCCCTCGCCGGCCTCCCCTTCGCCGTCGAAAAAGGCGCGCTCAACCCCGAACTGGCCGACGAAATAGCCCAAATAATCAAAACCTACCGCCAAAATAATCAAGGGATACCTGAGTCGGAGACCAACTAAAAACTAATGACTAACAACTAAAGACTAACCCCCGGACTTCACTCAAAACGAGGAGGTACCACCAATGCGAGTAACGATAAGAGACCTCAGACGGATGAAGCGCGACGGGGAGAAGATCCCCATGATAACCGCCTACGACTACACATCGGCCCAGCTTGTCGAGAAAGCGGGCATACCTCTGATACTCGTCGGCGACAGCCTCGGGCAGGTGGTTCTTGGCTACGACTCCACCGTTCCCGTCACCATGGACGACATGATCCACCACATAAAGACAGTCGCCCGCGGAACCGAACGCGCGCACGTAGTCGGCGACCTGCCCTTCCTCAGCTACCACACCTCCACCTTCGACGCCATCCGCAACGCCGGACGCCTGCTCAAAGAGGGCGGCGCGCAGTCCGTCAAGCTCGAAGGCGGCCAATCGCAGGCCCCCGCCGTGAGCCGCATCATCCAGAGCGGCATCCCCGTCATGGGCCACATCGGACTTACCCCCCAGTCCGTCAACCAGCTTGGCGGATACCGCGTTCAGGGCAAGAGCCTCAAAGCCGCCGTCCAACTCATGGAAGACGCGCGAGCGCTGGAAGAGGCCGGCGCTTACGCCATAGTGCTTGAGTGCGTCCCGGCCCCCCTGGCCCGCATGATAAGCGAGCGCCTGGCCATCCCGACCATCGGCATCGGCGCGGGCGCGGGCTGCGACGGACAGGTGCAGGTCTTCCACGACCTCATGGGACTCTACCAGGACTTCACCCCCAGGCACGCGCGCAAATACGCCAACCTGGGCGACGCCATAGTAAGCGCCGCCACCGACTACATCTGCGACGTCCAGACCGGCCTCTTCCCCTCCGACAGGGAAAGCTACACGCTCAGCCGAAAGGTGCTGGAAGCGCTGTCCGACCATTCCGCCAGCCCGGTATAAGCCTATGACCCTTTCGAGCCAAACGACCGATCTCGACGCCATAATCGAGCGCATGACCGACGCCATAGCGCGCGACCCGTCGGATTCGGACGCGTACTTCCGGCGCGGAAACGCCCACTCCAACAAGGGCGAATACATCCAGGCGCGCGCCGATATGTCTCGCGTCATCGAACTGGATCCCGCCAACGCCATGGCCCACAACAACCTCGGCGTCGCCAACCTGTGCCTGGGCGATTTCGAGGACGCCGCCCTCAATATGACCGCCGCCATCCAACTCGACCCCGAATACCGCGACGCCTTCCACAATCGCGGCCTCGCCCACTCCGAGACGGGCGCGCTTGAACTCGCCCTCGCCGACTTCGACCGCGCCATCCAACTCGACCCCGAATACTGGCCCGCCTACCGCCACAGAAGCGTCGTACACCACCTGCTCGGAAACTCCCAGGCGTCCTACGCCGACTTCCTCAGCGCGCGCGAACTGCGCGGCCCTTCCGGTTAAACGTCTCAGGCGCGAAAGTCCCTTCCCCTTAACGGCCTTCTTTACACGGCGTCCCGATTTGGATATAAACTAGCCGTGCAGATAAGCAACGCGCCCGGAGGTGAACCATCATACACAGAGTCGCAGAGCGAGCCAAATTCTGGTCTCCCACTTACGGGCTGGACACCCTGAAGCGCGACCTGTTCGGTGGCGGAGTGGCCGCGGTCCTGATGATACCGGAGGCGCTCGGATTCGGAACGCTCTCAGGTCTCGGCCCTCTGGCCGCCCTCTACGGCGCGATAATCCTGTCCTTCATCGTCGCCGTGATGGGCGGAGCCGCCCCGATGATCTCCGGCCCTAGCGCGATAGTCACCATCTTCACCGCCGTCATAGTCAGCTCTTACGCCGACACGATTACCGAAGCGCTCACCATCATCGCGCTGTCCGGGATGATTCAGATAGCGTTCGGCGCGCTGCGCTTCGGGCGTTTCGTCAACTGGGTGCCGTTCTCGGTGGTTCGCGGCGTCTTCGCCGGAGTCGGCGCGTATCTCATAGTCATACAGACCCTGCCCGCTCTCGGAGAGGAAACCGAACCGGGAATGGGGCTGATAGACGTGATCCGCGCCTGGCCCTACGCGCTGACCCACATTCACTTCGACACCCTTTCCGTGGCGCTGATAGCCCTGCTCATATTCGCCTTCTGGCCCGAAAGACTCCACCGGATACTGCCCAACGCGCTCGTGGCGCTGGTGGTAAGCTCCATGGCCGCCATATTCATATTCCACACCGCGCCCCAGCACGCCGACACCCACATAGGGCTGCCCGAAATACACCTCCCCGTCCTCGAACACGACCACTTGATGGACGCGATAAAGCCCGCCTTCATACTGGCCTTCCTCGGCTCCATATACAGCCTGCTCACCGCCCAGGTCATAGACCCGATAGCGGGGCGCAGCCATCAGCCCAACAAGGAGTTGGTCGGGCTGGGGATTGGAAACACGATAGCCGGTCTGGTCGGCGGAATGCCGGGCGCGGCCTCGGTGCCTTGCTCTTTCCTGGCCGCGCGCTCCGGCGCTCTCACAGCCGTCGCCGGCGTCGCCTGCTCCGTCATTATGCTCGCTGTCCTGCTTACCATGGCCGGCCTCATCAACTACATTCCCCACGCGGCCTTCGCCGGCATCTTCATCTGCATCGGCTGGGAAATGATGGACTTTCGCTTCCTCAGGCGTCTTCCGAAGATGTCCAAGGACATAATGGCCGTCACCCTGATTACTGCGATTCTGACCGTCCTCGCCGACCTTCTCACCGCCATCACCATCGGCTTCATAGCCGGAACTCTCGCTAACGCGCTGCGCTCCCAAGTCCGCGAGATAGACAACACGGTCTCCACGCCCCTGCTGGACTCGGCGCTCTTCCCCGAAAAGGCGGACGAACTCGACCCCTTCAGCGCGCGCGTCGGCCTGCTCTCCCTGCGCGGACACTACTCCATCGCCTCCGCGCGCCAGATTGTCAGGGCGCTCAGCCCCGATATGTCCGGGCATCAGGCGGTCATCTTCGACTTCACCAACGCCGTTTCCATGGACAGCAGCGCCGCCATGGCCATAGAAGAACTCGTCGAGAACGCCGTGATAGGCGAGGGCAAAGAATGTATCATGGTCGGAGTTTCCGGCGAAGTCAAAGAAACCTTCGACTCCCTGGCCATTCTCGAAAGCGTCCCGGAGGAAAATTTCGCGCCGGACATGGACGCCGCCAAGACCCTGGCCAGGCGTATCCTGGAAAGCTGATTAGCGGACGCGCGCGCCAAGACGATTGCATCAATCCCCTCCCCCTTGATGGGCTTACAGGGGTAGGAAAATGTCCAATCAGCTACGAACTCCAGTCAATAGATCCCCTCTCCCTCAGGGAGAGGGCTAGGGTGAGGGTGATTAGGTTCGGTTCCTGTCATTTCGGGATAACAAACGAGGCTTATGCGATTTTCTCCGTATTAGACATCATCAGACGCGCAACAGGCTGGCGATCCGACTACGGATTCTCCAATCTCAAGGGAGATATGTTCGGTGGCGTCGTATCCGCCATCATGATGGTGCCGGTCGCCCTCGGCTTCGGAGCGCTCTCCGGCCTGGGCCCGGTCGCCGCCTTCTACGGCGCGATTGCCGTCGGACTCTTCACCGCCGCCTTCGGCGGAGCCGCCCCGATGATCTCAGGCCCAAGCGCCCTCATAACCATCTTCACCGCCATCATCATCAGCTCTTACGCCGACAGCCTGGCCGAAGCCTTCACCATAGTCATGATGGCCGGACTCTTCCAGATAGCCTTCGGACTTCTTCGGCTCGGCAGATTCGCCAACTGGCTGCCCTTCCCCGTCGTTCGCGGAGTGTTCATCGGCGTCGGCGCGTACATATTCCTCACACAGACACTCTGGTTCCTTGGCGCTCCCATCGAACCCGGCATAGGGCTGTTCGGCATCATCGCCTCCTGGCCCGAAGCCGCGCTGAACCTCAATATCCACGCGCTCGCGGTGGCAGTCATCACTCTGTCCGTGTTCATCCTGTGGCCGGACAGATTCCATCGCTTCGCGCCGGACGCGCTCGTGGCCCTCATTGCGGGCGCGCTCGCGGGCGTGTTCCTGTTCGATTCCGCGCCCCGGCTGGGAGACACCCCCATAGGCTTGCCCGAAATCCAGATACCCGCATTCCATACCCACATCCTCATAGACGCCATACAGCCCGCCCTCATCCTCGCCTTCCTCAGCTCCATGTACAACCTGCTCACCGCCCTCATAATAGACCCCCTCACCGGACGAACCCACCAGTCCAACCGCGAACTCGTCGGACTCGGACTGGGCAACATCGTAACCGGCGCGCTCGGCGGACTGCCCGGAGCCGCCTCCGCCCCCTGCTCCCTACTCGCCGCCCGCGCCGGAGGACGAACCGCCATTACCGGCATGGTCTGCGCCGCCGTCCTCCTAGCCGTTCTCTTCGGACTCGGCAGGGCTATGTCCTACATTCCGCTCGCCGCCTTCGCCGGAATTCTCATAAAGGTCGGATGGGACATGATGGACATTCGCTTCCTCAGACGCATACCCAGGCTCTCGCCCGATATAGGAATCGTTGCCATTCTCACCGCCTTCCTCTCCCTGGTCGTGGACGTCATCTCGGCGATTGCCGTAGGCTTCATCGTATCCGGCATGGCCAACGCCCTCCGCTTCCAGAGCCAGCAACTCAACCAGACCCTCTCCACCCCCCTGCTCGATATGGTCATACTCCCCGACGCGATGGACAACCCCGACTTCGACCCATTCCGCGCCCGCGTCGGCCTTCTCTCCCTGCGCGGCAGCTACTCCATAGCCTCGGCCAGGGAGATAGTGCGCGTCATAAGCCCCGACCTCGCCGACCACGAAATAGTCATCTTCGACTTCTCCGAAACCACAGGCATGGACGACAGCGCCGCCATGGCAGTCGAAGACCTCATAAACTCCATCGTCCGCGACCAGGACAAGATCTGCATCGTCTCCGGCCTCTCCGACAACCTTGAGGAAACCCTGAGTTCGCTCGGCATCTTCGACAGCGTTCCCAAAGAAGACTTCGCCAAAGACATGGACGAAGCCCATCAAATAGCCGCCCGAATCCTCCAAGCCCAACCCTAACCCATCCCCTACCAGGGTCTTTCGATTATCAACCAACTACGTTCGTGGTGAGCTTGTCGAACCATGAACGGGCGGCCCTTCGACAGGCTCAGGGCAAACGACAGAAGCGGTATCGGGAAATAACCCCTGCATCCCCTACCCTTCCCCCCGCCGCCGAATCAACCGCGTCGGCGTGTCCGCGATATACCCCGACAAGTTCAGCGCCGTGTGAATCAGGCCGATGTGCGAGTACGCCTGCGGGAAATTCCCCAACTGACGGTTCGTCGCGGGATCGAACATCTCCGCGAACAGCCCCAGGTGATTCGAGCATCGCGTCATCGTCTCGTGGAACAGGTCCAGCGCCCTGTCCGTCTGCCCCGTGTATATCATATTGCCCAGCAGCCAGAAACTCAGCATCGTAAACGCGCCCTCCGGCTGCGCGTCCAGACCGTCATCCGTCTCCTCCGGGATGTAGCGCCACACAAGCGGCCCGTCCGCCAGCTCCCGCTCCGTCGCGTCCAGGTTCTGCCGCACCCTCGGGTCTTCCGGGGCTATGAACCCGAAGAACGGTATCGCCAGGTTCGATGCGTCCAGCGCGTCGCTGCCGTACCTCTGTCGGAATGCCCCCTTCGACTCGCTCCATCCGAGCTCCAGTACCTCCGTCTTGATGACGAACGCCGCCTGCGCCCATCGCCGGTACAGCCGTCTCCGCTCCACAGCCGCCGCTATGTACGCCGCCGTATCCAGCGCCGCCCAGCACATCACCTTCGAATAGACGAAGTTCTGCGGATCTCCCCGCACCTCCCATACGCCCCGGTCCCGCCGCCGCCAGTTCCTGATAACCACCTCCGCCAGGTTGCAGACCAACTCCCACGCCTCCTCCGGTATCTCCCCGTTCAACACCAGCAGCGAGTGGATAGTCGCGATGACCTCGCCGAATACGTCCAGTTGCAGATGCTCGGCGGCGGCGTTCCCAATTCGCACGGGCCGCGAACCCTCGTAGCCGCTCAGGTGATCCAGGATCTCTTCTTCCAGCGACGACGACTGCGTTATCCCGTACAATATACGTGTGCGGCGGGTATTCAACTGGCACTGCTCCAGCAGCCAATGTATGTAGAAGTCCGCCCCGTACATATCTCCCAGCCTGTACAGTACGTCCACCGTGAAACTCGTATCCCGCAGCCACGAGTAGCGGTAGTCCCAGTTCCGCGACCCGCCTATCGTCTCCGGCAGGCTCGTCGTCGGCGCGGCCACTATCGCCCCCGTCCCGCGATACATCATCAGGTGCAGCGCCAGGAACGACCGCACCACCTGATCCCGCCACAGCCCGCCGTAATTCATCCCCGCCACCAGTCCCTGCCAGTATCTCCGGGTCAGCTCGAACTTCTCCCGCGCGCGATACCGAGCGAGGCTTGCCGACCTCCCCTCCCCGTATGCCAATACGAAGATAGCCGACTCCCCCTGCGCCAGCGCGAACTCCCCCCTCGCGCCGTCCGCGCTCACCGACAGCGATACGCCGCTCACCAGCGTCATGCTCTGCCCGCCGCCCCTGGTCTCGACCGCGCTTCCGTCGCCGTCACCCCGCAACTGGCGAAACTCGGTCGCGCCGCGCGCGTAATCGTGACGCGGCTCATAGTCGCAGCGCATCACCACGCTTCCATCCACGCACGTCACGATGCGATGAAGCTCCGGCGGCTCGGCAGGATTCCTGTCCGGCTTGCCGTCCCTGTCCCCGTCGTGAATCGGCATGAAATCCGTAATCTTCACCACCCCGTCGGGCGTCGTGAAGGTAGTCTCCAGGATATTGGTGTCCCGCAGGTAAGCCTGCCGCCCGTCCGCGCGCGCGCCGCTGGGACGGATGCGGAACCGCCCGCCGATGTCCTCGTCCAGGATGGACGCGAACACGCTCGGCGAATCGAACCGGGGCAGGCAGCACCAGTCAACAGAGCCGTCCGCGCCGACCAGCGCCGCCGAAGACATATCGCCAATCAGCCCGTAATCGTACATATTAGCCTCCCCGCTGTCAGGTGTATGATCATTCTAACATCCCATAACTAGAATCGGAGTCATATATCGCCAATCGCCAGCCCCTTCCCCGGTTTCTGACAACACTACACTTTCACATCCCCATACGCTATAATGAGAACATCCAAACTAGCTGCGGAGCGCGTCCAACCATGCCCCTGAATCTCGACATACATAAATTCTCATTTATGCAAGCCGAAAACCGAGGGGTTAGAAAGACTCCCCCAAAGCTAAACGCTGGAAAACACTGGGAAAACGCTGGTGTTCTAATCCCTGTTTCCCCCTGTGAACTGCCTGTTAAATCCCCTGTGCTTTCCCGTAGAATTATAAACCAGAATCTATGAACAGTCGGATTCGTCCCCCGAAATGAGCCCAGCCCCGACTACGAAAAACCCCTGGACGATCAGGGGATCCGGCGTGTAGAAGAAAGGAAAACAGCGTGAAAACTGACATGGACAACGAGAGTATTCTCCCCCCTCGTGTCCTGGACGACCTCGACTCCCTCTCCCAAATCTTGGCCGCCGCCCGCGTCGCCCTCTTCAGCGACTTCGACGGAACCCTCACCCCCATATTCGACAACCCCCATGACACAACCCTATCCCCGACGATGCGGAGCGCCCTGAGCGAGTTGTCCAAAAAGCTGGAAATGGTCGCGATAGTATCCGGCAGAGACGTGAAAACCCTGCGAAGGATGGTTGCCCTGAACAGCCTAACCTACGTCGGAAACCACGGCCTGGAGGTATGGAAAGCCGGAGCCGAACAACCCGAACGCCAGACGAGCGTCCCCCACGGCCTCTCGGAAGACATCGAGAAGGGAATCGCGGATATTGCCGTCCCCGGTCTGTCCGTCGAGAACAAGGGCCTGAGCGTAGCCCTACACTACCGAAACGCCCCGGACCCCACAACGGCGCAATCCGCCCTGTCCCGAATCCTGAACCCCCTGGCAGCCGCCCACGGCCTGCGGATTAGGGAAGGCAAGATGGTCATTGAGATAGGCCCCGACGCGAAAGTGAACAAGGGTACGGCGGTCGCTCGGCTTGCGCGGGAGTTCGACCTGACCGGGGCCATAGCCCTCGGCGACGACCTGACCGACTGCGACGCCTTCGACGCCCTGCATGAGTTGGCCCGCGAAACAGGCATGAACGGCGCGGCGGTAGCAGTCCTGGACGACGAAACCCCGGAAGCCGTGCTGCGAAAGGCGGACTACCGCCTGTCGGGAATAGCGGAGGCCGAGCGGTTCCTCCGATGGATGGCCTACTCATCCCCCAGCGCGTCCATGAAACTCTGACTCCAGTCCCGCGCGGTATGGCCGCTTACGCCCTCAAAGAGCGTCTCCCAGCGCCGCTGTCGCTCCGCCTTGGGCATCGTCAGCGCGCGGTAGATGGCAGAAGCCGCCCCCTCGAAGTCGTAAGGGTTGACCATCAGCGCGTCTCGCATAGACTCCGCCGCGCCGCAAAAGCGTGAAAGAACCAATACCCCGGGATCGGAGGTCTGGGCGGCCACGAACTCTTTGGCGACCAGGTTCATGCCGTCCCGCAGAGGGGTTACCAGGCAGGCGTCCGCCTCCCGGTAAAGGTGGGCTATGTCCTGCTGGGAATGGGAGCGATGCAGCGGGTGTATCGGCATCCAGTCAGCCTCTCCGAACCTGCCGTTGATACGGCCGGCCAGCGAATCAACCAACTCGCGTTCCTCGGCGTATTCGGGGATGTTGACCCGGCTGGGCGCCGAGATCTGGACGAGCGTGACGCGACCGATCATCTCCGGGTAGTCCTCCAACAGCCGCTCGATAGACTGCAAACGGTGGACTATCCCCTTTGTATAGTCAAGTCTGTCAACACCGATAAGAAGCTGTCTGTCCTCTGGGAAGTCCTCCAGGAAACGGCTAACCGGGGTCGGCGCTTGGCTCAGGGCCATCTGGCGGAAGGCTTCGACGTCGGCGCCGACAGGGAATGAACGCGCCTTCAGGGTTCTCTCCTGGTGGTGTACCGTGTCGCCGATGAGTACGGCCCCAAGTTCGTCGCCCAGGGACTCCTGAAGGTTACGGACGTATTTTCGAGTCTGAAGACCCACGAGGTCGTAGTCGAAGAGGCGGGTAAGCAATTCTCGCGCCCAGGGCAGGATGGCGAATATCTCAGAAGGCGGAAATGGAATGTGAAGAAAGAACCCAAGCCTGCCCGTCCACCCCAACCTGCGAAGTTCGCCCCCCAGGTGGATGAGGTGGTAGTCGTGGACCCACACCAGATCGCCCGGCTTCAGCAGACCTATGAGGGCGTCGGCGTACTTCCGGTTTACGCCGCGGTACACCCGGTAGCTATCGTAGTTGATGACGGTCTTGCGCGGAAAGCCGTGGAGAAGCGGCCAGAGAGTCTGGTTGGAGAAATTGTCGTAGAAGCCCCTCACTTCATCCCTGGAAAGGGACATGGAGGCCAGTCGAATGTTCTCGACCTCTGTGACCTTGGCGCGCGCGTCGCCCTCCTGTCCGTCCGGGTTTCCGTCCCAGCCCATCCAGATGCCTCCCGACGCCTCGAGGAGGGGACGCAGGCTGCTCACCAGCCCTCCGACGGGAAGGCTGCGCCTCTCCTCCGCGCTGGGACGCGCGAATATGGAAGGGGCTCTGTTGGAAACTACTACTACTCGGCCTTCGCCATCCATGATCGCTCCAATCCGGCCCACGATTTGGAGCGGCCCAAAACGCGGCGGCAACGCGGGCCTTCATCCTGATTCTATCTTGGGTTAATGACGCCCGCAAGTTGCTATACGCCGTCAGGACGCATTACAATTGACTAAGCGCGAGAGTCCTAAATCATCAGGCTTCATGTATGGAGGGGTGGCCGAGCGGACTAAGGCACCTGTCTTGAAAACAGGCATACGCTAATCCCGTATCGCGGGTTCGAATCCCGCCCCCTCCGCCACTTAGATATTTCCATGCTCTCGCGTATGGAGCGATGCGTCCCCGTCCATCCCATCATCATACAGGTCAACCCAGAGGAGTCCCAAATGAACGCAACCCGAAAACCCGTCGCCGTCGTCGTGGGCGCGACATCCAAGTGGCAGTCGGACGGTCGAAACACCCACCTGATACACGGCGGAGACCTAGACGACAGCGATCTGCCCGTCGGAGTGCGCTGGGGCGTCGGAGGCGCGATCTCCCAGAAGTTCGCCCAAGAGGGCTTCCTCACCGTGCTGACCACCCGCAACGCCGCCAACGCCGCCACGCTCCAGGAAGCGATTGCCGAACAGGGCGGCGAAAGCATGATAGTCGAACTCGACCTCGCCTCCCGCGACTCCATATCCGGAGCGTTCGCCCAGATACGCGAACAAGCCGGCGACCCGGATGTCCTCGTTTACAACGCAGGCTACCTGGAAGGCCGCGACCTTCCCCCCGAAAAAGAACTGCTCGAACACGTTCCCTTCGAGATACTCGAAACCGCGCAGCACATCTCCGTCAGCGGCCCCTTCCTGGTCGCCCAGGAGGTGCTGCCCGCCATGCGAGAGCGCGGCGAAGGTTCTATCCTGATTTCCAATAACTCTTCATCTCTGCGAGGCCAGAAGCGTTACACCGGGCAATCTCTATACTATCCGAGAGTCATGATGCGTACCCTGGCCCAGGCGTTGACCGAGGAATACTCGGAGTACGGCGTGCATATAGCCAACGTAGTGATAGACGGCACGATAGACTCCCCAGGCACCCGGGCGATGCCGCGCGGCCAGCAGCATCCCGAACTGCTGATAAACCCCGTCAAGATAGCCGAAGCCTTCTACTACCTGCACACCCAGGACAAGTCCTGCTGGACGCACGAACTCCAGCTGACCCCGTACCCCGTCAAGCCCAGCTTCTGATATTCGGGGTCCGACGCGCTACCTGAAATCCTCCGCGTTGTCCCGCGGCGTGTAGCCCAGAACCTCCCAGCCGCGCGGCGTGTCGTATATCTTCCAGGTGTTGCCCGACGCGCCGAAGAACACGTCGAAGCCGATATCCTCCGCCTCTATGCAGCGTTCCACCATAGTCGTCAGGTCGCGGCTGCTCAGCCAGCTTACGAAACTGCGCGCGTCCTCTCCGGGCCTATCCTCCACGCTCATCGTCCCAAGCCGTATGCAGATGACGGAGATTCCGTACTCCTCGGCGTAGTATTGGCCGAGCGACTCGCCGAATATCTTGCTCGCCGCGTATGGACCATCGGGACGAACGGGCATTTCATGGGTGACCAGAGGCACGGCGTTCGGCTCAAGGTCGCCGTACTCACCCTCCGCGATGGAAAGCCAGGGTTCATCCCGCTCATAGAACCCGTTCACGTGCATCGAACTGAAGAAGACGACGCGGGACGCGCCGCCCCGCCGCGCCGCCTCGAACACGTTCGCCGTCGCCGTGATATTGTCCGGCAGCAGCAGATCCCACCATATATCCGGCGTATGCCTAGGCTCCGCAGCCAGGTGAACCACCGTGTCAACCCCGACGAACGCGGGCAGCATCGCCTCGAAGTCCGTCAGGTTCGCCGTCACCGACTCGAATCCCGCATCGGACACGGGTATCCGGTCCGTCCCCAACAGCGCGTACCTATCGCCAAATCCGTTCCTCAGAAACGTGGCTATCCGCCCCGCCGCTCCGGTCAGCAAAACTCTCTTTGTATCGGTCAAGTCTGTTCCTCCGTAGTCGTATATCATTTGCTCGGCAAGATTCCGTATATCCACGAATCGCGCCAGTCCATTACACGAAGATTTCGTCCAGATTCAGGCTGAAACCTTCCAGAGTGGGAGAGGCCAGCGTGTCCCCCCTGCCGTATATGCCCGCGACCTCATATCCATTTTCGCCCAAAACCAGAACGGTCAAGGTCCGCGCATCCGGATCCGCCATCCAGTATTCCCTGACGCCATATCTTTCATAGAGTTCGCGCTTCGTGGTTTCGTCCAGACTGGCGGTGGACGGCGAACGTATCTCCACCACCAGATCGGGCGCGCCCTGTATGTTGGCGTGGGTGATGATGTCCGACCGCTCGTTGGAAACGAAAATCAGGTCGGGCCTGAACGTATTATGGAGGGAAAGCACTACGTCTATCGAGTGGAACACCATTCCCAAACCCAGTTCCGTTACGAATATAACGAGTTTAGATCCCAGTAGAGCGTCAACACTCTGATGCGGCACAGTTGGTGATGCCATCTCAATAAGCTCTCCGTCTATCAATTCCCAGCGTTCGTCGTCGGGCGTCTTCGCGTAGTCTTCGTATGTCAGCTTGGTCTTCGGCTCGGGGCCTGCGTCCGGCCTCTGTTGTATCGTTACCATTCTGGTTCTCCTTCCCGCTCCTCGTTCGCGCCTATGATGATGGCTGTGGCGGTAGTTCGTCCCATGCTCAGAATCTCCCCCTATTTCAATACCCGCTCGAATACGTAGCGCCCCAGGTCTCGGTTCTCTGCGAACTCGAATCCGTCGAAGTCGCCATTGTAGCCAATGATAGGCACGTCCTGTTCGTATGCCGAGGCGTGTGAGCGCAGGCCGCTGCCCGCGCCCGTATCGTTCCAGGTTTCGCTCAGTTCCTTCGGGCCGAACACCGTATCGCTGTCGCCCGTAACCACCAGGTCGCCGATGCGGTCGTAGTTCAGCCTGAGTTCCTCGGCGGCCTCCGCTCGGCTGTAAACCCGCTCCACTCCCGCCGTCTCCCTCAGCTCTTGCGCGGCCTCATCCACGCGCTCCGAGTGGCCCGCGTCCATGTAGATGAACATACACCCGCCCAGGTTGTTGTGATGCACCACGTAGCGATCCTTGATGATAGGAACGGCCTGCACCGCTATCCCGCGCTCCAAAAGCGTACCCTCCAGGTCCAGCATCCGACTCTTGGGACTCATCCCGTGATCCGCGGTCAGAAGCAACGTCACGTCTGGATTCGCCTCTATCAAATCCCCGATGGCATCGTCCAGTATGCTGATGTGCCGCTGCGACTCCGGCTCCTCCGGCGCGTAGGTGTGCATGGCGAAGTCCGTCGTGGATATGTAAACGATGTCCGCCGGGCCGCGCTTCATCGCCTCGGTCGCGGCGCGTATCGTCCAGCCGTTCACCTCCAGCGAGTAGATGGGCGGCGGCTCCCCAACCGCGTCAACCGCCCACTGCGGCGCGCGCTCGGACGAGATACTCTCGGACGCGCCATCCGAAAGCAAAGTCCTCAGCTTGTCCTTCGACGTGGAGAGAATAGTCCGCGCCCCCGTCCGACTCGCGCGCTGGAAGAATGTCTCCGCCAGGATATACTCGCCCGACTCCATGTAAATTTCCTCACCCGTCTCCCGAACCAGGCGATAGTTGGAGCTTATCCCGTGCGCCGACGGATATTCCGCGGTGACCACGGAAACGTTGTTCACATTGGTCACCGATGGCATCATGCACTTGCCGGTAACATGGAAGCCGCGCTTCGCCATCTCCCGCAGGTTTGGAGCGTCGCACACGTCCAAGTATTCAGGATCGAGTCCGTCAATGGTAATCAGAACAGTCGTCTTTGGCATGGCGCATCCTATCTGTCTTCAATTTCTCAATTGGTGTAGTCTCGTTACGATGATTCTATCACGCATTGGATAATTCGATTATCGCTCGACTGCCTTACCGCCGACCAAAATGATTCGCGCCGCGCGTAACTGACAACTGATTGCTAAATACTGATGACTACATACTGGCAAGTTATCCGCTCGTATATGACAATATGAGGGATATGCGCGAAATGGAACATACAGAAGCCGCCCACCGGACGGAATCGGATAGCCTCCGGCCCAGACGCCGGTTCAGGTGGTGGCGGAAGCTATTCCTCGCGCTGATACTGCTGACGCTGTTCATTCCCCGCGCGGACACCTTCCGAATCACCCCGGTGGAACTGATAGCCTTCGAGCATCTCTTCTCCCTGGTGGAGTGGGAGGCGGCCAACTTCCCGAAGAAGTGGATACACGCGCTGGTCAATCTCGTTCCGGGCCAGAAACCCTCCCGTGAGGAGCGGCTGGAACTTGTTGACGAATACCTGCGTGTGGCGCGCCTGGCGAAGAAGGAAGAGCGACGAATCGAGGGCGCATCCCAATTGCGTAGCTTCAAGGGCGCGAGCGTCAACCAGGCCGTGCCAACCGACGACTATCTGCGCGAACTGCTGTCCCGCAAGCGCGAAATCCAAGCCGAGGCCGAGGAGAGCGTCGAGTCTGAGGTCAGCGCGGTCTTATCCACTCTCGGGCTGGAATCGCGCTTCGGCCTGATATGGCCACCGGTGGACGTTCGCTTCGGAGAGCCGCCCACGCTGCTGGTCATCTCCCCGCGCGACAGGATTGACATGACGGGCGCGGTCTTCCTCGACCCGGATATTGAGCCGTTCGAGCGCGACGAGGTGGAGAAGCGCGTGTTCGACGAGGTGGACTACGCGGCCTACGTGGACGATCTGGCCGGCCTCGCCACCTTCCCCAACATGGTCAACGACCTGTACACCACGCGGACCATCGTTAGGACGGCGGCGCACGAATGGCTGCACTCTTACTGGTTCTTCCACCCGTTCGGCAGGAACTACTTCGCGTCCGACGAGATGACCACGCTGAACGAGACCGCCGCGACGCTGGCCGGAAACGAGATAGGCGACATAGCGTTCGAGCGCATGGGAGGCGACCTGTCCGAGAACGCGCGCCGCTACGAGGCCGCGCACAAGTCCAACCCGAATTTCACAAAATTCATGCGCGAAACCCGAATCGAAACGGAGAGGCTTCTTGGAGAGGGCGAGATAGAAGAGGCAGAGGAATATATGCGAAAACGCCAGTGGGAACTGCGCTTGCGCGGCTACTACATCCGCAAGCTGAACCAGGCCTACTTCGCCTTCCGAGGCCGATACGCCGACAGCCCCGCCTCCATCAGCCCGGTTGGGGAGCAGATGCGCGAACTGCGGTCTTATATGTCCGACATAGGCGAGTTTATAGCGGTCATATCGGAGGTGTCGAACCCCGCCGAGTTCGACGCCCTGCTAGAACGCATGAGGGCGGAGCGCGGCTAGTACACGATCTACGCGACCGACGCTACTGTCGAATGCGACACACTCAGACGCTCGCTTGTTGTATCCGGCATTTGATCCCAGGTTCGATTATCAAGGGAGCGGCCATTGCGCTTCTTGAACACTCCGCCCCACTGCTTGAAGAAGAAAGGCACTCCGCTCATCAGGCAGTTGTCGCGGATGTCCCTGACCCAATCGCCGCTCATGGGCCGAGCGCCCGGCCCTGACTCACCGCCCGCGATAACCCAGTGAACACCCTCCAAGTCCAGGTCCGGAAGTGGACCAAGCAGGGGTTCCAGGGACAGGAACTTGGTTTGGGCGTCCGTCTGGCGCAGCGTATCAAGACGATGCAGCCACTGTTCCGACTCTATGCTCACTCCGAGCCAAATGTTGGAAGTCCAGTTGAGTTCGCCATTGAGTAAAGATACACGCTCCGGTCGCTTGGTGAGAACCTGGAACGTGTGTCGCGAAGCCCGGTTCATGGTGTCGAATACCGAGTGTATGAATTCGTCGGGAACTTCTTCATGAAATAGATCGCTCATCGAGTTGACGAACACCAACTTGGGCGTTTTCCATCGCAAAGGTTCATCCAGAGTATCAGGGTGGATAGCGACGTCGAACCCATTGCGATACTTTCTCATCCCCATTGCCCTAAGCCTCTTAGCCATGCGTTCGGCGTAGCAGTGCTTGCAACCATGGCTGATCTTCGTGCAACCCGTCACGGGATTCCATGTGACCTCAGTCCATTCGATTGCGGATACAGTGGACATGACCTCACTCGCTCGCGTCTATTTAGGTGTCCAGATAATCTTCCAGGATTTCGAGTTTCTGGACAGTCCAATCTCCGCCGAAACCGGAGGTTGTTGAAGAAAGCGTATTGGTCATCAGGGCGCGTCCGTGTGAATTTTGACAGAATTATATATTCGGAACATACATACTGTCAAGTTCGATCGGCTCACTCCAACCCCAATGTCCGGTTCAGGTTGGCGTAGCGGGACGGGTCGAGGTCGTGGTTGGCGAAGCCGGGGAAGTCGGGGGCGTAGCGGTGGGCGCGGAAGGTGGCGTTGCTGGGGTTGCGGCCATCGCGGTCGGGCGCGAAGAATGGGTTGACGTATTCCCATACTATATCGCCGTGCTCGGTTATCTCGAAGACGCGACCGTGAGCGCCCTCGCATATCAGGGTGTTCCCGTTGGGGAAGCGGTCCGCGCCGCTTATGTACGAACTGTAAAACGATACCGGCGGCCTGCCTTCGTAGGTCCACTCGATTTCGCCGCTCTCAGGGTTTACCTCTATGATCCGCGAGCCGCGACCGCCGCCTATGCGGTGTGTGTGGTTGTCGAATATCATGATGTTGCCGTTGTCCAGCTGGGTCGCGTTGTGCTGGTGGCTTATCTCGCCCGGGCCCCACTTCCATGTCGCCTCGCCCGTCTCGCGGGAGAATATGGCCACGGTGTCCGTCTGGCGGTAGCTAACCAGGAAGTCGCCGCCTTTGGTGGAAGAAAGCGCGTTGGCGTGCGTCCACTCGCGCCGGCCTTCGAGCGGGCATATCACGTCGTCCTCGACGCTCAGGTTCTCCCAGGTGCGCCACTCGGCGACCATATCACCGTCGGGGGACACTTCGCGGATGGTGTCGCCGAGCATGAGTATCGGGTCTTCCGGGGTTCGATTGCCGCCGCGCACCCGGACGGAGAGGTCGGCGGGCATCGGCTCCCAGCGTAGGTATATCGTGTTGCCGTTCAGCAGACGCTGGTAGTCATGGTGCAGCGCGGGGTCGTCGTATTCCCAGACCTTCACGCTGTCCCAGTCCAGTTCGACTATGGACGCCGACCCGCCGCCCAGTCCGCGCGTCTCTTCGTAGTCCGGGTCGGGCGCGGTGCGGATGAGCAGGTTGCCGTTGAGCAGCAACTTCCCGTAGGCGATGCCGCCGTGATAGTCCCACCTGTGGCACACGCGGCCTTCCATGTCCACCAGGACGGCGAAGTCGGCGGTGTTGGAGGACACCAGCGTGTAGCCCTTGTATGAGAACACCGGGGAGTGATAGATCAGCCCCACCGGATGATGTATAGACCAGCCCATGGTGAGTTCCTAGTTTTTAGTGATTAGTGGTTAGTTTTCGGTTTTCAGTGGCAAGGGCGTCCGTCCATGAGAGACGCCCTACGGGTGAGATTTAACCTTCCAGCGTCATGGGCGTGTCTTCCCTGTTCGCCCATTCGCCCATGGAGCCGTCGTAGTTTCGCGTTCTGTCGTAGCCGAGAAGCCTTAGCGTGAATACTCCGTGCGCCGCGCGGATGCCACCCTGTCAATAGGTTATGACGTTCTTGTCGGGAGTCACTCCGAGCGCGGTTAGCGTTTCGTTCAGTTCGGACGCGGGCTTGAACATACGGTGGCGGTCTTCGGTTATCAGGTTGAGCCATTCGAGGTGGACGGCGCCCGGAATCCTGCCGGCGCGCGTGTTGCTTCGGCTGTTGGAGCCGTCCCATTCGCCGTCGGAGCGGACGTCCAGGAAGACCGTATCGTCGTTGCCGACCTGGGAAACCCCGTAGTCCAGGGTACATACCAGCGAGTCGTCGGCCTTCGGCGTGAAGGTGACGTCGCCCGCGTCGGGCGGCCTGTCAATCGAGGTCGGCCTGCCCTCGTCGAACCACTTCTTCCAGCCGCCGTTCAGCACCTTGACGTTGGTGTGGCCGTAGTAGTTGAGAACCCACCAGAAGCGAGTGGAGTAGAGGCTGCCGGAGTTGTCGTAGGCCACAACCGTGGTATCGTCGCCTATGCCCATCTCCTCCATGAGCGCCTTCATCACGTCCGGCTCGGCCACGAGCGGGTACTGGGTCGGATTGGACGGATAATCCGGGTGCTTGATGTAATGGTGTACGCGGATGCCCACGGCGTTCTTGACGTGAGCGCGAAGGTAAAGCTCGAATTCGTCGCAGTCAACGACGCGCACGTTGGGGTCGTCCAGGCGCTCCGCCAGCCACTCGGTGGAGGCCAGAAGCTCGGGACGGGCGTATTGGTGTTCGGTCATGGCGATTTCTCCGTTGTTGTCGGTTGGTCAGAGTATCTTTCAAGTCGGCGGGTTGGTCAAGTCGTTCGGCGCGTCGCCCAAGGCGGTCGTGTCCGAATTTCGGCGGTCTCATATATCTTGGTTTATATCGTACAGGTCAGTTAACAGGTGGGAACAGGTGACTTAACAGGCGGGTAACAGGTGTTCGGAACACCAGCGTTTCACCAGAGTTTGTAGCTAGATCGCCTGAGAAAAATTTTTCTTTGCCCGCTTTTCGCTGTTTCATATATTGCAGTTTATAGTTCTCGGCGCTCAGTTGTCCGTTTGGGACGTTGGGCGTCCGGTGGATGGTTTTGCGCTCATGGTCGGAAGCGATGGGGGTATTGTAGCGAAATCAGTACGAATGTACAAGAGCGATGCACGGTCGGCTCAGGGTCTTTCGGTTATTTCCCGATACCGCTTCTGTCGTTCGCCCTGAGCTCGTCGAAGGGCCGCCCGTTCATGGTTCGACAAGCTCACCACGAACGGACTACTCTCAAGGTCGCCACGAACGTAATTGGTTGATAATCGAAAGACCCTGACAGTCGGCTTAGGGTGTGGCTGCGCCGGGGGTCAACGGCGGCAGGCGAGGGTTGCGATTGCGACCATGGCGCGCTCCTGCGGGGGCGCGGCGTTGAAGTCTCGGATTCGTTAGCCGATGTCCTGGCGCCCACGATGAGGTCTGCGTTGCTGGTGGCCAGCGCGTGAAACATGGCGTAGTAGGCTGTGCTGACGGCGCGGCGCAACGCTTCCTGGGAGGGCTGGCCGGCGGCGAGAAGCCGGCTGGCGCTGATGAGTTCTACCCAATCCATGGTTCACCACCCAGCCATGAGGCATTCTTTACCCACCTCGTCAACATCGCTCTGTGGGAGGTAGGAGATGGACGGGAGGGCGCGAATGCCGGCGTCTATCAGGGTCTGGTAGAGGTAACTGCCGTAGGAGAGGTTCATGCGGGTGTCGAGGATGTCGGGCTTGCCGTCGTAGATTATCCAGACGTAGACGTAAGCGAGGCCTTCGAAGTCTTCGACGGGTTTGGTCCATATATCGCGGTAGGGTAGGTTGCCCTTGTGGTGGGTGTCCAGGGTTTCGAGGATGATCTCTTTGGCTTGGTCTGCCTGTTCGGGTGTAATCATGCTTGCGCTCCTCCCCGCTTCGGACTTGGTTGGGCAGCGTGGGCGAATTATACGCGGCAGGGTAGCCGTGGACAAAACGGGTACTGAAGGGTGTGGTAGTATGTCACGCAACGCGATAGGGGGAAGGGAAGCGCTGAGAAACGCGAAGCGAGAAACCATCCGAGAAGAGGGCGTGAATGTTCTGCTGGGCCAGACGCTGCGCGGGTATGGCTTGTCGGCGAAGGCGGAGCGGCGCAGGCGCAACGCGGTTCCGGACGTACAGATTACGCTGAAGACGGGCGACGTGGCGCTGCTGGAGTGCAAGTGGGATGATTCAGTTTCGGCGCTTGAAAGCCAACTCGACGAGCGGTTGCGCCAATTTCCCAACGCGCTGGCGGCGGTTGGGGTTCTGTATCCCGAAAGCCTGAAGTACGCGGAGGATACGCAAGGGGAGTTGGAGGCGGCCAACTTGCGGTGGTGGCTGCATGGAACGCGGGGCGAGCGTCTGACCGACAGGCGCATACGCTCAGGAAGCGCTCAAGACCTCGCCGACCAGTTGCGCGTTCTGCCGTTGGAGCTTGAGGGCGTGGATAGGGTCGTCGCGGCGGCGGGGGTGGTGGAGTACGGCGTGGAGCGGGCGGCGCGGCGGATAGCGCTGCACGCGCGTATTTCTCGCCGCGTCGCGGAGATAATCGCGGAGACCGACCAGGAGAAGAACCGCGCGGCGGCGTTACGAATCGGCTGCCTTGTGCTGTTCAACGCGCTGGCGTTTCAGGAACGGCTTGCCGCCGAAGACGACGACGCGCCGACCGTAGCGGAAGCGTGGCGCGGCGGCCTGGGCGGGCTGCACCAGGCGTGGAGATATATCTGCGACAACATAGACTATGTACCAGTGTTCGAGTTGGCGGCGGACATCGTTGACACGCTGCGAGACGGGCCGGCGGAACTGCAGGAACTCGCCATAGAGCCGCTTATCCAGGCGATGGAAGACACGCGCCTCTTGGAAGGGCATGACCTGTCCGGGCGGCTGTTCCACACGCTGCTGACGGACGCCAAGTTCACGGGCGCTTACTACACGTCCGTTCCGGCGGCGACGCTGCTCGCGCGGCTGGTATTCCAGGACTGGCCGGAGGGGGTTGACTGGAGCGACCATGAGTTTCCGGCGTCGCTGAACGTGGCGGACCTGGCTTGCGGCACGGGAACGCTGCTGATCGCGGTGGCGGCGGAAGCGGAGCGGCGGCATACGGCGGCGGGCGGGCGGAACGCCGCCGAACTGCACAAGGCGATGGTGGAGCAGGCTCTGCACGGCTACGACGTGCAGTTGTCAGCCGTCCACTTCGCGGCTACCAGCCTGGCGATGCTCAATCCGCACATCCAGTTCGACCGCATGAACTTGTACGTGATGCCGCTCGGCGTCGAGGGCGGCAAGGTTTCTCTGGGATCGCTGGACTTTCTGGGAGAGGATGAGGTCGCGGTGCAGTTCGCGCTGTCGGACGATGACGACGCTGCGCTCAGAGGGGCGGAAAGGGTATCGGGCGGCGGCGGTCGCGGCGCTGATGAGGGGGTGACGGCGCGTCTGCCCGACTTGGACCTGGCGATTATGAATCCGCCGTTTACGCGCTCGGTAGGCGGAAATCTGTTGTTCGGCAGCCTGCCCCAAGCGCAGCGCCGCAGACTGCAAAGCGAACTTTCAAGTCGTCTGAAAGCGAGACAGGCGTCGGCAACGGCGGGATTGGGCGCGGCGTTCGTTGCTGCCGCTACGCCGAAACTTCGCCCTGGTGAAGGACGCTTGGCGTTGGTGCTGCCTATCACGGTTTGCACCGGGCCGTCCTGGCGGCAGACACGCGCCCTGATTGAGCGCGACTTTACGCTTGATACGGTGATTACTTCACACGATCCGTTGCGCTGGAACTTTTCGGACAGCACGGACTTATCCGAGGCGTTGATAATCGCCACTCGCAGAGCGAGGCAAGGCAGGTCACTTGAACATCGCGTGAACTTCGTCAACCTGTGGCAGAACCCGGACGGCGTATTGGACGCTCACCGCCTGGCGCAGGCGATAATCGAGACTCCGCCCGCGAAAATCGAGGATACGGGCGCGGCTCTGCTGAAAGTGGACGGGGTTCATGTAGGCGAGTCCGTTTCCATACCCGAATCGGAAATCGCGGGCGGGCAATGGGTGGGAGTGCAGTTCTCACGCGCCGACCTGACACGCAGCGCGATGAGACTGCTCGATGATGGCGTTGTGTATGTCCCTGGGGCACAAATCACCACAGAAATTTCTTTGTGTCCATTGGGGGATATTGGTGAAATTGGACCAGATCAACGTGATGTAATGGACGGATTTGAGCGCACGGACACCGTAACGGCGTATCCGATGATAGAAAATCATGACACCGAACAGCGCAAGCGCCTTACTGCCGAACCTGATAAATATCTATCGCCTTTGACCACAGCGCGCCGTGGGCGTAGGCTCAAACCGGCGGCGCAGTTGTGGGCTAAATCGGGGCGACTGCTTGTGTCAGAGCGGCTCAGGCTTAATACGGTTCGCATCACATCAATGTGTACTGACTTGGCTGTATTGTCCAATGTCTGGTGGGTAATCAATACCGACAACCCCAACCATGAAAAAGCTATCGCGGTATGGCTGAATAGCAGCGTAGGACTGCTGACATTACTAGCAACTCGAAATACTACAATGGGCGCATGGGTAAAGTTAAAGAAAGCCGACTTGAAGGAAATGCCGGTTTTGGATGTGCGGGCTATATCGGAGTCGCAGCTACAAGCCTTGGCGAACCTGTTCGACGAGTTGGCGGATGAAGAGTTCGAGCGGCTGCCCGCGATGGCGGAGTGCGCGGCGCGGCGGCGTCTGGATGAAGGAATGGCGACGATACTGGGGTTGCCGGATTTGGCGGGGCTGCGGCGGTTGCTGGGGTCGGAGCCGGTGGTTGGGAATAGGCGGTTGTAGGGTGGGGGGTTGAAATGCTGAACATATAGCCTTGACAGCGAGGCGACATAGGCTATACGCTATGTTATAAGGATTGGGCATTTCCCGGTCGACACTCAGGCTCTGGACATTTCCGGGGCCTGTTTGTTTTTGGGACTTATATACCTATCCATCTTACTCTTCGAGCACTAACGCTCCTCGCTTGTCATAGGCAGAAGTATAACCCTCATCGTAGAGTGTTAGAAGGAGGACTGCTATCAATAAATCTATAATTCTCAAAAGTTTGAGTCCAAATCGCCTTATCAGGCTCCCAGTTCAGATCTTGCGGCTTGATAGAACGATGAGTCTGTATTGCTCTATTTACTACATCCAGATTATCCAATACAACCTGTGGGATCGGATTGCTACCAAACAATTGAGACAGTTTGCCCAATGCCGACGAAGCCCTAACCTTTTCGTCTAGTACAGCATAGGCTATTCCTTGAATATACAACCTTGGGCGAATGTTAAGTCGATTTTCTTCGGTTTTATTGTATTCGACCATTGACAAAGCTACGGCTTTGGCCTTGTCTTTGCTCTCTCTGATATAATCAAAGTAAATTAGCATTGACGCTTCCCATGACATAGGAGCGGATTTTTCTTCCTCTATCTGATGCAAAGTATCAGGATTGAGCGTCTTACCACCAATTCCAACAACGTTCAAGAATCGGCGCACATCAATCTTAAGGCATTGAGGAATCTCGATCACCTCTTCAAGAGAAGAGCGTTCAATGACCCCAGTAGGTGATTCTACTAGCCAACCATTTTGCATTTTGGCTCGTTTCTGAGCTATCTTTTCTGTAGGTTCTGCCCGACGAGTATCCAAGCCAGACATTTCTTGACTTTTGGGCAAAGACCACACTACACCTACACCTACCTGTGTAGGATCGGATGCAAAATACAATGCCACCCAGGGTGAAAGTGAGAAGTCTATAGAATTTGTAGGCCCTCCCAGATGTTGAGAAACTGCCAAGGGGTCTTGCTCCTCTTTAAGATGAGCAAGTATCCTTTGTTCACTTTCTCGTTTAGCGATCTCAATAACTTTAGAATTTGTGGTATTCAAGTTCCTAGACAATGTTGATCTTACTGATGGGTATTGAGCAGATTCACCTCGATAGAGCTTGTCTCCAACTAAATCACCTTTCTCGTGGAAATTGAGGATGAAGTCTTTGATTTTAGAATCGAGTTGCTGAGTGTGAATATACCAACACATATACCAATCACTTACTGGTAGAAATTCATACCAACCTGTTACGTCTTTGCGGTTCCTCCAAACAAGGCCATAGTCCTCTGTTCCTATCTCATCTGTATGCGAAGAGATACCAAATAGGATTTGAAGATAATCTACGAACGGTTTCGCTAGATTCTTAGGAATTCTTGTCCCAATAGTTATATCACCTTCCTGCAAATCTGGCACTTCGTATAGATACAATTCCAAGTTTTCTCGAATACTTAAAATGTGCTTTTCTTTGACTTGAGTCAGAACACCGTTTGCTGTATATAGCACCGCAGTTTTTTCTTCTTCGGTCAGGTTATTCAGCGGATCTATATCAGTAGATCTGTATAAATGTCTATCTATCATCCTCTATCTCTCCCACTCAAACTCAAACCATTCAGTCTTCCGCCAACCTGTTTTATCCCCGGTACGCCGGCAGCGGCTTGACGCTGTACTCGACGCCGGAGCCGGTGGTTTCTAATAGGCAGTTGTAGGCTAAAGGTGTCAGACGCGCCTTAGAAGGCGGTCGTGATCCAGGCGCTTCGTCCGTCCTGAACCGCGCGCCGCCAGAGCGTCGTCCGCCAGTCGCGCCAGGAGATCATCCGACTCTGGACGCTCGAACAATTCTTGCCAGCGTCGTTCAGAATCCAGTTCGGCCAGGATGAATCGCGCGAACGAATTCTGTTGTTCCTGTGGAAATTCGGAAGCCCTGTCGAAAGCGCACTGGAGGAGTTTAGGCACAGTGCGCTCATTTTAGCACATATATCAGGTGGAGGCTGAATAGAGTGAACAGCACTCAGGGTCTTTCGGTTGTCCGATAGAGTAAGTGTACTACTATTCGGCTACATTTGCAATCCAAAAATCTCTTGTCTTACGTTGCCCGAGTTGCCCAAAAGGTTGACTATGCGAGTGTAGTCAAGACTTGATATACTCTATCGAAAGAGGCCAATAATGCCGATGTCGTCAGTATGGTTCACAAGGATGTCTCGGCCCATTCATATATCTTGGAGCGAATCAAGCCCGCGCGTTCGCAAGCAGGCGCGGGCTGATTGATGTAGGATGTGGTTAGAAGCTATCTCATAAACATCAGCCCTCGGTAGGATCCGTAGGTTTTCACCCTCACCCTAGCCCTCTCCCATCAAGGGAGAGGGGATTAGGGCCCCATAAGGGACGTGTCGGTATTTATGAGGTGGCTTGTAGAGTGTGCTTCCTTCGAGAGGAGAAGTTAATGTTCAGGGTGACGGATCAAACGCGGGAAAGCGTCTTCGAGGACTTCAGCAATGCTGAGTGGTATATGCGCTACTACGGAAGTTTGGCCGACGTGTATAGGAAAAAACATTATTGGACACGGATAGCGTTGTTGACATCCGTGCTGGTCGAGGCGGTCATCGTGATCCCGCTGCTGTCCGGTTGGTCGTATGGCATATACGCGATAGCCATCGCCAGCCTGATCGTGATAGGCCTGACCGTGTATGACGCCATCTCGAATCACGCGACCCACGCCGCCAAGTTGACCATGGCCTGCGATGAGTTCAGCCTGCTGAGGACGGAGTGGAGGTCTCTCTATCTGGGCATCGAGTCTGATAGGCTCGAGGAGGAACAGGTCCTCGATAGGCAGCGAGAGTTGCTATACAGGACTAATCTCATAGGGGCATCAGTAGAGGTAAAACAGGACAAAAAACACAATCTGACAGCGGCTACTGAAGCAAACCAGGTGATGAGTGAGCAATATGGCTAGACGAACTGACGGACCGGGACCAGAACCAACACGCAGGCCGCCTGCGACTGATCCCAGGCAAGTTGGGTCGCCTCCGCCTCGTAGAGAAGAATACACCGACAATACCGACAAAAGTCTGCCTTCCAGACCTGGAGGCGCTCCTCCACCTCGTCCACGCCCACGTCCAAGGGAGTGATTTGGTAGATAACCTGGTTTGTTTAAGGATTGGGCATTTCCCGGTTGACACTCAGGCTCCGGCATTTCCGGGGCCTATTTGTTTTAGCCCCGGTAGGCTGGCAGGGGCTTGACGTTGTAGTCGGGGCCGGAGCCGGACATACTTTCGACGGCGGCGCGGGCGGTGTCGAGGGAGGTGAAGCAGGGGATGCGGGCCTCGGTGGCGGCGCGGCGGATGTCGAAACCGTCCTGGAGAACTTCGCGGTCGCCGGTTACGGTGTTGACGACGGCCTGAACGGTGCCGTCCTCGATGATGTCCACGACGTTTGGGTGGCCGGATAGCACCTTCGGAATGGCGATGACGGGCAGGCCGAGTCCGGTTATCATGGCGGCGGTGCCGTCGGTGGCGTAGAGAGGGCATCCGGCGGCGTGCAGGTCGCGTATCATTTGGACGGACTCTGCCTTGTCGCGGTCGGCTATGCTGAGCAGCGCGGAGTCGCCAGGCTTGATGGAAAGCCCGGCCGCCATCAACGCTTTGGCGACGGCGGGCGTGAACTCGGTGTCTATGCCCATGACCTCGCCGGTGGACTTCATCTCCGGGCCGAGGTAGGTGTCCACGCCGGTCAGCTTGGACATGGAGAAGACGGGCGCCTTGACGCCGACTAGCTTCTGCCGCTTCCACAGGCCGCCCTCGTAGCCCAGGTCCTTCAGCTTGCGCCCTAGCATCGCTTTGACCGCGAGCTTGACCATCGGGACGCCGGTGACCTTGGATATGAAGGGTATGGTGCGGCTTGAGCGCGGGTTGACCTCGATGACGAAGACCGACGTGTTGGTTGCGTCGTTTCCGGTGGACTGCGGGCTGCGGTAGGCCGGGCCGCCTACGACGACGTACTGGATGTTCATAAGCCCGCGCACTTCCAGCGCCCTGCCGATGCGCGTGGTGTAGTCAACGACAGTGTTGACCTCCTCCTCGCTGAGCGTGAGTCCGGGGTAGATGGCCATGGAGTCGCCGCTGTGAACGCCCGCGCGCTCGACGTGTTCCATGATGCCGGGAATCAGGACGGTCTCGCCGTCGCACACGGCGTCCACCTCCACCTCCCGGCCCTCGAAATACTTGTCAATCAGCACGCGGCGGCCTGAACCGGCCTCGAACGCGCTGGTCATGTAGCGCACAAGCTCGGTGGCGTTCTGGACTATCTCCATGGCGCGCCCGCCGAGGACGTAGCTCGGCCTGACCAGCACGGGGTAGCCTATCTCCTGCGCCACGTTCAGCGCGCTCTCCAGGTCCATGACCGCAGAGCCGGGCGGGTTGGGTATGCCGACGCGCGCCAGGAACTCCTCGAACAGGTGGCGGTCAGAGGCGATGTCAATTGACTGCGCGGTGGATCCGAGTATGGGCAGGCTGGCCCTGTCCAGCGACTGGGACAGGTTGATGGCGGTCTGGCCGCCGAACTGCACCATCGAGGGCGGCGCGACAACGCCGTCGCGGTCGGTCTCCACCGCCTCGTTTTCCAGGATGTCGCGCACCGATTCCTCGTCCAGCGGCTCGAAGTAGAGCCTGTCGCTGGTGTCGAAGTCGGTCGAGACCGTCTCGGGGTTGGAGTTGACCATGACGCTCTGGATGCCCTCTTCCTGGAGCGCCCAGGCCGCGTGAACGGAGCAGTAGTCGAACTCGATGCCCTGCCCGATTCGTATAGGGCCGCTGCCCAGCACCAGCGCCTTGTTCACGGGCGAGGGAACGGCTTCGTTTTCCTGCTCATAGGTACTGTAGAAGTAGGGCGTCTGCGCCTCGAACTCGGCGGCGCAGGTGTCCACCATCTTATAGACCGGGCGGATGTCCCACTCTCTTCTGAGATTTCGCGCGCGCTCCGGCGTGAGGTCGGCCAGCACGGCTATCTTCTCGTCGCCGAATCCCAGCCGCTTGGCCTGCCACATAAGCTCCGGCGTCAGCGTTTCGTGGATGAGCCTGTCTTCCATGCGCGCGATGCGGTTGAACGCGCGCGTGAACCAGGGGTCTATGCCGGTGGCGCGAGACAGGTCTTCCGGCGATATGTCCCGGCGCAGCGCGGCCATGAGCGCCCAGAGCCGCTCGTCGTTGGGGCCGATGGGCAGGCGTTCAAGAATGTCCTCTTTGGGCTGGTTCCAGCCGTTGTCCTCCCAGAGCAGCGAGCGGTTGGTTATCTCCAGCGAGCGCACCGCCTTCTGGAAAGCCGCCTCGAAGGAGCGGTCTATCGCCATGACCTCGCCGGTGGCCTTCATCTGCGTCCCGATTCGGCGGTCGCCGCCCGGGAACTTGTCGAACGGCCAGCGCGGAATCTTGACGACGCAGTAGTCGAGGGCGGGTTCGAACGCGGCGAGGGTGCGTTCGGTGACCGCGTTGGGGATTTCGTCCAGCCGCTTGCCCACGGCTATCTTGGCGGCCACGCGCGCGATGGGGTATCCGGTGGCCTTCGACGCCAGCGCGGAGCTGCGGCTGACGCGCGGGTTCACCTCGATGATGTAGTAGCTGCTCTCCGCCCTGCCGCCTCCGGGCAGCGTCTCCGCCACCACGTCGCCCGGCTCAAGCGACATCTGAATGTTGCATCCGCCCTCTATGCCCAGCGCGCGGATTATCTTCAGGCTGGCCGAGCGCAGAAGTTGGTACTCCTTGTCGGTGAGCGTCTGGCTGGGCGCGACCACGATGCTGTCCCCGGTGTGGACGCCCATCGGGTCTATGTTCTCCATGTTGCAGATGGTGATGCAGTTGTCCGCGCCGTCGCGCATCACCTCGTACTCTATCTCTTTCCAGCCGACCAGCGACTTCTCTATCAGAACTTGGTTGATGGGGCTGGCCGCCAGTCCGCCGCTCACTATCTGGTCGAATTCCTCTTTGTCGTTGGCGATTCCGCCGCCCGTTCCGCCCAGCGTGTAGGCGGGGCGAATGACGACCGGCAGGCCGATCTCTTCCAGCGCGTCGTAGGCGTCCTCCATGGACTCGACGATGGCGGACGGCGGCACGGGTTCGCCGATTTCTATCAGCAGGTCCTTGAACAGTTCGCGGTCTTCGGCGTTCCTGATGGTCTGGAGCGGCGTGCCGAGAAGCCGGACGTCGTATCGCTCCAGTATGCCCGCGTCCGCGAGTTCGACCGCGAGGTTCAGCCCGGTCTGGCCACCCAGCGTGGGCAGCACGCCGTCAGGCCGTTCCTGGGCGATGACGCGCTCGAGCGCCTCGACGGTCAGCGGCTCTATGTAAACGATGTCCGCGATGTCCTCGTCGGTCATTATGGTGGCTGGGTTGGAGTTGACCAGCACGGTCGTAACGCCCTCTTCGCGCAGCGCCTTGCACGCCTGCGTGCCGGCGTAGTCGAACTCCGCCGCCTGCCCGATGACGATAGGGCCTGAACCGATTACGAGGACTTTGGTGGGAGTGGGTGTTGAATTGGGGTTCTGCATAGCTGTGATGGTTCTCTTCTGAAAGGCTACATAAGGCTATCATATTGGGATGGTCGGAGTCAGATGAAGCGTCGGCGTCTTTCGACTGCTTTACGCGCCCTGTCCGCTATTTCCCGCCAAAGCGCGGCGTCTCGAAGAAGCTATCTACTCGTCAATCTGTGCTACAATGCCGTCGTAAGAGATACGGGGCAGCGAGGCAAGCGGGACTTGGAAGAGGAAAACAGGAACGAAGATGGCGGCGGGCGAATACCGACGCTCCAACTGGACAGTCCGTGGGCCTGGTTCTACTACATCACCTTCGGAATCCAGCTTCTGATCGTATCGTATTTCGTCGCGGCGCATGAACTGATGACTGTCGTATCCGACTCGCCATCTGAGACATATATGGCTATACTGAAAGGTGTATCGTCTCAGGCGCCGGCGATAGCGTCGTACTCGCTGGTTATAGCTGGGACGATGGAGGGAATTAGAATGATAGCGGAGAGATATTTGGCCAGACGATTCGCGGAAGGCAAGAAGGAAGGCGTGAAGCAAACCACGGCGGAGTATGATGAGAAACTGGCGCGGTGGCTGGACGACAATCCGGCTATCAAAGCGGCCATAGAGTCCGGCGAAGCCAGCCCGCCGCCGTTCCTGAATGGAAACTCCCGCGAGAGAAAATCCGGCAACGGACGAGGATAGCGCCGATCTCGCCACAACCGGTGTCGGCAATCGGGTTTGTATTTGAGCAAGTGAGCGATCAGATGGATTTCACATTCGAGAAAGGTTCGGAGCAAAGCCCTCGCGGTCACGCGCTGATCTATTTTCACAACTCGCAGGACGCCTCCGAACTGCTGGCTACCTACATGATAGTCTTCCCGATACTGACCGACGTGTCCAAGTACGTCCCGCCATTCCTGCTGAACCAGATAGGCGAGATGGGCGCGAATGAACTCTCGGCGTTCGCCTTCCCGCCCGCGCCGGAGCCGATGCCCGACTTCGAGGCGATAGAGAAACTGGCCGAAGCGCGCCAGGACGACGTAATCTACGGCGGCTCCATAAACGCCACCGACGTAATCTCTATGATAGGCATGGTCAACGAGGCTATATCCTGGTACTCAGAACTCTGGGAACAGTACGCCCAGCCGGAGAGGGTGATAGAAGAGTCTCCCGACAGCGCCGATGATGAAATCGGCCTGAGCGTCAACGACGTGCTGTACGGCCTGATGAGCGACCAGGACAAGTTGAACGAACTCACCCGGCTCGTCGGACGACTGCGCGACGCCGTAAACTCAGGCGATATGTCCCTGGCCGCCGAGACTCGCGGCGAGATAATCGCGCTCGGACGCCACCTGCCGGACAATCACCAGGTATCGAGGCTCGCCAACGCCGCAGGCTCCGAGGGCGAGAACGCCGCCCGGCTGACCAGCCTCTACCTCCAGCGCTGCTTCCACCTGACCTCCGAGGAATACGTCATGCTCGGCCAGGTCGAAGACGAAATACGCTCCATAGAGGAGCCGGAGTAGGCGGCTCTTAGTAAATCACCCTATCTTCCGTCAGCGCCTCTATCTCCGCGTCGCTCAGACCCAGCAACTCCGAGTACACGTAGCCGCTGTCGCGCCCCAACTCCGGCGCAGGCCCCAGCTGGAAGTCCGCGCTCCCGTCGAACCGCCAGGGCAGCGTCGGCAGGACGCGCTCGCTTCCGTCGGGATACTCTATTTCCCTCAGATAGCCACCCTCGTTGAGCTGCGGCTCGGCGTGAAGCCGTCCCATGTCCAGCGACAGGCCGCACGGAACGCCCGCGCCCTGGAGTATATGGAACGCCTCGCCGTCCTCTATCTCGGCTGTCCACGCTCCGATAGCGAGGTCAAGTTCGTCCTCGCGCGCCTTCCTGCCCTCCACAGTGTCCAGACTGGCGTCCGCGCCCAGGTCGGCCCTGCCAATCGCGTCGCACAGACCGCGCCACTGCTCCGGCGTATGAACCTCTATCGCTATCCACCTGTCATCTCCGGCGCACCTGTAAACGCCGTGCGGCGCGGCGTTGCGGTCCCTGTTGCCGAGTGGAACGGGTTCGTCGCCGTTCATCTGGTAGTCCAGAAGCGCTTCCGGCAGACTCGCGGACAGCGCCTCGGCCATCGAGAAGTCCACGTACTGTCCCACGCCGGACTCAAGCCTGTGGTTGAGCGCGGCCAGCGTTATCATCGCCAACTCCATGCCCACCCAGGGATCGGCCCACAGCCCGCCCTTGATGGGTTCCGAATCGGGATAGCCGGAGATGGAGTTCCAGCCGGTATAGTGCTGGAGCAGGCTGCCATAAGCAACGTAATCGCGGTCGGGGCCGGTGTGGCCTGTGCCGGACGACGCTATCATTACCAGGTCGGGCCGCACTTTGGACAGAACCTCGTATCCCAGCCCCAGCCTCTCGAACACCCCGGCGGCGTAGTTCTCCACCACCACGTCGCACTGCGCCACCAGTTCCAGCGCCAGTTCCTTGCCGCGCTGTTGCGACAGGTTAAGCGCGGTGTACTTCTTGGACTGGTTGTAAACGTGGAACGCCGAGCCGCGAGTCGAGGGATCGGGACGCCTCGCGCTCCCCACCTTGATTACCTCCGCTCCCAACAGAGCCAGGTGGCGCGTCGCTGTCGGCCCCGCGATTATCCAGGAGAAATCCGCTACGCGGACGCCATGCAAGGCTGAGCCTTGACCCTTATTTTGGATTGATGTCTTTCCGGTCAAGGTCGCCTCTCCGATTACTCACTGGCATCTAATATCTCGTGGTTATGCTGGCCTAGGGTCGGAGCGGGAAGACTACCCAGCGGCAGTTCCGTCTCCGACAGCCTGTACGCGACCCCCGGATACCGCAGTTCGCCCGCTACCGGATGCGCGATTGGAACGAAGAAGCGCCTGTCCTCGAGGTGCGGATCCATCATCAGGTCTTTCACCGTGTTCACCGGGAAACAGGGTATTCGGCGTCGCTGGCCCTCGCGCGCTATGTCCTGTTTGGATCGCTGGCCTGTCCACTTGGACAGCAGAATCCAGAGTTCGCCCGCGTTCTTCTGCCTTGCGTCCCGCGTGTTGAACTTGGGGTCTTCCGACCAGTCCGGGTTGCCCATCAACTCCAGCCAGCGCGCCCACTGCGCGTCTTCTCTGGGCGATATGGCCACATACCCGTCGTTGCACGGCAGAACGCCGCCTATCGCGGACACCTGCCCGCCGATGGACGCCTCTCGCACCTCCGCCAGGTTCCGTGTCGGAGATTCGCCCCCGAACGCGATATTCGACAGCCCCGCTATCGCCTGCGTCGCCATAGCCTCGAACGACGACACGACGATATGACAGCCGCGCCCGCTCATTCGCGCCGCGAACAGCGCGGCCAGAGTCGAGGCGACAGCCGCCATTCCCGCCACCTGATCCGCCTGGCGACCGCCCGCGCGTATCGGGGATTCGGAGTTCGGGTCTTCCACCGGCCCCAGCATTCCGTGAGCGTTCGCGCTCATCTGGAACAGCGACAGGTCGCCGGCGTCGTAGCCCGCATAAGGTCCCCAGTCCCCGAACGGCGTTATCTGGCAAAGTATGATGTCCTCGCGGACGGCGGCAAGGTCTTCGTACCCGATTCCGCGCTCCGATAACCAACCCAGCGCGTGGTTGTCAACCACTATCCGGCTATCGGCGGCCAGTTCCAGGAAGCGCGCGCGTCCTTCATCCGAGCCCAGGTCGAGTGTCACGCCGCGCTTGCCCGCGTTCAGCGAGAGAAAGAGCGCCGACTTCTCAGGATGAGGAACGCCGCCGGGGAAAGGCCCCATCCCTCGCGCTATGTCGCCGCCGGGCGGCTCTACCTTCACCACGTTCGCGCCCAGCCACGCCAGCGTCCGCGCCGCGTAAGGCCCGGACACGCCCTCGCCCATGTCCAGCGCCTTCACGCCGCCGAGCAGTCCGTTCAATTTTTGGTCTTGAGAGTTCATGGGCGCGATTGTACACGGAACGGCGGTCGGTTGTCAGTCGCGTGAACGCTTGGATGCGCGCCTGTTCAATATAATTTGACCAGGCGCAAGAAATACGCCGCGTTCAGGTGGCGGTCTCACATCGCCGACTACGTTGTTGAGGATTGCGTTGCCCAAACTTGATAGGATATATATACTGCTGACGCCTAATAGCTATAATGAGAGAGGCTGCACGATATGAATAGTGTGTCAACGCCCACGCCGGCCCTAGTCGCTTTCCTTGTGTGTGACTCAGTTATACAGGATGGGCCGAGTGGGAAGAAAACCCTTGTGGGTGTCTTCAGCAATATCCTCGTTGAAAATTTTCCGGCCGCGCACGCTTCGCCGTGGCTGTTTGTCAAGCTAATTGATTGTGAAGGCAGTTATGATGTCAAATTTGAATTTGTGAGAGTTTCCGGTCAAGAGATCCTATTGGAGGCCAATGGCAATCTAAACGCCACAGACCGCCACTCGAATACTGAATTCGCTTTACAGTTGCCTCAGTTGCCCATTCCGGCCGCGGGGCAATATGAATTCAGATTGTGGATGAACGAAAAATTCATAAGCAATGTCCGAATTGATGTAGATGTTCAGGAATCGAGATAGGAGCATGAAATGGTTACAAAGCTAGAGATTCGACATTTGCCCGGTGGCGTTACTCAGGCGCGGGATCCTAACCCTTATGGAAGCACAAGTCGGAGTTCGGGCTCAGCGTCGTCTCTGGATATGCTAATCTCAGTGCAAGACCGCTTTCCCATGTCCAAGTCAACGGTTTCAGACTTGGTTGAAGATACCGTGAGAGAGCCGCATCTACATAAGCGCATACAGATTGGGAGTCTTTTAGACCCTAGATTGCGTTTGCGTAAATCTGTGACTCTGAAAATGGAACAAGATGATGAATTCCATGTAGCTTGGTGCGAGGAGTTGAACGAATACGGATATGGCCTCGATCCTATAAGCGCTGTCCAGGACGCTCGCAGCACCATATCTGAACTATACTGGCAGTTGAAGACTGAACAGGAACGACTTGGGCCAGACCTGGCTAACACATGGAAGAAACTTTCCCGGCTGGTTTACGAAGTATGAGTATCCGCGCCAGAGATTTTGACCGGCTGATCAGGAAGTTGGGATTTCAAGTTCGTGAAAGCCATCATATATTGGCATGGTTCGAGCATGAAGGGAAAGTCGTTGTCCGCACCAAGCGGTCTCATACCCCTCGCAGTAGAGATTTACCCGCTCAGCATAGTATCCGCCAGCAGATGAAACTCAATGACGAAGAATTTCGGCAGGCGTTGAGTTGCAGGATAGACAGGAATGGCTATGTTGACTTGCTGCGTCGAAAGGGTTTCATTTAAGAGATCGCAGAGGGGGGTGTCTAGTGTGGCTGGAACAGGCGACCGCTATCCAAGCTTAGAGGCGGCTGTCGCTATTCTAGCGTCTTTCCGGTAGCGCGGCGTGTGTTCCCAGCACAAGGCCGGCCTCAATCGTTTGAGCTACAAGAGAGTTCCATATCTCGCGTAGTTCTTCGCTGGTTCGATTGCTCCGAACTCCCTTTGGAGACTGCCGACTACTCGGGTTGAGGTACTTACGGGGTAAGTCTATCAATGGTCGTGGAAAGCCTGCGTCCCCTTGCGCTGGCATCGCTGGAAAGTAGCTGTACATCCCCTCGACCGGATCCTCCGGCGTAGCTCCGAAGTAAAGCCTGAACGAAGCTTTCTCCCTGGCCATAATCGGGCCTCCGGTCACAGCAAGGAATACTTCGGATGTCGTGTCCGCCAGCACTTGGCGCGCTTCTGAGGCCGCATACATGAGAGAGTCCGCAACTACCAACACGGTGTCAAGCGCCCACTTCCATTCACCCTCGATTTTCATACTACTCCCGAAAGCGATTACCGAACCACGTTCGAGGCGGGTCAGGCTGGGCAAACTGACCTGTTTGCAATTCGAGTACAAGAGCCTCTCTCCAAAGATGAACGGGTCGGTGTTGTGCAGGAGTCTGTAATTTTTCTTGGGGGCATAGAAGGGGCGCCAGAGATAGCGGGGATACTGCGAGTCTTGGCCAGGTCGAATGAGCTCGCGGATAAGCTCCGATTCGGCCTCCCACTCGCCCCAAGCGCGAAGACTGCCACTACCTGCGCTGCCGTCCTCCTCTGTCCACCTGCCGTCGAACTCCATGAACTTGCGGGCATGGTTGTGACGAAGCGTGTTCCAGCCCTTTCCGCCTGAGCGGTCGGGCTTATGCTCGGGGCCGGGATGAGGGAACTGGACGAAGCGCCGATTACCGTCCACGGTGAAACACCTCCAACGCGATCGTGCCTGCTTCTCTCTTCTGGTCGCCGCTCAGTCGACCAAGCGGTTTCTGCGCCGCGGGAACGAAGACTAGAAGAGACGGCTTATCCCCGATCTCGTACCATTGCGCGGAAATTGTTACAGGATGTTTTCGGGGCGCGCCCGTTTTCGTTCGCTTAAACACATAGACTACCTCCCGTTCACTCAATGCCTGGAACTCGATGCGCGACTCGTATTTTTTAGCGACGGACAGTACAACGATATGTGGCTGAAGAGCATTCAGAAGCGTATGCCATAGCGGTACTCCATAAGTCTCCAGCCCCTTCCGTGTTTCCTCATCAAGGCTACTCCACGTCGGATCGGTAGCTACGGGAGAGCAGATGTCGGTGTGTAGAGCCGTTGAGAGTTGCCCTTCATAGTAGCTCGCGCCCAAGCCATTGAGCGTCGGCTCGAATGCGCTGAACCAGCTACGGTAGGGATCCGCGCCGAAGTAAGCCGAGAGCGCGTCGAGGTAGCAGTCCGTATCGCTTGCCGAGATTCCTTCGGCAAGCGGAAAGCGCTGGAAGGGGGAGTCAGCCGGAAATTCGTGGAATGATGGATTAAGCCCAACGGTCAGCGTTCTTATCTCAGAGCGTTGGTAGGCATCCATATCTCCAAAGAACAATATCGGAATGGAGAGGGTGATATGTGAGGACAGGGCGGTTGCGCGCTCGAAAGTGAGCCATGCTCCCTCCACCGCTTCGCCTAGACTTGACCTCTTCCTCAAGAATGACCTCTCTGGCCCACCGCTCCCCAATTTTTCGGTCCAATATCCAGTTTTAGGCTGCCGGGTGAGTCTGCATCATTCTGGCCAGTGAATTCAACAGGGTTTTCTGTCTTGAGAATCCACGCTTGCGACTCCATACCGAACCGCCATCGAACCTCAGTCGCGCCGTCCCCGGAAATTTCGCCCCCAGTCCCTCACCGCTACGGCCTGGTGGCTGTGGCCTCGCCGAGCGCGAGGCCTACGAGGGCGCCCGGGTGGTCTTTCCACTCGTCGAGGGTGACGTTTATTTCGTCGTACAGTTCTCTGGTGGCCGCGCCGTACTTTATGGCGGCTTCCGAGATTTCGGGTGACAAGAACCAACTCTTGAAGAAGTTGTAAACGAAGTCCATCTCCGACGGGTTACTGTAAATCTCGAAAGAGGCGTTCACCTGTATATCCGTAAACCCCTCCCCCAAGATGTGTTCCTTCATGTCCTTGCCCATTTGCGGATGTCCGTCGTCGGACTCGAGAAGGTCCTCGAATATATCCCACGCGCTTTTGAGAATTCCTAATTGGGGATGAATGAAACTAGACTCTATTATCAACTCGCTGCATCCGAGAACGCCGCCGGGCTTTAGCGTTCGCTTCACCTCCGCGAGCGCGGCGCGGGTATCCGGGACGTAGGACAGAACGTTATGGCAGTGAGCGACGTCGAAGAAACCGTCCTCGAACGGAAGAGCGGTTACGTCCCCAACCTGGAATATAGCGTTCTCGCATCCACTATCCTCGGACAAAGACTTCGCCAACTCGATCTGCGACTCTTCCATGTCAATCCCGTGCAATTCACCGGGTTCTATGATTTTGGCGAGACCGACCGATATGCTGCCTGGCCCGCATCCGAAGTCCAGGACGCGCAGGCCGGGCCTGAGATACGGGAACAGGTACGCGGCGCTGGACTCAGCGGTATGCCGCATGAGGTAGCGGGTATATTGATCGCTGAATCCCGACGTATAATTTGGCGTCGCCGATGTCTGAGTAGTCATTCGAGCGCTCCTTGACGATTATCTCAAAACGGAACCGAGATAAATTGACGGGCTGTTCGCTCTAGCCTCAACCCCGCTTGTCGCTCTCTCCCCACAACAAACGCGTTCTTTAGCTAAGGATACCATATTATAGCCAAAATCCCAATTTATACCTAGCGGGGATTGACGACGCTACTCGGCTTCCCTTATACACCTGCGCTGCGCTACAATAGACACAGATAGCGAACAAAGGTACTCAGACACATATATAAAGCTCAACTTATCCATTGCGTCCAGCGCATCAGGGAAAAAACAGATAGCGAACAAAGGTACTCAGACACATATATAAAGCTCAACTTATCCATTGCGTCCAGCGCATCAGGGAAAAATACGATATACAGGTAAATACAGGTCTTTGCAGGTGAAATGCAGGTATCAGACCCCACTTGCAGGCTACCTGAACACCACCTGAACGCCACCAGCGGGACACCTGCATACTCACCAGTGTGTCATAAATGTGAATATATAGAGGGAGCGTAGAACATGGCGCGGACGGGAATCGTACTCTACCACGGTATTGACAGCGGCGCGGAACTCGCCGGCTACGCTCGCATGGCCGAGGAAGCCGGCTTCGACTCCCTGTGGGTCACCGAGAGATACTTCCACGAAGAGACCTTCTCCATGCTAGGCTACCTCGCGGCCCGAACCGAGCGCATAAGGTTGGGAGTGGGTGTCGTCAACCCATACACCCGCAATCCAGCGCTGCTAGGAATGGGCGCGGCAACCCTCGACCGGCTCAGCGGAGGCAGGATGATTTTGGGTCTGGGACGCAGCGACGCGGACGTGATAGCCGGACGCATGGGCATGGAGTACAGCGCCCCGCTGTCCAGGCTGCGCGGGACGGTCGGCGCGCTCCGCCGTATGTGGAACGGAGAGCGAGTCTCGGAGGAGTTCGCGGGCGTCAGGCTGAACAATGTCGGTCTCGCCATCCGGCCCGTCCATGGCGCGCTCCCCGTGTATCTGGCCGCCATAGGCCCCAGGGCGCTCCAACTCGCGGGCGAAGTGGCGGACGGCGTTCTGCTCAACGCCTACGCCCCGGTCGAGTACATCCGCTGGGCGGTGGGACAGGTGAAGACAACCGCCGCCAACGCGGGCCGCGACCCAGCCTCCATAGACATAACCTGTATGCTAATCGTCCGCATCACCGACGACCCCGACGCGATGCTGCCCTCCCTGCGCGAACGGGTAGCCCGCCTGATAGCGGAGCCCTTCGTCGGCGAAACGCTGCTCGGACGCGGCGGCTTCGACACCTCGATACTCGCCCCCGTCCGGGAACTTGTCGCGTCCGGCGACGAACGGGGCGCGGCGCGGTACGTCTCCGACGAACTCGCCGAGTCCTGCTACCTGCTCGGCGACGCCGACAGGTGCCGTGAGCGAATCCAGGAATACGCCGACGCGGGCGTTGACACCCCCCTGCTGCTCCCCCGCCTCGAAGCCTTCCAACAGACAGTCGAATCCCTCGCTCCGATATAATACCAATTCGGAGTAACGTCGTCGTGTTCTCACGTTGCGCGCCAGATATTTGATGCTTCCACCGTTCGTCCTGAGCTTGTCGAAGGACGATCTTGCCTGCCTCTGAAGTTCATGTCCTAATCAGAATGAAATGGTATAATACCCGTGAATCAGTCCGCTATTGACGACCTCATTCCACACGGCGCGGAAACCGGCGTCGGACTCGCGCTGCGCGATGAGCGTGGCAGGTATCTCTTCTTCCTACGATTGCGTTGCGTAGGCTCTGAGCCGATGCTATGCGTATCGAGAAGTTGGAAAAACTAGCCAGGCCAGAATCGAATGACGATACTCACGATTCCAATCAATACCGCAATGCCAATCGCCGTCCATGATGTATGCAAGTAGAGTTTCGCGTTAGCGACATCCTCTTTCGTGGCGAAAGAGTCCATCCTGCCTTCGATACGCGCCAAGCGAGTGCTAACGTCGTCAAGGCGTTCAACGTGATAAGTATCCGCTCGGAGTCTATCGCCTGGACTCTGTTGATTGTCAGGCACGAACTTCCCCTCTGGCTTCTGCCAACCAGTCCCATAGATCAGCGTGGAAATAACCGGAGTGAGAACCGTTCAACTTGAACACAACGCCGATCTTGGGAGACTCTTCAGGTCCCGTCATGCCTAGAATGTCACTGATGACCTTCGGGTTCTCCGCATAGCTCTGCACCACTATCATCTGGTCGGACAGCTGGAATCCGCCGCGCATAGGCTGTGTCTCCGCAATGTCTAATATGTCAGACGGCATGGAGTCTTCGAATATCACCGCGAATAAATTCATGGGTGAAAGAACCTCCGCAAGTGTCATGTGACGAAAATAGCCCAATAGAGAACTAACGCTCTTGGGGCTATCTGTGGATATACCACCTGTATTGTCAAAGTATCAAAGTAACGCCAGAGCGTCAAGCGGTTTCTCGCCTTGGGAATCATGGAGGATCATCATATGCCACTCCGCGACGAATCCCGAAAATCCCTGAACAAATTCTCAAAATTGTTTTTGGATTCTCCGGGGGCTATGGTATAATAGTCTCTGGCGAGTGGCCGTAACGCGACTTTCAAGGAGCGCGCTCTACGCCCCGCCCCGTTTGATCGAACCCTGGTTGAACCTTAGCGTGGAGCGATATCCTTGGACCCGCGAGAATCGTCACATTCTCGCCGCGACGACATCTATGCTGTCGACGTGGCGATTCACCCTCAGTCCTCTCAAGCCGACGCGCCCCCTGCGGAACTGGTCGTCGACACCGATTCGACCGCCCAGCCGCAGGACGTGGCCAGCCTTGTCGCCCCGACGGGCGCGGAAGAACAGTCTCCGGCCTCATCTCAGGACGTAGCCGGGCTCGTTCAAGCCGAACCCGCGCATGACCCCGAGGCCGCCCTCGAAGAGGTCAAGAACCTCATTCCGGTCGAGTCCCCGGAAGCCGAACTCACCGGCGTCGTTCAACTCGAATCCGACGCCGTCGTCCCCGCCCGGCGCAGGCTCTTTCCGAAGGTTCACGCGCCCCGTGTACGACCGCCGCGAATCCGGACGCGCCTGCACACATTCGACTCGTTCCGCTACCGCGACTACATCTTCCTGTGGCTTGCCACCATGTTCTCATCCGGCGGCTTCTGGCTCCAGCAGGTCATCGTCGGCTGGCTGACCTACGAGGTCACCGAATCCGCCTTCTGGACGAGCGTCGCGCTTGGGCTGGACGCGCTGCCGATACTCTTCATCGGCCCGGTCGGCGGCCTGCTGGTTGATAACTTCGACCGCCGAAAGCTCATGGCCTTCATATACGGCTATCAGGCGACTGTCACCCTCGTGTTCGCGGCGGTCGTCCTGACCGGAAACCTCCAGGCCTGGCACATATTCGCGTTCATATTCTTCATGGGCCTCGCTTGGGTTGTCAGCGACCCGGCGCGTATGTCGCTCATCCCCAACATAGTGCCGCGAGAGAGCCTGGTGAACGCCTTCGCGCTCAACTCCATGGCATTCAGCGTAACCCGTCTCGCAACCCCGGCGCTTGGCGGCGTCCTGATAGCCTTCGCGGGCGCGGGGCCGGCGCTGCTCCTGGAAGCGGCCCTCCAGATTGGAGCGGTGGCCGCCGCGCTCAGCCTTCAGGTCGTTACCATCCCCAAGCCGCGCATGAGCCTGTCGTCCGCGCGGGACGGCCTGCTGGAAGGAATCCGGTATGTACTCAATACGCCGCTTCTGTTGGGGCTGTTCGCCCTGACCGCCTTGCCCGCCATGCTCATAATGCCCTCGGTCAACGGACTCATGCCCGTGTACGCCGCCGAGGTCTTCAATGTGGACGCCAAAGGACTTGGGTTGCTGGTGTCCGCGTTCGGCGCGGGTTCTACGCTCGGCACCTTCGTTCTCGCGTCCATGGGAGACATCAGGGCAAAGGGCGTAGCCGTAATATGCGGCGTCGCCATCACCGCCGTCGCTACCCTGTTCTTCTCGCTGAACACCTACTTCCCGACCGCCTATCTGAACCTGATGGTGGTAAGCGCCGCGATGATGATGTTCTTCTCGGTGACCAGCGCGGTCGTGCAGAGTACCGTCCCCGACGAGTTTCGCGGGCGGGTAACCGGCCTCTACATGATTACCTGGGGACTCTTCCCGCTCGGCAGCCTGATAGCCGGATGGCTGGCCGAGAATCTGGGCGTCCAACCAGCCACCCAAATAACCTCCGGCGCGATGCTGCTGCTGCTGGCCTTCGCCGCCTGGAAATTCCGCTCGCTATGGCATCTGCGATAGCGCCGTTTACGCCAACTCCGTAGGGGCGTCCCTCGTGGGCGTCCCTCTCAGTCCATTGCCTTGGCTTCCCGCCACAACGCTTCCTTCGCGTCCATACTGAGCGCCTCGAAATCCTGTCCACGCTCCCGCGCCAGCCGCTCCATCGTCACGAACCGCGAGTAGAACTTGCCGTTGGACTGGCGCAGCGCGGTCTCCGCCTGGATCCCCAGCCAGCGGCTCGCGTTCACCAGCGAGAACAGCAGGTCGCCCAGTTCAGCCTCGCGTTCCGCGTCCGACTCCGCCGACTCCAGCTCTCTCAACTCTTCCGCCACCTTCGCTATCACGCCGTCGTAGTCGTCCCAGTCGAAACCCATCCTCGCCGCGCGTCCCTGCACCGCCTGCGCGTACGCCAGCGAAGGCATAGCCTTCGGCACCCCGTCCAGGATTGACCTGTCCGTTCCCTCCATCTCCTCCCGCTTGATCTGGTCCCAGCGCACTCCCACCTGTCCGCTGTCCTCCGCAACCGCGTCCCCGAACACGTGCGGATGCCTGCGAACCAGTTTCTCGATAGCCACCGCGAACACATCCTCCCCCGAGAACGCGCCCGACTCTTCCGCTATCTGGATCATCGAGACCGCGTGGAACAGCACATCCCCCAGCTCCTCCACCACCTTCGCGTCGTCGTCTTCCTCAATAGCCTCCACCAACTCATAGCACTCTTCCAGAAACAGATGCTTCAGCGAATCCGGCGTCTGCTCCTTGTCCCAGGGGCAACCGTCCGACCCACGCAGTCTAGCGGCCAGGTCCTTCATCCCCTCGAAACTGCTCGCGAAAGTATCTTTCTCGCTCAAGATAAGCATTCCTCACTTTTAGGTAGCGCGGCCCATGTAGAACCACCCCGAATTCATCCGCCCCATACTAGCAGAACCTACGTCGACCGGCGCAGCCGCGCGTCACGGGCTAACTCAATATATGGTATAGTTGCTGAGCGATGAACGGAAGGACGCGAATGGCCACTATCAACACAATACACGACCTCTTCCAGCTTCTGCGGGACAACCCGGAGTGGGCGGACGAACTGCGAACCTTGGTACTCACCACCGAACTTATAGACCTGCCGCGCAAGTTCGACGAGTTGGCTGAGGAGACGCGAGCGCACAAGACGTCATTCGACGATTTCGTAGAGGAATCCAGAACGCGCCAGGACGCAGCCGATAGACGATTCAACGATTTCGTAGAGGAAACCCGATCGCACAACGCCGCCACCGACGCCACCATAAAGAACATCTTGGACGACATAGGCGAATTGAAAGGCTCCAACGCCATCAACGCCGCTCTCAGAAGTCCTGACTTGATAGTCTTTGCCCTGTCTGAAGATCTGCTGATCGAGAGAGTCCTGACAGCGCAAGATGTGGGGGCTATGCTCCGCGCCAGGCCCGGAATAGTCTCCCAAGACGCCAGAATGAGCTTCGTCGAGGCGGACTTGCTGATACAAGTCAAAGACGGCGAGGGCGAAGACCACTACATCGCCGCCGAGGTTTCCTACACGGTCGGCAGCAACGATGTTGACCGAGCCATCCGAAACGCCGAGTTCCTGAGAAGACTCACCGACAAAGAGTCTCACGCGGTAGTGGTGGGAAACGACATCAATGGCACGGCGTCAATGATAGTCGAAAGAGAGGGTGTTACCTGGTACCAACTGAGACGCCGCGACACCAGGCCGCGCTAATTAAGAGTATCCCTATGCGCCTGAGCTTCCCTGATACCCGGACGCCTCCCCATAAACGGTAAACCTGAATGAGACCTCACACCGACATACCCCGCGCCCTCAAGATACTGATAGCCGCGCTCTTCATCGCGCTCGTTCCCATATTCCTGATTGCGGTCAGCGTTCGCTGGGTTATCAACTTCCCGCCCCTATATTCCTACGGATTCGACCAGTACGACATCCCGCGCCGAACCGGCATCGAGCGCGCCGAGCTTATCTCCGCCGGAAAGCAGATACGCGACTACTTCAACAACGACGAAGAATACCTGGCTGTCAGAGTCGTCGTGAGAGGCATTCAGTATCCGAATCTTTACAACGAGCGCGAAGTTCTGCACATGAAAGACGTGAAGGCGCTGGTTCAGGGCGTGTATCGCGTCTCCGAACTTACCGGCCTGTACCTGCTGGCCGTCCTCGTCGGCGGCTTCGCTATATGGGGCCGCCGATTCACGCCGTCCGCCGCGCGCCTGATAGGGTGGGGAGGATGGGCCACTGTCGGTCTTCTCGTCATAACCGGACTGGCGATGACCGTCGGCTTCGACCGCCTCTTTCTAGCCTTCCACCTAATCAGCTTCACCAACGACCTCTGGCAGCTAGACCCCAGGCGCGACTACCTGATAGCCATGTTCCCTGAAGCGTTCTTCTTCACCGCGACCGTCCTCATCATCGCGTCCGTCACGTTCCTGTCCGTCTGCCTGATAATATCTTCTTGGATAATAAGAAAGAAATCCCGACACGACACAGCGCCGGAGACCGCCGAAGAAGACCCATCTTCCGCGAGCGCTCCGGCCCAAAGCGGACTTACCCAATAACGCCCCCGAAGAGGTGAACCAATGCCAGTAACAGGACTCGACGTGAAATTCCGGCGCGTACTCGCCGATGGCCGATCATGGGGCGACGTTGGCCCCTACGAGGAGATACGCGGAACGCTGCGTTTCGCCATTGACCCCGCGAGCGAGGCCAACGAGCGCATCACCGACGTCGCTCTCGCGCCCACCAACTCCGACGGCATGGTCGAGTTCGCATCCGACGTATCCATCATGCTGCCCGTTGACCGAAGCAAGGGCAGCGGACGCCTGATGCTGGACGTCGTGAACCGGGGCAACCGCGTCGCGCTCCCGAACTTCAACCGCTCCTCCCGCCTCGCCATTGACGCCGACACCCCCGAGGACGCCGACGTTGACATAGGAGACGGCTTCCTGATGGAGCGCGGCTACACAGTGGTCGCCTGCGGCTGGCAGGGAGACACCCCCGCCCTCGGCGCGCTCATCACCATGAACGGCCCCGACGCGATAGACGCCGACGGCAACCCTCTCACCGGCAAGGTATATACCCAGCTTCAGAGCGTCCAGGATACCCACAACTTCCTGCTCTCCGACAAGGGACACCGCGCCTATCCCGCTTATGACATGGACGAAGCCGACGCCCGCCTCGAAGTCCGCGATATGCCGGACGGCCCGGCCAGCCTGGTACCTCGCGCGTTCTGGCGTTTCGGCAGAATCGAGGACGGCGGCGGCTACGTCCCAGACCCCAACTACATCTGCTCCGAGCGCAAGTTCGAGAAGGGGCGGCTGTACCAGCTAGTCCATACCACCGTCGGCGCGCCAGTCCTCGGACTCAGTTTCGCCGCGCTCAGGGACTGCGTATCCTGGTTCAAGCGCGGCTCCGCCAACTCCGAATCGCCCATCCCCATCAGCTACGCCTACGCCTACGGACGCTCTCAGACCGGACGCTTCCTCCGCACCTTCATCTACAACGACCTCAACCGCGACGAACAAGGTAGGGACGCGCTCGACGGCATAATCGCCAACGTCGCCGGGGGCATGAGAGGCGAGTTCAACCAGCGCTTCGGCCAGAACTCCAAAGACCGCAACAGTATGCTCACCCAGCTATTCCCGTTCGCCAGCGTCACCCAGACCGACCCCGAAACCGGCGCGACCGACTCGCTTCACCGCAGGCTCGACGAGCGCGGCAGCGACCTTCGCGTCTTCTACACCAACACCTCAGCCGAGTACCACCGGGGCGACGCCTCCCTGGTACACACCGACCCCGACGGCAAGACCGACATCGAACACGGCCCCAAAGTCCGCGTCTATCACTTCACAGGCACCGAACACGGCACAGGAACATGGCCGCCTACCGACACCTCCGACGCCGGCGAGGGCATAAGCCGAACCCAAAACACACGCAGCGTGATTGACTACGCCCCGCTGCTCAGGGCCTGCTTGGAGAACCTCGACCGCTGGGTAGCCGAGGGCGTAGAGCCGCCGCCAAGCAAGCATCCCCGGATAGACGACGGCACCGCCGTCCCCACCCGCAAGCTCCGCGACACCTACGACGCCATCCCCGGCTCCAACTACCCGCGCCGTCACCCGCTGCCCCACCGCCGCGACTACGCCCTGCGCTCCGACGTCGAGCAGGTCACCAAGCTGCCCCCCGACATGGGCAAGGTATTTGGATCGCTGGTATCCGACGTGGACTCTGACGGCAACGAGATTGCCGGAATAACGCTGCCCGAGATAGTCGTCCCGCTCGCAGCGCACACCGGCTGGTCCCTCCGGCATCCCAACATCGGCGGCGATACTCAGCCCCTCATGTTCGCCGGCGGCACTATCCCATTCGCGCCCGACAAGCCAACCCGCCAGGCTGTCGGAGACCCGCGCCCGTCCATAGCCGAGCGCTACGCATCCAAAGACGAATACCTGTCCCGCGTCAGAGACGCCGCCCTAGAACTGGTCAAAGACCGCTACCTTCTCGAACAGGACATAGCCGTCTGCCTCGAACAGGCCGCGAAGTTCTGGGATCACTTCAGCGCCCAGCCTGAATAGGCAAGTTGAGGTAGGTAAAAGTCCCTTCCCCCTTGACGGGGGAAGGCTAGGATGGGGGTGAAACCGCAAGCGCGTTCATTTTCAATACCCCCGTCAACTTCTCGACCAGGAAAATCTGACAACTGAACGGAGTACCACCATGCACTACCAGCGCGAACGAACCTACGGCGCGCGAATCTCCGACGACTGGACATTTCGCGGACTCAAGACCGTCGTCATCGAGAACGAAGTCCTGCGAATCGTCGTCCTCGCGGACAAGGGCGCGGACATCTACCAGTTCGTGCATAAGCCCACCGACACCGACTTCATGTGGCGCTCGCCCTGGGGAGTGCGCGACCCCCGTCGCTTCACGCCCTCCACCGGCGCCCCGGCCAACGTGTGGCTCGACTTCTACGAAGGCGGCTGGCAGACCGCGCTTCCGGGCGGCGGCTTCCCCTCCGTCTATGGCGGCGCGGACATGGGCCTGCACGCCGAGGTCAACACCATGCCCTGGGACTGCGTAATACTCCAGGACACGCCCGAGCGCGTGAGCGCCCGCTTCTCCGTCCGCACGTACAGGACGCCCTTCTTCTTCCAGAAGACCCTATCCCTCTCATCCGGTTCGCCAATCCTGGAGATAGACCAAGCCCTGCTGAACGAGGGCGAGGAGTCTGTCCACTGCGTCTGGGGCGAGCATATCGCGCTCGGCGCGCCCTTCCTCAGCGCGGATTGCGTGATAGACATTCCGGGCGGAACCGTCATCAACCACCCCGAGGACTTCCACCCCAACAACAAGCTCCAAGCCGGATACGAAGGCCCCTGGCCCAACGTCCCGCTTAAAGACGGAACGACCCAGGACCTGAGCCGCGTTCCCGGCAGAGAGTGGGACAGCTACGACCAGTCCTACATCACCGATATGCCGGAGGGCTGGTACGCAGTTACCAACACCGCGCTCGGACTCGGCTTCGGCGTGTCCTTCCCCACCGACGTTTACAAATACCTCTGGTATTGGCAATCCTTCGGCGGCGGCTACGGCCACCCCTGGTACGGACGCACCTACAACGCCGGCCTCGAACCCTTCACCAGCTACACCAACGAGGGCCTGGTAAACGCCATAGAAAACGGGACGGCCCTCCTCCTCCAACCCCACGAGACGGTTGAAGCGTCGGTGCGGGCGGCGGCCTATGAATCGAGAGCAGGCGTATCTAGGATAACGCCACAGGGCCGGGTGGAGACGAAGGACTGAGAATCGTTCGCTTTATCGAAAGTCCCAGAACAGAAAACGGCGCGGCGGTCTTACTCTACGCTCAAGGAACTGTTCCAGTAGGTCGCGTTTCAGCGCAATTTGGTCGGATACGCTCGCGGTATCGTCGAGTATCCAGTCTGGTATGTCGCTCTTGGTGCGGCTCGCGCCCATCATGTCCACCGCCACAACTACCGTATCTCCCGATACGGTCCAACTTCCAGCCGCAGGCTTCCGTTCACTGCTGAACTTATCGGAATGGAGGAGACTGTTCAGCACCATACGCGGCCTCTCAAACGCGCGACTCTGATATTCGCTCAGGGTCATGGGAGAACACCAGTCAGGCATAGCGGAGCCTTGCGGCAGGTTCCGCTCTATAATACGACACAGCACACTTGAGGAAAGTTCGAGAGCGTCCACTTCATCACTCTTGGAAGAGACGTGTTCACGCATCAGATTCATTTCTTCGAGAACCTGTCCAAGATATTCACGATAAAGGGATGTCGTTAGCCTGTCTCGAATAGACGCTACGGATCGCTGAAGCGATCGGCGGGCAACGGGATTGTCGCCCGGAAGCGACGTTCTGGTGTAAATCATCAAGCAGCGTTTCACGATTTCGGGTAGAAAGCTGCGCGCCTCAGGGCGTTCATAGAACGCGCTGTCATTAGATCAGCCCCTCTCTGAGCCACACCATAGCCAACGATCCAACCAGCATCTCCACGCTCTTGGAGTAACCCTTCGTGCTGCGTACCAGACGGTTCAACTTGCCCCTCAGCACAGAGTGCAGTCCTTCGTTGCGGTTCACCTCGCTTCCCTTTCCCACCACGTGAGAGCCAGGGTCAAGCAAGCCATACGCCTCATAGGCGTCGCTTCTGTACTTCTCCGCCCTGGGCAGTCTCCGGTACAACCGCATAAAGGTCTCGCTCTCACGACTTCCCACCTCGAAGTCCGCCCACCGCTCACCGTCGTTCTCTTCCACGACAGCCGTCCATATCCACACAGACCGTCGTCTCTCTCCCTTCCTCACACCCACATACGTCCACATCTCATCGAAGGATATGACCTTGGCTCGCCCGCGACGTGTATCCATACCGCGTATCTTCCTCACAGAGGCCGGCAGGTCAGGTTCAGACCGAACTCGCCTCCCGCGCTCTATGTCCAAACCCTTCCGCGCCCATCTCGCTTTTTTTGACCCAGGTGTACACGGTAACGAAGTGTATGTCCATCGCCCTTGCCACAGCCGATATGCTTCCGCCCTCGGCATACATGGCAAGCGCCTGCCGAATGGTCTTCTCAGGGTAGTAGTGGCGGTTGCCGTCGGGAGTGAAACGGTGGTTGCAGTCCTTGCATCGGTATGTCTGCTTGCCTCTTGAGTGTCCGTCCTTGGGCGTCCAGTTGGAACCGCAGTGCGGACAGCGAACGTCGTGATTGTATGCGCGTGGTCGGGCCATCTGCCTTATCCTAACTGTGATGATGCGTCCCTATTTTATATTATCAGCGCGTACTATGAATGCCCGCCTCAGCGTTCATGGACAGCGCGAAACAAGGGTACTCGGAGTAGTGAATCGCTTCGTCCTTGATTATCTCCGGCGCGTGGCGGCCAAAGCGTTCTCTCGTAACGTCGTCGAATACGATTGGGAAACGTTTGTATGATTCCTGCAAACCTCGCAAGTTGCTCCGAGTGAAAGACTGAGTTTCGACTATTCTCGGATATGAGAACATAGAAGTCATAAGCGTCTCTATGAGGCTGCTCTTTCCGCAATTGCTCTGACCGTAGAGTACGGCGAACATCGGCTGGTCGAAACTGAAGCGGTTCTGGCGAAGCGCGGAATTTCTGAGATCGCACATAAGGGGCGCGAAGTAGAACCAGCACATGAAGGTGAAATAGTCGCGCTGCAACCTCGGTATGTCACCCACGAAACCGTTTTCGTAGTTTCCAAAAAACTCCAGCCACGCTTCTACGTCGCTTCTCACCTCGGCTGGGTCGGCTTCCAGGCTCATATCGTCCCCGGAGAGAGTAAAGACTCCACCGTTGTACGAAAGGTACGTCTTAGGGCCTTCATCCTCATGTCTCGACGTGACGATTCGCGTCATCTGCTTGACAATGTTCGGATTAAACTTGATATTGCCCTTGCGGTCCGAGCGAATGTCAGCGAGCGCCTGCCGTCGAACCGGCCTGATACGCTCAACTTGGTTCAGTACTTGGGGAACGCTGAAGTCGGTCTCGCTCCCTTCTTCAGTGGGAACATATACCGAAATCCCCTCGCTTCTTTTCTCGGCTTCCTTCAGTATGGGCGTCTCTTCGATTGGCATAAGTTCGGCGGGGATAGGCTTCTCTCTGAGAGGAACCCTGTTGGAAGCCACGTCTCGGACCGATTCATACTGTCGTGTGTAGTGTTCCCACGCGGCGTCATCGTTGTCGAACGCGATTAGCGTCTCTGCCTGTCGTCCCGAGAACGCTGTCTCGGACAAATTCGCCGAACCCACGACCACCCTTTTCAGGCCGTCTCTTTCCAAGAGGTATATCTTGGCGTGCGCGATTGCGTCCTTCACTACGTAAAAGCGCGCCTTGCCTTCCAACGCTCTTTCGAATACGACTTTTCGTCGCTCATCGGATATTCCCAAAATTCCTACAAAACCCTTATTCAGCTTCTCATCTACGACGGTCTGGAATGCCATAAGGTCAGCCGCGTCCCGCGACAGTATCCCGCTATGCCCGAATACACACTCGAAATCCGAATAATCGAAATCTCGTAGCAGACCCAGAATCATCGGAATGCTCGGCGTATATGTCAACGCCCGCATGGACTCGAACCCGCCGAACAGCGAATCCCTGTTGAATCGCTCCGACCGCTCGGCGCGCGCATATACGACATCCAGCCCCCCGCTTCTGGTACGCGAATCGGGGTCGTCGAATACGAAACCTGTCTGTGACCTCATTCTATCAGCCTACGTCCTGATCTTCTTCGCCAACAATAACATTCTGGTTTATGTCGGCGAGATTTCCTCTATATCATGTTTCTACAAAGCCCGCATACCGGAATCCGGTTCACGGCCCAGCCGGAAGCGGATCATTCAGACTCGCCTCCGCCTGCCACTCCCGAATAGACATTCCCCGGCCCGTCTTGTCTCCCCACAGGCTTTTCACGTAGCCAATCACTGCCACAATCTCATCATGGCTCAACTGATCTCCGAACGCGGACATACCGCTCTTGAAATGCGGCAGGCTTGGCGACTCCAGCCACTTGCCGCCATCCATGACCATTCGGTACAGGAAACCGTCGCCATGGTGCCACGTATGACCATCCCCATTTAGCGGCGGCGGAGGCAGGGTCCCGTCCGCCTTGGGCCTATGCCAGTTGGGTTGACCCTCGCCCGACGCTCCGTGACAGGCCGCGCAGGTAGTCGCGAAAATCTCCTCCCCCGTCCTGGAAGCGTCGGCTGGCGAATCGGCTACCTCAAGGACCGCGTTCTCAGTCTCGGACGCGGACGAGCAAGCGAGAATAGCGACAGCCGCGAGCGTAAGCGCGATGACCAGCGCCGCGCGGCGAACGGACTGCCCCAGGACGGCGCGGTTTCGGTCGGTCGTCGTCAAGATTGTCCACGCTCTTCCATCAATCTCCGTAGTCGGTCTTCTGCTTCCAGACGGACTTGTCGCTCTCGCTCGGCCCTCGCCCGCTCTAGTTCGGCCCTTGCTAGCTCCAATTCAGCGCGGTCCTCCGCGGCCTCGGCGCGCGCCCGCTCTTGTTCCGCGCTGAGTCGCGGGTCTATTATCTCGCCGGTCAACGGATCGCGTATGCTGAACTGTTCCCCGTCCCACAGGAAATCCAGGTTCAGAACCTCGCTGCGAGACCAGACCGAACCGTCCGTGTCCACGTTCAGAGCGTATGCGACATACTCCCCACCTACCAGTCGCTCCCCCATCAGCGCGACGCCATAAAGGTCGCCGCCCGTCGGATCCAGCTTCCAGTATTCGGGTATGCCCAGCCTGGCGTACAGATCGCGTTTGCGCCCCAGGTCGTTCGACGCCGTGCTCGGAGAAGCCACTTCGAGAACGAAGTCCGGCGGCTTGCCCACCTCCCATACGAAATAGTTCGGGAACTGATACACGAAGTCCGGGGCGACGCCCAGCGCGATATAGCAGTCCGGCCCCACCCTGTCGTTGCCGTTGGCCCGATTCCAGAATAAGAATCCGCCCGCGCCGACGAAAACGTCCGGGCGCTGACTGAACCACCACCGCAGTATGAACGCCAGAAGCGTTATGGTGAATTCCTGCTGCATACCGTCCTCTACCGGCTCCGGGTCTTCGTAGAAGATATCCGGCAATACCCTCTCAATCGTGGCGTTGCGTGTCGCCATGAGCAACCTCCCAGTCTTATAGGGCTACATCCGTATCTTCTTCTCTCCCGACAGGTACGCCTCCGGCTCCTTGCTGAACGCTATCCGGCATCCCGGCGCGCAGAAGTAGTACGTCTCCCCGTCGTAGTCATGCGTCCCGCCCGGCGGCTTGCGTATGTCCACCTGCATATCGCACACCGGATCCGTCGCCCTCGCGCTTCCGCTCCTGTTGAACAATGGCAGTCTTATCATCGCCTTCTCTCCCTCTCCGGTTGGGTGTCCCGTTCTGTTATAGTGTATATAATGCAGGAGGTTATTGACTATGGTTAGACCCAGACTTAAACCGGGGACCAAGATCCCGAGCCCCGAAGAAGCCGCCGCTATCCGGGCGGGCATAGACGCCGACCCCGATACCCGCGTTCTGGACAAAGAATGGTTCGAACGAGCGCGTCCCGCGCGCGAGGTCGTCCCCCATATTGTGGAACGCTACGAACGAACGCAAGCTCTCAAAAGGAAATTGGAGAAATCTGGCGAGCAAGTCTTAGCGTCTATCGTTCTTGACAAGGAGGTCGTGGACCATTTCCAAGCCACCGGTCCCGGATGGATGGAGCACGTCAACGACATACTACGCCGCGCCGCCTTCGGTGATGAGGCGCAGTCCTGACTAATTCACCTTCGGCCTGAACCGCCTGAGCCTCAGCGAGTTCGTAATCACCGACACCGAACTGAACGCCATAGCCCCGGCCGCCATGACCGGGTTCAGGAAGCCATGCTCGCCCAGTATCGGCCTCAGCGCGTCCGGCGTCCCTCCCGACGCGAAAAATGGGTACAAGATGCCCGCCGCTATCGGAATCAGCGCCACGTTGTACGCGAACGCCCAGAACAGGTTCTGCCGTATCACCCGCATCGTCGCGCGGCTCAGCGATATGAGCGTCGAAACCCCGCGCAGATCTCCGCCCACCAGCGTCACGTCCGCCGTCTCTATCGAAACGTCCGAACCCGTGCCGATTGCGACTCCCACGTCCGCCCGCGCCAGCGCGGGCGCGTCATTCACCCCGTCACCCACCATCGCCACCCGCTTGCCCTCAGCCTGCAACGCCTGTATCTCCCCCGCCTTGTCCGCCGGAAGAACCTCTGATACCACCCGCTCGATTCCCAGTTCATCCGCGATAGCCCTAGCCGTTCGCTCATTGTCCCCGGTCAGCATCACCACCTCCACCCCCTGGTCTTCGAGTGACCTCACCACCTCCGCCGACTCCGGCTTCAGCCCGTCCGACACCGCCAATATCCCCAGAGCCTCGCGGTCCGCCGCCACGAACATCGGAGTCTTGCCCTGCGCCGACAACCGCTGCGCCTCCGCTTCCATGCCATTCAGAGGGACGCCTTCCCTTCGCATCATCCCCAGATTGCCGATGACCATGTTCTTCCCGGCGACTCGCGCCCTTATGCCCGAACCGGGCGCCGCCTCGAACTCCGTCGCGTCCGCCAGCGCCAGGCCGCGTTCGTCCGCCGACTCCACCACCGCCACGCCAATCGGATGCTCCGACCTGCGTTCCGCCGACGCCGCCAGCGAGAGCAGTTCGAGCAGCGCGTTCTCGTCCGCGTTACCCGGAACGTAGATGTCGGTGACCTCTGGCCGCGCCCTAGTCAGCGTCCCCGTCTTGTCCAGAACCACCACGTCAACCTTGTGAGCCGTCTCCAGCGCCTCCGCCCCGCGTATCAGGACGCCATGCTCCGCGCCCTTGCCGATTCCCACCATGATGGCCGCCGGAGTCGCCAGCCCCATCGCGCACGGACAGGCGATTATCAGCACCGCCACCGCCGTCAGTATCGCGCTCACATAAGACGGCTCAGGCCCGAAGATGAGCCATATCAGAAACACCAGCGCCGCGACCCCTATCACCGCCGGCACGAAGTACGCCGACACCAGATCCGCCACCCGCTGTATCGGCGCCTTCGATCCCTGCGCTTCCTCCACCAGCCGCGCGATGTTCGACAGCATCGTGTCCCGCCCGACCCGCGTCGCTCTGAAAGTGAAACTTCCCGCGCCGTTGACAGAGCCGCCGTACACCTCGCTGCCGCTCAGCTTGTTCACGCGCGCGCTCTCCCCGGTCAGCATGGACTCATCAATGGCGGACGCTCCATCTTCCACTACGCCGTCCACAGCCACCTTCTCCCCGGGCCTCACCACCACCAGGTCGTCAACCGCGATGTCCTCAATCGGAATATCCGCTTCCGCCCCGTCCCTGACCACCCTCGCGGTCTTCGGCTGCAGGTCCATCAGCGCCCTGATGGCGTTCGACGCGCGGCTCTTGGCCCTCGCCTCCAGGAACTTGCCCAGCAGAACCAGCGCTATGATTGCCGCCGACGTGTCGAAGTAGGTGTCCGTCGCGCGTCCCTCGAAGAACGCCGTCCCACCGAACAGGGTAACGACCAGGCTGTACAGGTACGCTACCGAAGTTCCCACCGCTATCAGCGTGTTCATGTTCGACGTCAGATGTCGCGCCGCGCTCCAAGCCGACGTGTAGAACCCGCGCCCGGCCCAGAACTGAACCGGCGTCGCCATAGCCAGCAGCAGCAAGTCCATCCTGAACGGCAGCCAGTTCCCCGCGTTCGGAATCGCCATCAGCGCCATTATCAGCGCCGCGACAGCCAAGCTGAACATCATCCGGTTTCTGAGCGTCCGAACGTCTCTCGGAGTCGCCGCGTCGTCATTAGGGTCGCCCACCACCGCCGCCACCGAGTATCCCGCGTCCTCCACCGACTGCCTCAGATCGGAGATTCCGGTCACGCCCGGCACGTACTCCACCGCCGCGCGCTCGGTCGCCAGGTTCACCCGCGCCGACACCACCCCGTCCGCGCCTCCAAGCGCGTTCTCGACGTGAACCACGCACGCAGCGCACGTCATCCCGCCTATCGCCAGCGTCGTCTTGCGCGCGCCGATCCCGTATCCCGCGTCCTCCACCGCGCGCCTGAGCATTGAAAGCTCGACCCCCTCCGACCCCACTTCCAGCGACGCCTTCTCAGTCGCCAGGTTCACCGACGCCCGCTCCACGCCGCCCACATCCTCCAGCGCATCCGACACGTGAACCACGCACGCCGCGCAGGTCATCCCGGTTATGGGAATCGTAATCTGAGACTTCTGCGACGCGACCATTGACCATCCCACTACATTGGATTTGAGCATACCCTATTATAACGCAAAACAGGGACCGGGTATCACCCCGGCCCCTGTGTCTCGTCGCGGTTGTATCGCAGGCGCTAGATAGACCTGATGACTCCCACGACCCTGCCGCGCACCGAAACGTCCTTCGCCGCTACCATGATAGGCTGCATCGTCGAATTCTCCGGCTGCAAGCGCACCATGTCGCCCTCGATGTAGAACCGCTTCAGCGTCGTCTCCTCGCTCGGGTCCAGCCAGGCCGCCACCATCTCGCCGTTCTTCGCCTCGTTGGCCGGCTCCAGGATAACCAGGTCGCCGTCCGCCACAAGCGCGTCAATCATCGAGGTTCCCTTCACGCGCAGCGCGAACATATTCTCCCTGTCGCCGATAAGCGACGTGGGCAGGTCAACCGTGTCGTAGCTCTCCTCCGCCAGGGTCGGCGCGTCCGGGACGTGCAGAGGCTCGCCCGCCGCGATGCTGCCCATCACCGGGATGCTCTGGATGTCCCGCTTGGTGCCTTTGAGCCCCTCGCCGATGAGCTCTATCCCGCGCGACACCTCGGGCTCGCGCTTCAGATACCCCATCGCCTGCAGCTTGTGCAGGTTGTAGTCCACAACCGACGTCGAGCTGACGTTGCAGCCGGTCTGTATGTCGCGCACCGTGGGCGGGTAGCGCTTCTCTTCCATGAATTCCTTGATGAACTCCAGTATGTTTTCCTGTCGCGCCGAAAGTTTATCAGCCATCTGCGTTTCTCCTATATTCTGCCTAGTGGACTAATGTTCTCTGAAGGATAGCAGACCAAATGTACGCTGTCAACCTCCATTTTAGCAATTCCATTACAAATGTTCAACTCCGATGTTCACTGACCAGGTTGTTTCCGTTATCCGATATAAATGGGCGACCACAAGGGTTGCCCATACGGGAGGGCGCGCGTTGAGACTGCCTGAGACGAATAATCTAAAGCCCTGCCCTTGCCAACAGGCGTTTCGGTTATTCGCGCGCGGTCTTTTCAGAGTCGTCGGTTTAGGACGGAAGCGGCGTCATTATAAATTACCCTTTATGTCGTACAGGTGAGGTTTCAAGTGAGTTTTCAAGTGGGACTGGATACAGTTCACGTGGAAAGTGACTTGAAATCACCTGTTGTTAGCTACGAAAAATTTTTTCACTCTCCCGAAGTTCAGTTTGTATAACTTCGTATTTATGTATATTGACGCCCAGAGTCATCGTGGTCAGCGCTCCTTGTCTAGTTTGTATGTTCGTATTATAGCGCAAAGAGGGCGCGCAGGGGAAGGGAAGGCAGCGGTTATTTCCCGATACCGCTTCTGTCGTTCGCCCTGAGCTTGTCGAAGGGCCGCCCGTTCATGGTTCGACAAGCTCACCACGAACGTAATTGGTTAATAATCGAAAAAACCTGGTTCACCGCTCTCCCAAGTGGAGTTGAACGCTCATTCCCGCTATCATAAACCGCAGGCAACCCCTAAACAGAGGCAAGGAGCGAAACATGGCCGAATACATACCTTCACCGAGAGACTGGGTGCGCGAGCAGGTCGAACTCTACGAAAGCAGCGGAGGAACGGACGGAACCACACTCCGCGAAACCGGACTCCCCGTCATCATCGTCAACAACCGGGGCAACAAGACAGGCGCGATCCGCAAGACCCCGCTCATGCGCGTCAAGGACGGCGACGGCTACGTCCTCGTCGGCTCCCAGGGCGGCGCGCCCAAGAACCCCGTGTGGGTGTACAACCTGCGCGCCGACGCCAGCGTGGAAATCCGCGACGAGACCGACCTGTACCAGATGCGCGTTCGCGAGGTCGAGGACGACGACGAACGCGCCCGCCTCTGGGACATAGCCGTCGCCGCCTTCCCTCCCTACGAGGAGTACCAGAACAAGACCGCCCGCAAGATCCCCGTCTTCCTCGCCGAACCCGCCTAGCGCCTAGGGTCTTTCGGTTATTTCCCGATTCTGTCGTTCGCCCTGAGCTTGTCGAAGGGCCGCCCGTTCATGGTTCGTCCTGAGCTTGTCGAAGGGTCACCACGAACGTAATTGGTTGATAACCGAAAGACCCTGCCGCAGCACCCCAACCTGTGGAAGCCGCAATCCCCCCATTGCTATAATTCCATCCATGCCCAACCTTTTCAGCGCGGCGGCGTTATACATATTGAACCCGCCGGAAATTCGAGGTCCAATCCAGATGCTAGACATGAGAGGCCGACTGGCCCACATACGCTCGCGCATATCCGATCTCATGGTGCGTCTTTGACCTCGACCGCAAGAAGAAAGACATAGCGGAACTGGAAAAACAGGCATCCGACCCCGCTATTTGGGAAGACAACCGGCGCGCTCAAAGAGTGATGCGAAAGATGGCCGACCTCAAGCAAGAATCCGAGTCCTGGACTGCCCTAGACGCCAGGGCCTCCGAACTCGACGAACTGCTCGAACTCGCGCTCGCCGAGAACGACGGCTCCTTCGCCCAGTCGCTGGGCGAGGAACTCGCCGCCATCGAGTCCGAACTCGACGGTCTCGAATTCAGGCTCATGCTCTCCGGCGAGTACGACGACCACAACGCCATACTCGCGCTGCACGCCGGAGCCGGCGGCGTGGACTCCCAGGACTGGGTGCAGATGCTCATGCGTATGTACCTGCGCTGGTCCGAGGGCCGCGGATACAAGACCGAGGTGCTGGACATCTCACCCGGCGACGAGGCCGGCGTCAAGAGCGTCGTCGTGCAGGTCTCCGGCGATCACGCCTACGGATACCTCAAGGCCGAAAAGGGCGTCCACCGCCTCGTGCGAATCTCCCCCTTCGACGGCAATCACGCCCGACACACGTCCTTCGCCCTGGCCGAGGTCATGCCCGAAGTCGAGGAGGGCGCGGACGTCAAGATAGGCCCCGACGATCTCAGGATAGACACCTTCCGAGCGGGCGGACACGGCGGACAGAACGTGCAGAAGAACTCCACCGCCATCAGGATTACCCACCTGCCCACCGGCACGCGCGTAAGCTGCCAGAACGAGCGCTCCCTGCGCCAGAACAGGGAGATAGCCATGCGTATCCTCATGGCCCGCCTCGTAGAACTCGAAATGCAGAAGAAGGCCGAGGAGATGGCCCGCATCAAGGGAGAACACATCTCCCCCGAATGGGGCAACCAGATAAGAAGCTACGTCCTGCATCCCTACCAGATGGTCAAGGACCACCGCATGGACTACACCGTCTCCGACACCTCCGCCGTCCTGGACGGCGATCTGGACGGATTCATCATATCGTATCTGAAGACAACAGTAGGCGATTCCGACCGCGACTAGACCGAATCGTGGGAAATTGGAATCCCTAACCCCAAAAAGCGCGTCTAAACTAAATCAGGCAGTATTGACGCCTCCCGTCATTCCCGATTTAGCGGGAATCCATCGGAGCGTTCAATGTTCCAAGCTCAACAGAATCTAGTGAGGGATGAGACAATGAAGAAAATAGCGATACTCGCCACCATCCTGGCGCTCGCCTTCGTGATCGCCTGCGGCGACTCTGAGACCGAAGAACCCGTCTCCGTCGCCGCAGAAGTCGCCAAGTCCGAAGCCGCCGCCGAACCTACGGCAGCGCCCGAACCCACAGCCGCGCCCACAAGCGCCCCCGAACCCGCGCCCGCCGCCGCCCAGCAGGCGCAGCCCGCGCCTACCGTGGCCCCGGCTGAAAGCTCCGGCGGCATCTTCCGCAGGCTCTGGTCGGACCCGCCCACGCTCGACCCCCACCTCACCACCGACACCACATCGTCCGGCGTCGTCGTCGAGCTGTTCAGCGGGCTGGTCACCATGAACACCGACCTCCAGCTCGTTCCCGACATAGCCGAAAGCTGGGACGTTGACCAGACCGGAACGGTGTACACCTTCCACCTCCGCGAGAACGCCAAGTTCCACGACGGCAAGCCCGTAACCGCCCACGACGTCAAGTGGTCGCTCGAAAGGGCCGCGCATCCCGACACCGCTTCCCCGGTGGCCGACACCTACCTCAACGACATCATCGGCATTGACGAAGTTCTGGAAGGAGACGCCACCGAAATCAGCGGCGTCTCAGTCATAGACGCCCACACCATCGAGTTCAGGATTGACGCGCCCAAGGCGTACTTCCTCGCCAAGCTCACCTATCCCACCGCTTTCGTGCTGGACAGGGAGAACGTCGAAGCCGGCGGCAGGAACTGGACCGAGAACCCCAACGGAACCGGCCCCTTCCGGCTGGCCGAGTACAGGATTGGCGAGCGCATCATCCTTGAGCGCAACGAGAACTTCTACCGCGAACCCGCCCACGTGGACTCCATATCCATGAATCTGGCGGGCGGCCAGGCCATGGCCATGTACGAGAACGACGAGATTGACATCACCGGCGTCGGCCTGTTCGACCTGGACAGGGTTCTCGATCCCAGCGAAGAACTGAACAAGGAACTCATCATCGCCCCGCCCGACTTCAGCGTCTCTTACGTCGGCTTCAACACCAGTATGCCCCCGTTCGACGATCCCAAGTTCAGGCAGGCGCTCAACCACGCCGTGGACAAGGAACTCATAGCCACCGAAGTCCTCTCCGAGCTTGTCGAACCCGCCTACGGAATACTCCCGCCCGGATTCCCCGGCTACAACGAGAACCTGGTCGGCCTCGGATACGACCCCGAACTCGCGCGCCAGCTGCTCGCCGAGTCCAAGTACGCCGACCCGGACACCAGGCCCAGGATAGAAGTGACCGTCCCTGGCACGGGCGGAACCATCGGCCTCGACCTGGAAGTCATCATCGAAATGTGGCGGCAGGAACTCGGCGTTGAGGTCGAGATACAGCAGGTTGAATGGGCCACCTACCTGCAGGACCTCAACCAGCAGAGGTTCCAGGCGTATGGCGGACTCGGCTGGTCGGCGGACTACCCCGACCCGCAGGACTTCCTGGACATCCTCTTCCACACCGAGAGCTCGATAAATCACGGCGCGTACTCCAACTCCGAACTGGACGCGATTCTGGAAGAGGCGCGCGTCGAGCCGGACCTCGAGCGCCGCGTAAGCCTCTACCACGACGCAGAGAAGCTGATAGTGGACGACGCCGCATGGCTGCCCCTCTGGTACGCCGGCGAACGCTACGTCCTGATAAAGCCCTACGTCGAAAACTACCGCGTAACCCCCATGATAATCCCCAAGCTAAAGGAAATCCGCATCACCGACGGCTGATCCCATCCGGCCCGACATATCCCCTCTCCCTCGATGGGAGAGGGTGATTCCTTCAGGGTCTTTTCGTTATTGAGCGTCGCTAGAGTAGTCCGTTCGTGGTGATCCTTCGACAAGCTCAGGGCGAACGACAGAAACGGGCGGCCCTTAGACAAGCTCAGGACGAACCATGAACGGGCGGCCCTTAGACAGGCTCAGGGCGAACGAGAGATCGAAGACGAGGCGAAAACGGAAAGACCCTGGCGATTCCCCCGCTACCCAACCACCCCCTCCCCATGTACAATGCCCCCACTAACCACTAATAACTAAAAACTAACGACTCAAAAACCATGTGGCTCTACATAACCCGCAGAATACTCTGGCTCCCCTTCCTCCTGGTGGCCGCCTCCCTCGTGACCTTCACGCTCGGCAGGTTCGGCCCCGGAAACCCCGTCGAAGTCGCGCTCGGCAACCGCTACGACCCCGACTCCGCCGCCGCCAAGAATCTGGCTTCCCAGTGGGGCCTGGACAAGCCCTTCGCGCAGCAGTACGTCAACTACGTCTGGAACGCCCTCCAGGGCGACTTCGGAGAAAGTTACAGATTCAGGGGAAGACCCGTAAGCTCGCTGCTGATCTCCAAGATGTGGGTATCCTTCCAGGTCAACGTCGCCGCGCTGGTCGTCAGCGTCGGCATAGGACTGCCGCTCGGATTCTTCATCGCGCACAAGCAGGGCAACTGGCTCGATCCCACCGTGGTCGCCATCGCGCTGATACTCATGTCCATTCCCATCATGGTCAGCATCCCCGCCTTTGTCTGGGCCACCTGCCTCAAGCTCGACGTCCTGCCCTGTTCCGGGTGGGGCGGCTTCTGGGACGTCAGAATCATCGGCCCCGCCGTCACCATGGGAATACCGGGCGTCGCCGGACTGCTGCGCCTCATGCGCGCCAGCACGCTCGACGTCATGGGACAGGACTTCATCCGAACCGCCTACTCCAAGGGACTCTCCCCCGCCCTGGTGGACTATCGCCACGTCTTCAAGAACGCCATGATACCCATAATAACCGTCCTCGCCTTCACCATGGCCGGCATATTCGGAACCAGCTTCATCGCCGAACTGCTCTTCGGAATCCCCGGACTCGGCAATCTCGCCATCGAATCCGTCTGGAACCGCGACTACCCCGTCATAATGGCCATAACCCTCATAGGCGCGACAGCATTCGTGTTGGCGAATCTGCTCGCCGACATCGGCTATTCGATAGTTGACCCCAGGATTAGGTACAGGTGAGCCGGATAAGCGAACAACTTACTGCCTCCGACCTGGAGGAAATCGAGGCCAGGGGACGTTCCCAGGGACACCTCGCCAGGGCTTGGTCTCGCCTTATCAGGAAGAGACTGGCCGTCGTCTGCGTCGTAGTCCTGACAATCGTTTACCTGGTCGGAATCCTCGCCCCCGTCCTCGCGCCCTACAAGTACACCGACCAGGACTACAAGGCGCTAAAGCAGCCCCCAAGCGCCCAACACTGGGCCGGCACAGACCTCAAGGGCCGGGACATACTCACCCGAACCATGTGGGCCATACAGAACACCATCGTCATCACCTTCGTCGCCATGGCCACCGGCGGCTTGGTAATCGGCGTAACGCTCGGCCTCATATCCGGCTACTTCGGCGGGCGGGTGGACTCGCTCATAATGCGCGTCGGCGAGGTGTTCTCATCCTTCCCCGACATACTGCTGATGATACTGCTGGCCGCCACAATCGGCCCCAGGATCAAGGACTTCGTTCGCGCCGTCGAAGACAACACCTTCCTGGACGGGCTGGTATCCATAGGCATAGCGGACTACTTCGTCATCTCGCTCGCGCTCGTGTCCTTCGGATGGATAGGCATGGCGCGCCTGGTTCGCGGCCAGGTCCTGGCCCTCAAGGAAACCCAGCACGTCGAAGCCGCCCAATCCATAGGAGCGAGCACCCCCAGGATACTATTCGTCCACCTCTTGCCAAACGCCATAAGCCCCATAGTCGTCTCCGTAACAATGGGCATGGGCGCGGTCGTCGGCGCTGAGATAATCCTCAGCTTCCTCGGACTCGGCATCCAGCCCCCGCGCCCAAGCCTCGGCACCATGCTCTACGAAGCCGGCAGCATCAGCGCTCTCAGGGTCGTCCCATGGATGCTTCTCACCCCCGGCATCGTCGCCTGGACGCTAGTCCTCTGCTGGAACCTGCTAGGCGACTCCCTCAACGACGTCCTAAACCCCAGAACCAGGTAACATACACAAGCGGAGGCGCGAAATGTCCTTCAACCTGCTAATACTCAGAACCGGCGGCCAGTCCGACAGCGACAGCGTTGACCAGTGGCCCGAACTGCTCAGAGACGCCATACCCGGCATCCAGGTCAACGTCGCCCGCTCCGTCGGCGAAGCCATGGAGATGATAGGCGAGGCTGACGCCGCCTTCGGAAACATCGTCCCCGAGGTCTTCGAGAAACAAATCAGGCTGCGCTGGATAGCCTGCCCGCAGGCGGGGCCGGCCGCCGGATACTACCATCCCGACCTGATTGGCAGCGACGTGACGGTCACCAATACCCGCGACATCTACAACGACCACATATCCAACCACGTCATGTCATACGTGCTGGCCTTCGCGCGCGGCCTGCATACCTACGTCCGCCAGCAGGTCAACGCGGAATGGAATCCGGGCTACGAGATAGTCAACCTTCCCGACGCCACCGCCGCCGTTATCGGCATAGGCGGCATCGGCGGAGAGACGGCGCGGCTCTGTTCGGAGTTCGGCATGACCGTAATCGGCGTTGACCCCAGGGTTCAGTCCCCGCCCAAGGGCGTCTCGGAGATAGTCCATCCCGACAACCTGGACGACGCCCTCCGCAGTGCCGACTTCGTAATAGTGACCGTCCCCGAAACTCCCCAGACCCAGAGCCTCTTCACAATCGAGAAATTCAGGCTGATGCGATCCTCCGCCCACTTCATAAACATAGGGCGCGGCGCGACCGTCGTCCTGGACGACCTGGTGACCGCCCTCCGGGACGGCGAGATTCGTGGCGCTGCGCTGGACGTGTTCGAGACGGAGCCGCTCCCATCCGACCACCCGCTTTGGGCAATGTCAAACGTCATAATCACGCCGCACTGCGCGGGCGCGGGGCCGTATCTGGACGACAGGCGAACCGAACTCTTCCTGGAGAACTGCGTCCGCTTCAACGAGGGCCGCGAACTGAAGAACGTAGTAGATAAGGCCAACTGGTTCTGATGATGAAACTCTACCTGATAGACGGCACATACGAACTCTTCCGCGCCCACTTCGGCGCGCCGTCCCGGGACGCGCCCGACGGACGCCCCATCGGAGCGGTAACGGGCCTGATACAGTCCCTGCTGCTGCTGCTCAGGGAAGAACGCCCGGACTTCGTAGCCTGCACCTTCGACCACGTCGTAGAATCCTTCAGGAATGGCCTGTTCGACGGCTACAAGACAGGCGAGGGCGTCCCCGAAGACCTGTTCGCCCAGTTCAGCCTCGCCGAATCCGCCGCTCGCTCGCTCGGCGTAACGGTCTGGCCCATGATAGAGTTCGAGGCCGACGACGCCATAGCCTCAGCCGTATCCAGGTGGAAGGACGACCCGCGCCTCGAAAAGACAGTGATCTGCTCCGTGGACAAAGACCTTATGAACCTGGTCGAGGGATCGCGCGTGGTCGTCTGGGACCGCCGCCGCAAGCTAACCTACACCGAGAGCGAAGTCGTAGAGCGGTTCGGGGTACAGCCCGTCTCGATACCCGACTATCTCGCCCTGGTCGGCGACTCCGCCGACGGAATCCCCGGCGTGCCGAGGTGGGGCGCGAAGAGTACGGCCACAGTTCTGTCCGAGTACGCGCGGATGGAAGACATCCCCAACTCTTACGACGACTGGACTATAACCGTTCGGGGCGGCAAGACGCTGGCCCAAAACCTGTCGGACCGGCGCGAGGACGCCGCCCTGTACAAGACGCTCGCCACTCTGCGAACGGACGCCCCGATTTCCGAATCGCTGGACAGCCTTGGGTGGGAGGGTACGCCGCGAAGCGAGTATCTGGCGCTGTGCGAAGAACTTGGTCTGGAGCGTCTCAGAGACCTTCCCCACAACTGGCGGTGAGGGGAGTACCCCCGGTGGGACTCGAACCCACGCTCCTGGCTCCGGAGGCCAGCGCTCTATCCTCTGAGCTACGGGGGCGCAACCGCTGATTCAATATAGCAAGAGGAGTCCGTTCGCACAAGTTTAGGCTTTGGACTAAAATGTTGATTGAACGATTGCTTGAAGCGTATTTATGTATCGGGATACTCGCCTGCAAAGTAGCCAAATCACACTTGACATACCAGTTTGAGGTGAATATGATTATCCCGCGTTGTTGTCGCGTCGAAGAATCGACGTGGCGTATGTGCGCCAAGTTATCGTCTGTCTGGTAATCCGGTTAAGTCAAATCAAATTTGTAAGCGTAGAAATCATCCATCTCGAGAGGGGGTCAGATGAAAAGCCGTTTCCCCATCAGGGTATTAATCACCACCCTGCTTTCTTCAGTCCTAGTATTTGCGTTAATCGCCTGTCAGGGTCCTCCTGGCGAACCTGGCCTGCCAGGTATTTCCGGAAACCCGGGCAACCCCGGCGCTCCCGGACCGCAAGGTGAACCTGGCGAGCCTGGCCTGCCAGGTCTCCCGGGCAATCCGGGCAACCCCGGCGCTCCCGGACCTCCGGGCGCTCAGGGTCCTCAAGGCCCTCCGGGCATTGATGGCGTATCGCCCCAGGCTTCAGTATCGTTGAGCAAGTCGTCTATCGCGGCTGTCGGCGATCCGTTCGTAGTGACAGGCTCCGGATTCATACCCGGCGAGCCTATAGAATTGGCTCTGGACATCAGCCCGGGCAATCATGTTCACCTGGAAGGGGGCGAAGTTACAGCTAACGCCTCCGGCGCGTTCAGGGTCGGCATCGCCGAGATAGGCGCGAGCGACGCCTCCGGCGTTCTCACCTTACTCGCCGAAGGCGCGGACGGCAGCCTGGCCAGCACTCCGGTCAGAATAGTCTCTTCGCCGGTGAACGTCACCGCCGTGGACTCCAGCCTGTGGGTGGAGCCTACCGAGCCTGAAATGGAAATTACCGTGCTGGGCGGCGGATTCATGCCGGGCGAGGCGGTCACTATCTCAGTCGTCGGCGTAGCTGGCGGCAGCGACCGAATCCTCGTAGGCACCAACGCCAACGATTCCGGCGCGTTCAACGTCATGGCGCCCAACCCGCTTGAACTTGGCACATATACCCTCAAGGCCGTCGGCAGCAAGGGTTCTTCCGCCACCACGCCTCTGTGGGTCGTAATCAAGGACAAAGGCGAAGACGCTGACAGCTAGATCCTCTCTTCCAACACGCTGAGAGCCAAGAGACGCCTCCCTTTGATAGGGAGGCGTCTTCCTTTGAGGTGTCGCGCTTTCCTCTTCTCCAAGTCGCGCGCCACTACTACTGGAACCCCTGTTATTGTATAATCCATATCTACCAACCCCTGTGGCCTCTGCCCAATTGTGGAGAATCGTTATTGGATGCCCTAGGCGCTCACCTGCTTCTCGAACTGAAAGATTGCGACGCGGAACTGCTGAATGACTTGGACTGCGTGCGCGAAGTCCTCATTCAGGCCGCTATCGAGTCGGGCGCGACGATAGTCGGCGAAATGTTCCACAAGTTCGATCCCATTGGCGTCACCGGCATCGTCGCCATCGCCGAGTCTCATATCGGAGTGCACACCTGGCCCGAACATTCCTACGCCGCCGCCGACATATTCACCTGCGGCGAATCACTCCGTCCCTACCGCGCCGCCGAGTTGATAATCCAGGGGTTGCGCTGCGCCCAACCCACCATCACCGAGATAAAGCGCGGTATCGTAGCGCCCCAGACCGTGGCCGCGGGCATCATATAGGACGACTTACGTATGGAAGGTCCGCCGCCCGGAGATTGGCACTACGAACTGATAACGCCCGGCCTGTACCAGGCGGAGCGCGTCGAGCGGGTTTACTACTCCGGCCGCACGCCTTTTCAGGACGTCGCCGTCATTCAGGGCGCGGCGTTTGGCCGCAGCCTCATCCTGGACGGCAAGACCCAATCCACGGAGGTGGACGAATTCGCCTACCACGAGGGACTTGTGCATCCCGCGATGATAGCCCACCCTGCTCCCAAGTCCGTATTCGTCGCCGGGGGTGGCGAAGGCGCGACTATCAGGGAAGCGCTCAGACACAAGTCCGTCCAACGGGTTGTAATGGTGGACATTGACCAAAAGGTCGTAGAACTGTGCAGAGAGCATCTCCCCAACCATCACAAGAACTCTTTCGACGACCCGAGGGTCGAGTTGGTACACGACGACTGCCTAGCCTACCTGGAGAAGAATGACGAGCGTTTCGACGTGTTCATCATAGACGTGCCTGACCCGTTGGAAGCCGGCCCCGCCTTCCCGATATTCACCCAGGAATTCTACTCGCTCCTGAAAGACAGAATGAATCCTGGCGGCCTGATGGTGGCGCAGTCCGGGCCGACCGGCCCATCGTTCTACGAGCAGTGCTTCTCCGCGGTCGCCAACACAGTGTCCAGCGTCTTCCCCGTCCTCGCGCTCTCCGAGACTTTCGTGCCGAGCTTCGGCTCCACCTGGGGCTTCGTCATAGGGTCGCTCGGCCCCGACCCCGCCGCTATTCCGGTGGAAGAGATTGACCGCCGAATCGCCGAGCGAGTATCCGGCGAACTGCGCTACTTCGACGGCGTGACGCTGAAGGGCATGGTCTCCGTCCCCAAGTATTTGCGCGCATCGGTCGCCGCCGAACAGCGAATCATCACCCGCGACAACCCCCTGTTCGTGGTCTAGCGCTCTTTAGGAACTCCGCCATGACTCCTGACATCCTATCCGGACTCAACGAAAGACAGCGCGAAGCGGTCGAGGCTATTTACGGACCGCTCCTGATAGTCGCCGGCCCGGGCAGCGGCAAGACGCGGCTGATTACCGCGAGGATAGCCTACCTCCTGCGCGTCGTCGGCGTATCTCCCGGACGCATAGCCGCCGTTACCTTCACCAATAAGGCCGCTAGAGAGATGCGGGCGAGGGTGGAAGCCGTCGCCTCATACCAGGCCCCGCATCTCAGAATGGGAACGTTCCACGCCTTCTGCGCCCGCGCGCTGAGGCAGGACGGAGAGGCGATAGGTCTGGACAGAAACTTCGGCATCTACGACGACGCCGACCAACTGGACGTGGTAAAGCGCGGCATGGGCGAGCTAGAGATCGACACCAAGCAGTTCTCGCCCAGGGCGGTACTCTCGGCCATATCCGGCGCGAAAAGCCAGCTTCTCACCGCCGAAGGGTTCAGGATGCGAACCGCGAGCTACTTCGACGAGGTGGTAGGCCGCGTGTACGAGCGATACGAAATCCTCATGGTCCGCTCCGACGCAGTGGACTTCGATGATCTGCTGCTCAAAACCTATTTCCTGCTGAACGACCGCGCGGACATAGCCGAGAAGTACCAGGATCGCTTCGTCCACTTCATGATTGACGAGTTTCAGGACACCAACGTCGCCCAGTACGCCATAGCCCGCGTAATCGCCCAGAAGCACCGGAATCTCTGCGTCGTCGGCGACCCCGACCAGTCCATCTACTCATGGCGGAACGCGGACATACGCAACATCCTGAGCTTCCAGAAGGACTTCCCCGACGCCCGCGTGGTAGCGCTTGAGCAGAATTACAGATCCACCCAAACCATACTCGACGCCGCGTCCAGGCTCATTTCCGCCAACTCCCAGAGAGTCGAGAAGGAACTGTTCACCGATAACGGCAAAGGCGTTCCGATAGAGATGGCCGAGGGCTACGATGAGGAAGAGGAAGCCCAGTTCGTCCTGCGCCAGGTCGGAGCGCTCACCCGCGCCAGCGCGGGCAAGCCCGCTCAGTACCGTCTCGGCGACATAGCCGTCATGTACAGAGTGAACGCGCAGTCCCGCGCCCTCGAAGAGTCTTGCCTGCGCTACGGCGTCCCCTACCAGGTGGTGGGAGGCATGAAGTTCTACCAGCGCCAGGAAGTCAAGGACATAGCCGCCTACCTCAAACTGCTTGTCAACCCGCACGACGACGTTAGCCTGTTGCGCGTGATAAACACTCCAACGAGGGGCATAGGCCGCCGCACGCTGGACGAACTGACCCGGCTGGCGCGAAATAGCCAAACTTCCATGTTCGACGCCATTCTCAGCGCGACGCCAGATACGGCGCTGGGCGGGCCTCTGGTGTCCGGGCCGTTCGCGCCCCGCGCCGCCCGCGCCCTGGGCAACTTCAGGGAGATCATCCTCAAGCTCCAGGCGCAAATCGAATCCAGCGACCTCATAGAACTGATTGACAGGGTTCTGGACGGCTCCGGATACCGAAAGCACATCTCCGAATCCAACGACGAGCGCGCCGAAGAACGCCTGGACAACATCAACGAGTTCAAGAACGCCGCGCGCGACTACCTCGACCTGCCCACGCGGGAGGGGCTGAACGCCTTCATGGAAAACGTCGCGCTCGTCAGCGACATTGACAGCATGGAAGAGAGGCCAGACTCCCTCACGCTGATAACCCTCCACCAGGCCAAGGGCCTGGAGTATCCGGTCGTCTTCATGGTCGGTATGGAGGACGGCCTGCTTCCACACTCCCGCTCGCTGGACGATCCCGCCTCGCTCGAAGAGGAACGCAGATTATGCTACGTGGGCATGACCAGGGCGAAGGAGAGGCTCTACCTGGTTCGCGCGTTCAGGCGCGGTTTCAGGGGCGGCTCCGGCCCCAATATGCCGTCTCGCTTCCTGCTGGACATTCCGCAAGAACTCGTGTCCAGGCCAGACACGGGCGAACCCGCTCCGCAGCCGCGCGCCGAAAAGCGGGACAGTCTGAGCGCCTCCCGCGCCGGACGAGCGCCAACTCGGCCAGCCGGTGGCCGCGCGGCTGCCCAGGACAACGGCTTCCGATTCTCGCGCCGCTCCAGACCGCCCGCCACAGTAGAGTCCACTCCGGTGAGAAGAAGCGGAAGACGCGCCGCGCCGCCCACCCGTCGCAGGGGAGAGCGCAGACGAGGTTCGAGCTCCGCGCCCGCCATCGCCACGGGCGACAAGGTACGCCACTCCGCGTTCGGCGAGGGCATAGTGATGAGCTGCGAGCCGTCCGGCTCCGACTTCGAAGTCACGGTCGCCTTCACCGAGGGCGGCGGCGTCAAGAGGCTGCTGCTCAGCATGGCGAAATTAGAAAAGATAGAGTAGCCGCAAGCCCGACCCTGATCTCACCCCACGATGAACTGAATCATCGCCGCCGCGATCCCGAGGTATATCAGGAATACGGCCACGTCCATAACCGCGACCGCGGACGAAAGCGCCGGGGCAATCTTTAGCGCTCGGAATCCGATAGGGACCAGAACGCCACTCACCCCGGCTATTCCCCCCTGAACACGTGGATGATGTTCTCTATCACCACGATTCCGAGCAACTTCCCATCGTCGTCCGTAACCGGGATCCGGTGCAGATCGTACCTCTCGACGAGCCGCGCCACCTCTTCTTGGTCGGTCTCCGTAGTCACCGATATGACCTGCGAATCCATGATGAGCGACACAAGCTGATGCGGACGCGCCAGCACCAGGTTCGCCAGTCCGACGCTGCCCCGCAGAATCCCGTCCCTGTCAACCACGAACGCCTGCGTAATCTCTTCCGATGAGTATTCCGCAGCCCACTGCCGTATGAAGGTCATGGCCTGCGAGACGGTCATGCTCTCATATAGCGCGACGAACTCCGGCGTCATGAGACCGCCCGCTTCGTCGTCTTCGTAATCCAGCAGGGGCGCGACCTCAGAGCCGGTTTCCATCTCGTCCAGAGTCGCGCTCGCCATTTCCTCGTCCATCCCTTTCAGAATATCCGCCGACACGTCGGGTCTGGCGTCGTCCAGTATCCTCGGCAGTGCGCTCGGTTCGACCATTTCGGCGAACTCGACGGCGGCGGCGGTGTCCAGATGCTCCATCAGGCCGGCCATGCCCATTGTGGACAGGTTGGCGGTCAGGCGTTCCCTGTGTTCGTCCGAAAGCCGCGTGAATACCTCCGCCTGGTCGGGAGGAAGGAGCCTCTGAAACCTGACGAACGCTTCGAGGCCCTGTTCCCGCTCCAGAAGGGAGGATACGACGCGAGTCGCTTCCTCGGGCGCGGTGTTTTCTCGGATTCCCGTGTCATCGGACATGATTTACCCCCGGCGCAAGTCTCAGGATTGGCGGTCGCGAAGGGCGAGAAAGATAGGGAAGGTCGGAATTGGTAGCGCATACGGGACTCGAACCCGTGTCTCCACCTTGAAAGGGTGGTATCCTAGACCCCTAGACGAATGCGCCATGTGGAGCGGCTCCGTACCGCTGGAGGGGAGCGACTTGGTAATGATTGGTAGCGCGTACGGGATTCGAACCCGTGATCTCCACCTTGAGAGGGTGGTGTCCTAGGCCGCTAGACGAACGCGCCACATACTGCAAACGGCGGATTGGGGATTCAACTTTCGCGGAAACTGTGGCTGGGGATAGAGGATTCGAACCTCTGCTTACAGATCCAGAGTCTGTCGTCCTACCACTAGACGAATCCCCAAAATTAGAACCCTTCCGATTTCTCAAATTATAAACAATCCCGTCCCGCGTTGGCAAACCGAGCGGGTGTCTATAAAATAGCCAAGTCCGAATCAATACGACTGTTCAACTAGAGGAGAAGGTATGTCTGCATCCAAGTCTGTATCGGGTAGCGAACTTATCGCCAGGGCGTTGAAGCTGGAAGGAGTCGAGACCGTCTTCACCCTTGCCGGAGACCACATCCTGCCCGCGCTGGACGTGATGGCCGATGGCGGCTTCCGCTTCATAGATACCCGCCACGAGCAGGCCGCGACTCATATGGCCGACGCCTGGGGCAGAATCACCGGCCAGCCCGGCGTCGCCATGTACACCACGCCCGGATTCGCCAACGCGATTCCCGGCCTGACCAACGCTATGCACTCCGAAAGCCCGCTGCTCTCCATAAGCGGCAGCGCCGAACTATTGGAGTTGGGTCGCGGCGCGATGCAGGAGATTGACCAGGTTGGCATGGCGTTACCCACCACGAAGGCCGCCTGGATGGTCGCCGACGCGCGGCGCATACCCGATATGATTGCCACAGCGCTAAGAACCGCCTACGAGGGCAGGCGCGGCCCCGTCCATCTGACCATTCCCGTTGACATACAGCAGCAGATCGTCTCAGAGGACGAAGTATCCTTCTACGCGCCCGGCGAGTACCGCGACCTCGGCGCGCCGGAGGCATCGGCCCAGCGCGTCCGCGACGCCGCGCATATACTCAGGAACGCCGAGAGGCCCCTGATAATCGTGGGCAGCGCGGGATCGTACTCCCGCTCCGGCGAGACGCTTGAGCGCCTGGTGGAGACGACCCGGATACCGATAATGACCGAGGGAGACGCGCGCGGCCTCATCTCCGACGAACATCCCTATTGCCGCGGCTTCTTCGACTCCGGCCTGAACCGAGCGGCCAGGCTTCTCAGAGAGGCGGACGCCGTTGTCCTGATGGGGCGCAAGCAGGACCTCATAGTGGGCTATGCGATGGAGCCGAACCTATCCGCCGACGCCAAGGTGATCCAGATTGACCCCTCAGCCGCCGAGATAGCCCGCAACAGGGGCGTTGACGTCGGAATAGTCGGGGACGTGGACGCCGTGGCGCGCCAGATAACCAAAGAGGCGGAGAAGTACGCCTGGACGGATTCCGACTGGCTCGAACGGCTCAACGAACAGAGGGCAGTACAGAGGGAAATGCTGGACTCCCTAGCGGGGAATGACGCCCCAATGCACGCCGTCTATGTCCACAAGACCGCGCGGAATCACATTCGCCAGAACGACTTCGTAGTTTACGACGGCGGCGACTTCTGCCACTTCGGACGCGCCTACAATCCCGCGCTGTCGCCCTACACCTGGTGGTATCTGCCCCCGCTCGGTATGCTGGGCCAGTCACTCCCGACAGCCATCGCAGCCAAGGCCGCCTACCCGGAGAGGCGGGTGTTCATGTTCACCGGGGACGGCGCTTTCGGATTCAACGGAATGGAGTACGACACGGCGGTCAGGCACAATCTGCCGATTGTGGGTATAATGGGGAACGACTCGGCTTGGGGAATAGACCGGCAGATCCAGGTCGGCGTATATGGCAAGCCGGTGGCGACAGACCTTCTGCCCTCCCGGTACGACCAGGTGGTCAGGGGTCTTGGAGGATATGGAGAACTGGTGGAGCATCCCGACGAACTTCCGCCCGCGCTGGAACGCGCTATCAAGATGGAGCGTCCCGCCCTGCTGAACGTTCGCGTCCAGAACGCCATAAGCCCGCGCGCGGAGGCCGCCATCAACCGCTGGAAGAGTCATACTCCGCTGCCGATGTAAGGATTTCGCGCCAATGGTGTTCAGATCGCTTTTCCGCAAAAAGAGAAAGCCGTCCGGCGAAGAACCCGCCGATGATTCTATCCGCGCCGCGCGGGTCGGAGACATCGTTTTCATCCCGGGCTTCTGGGAAACGGGCGACGACGCCTACCTGATAGTGGAAGAGATAAACCGGCTGGAGTCGGCATACGGCGAATCGCGCGAGGTGATAGGCGTGGACGGCGAACGACACGCCAGCCTTGAGTGGACGGAGGACGGCGGCCTGCACGTATCCGCGACCACCCAGGAGCGGCCTCTTGGCCTGTCCGCCATCGGCCTCGATTACGACACCCTCGTCGAATGGGACGAACACAAGTCCATCGAGAACAGCGTAGAATACGAGGGCCGGAGGTACTTCTACCGGAACAGCTATGAAGTTCTTCACTTCAAGGGCGATTCCCGTGAAGCGGAGGGCGGTTTCTGGATTTGGGAGTTCACCAAGGACGACGAGGAAGGCGCGGTAACGGTAGTCAAGTGGGAGGGACTGCCTTTCGAGGTCTATGCCTCAGCCAGCGTATCCCCTCATCTTGTGACAGTCTATAAGAAATAGCGAGCGGGACGATTGCATAGCCCCCTTTCCCTCGATGGGCGAGGGTGATTCTCTCTAGCGAACACACACAGAAAGGCGCAACATGGCTGAGATATTCATTGACGTGCTGGAACATATCCCGCGAGGACTTGTGTATGTCGCTCTGGGCGTGATAGTGATGGCCATAGCGCGAGTGGCGCAGGACCTCACCACTCCCTACAAGATTCAGGAGCAACTCAATCACAAGGACAACGTGGCGCTGGCGCTAAGCATCTCCGGCTACTATTTCGGCGTCATAATCGTCTTTCTGGGCGCGCTATACCAGCCCTTCGCGATGGTTATTGACGACAGCCTGGGCTTCACCACCGCGTACTGGCAGGACGTCGGGCTTGTGTTCGTGTATTCGGTCGTCGGGATCCTGGTTCTGAATGTGGCGCGAATTATCGTTGACCGCCTGGTGCTGTACGACTTCAGCACGGTGGAGGAGATAGTCACCGACCACAACGCCGGCACCGGCGCGGTGGAGTTCGCGGTGTACGTCGCGGTCGGGCTGGTGATAGCCGGCTCCATATCCGGCGAGGGCGGCGGCCCGGAGACGGCGGCGGCCTTCCTGGTGATGGGTCTCGCCGCGCTGATAATCTACACCCTGTTCTACGAGTGGACGACCTCTTTCGACATCCACGACGAGATAGAGAAGGACAACGTGGCGGTCGGCGTCGCGCTCGCGGGCAATCTAATCGCGATAGGCATAGTGGTCTTCAAGGCCGTGTTCGGCGAATTCGTGGGCTGGGGCGAGAGCATCATCGCGTTCCTGGTGTACGCGGTGATAGGCTTCATCCTTCTCTACGGGATCCGGTTCCTGGTCGACCTGGTTCTGTTCCCCCGCGTCAAACTCGCCGACGAACTCGCCATTGACCGCAACCTGGGCGCGGCCTTCATAGAGGGCGCGGCGCTGATAAGCGTGAGCCTGATACTGTTCTTCGCGATTTAGCGCGGCTCGCAAAGGGGTAGCGTGATATGACGCTAAAATTGGTCAACTGGAATGTTAAATGGGCTAGACCCAGAGGATGGAAGATAGCCCCTGAGATCCGGCGTCGCATCAAATGCCACTCTCCAGAGATAGTCTGCCTGACAGAGTCATACAAAGATTTTCTGTCGGAGAGTGGGCATCCCATTTCATCACGGGAGGACTACGGATACACCATTATAGAGGGCAGACGGAAAGTCCTATTGTGGTCTGCGGAACCCTGGAGGCAAATAAACGACTTGGGAAGCGACTCCCTGCCTCCGGGGCGGTTCGTGTCTGGGGTTACAAAGACTTCGATAGGCGATGTGACGGTCGTCGGCGTCTGTATCCCATGGCACGATTCACGAACTGAGAAACGTCGCGGGGCTGAGCGCAGGGAGAGGTGGGTGGATCACGAACAATATCTGGAGGGTCTCACCGATTTGCTCAGCAGGATGCCCGCGAAGCACCTAATGCTGATGGGAGACTTCAACCAGAGGATTCGGCAAAGTTATAAAAATAAATCAAACGACCCTCCGCCTGAACTTCGTTCAATGCTTCAGCGCACCATACCAGAGCGCATGACAATCGCTACCTCGGCACTAGGACTTCAAGGAAATAGGAGCATAGATCATATTGCATTGAGTGAAGATTTAGTAGCGGAATCCCTCGGTGTGATTGACAATATTTATGAGGATTCCGAATTATCAGACCATTTTGGTGTCGTGGCCGAGGTGTCGGCGCGGAGCGTCTGATGGCGCGAGTAACTCTCGACGCTCTTGAGAGGCGGGGCTGTCTATCTACGGATTTGTGGCATACTCTCGTCTTTCTGCTCTCTTTCCGCTCTACGAGAGTTGGTGCCGTAAATGAATACTCCAGCCAAACCGACGATGTTTATCCCAACAAGCGTAGCTCCGGCCCATGGATAACCTGCGACTATTACGTATATGCCGCCAATGATGACCAGAGCCGAGAGGATGAACGCCGCGCCCAAGCCCAAATAACTCCTCTTGGAGTCTCCCAAGATGACAGTCCTCTCCATTTGGATGCGGTGTCGCGCCTGAAATTCAGTCATGCTCAGGATTCTCTCTGCCGCGCCCGGCACTATTTCTTCATATCGTCGCAGTTGGTTCGGAGGCGGAAGAGGCCCTTCCCAGGAAGCGATTGTTACTTGGTCCCTATGTGAAGGGACAGAATCAGCCCGCTGTACGGCGGGCTGATTTTCGTCGCGGAGACACTGACTTTCACTTGGTTTACTCATCCAACTCGCCATAGATTCGGTACAGCCCTTCTTCTTTCTCGAACCGTCCCATCGCGTAATACATATCCTGTCCGATGGTCGTCCAGTCCGACAGGATAGCGCGGGCGTCCGCTTCTTTGCCTGTGAACGAACCGTCGTAGCCGTTGTACTCGTTCATGGTATTTCCGAGATCGAAAATACGCATTATGCCTTCTACGAGGGACGGTCTCGCGTAAGTATAGTCGGTGTATTTTCTCATCGGTCCGTCTCCAAGCGACATTTTCATAATTGCAGCATGACCTAGTTCAATTCCCCTGTCCTTTATAGTGTACTAGGACGCCTGAAACCCGTCAGGCGGGTGGAGCCGCCGCCGCCGGAGAATCCGGTGGAGGTGCGCCCGAAGGAGCTGCCGCGCGAACTGCTGCCCCAGCTGGAGCGGACTCCGGTGGAGCTGGATTTGTATGAGCCGCTTGTCTTCTGGTTGTTCATGTAGGTCTGGCGGGACGCGCTTACGTTGCGGCTGGCCTGGTCGTAGGACGAGCCGGCGAATGTCTTCTGCTTGCTGAAGTAGCCGGAGTTCTTGGAGACCTGGCTGCGGTAGCTGGAGGAGTTGCGGTAGTTGGTTCTGTCCCGGCTTATCGTGTCGTACCTGTAGGTGGGCGTGTAGTAATAGTAGCCGCCCATCGGGTTGAACGCGCTCAGAAGCATATAGGTGAACAGGAAGTCGCCCGCGCCGAATCCGTGATGGTAGTAGCTGTTCGCGCCGTAGCCGCGCATCTCGTGTTCGCGGTTGTGGTTGCGGACGATGGAGAATAGCCTGTCGTCCGAGGCGTCCTCGATCTGCTTGGAGTTGTTCAGGTCCTCCCAGCCTTCGAGGTTCATGTAGTCGCCATCCTGCTCCACCCGGATGAGGACAATGCCGTCGCCCTCGTATATCTCGTTGACGCGCTTCTCGAAATCCGTCGGGCTTTCAGCGTCCTTGAAAGCCTGCTGCACTTCGTCCAGGTTGATTCGGCCCGCCGCGCCGTCGGTGGCGGCCCAGTCCTCGTAAGTCGGGCCGGAGTCGCAGGCGGCGATTGCCGGGCCGGCAATCAGAGACGCGCCGGCGAGCAGGGCGAATGTGGTCTTTCTGTTCCGCTTCTTCGCAAGCATCGTTTCTCTCTATACAGGGTTTTCCCAAAGTCGGCGGTTGTGTAGAAAATCGGCTAACAAGGCGATATGGTATATATTGAGATTTATATTAGTCCAGGCAGCCGGCTTGGCGAAGACTGGTCAAGTACTGGGGACGTTTAACCAGGGAAATGACCTGTAAATCGGCTGATTTAGCTATGAAATCGGCTGAAATTGACTTGCGAAAAAATTTCGCTGTCCGGATTTGCCGTCATTTATAAACTCCACATTATATTATCTAGGCACCTTTGTTCTGTGATATACATATTATAGCACATAGAGCGGAGAGTTACGCAACATTCAGCGCTGACTTTGGAACGCTTCGCTCTGTGTGTCGGGATCGTTGCGCGCGGGAATTTCCGGCTAGAAGCCCGCGCCTCCGTCAAAACCGCCGCCGCCATCGAAGCCGCCGCCCGCGTCCGAACCGCCGTGATGTCCGCCACTTTGGTCTGAGCCGCCATGGTGTCCGCCGCCGTGCAGGAAGCCGCCCGCGATGAATCCGGCTCCCATCATGGTCGCGGCGTCGGTTCCGTCCATCATCGCTTTGCGCTCAGCCTTGCGCCTGCGCGCGCGCCTGACAAGCCACCACCCGCCACCTACGAATACGGCCACAAGGAATATGATAATTATTGGATCCATCGGTCACGCCTCCTGGATGATAGAGCGCATCGGTTTATCCGTCACCAATAGTCTATCAGGTTATCAGGTCGGATAGTTCACTTGGGAGCCGTTCAATCCGATTTTCCTCCGAATCAGCCGCCGGTTCCACGTACTCCGACTTCAGCAGCGACGAAATCACGGTGTCCGCGACCTCAAACCGCAGTTCGTTTCCGGCCGCCAGGGACTCTCGGGCGAACTGGGTGAGCGCGGCGGCGTGGGATTGGGAGCTGAGCGCTATGGACAGCGCTATGTCCTGGAGCGCGGCCAGGCGGTCAGGCCAGAGGCCGTCCAGGGCGTCCATGTACATATCGGCTATGGCAAGCGTGAAGCGCCTTTCCCCGAGCCTCGTCCTGTGCCGGAACAGCCTATCTTCAACGACAAGCGCCAGCGCGTCTTCGGCCTGCGTGGGAGATGTAGTCTCGGCTGAACCTATGTCCACCTCGCACTCGTCCCATAGCCGTTCCGCTGCCGAGTCGAACGCGCCGCGATAGTCCGCTCGAATGTCCCGCAGAGGCGCGAGTCGCCGCTCCACCCACCCGGCCATGTCGTTCTCCAGGAGCCTGCGGCAACTCCCGGAATCCATGACGGCTTCGCGGTATGAGTAGTGGGCGCGGGACTCTCGTTCGATTATCGCGGCGAAGTCGGCGGACGCTTCCAGAACGGCGCGACCGTGGGATTCTGCTTCGCTCTGGGCCTGGCGCAGAAGTCGCTCGACCTGACGCCCTTGTACATAAGCGTCGCCCGGTTCTCGCATCCGAAACAGCGCCGTCTGCTGCCTGGTGAAGGCCAGAACCGAATCGTTTATATAGACCATCATCGCCGAAGCGCCCGGCCGGCCCTGCCGCGCCGCGCGTCCTCTCAACTGGCGTTCAACCCTTCGTGAAGCGGGCAGGGACGCGATTATAACCAGCAGTCCGAGCGAATCTTCTATACGCTCAGCCGATTCTCCAGGACCTTCCGCTATCCGAATGTCAACGTCCTCAGCCACGATTATATCCGTCCCGCGTCCGGCCATTCCGGTTGATACGGTGACCGCGCCGAACTCCCCGGCCCGCGACACTATCTCCGACTCCTGGAACGGGTTGGATGCGTTGAGAAGCCGGCGCGCGACGCCCCGTCGTTCGAGTATGGCGCTGAACTCGGCGGACTCCCTCACGCTTCCGAAGGCAATCAGAACCGGCCTTCCGATTTCGCGCCAGCGCGAAACCTCACCGGCCAGCGCGAGCGCGTGGTCGCTCTTGTCGAAATAGACGCGCGTATCCGAGTCCACGCGGCGCGTTGGAAACGTGGGCGGGACTCTAACCGCCGTCGCGCCGTAGTCCTGGGCGAAGATGTGGGCGGCCTCGCTCGCCGTTCCGGTCAGCCCCGCTATCGTGGCATAGTTGGACATCAGGCCGTGTATCGTGGTTCGCGCCGACGGGTTGGCGCGCGCGCGGCCCTCGATACCCTCTTTGGCCTCAATCGCTTCGTGCAGACCGTCCATGTATCGGTGTGAGCGCATCGGGCGTCCGTCCAGCCTGTCCACCAGCGTTACGCCGTCGGGGTCAACCACGTAGTCTTCGTCGGAGGTGTGAGTCACGCGGGCGCGGAGTATCTGCGCGACCTCGAAAGCCGACGCGGGGTTGTCCAGCCTATCCATGATGAAATCCCATCCTAAAGCCGTTATCCTGAGCGCAGAATTGGGGGCGTCTATGGCGAAGAGCAACTCCGATTCCAGCGGATTGCCTTCGTCATCGTCGTTCAGCGCCATGAGCGCCAGCCGTATCCGCCTGCCGCTCTTTCCCAGACGTTCCAGCGCTGATGCCAGTCTCGTACTCAGCCCCTCGGCCAGCAGTATGGTCGCCAGTACAGTATTCGTATCTTGGGGCAGCGCGGCTGATCGCGCAGTGTCATGATTTCCCGATGTCCGCGCTGTCCCTCCCACCTGTGGATTCCCGCTTTCGCGGGAATGACGGCTTGGGGTTGTATAGGCGACGGCATGGGGCGCCGGGGTGGACTGGTCCATGGGGCCCGCGCCGTCTAGGCTGGAGTAGAGCGCGTCAACATACGCCGCCTGCTCCTCTATCATCCGAATGGCGAGGTTCTCCGGCGCGTCGTCATCCTCGTATTCGGACATGGCTTCTCCGGCTATGATGAGCGGCGTTCTCGCCTGGTCTATCAGCAGGTGATCCGCCTCGTCCACAATCGCCACGTCGAACACAGGGCGGACGCGGGTATCTTGCCTGCGGGCTATGTTGTCCCTCAGATAGTCAAAGCCGACCTCCCTGGCCGTGGCGAACACGATTGAGCGCGGGTACTGAAGCCTGCGCTCGTCCGGATCCATGCTGGCGATGACGAGGCCGGGCGCGAATCCGAGCGACTCCATTGTGAGAGCGAGGTCGTCGCAGTCGCGGGCGGCGAGGTAGTCGTTGGCGGTGAGGATATGCGCTCGGCGGCCTGCGGCGGCGGATATGATGGCGGCGATGGCGGAGGCGAGGGTCTTGCCCTCTCCGGCGTCCATCTCGACGATTGCGCCGTTCAGCAGCAGGGCGGCGGCGGCGAGTTGCTGGCGCGTGGGCGCGTAGAGAAGGCAGTCGTCATCGTCGAGTTCACGGAGGGATTGGTAGAAGCCGGGGGGGAAGTGTATATGGGGCGGATGTTCGGCGCGAATCCTCGCGCGGGCTATGAGCAGCCATTGGAGCGCGGTTCGGGCATCGTCTCGCAGACCGGTCTTACGCGAGGATGAGGCGGCCCATTCTCTCAGCGTCGCGTAGCGGTGGATGGCGTGGATTGGCGCGTTGGGGTCGGTCGGGTCGAGCAGGCGGTCGGCGAGCAGGCGAACTTCCCGAACGGGGCCGGAGAGTTCATCCGGGTCGTCCAGGACAGCCTTCCACACCCCCATGCGCCGTCTGACTGACTCGCTAACGACCGCGAGCGCGTCAATAAGCGCGTATTCGGTCGAGTCGGATTGAGACAGGGCGCGGGCTGATTCGTTCAGGCGATAGATCAGCGCGGCGTCGGATACGGAATCCGGCACTCGCTCGGCGGTTCTATCCGCCAGGGTGAGCGCGCGCGCCGCGTCGCTCGGCGGTCTTGGCTTATACCATTTCATTCTGATTAGGGCATGAACTTCAGAAGCAGGCAAGATCGTCCTTCGACAAGATCAGGACGAACGGTGGAAGCATCAAATATCTGGCGCGCAACCGTGGGAACACGACGACGTTACTCCGAATTGGTATTAGGATATGAGGTAAGACGGCGCAATTGTACCGATGAAGAGTCGCTACCGCTGCTGGATTGCGGAGAGGATTCCTCTCTGCTCGGCCTGTTCCAGTTCGACACTATGAAGCCGCGCGTCAAGGGTTTTCTGGAAAGCGTCGAACTTGTCTTCCAAGCCGGAGAGGTCAGCCTTGACCTCGGCTATGTCGGCTGAAAGTTCGGCTTTGACCTGGGCTATTTCTTCCCTGAGTTGAGTTTCGGACTCAGCTATCTTCGTTTCGAGCCGAATTTCGGCCTCCAAGATGCTCTCGGTTATCTGGTACTGGACTTGCCACACTATCCAGAGTATAGCCGCCATTCCCGCCAGCATCGTTATAACGGCGCCCAGTACAGACGCAAAGGGCGCGTTTTCAGCGATCCACTGTTTCATCGGTTTGTCCGCTCCTCGCGCCAACAAAGTCAATAGCTTAGTCCCATCATACCACAGAAAGGAATATCGGGCGTTCAGTGGCGAAGATCCACCAGCCTGTTAGCCTTCCTATCTCCGAGAAGTTCCGAAGAAGGCGTCATCTCCACCCGTACATGGAGCAGGCCGCTGTCATGCAGAAACTCCACATCCTGGTGGTCGGTGAGTATGGCGGACAGCAGGCGGTGTTCGATATGAGAATTGCGGTCCGAGATTCTCAGTCGCATCATATCGCGCTCCTGTCCGTTTTCCAGGAATATCTGCAAAGGTCCAGTCAGACCCGCTCGCGCCAGGCTTTGGTATATGGCCTGGTGGTGAATTTTGGACCCCAGGATGGACGCGAACATCTCCGAACGGCCCAGCACGTCTATGCGCGGCTCGTCCAGCCCGCAGGCGCAAAGGCCGGGTCTCAGTCTCACAAGGTCGCCAAGCCTGTACCTGAGCAGGGGCAGCGCGCGCTGAACAAGGGTGGTGACTATCAGTTCGCCGGTGTCGGAAGCGTCTTGTTCTCTTTCCACCTCGAAGAGGGTTCGGGAGCCGAGCAGGTGTATTCCGGCGTGGGCGGCGCACTCTGTCCCCAGCGCCGAAGTCTCGCTGGATCCGTAGTAGGAAAACACCTCAGCGCCAAGCGTCGCCTGTACGCGCCTTCTGAGCGCGGCGTCCATGCCCTCGCCTATGTAGATGACCCTTCGGATGGTATCCGGCGCTGGCGCGTCCGACTCGCGGGCGGCGTCCAGAGTCTTTTCGATGATAGAAGGTACGCTGACCAGCGCCGACGGCCTTAGTCGGCTGAGCAGCCGCAGCGACCTGCCGAATCCCGCTCCGGTACTGACGCAGTAGGATTCGGCGGTAGGAACGAGTTCGCAGGCGCGAGGGAATGAGACCATGACGGCGGCGGGGTCGGTGTCCAGGCAGGCTACCCTGTCGTCGGGGCCGATGCCGCAGATTCTGAGCAGGCGGGCCAGGAATTCATGCTCAGCGGCGTCGTCCTCGTATGAGATGAAGCGTATCTTCGCGCCGCCGGTCGTGCCGGAGGACGTTTCGGTGTCAACGATTGTGTCAATCGCGCTGAGCGACTCCATGCTGATACTGTGAAGTTCGTCCGCGCCGATGACGGGGAGATTTGAGAGGATTTCCAGCGGATCGCCGGATTCGACGTCGCCGAGGGTTATTCCTGCGTCGCGGAAGATGCGTTGGTAGGTGGGGAAGTGGCGGACGCAGTGGAGCGTCATTCGGCGGAGCGCCGACAGTTGGGCGTTCGAGGGGGGCGCTATCGGGTGGAGGAGTTGAGTGGGAAATGAGCGCGCTTGCATTTGGGATTTCACCCTCACCCTAGCCCTCTCCCTGAGGGAGAGGGGATCTATTGACTGAAGTTCGTAGCTGATTGGACATTTGCCTACCCTTGTGAGCCCATCACAAGGGGGAAGGGATTTGATTTTGTCATTGGTATGAGCGGAGGGTGTGGAGCGGGCGGCGGACGGAGTGGGGATCGAGTCCGGCCTTGAGCGCGGCGGCTATTCCGGCGGCTTCCCAGTAGTTTTCGGCCATGTAGAAGCGGCCGGGTTTCCAGGGCAGCGTGTCAAGGTCGTTCCGCATCAGGCTGCGGTTCTCTCTGACCGCTATCACGGGTATGCCCTGTTTCAGCGCGGCCAAGGTGGGCAGTCCGAGGCAGCCGTCGGGGATTACCAGGCAGGATACGTCTTCTGCGGTCATCACGCCCGGGTTGTCGAACTGGGATTCGTCCGTCACGATGGACGGCGCGCGCTGAAGTCCTTTCAAAACGGACTGGAGAAAGGTGATGGAGATTATCTCGGCGGCCATTCTGGAGTCCACGACGCCGGGGTCCACGGCGGCTATGTCGTCGGACTCCATCATGGGCGCGTGGGCGGTGGGGACATTCAATATGGCGGAGACGGCGTGCGTCAGAAGCGCTTCTACGCCGCCCCAGGGGTTTATCATCTCACCGCCGCTGGTGAAGTAGTCGTAGTGGTAGTGGGCGGGAACCTCCACGACCGAGGCCAGCGCCACGGCGTCATAGTCGTCGCGCTTCTCTATCAGCGCGTCGAGCAAGCCCGCGACGCCCTCCACGTAGCCGGAGGCGCGTCCGGTTTCGCTGTAACTCCCCACCACCCTCATAGGCGGCTCTATCCCAACGATTCCGGCGCAGTTGAGGCCATACGTGGCGCGGGCGGCGTTCACGGCGTTCACCGTGTACTTGGCGTAGCGCTCGTTGTAGCTTCCGTCCAGCGCGACCAGCACCCGGTTCGCTCTCGCGGGTCGCAGTCCGACCGTTCCCATCATCAGCCGCGTCAGGACGCTGCCCTCCACGTACAGCCCGTTCGACGGCAGTTCGTTGATGTCCGATGCGTTGACGACATTGGGGTGGGTAATCAGCGTATCGGCTATATGCGCGAGCAGTATCGCGGCGGGCGTGGCGTCCCCGGAGTGTCCTCCAATCTCCGCGCCTATGCCCGTTGGAACTATGAAAACAACGTTGAACGATTCCCGGGACTCGTGGCTCCGACGCCTGAAATCGAACAGTGGGGAGACGCCGTGAGGATGTTCGCCCGCGATTACCCCTATCTCGCACTGGTACGAGCCGCCGCCGGAGTCGGTGACCGCGAAGCGCGCGGGTATTTCATCCGCGCCCAGGGACTTCGCTACGCCGGATCGGATAGCCGCGAAATCGTCCGCGCCAGGACTGATGGATAGCTGTCTTTCAGTAAGCAGCAATTGGCGTCGCTCCGTTCCTGGCCGCGAAATCTTCGTAGCCGTAACTTGCCGCCACGTCGAAACTCCCATCCTCCCTGAGCGTATAGACGCTGGGTATCGGAATGCCGTTGAAGGGAACGGCGCGCGAGTGAGAGTAAGAGCCCGCGTTCTTGATAGCGATGCGGTCTCCAACCTGAACCGGCGACGCGAATTCGTAGCAGCCGAATATGTCTCCCGCGAGGCAAGAGCGTCCGACCAGGTTCGTGGGATGTCCGCCTTCCGTCTCCGGGCGGCTGACTTCCGGGGTGAACCGGTATTCGAAGACTTCCGGCAGGTGGCTCGTGGTCGCGTCCAGTACCGCGATGTCCGTCCCGTCGTTTCTGAACACGTCCAAAGCCTCAGTCACCAGGAATCCGGCCTGCTGAACCAGGGCCGTGCCGGGTTCGATGAATACCCTGACTCCGAAATCCGAGCGCAGCCCGCCGACTACCCGGCGCAGCGGATCGGCGTCCGTCTCGGGGCCGAGATAGTAGCCGCCGCCGAGGTTGACCCAGCGCAGGTTGTCAATGCGCCTGAGCGTCTGCGTGAGCGCGTCCGCGCTTTGGGCCAATTGCGTCAGGTCGTCGGATTCGCAGTTGTTGTGAATGTGCGCGCCCTCTACCGCTTCGGGAATGTGAAGAACATCTGCCAAGTCGGACAGGGGCGTTCCGAGTTTCGATCCCCGCCTGGAGGGATCGTACCTGGCGTCGGAGACGAAGGACAGTTCCGGGTTTATCCTGAGACCGAGCGAGGCCGATCCCGTATTCAGGGATGCCGCTAAGTGGAGTTGCGCGAGGGAGTTGAGCGATAGGCAGTCCGCCAAGGCCAGCGTGGCTTCCATGTCCGCCGCGGAATAGGCGGGGGAGTAGCAGTGCAGGGATTGGCCGGAACGCCACGCGCCGTCGGCAAGCCGCGCCTCGAATACCGAACTCGCCGCGAATCCATGAACGAACGGCGCGAGCGTTTCGAGAACCGGAAATGCCGCGCACGCCTTCAGTGTGTAGAGTAGTTCGCAGCCCGACCGTCTCGCTATCGAGGCGGCCTGCCGCGCCAAGACTCGCAATACCGCTTCCGAATATACATAAGCGGGCGAACTTGGAACTCCCAGCGCCTGGTTGGCCTGGGTCTGTATCAGACGGTCGAATTCTGCGGCATCCATCAGCGCAAATCTATCACATATCGGCAGGCGTCGTTATCTGAATCCTGTCGCCCGTGTCCAGCCTGATTATCGGCTGTACGCGGGAGAAGTACGGGGTAACGACCAGCGTATCTTTGGCGGATGTCTCGAAATAGAAGGCGTCATGGGCCAACTTATACCCCTCCCCGTCGCTTCTGCCGCCGAGAACTCCGAACTCGTTGCACACATACAGATCAACGAAAGGTACGCTCGCCGGGAGGGCTTTCGCTCCGACGGTGACGACGCCTCTTACGGATGCGGGAAGGTCGTCGGCGTCTAGTCGGTCGGACAGCAGCGCGACTATATCCGGCTGGAACTTGCTCACGAGTTCGCTCAATCTGTCCGCGCCGCTGTCCGTAACCAGGTGCGCCGGTACGCCCACGCGAACGAAGACGGCGCACATCTCCGCTCCGAAGTGGCGATTGTCGAACGTGGTCGCCACCACCGCGCTTGGCGCATCGTCGTCGTCGGGGACAATGAGAGATAGCGCGTCGCGCAGTATCCTGACTCTCAGGGCGGCCTCCGCCGCGCCCTCGGCGACCGGAGCGCGGTCGGGCGACTGGCCCAGCCAGGGGCCGGGTATCCAGTCAATTTTCTCGGGATTCGCCACCAGGTCGGCGAATCGCTGTCGGCGGTATTCGCGCGCTTCCACTGTGGGAAGCCGCTCGAAGTCGGAAAGCGAATGGATAGGGTCGCTCCCCAGCTTTCGACTCCAGAAGGCGGTCTGCCGCGCGGCGTCCACGGCGGACGCGAGAAGTTCAAGCCGAACCTGTTCATTTGGCGGATGATTCACGGTCGGCCCTGAAGTTTCACTATCGCCAGTCCCATTTGGTGACCCAAGCCCTCGAACAGGTCGTAGCGTTCCAGCAGGTGGTCTCGCGAATCGAGGATGGCGTCGGCGGCCTCGGGTTCATATTGGTGGAATGACTCGCCCAGGGCGCTGTCCAGTCGCCAGTCCGGGCTGACGTCCACTTCCAGGTCGTCGGGGGCGGCCAGCCGCTCGTAGAGCGCTTCCATCTCTTGAAATTCCTCCTCCGTCCTGTGCGGGACAGGAGCCACGAGGAAATCAGGCGTTATCACAAGGCCGAGTTCGTTGTCGAAGACCTGCACGAGGTCAATCTCAGGAATGTAGTTCTCCATGGCGTAGCAGAGGTCCAGGGCGAGATCGTCAGGGGCGCGATGATAGTAGAAGTTCTCAGAGTACGTTCCCATCCTTACGGGCATCGGCTTGGGAAAGTCCGGGTCAAGAAGCGATTCGCGTTCTGCGCCTTCCAGGAACAGGAACGGTATATTGCCGTTGGTGGCGTCAACTAGTACGCGCCGCCCCTCTATCACGTACTCCAGCGCCAGATGCTGCCAGTATCGCATGGTTTGGCGCGCCCCCTGAAAATCGAACGTCTCCAGTATCCGCCGGAGGTCACAGCCGGGAAGCCGCCCCACGGCGTCCGGGCCGGCGAAGACGTAGCTCGATTCCAGGCCGTACATATCTGTGATGAACTTGAGCGCCTGTACCTTTTCCGAACAGATAGCTCCGCGCCCTTCGATGATGTTCAGAAGCGTCTCGTCGGCGGTCTTGTAGGATAGTCTATGCCCGGTGAAGCGGGAATAGTTCTCGAAAGGGCTGTCCCACATCGCTTTCGCCAGCAGGCGCAGGAAGTCCAGTTTCGACTCACGCCCGCGGTCCGTCGCGCTCTCAACGAAACGCTGAAAGCTATCCCTGTTTCGCTCCCATCGTCTTTGGTTGAACCCTGTCCAGTTTCGCGTGTATCCGGTCTCGCCGCGGTCTATGGACACGTCCAACAGGTGTACTGGCGAATCGTTCAGAAGCGCGGTTTCGCATGGCGCGGGATGGTCTGGACGGAGTTCGCGCGGGCCGTCTCTGAGGACGGTTCCGGGAATCAAAGTCCCCGGAGTCCCGTCGTCCGAAAGCGTGAGGGCGATGTCCTGAAACGCCTCGAACCGGCTTAGAGAGTCGGGCAGCAGGCGACGCTCGAGCGCCAGACGCCCGGTGTCGCGGACAGCCAGGTATTCGGATACAAGTCGTCCGATTGGCGCTCCGACATCCTCCGGCTCCACTCTGATAATACAGGTTTTGCCTGTCAGGTGATCCGACCATCTGAGGAATGTGGGGAGGGTGTCGTCATGGTCGAGGGTCAAGATAAGTGATTCCCGAATACCGGCGCTTGGGCTAGAGTTCCTCTTCTTCCAGGATTATGGTTCTCACCGCCACCTGGTCGGCGTACAATCGGTCTGCCGGGTGGATGCGGTATCCCACGGCGACTGGAACAGCATCAACCTGATAGACTGCGCGGATTGCGTTTGAGGCAAGGAATGCCCTATCAATATCCCTACGCGCAACTGTCCCTGATGCTTCGACCGCGAAATAGATTGCGCCTTGACCGCCCTTGCGAGACGCCCGTACAACCAAGTCGGTCAATAGGATTCTTTCATACTGTTGTTCGGTGATGGTCGCGGAATCCAGCGCGTTCTCAACATCGTCAAGGAATCTCTGCGTATCGGGCGTATAGTCTCCTTGACGAAGAACTATTCGAGGACGACGAAGTTGGTATATCTGGTTGAGGCGGACTGGGAGTATTCGGAAGACCTTTCTTTCAAGCTCCGCTCCCACAAGATAGCCAACACGATCTTCCGATCTCCGGTGACTGATGAGCAGTTCGGCTTGAGTTTCGAGCATCCGAGCCTGCGTTTCGGCCATCTCCGCGAACTTCTCCGGCAACTCCAGAAGTTCGTCGGTCAATATGGCGCGGCGAACCTGCTCCAGTATCTCCGGGTCCTGGCGCAGTATCCTGATAAGGTCGTCGGCGGTGTGTACCGCGGTTACCATGTCTCTTTCCTCTGTCTATTCTAGCAGTTGAAGCGGAAGCGTAAAAGATAAGGGTTTCGCCTCGCGTCAATGGATAGTCTATAATTGGAGAATGAAGCCTCTCGCACTTCCACTCATCATAGTCGCGGTAGTTCTCGCGATTGTCGCCTGCGGGCAGTCGGCTCCGCCGCCGCCCACCGCCACCGCGGTCCCTACCTCCACGCCTACGCCCGAACCGACGCCTACGCCGATTCCAACCTCCACCCCTGTTCCGACACCCGCGCCGACCGCTACCGCCGAACCCGAACCGACCAGTACCGCGCTTCCCGCGCCCACGCCGGCCAGGATTCAGCCGCGCGCCACGAAAGAGTCCGGCAAGGCGATAGACTTCGAGCTTGAGACCTTCGGCGGCGACATGGTGAAGCTGTCCGACTTCGAGGGCAAGATAGTCGTCCTGAATTTCTGGGCGTCCTGGTGTCCGCCGTGTCGCTGGGAAATGCCCTTCTTCGAGACGATGCACCAGGAATACATAGACCAGGATGTGGTCTTCCTCGGCGTGGCGATTTCCGACACGCTGGAGAACGCGCGCGAATTCGCGGAGAGCGCGGGCGTTACCTATCCCATCGGATTGGACGCGACCAGCGAGATAGCCAGGGACTACAAGGTAGTCTCGCTTCCCACCACGTTCTTCATCGGCAGAGACGGGACTGTGGAGCGCAGACTTTCGAGCGCGGCGAACGAGGGAGTGCTGAAAGTGTTCCTCAGAGGCCAGCTAAGTCCCCGGAACTAGACACCGCGCTCTCGCAATCACTATAATTCCATAGGTTTGAGAGGTTATGACAAGATGCCCAAGAGAACTTATCAGCCAAAGAAGAGACGCCGAGCCAGAGTGCACGGCTTCAGAACCAGAATGAGAACCAAGGCGGGCCGGAACGTCCTCAAGAGGAGGATGTTCAAGGGTCGGCACAAGTTGACCGTTTGATTCACGACCAAATATCCCGCGTAAACCGCCCTTAGCGGTAAACGACTCTGAGAGCTATGCAGCGGGCGCGCCGTCTGAGAAAGTCAAGCGACTTCGCGCTGGCCAGGCGTCTCGGCAAGAGCCGAGTGGATAGAAGGCTGGTGGTGATAACTCGCGCCAACGGATCCGACACGACCCGGTTCGGCTTTTCCGTTAGCAAGCGTGTGGGAAACGCTATCGTTCGCAATAAGATAAAGAGAAGACTGAAGTCGGCGGCGATCAGGGCGCGCGCGCGGGAAGGATGGGACATCGTGGTAATCGCCCGTCAGGGCGCGAGGACGGCGGACTACTGGACGCTCAGACGCTCCCTGAACAGGCTGCTCAATCGTTCGGGAGTCCTGGAACCGAAAGACGGATAGAACGCGATATGGAGAGATGCGCTGATGCGGAATCCCGCTCTGGCGGCCATAAAACTCTATCAACTGGCGGTCTCTCCATATCTGCCCGGACTGTGCAGGCATACCCCCAGTTGTTCCAACTATTCTTACGAGGCTATTTCCAAACACGGCTTTCTTCGCGGTTCGTGGCTGACCCTGAAACGGCTGGGACGCTGCAACCCGTTCGGAAGCAGTGGATATGACCCTGTTCCATAGTTCATACTCTATACATAGAAATTCGCGCGGACGCCATTAGCTCGGCGCCCCATCTACGGAAATTCACAAATGGCAAATACGAATATCGGGCGAGGCTCCAAGATAGCCTTGTTCATTCTGGCCCTGACCGCCACGCTGGTTCTGGTTGGGTGCGATGTCGTGAGGCGGCCACAGGGATGGTCGGCCGGCGCCGTGAGCGGCGATACCCTCTTCATCGGAACCATGCAGGGCGAATTGCTGGCCCTCGACAAGAATACCGGCGATACGGTGTGGCGACGGGAACTGCCGACCGAGGAAGACCCGGACAAAGCTATCTACGGGTCTGTCGCGGTGACGGACGACCTCGTTCTGGTGGGCGGCTACGACGGTGTTCTGTACGCGTACAACAAAGCGGACGGCAGCCCCGCCTGGCAGGAACGGCTGTCGGTTCGGATAGTGGGCGGCCCGGCGGTGTCCGGAGACCTGGCACTCGTAGGCACCGGAGCGGCGGGTTCTACCGACAGTTCGCAGAGCGGCCTGCACGCCGTGGACATAGTGGCGGGCGATCCCGTCTGGGAGTACGGCGATCCAGGCCCTATATGGTCTTCGCCGACTATCAGGAACGGCGTGGCCTACTTCGGCTCTCTGGATCACTACGTCTATGCGGTGAACATCGAAGACGGCGGCGAGAAGTGGAAATACAAGCTGGGCGGATCGGTCGCTTCGGGAATCGCCGCGCATGATGACACGGTGATATTCGGAGGGTTCGACAGTACCCTGTACGCTCTGGACGCCAATACGGGAAATCTGAAGTGGAAGTTCCCCGACGCCACGCGGTGGTACTGGGCGACGCCACTTGTGGACGACGGGGTAGTGTACGCTCCCTCTCTGGACGGCGTTCTCTACGCTCTGGACGCGGCTACGGGCCGCCTGGAGTGGAAGTACGTCAGCGAAGGCCAGCTTGTGGGCGCTCCGGCGGTCGTCAACGGCCTGATAGCGCTGCCAATCGCAGACGGGGGAAACTCGAGGATAGCCCTGCTGGAGAAGAATGGCAGCGAATTGGCGGCTTGCAGAATAGGCGCGGACATCCGAACTTCGCTCAAGGCGTCCGACGACCTGTTATACTTCGCTTCAACCGATCACACTATAATGGCTTTGAGAATAAAGCCCAACGGAAATCCGGACGAGGAGTGGGTGTACAAGACCGACGAGGACGACCCCCACCCTCGAGATAGAGCGAAGGCTTGCTGAGGTAGAGGCGCGGCTTGGAATTCTTAGACGTAATAATTGACGCTTGGAACCTCGTTATCATCCAGCCGATGATAAACGGGCTGGTGCTGCTCTATTCATGGTCGTTCCTGAACTTCGGCATAGCCATAATCGCCTTTACCCTGCTGGTGCGGCTGGCGCTCGTTCCTCTGACAGTAAAGCAGAGCCGTCAGATAAAGGCCATGACCGCGCTTCAGCCTCTTATGAAGGACATCCAGGAGCGAAACAAGGGGGATAGGCAGAAGGCCTCGCAGGAGACGATGCAGCTCTATCGCGAGCATGGGGTGAACCCGCTCGGCTGTCTCGGCCCTATGTTCATACAGTTCCCAATATGGATTGGACTCTACCAGGCCATCATACAGACGGTCCCTTCCAATCCCGAAAGTCTCGTCGGGCTTTCGAGGCACCTGTACGTGTGGCTGCCCAGCGTGCATAGCGTAATACCCATCAACAGCAAATTCCTCTGGATGGATCTGGCGCTGCCGGATCCGACGCCATTCGTAATGCCCGTCCTGGTCGGCGTTTCCATGTGGGTCATGCAGAAGATGACCACGATGCCGACGGCTGACGAGCGCCAGGCGTCCACCAACAGGATGATGCTGTGGATGATGCCGGTGATGTTCGGATTCTTCACGCTTAATTTCCCAAGTGGCTTGGCCGTGTACTGGGTTGTGTCCAACGTGGTTGGGGTGGTGATACAGGGCTTTGTCACCGGGTGGGATCCACTATTGAATCTTTTCAAGTTCAGGCGCGGCGAGGAAGACGCCGAGTCCGTCGCGGCCACGTCTCTGGTCCCCGCGCCTGTTCCTTCCGTCGAGGAGACCAATGATGCAAGAGATAGAGATGTCGGCCAAAACAGTAGAAGAAGCAATCGAAATCGCTCTAAAGGAGCTAGACGCCGAACGCAGCGACGTAGAAATCGCCGTCGTTAGCCGGGGGAAGTCGGGCATTCTCGGCATAGGCGCGGAACCCGCGGTTGTCCACGTTACGCTTCTCGACGACACGCCGCCCGACAACGTAACCATCACCTCCGAAGTCCTGCAATCTCTAATTTCCATGATGGAGGTGGACGCCACCCTGACCCTCAAGCAGATGTACAACGAGTCTCTGGACGGCCCCGTCTTCGAGATAGAAGGCGACGACGCCGGCCTTCTCATAGGAAGGAAGGGCGAGACGCTGAACACCATCCAGTTCATGGTCAAGTACATCGTGAGTCACAGGATTGGCGAGCGCGTCAACTTGATGATTGACGTGGAAGGCTACCAGGAGCGCCGCCACCAGGCGCTGAGCAATATGGCCCGCCGAGTGGCGGGGCGAGTCGCCGATACGGGCCGCTCCATCGCGCTGGAGCCGATGCCGCCCAATGAGCGCAGGATAGTTCATCTCGCGCTGTCCGACCATCCTCGCGTCACCACCGAAAGCGCCGGGGACGGCGACTCTCGCCAGGTGGTCATACAACTCAGGTAACCGGACGATTTCCCACACTCATTGGCGGCGGTTGTGATTCCGAGCGGTATGCCGGAACGCGCGGACAACCCGGCTATGCCGCGCGCCGAACCGTCCATGATATAATCAACGTCACCAGGCAAGAGCTTATGGCTACTTTCAACACAGTCGAAGAACTTATCCAGATACTGGACGAAAATCCTCGCTTGCTCGAAGCGTTGCGCGCTCGGCTTCTGACCCGCGAGTTGCTTGAACTGCCTCAAAGACACGCCGAGTCCGTCAAGCTGGCTGACAAGAGACACAAAGAGTTTACTGACTTCGTGGAGCTTTCCGAACAGAGACACACTGAGTTTACTGACTTCGTAGAGCTTTCCGAACAACGACACACTGAGTTTACTGACTTCGTAGAGCTTTCCGAACAACGGCACAGAGAGGTAAGGGACGACATAGGTATGCTCAAGGGTTACGCTACCGAAGCCGCCGCCATAAGACTTGCGGATGACGTCGCTATCGAGTTGGGATTGAGGCGTGTGAGCACTCTCAGCGCGAACCAGCTTATGGACATGATCGAATCCGCCGATACTACGGGAATGTTCGACAGCCCCCAATCCCGCAGGGACAATCTCAGAAGTTTCCGGCGCGCCGACCTGATAATGGAAGCCAGGAATCCCAAGGATCCGAACGGCGAAACCTGCTATATCGCGGTGGAAGCCTCTTATACCATCAACGGCAGGGATACCCGCAGGGCCATGCGAAACGTGGCGTACCTGGAAAGGTTCACCCAGAAGAGGGCTTATGGAGTAGTGGCGGGAGTTCACCTGGATGATCGCGTCCGGGAGGATGTGGAGTCGGGCAGGGTGTTCTGGTATGAAATCGAAGAACGCAGGATACGCCACGATTGATCCGCGCCGGAGCGATCAGACGTCGCGATTTCTGTCGCTACGCCTTGAGTCTCGCCGAATGATTACGGACAAGAGGGAATGAGCGTCCAACTCGAAATATCCGAACACATCGCGACCATAACAATCGCGTCGTCCGAACCCGGTAACCGGATAGGGTTCGAGACAGCCTACTCTCTGAGCGACGCCGCGAGCGAAGTTCGCCAGCGTGACGATGTTTGGGTGGCGGTCCTGGGCGCGGATGGAAGCGATTTCTGCCTCGGCGCGTCGCCCGAAGTTCTCGACGCCGCAATCGCCGGCGAGTCTATGCCCGACCTGCTCAGGGCCGCCCAGGCCATAGCCGATATAGAGAAGCCCGTTATATGCGCGGTTCAGGGTAGAGCCGACGATCAGGGATTGGAGATAGCGCTCGCCTGCGACCTGCGCGTCGCGGACAGCGACTCTGTTTTCGCCATGACTCAGGCGCTCAACGGCGCGATGCCCTGGGACGGCGGAACTCAGCGCTTGCCCAGGCTCATAGGCCGTTCGAGGGCTGTGGATATGCTGCTGACCGGCAGGCGCGTCTCGGCTGCCGAGGCGTTGGAAATTGGCCTTGTGAACGAGGTGGTTGAGAATGGGAAGGTATCCGAACGCGCTATGGAACTGGCCTCGCTCATCGCGGGACACGGCCCAATCGCATTGCGATACCTCAAAGAGGCGGTTCTGAACGGCATGGACGGCACATTGGACCATGGCCTGCGGCTTGAGGCCGACCTGAGTTTCCTGCTCCAGTCCACCCGGGACAGAAGCGAGGGAATCTCGTCCTTCCTCGAAAGACGCGGCCCGACCTACCGGGGGCGATGATGTCCGACGAACCCACTGTTCTGTTCCACAAAGAAGGCGCGGTGGGACGGCTTATCCTGAACAGGCCGGGCGTCATCAACGCATTCAACGTCCAGATGCGCGACGACCTCTACGTCGCTCTCGAAGCGGCGCGCGACGACCCCGACATCCGCGTGGCGCTGATTTCGGGCGCGGGCGACAGGGGATTTTGCGCGGGAGCGGATCTGACCGAGTTCGGCACGGCCCCGTCCCAGGTCGTAGCGCGACAGGTGCGCTGGGAGCGTGACCTGTGGGGACTGTTCGGTTCGATTCGGAAGCCGCTCGTGGCCGCGCTGCACGGGTACGTAATCGGTTCCGGGGTTGAGATAGCCTGTCTGTGCGACCTGCGCGTGGCCGCCGAGGATGCGATATTCAGGATGCCGGAGACGGCGCTGGGCATGGTGCCGGCGGCGGGCGGCAGCCAGACGCTTCCCCGAACAATCGGACAGGGGCCGGCGATGAAGACGCTGTTGGCCAACGAGGTACTGGACGCTCAGACCGCGCTGAAACTGAGCCTTGTACACCGCGTAGTGGAACGGGACGGACTGGAAGAAGCGTCGCTCGAACTGGCCGAGAGCCTGTCTAAGATTCCACCCGCGCTGTCCGCCGGAATCAAGAGCGCTGTCGCCGACGGCCTTGATATGAGCCTGGCCCGGGGCCTCGACCTGGAGCGCCGACTGGCGAGTTCCGTCGCGGCGCGAAACACTTTAGGCGCATGACGCAGACTCTGACTATTCCAGTTTAGCAATCACAAGGGGCTATCAGAACAATGCCGAATATCCCGACACACGTTGACGAATTTCTCAGCCAGACGCTGGTCGCGGTTATCAGCACGGTTGATGGCGAGGGGAGTCCGCGCTCCGCGCCTATCTGGTATCACTGGGAGGACGGCGCGGCGTATATGTTCACCGGACGCCGGACGCTGAAGTGGCGCAACATAGCGCGCAGCCCGGTCGCTTCGCTCTGCGTGGACTGGCGCGAGCCGCCTTACAGGTCGGTTATCCTGGACGGCAAGGTGGAGGAAGTCCAACGCCCGCTGTACGACCTTGTTCTCGCTATGGCGGTCAGGTACTACGGCGATGAGGAGGGCCGCGCATTCGCGGAGGGCTACCGCGAGCAGTCGGAGAATACCGTCATCTTCCGTCTGACGCCTACCCGAATAGCGGACTACACCAACGGCGAATAGATGGGGTTTGCCTGTCCATGTCCATTCCCGACATCGCCGCGCGCATGGTCGAGATGCGAGACCTGACCAAGACCTATGTGGAGGGCGATGAGACGCGCTCGGCGCTGCGCGGCGTGAACGCGAATATACGCGAGGGGGAGTTCGTCGCGCTCGCCGGGCCGAGCGGGTCGGGCAAGACCACCCTGCTTAACCTCATCAGCGGCATTGACACTCCGACGGGCGGGGACGTGATGATTGACTCAGTTCCAATTACGAAGCTGTCCGAGAAGGAGCGCACGCTGTTTCGGCGCGAGAACATCGGCTTCGTGTTTCAGTTCTTCAACCTGATTCCCACCCTGAGCGTAAGCGAGAACCTGCTTCTGCCTCTCCAACTCAACGGCTGTGACAGGAGTCGGTCGCGGGAGAGGGCCGTCGAATTGCTTGAACAAGTCGGACTGCAAGACCGCCTGGACAGCTATCCCGACAGGCTTTCCGGCGGGGAAAAGCAGCGCGTAGCGATAGCCCGCGCGCTCGTACATGACCCCAAGCTGATTCTGGCCGATGAACCCACCGGCAACCTGGACGCCGATACCGGAATGGCGGTCATGTCTCTCCTGGACGGGTTGGTTCGGGCGAGCGGCAAGACGATGATAGCGGTGTCTCACAGCGACATGGTTATCGGAATGGCGGACAGGGCGCTCGCGATTGAGGATGGCCGACTCGTTGAACGGGCCAGGTCGCATGGCTGAGTTCGCGCAGTCGCAAAGGCTTATGGATTGCCAAGCTGCGAGCCTCTTCGAGGGTTCTCGCTTTCGCGGGAATGACGGTACGGCGCGCGGGAATGACGGTTGGGGACATAGGGTCATGGGATTCGTCGCGCGATGACTACGCTGCTCTGGCTATCCGCTTTGCGCCATCTTCTGAGACATCCCTGGCAAATGGCTCTTTCGGTGTTAGGGATAACGCTGGGCGTCGCAATCGTGGTCGCGATAGACTTGGGCAATCAGAGCGCGAAGCGGGCGTTCAGCCTTTCCAGCGACGCCGTTGTGGGCAAGGCGACGCACCAGATAGTAGGCGGCCCTGGCGGTATGCCGGAGGAAGTCTATACGACGCTGCGGGTGGAGTTAGGTATCAGGGACTCCGCTCCACTGGTCGAGGGATACGGCTACCTGGAAGGCGAGAGAGCGCTGCGTATTCTTGGGGTGGAGCCGTTCGCGGACTCGCAGTTTCGCCCGTACCTCGGCGCGGCTGAGGCTCCCGCAAGCTACATAGTCGAACTGCTTTCCACGCCCGCGACGGCGCTTATGTCAGTGGATACGGCAGACTCTCTACGCCTGGCCGCGGGGGATTCTGTGGCGATTGATGTTTCGGGCGTCGAGCGCGAGGTCAGGATAGTCGGACTGATAGCGCCTCAGAACAGGCTGAGCGGCGAGACGCTGGAAAACCTGCTGATAACGGATATATCCACGGCGCAGGAACTTATGGGTTTGGAGGGGCGGCTCAGCCATATTGATCTGATCGTTCCGCCCGGCGAGCGTGGTCAAGTTATGCTGGAGCGCGTAAGGGCCGCGCTGCCGGCCGACGCTTCGGTGGCGGCCTCTTCCGCCCGCTCCGAAGCCATAGAGCAATTGACCGTCTCGTTCGACCAGAACCTGTTCATGATAAGCCTGCTCGGGCTTATCGTGGGCGCGTTTCTGATATACAACGCGATGACGTTCTCAGTGGTTCAGCGTCGCCCGGTCATAGGCGCGCTGCGGGCTATTGGCGTAACTCGGCGGCAGATATTCGCGCTCGTTCTGGGAGAGGCGGCTATCATCGGGCTTGTGAGTTCGGTGATTGGGGTACTGCTCGGCGTCATAATCGGGCGGGGATTGGTGGAGGTGATAACGCAGACTATCAGCGATCTGTTCTACGTGGTATCGGTGCAGGACATATCCATTTCGACGTGGTCCTTGGTGAAGGGGGCCGCGCTGGGCGTAGCCGCCACGCTGGGCGCGGCGCTGGTTCCGGCGCTGGAAGCCACCGGGGTTCCGGCGCGGGAAGCGCTGTCCCGCTCGCACATCGAGACTCGGTTCAGAGGGACGACGCGGCTGGCGTCGGCAATTGGCGTCGTGGCCATAGGCGTGGGATGCGGATTGGTCTTTCTGCCGCTCGATTCGCTCATCGTGGCGTTTATGGGCCTGGCGGCTATCATACTTGGCGGCGCGCTGCTTACTCCGGCGGTCGTCATTCTGTTCAGCGGAACGCTCGCCCCGATTCTGGGCGGGCTGTTCGGGCCGCTGGGCGCGCTGGCGGCGCGCGGAATATCGGCGTCCATAAGCCGGACGGCGGTGGCGATAGCGGCGCTGGCGGTTGCCGTGTCGGTCACCATTTCGATAGATACGATGATTCACAGCTTCCGGGATACGGTGGAGAATTGGCTCGACCGCTCGCTCGGCTCGGACATATACGTATCGCCCGCGTCCTTGCGCTCCTATCAGGCTGGGGCAGGGCTGTCCACCGACGTATTGGAGCGCGTCCGGGCCGTCGAGGGAGTGGCGAGGGTGAGGACGGTTCACAACGCGCGCGTGAACTCGCCGGACGGCGATGTGGCGGTCTTGGTCTCCGATACGAATATAGATGATTTCGTAGAGCGCGGTTCGTTCAAGGATGGCGACGCGGCGACAGTGTGGCGGGAGATGCAAAGCTGCTGCGCTGTGGCGGTGTCGGAGCCGTTCGCCTATCGGAGCGGCAAGGACGTCGGCTCGACTGTTCGGCTTTCGACCTTGGAGGGAGAGCGCGATTTCCGGGTGGTCGGCATATACTACGACTACGGCAGCGCGGGCGCGGGCAGGGTTATGATGGGCCGAGCGGTGTACGTTCGCCTCTGGGGGGATGACAGGTATTCGGGCATTGGGGTGGACGCCGCCGAGGGTGTCGCGCCGGATGAGTTGGCCGCTTCAATCCAGGACGCTATCGGCGAGAATCGCGGGGTGGTGATTCGCTCCAACGCGGAGTTGAGGGCGGCGGCGCTGGAGGTGTTCGAGCGGAGTTTCACGATAACGAACGTGGTTCGGCTGCTGGCTATCGCGGTGGCGTTCGTGGGGGTGTTGGGCGCGCTGACGGCGATTCAGCTTGAGCGAGCGGCAGAATTCGGGACGCTGCGGGTGATAGGGTTCACGCCAGGGCAGGTACGGCTGATGTTCATGTCGCAGAGCGGTCTGATGGGCGTCGTCGCGGGGCTGATGTCGCTGCCGCTTGGGTTGGCTGAGGCGGCGGTTCTCATATTCGCGGTGAACCGGAGGGCGTTCGGCTGGACGATGGAGATGGGGATATATCCGTCGGCGCTGGCGCTGGCCGCTCTGATAGCGGTGGTCGCGGCGCTGCTGGCCGGGGTGTATCCGGCGCTCCGAATGTCGCGTTCGTCGCCGGCCGAGGCGATCCAAGAGGAATAGAGACGAGCGCGTAGGACTACACATTCACGTCCCGCATACGGGCTCCGTGTTAAATGTCCACGTTGATGAATAGAGTCCTCAGCTTGTGTCATAAGTCTTGCCACCGATTCCCTTAAAATCCCTTCCAGCCTCGCCCCAAACCTGCTAACGTCACAGGTGAAGGCATATTCTCTGCAAAGGTGCGGAGACGAGGTGAGGGCTGAATCTAAAAGCGCGGGGCGGGTGCGAACGCCGGCTTTGGTCGCCATGTTCTGCGACAGAGTCGGTTACGCCTTCCATGGCACACCCGCCCCGCGCTCCATTTTGATTATCTCGGACCCACCTGGCGTGCGCCAAAAGGCTTGCCGCCGATTCACCTAGCTCCACGGAGGGCAAAATGGACGTTCAACAACGCAGACGACTATTTGAACTAGGGGAGTCGGTGATAGCCGAAGCAATCCTTGACGCCCTGCGCGAATCCCCCGAACCTCTACCGACAGGCCAAGTCGTGGAAGCGTTGGGGTTGCCGGCGACCAGAGTTAGAATTTCTCCTCAACATCCAGAGCGACATATCATCCGCGACATTCTGACGAGACTGGCCGAGAGCGGGCGGGTAGAGCAATCTTCCCACGGGAGGGGGTATCAGTGGGAGTACACACCGTAACGCAGTCGGTTGTCTGCCAGCAGGGGAATCGGTTATAAGGGAATTCAATTCTGCGAAGGATATAACCAATGCTACGAATTGCTCTACTCTTACCCCTGATACTGGCTCTCGCGTTCATGCTGGCCTGTTCGTCTGAATCGAGCAAAGACGATGTAGGGGAGAGGCCGACTGCGACGACAAGGGCAGTGCCGGCAAAAGCGATGACCACAGAAGAATCCATCCGCCAAGAGAATCTGAATTACGAGTATTCACACGGCATAGTGGTGGACGACTCAATGAGTGACGAGTTGCTGAACGCATTGTTTTTCTTGCAGTTGTACTTGGACTTGCCAGCCCGTCGAGACGTTGCCCCCGACGACCTAGGTAAATGGTGTCTCAGGGGGGTAAATCCCATGACCTATTACTCAGCCGCGCCAGACCGCGATAAGGCTCCGATAGTCATGGAGCATTGGGCGAGCATGGACAGGCACATCTTCACCTGCATCGACGACCCTGAGTACAAAAGCAAGCATATGCTGGTCGGGCTGTATTTTGATGCACATGGCTGGCTTGAAGGAATCAATGTTGCCCCAGACATTCTTTTCGTGCTCTACCGATTGAGGCTTGTGAGTCAGGTTCAAGAGTATCGCTATACCCTGTCAGATATTACGAATGAATGCTTTGACGCATACTATGGGGAGTCCTCTAGCGCGTTGAGGAAGTGCTACGCCACTCGGTTGATTTCCGACATCCCTTTCATGGAGGGATACCAGTACGACCGTGTGCGAAGTCTTATGGAATGAGGGAATCAATTCCCGCCGTCGCCTCTGTCTTCGACGCCCCCGATTCCCTAAATCTATTCCTGTTTGACATCACTTCACAGTCCATGCTTTCCCACGATTCCCTTTCATTCCCCTCTGTTCATCTTCCAGCCGTACCCCGATGTTGCTACTCTACAAGATGACCCCAACCTGCGGCTGGGGTCATTGGGTGGAGATGAGCGTTGCCGAAGGCAGGCATCTGGGTTGGAAGCCCAGGATTAGGAGTTCGAGTCCCCCGCTCATCTCCATCCTCGACGGAGGGCGACGTGGGTGAACGGGTTAGCCAACTGGACCGTCAATTCAGGGAAAGCGGGTTCGGCTCCCGCCGTCGCCTCCGTCTACTTATATTAGCGACTCGGCGAGCGTGCGCCAAGCCTTGCGGAATCCAACTGCCCTTGATTCCCTAAGTCTGACATTACTCAACGGTCCATGCTTTCCGGCTTCCATGTTCCTGTTCGTTCAGGTCAACGATACGCTGGCAGTCTACGAGTATGCGGTTCGTCAAATCTTCGGGCAGTCCCATGTCGCGGGATATTTCCGCCGAAGTCGGGGTTTCAGGAGCTATGTCTTGAAGATGCTCAACAAACACATCTTCAATTTCTCTGATTGCTCTCCTTAACCTGGCCTGTCTTGCGTTCACTGACATTGACTGTTCCTTCCCTGGGCTTTGCCCACGCTAATTCCTCGACCTCCGCCCTAACCACACGCCGATCCCCACGTCGTCGCGCCTTACTGAAACCCCGCTTGGTCGGCGTCCATGGATGGCTTGGGAGATCGGCAAGGACGGAGATGCCTAAGCCTGCGGTCGTGCCGATAATTCATCAGGAGGTGAATTATGGCTGTTGTGATTCGATCTCAAGCTCTTCCAATACCTGAGAAATCTGAGCGATTAGACGATGAGAGTCCTCAATACTCAATCGAAGTATTATCTGATAAGGACCTAGGTGATGAACTAATCGGACCAGGGGTAGAGATTCATATTTCAGAGGACTAGCTTCAAAAACTACTGGACCACGTTGCCTAGCTGTTGCCACTGTCAGCAGACTCCCTGAGTGGAATCGCTAATTTTATCACAAGGCGCTGGAGCGTTCCAGAACGAAGCCGCCGAGCGAAGCGGCGGCCTGTGTCAAAAGTCCGCAGGTTGTGTCAAATGTCAGTCAGAAAATGGAGTTTTAGCACGGAGCCCCCGCATACGCTATAATACGAACATACAAACTAACTATGGAGTGCCGACCAAGATGTCCTTGAACACCGATATACATAAATATGAATTTATGCGAAGGACATTCCGAGTCCTGCGAAAAAATGTCCCAAAGCTAATGCAGGTGATTTGCTGGTCATTGCAGGTGACAAATTCACCTGTTGCTTGTCAGTTAAGTCACCAGAAACCACCTGTTGAATTATAAATCAAAATATATGACTCGCGGAATCCGTCCGCCTTCCAGCAGGATGTATCAGCGCCGACTTTGCAAGCGATCAGGGATAGAGGTGAGATGTTTCGGAATGGGATGACAGTTCGATTCCTGATCATGGCGGCGAGTATCGCGCTCTTGATAGCCATGCTGGGCTGGGGCGTATATGCGCTGACACGCCCGGGCGAGGCGGTGGAGGTGAGGGCCAGCCTGTCCGTCTCCGACGCGCTGAGGATAGACGATTCGGGGTTCGAGTTGGTCCTGGGGCCGCGCGAGTTCGTCTTCCCAGAGGATCACGGAGCGCACCCGGAGTACGCGCTGGAGTGGTGGTATTACACGGGCAACCTGGCGACGGCGGAGGGCAGGCGGTTCGGATATGAACTCACTTTCTTCAGGCGGGGCATAGGGACGACCGGGACGGAGCGAAGCTCGGAGTGGGCGACGGAGCAAATATACTTCGCGCACTTCGCGCTGACCGACGTGGAGAACGATGAGTTCTACGCTTTCGAGCGGTACAGCAGGGACGCGCTTGGGCTGGCGGGCGCGACGGGGTCGCCGTTCCGAGTGTGGATAGAGGATTGGTCGGCTTCGGGCGCGGATGGCGGCGTTCTTCCTGTGCGCCTGAAAGCCCATGATGAGAATGTCGCGATTGTCCTCGTGTTGAACAGCGAGAAACCCATAGTTCTGCACGGCGAGGGCGGATTCGCTCGGAAGGGAAGTCTGCCAGGCGAGGCGTCTTACTACTACTCGATGACCCGTATGCCGACGACCGGGTTTGTATCGCTGGACGGCGATTCGTACCTGGTCACCGGGCTAAGCTGGCTGGACAGGGAGTGGAGTTCGGCGCAGTTGTCGGAGGATCACGTCGGCTGGGACTGGTTCGCGCTCCAGCTGTCGGACAGGCGTGAGGTCATGTACTACCAACTGCGTCCACGTGACGGCGCTGGGAGCGGATTCGCTCTCGGAACGCTGGTCGGCGCGGACGGGTCTTACTCCGGTCTGAACGCGGCGGATGTTGGCATAGAGATATTGGATAATTGGGAGAGTCCGTTGGGCGGCGCTTATCCCTCGCGCTGGCGTCTGCGAATTCCGAAAGAGGCGCTGGACTTGGAGATAAAGCCGTATATCAGCGACCAGGAACTCAACACGCTGATTCGTTACTGGGAAGGCGCGGTGAGCGTCCGAGGCACCGCCGACGGTCGGCCCGTTAGTGGCAGCGGGTATGTTGAACTGACCGGGTACGCGGAGTGAGCCTTTGTGATACAATCTGGTTCCAGCAAGTTGGGTTGACTTATCAACTGGATTTGATGTCCAGCTACAAGAATAGTCGCCATTGGAGTAGAGATATGGATCCCGATATTTTATCAGTAGGCGCGATTCTGGTAGGCATATTCGCCGCGACCCTAGTATTCATCTGGCAGATAAACTCCCAGAGTAGCCGGCTAGAAACCAAGATAGACGACCTGGGCAAAGAACTCAGGGCGGATATGGAGACGATGGGAAAAGAACTCACCGGGGAGATAGAAGCCCAGGGCAAGAGGGTCAGCGCTTCGGAGTTGGAACAAGCCCGGCTCAACGGCGTAAACAGCGTCGTGGTGAACCAGGCTCATACCCATGAGTCTATGGCGGACTAAGCAATCGTATTCTCCCGTATTCTCCCCTCTATCTACCTGCGAACGACGGGCAGAGTCAGGCGGGACGGGTGGCTTGCGTCGTGCAGGACGGTCTGGGTCGCGGGGGTGATGTCCATGGATCCATGATGGGGAAAGCCGGTATTTCGGGCGTAGGCGGGGAAGTTGCTGGAGGAGACCTCAAGGCGGATGCGGTGGCCTTCGCGGAAGAGCATGGCGGTCGGGCCGACGTCCACCGTGTAGCTGTACGCCTCTCCGGGCTGAATGGGAGAGGGCGATTCGAGGGAGTCGCGGAAGCTGGCGCGGAGGATCCCGTCGCACACGTTGCGCGCCTGCCCGTCGGGGTGGACGTCCACCAGCTTGGCGGTCCAGTCGGTGTCGGCGGCGGACGTGACTGCCCAGAGTTCCAGTTGGACGTGCCCGGTGACCTCTGTGTCGCGCTCCAGGGGTTCGGTGGTATATACCAGCACGTCCTCGCGGGCCTCAATGATTCGCTGGTCCTGAACGCCCACATCGAACACGCTCGGCATTCCACCAAGATGCGCCCCGCCGCGAGTCGGGACAGGGTTGGACGGATCGTAGGTGAACCTGTCGGGGGATTCGGACTCTCCCGGCGGGTCTTGTGAGAGCGCGCCGTCGCCGTTGAGCGTATTCGCGCTACCGCCGCTTCGCAGGAACAGGGTCATAGGCTCCGCGTCGGGCGGGGGCCAGGATTCCTCGGCCCGCCACTCGTTCGCGCCCATTATGAAGATGTAGGTATTGGGGTCTGTGTCAACGCCGTTGTCCTCGCCGCGCAGCCAGCGGTCGAACCAGGCGAGTTGCATCCCGTGCCAGTCAATCGCGGCGCCGGAGGCCGCGCCGCCGAAGTATCCCTGTCCGGCGTAAGGGTCGGGCAGGGGCTGGTGCAGCCAGGGGCCGACAACCAAGTGCTGCTGAGTCCTGGCGAGTTCGGTCGCGCCGCGCTCGCGCATACCCTGGTAGCAGCGAAGCGTGCCGCGTATGAAGCCGTCGAACCAGCCGCCCTGGTTGAGCGCGGGTACGGTTATCCTGTCGAACTTCTCGCGGGGCGCGATTGCCTTCCAGTAGTCGTCGTAGGTGGGATGGGCGAGCCAGTCGTAGTAGTAGTCGGCGACCTGTCTGAGCGCGGGCATATCGTCCAGGGGGAGGTGATTGGCCACGGCGTAGGCGTCGCGTCGCCACTCGCGCAGGGCCGCCATCGCGTCGCTGTTGCGGGCGGCCCTGCCGCCGAGGTCGTCCGCGGCGAAGCCGGCGGCCCAGCCGCTTATCCAGTATAGCTGGAACACGCCACTGAGGTATGTCCAGCTGTCGTAGTAGGAATCGGCGGTTACGCCCGGGATTATCGCCTTGAGCGCGGGATGGGCCTCAGTCGCGGCGAGCCACTGGGTTGCGCCGTGGTAGGATATTCCGAACATACCGACGCCGCCGTCGCTCCAGGGCTGGGACGCGAGCCAGTCAATAGTGTCGAAGCCGTCCTGGGCCTCGTGGACATAAGGATACCAGTCGCCGTCGGAGACGTGCCTGCCGCGCGTGTCCTGGATTACGACGGCGTAGCCCCTGTCGAGCGCGCGAATGGGATCGAGGTACATACTGCGGTAGCGGGGGGAGTGCTTGCCGTAGGGGATACGCTGGAGGAGGACGGGATGGCGTCCGCCGCCGGCCGGGCGGTAGATGTCGGCGCGGAGTATCACGCCGTCGCGCATGGGAATCTCGACGTTGGTCTGGGACGAGACGGAGGTGGAGCGGCGGTATTCGTCTTTGACGGGCTTGGGCAGCATGGTCTTTCTCCCTGTCCGGAGGGGTTGGATGGTTCAGGTGAAGATAACACCGGAGTCGGGATTGGTCAAAGTGGGATGGGAGAGGTAAGCCGGGATGTGATAGAGTTGATGCGCTGATGCCAATGCGTTATGCTGATGGCATCATGCGAACGACAATCTCACTGGATGACCAACTTGCAAAGCAAGTGCGTCGCGCAGCCGAAGCCCGCGGCGTGAGTGTAAGCGCCTTTATCGCCAAGACCCTGGATGACGCTCTGAAGCGCCGCGAGCCATCGGAGTCGCCACCATTTAGATTGGTGACTGTACGTGGCATTAGTCCTCGTCCGGGGGTTGATCTGGACCGGCCCAGGGCGCTTGAGGCTCAAGATGATGAAGCCCGGTTTCTGCGCGGGGGCCAGTGAATCGCAGTGTTGCTTCCTGACGTAAATGTCCTTATATACGCCCACATTGAGGACTCCATACCCAACCACTTGGAGTATGCGAATTGGATCACTCGCTTGGCGACGGGGCCGGATCCCTTCGCGCTCTCCGTTCTCGTTCTGTCCGGCTTTGTCCGCGTGACAACCAATCCACGTGTCTTCAGTCCGCCATCCACTCTTGACCAGTCCTTCGCGTTCATCGCCTCGCTTGTGGAACGTCCGAACGCGCGGGTCGTGGGACCCGGTCCCGATCATCTGGACATTTTCGAGAGGCTATGTAGAGAATCCGGGGCCACCGGGAAGTTGGTCGCCGACGCTCAGCACGCGGCGGTGGCGATAGAGCATGGCTGCACCATGGTAACCACCGACTCTGACTTCAGCCGATTCCCGGGACTTCGATGGCATCATCCTCTGCACCCCCACGAATTGTAGGGCTGTCCCAAAGAAATCGCTCCACTCCGTAGGACGGAGCGGAGCGATTGGCGCTCAGACGATAGAGCTTGTTCCTACTAGGATTCAGGCTTCGAGGGCCTTGGCGACGGCTCCCGGGGACATTGGCAATTCGGTCATGCGGACGCCGGTGGCGTCGTAGATGGCGTTGGCGACCGCGCCCATGGGCGGGACTATGGAGACTTCGCCGACGCCGCGGACGCCGTAGGGATGGCCGGGGTTGGCGACCTCGACTATCACGGTGTCTATCATGGGCAGGTCGAGGCTGGTGGGCATACGGTAGTCCAGGAAGGTGGAGTTTTCCATCGTGCCGTCGTCGCTGAAGTAGTATTCCTCGTTGAGCGCCCAGCCTATGCCCTGTACCGCGCCGCCCTGTATCTGGCCCTCGACGTAGCTGGGGTGGATGGCCTTGCCCGCGTCCTGAATGGCGGTGTACCTGAGTATCTCAACCTTGCCGGTTTCGGCGTCAACCTCCACGTCCACTATGTGGAGGCCGAAGGCGTTTCCGACACCGCCCGGATTGACGGTCGCCCTGCCGACGATGGGGCCGCCCGTGCCGTTGAGCCGCGAGGCGAGGTCGGCGAAGCTCACGCTGAGCTCTGTGTCCTGTTTGTGGCGCAGCGTGGCGTCGTCGTACTCTACGTCGTCGGGGCTGACGTCCCATATCCTGGCGGCGCGCTCGATAAGCTGCCGCTTGGCGTCCTGGGCGGCCTCGTAGCAGGCGTGGCCCATCTTGAAAGTGACGCCGCTGCCGCCCGCGCCGGAGCTGTATCCTATGGAGTCGGTGTCAACGATTGCGGGGCGCACGTCGGTGACGGGTATGTCGAGAACCTCGGCTACGTGCATGGCCATGGCGGCCCTGCTGCCGCCTATGTCAGGCGAGCCTTCTATGAGGCTGACCGTGCCGTCGGGGTTGACGGAGGCGACGGCGCTGGCGGGGCCGCTGCCGTTGAACCACGCGCCCGCCGCTATGCCGCGTCCTCTGAGCTTGCCTTCGATGGGCGTCTGGATATGGGGATGCTCGCGCGCGGCTTCCAGCAGTTCGCGGTTGCCTATGCGGAGGAAGCGAGGGCCGGCCACCTGGCGGGTGCCTTCTTCGGAGGTGTTCAGCAGCCGAAACTCGATTGTGTCCATGCCGAGTTCGCGGCTGAGTTCGTCAATCACCTGCTCGGCGGCGAAGGCGGCGGCGGGAGAGCCGGGCGCGCGGTAGGCGGCGGACTTCTGCCTGTTGACCAGCACGTCCACGCCTTCGACTAGCGCGTTGGTAATGTTGTAGGGCGCGAACATGGTTCGGCAGCCGGAGGCGACGGGGGAGCCAGGGAACGCTCCCGCTTCGTAGGTCAGGTGGGCCTCAGCCGCGACTATCTTGCCGTCGCGGGTCGCGCCCATCCTGACTTTGATAATCGTGCCGGATGTGGGGCCGGTGCCGACGAAGACCTCGTAGCGGCTCATCACTATCTTGACCGGCTGGCCGGACTTCTGGGAGAGCTTGGCTGCGAGGGGTTCGATATAGACGCCGCTCTGTCCCTTGCCTCCGAAGCCGCCGCCTATCTCCATAGGGATTATCTTCACCCTGGATACGGGAAGTCCGAGAATGGCGGAGGTGTGGTCGCGCACGCCGAAGTGTCCCTGAGTGCTGCACCAGACGGTGACGTAGCCGTCGCTGTCCCAGTGGGCGGTGGCGGCGTGCGGCTCTATGTAGCCCTGGTGAACGGACTCAGTGCGGAACTCGCGCTCGACTATGACGTCGGCCTGGTCGAATCCGGCCTGGACGTCGCCTATCTGGAACTCGAATCGGTTAGCCACGTTGGTCTGAGCGTCGGCGTCGCCCCATCCGCCCGCTCTGAATGTGGCGCTGTGCATGGTGAGAAGGCGCTCGTGCAGGATGGGCGCGTCGTCCTTCATGGCGTCCTCCGCGTTGAGGACGGGCGGGAGGATTTCGTAGTCAACATCTATCAGGTCGAGGGCCTGTTCCGCGACGCTGGGATCGGTGGCGGCGACGGCGGCCACGACGTGGCCCTTGTATAGCGCCTTCTCGCGGGCTATGACGTTTCTGCCGTAGAAGCCGTAGTTCACCATCGCGCCCTCTTCCTGGTCGGTGAACTCGGCTGAGACTTCGGGCATATCGGCGGCGGTTACCACGGCCTTGACGCCGGGCAGTTCGAGCGCTTTGGAGCAGTCAATCGAGCGTATGCGCGCGTGGGCGTACGGACTGCGGAGCGTCTTGCCGTGCAGCATACCCGGCAGGTGAATGTCCGCGCTGTACCGCGCTCTGCCGGTCACCTTGTCCAGGCCGTCGGGGCGTATGGGCCGCGTGCCGACGACGTCGAATTCCTGGTTGGACAGAATCATGTTGGGTTCATAGGTCTGGGTGGTCATACTCTCCCTCCAAATAGAGCGTTTGCAACCTTGACGGCTCCTAATGTATCACAAAAATGAACGCTGGACTGTCGGGGTCCGGGATTGTGGTACACTCGGTCAAAATTGCGAATAGTAGGTTCGATATGCCCAAGATAACAGCCATACACGCCACGCCCGTGAAGTCTCTCGCGATTGCCGGTCTTGAGAGCGCTCACATTACGCACCGCGGAATCGCGGACGACCGGCGCTTCCTGCTGCTGGACTCGGAGGGCAGGGTGGTCACGCAGCGACAGATAGGCAAGCTGACCCAGGTGTCGGCGGAGTACTCGGCTGAGGACGACGACCTACGACTGACCTTCCCGGATGGAAGCGTCGTTAGCGGTCAGCCTGAGCCTGGCCGGGAAACAGCGACCGCGCTGTGGGGCAGGGTGGTGAGCGGAGTGGAGGTAGGGGGTGGTTGGAGCGAGGCGCTGTCGGACTTCTGCGGCGCGGAATTGACGCTGATGAAGTCCAGGAATCAGGGTGAGTGTTTCGACGAATATCCGGTGTCGCTCATATCCGAGGCCACGATTGAGTATTTGAGTGGCCTGACGCGGGGCGAGAAAGAGTTCGAGGTGGAGCGGTTCAGGCCAACGCTGGTGATAGGCGGCTGCGAAGCGCACGAAGAAGATTCTTGGCTGGGCAAGGGACTCATGATAGGCGACAGGCTTCGGCTGCGTCTCATCTCACGCGATCCGCGCTGCGCGATAACCACCCTGGATCCGAAGAGCGGAGAGCGCGACTTCGATACGCTGCGCCTCATCCTGAGCTATCGCCCAAGCCGCAGGGCGGCGTATCTGGGCGTCTATGGAATCGTGGAGGCGACGGGCGGCGTGGCGGTGGGGGATGAGATAGTTCTTTCCCGATAGGCCGGATGGGTTATAATGGATGGGCGAGGTCAGTTTGAGAACAGGGTCGAGGTGGAGATATGCCTACAATCGAACAGTTGAAGGCCGAACATGACGGGGAGTGGCTGGCTATCAATGTAACGGCCAGCGATATATACGGAGCCACAGAAGGGGAACTGATATATCATTCAGATGACCATGACGTGGTCTGGGGAAAGGTTCATGAAATTCTGAAGGAAAAGCGCAAGGACTGCGATATAGCGGTCTTTTACGCGCGGCCACCTCTATCAGAAGAGGTGAGCGGAATGTTAATTTCTGTTTGGGCTACGCCTGAACAGATGGCGCGTCTATCCTCAAAGACGCAGGAGTAATCCAATTGCATTTCAGAAGCGGCGTGATTCGTTTCAGGTGAGTTTCGCATGATAGTTGCCATCGCCATAATTCTGACGCTCGTGCCTGCGGTCTTCATACTTTGGCCCTTCGTGATGGGTTTGCGGCGGGACGAGTTTGAGTATGACGAGGGCGCGCCGCAAGCCGACCTGGCGCGCCGCTGGGACGCCGCCGTCGCCGGACTAGCGAGCGCCGAACTGGACCACTCGCTGGGGAATCTGTCCAACGAGGACTACGGGGCGCTGCGGGCGCAACTGCTGTCGGAGGCCGCCGACCTCATGCGCGAGATGGAACTGTCCGAGGATGAAGAGGAGCTGATGCTGTCCGCGCTCTCCGAAGAGGTGCGCGGAGCGCGAGCGCGAATCGAGGGCGACGCCGACGGCGCGACGGACGGGGAAGGCGACCCGTCGGTCGCTACTCCGGCGCGGTCTCCCGAACCAAGTCAATGACCTGCCCCAGCGTTTCCAGCTTGGACTCTATCCCGTCGCCCTGAACGCCGATTCGCAGCGTACCGATGCCCGCGTCTCGGTAAACGGCAAGCCGTTCCTTTATCATCGCGGGCGTCCCTATCAGGTTCGCCTTCATAGCGAGTTCCGCCGGAACATGGTCGCGCGCCTTGTCGCGCTCGCCGGCCATCCACAATCGCTGGACTTCGTTCACCGCGTCCGCGAACCCCTGCCGCGCGAAGGCGTTCTTGTAGAAGTTGTTTCTGAGCGAACCCATCGCGCCGAACGTGAAGCCATAGCCGCGCGCGTGTCGCTTGCCCGCCTCTTCCACGTCGTCCGTAATTTCCACGGATAGCGGTATCTGCAAGTCGAGGTCTTCGAGAGACCGCCCGGCCCGTTCCGCGCCCGCGCGAATGCGCTTCAGGAACACCTCGGCAGTCTCCGGTATGAAGGATCCGCCTATCCAGCCGTCGGCAAGTTCTCCGGTGATTTCCAGGTTTCGCGGCCCCAGAGCGGCGACGTATATCGGGACGTGGACGGGCGGGGCGCTGCTTCGCAGAGCGCGGCCTTCGCCGTCCGGCAGCGGAAGCTGGTAGATGTCGCCGTCATAGCTTACCCGCTCGCCAGACGTGACCAGCCGCGCTATCTCGATTATCTCCCTCGTTCGCTGTATCGGCCTTGAGAAAGATACGCCGTGCCAGCCCTCCACCACCTGCGGCCCGCTCGTTCCGAGTCCCAGCCGGAAGCGTCCGCCCGAAAGCGACTGCATACTCATCGCGGTCATGGCCAGGTTCGCGGGCGACCGGGTACCTAGCTGGATGATGCCCGTTCCGAGCGCGATGCGGTCTGTTCCGGCGGCCAGGTACGCCAACGGGGTAATCGCGTCGTAGCCCCAGGATTCGCCCGTCCAGATAGACTCCGCGCCGAGCCGCTCCGCTTCCCGCGCGAAGGTGACCGCGCTCTGCCAGTTGCCGTCGGAGTCCGTAGTTACGTTTACCGCGATTCTCATGTCTCTAGTCCTGTGGGTAGCCGGGCGCGTTCTTGTTCTTGTTGATCTGGCCTACGTGGTCAAGGTCGTGGACTCGCTGGAACAGGTACAGGCCGCCCGCGTGAAGTTCGCCGAAGATTGGGTGCGGCGCGGTGACCTCCAGGTTGGGCTGCGTGGGCAGCCTCTCGGTGAGAGCGCACCAGGCGAGCGCGTCTTGGGTCAGTTGTTGTCGCAATTCCTCGATGCCCTGCGCGGCGGACTCGCGGGGCGGGTCAATCGCGCGCGCTGGCGGTTCGTTTCCGCTCGCTATGGACTCGATAGTCTCCGCGATCCGAGCGGAGCTGGTCAAGACGTGGTGCAGAACCTCGGCTATGCTCCACTCTTCGGGCGCGAACGTGAAATCCGCCTGCTCCTGGCTGACGCCTTCCACGGCGGCAATGACCTCCAGCCTGGCCCTGATAAGACGGGGCCACATCTCGGTGAAGGCGTATTTCTCTCCCTGCGCGAGCAGATACGACCTGACTCGCTGCGCTTCGGCGTCCTGGGTGGTCATGTCACGCAACCTCTCAATGAGTGATTTCCGCGCAAACTGTAACCGACATTCGGATGCCAGTCAATCGCTTCTGGACTTGGCGCGCGTCCGAAACGTGGTAATATCTTCGGCAGACTTTTCAACGGGTGGCGATTGACCTATGACAGACATGATGGCGCTGAGCGGCGTGAACGTTCTAGACCTGAGCGAATCCATTGGCGGCGCGTACTGCACCAAGCTGCTCGCCGACCTGGGCGCGGAGACGCTTCTGGTCGAAAGACCGGGTTCGGGACATCCCCTGCGACAGACTGGCCCATACCGAGACGATCCGCATATCGAGGAGAGCGGCCTGTTCCTCTACTACGCCGCCAACAAGAGGAGCGTCGTATGCGACCTGGATACGGCGGAGGGCCGCGAACTCATCAGGCGCCTCGCCACGGACGCAGATGTGGTCGTCGAGGGATTCGCGCCGGGCTACCTGGACTCCATCAGGCTGGGCTACGACGCCCTTGCGTTCCTGAACCCCTCGCTTGTCTTCACCTCGATAACCCACTTCGGCCAGACCGGCCCGTACCGCCACTGGAAATCCGACGAGATAGTTGACTACGCGATGGGCGGCTATATGTATTTCGGCGGACACGCCGAGCGCGAACCCCTGATGATGAACAACAACCAGCCGATGCTGAACGCGGGAGCGCAGGCCGCCATAGCGACATTGGCCGCCCTCCGGTGGGCGCGAAAGACGGGCCGGGGCCAGCGGGTGGACGTTTCAGCCGTGGAAGCCATGCTGTCCGCGCACGCCTGGACCTCGACATCCTGGACGCACGAGGGCATTGTGATGCGCCGAACGGAGCCGGATTGCATCCGATGCAAGGACGGCTGGGTGTGGTTCTTCCTGTTTCGCTGGGATCCGACGGTGTTCGTTCTGATAGACCGTCCCGAGCTGATGGAGGACGGGCGTTTCGCCGACCGCCAATCCTGGTTCGACAACCGCGACGAGGTAATACGGATACTCGGCGAGTGGTGCGCCGAACATACTAAGGATGAGATATTCCGAGCCGGGCAGGAACTACGCATACCAGTGACTCCGGTGAACGACGCATCAGACCTGCTCCGCTCGTCTCAGCTTACGGCCAGAAAATGGTTCAATGAGATAGAGCGTCCCGTCGCGGGCCATATCAAGTTGCCGGGATTCCCGTACATCTTCTCAGAGACGCCCGCGAGTGTCCGCGCGCCGGCCCCTGCCCTGAACCAGGACGCCGGTTTCGCGTTTGCCCGATCAGGCGGGAAGTTCGACGCGAAAGAGAGCGCGCCCATGCCGGGCAGCCCGACAAGCGATGAGCCGCTGCCGCTCAACGGAGTGCGTGTACTTGAGTTGACCGCGAACTGGGCCGGCCCTCTCGCCGCGCGGCATCTGGCCGACCTGGGCGCGGAGGTCATCAAGATAGAGGCGCCCGACCGTCCCGCGACGCGCGGCGGACGCTATCCGGGCGGCGACCCGTTCAGGCGGCACTACAACCGCGCCGCCTACTTCAACAAGTTGAACCGCAACAAGCGCGCCATCACGCTGAACCTTTTCGACCCGGACGCCAGGGACATATTCCTGCGCCTTGTAGCCGAGTCCGACGTCGTTCTCGAAAACAACAGCCCGCGCGTGATGAGAAACTTCGGCCTCGAATACGCGACGCTCCGCGAAATAAACCCGGAGATCATCATGGTATCCGTCTCCGGCTTCGGACAGACGGGGCCGGACCGGGACTACGTAGCATACGGCGCGAACGTGGAGGCGTCCTGCGGACTGGCGGCGGTCACCGGCTACGCGGACGACGACCGCCCGTATCGCAGTACCCTGTTCTACGCCGACCCGGTCACCGGCGCTCACGCCGCGATTGCGACGCTTGCAGCGCTGCATCACAGGGTCGAGTCCGGGCGAGGGCAGTACGTGGATATGTCGCTGCACGAAAACGGGATAACCTTCTTCCCGGAAGCTATCATCGAGTACGCGACGACCGGAAAGCTGTCTCCGAGACGCGGCAACCGGCACCCGCGACACGCGCCGCAGGGATGCTACCCGTCATTCGGCGACGACGCCTGGATAGCGTTGTGCGTCCGCTCCGAATCCGAGTGGACGGCGCTCGCCCGCGCGATTGGCCGCCCTGATATGGCGGCGGACGCGAGGTTCGCCGCGCCGGATGGCCGTCGCGCCAGCCACGACGAACTGGACGCCGCCATATCCGAGTGGACTTCACAGTACGACCACAACGAGGCGGCGCGAATCTTGCAGGAAGCCGGAGTTCCGGCCGGCCCCGTCCTGGCGAACTGGGAGTTGGTCAGCAACCCGCACTTCCACGCGCGCCGATTCTACGTTCCGATTGAGCATTCCGACATGGGCGTATTCCCGTATCCGGGTATGCCGTGGAAGTTGTCGGAGACACCGGGGCTGGTCAGGTCCGCGTCGCCGCTGTATGGCGAGCATAATGGCCCTGTGTTCCGTGGACTGCTGGGCATGACCGACGCCGAGCTCGCGCCCCTCTACGCCCGCCGCGCAATCGCGGACGAACCGCCCGAAGACCTGCCCGGCCCCATACGACCTCCCAGGTGACGCGGGCTCAGCGCTGAGGACGCCGCATAAATGGAGAAACCGCGAGAGAGACGCGGGGATAGGTGGCGCGCTTGGCGGGACTCGAACCCACGACCTCATCCTCCGCAGGGATGCGCTCTAATCCACTGAGCTACAAGCGCGCGCTTCTGAAACACGACGACGGACATTAGAAGTGAATGGTGCCGAAGGAGGGATTTGAACCCACACGCCCTTGCGGGCACTACGTCCTGAACGTAGCGCGTCTGCCGTTCCGCCACTTCGGCCCCTGTTTACGGATATACGCTCCTCGAACTCACGCCTTTGCCGGTCATCGCTGGTGGGCGGTCGAGGATTTGAACCTCGGACCTCTCGCGTGTGAGGCGAGCGCTCTAACCACTGAGCTAACCGCCCCCGGCATTCAGGGCTTCGACCCCAAGCGCTCCTTTCGGCGGCGCTCGCCGCGAGGCCCGTCTTTCGGCCAGGTTCTTCTCATCGCCGTCGCCTAAACGAGTGGCAACGACAGGATTTGAACCTGTGACCTAGCGCTTATGAAGCGCCCGCTCTAACCACTGAGCTACGTTGCCACCTGGGGGCGATACCCTTCCCAAAATCATATACGAATGATTAGCCGAGCGTCAAACCAAATTCCCCACGATCACCCAAACCTCCTCCTCCCCCGACGGGGATGCGAAAATCCCTTCCCCCTTGATGGGGGAAGGCTAGGATGGAGGTGACACCTTCACCCAAGCCTCATAATTCTCCCGCATATACCCTATATGCTCCGACACGTGCGCCGCGTACACATCCAGCCAATCCTCCAGCGTCATCACCCCATTCTCAGGATGATACGCGCTATTCGCCCACGCTTCCTCCGGCAGTGAATTGATAAGAGTATAAGTCTTCCGCCGCAGCCACTTGAACAGGCTCAGCGTATCCTCAATATCCTGCTCGTGATAATCCAGCGCCTCGGCCCACACATTCTCATCGTATGCCATCAGATCCTCGCCCGGCTCCGCCACAAGCCGCCGACACCGGATATAGCTATTCACCTCGCTGTCCGCGATATGGATCAGATGCTCATGAACGCTCCAGCAGCCGTGTTCATCCCTGAACCGCCACATCTCTTTCGGCAAGGATTCCAGGGCGTCAACCAGTCTGTCGTAGTCATTCCCGTACGCCTCTATCTTTTCTGCGCGCTCCTGTGGTGTCATGTCATCTCCTACTGATACTCTCCATGCCTATGCCCGCGCTCCACGTGAAACTCCCCCGTCAGCGGCAGCGACCGCCTCAACCGCCTCGGCGCGCTCCTGAAGAAATCCCCCCAAGTCGGCGGCTCCGGGCGCGACTCCAGCAGTTGCCCCAGCGCGTAGCCGCCGCCGCCAAGCATCGGCCTGCCGTGCCCGCCGAACACCCCCTCGAAATCGAACTCCGACAGCCGCTTCAGCGACCGGACATAACTCTCGCGGTCATACCCCGGAAACGGAACCGACCTGCTGATACTCTCCCCGTCGCTGAAAATCGTATCCCCCGAAAACAGCGCCTTGCTCTCTTCCAGCAGAAAGCACACACTCCCCCGCGTATGCCCCGGCGTGTGGATAACCCGCACTCCCCCGTGAATCGGCAGAACATCCCCATCCTCCACCAGCGCGCCCACGCCCACCCGGCTGAACAACGGCATCGGCGACGTCATCTTTCCCAGCAGCCCCTCATATCCCAGCGCCAGCCGATTCCCCTTCAGCCGAACAGTATCCGACCTGTGAACCACCACACGCGCCCCCGTCGCCTTCGCCAGCCCCGCCGTCATGCCCGTATGGTCGGGATGACTGTGCGTTATCAGGATATGCCGCAACTCTTCAGGCCGCCGCCCGATAGAGCGGATATACCTCAGTACACCGCCCGCGCGCAGAGACACCCCCGAATCCACCAGAGTCAGCGTCTCCCCGACGATAAGATAGACCCTCGCCCACCTCGCGCTCGGAATAATATGTATGCCCGCCGAAACTTCCAACGCTCAAACCCCCGGCCCAGCGTCAAGCCGTCGCGGAAACATATCGCGCATCAAACATTCCCCCCCATCATGCAACTCAGAGTCTTTCGGTTATTTCCCGATACCGCTTCTGTCGTTCGCCCTGAGCTTGTCGAAGAGCCGCCACGAACATAATTGGTTGATAATCGAAAGACCCCATCATGCAACTCTTGATTATATGGACTATCCATTATATCATATCACCATAACCGAACTAATGATTTTCGCCGCTCACAAAATAGCTCCACAGGATAAGCCATGACCAGACTAAACTTCGACAACAGAACCTTGGCCATCATGGACAACCTGCGCTTCCTGGAGAGCCTGAACAACGAGTGCATAGATCTGATTGCCATTGACCCGCCCTTCGCGGCCAACGAAACGTTCACCGGACGCCCTAAGCCGCCCATCTCCGACGCCGAACTCGCCGAGGAAAAGGCGTTGGCCCAGGCGCACGGAGTCGAACACAACGAAGGACAGGGAGATACCCGCGTCAGGGACGTCTGGACATGGGACGCCGACGTGAACACCGCCTGGAAGATGGCGATACAGTACGACTATCCGAAGATTCACGCCGTAGTGGAAGCCGTCGAAGCCTGCGCGAGCGAGAACGAGGCCGCCTACATCAGCTTCATGGCGGCGCGACTGATTCACTGCCACCGCGTTCTGAAACCCACTGGCAGCATCTATCTCCACTGCGACGACCATGCCAACAGCTACCTGCGTATGCTCATGGACGCTATCTTCGGCGCGGAAAACTTTCGCAACGAACTCATGTGGCGCAGGGCCACCTCCCACAACGATTCTGGCCGCTACGGTCGAATCACCGACTACCTGCTCTACTACGCCAAGTCCGAAGACGCCTACTGGAACGGGGACGCGATTCGTACAGCAAGGTCGGACGCCGAGTTGCGGAGGGCCTATCCCTCCACTGACGAGCGCGGACGCTACCGTTCAGCCGATCTGACTGGGGCGGGAGTTCGAGCGGGCGCGTCAGGTCTGGCCTGGAAGGGATATGAAGTAACTGATAGGGCTAGACACTGGGCCATTCCCAGAGTGGGCAAGTACGCTGAATACATCGAGCGGAACTTCATTCCGGGCTATCGTAGCATTGAGAGCGCTCACGAACGCCTGGACACTCTGGACGCCGCCGGGCTGATTCGCCACCCGCAGAGAGGCAGATGGCCCGGTCTCAAACGCTACGCCGACGCCGACCAGGGAAACCCGCCCCAGAATCTCATTCTCAATCCCACCGGATTCACCAATTACAGCGCCTCCGGCGGAGAGTTCACTGGATACGCCACGCAGAAGCCGCTCGAACTCTATGAGCGCGTCATCAAGGCTAGTTCCAGAGAGGGCGACGCGATTCTGGACATATTCGCTGGATGCGCCACCACCGCGGTCGCCGCCGAACGGCTGAACCGCCAATGGATAGCTTGCGACATGGCCTACCGCAGCTGGACGATGCTCAAGCGTCGTTTCTACCTGAACGGCTACGCTCTCTCCGACATGACCGACTCGACGCCCCAAGCGCTGATGGGCCGGAATCCGGGTCTGCAAACCGCCCTGCAAGAGGCGACCAGCAGAACTATCGGCCCCGGCGACCTGCCAGACCGCGACGACGAAGATCCCGTCGCGGTCCCGGACCTCAGGACAGGCCGACAAAGAAGCCGCGTTCAGAACTCCACCTGGTCCGGACGCATCCCGAAGGACGAAGCCAAAGCCATTCTGATAAGCGAATTTGGCCACAGGTGCTGGGGCTGCGGCTACGAACCCCGGCGTCCCAACGGCACATGGGACGACACCCTTTTGGAGATTGACCACATACGCGCGCGAAGGGCCGCTGAGGGCAGGCATGGCAACGACGAACTCTACAACCTCGCGCTGCTCCACCGCACTTGTAACGGCATCAAGCGCAACTCCATGACCCTTGAGGAACTCCGCGCCCACAACATAGACAACATGATGCTCTACGTGGACTCCCCCAGCGACCTCGTCGACCTCTACGCCGCCCAGGAATTCGCCACCGAACACCTCCTAAACCGCGAAACCCAAGTATAAACGCGGATTTGATTATTAGAACCAGGTGAAATACGCCCTCTCCGGGGAACTGTGGATTCCGCTCTTGTACATCCGTACTAATCTGCGCTACAATACTCACACGATCATCAACTATCCAACACCCGCGCGTCCGAAGCCAACAGCCATAAATCACAATATATAACGAAGCAAAATGAGAACACAAAGAAAAAAACGCCTAGCTTTAATGCTGGTGAAATGCTGGTGAATGCTGGCGTTCTAATCACCAGTTGCTCACCAGTTAAGCCACCTGTTCCCACCTGCTAAACCACCTACTCTATATAAACCAATCTATATGAACCCACCAAAACCCGTCCCCCAACGCCCCTGCCCATCGCCCCCCAGCCCCTGTGATACAATCCCGCCCACCCACACTAAGGAGCGTCCCCAATGAACATCGGCATTTCCACCTTCCCCACCGACTACTCCGTTGACATAGCCATACTCGCCAAAAGAGCCGAGGAGATAGGCTTCGAGTCCCTCTGGGTGCCAGAACATCCCATCCTGCCCGTCAACGCCGCCTCGCCCTGGCCCGGCTCCGCCGACGGCATAATCCCCAAGGTGTACGCCGACATCGTTGACCCCTTCGTCGCGCTCGGCAGAGCGTCCGCCGTCACCACCACCATGAAGCTCGGAACCGGCATCTGCCTCGTCCCCGAGCGCAACCCGCTTCTTCTCGCCAAGGAAGTCGCCACCCTCGATATGTACTCCGGCGGCAGATTCCTGTTCGGCATCGGCGCGGGCTGGCACAAAGAGGAGACCGAGATAATGGGCGGCGACTTCGCCCACCGCTGGACGCAGACCAAAGAGTCCATCCTGGCCATGAAATCCCTCTGGACGGAGGTAGAGAGCGAGTACCACGGCGACTACTACGACTTCCCGCCCGTGTACTCATTCCCCAGGCCCACCCAGCGCCCGCACCCGCCCGTCTATCTGGGCGGAATGGCGCGCAACGTCTTCAAGCGCGTCGTCGAATGGGGCGACGGCTGGATGCCCAACCGCGTCACCCCCGAAGACATCAGCGCCGGACGCCGGACGCTCAACGAGCTCGCCACCGCCGCCGGACGCGATCCCGCCTCCATCATCATCTCCGTATTCGGCCAGCCCGCCGACCGCGACCTGGTGACCGGCCTCTTCGACGCCGGCGCCGACCGCGTAATGATCCGAGTCGAGACCGCCGACCAGGACGCCACCTTCGCCCAACTCGACCAGATAGCCGAGGAGGTGTTGTCTTAAAGTCTGCTTGAGTCCTGAAGGAAGTAAAGTATAATGGATAGCAGATTTCCCGGTTGGGCGGCGCGGCACGCGCTCTTCGCCCCTTGGGGCATACTGGCGACGACGTATGTCCTGACCGTGTACGTCAAGGCAATCGGTTGGAACATCTGGAACGACCGCGCCAACCTTGTTACCATGTCCGACATGGTGGACTTAGGCATTGTGGTCTATGGTGTTGGCGCATCTTTAGGGGAGGTACTGATAGGAATGGTATTCTACGCGCTCGAACAGAGAAAGAAGCGAATGGAACAGAGGCGGAAAGAAGAGGAGGAGAGGCTGAAAGATGCTGTGCAAAAGGCTGTGCGAGATGTCAGGCAAGAAGCGGTGAGTGTATTCGCGCACAGCGTGGTTCTCAAGGCGAATGAGAATCCGCAGGCGTCCATCGAGGAATTGGTGGACGAGGTGATGTCCGATATGGAGCGGGCTGAGCGAAACTAGGCCGCCCCAGCGCCGAAGCGCGGCATCACGCTCTCCCCGAACAGCCGAATAGACTCCTGGACCCCGGCCGTCTCCATCTCGCCCACGTTCATCTTCATCATCAGGTTGCGAACCCCGATGTCTCGAAACTCGGCCAGTTGCTCCGCCACCTGCTCCGGCGTCCCGACGATACACGCCTTCTCGAAATCCTCCCCTGCCGGCAGCGGCTTCGTCGGGTCCAGCGGCGGGAATCCCTCCGGGTTGTATATCTCACGCGCCTCTCGGAAATGCTTGCGCTCCCTGTAAAAGCCCGGCTCGAACAACTCCCGCGCCCGTTCGTAGCTCTCCGCGACGAACACATTCTTCGAGAACCAGCACTGATCCAGCGTCGCCTCGATTGCGTCCTCGTCGAACCCCGCCTTCTCCATCTCCTCCCTGTACGCCGTCATGCGCGACACGAAAACCTCCGGCTCCTGCGCGCCCATCAGGATAGGACGGCCTATCTTCCCCATCGCGATGGTGGACGCCTCGCTGATACAGGCGCGAACTATCGGAGGATGCGGCTTCTGGAACGGCTGCGGCCTCAGCTGCGGAAACTCCACGTCCCAGAACCGGCCCTTGTGCCGAAGATTGTCCGTCGTCCACGCCTTCACCAGAAGCTCTTCCGCCTCCGCCAGCCTGTCCGGCCCCTCGTCCATAGGCACGCCGAAGCCCATGTACTCATAAGTGTTGAACGCCGAACCCCGTCCGATGCCCACTATCAGCCTGCCCCCGCTCAGGTTATCCAGCAGCGCCGTCTGCGCCGCCAGCCGAACCGGATGGTGAAACGCCATCTCCACCACCGCGAACCCTATCTTGATTCGCGCCGTCCTGGACACCACAGCCGCCCCGAACACCAGCGGGTCCGCGTAGGCGCACGCGCCATCGAAATGATGCTCCGTCAGCCACGCCGCCTCAAACCCCATCCTGTCCTGGAGTTCTATCTCCGCCAGCGTACTGGCTATCACCGCCGCGTCATTCTCCGGTTCATGGCTCACCGGAAACACCATAGAGCCGAATCGCATATATCCCCCTCGTATCACAGTATCTGCGACAGGAACGCTTTCACCCGCTCGTGTCGCGGATTGTTGAAGAATTCGTCCGGCGGCTGGTCTTCCACTATGAGGCCCTCATCGAACATCAGAATCCGGTCCGCCACCTCCCGCGCGAATCCCAACTCATGCGTCACCGCCAGTATAGTCATGTGGGACGCCGCCAGTTCCTGCATGACCTCCAGCACTTCCTTGATCATCTCCGGGTCGAGCGCGGAGGTCGGCTCATCGAACAGCATGATATTGGGCTGCATCGCCAGCGCTCGCGCTATGGCGACTCGCTGCTGCTGACCGCCTGAAAGCTCGGCCGGGTATTTTTCCGCCTGCTCCGGTATGCCGACGCGCTCCAGCAGGCCCATCGCGATCTCCTCCGCCTCGGCAGACGGCAGATGACGCACTCTTATGGGCGCGAGCGTTATATTGCCCATGACCGACAGGTGCGGAAACAGGTTGAACGACTGGAACACCATTCCCACGTCCCTGCGTATCGCGTCAATGTTCCGAACGTCGTTGGTCAACTCTATCCCGTCAACCACGATGTCCCCGCGCTGGTGTTCCTCCAGCCTGTTCAGCGTGCGAATGAACGTCGACTTCCCCGATCCCGACGGCCCGATTATCACCACCACCTCGCCCTTTTTCACGTTGGTCGTGATACCCCGCAGCGCGTGGAAGTTGCCGAACCACTTATGCACGTCTCGGCATATTATGATGTCTTCCGTCCCGTTCGTTCTGTCCTCGACAGTCATAGCTCAACCTCCCCTGAATCTTTCGTCGCGCGCCGCTCACCTCTCCCCAACGCCCAGGTTCTCCTCGACACGCCGGCTAACGTATGACATTCCGTAGGTGAACACCCAGAACACGATTGCCACGAACACGAACAACTCCCGCGCGTGCGCCCGATATTCCGTATTCCCCAGTATGAACGCCTTGCCGATCTCCACGATGTCCAGCATACCAATGATGTAAACCAGGCTGGTGTCCTTGAACAGACCGATGAACTGCCCCACTATCGCCGGAATCACGTTCCGAATCGCCTGCGGCAGCGAAATGAACAGCGTCGTCTGCCAGCCCGGAAGCCCCAACGCGCGCGCCGCCTCCACCTGCCCGGGATGCAGAGCCTGCAACCCGCCCCGGATGTTCTCAGCCATGTAAGCCGCGCTGAACAGCGTTATAACCACCCCCGCTCGGAAAAGCGAATTCTGAGGAAAGTCCTCCGGGAAGGCCAGCGGCACCAGCGTCTGAGACATGAACAGCAGCGTTATCAGCGGCACTCCCCGGAATACCTCGATGAACGTCACGCACAGCGTCTTCACCACCGGAAGATGACTGCGCCTGCCCAGCGCGAGAGCTATTCCAATCGGCAGGCTCAGCGTTATGCCGCCCACCGCCAGCAGCAGGTTCAGCGACAGCCCGCCCCAGTATATAACCGACACAGGCTCCAGCCCGGGAACGCCGCCTATCCCCCTCAACAATACCAGCGTCAGCAGAAACGACAGAACCCCGAACGCGGAGACCCAGCGCAGCGTTCCGAGAGGCGTGTACTTCGCCAGCGCCCAGCCCAGGAACAGCGCGGGCAGATTCGCCAGCAGCAGCAGCCGCACGTCCATGCCCATCGTCTCCATCGAGTACGGCAGAAACGCGAACGCCGCCGCCGCTATTCCCGCGGTCAGCGCCACCTGACGCGCCACTCCACCGCCCAGCATTCCCCACACCATCCCAAGCAGCGCCGTCACCATCAACAGCGACGCCTGCGGACGCCAGAAGCAGTTCCGGCTTTCGCAGGCCGCCTCCGTGTTGTACTGGCCTATTATGAAGCGGCCACCCAACTTGACTATGACAGTCCAGTCCGCGCCCGTGAATACCCACTTCAGCCCGAACCACAAACCTATCGCCAGAAGCGAAGCCGATACAATCGTGATGACGCTGTTGTGCCATGAGCCGAAGAGATTGCGCTGCGCCCAGCCTAAGACGCCAACCTCCGAGCGCGGAGGCGGCAGCGCGCCGACGGACTGTTCAGGATTGGCGGCCAATTGTCTATCCTCCACCAAAGTTGATGTACCTGTTGTACAGGTTTCCGATCAGCGACCATGTCAGGCTCATAGCCAGGTACGCGGCCATTATCATCATGAAGATTGACACGGCGGGCGCGGTCTGGGTCATCGTCAGCGCCACGCTTGTGAGATCGCTGTAACCTACGGCGCCGCCCAGGCTGCTGTTCTTGGTCAGGTTCAGGCACTGGCTGATCAGCGGCGGTATGATGACCCGCAGCGCCTGCGGGAATACCACCTTGCGAAGAGTCTCTATCGGAGACAGCCCAAGCGCGCGCGCCGCCTCCGCCTGTCCGCGACTCACCGACTGAATACCGGCGCGCGTGATTTCCGCGATGAACGATGACGTGTATATCACGAGACCTATCAGCAGCACCAGCAAGCCCGCGCGAACTGTGAATCCGCCCACGAGCCGCCCGAAACGCTCCGCGCTCGGTTCGGGAATAGAAATCGAAAACGGCGCTTCCCCACCCGATAGCCCAATCGCTATCCAGGCCGCCACGCTTATGACTATCGCGGTCGCCCATCCCGCCAATAGCGGGTATGAAGCCTTGCCCGTCTCCGTCTCTCGCCTGCTCAGGATATTGTTGACGACCAGCCCGACCACAACTCCTATCCCGGTTAAAGCGATCCACGCCCCGGACGGAAGCAGGCCCGCCGGACTGGGCCAGGGCATTGATATGCCGCTATTGCTTATGTGGAGCAGGCCCGCGACGTTGTACGCCTCCCGCTCTATCGGCAAAGTCAGAACTATGAAGAACCAGAAAAGCAGCTGTACCAGCAGAGGAACGTTTCTGAAGAACTCTATATACCCCAGCGCCAGCTTGGACACCAGCCAGTTGTTCGACAGCCGGGCTACCCCTATCAGTATCCCCAGCGCCGTAGCCAGAACCACCCCGGCGACCGCCACTATCAGCGTATTGGTGACCGCAACGCCGAACGCGTACAGGAACGTGTCCGACGACTCATAGGGGATGAAGTGCTCGCCTATCGGCGTCTGGTACTCCCTCGACAGAAAGCTGAACCCGTATGGGATGTCCCTGTCCTGCACCGCGTTCGCTATGTTGGCGAAAAACCACACCACCAGCGAAACCACCAGTATGCCAGACGCTATCTGAAGCGCCCACTGGATGACGCGCTCGTGTCTCCATACAGGTATCCCCTGGTAGGTCAGTCTTTGCGAAATCGAGGTCAAAAGTCACTCTCTAAGATGGTCTGCGTGGCAGATACTATCACAGCCTGAAGAACTTTGCCGCCTTCTCCGACAGAAATTATGCCAACGACAAGAAAGCGGCTGGCGAAATTCGCCAGCCGCTCTTGATTACTGTTTCTCCCGCGCTTCAGGCGCGAGAATCGAAGTCCACTACCTCAGAGGCGCGGCGTAAATCTGGCCGCCCTTCGGGCAGTCGGAGCAGGGCGCGGCGCTCCACAGAGCGTTGCGGCTGCCTTCCCGAGACAGTCCCAGCGGACTCAGGTGCCGGTCGTATATCTCGCCGTAGTTGCCCACGGCCTTGATAACGTCCTGCGCCGCCGTCTCGCTCAGGCCTATCGTCTCCTGGCCGTATCCGCCCTCCAGACCGAACATCCTGTCAACCGCCGTCTCTCCGGTCGGAGAGGTAGGCACGTTGCTCGACGTTATGCCATACGCCTCGGAGTAGATGAGCATGGCCATGACAGCCGAAACCAGGTCGTACCACTGCTCATCGCCATGCGGAACCACTGGCCCCAGAGGCTCCTCCGAAATCGTGCCGGCCAGAATCACGTGGTCGTCCGGGCTGTCGAAGCCCTGCCGATTGCTCACCAGGCCGGAACGGTCGGTGGTCAGAGAGTCACACTGGCCCGCCAGGTAAGCCTCGTTCGCCGATACGTTGTCCGGCACTACCACGTACTCGAAGCCCATGCTGTTCTGGTTGTCGAAGTCCTGCACGTTCAACTCGGTCGTCGTTCCCTGCTGGACGCATATCTTCGCGCCGCGGAGTTCCATCATGCTCTCGACGCCCAGAGACTTCGGAACCATGAATCCCTGTCCGTCATAGAACATCGTGGGAGCGAAGTTGCCCCACTGAGCGTCTCTGCTGCTCGTCCAGGTCGTGTTGCGGGACATCATGTCAACTTCGCCGGACTGCATCGTCGGCCCGCGCTCGGCGGCCACCGTCGGGCGGAACTCCACCGCGTCAGCGTCTCCGAGAACCGCGGCCGCGACCGCGCGGCAAAGGTCAACGTCGAATCCCAGCGTGTTTCCGCTCTCGTCAATATAGCCGAACCCGGTCAGGCTGTTGTTGCTCGCGCATACCACGTGACCCCGGTCCTTCACCATCTGAAGCCTGCCGCCCTCAGCCATCATCGAGTCTGCGGACACCATGCCCATTTCCGTGGCCCTGGCCATGATCTGGTCATCCGTCATCGCCGCGCCCGCCGCCATAGCGTCGGCGTCGGCCTTCGTCACCATTCCCATTTGCTTGGCCGCTGCCTCTATCTCGGCGTCGGTCATTTCCTGCGAACACGCCGCAAGCGCGAGCGCCACGGCCAGAAGCGCCGCTCCAAATATGAAAACCTGCAATTTCTTCATTAGTATCTCCTAATCCACTTGATTACGAATTCGTGACGCGAAGGCGCGCCGCCCGCTTACGGCATTTCACTCACCCTTAAGTATAGAAAAATCCCCGCTCCAATAAAAGGGTAGTCAATGCCCACGAACGACTTCATTGCGCGGAATATCCCGCCACACCCCCGCCAGCGCCGCCTGATAATGGTCTTCACTCAGCCCCCGCGGCCCACCGCCCCGGAACAGGATACGCCTCGTCCGGCCCGGGCCACGGCGGCATCGTCGTAATCACAAAACGCAAAGGCTCGTCCCACGAGTCATTGCGGAACTGGAAGCGCGTCCCCGTCTCTATCGTCAGGCTCACCCCCGTCTCAGCCTCAGTGATACTCTCGCGGTCACCCGACTTCCGCCACACCCGCCCACGCCCGGATACGAAGTGCCACACCTCTTCCACCGTCCGGTGCGCCACCGCGACGGACACCGCGCCCGGCGGCAGCGTACAGTGAACCATGCTGCCCCTGCTCGTCTGGACGAGCTCCCGTATCTCCGAGCCATCCGGCGCCAGAACGGTATAGTCTTCGGGCAGTCGCGTCGTTTGCATGGGGATACCCTGATTCAGGAATGCATCAATGGCGGCGCGGCAAATAAAAGGACGGATTCTTATGAAGAGTCCGCCCGGCCCATGCCGATCATTTGAGGTAAGTGAGGGAATTTCGCGTGGTATTCTATTCTAGCGGCTACCAGGCGTGGGTCTTCATCCGCCATTGCGTCGGAGTTTGAGTTCCACTTCCTTCCGGGTATCCTCGTCAAGCGCGCTAAGTATCTCATTGCGTCCCTCAGCGAGTCCCTCATTGCGTCCCTCAGCGAGTCCCTCAGCGAGTCCCTCAGCGCGGCCCTCGGCGAGTCCCTTAACGCGGCCCTCGGCGAGCCCCTCGGCGAGCGCCCTGGCGCGCACTCTCTCATCGTAGGCGGCTAGATGCCTGTCGAATACTCCCTTGAGCCATATTGACGTAAACACCACGGACCTCCCAATATCAACTATTATCATGGACACCGCCGCTGAGACCAGAACGTCATCCGCCAGTTCGGCCTTCACAAAGCGTATGCGCTCGACCAACGCCATGCCGGACAGAATGGCCCTCTCCTCTAATACTACCACAACGCCCTCCCACGCCAACTGGCCCACAAACAGCCAGAAGAACACGGGCCACCACGCCGCCCGAACGCTCAGAAGGGACTCGCGCGCCGGACTTTGGTTCTCGGTCACTCTCTCCATACAATCTCCAATTTATGACGCAGGCTCATCATCCGGATACATCTCCATCCACCACCGCGCTATCTCCACCCGCCGCGCGAACCATACGTCCGAGAACCCCGTCGCGTATTCCAGGAAATCCCTGAGCGCCGCGGCCCGCGACGGGCGTCCCACGATGCGGCAGTGCAGCCCCACGTTCATCATCTTCGGCGAATCCGCGCCCTCTTCGTACAGCACGTCGAACGTGTTCTTCAGCGTCTCGTAGAAGTCCGACGGGCTGTTCATCCCGCCGCGCCAGAAACGGGTGTCGTTCACCTCCAGCGAATACGGAACCACCAGCCACGGCTTGCTGCCGACCTCCACGTAGTAGGGTATATCGTCCGCGTATGAGTTGGAGTCGTACAGGAAGCCGCCCTCTTCCACCACCAGTTCGCGCGTGTTCACGCTCGGCCCGTACCGCGTGTACCAGCCCAGCGGACGCTCCCCCGTCGTTCGGCGTATGGACTCCACCGCCCTGGCGATTGCCTCCCGCTCAGCGTCGCGGTCCATGCGGTAGTACTCTTCCCAGCGATAGCCGTGTCCGAAAACCTCATGCCCCTGCCTGACGATTTCGGGGCCGACCTCCGGGTTGCGCTCCAGCGCGAGGGCGCAGCAGTAGAAGGTCGCCGGGACGCCGAACCGCTTGAGGATACGCATGATCCGCCACACGCCCGCCCTGCTGCCGTACTCGAAGAAAGACTCGTTCGCCAGGTCGCGCTCGTCAAGGGGAATCGGCGACGGAACCTCGCTGTTCGTCTCGCGCTGAGGGTCGCCGTCCAGCAGCGAATACTCGGAGCCTTCCTCGTAGTTGACCACGACCGAGACCGCTATCCGAGCACCGTTGGGCCATTCGACCCTGGGAGGATGCTGGCCGTAGCCTATGAAGTCGCGCTCACTCATGTCTGTTCCTTGAGGAAGCGATGTTCAGCGGTCTTCCGGCGAGTCATTCTCGCCGGTGACCTCGCGCAGGAACTGCTCGATGTCCGGCGCGAGAGGCGCGGACGGCTCTTCTTCCTCTTCCTCTTCGACGGCCAGAACACGGTCGTAGTACGACTCCAGCCTGCTTATCAGCGAGCGCACTTCAGGGTTGCCCTCCACAGCCCTGTTCACGTCCTCATACTGCCGCTCGCCCCTCGCCGAGTCGGACAGCGACAGGGGAAGGTCGTACATCGCGCACAGAATTTCCACGAGGCGGGAAGAACCCATGTGATCTTCGTCCAGCTGCATATACTGGGGCAGGTGCGCCATCAGGTTGGTGGATGCCACGTCGTTTTGGGACAGCATATCGCCCACCATGTTCACGATGCTGGTCGGCCCCTGGTAGGTGTTGCGCCTCTGCGACACCAGACCGCGCGCCTTCGCCGCCTTCTCGTCCGACATCGAGCCGGTAACCAGCAGCGGGCGCGTGTGCGGCACCGAGTCGTACATCCCACCGATGCGGCAATACTCCCTGATGTCGAAGTGAGTCAGCACCTCGGATATGGCCTTGCAGTATATTTCCCCGAAATTGTGGGGTTCGCGGACATGCAGGAACAGGTAATCCCTGTCCGTCGCGTCATCGTGCGCGTAGTGGATGATACTGTTGGGCATTGTGAAGACGCGCTCGCCGTCAACCGTGCGCGTGCGTGGCCTGTACCTGGTAAAGTCAAAGAACTTTCCAGGCTCGGCAAGCCGCCCCAATTCCTTCGCGTCCAGATGGCGCTGGAGGATGTTCAGGGAGAGCGTCCCCACTTTCCCCACGTCCACCCACGGGCGGAGCATGGCGATTGCTATGGGCCGCTTCAACTCCGGTAAGGGTTCTCTGAGTTCGAATTCACCTATTCTCATATCCCTATCGTGCCAAACTTTTTACTTTTCCGCAACCCCATTATCTCACCCGCTCCACGACCCTTCGCGTGGCGTCCACCAGCGTGTCAACGTCGTCCGTCGCGGTCAGCGAGTTCATCGCGCCAGCCGCCCCCGTCTGAAGCAGTATCCCCTCGTTCAGCAGTCCGGTGAACAGCGCCTTCCGCATCGTTCCGTCAGCCCGGACTACGGATCGGTAGTCCAGTATCTCTTCAGACGTGAAGTGAATCCCGAACAGCGACCCAATGCCCGTCACCTGCGCCGGAACCTCGAATTCGTCGAACACCGCGCTCAACTTCGCCCGCAGTTCGCCCCCCAGCGCGTTCATCCGCTCATACACTTCGGGCGTCAGGTGATTCATCACCACCTCGCCAGCCGCCATAGTCACCGGGTTCGCGTTAAAAGTCCCCGCGTGCGGTATCGCGGCCCCGCTCGTCGGATCGAACAACTCCATGATGTCCGCCCGACCCCCGAACGCGCCCACCGGCGTCCCGCCCCCGATTATCTTGCCGAACGAGGTCATGTCCGGTATCACGCCCAGCGTCTCCTGCGCGCCGCCCGGCGCTACGCGGAAGCTCTGAACCTCGTCGTATATCAGCACGATGCCCAGCTCTGTCGTAATATCCCGCAGTCCGCGCAGAAATTCGACGTCCCCGGGCAGGTAGCCGAAACTGGACACCACCGGCTCCATTATCAGGCAGGCCAATTCGCCCGCGTTCTCCCGCAGGACGCGCTCGCACCAGTCCAGGTCGTTATACGGCAGAACGATGACCTGATCCAGTATGCTGTCCGGCAGTCCGGGATGCTCCGCGATTGGCGTCGGGCCGGACGGATCCAGCTTCTCCAGCGGAGGACGAACGCTGACCGAAACGTACTCGTGCGCGCCATGATAGCCGCCCTCGAACTTGGCTATCTTCTGCCTGCCCGTGAAGGCGCGCGCGGCCCGAATCGCCATCATCGTGCCTTCCGTGCCCGAGTTGGTAAAGCGCACCAGATCCAGCGACGGAACCCTCTCAGTGAGAATCTTCGCCATCCGAACCTGCGGGTCCGTCGGCCCCGTGAACGCCGTCCCTCTCGCCGCCTGCTCCTGTATCGCCTGTGTGACGTCCGGGTGAGCGTGACCCAATATCAGGCTGGTCGCGTTGATCATGAAATCCAGCAGCCGGTTGCCGTCCGCGTCGTAGATATAGTGGCCCTCGCCACGCTCGATGAAGTGCGGATACGGCTCGAAGAACGCCGTCCCCCGCGAACTTCCGCCCGGCAGATACTTCTGCGCCTCCGCCTGCTTGCCCTGCGACACCGGCGTACTGCTTACGAATCGCTCTATCTCTCGCTGAAGTCTCTCTTGCGTTGACATCGCTTCCTCTTAACTCGGCATTGGGTAGAACTCAGTATGATGGAGGCGTCATCGCGCCTCTGGCTTCCGCCACTGTATCACATCGCGGCGTATATGCGGGCGGCGCCGGAGAGGAGAATCAGCTGACAGGATCAATCACGCTCAGAAACGGAAATCGCCGAAAATCCGAATCCCGGCTGCATATCCGGCTTATCCCATGCTCACGCATCATATCGAAAACTAGCGTCCTCGTCCCATATCCGTTGAAGCTCGTCTCGGTTCGATATATCAACCAGCAGTCCGCTGCGCCACTTGGGCAGAGGCGGTAGGGACTTATCGCACGACAGAGGCGCGTCGCTACACTCACCGAGAACGTGTTTCAGTCCCGCGTCCACCAACTCAGGAATCGTCGTTTGGCGGCGCTTGGCCTCTTCGAGAAGTCTCTCCATCAGCTCATCGTCAACGTTCAGAATCTCGCCCAACTGAATATCCCTATCGTCTCATGCCTTCCGGAACGCCGCGCAACTCCACCTGTTCACGCTCAACCAGGTCCAGCCGAGCGTCCAGATTAGACTGAATATCATCCGACCGGAAAGTCCATGCCCCCATCTTATCACAGAATCGGACAGCGAGGCGGACGACTGACGACCCACCCCTACATCGCCGTATATCCCCCGTCAATCACCAACTCGCTCCCCGTCATGTACGACGCCTCATCCGACGCCAGGAACAGAACCCCCTTCGCCACGTCCTCCATGTTCCCCAGCCGTCCCATCGGTATCGCGTCTCGTCTTTCCGCGCGCGCCTCCGGGCTGGTATAGACCAGGTCCAGCATCGGCGTCTCAATCGGCCCGGGATGCACCGAATTGCAGCGTATCCCTTCCTTCGCGTACTGGATGGCCGTACTCTTCGTCAGCAGCCTTACCGCGCCCTTCGATGCGTTATACGACGTCGAAGCCATGCTCCCTATCAGTCCGGCCACCGACGATATATTCACTATCGAGCCGCCGCCCGCTTCCCGCATCGCCGGAATCGCCGCCTTCGTGCCGAGAAAGACGCCCTTCCCGTTGATGTCCATCACCCTGTCCCAGTCTTCCTCGCTCTGTTCGTGAATAAACGCGCGGTTGAATATGCCCGCGTTATTCACCAATATATCCAGCTTGCCGAACCGCTCCACCGCCGTATCCACCGCGTTCCCCCACTCCGACTCGCTCGTCACGTCCAGCGAGACGAAAACCGCCTCTCCCCCCGCCTCCGCTATCTCCGCCTCAACCCGCTGCCCTTCCTCCTCCAGAACATCCCCCAGAACCACCTTCGCCCCCTCAGCCGCGAACAACCTCGCCTCAGCCGCTCCCATCCCCCTCGCTCCCCCGCTTATCAGCGCCACTTTGCCTTCAAGCCTCATCCTGAACCCTCCCGTATTGGAACGCAATATGACCGCGCCCTCTCTAATGACGACGGAAAGCGCGGTCATCTGGATACACTCAATAACTCTTCAATCGCGCGGTGAGAGTCCGCTTACAGGCTAATCGAACCGCTCCATTCCCACGGATGGATCCCCTGGTTGCCGCACAGAGGGCAGACCGCCTTCCCTCCGCCGACCACGTACACGAACATGAACGCCACGCCGGCCCCGGCAAACTTGCCCGCGACCGATCCCCTCAGAAATTTCCCTATCTTTCTCACGTCTCCCTCCCTGCATATTCATTTCATACTCTGATGCTAGAATAGCCGCCCCGCCCTGTCAAGGATTGATTGCAAAAGTCCGTTCCCCCTCGACGGGGGAAGGTCAGAGCCTGCCCCGTACCCCGATACGGGGATGGGGGTGATTGGTTCAACCTCTGCCATCGCGGGATAACAAACGAGGCTTATGCAATTTTCTTCCTGCCCGGTATTCTTTACACGCGCTGGTTATCCGTTCATCAGTCATCGAAACGCCTTCCATACGCCTACCGTCATTCCCGCGAAAGCGGGAATCCACTTGCCCGACGGCATTGGTCTGGTATTACCAGCGCGCTCCATGAATACCTCCTGCCCGCCCCCTTTGTCCAATGAACCCAATCTATGCTACAATTGCCAGAACAAACGAACTGTACGCGCATCACATACATAAGGAGAAATTTATCAACAACCACTCGCCTGACCGAAAAATTTTCGGTCCATAGCTAACAACAGGTGTTTACTGGTCACTTTCCACGTGACCCGCCACCTATTCCACTTGAAAACTCACTTGAAACGTCACCAGTAAACTATAAAGAAAAATTTATGGCACGACCATTTGGCGCGCCGAATGGTCAACCGCCAACAGAACCCGGCGCTAGTGACAAGGATACGGAAAATTGCTTGACTTCGAACGATTCCAATGGCTGAGCTTCGACTGCTACGGCACGCTGATAGACTGGGAGACCGGCATCTCTAACGCCGTCGCCGACTCCCTGGCCGCCCACGACATAAGTATGTCCAGGTCCGAGATACTGGCCCTCTTCGCCGAGGTCGAGCCTCAGATCCAGCAGGGCGGGCGATACCTCGAATACCGCCGAGTCCTGCGCCGCGTCGTCGCCATGATGGGCATTAAGCTGGACGTGCAGTTCTCAGAGTCCCAGATGAACTGCCTGGTGGACACCATCGGCTCCTGGCCGGTCTTCCCCGACACGCGGGACGCGCTCCGCGCCATGAAGCGCCGCTACAATCTCGCCATCATATCCAACGTGGACGACGACCTCTTCGCGCCCTCCGCCGACGCCCTGGGCGTCCAACTCGACGTCGTGGTCACCGCCCAGCAGTGCCGAAGCTACAAGCCCGACCACAAGAACTTCCAAACCGCCCTGGAGCGAATGGACGTAGAAAAGGACAGGTGGTTGCACATAGGCGAAAGCCTCTACCACGACATCGCGCCCGCCAACGAACTCGGAATCGCCTCGGTCTGGGTCAATCGCGGACACGGCGCCGAGGGCGGCGCGACACGCCCGACCGACGCCAAGCCCGACCTGGAAGTCCACGACCTGGTCAGCCTGGTCAGCGCCATGGGCCTACAAGCCATGTCATAAACGCCGGCTCCGCGTGGAGTGCCTCTTCAATCCCCTCTCCCTCAGAGAGAAGGCTGGGGTGAGGGTGAAAACACGCGGTTCCCGCCGAGGCTGGTGTTTATGAGATAGCTTATAGACTAGAATTTAGGAAGTTCACTACACGAGGGTTTTATGTTCAAGTACATCGCAATGCTCGCGCTCGGAATAACGGCGCTGCTGGCCGCGGCCTGCGGATCGTCCGACGCCCAACCCGAATCCCAGCCGCAAGCTCCCGCGTCCACGTCGGACGCGACCGACGTGGTGAAGATTGGCAACGAGATAGGAAACCGTCTCCCCAACTTCGAGCTTACCCTGACGGACAACGGCGAAAAGCTCACCTCCACCGGCTTGGTAGAGAGCGGAAGGCCCGCCTTCCTCTTCTTCTTCGCCACAACTTGAACGATATGCCGCTCCGAGTTGCGGAGCCTCAAAGACGTTTGGCCCGAGTTCGCCGAGGACGTTGACTTCTACGCCGTCAACATTGACCCGTCCGACAGCTTCGACAAGCTGGAAGACTTCAAGCGCGACCAAGGCTACCCCTGGCCCCTCACCCACTCCGACCGCGACACCCTACTGCGCCTCAACGTAATCCGGCAGTCAACCAAGATTGCCTTCGACTCCGACGGCGTAATCGTCTATCGAGAGCGAATGGGCGGAGGCGACGTCGAAGAATGGCGCGACCTCTTCCGAGAACTGTCCGAAAGCGGCTAAAAGCCATCTCGTAAAGACAAATCCGCGTATATCGAGGGATGGATACGCGGAACGCCAAGCCCGTAGGGGCAATCCCTTGTGGTTGCCCCTATCCAGACCCAGGACTGGCTTACACCCTGCCACCCAGCAGAATCGCCTCCATCTCAGGCAGCATATCCTCCGCCCTCGCCCGAAGCTGCTCCCGCGTCAGTTCGGCTATCGGATGCTCAGTCAGCACTATGGGATACGCGGGCGCGCCCCACATCTCGGCCATAGAGCGGGCCGTCGTCTCGAATATGTCCGTGCAGATGGTGACCGACGGGATGTCGGCCTTCTCCGCGTGGATTCCGTCGTGCACACTGCACGCGCTGCAAGACCCTCAACTGCCGATTGCGATGATGACGTAATCGCAATCCTCAGCCATGTCCTCAAGCGCGTCCGGTTCGATGGGCTTCGACGCCGACGGCTTGCGATGATAGCTGACCGAGGCCACCCCGTATCGCTCTTTCAGCGCGTTGGCTATCTCCTCCAGCAGAACCTGCGCGCCGTCCTTCGCGTCGTCAATGAGGCCCAGCCGCTTGTTCTCCAGCGAGTCCAGCCTCGGCGCGGGAATGAAGCCGGGGATGACAGGCTCCGTCGTGGGATCAACCAGAATATGCTTGGTGGTTCGTACCGCTGTCTGTACCATCTTCTTTGCACCCTCCCGAAAAGTCGAATCGTGCCTATTATACACGGACGATTGAATAAGTCCCGTCCCCCTTGACGGGCCCACAGGGGTAGGCAAATGTCTAATCAGCTACGAACCCCAGTTAATAACTCCCCTCTCCCTCAGGGAGAGGGCTAGGGTGAGGGTGAAATGCATACCCTGACGAACGAAGTTCGCGCTCGATTGACACGCTCGCGCCGCCTGATTAAGATAATCAGCATCCAAACTGAGGTATTCCCTGAGACTGATGAACCAGTCCGAACTCGACCACCGCATCAAGAAGACACTCTCCGAATTCGAGTTGGTCGGCCCGTTTTTCGCGGGCTATCCCGTCAACCCGAACTTCGACTATTCCGCCCTCTACCCGCTTCTGGCATTCCCGGCGAACAACGTCGGCGACCCGTTCGGATACTCGCGTTACCAGATGAACACGCATGATACGGAGCGCGAGGTGGTGCGCGAGATAGCGGATTTGATGCGCCTGCCCGCCGACGAAGCATGGGGATATGTGACCTCGGGCGGCACGGAAGGCAATATGTACGGCATCTACGTGGGCCGCGAGATGTTGCGAGACCCGGTAGCCTACTTCTCGCAAGACACCCACTACTCGGTTCTCAAGATCCTCCACGTATTGAACATCCGCAACATCATGATACGCAGCCAGCCCAACGGCGAGATGGACTACGACGACCTGCGCGAATCCATCCGCATAAACCGCGACTCGCCCGCGCTGGTAGTGGCCAACATCGGCACCACTATGAAGGGCGCGGTTGACGACCTCGACCGCATCCGCGACATCCTTGAGGAACTCGCGCTGCCGCGCTACTACATCCACGCCGACGCCGCGCTGAGCGGCATGATCCTGCCCTTCGTTGACGACCCGCAGCCCTTCGGATTCGACAGCGGGGTTGACAGCATCGCCATCTCCGGCCACAAGATGATAGGCTCGCCGCTGCCCTGCGGCGTGGCGGTGACCAAGCGAGAGTACACGGCGCGGATAGGCCGCGCAATCGAGTATGTAGGCGTCTTGGATACCACGCTGCTCGGTTCGCGCAACGCCTTTACCCCAATGGTCATCTGGCACTCGCTGAACAAGCATGGACGGGAGGGCTTCCGCCGGATAGTGGCGGATATGCTCGACACGGCTGAGTACGCCGCGCGGCAGTTCAACGCGAACGGGATTCCCGCCTGGCGCGCGAAGAACAGCGTCACCGTCGTCTTCCCACGCCCCTCGCCGTATGTGCTGTTCCAGTGGCAACTCGCGCCGCTGGAGGACATCGCCCACCTTATTACCATGCCCCACGTTACCCGCGACATGGTTGACCAGGTTATCGCGGATTGCCTCGAATGGACGGAAGACCAGACATGAACGAATCTCACGCCGACGACACGACACGCAGCCGTATCATCGTTATCGTCCCCGACAGGCCGGGATCCCTGGCGCGCGTCACTGAAGCGCTTGCCGAAGCCGAGGTCAACATAGAAATGATTGACGGTCGGTCGGCGGGCGAGTTGGGCGTCATCACCCTCAGCACCGACGATGACGACGCCGCGCTTCTCGCGCTGCAAAGGGCCAATCTGCGCGCGCTCACGTCGGACACAATCGTATTTCGCCTGCCCGACAAGCCCGGCGCGCTCGCGGGCGTCGCCCGGCTATTTGGCGAACACCGGATAAATGTCCGCACCATCCATATCGCCCACCGCCTCGCCGGCCAGGCCATCGTCGCGGTCACTACCGATAACGACGACCTGGCGCGTTCGCTGCTCGACAGCGACTCGCTGATCTAGCCGCGCCCGAATGTCGAACGCCGGATACGGCTATCACCCCCGGACACAGGATACGCGACCTATATGAGCCAGAGTAACGGCCCTTCCCAGACATTCCAGAAGACCACGCTGGACAACGGCCTCCGGGTGGTTTCGTGCGATATGCCGCATACCCGCTCAGTGGCTATCTCCGTATTCGTAAAGGTAGGCTCGCGCTACGAAAGCGACAATGAGGCCGGTCTCTCTCATTTCATAGAACACATGGTATTCAAGTGTACCGAGCGCAGGCCGGACCCGGTGGACATAAGCTCCGCCATAGAGGGCACGGGCGGCGTCATGAACGCCGGCACAGAGCAGGAACTGACCGTCTATTGGTGCAAGGTAGCCCAGCCGTACTTCGCGGATTCGCTCGACCTGCTTTTCGATATGCTCCGCAATTCGCTCTACAAGCCGGAGGACGTGGAAAAGGAGCGGCGCGTCATACAGGAAGAACTCGCGATGATCAACGACTACCCCACGGCGCGGGTGGATTCGCTGATTGACGAGATGCTGTGGCCGGATCATCCCCTCGGACGGGACATCGGCGGAACGAAGGAATCGGTTGACTGCATCACCCGCGAGATGCTGCTGAACCACGCGGCTGAGTATTACACGCCGGAAAACATCGTGGTCAGCGTGGCGGGGAACGTGCCGCACTCGGAGGTAGTGGCGCGGTCGGAAGAACTGTCGTGCGACTGGCCGAGCCAGGTCAGTGGCGAGCCGTCTCCCGTCACTCACTCGCAGAGCCAGCCGCAGATGAACCTGGAGTACCGGAAGTCTGAGCAGGTTCATCTGTCCATCGCGCTGCCGGGTCTGCCACTGAACCATCCCGACCGCTACGCCCTGGATCTCTTCAGCGTGATACTGGGCGAGGGGATGAGCAGCAGGCTGTTCGTCGAACTCCGCGAGAAGCGCGGCCTCGCCTACGACGTCCACAGCGGCGTCGCGCACTTCAAGGACACTGGCGCGTTCGTCATATCCGCCGGGGTGGAGCCTAAAAGCGTGTACGACGCGGTTCCGGTGATTCTGGAACAGGTCGCCGACGCGCGCGACTCGCTGCCGGAAGAGGAGATGGATAGAGCCAAGCGTCTGGTAGCCGGTCGCATGATGCTCAGGATGGAAGACACCCGCTCCGTGTCGGCCTGGATGGGCAGCCAGGAACTGCTGCTTGGCGCTATCCTGGACGTTGACGATGTTGTTGAGACCATCAACTCGATAAGCCTATCAGACATCCGCCGGGTAGCGTCCGAGCGCCTGGTCACAGACCGCCTCAACATGGCCGTAGTAGGCCCCTGCCGAGGCCGCAAGCGCCTGTCCGGCCTGTTGCGGTTGTAAGTCCCCAGAATCGGGATCTATCGAATGTGGGAGATTTTCAGGATAAGCTGGGTTTATTTGTAGCGTGCCCCCGTTTTCAGAAAAGGTCGGCAACTGCGTTGCTGAAGCCTTGGGGCGGAGTGGCGTTGATATAGTTTCGGGCTATACGGATAAGATCAGAGTCAGACGATACGAGTAGTTGGCAGTCGAAATAGAGCGCGGTAGCAAGGTGCAGGGAGTCGCCAGCCGCAAGCATGGTTGACGCGCAAATGTCCTCCGCCTGGTTCATCAGTCCTGGGGTGGGTTCAGGAAATCCCACTATATCAAGATGTCCTTGAAGTGACTGTCTAATGGAAGCGTACACCTCCGAGAGACGTTCTACCGTCAAAGCGGTAGGGCCAGCGCGCCTTGATCCCATACGACGTGAAATCTGGACGACCGTGTATCCGCGCTCCAACATACTCTCTGCCCATACGTCAGTCTTCTTGGCTTTGAGCATTTCGAGTATTCCGAATGGAGATGCCAGGACATTGAAATCCTGTTCCCTGATTGTTTCCAGCATTTGATAGGCGCTCTCACTTCTGTTATCAACCACATCGAGTAGTACAGTGGTGTCAAGATAGATTGTAGGTTGAGCGGTGTCAGATTGTAAGCTCATGATCGGCTGCCAATGAGAGGGGGCGGGCTTGGAGGTGTTTCCCGTCTCTTGATTGGTGGGTCACGCAGTTCGGGCTTGGGAGTCGCGGAGCTAGAGGCTATCGCATATGGTGGGATTTTTCGGGTATCGGGCTTGGGGGACATAGTGGCAGTCTCATAGGCCATGCTCTCTAACGCCTCCCTTGCATCTTCAATTGCTTTTGCCGCCTGTTCTCTGGTTACCCCGGTAGCGAAGGAATCCAGAAAGCCCTCGATGGTGTAGCCCTGCGCCAAGTAATCGAACAGTATCCTGACCGGCATACGGGTTCCCTTGAATCTGGGCATACCGCTCACATATCCCCTGTCGCTGGTAATGACGGTGTTCGCGTTTATACGCTCCCTGATAGCCTTCAGCGCCTGCTCCGCGCTCACTTCAGGGAAGGCGTCCAGGAAGGCGTACAGGTTATGCACATTGTCCAGATATTCGTACAGGTATTGCACCGGCACGTCCGTACCCTTGAAGGTAGGGCCGTCTTTGGTCACTGCGCTGAGGTCAACGAGCGGAGGTCTGGGGTCGCCGGGCTTGGTTATGATTACCGTTGCCTTTGTCGTCTGTTTGCTCATTGAGCTATCCTCGGATTCGTTCCACTCTCGCTGGATATGCGGCCTGAAATCATATCCGCTGCCGCCGCTCTTAATGTCGCGCATATACCGAAGCCCGCCGTTGGCTATTTCCAAGTCAACCGACCCTTTGTCTGACCTTATCCTGAACACGCTTTCTAAGTCAGGGAAGGCGTTCGCCTTGATCTTCAACCAGACCAACCCGGATTTCTTGGCAAGCAGGATATGGGATTCGTCTTGAAATTTTCGCGGGTTTATATTAAGCCACCAAACGGCCTTCCCTTTATTCACATTCGAGAATGAAGTGTTGCGGGATGTCAACTCGTTATAGCCCAAGTGGGCATTGACCATTCTGATTGCTTGTGATTTTTTCATATTATCCTATCCTAGAGCGGGCTGAAGCCGAGGGTGCTGGTGGTCATCTGGCCGCGGGTGGCTTCGGCTTCGAGCATGGATTCGACGGCGCTGATGTTGCGGGAGTAGGGCAGCAGCAGACGGACTAGGCCGTCGTGGCGCTGGCGGCAGGAGAAGGCGACGTCGGTGTCGCCGACCTTCTCCATCTCGCCGTAGCGCACGAAGCCGGCGACCACCATGCGGAGGCGCAGCGCCGGGTTGCGTACCTCGCCCTCGCCGGAGACGCGGTAGGCGTACTCGGTCCCGTTGGAGACGCCGGTGGTGGTGAGCATTAGGGCGGACTTGGAGTCCTTGATGGTCATGGGGCCTTCGGGGTGGGCGAAGTCCGGGCTCTTGGTGACCGCCTGGGTGAGCAGGAACTTGACGGGGCGCTCGTGTATCGCGCCGCAGGGGAAGATCAGCTGGTTGTCGGAGTCCTCGACCGGCGCGAGGTCGCCGAGCCTGACCATCTGGTCGCGGATGGCGCGCAGGCGGTCGCTGACGCCTTCGGCGCGGCTGAAGCTCCAGACGGTCAGAACTCCTTCCTTTATATATAGGCCCACCGAGACGTTATTGAAGTTGGCGTCCATAGGCACTAGCTCCATGCAGCTGCCTATCTCCTGGATTTTGCGGGCTGCCTGTCCGCGTTGGGCGATGGCTGATTGGGTCATTGTTGAGTCCTTAGTTTTTAGTGGTTAGTGGTCAGAAACTCATTTGACGGCGGCGCGGAGGGCGCGGATGTGGTCGGGGCCGGTGCCGCAGCAGCCGCCTAGTATGTTGATGCCCATGTCGGCTAGGCGCTTGAAGCGTTCTGCCATGTATTCGGGGGACTCGTTGTAGATTATCTGGCCGTTCTTCATGTCGGGGATGCCGGCGTTGGAGTGGATGAGCATGAGTCCGTCGTCCACCGCGCGCATCTGGGCGGCGAGGTCTAGCATACGGTCAATGCCGTTGCCGCAGTTCGCGCCCACGACGTCGGCGCCGGCCTCTCGCAGCTCGGCGACGGCGCGCTCGGGGGTTACGCCCATCATGGTGAAGAATCCGCGCGGGCCGAGGTCGAAGACCATGGTGGCGAAGACGGGCAGCGAGGTATTGTCCTTCGCGGCGCGGATGCCGGTGACGGCCTCTTCGAGCGCCATCTGGGTTTCGACGAGAATGACGTCCGCGCCGCCGTCGGCTAGGGCGGCGGCCTGCTCGGCGAGGGCGTCGTACATCTCGGACTCGCTCACGCCGTCGGGGAGCGGCTCCATCATCTCGCCGGTGGGGCCTATGGAGCCGGCGACGCAGCGGCTGGGGTCGGGCTTCTGGCTGGCGGCGTGGCTGGCGGCGAGCTTGTTGAACTCGGCGACCCGGCCTTCGTAGCCGTACTTCTTCTGCATGAAGCGGGAGCCGCCGAACGAGTTGGTCAGCACCATGTCGGAGCCGGCGTGGAAGTAGTCCCTGGCCATGCCCCGCACGACTTCGGGGTGGCTGGCGTTGAACTCTTCGGGGCAGCCGCCGGGTTCGAGGCCGCGCTGCTGGAGGTAGGTGCCGGTCGCGCCGTCGGAGATGATGATTTCTCCGGCTTGGAGTCTGTCGAGTATGGATTGGCTCATTGGGCCGCCGCCTTTCGGGTGGGAGTTATTAGTTTTTAGTAGTTAGTATATAGTTCAGTTTATAATCGCGCTGGTGGGGTAACAGGTGAGTACAGGTGGGGCGCTGGTGAGGGTAGCAGGTGAATCTTCACCAGCGTTTAACCTGTTAACGCCAGCGTTTGTAGCTAAGGGAAAAATTCTTTTTGACTGGAAGGCGTTGTTCATAAGCTCCGATTTATATAATTGGTCATTAGTTCTTGGCTCTGTGTGTATTGTAGCATAGAAATGGACTGGATATGTAGGAATTGGGGAAACGGAACAGGGCCTTTCGATTATTTCCCGATACCGCTTCTGTCGTTCGCCCTGAGCTTGTCGAAGGGTCGCCCGTTCATGGTTCGACAAGCTCACCACGAACGTATTTGGTTGATAATCGAAGGACCCCGCTATTCGGCGGCCCAGTGGTCAATCGCGCCGGGGGTGGGATCGCGGCGGCCCTGGCGGTGGAGGTCGCGGACGCGGGCTACGAAGTCGGTCGGGAAGTTGTCGTTCAGGCGGGCGGCGAGGGCGTCGGCGGCTTCGGTCGCGCTTCCTTCGGCGTCGGCGTATTCGCCCCATTCCCAGGCCATGAGGTATTCGTCGGCGCCGGCTGAGCCGTCGAACATTGATATGGCGTCAACGCCCTGCTGGAAGCGCGGGTCGAGTTGGCGGGATACTGTCCCGGACTCGTCGCGGGCCTGCGCCTGGACGGGGATTTCTTTCCAGTACATTGTTCGGACTTGGGTCATGGCGGTTAGTCTCTAGTGGCTAGTGGTTAGTTTTTAGTTCTTAGTCTTTGGTTATTGTAGCGCGGATTGGGGGAATGTGCGATTATTCTGTCAGAAGCGGGATGTTTAGGATATACAGGATGGTATCGTAGAAGTCAGAGTCTTTCGGTTATTTCCCGATACCGCTTCTGTCGTTCGCCCTGAGCTTGTCGAAGGGCCGTCCGTTCATGGTTCGACAAGCTCACCACGAACGGACTACTCTAGTAACGCTTAATCACGAACGGACTACTCTAGTGACGCTCAATCACGAACAGACTACTCTAGTGATGCTCAATAAAGACCCTGCTGACGCTGGTGTGGATTCCCGCTTTCGCGGGAATGACGGTAAGGGCGCGGGAATGACGGAGTGGTAGGCGGGAATGAGTGACAGTAATAATATGAATAACACGGAGAGGATCAGATGCCATACGCCGAGGTGAACGGGGTCAATCTATATTATGAGGAGCGTGGGAGCGGGTATCCGCTGGTGTGGAGCCATGAGTTCGCGGGGGATTATCGCTCGTGGAGGCCGCAGGTTCAGTTCTTCAGCCGGCGGTATCGGGTTATCACCTACAACGCGCGGGGGTATCCGCCGTCGGACGTGCCGCGGACGCTGGACGACTATACGCAGGATAATTCGGTGGACGACCTGCGCGGGCTGCTGGTTCACCTTAATATAGAGCGGGCGCACATCGGCGGGCTTTCGATGGGCGGGAACGTGGCGCTGAATTTCGGGCTGACGTACCCGGAGATGGCGCGGTCGCTCATCGTGGCCGGGACGGGAGCGGGTTCGACGGACCCGGAGCCGTTCCGCCGGAACGTGACGGCGCGGGCGGACAGGATGCGCGCGGGCGGCATGGAGGCGATGGAGGATTATCTGAACAGCGGGACGCGGGTTCAGCTTCTCCGCAAGGATCCGCTGGGCTACGAGGAATTCAGGCGCGGCTTCCTGGAACATTCGCCAATCGGGTCGGCGCTGACCTTCGCGGGGGTTCAGGGGCGCAGGCCGCCGATATTCGACCTGGAGGAGCGGATGCGCGCGCTGGATGTTCCGACGCTGATAATGACGGGGGATGAGGATGAGCCGTGCATCGAGGCGAGCGTGTTCATGAAGCGGTGCATCCCGAAGTCGGGGCTGGTGGTGACGCCGCAGGCGGGTCACGCTATCAATCTGGAGGACCCCGACCTGTTCAACCGGACGGTTCTGGACTTCCTGACGGCTGTGGAGCAGGGTTCCTGGGCGACGCGGGAGTGGGGGGATGAGTCGGGGGCGCTGCTTTAGTGGTCGGTGGTCGGCGGGTTGGCGCGAGGCTTTGACGGTGGGAGAGTTAGGGTATATATTCCAGGGACAGAAGGAGGGAAATGATGGTAACGATGGAAGCGAGGGTCTCGAAGTTGGAAGGGGCATACGAGCAGGTTGACAGGCGGCTGGGTCGCATCGGGGATGAGATCGGAGATCTGCGGTCGGATGTGAACAGCCAGATAGAAGGTCTGCGGTCAGATGTGAACAGCCGCATAGCGGGCGTGGAGGGGCGTATAGAGGGCGTGGAGGGTCGTATAGAGGGTCTTCGTGGCGAGATGAATGGTCGGATGGACGAGACTAACGGGGCGATAGAGGGTCTTCGGACCGAGATGAACGGCCAGGTAGAAGGTCTTCGCGACGAGGTGAATAAACGTATGGGCGGTCTGGAAACTCGTTTGAACGCGATACTCATTTCGGTGATAGTGGTGGGCGGAGGAGTTGTAGGATCTCTGGTTACGCTTGTTCTGAGGACGACGTAGGCGCTTCGTTTAGAAGGAGGGATATGATGGTAGCGATGGAAGAGAGGGTCTCGAAGTTGGAAGGGGCTTATGAACAGGTTGACCAGCGGCTGGGGGAAATGAACAGCCACCTGGATACCGCTAACGAGTCCATAGTTGGACTGCGGGGGGATATGCACACCGAGATAGTTGGACTGCGGGGGGATATGCACACCGAGATAGGCGGACTTCGGCAGGATATGCACACCGAGATAGTTGGACTGCGGGGGGATATGCACACCGAGATAGGCGGACTTCGGCGGGATACGCTCTCTGAGGTAGGTGGACTGCGCGTTGAGGTGAATGGCCGGATGACCAGCATGGACAATCGCATGAATGGTATGGAGACTCGGCTGAACGTGATAATGGCGTGCGCGGTGGCGGCGGTGGTGGGCATCGCGGGCATTCTGGTCACGCTTCTGGTCCAAGGCTGAGCGGCGTCCGCGTATGTCGGACTACGACTTCACCGCGCACCTGACCCGCTTCTGCCGCGCGCTCAGAGGCCACGGGCTGCTGGTGGGGCCGCAAGAGACGGCGGACGCTATCGCCGCCGTCGAGCGCGCGGGCATCATGTCCGAGACACGCATCTACTGGTCGCTGCGCGCGCTGCTGGTGTCGCGTCGGGAACAGTTTCCGATTTTTGACAGGCTTTTCTATCAATTCTGGAATTTTGAGCCTATTTCTCCGCGTCCTGAGTCGGACGGCGGGCCTAAGACCAGCTTCGGCCAGACGCGGACCGTGGGCCGGCTTCCGCGCGGGCTGGGGGTTCCCGAAGACGATCCCTACTCCCGGGATACGGTCATTCAGCTTCTGCGGACGGGCGCGAGCGCGCGGCAGGCTACCGGAGGCCGCGATCTGTCGTCCCTGGCCGAGGGCGCGGACGCGGCGGAGATTCAGCGCATAGCCGCGCGCATGGTTCGCGCGCTCGCGTCCAGGCCCGGGCGGCGGCGCAAGCGGCACCGGCGGCGCGGCGTTCCGGACCTGCGCGGCGCGATGCGGCTGAGCCTGGCGACGGGCGGCGACGCGGTTCGGCTGCCCAGACTGCGCCGAGTCCGCCGGATTCCGCGCCTGCTTCTGCTGCTGGACGTGAGCGGCTCCATGGACAAGCACGCGAGGCTTATGCTGAGGCTGGCGCACGCGGTCGGACAGCAGACGGGCAGGGTGGAGACGTTCGCGTTCAGCACGGCCATCACGCGGATAACGCGCGCGCTGGCGGCTCCGAACTTCGACGAGGCGCTGTACCGGGCGGGCGCGGCAGTGGAACACTGGTCGGGCGGGACGCGGATAGGGGAGAGCCTGCGCGTGGTCAATACTATGTATGAGCGTCTGGAAGACAGGTTCACGACGGTGTTTCTGCTGAGCGACGGCTGGGAGACGGGGGATACCGGCCAGCTGGCGCGCGAACTGTCGCGGATGCGGCTGAGGACGCGCGGGATAGTCTGGCTGAATCCGCTGGCCGGAACCGAGGACTTCGAGCCATTGGCGCGCGGGCTCCGGGCGGCTATGCCATACGTGGACCACTTCGTCCCGGCCGGGAACGTGGAGAGCCTGAAGCGGCTGCCGGGGCTGCTGAGGGGGTAGTCGGAACTGTGATTTTTCTGATTTGGGCGGCCCTTCGACAAGCTCAGGGCGAACGATGAAGGGGTGGACTTCCATAAGCTCGATGCCACAAAGTAAGACCCCCAGCAGCGCTCACTGCTGGGGGTCTCGATCTTGGTCTCAGATGTTTCGCTGTTCCTTCAGATCAGAAATGACCCCAACTCGGCTACGAATGGTTCTATTGGTACACCTTCCCACTCAAAGATTTCAAGCAAGTCATCGCCGGATATTCCCCCTTGACTGAAGTCCAGCGTTAGAATGCGCTGGCTTTGTTCGTGGGGTCTGAATGTCAGTATATCGTCCTCGTGCATATATACGCCGTATCCAAGGCGTACAAGCGCGGTGAGGACGTCATACTGAGATACCCATTCAGGCATTGGCCAGACCCCTCCTGCCGGGAACCCGCGTGAGAAGAGACGCAGAGGTTACAGAGGGCGATGAGCGCGCGGCAGATCCCTCCTGAAGCGTCTGGCCTATATCCTGTCTGTTCGCGGGCGCTTCGTTCTGCTCAAGCCGATAGCTCGCTTTGCGGGTGTCCAGGTAGTCTATAATGTCCCCGCGGTCCTGGTACGCTTTCAAGTGAAGGGTCACCGCAAGGCCGGCGCGCTGTACTATGCCATCTATGTCGTTAGCGAATACGCGAAGGCCCAGCGGCATCACTCTTGCGGTGAGGTGGTCGTCTCTGTGCTGGATGTCGAGAGTTACATCAAGGATAATGTCAGGGTCGGTGTGCAGGCCCATTTTCTACCTCTGCTATTTTGTTCTCTTTTTCTGCTTGAAAGTATATATCCCGCGCAATGCGCGGTCAAGCTGGACAAGCCGCAACAAAATCGCAAGGTGGAGCCGCGACAGGCGGAATGGCGTTGGCCTAGAGTGTGGTACTATTGAGGCAGGAGGAAACATCATGGTCATCAAGAACGCCGCCCGCGTCGCCGACGCGCCCACCCGGACGACGGAAGTGTTCTACCCCGAAGCGGATGAAACGCCGTTGCCTGACGCGATATATCAACTCGACCATTTCTTAGAACTCATAATCGCGCTGAAGAGTTTCTTCCGACCGCGCGATGACGTTGTGACGGCGGGCAACATATTTATATACTATTGGGAAGGAGAGCCGCAGATTTGGATATCGCCGGACTGTTTTGTGCTGCTGGGTGGAAACATAGACTCGATATGGAGCAACAACACCTACCTTCTGTGGGAGGTCGGCAAGGCTCCGGACTTCGTGTTGGAGATAGGCTCTCCGAGTACATGGAGGAACGACCTGGGCGAAAAGCGCGACCTGTACGCGAGGCTGGGCGTCGTGGAGTACTGGATGTTCGATCCGAGCGGCGGGGACCACTACGGCTTCGCGCTGCGCGGGGAGAGGCTGGTGGACGGGGAGTACAGCGAGTTGGAGATGCGAGAGGACGCGGACGGCGGCGTATCGGGCCATAGCGCCGTCCTGAACCTGGAACTGCGCTGGCGGGAAGGCCGTCTGAGGTTCTACGACCCGGTTGGCGCGCGCTGGCTTGAGAACATGGAGGAGACGGGAGCGGCGCGCGAGTCCGCCGAAGTCCGCGCCGAGTCCGAGCGAGTCGCGCGACAGATAGCCGAGGAAGTGGCGGAGAGCGAACGCGACGCCCGACAGACCGCCCAGGCCGAGAGAGACGCCGAACGCGAACGCGCCGAACGCCTCGAAGCCGAACTCCGACGGCTGCGCGCCAAGTAGGGCTTGGAACTGAAAATCGGAATTCCCCAATTGACCATGCCCGCCGCGCCAGCTCCGAAATGGACTCTGAGAGGGCGCTGGAAATTATTGACATTGGGTTTAGCCTTCTGTATAGTTTTTGTCGGATTTGTAGGCTTCCATGCCCCGCGCATGGGCGTGTCCTGCTTTATCCAGCGGATTCATCATCAATACAGGCACACAAGGGAAGCGAGAGCGGCAACAGGATACGACAATGCACAGCAATGATTCATCCCATCTCATCACTCCGCCGCTCCTGCAAAGCGGCCCTTCGCCTCCGGCCTTCCGTCCATCGGACGGGTCGAGAGGCGTCTATCGGAAATCAGTCACCTCTCTACATACCAGTACCCAGAATCTTTTAGGGGGTTAGGAAGTGAAAAATAGGTTTGGGTTCATACCCATAGTCTTACCAGTAATAGTAATGGTCCTTATCATAGGGCTGATAAATCTGGGGGAGGCGCAGCGCGCCCAGGCGCATGATGACGCCACCTCTCACACCCACAGCATTGGCCCAAACGACCAGCAGTTGACTGATCTGAGGGTGGACGGCTGCTCCTCTCTGTCGCCGGCATTCGACGGTACGCAGGCCAGCTACGAGTGCGTGGTGGAATACGCCGTCTCCACGGGGACCATCACCGCCGACGGGGCCACGAGTATCTCGCCTGACGATGACACAAGTTCGGCGGGAAGCGCCAACGTGGCTCTCACGGCGGGGCAGACCAAGACGGTCACGATAAAGGTCGACGCGGCGGGGGCTACGAACTCCGCCTCAACATACACGTTGAAAATAAAAAGAGAGATGCCCCAGTTGACCGGCCTGGCGCTGGCGAACGGCTCCGTCATCAATAATAACACGAGGAACTTTGCCCCGCCCGAGGGCGTTCTGAATGACGGCACCGGCAACGTGTTCGGCTCCGCCACCACGACATACACATCCTTCGTGGCCTTTGACGTAGATACCACAACGGTAACGGTGAACCTGAGTGCCAGTGCGAGGGGGGGGCAGGGCGGCATCGGCTCGGACGACATCGTCGCGGTCAGCGCGACCATGAACGGTTCTTCCCAGACCGCCAGGCACCCAGATGATAATTACGTCTATGACGTAAGGCCGAACGTGGGCATGAATACCCTCAAGGTTAGAGCCTTCGGCTCGTCCACCCAGTCGCATTACACGGATTACACCCTCAGGCTGAAGCGGCAAAACCCGATGTTGAACGGCCTGACGCTGGCGGCGGCTGACGGGACCGCTATACCGGCAGGCAACAACCAATACGGCGTTCTGAATGACGGTCACGGCAATGCGTATGTCGCCCCCACCGCCACCACGACATACTCCGCCAATGTGGAATATGACCGCGACATGATAAGGGTCAGACCGACCGTGTCCGCTAATCAGGCAGCCAAGGGCGCCAGGTGGAAGGTGGTCAGTCCGTCCAAGGACCAGAACCCCGACACGGGCGATTATGAAGTGAAGCTCAACCCTGGCAAGAACGTCATAAAGGTCAGGGCGGAGAACAGCAACAACATCAGGCAGTACACGGAATACACGATTAACGTGACGCGGGAAATGACTCAGCTGAGCACCATATCTCTGACCGGAGTCTCTCTGCCTGGCATTAGCACTCCCGTCGTGACCACAACCTGGTCCGGCGAGGTGAACTACGAGAACCTCTCGGTTGGCGTGGCAGCCACGGCTCCCGACGGAGTCGAGATAGAGCTGAGGCAGGAGGGCACGTTCGTCGCTACCACGACCGGCTCCACCGCCTTCCCGATGCAAAAGGGTACAAGGCCTCTCAAGGTGGGCAACAACCAGTTCACCCTCAAGGCCAGCTCGAACGGCAACTCGAATACCTATACAATCAACATTGAAAGGAAACAGCCCGAACCGACGCTCCGGTTCACGCTGAAGGATTCCGACGGCGCGATCATAAGCACCGGCGACCACCCGCTTAAGCTGGACGCCCAGAGCAGGACATACGACCTGGCCGACAGAGTTGACGAGATAACCTCCGACGATCTGCTGGTCGCGGCTTCTGTCGAACTGCAGGTTCAGGCGCTTCTTCCCCTGACAGGTCTGAACGCGCCGAGCCCGTCGCGCAGCGGCGTCAGCGTGTCCATCAACGGAGTTACGGTTCCGGTCGCAGGGACGAACAACAACAACATCTCGGTCGCTCTGAGCGAGGGACCCAACACGCTCGCGTTCGACGTGAACTACGAGACGGGCGACTCCTCCGACCCGGAGGACATATCCACCCACAGGGTCGTCATAGAGCGCAAGGGCAACGCGGTTCCGAGGTTCCCGACCAACGACCCGATTGAAGGCAGAACCATAACCGTGGTTCGGAACACTACCATCACGCCGACGCAGGAACTGCCCTACGCCACGGGCGGCAACGGCGACCTTATCTACACGCTGGAAGGCGACGAGGCGCTCGGCACCGCCAGGTCTCTTCCCGCCAGCCTGTACACGCTGCCCTCCGGCACGACCAAGGGCCGGCTGAACACGGCTCCGCCGCTGATAGGCACGGGCGACGTGTCCTACTACTACCTGGTTCTGAAAGTGGTGGACAGCGACGCGGTAGAAGTTGATGACGAGGACACTCTGCGCTTCACCATCAAGGTGGTCAGGGACACTACCCTGCTTCCTGACGATACGACCACGCCGCGCGCCAAGGGCGACCTGATTGACCTGCGCGTGATGTACGTCAACTCCACCACCGCCGAGCACATCATGAAGCCCGAGTTCATCGGGACCACGTACTCGTACATCGTGGAAGTTCCGACCGACGTGGACAGGGCGGACGTTGAAGTCGTGGCCGCCACCGGCGCGACCGTAACGCTGCAAGGCACGCAGACCAGTGTGCGGAATGGGCCTGGTTGCCCCACTGTCGAAGGCGGTACCTGCCACGAGTGGAACGCCTTCCAGATCTACCGCGGCAGCGCGGCCACGGTGCGCAACGTGTACGATGTTGTCGTAACCGAGAACGGGACTTCCAAGACCTACCGGCTCACCGTAATCCGCACGGCCGACGATCCGCCCGAGTTCGCTGACGGCAGCAAGATGACGTTCGAATACTACGACAAAATACCAGTGGCACAGCTGTCGAAGAGCAAGCGCGAGCTGCGCTCCGCCACCGGCGGCAATGGTACCCTCACCTACTCCTTCGACAGAAGGTCCCCGCTCGCTCCAGGCGATGCCGAGAACGAATTCCTCGGGGTGACCTTCGATGATACTTCGGCTCCTCCGACGCTGAGCGGCACTCCCGAGGTGGACTATTCCCTCAATACTGGCCACGACGCAGGCCAATCGGATGTCCTCGCTCGCCTCACCGTTTCGGACGCGGACGCCAACATGGACGCTTCCGACGAGGACACGGTGGACGTGGACATAATCGTGTACCGCAACGTGGCGATTGAGACCTACGAAGTTGGCGGGGTGACGAAGGACAACCTTGACACCAGCACCCGCGAGTACAGGGCCACGCGCTCTTACAGGTGGGACGACGCAGACATCAAGGAATACACGTTCAACGTTCCGCACGACGCGACCAGGGTGACCTTCGAGGCTACCCCCTACGACATCGATCGCGCATCGGTGAGCTACTCGCCCGCCGACGCGGACCCCAGCACGGCAGTGCACGACGTGAATGTCGGTTCCGGGGACAATGAAGTAACCGTAACCGTCTCCAACGGCGGCGCGATAAGCGCAGTGCACGTGATAAACCTGAGAAAGCCGGGCCTGCAGCTTCTGGGCATAGATATAACCGAGGACGAGGACGCGCGCGACAACAGCGCTCTCAGCGCCGACGTCAAGCTCTCGCCGGACTTCGACCGCGAAAAGACTTCCTACACGGCCAGCGTCGAGAACTGGGTGCGAAGCGTCCAGGTGAAGGCCACGCCTTCCGACCCGACCGCTACCGTGTTCGTGAACGACTTCAAGGTCGCCGATCCTCCCGGATACTCGGTGGTTGACCTCGCCATAGGCGAGAACACCATCACTCTGGGCGCTTCGGTGGGCGACGAGGTAGCGGACACGCTCTACACCGTCACGCTCACGCGCGAGGCGGACACCGCGCCCAGCTTCGGCGACAGCGCTGTGGACGACATCACGCGCCTCGTGGACGCCGATGTCAACCAGCATCCCTGCGTCCCGATAGTTCTGCCCACCGCCGCCAAGGGCACGGGCAACGGTACGCTGACCTACTCGATAGACGACGAACAGCTTCCGCCGGGCCTTGACTTCAACGCCTCGACGCGGGAGATAAGCGGCACGCCCACGCTGGACGAAGGCTACTCCTCCGATTTCGACATCGTTTACACGGTGCGCGACGAGGACGGAAACAGCGCGGCGAGCGACACCGACAGCCTGATGTTCACCATCACGATAACGCACGACCCAGACGCGGCCTGCAAGGTTACTCCCGCCACCCCGGCGGCGAGGCCGAACCAGCTCAGCGAACTGGTAGTGACGTATGACCGCGGCGGCTCCACGGGCAAGGTGGCGGATCTCGATCCCGACTTCGCGCCCGACAACGGCGGCCCGTACACCGCGGAAATCCCGACCGACGCGACCAACGTGCAGGTAACCACCGTGCGCGCGTCCGTGGCGGCGGTAATCTCGATGAACAACGTCAGAATAGACAGCGGCGAGAAGGTTGTCCTGCCTCCGCAGGCCACCATCAAGGTACGGCATCCGGGCCACTCGGACATGACCTACACGCTCAACACCGACCGTGTGGCAAACACCGATCCGGTCTTCTCCTCCACGCAGGGCGACTTGCTCTATGTGGCAGGCCAAGCCATAACCCCGGTCGAACTGCCCACCACCGTTCCTGGCACGGGCAACGGAGAGCTGACCTACAGCCTGGTTGACCATGAAGGCAACATCCCTGACGGATTGAGCTTCAACGCTTCGACCCGTATTCTGGAAGGCACTCCGGTGCTGTCGAGGGACGCGGACGACGCCACGTACCGCATGACCTACATGGTTACGGACGAAAACTACATTGACGGAGACACCGGCAACCACGACGTGCAGCACTTCGACATAAGAGTCTGCGACGCCTCGCACGATGGCTGTGTCGCCCAGGCCAACCCCGGCTACACGCCGACGGATCTGGTCGTGAGACGCGGCGATACCAGCGCGACGCTCACCTGGCAGCCGGGCGACGACGCGGCCAGCCAGTACGTAGTGGCCTTCCAGACCAGCGGCTCCGTGGCGGACAAGCTGGCTTCGTGGACGGACGCGGTTCTCGCCGGAGACGCCAACGCTCACACCTTCACGGGTCTGACCGAAGGCACGGATTACACCTACGTAGTGCTCGGCCTGGACGCCAACGGCGCCTACAAGGACGCCAATGGCAGCCTCTACATGGCCAGAGACATGGATAGCAACTAGAGTCAAATAGTATCGCGGGCGTTCGGCGAAACCCTGCCAATAGGGTCCAGCCGGATGCCCGCGACTCATACGCAACACTGAAAGGCAATTTCAAGAGAGGAATTCATCCATCATGAAAATCATAGACAGAAAGCGTATTGGACCGCTGCTCTTGTTGCTGTCTTTTGCCGTCATCGGCTCGCTGACGATGATGCTCGCGTTCTCGTCGTTCAACGGCGGAACGGATACGGTCTTGGCTCAGCAGGATTGCGCCACCAATCAGATTCAGGCGGACCTCTTCGGTATTCCCCTTTGCTCGGACCTGACCGCGACGGCCATCTCCGGCGGAGGCAATGGCGGAAACGGAGGCAATGGCGGGAATGGCGACGACGATGTTGATTGCGCTACCACCGCGATTCAGGCGGACCTCCTCGGCATTCCCCTTTGTTCAGACCTGACCGCGACGGCAGTCGCTAACGCGGCGGCCACAGCCCAGGCGATAGCCGACATGACAGCCACCGCCCAGGCGCAGGAAACCGCGGTCGCGGCGGCAATGACCGCGACAGCCGTAGCTGACGCGGCGGCCACAGCCCAGGCGATAGCCGACATGACAGCCACCGCCCAGGCGAACGCCGCGGCCACCGCCCAGGCGCAGGCCGACATGACAGCCACCGCCCAGGCCAATAGAACCGCCACGGCGGAGGCGCGCAAGACACGCACCGCCATAGCGCAGAGAACGGTCACCGCGGGCGGCGCTCCGCCTCCGGCCCCCAGGGCCACCGCGACGCCGGTTCACGTCGAGAAGGCTGACGTTATGATGGTAGAGGGCGCGACCACGGTCCAGCCCGACGCCTCCGCCGAGCTTATGGCCGGCAACGTAACCGTCAAGCTGCCCACCATGTCCCGCGCCCGCACATATCAGGCGATGCTCGCCGAATCCGGCGACTGCGGCGACATGGCCATGGCCTGCGCGGCTATCTCCTTCTACACCGCCGAAGGCGAAATGGAATCCGACGTGCGGCTCATTTCCGCCGCCGAAATAGAGATAACACTCAGCGCGGACGCCATTAGCGAACTCGGCGCAGGCCTCGACGGCCCCGCCGTAGCTCAGCAGGCCAGCGCCCTGGGCGGCATACAGCTCAAGCTGATGGACTCCCAGAGCGGCGAGTGGAACATGATACCGTCCGACTTCATGGTGAACGCGGACGGAAGCGCCACGGTTACCGCCATGACGCGCGGATTCAGCGTAATATCGCTGATGGTGTACGCGGACAAGGTTGAAATGGCCCGGATGCAGTTGAGCATGGCTCTCGGCACCCCGACCGCCACGCCTATACCGCCCACCGCGACGCCCAGGCCGCCGACCGCGACCCCGGTGCCGCCCACGGCGACCCCGCAGCCGCCAATCGTGATAATCCCGGACACCGGCGACAGCCCGTCCGCGCCGTTCCTGCTGCTGCTCGTAGTGGCGGGCGTGGCCTCGATGCTGGCCCTCTTCGGAACCAAGCTCATAGTGTCCCGCGCGAGGCGCTAGACAACAACATTCGATAAACCCCAAGCCAACCAAGGGCTGCCTCGTCTCGATGGGGCAGCCCTTTTCCATTCCCCGTTCATGCTATAATGCACCAAAAACCCTTTTAATCCCCTCGACTTCGATCTCTCGTTCGCCCTGAGCCTGTCGAAGGGCCGTCCTTTCATGGTTCGTCCTGAGCTTGTCGAAGGATCACCACGAACGGACTACTCTAGTGACGCTCAATAATGAAAAGACCTTGCTATAATCCTGTTAATCCCCTCGACGGAAAAGAGGTGAACAGCCAATGACCATGAAAATAGCGATAGGCGTCTCAGTCACGCTCGCGCTCTTCGCGCTGGCAATCGCGCCAGTCCTCGCGAACGGAGGAACGCTGACTGTTGAACGAAGCGAAGACCGCCTCTCCGCCACCGCGTCCTGGACACCCAGCGCCGGCGCCGAAAGCCAGGTTTTCATCCATGTCGGAAGGCATCTCCTCGGGGAGGGCGAACCAATCGGAATCGGCGTCCACCTGGACAGCTGGAAAGAGTTCCCGCTGGACGGGGCCGCCGACAGCCTGGATATAACCGAACTCGACCCCAGGAGAGAATACATCTACGTCACCGCCAGGACAGACCTGGACGACGACGGCAAGGTGGTATATAGCGACATCGCCTTCGTCGGACTGCCCGCGCCCACCTCCGCCGCCACCGACAGGGCCGCCCTCGTCGCGCTCTACAACGCCACCGACGGCGCCAACTGGCGCGACAACGCCAAATGGCTCACCGACGCCCCGATAGGCGAATGGAGCGGCGTAACCACCGACGCCGACGGTCGCGTCACCGAACTCGACCTGTGGCTGAACAAGCTGAGCGGCGAACTGCCGCCGGAGTTGGGCGACCTCGCCAAGCTCCAGCGCCTGAACCTATCCCTGAACGACCTGGACGGCGGCCTGCCGCCCGAGCTCGGCAACCTGTACGCCCTCCAGGACATGACCCTCATCGGCAACAAATTCACCGGCGAAATCCCCATCCAGTACGGCGGCCTCTTCAACCTCCAGAAAATCTACCTCTCCGTCGGCAACGCCTACGCCGGCTGCGTCCCCGCCGCCCTGAGTCACGTCCCCGCCAACGACCTGTCGGACCTCACCATCCCCTTCTGCTCCTAACCCGCTAGAGAACCATCACAGGAGACGCAGTAATGACCACATCAGTAGAAGACCGCACAGACATAGAAGAAAGATTAGGCCACTTGGAAGACGAGCGCGAGCTTCTGGCGACAAAGACCGGCCTCGCCGAGTCGAGCTCCGAAGTCAGGTCCGCGATATCGGACTTGAGGACTGAAGTCAGAGCGGACATAGCCGCATTGCGGGCTGACCATGACCACTTGGCGACGAAGGCGGACGTGGCGGAATTGCGAGCCAACCAAGAGCATTTCGCGACGGAGGCGGATGTCGCGGAGTTGCGAACTGAACATACACATTTGGCGACGAAGGCGGATGTGGCTGAGTTGCGCGCTGAGATCGGGGAGTTGAGGGCAGAGCATACTCACCTAGCGACGAAGGCCGATGTGGCGGACTTGAGGACTGAGATAAAAGAGGAAATGGGAAAGCTCCAGGTCAGCCTCATCAAGTGGATGGTAGGGCTTGTGCTGGGAGGCATGATAGGAATAGCCGGCCTGGTCGCGACTCTGATGAGGCTGTTGTTGTAGCGCGGTCGCGTCACTATGCTTTCGATATTCATGTCCCGCGCCCTCGAACTCGCCGACAGCGCCGTCGGGAAGACCAGCCCCAACCCGCCCGTCGGCGCCGTCATCGTCCGCGACGGGCGCATCGTCGGCGAAGGAAGCACCCGGCCCGCCGGACAGTCTCACGCCGAAGTCGTCGCGCTCCGCCAGGCCGCCGAACTCGCCGACGGCGCTACCCTCTATGTTACCCTCGAACCCTGCTCCCACCATGGCCGCACCCCGCCCTGCGCCGACGCCATCATCGCCGCCGGAATCGCCGAAGTCCACGCAGCGATTGTTGACCCCAACCCCCGCGTCGCCGGTCGCGGCCTGGATACGCTCAGACAGGCCGGTATCTCCGTAACCCTCGGCGAAGGCCGCGACCAGGCCGAGGAACTCATCGCGCCCCATTCGACGTACATCACCACGCGCCGCCCCCTCGTCACCCTCAAATTCGCCATGTCCCTGGACGGCAAGATAGCCACCCGAACCGGCGACTCCAAGTGGATTACGGGCGAACAGTCCCGTCGCTACGTCCACACCCTCCGCGCGCGGAGCGACGCCATAATGGCCGGCATAGGCACAGTCCTCGCCGACGACCCCCAACTCACCGCGCGCGACGCTGAGGCCACTCCCCTACCCTACCAGCCCCTGCGCGTCATCGTGGACAGTCGCGGCAGGACGCCCCCGGACGCCGCGCTGCTGAGACAGCCGGGCGAGACGCTGATAGCCGTATCCAATATCTCAGACGAGGCGCGGACCGCCCTCGAATCGGCGGGCGCTGAGGTATTCGCCGCGCCCGCGCCCGATGGCCGCGTTGACCTGCCCGCGCTGCTGACCGAACTCGGACGCCGTGAGGTGACCAGCCTCTTCGTCGAGGGCGGCGGAACGCTGGCCGGCTCCCTCCTCGACGCGCGGCTGGTTCACAGGGTGGTCGCCTTCGTCGCCCCCGTCATCATCGGCGGCGCTCGCGCCCCCTCCCCCATCGCCGGGCGCGGCGCGACGCTTATGTCCGACGCCCTCCCCCTGACCCACGTGAAGATAGAACGCTTCGGCGACGACCTGGCCGTCATCGGACGCCTCGCCCCCAACCCCTGATTCCCTATTCACAATTCCCCTGCATTTCGCTAATATCTTTTCAGCCATTCACTGAGGGGGTATCCCAGATGTTTACCGGCATAGTCGAGGAAGTCGGCGGCGTGGTCGAGGTGTCCGAAACCGGGCTGGCCATTCGCGCCTCGCTCGTCATGGAGGACATAGCCGTGTCGGACAGTATCAGCGTCAACGGCGCGTGTCTGACCGTCACCCGCGTAGAGCGCGACGTGTTCTGGGTGGACACCGTTCCCGAAACGCGCCGCAGAACCAACCTGGGCCGCCTGAGCGCGGGCTCTCCGGTCAACCTCGAACGCCCGCTCAGGGCCGACGGACGCTTCGGCGGACACGTCGTGCAGGGCCACGTTGACGCCACCGGAACCGTCCTCTCCATAACCCCCGAAGGCAACTCCCACCTCTTCGAGTTCGACGCCCCGGACAACGTCACGCCCTACCTCGTGGAGAAAGGATTCATAGCTGTGGACGGAGTGAGTCTAACAGTTGTAAACTGTACCAGTCGCGCGTTCGTGGTGGCTATCATCCCCTACACCCTCGAACACACGCTATTCGAGGGGCTGAAAGTCGGAGACGCCGTGAACCTGGAAGCGGACATCATGGCGAAGTACGTTCTGAAGGGGAGCGAGTTTCCCCGCGCGAGTGAGTAATGAGCGGATCGTGAGTGAGACAGTTCCTTCCTGACTGCGAGGATCCTGCAATGAGCATAGCTAAGGTCGAAGAGGCGATTGCCGATATACGGGCTGGGAAGATGGTCATCATCGTTGACGATGAAGACCGCGAGAACGAAGGCGACCTCGCGATGGCGGCGGAGAAGATAACGCCGGACGCGATAAACTTCATGGCGACGCGCGGACGCGGCCTCATCTGCGTCCCCATGCTCGGCAAGCGGCTCGAAGAGCTTCGGCTGCCCATGATGACGCAGGACAACACCGCGCGGCTTGGCACGGCGTTCACAGTCTCCGTGGACGTCCTCAAGGGCGCGACCACCGGCATCTCCGCTTACGACCGCGCCGCCACCATCAGGGCGCTGATTGACCCCGGCACTCTCCCCGAAGACCTGGGCAGGCCGGGCCATATCTTCCCGCTCAGGTACATGGAGGGCGGCGTGCTGAAGCGCGCCGGCCAGACCGAGGCGTCCGTTGACCTCACCAGGTTCGCGGGCCTGTATCCGGCCGCCGTGATATGCGAGGTGATGGACGAGGACGGCACGATGGCGCGAATGCCCGCCCTCACCGAATTCTCCCGCGCGCACGGCGTGAAGATAGTCACCGTCGCGGACATAATCACCTACCGCCGCGAACACGAGAAGCTGATAGAGAGGGTCGCCGAGGCCCGCGTCCCGACCGAACACGGCGAGTTCAAGGCCGTATCGTACAGAAGCATCGTTGATCCCAACGAGCATATCGCGCTGGTGAAGGGTAGCCTGGACTCCGAGAAGCCCGTTCTGGTCAGGGTTCACTCCGAATGTCTGACCGGGGACGTCTTCGGAAGCGTGCGCTGCGACTGCGGCGGCCAGATGGAGCTTGCGTTGCAGGCGATCGAGAAGGAAGGCGTTGGCGTCTTCCTGTATATGCGCCAGGAAGGGCGTGGCATAGGAATCCACAACAAGCTGAAAGCCTACGCCCTCCAGGACGACGGGCTGGACACCGTTGAGGCCAACATCGCGCTCGGCTTCGCGCCTGACCCCAGGCAGTACGGCGTCGGCGCGCAGATACTCATAGACCTGGGCGTCAAGAAGATGCGCCTGCTGACCAACAACCCGCAGAAGCGCGTCGGGCTGGAGGGCTTCGGCCTGGAGATAGTCGCTCAGGAACCCATCATAGCGGGGGTGACGCCTGAGAATCGGCGCTACCTGGAGACCAAGCGCACGCGGTTGGGGCATATGCTCGACCCGATGCCCGAAATCATGCCGGAGGTAGCCGAGTGACGCGCGAGATAAGCGGTTCGCTGAATGGCGATGGCCTGCGGGTCGGAATCATTGTCGCGGCCTTCAACGACTTCATCACCTCCCGCCTCCTGGACGGCGCGAAATCCGCCCTCGCCAGCCACGGCGTCCGTGACGACGACGTTACGGTCGTAACGGTTCCCGGCTCGTTCGAGATACCGCTGGTGGCCAAGAAGATGTCCGAGTCCGGCCAGCACGACGCGGTTATCTGCCTCGGCGCGGTCATTCGCGGCGAGACCGACCACTATCGCCACGTCGCGGGCGAGGCGGCGAAGGGCATAGCGAACGCTTCCGCGTCGAGCGGCGTTCCGGTCATATTCGGCGTGCTGACGACGGACACCGTGGAGCAGGCCATCAACCGCGCGGGCGGCAAGCAGGGCAACAACGGCTACGGCGCGGGCGTCGCAGCCGTCCAGATGGCGAACGTGATGCGCGAACTGGACGTGAACTAGCGCGTCTGCCTAGCCGATGGCGAATGTGTCGCCGTGTCCGTATCTCCGCCAGCCGCCGTTTCGATAGACCGTTACGTGTCCTGGGCCTAGCGCCGTCCAGCCATCAGGCCCGCTCAGCGCGCCGCAGCGTCCGTCAATGCCGAAGACTGCGTTGAGTTCGTCAGGCGCGGACGCGTCGAGTTCGCGCAGGGTGGAATCGGGATTCGCTCGTTCGTGATGGGGTAGCGTAGCTATCCCGTTCGCTATGCCCAGCGCGGGCCGCCACTCCCGAAACCGCATCCGGCTTCCCATGACCATCGCGCCCGCGCTCGACCCCGCCAGTACCGCGCCGCGTTCCAGCGCGTCTGTTATGCTGTCAAGCAGCGCTGACCCGGATAGGGTATCAAGCAGGTGAGCGGGGTTTCCGCCGGTGAGGTAAACCAGGTCGGCGGAATCAATCTCAGAAGCGAGAGCGGCGTCCATGGCGTCTTCGCGGTCGAGCGCCATGAGAGTGTGGGCGTCCGCGCCGAGCGAGGCGAAGTGCCGCGCTCCGTTCTGGGCCGCCAGATCCGGCCTCTCGAACGCGGCGGCGGTCGGAATAATCAGCGCGATTGGAGCGGACTTTCCGGTCGCGGCCAATATCGCCTCGTCCATGGATTCGCAGCCGGTTCTGAATTCGTCGCCGCCTACAAGGGCGATTCTGCCTGTCATGTTCGTTGCCTCGACTGTAACTCAATATGGGTATTGTAGCATATATCGGAGACTGGAACTGACATGAACTTCCTGCGACGCAGACCGCCGTCCGTACAGTTGCTCGCCGAGCGCGACTTCAGGAACTACTTCATAGCGGACGCGATGTTTGACTTCGCCGCCCAGCTTCGGCAGGTGGCGATGGGATGGGCCGCGCTGACGATTACCAATTCGCAATTCTGGGTGGGGCTGGTGATCGGCATACCCGGTCTTACGATGGCGCTGTTCGCGCCGCTCGCGGGGGTGGCGGTTGACCGCTACGACAGGCGGAATACGCTCGTATGGGTGAGGTTGTCGTTCGTCGCTTTCGCGCTGCCGCTTGGCGTCCTGGCCATGCTGGACGCGCTCGAACTGTGGCACTTGGTAGCGGCGTCGCTGGCGGTGGGCGCGGTCAGGGCGTTTTCGTTCCCTGCGCTCAGAGCGTTCATTACCGACCTGGTTGGGCGGGAGCGCGTGTTGACTGCCAACGCGCTCACAGGCTCTTCGAGTTCGGCGGGCGAACTGGCCGGCCCGGTGGTCGCCGGACTGTTGATAGCCTCGCTGGGCATAGGCTCCGTCTTCGTGGGGGTCGCGCTGACTTTCGGGATATGCGGGCTGCTCATACTCAGGGTGCGCTCTATCCCGATGCGGGAGCGTTCCGACGAATCCCTGGTTACGCAGGTAAAGCAGGGGATTAGATACGTGGCGCGGACGCCGCCTCTGACCGCGCTGCTCGTTATTACGCTCACGCAACTGCCCGCGGCGGCCCTGATCGCGCTGATGCCCACTTACGCGGACAGCGTTCTGAACGTGGGCGCGACCGGGTACGGGATAATGTCCGGCGCGCTCGGCGCGGGCTTTCTGTTCGGATCGCTGGCCACCACGACTATCCTGGACTTTCCTAAGAAGGGTCTCGCGCTGATAGTCACCGCGCTGCTGTGGGATATACCCTCTATTGTCTTCGGTTTCTCGCGCTCGTATCCGCTGTCCCTCGCCATGCTGTTCCTGATGGGAGTGGGCGGCGCGGTTCACGTCATATTTCTGCTGACGCTCTTTCAGACGGTGGCGCGAGCGCGGATGCTGGGGCGGGTTATGAGCATATACGGAGTCCTTACCGCGTCGTTCCCGCTGGGCCTTGTGCTGGGCGGGGCGCTGGCGTCCGCTTTCGGGAACGAGCGGGCAATCATCATCGGCGCACTGGGCAGCGCTCCGGTCATACTGATCGCCTACGCGCTGTCGCCGGAACTGAGACGGAGGTGAGCGAAGCCTGCGATTATGCGATATACTGGAAATGTATCGAAAATCCAATAATCACTGACCTGAATTCCCTAAGCGCCTATTGCGCGAATGAATTAGTATAAATTCTCGGGGCGGCGAACAATATCTTTAGCGAGGATAAAGAATTGAACGCTAGGTTTGAAAATGCCCGCGCTCATGCCCTCATCATCAGGCCGTCTCTGGGGATGGCGCTTCAGTTGGGGTTCATGGCCCTGTGTTCGGTGGGACTTGCCTTCCTGCTCATCAAGTTCGCGTCCCGCCTCGAATCGCTCGGCAACTGGGGCTATCTCGGAGTCGCGGCGGTCGAGTTCGGCAACAGCGCGATGCTGGCGATTCCCACGCCGTCCTACGCATACACCTTCGTCATGGGCTCGATGCTCAACCCCTTCGCCGTAGGAGCGATAGGCGGAGTGTTCGCCATGCTGGGGGAACTCATTGGCTACTACCTCGGATACAGGGGCAGCTCCATACTGCCGGAGAGTCCGCGCCTCGACCGTTTCAAGTCGTGGACCGACAGGTGGGGAACCGCCGTCCTGTTCTGGTTCGCTATCCTACCCGTGCCTTTCGACATAGCGGGCATCTGGGCGGGAGCGGCGCATTACCCACTGTCCCGCTTCGTTCCGGTCGTCGCGCTGGGCAAGTCAATCAAGATAACGCTGATAGCGCTCGCCGGATACTTCGGGGTGGACGCCCTGATGAAGCTGGTCACCGGCCTCGGCGTATAGTTTCCCGTCGTCTCGCGCCATAAGTGTCAGACAATCCCAAAACTCGCGCGGTCGCGACTGTCCGCCGCTTTACTTGGGCTATGCTGTTCGTATAGCATCTACCCTAGTGTTAATCCATCCATCCACACCTTCCGGGGCGTCCCTGAAGGATTGGCGTCTCCAAGAACGGATTGAGTAGTGTCCGATTACGATTTGCTTGTAAGCCGAATCTCCGACTGCGTGAACTGCGGGCTTTCGCAGGGTCGAACGCAGGCGGTGCCCGGCGCGGGGTCTCTGGACGCCGACATCATGTTCATAGGCGAAGGCCCAGGCTTCCACGAAGACAGGCAGGGCGTTCCATTCGTCGGTCAGGCGGGAAACCTGCTGAACCAGATGCTGTCGGTCATCGGACTGTCGCGCGAAGACGTGTATATCACCAACATGGTGAAGTGCCGCCCTCCGAACAACCGCGACCCGTTCCCGGGCGAACTGGAAGCCTGCGCTCCCTACCTGGACGAGCAGCTGGAACTCATCAATCCCAAGGTGATAGTCACGCTGGGAAGGTTCTCCTTCACCAAATTCTTCCCCGGCCAGTCTATCGGCAGGTCGAGGGGCAAACCCAGGAAGTGGAGGGACTACATGGTATTCCCGATGTACCACCCCGCCGCCGCGCTGCATAATCCGGGTCTGCGCCCCGTTCTGGAGGGAGACTTCAGCGCGCTGCCGGAAATCATCAGGCAGGTGGTCGAGGATCAGACAGCCGAACCTGAGCCGGAAGAGCCGCCGACTCAGCAGTTAAGTATGTTTGAATAGCGCGCATGGCAGAACAATTCCTTCGCGTAATTCCCCTCGGCGGCCTCGGCGAGATTGGGCGCAACATGATGGCGCTGGAGTTCGATGGCGAGATAGTCGTCATTGACGCGGGCGTCATGTTTCCCGAAGAGGATATGCCCGGCATTGACTTCGCCATACCGGACTTCACCTATCTCAGAGAGAACCGCGAGAAGGTTCGCGCCGTCCTCATAACGCACGGACACGAAGACCACATAGGCGCGCTTCCATACCTGCTGGCCGAGATCAACGTTCCGGTGTATTCGTCCAGGCTCACGCACGGCCTGATTACTGTCAAGCTGCGCGAGCGCAAGTTGCTGGACGAAGCCCGTCTGAACGTAATAGAGCCTCACTCGCCTTTCAGGGTGGGAGAATCTTTCAGCGTGGAGTTCTTCAGGGTTTGCCACTCTATACCGGACGCTATGGGCATAGCTATAACGACGCCGCTCGGCGTGGTCGTTCACACGGGCGACTTCAAGATTGACCACACCCCGGTGGACGGCAACCCGACCGATTTCACGACGCTCAGCCGCATAGTGGGCGACGGCGCGCTGCTGCTCTGCTCCGACTCCACCTACGCCGAAGTCGAGGGATACACCGCCTCGGAGCGGGTCGTCGGGGACGCGCTGGACAGGGCTATCGGAGACGCGCCCGGCAGGGTGATGGTCGCCACTTTCGCCTCTCTCATCTCCCGCGTGCAGCAGGTCATAAACGCGGCTGTCCGATACGACCGGAAGGTGGCCGTCGTTGGCCGGAGTATGATGAACAACGTCAACATGGCGCTGAACATGGGATACCTGGAAGCGCCCGATGACACCGTGATACCGCTGTCCGCCGCGAGGCAGCTGCCGCACGAGCGGGTGGTCATAGTGGCGACCGGAAGCCAGGGAGAGCCGACGTCCGCGCTGGTGCGGATATCCAACGGCAGTCACCGGGACATAGAAGTGGTTCCGGGCGATACGGTCGTGATCTCCGCCTCGCCCATCCCGGGCAACGAGACGCTGGTAGCCAGGACGATAGACAATCTGCTGAGACAGGGCGCGGAGGTTCTGTACAGCCGCGTATCGCTGGTTCACGTACACGGCCACGCGGCCAGGGAAGAGCTCAAGATGATGCTCAGCATCGTCAGGCCCCGATACTTCGTGCCGATTCACGGCGAGTATCGCCACCTGGTTCAGCACGCGGCCATAGCGTCGGAAATGGGTATGCCCGGCTCGCGCATCTTCGTATTGCAGGATGGCGACGTGCTGGAACTGGACGAGGTTGGCGGAGACGTGGTTGACGAGGCGCCGGCGAAGTACATCTACATAGACGGCAATCGGCTTTGGGACATGGACAGCGCGATTCTGAGAGAGCGTATGAGGCTGTCCCGCAACGGTGTCGTAACGGTGACGGTCTCGCTGAGTTCGCGCACAGGGCTTCTTCTCTCAGACCCCGGGATAACCTCGTCGGGATTCATCGGGGCGGACAAATCCAATGCTTTGTTTGAAAAAATATCTAAAAAGGTTTCAGCTACACTAGAAGACATGGGCCGCGAGAGCTTAGATTTAGAAGAGGTGAGGTCTCGGCTGACCAAATCGGTCAGGGATTTCATCTACGGCGAGACTAGGCAGCGGCCCACGGTTCTCACGGTAATCGAACATATCTGATTTCCGTCACGCATATTTCCGCCGGCGCCGCCGAAACGCGAATCGGCCAGCCCGAACACGGCCTCCGATAGAGTCTCGCCTTCGATGTCATAACTCGACCACTCTATCGAAAGGGTAGCGCCAGATGATGAGGCTAATGCGCCGGAGAAATTCAGAAACCGATTCGACTTCCACACGCAGGGAGATAAAGCGGCTTTTGCTGCTTCTGCTTGGCGTAGCGGTGGCGGTGAGCGTAGCGTGGTTCGCGCTCTCCGTCATCGGAGCCATGGTGGGCGGAAGCGGAGGCGGCCCCCGCGACGCCATACTGCGCGCGGTCGGCTTCGGCTCCGTCCTGATAGTCGGATGGATAGCCGCTTTCATATTCGCGCTGGCTTTCAAGCGCGATTGGCTGAGCCGATACAACCTCTGGCTGGGGTCGGCGGCCCTCGCGGTCGCGGCCATCGGCGCGCTCTCCTTCCTGAGTCCTTCCGAAGGGCTGCTCGGATGGTTCGCGCTCGGAGGCCAGGTGACGCCGGGCGGCTGGCTGGGCGACACCATCATCGGAAGCCAGAACGTATGGGGCTGGGTTCGCGTAACCGCCGCGCTGGCAGTGGCCGGAGCGCTGTTCGCGCTGCCCTCGCTCCAGTCGGCGCTGGGCGGGATGTCGTCGCCGTTCGGTCGACGCGAAGAAGCTGATACTGAGCCGTTCGCGGCGGGACTGCCGCTTCTGGAAGAGGAAGAGGACGACGCGCCGCTAATCGCGCCCGTTCCCGTTCCGGCGGCATCGTCGAGCGTAGCGCCCGCGCAATCGCCGCGCGCCGCGCCCACAGGATTCAGCGGCAATCCGAGTTCCTGGTACTCAAGCTCAGAACCCGTCGGAGCGAGGGGAGGCGCGCCCATAACCCGTCGCCCCGCCGCCGAACCGGACGCGCCTGACGCGGGAGCCGGTTCATCCCAACCCAGCGAAATTTTCGGATTCGGAAATATGCCGATACGCTCCGCGCCCGTGCCCTCATTGGCGAACTATCTTGACGGCATGAGCGGAAGCGATTCGGTGGAGTCCAGAATACGCAGCGCGCTCGCCGAACCGCCCGCGCCTGAGCCGGAGCCTGTCGCCGACGAACCCCAGTCCCGCGAAGGCGATATTTTCCAACCGCTCAACCTGAACAGACTGCCTGAACCCGTATTCGCGTTCACAGAACCGGAACCCGCGGCCGTGGCGGTGGCGGAAGACCCGCCCGCCGCGACCAATACGGCGGATGAAACGCCGCGACCGCAAGAGTTCGAAGACCGATTCGAGGACGCCCAAGCCGCGACCGACGATGAGTTCATAAACGACAATGACTTCGACTTTGACGCCGACACCGATACGGAGATGTCCAACGGCTCCCAGCCCGTCGCCGAGGCGGAGCGCGGCGATCCCGTAATCGTAGCGGACGGCCCCGGCTCCGGGAGCGTCGTGATAACCGATTCCGGCCAGGACGACTTCTTCATGTCCCAGTTCAACTCCACCCCCTCGGTCGTGGAAGCGGACGATCAGCCCTCATTCGCGGGGCCTCGCATAGAGCCGTCTTCCGAACCGACCGACTTCGCGCTCGACGACTCGGACAGGGCCGAATTTCTGGTGGACGATTTCGATTCGCCCTCCGGGCGCGGACTATCCGGCAGCCCGCTGCTGGACTACGACGATTCGGACCGCGGCGACGATTTCCTGGACGGTTTCGACTCGCTGGCCGATGATGAACCCGCCGATATACGCAGGGAAGACGACGGTTCTGACGGCGGCGACTCTCTCTCCAATCTCGACTCGTCCGCCACCATAGTGGACCTGGCCGACCAGCCCGCGTTCGACAGCGCGGTCGTCCAAACCGCTTCCATGTCCGACGACGAGCCGGAAACCGTCATAATAGAGGACTTCGACCCCGACCCGCCGCCCCCCAGCGCACCGTTCAAGACGAACAGGTATTGGGGCGCGATGGACGCCGACGAATCTCCGCCCGGGGAGCAACCACCGTCTTTAGGATCTGACCGGGGGGAAGAGGCCGGCGCCTCCCCGGTCACCGTACCTGTAACGCCGGCTTGGCGGAAGCCCAGCGTAAGAATGCTGGACACCGCGCCGAGCAACACGATTACCGATGAGGAATTGCAATCCACCTCCGACGCCATAACCCGAACGCTCGCTGAATACGGCATAGAGGTCGGAGTCGAGGACGTCCGCCCGGGCCCGACGGTGACCATGTACGGCCTCACGCCCGGCTGGGTTCGCAAGAACAAGACAGTCAGGCAGGTGGACGCCGACGGCGTTCCCCTGAAGGACGAACGGGGCCGCCTGGTAACCAAGCAAGTCGAAGAGAAGACGCGCGTCAAGGTGGATAGCATCCTCGCGCGCGAGAAAGACCTGTCCCTCGCGCTCAAGACGCCCTCCATTCGGCTGGAAACGCCCGCCATGGGCAAGTCGCTCATAGGCATAGAGGTTCCCAACCCGAACCCCAGTCTGGTGACGCTCCGCAGCATCATGGAGAGTTCCGAGTTCCAGGGAATGAGCGGCGACGGCGCTCACCTGCCCGTCGCGCTCGGACAGGGCAGCGGCGGCGAACCCGTCGTGTTCGACCTGGCCAAGATGCCCCACCTGCTGGTGGCCGGAGCCACCGGCAGCGGCAAGAGCGTCTGCCTCAACGCCATAGTATCCTGTCTCATCACCGAAAAGACGCCCGCCGAAATGCGTATGCTGCTGGTGGACCCCAAGCGCGTGGAGCTCACGCCCTACAACGGCGTCCCCCACCTTCTCGCGCCCGTGATAGTCGAAACCGACACCGTGGTCGGCTATCTCAAGGGACTGATACGCGAAATGTTCGACCGCTACCGCCGCATGGAGGAGGTCGGCGTCCGCAACATAGAGGCGTACAACAGCCGTATGCCCGACAAGATGCCCTTCCTGTGCGTCGTCATAGACGAACTCGCAGACCTGATGATGACCGCCGCCGTTGACGTGGAACAATCTATATGCCGCCTGGCCCAGCTTGGCCGCGCCACCGGCATACACATGATAATCGCCACCCAGCGCCCCTCCGTGGACGTGCTGACCGGACTCATAAAGGCCAACTTCCCCAGCCGCATCAGCTTCGGCGTCACCTCCCAGGTGGACTCGCGCACGATTCTGGACACCGGCGGCGCGGACAAGCTGCTCGGTCGCGGCGATATGCTCTACCTGCCGCTCGACGCATCCAAGCCGTCCCGCGTACAGAGCGTCTTCATCGGAGACGCCGAGATAGAAAAGCTGGTGAACTTCTGGCAGTCCTCGCCCAAACTTCCGCTCGAAGAGATTGACCTGCTGGGCGGAGGCGAGGAAGAAGCCGACGGCGCGCCCGAAGTGGACGACCCCGACAGGGACGAGATGATAGACAAGGCCATCGAACTCGCGCTCAGCCACCGCAAGCTGTCCACCTCCCTGCTCCAGCGCAGGCTGCGAATAGGCTACCCGCGCGCCGCGCGCCTGATGGACCAACTCGAAGAGGAGGGAATCGTAGGGCCGGGTGACGGCTCCAAGTCCAGAGATGTTATAATAAACCAGAACTAGCATCCACTCCACTATGAGACGATTGCATAAGCCCCTTCCCCCTTCATGGGGGAAGGTTAGGACGGGGGTGATTAGCCTCAATTCCCGCCATTGCGGGATAACGCCCAGGCTTATGCGATTTTCTCCCATTACAGGCGGGGACTATGGACGGCAACCTGCCAAACATCTTTGGACCGCTCACGCGCGGCAACTCCGCTCAGAAAGACGCTGAGGCGGGCAGAACCGAGTGCATAGTGTGCGCGCTCGATCTGCGCGAAGACGACACGCACCGCGCTTACAAGGTCTGCCCGCGCTGCCGCTTCCATTACAGCATGAGCGCGGGCGAGCGCATCGAGTCCCTGGTTGACCAGAACAGTTTCAGGGAAACCAACCGCTCCCTCATCTCGCTCGATCCCCTGTCCTTCGCGTCCGTCAAGTCCTACAACAGCAGCATCTTCCAGGACCAGCGCAGAACCGGACTGACAGAAGCCGTCCTCACGGGCACGGCCTCCATCGCGGGCGCGCGGGTCATGCTCATCGTCCTGGACTTCGGCTTCATGGGCGGCACGATGGGCTGCGCCGTCGGCGAGAAGATAGCCCTCACCCTCGAACGCGCAACCAAGATGGAACTGCCCACCGTGGCCATCATCACCAGCGGCGGAACGCGCATCCAGGAAGGCGCGCTCTCCCTCATGCAGATGGCCAAGACCACCGTCGCCGCCAACCGCCTCAACCAGGCCGGGCTTCCCCTGATAACCGTCCTCGCCAATCCCGCCACCGGCCAGGCGTATGGCAGCTTCGCCAACCTCGCCGACATCATCCTCGCCGAACCGGGCGCGATAGTCGGCTTCTCATCCCTGCGCGTCATAGAGAGGGCCAGCGACCTGCCGCTCCCGCTCGAATCCCACACCGCCGAGTCCCACCTGAGACACGGGATGCTCGACGCCGTCGTGCAGCGCGCCGAACTGCGCGCTGTCCTCGGCGTCCTGCTCGATCTGCTTGGCGCGAAGTACAAGCTATCCAACTTCAGCGAAGGCGCGGGATACGCGACCGGCGTTCCCAGGCCGCAGGCGTGGGCGTCCGTGCAGCTTTCCAGGCGACAGTCCCGACCGACCGCCGCCGACTACATGAGCCGCGTCTTCGGCCAGTTCGTCGAACTGCACGGCGACCGAGCCTACGGCGACGACCCGACGGTCATATCCGGGCTGGGACAGATAGCGGGCCAGACCGTCGCGGTCATAGGCCAGCAGAGATCGCCCACCTCCAACGGAGACGTCGGCGTGGAAAGCCGCACCACGCCCGAGGGCTTCCGAAAAGCGCAGCGCGCGATAAACCTGGCCGCCAAGTTCTCCCTGCCGCTAGTAACCCTCGTGGACACCACCGGCCCCGACCTGAGCGAAGCCGCCGAGGAGAGAGGGCTGGGCAACACCATCGCCAATACCATGGCGCTGATGTCCGGCCTGGAATCTCCCACCGTCTCCGTAGTGATAGGACAGGCTGGCAGCGGCGGAGCGCTCGCCTTCGGAGTGGCCGACCGCGTTCTCATGCTCGAACACGCCATCTACACCGCCGTATCGCCGGAGGAAGCCGCCGAGGTCATCTACCAGGACGCCTCCCGCGCCGAGGAAGCCGCCACCTCCATGCGCCTGACCTCGCGCGACTGCCTCGACCTAGGCATCGTTGACCGCGTGGTGGCAGAACCCCCCAACGGCGCTCACTCCGACCCCGACGAGTCCGCGCGGCTGCTGCTCCGCGCCATAGCGTCCGAACTCTCCGAACTCCAGGCCACGCCGCCCAGGAAACGCGACAGAGACCGCTACAAGAAATATCGCGGCATGGGCGAATACAGCTCCCGCATAAGGGTCAAGATAGCCAAAGAGGTTAACTCCTTCCAGAACCTGCTCAGGTCCGGCTGGGAAAGACTTCCCCGCAGGAAGCGCCCTCAACCCACGCCCGAAAGCGCCATAGAACAAATAATGAAGAACGGCAACCTATACTACGGAGCGGACGACTGACGCCCATCGCGCAGCCCCACCCGTTCGAGCGCGTCCGCGATCTCCGCTTCGCCCTTCTCTGACACGGGCGCGAGTGGCGAGCGCGGGGACATACCCTCGAATCCCATCAGCCCCAGGGCGCGTTTCACTCCGGCGACGCCGTATCTGATGATGACCATATCCAGAGTGGTCGCGGCGCGCTGCGACGGACGGGCGTCCACGAAGTCGCCGTTCAGACCGCTTGCCATAATGCGCCGACACAGTTCGGGCGCGATATTGCCGAGCCACATACACGCCCCATTCGCTCCCATCGCCGCTCCCGCGAGCAGAAGGCCGCCGTTGCATATCCAAAAGCGCTTATCCTGCGGGAAGGTCAGCGCCACTCTGCCCTCGAAGCGTATGTCGTGGTCCGTGATGTATCCGAAGACATTGTCGTGAGAGCATATTTCCGAGATGACCTCAGGAGACGCGGCGGGTACGCCGGTAAAGGTCTGATGAATCACTATCACCGGCAGCGGACTGCGCGAGCGTACGTCACGGAAGTATCGCAGAACGCCCGCGTCGCCGCCCTGCCTCGGAATCCTGACTCGAACCATGTCCGCGCCCGCTTCGGCGTACTGTTCGGCCAGGTCGAGCGTGTACGCCGTTGAAGGCGTGTCAATCCCCGCTATTACAACGCGCTCCCGCGCTCTCGCTTCCGAGACTGCGCGAACGATCAGCAATTTTTCCTCGTCGCTCAGCGAAAGTTCCTCGCCATTGGCTGTGCCGAGCACGAAACCGGACAGAGATGCGCGGTTCCAACGCTCGATGTTCCGAGCGAGCGCGTCCACGTCCACCCTGTCGTTTGCGTCGAAAGGCGTGGGCGTGGGCGCTACAATCAGCGGGTCTGTCAGACCCTCAATATCAGCCCGCATACTAGAAACTCAGCGCTCCCCCATTGGAACTGCGGCTGCCCTCGAACGCCGAAATATCGTCCTCCGCCTCAAGCGTCAGCCCTATGTCGTCCAGCCCGTTCAGCAGACAGTATCGGCGGAACGGCTCCACGCTGAACTCCGCCACCACCTCTTCATTATCATCCCAGACCCGCTCCGCTTCCAGGTCAACGTTCAGCCGGTATCCGGGGTCATTCTCCGCGTTCTCTATGATCCGCTGCACCGTCTCTTCGGGCAGAACGACCGGCAGCAGCCCGTTCTGGAAGCAGTTGTTGTTGAAGATGTCCGCGAAACTCGGCGCGATGAGAACCTTGAACCCATACTGTCCCAGCGCCCAGGGAGCGTGTTCCCTGGACGAGCCGGAACCGAAATTCCTTCCCGCCACCAGAATCTCCGCGTCCTGGTAGCCCGGCTTATTCAGGACGAAATCCGGGTTCGGCGTTCCGTCCTCATTATACCGCCAGTTGAAGAACAGGAACTCCCCGAAGCCTGTCCGTTCCACCCGCTTGAGGAACTGCTTCGGTATAACCTGGTCCGTATCCACATTGACCCGATTCATAGGCGCGACCACGCCATTCAGCTTATTGAATGCTTCCATGCTATTCTCACTCCTGTCTAACTTACGATCCAGTCCGTCCGCGCCAGCGCGACACATCCGCCAACTCTTGCGCGTGTCGCTTCTGCTCTTCCCTATCCTCAGCGGCAACGCTTGGCAGAACTATATCCGCGTGATACGGATTCCGATTAAGTATAGGCGAGGCGACTACCCTTCTGCCATTTCTAACAAAGCCTCTCTCACGAAACCATCAGGAAGCCTTTCACTCGACGAATACCGAGCGCGGTGGTGATTCCCGTTCATGTTCACCAGGCACAACACGCCACCCTGCGAATCGCACAGCAACAGTACCGAGCGGTTATATCCGCCCGGCGCGTCAATCGCTATCTCCCCATCCGGCGTAGGATACACCTCAAAACGCCTGGGCGAGATGCTGTACATAGCCTTCAGAAGACGCTCAGCGTCCTCTAATACCTTGTCCGATGGTATCGGGTAGCCCTCTTCGTGAGCCTCGGCTTTTGATTCACTGAGATCCCCCAAAATCGAAACCAGCTCATTGTCAATAGTCTCTGTCAGTACAGACGTGACCGCCATTCTGTCCTCCCTTCTGCCGCTCGACCTTCCGTACCCCCACATTATAACAGCCCATCACCCCAATCAACCAAATCACAGTTCACGCAAAAGAACACTTGACCCCTAGCGAACATACTTGCTATCATGCCTCCAATTCCAAATTCTTAATTGATAATTCCCAATTGAAAATGACTCCATACCCAGAACTACAACAAATCATCCGAGAGGAAACCGACAACGGTCGAAAGATAGTCCGCTTCCTCACCCAGGCCATGGAGGGCGAATTCGACAGATTCACCCCCCAGCACCAACTCATGGCCGGCAGAGTCCTCGCCATCATCGGCGTGGAGCAGGGCGTCGAGTTCGTAGAAGCCAACAAACCGCCCAGCCTGCCCAGAGACTCCATTCAGCGCCGCATAGACCCGGACGAACTCGACTCCGACCTCAGCGCCGCAGAACGAGAACTCATAGGCTACGCGAGGAAGATGACGCGCAACGGACGAAAGACCATCCGCTTCTTCCTCGACGCCATGAACGGAATCATCAAGAGCTTCAGCCCGTCCATCCGCATAGCCGCCGCCAAAGAACTCATAGGCTGCGCCTTCCCCCTGCTGACTAAGGCCAAACGGCGCAAGACAACCGCGCCAACCTCTCAGACCGCGCCGCCCGCGTCTCAGCCCGAGACCGCGCGGGCCGTCTCCCAACCCACCGTCCAGTCCCTCAACGGACACCCAGAACGCTGCTCATGCAGAACCTGCGAAAGCTCAGCCATGGACAGGTTCAAGCAACTGCGCTGTCAGGAAAGCGAGTACATACACCAGTACATAGTCCGCAAGGCAATGACGGCCACCGACGACGACCTTCAGCTGATGACCGAAGCCACCCTGGCATGGAACGAGTACATGGCGTTCATCAGGCGTGAGTGTCCCAAATCCATCATAGCCCCTATTCCGGGCTGGTACACCCGCCTTCTTGAGCGAGACGAGAACTACCCCGATGGCTACAACCCCAAGTTGGTGGACAAGACCTACGACTACTTGCTGTACGGTCTGCGCGACTATGACGACCACCCGCTCGACGTAGAATGTTACTGCGACGACTGCGACGATCACGAGAAAGACGACTACGGCAACTGCAACTGCGAAATCTGCTTCGAGTCCGAAGACGAACCCTGACCACTAACAACTGAATACCTCCACTGGACAACCGCCCCCGCCTGTCTTATCCTGTCTCAAGATTCACATGAGACTACTTCTGTTTGTAAGTTCCGAAAGGAGTCTGAGATTGGCTAGATTCAAGGTGGCCGTGCAGAGGCCGACCAACGTTACTTATGCCCTGGGCGGCGGTGGATACGACTATGAAATGGAATACCTGTCCACCATTGACGCCGAGATAGTGGAGTTCGACGCCGCCAGCGAAGGCGAATTCATTGAGCAGGTCAAGGACTGCGACGCGCTCATAGCGCGCGGCGACAGGGTAACCGCCAACATCATCGAGAACCTGCAAAACTGCAAGATAATCGCGCTCGGCAGCGTCGGCGCGGACACCGTGGACGTAGCCGCGGCGACCGCCCACAACATCCCCGTGACCAACGTGCCGGACACCTTCATCGAAGAGGTAGCCGACCACACCATGATGCTCCTGCTCGCCACCTTCCGCCGCCTGACGCTCATGGACGCCTACACCCGCGACCACAGGTGGGGAGAGGGCAGGCCCTACCTGAATCAGTTCCCGCGCCTGTTCGGTCAGACGCTCGGATTCGTCTCCTTCGGACACGTCGCCCGCGCCACCGCGATAAGGGCGCAGCCCTTCGGACTCCGCATGATAGCCTTCGACCCATACATAGAAGAGCTTACGATTACCAGCTACGGCGTCGAGCCTGTCAGCCTCGACGAGTTGATGCAGCGCTCCGACATAGTATCCATGCACGCGCCCTCCACCTCCGAGGTTCACCACCTGCTCACCGAGCGCCACTTCAGGATGATGAAGCCCACCGCGCTGTTCATCAACAACGGCAGAGGCCCCACGGTGGACGAAGCCGCCCTAATCAAGGCGCTCCAGGAAGGCTGGATAGCCGGCGCCGGCCTGGACGTGACCGAGATAGAGCCGCCCGAACCCGACAACCCCCTCCTTCAGATGGAGAACGTCATACTCACCCCCCATGTCGCCTCCGCCTCCTCCCGGATGTCTCCCGAGGCCCGCCGCCGGGTCGGCCAGGAAATCTCCCTCGTCCTCAGCGGACGCTGGCCCCGCACCTGCGTCAACCCCACCGTCCTGAACAAGACCGACCTAATCCGCTGGCAGCCCTACTCCATGGAACGCGGCCCCGGCTCCGGCTGACTTCAAGAATGTTTCTATTTGAGTAACATTCAGGAAGAAATCCTGCGACCACTTTAGACCCCTTCAATGCGAGTGAAGGACACTTCAGGGCAAGTTTAGGTCAACTGCGGGCTAGTTGAGGGTGCTTTGGCGCAAATTGAAATGATGTTGGCAGTTGACAGGTAGCGACAATGCAACTTAAACTAAGGTGAATGATATGGCAACCTAAAGTTTTAGGTTGTCAGTGAAGGATCGAAAAGGACCATGAGTGGAAAGGTGGATAACGATGTCTCTATCCCCCAGGGCCGTCGTCTTGATGATAGTTCCTAGCTGCTACTACCACGAAGAGGAAGAAATATACGCGGCCCGCTTCGAACCCTTGGGAGTTACGAGCTACGGAGATAGCTTGCACGAAGCTCTGTCAAAGGTGGAAGTTATGCTTGAAGAGAAAGTGCTGGCGCACTACAGACACGGTAGTTTGGAAGACTGGCTTAATGAATCAGGGATCGAGTGGGAGTGGGAGCCTGTCGTATCTATCGTCGAATCTGCTCCAAGTTCTCTTCCTTCTTGGCGTCCCATGATACAAAGCGAAGCGAAGGTAGCCTTGGCGTAATGCTTTCAATGTTTGTCCAGTCTCAGCACGTCATTGAGTTTCTACAGTCCAGAGGATATCGCTTAGACTCTGAAGGAAGCCGATTCACGTTCTCTCACCCGTACAGAGCCGGGATCATCCAGGTAGATATGTCTTCGGACAAGATCCAGTTGGGTCTATTGCGAGAGGACTGGAAGAAAGATAAGTGCGAAGATCTTGTTGACGAATTGATTGCATGGCTTGAACAGAGGCCCGTTATCTACTAGAAGGTTAGGATGGGGGTGCCCCCCAATCACCCCTTCCGCGGCTGCCGCGCGAACAAAATCATCACCATCGTAAACAACCCCAGCGCCGCGAACGCCGCGAACGCCGGCAGATAGCTCTCCTCCCCGGGCGTCGTCAGAAAATCGAACACCACGCCCGGAACCAGCGCCCCTATCGCCTGCCCGAAAGTTGTGAACGGCTCCGTCATCCCCCTGATGGCCCCCAGCGATGGTCGCCCGAAATAATCCGCGTAGGCCACCGGCGGCACGGTCAGTATCCCGCCAATCCCGAACCCGAACAGCGCCGAGTAAGCGTATGCCTCGATAGCCGTGTCCGTCGTGATGAACAGCGCCGACGCCGTCGCCATCACCAGCGCCACCCCCGCCATCACGAAGCGCGGAGACACGTTCTCCACCACGCGACCCCACACCATGCCCCCGATGCCCAGGAACGCCGCGTTCAACCCGATGCCAAGCCCCGCCGTCGTCGCGGTCAGGCCCTGGTCGCGGAAGAACGCCGCCGCGTGGGTGTTCGTCCCCGCCTGCATCAGAAACAGCAGCCCCGTCCCAATCGCCAGTATCCAGAGCGCCGGCGTCCGCGTCGCCTCCCTGAGCGTCCACTCCGGCTCATCCTCCTGCGCCGCCGCTTCCTCCGCCGCTTCCTCCCCGTCGTCGCCGTCCGGGTGAAGCCCGACGTCCTCCGGCGTCTGCGCTATCAGCAGCGACACCGGAAGCAGCGCGATGACCCACACCATCACCCCCAGCACGAACCAGGCGTCTCTCCAGCCGCTCTGAGCGATTATCAGCGAGGCTATGAGCGGAAACAGCACCATCCCGACCGAATGAGTCAGCGACAGTATCCCGTTCACCCTGCCCCGCATCCTTATGAACCAGCGCGACACCACCACCGACGCCCCTATCTGTATAGGGCTGGAGAAGATGACCCGCCCCATGCCGTAGGCCAGGTAGAACGCCCACGGAATAGCCGCCCCGAATATCGAGACGGTGGACGTCGCCCACGCCAGCGAAATCGTCGAGAAGCCCAGTACCAGCACGCTTGCCGCCAGCACCATCCGCGCCCCGAACCTGTCCACCAGCCACCCTATCAACGGCGACGTGAACGTGGCCGCCAGCCCGCCCAGGCTGGACGCGCCCGCTATCATCGTGCGGCTCCAGCCCAGTTCGTCCGACAGCGGATACACGAACACCGCTATCGTCAGGCTGGCCGCCGCGTTGCGAACGAATATGGAAGTCCCCGCCGAAAAGAGAACGGCCCATCCGTAGAAGAACGGGACGCGGTGGGCCAGACGCGGAGCCAGGTTCACTAAGCTGTCACCTCGATTGAAGATTAGCCAAATCCGGGCGAATGGCGCGATGCTAACACCTCAGCCCACGCCGGTCAAACGCCTTGGCCGCGTCTGTCCAGAATCCTTCTTGCAAGCTCCCTGGCTTCATCCAAATCATCAACGAAGCGGTCTTCGGGAACATCCCTGAACACCCCAAACGAATTCAGGCTGCTGGCCACGGAACCGCTCAGGTTCATCACTATGCAATCGGTGTCCTCTTCCCCCGCGCCGCCTATCAGCTGCTCCATTATGAGCGCGGCGCTGTCGTCCATGTACGTCGTGTCCGAGAAGTCGAATATGACAACCTCGTGTTCATGGATGTCCGCGCTCACCACCCGCGCGAGCTCATTCGCCGACGCCACCGAGAAATGTCCCCGGAACACCAGCAGACCGACGCGCGCCTGGAACATATCGAACTCCTCACCGTCCGCTTCTGGGTCCGACAAGAACGACTGATCCAGCAGCGGCGCGGAAACCACGCTGTCCAGCTCCATCCGCTCCGACTGTCGCGCGCGCATGACCCCCGACACTATCAGCCCCAGCGCGACCGCGGTTACCAGATCAACAAAGACCGTCAGGAGCAGGGTTATCAGCATGACTATAAGATGATGTCGCGGAGCTTCTCGGATTCGGGTGACGAAGCGCCAGTCAACGATGTCCCATCCCACCTTCATCAGTATCCCCGCGAGCGCGGCATGGGGTATAGGCTCCACCACCTGCCCCAGTCCCAGGAACAGCGCCAGCAGCGCGATGGAGCGCAGCGCGCCCGAGACCGGAGTGCGTCCGCCCGCCCTGACGCTGGCGATTGTGCTGGTGGTCCCGCCCGAGCCCGGCAGCGCGCCGACTATGCCCGCCGCCAGGTTGCCAAGTCCCTGTCCCAGCAGTTCCCGGTTGGGATCGTGGCGCGTCCGCGTTATCGAGTCGGTCACCAGCGCCGATAGCAGGCTGCCTATTGAACCCAGGAGCGCGAGTATGAACGCCGGCTGTAGCGCGCTGGCGATGAACGCCGGCGTGATCTCCGGGACGTAGAGCTTCGGCAATCCGGTCGGAACCTCCCCGATGACCGGGGCGTTGGAGAAAAACAAGAGGCCGCCGACAGTTCCCAGAATCAGCGCTACCAGCAGGCCGGGCAGATACTTGCTCAACTTGCCGGGCCAGAATACGCAGGCCAGCAGAGATATGAAGCCCACGGCGAGAGCGTGCCAGTTGGCGCTGGAGATAGCTTCCGGCCAGGCCTGGATAGAGTTGAGAAGTCCCCCGGACACGTTGACGCCGCCCAGGAACGGCAATACCTGCGCGGCCATTACTATCACGCCGATGCCCGACATGAATCCCGAGATGACCGAGTAGGGCGTGTATGCGACGAAGCTGCCTATCCTCAGCAGTCCCAGCGCTATCTGCATCAGGCCCGCCAGCATCACTATGGTGAACGCCTTGCCCAGATCGCCGTCCGCGTGCTGGGCCAGGATGACCGCCATTGCGATTGTCAGAGGAGCCGAGGGTCCACTGATCTGCGCCGGAGCGCCTCCGAAGACTGAAGCGAAGAAACAGACGGCTATCGCGCTGTATATCCCCGCGACTGGCCCCAGTCCCGACGCTACCCCGAAGGCGAGCGCCACCGGCACCGCGACTACCGTTGCCGTAATCCCCCCGAAGATGTCCCCCGGCAACTGATTGAAGTCATAAGATATACGCAATTTGGAAAGCGCTAGCCTTCTTTGTTCAGGATATTTCTCGCAAGCTCCCTCGCCTCGTCCAGGTCTTCGACGAAGCGATCTTCATGCACATCCTTGAACACCCCGAACGAATTCAGGCTGCCTGCCACGGATCCGCTCAGGTTCATCACTATGCAATCTGTGTCCTCTTCGCCCGCGCCGCTTATCAACTGCTCCATTATGAGCGCCGCGCTGTCGTCCATGTACGTCGTGTCCGAGAAGTCGAATATGACAACCTCGTGTTCATGGATGTCCGCGCTCACCACCCGCGCGAGCTCATTCGCCGACGCCACCGAAAAATGTCCCCGGAACACCAGCAGACCGACGCGCGCCTGGAACATATCGAATTCCTCACCGTCCGCTTCTGGGTCCGACAGGAACGACTGGTCCAGCAGAGGCGTGGAAACCACGCTGTCCAGCTCCATCCGCTCCGACTGTCGCGCGCGCATGACCCCCGACACTATCAGCCCCAGCGCGACCGCGGTTACCAGATCAACGAATACGGTGATGAGAAGCGTTGTCAGCATCACCATCAGATACTCGCGCGGCACGTGTCGGATTCGGGTGACGAAGCGCCAGTCAATTATGTCCCAGCCTACTTTCATCAGTATCCCCGCCAGAACCGCGTGCGGAATCGGCTCGGCTATCTGTCCCAGTCCCAGCACCAGCGCCAGCAATACGATTGACCGAAGCGCGCCCGATACCGGAGTGCGTCCGCCCGCTCGAATGTTGACCACCGTTCCCATCGTCGCGCCCGCGCCCGGCAGCGCGCCTATCATCCCCGCGACCGTGTTGCCCAATCCCTGGCCTATGAGTTCCCGATTTGGATTATGGCGCGTCCTTGTGATAGAATCGGCAACAAGCGAGGTGAGCAGGCTGTCAATCGAACCCAGCAGCGCCAAGATGAACGCGGGCTGAAGCGCGCTCGCCAGGAAGCCCGGAGTCAGGTTTGGGATGAACAGATCCGGTAGCCCGGTCGGCACCTCTCCGATTATCGGCGCGTCGGTGAAGAAGATGATGGCGGCCGCCGTCCCCAGTATCAGCGCGACCAGGGGACCGGGGGCATACTTGCTCAGTCTGCCGGGCCAGAATATGCCCGCCAGCAGCGCTATCAGGCCGACCGCGAGCGCGTGCCAGTTGAGAGTGGCGATTGCCTCCGGCCACTCGCGTATCGAGTTCATCGGCCCGCCCGGAACGCTGGCGAATCCCAGGAACGGCAACACCTGGATGGTCATTACTATCACGCCGATGCCCGACATGAACCCCGATATGACCGAATAGGGCGTGTAGGTAACGAAGCTGCCTATCCTCAGCAGTCCCAGCGCTATCTGGATGAAGCCCGCCAGCATGACGATGGTGAACGCCTTGCCCAGATCGCCGTCCGCGTGCTGGGTCACCACCACCGCCATGGCGATGGTCATTGGCCCCGTCGGCCCGCTTATCTGCGAGGGCGTCCCGCCGAACACCGCCGCGAAGAACCCGACCGCTATCGCGCTGTATATGCCCGCTATCGGCCCCAGTCCCGACGCCACCCCGAACCCCAGTCCCACAGGCAGCGCGATAACCGTCGCCGTTACGCCGCCGAATATATCTCCGGGCAGCTTATTGATATCGTATGATAGGCGCAATTCGAGAATGTACTCCCTCAGCGGCGTATGGCGAAGAACTATCAGCCGCCGAGATTATAGTACGATTGGCGCGATTAGGAAAGTTCCCGAACTTCTCCCAGACGCTCACGCAAGCCCCCTCTCCCTCGACGCCAACCAAAAGTCCCTTCCCCCTTGACGGGGGAAGGTTAGGATGGGGGTGAAACCTCACAACCTCGAATGTGAACACTTAAACTACCTATCGTCCAGCGTCAACGATTAAGTTCTATCAGAAGATTAAGCGCTCTGGCCTTGTCCGCGTCCGAGAGGCCGAACCGAACGGCGCGACCCAGATCGTCCGTCGCGCGTTCGACGTTCCCCATGTCCGCCATTATCAGCGCGCGCCACAAGTACGTCGGGCCGTAGTTGGGCTGTATCTCCAGCGCCTTGTCCACCGCCGTCAGCGCCAGGCCGTAGTCGCCCTGGTCCAGATGTCGCTCCGCCTGCCGTATATACTTGAGCGGCGTGTCGCCCACTATCGAGTCGCCCGCCAGTACGACCGCGACCAGCGCCGCGACGGCCACCGGAATAACCCACAGCCTTCTATATATCGAGTTGGTGTCTTCCAGCCGCTCCGGCCAGCCCATCAGGTTATAGACCGTCCTATACCTGGGGGAGTACGCCATTCCCAGCAGGAAGCCGCCCGCGAATCCGCCGATGTGCGCGAAGTTGTCTATGCCCGGTACAATGAACCCGACGAACAGGTTGATAGAGGCCAGGACCACAAGCCCTATCAGGGTCTGGCGTCCCGTTTCGCCCAGCCGGTTCCGGTTCGAGAGGAAGAACGCGGTCAGCGCGCCTAGCGTCCCGAACACCGCGCCGCTCGCGCCCACGCCTATGGCGTACTGGGTAACGCTCAGGTTGAAGGCGTAGCTGGTTACGCTCCCCGCCAGCCCGCCCAGGATGTAGATGACCAGAAAGCGGGAGTGGCCGTATAGCCGCTCAAGCTGCTGTCCGAATATGAACAGCCCTATCACGTTGAATCCGAGATGAATCATACCGGAATGGAGGAACATGGCGGTGAACAGCCGCCAGTACTCCCCGGAGGATATGAGCCAGCTTTCCATCGCTCCGAGCCGCACAAGCGTCTCCGTCGCGGTGGAACTTCCCAGCAACTCGGTCAGCAGGAACAGCGCGACGTTGGCGGCCAGCAGCAGCCACGTCACGTATGGCCTTCGGTCAAGTCCGGGCGGCAGGAGTCTCGCGCCGCTTGGGGAATCTTCGGAATGGTCAGGTCTTGGAAACAAGGTAGAGTCCTAGTGACTCTACGATAGCATAAGTCCCTTCCCCCTTGACGGGGGAAGGTTAGGATGGGGGTGAAACCCCAACCGCCTCATCTCAGCCCGTGTCTCCCTCTGCGGCCACATACTTCGACGGGCATTTCACGATGATGTTCTCGCTTATGAACACCCCGTCGGGTTCGTAGCTGCCCTCCAGGATTATCTCCGAGTGTTCGTTGAAGAACAGGTCGGGGATAACGCCCTCGTGCGCGGCGGCGAGATACTCGGCGCCGTCGGTCAGCCGAAACTCTGAGAGCGTTGACCCCTCGGCGCGGTGGAACGATTCGGGTTCCAGCTTGCCGCTGACACGCACTATCTTGCCCTCGGGCGATGGCCCTATCTCGTTCATCTCGCCCACCGTGTAGTAATAGACCGTCGCCCCCTGGAAGGCCACAAAGGCGAAGTAGCCGAGCGCCCCCACCAGCACCACGAAGGCTATGAGGAACTTTATCCGGTGGGACGAGACTACGCCCCCGTCGGAGGGTTGGGTTTCGGGAAGTGGAGCGAGTGTCTGGGACATATCAGCCTGTACTCGTTATCGTTGCTCAGTCCTGTTCGGACTCTTGTCGGTCGCGCTCTTCTAGCGCGCGCTTGAGCGCTTCTATCTCGGCCTGCATCTCCCGCTGCTTCCTGGAGACGTAGAACACATAGACGAAGAAGGCCGCCCATGTTATAATGAATACCGCGAACAGGAAGGGAAGGTTCGCCTCCGGGTCGCCGCTCTGCTGCGCCGGCGAAATAGCCGCCGCGCCGCTCAGCGCGGACCACGCCACCAGCGCGAGGCTGATGAGCGCGGCCAGAAGCGTCAGCCGAAGCGCGGGGCCGCTATGCCATTCTCTGGTGAAGTTCATCAAGGTCGGACTCCGACTTTCTCAATGCGTATCGTTCCGTCAAAAGCGCTATGTACATAACCGTGAACGTGATGACCGAAACCAGCAGGGTCAGGTAGATTCTGGTCGAGGCGATGGCTTCGTCCTCGGCTGCCGCCGGGCCGATGTTCAGCGCGGGATGCGCCGTTCGCCACCAGACCGAGGCCATGTATATGATAGGCGCGTCAATCGCGCCGATGAGCGCGATGACCGAGGCGAAGCGCCTGCCTTGCCCGCCCATCGGTCCGTAGGCGCGTATCATCAGGTACGCGACGTATATGAACCAGAGTACCAGCGTCGTGGTCAGCTTCGGGTCCCAAGCCCACCAGACTCCCCAGACGGGCTTGGCCCAGATGGCCCCGGTTACGAGTATCAGGCTGGCGTATATGACGCCCAGCTCAGCCGTCGAGTAGGCCAGGTCGTCCCAGCGCTGCTTCCCGGTTATCAGGTGCGCCAGGCTGGCTATCGCCACGATGATGATAGACACCATGCCTATCCAGCCAAGCGGAACGTGGAAGTAGAAGATGCGCTGTGAGACGCCCAGGTTCTGTTCGGTCGGCGCCCAGAAATACACCATGTAGAGCGTGATCCCCATGAGCAGAGCGCTGGCTACGAGAAGCGCGTCCCTGGTCAAGCCGCGACCGGAGGATGGGACTGATTCGGAAGTGGCTGCCAACTGCGTCATAGTATGTGCAATATATCACAAACGGCTTTTGATTGTCAGCGCCTGACTATCACGAATCTGTTGCGGTCGGTTTTGGGACGAGACTCTTGAGACGCACCGAGGGCAGTCTCTTCAAGCGCTGGTTCATCGGATCTATCTCGATACCCACGGACTCTAGGGCGGTCACGCCCAACAGAGGCTCGACACCCGGCTCGCCGTAGATGATAGTTCCTCCAGTGATTTCGCCCATCAACTCTATTTCCGCGACTGTAATATCCAGGCTGAGTTCGCTGCCGTCGGCCAGTTCGTAGATTCGCTGTCCCCTGGGACGCAGGCCGATGTCTTCCAGATGCGGCCTCGGAACCAAGGAATCAGTCGCTCCCGTATCCACGAGAAACAGTCCCTCCCATGTCCGATCCGGATCTGCCGGATTCCTGATAGTGACCGTTACGTGTATCGCTCCCATTCGCGCCCTCCTACGCCGTCTTCCGCTCATCCTCGGCGGTTATGCGGAGCGGAATCTTGTGGCCCTCGCCGGTTACCAGTATGACCGGAGACGTTCCGTTGACCGCGCCGCCGTCCACTATGCACTGCTTGATTCCATTGGTTCCGGGCAGTTCGTACATGACGTCGAGCAGCGTCTGTTCGAGGATGGTGCGAAGGCCGCGCGCGCCGGACTTCTGGTTGATGGCGTGTTCGGCGGCGGCTTCGAGCGCGTCGTCGGTGAAGACCAGTTCTAGGTCGTCTATGGCGAACAGCGCCTGGTACTGCTTGACGAAAGCGTTCCTGGGTTCTGTCAGGACGCGCACCAGGTCTTCCTTATACAGCGAGTCCAGGCTAACGACAACGGGCAGCCGTCCGACCAACTCGGTAATGAAGCCGTATTCCATGAGGTCGTCGCCGTTCACGTGCCGGCGAACCTGGTCGGCGGTGCGCTCTTTCAGGACTTCGGCCTCTCCGCCGGTGTTGAAGCCGACGCGCCTGAGATTCTTGAAGGCGCGTTTCTCGATTATCTCGTTGATGCCCTCGAAAGCGCCGCCGCAGATGAACAGAATGTTGTCAGTGCGTATCTGGATCAGTTCCTGGTGGGGGTGTTTGCGTCCGCCCTGTGGCGGCACGTTGGCTACGCAGCCCTCGATTATCTTCAGAAGGGACTGCTGCACGCCCTCTCCGGACACGTCGCGGGTAATCGAGACGTTCGGACTCTTGCGCGCTATCTTGTCTATCTCGTCAATGTAGATGATGCCGTTTTCAGCGAGGGATATGTCGAATTCGGCGGCCTGTATCAGCCTGAGCAGAATATTCTCAACGTCCTCGCCGACGTACCCGGCCTCGGTGAGGGTGGTGGCGTCGGCGATGGCGAAGGGGACTTCGAGGATGTGGGCGAGGGTCTGGGCGAGATAGGTCTTGCCGGAACCCGAGGGGCCGAGCATCAGGATATTAGCCTTCTGAAGCTCGACGTCGGGGTGCCGGAGGTTTGACCAGATGCGCTTGTAGTGGTTGTAAACGGCGACGCTGAGGGTCTTCTTGGCGAGTTCCTGCCCTATGACGTACTCTTCCAGCTTCTTGTAGATGAACTTGGGATTCAGCCCCTTGTGCAGGAACCTGTTCTGGGCGCTCTGGTTTCTCTGGGCCGGCCTCTCCTCCGAGATGATCTGGTCGCACAGCCCAACGCACTGATCGCAGATGTACACTCGGTCAAGCCCGGCTATCAGGCGTTTGACCTGCTCCTTCGGTTTGCCGCAAAAGGAACATTGATACTCGTTTCGCCCCGTAGTCATGGCTCTGGACCACCTCGCTGATCAGTATATCCCGGATAGGTGTGTTGGCGATGAAAGGGTCAGTCGGCGGCCGCCGCCATTCCCGGGTTCTCCAGCACGTCGTCCACCAGCCCGTAGTCTTTGGCCTCCACCGCGCTCAGGTAGAAGTCGCGGTCGGAGTCCACCGCTATCTTGTCTATGGGCTGGCCGGTGCGGTCGGAGATTATCTGTCGGATTATGTCCTGCTGGCGAAGCACCTCGCGCGCGGCGATCTCGATGTCCGAAGCCTGTCCCTGCGCCGCGCTCATCGCCTGGTGCATATGGACGGTGGAGTTGGGAAGCGCGAATCGCTTTCCGGGCGCGCCCGCGCACAGAAGCACGGTGGCCATGCTGGCCGCCATTCCCACGCAAATGGTGGAAACGTCCGGGCGTATGAGCTGCATCGTGTCGTATATGGCCAGACCCGCCGGAATCGAGCCGCCCGGAGAGCTTATGTAAAGGCTGATGTCGCGCTCAGGGTCTTCCCTGTCCAGGTAGAGAAGCTGGGCGATGATGTTGTTCGCTACCTGGTCGTAGATAGCGGTGCTCAGGAAAATGATCCGCTCTTTCAGAAGAAGCGAGTATATATCGTAGGCTCGCTCTCCCCTGGAACCGGACTCGACCACCATAGGGATGACGTTCTCGGGCCTATTCATCATCTTGCGCGTCTCCTTCTTGAGCGTCCTGTGCGCTGGATTCTGTCTGCGCTTCGGCGGGTTCGTCCTCGGACTTGGCTATCTCCACCAGAAGCGCGACGGTCTTTTCATACTTGAGCATATCGTCCAGAGGTTCGCGGCGGCTGCGGCGTTCCCGCCTGTTCATGCGCTGTCCCGCGTACATCTCGTTGAACCGCTCGTCTATCTCCTGCTCGGTTACTTCTATGTTCTCCAGTTCGGAGACCTTGTTCAAGGCGAACGTGCGCCTTATACGCTGCTCCGCTTCCTCTTCGGCCTCTTGCAAGGCTTCTTCCTCAGTCTTGCCTATGGAGCGCAGGTAGTCGTCCAGGCGTACATTCGCCCTTTCGAGCATCTGCTCCTGGGTGTTCTGTATCCTGTTGGTCTCGTTCTCCAGCATGACGGGCGGTACCATTATGTCCGCTTCGTCAATCAGAGCCTTTACCACCTCGCTCTCATATTCCTGTTCGAGCCTGGCCTGAGCGTCCTCCGCCATGCCATCCCTGATCGCGCGGCGGAGCGCCTCCAGGTTCTCGTAGCCGTCGGGGAGACCCTGGGCGAACTCGTCGTTCAGTTCCGGCAGGGAGCGTTCGCGAACCTCGTTCACGGTGACAGTAAAAGACGCCTCCATACCGGCTATCGAGGCGTCTCTGAAATCTTCTGGAATCGAGAGGGTGAACTCTGTCTCCTGTCCGGGTTCGATTCCTACCATTGCCTGCGGGAATCCGGTTACCGGCACGGAACCCTCTTCGTCAAGGTACAATACGCCATCCTCGCGGTTCCAGAACTCGTCGCCCTCGATCTCGCCGCGCGCGTCTATGTTGAGCAGGTCGCCCATCCGCGGAGCGCGCTCCACCGTCTCCCACGTTCCAAGGCTCTCGCGTATGTTGTCAATCCTCTCGGAAACCAGTTCGTCTGTCACCTCGTCCGTTTCGTACGGGACGCGAATCGCCTTGTAGTCGCCCAGTTCGACTTCCGGCCTCAGCGCGATGGTGGCGGTGAAGCTGACGGGATCCATGTCGAGGTCTTCTATCTTGGGAACTCCGGCGGCGTCTAGCTCCCGCTCCTCGATGGCCTTGCCGGTCACCTCGTAAACCATGTTGTCCAGAACTTCGTTGAGCAGCGCCTCGCGGCCCATGAACCCTTCGACGATGTTGCGGGGAACCTTGCCCCTGCGGAATCCGGGCAGGGAAATCTGCGGAGCCAGCCGCCTGTATCCCTGATCCAGATAGGGATTCAGGTCCGCTTCCTCAAGTTCGATGCGGAGCGTTGTCTGATTGTCCACAACTTCTTCTTGAGTAATCTTCAATTGAGGCTCCTGATTTCTGATTTTGTTTCAATTAGTATAGCATAATGCAGCATTGTTCCAGATTGCAAAGAAGTTTGGGGCAGGTTTAGGGTCTTTCGGTTATTTCCCAATACCACTTCTGTCGTTCGCCCTGAGCCTGTCGAAGGGCTGCCAGTTCATGGTTCGTCCTGAGCTTGTCGAAGGGAGCTTGTCGAAGGGCCGCCACGAATGTAATTGGTGATAACCGAATCGCGCGATCTGATAGGATACGAACCCGAGGACGCCATCGAACGGTGGAGATGGTCAATCCATCCTCGCATCCTGAACCGGAGATGAGAATATGCTGCTAGGCGCGGCGGGGCGAATCCCCGGAGACTGGCGAAACATTACCCCCGAACTGCTGGCCGTGGCCGCGGGCGAGGGATTCGGAGCGCTGAACGTCGTCATCCAGGATCCGCTCTCGATGACACCCCAGGACGCCGCCCGGCTGAAGGCTATGTTCGCGGAAGCCGGGATTCTGGTAGGCCAGACCAACGGCGCGTATGGCGGCGGACTGGTGAGCGCCGACCCCAGCGAGCGGGAAGCCGCCATCGAGTTCGCCAGGAGTATGTGCGGACTGACCGCCCAACTCGGTTCGCCGAACACCTACCTGCGCCCCGGCAGCCTGAACCCGAATGGGCCGTGGCTTCCGCATCCGCGCAACCGGAGCGATGAGGTATTCGACAGGCTGGTGGACTCGGCGCGCGAGTTCTGCCGGGCGGCGGAAGGCGAGGGCGTGAAGGTCGCTGTGGAAGGCGGCGCGGTATCTCCGCTCTACTCAGCGCGCCGCGTGAAAGACTTCATCGAAGCCGTCGGATCGCCCGCGCTGGGCTTCAACCAGGACCCCGTGAACTTCGTCGGCAGCCTGGAAGACGCCTACGACACGACCCGCTTTCTCGCCGAGTTCTTCGATCTGACCGGAGAATATACGCTAGGCGCGCACGCCAAGGACTTCACGGTCGTTGACCAGCTCACGGTGCGGTTCGAGGAAGCGGAGATAGGTTCGGGTATGCTCGACCACGTGGCCTTCCTCCAGGGTATGCAACGGGTTTGTCCCAAGGGCCACGTGCTGATAGAGCATCTGCCCCCGGAGCGCTACGCCGCCGCCGCGATCCAGTATCGAAAGTACGCCTCGCTGGCCGGGATAGAGTGGGACAATCGGACAGGAGAGAACCATGCCGAATCTTAGCGGGAAACGCGCGCTCGTTACGGGGGCGTCAACCGGCATAGGCCGCGCCACCGCGATACGCATAGCGTCCGATGGAGGCCGCGTCGCCTTGTTCGATATCAACGACGCCGACGCCGAATCCACGCTCAGGACGATTCAGAACTCCGGCGGCGACGCGCGCTACTGGCGCGTGGACGTGACCGAGGAGCGGGAGGTCAGTCGCGGCGTTGACGAAGCCGCCGACTGGCTGGGCGGCGGAATAGACGTACTGGCGCACCTGGCCGGGATTCTGAAGGGTTCAGGACTCGCGGTCACCGATGTTGACGATTCCATCTGGGACCCCGTGATAGAAGTCAATCTCAAGGGATCGTACCTCGTCGTCAAGCACGTCGCCAGATACATGATTCCCCAGCGAAGCGGCGTCATCATACTAACCTCGTCGGGAGCCGGAGTGGTCGGCGGAAGCTCGTCCGTCGCCTACGGCGCCAGCAAAGGCGGAACCCACGGCTTGGCGATGACGCTGGACACCCACCTGTCCAGGCGCGGTATCAGGGTAAACGACGTGCTGCCCGGAAACCTGGACACGCCGCTGAAAATCGGCGCGACCGAGGAGCAACTCGCCAACACCGGGAACCGCGAGAGATACGACGACATAATGGCCGGGCTGTCATCGCCCGACGGCGTGGCCGCGGTCATCGCCTTCCTCGCCTCCGACGACGCGGACTACGTTCGAGGCAGTATCAGGACTATCTAGGCTATGCAACCCTGTCATCGTCTCCGACGCTGTTCCCCTGGCGAGGCCGTTGAAGATAGGGCGTTACTAAGGTACAATATGAACTGTGGCGAATTGCGCGTCCGTTCGCTGGCGTACTCGCTTGTGTATCCTCAAATTCAATATCAATAACGGGGGCTGAAGAATGTCGGATAAGGAAATCGCGCTGGTCTCCCACCTGATGCGCCGCGCCGGGTTCGGAGCGACGAGAGCGGAGATCGAGGAACTGTCTGGAAAATCATACGAAGAGATAGTGGAGAACCTGCTCCACCCGGAGCGGACCGAAGACCTGGAAGAGGACACGCTGAAGCGGTACAACATCGAGCTTTCGTACCACGACGCCTATCAGCTCTGGTCCGGACGCTGGATATGGAGGATGATCAACTCCAGGAAGCCGCTGGAAGAGAAGATGGCGCTGTTCTGGCACCACGTCTTCGCCACCGCCTGGTACAAGAGCGAACATTCGCCAACCATCATCAAGCAGATAGAGACGTTCCGCGAGGTCGGAATGAGCGACCTGCGAACGGTGCTGGTGGAACTCGCCAAGGACCCGGCGATGAACTACTGGCTGGACAATTGCGAGAATCACGCCGACCAGCCCAACGAGAACTGGGGCCGCGAACTGCTGGAACTGTTCAGCATGGGCGTCGGCAACTACTCCGAGGACGACATCAAGAACGCCGCCCGCGCGTTCACGGGCTGGACGTTCAAGCAGCCCATCCCGCTGTATCCCTACGGACACTACGAGTCGGACTTCGAGTACCTGCCCGAAGACCACGACGACAGCGAGAAGACATTCCTGGGACAGACCGGCAACTTCAACGGCGAAGACATCATAGACATAATCATTCAGCAGGAGCCGACGTACAGGTTCCTGGCGCGCCACTTGTACAACTTCTTCGTGGCGGACGAGCCGCAGGTTCCCGCCTGGGAAATAGAGCCTCCCAACGACCCGGAGGCGATAGACGCGCTGGTGGCGGCGTTCCAGGAAGGCGACGGACAGATAAGGCCGGTTCTGCGGACGCTGTTCAACTCCGACTTCTTCAAGAACGCGCGGTTCAAGAAGGTGAAGAACCCCGCCGAGCTTGTCGCCGGAACGATAAAGCTGGTCGGCACCTACGACCTGCTGCCCGCGCCCGGCCAATCCGTCGGCGCGCTGAGCGGCGCGACCACGGTCATGGGACAGTCGCTCATGAACCCGCCCACCGTCGAGGGCTGGCACACCGGCCACGAGTGGATAGACGGCGGCACGCTGAACGAGCGCGTGAACTTCGCGGTGAACCAGTTCAACGACCTCTCCGCGCCCGGCGTCCAGGACATAATCGCCCGTCTCTCGGAGGGCGGAACGCTCTCGTCCGACCAACTGGTGAACCGCTGCCTCGACCTGGTGGGGCCGCTGGAAGTGGGCGAAGACACCCGCGCCGCGCTGTCGGCTTACGCGGACAGCGTGGGCGACGTTGACCTCGGCACGGACGAAGCGAGGACGGAGAACGCGGGCAAGGTGGCGCGGATGCTCCAGCTCATCGTCGCCTCCCGCGAGTACCAGTTCGCGTAACTCTATCCGTCATTCCCGTGAAAACGGGAATCCACCGTCTCAAATACGATAACCGCCCTCAATATCTTCAGGAGGCATGAACCAAATGGCAGGCAACGGAAACGCAAAAGACCCCGTGCTGGTAATCGTCCAGCTGAGCGGCGGCAACGACTTCATGAACACCGTCATCCCATATACCAACCCGGTGTATTACGACAACCGCCCTCTCGTGGTAGTGCCGGAAGGCCAGGGGATCCCGATAGATGACACGCTGGCCTTCCACCCTGAAATGAGCGCCTTCAAGGACCTGTACGACCGCGGAATGGTCGGAATCGTGCAAGGCATAGGATACCCCAACTCCAACCGCTCCCACTTCAGGGGCATGGACATCTGGCACACCTGCGAGCCGCACAAGGTGGAGACCATCGGCTGGGTGGGCCGTACCCTGAAAGAGCTTGACCCGGACGGCGAGAACCCACTGGCGGGCATCAACTTCGGCGTCGGACTGCCGCGCGCCATGGCCATGCCCGGCGTTCCGGTGACCAGCGTGTCCAACCTGGACAACTACGGGCTTATGACCGGAATCGAGGCGCAGGATCAGCGCGACCAGGCGCTGGACATATTCAAGATGATGTACGGACAGGCGATAGGCACAGGCCCGGTGATGGAGTACCTGTCCCAAACCGGACAGGACGTCCTTTCGGGCGCGGACATACTGAAAACCGTCCCCGACCAGTACGAGTCCACGGTCGAGTACGCCGACAACCCAATCGCGAGGAGCCTGCGCGACGTGGCGCGGGTGCATACCTCCGACCTGGGGACGCGCGTCTTCTACACACAGCAGGGCGGATACGACACCCACGCCAACGAGCTCCCGACGCATCCCAAGCTGATAGGCGACCTCTCGGGCGCGATATACGACTTCTTCGCCGACCTCGAAGAACACGACGCCGACGACAACGTCGTCATGCTGGTGTTCACCGAGTTCGGACGCCGTATCTACGACAACGGCTCCGGCACCGACCACGGTTCCGGCGGCGGCGCGTTCCTCGTCGGCAAGCCCGTCGAGGGCGGCCTGTACGCCGAATACCCGTCGCTGGAACGCAGCCAGTGGGCGAAGGGCGAAGACCTCGAGCACACGATTGACTACCGAGGCATATACGGCACGCTGCTCGAACAGTGGCTCAGCGTAGAGGCGGCCCCGATAGTCAACGGCCACTACGAGCAGATAAACCCGTTCAAATAGGAAGGCTGAGCCTTCACCCGTATTGGGGTGGCGCTGAAAACCGAAATGAGCGTTGCCCCACTAATAACTAACGACTAAAAACTAAAAACTCTACCAACGAGGCGATCCAAAATGGCGCGACCATACGCTCTACTCAGATCCGGCTTTCCCTACCACCTGACGATGGGACAGCGCAGGGTAACAACCAATCCGGTGGACATCGGGTTCGGGAAGGAGAATGTTTACGTTCTCACCCGGGGCGGTCTCGGAAACGACGTCAGGGTAATCAACTGGCAGGACGAGAACCTCGGCAGGCGCGGAGAAGGCAACTTCACCTGGCCCGCCGGCCTGCTGGTGGACGAAGAAGAGAATCTGTACGTCACGGACGAGGCGAAGCACAACGTAACCGTCATGGACAAGGACGGAAACCTCATCGAGACATGGGGCGAACAGGGTTCCGAGAACGGCCAACTCGACCGACCTTCCTCGCTGGAATTCGATCCCGACGGCAACATCCTGATATCCGACACGATGAACCACCGCGTCCAGCGGTTCACGCGCGACGGCCAACATCTGCAAACCATCGGCGGCGTCCAGGGAAGCGGCCCGGGCGAACTGGATATGCCCTGGGGCGTCGCGGCGGACGAGGCGGGCGACGTTTACGTGGCGGACTGGCGCAACGACCGCGTGCAGAAATTCACGTCGAACGGCGAGTTCGTCTTCGAGTTCGGATCGTCCGGCGATGAGAAAGGCCGGTTCAACAGGCCCGCGTCCGTCGCAGTGGACGCCCACGGCGACATATACGTCTCCGACTGGCTCAACGACCGCGTGCAGATGTTCAACCCCGAAGGCCGCTTCGTCGAGCAATTCCTGGGCGACGCGAACCTGTCCATATCCGGCAGGCAGTACATCCTCGCCAACCCGACCACGCTGCGCCTGCGCGAGATGACCGACCTTGAGCCTACGCGCCGCCTGAGCGCGCCCGGCTCCGTGCGCGTGGACTCCGAATTCCGCCTGTTCATCTGCGACTTCGGCCAGCACCGCATCCAGGTGTACAAGAAAGAAGCCTACGAACTCGGCGAAGACCAGATCCTCCCCCCCATGCGAAACCCAATCCTGTTCACCACATAGCCGACAGCCTACACAAGACCGACGCAAAGGGCGGGCCGATAGCGGTCCGCCCTTTTGTAATATCGCAGATGTGTCAGGCGGTTCCGGCTATCTCTTTGGACAAGGTTCTCTTTATCCACTCATTGATACTCAGGCCGTTCAGCGTCGCCTCGACCGCCACCTGCCTATGCAGGTCAGATCCCAGGCGCAGGTTCAGATTGCCCGAGAATGGACGCCGAGGCTCAACCCCGTCTTCCTCGCACCAGGCCAGATAGTCGTCAATGGATACTTGGAACTCGCGCTTCAGCCCCTCCACGTCGGCGGCCTCAAACGTAACTATCGGATATGGGGCCGCGTTGATGACCTCCCCATGAAGCATCTCCACAGAATCATCATACTCAATCGTAGCGATGTACCCCTTGTACTCCATCATGCTCGAACTCCTATTTAGAAATTTGGGAATCCTGATACAATGCTTGTGTTATGGCTACTTTGAACACGCCTCCGCCCATCGCGTTGGATAGAACCCGGCTTGCCGAGTTCGGGAAAACTTGGGCTGACAACGGAAATCGGTTGCGCCGGAGCCCTCCGAACTCCAGCCTGGACTTGGGACGGTTCATAGATTCGTCTGTGGCGACGGTTCTGTCCAAGATACTCGGAGATATCCCTATTCTAACTCCCAACTCCAACTCTCTGCTTCCGACTGAGCCTGACTGTGTGGAACTCGGCGCGTTTCGTGTCGTGGGAGGCGTCCGAGCGCAAAATTTTGACGTGGGATACAGGCCCGACGGCGTCCGCATCGCGTTTGATAGCAAGACATTGAACGACACGGACAGCGTTCGCAAGAACTATCAGAACATGATTAACGATCTGGCGACGGAAGCTACGACTGTTCATAGCAGGTTCCCTTATGCGGTGATCGCGTTCATCATCGCCATACCAAAACCTTGTTTGGGTCCTACTCAGACAGCGGGCATATCGGCTACATTGGAACGACTGACCGGTCGCAGGTCCGTTATGAACCAGAATCACCTGGCGGAAGCGATCAGTCTCGTTGTATGGAATCCTGATTCCGGCGAGATAGATTCCGAGACGCCCGCAGAGGATTCACCCCTGCGTATCGAAAATTTCCCAATCCAGGTAGGCGAGACATACACCGCTCGGTATAAAGGATTGCCGCCTCACTGAGTTCTGCGCCGCTTCCGACGGATACGCCGCCCTGACATCTTTCGCCATATAGCCCGGAGGGCCGCTATCTCTGATGGCGCTAATCCCTCTGATTGCAATGTCTCGCGGTCAATTCGATCAACCGCTTCCGAAATAGTGCCCGACCTTACCAGCGAGTCTAATTCATCTATATCCAAAGTAGATATAGGAACAGGGAAGGGCAAAGATTCCGCCTCGGTAGGTTCAAGCTCCAGAACGCCGCCGCCATAACTCCTGCCCCTTATCTCGGAGAACGCGGAAGTCAGCGAGTTCATAGAGACCGCCGCCAGGTCCTTCCCTGACACCCATCCCTTAGTTCGGATTCTGTGAATAGTGTCCGTGCAGACAGCGCCGGACCCATTGGATATTATTCGAGGGCCTTTATGAATCTGGCGGAGCAGAAAAGCGTCAGGCGTCCACACAGAGGGAACATTCCACCACTTCGGCATTCGTATTCGACACTTATAGCCTTTGTGGAATCCCTGCCCCTCGCCCCACTGTACATACTTGAGGGCTTCGGACGATAATTCGTCGCGGTCCAGACCGCCCAATTGCAGCAGATAGCACTTATGACCACTTTCCGCCAGCCGATCCCACTCGTCTCTGTATATCGTCAAGCCGGGTATCTGAAACGACCTGCCGACTAGCGGAATCGTCCACTGGCCCAACTCCATTCGCTCTACCTGGTCGTCGGACAAAACGAAAAACTGGTTGCGCCCCGTAACGATTCCCACATCCACGTCGGCGTACTCTCCAAGAGGCCGGAAAGTTCCGCTTTCCTCAATCTCGCGCACAAGACCCAGTTCCGTATTGGACAGATAGTACTGGAGCCACTTCTCTTTATCGTGGTGGAGTTCATTCACATGGTCGGAGTTTTCATTAAGCCGCTCGACAGTGAGAGCCGAAGCGTTGTCCAACTCAATGAATGACACTTCCGCGTTTCGGCGTCTGCCCTTCACGCCCAGGACGATAAGCGTCTCCTGTTGGATTTTCGGAAAAACGATTTCTCGGAACGTGATGAGCTTGAGGTCTGAAAATTCGCCAGCCAGGAATTTTCTCAACTCAGCGGCGTAACCGACCTGGAGCAACTCGGCGGGCAAGACCATCGCCAACAGGCCACCTTCACGCAACGCCCGAGATCCAACAGCTACAAATGGCGCCCATGCGTTCGTCAGCCTGTTTGGATTGAGCCCGATTTCACGCATCAGCGCGAACGACACTTCGCGATGGTGCTCTGGAAAACCCTGGTACCTGATGAACGGCGGATTGCCAATCACCGCGTCGAAATACTGATCCGGGCTGTTGACTTCGTACCAGGAAAAGAAGTCCCCGCAGAATACGTCAATCTGACCATCGCCCCGTCCCTTCGCCAGCGCCGCGTCTTCCCCGGAGAGTTCTATCGCGGTTATCCTCGCTGATTGCGCCAGTTTGGGCGCTAAAGCCTGGACGAACGCTCCATCCCCAGCGCTTGGTTCGAGGATACGAGTTGGAGAATTGAGGGATACCCATTCCGCCATTACCTCGGCAATCGAGTCAGGGGTGTAGTATCCTCCCCTGAGTTTCCTGTCCGAGTATGTGACTGGCCCGTCAACAGGTTCATTCTCGCCGCCAATCCTAAAGACCGACTCCGTTTCTATGAATGACCTGTGCGGTGTGGCGTTGGCTGTCATATCCTATCCCCTGCGCTCTGATAGTATCCTACTCCATATATCGCTGAGAATGTCAGCGGACCTGCCTCGTATGTTTGGGACTTTCCACTAAGGGAGTTGACCTCGCTCAAGCTGATACCTAACATTCACTGTACAGTTCACGCTACGTGGACTGCCCAGTATCAGAACGATATATCGAATATACTATACAATGTCTGGTATTTCAAGCCGTTAGGATTGGCGAGCGAAGCCATTCCGGCGGATGTCTGGATGGGACGGTGAAACTGAATGAACGAGGTTCAACAGAGAATCGCGAAATTACAGTCCAGAGGCTGGACTCTGGTTGCAATCGCCAACGCGCTGGGCAATCACGTCAACACCATAGAGAAGTGGAAGGCTGGCGACCGCTACCCCGCGAACGTCAACTCAGTATTGCTCGCTATGGATCAACTGGCCGAGCGCAGCCCCGTGCCTGGCAGAAGGAACAAGCCTAAAGGACAGTGACCAAGTGGTAGCAGCCCAAGAAACACAGACCGCAACCCACGCCGACCGCTACCGCGCCGCGGCGTCCGAGTTCGCCCGCAGGCTAACCGACGCCCTCGGCGACCGGGTGGACTCAATCGTGCTGTACGGCTCCACCGCGCGCGGAGACGCCGAGATTCGCCAGGCCGTCCGGAACGCCCGCGCCTTCGTGTCCGCCATAAGGCACTCGCTCGACCCGCCGCGCTGAGTCCTGCCCTGCCCATCTCCGCGGCAGAGTCTCTCAAAGTTCTCCTTAGCTTCTCACAGGACTACACTTTCACGTCCCGAATACGCTATAATGCGAACGTACAAACTAATCGCGAGCGTGTCTGACGATGATTCTGAACTCGACATACATAAACCCACAGTTATACTGACCGAATACCGGAGGCGCGGAAGACCCCCTCATAGCTAAACGCTGGGAAACACTGGGCAAACTCTGGTGTTCTAATTCCTGTTATCCTCTGTGACCTGCCTGTTAAACCGCCTGTCGCTTTATAAACTGAAATATATGATCGGGCGAATCCGTACCATAGGAAGTGTTCGACCCCGACCATGAAAAAGCCCTGGGGATGGCTTGCCCCGCTTCACCTACACGATGTTGGATGATGAAAAGACACTGACCGCCGCGGTCGGCTCGATTGACGACTCAAACGATGGTTGTTACACTCGCGCCATAGCCGATAGGGACACTGAAACCGCGCTCCGGGTCGCCTGTCTCGGAGGCTTTCCGCAACACTTAGAGATTACCTGATGGAGGATGCCATGAGCGCCACCTATTCGGAACTGGACAAAGATACCTTCCTGTGGATGTACAGGACGATGGTCACCATACGCCGATTCGAGGAGCAGTCGCGGCGGGAGGCGGACGCGGGCAAGTTGCGCGGGATGCACTCGTCCATAGGCCAGGAAGCCGTGCCGACCGGCATCTGCGCCCACCTCCGCGACGACGACTACGTTCTCGGAACGCACCGCAGCCACCACCACTGCATCGCCAAGGGCGTTGACCTCAAGGAGATGATGGCCGAACTGCTGGGCAAGTCCACCGGCACCAACAAGGGCAAGGGCGGCACCATGCACATCGCGGACATCAACAAGGGGATGCTCGGCGCGAACGGCGTCGTCGGCTCCAACATTCCGGTCGCCACCGGCGTCGGCCTGAGCGCGAAGGTGCGCGGCACTGACCAGGTAAGCGTCGTGTTCTTCGGCGACGGCGCGTCCAGCCAGGGAGTTCTGCACGAGTCCATGAACCTGGCGAGCGTCTGGAAACTGCCGGTGCTGTTCGTGTGCGAGAACAACCGCTACGCCGAATCAACCCCGTTCGAGTTCACCGTCGCGGGCGCGTCGGTCGCCAACCGCGCCAACGGGTACGATATGCCCGGCGTATCGGTGGACGGCCAGGACGCCATCGAGATACACGAGGTCGCCCGGGAGGCCGTAGCCAGAGCGCGGCGAGGCGAAGGCCCGACACTCATCGAAGCTATGACATACCGCTACCAGGGACACTTCGGCGCGGACGACCCGCTGGGATACAGGTCTCAGGAGGAAGAGGACTACTACGAAGCGCGGGACTGCATCGAACGGCTCACCAGGCACATCCTGGACAACGGCATAGCGAGCGAGTCGGAACTGGAATCATTAGCAGAGCAATCGGCCCAGGACGTAGCCGCCGCGACCGCCTTCGCCGACGAAAGCCCCTTCCCCGAACCGGAAGAGCTAATGACGGACGTGTACGTGAACTACGCTTAGGTATCCAATGGTTACCAGTACCAAAAGCGAATATGGGTCTTTCCGGGATAGTCTGCGCGCGCCGATACATCGCTGGTTCACCTACCCCGCAGGGTATTCACACAAGTTCGTTGAGGCCAAGATCAACGAATATGGTTTAACTCGCGGCTCTACTGTTGCCGACCCCTTCCTAGGTACTGGCACTACCTCAATCTCGGCTAAGATGATGGGCGTGAACTCGGTCGGCATCGAGGCGCACAGTTTCGTTCACTGGGTCGCCAAGACCAAGATGTTCTTCTATCATGACCTTGACGAGCTATCAGGATCCGTCAATGAGGTGATACTTCAAGCGCAGGATTTGGCGGACGTGACAGACTGGTCGGATATATGGCCGCCGTTGGTGTACAAGTGCTTCACCGACGATAACTTGGGACAACTAGCTGCGTTGCGACGGGCTATCCTAGAATTCGATGGGAAGCCGCGCATACGCGATTTCCTGAAACTAGCGCTGACCTCAACCCTCCGCATAGTAACAACAGCGGGCGCGGGCTGGCCCTACATAGCGCCCAGCAAGTACCACTCCAGAAAGACCGACAAGAGCGCTATCGCCGAATTTAGGACACGCTGCCATCTTATGATGGCGGACATACAGCAGACTCAAACGCTGGGCATTCCATATTCGTCGCATGATGTCTTGCTGGGCGACGCCAGAAAGTTCGCATCTTACGCGGAAAGCGAGACTGTTGACTTGATAGTTACCTCGCCGCCCTATCTGAACAACTACGACTACGCGGACCGCACCAGGCTTGAAACATACTTCTGGGGCATATATGAATCGTGGGCGGACATTACCCGCGAAGTTCGGGACCATCTGATTATGGCGGCTACGACTCAAGTGCGAATGTCCGCCATGAATGAGGTCAGGGGATGTCCGGGAATTCGGCAAGCGGCTCCCGGGGTACACGGTGAACTGTCCGACATAATTGGCAGACTGGAGGAAATGAGAGCGGTCAAGAGCGGGAAGAAGACCTACGACTATGTAGTCGCAGGATACTTCGAGGATATGCTTCAAGTGTTGCAGGGCGGTTTCTCAGTCCTGAAACCGGGTGGACATTTCGCGCTAGTGCTTGGAGACTCAGCGCCTTACGGTGTACATATACCCACGGAAGAAATCGTGGGTAGGCTGGCGATGGCTGTCGGTTTCTCCTCTTACGAAATGGAACAGTTGCGTACACGCGGGGGGAAATGGGGGCATAACACTCAGCGTCACAAAGTGCCGCTAAAAGAAAGCGTTCTCACAATAGTCAAGTAGAAGGGATAGGCTTGATGGTAGCGAATCCAGCAAGCGCGCTGGGGCAAGAAGTTGGCAAGCTGTTCGAGCGGTCGGTTCTCGAATCCATACGCGCGGATGTGGAGACGAGAAATCATATCGTCAATCCTGCTAAATTGCGAAACGGCACAGGGAATCAATACCAGATAGACGCGGTGGTCTTCGACACCAACAACGCGCCTGTAATCATAATAGACCCAAAATACATAAGATACACTAAGCACAATAGAGACAAGGGCAGTTGGTTGTGTACCGCCCACTACAACCTGCGAAAGACGCACCGTTCTATACGGAAATCAATCGCAGTGCTTGCCGGAAGATGGTCTGAGCCCTCAAAAGCTCTGATCCAGAGTTTCGGAGTGGAAATCTTGGAAGTGCCATTCGATCATATGGTGGACGTTCTGAAGACACACGGAGTAGATTTCGACTGGCCGGAAAGAGGCGGTAGCGCCGTGGCGAGACAATCTCTAAACGTGTTCTCGAATCTCAGCGACGACGTCAAGGACAAGATCGGCGGAGAGCTAGTTTCGGGTATAACTGCCAAGTTGATTGAAGAGGTTATCCAAGTTCTGGATACCGATGTTGAGACTATCGCCACAAGAGTGGACCAAGTTGAGATTCTTTTGAAGACCAGTCAAGGCGAGATGATACTGTCGTCTTTTGAGAGCGTGACGGATGCGATGAAAGCGCTAACTGATCTGGTATCAGACAGGCCGGATATTCCGGGCGTTCATTCAATAGCGATTGAAAAAGGAGAAAGCCACATGGTAGCGGAAGCTGTACGGCAGGTGTCTTACATACAGGCGATTAATGAAGCGATTCGGCAGGAAATGGAGCGCGACGAGAATGTCATCGTGATGGGAGAAGACATCGCGGGCGGCGGCGACCGCGAGGACAAGCAGGACGCCTGGGGCGGCCCGATGCGTCTCACTAAAGGGCTGGTCGGACAGTTCGGACGCGAGCGAATCCGCGACACGCCCATCTCAGAGGCCGGCTTCATCGGCGCGGGAGTAGGGGCTGCGGCCTCTGGACTGCGGCCCGTCGTTGACCTGATGTACGTCGGGTTCTACGGCGTGTGCGCCGACCAGATAACCAACAACGCCGCGAAAATTCACTATATGTTCGGCGGCAAGGTGACGATACCGCTCACCATAATGACCGGCACGGGCGCCGGCACCAACTCGGCGGCGCAGCACTCGGAGACGCTCTACTCCATATTCACCCACTTCCCGGGCCTCAAGTGCGTCGCTCCGTCCGACCCGTACACCGCGAAGGGTCTTATGACCGCCGCCATTCGGGACGACGATCCGGTCATCGTCTTCAACAACCGCCAGCTAATGGGCATCCGGTTCGACGTTGACGTGCCGGAGGATTCGTATGAGGTGGAGATAGGCAAGGCGCGCGTCGTTCAGGAAGGCGAGGACGTCACGCTAGTCGGCATAAGCTACACCACCAACACCTGCCTCGACGCCGCCCAGGAACTGGAAGAGCAGGGCTACTCCGTGGAGGTCGTGGACCTGATGTCCCTCTCGCCAATGGACGACGAGACGATAATCGAGTCGGTGAAGAAGACCCGCAAGGTGGTCATCGTTGACGAGGATTACCCGCGCTGCTCCATAGCGTCGGACATATCCGCGTTGGTGGCTGAGGAAGCGTTCGACTACCTGGACGCGCCGCCGCGCCGCCTGAACGCGCCGCACGCGCCCGTGCCGTACAGCAGGCCGTTGGAAGCGCTCTTCGTCCCGAACAAGGACATGGTCGTTGACGCGGCGCTTGAGGTATTGGAGTGATTAGTTGTTAGTCGGTAGTTGTTAGTTCTCAGATTGCTAGAACTGAGGCTAACCACCGACGCTATTCACTAAAGACTAATAACTAAGAACTAGGAGAAACTCCGTGGCAACTCCGATAGTCATGCCCAGGCTAGGCGACTTCATGACCGAGGGGACGGTGGTCAGCCTGTCCAAGTCCCAGGGCGATGAGGTCAACCAGGGCGAGGTGATAGCCGAGATAGAGACCGAGAAGCTGAACTACGACCTGGAATCGGTCGCGGGCGGCGTGTTCCACCCCGTAGTGGACGCGGGCGCGACCGTCGCGGTGGACGGTCTCATCGGATACGTGCTGGAAGCGGGCGAGGACGCGCCTTCGCCCGAAACTCCGATGACGGCGGCGCGGGCGGCGAGACGGGAATCTCCGAGACGCAGACAATCGCGCGGACGAGGCGGAAGCGGCGACGCGGTTCGCTCTACGCCCGGAGCGCGGCGACTCGCGGCCAACCTGGACGTTGACCTGTCGCAGGTCACGCCAACCGGCCCCGGCGGGCGCGTGGTGGACGCCGATGTCCGCGCTTTCGATGAGGCGCGCAAGGCGAGTCCGACGGTCACGCCCTCCACGCCCGGAGCGCGGCGGCTGGCCGCCAGCCTGAACGTCGAACTGTCGGATGTTACACCCACCGGCCCCAGAGGGCGCGTAGTGGAGGCCGACGTTCGCGCCTTCGCGGACAGCCAAGCCGCTGAACAGGCTCCCTCTATGCCGCCGGGTCTGCCGGAGCCGTCGAGAAGCGCGCCTCTGAGCGGCATGAGGCGCGGCATCGCGCAGCGCATGAGCGAAAGCCTGAGAAGCACGGCGCAGCTTTCCTACTTCCTGGAGGTTGACGTCACAGAGGCGCAGCGATTGCGACGCGAGGCTTCGCAGGGGAGCGACACATCCATCTCGCTGGTACACGCGCTCATCAAGGCGTGCGCGGAAGCTATCAGGCGCGTTCCCGCGATGAACAGCGTGCTTGCCAACGACGCGGTTCACTACTTCGACCAGGTGAACATGGGCGTGGCGGTCGCGCTGGACGACGGGCTGATAGTCCCGGTTCTGCGCGACGTGAGCGGCATGGACATACGCGCCATAGCCGAGGCCACGAACGAGATGGCGGACAAAGCTCGCGCGAACACGCTGTCGCCGGACGACGTTCTGGGCGGCACGTTCACAATCAGCGCGTTGGGGTCGGTTGACGGCTTCACCCCGATACTGAACAGGCCGCAGAGCGCTATCCTGGGCGTGGGGCGCAGCGTACAGAAGCCCGTCGTGGTGCGCGGCGAGATCGTAGTGCGGGAGATGATGACGCTCAGCCTGACCGCCGACCACCAGGTCATAGACGGCGCGGTCGCGGCGAACTTCATGCGTCGCCTCCAGGCGGCGATAGAGAGGCCCGCGGCGCTGTTCAGGTAGGAATATGCCATATCATTCCATTGATGCACTTCAGAACGTTCTTGCTAGAGACGTGTTCCACTACACGCGGGATTCAAAAAAGGCCGCTGGACGCGCTCTAGGCACGTTGGTTGAAATAATCAATTTCTACTTGCTAAAGGTGTGGGGATATGAAAAGAGAACCGCGATAGAGAGGCGTATCCCAGAGTACGCAAACCCTGACCTGACTCACAATGTCGAGTTTACTCTCCACCCTACCCAAAACATAGCGACCATAGAGTTAAAAGACTCGGAGTTGCCGTTTACAGCCAGAAAGATACAGAAGGCGATAGAAAAGGATAGCTGGACGGCTGGCAATCTCAAGAGCAACCAGCTACTATCAAGTACAAGGCTGCTGCGAAACGCTTGTACAATTTATGAGAATAGCGAAGAGTTAGCTCTAGCCTATCTCGGAGACAGAGTAGAGGATAAATGGGAGATTTCAGTTGAAAGTCTCCATATCCGGCCTTTCGCCATGTTCGAGTGCAAAAGGGTTGGCGTTGAAGAAGGCATGAAGAAAGGGCCTCAGACTATTGAAAAAGCGAAGCAAGGCGCTTACGTAGCTCGGACTGTATCATCTTTACAGAGGATAAGAGGAGAGGACGGTTCATCATACGGAGTATTGCCGTTGCCTGACAGTAGAGTTGAAGTTAAGCCGTATGAGAAATTTATACAGACGATACTCAGATCTAATGACCCAACTTTGCTGAATCATTTCGTTATGACGGTTGGCATAGTAAGCAATCATGGAAACTGGTTTACATCTGATGATCACAACAAAGAACTTAAAGTTTTGGCTCAGTCTTATGATTGGCTGCTTTTTCTGACAGACGCGGGGCTAGTCCAATTTATACATGACTTGCTACTAGAGCCCAAATCAGATTATGAAGACGCTAAGAACGCATTTATGAATAGTTATAGCGGTTCTAAAGGAAAGAACCGATTTACCAAGATTAGCATGGATCTGGCGGCGGACAGAGCAATTCAGAATTACTTTGAAGAGCGCTTACTGGATATAGAGGGTTGGTTTAACGTAATATCCCCAAGCGGACAGTCTATTTCTGAATTGAGAGATGAGCTTGATATCCTTTCAAATAAGAACTGGCAGGAGATTCTGAGATGACTGCTGGTCGCAATGTCACATCGCAGAGCGTGCATTGGTGCACTCCACCGAAATATGTTGATGCGGTCAAGAAAATGTTCGGTGGAAGAATAGACCTTGATCCATGCTCTAATGAATGGTCTATCGTCAAGGCAGACATAGAATGGACGTTGCCTGAAAAAGATGGTCTGGATGAAGAATGGAATTTCCACGCCATATACGTCAATCCTCCGTATGGGGCTGACAGGAAGCGCAATACGACTATCAGACACTGGTTGCGTAAATGCGCCGGCGCGCATGAGATATATGACTCGGAAGTGTTGGCGCTAGTTCCAGTGGCGGCTAATACGGGCCATTGGAAACAGTATGTTTGGGGCAATGCCACCGCAGTGTGTTTCCTATACGATACGCGCCTAAAATTCCTGGAGAATGGCAGGAGCGATACTAAAGGGGCTCCAATGGCGTGTTCAATGATATATTGGGGCGACAACTACGAATATTTCTTCGATATTTTCATAGAATTTGGAGCGGTCGTTGATTTAAGAAATTTGCGTAGCAAAATGATAGGCGCTGAAGGCCAGTCCAGCTACATCTACGCATGATATATACCTTCACAGATCTCTGAAACAGATGGCGCTCTGAGCTACTCCTCCAGGAAGCGGACGCGCACGGGCATGGGTATGTTCACTTCGTGTCCCGTCGGGGTAAGCAGACCGGTCTCCTGGTCTATGTGGAACGACGCCATGTTGTCGCTGTCCTGGTTGGCGGCGCTCAGGAAGCGGGCTGACGGGTCAATGCCGAAGTTCCCGGGCGCGCGGCCCACGGTGGAGCGGTGTCCGAGCGGCGTGAGGCGTCCGCGTCCTCCTCCACCGAGAAGATGGCTATGCTGATGTAGCTCAGTTCGCCGGACTCAGCATCTATCGCGTAGGCGTACACCGCGCCCTGTTCCTCGCCGTCGAACTGGTGGACTTCGGACGCGGTGTAGAGAAACCGCCTCCGTCCATTCGATTGACGGCTGTTTTGGCCATTGGTAAACTCAGCGTCAATCAATATGGGGGAGGGTTGCCGTGCCTAACAGCGTATCTTTTCACGACCTCAATCCGCTATCGTTCCTCGACCGTAGCGCGAAGGTCTATCCGAACAAACCCGCGATCATATACAACGACACCACCTACACCTACGCCGAGATGGACGACAGAGTGAACAGGCTGGCCGGGGCGCTCCGACAGGCGGGCGTCGGCAAGGGCGACAGGGTGGGCTTCATGCTTCCGAATATACCCGCCATGCTGGAAGGACACTATGGCCCTATGCGTCTGGGCGCGATGCTGGTCGCTATCAACATTCGCCTGTCCGCCAGGGAGATAGGATACATCCTGAACCATTCGGGCGCGAAGGTTCTGGTGTTCGACTCGGAATTCGCGGACACGGTTCGGCGGATGCGCGACGACATTCCGGGCGTCGAGACGTTCGTGCAGGTGGTTGACACGCATCCGAAGGCTGAGGACATCCCGGGGCCGGAGTACGAAGAGTTCCTGGCGTCATCGCCGCCGGGCGAACACCGCGAGGCGCTGGATTCCGAGCTGGATCCCATCTCCATCAACTACACGTCAGGCACCACCGGAATGCCCAAGGGCGTGCAGTTCCACGCGCGAGGCGCGTACCTGAACGCGCTGGGCGAGATTCTGGAGTCCGGCGTCACCTGGCGCAGCGCGTACCTGTGGACGCTGCCTATGTTCCACTGCAACGGCTGGTGCCACACGTGGGGCATAACCGCGGTGGGGGCGACGCACATCTGCCTGCGGAGGGTGGATCCGGCGGAGATATACCGCCTGATAGACAAGCGCGGCGTTACCAATATGTGCGCCGCGCCGACCGTGCTGACGATGCTCTACTCCGCGCCGGAGGCGGCGGACGCAGACCTGTCCGGCTTGACCATAATGACGGCGGGCGCGCCGCCCGCGCCGCAGGTCATACGGTCCATCGAGGACATGGGCGCGTTCATACACCACACATACGGCCTCACCGAGACCTACGGCCCTACGACGATATGCGCCATACAACCGGAGTGGGACGGCCTTTCGGTTGACGAGCGGGCGCGGCTCAAGTCGCGGCAGGGAGTGCCGTTCGTGGTGTCAGAACCCGGCCTGCGCGTGGTCAACGCCGATATGGAGGACGTTCCGCAGGACGGCCAGACGATGGGCGAGGTCGTGATGCGCGGCAACATCGTCATGTCCGGCTACTTCAACGACCCGGAGGCCACCGCGACGGCGTTCGAGGGGGGCTGGTTCCACTCCGGCGACCTGGCGGTCTGGCATCCCGACGGCTACATCGAGCTCCAGGACCGTGCGAAGGACATCATCATCTCCGGCGGAGAGAACATATCCAGCCAGGAGGTGGAGAAGGTCATAATGGAGCATCCGGGAGTGTTGGAAGTCTGCGTGGTGGGCGTTCCGGACGACCGCTGGGGCGAGGTGCCGAAGGCGTTCGTCGTTCCCAGACAGGGCGCGGAGGTCGTCGCGGATGACGTCATCGAGTTCACCCGCGACAGGATAGCGCGCTTCAAGGCGCCCAAGTACGTCGAGTTCGGCGACCTTCCCAAGACCGCGACGGGCAAGATACAGAAGTATATCCTGCGCGAGAAGGAGTGGGAGGGCCGCGAGACGCGGATCCAGGGTTCGACCGTCTGATGACTAACGACTAAGAACTAAGAACCGGAGAATCAAAATGCCACAATGCCAGGTATGCGGCAAGGACGTGTCGGAAACGCTGGACACCCCCGTCGGAAAGACTGTCGCCGGAACGCCGGAACTGGACCCCACGCGGGGGACGAAGCGGTACTGGGAGGGCGTGTGGCACTATTTTGACAGCCTTGCCTGCCGCAGCCGCTTCGATTCGGCCCCGGCGGACTATACGGACACATAGACCGCTGAACTTTGGATGCGGTGGAAATCCGCGCCGACGGGCTTTAATATATCCGATGAATCTACAAACTTAGGAGAATCCCCCGATGAACACAGGCGACGTTGCTTGGATTCTAGTATCTTCGGCCCTGGTGCTGCTCATGACGCCGGGCCTTGCGCTGTTCTACGGCGGACTCGCGCGAAGCAAGAACGCGGCGAGTACCATAATGTACAGTTTCATGAGCATGGGGATAGTCGGCGTGGTCTGGGTGCTTTGGGGATATAGCATCGCGTTCGGGCCGGACATCGGCAAGTTCGTCGGCGACCTGAGCTACTTCGGCCTGAACGGGGTCAGCGCGACAGAACCCGGTCCGTACGCGGAAAATATGCCACACCAGGCGTTCATGATATTCCAGGGAATGTTCGCCATAATCACGCCCGCGCTGATAACCGGCGCGTTCGCCGAGCGGATGAAGTTCTCGTCCTACATGGTGTTCATCGCGCTGTGGGTAACGATAGTTTACGCTCCGGTGGCGCACTGGGTCTGGGGCGGCGGCTGGCTGGGCGAACTGGGCGCTCTGGACTTCGCGGGCGGCAACGTGGTTCACATAAACTCCGGCGTGGCCGCGCTCGCGGCGGCGGTCATATTCGGAAAACGTCTCGGCTTCGGCTCTGAGCCTATGGAGCCGCACAACGTGCCGATGGTGGTGCTGGGAGCGGGTCTGCTCTGGTTCGGCTGGTTCGGGTTCAACGCGGGATCCGCGCTCGCGGCGGACGGCAACGCGGTCAACGCCTTCGTGGCAACGAACACGGCGGCGGCGGCGGGAATCCTGGGCTGGACAGTCATAGCCTGGATAATGGACGGCAAGCCCACCGTGGTGGGCGCGGCCTCTGGCGCGGTGGCGGGACTGGTGGCGATAACCCCGGCGGCCGGGTTCGTCGGCCCCATGCCAGCCATACTAATAGGACTGGTGGCTGGCGTGGTCTGCGACCTCGCGGTTAGGTTCCTCGTGAAGATGAACCTGGACGACGCGCTCTCAGTGTGGGGCGTTCACGGAATCGGCGGAACGTGGGGCGCGCTGGCGACAGGCCTGTTTGTAGGGGTAGGATTCGGCGGCATAGCGGCGTTCACCGACGCCTCGCGCGGAGAGCAGATCCTCAACCAGGTCATATCCATCGTAGCCACGTGGGCCTGGGCGTTCGTGATGACCGCCGTCATATTCTGGGTGATAAAGATAACCATGGGTCTGAAGGTTTCGGACAATTCAGAAGCCGTCGGGCTGGACGTAACCGAACATGGCGAGACAGCGTACAGGTTGTAGCCCGGCGCGAGACGCTTGCGAACGCGGGCGTCCGCCGCGCGTCAGCCAGGGAGGTTTCCAATGAAGAAGATCGAAGCGATCATACGACCCGAAAAACTGAATCAGCTCAAGGACGCGCTGGTCGAGGCCGGGTTCTCCGGGCTGACCACGACACAGGTCACCGGACGCGGCGCGCAGCGCGGCATAGTGCATACCGGGCGCAGCGGGCAATCCGTCGTCATTGATATGCTGCCCAAGCTGAAGATGGAGATGGTGGTCAGCGACTCGGACGTGGACCGCGCCATAGACGTGATAGTGGACGTGTCGCGCACGGGCGAGATAGGCGACGGCAAGATATTCGTCCAGCCCGTGGAGCAGGTAGTCCGCGTCCGCACGGGCGAAAGAGGGGAGTCGGCTATCTGAGGTCATGCGGCATAATGTGGCGCTACAACCAACTCGCCGCCATTCGGATGACCGACGGCCAACTCCGCTCTGAATATCGCGCTCCTAGGACCCGTTCACCGGAAGGTCTATGCGGTATTCGTCCATCAGGGGATCGAACTTGCCCTTGAAGTCGTCGTCCGCTTCCCAGAGAGGTAGCCTGGGCGTTCCGATGTCCATGCCGGCGCGATTGACGGCATACTTTATGGGGATGGGGTTGGTTACCCAGAAGATGGCCTGGAATATGGGCAGCAGCCGGCGGTGTTCGGCGGCGGCGGCCTCGATGTCGCCTTCTAGTATCATGCCCATCATGGCCTTTATCTGGAGTCCTACGATGTGCGCGGCGACGCTGACTATGCCGTAGCCGCCGGTGCACATGATGGAGAAGGTCTCGTCGTCGTTGCCGGACCAGACCCTGAAGCCGTCGGGCGCGCCGTCAATGACGCGGGTTATCTGGCTGGGGTCGCTGGACGCCTCTTTCACGCCCACTATGTTCTCTATCTCCGCCAGGCGGAGCGTGGTTTCGTGGGTCATGTTGAGCGAGGTGCGGGATGGCACGTTGTACAGGATTCCGGGCAAAGACGTGGCCGCGGCGATTGCCTTGAAGTGCTGGTACAGGCCCTCCTGGGTTGGCTTGTTGTATGCCGGAACCGTGAGAAGCAGGCCGTCCGCGCCCACCTTCTCCGCCTCTATGGACAGTTCAACCGACTTCCTGTGGTTGTTGTCCGTGGTTCCGGCGATGACCGCGCCTTCGTCGCCAATCTCTTCCTTCACCTCGGCGAACAGGCGTATCTTCTCGTCGTCGCTCATGGACGGCGATTCGCCGGTCGTGCCGCCGATTACCAGGCCGTCGGAGCCGGAGTCGAGAAGCGCGCGCGCGAGCTTGCGCGCCTTTGTGTAATCAATCTCGCCCTCATCGTCGAAGGGCGTAACCATCGCAGTCAGAAGGCGTCCAATCTCAGCCATATCAACCTCCTCGGTCGGCGTTCTATTTGAGCAGCAGGTCTCGTTCGAGAATCTCTTCGGCAATCTGTATGGAATTCAGCGCGGCGCCCTTTCTCAGGTTGTCGCACGAAAGCCACATGGCGATGCCGTTGTCGAGCGCGAGGTCTTCGCGGATGCGTCCCACAAACACATCGTCCTGACCCTCAGCCTCGATTGGGGTAGGATACACGTTTGACTGCGGTTCGTCCACCACGCGGATGCCGGGCGCGTCGGCCAGTATTTCGCGGACTTCACCCGGGCTGATGGCGTCGCTGAACTCGACGTTCACCGCCTCGCTGTGGCTGACGACCACGGGAACGCGGACGCAGGTTGAAGAGACGCGGATGTCCGGCGCGCGCATTATCTTGCGCGTCTCATTCTGCATCTTCATCTCTTCGTTGGTGTAGCCGTTGTCCCAGAAGGGTTCGACATGGGGTAGGACGCTGAAAGCTATCCGGTGAGGATACACCTCTGCGGACGCCTCTCTGCCCGCCAGAATGTCGCCGGACTGGTCACGCAGTTCCTGCGCCGCCGCCGCTCCCGTGCCGGTGACGGACTGGTAGGTGGCGGCTATAACGCGCCTGACGGCGTTCTGCTCGTGCAGCGGCTTGAGCGCCATGACGAGAGGCGTCGTGGTGCAGTTGGGTATGGAGACGATGCCCTTGTGGTAGTCCAAGTCGTCGCCGTTGACCTCCGGCACGACTAGCGGAACATCGTCGTTCATGCGAAACGCCGAACTGTCGTCAATGGCTATCGCGCCGTTCTGGGCGGCGAGCGGCGCCAGTTCGCGGCTGACCGCCGTGGAAGCGGCGATGAAGGCGAAGTCAACCTCGCTGAGCAGTTCGGGCGTGGCGAGTTCGACGGCTATCTCCTCGCCCCTGAGCTTGAGCTTCTTGCCGACAGAGCGCTCAGAGGCGCAGAGGCGGACGGACTTCAGCGGGAAGTCACGCTTTTCCAGGATGTCGAGGAAAACCTGTCCCACGGCGCCTGTCGCGCCGACGATAGCGATGCTGCACTCGTTCAATGATATTCTCCCATCGGCAAGATTTAGAAAAATGATAGCGGTTTGGACGAGGGGGTATCAAGGAAGGGACGCTCCGGGGCAGAACCTGTCATACTCGTATCAGTCGCAGACCGGGAATGCCGACGAAATCCCTGTCAGCGGTAGCCAGTGGGCAGTTCAGCATCAGGGCGGTGGACGCTATCCAAGCGTCCGCCACCCCAAGTTCGCGTCCGGCTCGCTTGCGTTCAGCCCGTAATCTGGCGCAAATCAGTACCAGGTCGAGATCAGGCCATATTACTTCGTACTGCTCAAGAAATACGGACTGAGCCTCTCGTCGCGTTTGTCCCCAGTTGGCATTATAAGCGCCGTGCCACAGTTCCTCCAAAGTTTGGAACGAAATCGCGGGACGAAGACCTACAGTTCGCGCAAGGTAATAGTCGGCTTGCTCAACCCCTTTTACGATCAAAGATACCACGCTGGTGTCCAGCACGATGTACTCTGAACCCGCCAGCGTCATTTGTCCCTACTTTCCCGAATCGCCCTATCAAATTCTTCCCATTCTTCATCTGTAAGATCAAGAGTGATGAAATCATCCGGATCGAATATCTTTGGTTTGGGGTTGTTAAGGAGTTCGTCCACAGAATTGCGCTCATATCTCGCCCGCTCTACCTGAACGCTCTCCCACCTGTCCTCTTCTTCGTTAATGACGCCGTGTCCACGAACCTTGACATACTTGTCCCGAAGCCGAATCATCACGTGCTCCATCTTCGCGTCGAATCGGAGCGGAACCGGGTCTTCGAAAATCCGATGCAGTTCCGCCGTCCGGTATCTGAGGCTCACGTTCTTCAAGCGTCCGCGCAGTAGCGCGGGCTGCGATCCGTCCTGTTCGTGGCTATCTCGTTTGTCCATCTAGCGCATCCCTTCCCCACGCCGGAGCGTAGCCCCGGCGCGCGTATTTACCTACGCCAACCCCATTATGTTCTCCAAGCCCACAGTCAGGCCGTCGCGGTTGATTACCTCGCGGATGGCCATGGTCACCCCCGGCATGAAGCTCTCGCGGTTCATGGAGTCGTGGCGGATGGTGAGCGTCTGGCCGAGCGCGCCGAATACTAGCTGGTGGTGCGCGACCAGGCCGGCCATTCTCGCGCTGTGTACGCTGACGCCCTGGAAGTCGCCGCCGCGCGGCCCGGCTATCAGCTCTTTTTCGGCCTTGACGTTGGTGAACTCGCCGCCCTTGCCCTCAGCCGCCGCCGCCGCGATTGCCAGCGCGGTGCCGGACGGCGCGTCTATCTTCGCCTCGTGGTGCATCTCGGTCAGGTCCGCGTAGTCGAAGAACTGCGACGCTATCTTGGCCAGGTGAATCATTATCACCGCGCCTATGGCGAAGTTGGGAGCGATTATGACGCCGATGGAGTGTTCGTTTGCGAGCTCTTCCGCCTCCTGGTAGTCGGAAACAGAGAGACCGGTTGAGCCAACGACCACGTTCACTTTGTAAGCGGCGGCGGCCCTTATGACGCACATAGCTCCGTCAGCGCTGGAAAAGTCCACGACGACATCAACGCCTGACAACACGTCAGTGATATTGTCGGAAATTGGTACGCTGCCCGAACCATCCGGCAGGGAAATCTGGCCGGGCTCCGCCATTCCGTCCGCCGCGCCGACCAGGTTCATATCCGGCGCGCTTGTCACGGCGCGGAGAACCTCCTGCCCCACCTTGCCGAGCGCTCCGTGTACGGCGATATTTATGGACGACATGAGATACCTCCTGAGTATGTATGCCCGTAGTATATATGAAAGAGGGCGGCCTGTTCAGACCGCCCTCGCTTTGCTACTCGGTTGTTTTACGGGAGTATCGCCTAGTCGCGATACCCTCTGCTTTCACTTCTGCCCCTGCCCCTGCCGCCACCGCCACCGCGATAGCCGCCCCGGTCGCCGCCGTCGCGGTCCCGGTCTCTGCCGCCGCGATAGCCGCCCCGGTCGCGATCTCTGCCGCCGCGATGGCCGCCCCGGTCATCGCCCCTGTTTCTGCCGCCGCGGAAGCCTCCTCTGTCACCGCCGTCGCGTCCGCGACCCGGGCCGTTTCTTCGGCCTCCGCCGCCGCGACCCGCGCGCTGCCGGCGACGCGCGGCCTCGAGCGCGTCTTCGCCGTCTTCGCCTTCGCTGAGTAGCGCCCTGCGCGACAGCCGAACCCGTCCGGTCGAGTCAACCTCGATCACCATGACGGTAATATCGTCGCCGACATTCACCTCGTCCTCGACGGACGGCACGCGGTAGTCGGCGAGCTCGCTGATGTGAACCATGCCGTCCTTACCGGGAAGCAGTTCGACGAACGCGCCGAAGTCGGTGGTGCGGACAACCTTGCCGGTGTAGATTTCGCCAATCTCGACCTCGCGGGTGAGGTCTTTGATCATCTGGATGGCCTTGCTGGACGCGGCGCCGTCGCTCGATCCTATGAGTATCGTGCCGTCGTCCTGGATGTCAACGGTCGCGCCCGTCTCTTCTACTATGCCGCGTATCGTCTTGCCGCCCGGCCCTATGACCGTGCCTATCTTGTCCACGGCTATCTGGATACTCTCCATGCGCGGCGCGTACTGGCTCAGTTCCGTCCTGTACGCGGGGATGGTCTCCTGGATGTTCTCCAGAATCACGGCGCGCGCTTCCTTCGCCTGCTGAAGCGCGTCGTGAACCACGTCGAATCCTATGCTCTTGACCTTTATGTCCAGCTGTATGGCAGTAATGCCCTCGGACGTTCCGGCGACCTTGAAGTCCATGTCGCCGAGGTGGTCTTCCTTGCCCTGTATGTCGGTGAGCGTCACGTAGCGTCCGCCGTCTCCGGTCACCAGTCCGATGGATATGCCTGCGACAGGCGCTTTTATCGGAACGCCCGCGTCCATGAGCGCCAGGGTGCTGGCGCACACGGTGCCCATCGAGGTGGATCCGTTGGAGCTAAGACACTCGCCCACCACGCGGATTGTGTATGGAAACTCTTCTTCGCCCGGAAGAACAGAGGACAAGGCCCTCTCCGCCAGCGCGCCGTGTCCTATCTCGCGCCGCCCGGTCGAGCGTATGGGTCGCGCCTCGCCCGTGGAGAAGGGCGGGAAGTTGTAGTGCAGCATGAACCGCTTGGTATCTTCGGGCGTGAGGTTGTCCAGCTTCTGCGCGTCGCCAACCGAGCCGAGCGTGCAGATGCCCAACACCTGCGTCTCGCCCCTGGTGAACAGGCCGGCGCCGTGCGCGCGCGGAAGCAGGCTGACCTCGCTGGATAGTGGGCGAATCTCGTTCAGGGAGCGGCCATCGGGGCGCTCGCTATGGTCGAGGACTCTCTGCTTGAAGGCGACTTCCATAGCCTCGTCCAGCGCCGCCGCGATTTCCTGCGGCTGGTAGTCCTCGCCATACTTCTCAGAGACGCCGTTCTCCAGCTCGGAGACCTTTTCGCCGCTCTCCTCCGAGGGCAGGGCGAGCGCCTCATTGAGCGGCTCCACCATCTCCTCGACCACCTTTTCGGTCAACTCGGCGCTGTATCCCCTGGGAACGTACACCATGGGCGGCTTGCCGTACTCCTCGGCAAGCTGTTCCTGAAGCTCGATTCCGTACAGGTTTATCTCCTGGGCGTACTCGATGGCCTGAAGCACGATTGACTCTGACACCTCGCTCGCGCCGGCCTCCATCATTATCACGCCGGAGCGCGAACCGGCCACAACCAGGTCGAGCAGGCTGCGGTTTATCTCTTCATAAGTCGGGTTGACCACGAGCTCGCCGTCCAGGTATCCGATCCGCGTCGCGGAAATCGGCCCCTCGAACGGGATGTCTGAGACGGTCAGCGCCGCGGAAGCGCCTATGATGGTGGTGACGTCGTAGGGATTTATCGTGTCCACCGATAGCGGGGTGGTGATGATCTGGACTTCGTTCTTGAAATCCTTCGGGAAGAGTGGGCGGATGGGTCGGTCGGTAAGTCGGGCTATCAGGATGGAGGGGGTGGAGGGCCGTCCCTCCCGCTTGTGGAAACTTCCGGGGATCTTGCCCCTGGCGTATAGCCTCTCCTCCACGTCCACTGTCAGCGGGAAGAAGTCTATGCCTTCCCTGGGCGACGAGGACGTCGCGGTTACCAGCAGAACGTTGTCGTGATGCCTGACGAGAACGGATCCGTTGGCTTGCTGAGCCAGCTTTCCGCATTCGAATGAGAGCGTTCCGCTCCCGATGTCGGTTTGAAAGGGGGTTGTCATTAACTCAATGCCTCCTACGTGCGCGGAACCCATAGGAAGAAGAAAAAGCGCCCTGCGCGAGGGCGCTACAAGGGGGACTATCCTCTCAGGCCGAGCCTGGAGATAAGCGTTCTGTACCGGCCTACATCCTCGCTGTTGAGGTATCGCAGTAGCCTTCTGCGCCGGCCTACCATCTTGAGGAGCCCGCGTCGTGTGGACTCGTCGTGCTTGTTTTCTCTCAAGTGCTGGGTCAGACGATCTATTCGGGCCGAAAGCAACGCCACCTGAACCTCTGTGGAACCTGTGTCGTTATCGCTCGTCTTGTACTCAGTAATTATGGCCTGCTTCTCAGCCGCGTCCAATCCCGTCTCCTGGGTTCCTAGTGTTTATTATCTTTTCTTCTTCGCCGATGATTTTACCACGCGGGGGGTAGCGGCGGCAAATGAGTCTTTGCCCTGTTTGCCAAACGTCGAAGCGTGTTCGGCCTCGCAGAGCGAATCATGCTCGCCAATCTTCAGGCTGCCCGGCTGTCGAACGCCGAACGGACGCAGCATCAGCGACAGCCGCCAGGCCGTTCTGGATATGGCCCCGAACATTTTCCTATACCGCCCCTTCCCTATGAAGGATGTTCCCAAACGTCCCCGATGTTCAGTACGAAGGAATCTCCCTACGCTATATCTGAAAGAAACTCGGTCACCGCCCGCTCGAACCCCGACGGGTTGTCGCCCATGACCAAATGGCCCGCGTTCTCAACCGTCGCCAGCCGCCCGTTGGGGATGCGCTCGTGCATATTGCCCGCCGTGTCCAGCGCGATGATGTCGCTCTCCGCCCCGCGCGCGACGAGCGTAGGACAGGCCAGGCTTTCCAGGTATCCCCACAGCCGCGCGGTCATTTCCGGATCCTGCTGGAATCTGCGACCTCCGGGCTGGCGGAAGCGCTTGTCGTACTTCCATGTCCACTTGCCGCTCGGCAACTGCTTGAGGTTATGCAGGATAGAGCCGCGCACCTGAACCGGATCGCGTCGGGGGTTGAACTTCAGCACGCGCTGAACGAAGTCGTCAACCGAGTCGAGTTCGTCTTCCAGTTGAACGAAGTTGCGGATGTTCTGAGAACCTGAGCGCATATTCTGCGGCCCGGCGTCCACGATCACCAGCGCGCGAATGTCGTCCGGGTGATTCGCCGCGTAGGTGAACGAGTTGCGCCCGCCCATCGAGAGGCCCATCAGCACGAAATCCTTCAGCCCGATGGCCTCCACGACCGCCGCGATGTCCTCCTGCTGAGTCTCCGGCGAGTAGTCGCCCTCCTCCGACCAGTCGCTGTCGCCGTGTCCGCGCTGGTCGAGAGCGACGACGTGAAACCTGTCGCAGAACGCGAGCGCCACGAAGTCCCACGAGTGGCAGGTCTGAGCGAAGCCGTGCAGCAGCAGCATATCGGGCGCGTCGGGGTTGCCCCAGTCAAGATAGTGGAATCTCATGCCGTTCGCCTGGACGAATCTGTCCTCCGGCACAGCCTCGCGCTCGAAGGTCACGCCCTGCGCTCGGGCGGCGTCGTGTAGGGAAAGTCCCCGGTTCTCTGAAGTCGTTGTCACTTTTCATCTCCGATTCATTCTATTTTCACTACAAGCCATCTTAATAAACACCGACTCACGCGGGGTAGCGCCTCTAGCCCTCTCCCTCAGAGAGAGGGCTAGAGCCTGCCCCGTACTTGATACGGGGGTGAGGGTGAAAACACGCGGTTCCCACCGAGGATTGGTGTTTATGAGATAGCTTCTATTCAGCGTTCATATTAGGCCGTCGCGTATGCCACTCCGTCGCCCGCTCGTAGGCGTGGGCGGCGCGCAGTACCGTCGCTTCCCGCCACTGTCTCCCGGCAATCTGCATACCGATTGGCATACCCTCCGAGGTGAACCCGCACGGGACGGAAATCGTAGGCTGCCCCGTCAGATTGAATGGTCGGGTAAGGCGCGACATCAGCGAAAGCGCGTTTTCCTGCCTGCCAGCCACCTCGACGAATTCCTGGGTAATCCCGGTCGCGCCGACGGCTACCGAAGGCGCGAGAAGCAGATCGTATTCCCGCATCGCCTCATCAAGCTGGGCGTTGTACGCGCTCCGAGCCCGCTGCGCCTTGATATAGTCAATCGCTGGCGTAACCGCGCCAAGACGCAACCGAGCGCGAACGTCCGCCCCTATGTCCTCCGGCCTGTCCCTCAGCTTGTCGAAGACCGTCTCCGCCGCCTCCGTAACCAGTATCGCGCTCGAAATGCCCAGCGCGTGATTCAGCGCCGGAATAGAGCATCTTTCGACGTCCGCTCCGAGTTCGGACAAAACCCCCGCCGTCGCGCAAACCGCCTCAGATACCTCCGACGATATGACATCGTAGAAGAAGTCGTCTGGTATGCCTATGCGAAGCCCGGCCACGCCATCCTCTATCCCGTCCGCAAAATCCTCGCTCGGAACATCAACCGACGACGGATCTCGCGGATCGTATCCCGCTATCGCGTTCAGGACAATCGCAGAGTCTCGGACGCTGCGGGTCATAGGCCCAACCGTGTCCAGGCTCCACGACAGCGGATAGACCCCGTGCCTGGACACCCTGCCGAACGTCGGCTTGAGTCCAACGATTCCGCAGAGCGCGCCCGGTATCCTGATAGAGCCGCCCGTATCGCTCCCCAGCGCGGCCATGCACTGGCCGGCGGCCACCGCCGCCCCCGACCCGCCGCTAGACCCGCCCGTAATCCTGTCAGGATTCCACGGATTCCGCGCCGGGCCGTCGTGCGGATTCACGCTCGTCGCGCCCAGCGCGAACTCGTGCATCTGCAACTTGCCCATGAGTACCGCGCCCGCGTCCGCGAACCTCTCGGTCACAGCCGCGTCGTAGTCTGGAACGAAGTCCCGCAGTATCTTAGTCCCGACCGTCATTCGGACGCCCTTGGTGTAATACAGGTCCTTCAACCCAATCGGGACGCCGTGCAGCGGCCCCCTGTACTCGCCGTTCGCTATCTCTCGCTCCGCGACTTCCGCGCTCTCCATGGACTCTTCCGACAGAAGCGTGATAAAGGCGTTCAGCGCGGGTTCGGTGCGCCCGATACGATCCAGGTGCGCCCGCGTCAACTCCACGGGCGAAATCTGGCGCGACTCTATCAGCCCGGCGGCCTCGGAGATAGACAGGAAGCAAAGTTCATCGGCGTTCATTGGCCCTCGCCTTTCCCTGGCGCGTGTCCGAAGACAATCGCCGGCTCATGCGCGGCGAGATCGAACTCGTCCAGCGCGTCAATATCATCCAGCGCCGCCCGCGTCCGCTCCACCAAGCCGTCCAGTTCCGTCCCTTCGATTTCCAGGCCGATCATACCCGCCTGCGCTCGTACCGTCTCTTGCGATATGTCTCGTGATGGCATTATCCCGCTCGCCGCCATTTGGTCTTGTAAAATCTGGACGATATTGTACATGGTAGCCCTGCAAAAGTCGTCACCGAACATCCTGAGAGGAGAAGGGCGGCAGAAGAATCTGCTAGTATAGCAGGTACACGAGGAGGCATTATGAACAGAGACGAGGTCATCAGAAAGGCGGAAGAGGGTACACTTGAGCTAGATCCGGAAGAACGCGCCATAGAAGAATCCTTCGAAAGGGGCGAATGGAAATCAATCCCTAATGTCGAAGCCGAAATCAAACGCTACCAAGAGGGTGCGCGGGAATGGCGTATGATACAATCCGCCCGCAACATCACAGGCGCGAGCCGCAGAAAGGAGCGTCCAACATGACCACCATCACCGCCAGAGGCAGCGACGACGATTTCGACAGAGTGCAGCAGGGAATTGACTGGCTGGAGCGGCTGGAAGTCATCAAGTCTCGCCAGGACCGCGAATCCGCCATCAACGAAACCGTTGAGTACGTGAACAGACTGCGGGCCGCGATAACGACCCTCGCCGGAGACGACGACCCCAGCCGACTCGCCGCCCTCTACGGCGGCGAAGTCGCCAGCCTGGTCGAAAGCGTCCGAGGAACCGACGCCACCGACCCTTGGAACGAATACCTGCGTCCATCCCTGCTCGAGGAATAAAACGCTCAGATTCTACTCTGGCAAGGGCGTATAGGCCAGTGTAGGTGTATCGCGCTCGTCACACCACTCAGACACCACAACCTTGGGATTAGCCGCGCCGAGACTGACAGCAAGGTCTTTAATGGCTTCATCATTCTCATTCGGCCATAGCAATCCATGCCCGCCATACTCTTTACTCAAGTCTCCATGCTCAGGTCTGCCATCGAAGACCCAGCGGCAAAACGGATGGACTTGAACACGAACATGAGGACCCTCTGCGGCAACTCTGGCTTCTTCCCACCGAAGCAGTCTATCCAAAGCCTTTGCATCCGCCGAATCGAGTTGACTGCAACCGATAGCGCCTATCGCTAGGTAGGATTGTCACAAGGCTCACAATCAATTTCATGGTTTTGCCTTGTGATAACTCCCACGCCATCGTTCAATGAACTCCGGTTCCACCTCTGTTGCGGGCTTCGCGCGCTTGAACCACTCATCATCCGCCTCGAATGTGTCAGGGTCAGCGGCGATACCGGCCCTGACGGCGGCATCCTCTTCCTTTGTCAGTGGAACATCATCAGGTCTAAGTTCGGGCATAACGCTCTCGCTCCTCGTTACTAGCCACTCGCAGACTAATGACACATCACCCCGCCACCCGCGCCTCGCGCTCCTGCAATATCACCCCCAGATTCCGTACCTGCCGGTTTATCATCGCCGGCCCCAGCGCGAACAGCGTCACCAGCGCCCCGCCTATCGCCACCGCCACAGGAACGCCCACGAACTCCGCTATCGCGCCCGCCTGGAACGCCCCCAGCGGCATGATGCTCCACGTCATCCCGTAGAAACCCATCACCCGGCCCCGCATATTGTCCGGCACCAGCAGCTGCAGCGAACTCATTATCGCTATCATGTAGATCGCGCTCGACGTTCCCATGATGAACATGAGCGCCAGCGCGAGCGGGAACCACCCCACGTATTGTGAAGTCAGCGCGAACGCCGCGACCGAAATCCCGAACATCGCGCCCCCGCCCACTATCATCAGCCCGCGATAAGATGTACCGCTCATTGAACCCACCGCTATGGTTATCGCCAGCGCGCCCACGCCACCCACGCTCATCAGAACGCCCTGCCCGTCCGCGCCAACTTTCAGAATGTCAACCGCGAACGCGGGCATCATCGGTATGTACGCCATTCCGAAGAAACTGTTGAAGAACGTCATCCCTATCAGGAACGAGAATATCGCGCTTCCTCCGATGAACTTCAGCCCCTCCATCATGTCCTGCATCGGATTGCCGCCCGACGACGGCTCTATCCTGGGCACTCGCAGCGCGAGTATCACAATCGCCATCGTGACGAACCCCGCGCCCGCCAGGAAGATGGCCGTCGAAGTACCCGCCATGCTTATCACCAGCCCCGCCACCGCCGGGGCCACTATCCGCGTCCCCTGCCAGATAGCCGAGTTCAGCGCCACCGCGCTCATTATCACCTTGCGGTCTATCAGGTGCGGATACAGAGCCTGCTGAGCCGGCTGGTTAAAAGCGTTCACCGCGCCGGACAGGAACGCGATAACTATGATGTGCCAGACCTCCACCACGCTGAACAGCGTGAGGAAAGCGAGCAGAAATATGAGCGAAGCCGTTATGAGCTGCGTTACGAATATCAGCCGGCGCTTGTCCAACTTGTCCGCGAACACGCCCCCGAACAGGTTGAGCGCAATCGAGGACGACGCGCTCGCCAAGCTCACGTATCCGAGATACAGGGGCGACTCCGTAAGCTCGTATGTAAGCCAGCCCTGCGCGAACATCAGCACCTGGAAGCCTCCCACCGAGGCCAGCATACCAAGCCAGTAAGCGCGGTACTTAGGATACCTGAGCGCCGGGGGAATCTTGATAAACCTGGCCAGACCGTTCGCGGGGGCTTGCGTTTCCTGAATGTCCAAAGAGAGTTTTCCTGAAAGGCGGTCGCGCCTGAGAGTTCGCAAATCATACCAGACCGCCGCCAACTCGTAAATCGCCGCCCGGCCAGAACGCAGGGTCTTGCGATTATCAACCAATTACGTTCGTGGTGAGCTTGTCGAACCATGAACGGGCGGGCCCTTCGACAGGCTCAGGGCGAACGACAGAAGCGGTATCGGGAAATAACTGAAAGACCCTGGACCAGAACGCTGTAAACCGCATACCTTACTATGTTATAATACGAACATACATACTAAGGGGCGAGGAGCGATTACTAATGACTCAAACACCGATATACATAAATCAGAGATTATGATATGAGATCCTCGGACGCGAACCGGGCTTCTTCCAAAGCTAACGCTGGGAAAACTCTGGGCAACGCTGGATGAAAACCGACCCAGTTCGACCCAGCGCCCTACCTGTTAAGCGCCCAGCGTTTTTCGACGCTTTATAAACTTGAATATATCTAACGTCCCGATCAGGACTATTGGAAACACACTCTTTCACAGTCCTCGCCTCTCTGGATTTGGAAGATAGCGACAATAGCGTATAATCAGGAAAATCAGAGTTTCATCAAGGAGACAAATTATGGAAAACGCCGTAATCGTAAGCGGAGCCAGGACGCCCATGGGCAGATTCGGCGGATCGTTCAAGGACGTCGCCGCCCCAGACCTCGGCGCGACCGCTATCAAGGCCGCCCTCGAACGCGCCAACATATCGCCCGGCATGGTTGAGGAAGTCGTCATGGGCAACGCCCTCCAGGCCGCCGAGGCCGGATACGCCGCCCGCCTCTCCTCTCTCAACGCCGGAATCCCCGAAGAGACGCCCACCATCGCCGTCAATCGCCAATGCTCATCCGGCCTCGAAGCCATCAACATGGCCGCCATGCTCGTCCGCTCCGGCGAGGTGGACATAGCCGTCGCCGGCGGCACCGAGAACATGAGCCAGGCCCCCTTCATGCTCGAATACCACGTCCGCTTCGACGGACTCCGCATGGGCGACGGCAATCTCAGGGACGGCCTCATCGAGGGACTCGGCTGCCCGGTCAACCGATACCACATGGGCGTCACCGCCGAGAATGTCGCCGAGCGCTTCGGCGTCAGCCGCGAAGACCAGGACGAACTCGCGCTCATCAGCCACCAGCGAGCGGTGGACGCCATCGAAAACGGCAGGTTCGACGGCCAGATAACCCCCGTCTCCGTCCCCCAGCGGCGCGGCGATCCCGTCATGGTCAGCGCCGACGAAGGCCCACGCGCCGACACCAGCCTCGAACGCCTCTCCACCCTGCGCCCAGTCTTCAAGCGGGACGGCACGGTGACCGCTGGCAACGCTTCCAGCATCAACGACGGCGCGGCGGCGGTCGTCCTCATGTCCGAGCGCAAGGCCGCCGAACTCGGCCTCACCCCCAAGCTGCGCTGGCACAGCAGGGGCGTCGCCGGAGTCGACCCCGCCGTCATGGGCATCGGCCCCGTCCCTGCCGTCCAGAAGGCGCTCGGCAAGGCCGGCATGGAAGTCGAGGACATTGACCTGGTTGAGCTGAACGAAGCCTTCGCGTCCCAGGCGCTCTACTGCATGAGAGAACTCGACCTCGACCTCGACAAGACCAACGTCAACGGCAGCGGCATCAGCCTCGGCCACCCCGTCGGAGCCACCGGCGCAGTCATGACCGTCAAGCTGCTAGAGGAAATCCAACTCCGCGACCAGAACCTCGGCCTCGTGACCATGTGCGTAGGCGGCGGCCAGGGCGTAGCCACCATCTTCGAGCGCGTCGGCTAGAACTATACTAAGTGAAACTGGAGCGTCAGCGCTGAGATTCGACTCTGACGCTCCCAGTCTCGCGCATTGCCACGGGTATGACATGAGCATTTCAATAAACGAACATAACCAGAAACGAATCCGTAGCAAGATGGAGTCAGGGCTGTATTCCTCGGCTAACGACGTGATAAGCGCGGCGCTCGGTTTGCTGGAAAGACTTGACCCTGATCTGGAACGCGAGTTGGCCGATATGTATGAACAGGTGAGGATAGGCGCGGAGCAAGCGGACGCGGGTATGTTGATTCCCGGCGAAGAAGTAATCGCCGAACTTCGGCGGCGCAACGCGGCGTCCAGGGTCAACAAGCGGTGAGTAGATACTACGTCACCCCTGCCGCCCAAGAAGACTTACAGCGTATTCACGACTACATCGCTCAATTTGACAGTGATAATGCGCTTCACTTCGTTGAGCGGATTGCGGAGAGATTTGACCTGCTTTCGGATTATCCCTACCTTGGAGTTGCCCTTCCCAGGTTTGGACAGGGCCATCGGAGTTTCGTCGTTCCCGGGTCCAGCTACATAATAGTTTACCGTCCAATCGAAGACGGCGTGGAAATCCTTCGCGTTGTTCACGGCAGTCAAGACCTCGGTCGGATGTTTCAGCAGTAATCGTATATTTCAGCGTCTTGCATTGGGGACTTGAACACACATCACCTCTCGCAAACTGCTACAATTGAGTGCGGCGGGCGGCCCGAGCGTAATCGCCGCCCGCCCTTGTAAGCAAACATACCCTTTCGAGGAGGAAACATAATGGCAGCAGTAAGAACCGCAAGGTCGGTATGGACGGGCAGCGTTACCGAGGGCGGCGGCAAGGTGACCGCCGTAACCTCCGGAACTTTCACCGACCTCGACGTGACGCTTCCCACCCGTAGCGGCGAGGAAGCCCAGGGAAACACCAGCCCCGAAGAACTCATAGCGGCGGCGCACGCCTCCTGTTACAGCATGGCGCTCTCCGCCGGACTCACCAGGGCCGGCACCCCGCCCGACAGTCTCGACGTGAGCGCGAGCGTCACCTTCGACATGGTGGACGGCGCTCCGACCGTCACCACCAGCGTACTCAGCGTCTCCGGCAGCGTCCCTGGCGTAACCGCCGACCAGTTCGCCGAGGCCGCCGAGACCGCCAAGGCAGGCTGCCCCATCTCCCGCGCCCTCGCCGGCGTCGAGATAAGCCTGGAATCAGTGTCTTTGGCTTAATGTCTCGATGCAACAAGGAATCTAGCTAGGGCAAGCGAGATCCTGTCCGAATAAGGGTGAAGGCTCAGCCTTCCTTGACAGCGCGAATCCCGCTTGGCTAAGCTAAATCCATCCAACAACGAACATATACACGGCAACGACGGAGACGAGTAGGAAGACTATCCCCGGCCCAGAGAGCCCGGTAAGCTGAGAGCGGGCGCCGAACAGCCTTCCGAACATCCCTCCAGAGCCTCGGACCGAACCCCGCCACAGGCGGCCAGTAGATTCCGACGGCCTCGCCCGACGTTATACGGGCGGCCTGGTCGCTTCACAGCCGCCGGGAATGAGAGACCGCCTTCGGGCGGAAATCCGGGTGGTACCGCGGGAAATCCGGCTATTCTGAGAATTAGCTCCCGTCCCTGAATCGAGGGACGGGAGCTTTTATTTCAGACCAAACGAAGTATGGAGGTATGACGATGTTCGATCCCGTAAGTTCCAGGGTGGATTTCGTCGCCCTGGAACAGGACACGATAGAATCTTGGAACGAGCGCGATATTCCGCTCAAGTATCGCAAGCGCAACGAGAACGCCGAGAAGACCTACTCGTTCATAGACGGCCCTATCACCGCGAACAACCCGATGGGCGTACACCACGCCTGGGGCCGCAGCTACAAGGACCTCTTCCTGCGCTTCCGCAATATGCAGGGCTACCGCCAGCGCTTCCAGAACGGCTACGACGGGCAGGGCCTCTGGATTGAGGTAGAGGTCGAAAAGGAACTCGGCTTCAAGTCCAAGAAGGACATCGAGGATTTCGGCGTCGGCGAGTTCGTGGAACTGTGCAAGGCGCGCGTTGACCGATTCGCGGACGTCATCACCGAGCAGTCCAAGCGACTCGGCTACTGGATGGACTGGGACAACTCGTATCACACCAAGTCGGACGAGAACAACTACACCATCTGGCGCTTCCTCAAGACCTGCCATGAAAAGGGCCTGGTGTACGAAGGCACCGACGTCATGCCCTGGTGTCCGCGATGCAGCACCGGCCTGTCCGAACACGAGATAGTGACCGAGGGCTACGTCGAGATAGTCCACCCCGGCCTGTTCGTCAAGTTCCCGCTCGTGGGCCGCGACAACGAATATCTTCTCGTGTGGACGACCACCCCCTGGACGCTCTCGTCCAACGTGGCCGCCGCCGTCCATCCCGAACTCACCTACGTGAAGGTCAGAAACGGCGACGACGTACTCTACCTGGTCAAGGGGCGGCTGTCCGTCCTGCGCGGCGAGTACGAAGTCCTGGAGGAGATGCCCGGCGGCCAACTCGCCGACCTCGAATACAAAGGCCCGTTCGACGAACTGCCCGCCCAGGAAGGCGTCCGCCACTTCGTCCTCGAATGGGACGAGGTTTCCGAGAGCGAAGGCACGGGCATAGTTCACACCGCCCCCGGCGCGGGCAAGGAAGACTTCGCGCTTGGCAAAGATCACGACCTCGCCGTCATAGCTCCGCTCGACGAAGAAGGCGTGTTCGTGGAAGGCTTCGACTGGCTCACCGGAATGAGCGTGTTCGACGTGAACGAACCAATCTACGACAGCCTGCGCCGGAAGGGAATGTTCTACTACGTGGAACGATACCCGCACCGCTACCCGGTCTGCTGGAGATGCGGCACGGAGTTGGTCTTCCGGCTGGTGGACGAATGGTTCATCAGGATGGATCCCATCCGCGACCTGCTGATGCGCGTCACCGAGAACATTCGCTGGGTGCCGGAGTTCGGCAAGGCGCGAGAACTCGACTGGCTGCGAAACATGGACGACTGGATGATCTCCAAGAAGCGCTACTACGGCCTCGCGCTGCCCATATACAAGTGCGCCGACTGCGACACCTTCGAGATAATGGGGTCTGAGGACGAACTGCGCGAGCGAGCCGTCGAGGGCTGGGACGAGTTCGAGGGACAATCCCCTCACCGGCCCTGGATTGACGCCGTAAAGATACAGTGCGACGGCTGCGACGACAAGCTGTCCCGAATCCGCGATGTGGGCAACCCCTGGCTGGACGCCGGAATCGTGTCCTTCTCCACGCTGGAATTCAGAAACAACCCGGACTACTGGAAGGAATGGTTTCCCGCCGATTGGATATCCGAGAGCTTCCCGGGCCAGTTCAGAAACTGGTTCTACAGCCTGCTCACCATGGGCGCGGTGATGCAGGAGACCGAGCCGTTCAAGCTGGTGTTCAGCTACGCGCTGATGCGAGACGAGAACGGCGAGGAGATGCACAAATCCCAGGGCAACGCGATATGGTTCGAGGACGCGGCGGAGAGCATGGGCGTTGACGCGATGCGCTGGACGTTCGCCCGCCATCACCCGGCGAACAACATCAACTTCGGCTTCGGTACGGCGGACGAGGTTCGCAGGCGGTTCATCATACCGCTCTGGAACGTGTACAGCTTCTTCGTGACCTACGCCAACATTGACCGATTCGACCCCGGCGCGGTCGAGCCGCCGCCCGTCTCGGAGCGTCCCGACCTGGACAGGTGGATACTGTCCGAGTTGCACCAGCTCATCGCGGACGTCACCCACTGCTTGGAGAACTTCGACCCTGATGGCGCGGCGCGGCGCTCTGAGGATTTCGTCGAATCGCTGTCCAACTGGTACGTGCGCCGCAGCCGCCGACGCTTCTGGAAGAGCGGCCTGCTGGACGGAAAGAACGGCTCCGCGTCCGGCGAAGACGTGACCGACAAGCTATCGGCCTACGCCACGCTCTACGACGTTCTGCTCACGCTGACCAAGTTGCTCGCGCCCGTCATCCCGTTCGTTACAGACACTATGTTTCGCAACCTGGTCAACTACTCCCGCGAGAGCGTCCACCTGGAGGACTACCCGGTCGCCGACCTGTCCCTGGTGGACGAGCGACTGAATGAGGTAACTCGACTGGCGCAGCGGGTGTCCTCCATGGGACGCGCCGCGCGAAGCAGAGCGCAGATCAAGGTTCGCCAGCCTCTCGAAAAGGTTCTGGTCAGGACTCGCTCCGCCGCCGAGCGCGAACTGCTGCCAGTCGCCCAGCCGCAGATACTGGACGAACTCAACGTGCGAACGCTGGAAGCCGTAGATGAAACTGATCTGGTCGAGTACGTCGTTCAGCCGAATCTCCCGTTGCTCGGCCCACTGTACGGACGCCGAGTTGGAGAAGTGCGGCAGGCCCTCGCCGACGTTGACCCAACGGCGGTAGCCGCCTCGGTCGGCGCGGGGCAGAAAGTCACGCTCGGCGAATTCGAGCTTGAACCCGAACACGTCCTGGTATCCACCGAGAACAAGCCCGGCCTTAGCGTATCCTCAGACGCCGGATACACCGTGGCGGTAAGCACCGAGGTCACGCCCGACCTACTTCTGGAAGGCCAGGCGCGAGAACTGGTTCACCGCATCCAGAATATGCGCCGGGACGCCGGGTTCGACATAGCCGACCACATCGTCACCTACTACACCGGTGACGAACTGGACGAACTGCTCGCGCGACACGGTGACTACATAAGCCAGGAGACACTGAGCGTCCGGCTGCTCAAGGCCGCGCCGCCCGAAGACGCCCATTCCGAGCGCCAGAGCTTCGACGGCCTCAGCGCCGAGATTGGACTGGTCGTGAGCGAGCGCTGACGGCGCGCGAACGCCAAGCAGATATGGCCGCGTCTTTGCCAGACGCGGCCATGATTCGCCCCTCCGTCCGAAATCGGAGGGGCGGTTTGTGCTTTGGCGCACAATGTTGACAGATTCGGTTTATCCCTCTATCCTCATTGTCCGCAATCATTATTATGTTTACGAATGAGGGCATTGCAAGAGATGATAGATGCGATATTCCCGCTCAGGGACTGCGAACTGCTCAGAGGATTGGACGACAAAGAACTGTCGAGCATAGCGATTATATGCTCCAGGGTGTACTTGGAAGAGGGTGAGCGGCTGTTCCTGGAGGGCCAGGCGGCGGACCGCATATACATAGTGACCGATGGCAGGATTGCGCTGCAAAAGAGCGTCGGAGACCAGCAGGCGCTGGCCCAGCGCTACGCCGCGACGATAGCGTTCTGCCGTCCCAGCGAGATAGTGGGTTGGTCGGCGCTGGTTGACCCTTACAAGTACACCCTGTCCGCGACAGCGTGGGAGCCGTCGCGTCTGCTGGTCATAAGGGCGTCGCTGCTTCGCCGGGCCATGGAATTGAACCCGGATATCGGCTTCCGAATCATGCGCTCGCTGTCGGAGGTGATGGCGCGTCGGCTTCAGCAGATAGCGCGCGCGCTCACGGCGGCGAGGGAGAGTACCGCGATGGAGAGGAATCAGTAAGAGTCCGGGATGACGAAGATGGCCGCATCGCTTACGCGCGGGGCGGAGTCAGACAGGAAGGAGGCGTTGAGACGATGCTGCCGATAGTACAGCTAAGACGTGTAACGAGAGACGACGTAAGACGAATATCCCACTGGCTAGGCGATGAAGAAGTAGCGTCTCGCTGGTTCGGTCACTACGCCTGCGGCGATCCGGTTCACCGCGGCTACGAGCCGGCGCTGATGCTCAGCGCGAACGACGAAGACTGGATACGAGTGTTCGACCACAACCGGAGACACCTGATATTCGCGATCTACGCCAGCGGCGAGGGACATATCGGGGAGTGCCAGGCGGTGTTCGACGAGCATGGCGACGTGGAGATGTCGCTGCTCATCGGGCGGCGCGACCTGTGGCAGCGGGGCTATGGCGCGTCCGCCGCCATCCAACTACTGGACCGTATCTTCTACGACTACAACGTGGAGCAGGCTTGGGTGAGCGTGCCGCAGGACAACACCGCCGCGCTGCGCCTGTTCACGAGGCTGGGGTTCGCGCCGATAAGCGAGGCCTATATGTGCAGCGCGATGAACGGCGCCCGGCTTCGGGCGACGACGCTGGTTCTGCAATCGGCGGAGTATCATAGCCGACAGCTGCAGCCCCTGGCGGCCCATGAGAATCTGTCTCCCATCGTGACCGTGACCGGATTGCCGGGGAGCGGCTCCGAGGTGGTGGCGGCTGAGGTCGCGAAGCTCATCAAGGCGAGGTTCACGGGCGGGGAGATAGTCGAGG
>OY762634.1:1045000-3500881 GCA_963666185.1 Dehalococcoidia bacterium
GCGGGGACAGGTTGGGGGGTGATCCGGCGGATGTGATATATGGGGGTTTATGGTTGGGCTGGTCAGGGGCTGGGGGAGGGCTGGCGCTCGTTTCGCCTGGATTTAGCTTTGGGAGCCTTGGGTTTAGCTATGAAAAATTTTTGTGAGGTCGAGTTGTGAGGGTTTGATAAGCGCGGGTTTATGTTTCTTGGTGGTTTTACTCCCGTCCCGTAGTTCTCAGGGTCTTTCGATTATCAACCAATTATGTTCGTGGCGGCCCTTCGACAAGCTCCCTTCGACAAGCTCAGGGCGAACGAGAGCGACAAGCCCGGGGCGAACCTTGAACGGGCGGCCCTTCGACAAGCTCAGGGCGAACGAGAGCGACAAGCTCAGGGCGAACGGCAGAAGCGGTATCGGGAAATAGCCGAAAGGCCCTGCCGTAGTTCAGGGTTACTCTTGACGCAACTTGGTGATTACCTATATTATCAAAGAGAACGAAATTTCGCAAGGCTGAATTGATTGGAGAGGGAGGCATGGATGGTGGAGCGAGAGCATATAGCGCGGAGGGATAGGTCGTGTCCGGCGACGAAGCGGAATGGGGAGGTGTGCGGGAGTTCTATTGTGTCGGCTTCGGGGTATTGCTTCGCGCATGATCCGGAGGCGGCGGAGTGGCGCGCGAAGGGGGCGCTGGCGACTTCGAGGAAGGCGCGGAGGGCGAAGCGGCTGAAGGAGGTGGGTGTGGGTCATTTGGTGAAGACGATGGAGGATGGTATAAAGGGTCTGCGCTCGGGGGAGGTGAGCGCGTCAGATTTGCGGGCTATGGCGAGGGCGACGGATACGATTTTCAGGATGGTGAAGTGGGTGGATGAGGATGTGAAGGAGGCGGAGCCGGAGTTTGACTGGTCGAGCGCGTGGGATGTCTGAACTGTGGTTAGCGGGATTGGGGTGATGGGCAGGATGGCTGTTCCGGGTCGGGATGGACGGCTGGTTTGTGGATACCCGCTTTCGCGGGTATGACGGTGGGGGGCGCGGTCTGAACCGTGATTAGCGGGATTGGAGGGACGGGCATGATTTGGGGACTGACGGAGGCGGGGCGTGGGCGCTGGTAGGATGATTGGAGAGGCCAAGGGTGGTTAGCGGCTTTCGAGGTAGAGGGGGGCGAGCATACCATCCACGGGGACGAAGTCGTCGGTGAGGATGGTTTTGGGGCCGGCGTCGAACCAGCGGGCCAGTTCGTCTTCGGGCATGAAGCGGGTTACGATGGCTCCTCTGTCGAGTTGGCGGTTGGCGTCGGCTATCCGGGCGGCGGTTATGGGCTGGCGGGCGGCGGTTACGACGAAGGTGTAGCGGTCGTCGCTGTCCCAGTTGTTGTTGTCGCGCATGACGTAGACGTGGGGGAAGGTCTGTTGGAGGGTGGCGACGACGGAGCGGAGGAAGCGTCCGCTGTGCATTTTGTCGACTATGTTGATGGCGTAGAGGCCGTCTTGGGAGAGCAGGCCGAAGACCATTTGGTTGAATTCGAGGGTGGTGAGGTGGTAGGGGACGGATACGTCGTTGAAGGCGTCGCCGACTATGAATTCGTATTTGCCTTTGGGGAGTTCCTGGAGCTTGGTTCGGGCGTCTTCGGTGTAGGTGATGATGGCGGTGTCGGCGGGCAGGGCTAGGTATTCGGTGGCGACCTGGGTTACTTCGGGGTCTATTTCGACGACTTCTACGTTTGCGTCGGGGAACATGACTTCGAGGAATCGGGGCATGGTGTATCCGCCGCCGCCGATGAAGAGGGAGTCCATGCCGGGGTTTTGGTGGGCGATGGTGGAGGCGACGTCGCCGAAGACTTTTTCGTAGGAGTAGTGGAGAAAGAGGGGGTCTTTGATGTCGACGTAGCTGTGGAGGAGGGCGTCGAGGTAGAGTATTCGGACTTCGCGTTCTGCGATGTCGCGGGCGCGGACTTTTATGCAGTAGTAGTTGCTTTCGCGGATGCAGTCGGTCTTGAGGCTGTCTGTCCATACGCTGGCGGCGAGGACGGCGAGGGCGATGAGTCCGAGGGCGGCGCTGGTTTTCCATGCGCGGGTGAGGTTTCCGAATATGACGGCCATGGCGAGGAGGATGAGGGAGACGATGAGGATGACGAGGCGTGTTCCGAGCAGCTGGACGAGGACGAAGCCGGTGAGGAAGGTGCCGAGGATGCTTCCGGCGGTGGAGACGGCGTATATTTTGCCGACTATGTTGCCGGTCTGGTTGAGGTCGGAGAGGCGGAGTTTGATGACGACGGGGGAGACCATTCCGAGTATGACGGCGGGTACTATGAACAGGGTGGTGGTGAGCAGGATTATGCGGGGTATGATGGGGAGTCCGAGGAAGGCGTCGGAGGCGAAGTGGTCTATGGGGAGGATGGCGATGCTGGCGACGCCGCTGGCGAGAAGGATGACGCCGAGCGTGGTGGGTGATGGGTAGCGGTCGGCTATTCGTCCGCCGAGGTAGTTGCCGAGGCTGATTCCGGCGAGGACTATGCCGATGATGCTTGTCCAGGTGTAGAGGGAGACGCCGATGGTGGGGGCGAGGATTCTGCCTGCGACTATTTCGATTATGAGCGTGCAGGCGCTGGCGGTGAAGACGATGATGTAGGGTTTGAGGGAGTTGTAGAGGTTAGTCAATTGGTGTCGCTCCATATAAAGGCCGATTCGGGAAGCAGTTGGATATTCTGGACGCGCCAGGTGGCCAGATCTTTGAGTCGGGGAAGGCTTATCCTGACGCGGAACGCTTCGCCTCTGCTGGGCGCGTTCCTGCCCGCGAGCCAGAAGGTTTGTCGCGCGGATGGATTATAGCGTTCTTGCAACATTCCGTTTGGAAGGCAGGATATGGATACGCTTTCGAGTGTCTTGCGCGAGCGGTCGTCGGATTCGAGGTAGTTGTATTTTACGAAGATAGTGGTCACAAGGTAGTCTTCGCCCTGGATTTCGAGAATTTGCGGGAGAGTTCCACGTTCGTCTATCTCGACGCCGGAGCGCGTCTGCCTGATACGCATGGAGGTTTGGGCGGTTTGTATCGTAACTGTCCGCGCGCCTTCCGTCTTTTCGGCTTTGGAGTCAACGAACAGCGCCTGGCGTATGGAGTGTTCGGGGTGAAATACGTACCTGGCGCGCTTGTAGTCAATTTTGCCGAATAGTCGGACGGGTATGACGGAAGTTCCCATGCGGTCCATGGCTTCGCGGGTGATGTCTTCTCCGATGTCGGAAACGAGGTCTGGTTCATGGATGAAGAATTCGCTGGCTTCGTTTCGGAAGTCATATATGGCCTGGGTGGCCATACGGAGGGTAGCCTTCTCGACCTGTTCGAGAATGTCCAAATCGTCGGACAGAGAGCGGGGATCGAGGGTCATGTTACCGGCAGCCGCGTTTGCATGAGACGCTCGCGCGCCAGCCTGACGTAGCGCGGAACTGAGTCTATTCCCAGGTAGCGGCGGCCTTCGGCGGCGGCGGCCTGAGCCGTCGTTCCGCTTCCGATGAAGCAGTCCAGAACCAGGTCGCCGGGCGCGGACAGGAGACGGATGACTCGGCGGGGCATCTCGATTGGGAACTGGGCTTCGTGTTCCACGTTGGCGCGGACGGACGGGATTCGCCAGACGGCCCTGGAACCCCATTCGCTCCACTCGTTCCTGTCCAGCCGAGAACGGTCTATGGTGGTTACGCCGGGCTTCCAGAAGATATAGATGTACTCGAATTCGTCCACGGAGCGGTATGACAGGCTGTGCCAGCGTCCGTTCTCCCAGCAGGGGTCTTTCACCCAAACTCTGCGGTCGTAGAGATAGAAGCCGGCTTCGTCGGCCCATTCTTCGACCAGGCCGCCGACGAGTTTGACCTTTCGCTGGACGGCGTACTTGCCGCCGCGAACGTTGTTGCCGTTGAGACGCCTGTCAATGGTCTGCTCGCTGCATCCCAGAAGTTCGGCGAGTTGGTATCTGTTGAAGTCGGGATGCGCTCTCTGAGCTTCCAGCACCCGCGCTCTGGTTATCTTGACGCGCTTGTTGGAAACGTTGTCGGCCTGGATTCTGGGCATATCGGGGTCGGGGAAGGCGAGTATGTCGGCTATGTTGACGGCGAGAAATCCGCCGGGCTTCAGGATTGGAAGGTGGAGGTGGATTACCTCGCGCAACAGGGATTGCCAGTCCTCGAAGGACAGGTCTTTTTCGTAGGACTTGCCCACGAAGTACGGGGGCGACCAGAAGCTGAGCGCGACGGATTCGGGGCGCACGCGGGCGAGCAGCGCGCGGGCGTCGCCGCAGTGTATTTCGTTGTCTTGAAGGTATTGGGTTTCCGCGTTCACGCGATTCTCCCGACGCGATTTCGACTGAGAACATTATATCCCACGCTACGCGGAGGTCAATCATGTCGGCGGGCTTGCATCGAGGTATTTTCGTTTTGGATTGGGTATCGCCTTGGATTAGGTATCACCCCCATCCTAACCTTCCCCCGTCGAGGGGGAAGGGATTTTGGCGTGGCGTTAGCTGGCCATTGGGAGGGCGGCTGGGCTGTTGGCGGTGGGGTGGCCGGGCATTCCGAGCATGGGGCAGCCGTTGCAGGTGAGGCGGTCGCCGCAGGGGGCGGCGGTGGAGGGGGACGCGCCGGCGGCGAGTGGAAGCGGGGTCGCGGCGGACTGGGCGCGGCGCTTTTCGCGGGCGTCTTCGCCGAAGAGGTCCAGCCTTAGCTGCTTGGCGCGGGGCGGACGGTGGCCAGGGAAGGCCAAGAAGGGCCAGGCGCGCTTTCTGACGACGCCCATGGCGGTGAGGTCGCGCCAGGTGTCTATGGTGTGGTCGCGCCGGTTTCGGATGATGCGGTCGGCGGAGGTGGGGCCGACGCCCGGAATTCGCAGAAGCTGGTGTTTGTCGGCGTGGTTGATGTCCATGGGGAAGGCGTCGAGGTTTTCGACGGCTATGGAGGTCTTGGGGTCCTGGTCAAGGGGCAGGAAGTCGTTGTCGGCGAAGGCGAGGTCTAGTTCGTCGTTGGAGAAGCGATAGACGCGCTTTAGCCAGTCCATCTGGTAGAGGCGGTGGCTGCGGGCCATGGGGGTGGGCGGATGCTCTTCCAGAGGGGTGTAGCGGACGGGTCGGAAGGGGGCGTAGTAGATGCGCTTGAATTTCCACTCGGTGTAGAGCTGATCCATGCGTCCGAAGATGTCTCGGTCGGATTCGTCCGCCGCGCCGACTACGAGCTGGGTGGCCTGTCCGACCGCGCCGTTTGTGTAGCCTTCGGTGAGGTTGTGGACCCATTCCATGGGGTCGAGGATGTCGCGCTTGAGGTCTTTCATCTGGCTGAGCTTTTCCATGTGTTGGACGGTGGGGGTCTCCATGTTGACGGAGAGGCGGGTTCCGAGGCGGTAGGCGGCCTCGACGTATTCGTATTCGGCGCCGGGCATGACCTTCATGTGGATGTATCCCTTGAAGCCGTATTTGTTGCGAACGGCGTCCACGACCTTGACGAGGCGCTCGGTGGTCTTGGAGCCGTCGCCGGCTATGCCGGAGCTGAGGAAGAGGCCGCTTACGGTCTGGCGACGGGCGAGTTCGGCGAAGAGGCGGGCTAGTTCGTCGACCTTGAAGGCGTAGCGCTTTCGGGGGACCCAGTGGCTGTTTGGGCAGTAGTGGCAGTCCATCTTGCAGAAGTCGGTGAACATGACGCGCATGAGGTTGATGTATTTGCCGTTGGGCATGGATGCGCGATAGACGCCGCTCGTGGGGTTCTTGTTGGGGGCGGAGTAGGGGCCGCGGCGTCCGGCGCGGGATTCGGGCCGGGTGAGTATGTCGTCGGTGGCCATTCCGCCGAGGATGCGGAGTTTTTCGTAGGCGTCGGGGGAGCGTTTTATGAGCATAGTACATCCTTTCTCATTGTGATAGAACGTATATTCACACACAACGAGGAAGGATGTCAAGGGCAGTTTAGCGCGGGCGTTCTTGCGGGCGCTTTACTGGGCGGTTACGCCGCCGTCTATGACCATTTCGCTGCCGGTCATGAAGGATGATTCGTCGGAGGCGAGGAAGAGGACTCCGTAGGCGATCTCGTCGGGGTCGGCGTATCTGCCGAGCGGGGTTCGCTGTTCGGTGGCCGCGAGGCGCTGGGGATCGTCCCAGCCGCGCCGGGTCATTTCGGTCTTGATGGGGCCGGGGTGGACGGAGTTGCAGCGGATGGCGTCCTTGGCGTATTGGATCGCGGTGGACTTGGTGAGGATGCGGACGGCGCCCTTGGAGGCGTTGTAGCCGGGGTGTATGGTTTCCTGTCCGACCATGCCGGATATGGAGGATATGTTGATGATGGAGCCGCCGCCGGCTTTTCGCATTTCGGGGACGACAGCGCGGGTTCCGAGGAAGACGCCCTTGGCGTTTACGTCCATAACGTTGTCCCATTCTTCGACGGAGGCGTCGTCGCCGGCGTTCCAGGATACGATGCCGGCGTTGTTTACGAGGATGTCGACCTTGCCGTAGGCGGATACGGCGGTCCGGACGGCGGCGCTCCAGGAATCTTCGTCGGTGACGTCGAGGGTGACGTAGGTGGCCTCTCCGCCGGCCTCGTTTATCTCGGCTTCGACCTTTCTGCCGTCGTCGTCGAGGATGTCGCCGAAGACGACTTTCGCGCCCTCGCGGGCGAACATTCGGGCTTCGGCGGCGCCCTGTCCGCGCGCGCCTCCGCTTATGATGGCTACTTTGCCTTCGAGTCTCATGATTTGCCTCCCGGGTCGGGCGCTTCCGTGTCGGAAACGGTTGGTTTATGTATATTGGGCGCATTTGTTCTGCGATATATACATTGTAGCATAGTGAATTATAGGTGTATAGCGCTATTGGAAACGCTCATTGGGGACTGTATATTACGAACGCGCTTTTACGGAATGTCGTTTCCTGAATTGGAAGGTTGACATACCCCAGGCGGTATGCTTGAATTGGCGCGGTTCGGATTGGGCGGTGGAGTCTTCGCCGTCGGATCATTTCCGATCCGAGATTTGAGCTAACAGGGAGACTGAGATATGCGTATATCTACTTCACTTAGTTGGATGGCGGTCGCCGTATCCGCGCTAGCGCTGCTGGCGATGGCGTGTTCGAGCGCGGACCCGGAGCCCGCGCCGGCTTCGGACGCGGTTACGAAGGAAGAGCTTGCCGCCGCGCTTCAGGAAGCTATGCAGTCGGTTCAGCCAGCGCCAGCCGCCGCGCCCGCTCCGGCTCCCACCGGGCCGAGCGCGGAGGAGATGCGGGCGATGGTGGAGTCCGCCGTGCAGGGAGCCGTTCCCGAAGGCACCAGCGCTGAGGAGATCAAGGCGATGGTGGAGGCGGCCGTGGGCGCGGCCAGTCAGGACGCGGTGACCGCGGACCAGGTGCGGACGCTGGTGGCGGAAGCGGTGGCGTCGTCGGCGACCGAGGGGCCCGACCCTCTGAGCGCGGACGAAGTGCGTCAGATCGTCTCGGCGGCGGTCTCGGCGCTGCCGACGCCGGAGGCGCGCGTGGTCACCAAAGAGGTAACGGTTACGAAAGAGGTGCAGGTTCCGGGCAAGAAGTACGTTACGGACCCGACGACGGGCAATGTGATTCCCGCGCCGGAGTACGGCGGGACGATAATCCGGCTGCAGACGAACCAGCCGCCCCACACCGACACGTATTTCACGCACCACGCGGCTAACGGCACGGACGGAGTTACCGAATCGCTCGCTCACGCGGATTGGGGTATAGACCGGAGCGTGTTCGACCACATGAAGCGGCCAACCCCGCTGTGGGTGATGAAAGGTCAACTCGCGACCGGCTGGGTGCAGAACGATCCCCTCACGTACACTATCAACATAAGGGACGACGTGTACTGGCACAACAAGGCTCCGATGGACGGACGCAAGATGACTGCCCAGGACGTGGCCTGGAACTTCCAGCGCTATCTGCATCTGGGCGATGAATACGCCGACCAGGAAGGGCCGTGCTGCACGTTCAAGAGCGTGAAGTGGGATTCGGTGACGGCGACTGACGACGAGACCGTGGTTTTCAAGCTGAAGGAGCCGAACATTGACACGCTGACCATATTGTTCACCAGTTACTCTCCGCACATCCTGCCGCCCGAGGTGGTGCAGGAGCACGGCGACATCCAGGACTGGAGGAATCTGGTCGGCACCGGGCCGTTCATGCTGACGGAGTGGGTGGACGGCAGTTCGATGACCTGGGAGAAGAACCCGGACTACTGGGGGACCGATGAGAAGTTCCCGGAGAACCAGTTGCCATACGCCGACGCGACGCGGGCTCTCATCATGAAGGACGAAGCGACGCGCATCGCGGCGATGCGGACGGGCAAGGCGGACTACATGGGCTGGCTGGCCAACTCGGCGATTTCGACGACTGACCAGGCCGAGGCGCTCGTCAAGACGAACCCGGACATTTCGCTGATACCCTACGCGTACAGGTCCACCACCAGCACGGCGTTCGACGTGGACAAACCGCCCTTCGACGACGTCAGGGTCAGGCGGGCGATGCAGATGGCGCTCGACCTGGATACCATCAATACTATCTACTACAAGGGCTGGGCGACGGTGGAGCCGATGGGACAGATCGGCACGGGCGCGATAGAGTACGTGACGCCATTCGACGAGTGGCCCGAAGACATCAAGCCATACTACGAGTACAACCCCGAAGGGGCGATAGCGCTGCTGGACGAGGCCGGCTACAAGCCGGATGAGAACGGCGTCAGAATCAAGGGGTCGTCGGTGTTCCACGCGACTTCCGACCTCGCGCTCGCGGACATCTTCGTGGACTACTGGCGGAGGATTGGGGTGGACATCGAGGCGGTCAAGGGACCGGACAACACGACGGTCGGAACCTGGATACGCGAACATTCCTATCCGCATGACATGGTAGGATCGGCCATCATGGGCTACGACAGGAGTCCAATCACGATACTGCGCGCCTTCATCCATTCGGAAGGCGGCTACAACTACACCGGAGTGCGCGACCCTGAGTTTGACGCGATGATCGAGGCGGCCGAGGCGGCGTCCACCTACGAAGAGAGGCAGCAGATCATCAAGGATCTCGATATAGAGCTTTCCAGACAGCACCTGTACGTCTGGGGAATGAAGGCGCAGGCGTTCAACGCGGTCCAGCCCTGGCTGGTCGGATACAACGGCGAGTATCACCTGGGACTGCAGCAGCGATTCTCGCAGTTGTTCGCTCGATTCTGGCTGGACCAGGAGCTGAAGGCGCAGTCCACCAACTAGTCGTTGGAGGGGTTTGACCCCCCATCTTAACCTTCCCCCGTCAAGGGGGAAGGGGTAGGCATTTCACCCTCACCCTAGCCCTCTCCCTGAGGGAGAGGGGATCTGTTGACTGGAATTCGTAGCTGATTGGACTTTTGCCTACCCCTGTGAGCCCGTCAAGGGGGAAGGGACTTTTTGGGCTGTCTCTGTGAGCCGGCAAGTAGGTATTGAGAGTGAATGCGTAGGTAGGGTTTCACCCCCATCCTAACCTTCCCCCGTCAAGGGGGAAGGGACTTTGATCGGCTTTCAGAGCATCACCAGGAACTTCACGTGAGAGCCTACATCATCAGACGGCTGCTGCTCGTCATTCCGACGATGCTGATTCTGAGCACGATTGTGTTTCTGACGGTGCGTTTCATTCCGGGCGACGCGATTGACGCCATGATCGCCAGTTCAGACTACCTGGCTCTGGACCTGGACCGCGAGACACTGCTGAAGCAGTTGGGGCTGGACGTTCCCATATACATCCAGTACCTGAAGTGGATGCGGGGTATGCTGTTCGAGGGCACCTTTGGGGATTCGCTGATGGGATCCTGGAGTGTCGAGGAGAGGATAATCGAGAGGCTGCCGGTGACGCTCCAGCTAGGCGTCATGGCAATCGTTATCGGGATGTTGATAGCGCTCCCGGTGGGCATCTACTCGGCGGTGAGACAGGATACGGTCTCGGACTATATCGCGCGGACGCTCGCCGTCGTGGGGCTGGCGGCTCCGAACTTTTGGCTGGCGACGCTCGTGATGATATTCCCGGCGCTGTGGTGGGGCTGGTCGCCTCCTCTGGAGATGGTTCCGTTCAGCGAGGACCCGCTCGCCAGCTTGTACGGGACGCTCATCCCCAGCCTGATACTTGGGACGGGGATGGCCGCGGGAACCATGCGGCTGACGCGAACGATGATGCTGGAAGTTCTGCGGCAGGACTATATCAGGACGGCATGGTCGAAGGGGCTGAGGGAGCGAGTGGTCATCGCGCGCCACGCGACGAAGAACGCGCTCATCCCGGTGGTGACCGGAATCGGCTTGCAGCTTCCGCTGCTGGTGGGCGGGTCGGTCATCATCGAGAACATCTTCAACCTGCCGGGGCTGGGGCAGTTGGCGCTCGACGCGCTGCTGGACAGGGACTATCCGGTGGTGTCGGGAGTGAATCTGTTCTTCGGGGCGGCGGTGCTGTTCATCAACTTGATAATTGATCTTATCTACCCGTATCTGGATCCGCGAGTGCGGTATCGCTAGGCTCTGTTGGCATTTGCACATTGAACACCCCAAGCAATCTGAACTGTGACTAACCAGACCGCCATCAACACGTATGGATTCCCGCTTTCGCGGGAATGACGAGAAACGTCAACGCAGCCTAGAGGTGTAATTTCAGGATGATAACGGGTACGACAGAGGTGGAGGCGTTTGAACGCCGGGGGAACCGTTTCCTGGGCTTTTTGTCCAGGCTGGTGAGGGAGAAGCCGCTCGGCACGTTCGGGCTGGCGGTGACGCTGGCGATGATCGTAATGGCGGTGTTCGCGGACTGGCTGGCTCCCTTTCCACACTACGAACTCAACCTGATAGACAGGATGCAGGGGCCGTCGTGGGCGCACCCGATGGGGACGGACCACGTGGGGCGCGACCTGCTGAGCCGGGTCATCTACGGAGCGCGGGTTTCTCTGTTCGTCGGTCTGTCGGCGACGGCGCTCGATATTACGGTCGCGGTGCTGGTGGGAGGAACTTCGGGGTATGTCGGCGGCAAGTTCGATCTCACTATTCAGCGGTTCGTGGACGCCTATATAGCCTTTCCGGGGCTGCTGCTGCTGCTGACGCTAATGTCAATCGTGGGGCAGGGACTTATCCAGATGATCCTGGTGCTGGGGATTTCGGGCGGGCTGGGCGGTTCGCGGATTCTCAGGAGCGCGGTCATCGCCATCAAGGAGAACGATTACATATTGGCGGCGGAAGCGATCGGGTCTGAGAGGTGGAGAACGTTCATCAGGCACGTAGCGCCCAACCTGGTACCCATCATCATCGTTGGCTTCAGCATAACGATAGGGGGCGTGATAATCAGCGAGGCTTCGATTAGCTTCCTCGGGTTTGGGCTACCGCGCGAGATCCCCACCTGGGGCGGCCTGCTCAGCCAGGAAGGTCGGCAGTTCATGGAGGTCGCGCCGTGGCTCGCTTTCTGGCCCGGCGCGTGCCTGACGCTGATCATCTACTGTCTGAATATGTTTGGGGACGCGATGAGGGATTTGCTGGATCCGCGGCTGAGGGGGAGCAGTTTTGGCAGATAGGGCATCCCCACGCCCGCGACACTGGATCAGTTAATCCTCAGCTTAGGGCGCGTCTTGGGATTCACGGTATGCTTCGGTCAGAACATCAAGAAAGCCGTCAGACCAATCCCAAAGCGTACTACCTTTTGTAATTGCTTGCTCCGTAATTTCCTCTATACGCTTTTTCGCTTTAGGGGCGTACCGATCAAAGGAAATGTCGTTGAACTGTAGGTAACCGTAGCCGTACTTATTCTTGAATATATTAACCAGTCCTCGTTCACTTTCGGGGAATCTGACACGTAGAATCGTATTGGTAGAACCTACTCGAGTCGAAAGCGACGCTAAGCCCTCTTCCTCCAGTTTCACTGCGAGTTGATACAGTTCCTCCAAATCTTCTTTGTAGTCGTCTTTAGCCGTCGCGATACCGTCCCAGAAAGCGTCAGCGCCCGGTATAGTTTCTACACGGCTTGACTCATGATACTTGGTTTCCTTCTCTTTGTTTCGCAAGCGCACAGTGTAATCCGCCGCTTCCGGTATGGGAATGATCTGGCTTCTTTCCACAAACACTGAATCGCCAACTTTGCACGGCTGTAGTCTGATACAAGCGATGTCCAGCCCAACCTGGTTGAGCCATAAGACGCTGGTAGTAAGCTCTGTGGAGAAGTTGGCCGAAGCCAAGACGATACGGGGGTTACTGGTAGTAACTCGGAGATCATCGTCGTACATTTCCAATTGGCCACGGACTCGTGATTCCGCGTCCCCTTCGATACCGCGCGCACTCATATAACTCTGGTGAGCGTCAATGGCTTGCTCAAGTGTCATATTGGCAACCAGCGCCGCGTATCGGACAGCCTGCAAATCCATCATGCTGTCCTGATCTTCTCGCTTTAATTCGACAACCACCAGCCGACCGTCCTTATCCAGCGCCAACAAATCTATGCGCCGGCTGGACTCTACCCAATCACCATACTCCTCGGCGATGATGAACAAGCCTTCCTCCAGAACATCAGGCTGGTCGCGTAGCATTCGTTGAAGATCGTAACGTTCGTAAAGACCCTCGGCCCCAAAAGAGGTTTCCTCAAGTTCCTCGAACTCTTTGTCTGTTATCCGGTACACGGCCATGGCATTGCCTCGGTTTGTCTGAATCAGGATTGGCACTTATGGTAACAGAATGGCAGTATTCGAGGGTAGTCCTGGATGTCTTGCGCCAGTGAGTGGTGACTCATATATGGAGTTGTGGGATCCAATGTAGAATATTATTCGGTGGTGGTGTCAACTTCGCGGAACCAATCTCCTTTGAGATAGTTCTCTATGGCCCATCTGACGTAGAAGACCGTATTATCGGGGAGTGCGCGAAGGTCGAACCACCTCATTTCGTCGCACTTATGGGGTTCCATGTTCTTCACGTCGCCGGACCAGATATCGGCGTGAAGGAAGAAGTACACGTAGCTGTTGGGGAGCGACGGGATTACGCCGACGACATCGAGGTCGTCCGGCGACAGCGTGATGCCGACTTCTTCGCAGGCCTCTCTTATCATCGCAGCCTTCAGGTTCTCGCCCTCTTCCACGTGGCCTGAGACGAGGCCATATTCTCCGTCTTTGTAGCCGGTGTTGAATCTTCGGAGGAAGAGACATTCGCCGCGGTCGTTCGTCAGAATGAGGAGGACTGCAGCCTTGGCTTCTAGCGTCATCGCAATGATCTCTTGCTACATTCGATGGGCGAGCTTGGGGTTGGGAGGTCTCGGAAGACTACCTTCACGCTCCCGCGTCGGAGGAAGAGACATTCGCCGCGGTCGTTCGTCAGAATGAGGAGGACTGCAGCCTTGGCTTCTAGCGTCATCGCAATGATCTCTTGCTACATTCGATGGGCGAGCTTGGGGTTGGGAGGTCTCGGAAGACTACCTTCACGCTCCCGCGATGGTCAGCATATATTCGATGAAATCCTGGCAGTTGAGCCAGGCGCGGTTGAACTCCTGTTCCGACAAGTGTCCCCGGTCGGCGTGAATATGCAATCGCAAGGCGGCGTCCCATCCCTCTATCAGGTTAAACAGATTGGTGGGGGGCTGTTGGGCAAACCTCTCTAGGAATTGCACTTTAGCCCTAGTTGAAGCGGGGTTTTGCCCGTGATAGTTGGCGATAGCGTTGACGCACTGCTTGGCAGACTCGTAAATCAGGGCGGCGGCGGAGTATGGATCATTGAGTTCCAGCAAGCGGGTGGCGGTGTCCCGGTAACTTATGGCTAACTCCAAATGCCACTCCGCCCTTTGGATGCTCCTGCTGTCAGTCAGCGCCATTGGCGTGGAGTTCGCGTATTTGTCGTCTTATGAAGGCAGGCAGATACTTGTGTGGAAGTTCCAATTGGTAGTCTTCCAAAACGTCCATTTCGGCGTGGTCGCGCAACAACCCAGCGGACATCAATTTTCCACTGTAACTATACTTGCGATGTATGTCTTTGCGGTGACGCTCTTCATCGAGCGCTCTGGTTATCTCAAGCAGGTCTGAGGTATTCATACCTCGCGCCCTAGCCATCAACTCAAAAGTGGCTCTGGTGGCTTCCCACAGGATGAGGGACGATTCCCTGTGATTGCCAGCGGCGTACTCGCGCCTAGCGACATCAAGGCTGTCCAGTATGTCCGCCGCGCCCGTATCTTCTGTTGCGGTTAGCATAATAGCCCCCTGTTTTGCCCATATAGAGCGTATCGCAACGGATGTGGGATGTAAAGTGTAACCAGCGGCTTTAGCAGGGTCTTTCGGTTATTTCCCGATACCGCTTCTGTCGTTCGCCCTGAGCTTGTCGAAGGGCCGCCCGTTCATGGTTCGACAAGCTCACCACGAACGTAATTGGTTGATAATCGAAAGACCCTGGCGGCTTTAGCCACAATCCTAGCGCATCTAGCGAGTTACACAGCCGGACAGAGGCTACATCCGGTGGGCGAGTTTGGGGTCCAGGATGTCGCGGAGGCCGTCGCCAGCGAGGTTTATGGCGGTTACGGCTACGGCGAGGACCAAGCCGGGGTAGAAGATTACCCAGATGGCCTTGCGGATGAAGCGGCGGCCTTCGGCCATTATGTTGCCCCAGCTTGGGATTTCGTCGGCGGGGATGCCGGCTCCGAGGAAGCTGAGGTAGGCTTCGGTGAGCATGGCTCCGGCGGCGACGTAGGTTCCCATGACGATTAGGGGGGCGAGCAGGTTGGGTATGACGTGTCGGATGAGGATGCGGCTGTTTCGCGCTCCGATGGCGCGGGCGGCGTCCACGAAGGGCTGCTCTCGGAGGCTGAGGACGGAGGCGCGCGCGACGCGGGTCATGCGCGGGGTGTCCACGACGACTATGGCGATGATGACGTTCTGGAGGTTCGCGCCGAGTATGACGGTGAGGGCTATGGCGAGCAGGACGGTCGGGATGGCCATGAGGCCGTCCATGATACGCATGAGAACGGCGTCAACGGGGCGGAAGTAGCCCGAGACAGAGCCGAAGGCGGCGCCTAGAATCATGGTGAGAATAGCGACGGTCGCGCCGACGAACAGGGATATGCGTCCGCCCAGGATGGTGCGGCTGAATACGTCGCGCCCGAATTCGTCCGCGCCGAACCAGTGGGTGGCGGAGGGGGCTTGGAGGCGGGCGTCCATGTTTATCTTGCTGGGGTCGGTGGAGGATAGCAGGGGGCCTATGACGCTTATGAGCAGCAGAATGGCCAGGATGCAGAGGCCGACGGTCATGGTGGGTTCGCGGACGGCGGAGCTTCTCATGGAATGCCAGACGCGAGCCGGAAGCGCTGACCTAAACGGGGCGGCTGTGTGTTCTTCGGCGCGGGCCATCAGTAGCGGATCCTTGGGTCGAGGACGGCGTAGGCTATGTCCACGGCGAGGTTTATGAAGACGTAGAACGTTCCTATGAGGATTATGAGGGCCTGGATGATGGGGTAGTCGCGGGTGGCTATGGCGTCCACTGCGAGGCGTCCGAGTCCGGGTATGGCGAAGACGCTCTCGGTTACGACGGCTCCGGAGAGAAGGCCGGCGAGTCCGAGTCCGATGATGGTCAGGATGGGGAGCGAGGCGCTGCGTAGGGCGTGGCGTATGAGGACGGTCTTTTCGGTGAGGCCCTTGGCGCGGGCGGTTCTCACGTAGTCTTCTTTGAGGACTTCGAGGACGCTGGCGCGGGTCATGCGGGCGACGAGCGCGATTACGACGAGTCCGAGGCTGAAAGCGGGCAGGGCGAGGTGGCGCAGGTAGTCGAGGAAGCCGTCGTCAATGCGGGAGTATCCGGCGACGGGGAGAATGGGGTTGTCGAGTCCGAAGGCCCAGAGTCCGAATATCCATATCAGGATGAAGCCGAGCCAGAAGATGGGGACGGAGAAGCCGATGGCGGCGAAGACCATGACGGCGCGGTCTATGAATGAGTTGGCTTTCCAGGCGGCGAGAACGCCGAGCGGTATGGCGACGAGGACGGCGATGATTTCGGTGGCTATGGTAAGGGATACCGACGGACCGATGCGGGTCTTTATGAGATCGAAGACGGGCTTGCCGGATCTGATGGAGGTTCCGAAGTCGCCGCGCAGTATCTGGCCCGTCCACTTGCCGAGTTGGACGTGTATCGGGTCGTCGAGGCCGAGTTTTTCCTTGATTTCGAGGTATTCTTCCTGGGTGGCTTCGTTGCCGGCCATGACGGCGGCGGGGTCGCCCGGTGTGAAGCGAAGCAGGAAGAACGTGAAGAGTCCGACGACGACCAGAACGGGTATCGTGGCGAGGAGTCTTCTTATGAGGTAGGGGAGCAAGGGGGTTGTTAGTCCTTAGTTTTTAGTTTTTAGTGGTCGGTGGTCAGACGTTTACGCGGTTTTGATGGTGGGGTTAGCTAGTGGCGGCTTGGGGGATTGGCTTGGTTTCCGGGGTGGATTCGCTTTTCATGTCGTTATCGTGAAGCAGTTGCAAATGCAGCCAGGACTCAGGGGTCATGTCCAGTTCCTTCGCGATTCGGGCGGCTATGTCCGGGGTGATGGGATGCCGGGTTTCGACGACGCGGGTCACAAGGTCAACGCTCATTCCTGTGGCTTGGGCGAAGGCTTCCGCGCTGATGTTCAGTTCGTTCAGGATTTCAAGCAGTTCCTCGCCGGGATGGGTTGAGGGTACGGCTGTCATTGGGATGCTCCGGTTAGTCGTTTATGTTGTCGCGGTTTAGGACGGTTCTGAAGGTGAGTGAGAGGCGGCGCTTGCGTTGGCGTCGTCCGCTGTCTATGACCTCGCTCTTGCGGGGCGCGATTCCGTGCTGCCAGTCGGAGCGGGATTGTCCGGTCAGCAGTACGCAGGAGCCGCGCTTCAGCAGGGCGGGGGTCTTGTCATGTCGTTCCGAGAAGTCCATTTCCCAATCGTCCAGCAGGGATATGGTGCAGACGGTAGGGCCGAAGCCTCTATGGTCTATGTGCATCGCTATGCCCTGGCCGGGTTCATACTCGTTGACGATTACTTGTTCAGGCGCTCGGTCGAAGAGTCCAGTTTCATCGTACAGCTTTTGGGCGAGTTGGGAAAGCCAGTCTGGAAGCGCGCCGATGCGCATATCGGGGGTGATGGCGCGCGCCTTGTAGTCGTAGCGCCAGCCGTAGTGTTGAACGCGGCGGCTGAGGTCGTTGCGCCATTCGGTCACGGCGGCGTCAACGCGGTCAACGCAGTCCTCCTGTTCTTCGGGGGTTAGGAAGTCTTCAATGAATTGGAGTCCGGGGACGGTTTGGATTTCCTGCAAGCCGGGCTTGCCGCTGACGTGGTGGTTGATGTGGCGAGGGGTGACCAGGCCGTCAGCGCACTGGTAGGCTATGGCCATATCAGGCAGAGATAGCTGAGTTGTCATAGCAGGGCCTCCCGCCAGAGTAGGTCGTCAACATGAACTATCTGGGCAACTTGCTTTCCCATGGCAATTCTTCGTCATCCCATGGTATATCACTACGCCAATCAGGAAAAATTTCGTCATTATAGAATTCGCGGTTTGTGTCCATATAACTATAATCAGGCGTTTCAGTATAATTGCTATCGTTAATCAATGCATACATTGAAGTTTTAGGATGTGTTGATGTATGACGGACTGTATAGCGATTCGCTAAGTAGGTTAATAGCAAATTCCAACCATCTGTAAAGTCGTGTATCAACTCTTTTGCGTCAACTGCTACTACGATGCACTGAGGTCTTAGGTTTTTGATGCGCATAATTGCATCGACAATGTGTGCAAATCCTATTATTGTTGACCGCCTTTCTTTATAAGATTTCCCTAGTATGTGGCCAAAAGAAATGATGTAATGTGTATTCGGGCGCCAGGCCATTTTTAATCGCCACATGAAATTATCAATATCATCATCGTAATGTATATTCGGATAACCAGACATTGCTCTCGTCAATCTGTATCTGAACTCTGTAGCAAGGCCTACCATTGCCTGAGAATTATCATATCCATACAAGTCAACAAAATCATACCCATATCCGTTTTCAAGTGCCCAATCAAGAAATACCCATGAAAACAAGCCTGCTCCACAACCAATATCGATATGAGCTATTCGGCGTATGTTGTCATCCAATTTTACACACTTTCTTAGTGCCTTCATATAACGTCTATACATATGATGAGACAGTCGGTTGCTATAAGGATCTAAAAGAAATTTATTCGTATGCTGGATCGCTTCGACAAAACTGTTCGACGGTACTACACCATCCAGATTAGAGGGGTCAATGTTATAGTCTCTCATTATCCCACGCAGCATCCTGAGATAATAGTCCCTTACCAGTTGACCTGGTCGGTTATCAGAACGAGCCATGATTACTGCTCCATATGATGTGTGCCATAGAACTGGATCAGCTATAGTGTCATTCTATGATAACAGAGAGTCTGCCAAAACGGATGTTTACTTGTGGCAGACTCTCTTAGTGTGTATTTGCTGCTAGTTGCGGATTGTTAGCGGGGGTCTTCGGAGCGGCGTTCGGGGTCGGCCCACCACATATTGAGGAAGAGGGGGGAGCCGACGGGGGCGCCGCGGATTTCTACGTCCATTATGTCGTTGTCGTAGATTCGCAGCTGGAAGAACTGGCCGAAGGTGACCCTGCGGGGGTCGGCCCAGGCGGCGTCGGCAATCTCGCGGGTTATGGCGAACTGCTCTTCGAGCGTGCCGGCCTTGGCGAACCGGGTCTTGAGTTCGGTCATCATCATGCCGGTCTCGGAGTCCTCGGGGTAGGTGGTCTCGCCGACGCGGTAGTGGGTGGCTACCAACGGGTGGTACAGGTTGCTGGAGTTCCAGTTGGTGAAGATGTGCCAGCCGTCAACCTGGCGGAAGGTGGCAATCTGGCCGGCCCAGTCGGTGGCCTTTATCTGGGCGTTGACGCCGACGGCGGACAACTGCTCTTTCAGGACGGTCGCGATTGGGTGGATGGTGGGGAAGTCGGTCGGGTCGAGGATGATTATCGGCTCGCCGTCGTATCCCGCAGCCTCAAGCAGTTGCCTGGCCTTTTCGGGGTTGTCCTGGTTGTAGAGGTCTTCGTTGCTGGTGTGTTCGGCCCAGGGGGTGCCGCACATTTGGAGGGAGGGGCAAAGCTGCCACAGGCGCTCGTCGCCGTAGCCCTTCATTATGTCTTCGGCGTTGACGGCGGCCTGGATAGCCTGCCTGAGCGCCTTGCCGCTATCGTCGAAGCCCATGAGCGGGTCGCGGGTGTTGAAGCCGATGTCGGGCTGCGCGCCGGGTATGCCGATGTGGACGGATACGCGGTCGGAGTTGTCGAGCGCCTCTTCGTAGAAGTCGGAGGATACGACGTCGAGGTAGTCCACGGTGCCGGTGAGGACGGCGGACACGCGGGTCTGCTGGTCGGGAATCTCTTTCATCTCAAGGCGGTCGAAGTAGGCGAGTTTCGCGCCGGCGCGGTAGCTGGGCGTCTCGCGGCGGGGTACGTAGTCCTCGAACCTGTCAAGGATTATCTCGTTGCCCGGGTCCCAGCTTACGAACTGGTAGGGGCCGGAGGCTATGAAGCTCTGGGCGAGTTCGCCGGCGGGGTACGCCTCGGCGGTCTCTTTGGGCATGATGTTGGGCTGCGTTCCGCCGACGTAGCCGAGCGCGGTCATGAGCAGGGCGGACGGCTCGCTGAGTTCTATCTTGAAGGTCTTGTCGTCAACCGTCTCGAAGCCGACCCAGATGTCGTTGAGGACGGGGGCGAAGGACTTGTCCCACTCGAGGAAACGGTTCACTGAGGCTTCGACGTCTTCGGGCAAGACCTGAGAGCCGTCGTGCCAGATCAGGTCGTCGCGGAGGGTGAAGGTGTAGGAACTGCCGTCGGCTTCCCAGCTGTCGGCCATGTCGGGCTGGATGAAGCCCTGGGCGTCCCATTGGGCGAGTGATTCCCAGAAGTGCCAGGATACGCCCCTGCCGATGGCGGTGCCGGAGGTCATGGAGTCGAGGTTGGGGACGGTGCCCTGGGGAACCCAGACGAGTTTGCCGCCGAATCTGTCATCGGAGAAGATGTTGGAGTCGGCGTCGGAGACGGGCACCATCCTGGAGGCCGGCGCGGTGGATGGGATGATGGGTTCAGGGGCGGCGGGAGCGCCGGGCGGAGCCTCGGCCGGGGCCGCCGGAGCGGGCTGGGCCGGGGCCTGCGGCTGGGCGACGGAGGCCGCCGGGGCGGCCGGGGCCGGCGCGGCGGGCGCGGCTGCCTCTGGAGCCTGTGGCTGTTCGGGCGCGGCGGTCTCGCTGGAGCAGGCTATGGCCAGCATGGCGGCCAGGATTGCCATGATGGGCAGGATGTATTTCAGACGTGTCATTTATTCCTCCGTGTAGCTGTGGATATAGGGATACGCTTAATCACGCAACGATAAACAATAGGGGTGGCGACAGTCAACCGACGAGGCGGCGGGGAGATTACCAGACGGTCTCGATTTGGGGCGAGTCGGAGAATGCCCGGTCTCGCGTTATTACGGGCGCATTGAGGATTACGGCTTCGGCGGCGATGAGGCGGTCGTGCATTTCGGGGAGGGCCTCTATCGTGTCGAGTCTTTCGAGTTGCGCTCTGCCGAGGTTGGAGAACTCGAATCCTCTGGCTGTCCTTATTGCGTCTATCAGTTCGGACGGCGACATAGGCTCGCCAAATTTGACAGAGAGAAAGTAAAACTCCGCTACGACTATCGCGGGAACTATGATAGTGGCTTCGCCCGCCGCGGCCTTTTGGAAGATGTCGGCGGCCTTCCTTGAGAGCCGAGTGGACGATTTGAGATACCACCACAAGGCATGGGTATCCACTACGAATCGCATACCATTATCGCGTTCGGTCAGCAACATTTTTATTCGCGCGGGGATCATCCGGTCCCCAAATAGTCTTCACCGCCTGGAAATCTTCGTATTCCAAGTCCGGCAGGCGGCGGCCTATGGCCTCCCTGAGACTGCTCATTGAGAGCGTGTTCTCTTTCTGATATTCACTCAATTTCCGTACAGGCATGAGCTTGGCCCATGGCTTCCCGCGCTGGGTAATGATGACTTCTTCGCCGTTTTCAAGAGTCTTGAGTATATCGGCGGACTTGGCGCAGAATTCGCTCTTGCTGTATGTGGGCATAGTATTCACCATGAATTGGCTGTGAGGATTATATTAGCAGATTCGCGCTAACGGGGTTGGGCGAAAGTTAGCAGGCGCTTGGGGTTTTGGACCGTTATGCGGTGGAGGTCGGAGGGAGCGACGCCGAGTGATTCGATGTATGGGAGGAAGGTCTGCTGGATGTAGGTGTAGCCCGCGCCGCCGTATTTCTTTAGGTGCATCTTCCAGCAGACGTCCTGAGAGAGCAGGATACGGTCGGCGTGTCCGGCTTCTATGAGGCGGGGGATGGCGTTGGCGACGATGTGGTCGCGGCCTGTCTCAGTGGTTCTGACGACGCCGAGGGTGTCGAACTGGACACAGATGCCTCTTTGGAGCAGGCTGATCATGTAGGGGAGGTCGTCGGCCATGTGGTCGGAGTGGCCGAGGATGACGCGGGTGAGGTCTGCGCCTTCTTCTTCCACGATGTCGAGGACGGCGCGTTTTTCGTCCTTGCGAGGCGGGGAGTGGAAGGATATAGCGGCTCCGGTGGCGACGCTTGCGCGGGCGGCGGCGCGAATGTTCTTGTCCTCGTTGGGCGTGATGGGGTCGCCGTTGACGCCTATTTCGCCGATTATGCCGGAGCGGACGCCGGTTCCGGGTATGCCGTCGGCGATGTCGCGGATTATCTCGTCGGTGAGGGATTCGATGGTTCGGTCGTCCATGTCTGCGGGGTGAAAGAGTTTCTGGTACCAGCCGGAGCCGAGGATGATGTTGATTCCGGCGGCCTCGGCCGCGCGGACTATGGCGGGGACGTCGCGCCTGAGTCCGCGACTGGTGACGTCAACCAGGGTGCACCCGCCGAGTTGGGCGAAGTCGGAGAGTTCGGCAATGGCGTCGGATTCGCTGGAGAGGATGTAGTTGTCCACGATGGGCAGGACGCGGCGGGCCAAGTGGAGGTTGGAGAGTTGGAGCGGGGTGAACCATTGGTCAAGCTGGGTTGCTGTGGAGTCGGGGTCGGGCCAGTGGTTCTTGCGGAGGTCGAGGTAGAGGTGCTCGTGCATGAGGGTGAAGCCGAGTTGGTCGGGTTCGACGGGGCCGGATACGGTGAGGGCTTTTCCGGTGGTGGGCATGGGGGACTCCGTTAGGGTTACTCTACATCTGTGAACTCTGGGAAATAGGTGTCGTAGAAGCCTCGGTCTCTGGTCAAGAATGTATCCGCGGAAGCGAGGGCATGAGACCCTATTAGGAAGTCAGCGATAATCCGAGTGCGCGGCCCTCCCGCTCTTCGATATTGCATCCATCGAATTCCCGCTTGGTAGGCTATGGACGAGTTGATGGGAGATAGCGTCGCGTGGATTTCTTCCAACGCGCTCTCTAGCATAGCGCGATCACCGAAAGAGGGAACGAGTTCGGCGAATACTATGTCGCAGACGATTATGTCGCCCCGGTCATGTGCGGCGCTCAATTTGCGAAGCGAATCAGGCCCATGCTGGTCGTCAGGCAGAAATACATCCAAGAGGACATTGGTGTCTACCGCCGTTATCATCTGCCCCTAATCTCCTCGATGTATTCATCGGTGCTTCCACCTCGTCCAAGGATGCCATAGACACGCTCTACGGGATGCTGGGCTGTCGTTCGTTTTTGAATAAGAAGCCCCTTCTCCGTGGGAGTGATTTCAACTTCCACATTGTGGTACATTCCGAAACGCTCTCTGAGATGCTTCGGAATGGTTATCTGGCCTCTTTCGGATATTCGCATGATGCCACCAGCGTGAAAGCGGATTTGTTGGAATCATATCTGTTTTATCATTTAGAGGACAACTTGCCTGAGTCCCATCAGGGATGGAGGACAGCGGGTAAATGCAGGAGACCTTCGCTACTTACGGCTTGTTGGGTAGAGGCGGTCGGGGGAGTTGAAGCCGAGTTGGTCGTTCTCGCGCTGGCGCTGGCGTTCGCGCTCTTCTTCGTCTTCGTCGGGGAGGAGCCAGCCCCGCAAGACGCTCTTGTGGGTGAGTTCGCGCGGGTCGGGGGGCGATGGAATGGAGATGGCGGCGACTATCAGCGTCAGTTGCAGGAAGGCGCAGAAGGCTACGACTATTACCCAGGGGGTGTTTTGGTTGGGGGTGATGAGTCCGAAGGCGAGGGTGGCGGCGAGGGACGCGAGGAAGAGGATGGCTTTGGTTGCCCATTCGGAGCGTTTCTTCTTTTTGTGTGGCCGCAATGGTCGTCTCCGTCGCTGTTTCTGGTAGCATATCATATAACTTTTCGGATTATTCGGCGTGGGGAGAAGAGACTCGAGGGTCTTTTCATAATCCCATGGCGTTTGCCGGATTGCCGAGCGGCGAGCCCTTTGGGATTCCCACTTTCTCGGGAATGACGGGACGACAATATATACGCGATATACGCGAGGAGCGGATATGACCGAGGATCTTCTTGTCCAAGAGGATGGACACGTAGCGACATTCATCATCAACAGGCCGGAGAAGCGCAACGCGCTGAATCCAGAGATACACGCGGGCATGGTGCGGCATATTGACCGTATGTCGGAGGAGGGCAATGTTCGCTGCCTGATCATCAGGGGGGCGGGCGACCTGGCTTTCTCGGCGGGGGACGATCTGCGGCGCGCTCCGGGGGACCCGGGGCCTCAGCCTACGCCGGATAAGCCCGTTGAGTCGCAGTGGCCGCATCGCAAGACGGTTCAGGCTATATTCGACGCGCCGTTTCCGGTGATAGCGATGATAGACGGCTACTGTGTGGGGGGCGGGCTGGCGCTGGCGACGGAGTGCGATATTCGCATCGCCACGGACCGCGCTCAGCTTGGGATTCCTCCCTCGCGGCTGGGGATAATCTACAACTTTGAGCGGATACAGGTGTTCGTTGACCTGGTTGGGCCGGCGTTCACTAAGGAGTTGTTCTGCTCAGGGCTGCGGGTGGACGCGCGGCGCGCGCTGGACATGGGGCTAGTGAACAAGGTGGTCGCGCCTGATGAGTTGGAGAGCGAGGTGTATTCGCTGGCGAATGAGTTCGCCAATAACGCGCCGCTTTCGGTGCGCGGACACAAGCGGATAATCAATACTCTGGTGTCGCGGCGGTTCGAGGGGGCTGCGCTGACGGCTAAGGATATAGCCTCGATGCGCCGAGACCAGGCGGAGGCGCGGGCAAGCAGGGACGCGACGGAGGGCAGGGTGGCGTTCGCGGAGAAGCGGACGCCGGTGTTCGAGGGGCGGTGATGGGGGTGTTCTTAGAGATTTCCGATTAACCTGTGAGGAGACAGATTCCAAGTCGTCTCCAGCATCATTACTCGGGTGGGAACCAATTTTTAAGAATATCCTTGAACTCCAGAAACGCCTCATCCACGCATCGGCTTAGAGAGACTCTTTCCGCAATCTGCTGATATAGGGATGAGCTACGCGGAGTTCTTGCGTGATAAAGGGCGGCGCGAAACGCTTCTTTGGGACGCTCAGGCTTTGCTTGGCCTTCCTGCAGCCAGTTTTGTTCGGTCATCCAGCGTCTCAGCGCTGGATGAGGACTTTTCCAGCCTATCACATCCGCAACATGGGGCGAGGGACTCCATACCCATGCTTCAAGCTCAGGGGATAACACAATCGTCTTAGCGCGTTCTCCCCATGCTGAATGAGCAAATTCCGAATTGAGCGTTTCTTGAAGTTCCTGAGCGGAGACTTCCTCTTTCCCGCAGCCCTCATGGTCGAACATGAGCAAAGCGTGATGATACTTATTGACGAAATTGGACAGGAATTCGACGCCGCGCAGGGCGCAGGCTGGATCGTGCTGTGGGTGGACGATAATATCCGCGGTGACTATCCGTATTCCTAAAGATTGCGGTCTGGAGAACAAGCCTTTTAGCGCGTGTTCCATATCCTTGTCGGCGGCGAGGACAATGAGGTCTTTGACAATCATCCTAATACTCCCGATGCTAGAAGCGTGCCAAGGTCGGCCTCGCCCTGCCATTCTCGAAGCATAGGATGTTCAGTTCCAAGAACTATATCAGTAGCCCCTTCATCATCCTTAGCGAAGCATAGGATATCCCCTATTCCGGCGGCGTTCAACGCCACTGGCGAGTGTGTGGCGAGCAACACCTGGGCTTCGTACACTGATGAGAGAGACTCGTAGGCAGTTGCCACGGCTTTGGGATGTATCCCGTTTTCGGGTTCCTCTATCAGGTATATTCCCTGAGCATTGTCCAGATATGCAGGCAAGGTAAGCGCCGTGAGTCTTAGCGTTCCGTCTGATACCAGCCAGGAAGGGACTTTCAGCCCACCCGCATATTCGTAGATCATATAGCAATGGCGATCCTCTGGCCGTTCGAATGTTGCGATGTTCACCAAGTCAGGAAGCGCGGTTTTAAGATGCGCTATCCAAGCCTTGTGAGATTTGGGGCTTTGTTCCCGCATACGGGCCACTACCCAAGGCAAGTTAGAGCCATCTGGCATGAATCCCGACACTCTGGCTGGTGGACTGGGGCGTCTCATGAAGAAACTATTGAGCGTGAATCTCTGTACTCTGTCAGTCAAATATTCCTGAAACCACGTAGCTACGGGAAAAGAGTTCTCGTCCGCCAGGAGATTTCCAAAGGCAGACCGTTGGCTCCCCAACCTGAAGGAAGGCGCCCAACCTCTTCCTGAACGACTGTAAGTCTCGCTGTAGAAATTGTCATTCCCACCCGGCACCTTGTTTATAACTATCTTGTTATTTCTTAGATGGATATTAGTCAGCAGTGACTCAGGTGAGTCAAGAGGAGTAGGGAAAAAGGAACGCTGCGAAGATTTCGTGTTTCCAGTGTTCTTCAATAACAGTAGCCTCTCATCCTTGAACTCAAACCTGTACTGAGTTTCATCAAAGCCAATACATACCTCATATCTGACAGTGTCTAAATCTGGTCTTGACGTAAGTTCACGCAGATTTTGAGGGATACGAGCCTCGACCGCAAGTTCAAATTTGTCACCACCACTTCTGAAAAGCAGTTCCTGATGGTTCGGAGTACGCTGATACAGGGCTTCGTCCAAGCCCCAGAGAACCACATCGCTCAAAAAGCCCATAACATCGAGAAATGTAGTCTTTCCCGAAGCATTCGGTCCCACCAGAAGGTGAAATGGGTTCAACGGTGTCCGCACATATCGCAAGCAGCGATAGTTCATAGCTTCAACCAGAGTAATCATCCGTTCCGCTCCATCCGAAGGTACTCTATCTAGTTTATCATCTTTGCATAGTGGCCTGACAGACTTTTGTGACCAGCCAGGCCACCGCGCAGCTTTGCGGCGCTTATTGGATGTGAAGCCTACATGAAGGCGGACATTAGGTTGATGTTGTTGGCTTCGGGCTGGAGTTCGCGGCGTTCGACTCGTTTTATGAGGTCGGTGATGCGGTCGCAGGCGGGGGTTGGGACGCCGACTTCGCGGCCCCGGCGGGCTACGTAGCCGTCGAGATACTCTATCTCGGTGCGGCGGCCCTTGATTACGTCCTGGAGCATGGAGGGGCGACCGTCGCCGAGCTCTTTCGCGCCTTCGGCGAGCTGGGATTTGAGGTCTTCTAAGGCGGTGGCGTCCTGGGTGGCGTCCACGTATTGCTGGGAGGGGATGTTGTTGATGGGTTCGACGGATACTCCCAAACCACTGCCGACGCGCACGACTTCCGCGCCTATGTTGATGGTGACGTCCACGACGCCGGGGGTGTCGCGGGAGCCGGCGGAGCCGAGTCCGGTGAGGGCGCAGATGGGGTTGGCCATGGAGTTGGTGGCGAGCTTGGCCCAGCGGTGTCCCCAGAGGTTGGGGGTGACTTTGGTCGGGCCGACGGCGCCGAGCATATCGGCTATGGCGTTGGCGCGGACGGATTCTATGCCGCTCGGTTCGCCGATGGTGAAGGCGAGACGGGAGGCTACGCTGGTTCTGATGGGGTTGGCGGGTTCGTACATTCCGGCGCCGAGGGTTATGACGCAGCCGAGGACGCGGCTCCAGCCGGCGATTGGGCCGACGCGCTCGTCGTTGATGCCGTTCTGGGCGGAGACTATCGCGCCGTTGTCGGCGAGATGGGGCAGGATGAAATGGGTGGCCCACTCGGTGTCGTAGGATTTCATGGCGAGGAAAACGAGGTCGAACGGCTCGACGACGTTGCAGACTTCGCCGAGGTGGATGGCGTTGGCCTGGACGGTGAAGTCGCCCTCCTGGGTGGAGACGGTGAGGCCGTTTTCGCGTATGGCCTCGACGTTGGCGGGCCATTGGTCTATGAGGGTGACGTCGCGGCCGGATTTGGCGAGGTATCCGCCGATGATGCCGCCGATGGCTCCGACGCCGAGTATCGCTATTCTGTTGAACATTGAGTTTCCTTTCTTTGGTGCGGAGGTTGTTATATATCCCTGTTTATAATGCGCTGGCGGACAACAGGCAGGACACTGGCGGGGTAACAGACAGCAACAGGCAATAGAACACCAGCGTTTGCCCAGTGTTTCCCAGCGTTTAGCTACGGGGAAAATGTTCCTTCGTTCAGATTTCGCTTGTCATAAGTTCTTGTTTATGGTTTATTAGAACTTTCATGCGGGTATTGTAGCAGATGGCGGGGTGGATGGGTAGGGGGATGTGTCAGGGGCGGGGGTCTTTCGATTATCAACCAATTACGTTCGTGGTGAGCTTGTCGAACCATGAACGGGTGGTCCTTCGACAAGCTCCCTTCGACAGGCTCAGGGCGAACGGCAGAAGCGGTATCGGGAAATAACCGAAAGACCCTGGGTCGGGGTGAAATTTCGGGGTTTGGATTGCGGATTGGGGGCGGTGGGGGTATGGTGTAGCTATTCCTGATGATTCTTGGGGCGTGGGATGGTTTCGATTATTACAAAGGCGACGCGGGCGCGGCGGACGCTCGTTACAAAGGCGACGCGGGCGCGGCGGACGCTTATTACTAAGGCGACGAGAGAGCGGCGGACTCTGATGTTCGGCTCGACTATGCACGTGTGGAGCGATTTGTTCTTCGCGCTGCTGGTGCCGCTGCTGCCGTTTATCAAGGAAGATATGGGGCTGTCGTTTACTGAAGTCGGGTTGCTGCGGTCTGTGTTTAGCGGGGCGTCGGCGGTTTTGCAGGTGCCGGCGGGGTTCCTGGCTGAGAGTATGGGGGAGTTCTGGCTGCTGGTGTGGGGGAATGTGTGGGTGTCGGCGGGGCTGGTGGCTATGGCTATGGCGCCGGTGTTCGTCGCGCTGGTGGCGGCGTCGGGGGTGGGCGGACTGGGCGGAGGGATGCAGCATCCGTTGGCGTCGAGCATGGTGTCGCGGGCTTATGACGACAAGGGGCGGGCGACGGCTGTGGGGACGGTGAATTTCGCGGGGGATCTTGGGAAGATGATCGCGCCGCTGGTAGCGGGTCTGCTGGCGGTGAGCCTGGGATGGCGGGCGACGTTCATGGCGGTGGGGCTGGCTGGGCTGGCGTTCATGCTGGCGACGATGTTTACGCGGCGGGCGGTGGACATTGGGAGGCCGCAGGCGGGTTCGGAGACGGCGCGAGAGGGTCAGGCCGGGGGCGCGGAAGCGGAGTCTAAGATGGCGGGGTTCGTGGCGCTGAGCGGGGTGGGGTTGCTGGATTCGGCGACGCGCACGTCGGCGCTGGTGTTTCTGCCGTTCGTGATGGAGAGCAAGGGGATGGGCGCGGGGCAGATAAGCGCGATGTTGTTCCTGCTGTTCGGTGGCGGGGCGATAGGGAAGTATGTTTGCGGCTGGCTGGGGGACCGGATGGGAACGCTTAGCCTGGTGTGGGCTACGAAGGGTTTGACGGCGGCGCTGCTGGTGACGGCTTTGTTCACGCCCACGCTGATAATGGCTCCGCTGATGGTATTGATAGGAATTGGGCTGAACGGGACGTCGTCGGTGCTGTACGCGACGGTGGCGGAGTTCGTTCCGGCGGGACGGCGGGGGCGGTTCTACGGGTTTTTCTATACGACGAATGAGATTGGAACTGTGGCCGCGCCCCTGGCTTATGGTCTGGTGGCGGACTTGTTTAGCCTGCGGATGACGATGTTGGCTATGGGGGCGGCGACGGCGGCGATTCTGCCCGCGAGTCTGACGCTGCGGCGGCACCTGGCGCGGGCGGGGTTCTGAGGGGGGTGGGCCGCTAACAGGGGGGCAGAGGTTCCAATCTCTCTTCTTCTAGCCAGAACCAGAGAGCGGATTCCTCATCCCCGGACTCAATGAACTCTTTGACAGTTCGAATGAGGGTGTCCGCGACGCTCGGCCCAAGTCTGACGGAGGCGACGACGGCGTAGGCGTCCCAGCCTGTGGTACGGAGAACCTTGGCGTGTTCGACCGCGCGGCGCTTGTCCTTGGCGTCTGCGGTGTAGGACGCTTCCATGGCGATGTAGAAGCCCGGCTCATCGCTTCCGCGCTCAGTTATCTGAACTATGAGGTCCGGCCTCATGAATGTTTCCCATACGCTTTCGCTGAGTCCCAGCGATTCTATGGCTTCGAAATTCTGGTCGAGTATGCTGTTCCTATCATCTTCGCGGAGCCGCTTGTACCTCGGCTTCCCCCGCATACCGAGCGCTCGCATAATGGGGTTGATTATCATGTAGTCATTATCTCGGGCGGCGTCTATGGCGTAGTTTCCTCGGAATCTGCCAAAGTCTTCGTGCTGCTGTCTGTACATACCGTGCAAGGCGCGTATGTCTGTGTGCAACGCTCGTATGTCGTCGCCCATATTTTCCTGAGACTTCCGAGATACCTCCTGGTCTGCCAGAATGCGGTTCTGGGTTTGGAGCAAGGTGACAATCTCCCGTTGCATGGCGGCCTGGGTTTGGAGTATGGCGGCCTGGGTTTGGCGAGATTCCTCCTGGTTGGCGAGGATCTTGCTCTGGGTAGCCTGAATGGCGGCCTGGGTTTGGCGGGATTCGGCGAGTTCGGCCAGAATGCGGTTCTGGGTTTGGAGGAGGGCGGCGAACTGTTTGGGGAGCGCGATTACCTCGTCGGTCATGATGGCCCGCCGAACCTGATCCAGCAGGTCGGGGTCTTCGCGGAGGGCGTGGATGAAGTCCTGGGCTGTGTGTATGGTTACCATGGTTTTCTCCCTGTTTCATTTTGTCATAGGGGGGAGGGGGTGGGCAAGGCGGTGGCGGGTTTTCAGGTTGTTGGGGTTTTTGATAATGTGACTGCGCTAGTAGTTTGAGGTTTGGAGTCGGGTATGACGCAGCAGGTGAATGAGAATGTACGGTATGAGCCGGAGGAGAGGCCGCCGCACTCGCTGTCGGCGGGGCTTGGGCTTCAGGCTACGATTATCCTGATAGCTCCGATTGTGGTGACGGTGGCCATCATAATGAGAGCGGGCAACCAGCCTGAGAGCTATCTGGCCTGGGCGGTGTTCGCGGCGGTGGTTATCAGCGGGGCGATTACGATTCTCCAGTCGGCGCGCGTGGGACGTTTCGGAGCGGGATACATACTGTTCATGGGGACATCTCCCACGTTCCTGGTGGTGTGCGTGCTGGCGATGGAGGCGGGCGGGCCGGCGATGATGGGGACGCTGATAGTGGCCTCGTCGGCGTTCTACTTCCTGCTGGCGGCGCAGTTGTCCACGCTGCGGCGCGTGATTACGCCCCTGGTGTCGGGCGTGGTGATCATGCTGCTGGCGGCGATGGTGGCGCCGATAGTGTTCGGGATGATGGGGGACGTTCCGGATTCGACTCCCGGCGTCGCCGCTCCCGTGATTGTGGCGATTACGCTTGGCACGGTGGTTCCGCTGGCGCTGCGAGCGCCGAAGGCGTGGCAGCTGTGGGCGCCTCTCATCAGCGTTGTGGTGGGCTGCGTGGCGTCGTCGTTCTTTGGATTGTATGACTATCAGAGGGTTCTGGACGCGGCGTGGGTCGGGCTGCCGGAGATGGCGTGGCCGGGGCTGGACCTGGGGTTTGGGACGGAGTTCTGGGCGCTGCTGGTTACATTCGCGCTTATCTCGCTGGTGAGCGCGTTGGAGACGGTGGGGGACGGCGTGGCGGTGCAGCAGGTGTCGCGGAGACGGCCCCGGGCGACCGACTTCCGGGTAATCCAGGGCGCGCTGAACGCGGACGGACTGGGCAACGTTTTGTCCGGGTTCGCCGGCACGGTTCCGAACACGACATATTCGACCTCGATTCCGGTCATCGCGCTCACGGGCGTCTCGGCGCGCAGGGTGGGGGTGTACGCGGGCGCGTTTCTGATGGCGGCGGCGCTCTTTCCGAAGATAACGGCGCTGCTGCTGGCGATTCCGGCTCCGGTGGTGGGAGCTTACGTGACTATCTTCCTGGCGCTGATATTCGTGGAGGGAATGAGGACGGTCTTCAGGGACGGGCTGGACGCTCAGAAGTCGCTGATAATGGGTATAGCGTTCTGGCTAGGGTTGGGGTTCGAGTACAAGTTCATCTTCCCCGACCTGCTGAGCGGAGCGTGGGAGACGTTGTTCGGCAACGGGATGGTGGTTGGGGGCATCGTGGCGATTGCGCTGGTTCAGTTCGTAGGGCTGACGTCGCGGCGTCGCAGGCGCGTCAGGACGGAGCTGAGCGCTTCGGCGCTGCCCGAGATAGACGAATTCCTGCGCGGGTTCGCGTCGCAGATAGGCTGGAATGAGGCGTCAACGGAGCGGCTGCGCTCGGCGGGGGAGGAGACGCTGGCCAGCCTTCTGCAGGATGAGTCGGCGGCGGACGGAAGGCGGCTGGTGGTGGGAGCGCGTCTTGTGGAGGGAGTGGCGGAGTTGGAGTTTTCGGCGGTTTCGGGGGATGATAATATCGAGGACAGGCTGGCGTATCTGGACGAACAGCCTGAGATAGAGGACGAGCGCGAAATATCGTTCCGGCTGCTGCGTCATTACGCTTCCTCGGTGCGCCACCAGAAGTATCATAATACAGACATCATCACGGCGGTGGTGGAGGGCGAACGGGAGGCGGCGTAGCGCGCACTGATGTGGATTCCCGCTTTCGCGGGAATGACGGCAGGTTTTGGAAGGCGTTTTGATGATTGACGTACAATAAACGGCGCGTGTAAAGAGGACGGACGAGAGACTCGGGTATGACGCAGGCGAATGAGAATATACGGTATGAGCCGGACGACCGGTCTCCGCATCCGGTTTCGGCGGGGCTTGGTTTTCAGATAACGGCTATAACGCTGGCTCCGGTGGCTATCACGGTGGCTATCATAGCGCGGGCGGCGGAGCAGCCGGACATCTATATCACCTGGGCGGTGTTCGCGGCTGTGGTGGTGAGCGGGACGGTGACTATCCTGCAAGCGGTGAGGGTTGGGCGCGTCGGCGCGGGGCATATCCTGGTTATGGGGACGTCGGGTGCGTTCATCGGGGTGTCCATAACGGCGCTGGTGGAAGGGGGGCCGGCGACGCTGGCGAGTTTGGTGGTGGTTTCGTCGCTGTTCCAGTTCGCGCTGTCGGCGCGGCTGTCGCTACTGCGGCGGATAGTGACGCCGGTGGTGGCGGGGACGGTGCTGATGCTGATTTCGGCGACGGTGATGCCGATAGTGTTCGGTATGCTGTCGGATACGCCGGATGGGACGGCGACGGCGGGCGGGCCTGTGACGGCGGCGGTTACGCTCGTGGTGGTGATAGTGGCGTCGCTGCGCGCGCCGCGATCTTTGCAATTGTGGGCTCCACTAATGGGGGTCGTGGTAGGCTGCGGAGTCGCGGCTGCGTTCGGGATGTACGATTTTCAGAGCGTCATTGACGCGCCGTGGGTGGGGGTTCCCGATATTGAGGGCTGGCCCGGATTCCAGCTGCCGACGGAGGCGTTCTGGACGCTGCTTCCGGCGTTCGTGGTGGTGACGATGGTGGGGGCGATAGAGACGGTCGGAGACAGCGTGGCGATTCAGCAGGTATCGCGTCGGAGTCCTCGGGCGGCGGATTTCCGGCTGGTACAGGGCGCGCTGAACGCGGACGGGGTGGGCAACCTGTTGTCGGGAATCGCGGGGACCGTTCCGAATACGACGTATTCTTCCAGCATATCGGTGGTGACGATTACGGGGATAGCGGCTAGGCGCGTTGGGGTATATACGGGGCTGTTCTTCATTCTGTTGGTGTTTTCTCCGAAGGTGGTGGCGGCGATTCTGGCGATTCCGAACGTGGTGGCGGCGGCTTATACGATGGTGCTGATAGCGCTTATCTTCGTGGAGGGGTTCAGGATAGTTTCGCGGGACGGGATGGACGCTCGGAAGGCGATGGTGGTGGGGATGTCGTTCTGGGTGGGGGTTGGATTCGAGAACAAGGTTATCTTCTCGGACTTGCTGAGCGGGCCGCTGGGGACGCTGTTGGGCAACGGGATGACGGCGGGGAGCATCTGCGCGATACTGCTGACGCTGTTCCTGGAGTTCACGTCGCCGAGGCGTCGGAGCGTGACGGTGGGTCTGGAATTTTCGTCGTTGCAGAAGATAGACGAGTTTCTGTGGGAGTTCGGGGAGAGGGCTGGCTGGAATCAGTCTTCGACGGGCAGACTGAGGTCGGCGGGTGAGGAGACGCTGGCGAGCCTGCTGCGAACGGAGGAGGGCGAGGACGGAGACGGGCGACAGCTGAGGGTGAGCGCGCGGCTCAATGAGAACGTGATAGAGATGGAGTTCCTGGCGGCTTCGGAGGATGAGAACCTGGAGGACAGGCTGGCGCTGCTGTCGGAGCAGCCGGAGACGCCGGACGAGCGGGAATTGTCGTTCCGGCTGCTGAGGCATTACGCTTCGTCGGTTCAGCATCGGCAGTATCACAATATGGACGTGGTTACCGTGCGAGTGGAAGAGTCGCGGGGGTAGGGACGATGATGACCAACCAACCTGAGAGTATCGGCGACGGCTTTGACGGGATGTCTCCGGTCGCGCCGGAGTTCGACGCTCTGGACTCCGACGGACTGGCCGGGGGAATGGAGCGTTCGGGCTTTTCCAGATACAGCCTTCGGCGCAAGACGGTTCAGACGTTTTTGCTAATGGTGACGGGGATAGCGCTCGCGGGGACTGCGAGCGGGCTGGCGCTGTTCGCGCCGGTGGAGTGGTCGGCGTGGCGGTGGGCGCTGGCAGTGGTGTGCTGTCTGTGTCTTGCAACGGCGCTGGTCGCCATAGTGGGATATGTCAAGAACGGCCTGAGAAGCGTGATGCTGGAGGAGTGGATACGGCGGATGGGGGAGGGCGACCTGGAATTTAGCGCGGATCCGGGGGGCAAGGACGAAATCAAGGACGCGGCGATAGCGCTGGAAGAGTTGAGGCAGCGCTCTATCAGGGTTGTTCGGCTGGGACTGGTGGAACAGATGGCGGAAGACATGAAGGTCAAGAACGACGAGTTGGCGCAGGTTTTGTCGGATCTTCTCACGGCTCAGGATCAGATAGTGGCGCGGCAAAAGCTGGCCGAGATGGGGGAGCTGACGGCGGGGGTGGCGCACGAGATACGCAATCCGCTCAACTTCGTCATCAACTTTTCCCAGACGTCGGGTGAACTGGTGGCGGAATTGTCGGAGATTCTGGAGGCGGCGGAGACGGGTCTGGAGGGCGAGGCGGCGGACGAGGTGGCTGAAATCAGGGACGACCTGATTTCCAACATGGAGCGCATAGAGCAACATTGCGACCGCGCGAACCGGATAGTGGAGACGATTCTCACGCTGGGCAAGGATACGGGCAGCCTTCAGCCGACCGACCTGAATAACCTTGTGAGCCACCACGCGGAGTTGGCGTACCAGAGCGCGCGGGCGATGGATGATTCTGTGGAGGTGGAGATAGTGGAGCGTTTCGACTCCGAGATAGGCCAGATAACGCTGGCTCCGGAGGGGATGGCCAGGGTTGTTCTGAACATGGTGGGCAACTCGTGCTACGCGGTGGCGGAGCGGGAGAGATCGGCGGAGCGGGAGGCGGATTACGTTCCGACGGTGTGGCTGGAGACGCGTATGGCCGGGGAGGAAGTGGAGATAGTCATACGGGACAATGGTTCGGGGATTCCGTCGGACGCTATTACGAAGGTGCTGAATCCGTTCTTCACGACGAAGCCGCCGGACGTTGGGGCGGGTCTGGGTCTGAGCCAGTCGGCGGACATCGTGAGGCGACATGGGGGGCATATCAAGGTGGTTTCGGAGATAGGCGGGTACACGGAGATGACGATTGTTTTGCCGGTCGGGCGGTGATGGGCTTTGCCCCGCTATATGGCGCGTGATACAATTCAGGCTGCCGTCAGAACGCCTTGAGTTGCTTGCGTGAGCGACAATGAGCATAGAAGAAGACCTCTCCCACCTCGAACTCAACCGCGACTCGACTATTACGATAGGCGTGTTCGACGGCGTTCATAGAGGACATCGCCACCTGATAGGGAGTCTGCTCGAAGAGGCTCGGAGCGCGGGGACCCTGGCCGGGGTGGTGACTTTCAGGAATCACCCTATCACTGTGCTGAGGCCGAGCGCGAAGGTTCGCTTTCTGACGGACCTGGACGAACGGGTTCGGCTGCTGAAGGAACTGGGGGTTGATTTCGTGGTTCCTATCCGGTTCGACCGGGAGTTGGCGAGCCTGTCTTCGCGGGAGTTCCTGGCCCATCTGCATGAGAAGCTGCGGATGCGTCGGCTGGTGGTGGGGCCGGACTTCGCGATGGGGCGGGACAGGGACGGCACGCTGGAGACGCTTCCGGCGATAGGGGAGAGCGTCGGGTTCAGTTTCAAGTCGGTTGACCTTATGACGGACTCGGCGGGGGTGGTGAAGAGCACGACGATACGCAACAGCGTCATTGAGGGGGACGTGTCGCGGGCGGCTCGGATGCTGGGGCGCAACTTCTCGGTGAGCGGGGTGGTGGGGCATGGACTGGAGCGCGGGCGTGAGCTTGGATTTCCGACCGCGAACCTGGAGGTGGGCGCGGACATGATATTTCCGGGGGACGGCATCTACGCGGCTTGGGCGCGCCTGGAGACGGGAACCTACATGGCGGCGACGAGCATAGGGACGCGCCCGACTTTCGACGACGGGGAGAACAGGACGATAGAGGCGTATCTGCTGGACTTTTCGGCGGATATATACGGGCAGCGTCTGAGGCTGGAGTTCGTCCGTCGTCTGAGGGGAGAGGAGAAGTTCGACACGGTGGAGGCGCTGTTGGAGCGGATGGATGAGGATGTTCGGCGGACGCGGGCGGTATTGGGGAAATCTCAGCAGGGGGAATTTTAATGCAGGCTTACTGTCTGAAATGCAGGGCGCACCGCGATATATCCAACGCCGAGCAGGTTACGCTGAAGAATGGTCGTCCCGCGACGCGCGGGAAGTGCGCCGTTTGCGACGCGACCGTGTTCCGAATCGGCAAGATGGAGTAACGCCCGTTCCGGCTATGTATAATGAAAGGGAGCGTCGGTCACGCTCCCTTTTTGGTTTTGGACAGAATGACATTGCCCGCAAGCGCGCCGGAGTAACGGATTTCCATGCGACTGACGAGAATCTTGATTGTGGCGGCGGTCGCCATGTTCGCGCTCGGCGCGTCCCCGGCGTATGGACACGCATTCGGGCAGCGTTACGACCTTCCGATACCGCTGGGGTATTTCCTGATAGGGGCGGCGGCGGCGGTGGCGCTGTCGTTCGTGGCGCTAGGGATGTTCATGCAGAAGGGGCGGGAGAGGTTCAGGTACCCGCGCCTGAATCTGCTGAGGGTTCCGGTGGTCGGCGCGGTTCTTTCCAGCCGGGTCGCGGGCGGCGCGGTGCGGGTCGTCTCGGTGGCTATGTTCCTGCTGCTTCTGCTGACGGGATTTCTGGGGACGAACCGAGCGATAGATAACCTGTCGCCGACGTTCATCTGGATAATCTGGTGGGTGGGGATGGGGTACGTGGCGGCGCTGGTGGGCAATGTGTGGATGTTCGTCAATCCGTGGAAGATAACCTTCGAGTGGTTCCAGAGGATAGTCGGACGGACGGACGATGATGGCGAGGCCCTCTTTCAGTATCCCGAAGGGCTGGACGTGTGGCCGGCGGTTCTGCTGTTCTTCCTGTTCGCGTGGTCGGAGAACGTGTTCACAGGGGCGTTCAGGCCGTTTACGCTGTCGGTGATGGTCGCGCTGTACTCTATCATCACCTGGGCGGGCATGGCGGCGTTCGGCAAGCACACTTGGCTCAGGCATGGGGAGGCGTTCAGCGTTCTGTTCAGCTTGTTCGCGCGGTTCTCGCCGACGGAGGTCAGGGTTGTGGATAGGCAGGCGCGCGCGAGGCGCGATTCGGATTGTTCGCCGGAGTCGGAGCGCGTTGACTGCTACGAGCGCTATGAGCGGGCGGGGGAGGATAGCAGGGAGTTGAATCTGCGTCCGTTCGCGGTGGGGCTTGCGGTCAAGCGGAACGTCTCGCCGGCTATGGCGGCGTTCGTGATACTGACGCTGGCGACGGTGAGTTTCGACGGATTTCAGGATACGGAGACGTGGGCGTCCTGGCGCGCGGATATGCTGACGGTGACGACGACGGACGTGGTGGATACGCTGGGACTGGTGGCCGCGCCGCTGCTGTTCGCGGGGGTGTACGCGGCGTTCTGCTGGGGGGTGAGACTGATGTCGGGGGACAGGGGGGATTTTGGGTCGCTGGCGTCGGCGTTCGTGTTCTCGCTGGTTCCGATAGCGCTGGCGTACAATATCGCGCACTTCGTAACGCTGCTGCTGATACAGGGTCAGATCATCATCCCGCTCGCGTCGGATCCGTTCGGGTTCGGGTGGGACATATTCGGCACGGCGGGGTATAACGTGAACCTGAACATCATCAGCGCGAAGGCGGTGTGGTTCATCAGCCTGGCGGCGATAGTTCTGGGACACGTGGTGTCGGTGTACCTGGCGCACGTGACGTCGCTGCGGCTCTCGGATCGCGCGCCCAACGCGCTCAGGGGGCAGATTCCGATGCTGGTATTGATGATTTTGTACACGGTGAGCAGCCTGTGGATAATCGGGCAGCCGATAGTGAATTGATGGGCGGGAGCGGTTTCAGTTTGGTCGGTAAGGGATCACCCTCACCCTAGCCCTCTCCCATCAAGGGAGAGGGGATTTTCGCGCCGTAGGCGAGGCAGACCGGATTGATATAGGCTCTGACGCGCCCGGTTTCGTTGTCCGCTCAGGCCGGATGCGCTAGACTGGGCGTATGGACAGGGTTACGTTCCAGAATTATCGTTGCTTCCGGGAGAAGCAGTCTGCGCGTCTCGCTCCGCTGACGTTCCTGGTCGGGGAGAACAGCACGGGGAAGACTTCTTTCCTGGCGTTGCTGCGCGCGCTGTGGCAGGTGGCGTTTCAGGACAGGATTCCCGATTTCAGACAGCCGCCGTATGATTTGGGGTCGTTCGAGGATGTTGTTCACTACCGGGGCGCGAACAATGCTAGGCCGACTCGATTCGAGGCTGGTTTTGAGTACGCTCCGTCGCGCAAAACGAAGGACAGAGTAAATTACAGCGTGATTTTCGATGATCGGGACGGATATCCCTTTCCTTCACCCTGTACATTTTCCCAAGGAAAGGCGCTCGTGGAGACAAAAGACATCTTCGCCAGCGCGCCAATTCGTTTTCGTCCGAAGCGGACTTATGATCCGTCTCGTCCCGCGCCGGATCCGGAGGGGGAGTATATACCGGACTACTTCGCGGGTATGTCTCGGAACGCGCCGGAGCGGTGGGGGCGGCTGAAGTCCGACCTGGAAGGATTTGGACGCGATTCGGGCCTGTTCGACGAGATAGGGGTTTTGTCTTTCGGGAAGACGGCGGGTTCGCCGTTCCAGGTGCAGATACGGAAGTTCGGGAAGCGGTTGAAGGGGCCGAAGCGGAATCTTATTGACGTGGGGTATGGGGTCAGCCAGGCTCTGCCTATCCTGACGGAGCTATTGCGCGAGGATGCGCCGGGGATGTTCTTGTTGCAGCAGCCGGAGGTTCATCTGCATCCGAGGGCGCAGGCGGCGCTCGGCAGCCTGTTCTGCAACCTGGCGGCGGCGGGCAAGCAGATTGTTGTGGAGACGCACAGCGATTATATACTAGACAGGGTGTATATGGATATACGGGACAAGAAGACACCCCTGAAAGCGGAGGATGTATCCATATTGTACTTTGAGCGGGACGAACTCGATGTGAACATCCACTCCATCAGGGTTGATAAGGACGGCAATGTCCATGACGCGCCGCTCGGTTACCGGCGATTCTTCATGGAAGAGATGCGCCGGTCTATTGGTCTATAATCTTTATGTGCGCCATCGTGGACAACAATGTGAGGGACCAGGTTTTTGGCGACAACCGACCAGGCGCGGGGGAATTTTTCTACAACTGGCTGCAAGATAGGGGCGGGAGGCTTGTCGTAGGTGGAGAACTTCTCAGAGAGCTCAGCGGATACGGTAAATTCGTCCAATGGCTATATGAAGTGCGGAGAACCGGACGAACTCGCATAATCCCCGATGCAGAAGTAGATGCCGAGACTGATAATCTCAGAGCGCAACAGATTTGCAGGTCTGATGACGAACATATCCTTGCCCTAGCCATAGTCAGCGATGTTCGCTTGCTGTTCACCAATGACGACGCGCTTCAAGATGATTTTGGAGACCCCGCAATAATCAATCAGCCGCGAGGAAAGATATATACCACCCTCGTCCATGAGGATACCACTAATACACACAGATACCTTCTCTCCTCTCGCAATATCCGTCAACTATGCAGATTCTGTAACTGATGAGAGTTGTCTTAGGGACTGTGCGACATCTGACGGGGGCGGCGTGGTATAATTGGCGAGTTATGAATCGCGTGTTGGCCAGATTTTGGATGGTGGCGCTGGCGGCGCTGGTGGTTGGGCTGCCGGCGCTGGGGCCGCTGTTCGATCATCATTTCGCGGAGCGGCTGCCCTATCACGCGCACGTCGGAGCGGCCAATGACCACGAACACGGCTACCGGCATCTTCACTCGCATGACGCGGAGCGGTCGCCCGACTGGAATCCCGCGCTGTACAAGCTGGACACCTCGCCGACCGCGCTGACCATCGTTCTATCCACGGACTCCGAGCTTGGCGGCTGGTTCATGCCGGACAACGATTCGGCGCTACGAATACCCGGGCCGGAGTTCAACCCTCTCAAGTCGGCATACGTATCTCCTCCCGACAGACCTCCGAGGAGCGGTCTCTTGGCTTTCGCTTCTCTCTAGGAAGGCAATCCCGTATGTAGTTGGGCGGCGCGCGCCGTTCGACGAACCCCTTATGCGGTGAGGAGATGGTTGGTATTTCCGCGAAGAACATCCTCGCGCTCTGCGCGCTCATAGCGCTGCTGGGCGTCCTGGCATCATGCTCCAACGGCGTTTACGCGCATGGGGGCGGATTCCAGTTGAGCAAACGCGCCAGCGCGGGGCCGTACAACCTTACCGTCGGGACGATTCCCGATCCTCCGACCGTCGGAGAGGCCATCCTCATCATCGAGGTGACCGACCCGGACACCAACCAGCGAATCGAGGGGCTGAACGTGACGATAGTTCCGAGCGGGCCGGAGGGGCTGGAAGGAGAACCCGACACGCTGTACGGACTGGTGGATTCATACGACCCGACGTTGTACGAAACGCGCGCGGAGTTGCCGAGCGCGGGCCCCTGGACGTTCGACGTGATAGTTGACGGACAGCGAGGCGGCGGCGAGGCGCGGTTCTCGTATGACGTGAAGCGGGTGAATCCTATCGGCGGGATAATAACGCTGGTGACGCTGCTGGCGTTCCTGACGGTGATAGGGCTTTCGATGCGGGCGTTCCTGAAAGAGAGAAGCAAGGGCCGAAGAGTGAGACGCCGCAAGGCGTAGTAAAGAAGACAACGCGCGGCAGATAACCGCAAACAGGCTGAACAACACTCTGGAGGTCTGTCTTGATAAAGATAATCACAGGAATGCTGCTCGTGATTGCGCTTTCGGCGATGGCATTGTCAGTCGCGCTCGCCCACGAGGACGAGGAAGAAGGCGACTATAATTTCGTGGTGGGATTCCTGCATGAGCCGGCTTATGAAGGCGAGATGAACGCGGTGAGCGTCAGGGTGACGAAGGTCGTCGCAGAAGCGGACGCGGCGCATTCGGGCGGTGGACACGCCGAAATGACGCGCCATGAAACGAGGGAGTCAGAGAAGCGCATCGAGGTGGGCATCATCGCGGACGTTGACAAGGGCGGCGGGGTCAATGTTTACCTGACGACGCTCGGCTGGAAATGGACTCCTGAGAACATAGACCAGGATCATGTCCCTGGAGAGGGTCACGCGCACATCCATGTGGATGGCGAAAAGCTGGGCCGCGTGTATGGTCCGTACTACCATCTGAGCGGGCTGGAACCCGGCGAGCGTCACATCAGGGTTACGCTCAACTCGAACGACCACAGCGATCTTACTTACGATGGCCGGCCGGTCGAAGCGTCTGTCACTGTTGACGTGGAAGCTAAACACGGCACAGGGATGGAGTCCGGCGGCCACCACGAAGCGGAGGACGCGCCGGTGGAGGGACTTGAGGCTACGCTCCAGGTGGAGGTGACTCACGTGCCGTCGGAGGTGTCCAGGACGATGAATCTGCGGCCAGTCCATGGCGATCCCGGGCATTATGTGGCTGACCTGATACCCACGTCGCCCGGGCACTATCGTTTCCGGTTCTTAGGCGCGGTGGAGGGGAATCCGGTGGACAAGACGTTTGACTCCATGGCCGGCGGGGGCGGCTTCGACGACGCGCAGGCGGCTTCGGTCATACACTTCCCGGAAGCGGTGGCGTCGGCGCGGGAGGTGGAAGGGGCGGTACGGGGCGCACAGGCGACGGCTGAGCGGGCGCGGGCTGAGGCGATGAGCGCGAAGAGCGACGTTTCGGGCGCGTCCACGATGGGTATAATCGGGATAATAGTCGGCGTCGTGGGGGTCGCGCTTGGCGGCGCGGCTATGTTCGTGTCGCTGCGGCGCGGGAACTAACATTAAAGCCGGGAGGAATTGCGAGTATGAAGAACAGGCTTGAAGAGATAGCGCGTTCGCCATCGGCGTGGATTCCGCTCGCGGTTCTTCTCGGCGTCCTAATATCGGCGGCCTGCGGCGCCGAACAAGAGCGGAGGGCGGCGGAAGAGAAAGCTCCGTCGTTCGAGCTTCCAGAGGCGCGGGGCGGCACGATGTCGCTGGCGCAGTTGCTGGAAGGGCGCGAGGCGGCGGCGTTGGTGTTTTACAGGGGGTTCTTCTGAGGGGTTTGCAGGGGCCAACTCGTCGAGTTGGCGCAGGCGTATCCTGAGTTCGAGAAGCGAAACGTGGCCCTGGTTGCCATAAGCGTGGATGACAGGACCTACGCCTTGCAGATGGCGGAACTCGTGGAGGCGGAGTACCCGGTTCTGGCGGACGCGACGCGGTACGTGAGCGAGGTCTATGGAGTTTACGATCTTCTGAATGACAAGGTGGCGGCTCCGGCGACTTTCATAATCAGGGCGAACGGCGGGATAGCGTGGCGGCACATAGCGGAGGACATTACGGACAGGCCAGCGTCGTCGGAGATACTGGCACAGATTGACCGGCTGATAAAGTGACTATCTTACGCGCAGCCGCGATTGTTCTGATTGTGGCGGCTTTCGCGCTCATGCCCGGGCGGGCAGCCGCGCACGCGAATCTGGCGGAGTCGGAGCCTGCCGCGAACTCCGTTCTGGAGACGTCGCCGGAGCGGGTGGTCATACGATTCACGGAGCCGCTGGAGGCCGCGCTGAGCGAGATCCGCGTCCTGGATTCGCAAGGCGAGAGGGTTGACCTGGGGGACAGCGCGCTCGATTCTAATGATGCGACCGTCATGTCGGTGTCGGTTGGGACGCTGGACAACGGGACATACACGGTCGCGTGGGTGAACGTGTCCACGGTGGACGGGCATCGCGTTCGGGGGGCGTTCCTGTTCTCGGTGGGGGAGCCGCTGTCGGCGTCGGCGTCGGCGCGGATAGAGGATCAGCCGCTTCTCCAGTCGCCAATCGAGCCGTTCATCCGATGGCTTGTACTGGCGGCCGGGATTGCGCTTGTGGGCGTTCTGGCGTTCAGGCCGCTGGTGTCCACTCCGGCGCTGGCGGGAATGGAGTCGGGCGGGATTGTCGGGCTGCGCTCGGCGCTCTCGCGCAACACCATGACGCTGGCCTGGGTCGCGCTTGCGGTGTTCCTGTCCATGTCCGCGCTGAGGCTGGTGATACAGGCTTCGGTGGTGTACGACACGTCGCCGACGGACGCGCTGGCGGGGCCGGCGTGGACACTTTTGTCGGAAACCGAGTGGGGCAGGCTGTGGGCTATGCGCGTGGGGTTCGCCATAGCAGCGGGCGGCGTACTGTTCGCCATGCGCGGGCGCGTAGAGAATACCGCGCTCATCCTGCTGGCAATCGCTCTTGGCGCGGGCGCGCTTCTCGCAATCAGCCGGTCGAGCCACGCCGCCGCGCTCGTGGACATTGGCGGCGTCTCCATGCTGAACGACTTCGTACATACGATAGCGGTCGCGGTGTGGGTGGGCGGACTGTTCAGCCTGGCGCTGGACGTTCCGACGGCTATTCGTCTCCTCGACGAGCGCGAGAGGCGGGCGGCGCTTTCCGCTTTCATACCGCGCTTTTCGGTGGTGGCGGGATTATGCGTGGCGGTTCTCGCGCTGACCGGAATTTACAGCGCCTGGACGCAGGTGACTATACCCGAGGCGCTGGATACTCCTTATGGGCGGACGCTCATCGTCAAGGTCGGGCTGGTGGGCGCGGTGCTGGCGGTAGGGGCGGTCAACCTGGTCTGGGTAAGGCCGCGTTTGTCGAGCGACGGCAGGGCGGCGCACTGGCTTAGGCGGCTGGTCGCGGTGGAGGTTGTGATCGCCATCGTAATCTTATTGTCGGTCGGGTTTCTCACGTCGCTCGAACCGGCGCGGCAGGCGGCGTCGAGGCTGGGGATTGGCGTGGAGGACAGCCTGACTTTCAGCGACACAGCCGAGGGCGCGGATATGACACTCGAAGTCATGCCAGGGCAGGTAGGACTGAATACGATACGGATTAAGCTGAGGGACGGGTTCGGTGGGCCGATAACGAACGTGACCGACGCGCGGGTACGCTTGTCTTATCTGGATGACGACCTGGGGGAGACGGCGGTGTCGGCGGCGCAGACGGGGGAGGGGGAGTTCACGCTGGCCGACCAGGTAATCGGGATAGCGGGCGCGTGGGAGGTCGCGCTGGTGGTACAGCGGCCGGACGCCTTCGACGCGCGGACGGCGTTCAGGTTCGAGACGGCGGCCGGCGGCGCTTCGGCTATCGCGCCGTCGCGGGAGACTGCGTACATACTGCTTGGCGGGATATTCGGCGTCCTCGGATTGATGTTCCTGGTGTCCGCGCTGCTCTTCGGCGGATTCCAGACACGAGCGGGCGCGGCGGCGATGGGCCTGGGGGTTCTGGGCGTAATTGGAGCGGCGGCGCTTCTGGCGGGCGCGCTGGGTTCGGAGGAGGGAATCCCTGAGCGGAATCCGATTCCGGCGACGTCGGAGTCAATCGCGGCCGGCCTCGCGCTGTACGACGCTTATTGCCAGACTTGTCACGGGAGCGGCGGTCTGGGGGATGGGCCGGCGTCAGCGGGACTGAATCCGCCAGTAGCGAACCTGGTAGTCCACGTTCCGCTTCATCCCGACCGCGCGCTGTTTGGCTTCATCCACGACGGGATAGAGGGGACGGCGATGACCGCGCTGGGCGAAACGCTGTCGGAGGATGAGATATGGCACATAGTGAATTATATACGGACGCTGGAGTGAGGGCGGCGGATTTGCATGATTGAGTGGACTCGTTGAATAATATCATATCTAATCTGAGGAACTCAGGAGCGAGGCTGATATGCGGATAACCCCACACGTTTACAATATGCACATTGATGATGGCGCGGTCTCGCATCCGGGCGGCTCCAATAATTACTTCGTCGGCGATCCGAACGGGGAGATGGTACTGCTCGACACGGGCGACTACTGGCGGGAGTGGACGCGCGCGATTCTGGATTACTACGAGGAACTGGGGCGGCCCAAGATTAGCGCGATTCTGATAACGCACGGCCATGTTGACCACATCGGCGGGCTGGATAGGGTTCAGGAGGCGACGGGCGCGACTGTGCGATGCCACCCGAAGTTGGCAGAGAGGCTGGGCAAGATTCTCGGGGGCGATGACATGATCCAGCCGCTGGAGTCGGATGAGGTCGTGAGCGTGGCGGGGGTGGAACTGCGCGCGCTGTTCACGCCCGGACACGAGGTTGACCACGTGTGCTACTACTTGGCGGAGGACGGGGTGATGTTCACGGGGGACACGGTTCTGGGGGCGTCCTCGACGTCGGTGGGGGACCTGGCGGCGTATATGAAGTCGCTGGAACTGCTCATGTCCTTCGACCATTCGACCGTCTGCCCGGCGCATGGGCCGGTGGTTCCGCCGCCGAAGGGGGAGGGTCTTATCCGTTGGCAGTACGACCACCGCGCGCGGCGCGAACGGCAGGTTCTGGACGCGATGCGGGAGGGACACGCCACGGCGGAGGCTATCACGACGGCGATATATCCGCGGGACCTGAAAGAGGGTCTGCGCCGCTCGGCTCAGCGCAACGTCGGCACGCACCTGGCGAAGCTGAGCGAGGAAGGGGCGGTGGAGGAGACTCCGGCGAGTTTCAGGCTGACGGAGTAAGGCGGGCGACCGGCTCACCCCCATCCTAACCTTCTCCAGTCGAGGGCTGGTAGGGGTAGGCATTTCACCCTCACCCTAACCCTCTCCCTGAGGGAGAGGGGATCTATTGACTGAAGTTCGTAGCTGATTGGACTTTTGCCTACCCTTGTGAACCCGTCGAGGGGGAAGGGATTTTGGGGTGCGCTATGAGCGGTGGCGGCGTGGGATGCCGACCAGCAGGGCGATTGGGCCGGCGAGATAGAGCCACATCGCGGGGCCGAGTCCCCATGTTCGCGCGGCCAGCCCGATTACCAGGGGAATGAGGCCACTGACCAGCGAGGATACGTCGTTGACGGCCATGACCGTGCCGCTCTTTCCGGGCATCTCCTCGTACATCTGGGCCTGGAGAATTGAGTACCAGCCCGCGTTTCCGAAGCCGAGCAGCGCGACTATGATCAGTTTGGGAATCAGGCCCGGAACCAGCAGGAAGGCGACGAAGAGCGCGAGTTCGACAAGCGCGCTGTATCGGAGATAGGACAGTCCCTTCACCCGCTCCAGCAGGGGTATGAGAAGCAGGTCTCCGAGAAGGCCGACGCCCGTCCAGAGCGCGACGCCCAGGGCGGCCTGCGCCTCGCTGGCGCGGGCTACGTCCACGAAGTAGAGCGCGAGGTAGCTGAGAAGCCAGTCTCCCATGAGGTTGGCGAGTTCGAGCAGGACGAGCCACCTGAGAACGGGCAGGCGTCTGAGCGCGTTCAGAGCGCCGGACAGGCCGTTTCGCAGGTCAGCGAGGGTTGGGTATGCGCGGCCCCCGGATGACGCGCCGGCGAGGGGCAGTTTGAGGGCGGCGAGCAGGGCGAGGGCGGCCATGAGCGCGGTCGCCAGGACGAGTTCGCGCCATCCCAGTCCAAGTTGGAGCGATCCGCCCAGCGCCAACGCTCCGAGCGCGACTCCGAGCGACCCGGCGAACGTCCAGCGCGCCATGTTCTGTTCGTAGCGGGAGGTGTCGTAGTCCATGAGCGTGGACTGGGATAGTCCGACGAACGCGCCGGAGGACGGATTGAATATCAGCAGCCCGGCCATGAGCATGGCGAAGGTCGCGCTGCCGGATATGATGAACAGCGACGCGACGAACAGCAGCCCGCCGCCGAGGATGAGGGCGCGGCGGTTCCATACGTCGCCCAGGACGCCGATGGCGACGCCGGCGAGGCTTCCCCATATACGGGGTACGCTGAGAAGCAGGCCGATCTGGAGGTAGGTGAGCGAGAGGTCGTCGCGGATGAGGGGCCAGGCGGCCTCGATAGCGCCGAAGAGGAATTCGTCTATGAACTCGATGAGCAGAAGGCCGAGGACGATAGCGCCGCCGCCGAGGAAGAGGTTTCTGAGTCGCGGGGCGTGTCTCATCGGCTTGCGAGGGTGTGGGTGGTGGGCGGTACTGGATTTGAACCGGTGACCTCTGCGATGTCAACGCAGCGCTCTAAACCACTGAGCTAACCGCCCGGAGAGTTACATCTTGGCTAAAGTCTAGCAAGGAGTTGGGGTGGGGTCAAGATTGGGTTGGGTTTTCAGGTCAAGCGGCCCTGGGCGGCTGAGTCCTCGCCGGTTCGCTCTCGAAAGAGGACGTTGTATGTGGCGTTGGAGTTGAAGGGCGGGTCTAGGTAGATGAGGTCGACGCTGTCGTCGGGGACGTTCTCTCGGAGGATGCGGAGGTTGTCGCCGAAGTAGAGTTTGTTGCGCCAGTCGGTGGTGGTCATCTTCGGCATCTTCGTTGTATAAATTCAGATTTATAATATGCTGGTGAGTTTGCAGGTGGGCCGCAGGTGTCTTGCGGATAGGTTGCTGGTGGGGTCTGCGCCTGTATTTCACCTGCAAAGACCTGTATTTGCCTGTATAGAAGTTTTTTGGTTGGTCGTTGTTCGGTTTGATAGATTAGGGTTTATGCCAGCGCACTTTTGTTCTTTCAAGTATTGTAGCATAGCGTGCGGGGGTTATGCCAGAGTTGGCTATCCTGGAATTTCGCAGAGTGGTAGAATCGAGGTGTGGAAGTACACATTGGAAGGAGGGAAGAATGAGAGACATGGAGAGGGTAGCGCAAACGCAATCAGCTAGGCCCACTACGCCAACCCGCCCACGGGACGAGATCGCCCGTCTGGGCGATGAGATATACGAGCGGGACATCCGGCGACAGGTGGAGGCGGACCGCCACGGAGAGATAGTCTCCATTGATGTGGACAGCGGCAGCTGGGCCATCGGCAACGATCTTCTGGCCGCGGCGGGACAACTGCGTGCGCGGCGCCCGGAGGCTATCAACGTCTGGTCTTTGCGGGTAGGCCAGAGGGCGATATATAAGTTTGGGGGCGGGTCTCTGAGGAGAGCCGAATGATCGAAGGAGTAGTAAACATCGCCTACGAACCCGTTGTAAGGCTGGTATTGCAAGGTCCGTCGGGACAGAACCGGGAGATAGAGGCTGTGGTAGATACCGGGTTCAACGGGTATCTGACACTACCGCCGGAGCTCGCCTTGGATCTGGGATTGAACTTCGTGACTACCAACCCGGCGTTCTTGGCGGACGGCAGTGAGGCAACTTTCGATGTGTACAGCGTCACGGTTCTGTGGGACGGGTACCCCAGGCACGTGGATGCCCATATGTCTGACGCGACACCGCTGGTAGGTATGCGGCTGATGGACCGCCATAGTTTGTATATGGAAGTAGAGAGTAATGGCCGTGTCGTCATACAGGCCAGAGAGTAAATGGAGACAGCAGGATGATTGGATTTATTGGTGGGACGGGGCCGGAGGGGAAGGGGTTGGCGCTTCGGTTCGCTATGGCGGGGGAGCGTGTGGCGATAGGGTCGCGGGATGCTCAGCGGGCGCGGGACGCGGCGGATGAGGTGGCGGCGCTGGCGGATGGGCTGCGGGTGAGCGGAGGGCTGAATGAGGATGTGGCGTCGGAGTCGGATATAGTGTTCATCGCGGTGCCGTACTCTGGACACAGGCCGACGCTGGAGTCGCTGCGGGACAGGCTGGAGGGGAAGTTAGTGGTGGACGTGGTGGCGCCGCTGCGGTTCAGCCGGGGGGTCGCCAGCGCGGTGGAGGTGGAGGAAGGGTCGGCGGCTCAGCAGGCGCAGATAATCGTTCCTAACTCTCGCGTCGTTGGAGCGTTTCATAATTTGAGCGCGGAAGATTTGATGCGCCCGGACGTGAGGATAGAGTCGGACGTTATCGTGTGCGCGGACGACGGGGAGGCGAAGCGGCGGGTGATGGAGTTGGCGGAGACTATCGAGGCGGTGAGGGCGGTTGACGGGGGCGGATTGGCAAGTTCGCGGTACGTGGAGGAATTGACAGCGCTGCTCATCAATATCAATCGAATCTACAAGGCTCATTCGACGATTAAGATAGTGGGGATATAGGGGGCAGTGGTTAGCTTGGGTGTGGTAGAGGGGGAGCGCCCCCATCCTAACCTTCCCCCGTCAAGGGGGAAGGGACTTTTGCGGCGCGGGAGCGAGAGAGCGTGATTCTTCTGTCGGTGGTAGCGGCGATAGCTGGTTTGTTTGGCGCGGGCGGCGATGTTCAGGTCGGCGGCGTGAGCGGTCGCGCTATCAGTATCGTGGAGTCCAGCCATCGCATAGAGTTTCCGGACCGGATAGTGTTCACGCTGGAGGCGGAAGCGCCGCCGGATGTTCAGTCAGCTACGCTCTACTACACGGTGGGGTCGCATGACGTGAAGGTTTACGCCTATCCTGTCCGATTCTCGAATCTGGATAACATAGAGGCGGAGTTCGTGGTGAACACCGGCAAGGACGGGTTCATACCGCAGGGGGTGGAGATAGAGTACTACTACGTGTTCAGCGACTCGCGGGGCAATCTCACGACGTCGGATTCGCGCAAGTTCGAGTATCTGGATCCGAGGTACAACTGGCGGCGGCTGGTTCAGGACGACTATACCATCCTCTGGCACGACAGGCCGGAGAACGCGGTGAGGAGGGCGGCGGCGTATGTTTCCCTGCGAATGAGGGCGGTGAGAGAGTTGTTTGGGCTGGAGGAGGACTACGATTTCAAGGCTGTGATAGTGAACAGCCGCGCGGAGGTGGATCGCAGCTTCCCGCCGGTGAGCGACACGTCGCAGGACACGTTTCTGTACGGCGGGTTCGCGTTCAACAGGTACGGCGTTCTCACGGTGGCCGGACTGAATCGGGACAGCCTGATACACGAACTGACGCACCTGATGTTCGCGGAGAGGGTTGATTCGCCGCGCGCGAAGCCCCCGGCGTGGCTGAACGAGGGGCTTGCGATGTACTTCGAGCCGGGCGGGGGATACCGCGAGTCGGACGTTCAGAGGGCGCTCAGGAGCGGCGACCTGATTCCGCTGCGGCACATGAGGTCGGTTCCGGGCAGGCCGGACGAGGTGAGGCTGTTCTACTCGCAGTCGGCGAGCGTGGTGAGGTTCCTGATGGACGAGTTCGGCGCTGAGCGTATGGACAGGCTGCTGACCGAGATCAACGAAGGTCGCAAGATAGAGGACGCGCTGAACGCGGTTTACGGGGTGGGCGTGGATGAACTGGATAACGGGTGGCGCAGGTATCTGGCGGGTGAGACCTCGATATTCCAGATACGGGATCCGGGGGCGCTAGGGACGTCGGCTATCATTGGGGTGGCGCTGCTGGTTACGACGTCGGCGGTTCTGATTCGGTGGCTGAAGGGGCTTCGGGGCGGTGAGAGGGGAACGGACAGGGATGGTCCAAGCTAATCACTCCCATCCTAGCCTTCCCCCGTCGAGGGGGAAGGGACTTTTTAGCAGGGTCTTCGATTATTTCCCGATACCGCTTCTGTCGTTCGCCCTGAGCTTGTCGAAGGGCCGCCCGTTCATGGTTCGACAAGCTCACCACGAACGTAATTGGTTGATAACCGAAAGACCCTGGACTTTTCACAGGGTGGCTTGGCGTTGGGCGGCGAGTCGGCGGACGCGCTCTATGATGTCGGTGGTGGGGGTTCCGGGGCCGTAGATGGCGCTGACGCCCATTTCTTCCAGGGCTATCCTGTCGGATTCGGGGATTATGCCGCCCGCGATGACGGGGACGTCGTTCATCTCGTTGAGTTGGAGGCCGTGGAATATCTGGGGGAAGAGGTCCATGTGCGCGCCGGACAGGATGCTGAGGCCGATGACGTCCACGTCTTCCTGGAGGGCGGCCTCGACTATCATCTGGGGCGTCTGGCGGATGCCGGTGTAGATGACGTCCATGCCGGCGTCGCGCAGGGCGCGGGCTATTATCTTCGCGCCACGGTCGTGGCCGTCGAGGCCGGGCTTGGCGACAAGGACGCGGATCGGGTACTGGGCGGTCATGGGTCTTACCTCCGCGCGGTATCGGCGTCCACGAGTTCTATCAGCACGCCGCGAGTGGCCCTAGGGTGGATGAAGCCTATCATGCCGGACAGTCCCTCGCGCGGCGCGGCGTCTATGAGTTGGACGCCGCTTTCGGCCAGGGCGTCGAGGCGTTCCTGGAGGTCTTCGACCTCGAAGCATATATGGTGAACGCCCTCGCCCCTGCGCTCTATGAATCGGGCCACGCCGCCGTTGGGGTCGGTGGGCTGGATGAACTCAAGCTGCGAGCCGCCGACGCGGACGAGGGCGGCGCGGACGGCCTGGTCTTCGATGTCCTCGACCTCGGCGTCGCCGGTTCCGAACACGTCGCGGTAGAAGGCGAGGGTGTCTTCGATGTCGTTGACGGCGATGCAGACGTGGTTGATGTGCCGAGCTTTGCAGGGGGTAGTCATGGTTGGTTCCTCATACATTGCTTACTAATTGTGTCAACATGGAGCGTAGTTCGTCTATGAAGTGTCGTAGCGAGCTTACATTTTGGCCTGCGCGATAGAGGTTCATATTCGCTACGATTTCGTCCGCGTACTCGATTCCGCCGTATAGAGCGGAAGGAAAGGCGCGGGATAGCTCTTCTTTGTATATGTCCTTGCCACTATCTCCTTGTGGTATCTGAATGAGATTCGAGGATCTGGCAACCGATTGGATAGAAATCGGATCTGCGAGATACCAAGCTTCAATGTACGGGGTTGGCACTGCAATAATAGTTTCGCCAGGGTATCCTATACGGTCAATATGTCTTTGAATTTCACTCTTGGTGTCGGATTCAGAATTTTGGTCTGCGTCCTGTACGATTATCAATATGTCGAAAACAGGATTTCCAATCTGTGTATGGTCACGCAAGAACCTTGATAGTTCACCGCGCATCTTGGGTATTCCGCCTGTCGCGTTGCGAATCTCAAAAATAGCCTGGATACTTCTTTCCGTCCCTATCCTTCTGACAATGCTTGTCATAAAATTCTCTTGCGCTACGTCCTCCATGAACAGACCAATGAGCGGATCAGCCACCAAAATCACCTCGTATTAAGGCTTCTCCGAAGGTGGTGTAACCTTCTTCCTCTAGTGCGTTCTCGGCTTCGACGCGGGCAAAGATCGGAGATTTGTACAGGTCTGTGAACTCAGTTTCGTTGTTGTATTTGGACGCCCCAATAAGTGCGACTCTTGAATCGCGGCCTGTTCGATCAGGCGCTGGATTCAGAAGTTCGGGAAGACGGGGGGAGTGTGTAGTTACCAGTACTTGGGTATGAGAATCACCAAGTGTAGCATTGTCGAGAAGACGGGCAATTATGCCTAGCCTTCTGGGATGCACGCCGTTTTCAGGTTCCTCGAAGCCAATGGTTGAGGCTTTGTTGAATCGGGACATGATCGCTAAGAGCCCTAGGACACGCAATGTTCCGTCTGATATGACACGCGATGAATATGTGTTTCCGCTGTCCTTGTACAGCAGTTTAACCAGTCCTTGATCGGTGACATCAGTTTCAATACATTCCGCATTGGGTATCACAATCGGCAAGGCTTTCGATATATTCTCAAATTGGTTTGGGTCTCGAACTTTCATTGTGAGATAAAAGCCAGATAAATCCTGTCCATCAGGACCTAGAGAGTCAACAGCCCTCAGCGCTGAGTCCTGTCGCATAACACCCGGGTCAAAGTAGTAGAAACGCCATCTCCGCAGTTCTTCTCTGAAAGCGGTGATATGAGGGTGCAAGGGTGGATACATGTATGTTGAAATCAAGGCGCGGTCCAACCCTACATCGTAATAGCCCGGATTGTCTTGGCCTTCCGCCTGCAACACAAGCAATCTGTGTTCCCTATCAAATTCCAAGAATGGATTCCTACGTGATTCTATGGCGCTTCCGTCGTTCCTGATAGCTAACAAGCGTTCGCTTGACACACTGAGTTGTCCGGTAGGAGTGTGGAACTCTATGGTTATCTCGTAGCGGAGAGAGCTTTCCCACACCCGTCTAGGCGGGTTGTAGGAACTCCGCTCATGCAAACCACCCTCCGTATCATAGATTAGCTTCTCTGTAAGTTCGATGACATCCGGGGACAACTCGACATCCACGCCCAGAGTAAATTGAAGGGCTTCTCGTTGCAGCAACTCTTCAAGACCACCGGGAGGGAGGGAGAAGGCTTCAAGCGGCAATCCTCGGTGTTCGTCGAACGCCGCGTTGATGGTTGGGCTTGTGACTATCCTGCTAAGCAGGCCGAGGGCGTCCAGCAGGTTGCTCTTTCCTGATGCGTTGGGGCCCACTATTACCGTCAGGGGCTTGAGGGATATGTCTATGTCCCGAAGGGACTTGTATCCTTTGATGAATACTCTGGTTATCATTGGGACTCTCCCGCTTTGGCAAGCCTGTGATTCCGTGTGGCCTCAGTCGCTGAGAAGGTTGCGGACGATGATTAGGCGCTGGACTTCGGTGGTGCCTTCGTAGATTTCGGTTACCTTGGCGTCGCGGTAGTAGCGTTCGACGCTGGCGGGGGCGAAGTAGCCCGCGCCGCCGTGCATCTGGACGGCCTTGTCGGCGCACTCGACGGCTACGCGGGAGCAGTATAGCTTGGCCATGGACGCCTCGGTGATGAACGGCCTGCCCTCGTCCTTGAGGGTGGCGGCCTTGAGGGTGAGAAGGCGGGCGGTCTCGATGTTGGTCGCCATCTCTACCAGATACCACTGGAGGCCCTGGAACTCGGCCAGCTTCTGTCCGAACGCCTCTCGCTGCTTGACGTAGGACAGCGCGGCGTCGTAGGCGGCCTGCGCTATGCCGACGCACTGGGCGGCTATGGCCATGCGGCTTGCGTTCAGGACTTCCATCGTCATGCGGAAGCCGTCGCCCTCGCTTCCCATGCGGTTCTCTTCCTGCACGGCGCAGTTGTCGAAGACTATCTCCGCCGCTGAGGACGCTCTTATGCCCATCTTGCCGTGAAGCGGGTTTATCTGGATTCCGGGCGTGTCGGCCTCGACGATGAACGAGTTGATGCCGCGCGAGCCGAGCGTCCTGTCCTGGGTCGCCATTACGACCATTGTGGCGGCTTCGGGCGCGTTGGTGATGAAGGTCTTGGCGCCGTTCAGGACGTATCCGCCGTTGGAGCGGGTCGCGGCGGTTCGGAGCGCGGCGGCGTCGGAGCCGGCGCCCGGCTCGGTGAGAGCGAACGCGCCTATCTTCTCGCCGGACACCAGCGGAGGTATGAACTCGCGCTTATGGCCCTCGGAGCCGAACATGGCGATGTACTGAGTGCATAGCGACAGGTGCGCGCCGAGTATGGTGGCGGTGGCGGCGCAGCCCCTGGCTATCTCCTCGACGGCGACGACCATCTGGCGGGTCGTGCCACCGCTGCCGCCGTACTCCTCGTCTATGCCGAGTCCGAGGATGCCGAGTTGGGCCAGGCCGTGGATGTTGTCGTAGGGGAACTCGCCGCTTTGGTCGTAGTCGGCGGCGCGGGGCGCGAGTTCGGAATCAGCGAATTCGCGGACGGCGTTCCTCAGCATCAGTTCTTCTTCGTTGAGCAGCAGTTCGGTCATGTCTCAGGCTCCGGGCGCGGTTTTCGCGGGTGGTCAGCCGTCAGTTAGCCGAGGGCGGCCCCGCGCCATCAACTATATCAAAAGAAGGCAGGCTAAAGGCTATGCAATCGAAGGCGGGGCGGCCGGCGTCCACTTCGGGGACGGAGCGCCTGACGAGGACGACGATTCTGTCTGGGCTTCTCAACATGGATTTACACTGGTCGAGGGCCGTACTTGTTCTCATCGTCGCTTGGGAGCGCCATCAGGATTATCACGATGATCCAGCCGATCAATGGTATAAGTAGGATTAGCTGAAGCCAGCCACTCTTTCCGCTATCGTGCAATCGCCGCGCTCCCACAGCCAGCCACGGCACAAGCAACGCTAGGAAGTACACCACCTCTACGATGACGAACCAATCGAGAACCAAGGGTATCAGCCCCAGGACTATGGATATGATGGCGTGTACCAGCAGGAACAGCCAGTATTCGGAGCGCTTGGCGCGGCCATCGAATACGGCGTACTTTTGTAGGGCTTCTATGTATGGCAAGGCGCTGCCTCCTATTCGGATTCCAATATGGCGAACGCTGTGAATGTAACACGCTATCGCGCTTGGCTACAATCCGCTGTCTTGGGGCATACCGCGATTTCAGCGATGACCGCTTAGGCTAGAACGGCGCGAATTCGCGCTGTTCGCCGAAGACTTTTCTGAATACGTCGGATATTTCGCCGAGGGTGGCATAAGCCTCGACGCACTCCAGGATGGCGGGCATGGTGTTGTCTGTTCCGCGCGCGACTTCTTCGAGACGGGACAGGGTGGCGAGCGCGGTTGATTCGTCTCGTTCGCTTCGCACTTTGGCGAGTCTGTCCAGCTGGCGCTGGGTTTCGGAGCGCTCTATCATCTGGAGCTTTTCTATCGGGGGAGTGGGCGACTGGAATCGGTTGACGCCTACTACTACGCGCTCATCAGACTCCACCTGGCTCTGGTATCGGAACGCGCTCTCGTGTATCTCCTGGATCTGGTAGCCCCTGTCCAGCGCGGACAGAGCGCCGCCCATGCTGTCCATTTCGGCTATGTACTCAAACGCCTTCTGCTCAACTTGGTCGGTGAGGCTTTCGACGTAGTATGAGCCGGCGAGAGGGTCCACGGTGTCGGCGACGCCCATTTCGTAGGCAAGGACCTGCTGGGTTCGGAGCGAGAGCTGGACGGATTCCTCGGTTGGGAGGGCGAGCGCCTCGTCCTTTGAGTTGACGTGCAGCGACTGCGTTCCGCCGAGGATGGCGGCGAGCGCCTGGATGGTGGTGCGGATGACGTTGTTGTCGGGCTGCTGCGCTGTGAGGGTGACGCCGGCGGTCTGGGTGTGGAAGCGGCAGGTCCAGGAGCGCGGATTCTCAGCGCCGAATCGCTCGCGCATTATCTTGGCCCACATACGACGGGCGGCGCGGAACTTGGCTATCTCCTCAAACAGGTGGCTCTGGGCCACGAAGAAGAAGCTGAGGCGGGGCGCGAAGGAGTCAACGTTCAGCCCGGCGTCAACGGCGGCCTGGACGTAGGCTATGGCGTTGGAGAAGGTGAAGGCGAGTTCCTGGGCGGCGGTCGCGCCCGCCTCGGCCATGTGGTAGCCGCTTATGCTGATGGTGTTCCAGCGCGGGACGTTCTCGGAGCAGTAGGCGAAGGTGTCGGTCACCAGGCGCATGGAGGGCTTGGGCGGGTAGATGTAGGTGCCGCGCGCGATGTATTCCTTGAGGATGTCGTTCTGGATGGTGCCGTTGAGCTTTTCGGGGCCGACGCCCTGCTTTTTGGCGACCGCGATGTAGAGCGCCAGCAGCGCGGACGCGGTGGCGTTGATGGTCATGGAGGTGCTTACCCTGTCGAGCGGGATGCCGTCGAACAGCGTCTCCATGTCGGAGAGGCTGCTGATGGGTACGCCGGTGCGCCCGATTTCGCCCTGCGCCATTGGGTGGTCGGAGTCGTAGCCGGTCTGCGTGGGAAGGTCGAAGGCGACGCTCAGGCCGGTCTGCCCCTGTTCGAGAAGGTAGCGGTAGCGGCGGTTGGACTCTTCGGGAGAGGCCATGCCCGCGTACTGGCGCATCGTCCAGAGGCGTCCGCGATACATGGTGGGCTGAACGCCGCGCGTGTAGGGATACTCTCCGGGGTAGCCGAGATTGGCGTCAGAGTCGGGCCTGTCCTCGTCGGTGTAGAGGATGTCTTCCTCGATGCCGGAAGCGGTCTCGAACGTGTCCTGCCGCTCTCCGAACCGCTTGAGCGCCGGGTCAAGAGTGTTCTGTCGCCATTCTCGCTTGCTGTCGCTGGGCATGGGGTCTCTCCGTGATGTGGGTGGTGGGAATGATAGCAGTTATTGGGGCGGTTGGCGCGGGGAGAGAGCGGCGCGGTTCAGTGGTCGGCGTTGGGGTTTGGGAAGCGGTCTATGTTTATGGCGCGGGCGGCGCGGGTGTGGCGGACTCGGAGGCGCTCTCCGACGGCCAGGATGTGGTAGGTGGGACGGTCAACGGATATGGGATCGCCGCTGACGAGCAGGATGTATCCGCCTTTGTCGTCAACTCGCTTGGATTCCAGCGTTCCCTCGATTACGTAGTACGGGGGCAGCGCGTCCGCGAGGGACGACGCCCATGATTCCGCTTTCCGTAAAGCGGTTCTGATCATGCCCCGCGCGTTCACCGCGGGAATCGGGAATCTGTAATGTTTGCCTTGCAGCATAGCCAGTCAGCCGTCGTATGATCGCCGATGTCTAGTTTGATAAGGCGTATCGCGCCGCGCCTTCGCCCGCTATCTTGCCGAATACTGAGCCGGCCATCAGGCCGGAGCCGCCCGGGTAGTTGTGGTAGAACAGGCCGCCTACCAGTTCGCCCGCGGCGTACAGGCCCGGAATCGCGGCGTCCTCAGTGTCCAGAACTCGCCCCGTGTCGTCAATCTTCAGGCCGCCGAATGTGAACGTGATTCCGCAGGTGACGGCGTAGCCCATGTAGGGTGGGGAGTCTATGGGCAAGGCCCAGTTGGACTTGGGCGGCTCTATTCCCGCCGTATGCTTGCCGTCCAGCGCGGTGGGGTTGTACTCGCCGTCCTGCACGGCGGCGTTGAATTGACGCGCGGTGGCGACCAGGCCGTCGCGGTCTATGCCGAGTCCGTCCGCCAGCGCCTCTATCGTGTCCGCCTCGACCATGGAGACCTGCGGGATGTGGTACTCGTCCCTGAGAAGGTGCTTGGTCTTCTGGTCGAATATCTGGAAGGCGGCGCGCTGGGGCTGGAAGAGTATCTCTTTGCCGTACTTGGCGTAGGTATAGTTTCGGAAGTCCGCGCCCTCGTCCACGAAGCGCTGTCCGTCCACGTTCACGATTATGCCGAAGGGGTAAGAGTGCTTCTGGAACAGGTCGGCTATGTTGCGGTCGCCCGTCGGGGGCGCGTTGAGGTCCCAGGCGACGGCGTGGCATCCGCTCCAGTGGCCGAAGGACTGCGCGCCGATGTCGAGCGCCATTCTGATGCCGTCGCCGGTGTTGAACTGGGTGCCTCGCACCTTGGCGAGTTCCCATCCGGGGCCGAGGTAGCGGGTTCTCATCTCGGCGTTGGCCTCGAAGCCTCCGCACGCCAGCACAACGGAGTCGCACTCTATCTCGTGGAAGCCGTCCTGGTCGCGGATGGTGAGGCCGGTTATCTCGCCGCGCCTATTGGTGGCCAGGGCGCTGGCCTTCGCGCCGTACCTGATGGATCCGCCCTCGCGGGCCACAATCTCGAACTGAGAATCGGAGAGGCCCTTGCCGCCGCCGACCGCCTCGACTATCAGGCCGCCCCAGAACCTGAGAATGCCCTCGTGCCTGAACGCCTGGCGTCCGTAGGCCAGTATCCAGGGGACGCCCTGATCTCCGAGCCAGCGCATAGTGGGTAGGGATTGCGATACGAGAGTCTGGACTAGCTGAGCGTCGGACAGGCCCTCGGTAACGCGCATGATGTCTTCGTAGAAGGCGTTCTGGGTATAGGAGCCGACGTCAATGCCGGACTTTTCATCCTCGGACATTTCGGGCAGCAGCGGGAGAAGGTCTTCGAGGCTGTCATACGCGAACCTGAACAGTCCGCCGGTGAAGTACGAGTTGCCGCCGCGCAGGTGTTCGGGCGCTTTCTCCAGAACGAGTACGTTCGCGCCCCGCTCGATTGCGGCGAGCGCCGCGGACAGGGCGGCGTTTCCTCCGCCTACTACAACTACGTCTGGACGTGGGTCTGAAGTCACTTCCGCCTCCGGGGTTGGAATGGTGAATTTGGAATTTCGAATTGGGGACTTGGCTAAGAGAGTGGGATAATAATACAGCAAAGTTGCGTTTGATGCGACTTTGGCAGCGCGGAATGGATTGTGCCTGTACGGAGTTGCCATACCGCGAGAGCGCTATTTTCTGTATAGTTATATAAGGAAGCGGGACTGAAGGCGAGACGCGCAACCAGGACGCTTTACCTTTCATGGAACCCTGCCCGGTGGTGTAGTGGCAGCACAGGGGCCTTTGGAGCCTCTGACCCAGGTTCGAATCCTGGCCGGGCAGCCACTATCCTCCCTGGACGCCAAACCAGAATCGTTCCGAGGCGCTGTCATCGGTTGCGGACCGGCTCCCGCTTCGCGCTCTTGAATGCGCGGCATGGCGCTTGCGATTGAGTCGCGCGGATCATACGGGTTGCCCCAGCCTGTCCGTCCTGTATAATCATTCCCGAATTAGTCTGAGTCCGACGCGCGTAATGAACGGAATGATTTTGGGAGGTGTGTCGTGTCCCTGATTCCCAAGGTGATGAGTACCCAGCACCCGGATAACGCTTCGCCCGCGCCTTTCGCGGACAGCGCCGGCGTGCTGCGAGGGGACGGAGAGATCGAGGAAGCGGTGGATGTGTTCGCGCTGGGCTGCGACGAGCAGATGTGGGATTCGGAAGGGAAGGAAGCGGATAACCAGGTCGTTCGCAAGCTGCTGACCGGCTATCCCGACTTCTTCCAGGATGACGTCCGGCTCGGCGCCGACGTGGCGCTTACGCTGCGGGTGCCCAACCCGCGTGTCGAGCGGGATATGAGGAAGTCAATGGTCGAGGCGCTCCAGAGCGTGTCTTCTTCCTGGGACATGGCGCAGGGTTTCTACGGGGACGGAGATGTCGCGCCGATACAGGAGGTGATACTCCCGCTTACGACGTCGGCGGAAGAGATTTCGATGGTGGAAGCGTACTATCGGAAGGTTATCGTAGGGCAGGAAGACCAGACGGTATTCGACGGGCAGTCGGTCAAGGACTGGGTGGGGGAGTTCTATCCGAAGAGCATCCGGGTGATTCCGCTCATCGAAGACATGGAGCATCTATTCTATTGCGACCGTATCGTGGAGGAGTACCTGCGGGACAGGGATCTGCCGTACCAGAGGGTGTTTCTCGCCAGGAGCGACCCGGCGCTGAACTACGGGATGGTGGCCGCCGAGCTGATTCTGAAGGTGGGGCTGCTGCGACTGCACGACCTTGAAGCGAAGTTGGGATTGCCGTTGTATCCCATCATCGGGGCAGGTTCCGCGCCGTTCCGCGGCCACCTGGGGCCTACGAACGTTGAGCGCTCGCTGGCGGAGTATCCGAGCGCCCAGACGTTTACGGTCCAGTCCGCGTTCAAGTACGACTACGACAGGGATACCGCGCGGGAGGGTATAGCGAAGATACTCGCTCATGAGCGCGCGGAGCCGGTGTTCATAGACCAGGATCAGGCGAAGAAGATCATCGAAAAGTCCACCGAGGAGTACCAGGCGCGGGTGCGGGACCTGACCGACGTCATCACGACAGTATCGGCGCGCGTGCCCAGGCGACGCGAGCGCAAGATGCACGTTGGGCTGTTCGGTTACGGGCGTTCTCTCGACGGTGTGGGTGGAGTCACGCTCCCCAGGGCCATCGGGTTCGCGGCGTCGCTGTACTCCATCGGAGTTCCTCCCGAGTTGCTGGGGCTTGCCTGCCTTGACGAAAGCGATCTCGAGTTCATCCGGGAAGTCTATCCCAACATGGACGAGGACCTGCGCGCCGCGCTGCGCTTCACCAATGAGCGGCGCGTGAGGGAGTTGCTGGGCAACTCCTACATGGGCGTGGTCGGGCAATACACAGACGAGCTTGACCGGGTCCACGAGGGACTGACGAGCGCGATATGGGCCAGCGTCGGCAACGAGGACGTGGCGTCGCGCGGGTTCCACTTCGTCGAAGAGGCCGCCCACCTTCGTCACTTTCTCGGCTGATTCACAGGCGGACCGCCAGGCCCCGGCGCCAAGCCCCCGCGATGTCCGCATAGTCCTCACAACCAAATCATCGCCCCCGGATAGCATAGCGACTGCCCGGTGTAGCGCTTCCCGCCCCGCGGCGACAACGAACTGATACAGGCTCAAGGCGGGCAGGGTCTTTCGGTTATTTCCCGATACCGCTTCTGTCGTTCGCCCTGAGCTTGTCGAAGGGCCGCCACGAACGTAATTGGTTGATAATCGAAAGGCCCTGTCAAGGCGGGCGGTCCGCTTGCCATTGGTTTATGTCTTGGATATAGTATCGGCAGCGATTCGGGATGAGCGGCGACCGGCCCGGCGGACTTCCTCCATCCGATCTCAGCCGTCCCGACACGCCGAGCGGTCAGCAGGCTCAGGAGATACCATGTCCCAGTCAGACATAGAACTCATCGCCCATCTCATGCGGCGCGCGGGCTTCGGCGCTACGCGCGCGGAGCTAGAGGAGTATGCCGCGAAGGGATACGAGGCCACGGTCGAGGATCTACTGAATCCCAAGGATACCGAGTGGCTGGGCGACGATATGGTGAGGCGCTTCGACCTGGAAGCGTCGGGCATGATAAACGCGCCCGGCTCCGCCCGCAACTGGGTCTATCGCATGATAACCACGAACGCGCCCCTGCTGGAGAAGATGGCTCTATTCTGGCACGGCATATTCGCCACCGGCGTTCCGAAGGTCATCAACGGCAGGGTGCTGTACGACCAGATAAACACCTTCCGCAGGCATGGCATGGACAGCTTCGACTCCATACTGCTTAGGCTGGCGAAAGACCCGGCGATGATAGTCTGGCTGGACAACCAGGAGAACCACGGCGACGCTATCAACGAGAACTGGGCGCGCGAACTACTTGAACTATTCTCCATGGGAGTGGGCAACTACAGCGAGGACGACATAAAAGAGTGCGCCCGCGCGTTTACGGGCTGGACAATCGGCAACACCGAGTACATGATGGTTCGCTCGATGCGTGATTCGGACTGGCCCTACGGTCGAATCGCCTACCACTTCGACTACCGACCGGAAGACCATGACGAAGGCGAGAAGACCTTCCTGGGCCACACGGGCAACTTCAACGGCGAGGACATCATCAGGATAATATGCGGGCGGGAATCCACGGCGCGGTTCATATCCAGACATCTGTATCACTTCTTCGTCGCGGACGAGCCGCCCGTTCCGGCATGGCCGTACACCCCTCCGCGAGACCCGGAGGCTATCGAGGCGCTGGTTCGCGCCTACTTCGACGGCGGCTACGACATGAAGGCGGTCTTGCGGACGCTGTTCAACTCCGACTTCTTCCGCTCTGAGGACGCGCGCTACAAGAAGGTCAAGGGGCCGGTAGAATTCCTGGTTAGCGCGCTGCGAATGACCGGGGAGTTCGATATGCCGCGCAGGGACATGATACCCAGGTACAGGCAGAGCGTATGGATGGGGCAGGAACTCAACAATCCGCCCAGCGTGGAGGGCTGGCATCAGGGAACGGAGTGGATTGACACCGGCGCGCTGGTGGAGCGAATCAACTTCGCCTCTGAGCAGTTCGGAGACGCGAACAAGCCCGGCGTCAGCGCTATGGTTGACAGAATACGCCAGGACGCCGAGGGACTCTCCGCCGAGCGCCTGGTGGATCGCTGCCTGGACGAGATGGGCGCGTTCTCGGTGTCCGACGAAACGCGCGACACGCTGGTTCGATTCGCGGAGGACGACCGTGGCCGCGATAACGTAGCGAACCTGCTCCGGCTGTCGGCGTCAACCAGAGAGTTCCAGTTGGCATAGACCCATGCTTGAATACTGTCAGACAATCGGCATAGTGGCGATGGAGGGGCGCGGCTTCGAGTATCCTACCGATACGGTGGCGGCGCGGAACGGGCGGCTGTACACGCTTAACCGCTCCCGGGACTTCGGAGAGCGCGGCGTGAGGGTCACCATCCTGGACCTGGACAGCGAATACTACGGCACGTTCGGACACCTGGGCGAGGGCGACGGCCAGCTAATCTCCCCCACCTGCGCCACCGAGAGCGGACAGGGGCATATCTACGTCGCCGACGACTACGCACACCGCATAACCGCGTTCGACTACGACGGCGGCTTCGTCTCCCGCTGGGGCGCTTATGGCGTTGGCGAGGGCGAACTGAACGGACCTTCCGGGATAGCGTTCGACGCGGACGACAACATCTACGTCGCCGACACCCACAACAACCGCGTCCAGAAGTTCACCGCGTCCGGCGCCTTTCTGCGCGCCTTCGGCTCGGCGGGGTCGTCCGAGGGGCAATTCAGGCTGCCCTGGGGCCTGACCGTCGCGCCCGACGGAGACCTGTACGTCGCGGACTGGGGCAACGACCGGATACAGCGGTTCTCGCCAGAGGGCGAGTTCGTCGCGGCATACGGAACGTCGGGACGGGAAGCGGGCGAACTGCGCCGTCCGTCCGGCGTCGCGGTTGACGAACGCGGCCATATCTACGTGTCCGACTGGGGCAACGAGAGAGTGCAGGTACTCGACGGCGACGGAAGCCCGCTCCAGGTTCTGCGGGGCGAGGCGACGCTGTCGAAGTGGGCCGCCAGTTTCATGGAAACCAACCGCGAAGAAGCGGCGGCGCGGGCGTCCGCCAACCTCGCGCCCGACCTGCCCGAAGTCTATGACGGCGACCCGCACGCCGAGTCCGCGCACGTAGAGAGCCTGTTCTGGGCGCCCATGTCCGTAAAGCTGGACGACGCCGGGCTGGTCTATATAACCGAGGCCAACCGCCACCGAATCCAGATATACAGGCGGAAGCCGCCTCTCATCTGACATGATGATTCCGCGCGCTTCCTCTCCCTCAATGGGAGAGGATTGAGGTGAGGGCGTCCCCCCCCATCCCCGTATCAAGTACGGGACAGGCTCTAACCTTCCCCCATCAAGGGGGGAAGGGACTTACACAATCTTCTTGGCCCTACGGCTTGTGCCGGTTCACCAGGTCCACAACGCGGTCGTCTATCTCGCCGGAGATGGGTCGGCCCGCGTCGTGCCACGCGATAGCCAGGTGGGCGTCCCTGTGAAGCTGCTCGCGCTCCGGCTTGTCCTTGTAGTTGTCCTCGATCTCGCCGAAGAGCGCGTCAATGTGTTCTTTTCTGAAAGCTGGCATCGTCTTAGTACCTCGTTCTGAAGCGCTGGGTATCTCGCGGAACGCTTAGGGGCCGGCCCCAGTATCAGGTTCCGGCCCCTTGCTCTAAGTTTCCTGTGTGACCGCCTTGTGGCGAGCGGGTTCTACTCGTCGCCGCGCGTCGTGTGGCCTATCGTGAGTATCTCGTCGAGCTCGCTCACGAAGTCCATGATCTCTTCGGAATCCGGCTTCTTCTCGCTCTGGAGCTTGGCCTTGAACTCCTCGAACAGCCACTCTTCCTTCGTCCCGTGCGGAATCTCGAAGAAGTCGCGGTTGAACTTGGGCAGCTTGCCAGGGCCGAAATAGCCCTTGTCGCGCAGTTCGTAGCCTTCCAGGTTGTCGGTGCCCTTGCCGAGGATCTCACCATCGGTCTCTATGTAGTGTTCCATGACGGGCTTCATGCCGTAGCGCTGAACCGGGCATACCTTCATGCAGACGGCGCAGCCTTCGTAGCGCGCCATCACCGGGCGGCAGCGGTCGTAGATGAGCTTGTTCTTCTCTACGCCCCTGTACCAGACCTTCTCCTTGACCAGCGCGCGACCCGGGCAGCGGTTCACGCAGACCTGGCACTCCTGGCAGAACTGGTGGATGCCGTAGTCAACGGGCTCGTCGTAGGTGACGGGCGCGTCGGTGGTGATTATCATGAGGCGCGCGCGCGAGCCGAAGTGCGGGGACAGAAGCTGTCCGTTCGCGCCCAGCTGTCCGAGTCCGGCCTGTACGAACATGGGTATGTAGGCCGCGCTGTTGTCGTTGGGACTGTGAACCTGCGCGTGATAGCCCTTCTCGCGGATGTAGGCGGCGAGCTCCAGACCCATCGCGCCTTCCATCTCGTAGGTGCCGAAGTGCGCGAACTCAGCCTCGAGGCTGGGGATCGTCTGCGTCTGCCAGTAGTCCTGCTCCAGCGCGAGGCAGATGGCGTGTTCGTACTTGATCCACCGTCTCTTGCTCTTGTAGGCGTAGTGGCGGTCGAAGCGGGTGAAGCCGACCTCGCCATAGCCCAGTTCGCGCGCCTTGAGCCGGAGCTCCTCGGTCATGTCCTTGCCGATTTCCGCTTCGCCGGTCGGCTCTATCTCCCCGGATACGATAGCGGCGTCCACGAGCGGCTTGTTAACCCTGTCGTGTTCCTCGCGATACTGGCGAACATCGTCGGTATAGACGGTCCAGACCCATTCGCGGTCCGCCGCCTTCTCGATGTTCTGGGACTCGATTGGGTCCACCCTCGTATAGAAGGATACGTCCACATCATTCTTGCGAATGCCGGGGACCGTCGTCAGACTTTCAGGCACCGGAATATCGTAATCCGGATCGCCGTGCAATCTCCCCGGACGATTTACAACATGACTTACTTCTACCTCTTTTTCCGCGACCATAGCTCTCCCCTCTCCTCTCTGGGGTTATGTCTGCTGCGGAGTTTACTCAGAATTTAATAACAAGTCAAGATAAAATTTGCATGAATAATTTTTTATATGTCCTGGCGAGATAATTCTCCTTCCATATTCCTTCCCCCTTGACCGGGGAAGGCCAGGATGGGGGTGACAACCCGCCCAACCACACTCCCGTCTCCCCCGAGAGATGGCTAGGCTGAAGGTGTCAAATTCTCCGAGACTCGCTTCCGGGAGCGGCGTATGTTCTGCGCCTGCCTCAGCGCGAACAGCGCCGCGCCGACGACTATGACGCTGAGATACGTGATCGAGCGGTCAACGATTGTGACCGCGGCGGCCTCCGGCGCGCTCAGCTCGATGAGCAGAAGCCCGGCCACTCCCGGCTCCACCGCTCCGACCCCGCCCGGAGTCGGCACGGTGCTAAGAATCGCGTGTCCCACCGCCACGATTGGGACGAGAACCAGGCTGAATTCCATGCCCAGCGCCATCAGCCCGAAATACAGCCGCCCCATTTCCAGCAGCCAGCCCAGCAGTCCGAGAAACATAGCCAGCGGCACGCGACGAAAGCTGCCCAGCGTCCCCTGGCTGAAACGGCGGTAGGCGGCCTCTATCCTGACGGGCAGAAAGTTCGCCGCGCGGTCGCCGTAAGCCTTCATCAACAGCGCGACCGCCACTATGCCCACGGTCATGACCGACGCCATGACGATTATGTAAACCGCGACCGCCTGCCCCTTGGTCAGCGCCAGGACGGCTGCGGCGGTCAGGATTATCGCCGCCACGATTATCATGTCCAGCACGCGCTCGGCCAGCAGGGTTCCCAGGCTCCACGAAAAGCTGCTCTCCGAGTCCTCCGCGAAAGCGTAGGCGCGGTACGCGTCGCCCATCCTGAGCCAGGCGACCGAGTTGACGAACCAGCCTATTACTATCAACTGCGAGGTGCGAGGCGTAGAAAGCGGTCGGAAGTTTTCGCCGCTCGATTCGGCGGCGTTGGCCGCCAGTATGTTCCAGCGCATCCCCCGAAATATGAAGCTGAGATAGTACAGCGCGAGGGCCAGAAGATAGAGCCACGGGTTCATGTCCCGAATCCCGCGCCAGGTTTCCGCCCAGTCCAACTCGAACCTGGTGGCCAGAAAGAATATGACGCCCGCCGCGATTCCGAAGGACAGCAGCGTGGGAATCGAGAAGATGCGTCTTGTGAGCGGTACTTGGGCCGGTGGATTCTGTTTGTCTTGTGTCATCCGTGAGTTTTCAGTGTTCAGTTATTAGTCCTCAGTCGTTCGCGGCGCGGCGCGGGCATCACCGATTTCGCCTCCGCATCTCGAATATCCGCGCGCGACCGCCCTTTTCTACGGCGTTGTACTCCCGGACGTCGCTGGGAATCGCGTAGCCAATGGCGACCGGAATGACCTCCCCGTCGGCGACTTTCTCCAGCGCCAGCGCCGACTGGACGGCGCGGTCAACATCGTCTTCATCCACCGTGCTTGACGCTTCCACCGTGAAGAAGACCTCGCCGCCGCCGCGATTGGCTCTGACTATCATGTCCGCGCTTCTCAGCCGGCGATGCTCCATGTCATCTATGACGGCGTTTCCGCGAGCGCGGTCTATCGCCCGGAGAAAATCGCGGTCCACGGCGGGGTGGCGGTCCTGATAGACCAGGATATGAATATCGTCCACTTCGTAAGCCGCCTCCAAGCGATTAGGCACGAACGTTCCCATCTTTCGCTCAAGCTCGCTTCCCACAAGATAGCCCAGCAACGCCTCTACACGATCCATCCGAGCCTCTAAGGGCGGTATGCGTTCCACCATGGACTCTACGCGCTCCAATCTGCCGTCCGTATTGTCCACCTTAGTCTCTACCCGCTCCAACCTGGCGTCCGTATTGTCCACCTTAGTCTCTACCCGCTCCAACCTGGCGTCCGTATTGTCCACCTTAGTCTCTACCCGCTCCAACCTGGCGTCCGTATTGTCCACCTTAGTCTCTACCCGCTCCAACCTGGCGTCCGTATTGTCCACCTTAGTCTCTACCCGCTCCAACCTGGCGTCCGTATTGTCCACCTTAGTCTCTACCCGCTCCACCCTGCCATCCATCTTGGAGACGATTCTCACCTGGGTTTCCAGAATGTCCGACATCTTGGCGAACTGCCTCGGCAATTCCAGAAGTTCGTCCGTGAGAATCGCCTGCCTCACTTCTTTCTGTAGTTCCGGGTCTTCCCGCATGGCGTCGAACACCAGGCGCGGATTCTGCTGTATTATTCTGATGACGTCGGCTTCGTTTATCGTGGTCACTTCAGCGTCTCCCTCTCAGCGCGTATCACCAGTTTAGCAGAATCGGTTCTGTGGCGTGGGCGGCTCAGAGCAGCGGGCGCTTGGACGGAATCCCCGGACGGCGCGGGTAGTTGGCGGGAGTCTCGCGTACTTTGTCTATGACCACCAGTACCTTGCTGTCTCCGCCCGCGTCCGCGATCTCGCGTATCCGCCCGCCCATCGTCTCTATGGCCCTGTGAGCGGAGGCTATCTCCTCCGACGCGGCGCGCGTCTTGTGCAGCGCGGCCACCCCGCCCACCGCGCAGAACGGCAGCGTCAGCTCCGCCAGCGCGGGCATCGGAGCGACGGCGCGCGCCAGCGCCAGGTCGAACCCTTCCCGGAAATCCTCGCGCCGTCCCAGCGTCTCGGCCCGCGCGTGTCGCGCTTCCATATCGGTCAGTTCCAGTATGTCCGCCACGTTCCTCAGAAACTCCACCTTCCGCGCCGTCGCCTCGACCAGCAAGCCGGACAGTCCCGGAAACGCTATCTTGAGCGGTATCCCCGGAAAACCCGCCCCCGCGCCTATGTCAACGAAGTTCCCGGCGGTCGCCAACTCCGACGGCAGCGCGCCCGCGATGGATAGCGAATCCAGAAAATGCGTCTCCACAACCTCATCCCAGCCCGTCACGCTCGTCAGGTTCATCCTGGAATTCCAGGAGACCAGTTCGCGGTAGTACAGCCGGAACTTATCCGGCTGGGCCGGGTCCAGCGCGACCCCCAGTCTGGCCGAATCCCTTTCCAGCTTTCCCGTATCTAATGTTTCACAGGGTTCTTGACAGCTAACCATTTCGCTCCCGGTTCGTTGTAGATGTTCAAGGGAATGGTATATCCGGCATTGTCCAGTATCTTATAGAAAGGCGAGCGGCGCGGTTCACAGCCGCTCGATGGTGAGAGCCGTGAACTACGAAGAAGCCGAAGACAAGTATCTGATGGAGTGTATCAGCAATGGAGACAAGATCGCTCTCGAATCGCTGTATTCCAGGTATTCCAGGCCGGTCTATTCGATTGCGGTGCAAAAGCTGAGAGACCCCAACGCCGCCGAGGAGGTCACCCAGGACACCTTCTTCAACGTGTGGCGGCGGGCCGGAAGCTACAAGTCCCACAGGGGAAAGGTAACTAGCTGGCTGTTCAGCATCGCGCGCAACCGAACGATAGACGAACTGCGTAAGCGCCGCCGCGAGTATAACAGGGTGCAGTACGACGTTGACCTCACCAACAGGCCCACCGAATCCCGCTCCGACGACCCGACCGAATACGTCTCGGTGCTGTTCGAGGGAAACCGCCTCAAGTCGGCGCTTATGACGCTGAGGCCGGAGCAGCGAGACGTGGTGGCGCTTGCCTACTTCGGCGGGCTTACCCACTCGGAAATCTCCCGGGAGCTTGATCAGCCGCTCGGCACGGTCAAGACGCGAATGAGACTCGCCATGAAGAAACTGCGGGAAGTCCTGTGAAACGCCCTCTCTACAAGCCATCTCATAAAACCGGCTCACACCTGGGAGCGCTTCTATAATCCCCTCTCCCTTGATGGGAGAGGGCTAGGGTGAGGGTGAAAACACACAGTTCCCACCAAGATTGGTGTTTACAGGACAGCCTCTAGCCGCCGATATGGTACATCTCCACCTTCTTGCGCGGCTCGTCCGTGAACATCGTCCTTATCTCCGAGTAGCGGTCGTCGCGCAGTCCCCACAGGCCGCGTATGATGGCCTCTAACTCATCGTCCGTCGCGCCCTCGCGCATCGGCGTCCTCAAGTCCGTACCCGACGTGGCGAACAGGCAGGTCACTATCTGGCCCTCCGGCGAAAGCCGCATACGCGCGCAGTCCCCGCAGAACGGCTTGGTCACCGACGCTATCACCCCCACCTCCCCGTCGCCGTCCCTGAACCCGTAACGCAGCGCCACCTCGCCCTTGTAGTTGGCCTCCACAGGCTCCAGCGGCATCTCCGCGTGTATCCGCTCCAGTATCTCCTCCGCCGGAACAACGTCGTCCATCTTCCAGCCGTTCAGCGTCCCGACGTCCATGTACTCTATGAAGCGCGCGATATGGCCGCGCTCCCGCGCGAACCGCGCCAGTTCGACCAGCGTGTGATCATTCACCCCGCGCTGCACGACGGCGTTTATCTTGATTGGACGCAGGCCAGCCCTGTCCGCCGCCTCTATGCCCTCCAACACTCTGTCCGTGCCGAAGTTGCGCCCGTTCATCTTCCTGAAAACCGAGTCGTCCAGCGAGTCCAGGCTGACCGTGATACGCTGAAGCCCCGCTTCCTTCAGCCTGTCCGCGAACTGAGACAGCAGAAAGGCGTTCGTCGTCATCGTCAGGTCTTCTATGCCCGGTATCCGCGCCAGCATCGCGATGAGCTTATCTATCTCAGCGCGAACCAGCGGCTCGCCTCCGGTTACGCGAACCTTCACCACGCCCAGCCCGACCAATACGCGCGTCAGCCGCGCTATCTCCTCGAAAGTCAGCAGCGACTCCCTGGGCAGGAACTGGTAGCGGTCGCCGTATATCTCGGCGGGCATACAGTACGGACAGCGGAAGTTGCACCTGTCCGTCACCGAGATTCTCAGGTCGCGCAGCGGCCTTCTGAACCTGTCCAGCGCCGGAATTTTCGCCATGTCTGAAGTCATCATACATCCATTATACAGCCAAACGCCCCCGCGTGTAGCGCATAGGGCGTTGCATAGCTTTGGCGCGAGGCCTCTGCGGTCGTCCGTCCGTGTCTCATCGCCCGTCCTCTGGTAGTGCATCCACCCCCTATTCTACACTACCTGCCCAACGCGCAATCCCCCACACGAGATGTGGGGGATTGCGGATACCTGAGGAGCCGCGAGAGAACACTCGTCAAAGAGCGAGCGCCCGCCTAATGGCGCTCTCAATTTCATCGTCCGAGAATCCACCGCTCGGCGTGTGGGGGATGTCAAGCGCTCCAAGAGTCTTCTGAAAGCGCAAGAAGCCATTGGGGACTTGCAACTCGGTCCACAGAACCCCGGCTTCATCCAGCTGCCGCTTGTTCGTATCCGACAGTGTACTTGCCACAAATACGTCGGTGTCCCTGGCGTGAATGGCGTCCGCGCTCTCCGGATTGCCGCGTCCCATCAACTTCACTTCACACTTCGCTCTGTCTCCGTTAGGCCGAATCAGATAGTAGTCCACCTCGCGGAGCGAGTCGTCATCAGCGAGCGCCCTGGTGAAGTATTTCGGTTCGACCTCGAACAGCCGGCACAGGGTTTCCATGAGAGGAGCTTCCACGCGCTTGCCTGCGCTGCTCCACGCGCCACCCCGTATAGCGGCACGCCTAACGGCAAGAGCGTTGATAACTACCAAGCTTTCATTCAGATTTAATCGAACTGTCGCATCCCCTAAAGTCAATGACAGATCAATGTTGAACCTATCATCGCTCAGCGAGTCAATCAGCTCAAGGAATTTCTCATAATGGTTCAGAGCCTCTTCAATAACTATTCGTTTCCTCGTCGACTGGCGCTTGTTACTGATGGTCTTCATATTCAGACCTGCGTTCATAGCTATATCTTGTTTGTCTAAATCGGGATCCAGAAAATGCTCACGGTACCAGTCCGTCGTGATGCGCGTCTTCCTGATTTTGGCGTAAACGACTTGTTCAAAGAAGTTGAAAGCGTCACTAAGGAACACAGCGTCTATCAAGTCAATGACAACATCGCGGTGATCGCGTCCCGCCAATACACGCCTGATGATCTCCGCGACAGCTTCTCTACGAATGGTTATTGCCATTTCTTAGCCTCACACTTGAATTCGTCTAGGCCCAGGAAGCGAACTGGCCTGTCATGCCCAAACATCCCGCCTATGTTTTCCCGTATGCGGGAAATATATTTTTCCTGTATTTCCGTCATGAAGAAATGCCGGTCAAGCCGAATGGCGGCCTTACCCAGGGTTCCGCTGCCAGCGAACGGGTCGAACACAAGGTCACCCACAAACGAATACAGCCTGACAACCTGATCGCACAACCTCAACGGGAATACCGCGCTATGCACTCTGTCTGTCACAGGAGCGATGTTCCACACATTCGATCTCTCGAAGTCATCCGACACTAAACTCTCGGCAACAGCATCCTTTGAGTATTGTCGTAGGTTCCAGTCTATCAGCTTGAAAGACTTCTTCCGATACACCATCACGTATTCTGTTCGGGCGTTCGCCTTGTACGTGAGCGGCTTCCGGTTCACTTCGAACCCCGCCACCCGGTTCTTGGCGCTCTTCTCGGGTTTCGCCCAGATAATATCGTCAATAAACTCCCAGCCCATATTCACAAGTCGCGCGTGTATGTCAAAAGGCACGGGGTAGCGTCTGCTGGAATACTTCCTCCCGGCGCGAGGAACTATGACCGGGGATGTGTTCAGTATGAAGAAGCGGCCCTCCTTTGTGATGCGATGCACTTCAGAAAACACGCTGTCCAGAAAGTCCAGGTATTCTTGATAGTTCTTGTATATCGAGTAGTCCCGCGCGTTGTAGTAGGGCGGCGAGGTGAACGTGAGATGGATTGATCTTTCAGGGGTATGCTTCAGGGTATCCAGAACGTCGCCATGCACGACTGTGTTTTTCATGAAGTCGAGAGATTCAGCGTGCGAGTTCTCATTCACGCTCCCCCTTCCCAGCATTTCCTGCTGCATGACATCCCGAATCATATCATTCTGATGTTCGCATAACGTTTCCAGATAAATTTTAACCATGGGATCTTTGCGAAACACCAGCAGACCGCGTATCGCTTGCATGGCTATCTCAGGATTGGCCGACCCTGTATATTTGATAAGGATGTTCTTCAACTGAGGGTCGCGCTTGCGCCCTATTGACGCCATAGCTTTCTTCTTGTCAGATGTAGAGGCGTCGCTCTCCAATATGCTGAGACTATCCTGAAGAGGAAAGTCCGCAAACCCCAATCTGTCTATGGCACTGTCAGTCGTCATCGCATTTCGTTCCTTCAGTCCACCGAACCCGTCCAAGCGAGTATATGAGTTTCACAGGACCGAGTGAAAGGGCTATGGAATCCTGTTTTCTCCGGCATAGGGTGGTTCAGGCTCTGTTCCATTCCGGGGCAGCCGCAGCCCACCCCTCATACCCCACGATAGCACATAGTATCTATTATGTCAACCAAGAATTCACACGAGACGATTGCGTAAGCCCACTCTCCCTCGACGCCCTCAACCACCTCGACGCCTCTCCCGCCGCCTTCCCCCGATGGCTGATTCGGTTCTTCCGCTCCGACAACAATTCCGCCATAGTCAGCCCAATATCCGGGAACTCGAAGACCGGATCGTAGCCGAACCCATTCTCCCCGCGCGGCTCGGACACTATTCGCCCCTCGCATGAACCGGAGTGAAGCGAGGTCGCCCGGCCCGGCTCCGCAATCGCTATCACGCACCGAAACCGCGCCGTCCACGTATCCGGGTCCGTACCGTCCAGCCTGTCCAGCAGAAACTCCACCCGCTCGGCGTCCGTGGCGTCCGCCCCCGCGTACCGCGCCGAGCGAACGCCCGGCTCACCGCCCAGCGCGTCAACCTCCAACCCCGAATCATCCGCCAGCGTCATGACGCCCGCCAGTCCGCAATAGCTCTCCGCCTTCAGAACCGCGTTCTCCTCGAACGTACTGCCAGTCTCCTCCACGTCCTGCTCAATCCCCAACTCGCCCAGCGACACCAGTTCATAAGGAACATCTCCCAGCAGTTCGCTCAACTCGCGCAACTTGCCCCTGTTGTGCGTCGCTATGAGAAGTCTAGGTTGGGAGGCCAATTTAGGTTAGTCCTGCGCGAATACGTCGTCTAGGCGAACTTCCAGGCCGGGAATCAGCGGCGTGGACACAAAGCCCGACTCGTATGTCTCGCCATCGCCATACTCGCCGCCCCTCAGCCTGCGTACCTCGATAGTCTCAGTCTCCATGTCCACCATCCAGTACTCCGCGACACCGTGCAGCTCGTACAGGTCTGCCTTCCGATTGCGGTCATTCGCCGCCGTGCTAGGTGACAGAATCTCTATCACCAAGTCAGGCGCGCCAACTATCGCGTGATCCTGGATGATATGCCGCCTCGCTTCTGACACGAACACTAAGTCCGGCTGTACGATGTCATTCGTGGTGAATATCACATCCACGGGCGAGACATAGACTCTTCCAAGCCCGTTCGCTAGGACATGAGGTTTGAAGATTATACCCAGATCGAGCAATATGTCCTGGTGTCTGAGAGTGGGCGCGGTCATCTCGTAGAGTTCTCCGTCTATTATCTCATAGCGTCTGTCGTCTGGGAGTTCCACGTAGTCCTGGTATGTAAGTTTTGTCTGCGCGATAACCATTATGACGCTCCGCGTTCTGATGCGTGAATCGGGGGAGGCCGCCGATTGTCCGGTGAGTGTACCAACGCCAGCCAGGGCGGTCAACGAAACCGCAGCCCCCGCCGGGGTCTTTCGATTATCAACCAATTACGTTCGTAGTGAGCTTGAGAGTAGTCCGTTCGTGGTGAGCTTGCAATTACGTTCGTGGTGAGCTTGTCGAACCATGAACGGGCGGCCCTTCGACAAGCTCAGGGCGAACGACAGAAGCGGTATCGGGAAATAATTGAAAGACCCAGTGGTCCGCGCCAACTCCGGTTCCATCTCTTCCACCTTAGCCCAAGTTTCCGATTGTACTACACAACCATGCCTCAGATACGCTACAATATCCGCTAAATACACCGAACTCACCCATGCAAATTATAAATTGGGATTTATCAAAGCGGTTCTATAAGCGTCTCAAAAAAATTTTTCAGGTAAATTCGTAGCTAAAACCCGCGATTTTATAGCTGAGTTCCAGGTAATTAGAACACCAGTCCTCGTCCAGGCCATCACCTGGACGCTCACCTGGACAACATAAATTGACATATATGACGAGGTGAACATTTGGCAGGCGCGCTTTCTCGCTATCGGATACTGGAACTCGGAGACCAACCGGCCCTTGCCGTGCTCGGTATGCTGCTCGCCGACCAGGGCGCGGACGTGATCAAGGTCGAGTCCCCGCGGGGCGACCCGCTGCGCGGAACGCCCGTCTTCTCCGTATGGAACAGGGGCAAGAAGTCCGTCGCGGCCGACCCGTCCGACGAGAAGGACAGCCGCCGCCTGCTCCGACTCGCGCGAGAATCCGACGTCGTGATAGAGGGCTTCGACACTGGCGCAAACCCCTACGGCCTCGACTACGATACCGCCCGCGCCCAGAAGCCCGACATCATTCACCTCCACATTCCGGGCTTCTCCGAGGGCGGCAGCCCGACCGCGAGCGAACTCATCATATCCGCCGCCACCGGCGTATATGTTGACCGCAGCGCGGACGGAACGGAGGGCGCGAGTTTCATAGCCCTGCCATACGCCAGCGTATTCGGCGCTATGGTCGCCGCCCCCGCCATAACCGCCGCCCTGTTCCACCGCGAGAGAACAGGCGAGGGCCAGTCGGTGGTCGTTCCGCTGTACGATTCCATGTTCACCGCGATGGGATCCGCCATCGTTCGCAGGCCGGACGTCCCGGCCGGGCCGGGCGCGCTGTCCCCGGCCATAGGCCGCTTCTACCGCTGCGCCGACGACCGCTGGGTGAACCTGAACGCCACCTACGAACGTTCGCTCAGGCCCATGCTGACCGCGATGGGGCATCCCGACTGGTACGCCTCGCTCACCGACGAGCGTCTGCGTGTAAACGCCGAAGAGCGCGAGGAGTGGACCGCGCGCTTCGCCGAGGCCTGGCTGGAGAAGTCGGCGGTGGAATGGGAAGACATGATGGAAGAGGCGGGCGTCCCCCTCACCCTGTGCCGAACCCTCCGCGAGTGGATGGAAACCGACCACGCCCACCAGTCCGGCGCGGTCATCGAGCTTGACGACCCCGTGTACGGCCCAATGCGCCAGGTCGGAATCCAGGTCCGCCTCGAAGATACCCCCGGCGCGATACGCGCCCCGGCTCCGGCGCTCGGCCAGCATAACGAAATCCTCTCCTGATTTACGCTGACGGGAGTATATAAATATGGAGTCTGCCATGAACGCCAATCAACAGCCCCCTCTCCCTTGAGGGAGAGGGTTGGGGTGAGGGTGAAATGCCTACCCCTCTCATCTGGTTTACGCAAACAAGAAAGGAAAGAAGATATGCCCGGAGCGTTGGAAGGAATACGAGTCCTGGATCTGTGCATCATTCTGGCCGGGCCGACCTGCGGCAGAACGCTGTCCGAATACGGCGCGGACGTCATAAAGGTTGACCCGGAGCATCGCGCGCCCGCGCTGACGCCTTGGCTGGACGTCGGACGCGGCAAGCGCAGCGTCTGCCTTAACATAACCAAGCCCGCCGGCCTGGAAGCGTTCTACCGGCTGGCGGACACCTCCGACGTGATATTGCAGGGCTTCCGCAAGGGCGTCGCCGAGCGGCTGGGAATAGGCTACGAGCAACTCAGCGAGCGCAATCCGGGCATCGTTTACGCATCCATCAACGCCTTCGGACAGGAGGGCGACTGGGCGACGCGCCCGGGCTTCGACCAGAACGCGCAGGCCGCGACGGGTATGCAGCTACGCAACGGCGGCGACGGTCAGCCCGGCCCGCCTCCGTACACCTTCAACGACTACGGCACCGGAATCATGGCAGCCTACGGCGTGACGCTCGCGCTGCTGGAACGAGAACGCACAGGCCGGGGGCAAAAAATAGACACCGCGCTGGCCTACACAGCCTCCACCTTCTCGTCCGCCTACATGGTGGACTACGAAGGCCACGAACCCGACGAAATCAGCGGCCCCGACGCCAAGGGCCTCGACTCGCTGAACAGGCTATACAGGACTTCCGACGGCTGGCTGTCGCTGTCCGCTAACGGCGATGATGACGGGGAAAGATTAAGCGCGCTCGAATCATTCAGCGAATTGGGCGACCTCTCCGACTCTTCCGCGCTGGAGTCAGTGTTCGCGTCCCGCCCAACCTCCGAGTGGGTGGATACGCTGAACGCCGCCGGAATATCCGCGACCGCCAACCGCGCGCTGGACGACGTGAGAGCGGAAGCGCGCGCCGACGAGCGCGGCCTGATAGTGTCCGAGAATCATCCCTTCTTCGGCGGCGTCGAACACGGCGTAGCCGCGCCCCGAATGAGCGCCACTCCCGTCAGGACGGGAACTTCACCCGTATTCGGCGGCGACACCGCGGCCCTGCTGACCGAACTCGGCTATTCGCCCGACGAGATAGACGCCATGCGAGCCGACGGGGTTATCCCACAGTCGGACGGCCTGCCGCTGCGCTGAGTCGCGGGTATGGCTTTCAGATAACGCCTTCCTCGCGGAGTTGTTCTATCTCCGCTTCGTCGAGGCCGAGGTCATGGCCGTACACATCGGCGTTGTGTTCGCCCAGAAGCGGGCTTCTGAAGGTGCGCCAGGGGGTTTTGTTAAAGACGTAGGGCCGCCCGGCGTAGGTGTAAGTCTCGCCCAGTTCGGGATGCTCCACCTCGGCGAATAAGCCGCGATCCTCACGGAAGTGAGGGTCGTCAAGGTTCTCGTCGGGCGAGCGAATTATGCCCCAGGGGAACTTGCGCTGTTGCGCGCCGCGATATATCTCCTCAGCCGTGTGGGACGCGATGAACCTCTTCACCACCTCGAAGGCGTGATCCACCTCTTGCCCTGTTCGGGCGCGCATCGTCGCCATGTCCAGGTACTTCTCGTCGGTCAGGTCTTCGGCCATGCCCTCGGAGTCCATCCAGGCCACCAGTATCTTCCACTGGTTGAGGCTGGTGAATACGGCGAACACGTTAATGAACTTGCCGTCCGCCGTTGGGCAGAGGGTCTTGGGCGTGGGCTGAACGCCGTGGTGCCTGCCCGTCTGCCTGTGAACCACTTCGCCGCCGTAGATGTACAGCGGCATGGCGGCCTCGGTGGTGCATGAACAGGCTTCGTGGATGGATGCGTCAACGTACTGGCCCTCGCCGGTCATGTCCCGCCAGTTGAGCGCCATCAGCGTGCCGATGGTGGCGTAGTGAGACGCGGTGATATACCCATGCCCGCCGCTCGGACGGATGGGCGGGGAGCCGGGCAGATCGTCGTAGCCGCAGCTGTGCATGATGCCGCCCATGGCCATGGCAACAAGGTCGGAGGTCTTGTAGTCGCGGTAGGGGCCGTCCTGTCCGAACCCGGTCAGCGAGGTCATCACCAGCGCGGGGTTGATAGCGCTCAGGGCGTCGTAGCCCAGTCCGAGCGAATCGAGGTAGCCCGGGTCGTAGCTCTCCAGCAGAACATCGGCCTTCTTGACTAGCTTCCTGAGCAGTTCGGCGCCCTTATGGGAAGCGATGTCGAGCGTAATGCCCTCCTTCGCGGTGTTGAACGCCCAGAAGTGGAGGCTGCTGTCCTTATCGGGAACATCATCGCGGAACGGCCCGACATTCCTTGCGCCGTCGCCGGACGGCGGCTCAATCTTGATGACGCGCGCGCCCATCTCGCCGAGCAACTTGCCGATAAGCTGTCCTTTCTCGTCGCAGAGGTCGAGGATGGTGATGTCTGAGAGGGCGGCGCTGGGTGATGTGGTCATTTGGGGATTCGTACCTCTTTACGCGCTCTGATTACGCTATTGAGTTACCAGAATTTGGTCTGATTTACTTGGTATGGGGCAACGAATTCAAGCGAGGTGGCAACTTGCTTGGGAATAGGCAATCGCTCCAACGATCTGGGTTCCACCTTGATCGCGCCTCCGCCGTAGGACTTTCCGACCAGCGATAGATTGGCGATGGTCTCAGGATGTCGGAGCGCTTGCCACAGTCGCTCGACGGATTCTATATCATCCCGATGGGGATACACGCACAGGAAGCCCGTTAGCGGGACTACTCCGGCGCGGTTGCGTATGAATCTGGCGTTGCGGCGGCCAAGATACGCGAACAGTATGGGAGGCGGGGTGCGTGTTTCCATCTTGTACCAAGGGCGCCTGGTGGATATAAGGGATTTCTTGTGAATGCCCGCATTTTCCCCATAGTCCAGATATTCCCGAACACTCGGCGGGAAATTGTCCTTTCGACGTCCGTCAGGAGAGAAAAGAAAAGTTGGCCTGCCCTTCATATCGAGCGCTTCAATAGTTTCATGGGTTATCTCATCAGTGGGCGCGTCTCGCGTTCTACCGACTGCGGGGATCAAGAAGTCATCTGGAATCTGTAACTTATCGGCCCTGTCCGCAGTCAGAAAAAAGAAGTCATTGGCCCCGGTTGCGATTCCGCGCAACACGCTTGCGAAGTCTCCCAGAGTCGCGGATTCACAGTCGGACTTAGTTGGCGGTCTTGAAAGTCCGGTGGACAAACCTTCGGATAAAGACCTCTTGTAAATTTCAACGTCGGCTGTATCTATCGCGCAGAATCCCGAATCAGCCCAATTTTTGAGCGCTCGCGTTTGGGGTTGTACGCATCTGGCCCAGAAAAATTCTTCTCGGGGCGGTTCATTCGATAACATGAAGATTATAGGGTTGGTGTCGACCTTCGGAAATGGCGAGGCGTGCGGGGCGAAAGTAATCACGGCTTCCAGACGGTAGTTGCCAGCTATCCATTTCCAAAGCGTGGACGAGAATACGCCCTCGCAGGTGTCGGCGGGCATTATGAACGCGAGACGGCCATGCTTGTCTAACAGTCGCAGAGCGCGAATCAGGAAATAGATATGCAGTCCAGCGCGTCCATCAAGGGGTTTACCGAGGGAGTTGACGCCTATGTGTCGGAGTTCCTGTTTAACGTCATAGGGCAGCCGATGATGCCGGATATACGGCGGGTTGGCGACTATGGCCTTGAATGGCCCCGTCGGAGGATTCAGTATGAAGTCACGTATCTCTATATGGGCCAAGTCATCGGCTGACAGCCCGTTGTAAAGCGCTTCCTGCAAAGCGCTGGGATCGAGTTCATTTCCCAGAAACCCGATTTCTCCGCCACGTTCCTCGGCGACATTCTTTGCGGCGCGAAAGAACACTCCCGCTCCAACGGCGGGATCGAATATATGGGTCGGGGAATCCAGCGTGACATAGGAGACCATCGCTTGGGCAATCCAATCCGGCGTCCAGAATTGCCCCTTCTCGCGAAGTACCTCCCGCTTTGGGCCGCTATCGGGTATTATCTGCCGCGCCTCCAACGCTCCGAGCGCCATGCTACCCACCTAGTTCTTCCAACAATCGTATCGTATCCGCGTTGATAGCCATTTTACCGCTTTCGAACCTGACATAAGGCAGGATATGTCCGTTTCTGTCAGTTATGAAGTCTGCTACAAGATTTGGTTCTTCCGTTATGTCTCCAATCCGGTAGGCGTAGTGGTAGTAGAATTTGTAGATATACTTCTCAGTCGTTGCGCCGCCCGGAGCCTGGAATCTCTGGTTTGTGGGTTCTATAAGACCTTCCGCAATCAGCGCGTCGGCTGCGTTCAGCGCAAGTCCGAATGACATATCGTAGAATACGTGCCAGATATGGATATCGATTTTATTCTTGTCCTGCCAGGCGAATAGTCTTCCACGGTCTTCCTCTTTCAGTATGACGGTGGGTAGAACCGCGTTCTTGGGCAATCCGAGTTTGCCGCCCAGCCTTCTCATGGGCCTTAGCTGTGAACCATACGCGGGCATTTGTCCGGCGCGCCACAGGCTGTTCTCGCACTCGACCGCGATTATCGCGTCTGACAGCAGTTTCCGCATGGACGCATCCTCTTCAGGAATGAAGGGCAACTCTTGCTCTCCCCCTAGCGCGCTTACCAATCTATCAACAGAGGCCGCGTTCGATTTCTTGAATATCAGGATATCAGGACGCTTGAGTCGCGATAGCCCCGCTTGTTCCAGTCGCTCGAAGTAAAGCTCATAGGCGCGAACATCATTGTCCGGCGCGACGCTGCTTGGGCCGTAGGGTATCGCGTAGAATTCCCGCGTTTCGTTGACGGCCTCTATTACTATTCTCTCGCTCCATACTCCCTGATTCCACCTCATCAGGAAGTCGCTTCCACGCAGGCGGCGCGGGTTGAGGAAATGGTCTGCCCGAGGGATATGCGAAAACCCAGTGAATTCTATCTCTACGTCCTCGACTGTCGAGCTTAGACACTGCTCAAACGCGCTCCAGTTCTGTACGCTGTCTAACTTCATATTCATCGGTTAGATTACGCCCTCTACTATGAGGTTGGCGATTTCTTCGGGGGGGAGGCCGAGGATTTCGCCGTACACGTAGTCGCGGTGCTCGCCGAAGAGGGGAGAGGGGCGACGCAGTTCCCAAGGGGAGCGGGAGAGGCGCATCGGCTGGGCCTCGAATTTGGCTTTGCCGAGTTCGGCGTGCTCGATTTTGGGCAGGAAGTTCCTGTGTCTAAGCTGCGGGTCTTCGTCCACCTTGACCTTGGGAGATTGCACCGCGCCGGCTATCACGCCGGCGGCCTGGAGTTTGTGGAAGACTTGGTGGGGCGTATGGCGCGACGTCCAGGTTTCTATGAGGGCGTCGAGTTCGTCCTGGTTGTCGCAGCGTCCTTCGTTGGCGGCGAAGCGAGGGTCGGCTGTCCAAGTGGGCTCGCCGATGGCCTGTACGAACGCGGCCCATTGTTCGTCGTCGAATATGGTTATGGCGCACCACAGGTCTTCGCCCTGGCAGCGGTAGGTATTGTGCGGCGCGACACGGGGGTGGGGCGAGCGGTTGCCGGGCGGGTTGCCTTCACGCCGGTATGGGCGTCCGTTGACTGTCTTGTCCAGGATGGCGGTTCCGGTGAGAGCTATGCCGGACTCGACTTGCGAGAGGTCTATCCACTGGCCCTCGCCTGTACGGTTGCGGTGGTGCAGCGCGGTCACGCAGGCCATCGCGCCGTAGTATCCGGCGGTGTGGTCCATGTAGGAGAAGCCCCATCCGGCGGGGTCTTCGCCGGGCAGGCCGGACATATAGGTGAGGCCGGAGAGCGCCTGGGCGGTCGGGCCCCAGGTGACGTATTCCTTGTCGCGCCCGGAGTGTCCGAAGCCGGACAGGCTGAGGTAGATGACGTCGGGGCGTATGGAACGCTGGGCTTCGTAGTCCAGTCCCCAGCGTTCCAGGACGGTGGCGCTGAAGTTCTCGACAACTATGTCGGAGGCGGATATGAGGTCGTGGATTAGCTCCGTTCCGCGCGGGTGGAGAACGTTGAGAGTGGTACTGAGCTTGTTGCGGTTGAGATTGTTGAACATACCGCTCGCGTTGGGGTTTCCGCCCGCCGCGTACATAGCGCGGGTGTAGTCCATCGAGTACTCGAATTCGACGCGGATGACCTCCGCGCCGAAGTCGGCCAGGATTCGGGTGCAGGTAGGCCCCGCGACTATCCACGAAAAATCTACGACACGAATGCCTTCCAGGGCGCGCTTACGCATACGAACAACTCCCCAACCTGTTGAAATGACTATGGAATCCTATAACCGCGCGAGGGCGTAGTCAATATGAGCGCGTCGAGCGCTTTAACGCCTTGCCCCTCGGGCAGTACGGCCAGCGGGTTGATGTCAAGCTCGGCTACCGCGCCCTCGAGGCTGGCGGCCATGTGGGACACTTTGACCAGCGTGTCGGCAAGGGCGTCCACGTCGGCCTTTGGGCTTCCCCGGAATCCCTGGAGAAGCCGGCTTCCGGCGACCTCGCCTATCATCTCGCGGGCGTCGAGAGTGGACACGGGACAGAGGCGCAGCGAGACGTCGCGCAGGGCTTCCACGAAGATACCCCCGAGGCCGTAGAGCAGGACGGGGCCAAGCTGGGAGTCGTAGCTAACGCCGACTATGACCTCCACGCCGTTGGCGACCATCTCCTGAACCAGGACGCCTTTGAGCTCGGCGTCGGGCGCGCGGGCTGCGGCGTTGTTCATTATACGGTCATAAGCCTCTCGCACAGCTTGTTCGTCGGCGAGGCCGGGGGCTAGCGCGCCTATCTCGGTCTTGTGGAGTATGTCGGGAGACTCTATTTTGAGGACGACGGGATATCCAATTTGGCGGGCGGCTTCCACCGCTTCGTCGGCGGAGGACGCGCGGCGTTCGGCGGTGGTGGGTATGCCCCACTTGTCGAGGACCCACTTGGCCTCGTGTTCGGTGAGGGCGGAGCGTTCGGACGATCTGAGGCCAGCGAGGGCGGCGCGCTGTTCAGGGGACATATCGGGAAGGGTGGCGAACCCGGCCTCGGCGTAGCTTTCGCGCCAGTCGTAGTAGTCGTGTAGCTGGCGCATGGCGGAGGCGAGGTTCTGCGGGCTGTGGAATACGGGGACGCGGGCGTCCTTGAGCAGCTCGAGTCCGCCGGACGCGCCGAGTTCGTTTCCGGTGTAGAGGAAGGCGACTAGCTTGTCGTGCCTGTCACGGATGTTGATTATGCGCTTGGCCTGGTCTTCTCCGGCGGAGCTGGCTACAAGCAGCGCGCCTACATCCGGCTCGCTAATCATATATTCCATTATCGGCTCGACTGTATCCCTGCTGGCGTGTCCGGTTATGTCGGCGGGGTTGGCGGCCCAGCCGAAGCCTTCAAGGATCTCGTTTATGCCGTCGCGAGCGTGTTCGGAGAGTTCGGGCAGTTGGAGTCCGGCTTCGCCAAGATTGTCGGCGGTGAGGGAGCATACGCCGCCGGAGTGGGACACGAGGGCTATGCCGCGCTTTCGGATGGGCGGGCTGTCGGCGAGAAGTTGGGCGACCTCGAGCAGTTTGTCCCAGTCGTGGACGCGGGTTACGCCGTACTGCCTGAAGGCGGCGGCGTAGGCGTCGTCGGAGCCTGTGAGGGCGGCGGTGTGGGAGCGAGCGGCGCGGGTTCCGGCGTCGGAGCGTCCTATCTTGACGGCGACGATGGGCTTGCCTCTTTCGGCGGCGAGCCGCGCGACCTCGATGAACTTGCGGGCATCCTTGAATCCCTCGATGAACAGGGCTATGACCTTCGTGTCGTCGTCGTCCAGCAGGTAGCGGACGAAATCGGCGGCTTCGAGGTCGGCTTCGTTGCCGGTGGAGACGATGTATGAGTAGCCGACGCCGCGTCCTATGGCGCGGGAGAGGAATGGGCCGAACGCGGACGCTCCGCTCTGGCAGACGAGGCCGATGTTGCCGCTCCTGAGTGGCGCACCGGAGAGGGAGGACGAGGAGCAGGCCCAGATGTCGTCCTTGACGTTGGCGAGTCCGAGGCAGTTGGGGCCAGAGATACGGACGCCGGTTTCGCGGGCGACACTACCGAGTTCGAGCTGCAATTGGCGGCGTTCCTCGACGCCGCGTTCGGAGAAGCCGGCGGATATGACGATGGCGGAGCCGGCGCCCTTGTCGGCGCTCTCGCGCAGGACGGGTATGACGCGGTGGTAGGGGACGATGATACCAACGGCGTCGGGGCTTTCAGGGAGGTCAGATACGCTAGGATAGCATGGGAGTCCGAACAGTTCGTCGTAGCGGGGGTTGACGGGATAGATGTTTACGCGGTCTCCGGCCTGCATGACGGAGCGGAGGAAGCGGCCTCCGTACTGCATCCTCTCGGTCGCGCCGACGACGGCGATGGAACGAGGATTGAGCATCTTGTGGATGGATGCGAGTTGGGGTTGTGTCCAGTAGGTCATTCTGACGGGGATTCTCGCTTTCTTGGGGGCTTGAGACGGCTTTCATGCTGGGTCAGGATAACAGCGGCTAACTTCAGTGGTTCATATATTCTCGTTTATATTCGTACAGGTGGTAACTGGTGGGTTAAGTGGTGAGCAACAGGTGAAAAAGTCACCAGAGTTGACCTGAGTTTCACCAGCGTTAGCTATGGGGGAAATTTTTCTTTGGCCTTTTGAGGCTTTGGCATAACTTCTCCTTTATGTTCCTTATGCGCGTGTGAGGTGAGACGAGTTCATCACGCGGGTATTTTAGCACAGTTGGTCGCGTGAGGTGAAGGGGGATTTTCAATTGTGGGCAGAGACGGTTCGCGGACCTCGGATCAGCGATTTATACTAAAATTAGCGATCTTATGGGTTTCTTGTAAGGTGTCTAATTTTAGTATAAACTGGCTGCATGGATCCTATTCGCAACCCATACGCGCCAGGGGCGGGAACGCAACCTCCAGAGATGGCAGGCCGCCAAGAGGTGCGCGAGACTGCGGGTATCTCTTTGGAGCGTACCAAGATAGGGCGTCCGAGTAAAAGCATGATCATGGTCGGATTGCGAGGCGTGGGCAAGACTGTGCTGCTGGACCGAATCCGAGAGGACGCCGAGGCGAACAACATCCACACACTGCGAATCGAAGCTCCTGAGAACCGCTCTCTCCCCTCTATCATAGCGCCTCAACTTCGCCTCGCCTTGCTGAGGCTTTCGAATAGGGAGGCCGTGAAGCAACACGCGCAGCGCGCTCTGAGGGCGCTCGCCGGATTCGCCGGGGCGTTGAAGGTGAAGTATCAGGACATCGAAGTCGGTCTGGACTTAGACCCCGAACCTGGACTGGCGGATAACGGAGATCTCGAGACCGACCTGCAAGACTTGCTCGAAGTCGTTGGCGACGCCGCAAAGGCAGACAAAAGTTGCGTGGCGATTTTCGTTGACGAACTTCAGTACGTGAAAGAGGACGAACTCGCGGCCATGATAATCGCGTTACATCGAATATCCCAGAGGCGTCTGCCGGTGACCATGATCGGGGCGGGTCTGCCCCAGGTACGGGGTCGCATGGGCAAGGCGAAGTCCTACGCTGAGAGGCTTTTTGAGTTTACTGAAATCGGCGCGCTATCCAGCGAAGACGCAAAGCTGGCGATCTACAAGCCAGCGAAAGACGAAGGGGTGGAGATAGAAGACTCCGCGCTCGATGCCATAGCCTCTCGCACTCAATGCTATCCTTACTTTCTTCAAGAATGGGGAAAGCACTTGTGGGATGTCGCTGAATGTTCACCCATCACGGTTTCCAGTGTTGAAATAGCTTCCAGACAAGCCATAGCCGGTCTCGACGAGAGTTTCTTCCGTGTCAGGTTCGACAGACTCACTCCCACACAGAAGAAGTATATGCGAGCGATGGCGCAATTAGGCGCAGGCCCTCATCGCTCGGGCGATATTGCCAACGTACTAGACCGTCGCGTGACATCTTTGGCTCCCACCCGCAGCCAATTGATCAATAACGGCATGATATGGAGTCCCAGTCATGGGGATACCGCCTTTACTGTTCCGATGTTCGATGAATTTATGCTGCGTATCATGCCCGAGGATGATTGGAGATAGTCGGAGCATAATTCACATATCGCATTGAACCGGCTCGCTCTATTCTCATCAGGCGAAGCCACTGATTGATGCAAAAACTAACAATCCTGAATGGAGGCGCGAATGTCCTGGGAAAAGTTGGCTGGCAGTCCGTTTGAGACTTATAAGAAGGAGGCGGTGGCGTCGAATGGGATGGTGGCCACGAACCATCCGCTTGGGTCGGCGGCGGGGCTGGAGACGCTGGCGATGGGCGGGAACGCAATGGACGCGGCGGTGGCGTCGGTCTTCGCGCTGAGCGTGGTGGAGCCGATGATGGTGGGCATATTCGGGGCGGGGTTCATCAACTACTACGACGCTTCCAGCGGGGAGTTCGTGAATATAGACAACTACTCGGTCGCGCCGTTGGCCGCCACTCCGGATATGTATGAGACTGTATCGGACACGTGGCCGGATTATATGGAGACGGCGGGGCGCGAGAATCTTGTAGGTTACAGGTCGGTGGGGGTTCCGGGCGCGCTGATGGGGTGGAGCTACGCGGCGGAGAAGTACGGTCGGTTGGGGCTGGATACGGTCGTTCAGCCGGCGATACGGTACGCGAAGCGCGGGTTCGCGGTCAGCCGCTACCTGGCGGACATCATCCGTCTCAACCGGGAAGACCTGGCGATGTTTCCGGCGAGCGCGGAGGTGTTTCTGCCCGGCGGCAGGCCGCCTTCGGTCGGGGATGCGATAGTTCGGTCGGACTACGCGCGGACGCTGGAGGCGGTGGCGGCTGAGGGGCCGGACGTTCTGTACAAGGGGCGCGTCGGGGAGATGGTGGCGGCGGACATGGCGGCTAACGGCGGGGTCATCACCGAGGCGGATTTCGAGAATTACCGGATACATCTGAGGGAGCCGGTTCGGGGAAGTTACAGGGGTTACGAGGTAGTGTCGGTCGCGCCGACGAGTTCGGGCGGGACGGCGATAATCGAGATTCTGAACATCCTGGAGGGGTTCGACGTGGCTTCGCTGGGATTCGGGACGGCGAAAGGGGCGCACCTGCTGGCGGAAGCTATGAAGATCGCTTTCGCGGACAGGTTCGAGTACATGGGGGATCCGGCTTTCGTGGAGGTTCCGGTCGGGGCGCTCACGGACAAGGGGTACGCGGCGCAGCGGAGAGGCGAGATTGATATGTCCCAGGCGCGCGAGTACAGCTATGGCAACCCGTCGCTGTACGTGGGCGAGGGGGCGGACACGACTCACCTGACGACGGCGGACTCGGAGGGGAACGTGGTGTCCACGACGCAGACGATTCACGCGGTGTTCGGGTCGAAGGTTACGACTCCCGGGACGGGGATGCTGCTGAATAACACGATGAACATATTCGACCCGCATCCGGGCAACGCGAACTCTATCGCGCCGGGCAAGCGGATGGTGAGCAGTATGTCGCCGACCATCGTTATGAAGGACGGAAAGCCGTTCATGGCGCTTGGGACGCCGGGCGCGACGCGGATATTCCCGTCGGTTCTTCAGGCGATTGTGAACGTGATAGACCATGGCATGACGCTCCAGGAGGCGGTGGAAGCGCCGCGAGTGTGGACGCAGGGGCAGGCGCTTGAGGTTGAGCCCGGTATATCCGACAGCGTTCGGGAAGGGCTGGAAGCGCTGGGGCACGACGTAGAGGTGACGCCGAGGGTGGCGGGCGGAATGAACGGGGTGATGTTCGATCACGCGAAGGGCGTTATCCGGGGCGCGGCGTGCTACCGGGCGGACGGGGTTCCGGCGGGATTCAGCGGCGGGGCGGCGAGACCGTCGGACGATCCTCTGTACAGGTTCTAGCGTCATGAGCGTGAGGCTGGCGCTGAACATTCTGCTGGTCGCGGGCATTGTGGCGACTGCGGCGGGCGGCGCGGTTTTGCTGTTCAGGGATTCGGGTTCGGCGGACGGGGTTACTATCAGGCTGGACGAACCGGAGTCCGCGCTTGCGGCATATACCACAGCCGCGCCGACGACGATGAAGGTGTATATAAGCGGGGAAGTTCGGCGTCCGGGGGTTTACGAACTGTCCTTGGACGCGCGTTTGGACGACGCGCTCCAAGCGGCTGGCGGGCCTACTTTGGACGCGGCGCTGGAGTCGGTGAACCTGGCGAAGAGGCTGTCGGACGAGGATCATGTTCATATTCCCGGGCAGCTGGACGGTGGCGCGGGGGGCGCGCAGACAGCGGACGGCCTTTCCTCACCGTCGTCAGCGTCGGCGGGGGAAGGGGCGCAGGGTGGTTCGGGCAGGCTGAACATCAACACTGCGACTATGGATGAGCTTACGACGCTGCCCAACATAGGGCCGAGCAGGGCGGCGGCAATCGTGGATTACAGGGAGCGGGAGGGGCCGTTCACCAGCGTTGACGAGTTGATGAATGTTGGCGGGATTGGGGAGAAGATTACGGATTCGATTCGGGACCTGGTGAAGGTTCGGTGACTGTGTGAGAGACAGGGCAGCCGGATTCTGAGGTTTGTATGATTCCTGAATTTTTACATGAGTCGGGCATCAGGGGACTTATAGCCGTAGTGGGGGTGGTCGCGGTCGGGTGCATCGCGGCTGTCGTCGCCCACTTCATGTTCATGGCCGCCATCAAAGCGAGCGGTCGTATCAGCGAGAGGGCTCTGGGCGCCCGCGTACTAAGCGCGCGTCTGCTGGGCGTGTCCAGAAGACCCGTTATGCTGTTCTTCATCATTCTGGGCGTCTTTCTGGCCTACTTGTTGATGACTCGTTTGGCTCACCCCGCGTTTGACTTCGCTAACGGGCATGAGCGATGGACTATCAGGACTTGGATGGTCGCCGCAATCATCCAGGCCAGCTATCTTGGGTCGCTCGTCATCCAAGAGTTTCTGCAATGGTACATAGAGAACATATCCAAACGGACCGGGAGTAACTTGGACGACAAGTTGATGCCGATGGCGCGCCGGATAGTCCCGATAGTCATATACGCGGTCGGCGCGCTGATGGCGCTGGACGTGGTGGGATTCACCATCGCGCCGATGTTGGCGGGGCTGGGCATAGCGGGTATAGCGGTGGGGCTGGCGCTGCAGCCGACGCTGGGCAATATGTTTTCCGGGATGTTCATGCTGTCTGAAGGGGAGTTGAACGAGGGGGATTTCATCGAGTTGGACGGGGGACCGTCGGGGTTCGTGGTGGACGTGAGTTGGCGCAGCACGAAGATAAGAGACAGGTTCAACAACCTGATAATGATTCCGAACGCCAAGCTGATGGAGAGCGTCATGACGAACTACGTGAGCGAGTCCATGGCTGTCACCATCCTGGTTCCGTGCGGGGTTAGCTATGAGTCCGACCTTGAAGAGGTGGAGCGAGTATCGTTGGAGGTGGCGAACGGGGTGAGGGACGACCTGGAAGAGGCGGTTGATGATTTCGACCCGGTGGTGAGGTTCAGTGATTTCGGGGAGTCCAACATTGATTTCAACGTGATAATGCAGGCGAATGACAGGCTTGGATCTTTCGTGGTGAAGCATGAGCTTATCAAGCGGCTTCATTCGCGGTTCAGGCGGGAAGGAATCGAGATAAACTACCCGGTTCGCAAGTTGGTTGGGCCGCAGTCCGAGGGAATGGACGGCTTGTTTCAGGGCGATGGGCTAGAAGTCGGAGAGCCAGGCGAGGATAGCGGTGAATAGCTGGGTGTCGCGGTCGCGGTAGCCGTGGTCGGCGCCTTCTATGACCTGGACGCTCACGCGCTCGTAGGCGGCGTCTCGCAGGCTTCGCATGGCCGCGCCGCAGACGGGGAGTTTGCGCGGGCCGTCACCGCACTCTTCTTCTCCGAAGACGAAGAGCGCGGGGCAGTTCAGTTCGGCGGCGCGGCGGGTGACGCTGTAACGGTTGTCGGGGTTGAAGCAGTCTATGAAGGCGCGGGCCGTCCATGTGGAACCCCAGGGCATTCCGGGGCGTATGTAGGCGTCGGGGTCGCCGGACTCGACGCGCTCTACGCACCATTGGTAGGCGTCGGCGAATTCGCCGGGGTGGAGGGCGAACAGGTTCTCGTGATCGTACTCGCCGGGGGAGACGGCTATGACTCCGGTCACGCTGGGGTATCGCTCTTTGGATTGGGCGTACACGGCGCGTACCGCTCCGCCGCTGTGTCCGCCGATGACGATGTTGGAGTGGCCGCGCTCTCTGAGGAGGCCGAGCCAGGCGGCGTAGTCGAGGCGGGCGTCGTTGACGGATTCGTGGGCGTATCCGGCGAGAGGGCCGTCGGGCGCGCCGCCGGATACTATGTCGTGTCCGCGCCGGTTGGCGGCGAGGAAGGCTATGCCGTTGGCGGCAAGGCGCGCGCCGAGTTCGAGGTAGAGCTTGCGGTAGAAGTGTCCGCCGTCGCCGTGGAAGAAGCAGACGGCCTCGATGGGCGAGGGACTGCGTTGGACGCTGGGCGCGAAGTACGCGCCGCCGAGCAGAACGCCGTCTTTAGTGGTTACTTCTACGAGGTCGGTTAGCATTATGGCCTGCCTATTCTATGGGCGGACGTCATTTCGCGTCCGCTATTGCTCGTATCTTCCTCACGAAGTCATAGACGATGGGAGTATCATGTTCATATTCAAAGTCTTCCATGAATCCGTAGTGGCGGTTAGCGCGAAACTTCTCAGCGACTCCAAATTCGGCCACAAGATACGGATCATCATGTTCTTCGGCGAGACGGCGAACGGCGTCGCTCAGGTCGCGGTGAGTTCTGAAGGGCCAGCCTCTCCGTTGGGCCATTGCCATTACCGCGTGGGCCGCGGCTCCCCATGTCTTTTCCGAACCCTGCAGAACATCGCCTCTGGCGAAATAGTAATCCGATTTTTCCAGAAAATCCTGGGCTGTCTCAATATATCCTGTGACTACCATGCTATTTTCCTCCCTTGCGAGAGTTATTTCAGAGATTGCTTCGCTTATTCCGATCTTGCTCCATCAGCGCATCTACCTTCTCCACGAATAGACGGACCGCTGGACGGCCTTCGTCGTATTCATGCTCCTGCATGAATCTGTGGTAGAAGTTGGCATGAAATTTCTCAGCGATGCCAAATCCCCTTTCTAAGTACGGGTCATCATATTCTTGTACGAGCTGGCGCACCGCTACTTTCAGCGCGCGATGATTTCCGAAAGGCCAGCCTCTCTTCTGGGCCGCGGCCATTACGATGTGGGCCGCGGCTCCCCACGTCTTCTCCGAACCTTGCAGAACATCGCCTCTGGCGAAGTAGTTCTCGGACTCATCTATGAATTCTCGGGCGGTCTCAATGTGTTCAGTCATCAGCATGGATTTCCGCTCTCCTTACGTTGGCGATTGAGCTTATTATATCGCATCGTTTCTATTGGATGCGGGGGTAGGGGGAGAGGTCGGTTATGCCGGCTTCGGCCAGGACGTCTTCGTCGTAGAGGATTTTGCCGGTGTAGGATTTGGGTTCCTTCTGGCAGATTATGACGCCGGCGTCGCCCATGATGATGCCGTCTTCGCGGGCGCCGGAGTACGGCCTGTCGCCCCTGAACCAGCGCTGGCCCTCGGAGGCGATGGCGCCGCGCGGGGAGAGAGCGTTGACGGCTATGTCGCGCTGGTAGAGTTCGCTGGCGAGGCCCTGGGTGAAGCGTTCTAGATGGGCCTTGCCGGAGCCGTAGGCGGTACCGTCGGGCCTGGCGGTTTCGTAGGGGCCTTCGCCCGGGCCAATCGCGCCCTCGGAGCTTATGTTGATGATGTGTCCACCGCCACTCTCCGCCATGTAGGGGATGACGAACTTGCAGCCGAGGAAGGGGCCACGGATGTTGACGCGGTAGAGAAGGTCCCAGTGCCTGACCTGCATACCTTCGACGGTGCCGGGTATGAGGATGGCGGCGTTGTTGACGAGGATGTCTATGCGTCCCCATCGCTCGACGGTCTGCTGGTACATGGCGGTGAAGTCGTCTTCCTGGGTGACGTCGCAGCGGATGCCAATGGCCTCACCGCCCTCTTCGGTGATTCGGTTCACGGCGGTCTGGACGCTGCCGGGTATTCGGAAGTCGCCCTCGTTCTCGGTGCGGGCGGATACGACGACCTTCGCGCCTTCGCGGGCGAATACGACGGCCATGTCTCTGCCAATGCCCCGGCTCGCGCCAGTGATTACGGCTACCTTGCCATCAAGTTTTCCCATGATTGTCCTCCTGTTGTGTCGTTTTTAGTTCTCGGATTGGCGTCGGCGCAGACGTTGGTTTTCTTCCATGAGTCGCCGCGCTTGATTCTCGGCTTCGAGACGCGCTTGGCGTTCCGCGTTCCGCGCTCGTCGTTCTATCTCAATTTCGACATCGAATTCAAGGCGCGCCTGGCGGAGTTCCATTTCGACGGGGTGTATCGTTCCGCCGGTGAGGGGATCGCGTATGTCGAACTGTTCTCCGTCCCAGTGGAAATCGAGGTTCAGAACCTGGCTGCGGGACCAGACGGAACCGTCCGGCTCGGCGTTCAGGCGGTACGGGACGTACTCGCCGGCCACCAGGCGCTCGCCCATCAGCGGAACGCCGTATAGTTCGCCGCCTGTCGGGTCGAGCTTCCAGTATTCGGTTATGCCCAGCCTGGCGTACAGGTCGCGCTTGCGTCCGAGGTCGTTCCGCGCCGTGCTTGGTGAGGCGACTTCCAGAACGAAGTCGGGCGGCTTGCCCACTTCCCAGATGAAGTAGTTGGGGAATTGATAGACGAAGGCAGGGTCGGTATCCAGCGCGATATAGCAGTCGGGCCCCACCCTTTCGTTGCCGTTGTCCGGGTTCCAGAATAAGAATCCGCCCGCGCTGACGAACACGTTGGGGCGTTGGCTGAACCACCACCTCAGCATGAAGGCCAGTAGGCTTATGGTTGGCTCTTGCTGCATATCGTCCTCTATCCGCTCCGGGTCTTCGTAGAAGATGTCGGGGAGTACCCGGGTTGGGGCTTTCATCGTGGTCATGTGGCAACTCCGGCTGGATTTCTTGGTAACGACATGATAAGGGGTTTGGTCGGACAATAACAGCGTCATAGCGGTCAGGGCACTTTCATGGTCAGCGATTAGAGGCCCGGATCGAATTAGTATAAATCACGATTTATAGCGTACTGGTGGCGTTTCAAGTGAGTTTCCAAGTGGGACAGGTCATAGGTCACGTGGAAAGTGACCTGGAATCACCTGGAGTTAGCTTTGGACGGAAAATTTTCTTCGGCGGATTCATTTTGGATAATCTCTCATTTATGAAGATATTTTGTTCTGTCATGGAGTCATTGTAGCATAGGGTGGGGGTGGATGTGAAGTTTGGCGCGAGCGGGGCCAGGGTCTTTTCACTATGCTGTTTGGAGTGATTTTAGTGTCTCATGTTCCCCGGCGGAGATGTGGATTCCCGCTTTCGCGGGAATGACGGTCCCGTGTATCGGGGAGCGCTGGTACGAAAATGAAAAGACCCCGGAGCGGGGTTGTCAACTCATTGACACAGATTTGAGGGCGTTTGTACGATTTGGCATAGGCTGGACCGGGGGCAGCTACATATGGACGCCCTACGGATTTGGCGGCGCGCGCTGAGACTGGGCGGCCACAAGGGAGGCACCTACGGGTTTGGCGCGCGATGGGAGGGATGCAGGAATGTATAACGGTTTGAGTTCGGCGCTGAGGTTCGCGGATATGTTCTGCGGGATTGGCGGCTTTCACGTGGCCGCGGCGCGGTTGGGGATGGAGTGCGTGTTCGCCTGCGATATTGACGCGGAGGCGCGGCGGGCGTATCGGCGCAATTTCGGGATAGAACCGGCTGGGGACATTACGGAGATTCAGCCCGACACGATTCCGGACCACGATGTTCTGATGGCGGGGTTTCCGTGCCAGCCGTTCAGCATCATCGGGGAGATGCGGGGGTTCGAGGACGCGCGAGGGACGCTGTTCTTCAATCTGGCTGAGACTATCAAGGCGAAGAGGCCGGCCGCCGTTCTGCTGGAGAATGTGCGGCAGTTGTCTTCGCATGATAAGGGCAGGACTTTGACCCGGATTATCGAGGTACTGGAAGAGTTGGGGTATCGGACGGACTGGCGGGTTCTGAACGCGCTGGATTTCGGGTTGGCGCAGAAGCGGGAGCGGACATTCATCGTGGGGTTCCGGGATGATTCGGTCGCGTTTGATTGGCCTGAGCCAGTTGGGGCGCATCCTTCGCTGGATACCGTTCTGGAAAGCGAGGTTGCAGACCGCTATTTCGCAAGCGAGCATATACGGAGCAAGCGGCTGGCTAAGCATCGGAGCGAGTATGAGTTGGCTATCTGGCACGAGAATAAGGGGGGCAACGTGAGCAGCCACCCGTTTTCGTGCGCTCTACGGGCGGGGGCGTCGTACAACTACCTGCTGGTGAATGGAGAGAGACGGCTGACGCCGAGGGAGATGCTGAGGCTCCAGGGGTTTCCTGAGTGGTTCGAGTTGCCGGGGAGTTATCAGCAGATACGGAAGCAGACGGGGAACGCGGTTCCGGCGCCGGTGGCGAAAGCGGTTCTGGAGAGGATGGTTGATGGATTATCGAGGGCCAAGATTGCGAGGGAGACGGACGGGCGGTTCGGCATCGGGTCGCGTTTTTCTTCAGGACTCAGAGTGACCGCTTGAGAGCGTCGAGTATGGGGGGCTGATATGGTTGATACGGTGACGCCGGAGGTTCGGAGCCGGATAATGTCGCGGGTGAGGTCGAAGGGGATGAAGCCTGAGATGAAGGTGCGTCGGCTGCTTCACGGGCTGGGGTATCGCTATAGGCTGCATCGGTCGGATTTGCCGGGGCGTCCTGACCTGGTGTTTCCGTCGCGGCGGAAGGTGGTGTTCGTGAATGGGTGTTTCTGGCATTATCATCGGGGCTGCGCCCAGGTGCGGGTTCCGGCGTCGAACCGGGATTACTGGGTGGCGAAGTTGGAGCGGAATCGGGACAGGGATGAGCGGAATCTGTGTCTGCTGGAGGAGATGGGGTGGTCGGCGCTGACGGCGTGGGAGTGTGAGTTGCGGGATATGGAGACGGCGACGGCGCGGCTGGTGGAGTTTTTGGAGGGGTAGTCGGGACTGTGATTTTGTTGATTTGGGTGGAGCCTGTATCAGTTTGGTCAATAGGGGAGGCACCCCCATCCTAACCTTCCCCCGTCAATGGGGAAGGGACTTTTCTTGCCGCAGACGGCTCCAACTAAATTGGCGTAACATCAGTCGGGGGATGGGTTGTGATTGGGGCGGCGGGCGGATTGGGTGTGGTAGTATTTGGCTAGGAGGTGGAGCATGGTAGTGAAGAACGCGGCGCTGGCCGTTGATACGCCTGCACAGACGACGGAAGTGTTCTATCCTGAAACGGACGGTATGCCATTGGCTGACGGAGATTACCAATTCGAGCATTTCGTGGAGCTGCTGTTCATGCTTAGGGCGTTTTTCAGGGATCATCCCGACGTGGCGGTCAAGGGCAACACGATGCTCTACTACGTGGAGGGCAGCTCCCATCTGTGGTTGTCGCCGGACTGCTACGTGGCGTTCGGCGTGGATTTGGCGCTGCTGCGAGAGAACAACACTTATCGCGTGTGGGACATGGGCAAGCCGCCGGACTTCGTGTTGGAGATAGGCTCGCCCGGCACATGGAGGAACGACCTGGGCGAAAAGCGCGACATTTACGCGAGCATGGGAGTCGGGGAGTACTGGATGTTTGATCCGAGCGGCGGGGATCATTATGGGTTCGCGCTGCGAGGGGAGAGGCTGGTGGACGGGGAGTACAGGCCGCTGGATATGCGCGCGGACGCGGACGGGGGTGTTTGGGGTTACAGCGCCACGCTGAACCTGGAGTTTCACTGGGAAGATGGTCGTCTGCGGGTGTATGACCCTGTGGGCGGTCGGTGGCTTAAGAATGAAGAGGAGGCTGAGTCGGCGCGTGAGATAGCTGAGTCGAGGGCTGAGTCCGCTGAGTCGCGGGTGACGGAGTTGGAGGCGGAGTTGCGGAGGCTTCGGGGGCAGGGGTAGGGGGCGGTCGGGTGTGGTAGTATTTGGTCAGGAGGTGGAGCATGGTAGTGAAGAACGCGGCGCTGGCCGTTGATACGCCTGCACAGACGACGGAAGTGTTCTATCCTGAAACGGACGGTATGCCATTGGCTGACGGAGATTACCAATTCGAGCATTTCGTGGAGTTGCTGTTCATGCTCAGGGCGTTTTTCAGGGATCATCCCGACGTGGCGGTCAAGGGCAACACGATGCTCTACTACGTGGAGGGCAGCTCCCATCTGTGGTTGTCGCCGGACTGCTACGTGGCGTTCGGCGTGGATTTGGCGCTGCTGCGAGAGAACAACACCTATCGCGTGTGGGACATGGGCAAGCCGCCGGACTTCGTGTTGGAGATAGGCTCTCCCGGCACATGGAGGAACGACCTGGGCGAAAAGCGCGACATTTACGCGAGCATGGGAGTCGGGGAGTACTGGATGTTTGATCCGAGCGGCGGGGATCATTATGGGTTCGCGCTGCGAGGGGAGAGGCTGGTGGACGGGGAGTACAGGCCGCTGGATATGCGCGCGGACGCGGACGGGGGAGTCTGGGGTTACAGCGCCACGCTGAACCTGGAGTTTCACTGGGAAGATGGTCGTCTGCGGGTGTATGACCCTGTGGGCGGTAGGTGGCTTGAGAATGAAGAGGAGGCTGAGTCGGCGCGTGAGAGGGCCGAAGCCCGCGCCGAGTCTGAACGAGTCGCCCGACAGGTAGCCGAGGCGCAGGCCGAGTCTGCCGAGTCCGCCCGTCAAGCCGAACGCGCCCGCGCTGACCGTCTCGAGGCCGAACTCCGACGACTGCGTGGACAGTAGAGGGGAGACATCATGGTCATCAAGAAAACCAACCCGCCCGAAATCTTCTACGCTGAGTCGCAGGTGGCGGAGTTGCGGAGGCTTCGGGGGCAGGGGTAGGGGCGGTGGCGTGGAGGCTTGTCTGGTAGAATGATGGCAGCAGTTTGGGAGGTGAGGGTAGCGATATGACGCGGATATATGTACTTGGGGCGGGGACGCCTACGCCTACGGCGACGCGGTTCGGGAGTTCGTTCGTCCTGGAGACGGGGGACGACAAGATAATGGTGGACTGCGGGCCGGCGGCTACGCATAAGCTGGTGAAGGCTGGGCTTTGGCCGACGGAGATTGATTTCCTGTTCTTCACGCATCATCATTTCGACCATGATATTGACTATCCGTGCTTCCTGCTGTGTCGCTGGGACCAGAGTGTCGGGAGGGAGAACCGGCTACAGGTTTACGGGCCGACGCTGACGGAGAGGATCACGGAGGGGATTCTGGGTGAGGACGGGGTGTTCGCGCATGACTGGAAGGCGCGGGTGAATCATCCTCTGAGCCAGCAGATATTCGTGAACCGAGGCGGGACGCTGCCGCGCCCTGCGCCGGACGTGTTCGCTAAGGACGTTGGGCCCGGGAAGATTTTCTCGGGGAAGGACTGGGAGGTTACGGCGGCTCCGGCGGAACACGTTCAGCCGTACCTGGATTCGCTGGCGTATCGGTTCGACACGGCGGACGGGAGCGTGGTGTTTACGGGGGACACCCAGCCGTGCGACAGCGTGCGAGACCTGGCGCGGGACGCGGACTTGATGCTGTGTATGTGCTGGGACGACCAGGACGTTATGGACGAGACGGGGGAGTCGGGCGGCCAGTGCGGGACGATGGGGGCGGCGCGGATGGCGCGGGACGCGGGGGTGAAGAAGTTGGCGCTGGTGCATATAGGGCCGCACCTGTCGGGGCATGGGGCGATGGAGAAGGGTATCGGGGACGTGAAAGGGGTCTATGACGGGGAGTTGCTGTTCACGGACGAGTTGATGTCTTTCGAGTTGTGATCCGGTGTTTCCGAGACGCTCATCAGGGGATTTCGGTTATACGGATTTGCGGGCTATGGATTCCCGCTTTCGCGGGAATGACGGCGAGGGACGCGGGAATGACGGCGAGGGACCGGGAATGACGGTGGGGGACGCGGGAATGATGATGGCGCGCGGGAATTACGGATAGCGGGAGGTTTTTGTGGCGAGGGCGCGCATGGCTTCCCATTCGTGCCGCCAGATCTCCATTAGTATGAAGTCGCGTCCGCTCTTTCGGACGGGGGCTATGTCCCTGAAGCCGGACTTGTGGAAGCTCTTCTGGGCGCGGTGGTTCCAGACGAGGGTGTGGAGATAGACGCGGTTGAAGGGGTATTCCTCAAACATATGGTCGAGCAGCAGGTTGACTGTCTCTGTGCCGTATCCCCTGCTCCAGTAGTCTTTTTCGCCAATCATTATGCCGAGTTCGGCCTGTCCGCTACGTAGGTTTATGTCGTAGAACATGACGTTGCCGATGTGCTGGCCGTCGAGGGTGTCCACGGAGAGGCGCTTGGAGCGGGAGTTGGTACGGGCGATTTCGTCCTTGGCCAGCCGCTCGAATTCCTTGTAGCTGATACGCAGGGGGCTGGTGGCGTCGAGGTCGGCGAGTTCGGGGTCGCTGCGCCACCTGTAATCGTCGGGAATGTCCGAGCGTTTCTTCTCGCGCAGCGCCACGCGGTCGCCGCTTATGTTGACGTTATCGCGCCGTTTTTTCTGTTCGGACCTCATGACCGACCATTGAAATACCCTTCCGAACAATTTCCACCTCACTTTCGTATGTGAGAGAGTCGCAGGCGTCGTCCACCGGCGCCCACTTCACGACGTCGAATTCGTGATCATGCCGCGAAACGTCGCCGCCCACGGGCTTCATCAGGTAGAAGTGGACGACCTTGTGGCAGCGTTTGCCGTCCTGGGCGCGCACGAACCAGTACTCGACGCTGTCAATGTAGTCGTCGGAGACGACCTGGAGGCCGGTCTCCTCGCGCACCTCGCGCAGGGCGGTCTGGAGGACGGTCTCGCCCGGGTCGGGGGTTCCCTTGGGCAGCCGCCAAGTTTCGGGGTAGCGGAGGCCGCATATCGCCACCTCGATATGTCCGTCGCCGTTGGGGCGATAGACGACGCCGCCTGCGGACATGAGGTTTTCGGTATTGCGTTTTCTTGGCATGGGACAGCGTTCCGCGATTCGGCGCGAGGCTCAGACTTCAGACTTTGACCACGCGGGTGCCGGAGTAGAGGTCGTGGATGGTTCTGTGGTCGGCTCTGAATATGAAGAGGGAGTCCACCAGCCAGTAGATATTGCCCACGAACGGGATGCCGGTTAGTATTCCGTTCACGACGCTTCTCAGCAGGACGAGCCTGGCCCAGCCGGGGTGCGCTCCCGTCTGCGCGTCAACGACTCGGACTTTCATGGCTATCTTGCCTATGGTCTGTCCGCGAGTTCCAAGCAGTACCATCTGGATGACGAATATGACGATGAACGCTATCACGGCGACGGCTATCACACCTGAAGCGTCCTCATTTTCCAACTGGTCGGCGGCGAAAGTCAAAGCCGCTATGGCCGAGAGGGGGATAATGACGGCCAACATTATCAAGATGTCTATGATGACAGCGGCCAATCGGGACCAGGGGCTGGCGAGTTCGCTTGCGGGTTGGGCTGCCTGATAGTCGTCTGCTTGGTACTGCATGGGGGAACCTCCTCTTACAAGGTCGCGCTACGATAGGCAAAGTACATTGGGAAGCGCGGTCGTGTCAAGGAAGGGGAGACTATTGCATAAGCAGTGAACGCTCTTGCGGTTGGGGTATCACCCCCATCCTAACCTTCCCCCATCGAGGGGGAAGGGACTTTTGCAATCGTCTCAGGAAAGGGCGGGGAAATTGACCGGAGGGGCGGGTGGCGATACACTCAGGGAAATCGGGGAGAGGCTCTCCCCATGAATGTGATACGCGGGAGGTCGGATAATGGTAAAGCCGAAGCAGTTGGGACACCTTGTTATCAGGGTGCGGGACCTGGAGAAGTCTGAGCGGTTCTACTCGGACGTTCTGGGATTGAGCGTGACGAATAAGCGGCCGGGGCAGATGATTTTCATGAGCGCGGTGGACAGTTCTTCGCACGAGCTGGCGTTGGTGCCTGTGGGGCCGGACGCGCCCGGGCCGGAGGAGGGCAGGGTGGGGCTGTTCCACTTCGCCTGGGAGATGGAGTCTTTCGACGATCTGAAGCAGCTGTACGGGCGGATGAAGTCGAATGACGTGAATATACTCAGCATAGGAGACCATGGCATATCGCTGGGCGTCTATTTCACGGACCCGGACGGCAATGAGATAGAGGCGTACTACGAGATGCCGAAGTCGGAGTGGCCGGAGGAAGGCGACCTGTTCGAGGGCGCGTTCCCGGGCAGATTAGAGGACTGAGGGGGCTTTCGTCCAGACATATCCCTCTCAGGCCCGGGGTCTTTCGATTATCAACCAATTCGGCCCTTCGACAAGCTCAGGGCGAACGACAGAAGCGGTATCGGAAATAACCGAAATACCCTGCTCTCAGGCCGCGATCTATGGATTCCCGCTTTCGCGGGAATGACGGTCTCGGGTATCGGGGAGTGCAGTTAAGAAGACGAAAGACCCTGAGAGGGGATTAACGCGCGGCGGCTAGAAACTGGGGCAGGTTTTTGGCGTGGGTTGTGAGGAGTTCGGCGAAGCGTTGGACTTTGAGTGAACTATTCATGCGCGCGCCGGCGGTCACGTCGTTGAGCGCGAGCATGGTGGAGTCGGTGTCGGTCTCGACGACCATTACGGGGACTTCTTCCTCGCCGGCCTCGTAGGTTATGTACTCGATGGGTTCGAGGCCGCCCGTGAGGACGAGGCAGGATACGGAGGCGTTGAGGGCGGACATCTGAATGTCGGGGCGGTCTCCGCGCACGACTACGGCGTTGTTGTCGTAGAGTCCGAAGCGGAGTTCGCCCGGGTCGAGGCTCATCGCGCCGACCTGGAAGACTTCGACGGGCGCGTGGAGGTCGCCTTCTTGCACGACGTAACGCCCGTTCAGGCCGCCCCGAATCTCGTCCACGGAGACGGAGAGCATGAGCCTGTCTTCGGGGATGAGCGCCAGGAGCGGGATACCGGCCTCGTCGAGGGAGGGAATCAGGTTGTCGCTGGCCTCGGTTCCGAGGTAGCGAGTGAGTCCGTTGACAAGGACGCCCGCGAGCCTGTCGCCGAGGGCGGTCTGCCAGTCGGAGAGGTCGGCGGCGCGAAGGTCGCGGCGGTAGGCGGCGACCAGCAAGACGCTGGCGTCCCAGGCGTCGGCGAGTTCGGCCAGCGCGTCCGGGCCTATCTCGGCGGGTACCTCGACGATGGCGAGGTCGTCGCCCGCGGCGGCCATGGAGAGGGGGACAGCGGCTGCGGCTATGTGGTCGCGGGTGGGGCCGGAGTCGGATACGCGGATGGGCCAGCCGTCGGGGGCTGGGTTGGCGAGTTGGGTGAAGGCGGCCTGGTCGGGGTCGTCGTCCGCGAGCGAGAATGGCTTGAAGGCGGAGGTCTTGCGCCCGTTGCGGTTGGAGACGTGGGTCAGGGCGAGGGCGGCGGCGGTTTTGCCTGCGCCGGGGCGGTCGGACGCGATGATTAGTAGAGGCATGGGGCTTTTCCTGATTGGCGGTGGTTTGGTTTCGGCGTGGGGATTATAGCAGTTTTTGGGTTTGAGTTCTTAGTTTTTAGTCGTTAGTTATTAGTCGCCAGGGTCTTTCGATTATCAACCAACAATTACGTTCGGCCCTTCGACAAGCTCAGGGCGAACGACGAACGGGCGGCCCTTCGACAAGCTCCCTTCGACAAGCTCAGGGCGAACGACAGAGGCGGTATCGGGAAAGACCTTGTATTAGTCGGGGGGTTCTACCATGTAGGAATGAATGGTGGCTATAATGGGAGTCTGAATCAGGATGTACAGGATTTTGGGGATGTGCAGGATGAATTGGATTTGTGGGCGGATAGGCTACCGCATCTTTTTGGCCTTCGGGCTAGTGACGGTCGTGGCGCTGGTTTCGGCTTGCGTGACCGTTACGGATCCGGGTGTGCCGGAGATGGAGCGGCGGGCGGCGGCGCTGAATAAGAGCCTGATGTGTCCGGTGTGTCCGGGGGAGTCTATTGACCAGAGCCAGAACGCGCTGGCGATTCAGATGCGGGAGATTGTGGATGAGAAGCTGGCGCTGGGGTGGTCGGAGCGAGAGATACAGGATTTCTTCGTGGAGAGGTACGGGCCTAGCGTTCTGATGGAGCCGCCGTCGGAGGGGTTCAGCGTGGCGGCGTGGATAGTGCCGCCTCTGGCGTTCGCGCTGGCTATCGGGTCGCTGCTTCTGACGCTGCGCTGGATGCGGAGGATTTCGGAGCGGAGCGAGGATGGCGAGTCGGAGGACGCGGAGCGGGAGCGGTATGTTCGGAGGCTGGAAGACGCGACACGGAGCGGTTCTGAGAGAGGGGGAGAGGATGGTTGAGGCTTGATACTTTGCAAGGGGCGGATTCGCAAGAGGTGGATTCCCGCTTTCGCGGGAATGACGGTTGGGCGGCTGGAGTAGCAGGAATGGTAGTTGGGCAACGGGAATGACGGCTTGAGAGTAAGAGTAACTGGGAAAGAGCGAGGGGAGGGTACGCGGTGATAGTGGAAGCTGGGCAGATAGCGCTGGCGCTGGCGTTCGCGGTGTCGGTGTACGCGGCGCTGGCGTCGTTTTTGGGGGTGGCGCGGCGGTCGCCGGAGTTGCTGGTGAGCGGGCGGTTCGGGATGTACAGCGTGCCGGTTCTGCTGCTGGTGGCGACGGGTGCGCTGATCTATGCCTTCGTGAACAACGACTTCTCGGTGCGCTACGTGGCGGAGAACAGCAGCCTGGCGATGCCGAGGGCTTATACTTGGGTGGCGTTCTACGCGGGGAACGCGGGTTCGATGCTGTACCTGGCTATCATATTCTCTATCGTCGCGGTGGTGGCGATTGTGTCCATACGGAAGAACCTGCCCTATACCTCTCCCTACGCGGTGGGGATAATGGCGCTGGTTCTGGCGTTTCTGCTGGGCGTGATGTTGTTCCAGGCGAATCCGCTCGCGCGGCTGCCGGTCACGCCGCCGGACGGGGACGGGATAAATCCGCTGCTGGTGCATTTCGGGATGTTCATTCATCCGCCCACGCAGATGGCGGGGCTGGTATTGGTGGCGGTTCCGTTCTCGATAGCGATGGGCGCGATGCTGGCGAACAAGGGGGGCAACGACGAGTGGGTTGATCTTGGCCGCGTGTGGGGCATGGTGTCCTGGCTGGTGCTGACGTTCGGGCTGATGCTCGGCGCTTGGTGGGCGTACACGATACTGGGCTGGGGCGGATACTGGGCGTGGGACCCGGTGGAGAACTCGGCGCTGATGCCGTGGCTGGCGATGACGGCGTTCGTCCACTCTATCATGGTGCAGAAGCGGCGCGGGATGTTCCGAATGTGGAACATGGTGATAATCATAGTGGCGTTCACGCTGGCGCAGCTGGGAATGTTCATCAATCGGGGCGGGCCGGTGCCTTCGGTTCATTCGTTCGCGCAGTCCACGATGGGCTGGCTGTTTCTGGCATTCATGGCGGTTACGCTGGTGGCGTCCATCGCGGTCTTCGTGTGGAAGTCGGACACGCTGAGGAGCCGGGGCAGGCTGGAGTCGGCGCTGTCGCGGGAGAGCGCGTTCCTGGCGCAGAATATCTTGTTTCTGACGGTGGCGTTCGTAACGCTGTGGGGGACGATATTCCCGATATTCTCTGAGGCGGCGAGCGATACAGTGGTTACGGTCGGGCAGCCGTTCTTCAACCGGGTGAACGGGCCGGCGCTGCTGCTGATAGTGGCGCTGATGGGGATTGGGCCGATGCTTCCGTGGCGGCGGGCGGCTCCGCGCAACGTCCTGCTCATGCTGCGCTATCCGGCGCTGGCGGCGCTGGTCGTTGGGGTGGCGCTGTACGCGACGGGGGCGACGCGGCCCGTGGCGCTGGCGGCGTTTATGACTTGCGCGCTGGTGGCGGCGGGGATATTGCAGGAGTGGATACGGGGGACGGTCTCGCGGCACAGGCGGGGCGAGGCGTATCACACGGCATTCGCGCGGCTGTTGTCCTCGAACAGGCCGAGGTACGGCGGGTACGTTGTGCATCTGGCTATTATAATGCTGGCTGCGGGGGCGATAGGGTCCTCGTTCTACTCGGTTCAGCGGGACTTCGCTATGAGTCCGGGGGATACGGAGACGCTGGGGGAGTACAGGTTCACGTACCTGGGGACGGATCACGCTTCCTTCCCGGACAGGGAGGAGTCCTACGCTCGCTTCCAGGTGTACGCGGGAGAAGAGTATCTGGGGGTGATGGAGCCGTTCAGGGCGGAGTATCCGTCGTTCCGAATCGCGTCCACGGTGGGGGCGATACACAGCACGCCGATAGAGGATTTCTACATAGTGCCTTCGGAGTTCACGGATGAGGGCGAGGCGGTGTTCCGCGTTTTGATAAATCCGATGGTGTGGTGGATGTGGGCGTCGGGGCCAATAATGCTGCTGGGGACGCTGTTGGCGCTGTCGCCGAGGCGGAGCCGGGTTAGGGCGCGGGCGGGGATGCCGGCGGGGGCTGTGGGGGTGGGGGCATAATCGTCGAACAGCGAGCCTTGAGCAGCCGCTATCAAATGGATAGGCTCTGAAATGATATAATGACCATCCCGGATAACTCATGGCAAGTCGTACTGAGGTGGCGTCCATATGAACCAACTCACACTCAGCGGATTCGACGACGAACTGATGAAAGAAATGAAACGCCTTGCAGAGCGCGATGGGATATCGCTAAACGAGTTTGCGCTGAGGCTGCTGCGCGAGGGGGTGAGTATGTCGGATAGGACGAAAGACGCGCCCAAGGTCGGTTCTTCGCTTGATCACCTGATCGGTACTTGGACTGACGCCGAGGCGGACGAGATAAACGCCGCGCTGGAGGATTTCGAGGTTGTTGACGAGGCGATGTGGAAATGAGGGTTCTGCTAGACTCGAATGCCTATTCCAATCTTATGCGGGGAGACTCCCGAATCGCAGAATTAGCGAGACAGTCTGAAGAGGTGTTACTTTCAGCCATCGTTGTTGGCGAGCTTATGTACGGATTCAGGGGAGGGTCCCGCTTTGAGAGAAATATGTCTGAACTTCGTTCCTTTCTGAATAGCCCTCATGTATCCTTCTTACCTGTGGGGCGTACAACCGCAGACTACTATTCCAGGGTGGCGGCGTTGCTGAAAGTAAAGGGACGTCCGATTCCAACAAACGATATATGGATAGCGGCTCATGTCATAGAGACTCAAGCCTCTCTCGTATCGGCAGACCGACACTTTGATCATGTAGATGGAATCTCTTGGATCAGATTGGGCTAGAGGAAGCTGTCGAAGGGGGGGTTGTCTGGGTTGGGGCGGCGGCGCTGGAAGGCTTGGAGGCGGGACTGGGCGGCGTGGATGGCTTTTTGTACGGCGTCGGCGGGGTCGGTGGCGGTGATGATGGCGGTGTCGGAGGACTCTCCTGAGCGGGTTAGATTCCAGGTGTGGAGGCCGATGACGGGGATGTCTTCGGCGAGGGCGTGGCCTATCTCGGACAGGGTGCCGTAAGCGCCGCCGACGGCTATGACGGATATGCCGGTCTTGACGACTATGGAGTTGCGGGCGTATCCGACGCCGGTGATTATGGGGATGTCTATGTAGTCGTTGTGCAGAAGGGGGTCGTTTCCGGGCAGGATGCCGACTGTCGTTCCGCCCTCGAATTTGGCTCCCCGGCAGGCGGCTTCCATCACGCCGCCCAGACCTCCGCAGACGAGGGTTATCCCTCGACGCGCCAGTTGGCGTCCTACCTGTTCGGCGAGTTCCGCGATGTGGGGCCGGGCGTGGCTTTCACCGATTACGGCGATTATCAATGTTCTCGCTCCCTTCGTTTGACGAGGATGTTATCAAGGGGCGGGTAGTGAAGTAGAGGGACAGACTTGGCATTTATCGCGGGGTTCTCTTCAGGAGGTTCAGGCCGAGCGCGACGCTCCATACGACCCATGGGAAGTAACATATTCTCCCTATCGTGGCGGCGGTCTCCCTGTGTTCGGGCATTGTGGCGGCGATGATGAAGCTGACGAGGGCGACCACTGAGACGGCGGCTATCACGAGCACTCCGACCTTGCTGAAGTCGTCCCTCGTCGAAAGGGCGAGGTTGAACACCAGGAAACCGAACGACACTATGACGGACGACATCAGCGTGACGCTTAAATCTACGGTGTACACCGGAACCATGTCGTCAACGACGCGGGGGTCGGCAAGGTCTGCGCCTGACATCGCAGGGTGAAGCGCCTGAGCCATTATCCAGCCGAGGACGCCGACGGCAATCGCCAGAAGGCCGAACCGGGATAGGGCGTCTCCGCCGCCGTTCCTGGTAGCGTCTTGGACCGCGTAGAGGCCGTAGAGCATCAGAAGCAGTCCAAGAGGGATCACTATGGACGTGATGTTCGCAAGCAGGGCATTGGACGCGAAGGATGTGATATTCGCCATAGCGTCCGAAGAGTCGGCGCTGTCTATGAGCGCGCCGCCGGGCTGTATCAGGAAGAAGGCGATGGCCAAAATGGGGCCGACTATCAACGCGATGCCGCCAAGTCGGTTCAGGGAGATGGTATCCATGTTGGTATTCTCCATTCGCGGGGATGATTCAAGGATGCTACATCTGTTGGATAGAAAGCCCGTGTCAGTAGAGGCCAGTATCGGGGCTGATGGATTCGAGGCGGCGCTTGACGGAGTTGATGAAGGCGCTGGCTTCGGCGCAGCATCGTCTATTGTCGGGGTATCGCGTCCACGACCTGACGCGCCATGCCGGCGTCGAAGGTGAAGACGCGGGCGGACATCATTCGTGAAACGACAACGATGGTCCAGTCAACGAGGCTGAGTCCTCTGCCCTCGGCGGCCTTGTACTCTGCCATTGCCGCAGAGTGCGCTTCTTCATCTACCCAATGTATTTTTATGGACGGTTCGATGATTTCAAGAAGTTGGACAACCGTATCGAATCCGAAACGGCGATGGACTAAGGCTACTGTCTCGGATAGAACATAGGAAGTAGTCCAGAATTCGGTATTACGATTCTTTAGATCCTCGTAATACTGAATCGCTGTATCGTGAAATCTGTCTTCATCCGAAACCACCGCATACAGCGCTGAACTATCAATGATGTATATTTCGGGAGATTCCATGTAGCACACTGAAGCGGATTTCGGGTATGAGACACGCGAGCGACAGACTAGCTTCCATCTTTTTCCCTGTTCCGCCAGCCGATTCCATGCAGTTCATCGTAGTAGATTTCGGCGAGGTATTCGTCGTGGTTGATGGACACGTCGTCGCGGGGGTCGCCTTGTCCTATGCCGACGAGTCTCATCATTCTCCTACCCTCTTCTATTTTGCTTGGGGTGATTGTGATAGACACCAGACGCATTTCCAGATCGAGGTCGGCTACTACGCCTCGCAGCAGGGATGAGTGGTAAACCGGCTCTCCCGTTCCGCGTCCCTGGATGGGAATGACAGTGTTCTTTTTGGGCGATTCGGGGGATTTTCCGTAGGCGGCCTTGAACAGGGTCAACACCCTATCTCGGTTCACGTGAGGGGTGAGCGTTTCGTCCTGGATGAAGACAGCGCAATGCTCAATGCCCTTGATAGCATCCTCCGGCGGTATCTCTGTCATATCCAGAATGGCGTTCAGGGAATCGGCTCGGTGGCTCTTTTCGCGCTCGGTCATCCTGAACTTCGGGCGTGATACGCGGTATGGTTCCACCGCTTGGCGCACGAGTTGGCTGATAGTGGAAGGGAATTTGCGCTCGAAGGACTCAGGGTTGATCCTATACTGGGTCACCAACAGGTCGAACGCGGCTTTTTCAAGAGTTCTTCGCGGTGTCTTGGGCATTATTTCACTTGCTACATCTTTCCTGAAATTCTTCGACCACGTTTTATGAGCCTGTCCCGAAGTATGGCATCGTAGTAACCAAATTTTAGCGTGACACGGTCGTTCACGCCACCGGACATATCAGGACGCGATTGGGGCGCCCCAGGCGATTAGTAGCTTGAGGGGAGTGTCGCCGGTGTTTCGGAAGCCGTGGTCAACGCCGGGCGGGGCCATGATGGCGTCGCCGGGGGCGACGGGGGATTCTTGGTCGTCCATCCACATGACGCCCTGGCCGGAGAGGAAGTAGTAGAATTCTTCCAGGGTGTTGTCGCCGTCGTGGATGTGGGAGCCTTCGCTCGCGCCGGGCGGGAGTTCCCATATCTCTATGTTGACGGGCAGGCGGGTGATGTCGCGGAAGAATCTGCTGCGGGTTATTATGCCTTCTCCGTCGTGTATTTCGGGGGTCTGGATGATGTCTTCGGATTCGTTTTGCTTCCAGTTCATTCGGGATTCTCCTGCAGTCAGGTGGTAGGTGTTCAACTTAATCACCCCCATCCTAACCTTCCCCCGTCAAGGGGGAAGGGATTTTTGCCTACCTTTGTCAGGCCGTCAAGGGGGAAGGGATTTTTGCCTAGCCTTGTCAGCCCGTCGAGGGAGAGGGATTTTGCAATGGTCTCTCAGTAGAGGCCGGTGTCGGGGCCGATGGATTCGAGGCGGCGCTTGACGGAGTTGATGAAGGCGCTGGCTTCCGCGCCGTCCATGATTCGGTGGTCGAAGCTCATGCAGAGGTTCATCATGGGGCGGATGGCTATGGCGTCGGCGATGACGACGGGACGGCTGACGATGGCCTCTGTGGTGAGGATGGCGGCCTGCGGATGGTTGACGAGGGGTTGGCTGAGGACGGAGCCGAGCGCGCCTGTGTTGTTGAGGGTGAATGTTCCATTCTGAACGTCGTCGAGGGTGAGGGAACCGCGGCGGGCGCGGTCGGTGAGGTCGGCTATCTTGCGGGCGAGTCCGGCGACGCTGAGGGTGTCGGCGTCGTGGACTACGGGTACAACGAGGCCGTCGCGTCCGGCGGCGGCTATGCCAATGTTGATTCGGCGCTTGTGGATGATGGCGTCGTTGTCCCAGCTGGAGTTGAGCAGGGGGTTTTCTTTGAGGGATTCGGCGACGGCCTTCATTATGAAGGGCAGGTAGGTGATGTTGACGCCCTCGCGCTGCTGGAAGTCGTCGCGGACAGCGCGGCGGCGGGCGACGAGTCCGCTGACGTCCACCTCTACCAGCGTCCAGGCCTGCGGGATCTGGGTCGCGCTTCTGACCATGTTTTCGGCAATCATGCGGCGGACGGGGCTGAGCGGGATACGCTCGTCGGCGATGGAGACGGGTGAGGGCTGGGGAAGCGGGGCCGGGGGCGCGGCGGGTTCGGCGGGCTGCGGCGTCTCGGGCCGGGTTTCGAGGAAGCGGCGCACGTCTTTGAGGGTGACGCGCCCGTTGAGGCCGGTTCCCTGGATTTGGTCGACGTCGACGTCGCGTTCGTCGGCGAGCCTGATGACGGCGGGGGAGTAGCGTCTGCGGGCGCGGCGGGACTGCGGAGCGTCGGCGGCTGGCTTGTCGGCGGATATGGGGCCGCCGGAGCCGGTTGGGCCGACGGGGGCGACATCTTTGAGGAGCGTTCCTATTCTGTCGGAGGGCGGTTCTGCGACAGCGGGTTCGGCCTGTACAGACGGCGTTGCCGGGGACGGTTCGGCGTCCTCTGCGTCCATTTCGGCTATGGGGGTTCCCATAGGGATAGTCGCGCCTTCCTCTGCGAGTATGGCGGTGAGGGTGCCGGTCGCGGGGGATGGCATTTCCATGTTGACCTTGTCAGTTACGACCTCGACCAGGGGGTCGTAGCGCTCAACGCGGTCGCCGACGGATTTGAGCCATTTTCCGATGACGCCTTCGGTTACGGATTCTCCGACGTGGGGGAGTTCGATGATCATGATGAGTTCTTAGTCTTTGGTTCTTAGTTTTTAGTGGTTAGTGGTTAGGTTCTGTTGACATTTGATGATTTAGCACTCCAAGCAGTCGTCTCGGTAGCAACACCGACTGCACTCCGCGCTTCTGGATTCCCGCTTTCGCGGGAATGACGGTAAATGTCAACACGGCCTAGTTTTCAGCTACGGGAACTACGCTCTGGGTTCCCGCTTTCGCGGGAATGACGATAGGTACAACTTAGTATTCGGCTAGTTTTCTTATGGCGGTGGAGATTTTGGTGGAGTCGAGCATGAATTCGGCTTCGAGGGTGGGGGCGAAGGGCATGGCGGGGACTTCGGGGCCGGCGAGACGGGTCACGGGACCGTCGAGGTACTCGAAGGCTTGTTCGCTGATGATGCCGGCGACCTCCGCGCCGATGCCGCCGGCCTTGGTGTCCTCGTGGACTATGAGGGCCTTGCCGGTCTTGCGGACGGAGTTCAGGATGGTCTGGGCGTCTATGGGTCGGACGGTTCGGAGGTCAACTATCTCGGCGCTGATACCCTGGGACTGGAGTTCGCGGGCGGCTTCGATGCAGTGGTGGACCATTAGGCCGTAGGTGATGACGCTCACGTCTTCGCCTTCTATCTTGACGTCGGCCTGGCCGATAGGGACGGTGTAGTCGCCGTCGGGGACTTCGCCGCGCACGAGGCGGTAGGTGCGCTTGTGTTCGAGGAAGACTACGGGGTCGTCGTCGCGGATGGCGGATTTGAGCAGGCCCTTGGCGTCGTAGGGGGTGGCGGGGGTGACGACCTTGAGGCCGGGGGTGTGGGCGAAGAAGGCTTCGACACTCTGGGAGTGGTAGAGCGCGCCGCGCACGCCGCCGCCCTGGGGCGCTCTCAGCACCATGGGGACGTTGACTTTGCCGTTTGTGCCGTATCGGACGCGGGCGGCCTCTCCGACAATCTGGTTGATGGTGGGCCAGATGAAGTCGGCGAATTCGATTTCGGCGATGGGGCGCATCCCGTTCATAGCCGCGCCGATGGCGATGGCGGCGATGGAGGATTCGGCGAGGGGTGTGTCTATGACGCGGGCTTCGCCGAATTCGTCGAGGAAGCCCTCGGTGGCGAGGAAGACGCCGCCGCGCGCGCCGATGTCTTCGCCCAGGACGAAGACGTTGTGGTCGCGGCGCATCTCTTCGCGCATGGCGTCTCTTACGGCTTCTATGACGCTTCGTTCAGCCATGGTTGGTGTCTCCGGTTTTTGTCAGAAGCAGGATTCTTGGTCTGATAGATTCCCGCTTTCGCGGGAATGACGATTGGTTATCAGGCGTAGACGTGTTTGTGGAAGTCGGTGGGTTGGGGGTATGGGGCGGATTCTACGGCGTCGGTGGCCTGGTTGACTATGGCGCGGGCTTCGGCCTGGAATTCGTCCTGGATTTGGTCGGTGAGGACGCCGATGTCGCGGAGCTGGTCGGAGAGTATCTTGAGGGGGTCGCGCTTGCGGGCTTCTTCGAGTTCCTCGCGGGGGCGATAGCGGGTGTCGTCGTCGTCGGAGGTGTGGGGCAGGTAGCGCTCGACGTGGGCTTCTATGAGGGTGGGGCCCTGGCCGGAGCGAGCGCGGCGGGCGGCCTCGGAGGTGGCTTCGTACACGGCTATTATGTCGCAGCCGTCAACTTCTATGCCGGGCATACCGTAGCCTTCGGCGCGGGAGGCGATGCTTTCCACGGCCATCTGCTTGGCTATGGGGACGGATATGGCGTACTTGTTGTTTTCGCAGAAGAATATGACGGGCAGGTCGTGAATGGCGGCGAAGTTCATGGCTTCGTGGCAGTCGCCGACGCTGGACGCGCCATCGCCGAAGTAGGTTATGACGATGCCGTCGTCGTCGCGCATCCTGTTGGCGAGGGCGGCGCCGACGGCCTGGGGGATGTGGGTTCCGACGACGTTGGAGATGTTGACGAGGCCGATGTCGGGGTAGGCTCCGTGGGTTGGGAACTGGCGCGCGCCGCTGAGTGGTTCGCCTTCCTTGGCGAGGAAGCCGGACATTATCTCGGTGGGTGTCATGCCGAGCATGAGCATGACGGCGAGGTCACGGTAGTAGATGTAGAACTGGTCTTTGCCCTTCTCCAATGCCCAGACGCTGCCTATCTGCCCGGCCTCGTGGCCCTGGGAGGAGGCGACTATGGCGGCCTTGCCCTGACGGTTGAGCATCCAGATGCGCTCGTCGAGGGCGCGGACGAGGGTCATGCGGCGGTACATTTGGAGGAGGTCGGTGTCGGAGAGGGGAGCGCCGGTCGGGATGGTTCCGATGTTGGTGTCCGCCATTTGTCGTCCTCTGTCAGAATCAGGATTTACAGGATTATGGGATGTTCAGGATGTGGATGACGAACTCGAAGCTGAGTCATTGTGATAGTGAATGCGGTTGGCCAACGTTGGCGTCTATTATTTCATGGCACGGGGCAATCGTCAAAGAGTGGAGCGGAGGTTTTCAGGGTCTTTCGATTATCAACCAATTACGTTCGTGGTGGCCCTTCGACAAGCTCAGGGCGAACGACAGAAGTGGTATCGGGAAATAACCGAAAGGCCCTGCGGAGGTTTTGGATGGTTTTGGGGAGTTGGGGGAGTAGGTCGCTGGCTATCATGCCGGTGTCGCCGAGTTCGGAGCGGACTTTCTCGCCGGCTTCGGCGTGGAGGAATACGCCGAGGGAGGCGGCTTCGGATAAGGTCGCGCCCTGTGAGAGAAGGCCGACTATCGCGCCGGCCAGGACGTCGCCGGTTCCGGCGGTGGCGAGGCCGGGGTTGGAGTAGGGGGAGAGCGCGGCGTGGCCGTTGGGGGCGGCTATGACTGTGAACGCGCCTTTCAGGATGACGGTCTTGTTCCACGCGGAGGCGGATCGCTGGGCGGTGGCGAGTCGGTCGGAGCGGGCGCTTGCGCCGGTGAGACGGGCCATTTCTCCGGGGTGGGGGGTTAGGATGGCGTCGGCGGGCCAGAGTTCGGGCCAGTTGGGGATTCGGGCGAGGGTGTTGAGGCCGTCGGCGTCTATGACGGACGGGGGAAGGTCTGCGCCTGAGAGTAGAAGGGTTTCGACCATTCGGCGGGTTTCGGGGGCCTGGCCGAGTCCGCAGCCTACCAGCAGGGCGTTGTAGGCTGGGAGGGCGTCTAGGATTATGTGGGCGGCGTGGTGTGAGACTATGCCAGGGCCGGATTCGGGCAGGGGGAGGAAGGTTGGCTCGATGGCTTTGGAGGCGACGGAGGGTACCAGGCTTTCGGGGATGGCGATGGTGGCGAGTCCCGCGCCGACGCGGGTCGCTGCCGTGGCGGCGAGGTAGGCGGCTCCGAGGAAGTTGCGGGATCCGGCGACTATCATAGCGCGTCCGTAGGTGCCTTTGTGGGAGTCGGCGGGACGGGGAGAGAGGGCGGACGCGGCCAGGGCGCGGTCAATGAGGTCTAGGGTTACGTCGGAGTCGAGGCCGGGGGGGATGCCGATGTCGGCGGTTTGGAGGATGCCGGTGTAGTCAGCGCCAGGGAAGGCGAGGTGTCCGCGCTTGGGGTAGCCGAGCGCGATGGTGAGGTCGGCGGGGACGCAGGCGGGGTCAACTGCGCCGGTGTCGGAGTCGAGGCCGGTGGGGAGGTCCAGGGCGAGCAGGCGGAGGTTGGGGTTGTGGGATCTAGCTTCGCGCAGGGCAGCGAGGATGTCCTTGAAAGCTCCCTGTATGGGTCTGGCGCGGCCTGTTCCTAGTATGGCGTCTATGGCGAGGTGGGAGGATGATGGCGCGGCTTTCAGGGCTGATAGCTCGGGGTCGTTGGGGGCGGAGAGGATGGGGACGCCGGCGGCGATGGCGGCGTCTAGTTTGGGGTCGGGTGTGGCGCGCTCTCGGCAGATGTAGGCGGTTACGTTCGCTCCCCAGCGTTGGAGGTGGCGGGCGGTTACGAGGCCGTCGGCGCCGTTGTTGCCGGGGCCGATCAGGGTGAGGATAGGGACGCCGGCGAGTGGGCCAAGCATACGGCGGGCGGCGCGGGCGACGGCGAGGCCGGCGTTCTCCATGAGGGTGTCGGTGGAGACGCCGGCGGTTTCGGAGCGGGCCTCTATGCGGCGCATTTGGTGGGCGGTGACGATTTTCATTGGGGGAGTTTTTAGTTATTAGTGGTTAGTTTTTAGTTGGGGTGGGTCAGTGGTCTATGCCGGGGATGGGGAAGGATTTGGTTAATTGGATGACTTGTTCTCGGACGCGGGTTTGGGTGGGTCGGCTGCCGATGTTTTGGAGGATTTCGAGGATTAGCTGTCCGACGCGGCGGGTGTCGTCCTCGTTGAAGCCGCGGCTGGTTATTGCGGGGGTTCCGAGGCGGACGCCGCTGGCGGTCCGAGGGGGCTTTGGGTCGTAGGGGATTGTGTTGCGGTTGACTACTATGTTGGCGCGGCCCAGCGCTTCTTCGGCCTGGCGTCCTGTGACGTCGAGGGGTTGAAGGTCGACGAGGGTCATGTGGTTGTCTGTGCCGCCGGCGACGATGCGGAGGCCGCCTTCGGCGAGGGTGTCGGCGAGGGCGACGGCGTTGGCCCTGACCTGGCGCTGGTATTGGATGAATTCTTCGGTCATGGCTTCGGCGAAGGCGACGGCCTTGGCGGCGATGGTGTGTTCCATGGGGCCGCCCTGGGTGTTGGGGAAGACGGCGCTGTTGACGGCGCGGGCGTGGTCGGCGTCGGAGAGTATCATGCCGCCGCGGGGGCCTCGGAGGGTCTTGTGGGTGGTGGAGGTGATTATCTGGGCCTGGCCGACGGGGGAGGGATGTTCTCCGGCGGCTATGAGTCCGGCGATGTGGGCCATGTCCACCATGAGTTTCGCGCCAACTTCGTCGGCTATCCGGCGGAAGCGGGGGAAGTCTATGGTTCGGGTGTAGGCGGTCGCGCCGGTGACTATGAGCTTGGGGCGGGTGTCTTTGGCCCGCTGTTCAACCTGGTCGTAGTCTATGGTTTCGAGTTCTCTGTCCACTGTGTAGGAGACGAAGTTGTAGAGCTTGGCGGAGAAGTTGACGGGGCTGCCGTGTGTGAGGTGTCCGCCGTGGTCTAGGCCGAGTCCCATAACGGTGTCGCCGGGTTCGAGGGCGGCGAAGTACGCGGCCATGTTGGCCTGAGCGCCGGCGTGGGGCTGGACGTTGGCGTGTTCTGCGCCGAAGAGTTCTTTGGCGCGGTCTATGGCGAGGGTCTCTATGACGTCGACGAATTCGCAGCCGCCGTAGTAGCGCCGGCCGGGGTAGCCTTCGGCGTATTTGTTGGTGAAGACGGAGCCCTGGGCCTCGAGGACGGCGCGGCTGGCGTAGTTTTCGGACGCAATGAGGTTGATGTTCTCGCGCTGTCGGCGGATTTCGTTCCGGATGGCGTCGGCTATGCGGGGGTCGCGGTCGTGGAGGGCGGTCATGTGGGTCTCCGCTATACGAGTTCGGGTTCGATTAGGCCGTAGTCGCCGTCGTTTCGGCGGTAGGCTACGTTGTATTCGCTGGTGTCGGTGTTGAAGAAGAGGAAGAAGCTGTGTCCGAGCATTTCCATCTGGAGGATGGCGTCTTCGACGGACATGGGGGTCATGGCGAAGCGTTTGGTTCGGACGACTTCGCCGATGTCTTCGATGGCTTCTTCTTCGGCGGATTCGGGGAGTTCGATGATGGCGTCGAGGGGTATGTCGCGCATTCCGGCGCGGTCGCGGCGGCCTTTCTGGGAGCGATAGACTTTGCCCTTGAAGCGGCGGATCTGCCTGTCCACTATATCGGTAACGGAGTCCACGGCGGCGAAGAGGTTGACGCCGCTTTCCTGTCCGCGCAGGGTGTAGCCGCCTATCTTGAGGGTCATCTGGGCGTGAACCTGTTCTCCGGTGGAGCGGGATGATCGGCGGGAGACTTCGAGGACGGCGTCGTCCATGTTGGGGAGGTGGCGCAGGACGCGGTTGAATTTCTTCTGCACGTAGTCTTCGGCGTTTGGGTTGAGGTCCAGGTTTCTGGACAGAATTTTTATGTCCACTTCGGGAGCCTCCTTTCTGATGGGGTCGGTTTAGGGGCCCCTCTGCGAGAGGGGTCTTGGGATTCTATCATAATCGTTGGCTGTCTGAATCAGGATTTGCGGGATGGTGAGATATTTCGGGATGGGTGGGTTGATGGTCGGGGGTTGCGGGGTTGTCATATATGCTGATTTATAGTTCAATAGGCGAGTGACAGACGGGTTGACAGGGGTTCACAGGGATTAGAACACCAGAGGTTGCCCAGAGTTTTCCCAGCGTTAGCTATGAGAGGGGTCTCCTCGGGCATATAGTCTCGGTTGGTATAAATTATAGTTTATGTTACAAGTGTTCGGGCGGCCAGCAGAGACTATGTTCGCATGATAGCACAGAGGGCGGCGAATGGGTAGAGGAGTTTGGAAGGGAGGGCTATGACTGGGCGATATGGTTCCAGGTTTGTTTGAGTTGGAAGGGATTTCTGGTATTCTAGGTATGCAAAGGGACTGCCTATGCTAATCGGCAGTCTTCGCGTCAGAGACTGTTCCGCGCATCGCCGCTGAATGGTGATTGCAGGGAAAGCAATGTTGTATGGTATAGCGACATCGTGAAAATTGATGTTCGTCTTTCCGATAATTCTATATACTCAGGAGTTGTTGAATGGATTTAGTTACGAGTACGTATGACGAAATTCCGGTTGATACTTCAGAGATACCACAGTATAGACTGAATATCGAAAATAAGAAGATGTCCAATCCGTTGCCGTGGAAGGGACAATTTTCTCCAGAATTGGTTCAGGCGCTTCTCAAAAGATATTCCGAACCTGACATGGTTGTATTAGATCCGTTTCTAGGGAGCGGCACAGTTCTTCTGGAAGCGGGCCGGGCTGGGATTGCCGCTTATGGAACAGAAATAAACCCGGCGGCGGTTATTCTGGCTAGGACATACCACTACATAAATATACACAGGGAAGAGCGTAAAAGCATATTAGATAATGTAGAGGAAGCTCTGAATGACGCTTTTCCGATAGTGTCCCTAATTGGTGGATTGTCTCCAAGCGTAAGTGAGGACATAGTCAAGGAAGCGCTAGTGAGGTTGGAAAGAGAGATTCACGAACCTTTGGAAAAGATACTTATGCAAACTTTAATTACGCTGGTGGATTTCTATAAATCGGGTATATCAACAGAAAAGGTTTTCAGAGAATGGAACAGACTCTCAAAATTCATTCTGAGCCTGCCGTTTTCAATGCAGAGAATTGAAGCGTGTCATTCAGACGCGCGGAATATCCCGCTGCCTGGTTCATCGGTTAATCTGGTGATTACTTCTCCGCCTTATATAAATGTTCACAATTATCATCAGCAGTATCGCGCTTCAATGGAATCACTTCAGTGGAATCTCCTGGAGGTGGCAAAGTCTGAAATTGGCTCAAACAGGAAGTTTCGGGGCAATAGGTTTTTTACTGTGGTACAATTCTGCCTCGATATTGCCCAAACCATAAGCGAATTGCATAGGGTGTGTACAGGCGACGCGCGGATCATATTTGTCATGGGCAGAGAGTCCAATGTGAGGGGAACGAAAATATACAATGGTGAAATAGTCTCTGAAATCGCTGACAGGGTTTTTGGATGTCGTCTGGTTCTGCGTCAGGAAAGAGTGTTCACCAACAGGTTCGGGCGGCAGATATACGAGGACATTCTGCATTTTTCCCCGGGAACTCCGCTCTCGGAGGTTTCTCAGGCAGAAAAATCAAGAGAAATCGCAGGGGACGCCTTGAAAAGAGCGTATGCGTCAGTCCCCGCCTCTGTAAAACAAGATATAGACGCGGCTCTCAATGGATTGAGCGGAGTATCTCCATCTCCACTATTCAATCCGTGATGTTGGCAAAATCGCTTATCCAGTTGAACAAGCGCAATGGCAGGTAATATAGATGGTTAGCCTTCCCACTCCACACGGCGATAAGCTAAGCGCGCTTTCAAGAAATGAAAAATTGCCGGAAAGCGACAGGCCCAGATTGCAAGAAGCAATCCTGCGGTACGAAGATTGGATAAGATTGCTAGGGGAAGCAAGAGATTCATCAGACGAGAAAACTGAGAGGACTCGATTTAACATTTGGCCCTACGAAGAGCTTTTCAGGATTAAGTTTCGAGGAGGAGATACGGTCAATCGCGCCAGGAGCGGGAATGAGGATAAGGACCAAGAATCAAGATTTCGCTATAAGCAGGAAGGTATTCATTCAGGCGTCACATGAATCGGATTTCACAGAAGGGGTGTTAGATGAAGCCAATATCGCCTATGTCGCATCAGAGATCAAGACGAACCTGGACAAGACAATGTTTCAGGAAGCCGCAGCCACAGCGTTGGATGTAAAGACTATCGTTCCAGGGGCCAAATACTATCTCTTATGTGAGTGGTTGGATATGACTCCTATCAGCACTACATTTACAGCCATTGACGAAATCTTGATTTTGCGCCGTTCAAAACGACTGTCGTCAAGTATAAGAGCGTCATTTTCTACACCCGAAGGGCGGCGTGGCAATAGGGATCTGTATGTGAATCACTTGAGAGAGAACTCTTTTTCCACTGATATATTCCAAAGATTCCTGGACCACATATACCAACTCTTAGTCAGAGAAGACGAAGATAATGTGGTGCCTCGCGGTTATTTCTAGGGATATTCACTGCTGTATCAACATACGGGAACACTCCAGCTCCCTTGTGTTAGTTGTCTTCGAGCAAGAGATAGGCTGATTTGGAGGGATTTTGATGGTTGGTAGGGAGATTGGGACTGTTTTGGTTACGGGGGCTTCGGCGGGGATTGGACGGGTGACGTGCCTCCATCTGGCGGAGAGGGGGTACACGGTTGTGGGGACGAGCCGGGTGTTGGAGAGGCTGGGAGGGTTGTTCGATGAGGCGGAAGAGCGCGGGCTGAGGGTTTGGGGGGTGGAGCTAGACGTCAATTCGGATGAGTCGGTGGGGGAGGTGATGCCCGGGCTGATTGAGCAGTTTGGCGGTATCCACGCGCTGGTGAATAACGCGGGGTTCGGGGTGTGGGGGCCGGTGGAGTGTGTTTCGATGGGGGAGTTTAAGTTGCAGTTCGAGGCGAATTTGTTCGGGGCGGTTAGGATGATTCAGGCGGTTCTGCCGGGGATGATCGCGCGGAGGGCGGGGCGTATCGTGAATATAAGTTCGGTGCTGGGAAGGATCGGGACGCCTTTTAATGGGGCTTACGTGTCGAGCAAGTACGCGCTGGAGGGGTTGAGTGAGTCGCTGAGGGCTGAGGTGAAGCCGTTTGGGGTTGAGGTGTGCCTGGTGGAGCCGGGGTGGTTCGCGACGGATTTTCAGAAGAATCAGCTGAGGGCGGCGGGGGCGGATGATCCGTCGCTGGCGTACGCGCCGTATATTCGGCGGAATGATGAACGGCATGGGCGGCTCGATGGTCTGGCGGCTGATCCTGTGAAGGTGGCGCGGGTTGTCGAGAGGGCTATCGGGTCGCGGAGGCCGTCGTTCAGGTATCCGGTGAGCGCGGAGGCTTGGGCGGTGATGGTTGGGAATCGGGTTCTGCCGGAGCGGGTGAAGAATGGGTTGTTGTCGCGGGTGACGATGGGGTAGGGAGTTTTTAGTGGGGAGTTATTAGTTATTAGTGGGCAGGGTGGAGTGAATGGGTGTACACTTGGGGGGCCAAGGCGGCTGGGCGGTCGCTGTTCCGGCCTCTGTGTCGGGATAGAGGAAAGTCCGAGCTTCGCCGGACAAGGATGCCCGCTAACGGCGGGGCGGGGCGACCCGACGGAAAGCGCCGCAGAGATATACCGCCCGCGCGGGGCAGGTGGTTAGGCGGTCTGGCTCGGAAGAGTGAGACCCGCTGAGTCCGCTTGTCGCGCCGCGCGGGTAAGGGTGGAAAGGTGAGGTAAGAGCTCACCGCTTCGCTGGCAACAGTGGAGGTCCAGGCAAGCCCCATCCGAAGCAAGGCCGAATAGAGGGAGTTACGGGTGTCCGGCTCATCCCCGGGTTGGCCGCTAGAGCCTGTCGGCAACGGCAGGTCGAGATAGATGATCGCCGTCCGCTTCGGCGGATACAGAACTCGGCTTACAGGCTGCCTTGGTTTTTTTAGTCTTTAGTTATTAGTGGTTAGTTTTTAGTGAATGGGTTTCACCCCCATCCTAGTCTTCCCTCGCGAAAGGGAAAGGGACTTGTGCTATCGTCTTGACGGGCAGGGTCTTTCGATCATCAACCATTTACGTTCGTGGCGGCCCTTCGACAAGCTCAGGGCGAACGATGAACGGGCGGCCCTTCGACAAGCTCAGGGCGAACGATGAACGGGCGGCCCTTCGACAGGCTCAGGACGAACGATGAACGGGCGGCCCTTCGACAAGCTCAGGGCGAACGACAGAAGCGGTATCGGGAAATAACCGAAAGGCCCTGGCTTTGCCGGAAGTTCCTCTTGACGCAATGGGGTGGATGCTTTATGATTAGCTAAAGAACAAATATACGCGGATGTGAGGCGTGGAGGAGGATTGGATTGATGGGAATGAGGGAGAGTTTGGGACGGAATGGGGTCGGCGGTGGAGTCGCGGGGTGGATGTCGCGGTATTTCGGGGGTCGGAAGCGGAGGTCGGGTGACTTGGCGATGGCGGCGAGGTCGTCGGAGGCGGCGATGGGGCCGTTTGGGGTGTGGCCGGGTGAGGATGAGGGGGAGTTCGATGGGCAGTACGCGAATTATTTCTTCACGTCGGTTCCGGTGTACGCGGCGGTGAAGTTGCGGGCGGACGCGGTGTCGAGGCCGGAGCTAAGGGTGTACCGGGTGAGTTCGGTGGACGGTCGGGCGCGCAGGGAGTGGGTCGGGCGGGAGCATCCGGCGCAGGCGCTTCTGGACAGGGTGAATCCGCATTGGACTGGGGGCGATCTTTGGCGGGCGACGGAGACGTATCTGAATTTGTGGGGCGAGGCTTACTGGGCGATTGAGCGGGATGAGGCGGGGACGCCGTTTGAGTTGTGGCCTCTGAGGCCGGACAGGGTGCGGATCGTACCGGATGAGGATGAGTATATCCGGGGGTATGTCTATACGGGGCCGTCGGGGGATTCTGTGGCGTTCGCGTCGGATGAGGTGGTTCGGATGCGGTATTTCAATCCGCTGGATGAGTACGCGGGGCTGTCGCCTGTGAGGCCGGTTCGGCTGTCGGTGGAGATGGGTCGGGACGCGCTGAGGGGGAATCGGACGGGGATCGGAAATGACGCCACGCCGGGTGTGGTGCTGGAGACGGATTGGACGCTCAGTGAAGCGGAGGCGGAGGCGTTCTACAAGAACTGGGCGCTGAAGCACCAGGGGCCGAAGAACAAGTTGCGTCCGGGGATGCTCGCGCCTGGGATGAAGGCGTCGCAGGTGGGGTTTTCTCCGAAGGATATGGAGTATCTGAGTACGCTGCGCTGGACGGTTGAGGACGTTGCGCGGGCGTTCAATGTTCCGAAGCCGCTTTTGCATGACCTGGAGCGGGCGACTTACGCGAATATCGAGACGACGCGGCGGATGTTCTGGGAGACGTGTATCGTGCCGGAGCTTAGGTTCTTCGAGGAGGCGCTGCGGGAGCGGCTGCTGCCGATGTTCGGGGAGCCGGGGCTAGTGGCGGAGTTCGATACGTCGAATATCGAGGCGCTGCGGGAGTCGGAGACGGAGCGGGCGCGTCGGATAACGATGTATGTGTCGGCGGGGGTGATGACGGTGGAGGAGGCGCGGGGGGAGGTTGGGTTGGAGGCTTAGGGCGGTCTTTGCCCTTCCGCGGCGTGTCTGTACTATAATGGGGTCATTCGAGGAAGGAGGGGCGTCATGGTTACGGAAGGGTCGGACAGCAGAGGGTTGCATTTGCCGGATCTGGTGGTGAAGGGGTTTCGGGGGATTGAGGATCTTACGGTCTCGCGGTTGGGGCGGGTGAACCTGATTTCGGGGAGGAACGGGGTCGGGAAGACGTCGCTGCTTGACGCTGTTCGGTTGTACGCGGCGCGGGGTCGTTACTCCGTTCTCTCTAGCATATTACGTACTCGTGAGGAACTCATCAACACCATTGACGAAGATGGGGACGAGATATTTACGCCGGACTGGGAGGCACTCTTTTATGGTAGAGACATATTGCCAAGCACTTACATTTCGGTAGGCCCTGGAAGTGAGGACCTACAGCTTAGCATAAGAGTGGATGAAAGAGCGTTATTACATCAGACATCATTTTTCCCAGAGCAATTCGTCGAAGAAGATTTAAGGGCGCTCAGAATAGAATATCAGCATATAGTACAAAATATCCCAATGAATCCTTCTTACAACTTAAGACGGCGCAGTCTTCCTCGGCGCGACGAATCTAAATTCCTATCTGGGATACTATGTGAAGTTCTGGGTCCAGGTCTGCCGAGCAATGCGGATGTAGCGCGATTCTGGTACAACGTAGCTCTCACTGACGATGAAAAACGGGCAGTCAACGCTCTCAATCTTATCTTCAACGACAGAATAGATCGTGTCACTATCATCGGCGACGACAGATCCCCGGGATTTCGTCGTGGTGGTCACAGGGCAGTCGCTAGGATTGCGGGAGAAGATCGTCCCGTCCAGTTGAAGAGTCTCGGAGATGGGGCAGTTCGCCTGTTCAGCGTCGCGCTGGCTTTGGCTAACAGCAGGGATGGGTTTCTGCTTATTGATGAGGTGGAGAACGGGATTCATTACTCCCTGCAATTCGACTTCTGGAAGATGGTCATGAAGACGGCGTATGAGAACAACGTTCAGGTTTTCGCTACCACGCATAGCTGGGACTGCGTGAGGGGGTTCGCGTGGGCTGCGCTGGAAACAGAAGAGGTGGAGGGGCATCTCGTTCGTATGTACAGGCACAGGAAGAGCGGCAAGATTCGCGCGGTAGAGTATTCTGAGAGGGACCTCAAAATCGCCGCGGAACAGGGTATCGAGGTTCGATAGTCCTTGAATCGCTATTCTTCAGACACATCCAACCGCGTTCTCCTAGTGGAGGGCGATGATGACCTTCATGTAGTTTCGCATATTCTCTACCGCAGCGACCCGACGCTTGAATTTCAGATTATAGGCAGGGGAGGCGTGGCGCAGTTGCTTGACTCTATCTGGCTGGAGGTCAGGGAGCCGGGCCGTGAGGTGGTAGGCATTATTGTAGATGGTGATACAAACCCGTCATCGCGCTGGGACGCTGTGAGGAATCGGCTTCGGGATGAGGGTTTCGATGCGCCGAGGCGGCCTGACCGGGATGGGACTATCATACCGGAGACGGAAGATTTGCCTCGCGTGGGTGTTTGGCTGATGCCGGATAATGAGTCGGCGGGGGAGCTTGAGGATTTCGTGGCGCGGATGATACCCGCTGATGATCCGGTGTGGCCGTTGTCTGAGGATTATATTGACGGGATTCCGCTAGCGGATAGGAAGTTCGCGGAGAATAAGACTCAGAGGGCGAAGGTTCACGCATGGCTGGCGGCGAGGGAGGATCCAAGGCAGATGGGGCAGGCTATTCGAGCAAGAGATTTGGATGTGGATGGTGGTTTGTGCGAAAGGTTTGTCGCGTGGCTTAGAAGGTTGTTCGATTAAAGATACCAGACAGAGAAAGGAACCTGGCGATGAAGATAACGAATGTGAAGGTGGAGATGTTCAATTGGAGGTCGGAGCCGTGGATGACGGGGGTGGGGACGACGTTTGGGGATACGAGGCAGCTTGGGATCGTTACGGTGGAGACGGATGAAGGGGTTAGCGGGAACGCTTTCCTGGGGTCGTCGCGGATGGGGGCGAATCATTTCGCGCCAGGGCTGATTGAGTTCATCAAGCCGATTGTGATGGGGCGGAATCCGCAGGACATCGGGGCTATCTGGTGGGATATGTGGAAGATGAATCGGTCGGTCTCGACTTACGTTATCGGGGCGATTGACATTTGCCTGTGGGACATCAATGGGAAGATAGCGGGGCAGCCGATTCACAGGCTGCTGGGGACTTGCAAGGATTCGGTTCCGGTGTACTCCAGCACGGCGTTCTGGGAGACGAAGGAGGAGTACGCGGAGGAGGCTATCCGGTTCAAGGAGATGGGCTGGACGGCGCACAAGATTCATCCGCACGGGAATCCTATGTACGACATCGAGATTTGCCAGGCGGTGCGGGAGGCGGTCGGGGATGACATGAAGTTGATGCTGGATTCGATGTGGGCTTACCAGTATGAGGACGCGATGCGGGTGGGCAGGGCCATCGAGGAGCTGAATTTCTACTGGTACGAGGATCCGCTGGTGGAGGAGGACATCTACAATTACGTGAAGTTGCATCAGAAGCTGGATATTCCGATTATGTCCACGGAGTACGCGCCGGGCAGGTATTACGGAATGACTTCGTGGATAACGCAGTACGCGACGGACATTCTGCGGGGGGACGTGGCGGTTACGGGGGGCATCACGCCGATGGTGCGGCTGTGCCACCTGGCTGAGGGGTTCAACATGAAGTGCGAGATTCATCATGGGGGGAATTCGCTGAATAACGTGGCGAATCTGCATATCACGATGGCGGTTCCGAATTGCGAGTTCTTCGAGTTCTTCCCATGCACGGGGGATAATATGTACGGGCTGGTGAAGGATATTGACATGACGGGCGGTGTTGTTCACGCGCCGACGGAGCCGGGGCTGGGGTACGAGATTGACTGGGAGTTGGTGAAGCGGGAGTACACGGGGACGGCGGAGTAGGGAGGAATTAACAATTAGGAATTGTCAATTGGGAATTGGGGCGTCCGGCGTGGGCGTCCCCGTTTAAGACGCGCTCTCGCCTACTAGATGGCGGGAGCGCGTCTTTTTTGCGTTGTGTCGGGTTATTCGCAGAAGGGGAGGTTTAGGTCGGCGAAGTCGTTGGATTTCACGTCACGCAGGGCGTTGGGGATGCAGCCTGTCAACTGGTTGCCAGCGAGGTATATCTCTTGCAGGTTGGTCAGGTTGCCGAGTTCGGACGGGATGTTGCCGCTTAACTGGTTGTCGGCGAGGGACAGCGACTTTAAGTTGGTGAGTTTGCCTAGGTTCTGTTGACATTTGAGAATTGAACGCTCAAGACAAGCTAAGTCGAAACTAATTAAGGCACATCCACACGTGTGGATTCCCGCTTTCGCGGGAATGACGATAAATGTCAACACAGCCTAGTTGGGGCGGGATTGGGCCGCTCAACCAGTTGTAAACCCAGGTCCAGTCGTGTGACGCGGCCTTCGTCGTTGGTTGTGACGCCGCGCCATTCGGCGAGGGGGTTGTTGGTGAGCCAGTTGGCGTTGTCCGGCCAGTTGGGGCCGTCGGTGGCGTTGTAGAGGGCTACGAGGGCGGCTCTGTCGGCGGCGGGTCCGGATGGGGCGGGGATGGCGTAGTTCGTCGAGTCGAAGGCGGCGGCCAGCCGCGCTATCTCGGCGCGCTTGAGGAAGTCGGGCGCGCCAGCCAAGTCGGAGGCGGTGAAGTAGTCAACGTAGTATTGGGCCAGAAGGTCTTGTATCGCGTCCAGCCGACTGTGGTTCGGGGCGAGACGGTGTGATTCCACCATCGCGGCGATGAATCTGTTTTCTTTGGGGACGGCTTGGAGACGCGCGGTTACTTGCGCCGGCGTTTCGCCGGTGTACGGAGTTATGAACTCGGTTATGTATATGTCGGAGAGAACGGCGTCCAGAGTGGCGAGGGATGGAAGGTTGGCAACTCGCACGTCGGAAGGCGCGGGGTCGGAGCGGATGTACTGCGTGAGCGCCACGAATGTGGCGAGGCTGGCGGACTCTTGAGGGTCTTGGGCGCGGATGGGTGAATAGGCCAGTATCAGGGTCGCGGGCCAGCGCAATGACGGCAGAGGTCGCGGATATGTATTTCAGGATGTTCTTGGCCTTCATGTGTCCAGTAGCGCCTCTGAGCGTCTGGGACGCGGTTACTCTCCACAGGCGACCTGACCCGGCGCGAGCTTCGAGGGGGCGTAAAAGCGCCCGTTACCAAAAAGATCACGCCTACCAGATCAGGCGGTCAGACTTGTGGGGAGTCCAATCAGGATTATGAACGATGGCATGGGTATGTCAAGCGGGCGCTTTCGGGGGGAGCGAAAAATTGTCAGCGTGAATTGGCTGTTGTATAGTGGGGTTGAGGTGAAAGAGATGGGAGATATTAGCGGAGAGACGCTCTCCATCATCATAGCGATACTGGTGGCGTTCGGCGGCTCAACGGCGCTGACCCTGACGCTCTTCAGCCGGCTGGACCGGAGGTTTGACGCGGTTGAGCGTAGAATCGAGGGTGTGGAGCGCAGCGTTGAGAGTAGGTTCGATGGCGTTGAGAGTAGGCTTGACGCCATTGAGAGTAGGTTTGACGCGGTTGACAGACGGTTTGACGCGGTTGAGCGTAGAATCGAGAGCGTGGAACGCAGCGTTGAGAGTAGGTTCGACGCCGTGGACCGTAGATTCGAGGCTGTGGAGCGCAGGTTCGAGCGAGTCGGGAACGACATCAACATTCTCATCAACGATGTTGGCGAGATCAAGGGGATCCTGGGAATATCCAGGGCCAGCCGGGAGCGTGAGCCTTCGGGGACGACAGGCTGATGTCCGCCGACAGTCCGATCTTTAACAGGGATTGAACCTGATCATCCCCATCCTAGCCTTCCCCCATCAAGGGGGGAGAGGGATAGGCATTGAAAATGAACGTGCTTGCGGTTGGGGTTTCACCCCCATCCTAACCTTCCCCCGTCAAGGGGGAAGGGACTTTTGCCTACCCCTGTAAGCCCGTCAAGGGGGAAGGGACTTACGCAATCGTCTCTTGGGGGCAGGGTTTTTCGATTATCAACCAAATACGTTCGTGGCGGCCCTTCGACAAGCTCAGGACGAACGACAGAAGTGGTATTGGGAAATAGCCGAAAGACCCTGCTCATGGGGGAATTGGGGTTGACAGGCGGACGGAAGTTCGTGCTACTATAGGGATAGTGGTTGTTGCCTGACGTGAAGTCGGGCGGCGGCGATAGCGGCGGGTTGCCGCGATAGTTGAATATAGACGGGGTTACCGTCCCACATAGGTCTGTAAACGGCCCTCTTTGGCGAAATGTGTCGCCTTCGAGGGCCGTTTTTTGTTCTGAATCAGGATTTGCTGGATAGGGGGATGTACAGGATGGATTGCCGGGTTCGCTGAGCGTATGGATTCCCGCTTTCGCGGGAATGACGGTTGGAGAAGATGTTGGGAATGGCGGACAAGCAAGAACAGGAAAGATGAGAAACGGGGTAGTTCTATGAGGAATGACGGAATGGGTGGCGGTCTGGACAGGTATGTCGGGGCGGCGTTGAGGTCGGCGGCGGCGATTGGGGAGGATAGGCCGGTGGACGGGGATGTTTATTCGGTGACTATCTTCGCCAATGAGATGTCGCGGGACGGGGTGAGCGTTGACCTGGATGGGATGGATTTCTCGAATTATGAGAAGAATCCGGTGGTGCTGTACGCGCATGATCATACGGGTCGGACGGATTCGGGCGGTCTTCCCATCGGTCGGACGGTTCGGCTGGCGCGGACGGGGGACGGGCACATCCGGGCGGATTTCGAGTTTCTGGCGGGGGATGATTTCGCCGAGAGGGTTCGGAATGCCTGGGAGCGGGGTTTCCTGCGCGGGGCGTCCATCGGCTGGCGTCCGGTGGAGACGCGGCCAGAGGGCCGGGGCGCGAGGGCGGTTCGGTCGGAGTTGCTGGAGTGGTCTATCGTGGCGGTTCCGGCGGATCCGGACGCTCTGCGGGACGTGTATCTGCGGGTGGTTCGGGCGATGCTGAGAGCGCCGGCGGAGGGGGTGGAGAAGGGAGAGATGGTGATATTCGATCATCGGGGGGAGGCGCGCTTGCCCCGGCGTTCTCCGGTCGAGGGAGAGGGGGATGTTCTGGACCTAGGGGAGACGCGGAGGTTGTTGGCGGGGTTCAGGGAGGGGGTGGTTGTCTGAACTGTGATTAGTGGGATTGGGATGATGGGCAGGATTGGCGGCGTCAGATTTTGTCCACGAAGGACGCGAAGTTTCACGAAGAGATGAAGGGAGGGGGTGGTTGTCTGAACTGTGATTAGTGGGATTGGGATGATGGGCAGGATTGGCGGCGCTCGGTGTTGTCCACGAAGGACACGAAGTTTCACGAAGAGATGAAGGGAGGGGGTGGTTGTCTGAACTGTGATTAGTGGGATTGGGATGATGGGCAGGATTGGCGGCGCTCGGTGTTGTCCACGAAGGACACGAAGTTTCACGAAGAGATGAAGGGAGGGGGTGATTGTCTGAACTGTGATTAGTGGGATTGGGATGATGGGCAGGATTGGCGGCGTCAGATTTTGTCCACGAAGGACGCGAAGTTGCGCTAAGCACTAAGAGATGAAGGGAGAAGAGGAATTGGCGAACGCGATTGAGGAGATTCGGGAGATAAACCGGAGCATCGGGGAGATTGGGGGGTTCGTGAAGGAGCGGACGGATGAGTTGAACGGCGAGGTGAGGCTGCTGAAGGAGGAGAATGAGCGGCTGAGGCTGGACGTTGGGCGGTTGCAGGAGCGGTCTCGGGAGCGGCGGCGGTCGGAGATAGCTCGGGCGGACGGCGTGGAGCGCGGCATCCGGGTGAGAGAGGGCCGGTTCGCGGGGTACAGTCCGCTGGACGTGGGCATCATGCGGGTGGTGGCGCAGAATCACCGCGACGACCCGGACGCGCCGCACGCGAGGGCGTGGTTCGAGCAGCTGCGGGAGGCGACGCGCTCGCTGAGGTCGGGCGTCGGGTCTGAGGATATAGACCGCCACTTCCAGAGCATGGAGCGCGTTCTGAGGAAGGCGTACGTGCGGGAGTCTCTGCCCGGGACGCTGGCGCGGGATCCGGAGATGCAGTACAGGCAGGCGGTTCAGCCGATGCTTACGCACCTGCGCGACATGGCGATGAGGGCGGCGCTGGATTCGACGACGGCAGGTTCGGGCGAGGAGCTGGTTCCGACGCTGGAGCGGGCGGAGCTGTGGATGGACGTGAACCTTCAGACGCTGGTCGGGGGGATAATCCCGGTGTTCTATATGCCGAGCCAGCCGTTCGACATACCGACGCAGCTGGGGGAGGTGAACTTCTATCCGGGCGCTGAGAATACGGCGGCGAGGTCGTCGGCGCCCGAGACTGGGAAGGTGACTCTGTCGGCGCGCGAACTGGTGGCGCAGGTGCCGTTCAGCTTCTCGCTGGAAGAGGATAACGTTCTGCCGTCGCTGCTGGGCGAGATACGGTCGAGCCTGACGCGGAACACGGCGGAGGTTCTGGACGACATCATCCTGAACGCGGACGCGACGCCGACGAACAACATCAACGCGGACGGGGCGAGCATCAGGAAGGACACGCCCGGAAAGGCGCACTGGCTGGTGGGCTACGACGGGCTGATACACCTGCCGCTGGTGGATAACACGGAGATGGCGAACAATCACAACGCCGAGGTGTCGGCGGATATGTTCAACAAGATCCGGGCGAAGACGGGCAGGTACGGGGTTCGCCCGTCGGAGCTGGCCTGGATCATGGACGTGAACACGTTCATACGGGCGCAGTCGGTGGATGAGTTCAGGACGATGGACAAGCTGGGGCCGAACGCGACGCTGCTGAGCGGAATGCTGGGCGCTATCGAGGGCATTCCGGTGATCGTGTCGGAGCATATGCGGCTGGCGGACGCGGACGGCAAAGTTACGGACGACGGCAATACGACGGATACCGGGCGTCTGCTGCTGGTGAATCGCAATCAGTGGGCGCAGGGGTTCAGACGGAATCTGCGGGTGGACGTGGACCGCGACACGCAGAAGCGGCAGACGGTGGTGACGGTGAGCTTCAGGCACGCGCTGACGGAGCGGAGCGGGGGTCGGAACTCGGCGACGCACACGGCGTTGCAGTACAACGTGAAGGGGGTGGCGTGAGTAGTGGTTAGTGGTTAGTTCTTAGTTTTTAGTTCTGGCGGCTGGCGGTGGATTGCCGAGCGGTGAGCCCTTCGGGATTCCCGCTTTCGCGGGAATGACGGTAGGACGGTAGGAATGGGCGGGGCTTGTCCTCGCCCTTAATCATTCGAGGAGGAAGAGAGAGATGAACGCTTATGTGACGTTGGGGCTGGTGAAGAGCGGGGCGGTTCTGGATATATCGGGGTCTGAGGATGACGGGCGGCTGCTGATGCTGCTGGAGAGCGTGTCGCGGCAGGTGGACGCCTACTGCAACAGGCATTTCTTCGCGCATCGCGCGGCGATGGTGTTCGACGGGGACGGCTCGACGGCGCTGCGTATCCCTGACCTGGTATCGGTGGATACGGACGGACTGGCTACGGATGACGACGGCGACAGGCTTTTCGAGGTCGCCTGGGACGAATCGGACTATCTTCTGCATCCGGCGAACGCGGACCCGGCGGGCGGGCATGACCTGGCGTCGCCGTACACATGGGTTCTGACGGATACGGAGGCGGGCGCGAGAAGCGGGTTTCCGGCGGGTACGCGGCGGCTGCGTATCGCGGGCGAGTGGGGCTACTGGCGGCGGCTGAGGCCGGCGTCGGAGAGCTTGGGCGGCGCGCTGGAAGCCGGGGACAGCGAGATAGACGTGAGCGGCGGAAGCGACGTGGAGGCGGGGCATACGCTGCTGGTGGGTTCGGAGCAGATCTACGTTCGCGGGCGGACGGCTAACAAGCTGGACGTTCTGCGCGGGGTGAACGGGACGGACGCGGCGGCTCACACGTCGGGCGCGGGCATCGGGATATACCAGTATCCGGGGCCTGTGAGCGAGGCGGTGATAATACAGGCGTCGCGGCTGTGGAAGCGCAAGGATTCGGCGTTCGCGGACGCTTCGGGGTTCGCGGGCGGGATGGACCCGGACGCGGTGGAGTTGCTGGCTCCGTATCGGAAGATAGTGGCGATGTGAGTGGGGTTTCACCCCCATCCTAACCTTCCCCCATCAAGGGGGAAGGGACTTTGGGTCTTTCGATTATCAACCAATTACGTTCGTGGTGACCCTTCGACAAGCTCAGGACGAACCATGAACGGGCGGCCCTTCGACAAGCTCAGGGCGAACGACAGAAGCGGTATCGGGAAATAACCGAAAGACCCTGGGAAGGGACTAAGGGGATTAGTGGAGGACGTGAGGATATGAGTAACGGGATATTGGACGTGAAGAGTGGGATAAAGGCGCGGCTGGAAAGGATTCCCGGGCTGCGGGCGGTGGTTTTCGAGCCGGAGGACTGGCGCGATTTTCCGGTGGCGGTCATCAGGCTGGAGGGGCGCGGCGGGTCGCGCGCGGAGGCTAGCGGGTCGCGGTTCGAGGCGGAGTTCGTGGTTACGGTGATGGTGGGCGGCGCTAAGAGGCGTGAGGCGTTCGCGGCGCTGGACGGCTACATCGCGCCGGACGGCGATATGAGCGTCGAGGCGGCGCTCGGCGACGACCCGACGCTGGGCGGCGCAGCGGAGCGGGCTTACCTGGCGGGCGTGAAGAATATCCGCGTGGTCAGGATGGGCGGCGGACGGTACGCGGGCGCGGATTTCAGGATACGGGTGGAGAAGCGGAGAGCGCATACGCCCGCGACGCCGAAGGCGGTGAGTTCGGACGCGCCGCGGAATGAGAAGGACGGGGCGAATGTCAACTATCTGGACATAACCGGCATATCGAGCGGTCGGGCCGCGCCGGCTCAGATCAAGATATACGATCCGTCCGCAACTTGGTCGGGCGCTCGGAAGATGTGGATAGGCAAGCGGTCGGGGGAAGGGCGCGCGGACGACCTGTTCTTCCAGGGGGAGAGCGGCGCGGCGGTTCAGGGCGGGACTATATTCGACGAGTCCGGCGGGATATGGTCGGGCGGCGCGCAGCCGCTGTCTTCGGCGAGCGGCGGACAGTACGCGCGGATGGCGTGGACGAAGGCGGGACGCTACACGACGCGCTCGGAGTTCACGCTTTGCGGCTACCTCCGAATCGGGATAGCGGCGTCCGCGCTGCCGCGGGGCCGGTTCAGGGTTCTGGCGAGAGCGCGGACCGAGACGAACAACTCGGCTCTGCGGACTGGAAAGATGGGGTTCGCGCCGGGCTGGTCTTTCGGAGTGAAGGCGAAGACGCCGGTGGAGAGCGAGGTCGTTTTCCCTGAGAAGGCGGGGGAGTTCAGGACGCTGGACCTGGGCGAACTGGCGCTGCCGCCGACTGCCACGCCGGAGGGGTATTCGACGGCGGGTCTGGAGTTGCGCGTCTATGGCGCGCTGAGCGGAGGCGGCGCGGGAAGCAACTCGGGGACGCACCATTTCAGGTGGTCGGTTGACTACGTACTGCTTCTGCCGATTGACGAGGGCGAGGTCGCGGTGAGCGGGGTCGGGTCGGCGAACCGGGTTTTGCTGGATACGCTGAGCGAGTCGGGCGCGGGCGTGTATCTGCTGGATTCGTCGGACGCGGCGCAGGGGCCTGCGGAGTTTACGGGCGCGGCGTTCGCGCTGGGGCCGGAGGATACGCGGATATACGTGGCGCGGGACGATGTTTCGGACCCGTCGGGCGTGAGGTTCGGAGTGGCAGCAGAGTGGACGCCGTTGGCGGCGGGATTCTAAGACAATGAATGGAAGGGAGCGGATATGACGATGAGACAGCTACCGAGCAGATTCGAGCAGAGGAGGCACATGGAGATGGAGAACCGGCTGGCGATGCTGGAGAATGACACGGATATATTGGAGGGGAAGCTGGACCGGATAATCAGGATATTGCAGGGGATTCTGCTGACCGGCATCGGCGCGGTGGTTACGACCGTGATAGGGGTGCTGGTGCAGGTGGTGATACGGGGAGGGGGGATAGGGAATTGAGAATTTAGAATTGGCAATTGAGAATTAGGGGTAGGCCGTCGGCGCGTCTTGGGGCGCGGGGCGGCCTGTTCGGGTTCGGGGGCTGATAGGGGATTAGTTGCCTGCCCTTGTGAGTCCGTCGGAGGGAAGGGGTTTTTCTGAACTTATGTTTTAATGAAATTTAATGGGAAAGGCGTTATTATGTAAGCCACACCACATATGAGGCTGGTAATAATGCCGCAACCCCAAGCTGTTAGTGGTCGAAAGCTGGAAATCGGACTCAGGGTGAAAGAGGCCAGACAAGACATATCCATGAGCCAGGAAGAGTTTTCCAAGCTGATGGGGAAGTCGGGGCGTCACTGGGCGTGGAAGGTGGAGGCGGGCCAGATCGGCCTGTCGGCGGAACAGATACCGAACGCGGCGGAGATACTCGGACGCTCGGCGCAGTGGCTGATAGAGGGGCGGGAAGAGGTGTTCGAGATGCCGGATCCGGAGCTTCGCCTGTTCTTCCGCCATTACGAGTGGGGGGACTTCTCCGAGCAGGAGCAGGAGGTCGTGCGCCAGGGCATAAAGATGGCGCAGGCTTACAGGGCGGCGCGCAAGCAGGGGGAAGGGTCTTAGCAACTATCTCAACAGCGGTTTCACCCCCATCCTGGCCTTCCCCCATCAAGGGGGAAGGGACTGAGTGCCTATCCGCGAAGCCTGCGGGGTATGAGGCGGCTCCACATCTTCACGACTCTCTCCGCGAAGTATTCTCGTTTGCCGAATATGGTTCCGACGAGAACCAGCATGGCGGAATAGAAGGGCGGGATTACAGCGAGATAGAGTATGCGGTAAGACCAGGGGCCCGACCACAGGCTGCCCTCCATGCCCAGAATCACGTTGAACAGCAGACGGCTGAGCGCGAGCGCGCTGAATCCGGTTATGCCGAACACTACCATCACGATGAGCCAGTGGCGCAGGTCGCGGGCGCTCTGGGATGGTTCGGGCGTCGGCTTATCGGCGCGGCTTTCGGGAGTGGTTTGGGTGGAGTAACTCATGGAAGGCTAACTCTGTTCCTCCGTCAGGGTCTTTCGATTATCAACCAATTACGTTCGTGGCGGCCCTTCGACAAGCTCAGGGCGAACGACAGAAGCGTAACCGAAAGCCCCTGGTTCTTCCGTATCAGCCGTTCAGGTTGGCGATTCTGGCGCCGGAGCCGACGGTCACCAGGTCGAAGAGGGTGTCTATGAATCCGGGAGCGTCGTTGGGCATCTCTATGCGGGCTAGGTTCAGACCGAGTTCTTCGGCCTTCTCTATCGCCTCTATGTCTATGTCGAAGAGTATCTCCAGGTGGTCGCACACGAAGCCGAACGGGACTACCAGAATGTTCTTTCCGCCCTCGTTGGCTATTTCCTCGATGCTGTCCAGAATGTCCGGGCCGAGCCAGGGGGTTCCGGTCATGCCCGCGCTCTGGTAGGCGAAGCGCCATGACTCTACTCGCGCGGCCTGGGCGACGGCCCCGGCGCTCTCCATGAGTTCGGTGGGATAGGGGTCGCCGTATTCCAGGATTCGCGCGGGGAGGCTGTGCGCGGTGAACATGACCTCCACGTCGGCGGGGTCGGCGTCGAACTTCTCCAGGCCGTCCCTGACCCTCTGGGCGGTGAACTCGATGAACTTGGGGTTGGAGCGCCAGCTTTCGATGAAGCGCGTGGGTGGGGGCGACTCTCGCGTTTGCAGGGCGCTCTCCACCAGTTTCTCGTATCCGGCTATGCTCATCCTGGAGTAGTGGGGCGCGAGGGGCAGCGCGACAAGCTCATCAACGCCGTCGGCGGCTATGTCTTCGACGGCCTTGGCTATGTAGGGGTGCCAGTGCTTCATTCCGATGTAAACGCGCCATTGGGCGTCCGCGGCGTCGCGGTTCAGACGCTCGCCGAGCAGGTCGGCGACGTCCCGGGTGATCTCCAACAGCGGCGTCTTGCCGCCGACCATGCGGTATCGCTCGGTCAGTTCCGCGACCGCCTCCGGGCTGGGAGTCCGTCCGCCGCGTATGTCGCGGTAGTACGGCTCAACCTCGTCCAGATCGCGGGGTGTGCCGTAAGCCATTAGTAGGACGCCTTTTAGCTTGGACAATTCACTACTCCATACTATTTTCTCTCGCTGTCAGACGATAGGGGTCTAGGCGGTTTCGAGTTCCAGATTGTTGAGCGCGAATATCAGTACGCGCTGGGCGGTGTCGCGTCCCTGCCGAACGCAGTCGGGGACGCCTATGCCCCTGTATGACGAGCCGCACAGGAACAGGTCGGGGAAGGCCGCGAGTTCCCTGTCCAGCGCGTCCAGCCAATCGGTATGGTCCACTTTATATTGTGGCATTCCTTCCGGCCACCTGTGAACCCAGAAGCGATCCGGGGGGCCGCTAATTCCGAGAAGCGGGCGCAGCGTCTCGGTGGCGGCTTCCGCCAGTTCGGAATCGGCGTAGTCCAGGAAGGAGTCGTCGCCCGCTCCGCCCAGGAAGGCGCGGAGCAGGACGTAGTTGGCGGGGCTGCGTTCAGGCCACTTGGAGGACATCCAGGTGCAGCCGGTAACCAGGCCCTTGTCGGCGCGCGGCGCGAGAAAGCCGGTTCCGTCCAGGGGGTGAGATACGTTGTCGCGGCGGAAGGCGAGATAGACGCTTCCGGCGGCTGAGCCGCGCGTCCGCTCAAGCCGTCGCGACAGTCCGGGCGCGAACGAGCCGACCAGGTTGGCGGCGTCCCAGGCGGGGTTGGCGAGTATGACGACATCCGACTCGAATACGCGCCCGTCGTCGAGCGCTATCCGGTATATGGGCTTCTCGAAAGGCGCGTGGACGCGATCAATCGTCGTGGCGGCGCGTCCCCTGAGTATCTCAGTTCTGCGAAGACGTTCTGAGATGGCCCACACCAGCCTTTGCGCGCCGCTTCGGAGCGAGAAGAACGCGCTGGGGGGCTGCGGGCGTCCGCGCGCCGCCTTCTTCGCCTCGCGCATACCGCGAGCCAGGCTGCCGTGTCGCCTCTCCCACTGTCCGAGCGTCGGGAAGAGCGCGTCGAGGCTCATGTCGTAAGAGTCGCCGCCGTAGATTCCGGCGGTCAGGGGTTCGAGCAGGGTGTCGGTCAGCTCCGCGCCGACGCGCCTTCTGAGGAAATGCCCCAGGGACTCGCGCTCGCCGTCCGCTTTCTTCTTCACAAAGGGTTCGATGCTGGCGCGGAACTTGCCGCCGAAAGAGAGGAATGAGGCGCTCCAGATGTCGCGCAGGCCGGAGGGCGCGGGGCCCATCAGTCCGCGCGGGATGGGATGCAGCTTTCCGCCGCGCAGAAGCGACGCGCCGGATGACCGGGTGTAAACCACCTCGTCGGAGAGACCGAGTTCGTCGGCGAGTTGGAACGCCCAGGGCTTTCGGATTAGGAAGCCGTCCGGCCCGGCTTCGAGGGTGAAGCCGTCCTCGTTCAGCGTGAGCATCTTGCCGCCCAGGTAGTTCTCGCGCTCGATTAGGATGACAGAGATGTCCAGACCTTCTTCGCGGGCGGACTTTTCCAGATGCCACGCGGCGGACAGCCCGGTTATTCCGCCGCCTATTATGGCCGCCGATAGACGATTTCTTGGCGTGTATGAGTTATCAGGAAGCAAGGGAGTCGTTCCATTCCCTCACGCAGTCTATTATATGGAGTATGTTGTCCAGCGGGGTCTGCGGCAGGAAGCCGTGTCCGAGATTGAAGATGTGTCCCGGCCTGCCGCCAGCGCGTCGCAGCACGTCGCGGGTCTGATCGCGTACCACGTCGGGCGGCGCGAGAAGGACGGCGGGATCAAGGTTTCCCTGCGCGGCGACGTCGTTTCCGAGCGCGTCCCACGCCTCGTCCAGAGGAATCCGCCAGTCCAGGCCAACCACGTCCGCGCCGGCTTCCTTGATAACCTTGTTCAGACCGCCCGCGCCGGTGGCGAAGTGTATCACCGGAACGCCGCTCGCCTTGACCGCGCCAATTATCTCCGCCGTGTGCGGAAAGACGTACTCGATATAGTCCCGCCTGCTCAGCCAGCCAACCCAGCTGTCGAATAGCTGGAGAACCTGCGCGCCCGCCTTCGCCTGCGCCAGCAGATAGACGATTATCATGTCGCTCAGACGCTTCATCAGGCCATGCCAGAGGTCGGGCCGCGCGTACATGACGGCCTTCGTGGTGGCGTAGTTCCGAGAAGGGCCGCCCTCTATCAGGTAGGTGGCGAGAGTGAAGGGCGCGCCCGCGAAGCCGATGAGCGCCTTTTCGCGCGGCAGTTCGTCCCTGACCAGCCTGAGCGTCTCCATCATATACGGGATGTCCTGGCCGGGTTCCAGCGGGCGCAGGCGTTCCAGGTCGTCCACAGAGCTAATCGGCGAATCTATGACCGGCCCCACCTTCTCCACTATCTTCACGTCCACGCCGACGCCCACCAGCGGAGTCACTATGTCGGCGAAGATGATGGCGGCGTCCACGTCGAAGCGGGCTACGGGCTGGAGCGTAACGGTCGCGGCGAGTTCGGGATCGCGGCAGATGTCCAGAAGGCTGTGGCCCTCGCGCACCTTCCTGTACTCGGGCAGAACCCGTCCGGCCTGGCGCATGAACCACACGGGAGCGCCGTCGGTCTTCTCCATCCGGGCGGCTCTTACGAGCGCGGGTTCATGTTCTGCGGGCATCGCTTTGGTCATCCTTGGGGGCGCGGACCGCTATCCGGGTATCAGCATATCCAGTATGCGCTCGGCGCTTCTGTTGACGCAAGTGAATATAGGGGTATCCTGCAAAGTGTGTCGCCTGGCCTCGGTGGAGCGCAGTTCGATGACCAGATCCTGGAACTCCGACAGCGAATCTGTCTCGTAGCCCACTATGAATTCCTGGTCGCCCAGTCCGGTGGAGTATAGCAATATCTGGCTGATGTTTGGATACGTCCTGCCCACCCGGATATGCTCGTTCATCATCCCCTGTCGCGCCTCGCGGGACATGAGATACCACTCTATGGTCTTGGTGAAGGGGTACAGGACGAAGTACCTGCCCTTGTCCTGAGACTCTTCGGCGTGATCCTGCTCGGTTCGCGCTCTGCCGTAGGTGGAGCGCCTGAGCAGGCCGAAGTAGGCGTGGCTGACTTCCAGGTACGCGCCCAACCGCGTTGAGAGAAGTTCGCCCAGCGTATCCTCCAGACATTCGAGGCCGGAAGAGGTCATTCGCCAAAGCATGAAGTCGGTGTCCGCGCGAAGGCCGAGCGTACTGAAAGTGTGCGTCTCGACCCGGCTTTCCGTCTCTCGGAGAACGCGCAGGAATTCCTCTTTCGCGCTCCGGGCATGATTCGGTATGCGCCCCTCAGAGTTTTCACCCAGCCATCTGTACCCCTCGCGCCACGCCGCCGAATCCAGCTTGAAGAACAGGAACTGGACGCAGATGTCGTCGGTGGGGGAGTCGTCGTTTCGCAGCATTTCAGTGGAAAGTCTAGCGATTTCGGAATATCCAAGTCAAACTCACCAGCGCCGTCACGCGGCGGCCCGCCCTTGCGCCGAAACCAGCCTGTGTTACAATCAAATTCCAAGCAGCTATCGGATTTGGAGTGAAGACATGGATCCCAATATCTTGTCCGTGGGCGCGATCCTTGTGGGCATATTCGCCGCGACCGCCGTGTTCATCTGGCAGATAAACACGCAGAGCGGCCGGCTCGAAACCAAAATAGACGACTTGGGCAAAGAACTCAGGGCCGAGATGCAGGCCCAGGGCAAAGAACTCACGGATGAGATTGAAGAACTCAGAACTGATATGGAAACCCAGGGCAAAGAACTCAGCGCGAGGATAGACACCCAGGGCAGAGAGATCAGGGCTGAGATGCGAGACCAGGGCAAAGAACTCAGGGACGAAATAGAAACCCAGGGCAAGGAACTCAGGACTGAGATAAAAGAGCAGGGCAGAAGAGTCAGCGACGCCGAACTAGAGCAAGCCCGGCTCAGCGGCGTGAACAGCGTCCTGCTCGCTCATACCCATACCCACGAGCCGCACACCCACGAGTCCGCGGCGGACTAGCCCGCCGCGCTCACCGCTCCGTCAGTCTTCCAGCACGACCGCCGTGCCGAACGCCAGTATCTCCGACGCTCCCTGAGTTATTCCCGATGTGGTGAACCGCGCTCCCACTATCGCGTTTGCGCCCAGCGACTCCGCCTGCTCCGTCATCCGCTCTATGGCCAGCGCGCGAGACTCGTCCAGCAGGTTCGTGTACTCCGGCAGTTCGCCGCCCACTATGTTGCGAAATCCGGCCATTATGTCCCTTCCCACGTTGCGCGCGCGAACCGTGCTGCCGCGCACCATCCCCTTCACTTCGGTTATGTTCCTGCCGGGTATGTCATCAGTCGAAACTATCAGCATCGCTCATACTCCTACATCATCCCGCCGAGCGTCGGCGTCGAAATCCCTTCAAGTCTATCAGAACCGCTACGCGCCCAGGGGCTTTTCGTCTTCGATCTCTCGTTCGCCCTGAGCTTGTCGAAGGGCCGTCCGTTCATGGTTCGACAAGCTCACCACGAACGGACTACTCTAGTGACGCTCAATAATGAAAAGACCCTAGCTCCGCGCCCCGTTACCGAATTGTATATGAGCCACGCGATTACATTGACAAGCCACCAGCGTTGCGTTAATCTCACATGGCACAACACCACTTTATATAAAGCAAGGGCAAAATGAACTCAGGGAGGGAGAGAACATGGCCGATTCCACAGTCTATTGGATGGACGCTCATTCGGAATCCACGGAGACCAGCCTGATAGCGAAGATGGTAACCGTCTTCAACGCCGCCAAGCTGGACGAGATGATCAAACCCAACGACGTCGTGGCTATCAAGATACACTGCGGCGAGTGGAACAACTCGGCGTACCTGCGCCCCGTTTACGCGCGCGCGCTGGCCGACCGCATCAAGGAACTCGGCGGCAGGCCGTTCGTGTGCGACACCACGACCTCGACCTATTCGCCTTACGGCTCGCGCTCCAGCCAGCTAGACATACTGCTGACCGCCGAGCGCAACGGTTACAGCTCCGCCACGCTGGGCTGCCCGTTCGTGTGCGCCGACGGCTGGCTAGGCACCGCAGACTTCAGGGTGGACATCCCTGAAGGCTACCTGCTCAAAGAGGCTTACGTGGCCGAGGCGATAGCGGCCGCGGACGTGCTTATCGCGCTGACCCACTTCAAGGGCCACTCGATGGGCGTCATCGGCGGCGCGCTCAAGAACCTGGGCATCGGCGCCCAGTCCAAGCGCGGCAAGCTCAACGTCCACATGGGCGGACATCCCAAGTACGGACTCGGAGCCGCCGCCGTCTTCCATCCCAAAGCCTTCAAGGGCAAGGCCAACACGCCCGACTGGGAGATTCTGGAAGACTGCTGCCCATACAACCTGTGGCACATCAATGAAGACGACGAGATAGAGTGGGAGCGCGAGAAGTGCGCCACCTGCCTGGGCTGCTTCGGCGTCATGGGCAGCAGGGGCATCCTCGAGATTCCGCCCATCAACTTCGACGCCGTGGACATCGCCATAGCGGACGCCTGCCTGGGCGTCGAGAAGGCGCTGAAGGGCAAGGTCGGCTACATCAACATGGCGATAGACGTTTCGCCGCGCTGCGACTGCGCCAACCACGCCGACATTCCTATCGTGCCGCACCTGGGCGTATTCGCCTCCACCGACGCGGTGGCGATTGACATGGCCTGCGTGGACGCCGCCAAGCGCTCCGCCGGTATGCCGGGCTCAGCCGCCGAACTGATGGAAGCGCACCATCCGGGCGACCGCAAGTTCGAGGCCGCCGCCGCGACGTTCCACTCCCAGAGCGAGGTGACCAGCATCAACACCGGCCACGAGATAGGACTCGGCAGCCGCAACTACGAACTGGTGGACGTGGAGCCGGAGCCGGAGGACAACCACAAGTTCCCCTACGACCGCAGGCCCAGCCGCCAGCGCTTCATGGAGAACTTCGAGCGCTTCATGCCATTCCCGTATGACCGCCACGACGGCAAGGGCTTCGCCCGCAACGACGAGGTGGACATCGAGAAGGTCAAGCATCACTACGAAGACCAGACCAACGGCTACTCCATCCTGGACGAGGTCGGAGAACTGGTGACGGACGACGAACTGGTGCCGGCGGACGACGACTAGACGCCAACAAAGTCGAATAGGCTTCTGACTGATATAAATGCGGCGCGTTCTCCAAGAGAAGCGTCGCATTTATGTTTCCGTTTTCGCTATACACCGATAGTCTATATGCGCTACAATATCCCTATGATGAATACGGCTTGCAACACCATATACATAAATTGGAGATTATATATATGAAAAATCATGAACCGGAAAATTTTTCCCCATAGCTAACGCAGGTGATTCTCTGGTAAACGCTGGTGGCGTTTCACCTGTTCCGTCACCACTAAACCCACCAGAAGCCACCTGTTGCATTATAAACCAAAATATATGACCACTTATCCCAAGCGAGGTACGGAGCATTGATTCTCACAGCGCTGGCCATGGCCTTCATAACCACGCTGGTCGTGGCCAACATCATCGCCATAAAGCTGTTCGCCTTCGACGTCCCCTTCATCCCCGACGACTGGCTCATTGATAACGTCTGGGTGCTGCCCGTAAGCTCCTTCACCTACCCCATAACCTTCCTGATAACGGACACACTTTCCGAACTGTACGGGCGCAGGATTACCACCCGCATAGTGTGGATAGGCTTCGGGTGCAGCATCCTCATGCTCGCCATGATCTATTTCGGGAAGATAATCCCGGGCGCGGACTTCTGGGTAGCGGACGGCGGACAGGATCACTACGACTTCATTCTCGGAAGCGTGCCGCGCATCGTCGCGGCGTCCATGGTCGCGTACCTGGCAAGCCAGAACTTCGACGTGTTCGCCTTCCACTTCTGGAAAGCGAGAACCGGCGGACGCCACCTCTGGTTCAGGAACAACGCCTCCACTATGATGTCGCAGGCGCTGGACACCTTCCTCTTCATCACAATCGCGTTCGCGGGAACGGTGCCGGGCAGCGTCTTGATCACCATGCTCGTCGGACAGTACCTCGTCAAGGTCGCCCTGGCCGCGCTGGACACGCCGGTCGTGTACGCGCTCATCAGCCTCATCCGCAGGTACGGAGGCGACGATCCCAACATGGAACGCGCCGAGCCAGGATTGACGCAAGCCTGATTCGGCGTCAAAATATAGCCAGCGCTGACATTCACGCCGTCATTCCCGCGAAAGCGGGAATCCATCCAGAAGTGTAGTCAACATCGTTTCTACAACTGAATCACATTCACAGACACACTCAAGGAGTTTCAACAATGCCACAGTCAGGACAGGAGATGCTCGACCAGAGCATAGCGACCTGCGAACGGATAGCGGACGGACTCGGCGCTCAAGACGCCGCCTGGGAAACGTCGGTCGTCGAGATAGCGGAGAAGTTCGGCGAGATAAGCGACACCTTCTTCTTCAAGACGATGCCCTCCATACCGCCGACCCGAACCGCCATGCGCGACGCCGACGCGCTGCTCAGCCTCAAGGACCAGGGCAACTGGGACGACTTCGGCCCGCAGCTCACCAAGCTCATATCCAGCGCGCAGCAGGTCATCGAGAAGGCCGGAATGAAAGGAACGACACTCACATGAGCGGCCCCGTACTCATCACCGGCGGCGCGGGCAGCGTCGGACGCCAACTCGTGGAGATGTTCGCCGAGGCGGGCCGCGCGATTCGCGTATTCGACCTGCCCATGATGGACTTCTCCGGCCTCGAAGACCGCGACGACATAGAGATAATGCGCGGCGACATCACCGACGCGGACGGTGTGAGGAACGCGGTCGAGGGCGCGGACGCCGTTCTGCACCTCGCCGCCATCCTGCCGCCCAACAGCGAGCGAAACAGGGACGTCACCTTCAGGGTAAACGTGAGCGGAACTCAGAACATCATAGCCGCCATGGAGAGCGCCAATCCCGGCGCGCGTCTGGTGTTCACGTCGTCCATCAGCACATACGGCGACACCAGCGCGGAAGACCCGCCCGTTACCGCGTCTCACCCACAGAGCGCGATAGACATATACGCCGACAGCAAGATAGAGGGCGAGAAGCTGATACGCGAGTCCTCGCTGACAAACACAATCTCGCTTCGGATAGCGGGCATAGCCGTTCCCGCCTTCCTGGAGCCGCCCGACCCGTGGCCCTTCATGGAAGACCAGCGCGTGGAGATGGTTCACCGCGACGACGTGGCGGACGCGCTCTTCGCCTCGGCGGACGCGGCCGGCGACGGACACAGGGTGTTCAACATCGGCGGCGGCCCGACATGGCAGCTATACGGACGCGACTACGTGAAGGACTTCTTCGACGTGATGGGCGCTCCCGTCGAGATGGCTACCTACCGCGACACGCCCGGCTGGATGGACTGGTACGATACTGTGGGATCGCAAGCCGCGCTCGGCTACCAAAACCGCGACTACCAGCATTACATCGGCGAAATGCGGGCCATAATCCAGGCCATGATGGAGGAGTAGAGAGCGGAAAGGCAGCGCGCTTATGGTAACTCAAGTCAATCGCGTGAAAGCTCCGCCGGAATCTGACAGGTTCGGGCAGGTTCCGCTTGAACTCGCCCGTGACCAGTTTCAAGAGCCGACTCGCTCCGAGTTTGACGAAATCGTTCCCCAGGCGTTCATGGCCTGCCAGGACAACATCGAATTCATGCGCGACCTTCCCGACGGCTCCATGAAGCTGATAGTGACCTCGCCGCCCTACAACATCGGCAAGTCCTACGAAAAACGCTCTCCGATGGAGGACTACCTCCAAGACCAGGAGCGCGTCATCGAGGAATGTGTCCGCCTGCTTCATCCAAGCGGATCGCTGTGCTGGCAGGTCGGCAACTACGTGGAAAACGGCGAAGTCGTTCCGCTGGACGTGATGCTCTATCCGCTGTTCAAGCGGCGCGGCCTCAAGATGCGAAACCGCATAGTGTGGCACTTCGGACATGGACTGCACTCATCCAAGCGGCTGTCCGGGCGCTATGAGACAATCAACTGGTTCACGAAATCCGACGACTACACCTTCAACCTAGACCCTATCAGGGTGCCGTCCAAGTATCCGAACAAGCGTCACTTCAAGGGGCCGAACATAGGCAAGCTATCCGGCAATCCGAAGGGCAAGAATCCCAGCGACGTGTGGATGTTCCCCAACGTCAAGAGCAACCACGTCGAGAAGACCATACACCCATGCCAGTTTCCGGTGGAGCTTGTAGAGCGCCTGGTACTCTCCATGACCGACCCGGGTGACTCGGTTCTGGATCCATACATGGGAGTCGGCACCTCAGTAATCGCCGCGCTTATGCGCGGACGCGATGGGTACGGCTGCGACGTAGTGGAAGAATACGTCGAAATCGCGTGGGACAGGGTTCGCTCGCTAGAGAATGGCACTCTCAAAACTCGTCCGATGGGCAAGCCGGTCTATGATCCCACAAAGCCCAATGGCGTACTATGAACGCGACCTGCTCAACATCCTGCGGCAGGGGCGTAACATCCCGGCAGTCCCTTTGGTCATAATCGGCATAGCGCCCTAGCTGTTACACTGTATAATGAACCATATACCAAGTAGTTCCCGTAGAAGAGGCGGCAATGACCACCCAGACCGAAACCCGCATGAGTATCGGACGCAGGCTGATTCGGCGCGCGGATGAACAGTTCTTCGTAACCCGCGACGGCAGCATATAGACTATTGGCGCGTATCCAAACAAGCCGAAATGTCGTACAATCACCACCGGAGACAGCGCAATGACCACCCAGACCGAGATCCAGCTAATTGACAGACAGGCCACAGGCCGGAAGATGGAGAACCTACGCTCCATCCTGCGCGACATGGACGGCGTGATCGTGGCCTACTCCGGCGGGGTGGACAGCGCGTTCCTGGCCGCCGCCGCGCATCAGACGCTGGGCGAAAAGGCGCTCGCGGTTACCGCCAAGTCGCCAAGCCTCGCGCCCTCCGAACTCCGCGAGGCCGTTGAGCTTGCCCAGCGCATCGGACTGAACCACCGCGTCATAGAGACCCACGAGGTCGAGCGCGACGACTACGCCCAGAACAACCCGAACCGCTGCTTCTTCTGCAAGGACGAACTCTACACATACCTGGCCGGTTACGCCGAAGACGAGGGTTACGAGCACATCGCCAACGGCACGAACACGGACGACCTGGGCGACTTCCGCCCCGGCCTCAACGCCGCCAAGCAGTACGGCGTCCGCAGCCCCATGGTCGAAGCCGACCTGTCCAAGGCCGAGATCCGCGCTCTGTCACGCGAGATGGACCTGCCCACCTGGGACAAGCCCGCCCAGGCGTGCCTATCCTCCCGCATCCCCTACGGCACGCCGGTCACCGTCGAGGCGCTGACCCGCATCGCCCAGGCCGAAGAGTACCTGCGCGACGAGATAGGCATTCGCCAACTCCGCGTCCGCCACCACGACACCATAGCCCGCATTGAGGTCGAACCCGCCGACTTCCTCACGTTGACCGAAGATGAGACACGCGAGAAGGTCACCTCCTACTTCCGCTCCATAGGCTATTCCTACGTAACCCTCGACCTGGAAGGCTTCCGCTCCGGCAGCCTGAACGAGGTGTTAGCCGGCCTGCGGAATAAGCGCGGAACGTAGCCATGCCCTACGAGTTTCTCAAAAACCCGCCCAAGGCGACGCCGCTCACGCGCGACAGCTACAAGGACAGCGATCCCGACATTCGCGCGCTAATCTGGGGCATGGATCAGAGGCTGAAGCGCGATGGTTTCGTGTACTGCCTTGACGCCAGCGGGCTGTCGGCCGTATGGAAATTCTATCGGCCCAATGAGTTCCCGGAGGTGTGGGAATGTCTGGCGGAGTTAGCGGTCTCCGAAGTCGCTATCGCGCCCGCTCAGACATTGGAAGAGTTGCGTCGGGATGCGGACGAAGGGCTGCTGGTTTGGGCCGAAGCCAACCCGGCGTTGTTCCACGAGCTGGATCCCGAACAAGAAAAACTGGCGGCTGAAATTATCGCCAAGTACCCAACCATCTACGGCCCTGATACCAAAGGTCTCGACGCCGCGCCCTACGTGGTTGCGCTGGGCGTAACACACCACGAACGCAACCCCGACAAATCCATGGAATACGCGGTCGTAGCTAACAAGGTGGACAACATAAATCGTCCAGACTTATTAGACGTGTGCGAAGATCCCGCCCACAACCTTGACTACATAGCGTCCATCCGTATGCTGAGATACCTCGGTATGCGCGTGCCGTCCCCGAAGGGCAGTCTTATTGACCTGGAAGGCTTATGGCAAGGGATGGAGATAACCGAAGAGGACATAGAAGAGATCAAGTACAAGACCAAGTGGTTCCCGGTATGATCTATGTTCTGGATACCAATACGCTGGTATGGCGGGTCTCCGGCAGCGTTCGCCTAACCAGACGAGCCAAGGATGCCATTGACAGGGCTGTTGAATCGGATGATCGGCTAATAGTGCCGACTATAGTTCTCGCCGAGGCATGGGACATGGACCGCAAGCGCAGAGGTGACTTTGCCCCATTCGATCAAGTGCTGAGGATGGTCAGAGACATGAATATGTTGGTGATGAGTTTCGATATGGAACTTGTCCGACGACTCAGGGATCCCGCGCTGGAATCCCTGAGAAGCGTGTACCGGCTGTGGTCGGACATTCACGATATGATAATCATGGCGACCGCGCTGATTGCGAGAGACGACGCGGACGAAGATGTCTCGATAATCTCCGGCGACCGTCAGATAAGAGCGCAAAGCCTCGTCCGCTGCGTCTGGTGAGCCATCGGCTTGTCTGTTTAGCCAGCCCTTAGCGCCGGAAGCTAATCCTCTTGAACGACTCCGAGTAGAGCATCCCCTTGCCCACCGAGCGGCCCCTGCGCCATTCCTTCATTCGGGGCAACAGTTCCTCGTAAGGGCGTCCGCCGGTCTGCGACGTATGCTCGGCCAGCGCCTTCACCGCCGTCTCCATGTGATCGGTCACGTCAACGAAGATGTCCGGCTCCGGGTGTCCCATTATCCAGACCTCCGCCACATTGTGCGGCTCGAACCCCTCTTCCAGCAGTTCGGGGAACGTCATGTGATCGCGCGCCGTCGGAAAGACGGCGGCGAGCGCGGCCTCTCCCGCCGCCATGTGATCGGGGTGTCCCACGCCCCATCCGCCGTCCAGCACCCGCATCGGGTACTGGCATATCACCACGTCCGGCTTGTGTCTGCGAATCTCTCGCGCGATGTCTCGTCTCACTTCCAGCGTCGGTTGCAAGTAGCTGTCCGGGTAGCCTAGGAAGGCCACATCCTTCAGGCCGAGAACCTTGCCCGCCTCTACCTGCTCCACCCTCCGCGTCTCGGACAGTTCCTTCTCGCTGATTTCGCGGTCCGCGCTGCCCTTGCTGCCGTCGGTGCAGAGGACGTAGGTCATCTCCCACCCCTCGGCGCACAGCTTGGCGACGGTGCCGGAGCAGCCGTACTCGGCGTCGTCGGCGTGCGCGATTACAACCATTCCGCTGGAGTATCCTTGTTCTTCCGACATCAAATCTCCTCGTGTCTAATGTGAATTCGCTTCAATCATTGATTGTAGCATTTCTCAGTTGGGGGAAACCTGCGCGACCACCCTGAAGCCGAACGAACTCGTCAGCGCGTCGCTGGCGTGCTGAATCGCGTCCATCACCGGCCCGGGATACACTCCCAGCGCCACCATGCCCACCAGCAAGACCCCCAGAAGCCCGACGGTCAGGCGCGGCAGACGAATAGCTCCGCCAACGGGTTCTTCTATGTACATTTGCCTCAGTATCTGGAGATAGTAGTACAGCGATATGAGGCTGGTGAAGATAGCCAGTCCCGCCAGCCACAGAAGACCCTGTACCGCCGCCGCGTTGAACAGGTAGAACTTGCTCACGAACCCGGCGAATATGGGCAATCCCGCCAGCGACAGCACAGACGCCGACATGACCATAGCCAGGTACGGCGACCTGCGCGCCACTCCCGCCAGCCCCGGAATGTCGTCCCGTCCGGTGGCGTTGTAGAAGGCCGCCAGCGCCAGGAACGCCGCGAGGTTGGTCACCCCGTATGCGATTATGTGAAGCATCAGCCCGTTCGACGCCAGGTGCGAAATCTGCGTCGCCACTCTGCCGTCAGGCCCCACCGACGCGAGCGCCGCGACGCCCATCAGCAAGTATCCCACGTGGCCCACGCTGGAATAGGCCAGAAGCCGCTTGAGGTTGGTCTGCGCCAGCGCGACCAGGTTGCCCAGCGTCATCGTCAGCGCGGCCATTATCACCAGTATAGTCTGCCATTCGTCCGCGACCGGCATGAGCGCCTGCGTGAACAGCCTGAGTATCAGCGCGAACGCCGCGGCCTTCGACGCCACCGCCAGATAGCCCGTTATCGGTATCGGCGCGGCTTCGTAGGCGTCCGGCGCCCACATATGGAACGGCACGGCTGCCACCTTGAATCCCAGACCCGCGATTATCAAGACAAGCCCGACCACGACGCCCGGGCTGAGGCCGCCGGACGCCGCCAGCGCCTCGGCTATGCCGTCGAACCGCGTCGTGCCGAGCAGTCCGTATATCTGGCTTATCCCGTACAGCAGCAGCGCCGAGGACACCGCTCCCAGCAGTATGTACTTCGCGCCGCCCTCGTTGGACTTCGGATTGTAGCGGTCGAAAGACACCAGTACGTACAGGCCGAAGCTGAGCAGTTCGAGCGAGATGTACGCGGTCAGCAGTTCGCCGGACGCAGCCATCAGCGTCATTCCCACGATGGTGAATATCAGTATGCCGTAGTATTCGCCCGCGTAGCTCAGGTTGCGTCGGACATATTCCACCGACGACAGCGCGACCACGATTCCCATGACCAGGAACACCGCCTTGAACAGCAGCGAGAACCCGTCAATCACCACGAGGCCGTCATAGAGGCTGCCCTCCACGTTCCACTGGTAGATGAGCGTTACGGCCAGGATGAGCGATAGCCCGGCGGCGGCCGCGTAGCCGAGCAGATGCTTGCGCTCCTCGCGCAGGAAGAAGTCCAGCGTCAGCACCAGGAACGCGAGTCCCGTTATCATGAACTCGGGGGCCAGAAGCAGGAAGTTGTTGTTCATCCCACCTCCCCGAACCGCGCGAGTATGTCCGCGACCCCGCTCTCGATGATACGTATGAACGGGAACGGGAACAGCCCGACGAGCAGTATGAACCCGGCCAGAACCAGCATGGAAAATTTCTCCCGAACGCTGGCGTCCGTCTGGCCTGACCACTCTTCGCCCAGAGGCCCAAAGAACACCCTGGCCATCAGCCTGAGTATATACACCGCCGTTATCGCCGCCCCGATGATTCCGAGTACGCCGAGTACGGGATAGGTCTGGAACAGCCCGAGGAACACAAGCAACTCCGCCACGAACCCGCTCAATCCGGGCAGCCCCAGCGAGGCCATTCCCGCGATTGCGAACAGCGTCGCGGTGAATCCCATCCGCTTTGCCAATCCGTTCAGCGTCCCTATGTCGCGGGTGTGCGTCTTCTCGTATATCACCCCGACGGCGGCGAAGAACAGCGCGGTCATTACCCCGTGACTGAACATCTGCAACACCGCGCCGTTCAGTCCCAGCGGATGCAGCGTCGCTATACCCATAATGACGTAACCCATGTGGCTCACGCTCGAATACCCGATGACGTACTTGAGGTCTGTCTGCCCCATCGCCGACCACGCGCCATATATCACGTTCACCGTTCCGAGCGCTATCAGCGCGGGCATCCAGAACTCCGCGCCCTCCGGCATCAGCGTCATGCCGATGCGTATGACACCGAACGCGCCCAGCTTCATCAGCACGCCCGCGTGAACCATGCTAACCGCGGTCGGCGCGGCTACGTGTCCGTCCGGCGACCACGTGTGAAAAGGCCACAGCCCGGCCAGCACTCCAAATCCGATAGCCAGGAACGGGAAGAACACGCGCTGGAACCCTTCCGAGAACTCCACCTCAGAGAGCGCTACCAGGTCGAACGTCCCCAGTCCCGCCTCCGTGAAAATGGCTATCAAGGCTATCCAGATGAGTACGCTGCCCGCCACCAGGTACAGCATCAGCTTCATCGCGCCGTACTCTTTTGTCCGAATGAAGTTCGGGAACGTGGAACTGCTGCCCCACACTCCGATAAGCAGATACATCGGCATCACCGCGAGTTCGTAGAAGAAAAAGAAGAAGAACATATCCAGCGTCACGAACACGCCGAATACCCCCGCCAGCAGCAGCAGATACAGCACGAAGAACTCTTTGGCGCGATCCTCTACGTTCCACGAAACCAAGACGCCCGTGAACAGCACAATCCCCGTGAGCAAAACCATGAGCGCCGAAATCCCGTCCACCCCAAGCCGCAGCGTAATCCCGCTCTCTCCCATCGGCCAGGGGCCGGGAATCTCCAGCCAGTTCCATACCCGCCCGAACTGCGTCCCGCCCGCCGAATGGTCATACGCCAGAAACACATACACCGACAGCAGCATCGTCACCACCGCCACAGCCAGCGCGAACCGCCGCACCGCCAGGACATTGGCCCCTGGTATCAGCACAAGCATCCCCGCGCCCGCCATTGGGAGGGCGACAATCAGAAGTAGTACATAGCTGTCGAGAGTTGTCATTACTGCTTAACGTACTCTATCGCTTTCGTCGGAGAGTGTGAGTTAAAGTATCTGGCTTCAAGGTAGTTCAAGTATCCCGGCTCAACTTGTTCAGACACCTTGAGCTTGTGGAAAACTTCTTGGTACGTGAGCGCTTTGAACCGTATCTCAGTCCCAACGCGGTCCGCGAAGCAAGCGATCTCCCGCTTGTGCGCTTCCGATCTATCCCCTGCGCCGTCGTAGTACAGGTAGTAGAGGCAGAACTTGTCGCCAAGCTGTGTAGCCAATCCAAGCGCGTGCTTTAGAAGTTGTCCAGCATCCAGATACTCGAACTTGAGATGCTTTTCGTGAAGTTCCTCGGCAAGCCTCTGACATTGCGGCAACCCCACCTGCGCCCATAGGTCATCGGAACACGGGAAGTAACTTGGCTTGAACTCACCCTTGCCCTTTGTTGATCGGTCTAATGGCTCGGTGAATTTACATTCGATTGCTACAACATGGTCAGTATCCAAAGTTATAGCGACATCCAGATGTGGCGGAGTGCCTCCAAGTCCTGTGGGAAATGTAGCCTCAAAATCCAGCGCTCTCACGCTATCGCCATCTACACCCAACGCCCATAACAAGATAGCCTTGTCCCTATCTGTCCAATAATCGAAGAAGTTCGCTGCCAGCGCCGATGATGAGTGCAACGCCCTCATCTTTCCTTTCAGTTCCGAACCTGCCCCTTTTCCAAACGAGTTTCTTGTAGGAACCGATAGTGGCTTCCAAAAGTTAGCTTCAACATCGTACAGATAGCCTCTTGAGTCGAAACACTTCCCTTTCGACTTTGCCCAATCTTGTTGCGTGTTCTTTATTATGTCTTGTTCAGTAGCCACTCGGTTAAATTCCCCCTACACGAAAACCCACCAGATCAACGCCAACACCACAACCCCCGCCGCCATCGCCATTCCGTAGTTATATATCCGTCCCGTCTGCGCGAACCTCATCCGCAGGCCGGAGAACTTGACCATATCAGCCGGCCCATCCACCCCCACGTCATTCACCACAGCCCGGTCGAACACCGCCACGAACCGAGCCAGCGCCAGCGCGACCTTGTCAATCACCCACTGGTACGCCTCGTCCACGTAGTATTTGTTCACCAGTACCCGGTGAACAACCACGAACCGCGTCGTCACGTTATCCGCCGACAGACTCCCCCGAACATACGCCAACCAACCGACCAATATCCCAACCCCCGCCAACAGTACGGACACCACGCTGAGCCACAGGACTACATGAAACTTACCCTCCCCTTCGATGAACGCCGCGAACCCGTCATACCCATCCCACAGCCCGAAGGCTAGGAAGCCCACTCCTACCGCGAACGGCGCGAGCAGCAGCAGAGGAACCGTCATAACACCGGGCGATTCGTGAACGCTTGAGTGGTCGGACTTCGGCCCTCCCAGGAACGCAACGAACGTCACCCGCGCCATGTACAGCGCGCTCAGCGCCACACCCGCCAGCGCCAGGACTATAAAGACCGGCGGCAGATGCTCCAGAACGTGCAGCAGCGCCTCGTCCTTCGTGAAGAACCCCGCCAGCGGTATCACTCCCGCCAGCGAAGCCGCCCCTATGGTGAACGTCCAGCCCGTAATGGGCATGGGTTTCAGCAGTCCGCCCATCTTGCGAATGTCCGTCTCCTCGTCCATCGCGTGCATGACGCTGCCCGCTCCCAGGAACAGCATCGCCTTCGCCACCCCGTGCGCTACCAGGTGGAACAGCGCCACCCCCACGCCGCCCGAACCCAGCGCGAGCATCATCAGTCCCAGGTGGCTGACCGTCGAGTAGGCCAGTACGCGCTTTATGTCCGTAACCACCAGCGCGATGGTTCCAGCGAATATGAAGGTGAACAGACCGACCGACGCCACCACCAGCATAACCGCGTGGTCCAGCTCGAACAGGGGCATGAGGCGCGCGACCAGGTACACCCCGGCGGCAACCATCGTGGCCGCGTGTATCAGCGCGCTAACCGGCGTCGGCCCTTCCATCGCGTCCGGCAGCCACACGTGGAACGGGAACTGCGCCGACTTCCCCATCGCGCCCATGAATATCAGCAGCGTCGAGGCCGTCAGCGTAACGTCCGATATTCCGCCGTTCTGCGCGATGTGAATGATTGTGGATATGTCGAACGTGCCGGTCGCCCTGAACAGCAGGATGATGCCGATTAGCAGCCCGACGTCCCCTATCCGCGTCGTTACGAACGCCTTCTTAGCCGCCTCCGCCGCCGGCCGCCGCTCGTACCAGAACCCAATGAGCAGGTACGAACCGAGTCCCACCAACTCCCACGCGATATACAGAAAGAGTAGATTGTCCGCCAATACCAGCGCCAGCATCGCCGCCACGAACAGCGAGTGAAATGCGTAGTAGCGCCCCAATCCGGGGTCGTAATGGCCGTCATGCTTCATATAGCCGAGCGAATACACCTGCACCAGCAGCGCGACGAAGGTTACCAGTCCGAGCATCGTCACCGAAATCTGGTCAACCGCGACGCCCCAGCCGATAGTCGTCTCGCCGATTCGCAGCCAGTCCACCCCGTAAGAAGTCGCGCCATCGCTCAGCAGCCCGACCAGCGCGAACCAGAACAGCCCGAAACCAAGCGCGATAGCCGCTATGGACACGAACGCGCCCCGCAGCGGCAGATACCGCCTGAACGGCAGCACGATGAAGAACGCCCCCGCGCTCAGCGCGGGTATGAGCCAGGCCCAGTTTGTCCCTATCTGTTCGCTCATTGGAATCATCGCCGGATATTCCCACCGTCAGATCCCGCGCCGCCCACGTCCAACCGCCATATCGGTCGGCGGAGAGGCCGACCATTCCACTTGCGGAAACTCGCGCGGGCTACCACTTCAACCCGTCCATCCGGTCGACATTCACCGAACCCCGGTTGCGGTAAAGCCTCAGTATTATCGCTATCGCCAGCGCGAGTTCGGCGGCGGCTATCGTTATCACGAATATGATCAGAACCTGCCCCAGCGCCCTCTGCGCCTCTCCGAAGTCAACGAACGCGGCGAACCCTATCAGGTTGATGTTCACCGCGTTCAGCATCAGCTCGATTGACATGAGAATCAGCACCGCGCTGCGGCGCGCCAATACGCCGTACAGCCCGATGCAGAACAGCGCGGCGGCGAGTACCTGGAGATGCGCCAACTCTATCAATCGCGCCCTCCCACAGTCCGCACCAGAACTATCGAACCTATCAGCGCGACCAGCAGCACCAGCGACGCCACCTCGAACGGAACCGCCCAATCCCTGAACAGGCTCTCGCCCAACTCGAAAAACCCGACGCCCTTCCTCTCGACCGTCCTGACGCTCGTGGCGAGGATGGACGCCACAAGCAGCGCGAACACGCCGACCGATATGACCGCCGCCAGCGGCCACTGCCGATGATCCGTGAGATTCTCGAAATCCTGAATCCTGGTCAGCATCAGCGAGAACAGCACCACTATCACCACCGCGCCGCCGTAGATGAGTACCTGCACCAGCGCAAGGAACTCCGCGAACATCAGCAGGAACACGCCCGCCACGCCCAACATGGCGGCCAGCAGCGCGAACGCCGCGTAAACTATGTTCCGCGTGAACACAACGCCCAGACCGCCCGCCACGACCAGCGCGGCGGCTATGTAGAAAAAGACTAGGGACGCGGAAATCATAGTTGGTTCGGTTCGCCGCTCACGTTGTCGGGCCGGTAGTTCGTTTGGCCGATGCTCTGGGCCGTTCCGGTTTCTTCACCGGAACCCCGCTGTTCTTGGCGGGATTGGTCGGACTCCACCCGGTCTCGGTCTGGAAACGCTTGCCCATGTCCAGAAGCGCGTCCAGGTCAACCCGGTTGCCGTTGCGCTCGTACTTGCTCAGTTCGTGTTCGTGGCTCATCTCTATCGCGTCGAAGTTGCACACGTCAACGCATATCCCGCACAAGATACACCGGCCCAGATTTATCTCGAACATCTCGATAATCTTGCGCCGGCGGCTCGTATCTTCGCTGAATTTCGGATTGTCCGTCATCTGCGCGCTCATGCACTGCGTCGGACAAGCGCGCACGCACACCATACAGCCCGTACAATACGGTTCTGGAACATCCCCGTCCCACAGCAGCGCGGGAAACCCCATATAGCGCGGGGCCACCTGGTGGCGCTCCTCTGGATCAGGATATTGATCTGTAACAGGCTTGCGGAACGCCGTCTTCAGCGTCACCCCCAGCCCTTCGAGAAATCCAATCATCGCTAGTTCAACCCGCCATCTATCCTTGCATCAGGACGGTCGCTATCAGTCCGACAGTCGCTATCGTATTGCCGATTATGGCTGCCGTAATGACATTGAGCCGGCTGTTCATATCGTTCAGACGCTTGTGAGCATCGTCCAGCCGTTTGTGAACACCGTCCATCCGCTTGTGAACATCACCCAGCCGCGTATGAACGTCGTCCACTCGTCTGTGAACATCCGACATCCTGTTATTCATTTCTCTCTGTACGCCCTCGACTCTCCCAAGCCGCACAGCCACATCGTCAATCTTGTCTTCCACCCTGCTTATCCGGTCTTCCGTAGTAACCATATTCCTCTCCTGTCTTCCGATTCTACCGCCTCAGGCTGCTCGCCGAGTACACCGTTACCGTCCCGCGCTCGCTATTTCGGCGCGGCCCTCGGAAGATCACATAGACCGTTCCCCCCAATAATACCAGAGACGCGACGCTTAGCGTCCACAGCGGCCAGCCGTAGAACAGAACCACCCCGGTGGCGACTATGTTCAGGAACGACAGCGGCACCAGCATCTTCCATCCGAAAGACATCAACTGGTCTATCCGAAGGCGAGGATAAGTGCCGCGTATCCAGAATATAACCCATATCACCAGCGCCGTCTTCAGCATGAACCACACCACCGACAGCGTGGAGTGCGCCAGGCCGTCCAACGGCATAGCGGGCCAGCGCCAGCCGCCCAGGAACAGCAGAACAGTCAGCGCCGCCACTGTGAACGTGTTCAGATACTCCGCCAGGAAGAAAGCCGCCCAGTGCGCGCCGCTGTACTCCACGAACGGCCCGCCCACCACCTCAGACTCGGCGTGGTGTATGTCGAACGGCGTCCGCCCAAGCTCCGCCAGCCCCGCCGTCAGAAACAGAAACAGGCCAAGCGGCTGGATAAGCGCGTATCCGTAGTTCGCCTGCCCGTCCACGACGACGGTGAGGTCCAGGGATTGCGCCAGCATCGCCACGCCCAGTATCGCCATTATAAAGGGTATCTCATAGCTCACCAACTGGCCCGCCGCGCGCAGTCCGCCCAGTATCGCGTACTTGTTCGCCGACCCCCAGCCCGCCATTATCAGCCCCATCACCGACAGCACCGATATGGCCGTTATGTAGAACAGCCCCAGTTCCAGGTTCCGCAGTACCAGGTCGCGCGCCACCGGAAGCGTAACCCACAGCAGCAGCGACGGCACGAACACCGCGACCGGCGCTATCCAGTAGATCCGCCTGTCCGCCCACGAAGGCAGTATATCCTCTTTGGTGAATAGCTTTATCCCGTCCGCGATGGGCTGAAGCGTCCCGTGAAACCCGACGCGCATCGGCCCCATCCGCATCTGGATCCTCGCCAGCGCCTTCCGCTCCGCCCACGTCAGAACCAGCACGACTAGCGACAGAAACGTCAGCAGCGCGGCCCCGCCGAGGATGTAGAGGATGATTTGCGAGATGTTCACCGATCCACCTCCCCCAGCACTATGTCAATGGATCCCAGAATCAGCACCGCGTCCGCTATGTAGGCGTCCCTCAGCATAGCCTGGAGCGCCTGCAAGTTGCAGAAAGACGGCGCGCGCACCTTCACCCGATACGGCTTGTCGCTGCCGTCGCTCACCAGGAACACGCCGAAGTCCCCGCGCGGCGACTCGGTGCGTATATACACCTCGCCCTTCGGCGGCCTCGCTATGCGCCGCACGTTCGCCGCTATCTCCCCCTCCGGCATATCCCGCATCGCCTGTCGAATAATGCCCAAAGACTGCCTCATCTCCTCCACTCGCACGTAGTAGCGGTCCCAGCAGTCCCCTCGGCTTCCCACTGGAATCCCGAAATCGAACCTGTCATATATCGAATACGGCTCCGACACGCGCACGTCCTCCGGTACGCCACAGGCGCGAAGCGGCGGCCCGGTAACACCCAGATCTATCGCCTCTTGCGCCGAGATAGCTCCTATGCCCTTCGTCCGCGCCAGGAACATCTCATTCTGACTGAGCAGTTCGTCGCACTCCTCCACGCCGCGCACCAGCTGGTCCAGCAGCGTACTCATCCGCGCGCCGAAGTCATCCGGCAGGTCTTCGTTCACGCCGCCGATGCGAATATAGTTGTGCATCATCCGCGCGCCCGTCACCGACTCGAACAACGCCTGGATCCGCTCCCGCTCGCGGAAGCCGTACAGGACCGGCGTCATAGCGCCCGCGTCCAGTCCATACACCCCGTAGAACATCATGTGGCTGGCTATGCGGTTCAGTTCGCACAGTATCACACGGATATACTCCGCGCGCTCCGGAACCTCGACCCCCATCAGCTTCTCCGACGCCATGCAGATGGCGAGCTCCCCGTTCAGATTCGCCACGTAGTCCAGCCTGTCGAACAGCGTGATTATCTGCGCGTACTGCTCCCCTTCACACAGCTTCTCCGACCCGCGATGCAGGTATCCGATGTGCGACTCCGACCGCGCTATCTTCTCCCCGTCAACCCATATCACAAGCCGAAACACCCCGTGCGTCGAGGGATGCTGCGGCCCCATATTCACCATCAGGTCAATCGCGTCGCCGCTCTCTGTAACTCGCTCTTGTATCTGCATCGTTGTCAGTCGTTGGTAGGTTATCCGGCGGCGTCAAGCAACCGGAAGTATCTACCCCTGCTCATTCCCGCCGTCCGCATATTAGTGCGTATATGCGCTACCGCAACGGATCTGGGACTTGTCTTTATAACGACCGGACGCCTCACGCCCGGCTTGGTCATCATTATGTGATCTCCGCGCTGTCTGCTCGCAACGAACCCATCCATTTCAAATATGCGTACTAGCGTCCGATAGTGAACAGGCGTTATTCGTCTCCCGCGTGAAGTCAATGAATGGTCGCCACCTTATTTTCGCTGATACGTTTACGCAACTTCCATTCACCGCTAACTTTATAGAACCCCGACTCTTCCAGAACCTCATCCAATGTCCCCATATCCTCGCACCCTTCCAGGAACAACTCTACCGCTTCCTGAAGCGAGTTCCCCGCATCCTCGGGACTGTCCCCAAAACTGGACACATCCAGTTCCCTGCACAATCCAACGTAGCAGTCCCCCTCAGGAAATATCTCCGCCCTATATATCACCTTCGTCATAGCAATCCCTCTATCCGCTATTGGATCTCAAGTAAAATTCTATCTCATCCCGTATCGCCCTGACGCTCGGTTGTCGGCAGGCGACAACACGCTCATCCGCGCCTTCATGCTTATGATGCGGGAAACTGCTCACTTCAGGATGATACATGGAATTATCGTACCGGAATATGCACACTCCGTGCCGAGTCATATAGTGAAAAGAATAAACTGGCCACGTCCAATTGCTAGAGTCATAATCAACTATGAGCCGGATTGCCAAGCGACTGCTATCCGGGTAACTTAGACTCGCTGTCAACACTGCGAGGCCAATCCCGGAATCCCTCAACCGCGAACTTTCTTCTACGCCATCCAGCCCCAAGAGAATGTCAAGCGCTCGCTCAACGTATCTTTGCGCAAGCGAGTTCCGCATTTACGCTCCCACGGGTTCGTCCAGCATACCCATACGGCCTGCGATGTAGTAGTAGCCGGCCCAATCCAAGAATTCCAGATTCTCTTCTTCGAACTCACAACGATTATACCTGCGAATAAACTCACTCGACGTCATGCCGTATCTGGACTCAAATTCCTCCAACTCATTTTTGACATCTTCCTCAGTGAGCTTTTCCACTTTCAGATTCAGTCTCTTCTTCTGCGCGACCATTCTTGTCAGCCCCTTTCCTACCACTCGTCATAATCGTGGAACGGGAAACTCTTCCGCCCCGGATACCCCTCGAACCCTTCGTACAGCAGCAGCGGAACCGGGTTCGGATGCCCCTCGAACCTCACGCCGAACAGGTCCGCGCTCTCCCGCTCGTACCAGTCCGCGCCCGACCACACGCCCGTGACCGTCGGAACGACAGGCGCGTCCTCCGGCAAACGTGTCTTGACCACCAACTTGTGCCTGATGTCCAGCGAGTACAGATGATAGTTCACCTCGAACTCGCCCGACGCCTCCGCGTAGTCCACCACCGACAGACAGCGCAGATAGTCGAATTTCAGGCGCGGGTCGTTCCTGCATATCGCGCATACAGACGGAATGTCCCCCGGGCTAACCGTCAGCGTAACCTCGTCAACCGCCGCGCCCACCTGTACATCCAATCCGGCGTCCCCGTCGCCGAACACCTCGCCCACGAGCGACGACAGGCTCTCCCCCGCCGCGTCCAGCGCGACCGGCGCCTCCGGGATGCGCGGCTCGCGCCTAGCCCGCCGCGCCACTCTGAGCCGCGTCCTTCTGAATCTTCTCCTGGAGCTGCATTATCCCGTGCATCAGAGCCTCGGGACGCGGCGGACATCCAGGAACGTACACGTCAACGGGTATCAGGTGATCCACACCCATCACCACCGAGTACGAGCGATAGTAAGGCCCGCCGTTAGTCGCGCAGCTGCCCATCGCGATAACCCACTTCGGGTCCGGCATCTGTTCGTACAGCAGCTTGATGGGATCCGCCATCTTCTTGACCACCGTTCCCGCCACTATCATCACATCCGCCTGCCTGGGCGACGGCCATGTAACAACCCCGAACCTGTCCAGGTCGTGGTGCGACATATGCGCGCTTATCATCTCGATAGCGCAGCACGCCAGCCCGAACGAGAGCGTCCACAGCGAGTTCTTCCGCGCCAGCGCGAACAGTTCGTCCGACTTGGCCGTGAGCGCGTTCGGCAATACCTGATTGAACACGCTGTCCGCCGGGCTGTTGCCCCGTCCGGGCTGGTAGCCCTGTCCAAGGTTCATCTCCACTGCAAGACCCCCTTTCGCCAACCGTATATGACACCGAAGAACAGTATCGCTATGAATATCAGCATCTCGTAGAAGACCGCGGGTATCGTCTTCAGGAACACAATCGCCCACGGAAACAGGAACACCGCCTCCACGTCGAATATCAGGAACAGAATGGCGAACACGTAGTAGCGTATGTTGATCTGCGACCACGCGAACGGCGCGGGCGGAATGCCGCACTCGTATGGTATCTCCTTCTGCTCCGAGTACCGCTTGGGCGCGAGGATGTACGACGCGCCAAACAGCGCGCCCATCGCGGCCAGTCCCACCCCCGCGACGATAAGTACCGCTATCCAGTTTATGTCATAGCCTTCCGGCATCTCGAATCCCTCTATGGAGTCGCTCAGCGCTTCCTCGCGCCGACCACTATGCTAACAAGGGTAACACATCAACCGCTAATCGCATAAGCGGCCTTGTTACCCCCAGGGCCTTTAGATTATTTCCCGATACCACTTCTATCGTTCGCCCTGAGCTTGTCGAAGGGTCGCCCGTTCATGGTTCGCCCTGAGCTTGTCGAAGGGTCGCCACGAACGTAATTGGTTGATAATCGCAAGCCCCCACTTTCCAACGCCCCGCTCCACCTATACACTTAACATACGACCGATGGAGAATCGCCCATGAACAACTACTGGCTGATATGCGGCGCGGCGGTCCTGGCGCTGCTGCTCATAGCGAGCGTAATCGCCGCCGTCACGCGGGAAGAAGCCGAGTTCGCGCCCGGCTCCCCCGAGGCCGCCGTACAAGCCTACCTGAACGCGCTCATCTCGGACGACTTCCAGGCCGCCCGCGACGCCCTGTCCCCCGAACTCCAATCGGCTTGCTCCATCGAGGATATGTTCGACGGAAGATACCCCGGCCAGCGGCGGTCCGCGCTGGAAGACAAGCAAATCACGCTCGAAGACTCCCGAACGTTCGGCGAGAGGACTTTCGTGACAGTCAGGATAGTCGAGCTGCGTAGCGACGGACTATTCGGCCCGCCGGGGTACGATTATGACGAGACCTTCACCTTAAAACAGTTCGATGGACGTTGGAAGTTCTCCAAAAACCCATGGCCGAGCTTCGATTGCGCCTGGCCCACCCCGGAACCGTCCAGACCCCTAGCGCCGTGAGCGCCCGCCCCAACCGATAGCCGGACACAGCGCAGAAAGAAGGCATCATTTTGGACATCGCCTTTGCCATATTCGGATCTCTGATACAGTTCGCCATCCTCGGCGGGATAATATACGCCATATACTCATGGCGCAAACGCGGGCAGGATTCAGACCCCGACGACGACCCCGGTTTGGGAACGCTCAAGCGGCTCTATTTCTACGGCATATCCTTCGCCGCGCTCATGACGCTTGTCGCCGGAATCTCGCTCGCCGTCCAGAGCCTGCTGAACACGATATTCGACGGGCAAGCCTTCTCCCTGTCGTCCAACACCCTCGCCTGGGGCCTCTCCCTGTTCATCGTCGCCCTGCCGATATGGTTCTTCCACTGGCGATTCATCCTCCGCAGCGTCGCCGCCATGCCCGTCGAAAGCCGCTCCATCATCAGGAAGGCGTACATCTACCTGACGCTCGGCGTCGCGCTCGGCTTCCTAGCCGCCGTCTGCTATGAGATACTCAAGTGGGCCATGCGAGCCGGCGAGTTCCCCGAATTTAGCCTCGCCTCAGTCCTGCCCTGGGCTATGATCTGGGGCTACCACTGGCGTATAGAATCCGCCGAAGGGCAAGACTCCGTGGAGACGCGCGGCATACGCAGGCTCTACCTGTACGGCGCGTCGCTCGTGGGCGGAGGTATGTTCGCCGTAGGCGCGGGCGCGATGGTTCACGCGCTGCTCCAGGACGGATACGCCGCCCTGTTTCTCACCGTCGTCGCGCTGCCCGAGCAGACCGGCCTCGCCCGCGAGTCCCTGCGAACCGACCTGTCCGTGGCAGTCGTGGGCGGCGCGATGTACTGGACGCACTGGCGCGTATTCGCGCGCGACGACAGAGACTCGATTCTGCGCTGGATAGCGCTGTTCATAGCGACAATCGGCGGCGCGGCGACCGCCCTGGCAAGCGTCGGCGTCATGGCATACACAACGCTGTCCTGGCTACTCGGAGCGGCGAACGAACGCGCCGCGCTCCACTTCCAGGATATGCCCGCCGCCCTGGTGATAGCGTCCGTCGGCGCTGTCGCCTGGGCGCTGTTCAGACGCCGTATGCTAACGGAGGCCGTCGGCGAGTACGCCGCGCCCGTCCGACGAACCTACGACCACCTGATAGCCGCGCTCGGACTCGCCGCGCTCGCCGGAGCGTCCTTCACGCTCTTCAACACCGCGCTCGCGACCTTCGCCGAAGCGCTCAGCGTCTCCATCACCGACGGCGACGCCTGGCGTCCTCCGGTCACGGCCATTCTCACCATGCTCATCATCGGCGTTACCATCTGGGGATACTACTGGCGACGCCTGCGCCTCGCCTACGCCGCCGACCCCGAATCCGAGGCGACAGCGCTCTCCCACAGATTCTACATATTCGCCGTGCTTGGCGCGGGCGCGCTCGCCTTCCTGGGCGGCGGAGGCGGAACGCTGTTCGTCATCCTGCGCGACCTTCTCGACGCCGCCCTGTCCGTAGAATCCCTGCGAGACCTCACCCCCGCAATCGGCTTCACCCTCACAGCCGCGCTCTTCCTGCCATACCACTGGGCCATCTACCGCGCCGATCAAGCCTACCAGCCCACGGATACGTCACTTGACGATATGTCTCCCATACGAGACAATGTAGGCATGGAAGTCGTTTATACTGAAGTCTTCGAGATTTGGGTCAGGCGACTGCGTGACCAGCGAGCCAGAGCCTCTATCATATCTCGCATTGAACGCATCGAAGACGGAAACTTGGGTGACCGTAGGTCAGTCGGTGGCGGTGTCAGCGAACTACGTGTCAATGTCGGCGCGGGGTATCGAGTCTATTACACCATCCGCCAGAGATCCGTGGTGATTCTGCTCTGTGGCGGCGACAAGTCAAGTCAACAACAGGATATAAGACGCGCTCAGCGAATAGCAACAGAAGTCTAGGCTGTGTTGACATTTACCGTCATTCCCGCGAAAGCGGGAATCCAGAAGTGCGGAGTGCAACCGATGTTGCTACAGAGACGACTGTTTGGAGTGCTAAATCATCAAATGTCAACAGAACCTAGGGAGCGACATGAATCTCAAAAAATTCGACGTGGTTGACTTTCTCGACAGCGACGAAGCGATAATCGAGTATCTTAACGTTGCGTTGGAAGAGAACGATCCGAAGTATTTCGCCAAGGCGCTCGGCAATGTAGCGCGCGCCAAGGGTATGACCTCCATATCCGAAGCGACAGGACTGGGGCGTCAGTCCCTGTACAAGTCTCTCTCCGATGACGGCAACCCGCGCGTCGAAACGCTGTTCAGGGTTCTTGCCGCGTTGAACGTCCGGCTTGCGATCACCCGGTAGCCATCCAACGCGGCAAATACCCCTGCCATCCTACCAGTTCGTAAACGCCCCGTCGTTCCGCCTCAACTGCGGCGGCCAACCGTTCAGCGGCGCGGGATTAGCCTTGGCGAAATCCTCATCGAAGTCAACGCCCAGGCCGGGCCTGTCCGCCGGAATCCACGAATAGCCGTCCTCCCATTCTATCTGAACAGGGAACAGGTCCGTGGCGAAACTGCCCGGGCGGCGCGGCATCTCCTGCACCCCCACGTTCGTCGAGGCCATACACAGGTTCACGCACGCAGCCGCGCTCACAGGGCCGAGCGGATTATGCGGCACGATGTCAATGTAGTGCGTCTCCGCCCAATGCGTTACCTTCAGCGCCTCGGTCAGACCGCCCACGATGCACAGGTCAATCCGCGCGTATCTGATGAGCTCTTCCTCTATCACCTCGCGGAACGCCCACCTGGACGCCCACTGCTCGCCCGCCGCTATCGGTACCGACACGTGCCGCGCCAGCGTCCGGTAGCTGGCCGGATTCTCCGACCGCAGCGGATCCTCTATGAAGAACGGATTGTACGGCTCCAGCGCGCGGCCCATCGTTACCATGTGCGCCGTGTCCAGCCGAGTGTGAGCGTCGAAGCAAAGCTGAATGTCCGGCCCCACGGCCTCTCTGACCATCGCGAACTGCTCCTCCGCTATGCGAATGGACTCCACCGGCTCCAGGATGCTCGGCTGCCCCAGCGGATCGCTCGCGCTGCGATACTCCAACACGCCGCCCGTCTCCGGCAGTCCCCATCTCACGAACTTCCAGCCCTCCGCCACGGCCCGCTTGGAGTTCTCCACCAGTTCTTCGTTGGTGTGTCCCTGCGTGTGCGGATAGCACACCACCTTGTCGCGCGCAGGCCCACCCAGCAACTTGTACACCGGCATATTAACCGACTTGCCCTTGATGTCCCACAGCGCAATGTCAATCGCGCTTATCGCGCAGCAATACACCTTATCCGCCGGAAAGAACCCGCCCCTGAACATCTGCTGCCACAAACGCTCCGTGCTCCACGGATCCTGCCCTATCACCACCTCCGAAAGATGCAGTATCGCCTGCGTAATCGCTCCGCCCCAATTCCTTATGCCCACCTCGCCCAGGCCGTAGATCCCCTCATCCGTCTCCACCTTCACGATGAAGTACGCCCCTCCTTCTCCGTCCTGTACCGAATATGGCTTTATCGCCGTAACCTTCATCTATCGCTCCCATTATCTCTCATAGTCCTGTCCCTCTCCGCCGGGGAAGGCTCATCGAACCGCTCCCCCCTGGCTTCAGCCATGGACTTCTTGTAAACCCACACCTCCCACTCAGAATCGCGTTCAGCTCGCTCCTCAGCCCGCGCCTCAGCGCGAGTCTTCTCCTTCGTAGGCCAATCAAACAAAGGCATAACAGCCCTCCTTCCGGCTATCGTCATCATTGATAGGACAGCGGCGGACGCCCCTATAAGCCCAACGCTCATTATCAAATTCCCTATTACAGTGGTCAAGCCTTCATCCCACTGAGCCATGAACACGGCGTAGTAGGCGGTTCCGACAAGCCAATATATGGGGAACAGGAGGGAATACAGGTCGAGGTCTTCCTTCGACACTCCCCATATTGATTCCCGTTCGCTATTGTCGCGTACCAATGCCATTCCTCAACACGCTACTATCTCGCCGCCCGATTCGTATTATCGGACGCAACAGGCCGGTGGTCAAGAAAACCGCCATGTCCGCTGTCACCCGCGCCCCAGAATGAACCCTCTGACCACGCTGCTATATCGCTGATACACAAACCCCATGGACAGCAGCAGGACACCCAGGGTCAGGAACGCAGCCACCCTGTACGCCATGTCCAACAGGAACACGTCGAACGCGAACAGCTTGGCGACCGGAATCGTCAACAGACCAATGCCGCCCAGCCTCACCCACCTGGACCGCGCCGCGATTCCAACGCCTATAACTCCCATCGAATACACAGCCCACAACACTGTCAACGACAGGTGCGCCGCGCTGAAATAAACGGCTTCGTTCTTGGCCGCGAGGCTGTCAAAGAAGTGAATCACTTCCTGGCTCAACGTCCATAGCGCGACCACATTTGCCGCTATCAGCAAGTTCTGAAAGACATAAGACTCATCGTCGGTGAGACTATCTCGCTCGCGCCCAAACCAGAACGCCAAGCCGCGCATCAGCGCGAGAACCAGCGCGAAAGTGATGAACCGAATGTTCAGTATCGGTATGAAAGTCATAGGATCCAGATATACGTTAAAAGCGTCGAACCCCAGTAGTTTCAGAGCGGCCACCAACAGAAGACCCAGACCCGCCCACCTCGCCATTGGCTGTCGCGTTATCAGCCCGATTGACGCGACAGCCGAACCGTACACCGCCCACATCGCGGTCAGCGACAGGTGCGTCGCGCTGAAGTAGTCGCTTTCTCGCTCCGCTTCCAAAGCGTAGAAGTAGTCAATTATCTCAAGGCTGAACAGCCCCAGCGTAATCAGGTTGGCGAACCCCAACAGGACAGGGAGCGCGAACTTCTCCATGTCCAAACGTCCGGGAACATCGCGGCTACGCCAATAGAACCAACCGGCGGCGTAGAAAGTCGCCACCACAATCGCCCCCGTGAGAAACCGCCAGTTCACAACGGCTCTGAACTCGTCAATGTCCAGATCGAACAGAAGCAGATGAGCCAAAGCAAGCGCGAGGATTGTGAGTCCGGCCATGCGTGTCTGCCAGCGTCCCAGGTAGAAACCCGTCCACACGAACACAGCGCCCTGCGCCGACCATAGGATGGCTACCGAATAGCCATCCAGTTGCAGAGGGAAAGCGATTGTAAGGAACACGACGGCAATCCCCAGAGAGAATACCGTCACCCTTCCTGACGTTCCGATACGCCTGAGCGCCAGCAAGCTTATCAACCCATAGAACGCGGAAAGGCTGAAAGCGATCAGCCCGAACCACTCGCTATATCCACCCCAGAGGATCAAGAACGTCAGCCCGAAGTACCCTGTGGCGTTCAGACTCATCAAGCTCAGGTCCGAAGCGTCGGGCATACGTTTCCACAGAATATGGAACAGAGGCGTGGCCGCCGCGAATATAAGAAAGACTCCCGTCAGAACAACATGTGCAAGTACAGAGTCGAAGTCCGGGTAATAAGCCAGCAACCCGTAGATTAACAGGCCGTATGAACCCACCCATCCTACCAGTGTGAACCAGCGCCAGTTTCGGAACGTGGAAATCCCCAGTATCCCGAGGTCAACCAACAAAATATACAAGCCCAGCAATCGCAGGTCAGACAGTTCCGGTCCAAGCAGCGCAGGCGATATAAACGCGCCGACCACCCCCAGCAACCCGATGACCATTGACTCGTAACGGATAGCGAGCAGCGACGCGACCACCACCACGACGGCCAGTAGCCCGAACGCCATGTCGGGACGGATGAGTTGATACAATCCAAAGGCGGCGTATATGGAAAGATACATAATAGCTGCCCCGCCCGCCGTTACCGGCTGCGCCCAGCGCGGAACCCGACGCTGAGCGTACTCTCCCCCTCCCAGCAGAGCCAGCCCCATAGTCACGCCCAACATGACGCGACCAGTATCATTGATCCAGTTGTTGTCGAACGCCAGCTTGAGGAAGAACCCGATCCCCAGCACAACCGCGAGTGCGCCGACGATGGCGAACCAGTTCATCCCCAGCGTCCGCTCCCAGTCTATCCGAGGCCATTCCGATTCCCGGGTCTGCCCACCCGACGCGGTCTCCAAAGAGCCAAACGTCGCCGATTCCGCGTGACGAGGCTCTCTTTCTGTGTCACGCTCAGGACGGGGACGACTTACGGACTGTCCGCTCCGGCTTTCGACCTCGGCGGCGCGGTCAGGACGCTGGCTTCGCCTCTCCAGCTCGACGACTCGACTACGCAACCGTTCCAGCAACGCGGTGGCCTCAGCCAGTTCGTTCCGTACAGAGTCCAACTCCGCGCGAAATTCACCATCTTCCCGCCTGGGCATCAAGCCCTCCCCACCAGCGACTTCAGCAGTTCCCGCGTCCGCGCCACAGACGCATCGGCGTCCTCGCCCGTCGGGAATATAGACGCCAGAAAATCCGTCGCGCCCGCCTCCGACAGCGCCCTGAGCCGCCCTTCCACCTCCGCTTCGTCCCCGATTATCGCCACCTCAGCCGGACTCTCCACCCCCTCTATGTCCAGCATACGCCGATAGCTCGGCAGACCGCCGTACCGACCGAAGAACCCCGACGCCGCCTCGAAACCCGCCTGTCGGTCATCCGTCACGCATATCGGCAGGCCGACGCACACCCTCGGAGCCGGTCTGCCCGCGCCCTCAGCCGCCGACGCGATTCGCGGAACGATATGCTCATCCAGCGTCTTCGGCCCCGCCATCCAGGTTATCGTGCCGCTCGCGCGCTCCCCCGCCATTCGCAGCATTCTCGGCGCGAGCGCGGCCACGCAAACAGTGGGCGGCGTGTCCGTCATGCGCTGTATCTCCCCGGACACCCTGAAATGCCTCCCTTGGAAGTCCGCGCTGCCGGTCTCCATAAGCGAATTCAGTATCGTCAGGTACTCATCCATATATTGAGCGGGCGCGTCGAACGACAGCCCCCACCGTTCCTCCACCACCGGCCTGTGCGACAGCCCTATGCCCAGCAGAAGCCGCCCGCCCGCCGCCGCCTGCGTCGTGAGCGCCTGCTGAGCCAGCGCCGTCGGATGTCTCGGATATACAGGCACGACCGCCGTGCCTAGCTCGATACTCTCTGTCCTATCTCCCGCCAGCGCCAGCATCGTGAGCGCGTCAACCCCCGCAACCTGCGCCGTCCACAACGTGGCGAACCCGTCCGCCTCGGCCTCCACCGCCTGCTGTGCCTGTCCCTGCACCGTGTCCGCCGCGCCCATAGTTCCAATGAAAAGTCCTATTCTCATATCAGCCTCCCGCCGATTCCTGTTCCTTCACCCATTGCCGCGCCGCCGCCCGCGCCGCGTGCCGATTCGGAGCGTTCATCCCTCGGCTTCTCAGGTCAACCGTGGACTCCACGCTATGCCCCGCCGAAGGTCGCCCCGCCATCAGGTTATCCCTGAACGTGTCAATATCCTTCGCGAACGCCGCCCTCCATCCCGCCGTCCGGTCGAAAGCCGGAGACGTCTCCAGAACCCCAACCTCGTTGAAGCGATCCATGAACTGCGCGTCCGCCACCGACTCCCCCTCCCAGATGAACACCCGCTTGTCATTGCCCAGGTTGTACGCCCCTATCAGGTTGACGCTCGGCGGCGGATCGCCCTGCCATATCGTCGCCCAAAGCTCCGGGTCGCGCGTCCGCTCCGATGTCAGTATGGATACAAACAGCATTTCAACTCCTCGACAGTATATTTCCCTTCTCGCTCTCCCCCACAACCGACGCCACCGCGAAGTCCTTCGAGTGGCTCAGCGAAAGCGCGATATCCGACAGCCCAAGCCTGTCCGCCCGCGCCCGCGCCGTCCCGTGAAGCTCTATCCGCGGCGCCTGTCCCCTGCCCCTCACCACCTCTATGTCTCGCCAACTCACGCCCCGCACTCCGGTCCCCAGCGCCTTCATCGTCGCTTCCTTGGCCGCGAAACGGCTGGCGAGCTGCGGAGCGCGTCCCCGGCAGTACGCCGCCTCCCGCTCCGTATAGATACGCCGCAGGAACCGCTCCCCGTAACGCTCGTAAACCCGCTTCACTCTCTCTATCTCTATTATGTCAACGCCCGCTATCAGCACTTTCTCGCCTCGCCCTCTGGAATCGCCCCGCCATTATATAGCGCGAACGCTCCCTTGCCCAACTCGCGCCGCGCGGCTATCATACTGGTAGCTTAGAATAAGCGGAAAGCGGGCCATGGTCGCCAAAACCACACACACTATCCTAAGACCGCGACATACAGACCATCGCGAAGACCCGGGTATGTACGGACTGCTCGGAGAACGGGTTCCCATCGAAGTGATTCAGCATCCGGCCATAGAGTACGTCGCCATGGCCGTCAGGTATATCCTGCGCGGAATGGGGTCGGTGTTCCTCGGTTCCAACATTCCGCTCCGAACCAATCCGCTCAACCTGCGCGAACACGAGGCCCCGGACTACTACCTGGCCTGGGGAGTGGACGTAGCCGCCATCAGGGGCGAGACGGCCTACAACCTATGGGAGGTTGGCAAGCCGCCGGAGTGGGCTTTGGAGGTAGCGTCTCCAAGCACGTATCATAGGGACCTGAACGATAAGCCGGACAGGTACGCGGAGATAGGGATTGGCGAGTACTGGATGTTCGACCCGACGGGCGGAGAGTTGTACGGTCGGGCGCTGATTGGATTCGAGTTGGTGGACGGCAGATATGAGCCGATAGAGACAGTTCGCAACGAGCATGGCTTGTTGAGCGGGTACAGCCGCGAGTTGGGCGTGAGGCTGTGCGTGGTGGAGGAGTCTCAGCGCGAGGGATTGTTGGAGATACAGCCTGATCTGGGTCTGCTGTTCGACATGGACTTCAACCCGGCGCTGCTGCTGTTTCAGGAGGTGGATACTGGCTGGTACATCGTGGACATGGCTGGTCTGAGGGCTGAGCGGGATTTTGAGCGTGAGCGGGCTGAAGTTGAGCGTGAGCGGGCTGAAGTTGAGCGTGAGCGGGCTGAAGTTGAGCGTGAGCGGGCGGAGCGGGCGGAAGCGGGAAGACGGCGGGCGGAAGCGGAGTTGGAGGAGGAGCGCGCCCGCGTCCGCGAACTGGAAGAGAGGCTGCGACGCCTCCAGGAGTAGCGGAAAGCGGGCCATGGTCGCCAAAACCACAGACACTATCCTAAAACTGCGAGGCGCAGACCATCGCGAAGACCCGGGTATGTACGGACTGCTCGGAGAACGGGTTCCCATCGAAGTGATTCAGCATCCGGCCATAGAGTACGTCGCCATGGCCGTCAGGTATATCCTGCGCGGAATGGGGTCGGTGTTCCTCGGTTCCAACATTCCGCTCCGAACCAATCCGCTCAACCTGCGCGAACACGAGGCCCCGGACTACTACCTGGCCTGGGGAGTGGACGTAGCCGCCATCAGGGGCAAGACGGCCTACAACCTGTGGGAGGTTGGCAAGCCGCCGGAGTGGGCTTTGGAGGTGGCGTCTCCAAGCACGTATCAAAGGGACCTGAACGATAAGCCGGACAGGTACGCGGAGATAGGGATTGGCGAGTACTGGATGTTCGACCCGACGGGCGGAGAGTTGTACGGTCGGGCGCTGATTGGATTCGAGTTGGTGGACGGCAGATATGAGCCGATAGAGACAGTTCGCAACGAGCATGGCTTGTTGAGCGGGTACAGCCGCGAGTTGGGCGTGAGGCTGTGCGTTGTGGAGGAATCTGAGCGCGAAGAGCTACTACGGATACAGCCTGATCTGGGTCTGCTGTTCGCCATGGACTTCAACTCGGCTCTGCTGCTATTTCAGGAAGTGGATACGGGCTGGTACATCGTGGATATGGCTGGTCTGAGGGCTGAGCGGGATTTTGAAAGGGAGCGGGCTGAAGTTGAGCGTGAGCGGGCTGAAGTTGAGCGTGAGCGGGCGGAGCGGGCGGAAGCGGGAAGACGGCGGGCGGAAGCGGAGTTGGAGGAGGAGCGCGCCCGCGTCCGCGAACTGGAAGAGAGGCTGCGACGCCTCCAGGAGTAGCGGAAAGCGGGCCATGGTCGCCAAAACCACAGACACTATCCTAAAACTGCGAGGCGCAGACCATCGCGAAGACCCGGGTATGTACGGACTGCTCGGAGAACGGGTTCCCATCGAAGTGATTCAGCATCCGGCCATAGAGTACGTCGCCATGGCCGTCAGGTATATCCTGCGCGGAATGGGGTCGGTGTTCCTCGGTTCCAACATTCCGCTCCGAACCAATCCGCTCAACCTGCGCGAACACGAGGCCCCGGACTACTACCTGGCCTGGGGAGTGGACGTAGCCGCCATCAGGGGCGAGACGGCGTACAACCTGTGGGAGGTTGGCAAGCCGCCGGAGTGGGCTTTGGAGGTGGCGTCTCCAAGCACGTATCAGAGGGACCTGAACGATAAGCCGGACAGGTACGCCGAGATAGGGATTGGCGAGTACTGGATGTTCGACCCTACGGGCGGAGAGTTGTACGGTCGGGCGCTGATTGGATTCGAGTTGGTGGACGGCAGATATGAGCCGATAGAGATAGTTCGCAACGAGCATGGCTTGTTGAGCGGGTACAGCCGCGAGTTGGGCGTGAGGCTGTGCGTTGTGGAGGAATCCCAGCGCGAAGAACTGTTGGAGATACAGCCTGATCTGGGTCTGCTGTTCGCCATGGACTTCAACCCGGCTCTGCTGCTGTTCCAGGAAGTGGATACGGGTCGGTACATCGTGGATATGGCTGGTCTGAGGGCTGAGCGGGATTTTGAGCGTGAGCGGGCCGAAGTTGAGCGAGAACGGGCGGACGCTGAGGCGGCGAGAGCGGACCGGGCCGAGGCTGAAGTCCGCAGGCTTCGGGAACGATTGGGAGATGACGCTGGCGAGTATGACGCTGGTAGTTCAGAATAAGCGGAAAGCGGGCCATGGTCGCCAAAACCACACACACTATCCTAAGACCGCGAGGCGCAGACCATCACGAAGACCCGGGTATGTACGGACTGCTCGGAGAACGGGTTCCCATCGAAGTGATTCAGCATCCGGCCATTGAATACGTCGCCATGGCCGTCAGGTATATCCTGCGAGGAATGGGGTCGGTGTTCCTCGGTTCCAACATTCCGCTCCGAACCAACCCGCGCAACCTGCGCGAACACGAGGCCCCGGACTACTACCTGGCCTGGGGAGTGGACGTAGCCGCCATCAGGGGCAAGACGGCCTACAACCTGTGGGAGGTTGGCAAGCCGCCGGAGTGGGCTTTGGAGGTAGCGTCTCCAAGCACGTATCAGAGGGACCTGAACGATAAGCCGGACAGGTACGCGGAGATAGGGATTAGCGAGTACTGGATGTTCGACCCTACGGGCGGTGAGTTGTACGGTCGGGCGCTGATTGGATTCGAGTTGGTGGACGGTGTGTACGAGCCGATAGAGACAGTTCGCAACGAGCATGGCTTGTTGAGCGGGTACAGCCGCGAGTTGGGCGTGAGGCTGTGCGTGGTGGAAGAGTCTCAGCGCGCGGAACTGCGGCGGTTACAGCCTGACCTGGGTCTGCTGTTCGCCATGGACTTCAACTCGGCTCTGCTGCTGTTTCAGGAAGTGGATACGGGCTGGTACATCGTGGACATGGCTGGTCTGAGGGCTGAGCGGGATTTTGAGCGCGACCGCGCCGACCGCGCCGAAGCCGAATTGGAGCAAGAACGCGCCCGCATACGCGAACTGGAAGAGACGCTGCGACGGCTTCAGGGAGGTTCACCTCCATCCTAACCTTCCCGCGTCAAGGGGGAAGGGGCTTTCGGTGGCGCTGAGCGTTTAGCGTAGGTGGCAATCCAATCGGATTCGTTGGCTGGCGTCCTGGGCCCCACTATAAGGTCGGCGTTGCTGGTCGTTAGCGCGTGGAACATGGCGTAGTAGGTCGTGCTGACGGCGCGGCGCAAGGCTTCTTGGGAGGGCTGTCCGGCGGTGAGAAGACGGCTGGCTCTGATGAGTTCTATCCAGTCCATCGTCACCACCCAGCCATGAGCCATTCTTTACCCAGCTCATCGACGTCGCTTTATGGGATGTAGGAAATGGACGGGATGGCGCGAATGCCGGCGTCGAGCATAGTCTGGTAAAGGAAGCTGCTGTAGGAGTTGCCCAGGCCGGCGTCAACGATATGGGGTTTACCGTCGTAGATTACCCAAACGTCCAGGAAATCAACGCCCTCGAAGTCCTCGGCGGGGGCTTTGGTCCATACCTCGCGGTAGGGTAGGCGGCCCTTGTGGTGGGTATCCAGGGTTTTCAGGATGATGTCTTTGACCTGGTCCGCTTGTTCGGATGTGATGGGCATGGTTGCCGCTCCTCCCCATTGTGGGCTTGCTTGGATTATACGCGGCGGGGTAGCGCCGGACAAGACGGAGCGGGAGCCGACGTGAGGGGCAACCACGAGGGCTGCCCCTGCGGGAAGAGCGCGGCGGCGGGCTAGGGGTTTACTGTGGCGGACAGCTTGATCAAGGGTGTGTCAGAGTATTCAGTGATCCACGAGCCGCCCCTGTAAGCATCTGTTACGTCCGCAAGAGACCAGCCGTTGCCGGTCTGCGTCTCGTCGTTCGAATCGGTGGTGAGCAAATCATAGTATTCGATGGTGTCGTCGGTTCCGGCTGTCGCCTTGAACTGGATGAAGTAGGTGGCGCTGGTCGCGAGGGCGCAGCCTGAGCCTGAGCAGTCGTAGGCGTAGTCGCCCGGGGTGTCCGGGTTGTCGCCGCTCAGCGTCGCCAGCGTCGCGCTGGCGGGGACGCCGGAGTTGTCGGAGTGCAGCGACACTACGATGTCTCCCAAATTGTTATTCTGGTCGCTTGATGTGGCGAATTTAGCGGTAACATCGGTCAGCGTATAGCCGTGGGTGGAAGTTCCGGTGGTGAAGCCCACGGCGCACCAGGCATTCGCGTTGAGAACACACGAGTATTGGTAGATCGGCTTGTCCAGGTTGCTGACGGACACCGTGAGGCGGTTGGCGGTGAACGTCTCTGTGGCCAGCAGGTTGCCGCAGGACGAATCTTTGTACGCGCTGTATGTGTACGACGCGCCGGGGGTCAGCCCGGTCAGGTTCACGCTAGTCCCGCTGACAGGCCCCTGGCAGGTGGCGTGCGGCCCCGTCGTCGCCTTGTAGTACCAGTTGCCGCCGTGGTTGGAAATGGTGAGCGTGGCGGTGGAGGTGGAGACGCCGCTGGCGGTCAGCTCGGGCGGCGGCGGCGGGGTCGCTGTCGCCGTCACCTTGAACTGGAGGACATTAGTGACACCTGCGCTAGTCCAGGGGCCGTTGTTTGTTTTCTTCTGTAGCAAGTCGTCAATAGACCAACCGGCATTGGAAGGCACGTTGGTCTCGGAGTTGGCCCCCGTAGTTCTCTGTTCATAAAGGTCGCGCCCTGACGAGTCGCCCGTGCCGGACACGACGAGGAAGTATTTCGTTCCGGGTTCCAGCGCGCAAGTTCCAGAGCAGGTGTAGGTGTAGTCGCCGGCGCCAGTGGGAGCGTCTCCAATTAGCGTGTATGTTGACGTCGCCGCCGGGCTGCCGCTGTTGGCCGCGTGGATAGCCGCAGTGTACCCGGTGGGAGAACCGAGGACACTAACTATCCTGACAGTAACGCTCTTTAGAGTGTAGCCGTCCGTGTTGGGCCCGGTGGTGAATCCTGAAGCATTTGAGGTGTTCGAGTTCCAATCTTGGCCGACCAGTTGCCAACCCGGCTGCGCCTCATCCAGGTTGCTGACGGACACAAAATTAGGATCGGGCAGAGCCGCGACCGTATTCGAGTTCGTCCAGCCGCTCTCGCCGACGAGATTGACGGCGCGAACTCCGACGATGTAGGACTTGCTACCTGACGCGCCCTTTATCGTGATGACGCTGGTCCTCCAGTGCCAGGCCGCCCAACTCCAACTCTTGCCGTTGTCGCTGCTGTATCTCACGTCGTAGCCCGTCGCGCCATCGGAGTGATACCAACTGGCGACGATGGTTCCGTCTCCCCGCGTGGCGGTCACCGACGACGGAGCGGGAGGCGCGGACGGCTTCTTCGGCGCGGGCGGAGGACTTATGCCCGAAGTCGGCGTCGCCGACACGTACCAGGGCGCGAAGTCCGGAGCCGGGTCGCTCGCCGCGCCGGAGTTCACCGCGCGCAGCTTGAAGCGGTACTCAGTCCCGTTCTTCAGCTTGTGAATAGTGTATGAGGTCGTGTTCTCGTCGCTGTCCGGCACTCCGTACCAATCGCCCCATCCGGGCGCGGGCGGAGCCTCGCGGAACTGGAACTGGTAGCCCGTAATGTCGCCAATGGGCCTGTTCCATCTGAGCGTCACGCTCCGGTCGCTTCCCGTCGCGCTCAGTCTTGTGGGAGTTTCCGGCGGCCTTGGCGCCTGCCTTGGCGGTTCGTATCGCCCGACGCCGGACGATTCGCGCCAGGCGCTGTCTCCGGCGGAGTTTCGGGAGCGCACTCCCACGATGTAGGGCTTGTTGTTGTCCACTCCCGTGATGGTGATGTCGGTCGTGCCGTTGCCCGCCGGGTGATTCAGCGCGGCCAACTCCCAACTCTTGCGGTTGTCGCCTGAGTACATGACATGATAGCTCGTCGCTCCGCCGACCGAGTTCCAGAAGGCCGAGAGCGTTCCGTCCGAGCGGCTTAGGGTGATGACCCCGGGCCTGGCGGGCGGCCTCAGGATGGGCTTGGGCGTCGCTGTCGGTTCGACCCGCGGCGGCGATTTGGGCTGCGAGAAGCGCTCCACCGAGGATTTCAGGTAAACTGTGCCGCCGTTCTGATTGACGGCGACGAAGACCTTGGCCTTGTACTCGACGCCCGGCGTCAGGTTGGGTATCTGGTACCGGCCCGCTTTGGCGTCCCAGAACACCTGCGACGAGCGGTTTGACCAGTCGTTCAGGTCTTCGGATGAGTCGTAAGGCTTCCAGCGGACTTCGGAGTAGGTGAAGGAAGCGCCGTCGGGCAGGGTGTAGCTCCAGGTGGCCAGGCCGTCATTGGACACGCTTAGTTGGGGAGGAGACTGCGCTATCGCGGGGGAGTAGGCAAGAACAAGAGCCGCTGCCACAAGCGCGATGAGGGCCGCGAGAGTCCACATTGGGCGTATCGGCGTGAGCGCGCGAAGGAAAGTCATCTCAGTTCTCCTGTTGATGATGGGACAAGAGTTACTCTTGGACGGGATTTTATAACGATTTAGTTATATATCAGGAATTATTAGGCTGAATAGTAGTATTTTATTGACTTTTGGGAGGGAAGTCAATTAGGAGGTATTCATGGAACGCGCTGGTTATCAGTTCATCAGTCATCGAAACGGCTTCCATACGCCTACCGTCATTCCCGCGAAAGCGGGAATCCACTTGCCCGAAGGTATTGGTCTGTATTACCAGCGCGTACTATCAATGCCAATTAGGACAGGAATGCAACCAGCGTCTTTCGATTATCAACCAATTACGTTCGTGGCGAGCTTGTCGAACCATGAACGGGCGGCCCTTCGACAAGCTCCCTTCGACAAGCTCAGGGCGAACGACATAAGCGGTATCGGGAAATAATCCAAAGACCCGTCTCCGACGCCGTATCTCCCTTGCACATCCGTACTAATCTGCGCTACAATACCCCCATCGCTTCCAACTATGAACCCAAAACCATCTACCCGACGCCCAGCGTCCCAAACGAACGACTGAACCCTGAAAACCATAAACTACGATATATGACAACACCGAAAAGCGGACAAAGAAAAAATTTTTCAGCCGATTTAGCTACAAATCCTTGTAAAACTCTCGTGTTCCGAACACCAGCCCTCCCCCAGCCATACACCTAATTAAATCACAGCGCGATATAAACGACGATATATGAGACCATCGCCCTTAAGTGGCGCGCGAGGAGAAGATAGGAGTTCCCAAATGTCCGCCACAATCATACGCGGGACCGACATGGCCCAGGAAATCAGAGCTGAAGTCGCCCAGGGCGTCACTGATCTACGCGCCAAGCGTGGCGTAGTCCCCGGCCTCGCCGTCGTGCTGGTCGGCGACGATCCCGCCTCCGCCGTGTACGTCCGCAACAAGGAACGCGCCGCCATAGAAGCCGGCATGGTATCCGAGATAGTCAGGATGTCCACGGCCAGCGAGGAAGACGTCCTCGCCGCCGTCCGCCGCCTCAACGCCGACGCCCGCGTCCACGGTATGCTCGTCCAGCTCCCCCTGCCCGACCACATATCCGAAAACCGCGTCATCGAGTCCATCAACCCCGACAAGGACGTGGACGGGCTTCACCCCTTCAACATGGGCCTGCTCATGGCCGGAAGGCCGCGCTTCATACCCGCCACCCCGGCCGGCATACAGCAGATGCTCATCCGAACCGGCTTCGACCCCTCCGGCAAGAACGTCGTCGTTCTCGGACGCTCCAACATCGTCGGCAAGCCCATAGCCAACCTGCTCATGCAGCGCTCCGACGGCGCGAACGCCACCGTCACCGTCTGCCACACCCGAACCCGCGACCTGTCCGACATAACCCGCCAGGCCGACATCATCATCGCCGCCATAGGACAGCCCCGCTACCTCAAGGCCGACATGGTGAAAGAGGGCGTCGTCGTCATAGACGTCGGCATCAACCAGATAGACGCCCCCGAACGCAGACGCGGCTACCGGCTCGTCGGCGACGTGGACTACCGCGCCGTCCGAGAGAAGGCCGCCGCCATAACCCCCGTCCCTGGCGGCGTCGGCCCCATGACCATCGCCATGCTGCTATCCAACACCCTCAAAGCCGCTCGCCACTCCGTCCACCCCCACCTCCGCGACGCGCCCGAAGGGACATAGACCAATGGCGGCGCGCATCTCCAAGCCCAAACTGGCGCTGGCCGCCCTGGCGCCGTCAGATTTCTGGCGCGTAGTCCTGGCAGCGTGTGTCTCGTCATTCCCGCGAAAGCGGGAACCCTCGAAGAGGCTCGCCGCTCGGCAATCCACCACCAGCCCGCGACCGCTTAAATTGTTCCCACGCGCCACTTTTGTGACCGCCCTGGTAGCGTTGACCCTCCTAACGGCCTGCGGGCTGGTTTCCGAGGACAAAACACCCCTCAAGATAGGTCTTATGATGAACTTCAGCGGCGGCTCAGCCGAGATCTACACCGACAGGCAGCGCGCCTTCGAGCTTGCCATCGAGCATATCAACCAGGCCGGCGGCGTATTCGGCCTACCCGTGGAAGTCGCCGTCGCCGACACCACCGCTGACCCCGAGGTCGCGGTAGAGGCCGCGCGGCGGCTGGTGGAGGTCGAGGGAGTCCACGCCATCGTCGGCCCGAACGCCAGCGCGAACGCGCTCCCAATCGCGGAGACCGTCATCGGGCCGGCGGGCATCCCGACTATCACCTTCTCCGCCACCTCCCCAAAGCTGACCGACGCCGAAGACAGCGACTTCTTCTTCCGAACAGTGCTGTCCGACGTAGCCCAGGGGCCTGTCCTCGCGAGCGTTACCCGCGAACGGGGCTTCGACAACGTTGGCGTGATATACGTCAACGACGCCTGGGGACAGGGACTCGCGCGCGCTTTCGAGGACGCCTGGGACGGCCCCGCGCGAATTGTCCCGATAGAGCGCGACGGCCAATCCTTCCTCTCCGAACTGCGCGAGTCTGCCAGCGAAGGAGCGCGCGCGCTGGTGATAATCGCCTTCGAGGACGACGCCATAACCCTGATACGCGAGGCGCTGGACAACGCCATATACGACCAGTTCGTGTTTGGCGACGCGGCTAAGCGTCTGGGCATCGTCCGCGCCATAGGCGGAGACCGGCTTGGCGGGATGTACGGAGCCGGCCCCGCGCCCGCGTCGGGCGGCGATTCCTCCAAAGCGTGGGAAGCCGCCTACCTCGCCGAATACGGGGAGTTATCCGCCTCAACATATCTCAGGGAAACCTACGACGCGACGATAGCGCTCGCGCTCGCCGCCCAGTCCGCGGGATCCGTGGACGGCGCGGCCATACGCGACAGCCTGCGCTCCATAGGCGTCCCGCCCGGCGAGACCGCCATAGCGGGCGCGAAGGGCGTGTCGGACGCGCTGGCCGTCCTGGCCGACGGCGGAGATGTGGAGTATCGAGGCGCGGCGGCCACGCTGGACTGGGACGGAAACGGCGACCTGCGACGCGGCTATGTGGGCGTGTGGCGCTATACCCAAGACGAACGGATAGAAGAAGTTGAAGCCGTGCCATTCAGATAAGAGCGACGGCCCGAGCGCAATCCGCGATGGTCGGCGGCCCGATTTGAGCCCCTTCGTAGTCCGCCCCATGCGGGAGCGCGACCTGAACCAGGCCGCCGAAGTGGAGAAGGACGCCTTCCCGACGCTGTTTCCGTCCACTTCCTTCCGCCGCGAGTTGAACAACAAGATAGCCCACTACCTCGTCCTCTCGCGCCCCGACGATGGTCGCCCTCCCGACCCCGATCTTCCTCCCCTGCCCCAACGCGGCTTCCGCTCGGACGGCGGCCCCCTACTGAGCCGGATAGCGCGGCGCGTCTGGCGGCAGCGAAACCCGTCCTGGCGGCCCGGAGAAGACTTCATCGCAGGCTTCGTCGGCGTCTGGCACATCGCCGACGAAGCCCAGATCGTCTCCATAGGCGTGAGAACCGAGTACCGGGGGCTGGGGCTGGGCGAGATGCTGCTGCTTTCTGCCATAGAGCGGGCGATAGCCCGCGAACTTCGTCACGTAACCCTCGAAGTGCGCGTATCCAACCACGTGGCGCAAAATCTCTATAAGAAGTACGGATTCGCCGAGCGCGGCCTGCGAAAAGGCTACTACACCGACAACCGCGAAGACGCCCTGATAATGACTACGCCCCTGATACTGACAGAGACCTACAAGGCCCGCCTGCGCGAACTGGCCGCCGCCTATGAAATACGCCGAGCGCCCTCCGAGCGACACCCCACCCCCCGCTTCGACGATTAGCCCGCCGCCAACTCAGGATATTTCGATTATCAACCAATTACGTTCGTGGCGAGCTTGAGAGTAGTCCGTTCGTGGTGAGCTTGTCGAACCATGAACGGGCGGCCCTTCGACTAGCTCAGGGCGAACCACAGAAGCGGTATCGGGAAATAACCGGAAGACCCTGGCCGCCAACTGCTTGACAGTTCGCGCGCCTCTATATACCATGAAACAATTCCCAAGCCGTCTTTCAGGCTTGGGTTAAAAAATTCAAGGAAGGTGAGTCGCATGGAATTCGTAATTGCGCTTCTCGCCGTCCTGATTGGCCTATCGGTAGGAAGCGGAGCGGGCTACTATGGCCGCAGGCTGGTCTCCGCCAAACGCATTGACAGCGCTCAGACGGAAGCTGAGCGCATACTGGAAGCGGCGCGGGAACAGAGCCGAACGACCATCCTGGAGGCTAAGGAAGAGTCTATCAGGCTGCGTTCGGAGTGGGAATCCGAATTGCGCGACCAGCGCTCCGAGATCAAGAGATCGGAGCGCAGACTTGGAAACCGGGAAGAAAACCTCGAAAAGCGGACCAATAACCTGGACCGCAGAGAACGCCGAATTTCCAAGAAAGAGCAGCGAGCCGAGCGAGTCGAGACCGAACTCGATGACCTCAAACAACAGGCTTTGGTTAAGATCGAAGAAATCTCCGAAATGAGCCAGGCCGAGGCGGAAACGACGCTTATGCGCCAGGCCGAAGAGGAGATTCAGCACGAGATAGCCAAACTTTACAGAGACATAGAGATCCAAGCCCAGGAGGACGCGCGCGCCGTTTCCTCCAGGATATTGGCTACCTCAATCCAAAGAATGGCCGCCGACGTCGTCTCCGAGATGACCGTCACGTCCGTTCCACTTCCCAGCGACGACATGAAAGGTCGTCTGATAGGCCGCGAAGGACGGAATATACGAGCAATCGAAAAAAGCACAGGCGTTGACCTGATTATTGACGACACGCCCGAGTCCGTGACTCTGTCGTGTTTCGACCCCGTAAGGCGCGAGGTCGCCCGAATAGCCGTGTCCAAGCTGATAGCGGACGGACGCATACACCCCGCCCGCATCGAAGACATGGTTAAACGCGCGGAGAAAGAAGTCCAGACCACTATCTGGAAAGCGGGCGAAGAGGCCGTGTTCGACGCCGGCGCGCGCGGGCTGAACCCCGAGATAGTCAAGCTGCTTGGACAACTCAAGTTCAGGTACAGCTACGGCGAGAACGTGCTGCAGCACTCCCTGGAGGTAGCGCACATAGCCGCGATGATAGCCTCCGAGGTGGGCGCGAACGTGAAGGTCGCCAAGATGGGCGGACTGCTTCACGACATCGGAAAGGCGCTCTCCCACGAAGTGGAAGGGCCTCACGCCGAAATAGGCGCTGAAATAGCGCGCAAGTACAACGTCGCCCGACGGGTGTGCGCCTGCATAGCCGAACACCACGACGACGTGATGAGTTCGCCGGAAGCCTTCATAGTGGCCGCCGCCGACGCCATCAGCGCGGCAAGGCCGGGCGCGCGACGGGATACCGTCGAGAACTACATGAAGCGTCTGAGAGAACTGGAAGAGGTGGCGGGCAACTACGACGGCGTGGAACGCTGCTTCGCCATACAGGCCGGCCGCGAGGTCCGCGTCATGGTCAAGCCCGACTCCATTGATGACGTCATGGCCGCCAAGATGGCGCGCGACATAGTGAAGAACATCGAGAAGAATCTGGCCTACCCCGGCCAGATAAAGGTCATGGTCATACGCGAAAGCAGGAAGATAGAATACGCCAGGTAGCGGAATTCAGGGTCTTTCGATTATCAACCAATTACATTCGTGGCGACCCTGAGAATAGCCCGTTCGTGGTGAGCTTGAGAGTAGCCCGTTCGTGGTGAGCTTGTCGAACCATGAACGGACGGCCCTTCGACAAGCTCAGGGCGAACGACAGAATGGGAATTAAGAATTGATCGAACGCAGCGGCTACGGCCTGCCGGGCCGCTGCGTATCTCTGATACACGGGAACGATAATCCATGACGGTTGAAGTGGATCTGCATCTGCACACGCAGGCATCGGACGGCAATCTGTCACCCGCCGAACTCGTGAATCTGTGCGCCGAGCGCGGCCTCAAGATAATCGCCATCAGCGACCATGACTCCACCGAGGGCCTGCCCGAGGCTTACGCCGCCGCCGAAAGACATCCCGGCCTGGAGATAATCCCCGCTATCGAGCTCAGTACCGACGTCCCCGGCTCCGAAATCCACGTCCTCGGATACTTCATTGACACCAGCGACGCCGAGTTTCAGCGAACCCTCGGAACATTCAGAGAGGGCCGCTACGAACGCGGCAGGCTGATGGTCGAAAAGCTCGTCCAACTCGGCTATTCAGTAACATGGGAGCGCGTGCGCGAGATAGCCGGAGACGCCGCGATAGGACGCCCGCACATAGCCTCCGCCATCGTCGAGGCCGGATACTTCGAGTACTCCAAAGACGTGTTCGACTCGCTGATTGGCAGGAACGGCCCCGCCTACGTCGAACGCGCCAAGCTCACCCCTGAAGACGCCATACGGATGCTGCGAGACAACGGCGCGGTCCCGGTCATGGCCCATCCCACCTACTCGGCGGTCAAGTCCGACAGGGGCGACGTCCAGAGCCTGGAAGAGACGCTCGCCAATCTTCAGGCGCGCGGTCTGATGGGCGTGGAAGTCTTCTACGGCGACTACACCCCTGAGCAGGTAGCCTACCTAAAGGGCATCGCGGACAATCTGGGGCTGATACCGTGCGGCGGCAGCGACTACCACCAATCCGGCAACCCTGGCGAACCCGAACCCGGAAGCGTCGGCCCTCCGATGCGAACCGTCGCGCTGCTCCGCGAGGCGCGCGACAGCATCCGCGCCGTCCCGCTCGCGGGCGATTAACGAAACGACAACGCTCCCAATGCTGGAAACGACCCTGCTCATACTCGGCGCGTACCTGTTGGGAGCCACTCCCAGCGGCTACATCATAGGCAAACTCGTCGCCGGGATTGACATAAGAGAATACGGCTCCGGCAATGTCGGCTCGTCCAACGTCATAGCCCACGTGAGCAAGATGACGGGCATAGCGCAGGGTCTTCTGTTCGACGGCATTCTCAAGGGCTACGTCCCGATAATGCTTGGCAGATACGTCCTGGAGGTCGAACTGTGGGCGCAGTGCGCCGCCGGACTCGTCGCCATCCTGGGGCATAACTGGTCGCCGTTCATCAGGTTCACCGGCGGGCGCGGCGTGGCGACCGCCATGGCGGTCACCCTCGCGCTCAACTTCTGGATAGAGATGTTCGTCATGGCGGTCGTTTCGGCGGTCGGCCTCACTCTCATAGCGCGAGAAACGGGCTTCTGGACTTTCGTATCCATCCTCGCCTTCCCGATAATCGCGCTGGCTTTGGCGACAGCCGCGCCCGCGCTTCCCGAAAGTCTGTCGGCGGCGGACGCGCTGGTGAACAAGCCGACGGAGTTCATCCTGGCCTCCGTGTTCGTCAGCCTGGTACTGCTGGCGAAGCGGCTGACCGCCAACTGGGAAAGCCCTCGCAACGAATACGGCTTCGCGCGGGTGATGATCTTCCGGCTACTATGGGACAGGGACGTTCCCGGCAAGGTAGAATGGACTGAACGAAGACCGAGTTGAGGTTCAACCGAAATGGCCCAAATCACCTATTGCAGCCGTCACAAGGACGTCGAGACCAGCGTATCCTGCGCGCGATGCGGCGACCCGATATGCCCCAGCTGCATGGTGCACGCCCCCGTCGGCATCCGCTGCCTGGACTGCGCCCGCGCCAGGCCGCTGCCCACCTTCGACGTTTCCACGCCCTTCCTTCTGCGCGCGATTGGCGCGGGCCTCGCGGCATCGCTCCTGGGCGCGGCCGTCGTGATAGGCGTCATCTGGTTCTCTCTCAACTACTTTTCCAACCCCGTACACAACCTATTACCTTACATCGCCGCCATATTGATCGCCGCGCTCGGATACGGGATTGGCGAATCCATCAGCCTCGCCACGAACCGAAAGCGCGGAACTCGCCTGAAACTAGTATCCGGTCTGTGTATGTTGGTAGGCTTCACTCTGATTACTTCCTTTACTGGGCTGGCCTTCTCGCTATTTGGCCTGGTGGCTGGTCTCGTGGGGTTCTACTTGGCGATCATCAAATTCTGAACATCAACCCTTGCATCGTCTCGAAAGCGGGAGATAATCCAGAATGGACGACCTCGACATGAGGATAGTAGATATACTCAGGCGCGACGGCCGGGTATCGAACGCGGGAATAGCCCGCGCCGTCGGCGTGAGCGAAGGCACTGTGCGCCGACGCCTCAAGAGACTGATTGACGAAAACCTCGTCGAAATGCGGGTAATACTCAACCTCGGAAGAAAGGCCCGCACCGTAGTGGGCGTCCACCTGGACCCGCAGAGCGTTGACGGGGTTCTCGATAGCGTATCGCGCCTGGACGGGGTAACATTCGCCTGCGTCACCACCGGCAGGTACGATATGCTCATCTGGGCCGAGGCCGAGAGCGCAGAGTCGCTCCGCCAACTCATCACCAGGACAATCGGCGTCATACCCGGCGTCCAGCGCACCGAGACCCACGTCGTGCTTTCGCAGGGCAGCGGCCCGTCTTAGCTCACGAGAGCCTTCCTGTTAGGCCCTCAGGGTCTTTCGATTATTTCCTGATACCGCTTCCGTCGTTCGCCCTGAGCTTGTCGAAGGGCCGCCCGTTCATGGTTCGACAAGCTCACCACGAACGTAACTGGCTGATAATCGAAGACCCTAGTCAGACTTCCGGGGCAAATCTCAGACCAAGTTCGTCCAGCTGTGCGCGGTCAACGCTTCCGGGCGCGCCGAAAAGCGGGTCAACCCCCGTCTGCGTCTTCGGAAAGGCTATGACGTCCCTGATGTTGTCGCGGTTGGCGAGAATCATAATCAGGCGGTCAATTCCGGGCGCGATTCCGCCATGCGGCGGCGCGCCGTACTCGAAGGCGGTCACAAGCTGCCCGAATCGCTCCTCCACCTGCTCTTCATCGTAGCCCAGAACCTTGAATATGCGCTCCTGAAGCGCGCGGTCGTGAACCCTGATGCTGCCGCTGCCCAGTTCCTCGCCGTTGCCTACCAGGTCGTAGCAGTTCGCCAAAACCTTGCCCGGGTCCGACTCGATATACTTCTCAAATCCCGGCTTGGGCGAGGTGAAAGCGTGGTGACTCGCGTCCCAGCCCTCGCGCTCGTCGTTGTACTCGAACAGGGGGAAGTCCACCACGAAGGCGAGCTTTATCTCATCCGGGTCGGCAAGCCCAAGCCGCCGGCCCAGTTCATGCCTCAGAGCGCCCAATACGTCGTTGGTCATCTTCTCCGGCCCCGCGACTATGAGTATCATGTCGCCGATGCGGGCATTCACGCGCTCCCCAATCTCCCGAACCTGCTCGACGCTGAGGAAGCGGGACGCCGCCGACCTTATCTTGTCCTCCGTCAAGTCATCCAGGGGCGCGGGTTCGCCCTGCAAGGCGATGGTCACCAGCCCCGCCGCGCCGTGTTCGCGCGCCAAATCTATCAGCGCGTCCGTCTGCCGCCGCGAGTAGGACGCTATGCCCGGCGCGGCGAACCCCTTCACCACTCCCCCGCTTTCCACAGCCGACCTGAACACCCTGAACTCGGTCGTCCGCGCGAAGTCGTTCAGGTTCGCCATCTCCATGCCATAGCGCAGATCGGGCTTGTCGCTGCCGTACCTGTCCATCGCCTCGCGGTAGGTGAGCCTGGGGAAGGGCTTGGTCAGCCTCTTTTCGGGCGTCAGCGTCTCTATCATCTCGGTATAGAGCCGCTCGGTCAAGCTGAGAATATCCTCCTGCTCCGCGAAGCTCATCTCCAGGTCTAGCTGGGTGAACTCCGGCTGGCGGTCGGCGCGCAGGTCCTCGTCCCTGAAACATCGCGCTATCTGGAAATACTTCTCCACGCCCGCCACCATGAGTAGTTGCTTGAGTTGCTGCGGCGACTGCGGAAGCGCGTAGAAGTTGCCCGGATGAACCCGGCTCGGCACCAGGTAGTCGCGCGCGCCCTCCGGCGTGCTCTTGATGAGGATGGGAGTCTCTATCTCCAGGAAGCCGCGCTCGTCCAGGAAGTCGCGCATGAACTTGACCACCCTGTGGCGCAGAATCATCGTGTCGCGCATACTCGCGCGTCTGAGATCGAGATACCTGTACCGCATCCGAAGGAGCTCGTCCACCTCGTTCTCTTCATTTATGTAGAACGGCGGCGTGAGAGACTCATTCAATACGGACGTCTCCGCCGCGACAACCTCGACTTCGCCCGTGGCCATGCCCGGATTCTCGGTGCCCTCCGGCCTGGCCGCGACTTCGCCCGTAACCTGTATCACCCACTCGCCCCGAAAGCTGGAGGCGACGGCGTGAGCGTCCGGCGCGACTTCGGGATTGAACACCACCTGCGTCAGCCCGTCGCGGTCCCTTATATCAATGAAGATGAGCGATCCATGGTCGCGCCGCCGATGCACCCATCCGGCCAGGGTGACGCTTTGGCCCGCGTCTTTCGTTCTGAGACTTCCGCAGCTTGTAGTCTTGAGCAAGGTCATACCTCGTGGGGATAGATGATGTCGCACGCTTCCCGCTCAGGAATCATAGCTACACCAACGCCCCGCAATCAAGAACCGCGTCTCCACGGCCAGAGTCTTTCGATTATTTCCCGATACCGCTGTCTGTCGTTCACCCTGAGCTTGTCGAAGGGCCGCCCGTTCATGGTTCGTCCTGAGCTTGTCGAAGGGTCACCACGAACGGATTACTCTCAGGGTCGCCACGAACGTAATTGGTTGATAATCGAAAGACCCCGCTCCACGGCAAGAAGTCCGATGCCCGCGTTCTCAATGAATATGGTATTATCTATCCATCATGGTTACATCTACCCAACTTCCCCCCGAATCTCTGGTCGCGCGCATCATCGAGGAGATCGAATCCAACCCTGAAGCGCAGAGACTATTGCTGCGCGCGCTTCTGACTGAGGAGTTCCTCCGCGTCCCGGAACGCCTTGACCGCATAGAGGCCGAACTCGCCGAGGCCAAAGCTGACAGGGCGGATATTAGAGAGCAACTCGCCGAGGCCAAAGCTGACAGGGCGGATATTAGAGAGCAACTCGCCGAGGCCAAAGCTGACAGGGCGGATATTAGAGAGCAACTCGCCGAGGCCAAAGCTGACCGCGCCGACATTCGCGCCGAACTCGAAGTCGCCAAAACCGAACGCGCTCAGATGAGGGACGATATCGGGATGTTAAAAGGAGATATGCTGGAAGTGAGGCTCCACCGCAGGATACGCTCACTCGTGAGCCAGCGTCTGGGGCTACGCAGAGGACGCATCATGCAAAGCCTGGTACAAGAAACCAGGTCCGATTTTTCCGACGCCGTTGAGGGCGCACTCGCAAACGACCTTATCACAGATAACCAGGAATCCCGGATAGACGCCACCGACATCATACTGCGGGCTGTCCGCAAGTCGGACGGCGCCCGGGTATGGATAGCGGTGGAAGCCTCTAACAACGTGGGACGGAGAGACATAGAGCGGGCGCGGGAGACGGCGGACGCGCTGGGCGCGGCGTTTGGCGAGGAAGCGGAGGCCGTCGTGGCCGGGTACAGCATCCACACGCGAGACAGTGAGCGGGCCGACACGCTGGGCGTACACGCATTCATAGTACCCATTCCCGGGCTGCCGTCTGACAGCGAGTGAAGCCTCCAACCCCCGCCTCACCACAATTCGCCCCCATTCTCAACCCCTAACTCATTGACATACATTCACGGCCTCTTATATAGTTCAGGAACAATTTCATACTAGTCTGAGAATTTGGCATAGACATCCGGGCGTCCGTAGCTTGCGCCGCTTGGAACAATGCCCCATCAGACCTTGACAGATGAACGCCGTTAGGTGTACAAATCTAGCGGTTTGAATGTACTAAGCGAGGTGCGGATGCTGACACAGGCGGCATCTCACATTAAAACGGGTATCTCCCAAAGGGCGGAACTCACCGCTCTAGGGGGATTTACTATGTCTAATAGCCGTTCGGTCATATTCAATTTGTAATCGCTGAGACCTAAGGGGGTAGTAAGTGAAAAGCAAGAGGCGGTTCATACCATTAGTATTCATAGGGGCGATAATCATGTCCCTGCTTCTCATCGTGCCGGCGTTCTCTGCCACCGACGGCAAGGTGAGATTCTACGATACAAGCGACACAAGCGACGACCAGGAATGGGCGCGGCAGGGCGGACAGGTAGCGCTGGAGGTTTCCGACAGCGACCTGGACGTTGACATCGAAGCGACCGAGGACTTCGCGGCTGGCGTGAGGACGGTCAACCTGATGAACATTCCCGTGGCGGACGCGAATGGCGACGGGTTCGTCAATCGTCTCGACGTAACTGCCGTGGACATGAATGACGACCCGCTTCCCGCCGACTTCGCGGTCGACAGGGTAGGCGCGGATGGTCGAGTTGACCTCACCGCAGCCGCTACGGTCGCCTTCAAGGTCAAGTACAAGGGCGCGCAGAAAAACGATGTTGAGGTCAAGGTCAAGTCTCAGGCTGACCCGACCGGAATCACTGTAACCCTGAATGAGACCAAGTCAAATAGCGGCACATTCCGCGCGGTCATAGATACCAACGCGACCGACTCCACTTCCAATAGCCTGAAAGTGGGCAAGGACGACCAGATTACCCTGACGTACAGCGACGCGGACCCGAAGCGGACCGTTTCCAAGATACTCAAGGTCGAGTCCACCGCGCCGGTGTTCTCGGAGTTGTCCCCGGCCAACGCTTCGGCGGGCAGGGCCAATCCTGAAGTCGAGTTCAACGTAACTGACGGCGGTTCGGGAATTGGCAGCGACGAAGACGACGACATAATCGTCATCTTCGGAATTGACAATAACAGCGACGGCACCCTGGAATCGGCTGAAACCTACCAGGTTGACAACAGCGGAAGCCTGAACGAGGTTGACGGCGGTTTCCACGCGAGACAGCGCCTTCCGAGTTCTTCCGACGCTTCTAACGACTCCACCGTTTACTGGTGGGCGACCGCTATGGACGCCGCCGGCAACAAGGCGGTTACCGACCGCCAGGCCAAGGTGGACGACGAGTCCGACCCCTGCGACACCAGCGCGTTCCCTGAAGATTCCCTCGCTGGCGTTGACGTTGGCGACACCGCCGCAGTCGGCGGCTGCCAGCCCTACTCCATCAAGATTGACAATACCGAGCCTACGATAAGCTCGGCGCAGACAGGCGCGTTCTGGGACACCTCCAACAAGGACGACGACGACAAGACCAACACGACCGCGACCAAGGGCAAGGCCAACATGGTTCTGGTCATGTTCAACGAGTCGCTGGACGCGGATTCGGTCGAAGCCAGCGACTTCGAGGTGAACGACGCGACGCCGACCAAGGCGGACGTGTACAGCGGCGCCAAGGCGAACGTGTTCCTGACCCTCAGTTCCGACCTCGACCCCAACTCCGAGCCGAAGGTTGAGCTTGTTGGGCAGGTGCTGGACCTGGCCGGCAACCGCCAGAGCAGCGACAGCGTGGACAGCGCCACTGACGGAATCGCGCCGACGCTGACCGTATCGGTCGAAGGCGGCCCGCGCCCCGTTACCAAGGGCGAGGTCAAGGTCATGATCTCCTCCAACGAAGACGTCGGAACCCCGAATGTCGCCTTCCAGAAGGTTGTGGAAGCGGACAAGGGCGATGACGCCGATACCGAGGACATAGATGAGGCCATGGACGCGCTCGGCGACGCCACCAACGTGGACGCCGTTCTGAAGTCCGCCAGAAGCTATGAAGCCACCTTCACGGCTCCTGAGTCCGGCCTGTACAACGTGTACGTGACCGCCAGCGACGCCACCAATTCCAACACGGGCGCGGCGGGCGTCAATGAGGGCCCGATTGACCTTAGCGACGACACCAAGGCCATCCTGTTCGAGTTCGACAACGCGGTGGGCGAGCCCACGGTGACGCCGGACGACAAGACTGGCTCGGACAACTCCGACCCCTTCATCACGATTGACTTCGCTGCTGAAGGCACGGAGTACCCGGACGACGCGGGCAAGGACGTTGACTCCTATGGCACGGTTACCATCGTGTCCGCGACCCTCAAGTCCCCCGACATGGACGCCATGGACATAGCCACTTCGCTGGCGACGACCAACAACGTGAAGTTCCTCTACAAGGCTTCCGACCTGGCCAAGGGCAACCACAAGGTCACGGTCAAGGCCAAGGACGCCGCGGGCAACGAGGAAGAGTTCGAGAAGACGGTCAAGATAGTCGAGCGCGAACCCTTCAGCCTGGAGCTCATGCCCGGCTGGAACCTGGTTTCCCTGCCCGGCAACCCGACCAACTCCAGCCTCAACGCGGTTATACCCGCCGACCACCCGGCCAGCACCATACTCAGCTATGACGCTGAATCCGGATGGACGACGGCTATCCGCAGCGAGGACGGCACCTGGCTCGGCACGCTGATGACAGTTGACGCTTCCCGCGCCTACTGGATCCAGACCGATACCTACGAGTCCATCAAGGTGGACATCCCCAGGATTGGCGCTGGCACGTCGGTTCCGCCGACCATCAGCCTGATGGCTGGCTGGAACTTCGTCCCGGTCGTTGACGTAACCGGCGACATGAACCACGGCGACTCGGTATCCGCCAAGGGATACTTCAGCGGCACGAAGGTCAACCGCGTGTACTCCTTCAACACCCTGCAAGGTATGTGGGAAGTCGTTGACCTCGAGAAGGGCAGCCTCATGGTTGGCTCCGGCTACTGGGCGCACGCAAGCGAGGCCGGCGTACTCGCTCCGTAACCTTCACGCCAAGCAATCGGAATAGCTAGTTAGTAAACATCCCTCCCCAGTCGGGGAGGGATGTTCTTTTTGCGTCCGCGTCCCCTGAATACTATTCCGCTTCGTCTCTGCTACAATAAGGACACCAATCAAATGTCGGACGACGAACAACCCAAACCTGAATCGTGGTGGATGCGCCTGCTCGGCTGGCTGGATCGGTCGCCTGCGGATCCGCGAGAGACTTTGTTGCAGGAGGAATCACGGTGGTCACCGCGCGATACCTTACCGACAAGTTTATAACCCCTAGGAGAGAGCGAATGAAGGCCGAAGCCCGCGCAGAGGGCCGCGAGGAAGGTCGCGCAGAGGTTATGGATATGGTACATAAGTGGTCGGACTGGAACAGCCGACGGGTGAAGGCCGAGGACGAAGGCATCCCCTTCGATGAGCCGCCCCCGTCTTCCTACTCCGAGTCGGAGGATGAACGCTAACGGACATCAAGCGCTACGCTTGAATCAATCCCTAGAGTTGCTCTCTTCGTACTCTGTTACAATAGCGGGCGGTTCCAATCAATCTGAATATACCGAGGGCCGATGAAAAAAGCGTCAGACAACACAGCGTCCAACCACATTGCCACGCCTCGCCTGACGGCCTTCGCGTCCCTGACCGCGTTCCTGGCCTTAGCCGTGACGTTGGCGACCGCAGTCTTCCCGTCCGACACACTCGCCCAGGGTGGTCCTCCGCCCGGCGGCATAACTTATTTTGGAACTTCGACCGTGGATGGCATACCCGTGCCGGATGGATATACTATCGTCGGCAGGGTTGGCGATTATGAGTCAAAACCTGTTACTGTGGTTACTACTAAGGATAAGGATACGGGAGTTGAGACGAAGGGAGTGTACGCCTCCCTGTCGGTCGCAGCGGACGCCTCATTTGCGGGACAGACTATAACCTTCTTTCTCGGCGATATACAGGCTGACCAGACGGACACATACCAGCCTGGCGGATTTCCGGTCATAAGGCGCAACTTCAACCTGACATTCGCATCTCTGCCCACGCCGACGTCCACGCCAACGCCCGAAGCGACGCCTATTCCCGTGGACACCCCGGTTACCCCTCCGACTCCGCAGGCTTCTCCGGTTCCGCCCGCTTCTCCCACGCCCGAAACCGCAGATCCTATGGTATTTGTCTCCGGCCTGATATTCGCGCAGGGCGTTCCGCGAATACCCGCCGACTCGATACTCACAGCCCGCATAGGCGACTACCAATCCACCCCCGCCGCCGCTATCGCCTCAGACGGCTCTTATGGTGGCCTGATTGTTGATCCCGGCGACGCGAGTTTCACGGGCGGCGAAATACGCTTCTTCCTGAACGGCGTGCAGGCGCGCACCACCGCCGTGTTCACTCCGGGCAAGCTGGAGAGTGCCTTCGACATCCTCTTCACGGACTACCCGACGCCGATCCCGACTCACACGCCAATCCCGACCAATACGCCAATGCCTTTGCCTACGGACACCCCAGTTCCCACACAGACGCCCGTACCCACGCCCGCGCCGCCGACCTCCACGCCGGCCCCGACACAGACGCCCGCGCCCACACATACACCCGTCCCGACAACTACCCCGGCGGCTTCACCAACGAGCGTTCCCGCGCCCGCGTCCGCGTCACCGACGAGCGCGCCGCCACCCGCGCCCACGGCGCAGCCCGAAGAATCCGGCGGCTGCTTCTCCGCCGCGAGCGTATCCCCTCTGACAGGCGCGGCCAACACCCTGCTCCTGGTAGCCCCCCTCGGCCTCATCATCGGAATCAGAAGCGCGCGGAGAACGCGAAAAACTAAGAACTAACCACTAACGACTTCTGTCGTTCGCCCTGAGCTTGTCGAAGGGCCGCCCGTTCATGGTTCGCCCTGAGCTTGTCGAAGGGTTGCCACGAACGTAATTGGTTGATAATCGAAAGACCCTGAACCACTAACGACTAAAACTAACACCACGCCTTCCAATATGGTATCATTGTGGAGGATTTTCTAACCGAGAGGGCTTGCCTTTGCCTACCATCAGCGAACAGGACAAAGAGCGGATTCTGAACGCTATCAACCACCAGAGCCGCCCCACTGTCACCGTCCTATCATCGCTTCTCGCGGTGCAGGACGAGTTGGGCTATATACCCGATGAAGCCATCGAGGAAGTCGCCACGCTCAACGACACCACCATCAACGAAGTCTGGGGCGTCGCGTCCTTCTACACCAACTTCCGATTCACACCGCCCGGCAAGCACAACGTCGAAATCTGCTGGGGCCCGACTTGCCATCTCAAGGGCGCGTCCCACATCCTGAAGCGAGTCATGGACCAGCTCGGTCTGGAGGACGAAGGCGAGACCGAGGACAACAACATATCGTTCAAGTTCAACACCTGCCTGGGCGCGTGTTCCACCGCTCCGGTCATGAGTGTAGATCACCACCTCATCGGACGCCTGACCCCTGAATCCGCGTCCGAGCGGGTGGAAAGCCTTCTGAACCAATCCTGAAACCGGCCCAATAGCCCCCCATCCGTGAACCATGCCCACTTATGAAGAAATCAAACAGACCGCCGACGAGCGCTGGACAAGCCTGACCGAAGGCCCCGAACCCTGGATACGGGTCGGAACCGCCATGTGCGGCCACTCCGCGGGCGCGTATGAGGTCATTGACGCGCTCAGAAGCGAACTCGCCTCACTGGACATATCCGCGCGCATAGATGAAGTCGGCTGCCTCGGCGTCTGCTATGCCGAGACGCTGGTTGACATCCTGCGCCCGGGAACCCGGTCGCGCCTCTTCTTCCGAAACGTCACCCCCGACGATGTTCCCGCGATAGTGAGTTCATACATCGCGTCCGGTGAACTTCCCGCCGATAAGGTCTTCGGCTACCTGGGCGACGACCCGATTGACGGCGCTCCGGACCTCAGCGAGATACCCGGAATCGCCGCGCAGCGGCGCATCGCGCTCAGGAACGCCGGAAACATCGCCCCGGGCGACATCTACCAGTACATCGCCAACGGCGGCTACGCGGGCATCCACAAGGCGCTCACCCAGATGGAGCCGGACGACGTAATCAAGGAGATGACCGACTCCGGCCTTCGCGGACGCGGCGGCGCGGCCTTCCCCACCGGCATCAAGTGGAGCTTCATGGTAGGCTCCCCAGGCCCCACGAAGTATATGCTCTGCAACTGCGAGGAAGGCGATCCGGGCGCGTACAACGACAAGGGCATCCTCGAAAGCGACCCGCACACCCTTCTCGAAGGGCTGATGATAGGCGGATACGCCACCCGCGCATCCAACGGCATAGTGTTCATCAGGCACGGCCACGACGGGCCGATAGATCGCACCGAAGAAGCCATAAAGCAGGCTTACGAAGCCGGCATACTGGGCCAGAACATCTTCGGTACGGACTTCAGCTTCGACATCGAGGTCGCGCTCACCGGAGAATCCTACGTCGCGGGCGAGGAGACCGCTCTCATGGAAGCCATCGAGGGCAAGCGCTCACAACCACGCTTCCGTCCCCCGTTCCCCGCCGCATACGGCGTCTGGGGCTATCCCTCAACCATCAACAACGTCAAGACATACTCTTACGCCCCTGAGATAATCTCGCGCGGCGCGGAGTGGTTCAGTTCCATAGGCGTCAACCGCAGCACCGGCACCGCCATCATCTGCCTCAACGGAAACGTCGAATACCCCGGCCTGTACGAAGTCCCGATGGGACTCACGCTCGGCGAAGTGGTGAACGACATTGGCGGCGGCGTCCCGGACGGCAAGGAACTCAAGCTGCTCCAGACCGGCGGCCCCCTTGGCGGCGTTCTGAGCGCCGAGAGTATGTCCATACACATTGACTTCGACGAAATGCGCGACGCTGGCGCTATTCTCGGCTCAGGCGGCATCATAGTCGGCGACGAAGACGTGTGCGCCGTTGACCTCACCCGCGTGCTTGTCGCCTTCTGCCAGTTCGAGTCTTGCGGAAAATGCTTCCCGTGCAGGCTCGGCATGGAACACCTTCTCGAAATAACAGAGCGCATCGCCAGGCGCGAAAGCAGGCCCGGCGACCTCGACCTCATGCGCTCAGTCGGCAATACGATGGAGGCGAGCTCCCTCTGCGGACACGGCCAGCTTGGATTCGGCCCAATCCGCTCCGCGCTCACCCATTTCGAGTCCGACTTCATAGCGCACATCGAAGAGCGCAGATGCCCCACCGGAAGCTGTCTCGGCCCACACATCGCGCCCAAGAACACCCGACCATACGCCCACGATTTCGTACCCGGAGCATCATAATGGCTGACGACTTCACGATTACCATTGACGGCCAGGAGATTCCCGCGCAGCCTGGTCAGATGATAATTCAGGCCGCCATGGACGCCGGCCTGTACATCCCGTACCTCTGCTACTACCCGGGCATGAAGCCCTTCGGCGCGTGCCGAATGTGCGTCGTGACCGCCGAAGCGCCGGATAGGGAAGGAAACTATCGCTCTCTGCCCGGCTCGCCCGCCTCATGCACAACGCCCATATCCCCCGGCATGAGGGTGACCACCCAGAGCGCCGAACTCCAGGGACTCAGGCGCGGCATAATGGAACTGCTGCTGTCCGAGCATCCTCACGGATGCCTCACCTGCCACCGCATCGAACTCTGCGGCCCGGCGGACATCTGCCTGCGCCACGTTTCGGTCAATGACCGCTGCGTAACCTGCCCCAAGAACGAGCGCTGCGAACTAAAAGACACCGTGCGCTATCTCGAAATGGAGATGGACACCCCGCTCACCTACAACAATCGCCACCTTCCCCTCGCTACGCAGGATCCCTACTGGGACATGGACATGAACCTGTGCATCGTCTGCGCGCGCTGCGTCCGCGTATGCGACGAGGTGCGCGGCGACTCCGCCCTGACGCTCCAGAGTCGTTCGGGTAGAGCCCTCATCGGAACGTCCCAGGGAACCAGCCTGCTCGAATCCGGCTGCGAATTCTGCGGCGCTTGCATTGACGTCTGTCCCACCGGCGCGCTCGTTGAACACGACTACAAGTGGGACAAGGCCGTCGAAGAAGTCAACTCGATATGCCCCCACTGCCCGGTCGGCTGCGAGATGAAGCTGGAAGTCAACAAGCGCAACCGTCTCATTCGCTCCATACCCGACCGCCACGCCGCCGCGAATCGCGGACAGGGCTGCTTCAAGGGCAAGTTCGGCATGGAATTCGTCAACCGGCGCGACCGTATAAAGTCCCCCATGATACGCCGAAACGGACAACTCCAGCAGGCCACCTGGCCCGAAGCCATTGACTACATAGCCGAAAAGCTGCCCGACTACAAGGACGGACGCTACGCCCTCATCGCGTCCCCCAGGGCCACCAACGAAGACGCCTACGTCGCCCAGAAGTTCGCTCGGACAGTGATGGGGTCCAACAACGTTGACGTCGCCTCCAACACCCGCCCCGAGATTCTCAAGCCTCTCCAGGAACAGCTTGGATACCCGGCCGCCACCAACCCGATATGGGATCTGGAAGGCTCGAAGCGTTTCCTCGTCGTCTCTTCCAACATGACCGAGGAGCAGAACGTCCTCGCGGTGCCTATCAAGAAGACCGTCCGCGAGGGCAGCGCGTCCCTGATACTCATTGACCAGCGCGAAACAGAGCTCGCCCACCACGCCAAAATCTGGCTCAGGCCGAGAATCGGCAGCGAACCCGCCCTTATCGGAGGCATGATCAGAACCATCTGGGACGAATCGCTCGAAGACAACGAATTTCTGAACGACCGGGTGGAGAACATCCAGGAATTCCGAAATTCCATAATGCGCGAGTTCGACCTCGCCAACGTAGAGCGAGTAACTGGCGTGTCCCGCGAAGACATACAGGCCGCCGCCCGACTGTTCGCCGAACAGAGGCCGGGCGCGATTCTGTACGCGCTGGAAACCCTACCCGGAAATCTGTACGAAGAATGTTCGCGCGCGCTTGTCAACCTCGCGCTCGTTACCGGAAACGTCGGACGACAGTCCTCCGGGCTGTACCCCCTCTTCACCGGAGCCAACGAACAAGGCGCGCGGGACGTCGGCTGCGTTCCCGACCTTCTCCCCGGACACAGGCAATTGGCAGACGAAAGGCGTCGCCAGCGAGTATCCGACGCCTGGAACGCGGACATACCATCCGCGCCGGGCATCGGCGTCAGGGAAACCGCCGACGCAGTGAACTCCGGGAATGTCAGCGCGCTGCATATCGTCGGCGACAGCCCCAACTTCACAAACCGCGAACTGGGCGACTTCAGCGCCGCCCTGGACAGCGCCGAGTTCGTAATAGCCCACTCCACCTTCGAGAACGACGTGACCGAACTGGCCGACGTGGTTCTGCCCTCGCAAACCTTCGCGGAGCGTACAGGCACTTACACCAACCTCGAACGCAGAGTCCAGCTTCTGCGCCCCGCGCTCGGCCCCAAGGGCGACGAGGAAGCCGACTGGCGAATCATCGCCCAGATAGCCGCGCGTATGGACGCGCCGGGCTTCGACTACGACGACGAAACTCAGATATTCGACGAACTCAACAACCTCATACCAATATACGGCGGCGTCACATACGGCAGGCTACAGGCGGGCGGCGTCCAGTGGCCCTGCTTGGCCTCAGACATGGCCGACACTCCCATCCTGTACCACGAACCCCAGGCGGCGAGCGACCTGAAGTTAGCCCCCATGTCCATGAGCGCCGTCCCTCAGCGCCAAGACGACGATTACCCCTTCGTACTCGCCCACGGGCGCGTCCTCCACCAGCCGGACGAGGACATAGAGATAATCCAGATAGACGGCAGAAACGCCATACGGCGCGACGAAACCATCCAGATGCACCCCGAAGACGCCGACGCGCTCGACATTGCCGAAGGCGACTGGGTAGAAGCCATATCCGTCCGAGGCAGAGCCGCCGGAATAGCCGACCTCACCGGCCCCCAGCGCGGTATCGTCTCCATGACCACCCTCTTCGGCGACCTGATAACCGCCCTCGTCCGAAGCGAGCTTCCCGACCCGATGCTAAGCGTACCCACACTGCCGCTGACCCCTGTGCGTATCGTCAAACTGACCGCGCAGGTCGCGGCGGACTGAACCAATTATCCAGATCAAAGGAGTATCCCGAACTTGGTGACCACCACCCGAACAAGAACATTCCGGCGTCCCAAACTCGCCGAAACAACCATACTGAAGCGAAAAGACTTCACCCACGACCTCTGGACTATCTGGCTGGAAAAGCCCGAAGGCTTCACCTTCAAGCCCGGCCAGTACTGCACCATTGGCTCCGAGGGCGTCGAGCGCGCCTACTCCATAGTCTCCGCGCCTTATGAAGAAGACCTCGAACTCTTCATAGAACTCGTTCCGCCGCCCGACGGCAACCTCACTCCGCTTCTCTACGATCTGAAAGACGGCGACAGCGTCACAATACGCCCCAGGGCGAAGGGAATCTTCGTCTTCGACCCGTCGCTGCCCAACCAGCTATTCGTCGCCACGGTAACCGGCGTCGTCCCTTACATCAGCATCATCAGGCAGTACCTGGAGGATGGCCAGACCGGACACCATTTCTACGTCCTGATGGGCGCGAGCTACCACGACGAATTCGCGTATGACGCCGAACTCGAAAAGCTGGCCGCCGACTACCCCGACATGATAACCTTCGTCCCCACCATCAGCCGCCCCGACGAAGAGCTAAACGCAGGCTGGACAGGCGAGACTGGCCGCGTAAACAACATCGTCGAAAAATACGCCGAGAAATGGGAACTACTCCCCCAGGACACCATCGTGTACGCCTGCGGCCACCCCGGCATGATAGAAGACGTCAAAGACCGCATGATCCCCCGCGGCTACAACGTCCTGGAAGAACGCTTCTGGAAAGAAGACGACTAACCCCCAATCCCCAAAGCCGCGTAAAAACCTAAAGACCCCGCCAAGCTCATCGGCGGGGTCTTTTAATTAACATTACTTCCATTGAGACCCCGTAAATTATCGGAAATTTGTTCCTCGCTCACATCCTCCGTCTTCATGCTTTCCTCTATGACCTGAATGCCGTAGGCGTCATCAACCTCGTGTACATCTTGATCGGATTTGGCACTCTCAATCGAAACGCCAGCGGACGAGATTGACGGATTGGATTGTCTAACATCTGCCATATATGTTTCTCCTTTAGACTACTACGGGCTAAAGGTAAGTCCACATTGTGAAGAATATCAGCATCCTTCCCATATTATTGCTACAATGAACGCAGACTATAGGATTGAAGTACGGCCTCCCCCATGAAACCAGCCCTCGCCATCATATCCATCGCGCTGGCCCTCACCCTCGCCCTCGCCTGCGGGCAAGAGCCAGCGCCGCCGCCCACGCCACCCGCCGCGCCGACCGCAACCACCACCCCTATCCCGCCGACCAACACACCCGTCGCCGGGCCGGTCTCCGCTTCCAACATCCCCCTGCCCACGAGAGCGCCTATCATCACTCCAACCCCGGCGCCGACTTCCACGCCCCGGCCAACCCGTACGCCCGTATCGCTTGAATTCGCCATCCTGAACTCCGTACGCGAATTCACGTCGAAGGCCGGCGACGGCTACGCCTTCCACATGAACGGCGTCCTGAGCGTTAGAACAAGCGACGGACTCGACCTCGAAATCTCGCTCACCTACACGGGCGACGCGATGCCCGGCTACAACTCCGCCAGCGTATCCCTCGCCGCGCCCTCCCAGACCGTCGAATACGACGTGATAACCCACCAGAACATAAGCGAAGCGTCCGGCGAAACCGTCGAGACCGGGCGCGCCCTTTTCGACACAGAAACGCGCCGCTGGATAGAGACCGAAGATCTGCTCGCTCTCTCCACCCTGACCGACCTCCGCGTACTGCTGGGCTTCGATTTGTACGAAACGTCGGACATCGTCACCGACGGGCGGATGAAACTGGCTGGACGACAGACGCTGAACGGCGTTAGCGCCCACGTCATTTCCGGCAAATTGCCCGGCGCGGATATATCCGGAACGGAAACCGACCTGGAAGTAACCTACCGCGTCGGCGTGGATGACGCCCTGCTCAGACAGGTAGAAATCTCCGGCGACCTCGATCCCTCCATAATAGACGCGCTGCTGGACGACCTCAGCGCCGATTCCGTCCGCGCCGAACTCACGGTCAAATTCTCCGAATACGGCAAGGAAGTCGCCCACAAGTCGCCTCACCTGGCTTGGCCGCGCTTCAATCATTACGCCACGCTTCTCGATGATGGGCGCGTCCTGGTATCCGGCGGGTGGACGGGCGAATTCGACAACGATGATCAGCTAATCGGCTTCCCAGCCGGAATCCCCCAAATCTACGATCCTCTGACTTCCACTTGGACGTTCAAGGGCAAACTTGACCCGGACGCTTGGGAAGAAATTCCCGATCTATTCCCGCAGACCCCGCCTGCCAGGCTGCCTGACGGCCGGCTTGTAAGCGTCGCCATTCTCGACGTCCCTCACTCTCATCCTCATCCTCACGATATAGACGACTATTCTTTCGGCGCTCTCGCCGTCTTCAATACTGAGACTGACGAGTGGACTCGCCTCTCTGACGCCCCCGTTCCCACGGACCGCAGCTTCCCCGACGCGATTGTCCTGAATGACGGGCGCGCGCTGGTAGTGGGCGGAACGGAAATCGGCAGATCGGCCTCAGCCTCATTCGACCCTCTGGCTGTCGTTGAAGCCTACGACCTGTCCACAGGCGCGTGGCAGACATTGGAACCCATGAACCTGCCCGCCAGACAACGTTGGCTGGTTACGCTCCACGACGGGCGCGTTCTGGCCGCGGGAGGCTTCATCACCGAACCGGATATGGCTCGATGGCTCAACGAAGCCGAAATATACGACCCCCATACAAATACATGGACGCCCGCCGAAAGCATGACCGCCCCGCATACACGGGCTATTGTCTTACATGACGGCAGAGTCCTGGCGACAGGCGGCGCGCTCTCGCGTACCGACAGTCTGGTCAGCGAAACGTACAACCCCGAAACCGGCGCGTGGACAACCACCGGAGCTATGACGCGACCCCGCTCCAATCACACGCTCACGCTTCTGCCCGATGGTCGCGTTCTGGCGGCCGGCGGGATAGGCCCGCTGGGGGATATTGTCCTCTCCACCACCGACATATTCGACCCCGCGACCGGCGCATGGTCGCCGGGACCCGAACTGTCCCAACCCAGGGCGAACCACTCAGCGACGCTGATGCCCGACGGCAGCGCGCTTATCGCGGGAGGAATCAGCGAACGGAACGGCGAAAGATACATCACCCTGTCCACCGAGTTCATAACGCCATAACAGACAGGGTTGAATCTGGACGTGTTCGCCTACCCTATCTATCTAAAGTGACGATTGCCGCCTTCTGGTTCCCATGAGGATCCCTGTTGTAGTTCCTGACTACGGCATGAACGCTGTAACCCACGACGATAGGCTCCGCTTCACGCTCGGACATCGCTCTAAGAACTTCCGCCGACGCCATAGCGCGGTCAATATCATCCTCATTGATGGCGCTCGACGCCTCTATCGCGAAATAGACAGTTTCACTGTCATCGCGCGTCGCCTGAACTATCATATCGGTATCCAGAATCCTGGCGCGCTGCGCCTGTGTTATAATCCCGTTCGACACCGCGTCGTCCAGCTTAGCCCTGAATCCGGGCGTGACGGGGCGGCTGCGGTCCTGATATACAAGCGTCTCCAGATTTCTTCCGCCGAACCTGCCTTCCAATCGAGTCGGCAGCTTTATAGCCAGTTTGCGCTCTAAATCCGAACCGACAAGATGCCCAACCGTGTCGCTCAGATCCTTGATCATGTCAAGCATACGGTTCTGAGTCTCTATCATCCGGTCCTGAGTCCCAAGCATCTGGTCCTGAGTCCCAAACATTTGGTTCTGGGTTTCAAGCATCCGGTTCTGGGTTTCAAGCATCCGGTTCTGGGTTTCAAGCATCTGGTCGTGCTTTGTCAGCAATTCATTCTGGACCGCCTCCGAACGATCATGCCGGCGGGATGACTCCTCCATCTCCGCAAGCATACGATTCTGGGTTACGATTAGCTGCCTTATATCGGCCAGCATTTCATTCTGAGTCTCTTGCATCTCCGAGAATCGCCCCGGAAGAGCCAGAACATCTTCAGTCATGACAAGTCGGCGCACTTCATCCAGAAGTTCCTTGTCGTCGCTCAGAGCCTCGAATATCAAGCGCGGATTCTGTCTTATAACGCGGATCACGTCCGCGTCGGTATTTATGACCATTTGGCTTTCTCTCCTGATATGATTGTCCCAGAAAATCACCGTACAGACAAGGCGGCATTCATAGTACGCGCTGATAATATAAAATAGGGACGCATCATCACAGTTAGGATAAGGCAGATGGCCCGACCACGCGCATACAATCACGACGTTCGCTGTCCGCACTGCGGTTCCAACTGGACGCCCAAGGACGGACACTCAAGAGGCAAGCAGACATACCGATGCAAGGACTGCAACCACCGTTTCACTCCCGACGGCAACCGCCACTACTACCCTGAGAAGACCATTCGGCAGGCGCTTGCCATGTATGCCGAGGGCGGAAGCATATCGGCTGTGGCAAGGGCGATGGACATACACTTCGTTACCGTGTACACCTGGGTCAAAAAAAGCGAGATGGGCGCGGAAGGGTTTGGACATAGAGCGCGGGAGGCGAGTTCGGTCTGAACCTGACCTGCCGGCCTCTGTGAGGAAGATACGCGGTATGGATACACGTCGCGGGCGAGCCAAGGTCATATCCTTCGATGAGATGTGGACGTATGTGGGTGTGAGGAAGGGAGAGAGACGACGGTCTGTGTGGATATGGACGGCTGTCGTGGAAGAGAACGACGGTGAGCGGTGGGCGGACTTCGAGGTGGGAAGTCGTGAGAGCGAGACCTTTATGCGGTTGTACCGGAGACTGCCCAGGGCGGAGAAGTACAGAAGCGACGCCTATGAGGCGTATGGCTTGCTTGACCCTGGCTCTCACGTGGTGGGAAAGGGAAGCGAGGTGAACCGCAACGAAGGACTGCACTCTGTGCTGAGGGGCAAGTTGAACCGTCTGGTACGCAGCACGAAGGGTTACTCCAAGAGCGTGGAGATGCTGGTTGGATCGTTGGCTATGGTGTGGCTCAGAGAGGGGCTGATCTAATGACAGCGCGTTCTATGAACGCCGACAAGGCTACCCGCATCTGATCTCTTTTTCCATTTAACCTCTATTCGCGCAATCATCGCGCCCAACTCACTTTCGCACTCCGGCCACGCCCGCTAAAATAGTCAAACTAACAACTAATAACTAACGACTAAGAAATGCCCACCCCAGCCCGCAGACAGTACCTCCGCATCAAGAGCGAACATCAGGACGCCATCCTGCTGTTCCGCATGGGCGATTTCTACGAGACGTTCGACGACGATGCCCGCGTCATCTCCCGCGAGCTTGAGATAGCCCTCACGTCCCGCGAATTCGGCTCCGACAAGAATGTCCCCCTAGCCGGAATACCCTACCACGCGCTCGAACCGTACCTCGCCCGCCTCATCAAGAAAGGCTACAAGGTCGCGATTTGCGAGCAGACCTCCGACTCATCCAAGTCCAGGGGCATCTTTGACCGCGAAGTAGTTCGCGTAGTGACGCCCGGAACCGTCATCGAGGAATCGCTGCTGGAGGGCAAATCCAACAACTACCTGACCGCCGCCATCGTCGAAGGCGACCAGGCCGGCCTCGCCTACGTGGACATCACCACCAGCGAGTACGCCACAACCCAGCTGCCCGCATCCGAAGTCCCCGTCGAACTGTTCAGGCTGCGACCCGCCGAACTTCTGCTTCCCGAAGACGCGGAATCCCTGGACGCCGACGAATCCACCTCCGTAAACCGCATATCCGCCGAGTCTTTCGACCTCGAATGGTGTACCGAGTCCCTCCAGCGCCACTTCAACGTCAGCAGCCTTGAAGCGTTCGGCTGCGACCGCCTTCCGCTCGCCATAAGGGCCGCGGGCGCGATACGCGAATACCTCACCCAGACCCAGAGAGCCGCCGCCGACCAGCTAACCGCCCTCCGAACCTACACCACCAACCGACACATGGTTCTCGACCCCCAGACGCGCCGCAACCTTGAGCTATTCGAGGGTGGACGCTGGGCCGACACATCCGCTTCCCTACTCTCCGTCCTCGATAGAACCAGGACGTCCATGGGCGGGCGCGTCCTCAGATCCTGGATAGGCCAGCCCCTGCTAGATCTGGACGAGTTGACGCAAAGGCAAGAGTCCGTCGAATGGTTCCACCGCAGCGCGCTCAGACGAGAGCGACTAATCGCGCTGCTGGACTCCGTATCCGACATCCAGCGCCTGCTGAACCGCATCAGGGGCTTCGGCGCGACCCCGCGCGATCTCGTCGCGCTCGCCGCCAGCCTCGAAGCCGCTCCCTACCTGAAAGAGATACTCTCCGAAGACGAAGACGCGCAGCAGGTTCAGTCTCTAGCCGACGGCATACGCGACACCTCGGAGGTCGTCGCCCTTCTGCGCTCAGCAATCTCCGACGACGCCCCCGTATCCGTCGGCGACGGCAGGGTAATCAAGCCCGGATTCTCCCCCGAAATGGACGACATACGCGACGCCACCACCAACGCCCAGCAGTACATAGCCCGCCTCGAAACCCGCGAGCGCGAGCGCACAGGCATAAAATCCATCAAGGTCGGCTACAACAAGGTCTTCGGCTACTACATCGAGGTCAGCAACGCCAATCTCAGCCTCGTCCCCGACGACTATGTCCGACGCCAGACCCTCGTGGGCGGAGAGCGTTTCATCACGCCCGAGATGAAGGAATACGAGTCCCGCATCCTCAACTCCCAGGACCGCATGGCCGAACTCGAAACCGACCTATTCAACCAGGTCTGCGCCCAAACCGCCGCCCACGCCCCCGACATCGCCGCCACCGCAGAAGCCATCGCCCGCGTTGACGCCTTCTGCTCCCTCGCCGACGTCGCCTCCCGAAACGGCTACGTCCGGCCCGAACTCAACGACTCGCGCAGAATCGAGATACGACAGGGACGCCACCCCGTCGTGGAGCGTATGCTCGACACCGGCGGCTTCGTCCCCAACGACACCATCATGTCCGGCGAGGAAGGCCGCCTCGCCATCATCACAGGCCCCAACATGGCAGGAAAGTCCACATACATCAGGCAGGTCGCCGTGCTGGTTCTCATGGCCCAGATAGGCAGTTTCGTCCCCGCCGAGTCCGCCTCAATCGGCTTGGTGGACAGGATTTTCAGCCGCGTCGGTCTCCAGGACGACCTCGCGCTCGGACAGTCCACCTTCATGGTCGAGATGGTCGAAACCGCCTCCATCCTGAACCACGCCACCCCGCGCTCCCTGATAATCCTGGACGAGATAGGCCGAGGCACCAGCACCTTCGACGGCCTCGCCATAGCCCGCGCCGTCGCCGAGTACATCCACAACCACCCCAAGCTGGGCTGCAATACCCTGTTCGCCACCCACTACCACGAGCTAACCCAGCTATCCGACCACCTGCCCGGCGTCCGAAACTACAACGTCGCCGTCTCCGAGGAAAACGGCGGCATAGTCTTCCTGCGCCGCATAGTCCCCGGACGCGCCGACAAGAGCTACGGAATCCACGTAGCCCAGCTCGCCGGAATGCCCAACGCCGTCGTCAACCGCGCCTGGGAGGTACTCCGCGACCTCGAAGTTCACGACGCCCACGACGCCGCGAACGGAAACGCCCCCGTCAACTCCCCCCAGCCGACACAACTCGCGCTCCTGCCCCCTCTATCCTCTCCCGCCCTCGACGAACTCAAGGCGTTGGACATATCCTCCATGACCCCCATAGAAGCCATAAACAAGCTCTACGAACTCCAAAACAACGCCTCCGAAGCCTGATTCACCTCGCGGCGATTCCGTCCAAATAAGGGTGAAGGCTCAGCCTTCCTTAACGGGCTGACAAGGGTAGGCAAAAGTCCATTCCCCCTTGATGGGGGAAGGTTAGGATGGGGGTGATTCTCTACCCCCACCTTGACGCCCCACCCCACTCATACTATTCTAAGCCCACTGAAAGCAACGCTAACCCCAAACAGAGTGAGGAGAGCGACACCATGACCACATTAGCCCTGCCAACCGCGCCGTCCGAAGTCCGAGAACTCATACGCGAAGGCCGCCTCGTCCAGACCACGTCCGGGATGTCCCCCGGACATGTCCAAGCCAATCTGGCCATTCTGCCCAGGGAACTCGCCTTCGACTTTCTGCTATTCTGCCAGCGCAACCCCAGGCCATGCCCATTGCTGGAAGTCGTCGAGGCTGGCGAGGTTGAGCCTTCCGAGTTCGCGCCCGGCGCCGACCTCCGCACCGACACCCCCCTCTACCGCGTGTACGAATACGGCCAAATGACCGCCGAAGTCGAGGACATATCCGAATTCTGGCGCGACGACCTGGTATCCTTCCTGCTCGGATGCAGCTTCTCCTTCGAGAACGCCCTGCTCAACGCAGACATCCCCATACGACACATGGACCTCTGCTCCACAGTTCCCATGTTCATAACCAACATACCCACCGCCTCGGCGGGAATGTTCTCAGGCCCCATGGTCGTCTCCATGCGCCCCATCAAGCGCGATCAGATCGTAAGAGCCGTGCAGGTGACATCCCGATTCCCCGCCGTCCACGGCGCGCCGGTACACATCGGAGACCCGGCCGACATCGGAATCAGCGACGTCATGAACCCCGACTTCGGAGACCCCACCGAGTTCGAGGACGGCGAAGTGCCAGTCTTCTGGGCCTGCGGCGTAACCCCACAGGCCGCCGCCATGTCCTCCCGCCCTCCCCTGATGATTACCCACTCCCCCGGCTATATGTTCATCACCGACAAAAAAGACGAAGACCTCGCCGTCATCTAACCACTAAGAACTAAAAACTAATAACTCACAAGGAGTCCCCCTTGACCATCGAAGACATCATCCTCGACCGAGACCGCAGGGGCATATCCCACCTCCGCCCCCACCTCCCCTCCGACTACGCTTCCCAGGCCGCCCAGCTAATCCTGGACAACCCAGGAACCGCCATCGTCGTCACCGGCTTCTACATACTCGACGCAGGCTACGCCGAGACCGACGGCCCCCCCGGAGCCGTCGTCATAGGCAGCGCGCTCAACCAGCTCGGCTACAACGTCATCCACGTAACCGACCGCTACGCCACCGACATCATGGACAAGACAGGCGGCGACTACTCCAGCGTCGTCGAATTCCCCATAACCGACGACGACGCCAGCGCAGCGTTCGCGCGCAAGCTCATCGCCGACCTGAACCCGTCCATCCTCATAGCCATAGAACGCTGCGGCCTGACCGACGAGGGCAAGTACCGCAATATGCGCGGACGCGACATCACCGACTACAACGCCCGCATTGACCACCTCTTCCACTCCAACGTCCCGTCCGTCGGCATCGGCGACGGCGGCAACGAAATCGGAATGGGCAACCTCGCCAAAGAAGTAACGCAGGTCGAATCCCTCGTCAAGATACCCTGCGTAACCCAGACCACCAAGCTCATGCTCGCCAGCGTCTCAAACTGGGGCGGCTACGGACTCGCCGCCGCCCTCTCCGCGCTTTCGGGACGCAACCTGCTCCCCTCCATCGCGGAGGAACAACAACTTCTCAGAGACACCGTTGACCTCGGCGCGGTGGACGGCATGAGCGCCAAGCAGGAGTACAAGGTTGACGGCTTCACCATCGAGGAAAACAGCCAGACCCTCCAGGCCCTCCACGACCACCTGGCCGCGATGGGAATAGGATAGTTCGGCATAAAGCGAGAGCTATGCCTGATTGCCCCAAACGCGAAGAGACCCCGCTGAACCCAATCGGCGGGGTCTTTCGGTTATTTCCTTCCAGATACCGATTCTGTCGTTCGCCCTGAGCTTGTCGAAGGGCCGCCCGTTCACATCGTTCGTCCTGAGCTTGTCGAAGGGACACCACGAACGTAATTGGTTGATAATCGAAGACCTGACCGAATCAGCGGGGTCTTCTTGGTCAATAGCGCGCTTCTCGCTACTTCACCAGCTGCAGTATCACGCCCACGATGCCCGATAGCAAACCCCCGCCCGCGACGGCTATCATCACCATCATCAGGCGGTGCAGATCGTCAACCCGGCGATGAAGTCCATTTACATCCCCTCGCAATTCCCCGATATCGCGCTCCATCCTGCTCATACGCTCGTCTGTGGTGACCATCAGTTCCTCCTCATATATCGCCCATTCCTGTCTATTCAAATATATCACAGAAAAAGGGCGGGTTGTGAGAAACCCGCCCTTTGCATTTTATTGTTGCTGTATCAGATTCGCCCTACGTACCCCGAAGCCTCGGGTCCAGAACGTCCCGTATCGCGTCCCCGAACAGGTTGAACCCATACACAGCCAGCGACAGCGCCAATCCCGGCCATATCGCCATCCACGGATTCTGCACGAAGTAGTCCCGCGCCGTTCCGGTCAGCATACCCCCCCATGAAGGTTCAGGCTGCGGAACGCCCAGCCCCAGGAAGCTAAGCGACGCTTCCGTCAGAATAGCGATGCCCAGCGCCCCGGTCGTGATGATAAGCCACGGAGCGACGCACTGCGGGGATATATGCTGCACCATGATTCGCATATTGCCCGCCCCTATGGAGCGCGCCGAATCCACGTACTGCGATTCCTTCACCGCCAGCACCTGCGACCGCACAACGCGGTTCGCTCGCGGTATCTGAACGATGCCTATGGCGATGATTATGTTCACCAGGCTTGTCCCGAGCGCGGCGGTGATAGCCATGGCCAGTATCAGCGTCGGAATGGACATGAGAGAGTCCATGAGCCGCTGTATGGTGTTATCCACCTTGCCGCCGTACCAACCGCTTATTACGCCGATTATCCCGCCCGCTCCCGAGCCGAACGCCACGGACGCGAAGCCCACCAGCAGCGACACCCGCGCGCCGGACATCATGCGGCTCCACAGGTCGCGCCCTCTGTCGTCAGTGCCGAGCCAGTGATCGGAGGTCGGGCCAAGAAGTCTATCCGAGAGGTTCCATTCGAGCGGATCCCACACGGTTATCTCCGGACCGATTATCGCCATGGCCCCCATTATCACGATTATCAGAGCGCCGAAAGCGCCCAGGGGCTTGCGAGTGGTGAAGTTGCTTGCCGATCTGAGAAAGTTCCCCGAACGAGGCCGTCCCAGAGTAGCGGCGCCTGTCTGTTGAACTGCCATTCAAGTCCTCGCGTCTAATGATTGTCCTATCTATAAGTCCCCTCCCCCTCATTAGGGGAAGGCTGCCACTAAATCCCCTTCCCCCTCGATAGGGGAAGACTAGGATGGGGGTGATCACCTTTCTTTATTGGTAACGCACTCGCGGATCCAGCCAGCCATAAGACAGGTCCACCAACAGGTTGACCACTATGACGCACATGGCGAAGAACATCACCATGGACTGCACAATCGGGTAATCCCGCTCCAGCATCCCCGCCACGATGTACTCGCCTATGCCCGGCAGCGTGAACACTCGCTCCATCACCACCGAACCGCCCATAGAGAGCGCGGTCGTTATGCCTATGACCGTTATCACAGGGATAAGCGCGTTCTTCAGAGCGTGACGCGCGGTAACCGCGTAAGCCCGAAGACCCTTCGCGTGCGCCGTCCTGATATAGTCCTGACGCAGCACCTCCAGCATCGTCGAACGCATCATCCGCGCCTTCGTCGCCGCGCTTATGTACCCTATCATCATCGCCGGCCAGATGAACTGGCTCAGATTCCGCGTAAAGTCATCCGTTATCGCCGAGTATCCCAGCGGCGGACTCCACCTGAAGAAGTACGCCCCCGCCACCAGAAGCAGCGTCGCGCTCCAGAACGATGGTATGGATAACCCCGCAAGCGAAGCGATACGAACTGTGTAATCTACCTTGGAATCCTGTTTCAGAGCCATCAGCACACCCGCCGGAACGCCCAGCGCGATGGCTATGACCTGCGACAGGATCACTAGCTCGAAGGTGACCGCCGCCTTCTGCTTGAAGTCATCGAACACGGGACGCCTGGTGAACAGTGAATCGCCCCAGTCTCCTCTCACGAACCCCCACATCCAGACGTAATACTGAACATAGAGAGGTTCGTTGAGTCCGAGAGCCTCCCGAATCTGTTCGATTTCCTCCAGGCTGACGGTGCCTTCTTCACCCCCCGCCTGTTGCGCCGCGATTGACTTGGCGACGTCCCCCGGCGCTATCCGCATCAACGCGAACACCAGAAGCGATACAATGAACGCCGTCAATAATCCGAATAGGACTCGTCGTACCAGGTATCGGTGCATCCGCTCAACCCCTGTCAGTCGTTAGTAGTTGGTTCTCAGTATTCAGAGTTAGCGGGCAAGGCGTCTCCGCCATGCGAAGACGCCCTGTTTACTCGCTATTCTATGCGATGGCGATGATTGATTACCTCGCCAGCCACATTCTCTCCCAACCCGACCACTTTATCTGGGACGGGTGGTTGAACATACGCCAGCCGCGAACATCCTTGTGCCATGCGGGCCAGATGATGGACCAAGGCATCGGGATCATGTAAGCCGCGGTGATTACCTCGCGCTCTATCTCGTGGACTATCTCGCGCCGCTTCTCAGGGTCGAGTTCCACAGCCTGCGCGTCCGACATATCCAGCAGGCGCTGCGCCCTTTCGGCGTCAATCTGGAACCTGCCAGTGCCTCGGTGATACCAGCTCTCCGCGTCCGGAACCAGGAAGATGTTGTAGAAGTCCGACGGGTCCGCCACGTCTGTCCTGGCCTTCGAGCCGTAGTGTACGTCGTAGTCCGGCTCCACGCCGTGAGCCGTCTGGCCGCGGTCGCGCTGCACCGAAGGTTCTACCACGTCAATGAACAACTCAATGTCCAGGTTCTTCTTCAGCTGGTCCTTGAAGTATTCGCAGCCGTCAACGAATATCTGCTGAGGCGTGGTCATGCAGCCTGCCTTGAAGCGCGGGCTGTTCGTCAGTCCCGCCTCGTCCAGCAGACGGTTAGCCTCGGCTATATCCTCAGCCTTCTCTCCCGGCCCGTTGCGGAATCCGGGCATCCCCCACAATTCCTCATCGGGCAGAGCCCAGACTGTTCCGGGAGGCATCCAGTTCGTCGGCCTGATTACGCCAACCTGCTCCTTGATGCGGTTGAACTCGGCCCACTCGTCTCTGTCTATGCCCAGGTGTATCGCGTACCTCACCCGCTCGTCGTCGAACGGCTGGCGGTGCATATTGAACTGAAGTCCCTTGCCCCACAGGTGCAGCACTGGCTCCAGGTGAATATCGTCGCTGAACGAGTCCAGCACCTGCTCAACCTGTCCAGGCAGCAAGGACGCGCTGCCCTCGCCATAGTAGTCAACCTGGCCGGTTATCAGAGCCGTGAACCGCGTCGTCGCGTCCTCGATCTCGATGTGGTCAACGCCTTCCAGGAAGGGAAGCCCCTCGCGCCAGTAGTCCGGATTCGCGCGGATCTTCGTCCCTACGTCCTGAACGCGCTCGAACGGGATGAAAGCCCCCGTCCCTGTGCCGTACAGGTACGTCTCGTCCGTCGTCTGGTCCCAGCAGTCGGGACACTCGGCGGCCCACCAGTCAATCAGAGCCTTGGGCATATTGTTCGGCATACCCGTAACGCCCGCGAACTTGCCTATCGTTCCCGCGCGCGCCTCGCTGAACTCAACCCTGAGCGTATTTCCGGTCGGTCCGTCCGGGCAGGTAGCCCCGCCGTCCAGCATATGCTTCAGACCCAGGCGAGGCCCGGCGTGGGTCACCCCAACGTCCTTGAGCGACTGCGGCGGATATATCGCGAACTGCAAACTCGCCGCCGCGTCCTCGCAGATGAAGTCCTTGCCGGCTATTGCCATCTTCACGCTGTCGGGCAGCGTGGAGTACGGATTATCCTGGAACTTGATACCCTCGCGCAGCGTGAAAGTGATTACCGTTCCGTCGCCCGACACGTCCCACGTCGTGGCCAGGTCGGGCAGTATCGGCCCTGATAGACCCTGCCACGGGTCAAACTTGATGAGCGAGTTATACGTCGGCAGGAACTGCGGCCCTTCGTAGGTGTGTCCGTAGTTCGGGTCGTGGCCGTTCAGTCTCAGGTTCGCGCCGTATCGCACGATGTTGCCCCGAACAGGCTGACCCCACTCCGGCTTATATCCGTCGCTCGCCAGGTACTGCGCCACCCAGTCCGACTCCATCGCCATATCCGGCGCTGGCGTCGGCACAGGCGTCGGCGGCGTCAGAACAGGCGCGGGAGCCACCGGAGCGGCTGTAATCGCGGGCGCGGCCTGGGCCGCCGCGGCAGGAGCCGCCGGCTGCTGTGGAGCGGCCGGGGCCGCCTGAGAAGCCGCCTGCGCGGGCGCGGCGGGAGCCGCCGCCTGCGGAGCCTGCGGCGCGGCAGGAGCGCTCGGTTCGTCCGCGGCGCACGCCAACGCGACCGCGGCCAGCAGCGTAATCGCCATTGCGACGCCAAATATCTTCATTGACTTCATTTTCTTCCCCCAAATTGATAGTCGTTCTAACTATTCGTTCCTCAAATCCTCTTCATCCGTTAACACGATACGCAAATAGATACCACAACACGCCTTATCGGTCAAGCGCAATCGCCCATCCGCAGGGTCTTTTCATTATTGAGCGTCCCTAGAGTAGTCCATATTGAACGTCACTAGAGTAATCCGTTCGTGGTGAGATTGTCGAACCATGAACGGGCGGCCCTTCGACAAGCTCAGGGCGAACGACAGAAGCGGTATCGGGAAATAACCGAAATACCCTGGCCCATCCGAGATGCCTGCGTAAGTCCCTTCCCCTATACAATCATCCGCCAAGCCTCAGCCATCCGCCAAGCCTCAGCGCGGCGCGTCCCCGACCCATCCCTTTGACGCTGCCCGCCAACCGCGTTAGTATTCCCCTATGGACGAAGCGATAGTATATGCGGTGCTCATCCTAACCCTCGCGCTGCTGGTCTCGGGGCGGCTGCGGTATGATTTGGTCGCGCTGGGGGCACTGCTCATCCTGACGGTGGTGGGCATAGTGCCTGCATCCGAAGCCTTCCTGGGATTCGCTCACCCCGCGGTCGTGACCGTCGTCGCCGTCCTGATACTCAGCCGCGCGCTCCGGAACTCCGGCGTCATTGACGCCCTGGGCGAATGGTTCTCCCATGTCGGGCGGCGGCTGACTGCCCAGATAGCCGCGCTGTCCGCGCTGGTGGCTGTGATGTCGGGGTTCATGAACAACGTCGGCGCGCTGAGCCTGCTGATGCCGCTGGCCATAAGGGTGGCGAAGAGCGCGAATCGTCCCTATTCGCCCTACCTGATGCCGCTGGCCTTCGCGTCGCTGCTGGGCGGCATGACCACGCTGATTGGGACGCCGCCCAACATAATAATCTCGGCCTTTCGCCAAGACGCGACCGGCGCGGCGTTCGGTATGTTCGACTTCACCCCGGTCGGGCTGGGAGTCGCGCTGTGCGGCGTGGTCTTCATCGCGCTGGTAGGTTGGCGTCTCATTCCGAGCCGACAGTCGCAGGGGACGCTCGGAGAGACGATTGACATAGAGGGCTACATGACGGAGTTGCGCGTCTCGGAGGAATCCAGGTTCGCGGGCAAGTTGGTGGGCGACCTTGAGGAAACTATCAACGAGGACGTGGCAATCGTCGGTCTGATTCGCAACGGCGTGGCGTACGGAGCGCCGTCCAGCTACCAGATAATTGACACTGGCGACGTGTTCATTATCGAGGCCAACCCCGACGACCTCAACGCCTTCATAGCGGAGACGGGGTTCACGCTGGACGTGTCCGGGGACATACCCTCGGACATTGACAGGGCGGTCAACGCGGAGGACGTGGTCGCGCTGGAGGCGGTCGTGGTTCCGAATGGGCGGGTGGACGGTCGGACGGCGCGGAGCCTTCGCCTGCACGCCGCTTTCGGGGTGAACCTTCTGGGCGTGTCCCGACGGGGCGCGTCGCTCGCGACCAGGGTAAGCAGGGTGGTACTGAGGGCCGGGGACGTGCTTCTGCTGCAGGGCAGGACGGAACTGGTGCAGTCGGCGCTGCCCCGTCTCAACCTGCTCCCCCTCGCCGAGCGCGACCTCCAGGTGGGACAGTCGCGCGGGATGGCGCTCCCCATCGCCGTGTTCGCGGGCGCGATACTGCTGACGGCTTTCGACGTTCTGCCGATACAGGTATCGCTGATGGCGGCGGTCGCGCTGCTGCTTGTGAGCCGCGTCCTCACGATGCAGGCGGCGTATCAGGCGATTGACTGGCCGGTGATAGTGCTGCTGGGCGCGATGATTCCCGTCGGCGCGGCGCTGGAAACGACGGGCGGCGCGGCGCGGATAGCGGCGGTGGTAACGGACATGGGAGGCGCGTATCCGCCCTGGGCCACACTCGCCATCATCCTCATAGTCACCATGCTGCTGTCGGCGGTCATCAACAACGCGACGGCTGTCATACTCATGGCGCCCATAGGCATCGGAGCCGCCGACGCCATCGGCGCGTCCGTTGATCCCTTCCTCATGGCGGTGACCATCGGCGGCTCGTGCGCCTTCCTGTCGCCCATAGGCCACCAGTCCAACACCATAGTCATGGGCCCTGGCGGCTACCGCTTCAGCGACTACTGGAAGATGGGCCTGCCCCTCGAAATCATCATCGTCGCGGTGTCCATCCCGCTCATCATGCGCTTCTGGCCGCTGGGGGTCTGATGTATGTGTCGCGCCTACGACTTCTCTATCGCGCCGCAGGCTACGCGGTCTCCCGCGCCGCCTATTGGCTGGGTGACATGGTCGTCTGGCTGAGCGTGAATCACTACGGCAGAGCCGTCGTCGTCCAAAAGGGTTTCCAATTCCACCAGGGTGGTGAATATCTCCGCCCGCGCCGTTCCATCGGCAGCCGCGTAGATGTTGGGCAGGTCGCCGTCGTGAACGCCGTCGGGATTGAGCAGGCCGTGCGGCTTATCCACTGTATCTATATGGCCCCCGGACGCCTTGAAGTCGGGGGAGCATGAACCGACGCTGTGCAGGTGTATTCCGTGTCCGCCGGGGGTAAGACCCTCGACCTCCACGTACAGAAGCAGGCCGCCGATTCCCTGTGTGAACGTGAAGCCGCCGATGGCCGCGCCGTCAACTCCGACAAGCTGGCCGCGCGCCACTTCGTCTCCGACTGAATCGCTTTCGGAAGCGCAGGCGGCTGCCAGCGTGAACATGAACACGCATATCGCCATGAAGAGGAACGTTGGTCTTGACATCATGCTGAACCTCCTAGTGAGTTAATTCGCCTGAACCATCATCCATTATACACCCGTAAGGGCGCGGGCTTCGCCGAGCAGGGCGGCTACGTCGGCGGCGGATGGGCCTACTCGTTGGCCTGTATGACGACGCGGCCGCCTTCCTCGACGTTGATGTTCAGGTTGTGGCGGTGGAGCAAGGCCATGCCGATGAGAGGGGTGGTGTCTGAAGCGCTGGCCCTGGTATTTCGCAGGCCGCTGTCCCAGAGGACAGCGACATCATAAGTATCGAAGAAAACCTCGCTACCATCGGCTAAGATGGCGCGGGCTCGGTCACGATAGGCCAAGCCCAACTCCGACACCAAGGCTGGCGGGAGGGTTAGAAAACCATTGTAGCCGGTGTCCACCACGGCTTCGATTTCCTGAGATCGGCCTGACGGCCCCCGCACTGTGAGACGAACGACCGCTTCATAGGCAGCGTTCACCACTCCGCGTATCACTCGACTCTCCGCAGGGAGCCGCCCCCAAAGCTGTATAGAGCGCGATAGCCAACCCGCAGGCACCAAACGTCATAGGCGTCGGGGCGCTGGGCTTGCAGGCGGTCCGTGGCGACAATCTCATCCTCGCCTATGGCCCAACTTCCACTCTCCACGTCTATGGCGACTACCTCTCCAACGTGGTGGGCCTCAACCTTCGGGCGGATGTCTCGCTCGTATATCTCATCGCCGAGTCGGGCTGTCTCTTCTTTTGGACGGCTCGGCGGCGACGCGCGCCTGATGGTCTGCGCGGGCGCCGGAGAGTATGCGTCCCTCATGTCTCTTCCCTTTCACAAGCGTAATTCCATATCCGCGATTTTACTGTATTTCAATAAGAAGCGTATATGCGTAAAACGTTATACTCCCGTAAGCGCCCGCGCCTCGCCCAGCATCGCCGCCACGTCCGCCGCGCTCGGCCCTTCGGCGTAGATACGAAGCAGCGGCTCTGTGCCTGAGAAGCGTATGAGCGTCCAGTAGCCGTCTTCCAGTTGGAATTTCACCCCGTCGCGGTCGTCAATGCCGATGACCGGGCGGCCTGCCATGTCGAAGGGCCTGGACGTGGCAACTCTTCGCGTTATCAAGTCGCGCATGGCGGGATCGAACTCCACGTCCCAGCGGTCGTAGATGTGGACGCCCACCCTCTCGAACAGGCGGTCTCTGAGGTCGGCGGGGTTCTCGCCCGTCCGCACAACCATGTCCAGCATGAGCAGCCCGCTCAGGATGCCGTCGCGCTCCGGGATGTTGCCCCGGAAGGCGTAGCCGCCACTCTCCTCGCCCGCCGCGAGCGCGTTCGTCGCCATCATCTGCGGCCCGAGGTACTTGAACCCCACCGGCGTCTCGATAGCCTCCACCTCGTGCAACTCCGCCAACTTGTCTATCATCGCGCTCATCGTTATGGACTTCACCAGCGGCCCGGACTGGCCGAGCGTTTCCAGAAGGTGCATACAGAGCAGGCTGAACGTCTCCGTCGTGCTTATGAAATTGGCGTCGTCGTCAATCACGCCGAGCCGGTCGGCGTCGCCGTCGGTGGCGAGGCCGATGTCGGCGGTGTTGTCTTCGAGCGCGTCCACCAGCGCCTGGAGGTTGTGCGCTATGGGTTCGGGCTGCGCCATGCCCGGGAAGGCGGGGTTCACCTCGTCGCGTATTTCGACAAGGCGGGTTGAGCCGCCGGATATGAGGCTGCGGAAGTAGCCCGCGCCCGCGCCGTGCATCGAGTCAACCACCACGTTCAGTCCGGCGTTTCGTATCGAGTCGAGGTCAACGAACTGCGCGATGTGGTTCAGGTAGTCGGGAGCGGGGTCGAACCGCTCGAACAGGCCGCGCCGCTCGGCCTCTCGCAGGTTCATGGTTCGTACACTGCCGGACTGTTCGACGCTGGCGATGCGCCGCTCCAGTTCCTCTACTATCTCGCCGGACGCGCTGCCGCCGTATTCGGGCTTGAACTTGAACCCGTTCCACTGGGCGGGATTGTGGCTGGCGGTGATGACCGCGCCCGCGCCCGCGCTCATGGTGACGATGGAATGGCTGATGACAGGCGTGGGCGCCGGCCTGTCGCACAGAAAAGTCGGGATGCCGTTGGCGGTGGTGACCTCGGCGACGGCCTCGGCGAACTCTTTGGACGCGAAACGGGTATCGTAGCCGACGACGAAGCCGCGCGGAGCTAGACCGGCGGCGTTCACGTAGTCCGCCGCGCCCTGGGCGCAGAGGCGAACGTTGTCGAAAGTGAAGTCCTCAGCGATGACGGCTCGCCAGCCGTCGGTTCCGAATTTTATACGGGACATACTGTTCCTCGCTCTGGGGGCAGGCGTCTGATGCTTCCAAGTATTCTAGTAGTGTTGTGTGTATGGCACATAGTATATATAATACCCGAACAGCGAAGGAGTACGCATATGGATAAGGTGGTAGTGATAGTTTCAACCGAGCAACTGTACGATGAAGAGGTAGGAGCTTACGTGGCTCGCATAGTTCCTCTTGGCCTGACAGGCTACGGCGATACTCAGGATGCGGCGCTGAGGAAGGTCAAGAGGATGTTCGCGTCGGTGACAGGATTCCACCGGTCAAAAGGGGATCTTGAAGAATGGCTTAACGGGTCAGAGTTGGAATGGCATCATCTCAGTGAATACAAAGGTAGCATCCCCGTAGAAGAAGTGTACGCTACCGAGAAGGAAGCCGCGTTACAGCCGCAACGAGTCGGATCTACCCGATTTACGGCTGATGAAGTAGTGGGAATGGCCGCCTGATATGAATTATCCGCCAGTAGAGGCGTCACGCGTTCAGGAGTTTCTCAGGATGAAAGGGTTTGCCCCTCATGAGGGTGAACCCTTTATTTTTCGGAATTCCGATATGTATGTTACGTATGACGAGGATCAGCGTCCGATGATCAACCTCAACTATCTGATAGAGGACTGGACAATCGTGGGCGCTAAGGAACTTGCGGACGAACTTATCGCCTGGCTTGGAGCGAATCCGAATATCTAAGTTCTAGCGCGACGCTTAAATTAGCCCTGTCTGACTGTCAGGCAGGGCTAATTTTATTCTGTTATCTCATAGCCCCGCGTCCGCCCTGAGAGCCTTCGCCTTGTCGGTTCGCTCCCAGGGGAAGTCCTCTTCGGGCCTGCCGAAGTGACCGTAGGCGGCGGTCTTCTTGTAGATGGGACGGCGCAGGTCCAGGTCGCGGATGATGGCGCCGGGCCTGAGATCGAAGTGTTTGGCTATCAGCTTGTTGATCTTGTCGTCGGGTACCTTGTTCGTGCCGAACGTTTCCGCTGAGACCGAAGTGGGCCGCGACATTCCGATGGCGTAGGACAGCAGCACCTCCACTCGCTCGGCCAGCCCGGCGGCGACCACGTTCTTGGCGACCCAGCGCGCGGCGTAGGACGCGGAGCGGTCAACCTTCGTCGGGTCCTTGCCGGAGAACGCGCCGCCGCCATGCCGCGCCATGCCGCCGTAGGTATCCACTATTATCTTGCGCCCGGTCAGGCCGGAGTCGCCCACGGGGCCGCCTATCACGAACCGACCGGAGGGGTTGGTCCACCAGAGGGTATCGTCGTCCAGCAGTTCGGCGGGGATGACTTCCCTGGCGATTCTCTCCAGGTCCCGCGCTATCTCTTCCTGGCTCACCGACTCGCTGTGCTGCGAGCTCATCAGCACTGTGTGGACGCGCTTGGGCTTGCCGCGCTCGTACTCGACGGTGACCTGCGACTTGCCGTCGGGCCGGATCCAGTCTAGCTCGCCCTCGCGCCGCGCCCGCGCCATGCGCTGGCAGAGGCGGTGCGAGAGCGCGATGGGCAGCGGCATGAGTTCAGGCGTCTCGTCGCAGGCGTAGCCGACCATCATGCCCTGGTCGCCCGCGCCCAGGCTGTCCACATCCGCGTAGGTATCCGGCGCCTTGTCGCGCGTCTCGATGGAGTGGCTGACGCCCTCGGATATGTCGGTGGACTGTTCATGCACGGATATGGTGACGCCGCAGGATTGGTAGTCGAAGCTATAAGACGAATCCTGGTAGCCCGCGTCGCGTATGGTGTCGCGGACTATGGTGGCGATGTCAACGTAGGTGCTGGTGGTTATCTCGCCCATAACGAGTACGAGGCCGGTCGTAGTGCAGGTTTCGCAGGCCACGCGCGCCGTCGGGTCGTCGGTGAGTATGGCGTCAAGAACGGCGTCCGAGATCTGGTCGCAGAGCTTGTCGGGGTGGCCCTCGGTCACCGACTCGGACGTGAACAGGTACGACGGGCTGTCCATGAAGCTATTGGGCATTTGGGGTTCTCCTGGTTTGTAGTCGTTAGTTTTTAGTCATTAGTTGGCGTCCGCGCTCGTCGAGTTCGACCAGGCGCGCGCCGTCCTCGCCGATGAAATATCGCGCCGTCCGGGTCTATGTTCCGATGTCCCAACTCGCCAGGTACTTTTCCTGTTCGGCGGTCAGGGTGTCTATCTGGATGCCCATTGACTGGAGCTTGAGCCGTCCGACCTCTTCGTCAATGTCGCGCGGCACGGGATAGACCTTCTTCTCGAGCGTATGGCCGGCCTGGGCGAGATACTCCACGGACATGGCCTGGTTGGCGAAGCTCATGTCCATCACGGCGGAGGGGTGGCCCTCGGCTGCGGCCAGGTTGATGAGGCGTCCCTCTCCGAGCAGGTAGAGTTTCCTGCCATCGGTCATCAGGTATTCGTCCACGAAGGGGCGGACGGTCTGCTTGCCGTCGGATGTCTCTTCGAGCGCGTCAATGTCAATCTCGACGTTGAAGTGGCCGCTGTTCGCCATGACCGCGCCGTCCTTCATGGCCGCTATGTGGTCGCGTCCGACGGCGTTCACGCCGCCCGTTACGGTCAGGAATATGTCGCCGACCTCGGCGGCCTCCGCCATGGTCATAACCTGGTGGCCGTCCATGGCGGCTTCCAGCGCGCGTATGGGGTTTATCTCGGTTACGATGGTGTGTGCGCCCATGCCGCGCGCCCTGAGCGCGACGCCGCGCCCGCACCAGCCATAGCCGCAGATGACGACCTTCTTGCCCGCCCACAGGATGTTGGTGGCGCGGGTGATGCCGTCCAGGGTGCTTTGGCCTGTGCCGTACCTGTTGTCGAAGAAGTGCTTGGTGTCGGCGTCGTTGACCGCGATGATAGGGTAGTTCAGCCTGCCCTCTTCGGCGAGGCTGTTGAGCCTGATTACGCCGGTGGTCGTCTCTTCCGTGCCGCCCATGACCTCGGATAGCTGCTCGGTTCGTTCGGTATGCAGAACCGCCACGAGGTCAGCGCCGTCGTCCATGGTGATGTTGGGCCTGGAGTCGAGCGCGGACTGTATGTGTCCGTAGTAGGTGTCGCGGTCTTCGCCCTTGATGGCGAAGGTGGGTATGCCGTATTCGGCTACGAGCGCGGCGGCTACGTCGTCCTGCGTGCTGAGCGGGTTGCTGGCGCAGAGCGCGACCTCCGCGCCGCCGTCCCTGAAGGCCAGCATCAGGTTGGCGGTCTCGGTGGTTACGTGAAGGCAGGCGGCGACGCGCAGGCCGTTCAGGGGTTTGCGCTCAGCGAACTGCGCGCGTATCTGGCGCACGACGGGCATCTCTCGCGCCGCCCATTCGATTCTGCTCACGCCCTGCCCGGCGAGCGAGGTGTCCAGGACGTGGCCTTTGGTAGCGGTTGTGGTCAAGGGTTTCCTCCGGTAGTAGTCTTTAGTTGTTAGTTTTTAGTTTGGAGCGCGGGACGATTCACCCTCACCCCAGCCTTCTCCCTCAGTAGTTTTTAGTGGTTAGTTCTTAGTTTTTAGTTTGGGGCGCGGGACGGGATGCCGTTTTCGCTTCCGAAGCCGTCGAACTGGGTGAGTCTGGTGAATCTGTCGAATCTGTCCTGTATGTCTTCTGTGGTGAGCGAGGTTAGCCTGTCCGCGCTGAAGTCCTGGACGGCGAAGGAACCCATGACCGAGCCTACTATGGCGGCCCGGCGGATTCCGGCGTGGGAGGTGTCTCCGGTGGCGGCCAGCAATCCCATGAAGCCGCCCGCGAACGAATCTCCCGCGCCCGTCGGGTCAACGACGCTGTCGAGCGGAAAGGCGGGCGCGCTGAACATATCGTCGCCGTCGAATACCAGTACGCCGTGTTCGCCGCGCTTGACGACCACGGCGCGGGGCCCCATCCCCTGGATGCGCCTCGCCGCCCTGACGATGTTGGCCTCGCGCGCGTAGCTGCGCGCTTCGCCCTCGTCCAGAAAGAACAGGTCAACCTCGCGGACTATGCGGTCCAGGTCTTCGCGCCTGCCGTCTATCCAGAAGTTCATCGAGTCGAGCGCGACCAGCTTGGGACGGCTCTCCATCTGCTCCAGGACGCTCAGTTGGAGCGCCGGGTCAATGTTCGCCAGGAATACGAAAGCGGATTCGCGCTGTTCGCGGCTGAGCGTGGGATCGAATTCCTCGAACACGTTCAGTTGAGTATCCAGCGTCTCGCGCTGGTTCACGTCCTCCGTGGAATAGACGCCCGCCCAGTGGAAGGTCTTGCCCTGGGCGCGTTCCAGGCCCGATACGTCAACCCCGCGCGACTTGAGCGTCTCGATGTGCGCCCGCTCGAAGTCCTCTCCCACGATTCCGACGAGGGTCACCTCGGCGAGACAACTCGCGGCTATCGAGAAGTACACGGCGGAGCCGCCCAGCGCGCGCGCGCGGCTGCCCGCCGGCGTTCTGACCGAATCGTAAGCTACCGAACCGACTACCAGAAGAGACAATGGACTTCCTAAGCCTGCGAGCCGTAGCTTGTGGGGTAGCCCTTTTCTATCCAGGGGCCGGTGCCATCCTCGATGTTATAGAGCAGGTCGGTGTCGTATCCCATGGCGGCCGCCATTTCGCAGGCGAGTCCGCTGCGGACGCCGGCGGCGCAGATGAACAGCAGGTTCTTGTCCTGCGGAAGCTCGTCTATGCGGGCCAGAAGGTCGTCCACCGTGATGAACACGGCGTTCGCTACGTGTCCGTCCACGTACTCGTCCATGCGCCGCACGTCAACGAAGACATGATCGTCGCTGCCGTGAAGTTCGGCGGCCTCGTCAATGGTCAGCCTGGTGTATGGTTCTCCGGGTATCTGCTTGGGCATATCGCCTACCTCTCTTGAATTTGGAATTATCTAATCCAGGTATTTGTCCACCAGAAGGCCGAGCCTCTCCCGCGTCTCTTGCGGTATCAAGTCTCGACCTGTGATTATCGCGGTTTCCAGCGCCCAACCGCAACCGCACTCTGGCTTGTCGGACGCGCGCGCGGCGACATTCCTGATGATGCTTCGCGCCGTGTCCACGTTCCTCATCAGGTTGGCCACTACCATCTCCACCGAAACGTCCTCCTCGGACTCGCGCCATACGTCGTAGTCGGTTACGAAGGCGAGGGTGGCGTAGCATATCTCGGCTTCGCGCGCCAGCTTGGCCTCCGGCAGCGCGGTCATGCCTATGACGTCCGCGTCCCATGAGCGATACAGCGCGGACTCCGCTCGCGTGGAGAACTGCGGCCCCTCTATCACGACATAGGTTCCGCCGTCGTGGACGGGCGTCAAGCCCCGCGCCGAGTCCAGCGCGTCCCGCCGCAGGTAGGCGCAGAAAGGATCGGCGAAACCGACGTGCGCCACAAGGCCGTCTCCGAAGAAGGTGGAAACGCGCGTCTTCGTCCTGTCTATTATCTGGTCGGGGATAACGAGGTCTAGCGGCCTCAGTTCCTCTTTCAGGCTGCCCACCGCGCTGACGGACAGGACGCGCTCCACGCCGAGCGACTTGAGCGCGTAGATGTTGGCGCGGACGGGAATCTCGGTCGGGGAAATGCGGTGGCCCCTGCCGTGTCGCGGGAGGAAGGCGACGCGAACGCCGTCCAGGCTTCCGGTGACGATGGTGTCGCTGGGGTCTCCGAACGGGGTGCTTACGTCCACCTCCTGGCGGTCTGTCAGCCCCTCGATGTCGTACAGGCCGGATCCTCCGATGAATCCGAGCGTGGCTTCGGTCAATGTGTTCACCCTCACCCTAGCCCTCTCCCATCAAGGGAGAGGGGACTTTCGTAGTTCGCTTCGGTCAATGTGTTTCACCCCCATCCTAACCTTCCCCCGTCAAGGGGGAAGGGATTTTTGACTATCCCTGTGAGCCCGACAGGGGAGAAGGGATTTTGTGGTTCTGTTCCATCATGGTCGCCAGGCTGCGGCGGTAGGGCGGGCGCGCTACGCCCAGTTCGGTTACTATCGCGGTGACGTACCTGTTCGGGGTTACGTCGAAGGCGGGATTGAAGGCTGCCATGCCCTCCGGCGCGGCGCGGGCGTCGCGGTAGCCAAGCACCTCGTCCTCGCCACGCTCCTCTATGACAATCTCCTCGCCGACCGACAGGCTCATGTCCAGCGTACCCGTGGGCGCGGCCACGTAGAACGGGATGCCGTTCTCCTTGGCCAGCACTGCCAGGTTGTACGTGCCTATCTTGTTCGCCACGTCGCCGTTCGCCGCGATTCTGTCCGCTCCCACGATGACCGCGTGAACGAGTCCGCGTCGCATCACCAATCCCGAAGCGGAGTCGGCTATCAGGCTGGACGGGATGCGCTCTCGCTCAAGTTCCCACGCCGTCAGCCGCGCGCCCTGGAGCAGGGGCCGCGTCTCGGTGGCGAAGACCCGCTCTATCCGTCCGTCCGCCCATGCCGTTCTGATGATTCCAAGCGCGGTGCCGTGTCCTCCCGTAGCCAGCGCGCCGGTGTTGCAGTGTGTCAGGGGCGCGCTGCCCCAGGGGAGCAGCTTCGCGCCGTTTCTGCCGATTCGCAGGTTGCTCTCTATGTCCTCGCGGTGGATACGCGACGCCTCGCTGAGAAGGTCGGCGACGACTTCCTCCGCGGACTGCGCGGACGCGACGCCGGAAAGCATCCGGTTCACCGCCCATCCGAGATTCGCGCCCGTCGGTCTCGCCTCGCGTATCTCGCGGGCGGCGGCGTACAGCCGGTCGGAGAAGTCGCCGTTGGCGGCCTGCGCCAGTTCCATAGCCGCCAGCGCGAGTCCATACGCGCCAACTATGCCGATGGCGGGCGCGCCGCGCACGGACATATTGCGTATGGATTCGATGACCAGCCGGTAGTCCGAGGTGTCTATCCACGCCTCCTCGGACGGCAGCCTGCGCTGGTCGAGGACGCTCACGGAGTCGCCTCGCCAGACGACCGGGGTGATTTGATTTTCTGTCGGGTTCACGCTTCCCTCTCCCACATCGCCCTCACGGGGATAGGCAAAAATCCCTTCCCCCTTGATGAGGGAAGGTTAGGACGGGGGTGACTCCGCCAATCCAACTTCAATGCCTACCCCTGCGCTCCCACATCGTCAGAGAGGACGGGCCGCCGCGCCAAACAAAAAAGACTTCTCAGCGTGAGAGAAGTCTTTCGGTAGGTTGTTCTACCGCTCTCATCTCTCGAACGCCTTATGCGCTCGCCGGAATTGGCACCTTCATCGGGTGTTGGTAACACCGGACAGGTTGCCGGGCATCAAGGGGCCGGTCCCTCCGCCACTCTGGATAAGAGCCAGGATATTCAGTTTTTCAATACGGGGATTCTAGCTTTTGGACTGGGCGGGTGTCAAGATGGGGTAGCGGGATTTGTGGAGCGAGCTCGCCGGGGCGAGTCTCTGGTTGGAGGATTTCATAAGTTCTGGATTATATCGGTCAGGTGATTTAGCAGGCGGGAACAGCTGACTTAACTGGTGAGCAACAGGTGATTAGAACGCCAGCATCCACCAGCATTTCACCTGCATTAGCTTTGGGGCGTTTTTTTCATGCCCTCAATGTTTTTCGATATATAAGTCTGTATTTATGTATTGATTGTGTGAGTCGGGTTGCTCACCTGGATATTTTAGCACATTGGGACACACATTGCACAACCTGAACGACCCAATCGAATCATATAATCTGTTCTGGCGAATTCTGCGTTTGTATCAGAGAAAGCATCTCGGCCAGGGCGACGGCATCTATGATTCTGACTTCATCCGCAATCTGAAGGATTTCATTGGCGACGCTCGCACGGTTCGGAGTCGCGATAGTTATCTTGATTCCGTAGTCTTGCGCGGTTCGTACCGCCTCGGCGAGGTCTCGGTCTCCGGCAATCAGGATCGCGATGTCAAACGCGGAACGGCTTGCGAGTCGAACAATATCAAGGGTAATCAGCGTATCCACACCTTTCTGATGACGCTCAGGGTAGAATGTCCAATTCTTGTTGAACTCTTCGACTAATTGATCCGGTTCCACGCCCACACCAGACGCAGTTTTCCTCAGAGCGTTGAGCATAGCCGCTCTGATACGAGATGGTCGCTCCACCAGATGGCCCAAGCGAATCTGAATCCCGGGCGTGTAAGCAATGGCGTCGAAGTAGCGTCGCTGACTTTCATAGTTGCGATGTGATGGATCGAAAGCGCCATCATACCAGTATGCTCGGAGGAATCTCCGGAGTGATGAACCACTGGCGGTTTGCCGACGAATCCACTCAACCACCTGCAAGGCTTCAAGGCGAACAGAGTTTGCCCTTCTCCCTATTACCCTTGCGCCTTCGGCTTTCAGATAACCTACGTCAACGAATCCCGCGACCATATCAGGCATAGTTGAACTCCCGCAAATAAAAAGAGGCCCAATCGGGCCTCGGATCAAAACCCCCAACGGGGGCGGATGCAATTACCCCAACGAGGGGATTACGATATTCATTATATACCTGCATACGGAGGTAGTCAACGAAATTCATATTGCTCGTCTGCCATGCTATCATACAAAGCGCATATCCACGAAATCCACTTGAGGCGTCCTGACTACTATGAGAATCGCAGACTTGCAAGCGGTGTATCCCAACTACAAGAACGTTCCGCCGTCGTGGAGGACGCATCTGTGGCAGATAGTTGTCCGCGTGGAGTCGGACAACGGCGTGATCGGACACGGCTACGGCGGCGGCGGCAGGGCTGCGGTGGAGGTGGTGAACGGGCATTTGCGAGACCTGCTGATTGGCCGCGAGATAGAGAGCGTCGAGGACATCTTCGCCGCCTGGGACGCGCTGTACTACGAGTCCATCCCCTACGGACGCAAGGGAATCGGAGTCATGGCGCTGAGCGGAATAGACCTCGCGCTGTGGGATCTTCTGGCCAAAAGCCGGGACGTTCCGGTTTACGAGGTCATAGGGCCGAGGACGAAAGACAGGATTGACTCATACGCCACCGGAACGGACGCCGAGTGGTACGCGGAACTCGGGTTCAGGGCCAACAAGTTCCCGCACCGCTACACGGGCAGGCCGGAGGACCACGACAGCGCCGAACGCGCCGCCGAGCGCTCCCGCCGCGTAATGGGCCCGGACGCGCGAATCATGATAGACACCTACATGACCTGGGACTCGGACTTCACCGTCGAGATGGGCCGCCGCCTCGCGCCCTATGAGATCTATTGGTTCGAGGACGTTCTGACGCCGGACGACCTGCATGGGCAGGCCGCGCTCAGGCCGCTGGTCAAGCCGACGCTGATAGCGGGCGGGGAGCATGAATTCACCCACGTCGGCTTCGGAGAGGCGGCCCGCGCGGGCGCGATGGACCTGTGGCAGCCGGACATCACCTGGTGCGGCGGCATAACCGCCGGCCTCAGAATTCTGGACATAGCGCGGGAGCACGGCATCCCCGTCGCCCCGCATCGCGGCGGAGAGGTCTGGGGCCTGCACCTGATAGCCTCGTCCGACTGCATGGATCTGGCCGAGGTTCTGCCCGGCCAGAGAGGCGCGCCGAAGGACGAACTGTGGATAGGCGAACCGTTCCCGGAGGATGGGTTGATAGCGCCGACGGACGCGCCGGGGTTCGGGGTGACGCTGAATGAGGCGATGCTGTGAAGCTATGGTCGGTCGCAGGGTTTTTCGATTATCAATCAATTACGTTCGTGGCGGCCCTTCGACAAGCTCAGGACGAACGGCAGAAGCGGTATCGGGAAATGATCGAAATACCCTGATGCCGGTCGCGGGAATATGGACTCGCCGGGCATTTTCCGATTACCATGCCCATAGAACCAGAGTAGAAAGCAGACGGTAGGAAGAATGGTCAACGCTACACAGTCCCAGGTTGAGCGCAAGCCGGACGCCGAACTGGAAGCGGAGTTTCGGGAGTTGGCGGCTCAGTGGAAATATGAAACCGGACACTTCTCATTTGTGTCCCAGATGATCACTCATCCCGCATACCAAAGAATCTTGGACATGGGTGAACCAGCGATTCCGCTAATCCTGAAAGAACTCCAAGCGGAACCTTGGCACTGGTTTCTCGCGCTCTCTACCCTATCCGGCGAATCACCGCATATCCCCGATGAGGATAGGGGTAGGATAAGGGCAATTTCCAAAATTTGGATAGAGTGGGGCAGGACGAAGGGTTATATTGAATGACTCTTAGCTATGGGCGGGTAGAGTTGTTCATGGCGCGTCAGATTACGATGTCCGTACAATCGGAGTAGAAAGCAGGCGGTAGGAAGAATGGTCAACGCTACACAGTCCCAGGTCGAGCGCAAGCCGGACGCCGACCTTGAAGCGGAGTTTCAGGAGTTGGCGGCCCAGTGGAAACAGGAAGTCGGACACCTATCGGTGTCATCCCAGATTGCGGCTCATCCCGCCTACCAAAGCATCATCGAGATGGGAGAGCGGGCGCTTCCGCTGATATTGGAAGACCTTCAAGCGGAACCCGATCACTGGTTCGAGGCGCTCGTCGCTATATCTGACGAAACTCCATACATCCCGGAGCGTCACAAAGGCAACTTGATAGCCGTGTCCAAGGCGTGGGTAGAATGGGGCAAGACGAAGCGGTACATTGAATAGCTATGAGGACTAGATACTATTGGCTTCCCGATTTAGTTGACTTCAACGTTACAAGTGAATCTACTCTGAGGTATAACTGCTTCGTCTGGGCGTTGGGCGATGATTCCCAATGGATAGCGCCTACGGGCTACTATAACTACTGGCCTGAAGATATACCGAACGAGCTGACGCTCGACACGATAGCTGAACTATTCCGGCAGGCCGGGTATGAAGTGTGCGGTGACGGCAGTTTGGAAGCCGGATATGAAAAGGTCGCTATCTATGTCAAGGATGGCGTACCTACGCACGCGGCGCGACAGCTAGGCGATGGACGGTGGACGAGCAAGTTGGGGAAATATGAAGATATCGAGCATGACTCACTCGACGCGCTGCAAGGCGAGGGCTTCGGGGAGTATGGGAGGGTGGAGGTTTTCATGTCGCGCTCTGCCCCTTGACTAGATTCGCGCGCGTGATAACCTATCCCCAAGCACATAGAAGGAGGTCTAGCTATGCGCGCCGCCGTTTATCAGGGCAGCCAACAGTTCGCGATAGAGGATATGACGGATCCGACGCCCGGCCCCGGGCAGGTCGTGATTGACGTCAACTACTGCGCCATCTGCGGCACCGACGTTCACCACTTTCTGTACGACATAGCGCCGCCCGGCACGGTCATGGGACACGAGTACTCCGGCGTCGTGAGCGCCGTTGGGGACGGCGTGACTCGCTGGAACGTGGGCGACCGCGTTGTGGGCGGCGGAGGCGAACCGCCCCCGGCGGTAAGGGCGTCCACGCCGGCCAGGGGCGAACGTTACAACTACCGTCTCGACGGGTTCAGCGGCCCTAGCGGAAGAGTACGCGCCTATGCCGAGAAAGTCCTGCTGGAAGAGTGGGAGCCTGTGCCGATACCGGAAGAGGTGACGGACGAAGAGGCCGCCATGTGCGAGCCGTGCGCCGTCACCGTCCACGCGGTCAGGCTGTCCCAGCTAAAGCTGGGCGACTCGGTGGTCGTCCTCGGCGCCGGCCCCATAGGGCTGCTCTGCGCGCAGGTCGCCCGCGCCGCCGGAGCCAGCAAGGTAATCGTCTCCGAACCCGCGCCCGCCAGGGCTGAGGCCGCGCGGCGGCTGGGGATGGACGCGGTCATCAACCCGCTGGAGGAAGACGCCGAGCGGCGCGTAGTCGAGCTTACGGACGGCAACGGCCCGGACGTGGTTTTCGAGTGCGCCGCCGCGAAAGGCACGCTCGACCAGGCGCTCAACATGGTTCGGCGCAACGGACAGGTGGTGCTGGTCGCGATAGTGTGGGAACAAACCCCGGTTCTGCCGCCGGACTGGATGGCGCGGGAGGTCAGCCTGAAGACTTCGTTCGGAACTCAGCCGGAGGACTGGCGCATAGCGCTCGACCTGATACGCTCCGGCAAGGTTACGATGGAACCGCTGGTGTCCGAGGCCAGTTTCCTGCCGCTCGATGAGATACAGGGCGCGTTCGAAGCTCTGTGCAACCCGTCCAACCAGGTTCAGATGGTAGTGAGGCACGGCTGAATATGAGTACACTGGCATTTAGTCCAAACCAGTTCGGCGGGGTGGTCACCGACCCGCACAACCTGCCCAGCGACGCGAATGAGTTCGAGAGCGCGCTCCGTAGCTCGATTGACGCCTGGATAGCCGACGGATACAGGCTCGTCTGGCTGGAACTGCCGCTGTCGCGGGCGGCGTTCGTGCCGATCGCGGCTGAGGCCGGGTTCGAGTATCACCACGCGAAGGAAGACTACGTGATGATGACGCTGAGGCTCACGTTCGGCGCGTACATCCCGCCCTACGCCACGCACTACATAGGCGCGGGCGCGGTGGTCATAAACGAGCGAAACGAAATCCTGGTGGTGTCGGAACGCTACCGCATGGGTACCAGCCGAGGCCCGGGCTACAAGTTGCCGGGCGGCGCGCTGCATCCGGGCGAGCATATAGAGCGCGCGGCTGTAAGGGAGGTGCTTGAGGAGACGGGCGTTCACGCCAAGTTCGAGCGTCTGGCCTGCTTCCGGCATTGGCACGGCTACCGCTACGGCAAGTCCGACATATACTTCGTCTGCAAGCTGTCCGCGCTCTCCACCGAGATAACGATGCAGGAAGAGGAGATAGCCGAGTGTCTGTGGATGCCGGTGGAGCGCTTCCTGTCCGACGAGACAATACACGGATTCAACAAGTCCATCGTGCGCGCCGCGCTCGAAAGCCCGGGCGTCTCCCCCGCGCCGATGGCCGGCTACGACGACTCAGAGCGCTTCGAGTTCTTCATGCCGAAGCTGGAAACTGGGGACTCGGACGAATCGAACGCATAATAATAGTGGATTAAGTGTTTCATCAGCCTGATGGAGGATAACAATGAGAAGAAATCCCAGGACATGGCCAGTATTCAGCGTTAATACTCGAAGGGCCAAAATTGATCCCAGGCCTCCTTACCAGAGGGGCCTAGTTTGGTCTAGGAGCAAGAAACAAACATTTATTGACTCCATGCTTCGGGACTTTGATATCCCGAAGCTATATCTTAGGAGGATTGTGGACACAAGTTCTCAGTATGAGTGGGAAGTAGTGGACGGTCAGCAGAGGCTAACTTCAATATGGGAATTTCTGAGAAACGAGTATCCCATTTCGACGGATGCCGACCCTGTGGGTGAACACGAGATTAAAGGTCTGATCTTCGATGACCTCCATAGCGATGTTCAAGAACAGTTACAAGGGTACGACCTCAGTATAGTCGAACTTGAGGATGCGGATGATCAGGAAATCGAGGAGATGTTCCTTCGACTTCAGGACGGAGTGCCTTTGAACGCCGCTGAGAAGAGGAACGCGATTTCTGGGAATATCAGAGATTTTGTTCGCAATACTGCTTCGGCACATCAATTGATGACCAACTCGCTTCCTTTTCCCAACAGGCGATACTCCCATGATGAGATAGTCGCTCAGATGTTGCTGATCGAGTTGAACGGCGGTCCCACTGCTATTACCGCTACCAAGCTACGGAGTATGTATGAGAACAGCAGTAGCTTCTCTGAACGGTCTGCCCATGCTACTAAACTCCGGAGGGTTCTGAACTTTCTTAGTCAAGCATTCCCTACACAGTCTCCTGAATTGACGAAGACAAACATAATCTCACTCTATACCATTGCTTCCGAATCACTGAACAAGTACGCGATCAGAAATAGGGCCAAGAGCTTTGGCAAGTGGTTTGTAGAGTTTGAGAGACGGCGTAGAGAGAATCAAGATAAGCCTGAAGATCAGATGGATCCGTATATGCACGCCTACCAACTGGCAATAGTGCAGGGAAGCGCCAGTGTGGGATCCCAGCAGGAACGCCGTCGAGTATTGCTTGAAGACCTGATTGGAAGTATGTCTGACCTAAGGCAACTGGATGACCAGCGTCTATTTACCTACGAACAGAGGGCTGCGATATTCCGCAAGTCAAATGGCAAGTGTGTCAATCCAAGCGCCAATCCCGATTGTCCCGAGGAATGCACATGGGATAACTTTCATGCTGACCACATAGTTCCATATTCGGCAGGCGGAAAAACGATTGTGAGTAATGGTCAGCTACTGTGCCCAAGTTGTAACTTGAAGAAATCGGACAGTAACGCTTAAAGAGAGTAGAGCTACCCTCACTCATTGGAGACACCGGGTTCGATCCATTTGTCGGAATCGGTATGGCAGTAATAGAAGCGGCTGAAAATGGCGGGCGGACGGTTGGTTTGCAGAAAGAAGCCAAGCGCTGCGAGTTGGACACTCAGGAGGCTGAGGGACGAATGCGGACTGACATTGAATCCATCCTCACCGGGAAATCAGGGGACATCTATAAATCCGTGCTGGACAGTATAGACGGATATCGGCAGCCTCATGAATTTGTCCGACAGGTGTACGACCATTATATGGACAGGCACAAGAGCAATCCATTAGTGAATGGTAGGGTGTTCGAGTTCGCGATTTGCGAAACGCTCAAGCATGAAGGCATCGTGCCATTCTACTATCGGTCTAACTTTACGCTGGCGGTCAACGTGAACTTCGCTCTAGTATGCTACCATCCCCGACGTCCGGTGGTTCTGTCCGTGAAGGTGTCGTTGCGAGGGCGTTACAAGCGGGCGGACTTGGAGGGTTTCGCTTTGCGCCGAGTCTATCGAAACGCGCGCTCATACCTTTTGACTCTCAGCGATGAGCAAGAGAGATTCCAGGAAAAGATTCGAGAAGATGATTTCGCCAGCCTAACCGACTGCATAAGAGCCGACTCGCCTGCGTATGACATACTGTTGGATGAACTGAAGTCCGAGTCTTTTTCATTGGCTGAAGAGATCATACCAATCGAAGGCAAACTGGTTGCGCGAGCGTAATGCGCCATCGCGCGGCCAGATAAATCAAAGGAGAAAACCAAATGACATCACTCAAAGAGCGCATCGTCCGCGGCGACACCATCGTTGGGGTGTCCGTGCCGGTCACGGCTACCAAGAGCCAGATGGAGGACATTCTGGGCAAAGACGACTACGCCTTCATACACGCCGACTCCCAGCACTCGCCGTACAGCGAGGAGCGGCTTGTGCAGTATTGCGAGACGGCCAAAGAGGTCGGCATACCCGTCCAGTTCAGGATAAAGCATCCGCGCCACGCCTACCTGGTGGGCAACGTGCTGGACCTGGGGCCGATGGGAATCGAAGTGCCGCTGGTGGAGGACGAGGCGACCGTGGACGAAGCTATCAACTGGTTCTACTATCCACAGATAGCTAAGAGAAGCTGGGGCGGCGCGGCGCGATACGGAATCGAGGGCCGCGAGGACAGGCTTGAGTACGCCGAGTGGTGGAACGCCAACGGCATCCTGTGCATCCAGATGGAGACGCTGCGGGCGGTGACCAACGCGCGCCATCTCGCCAAGCCCGGCATAACCTGCCTGACATGGGGCCCCGCCGACCTCAGCTACGACATCGAAGCGCACCCGCATCACCCGCTCCAGTCGGTGGACGACTGCCTCAAGCACGTCATCCGGCAATTCGAAGGCACGAACATAAGGATGAGCTTCCGCAACTACGACTACAAGCTGCGCGACTACTACAAGGACATGGGCGTTACGGTCTTCATGGAGAATCCGAAGCCGTAGCCTTCTATGAATCACGCTGAGGCCGGCGAGGGACACTACCAGATTCCGCTCGCCGGCCGGGTGTGGTTTTCACATAGTCAAATAGTCCTTATTCCGCAATTCGATGGTTTGTTAACAGTATGTTAAACTATTGTTAATGTTGTCTCGCGGATTATGGGGTAAGATACGATGGTTCTAGTGAAGGCCATTTCAGTAAATAAGGAGGACGTGTCGAAATGAGAGAGATAGTGAACGCACAGAGCGCTCTGCGAGAGAACTCTGTGCTTTTCAAGTCCTGCATCCGCTGCAGCGGTGATCGCCAGATCCGCCGCGACTTCGAAGGATTCTACATCAGTTGCCTCGCCTGCGGTCACATCAGCTACCCCGAGGTACACACTGAGGAAGTCGAAAGGCTGCTGGAGTGGAAGACAGCCTCCTAGCCCCCGACGACCGCCGCGCCATCCAAGCGATCTTCCCATATTCAACAGGGTTCTGCTCAGTTCTGTAACTACGCGCGGCGCGGCCACTCAAAACACAGACTGGGCAGGCTAAACCCGATTACCCTCACCCCGACCCTCTCCCATCGAGGGAGCGGGGTCCTTCGATTGTCAGCCAATTACGTTCGTGGCGGCCCTTCGACAAGCTCAGGGCGAACGACAGAAGCGATATCGGGAAATAACCGAAAGACCCTGATCGCGGGAGAGTGGGTAGTCGTCCTCAGTTCTTCAGAAGCATACCCGGCTGGCATTTGCGGCAGTAACTGGTTATGCGCTGGTTCGCCCTGAGTTCGGTTATCCCGTTTCCGCATCGCGGGCATGGCTGGCCGCCCCTGTTGTGAACTTTCAGGAAGTCGCGGACCTTGTGATCTATGCGTTCGCCCATCCGCTCGCGCACGAGTTCGACGGATTCCTCGATTACGCGGCGGGATGATTCGTAAACGCGGCGCAGTTCGTCCTCGGAGAGTGCCTTTCGCCGCTTGAACGGATACACCATCGCGTCGAACAGTATCTCGTCCGCGTAAGCGTTGCCTATGCCCGATATGACCCTGCCCCTGGTCAGGACGCCCTTTATCTCGCCGTGAAAGCGTTTGAGGTTCTGGTTGAATTCATCGAAACTGAAGTCGTCCAGAACGTCCGGCCCCTGCTCGGCGAGTCCGGGGACTTCTTCAACCTGTCCGTCACCGACATAGTAGAACTGCCCCATCTGGCGGTTGTCGGTGTAGCGGAGGTCAACGCCGCCGTCCAGCTTCATTCTCACGCAGGTTCGTTTCTGGACGCGGGTCTTGGACGGGCAATGCTGCAGGCCGCCCGCCAGCTTGGGGTTGATGACGATATGGCGTCCGCCGCCCAGCGCGATTAGCAGGAACTTGCCCCTGCGCCGCGCCGACTCGAATTCGCGGCCCGCCATATCCTCGTCCAGGCCGCCGCAGAGCGACCTGACCACGCTGGGTTTCAGTACCGACGCTTCCGTTATAGTCCTGCCCGGCAGCTGGGAGTCCAGGAACTCGGCCACCACCTGCATCTCCGGCGCTTCCGGCATTGTCGCGCCTCCTCTGTCACTTGTCACTCCGGCTCCATCCAGCCGTACTTTCGGAAACTCACGCGGCCCCGCTCGTCGAACTCCACGCCCTCGGCCTCCAGCAACTCGCGCTGGAGCTGGCTGCCGTGTCCTGTGCTGCGCGGGCTCACCCTTCCCTGGTGATTGATGATTCGCTGCCAGGGGACGTCGCTGTCGAAGTCCAGCGAGGCCAGGCAGTAGCCCACCATGCGCGGGGTACAGTCGCCCACTATGAGCGCTATCTGGCCGTAGGTCGCCACCTGTCCACGCGGCACCTGGCGAATGACGTCCAGGATGCGTTCGTAAACCGAGGGTCTGTCTCTGGAATCGGTCATGCACATTCTCGCTTGATAATGCTAACATCCGCGCTGCGTCGCCGCGATAGGTTAGACGGCGCGCGATTTGCGCCAGTTTCCGCTCAAGTTTCCCAGGGTCTTTCGATTATCAACCAATTACGTTCGTGGCGGCCCTTCGACAAGCTCCCTTCGACAAGCTCAGGGCGAACGACAGAAGCGGTATCGGGAAATAACCGAAAGCAACTATCAAGTTTCCCGTTCCACTACGAAAGCGCGTCCAAGATATGCTACAATTCCCCCATAGTGAACGCCCAAATCGCCACCGAATATATAAATACAGCTTTATACATACCGCCTGACTGGGGCTGAGAGACCCCCCTCCATAGCTAACGCTGGGCAAACGCTGGGCAAACACAGACAAAATCGCCCTGTCGCTCCCTGTAAACCCCCTGTCGTTTACCCTGTACAAATATAAATCTGAATATATGACCACTGCCCAAAGCGAGCGGAAGCCGCATGAGCGAATGGGAAGCCGGGGACGCCCAAATAATATACCGATGTCATCTGTCAGCCTGCCGAGAGAATGGGGATTTTGTAGGGAGTTGAAATGCTGAAGAAGACCGCATTGGGAATCTTGGCCTTCGCGCTGGTGTCCGTCATCGCGCTGGGAATCGTGTCCGCCTCTCCCAACGGACAGTCGGGCGCGGATTCGTTCGCGCTTCTGCTGTCGGCGCTCTCCGACGCCAACGACAAGGGCCTGCTGTCCGAAGATACGACCGTAGCGCTCAGCGATTACGTCATAGAAGAGCTTATCGCTCCGTACACGTTCGAGGCCGCCGAAGAGGTGAAAGAGAGGCTGTCCGAACCAAGGCAGACTTCGTTCGAGTTCCTCGTGGCCGTTCTGACCGACGCGAACGACAAGGGCGTCCTGTCCGGTTCTTTCCTGGATACGCTGACCGCGCTGGTCGTGGAGCGAATCATCGCGCCGCATACGGGCGAAACACCGCTCCAGGTACGCGCTCGCCTGTTCGTTCAGCCTACGCCCACGCCCACCGCCGCGCCCGCGCCAACGCCTCTCCCCTCGAACGTCCCCGAAGTGGTCAGGAACGTCGAGAGGGCTATTGTGCTGATTGAGAGCCAGGGCGGTCTCGGCACAGGATTCATAATAGACGCGGGCGGGCGCGTCGTCACCAACGCTCACGTGGTGGATAGGGACGCCCAGGTTCTGGTGCGGATGCACGACGAGACGGTTTACATAGGCGACGTGCTGGGGATAGACGAACTCGCGGACGTGGCGGTCGTCCGATTCGCGCCCGGAAGGCTGCTGCATCCGGTTCCGCTTGGGGATGTGTCTCTGGTGAACGTCGGCGACGAAGCGATAGCTATGGGGTATCCGCTTGGCCTGAAGACGGTGACGACGGGGATAGTCTCGGCGAAGGTAACGATAGAAGGCGTTGACTACATCCAGACCGACTCCGCGATAAACCCGGGCAACAGCGGCGGGCCATTGCTGAACGGCGCGGGCCGCGTGATAGGAATGAACACCTTCAAGTACGAGGAGACGGTGAGCGGGCGGCCAGTGGACAACATAGGCTTCGCGGTCGCGGTGAACGAGATCAAGGCCCGGCTGGAAAGCCTGATGGCGGGCGAGGACGTGCTTGACCCCACGCCCGACCCCATCCCGGATCCGGATCCCGGCTGGACCAGGTACAAGAACGGCGAGTACGGGTACAGCGTAGATACGCCGCCCCGGTGGTCTTCCAATACCGAGTTCGAGGATGAGAGTTACGCCCACTTCGCGTCTTCGGACGGCGCGGCGCTGGCGGAGGTTCGCGCCTACGACGTTCCCGGCTCGTACTCGCTCAGGCGGTTCGCCGAGTACAGGCGGGACGCGCTGGTCAAGGCAGCGTCGGACGGTTCTTGGGATGTGTTCGAGGTGACGTCCTTCGACAGGGTGGACGAAAGCGAGGACGAGTTCTATCTGCTCACATACCGCTACCGGCCCTCAGCCGAGAACTGCGTCAGCGAGGCGACCGAGCGGATATGGCTGTCGGATTCGTACCCGGACAAGCGCCACGGCTTCGGGATGTCCTTCTCGATATGCGAAGACAGCCTGGCTGCCCACGTATTCGACAGAGACGCGATGTTCGCGACGTTCCTGGAATGGGACAGGTACGCCAGCCCGGCCTACGGATACAGCGTCAACATAGCGCCCAACTGGATTCTGAGCGGCGTGCGGGAAGCGGGCGCGACCGCCACGATAGTCCCGTCTGGCACAGGCGGCGGCGTTGTCAGGGTCGAAGCGCATGACCTCTCCGACGACAGTTCCATGACCCTCAAGGACTTCGCCGACTGGCGAGACACCCAGCTATACGACGAGGCGGAGGAGTGGGACGAGTTCGAGCCGCACTTCGTCTCCAAAAAGGTAGAGCGGCTGGGAGACAGAGATGCGTACATCACCGCCTACACCGCGCGCAAGAGTTCGCAACACTGCCGCGCCGGATACATAGACCTGATAGCGCTCTCCTCGTACTACCCCGACAACGCGAGCGGATTCATAGTGTTCACCGGGGTGTGCCTGTTCCTGATGGACGAGTTGAACGAGGACAGGCTGGAAATGCTGGACGGCTTCAGGCACTAGCCGCCTTTAGCTCTGACCGTCGTCAACCCCGGGCGGCGGTTCGTCGAACGGTTCTCTGTTGGCTTCGGCGGCCAGTCGTCGCTCGTTCCACGCAACAACTTCGGCGATCAGCTCGGCGCGGCCCCGGGCTTCGCCTTCGGCCATGCCCTCTACCCGGCCCTCGGCGCGGGCTTGGCGGCGTCGCTTTTCAAGCCAGTCGTTTATGGCGTCTCTCGTTCCCATCATAGCGTCCCATACCTCCGTCATTATTACGGTGCTTACTACGGCTTTCGCGCCATCGCGTTCCAGTTGGCTCAGACTCGCCGCCGCGATGTCCATCAGCGCGGCGTCCGGGTTCTCGATGAGCGCGATGTAGAATCGTCGCGCCACCAGGCCGAAGGTCTGAAGGACGAACAGGGCGGCGTAAACCGGACGCAACTCTCTGCGAATCGTCAGCGCGGACTCTCTCCGACTTTCCGAGGATGTGTCCATGTCTCGCTCCAAATGTATTGTACTCCGTGGCTGAATTCAAGATTGGGATGGTGAGTCGGCGGGCCGAGCGAGGCTGAGTTTCGGGGTTCTCATATTGGAATCAGCGCACATGGGTTCTTGGGCCGCAATCAAAGTACATGAGTTCTGGCAGGGTTGTCAAGGGTCTGAATCGTAAGTTGGGCGATGGCCGGGATTGCGGAATGGCGGGGTTCGGACATTCGCAGTCAAGGTGGAAGGGATTTTTGCCTACCCCTGCAAACCCATTGAGGGAGAGGGGACTTACGCAGTCGGGCGGCTTGTAACCTGTGTCCGAACAACGCTATCATAATCAGACAGGTTCAACGCGGCGGGGTCGCATATTCGGGGTCGCAGTCGAGGTCCATGGGCCGGTAGCTCAGTTTGGCCAGAGCACCAGACTTTTAATCTGGGTGTCCTGGGTTCGAATCCCAGCCGGCTCACCAATTCAGAATCAGAAAGCCGCCGCGCCAAGTAAGCGCGGCGGCTTTCGCGTAAGATGGGCCGGGCGCTATTCGGCGACTAAATCCGCGATGGCGAGGATCGCCGGGTCTCCGTTGCCGTCGTAGCCGTACACCCTCAGTTCCAGGTTGGATGGGTCCGAGTCCATGAACAGGGGAGAGTAGGCGCGGAAGCTGAACTTGCCGCCTTCGATTTCCCACTCGGTCGGCGCGACGGTGAGGTCGGTGAGCCACATCATCATCGGTCCCAGGTCGGGCAGCAGTTCTACCAGCGATTCGTCGTGTCCCTTGTAGTAAACGGAGAAGGCCGAACCTTCGTCCATCGTCGGCTCGAACAGGACGCCGCCGTTCTGTATGACGCCCTCGGCGCTCAGTTCGCCCGGAGACAGGGTTGGCGGCTTGTTCCAGGTGACGATGTTCAGGGGTTGGGAATCTTTCAGCGCGTCGTTGGGCGCGGTGTTCAGGGTTATGCCGTTTCCGTCGGGGTTGGGATTGACGAAGCTGGCGACGCCGTCCGCGGACGAAGACGCGGAGGCGCTCGACCCGCCGCCATTGTTATCGTCGTTGTCGCTCTCTCCGTTGTCTTCCCCGTCGTCGCCTTTGCTCTCGTCGGACGACGCGCCGTCCGACGAAGCGGTCGCGCCCGTATCTTTTACGGGGATTTCCAACTGCGAGGAAGGGGTGGGTGTCGGTGTGGGCGATGTAGCCTCTATGTTGTTCTCGTTGGAGCAGGCGGCCAGCGCCACAATAAGCGCGATCACTCCGATGGACGCCGCCGCTATCGCTAAAGTTCTGAGCATCTTTCATGCCTCCTTATATATAGAGGGTATCACCCTCATCCTAAACCTTCGCCCGTCGAGCGGGAAGGGACTATCGCTAAGTTCAGAATGGCGCGGAATGGTGTACACTTCCAGTAGCGATAATGTCTCATTCAGCGAATTTCGCGCATAGAATCTGTAACATTGCCCACATTCGCCGAACTTCTCACCCTGTACATGGAGCGAACCGGCGTCGGCGACGCCGAACTGGCGCGTCGAATCCCGGTCAGCCGTCCGACCCTCGTCCGCTGGAGAGAGGGCGTCACCACGCGCCCGCGATACCGCGCGGATGTGGTTCGCTGCGCCGAACTGCTGCGCCTGGCGCCGGAGGAGCGGGACGAATTTCTGCTGGCGGCGGGATTCTCGCCGGAGACTCAACCCGTCCCGGAAGAGACGTCCGCTATGGCGACGGTGGCAGAAGAAGCGCCGCCTGAGACGCCTGTATCCACCGAGACAGTCGCAGCGCCGCCCGCTCCGGTCGTTCGGGCTGAAGACGCCGCCGCGCCGCCGCGACCATTCATCCGACGCTGGGGACTGCGTATCGGCGTATCCGTCGGCGCGGCGCTGCTGGTCCTGGCAGCCGCGGCGGTCGCGGCCTTCATGATGATGGACAGGACGGACTACCCTGTGGCCTCGGAAGGCGAATCGCTGATAGTCCTCGCGCCGTTCGTGAACTACACCGCCGGGCAGCAGGGCTTCAACGTTCCGGGAAGGCTGAAAGAGGAAATAGAGAGCGAGATCAGCGCCGCCGGAATCGAGGGGGTGAGAGCGGCGGAGTGGCCGGAGCGGATTCGCGCGGAAGATGAGGCCGTGGCCGCCGGCCGGCGCGCGGACGCGATGCTGGTGATATGGGGAGAGTACGACAGCGGTCGCGTGATAGCTCGGTTCACGGCGCCCAACAGCCGCTCGGAGCGGCGCGACCAGCAGGTGGTGGACATCGCCTCGACGCCCGCCGATCTTCCGGCCACCATCAACATAGGTCTCAGGGCCGAGGTGCGCTACGTGGCGCTGCTTACGCTGGGCCAATTGCACCTGGAACAGGGGGAGCACCGCTTGGCCAAGGCGACGCTGATTCGCGCGCTGACCAGGCCGCCGGAAGAGCCGTCCGCGCTCGCCAACCTGCGGTTCAATCTCGGGCTGGCGTACCGGGGCGGCGAACCGCCCGACCTGGACCGCGCTATCGAGCTTTTCACATGGGCGCTTTCCTCAGACCCGGATTCGGTGGAAGCGTACAACTCTCGCGCGCTGTCCTACCTGGACAGGGGCGAGCGGGGAGACACGGAACTAGCGCTGGCGGATCTCAGCCGCGCCCTGGAGATAGAGCCGGAGCGCGCGGCCACCCATCTGAACCAGGCCGTGGCCCACATCAGGCGCGGTGGAGCCGACGACCCGGAGCGCGCCATCGGCTACCTGGACGAGGCGCTTGAGATACAGCCCGACTACGCCGCCGCGTATGTGAACCGCTCCGCCGCCTACATAGCCAGGGGCGGGCCGGACGACCTGGAGCGAGCGTTCGAGGACATCGGCAGGGCGCTTGAGATACAGCCGGAACTCGCCTCGGCCCATGTCGGACTCGGAAACGCGTACCTCAACCGCTCGCTGCCCGGCGACCTGGAACTCGCGCTCGCCGCGTTCAGCCGCGCTATCGAACTGGATCCCGCATACGCCAGGGCGTACTTCAATCGCGGGCTGGCGCACTCGGCGCTGGAGAACCTGGGCAGTTCGCTGTCCGACTTGCGACGCGCGCAAAGGCTGAAGCCGAGCGACGTTACCTTCAACGCGACGCTCTGCTGGCAGATGGGCGTGGCCGGCGATCCGGAGAACGCGCTCAGGCATTGCGACGCGGCGGCGGCGCGGGATTCCTCCGGCCGCGCGCTGGACAGCAGGGGCTTCATCTACGCGCTGCTGGGCGAGTATGAGAAGGCCGTCTCGGACTTCGAGGGATTCCTGGAGTGGACGGAATCGTCTCCCAAAGAGAGCTGCGCCGCCTACTATCGCCCCAGCCGCTCCGACTGGATAGAGGAACTGCGATCTGGCAGAAACCCGTTCGACTCCTACGCCATGAGCGACCTCCGCATCCGCCTCGCGCCCGTCGGCGAAGCCCCCTGCTGAGGCGTCGCCCGCCTCCCAGGCTCTTTCGGTTATTTCCCGATACCGCTTCTGTCGTTCGCCCTGAGCTTGTCGAAGGGAGCTTGTCGAAGGGTCACCACGAACGTAATTGGTTGATAATCGAAAGACCTGCGCCCCCGCCCCATTACGAAAAATAATTCATGCTTGCCTATTCATTTGTCAAGAGCAAATCCTGAATCGTTCAAGGCTGTGGACACGCAAAATAATTGAGGAGCAACGCATAGCGCGGGCAACCCATATCCAGCGCAAAGTATCATTTGGGCAATGCATACTTGCGGCAAAACATTAAATTGGCAAATATGCTTTTCCATATATATTACAAGATAAATACGCTGTAACAGTCATTAAGGCGTTATATATGGAAGTATTCACTGATATTAGCGATTTGGGTGTTGACAACGCTCAAAATCAATGGTAGAGTGCGTTTATAGACCTCAATAAAGGACTTTATGAAGCGATGGAGCGACTGAACCACATAGCGACCCAGGCGAACGCGCCTTTCGACGCTGGTTGCCAACCTCAATCCATGCGACTGCATCTCTTTCCAGAAAGGATGATATGCCATGCCAATCATAAAATTAACCAAAATTACCTCTTGACAACTCTTGTTTCATTTATTATTGTATCCGAGTTGATTGTCAACAGCATCTAATTGAAGCGCAAGCATTGAACCGCGTCGGTGTCGAGAGACACCAGCGCGAACCGCAGAATAGACAAACGGACAAGGAGAAGATAATGAGAATGAGCAAGTCCACACTCGGATTCGGAGCCGCCGTAGTTATCATACTCGCCGCGCTGGCCGCCATCTTCATGACCGACGCGCCTTACCTCAGAGGGTTCTGGGAGGGCCTTCTGATAGGTTTCCTGCTCACGCTGTTCTTCGGCGTCCTGACCGTCAGCCTCAACCGAATGGGCCGCCGCCAGAGCGCGACCGTCCAGACCAGGACCGGCTAACTTTCTCTTTCGTCAATTCGTCCGCCCCGTCGAAGCGGGGCGGACGGGGCGAGAGCGTCCGGGGAGACGAGAGAGCGACAGGCGAAGGCCGTCAAGGATTTTTCAGCGCCGCGAGCGATTCCGAATTGTTGTCCAAATTATGTTATGTGAAAGCCGCGCTATATATAGCGCGGCTTTCTTTTTGCCCGAATACAGAGATTATGGCGAATATGGAAGCGGCGGCGGTGGTTCATACACAGGGACAGCAGAATAGATAGAGAGGCTCTGAGATGTTCAGGCAGGCGAATCGCATGACGGTCGGATTTCCACAGGCGGCGGGGTTCACGCTGACGCTGTTGGTTGTCCTGGCTTTACTGGCGGCCGCCGTCTCGCTCTTCTCAGCGCCCATCGCGGCGCAGGAATCGCCCACGCCGACGCCCGAACCCGCCGTCCGCGGCGCGGAGGGCGCGGCCGGTGAAGGTCGCCAGGTTCAGGACGCGGGCGCGGCGGTCGAGGTGGAGGAAGTAACCGTCAAGGCGACGCGGGGGGAGGATCCCACAACAGCGTCGGTGTCCTGGACGAAGTACGAGGGCAGGGGATTCGACTATTACCGCGTCATAGTTTGCGACGACAGCCAGTATGACGGATCTTCGTGCATCGGGACGGTGTTCCAGAGCGAAGCCAACTTCGACGTGAACTACACCGGCCCGGAGAGTGTAACCGGCCTGGACGCGGCGACCGGCTACGGGGTGATATTGCAGGTGTGGCGGAAGGGCGACGCGGGCGCGCTGAAGATTCACGCGACGCTGCCCGCGCTAATATCGCCGCCCGAAACGCCGTCTGAGGTGACGGTGACGCGCGCCGACGGAACGCTGGCCGCCAGCTGGCCCGCCGTCACGGGCGCGACGAGCTATCATGTCACCTATAGTTCGGACGACGGCGCAAGCTGGAGCCTGGCGGCTCTCAACCATTCGACCAGCAGCATAACCATAAGCGACGTCGAGAACGGCAAGACGTATATAGTGGGCGTCCGCGCGCGCAACGACACGGGTGACAGCGGCTGGCGCAATTCCGAGCCGGCCGGCCCCTTCACGCCGCCGCCTCCGATAGATACTACTACGCCCGGCACGAGTACGCCGCCTATCAGCACCACTACGCCCGGCACTACTACTCCGCCTATCAGCACCACCACGCCGAGTACCACGACGCCGCCCATCAGCACGACCACGCCCAGCACGAGTACGCCCGCGCTGTCCTTCGGGGACGCGACGATAGCGGATCAGAGCTACACCAAGGACGTGGCTATAAAGGCTCTGACGCTGCCGCAGGCGACGGGCGGGAGCGGCGTGATAACCTACTCGCTGTCCCCGGCGCTTCCGGCGGGGTTGTCGTTCGACTCTTCGACGCGGACGATAAGCGGGACGCCCACGGCGGCCAGCGCCAAGACCGCCTACACCTACACCGCCACCGACGGAACGGACAGCGTTACGCTTTCGTTCAGTGTCGAGGTGACGGAGGGGATGGCCACCGGGCAGCAGGTATCCGCCCAGGCCGGCCTCTCATTCGACACCACGCCCACAGACAAGAAATGGCAGCAGGGCACCGCCACCACGACCGTGCTGCCCGCCGCCACCGGCGCCAACACCATCGTCTATTCGCTCACGAATTCAGGCGACAGCAAGAACCTGAACCTGCCTCCCGGCCTGTCCTGGAACGGTTCCACCCGCACCATCAGCGGCACGCCCTCGAATTGGTTCGCCGCCAGGGTATTCGTTTACAACGCCGCGGCCACCAACAAAGGCACGCACGCGAATCTCATCTTCATGGCGGGGGATACGAACGGAAACTTCGCGCCGTACAGAAACATCAAGAGCAACAAGGCCCAGCTGCTGGCGCAGCTATGGTCCCACTACGACACCAACCCGGGCATGAGTTGCTATAGCGGCTCCATAACCTTCGCCCCCAGCAGCGGGCACAGCGTCCACTTCGTTGACCCGGACGGAGACACGATGACCTTCTCGGTTTCGACGTCGACGATGGTAGACGCCTACATCAATTCCTCCAACAACTACGCCGTGGTGACGCTCAAGCATCCGCCCCTGGACTGGTACTACCTTACCTACACGGCAACCGACCCCAGCGGCCTCTATGACTCAATCCAGCTGGGGGTGAAGAACTTCAAGTGCACCGACACGAAGAGAGTCACGGAGAACAAGCCCAAGGGCACCGTGGTGGGAAGCGTGGGTGGGCCAAACCCCGGCGGCAGCAGCTTCATGCTCACCACAGACGGCGACGCCGCCACATACTTTGACATCAACTCCAGCACGGGCGAGCTCACGGTGAAGGACGGGACGACGCTGGACTACGAGACCAAGACCTCGTACAGCGGCAAATTCAGGTACACTGTCTCCGGCAAGACTGCGGGGGGCGACCTCGTAATCAATGTAAACGACGTCCGCGCGCCGAATGTGGGCGCGCCGACGCTGGCGCAGAATGCAGCCAACCCGACCACGGCGATGGACGTATCCTGGACCGCGCCGACCCCAATGGCGGGTACCACGATAATTGACTACGACGTGCGGTATAGGCAAGCGGGAACCAGTTCATGGACGGAGTGGAACGCCACCAATACCAGCACTGCCACCAGCGCCACCATCACCGGCCTGACCGCGGGCGCGGAGTACGAGGTGTCGGTGCGCTCCGAAATCGCCGACGAGGGCCCCGGCCACTGGTCCGGCGAGTCCAACTTCTTCTCTTCCTCCGTAACGCGCTACGTGGATGAGAACTCGACGACCACCGACAAAGTCGGCTCGGCGTTCAACGTCAACGCCACCGACTACTATCCGCTGAGCTTTACCCTGGGCGGAGCCGACGCCTCCAGTTTCAGAATTACCACGGACACCGGCTACAAGACGGCCCAGTCCGCCCAGATATGGGTGAAACAGGGTGCCAACCTGGACTACGAATCCAAGAGCGCCCACAAAGTTACCCTCCGCGTCGTGGAGAATAACCTCAGCAGGAACATCCTCGACGGCACCTACCATATCACCATCTTCCTGAATGACGTCGCCGAGCCGCCGCCAAAGTTGGCCGCGCCCACGGTATCCGCCAACAGCGCGACGCCCGAAAGCAAGCTGGACGTGTCCTGGACAGCGCCCACTATGACGGGCAAGCCGCCAATTACGGACTACGACGTCCGCTACCGGCTGTCCACCACTTCCACCGCCACCAGCAGCTGGACGTCGCACTCGCACACCGGAACCTCCACCAGCGCGACATTGAGCGGGCTGACCTCCGGCAAGAGCTACCATATACAGGTGCGCGCCACGAACGACGAAGGCACAAGCGCCTGGTCGGACTCCGGCAGCGCGATAACGAAGGCCGGGGGCGTAACGCGCTCCATAGCCGAAAACTCCGCCGCCGGAACCAACATCGGCGCGGCTGTGACCGCCACCTCCAACCCCAACAACTACACGCTCGCCCACGCTTTGAGCGGAACGGACGCCAGCAAGTTCACAATCGAATCGTCCAGCGGCCAGATAAAGGTGAAGACGGGCAATGTCCCGGACTACGAAACCAAGACCTCGTACAGCGTGACCGTAACCGTGACCGCCTCGGGCGGGGTTTCGACCGCCAGCCTCAGCCCGAACGCGCGGGGCGACTACATCGTTCCGGTCACCATCAACGTAACCGACGTGAACGAACCGCCGCCGAAGATGGCGGCCCCGACGGTCGCGCGGAACGCGACTACGCCCACCAGCAAGCTGGACGTGTCATGGACGGCGCTGACCAACGCGCAGATGTCGGGCAAGCCCGCCGTCACGGACTACAACGTCCGCTACCGGCTGTCCACCACTTCCACCAGCACGACATCCTGGACGTCGCACTCGCACACCGGAACTTCGGTGAGCGCGACGCTGGATAATCTCACCTCGAACAAGGGCTACCAGGTACAGGTTCGCGCGGTGAACGCCGAGGGCAACGGCCCCTGGTCGGACTCCGGCAGCGCGATAACGAAGGGCGGCGGCGTCACCCGCTCGGTGATTGAGAACTCGACCGCCGGAACGAACGTGGGCGCGGCTGTGACCGCCGACTCCAACCCCAACAACTACACGCTGACGCACAGCCTGAGCGGAACGAACGCGGGCGATTTCACAATCGCCACCTCCACCGGGCGGATAAAGGTGAAGTCGGCGCTGGACTACGAAACCAAGACCTCTTACAGCGTAATCGTAACGGTGACCGCGGCGGGCGGGGCCGGCGGGGTTTCTATCCAGAGCCTGAACCCGAATATGCGGGGCGACTACACGGTTCCCGTGACCATCAACGTAACGAACGAGAACGAACCGCCTTCCTTTACCGAAGGGAATAGCGCCACCCGCGGCGTGGCCGAGAACACGTCCGCCGGAACGAACATCGGCGCGACGGTATCCGCCACCGACCCGGACGGCGTAGCGAAGTTCAACACGCTCTCCTACTCGCTCTCCGGCACGGACGCCGCCAGTTTCGACCTTGACACCTCCACCGGACAGCTAAAGACAAAGGCCGCGCTCGACTACGAAGCGAAGACTTCTTACAGCGTGACCGTCGAGGTGACGGACGGGAAGAACAAGTCCGGCGGCGCTGACACTTCCTCCGACGACACCATCTCGATAACCATCAACATAACCGACGTGAACGAGCCGCCCGTAAAGCTGTCCGCGCCCTCCGTGTCCGCGAACGCCACCACGCCCACCAGCAAGATTGACGTGTCCTGGACGCCGCTGACCAATACCCAGATGGCGGGCAAGCCGGCCGTCAACGACTACGATGTGCAGTACCGCAAGCATGGCGATTCCAACTGGACTTCCCACAGCTTCAGCGGCACGGGAACCAGTACCACGCTGACGAGTTTGACCGCGAACAAGAGCTACGAAGTGCAGGTTCGCGCCGTGAACGACGAGGGCAACGGCCCCTGGTCGGACTCCGACAGCGCGATAACGCAGGGCGGCGGCCTGACCCGCTCAGTCGCCGAGAACTCAGCGGCCGGAACCAACATCGGCGCGGCGGTCACGGCGTCCTCCAACCCGAACAACTACACGCTCACCCACACGATGAGCGGCGCGAACGCGAGCGACTTCACAATCGAATCATCGAGCGGCCAGATAAAGGTCAAGTCCGCTCTGGACTACGAAACCAAGAACAGTTACAGCGTAATCGTGACCGTGAAGGCCGCCGTGGCCGGGATACAGTCCCTGAACCCGAACGCGCCCGGCGACTACACCATCCCGGTCACCATCAACGTAACCGACGTGAACGAGACGCCGACCTTCCCGGGCGTAGGCGCGACGAAGCGCAGCGTGGCGGAGAACTCGGCGGCCGGAACGAACGTGGGCGCGGCGGTGTCCGCCTCCGACGTTGACAAGGACAAGCTGACCTACTCGATTGGCGGAATGGACACATCGAGTTTCAGCTTCAACACATCCACCGGACAGATAGCGGTGAAGGCGGCGCTGGACCACGAAGCCAAGAGCGCTTACAAAGTGAGCGTGACCGTTACCGACGGCGCGCTCAGCACCACGACGGCGGTGGACATCAGCGTAACGGACGTGAACGAACCGCCCGTGAAGCTGTCCGCGCCCTCCGTGTCCCGCGACAGCGCCAGCCCCACTTCCAAGCTGGGCGTATCCTGGACTGCGCTGACCAATACGCAGATGGCGGGCATACCCCCGGTTACGGGCTATGACATTCGCTACCGGCTGTCCACCACATCCACCAGCACCGCCTGGGATCTTCCCAAACATATCGGAACCTCCACCAGCGCGACGCTGACGAATCTGACCGCGAACAAGAGCTACCAGGTACAGATTCGCGCGAAGAACCACGAGGGCAACGGCCCCTGGTCGGACTCCGGCAGCGCCATAACCAAGGGCGGCGGAATAACCCGCTCCGTGCCTGAGAACTCTGCGACCGGAACCAACATCGGAACGCCCGTCACCGCCACCTCCAACCCCAACAACTACACGCTCACCCATACCCTGAGCGGAACAAACGCGAGCGATTTCACCATCGTCGCGTCCAGCGGCCAGATAAAGGTCAAGTCCGCGCTGGACTACGAAACCAAGACATCTTACGACGTCATCGTGACCGTGAAAGCGGCCATGGCCGGCGTTTCGTCCCAGACCCTAAACCCCAACGCTCCCGGCGACTACACCGTCCCGGTCACCATCAACGTAACGGACGTGAACGAGACGCCCGCCTTCGACGAGGGCGCGACCACCACGCGCAGCGTTCAGGAGAACTCCGCCGCCGGAACCAATGTCGGAACGGCGGTGTCCGCGACGGACATAGACGGCGACACGCTGACTTACTCGCTGAGCGGGACGGACGCGGCGAGTTTCGACCTGGATACCTCCACCGGCCGGATAAAGACGAAGGCCGCGCTGGACTACGAGGCGAAGGCTACGTACAGCGTAACCGTGGAAGTCACCGACGGCGAGACCAATTCGGGCCAGCCGGATACCAGCACGGACGACACCATAGCGGTCACCATCAACATAACCGACGCCGACGAACCGCCGACCGCGCCCGACGCGCCGGACGTGACGGGCAACGACACGGATCTGAAGACCAAGCTGGACGTGGTCTGGACGCCCCCGGACATGACCGGCAAGCCCCCCGTCACCGACTACGACGTGCGCTACAAGCAGACCGGCACGACGACCTGGAGCCTGTGGCAGCCCAACGCGACATCCACCGCGACCAGCACGACGCTGACCAACCTGGAAGGCGGACGCGGCTACGACGTGCAGGTGCGCGCCGGAAACCACGAGGGCGAAAGCCCCTGGTCGGACTCCGGCAAGGCCAAGACCGAGGACAAGAACATAGACTCCGAGTTCAAGGACGCCACAACGACGCGCTCCATAGCCGAGAACTCGGCGGCCGGAACGAACATCGGCGATCCCATGAATATCCACTCCGCCGACAACGAGGACGACACTCTTGAGTACAGGCTGAGCGGAACCGACGGGCGCGACTTCGCCATTGACTCTTCCAACGGCCAGATTTCGGTCAAGTCGCCGCTGGACTACGAGGCCAAGAACAAGTACAGCGTGACGGTCGAGGTCACCGACAACAAGGACAAGGAGAACCAACCCGACACCAGCACGGACGCCACCATAGAGGTGGACATCATCATAGCCGATGTTCTGGAGCCGCCGTCCAAGCCCGCCGCGCCGACGGTTACGCGCAACTCCGCGGATCCCGAGAGTTCGTTGGACGCGACCTGGATAGCCCCGGACATGACCGGCAAGCCTCCCGTCACCGACTACGACGTGCGGTACAGGGCCGAGGGCCGCGCGACCTGGAGCGTCTCCCCGTTCAGAGGAACGAACACGTCCGACACGCTCGCCAATCTGTCCGACAGCGCTCTCTACTACGTCCAGGTGAGGGCGTATAACGACGAGGGCGTAAGCCCCTGGTCGGATTCGGGTAAACAGCAGACCAGCAAGTACAACGGCCCGCCGACCTTCCCGGGATCCACGACCCGCAACGTAGCCGAGAACTCGCCCGCCGGTACCAACGTGGGCGCTCCGGTCTCCGCGACCGACCCGGATGGCGACGCGCTCACCTACTCGCTGGGCGGAACGGACGCCGCCAAGTTCGAGATAGCCTCCTCCACAGGCCAGATAACGCTCAAGGCCGGGACGAACTTGGACTACGAAGCGAAAGCTACGTACAGCGTGAACGTCTCGGTCAGCGACGGCAAGAACAAGAGGCGCGAAGCGGACACATCCACGGACGCCATCACGCAGGTGACCATAAACGTAACCGACGTGAGCGAACCGCCTCCCAAGCTGGACGCGCCCTCCGTTTCACTGTCCGGCGCGCAACTGGCGGTCGCCTGGAAGGCCCCTGACATGACCGGCAAGCCGCCGGTAACCGACTACGACGTTCAGTACAGGGAGAAGGACGCTCCGGCCTGGACTGACTGGCAATTCAGCGGAACGGCTACCCAGACCACGATAACGGTTCAGACTGCGGGTATCATCTATGAGGTCCAGGTGAAGGCGATGAACCACGAGAGCGACAGCCCCTGGTCGGACCCCGGCGAGAACGGCGTTACGCCCGCCGCCGACCCGACCGCGACGCCGACGCCCGTGGCAGTCGTAGTCCCGACCGGCGGAGGAGGCGGTGGAGGCGGCTACTACGTCAGGCCGACTGCCACGCCCACAGCGACGCCTTCGCCCACGCCCACGGCTACGCCGACGCCGACGCCGACGCCAACCGCGACGGCAACGCCGATACCGACGGCAACGCCTACGATGACGCCCACGGCAACACCGACGCATACACCGTCGCCCACGCCTACAAGGACGCCGACGCCGACCGCAACACCGTCGCCCACGCCCACGGCAACACCGACGCATACACCGTCGCCCACGGCTACGCCGACGCCCGCGACCGTGACCGTGATGGAGATCGAGGTCGTCCCGCCGACGCCGACGCCGACCGCAACCCCGTCGCCCACGGCAACAGCGACGCATACACCGTCGCCTACGCCCACGGCTACGCCGACGGTCACGCCGTCCCCGGTTCCCACCGCCACCGCGACGCCTGAGCCTACGGCCACCCCGTCGCCCACGCCGACAGTGGTTGTGATAGCGGCGGTCGTCGAGTCGCCGACTCCCACGCCGGTTCCGGTCACCCTATCCGACGGCGGCATCGGCTGGACATGGCTCGGCCTGATAGCGGGCGCGCTTCTGGGACTGCTCACGCTGATAATCACCTACACGGACAAGCGACGCAAAACCGAAGAGCCGGAGGAAAGCCAGGAAACGGCCACCGCCTAGCGCGGTCTCTCAGGAGACCACCTTAGATATACAAGCGTAATCAATAGTCCGCCCCACGCCTGCGTGGGGCGGACTATTGATTACGCCTATCGGGACTAATGCGAATTTCTCATTGAACAACCCGCCGCTCTGCGATAGACTTGAGCTATACTGCTTGAATCGCGTTCCAAGCATGAGAACGCGATTCGAGATACGCAGCGGAGGCGCGGATTGACACAGGGCAAGGGCATCTTCTACGGCTGGTTCATCGTCGCCGCCGGAGCCTTCGCGCTCTTCATGTCCATGGGCGCCAGAAACGGCTTCGGAGTGTTCGTCGTCCCAATGACCGACGACCTCGACTGGAGCCGCACCGAAATATCCGCCGCCATAGCCGTCGGCATACTGGTGAACGGACTCTCCCAGCCCTTCCTCGGACGGCTCTACGACCGCTTCGGAGGCCGCTCCGTCATATCCCTCAGCTTGCTCGTGCTGGGCCTCTCCACGATACTGATTACCTTCACAAGCGATTTCGGCCTGGACTTCGCCCCCGCCATCAGCCTGCCGTTCATCGAGATAGAGCTGAGCGCCAGCCTGCTGTTCCTCATACTGATCTACGGACTCGTGATGTCCACCGCGTCAAGCGGCGTCTCGCTGGTCACCGTCCACGCCGTCCTCGCCAAGTGGTTCGTGCGCCGTCGGGGCGTGGTATTGAGTCTCTGCACCGCCGGAACCTCGCTGGGCGGACTGATACTCACGCCCTTCGCCGCCTCCCTCATCATCTGGACGCACTGGCGGGTCGCCTGGCTGGTTCTCGGTACGCTCGTGCTTATCCTCGCGCTGCCCCTGGTGGGGCTGTTATTGCGCGACAAGCCCGAAGACATAGGCGAGATACCCGACGGCAGAGGCGGACAGACGCAGCCCCCGGCGATACTGGCTATGGCCTGGAAGGTAGTCTGGTCCTTCATCCAATTGATAGCCCTTCCGCTTGTCGCGGCCATCTGGCTGGTGGCGTTCATCACCCGCGACAAGAAGGACTTCGTGGCCAACCCCGCCTCCACCGCGCCCCTCGAATCCGATAGCTGGAAGGACTCGTTCAGGTCGCCCCCGATATGGCAGCTATCCGGCGCGTACTTCGTATGCGGCGTGACCACGCTCATCATATCCACCCACTACGTCCCGTTCGCCATAGACCTGGGCATCAGCCCGGCGGTAGCGGCTATGGCCTTCGGAATGATGCAGGGACTAAACGCGGTCGGCGTCATGGTGGTCGGCATTCACTCCGACAAGTTCAGCCGAAAGAATATGCTCGGCACCATCTACTTCATCAGGTTCTTCGCCTACGTCATGCTGGTAACGCCCAGCATCCTCGCGGACCTGTTCGGAGTCGGAATACCGCCTTCGGTCGGTATATGGACATTCGCGTACTTCGCAGGAATGTCCTGGATAGCCACGCCGCCCCTCACGTCCTCCCTGACCGCGGACATCTACGGAACACGCAACCTCGGCACCCTGGGCGGCTTCACCACCTTCGCCCACCAGATAGGCGGCTCCGTGAGCGTGATAGTCGCGGGCATCCTGTACGACGTCACCGGCACCTACGTGATACCGTTCGCCCTGGCCGGCCTGACGCTGCTGGGCGCGACCCTCGCCAGCTACTCGGTCAAGGAGCGCAAGTTCTCCATACGCTACCAGACGCCTCGACCCACGCCCTCGGCCACTCCCGCCGTCCAGGGCGCGAACGACTGACGACTGGACTCTCAACCATGCCATCATTCCTGCTGTCCGCCCTCGCGCACCACGGGGAGCCGGGAGACCCCGTGCTTCTGGGCTGGATACAGGACCAGATAAACGCCATCCTCGGGCTGGGCGACCTGGCCATAGTCGTCATCCTGGGCGCAATCGTCGTCGCCATCCCAATCGGAATACTGCTCACATACCTGCTCCAGCGCGTCAGGAACGTCCGCTAACCCAGCAGCGCGTCCCCTATCTTCCGGCGGTGGAAGCGCGGATCCCCCAGATAATGGTACAGCGTCCGCGACATACGGGTGTGCAGCGTCAGCCCATACTCCCGCACCACGCCTATACCCGCGTGAACCTCGTGCGAATGGTTGCAGCCCTGGTAGTACCCCTCCGACGCCACCGCCTTGGCCAGGTGAACGCTGGCGTCATCGCGCCGACCGGCGTCCAGCTTCCACAGCGCCTCGTAGGTAGTCCAGCGCGCCGCGTCCAGGTGGTTGACCATCTCCACGATGTGATCCTGAACGCGCTGGAAGCGGCCTATCGGAGTTCCGAACTGTATGCGAGTGCGCGAGTATTCCAGCGTCATGTCGAACACCGCCTGCGCGCCGCCCACCTTGTACGCGCACAACACCGGAATCGCCTTGCGGAACGCGCTCTGGAGCGGACGCCATCCGCCTCCCAACTCGCCCAGAACCGCGTCGCGCGGAACCCCCACCTCGTCCAACTCGACCTCCCCAACCCAGCCCGTGAAGCCCGGCAACAGCCGCGTCGAAAGACCCGGCGCTCGCGCGTCCACCATCAGCAGGCTAACGCCCTCGCGCCCTCGAACTCGCGCGGCGCATATCAGCGTTGTAGCCGCCTTCGCGTCCTGAACAAACAGCTTAGTCCCACTCAGAACGTAGCCCGAATCCGTCGGCTGCGCGCGCATTTGGACGGACTCCGCTCCCCAGCCGTACTCCGGCTCAGTCAGCGCGAGAGTGACAATCTCGCGCCCCAAAGCGATATTCGGAAGCCAGCGCCCGCGCTGCTCCTCGCTTCCCGCCTCGGACACGATGAGCGCCCCCAGGACGCCCGACGAGAAGAACGGCCCGGACAGCGGCCCAGCGCCAAGCTGCTCATAGACCACCGCCGCGTCCGTCAGGGCGCTCCCCGACCCGCCGTACTCCTCCGCCACCAGCATACCCAGCCAGCCGATGTCCGACGCCTTCTGCCATATATCAGCGGAAAAGCCCGTATCCGACTCGTCGAACTCCAGCAGCGTCTCCTTCGGCCCTTCGCGCTCCATGAAGTCCCGCGCCGTATTCCTCAGCAGTTCCTGTTCCTCGGTAAGTGAAAGGTCCATTCAGCCCCTCTCGTATTCCTGTATTAACTCCACCACTTCAGCGCGTAGGATTGGCAGGTGGTTGGTCACATTGTCCCACACGGTCTGGTTTTGCACATTGAAGAAACTGTGGGTGAGGAAATTGCGAAAGTCTATGATCCCGCGATAGTCGGTTATCCGAGATACCGATTCGGGTTCGGCCCGCGATAGCATATTGACCGACTCGCCAATGCTTATGAACTGTCTCTCCACGGCGGAACGCAGCATTGTGTCACGTTCGTACTCGGAAAACGCTCGCGCTCCAACGAATTCTTCGATTAAGTCTGCCGCGTCGCGTATGTACGTCAGAAATATAGGTGTCTCAGGCGTCGGCATATACCACTTCGCGGATTTTTTCTATCCAAGGCTTTACGCTCGGATGCTTGTATTCGCCTTCTATGCCGACGACTACGCGGTCTAGTTCCCCCTCGAAGAGGTCTTCCAGATCTACCGACAACTTGAACTGCGGGGAGTTCCACCCTCCTCGATTCGGCGCGTCGGGATCGTGAAAGGACGCCAGAAAGTCCAAATCCCGACTTCCTCGACCGGATAAGCCGACAGTAACACCGCCCAGAACGTCCAGCCTCTTCACTCCGTACTTCTCGCACAGCCCCGCTATCTCGTCCCGCTTGTCCTTTACTATCTTCTCCATCTCATTCACCTCGAATCCAGACTGACTACTCCAGCCTTCCCGCCTGCTCCCGAACCTGCCGCCCCACGCCCAGCCGCCGAGACATGATAACCTTCTGTATCTCGGCAGTCCCGCCCGGGTGCATAGCCACGATGCTCGCGCGCTGGAACACCTCCATGTGGCCCTCCGACCTGTCCCACCTCGGATCGTTCGTCAGCGCGTATGGCCCCAGTATCTCCAGCATCGCCTGCGCCGACCGCAGCCCCGACTGCTTCCGGTACAGCGAGTGCTGCGGCCCTTCGTGCGCCAACTTCTGCCGCGTGTGCCGCATCCAGTAGTTCCGCAACCCGAACAGCCGCGAAATCTCCGCCTCCACGTACACGTCCACCAGCAGGTCGCGCACTCCCGGGTCGTCGCTCAGCGGGCGGCCTTCGCTCTTCATCTCGGACGCGAGCTCGAACAGCCTGTCCACCAGCCGGTTGCGTCTGACAGATCCGCCGGAGCCGTGTTCCAGTTCCAGGTGCGTTGTGGCGACCTGCCAGCCGTTGTTCTCACCGCCTATCAGATTGAACGCCGGAACCCGCACATCGTCGAAGAATATCGTGTTCTTCGTTCCCGTCCCCGCGCCGCCCTCGCCGCTCGTGATGAGCAGGTCCATCGGCTGAATCGTAACACCGGGGCTGTCGGTCGGAATCATGAACCAGCTCAGATTGCGGTGTCGCTCCCCGTCCGGCGCGGTGCGCGTTATCGTCCACAGCATCTCCGCGCCGTGCGAACTTCCGACGTATATCTTCTGCCCGTTCAGAACATAGTCATCCCCGTCCCGCGTGGCGCTCATCTCCACGCCCGCCAGGTCGGAACCCGCGCCCGGCTCCGTCAGCAGTTGCCACGTGCGGACTTCCCCCTTGAATATCGGCGGAAGGAAATGATCCTTCTGATCATCGCTGCCCCACACCAGCACGCTCGCGCCGCCCAGCCGTCCACCGCTGTCATAGTACGGCGGCAGCGACAAGCCCCGCTCGTCCAACTCCTCCTCGATGACGATGGCGTGGTCAATAGACAGCCCGCCGCCACCGTATTCGGTCGGCGCGGTCGGCCACAGCCAACCCTTCTCCCCCAGGCCGCGGCCCAACTCCCTCAGCTTCAGATAGCCATTGTACGACAGGTCATTGGAGTCCGCCGGAAACTCCAGCCCATCCGGCAGCGCCTCGGTCAGCCATTCTTTGACCTCCCTCCGAAATTCCTGCTGTTCCGTCGTGTATCGAGGCTCGAAATCCATTTGAGCGTCCCCCGCAAGCGAAATTCTGTGATAGCATGATTCTATTACCCAAGAGCCACTCGGTCAACGACATGACCTACTCCGCCGACCTCCATATCCACTCATCCTACGCCTACGCCACCAGCCCCGCGCTGAACTTCGAGAACCTGGCGCGCTGGGCCAAACTCAAGGGCATAGACCTTCTCGCCTCCGCCGACTTCACCCACCCCGACTGGTTCACCGAGTCCAGCGCCAAGCTGACCGACACCGACGACGGCCTGTACGAATACGACGGCGTGAAGTTCATTCTGGGGACAGAGGTAAGCTGCGTAGCCAGGGTCGGCGGACGCTCGAGGCGCGTCCACATCCTCATGTTCGCGCCCACCTTGGACAGCGTGGCCCGCGTAAACGACGCCCTCAACCGCCGCGGCGCGAAACTGAACGGCGACGGACGGCCAACGCTCACCATCGCCCCACGCGACCTGCTGGAAACGCTGCTCGAAATCGAACCCCGCTGCATTATGATTCCCGCCCACGCATGGACTCCCTGGTTCGGCGTATTCGGCTCCAAGTCCGGCTTCAACTCCCTCGAAGAATGCTTCGGCGACCTCACACCCCACATACACGCCATCGAAACCGGCCTCTCCAGCGATCCCGCTATGTGCTGGCGCGTTCCCGAACTGGACGACCTGACCATAGTCTCATTCTCCGACGCCCACTCCCTCCCCAAGCTCGCCCGCGAACTAACCATATTCAACGGCAGCCCCAGCTACGACGGCCTGGCCGAATCGCTGCGTACTCAGAACATCGCCTACACCATCGAGTTCTTCCCGGAGGAAGGCAAATACCACCACTCCGGCCATCGCAGATGCGGCGTCAGCCTCACGCCCGACGAGGTGAACCGGCGCGGAACCGCCTGCCCTGTATGCAAGCGCCCGCTCACGCTCGGCGTCATGCAGCGCGTGGAGGAACTGGCCCGACGCGAGACCGTCACCCACACAGACGCGCGCGGCCTCATCCGCTCCCCCAACGGCAGACCCCCATACAGATCGCTGGTGTCCCTGCAACAGATACTCTCCGAAGCGATGAGCGTCGGCGTCAATACCAAGCGAGTGCGGACCGCTTACGCTTCGCTGGTGGAAAACTTCGGCAACGAGCTAGACGTACTCATCAGCGTCCCAACCCACGAAATCGCCGACGCCATCCCCCGCTACGGCCAACTCGTAGCCGAGGGCATTGAAAAAGTCCGCGCCGGCGACATACACATCATCCCCGGCTTCGACGGACAATACGGAACCGTCAGAGTATGGCCCGAAAACCCCAAGCCAAGCCCCCCGCGCCTACTCTGAAACGCGCCCGCCAACACTCCATTCGCGTTCCAATACCCGCCGACCACTAACCACTAGCCACTAGCCACCGACCACTAAGGAATCCCCCGCGCCCTCTGCTGCGCCGACCTCAGCAACGACACCAGTTCATCCCTGTCCTCGATGTCCTTTATATCCGCGCCGTCGGGATACTTCTCGCCCGCCACCTCATTCATCAGCGCCCACGCCTCCTGCTCCGCATCGCGCACAGTCTCCGGATCTATGCTCTGCCAGTACTGCGCGACCGTATGCCGCATCGCCTGGTCAATCGGAGTGCCGCGCCTGACACGCCTGCCCACTTGAACGATCAGATTGCCGACCAACGCGCTGCTCATTGCCGTCTCCTAATCCTTGCCTCGGCGCTCCGCCTACGCGGGTTCATGCGCTTTCAGAAACTCGCGCGTCTGGTTTATCGTCTCGGCGAACAGATCCTCCGACTCCTTCCACGGATAAGCCGTCACCTCAGCGTTGGGCGCCAGTTCCGCCAGCGCCATCGCCGCCTCGTAAGAGTGCGAGGGCGTGTCGTCCGGCATGACCAGCATCGGCGTCTGGCACGAGCGCGCGAACTCCCGCGACACGCAGTACATGAAGTCCGGCTGAACCCGGTAGAGATTGTGCAAATACTCCTCCACCATCTCCATCGTAACGTCCGGCCGCCGCGCGCATAGCTCCGGCCCCCACAGATCGCGCCCCGAATCGTACATCGCGTCCGGCGTCTCGCTCGCGTGTCCGACCGGCTGGCAGAACACCGCCGCCGCCACCCGCTCCGGCGCTCGCTCGATCAGCTTGAGCGCGAAAGGCCCCCCGATGCAGTAGCCCATGAAGAAGAACTGGTCTATCCCCAGGTGATCCATCAGCCCCAACTGGTCATCCGCGAACGCGCCCCACGGATCCTCCACCTGCACGGGCCCGCTCGACTCACCGCCATTCGCGTTGCGCTGATCCATCGTGATACAGCGGAAATCATCCTTGAACACCTCCATCGCGTTGAACACCTGGTTCGGCCAGCCGCTGATAACCGAGTTCAGACCCCCGCCCGGCGTAACCAGTAGCGGAAATCCCTCCCCGACCTCTTCATAACGGATGCGGACATCCCCATTAGTATAGAACGGCATAGCCAATCCTCCTTCTTAGTATCTTACGCGAAAATCCCTTTCCCCCAACGGGCGCGCAGCGCCGCCAAAGTCCCTTCCCCCTCACAGCGCTACTCCCCCCGCAGACGACGCAACTCCGCCATCCACGACTCCGCCGCCTCACGCGCCAATCGCTCATTCTCAGCCCGCGATTCAACCGCCACCCGCGCCACCTCCAGCTCACCGGAAGTCTGAAGCCACCGACCGCCCACAGGATCATACACCCGCAGACTCCCATCAACCCAGTGAAACTCCAGGTTCAGCGTCGCGCTGTAACCCCAAACGCCCCTGTCCGAGTCCGCGCGCATCTCCATCGGCCTGTACTCACCATTCACCAGCCTCTCCCCGCGCTGCGCGAAGAACAACGCCAGCATGGTAATGAGGTCGCGCGTATGCTTGGATTGATAATACCCATCTGGCGTTGGCGGAATGTCGTCCGTTTCGGGGTAGAAGATTTCGGGCGGGATGGTTTTCTTGATGACCATGGCGTTTCCTCCTATTCTCCCCGCAGTCGTCGGAGTTCGGCTTCGAGACGGTCAGCGCGGGCTTCGGCGGCCTGGAGTTCAAGCTGCGCGGCTTGGCGGGCGGACTCGGCGGACGCGGCCTGCGCCTCGGCTACCTCGCGGGCCGACTCGGCGGACGCGGCCTGTACCTCGGCTACCTCGCGGGCCGACTCGGCGGACGCGGCCTGTACCTCGGCTACCTCGCGGGCAACTCGCTCGGACTCGGCGCGGACTTCGGCGGACTCGCGCGCCGCTCCCGTCTCCTCCATGTTCTCAAGCCAGCGCGCGCCAACCGGGTCGTAGAAGCGCAGACGGCCTTCCCGCCAGCGCAGTTCCAGGTTCAGGACGGCGCTGTGGCCCGATACGCCGCCGTCCGCGTCCTCTCGCATATCCAGCGGCCTGTACTCCCCGTCCACCAGCGTCTCCCCGCGCAGCGCGAAGCCGTAGTGATCCCCGCCGCTCGGATCGAACATCCAGTACTCGCCGACGCCCAGCCTCGCGTACAGGTCGCGCTTTTCGCCCAGGTCGTTCCTCCATGTACTCGGAGAGCCTATCTCCAACACGAAGTCCGGAGCTTTGCCGACCTCCCACACCAGATACCTATTGTTGTCCCAGATGGATTGGACGTTTCCGCCGAGAAGGACGAAGCAGTCCGGGGACACGTTGGCGCGCGGGCTGCCTTCCTTGAAGTAGATGAAATTGTCGCCTGAGACGGCGACATCCTTTCGCAACCTGAAGAAGAACTTGAGTATGTAGATGATTTCGACGAAGTGAGTTAGTTGATAGGGCGCGTCAGGCAATGGCATACCGTCCGTTTCTGGATAGAACACTTCCGTCGTCTGTGTAAGCGTATCAACGGCCAGCGCCGCGTTCTTCACTACCATGCTCCACCTCCTGACCAAATACTACCACACCCAATCCGTCCGCGCCCCAATCACAACCCACCCCCTCACACCTCCGTCTCATACACTATCTCCCCATCCCTCCACACCGGCACCGACCCCGTAGTCTCTATCGCCCGCCTCCTCGCCTTCACAGCCGCCCGCCGCAACGCCGCCTCAGCGCCTGTAAATCCAGCCGGACGCGCCCGCTTCATAAGTTCTCGCTCTTCCCGCTCATTCATGTCTATCCCCCTTCTATTACCACAGGAACACTCCCCGAGGCGTCATACAATACCCACTCATCAACCAAGTCCATATAAACCTCCCCAAAATTCCGCCACACCGCCTCGAATCGCCGCCGCACTACTTCTTCAGGCACATCATGCCCGCCCTCAGCCACCCGGTTCCGCACCCGCGCCAGCGCCATCTCCACGCTCGGCAACCGCAGAAAGTATAGCTGCACCCGATACCCCCGCGCCCGCCAACCCGGAATCATCCGAGCGTACCCCCGTCCGCTCAGCGTCGTCTCGAAAGCGAAACTCTCCCCCCGCTCCACATAACCCTCTATCATCTCCAACATCAGCCGACCCGCCCGCAGCGCCGACCGAGCGGGCTGAAACGGATTCAGCCCCGCCGCGATAAGGTCAGCGTTCACGAAAGTCGGGCACCCCGCCTCATTCGGCAGGAACTCGGTCGCGAAAGTAGTCTTCCCCGCCCCGTTCGGCCCCGCGATTATCAAAATCCGCTTCATCATGCCGAGTTTCCCTTTTCGCTGTACAACCATCCCTCCCATACGCTACAATACATCCACGAAGAACGCAATTTCTACCATTACATACATAAATCTGAGATTATACTCAGGAAGAACGGAAGCCCGAAGAAAAATGCGCCAAAGCTAATGCAGGTGAAATACAGGTGGATGCTGGTGACTTTTTCACCTGTTAGTCACCAGTCAACCAACCAGAAGCAACCTGTTCAATTATAAATCCAAATATATGACACCCAACCCACCGGAGTCCATGCGACGCTAATCACCCAAATCTGAAACAAAATTTGACACACATTCCAAACCAATGTTAGCATGGCTTGTCAAAGTTCCTGAAATTCTGAATCATACTAGCTTTGATGGGGAATAGTACCTCGGCCCTCGGACCATAGAGAGTCGGCGCTGGTGGAAACCCGACGTCCCAAGCCCTGAGAACTCGCCCCTGAGCATCCTGCCCGAAGGGAACGCATGAAGATAGTGAGGAATACCGTCTCGACCCAATGGTCGGGGCGCTCCGTACCTCTCAAGCTCCTGTGTAAGGCCGGACGGGCTGGCGCCGTTACCAAGCCGAAGAGTGGCGCGGAGTAATTATCCGCGCAACTTGGGTGGTACCGCGGGGTATCAAGATAAACCATCCCGTCCCAATCAGTGGACGGGATTTTTGATTACAGACCAAAAATTATCCCTTCCCCTCGACGGGAAAGCCAGGACGGGGTCGAACCCCCACTAAAAACTAATAACTAACGACTAAAAACTCATCACCAACGGAGGACTAACAATATGCGACGCAACGGAGGACAGATAGTCTGCGAAGCGCTGCTCAGAGAAGGCGTGGACACCATCTTCGGCCTTCCCGGAGGCGCGATACTGCCCCTCTACCAGATACTCCCACAGTATCCCGAACTCCGACACATACTCGTGCGCCACGAACAGGGCGCGGCCCACGCCGCCGACGGATACGCCCGCGTCACCGGCAGGCCCGGCGTCGCCTGGGCAACCTCCGGGCCCGGCGCCACAAACCTCGTTACCGGCATCGGCACCGCCATGATGGACTCCGTTCCCATGGTCCTCATAACAGGACAGGTCGGACGCGCCGCCATCGGCTCAGACGCCTTCCAGGAAACCGACATCACCGGCATCACCCTGCCCATCACCAAGCACAACTACCTCGTCATGCACGCCTCCGAAATAGCCGACGTCATTCACGAGGCGTTCCACATCGCCAACTCCGGCCGCCCCGGCCCCGTCCTCGTGGACATCCCCAAGGACGTCTTCACCGAGGAAGTGGACGTCGAATGGAACGACGCGATAGAACTGCCCGGCTACAAGCCCACCGTCAAGGGCCACAGCGGAATGGTCCGCCGCGCCGCCAACCTCATCAACGAGGCCGAGCGCCCCGTCATTCTCGCCGGACACGGCGTCATCATCTCCAGGGCCTACGACGAACTGCGCGAACTCGCCGAAAAGGCCCAGATTCCCGTCATCACCACCCTGCTGGGAATAAGCTCATTCCCCGAAAGCCACGTCCTCAGCGTCGGTATGCCCGGTATGCACGGCATGGCCTACGCCAGCCTCGCCATCGAGGAAGCCGACCTGCTAATCGCGCTCGGCATGAGATTCGACGACAGGATAACCGGCGACACCTCCCTCTTCGCGCGCGGCTCCAAGAAGATACACGTCGACGTCGACCCCACCGAAATCGGCAAGAACGTCGCCGTGGACGTCCCCATAGTCGGCGACGTCAAGCGCGTGCTGACCGCCCTCAACAAGCGCGTCCAGCCCGCCACCCGCCTCGACTGGCTCAACACAATCGAACAACTCAAGCGCGATCACCCGTCCATGCTCATACGCGACACCGACAAGCTGATTCCCCAGTACGTCATCAACCAGATATCCGAAGCCACCAACGGCGAGGCCATCATAGTGACCGGCGTCGGCCAGCACCAGATGTGGGCCGCCCAGCACTACACCTTCAACGAACCCTGCGCCTTCGTATCATCCGGCGGCGCGGGCGCGATGGGCTACGAAGTCCCCGGCGCGATGGGCGCGCAGGTCGGACGACCCGATAAAGTCGTCTGGTCAGTCGCCGGCGACGGCGGCTTCCAGATGACCATGTGCGAACTCGCCACCATGTTCGAGAACCGCATTCCCGTCAAGATAGCCATTCTCAACAACGGCTTCCTAGGCATGGTCAGGCAGTGGCAGGAAATCTTCTACGAACGCTCATACGTCGCCACCGGCTACTCCGGCAACCCCGACTTCGTGAAACTGGCCGAAGCCTTCGGCATATACGGCGCGCGCGTAACCGAGAAGTCCCAGGTCCGCCGAACGATACAGGAAGCCATGGAATTCGACGGCCCGGCCTTGGTTGACTTCGTGGTGGAGCAGGAAGAAAACGTCTATCCCATGATACCCGCCGGTATGTCCGTCGGCCAGATGATAGAGGAGCCGCGACCCCAGGAGGCCCTGATATGATTGCGACCACGAACGACCTGCCCGAAGGCCACACCATAACAGCGCTCGTCGAGGACAAGCCCGGCGTCCTGAACCGCATCACCAGTATGTTCCGGCGCAGAGGCTACAACATCGCCAGCCTCGCCGTGGGCCCGAGCGAACTGCCGCGCCTCTCGCGCATGACCTTCGTCGTCGAAGGCAACCCGCACACCATCGAGCAGGTCGCCAAGAACCTCAACAAGCTCATAGACGTAATCAAGGTCGTTGACATATCCGACGAAAACAGCGTCAGCCGCGAACTCGCCCTGATCCGCGTCAGGTGGGGAGACCAGACCCTGAGCGAGATAAAGACGATTGTGGATATATTCGGAGCGAAGATAGTGGATACCGCTCCCCATTCGCTCATAGTCGAAGTCACCGGCAAATCCAACAAGGTGGACGACCTCGTGGAAAACCTCACTGGCATAGGCTTCCACGTGCAGGAAGTCATGCGAACCGGCATGGTCGCCATGAGCCGCGGCCTCCACGAATCCGGCTCCAACCGCCGCTCCCAACCCGCCCTCCCCAAACCCAAATGGGAAAGCGGCAGCGTCTAACCGGACTATCTGCTCTTGAACGCTGACAATCGTCATTCCCGCGAAAGCGGGAATCCACCCGCCCCAACCACGCAGGCTCGATAACCGAATACTAAAAACTAACAACTAATCACTAAACACTAAGGAAAACCACATGGCTAAGATGTACTACGAAAACGACGCCGACATGACCCTCGTAGAGGACAAGACCATCGGCGTAATCGGCTACGGCAGCCAGGGCCACGCCCACGCCCTCAACCTCAAAGACTCCGGCCTGAACGTCATGGTCGGCCTCTACGAGGGCAGCGGCAGCATAGCGAAGGCCGAAGCCGACGGCCTCAAGGTCGGCCTGGTCGAGGATACCGCCCGCGAGTCCGACATCATCATGATGCTCATACCCGACCACATACAGGCCGAGGTGTACCGCGAGTCCGTCCTGCCCCACCTGCTGCCCGGCAAGACCCTCATGTTCGCGCACGGCTTCAACATACACTTCGAAGCCATCGTCCCCCCCGACAGCGTGGACGTCTCCATGGTCGCGCCCAAGGCCCCCGGCCACAGGATGCGCGAGGTCTTCACCCGCGGCTCCGGCGTCCCCGGCCTCTTGGCAGTCCACCAGGACGTCACCGGCCAGGCCGAAGCCCTCGGACTCGCATACGCGCGCGGCGTCGGCTGCACCCGCGCCGGCGTCCTCGAAACCACCTTCAAGGAAGAGACCGAGACCGACCTGTTCGGAGAGCAGGCCGTCCTCTGCGGCGGCGTCGCCGAACTCGTCAAGAGCGCCTTCGAGACCCTCATCGAGGCCGGATACCAGCCCGAATCCGCCTACTTCGAGTGTATGCACGAACTCAAGCTCATCGTTGACCTCTTCTACCAGGGCGGCCTCGAGTATATGCGCTACTCCGTCAGCGACACCGCCGAATACGGCGACTACACCCGCGGCCCCGTCGTCATAGACGAGAGCGTCAAGCAGAATATGCAGAAGATCCTCGCCGACATACAGGACGGCAGCTTCGCCCGCGAGTGGATAGCCGAAAACGACGAAGGCCGCCCGCGCTTCAACCGCCTCCGCGAGGAAAACGCCGGCCACCCCATAGAGAGCGTAGGCAAAGAACTCCGCTCCATGATGTCCTTCCTCCAGGACGCCGACTAGAGCATGAATCAGGAACCCTCTGGAATCGCTGGGCTAATGGGTGCGGGATGTTCAGCGATTCTTTGGATTATTACACTAGTGGGGCTACTGGCTGGTGGCTTCTTCGTATTTAACCAAGTATGCAACAGGGGTGTATCAGAATCAGAGTACTTGAATGAGATTGCGCCAGCGGTAAAACGCTATAATTCGGCAAGAGATGTTGTGGAGGAGACAGTTCGATCTGTAGATTCGGTAGTGACACTTGCTGAGGGCGTGGCTGTGGGACGAAGAGGAGTAGCAGATTTGGAATCTGCAATCCGAGATATGAATGACGCTTATAAGGAAATTGGGAATATGGAGGTCCCAGAGAAGTTTCGAGCGCATCAGACATCCACCCTTGCTGCATGGCGTTCTGGCACTGAGGCTGCGGTCGCTGTCAAGCTATATATAGAGGGATGGCTCGTATCGCAAGAGGTTGATGACTCCCTAGTATTAGAGGCCAACAGACTGTTCCGAGAGGAAGGTATGCACCAGCTTGAGGCTCGCCGGGCCCTAGAGGATGCAAGATAATACGAATACAGCTTTAACCGAAAACTGTATAAGCACGGAGTCATATGAGGCAGACCCTGTAAATGAGTGTGGGATAAATGTCAGTAGCAATTTACAACGACAATGACTACATGATCGCTTGGACTATCCTAGGTGTAGCGGATGGTCCTCGCATCAAAGTCGGACCTTGGCCTGACATCACTCACTGGTCATCCAAGTATCGCTTCACAACGGGATGTTGCGACTCCTTCTATCTGCGACTCAGCCCTACTGAACAGGCACAAGCTCTTGTAACATTAGCTGCTGATTTGATGTTTGACGGAGTCCCAAGCAAGGATATTTTACGAGAGTTCTCTAAGATCGGTACCTGGCGGGATCTGGAGATACTTCTCCCATCAGGCTACTATCGCGCTTTCCTACCTAACGGTATAGATTGGAACCCTCATAGCCGAAGAACAATAATCCAAGAAGCCCCTGAAGGCAAACGGATAGCGAATACCTCAAATGATCAATAGACAAACTATCGGTAGAGATATCTTGATTCTCCTAATCGGCGCGGCCATAGGCGCGCTGTTTGGGATACTGGTTGCCTATCCACAGGTATTGGCTGGTACACGGGAGAACGCGGTCCGCATAGAATCGAATGAAAAACGCATTGAAATGTTGCTGGAGGCGCATGAAATACGGCATATAGCACCAACTGCGGGAGGAGGTACGCCTTGAGTAGCGCTATATTGACAATAGCAGGTGGGATGTTCGGCATCCCTCTCGTCGTGATGCTTCTCATAGCAGTAGCAGGAATGGAGATACCTCCGTTCGTGCTATCGGTAGGAGGGTGGAGCATGGCCTTGGGCATAATCGTCGGCGGCATAGGCGCGGCAGTAGCCCTGTCCGAGACGCACTGAGGCGAGTTTGAATGGCAGACAAGGAATTTCTCGTCAATCTAAGTACCATGGCTGCCATATTGATACCGACGTGGATATGGCTCCTTGTTCTGCTGCCGATGATATTGGAAGACGACACTCCCGAATACAAATTGAGCGCAGAAGCGAGACAATTCCACCGAACAAACCGTAGGATTATGAGCCTGGGAACCTGGGCAACCCTAATCCTGTCAACCTTGATGGTCGTGCTTGTAATCTTTGGCACATAGAGGGGAGAGCGAATTATGGCTACTTCAACCCAAGAAGCCCCCGAAGGCGAACGGCTTGCAAGGCTAGAGGCCACAGTTGAAGCTCTGGTGCGCGAGGTCAGCGATATAAAAGCCGAGCTACGTGACATCCACTCCACGATGAACAGAAATCTGCTCATCATGGTAGCGCTATGGATTAGTACAATCGTTGCGATTTTCTTCAGAGGGTAGGAGACAAAACATGAAGACCGCGGAGGCATACCCCGTAGTCCGCCATACAGACCGAGTTCTGGCAACGCTGGGTCCGGCGGACTGCGCTGTCCTTTAGAGTTCCCTGGACAGATAGACAACTCACGCCCAGATAATACTCACAAAGAGGACCAAAAATGCCAGAAGAAAAAGTAATGATCTTCGACACCACCCTGCGCGACGGCGAACAGTCCGCGGGCATCGGCCTGACCACCCCCGAGAAGATGGAAATCTCCCGACAGCTGGACAGGCTGGGCGTTGACATCATCGAGGCCGGCTTCGCCGCCAGCTCCCCGGGCGACTTCGAGGCCGTCCAGAACATAGCCCGCGAGGTCCGCAGGCCCATCATCGCCTCCCTCGCCCGCTGCGTTCTGCCCGACGTCGACGCCGCCTGGAACGCCATCAAGGACGCCGAGCGTCCGCGCATCCACGTGTTCATCTCCAGCTCCGACGTCCAGATAATGCACCAGCTCCGCAGCGACCCCGAGCGCGTCCTGGACGCCGCCGTAGCGTCCGTCGAGCGCGCCAAAGAGTACTGCGACGACGTCGAGTTCTCCCCTATGGACGCCACCCGCACCGACATCGAGTACCTCTACGGGATGCTCGAAGCCGTCATCAACGCCGGCGCGACCACCGTGAACATAGCCGACACCGTTGGCTACACCATCCCCGCCGAGTTCTACAACCGCATCCAGCTCATCAAGGATAACGTCCCCAACATAGACAAGGCCGTCCTCAGCGTCCACTGCCACAACGACCTCGGTATGTCCGTCGCCAACAGCCTGGCAGCCGTAACCGCCGGAGCGCGGCAGGTCGAGGGCTGCATCAACGGCCTCGGCGAGCGCGCCGGAAACGCCGCCCTCGAAGAGATAATCATGGCGATAGAAACCCGCCCCGACCTCTTCAACGTCGGCACCAACATTGACACCCGCCAGATATACCGCACCAGCCGACTGGTCAGCGACATAACCGGCTTCCCCGTCCAGCCCAATAAGGCCGTCGTCGGAGCCAACGCCTTCAGGCACGCCTCCGGCATCCACCAGGACGGCGTTCTGAAAGAGCGCAACACCTTCGAGATAATGGACCCCCGCGCCGTCGGCTGGCCCAGCAACGAGCTAGTCCTGGGCAAGCTGAGCGGAAGGGCCGGGCTGCGCTCCCGCCTGGAAGAACTGGGCTACTCCCTGGAGCAGGACGAACTCAACGAAACCTTTGAGGCGTTCAAGGAACTCGCCGACAAGAAGCGCGAGGTCAGCGACGCCGACCTGGTTGCGCTGATGTCCGTGCGCCGTCGCCGCGTTGACGTCCCCGCCGTCTATAAGCTCGAGCACGTCCAGGTATCCTGCGGCAGCCACGAGATACCCACCGCCACAGTGCGCGTAATCGGCCCCGACGGAGACGCCGTTACCGACGCCGCCACAGGCACGGGCCCGGTGGACGCCGTGTACAAGGCCATCAACCGCATCGTTGACGTCCCCAACACCCTCACCGAGTTCCGCGTCAACGCCGTAACCGAGGGCATAGACGCCATCGGCGACGTCACCATCCGCGTCGAGGCCGACGACAGCGCCTACCTCGGACGCGGCTCCGACACCGACATAATAGTCGCCAGCGCCAAAGCCTACATGAACGCCCTCAACCGCCTAGTAGCCGCCGGCAACGGCCACTCCGGCGCCGACGACCCGTCACCGTAGCCACGACCTGCGGTATAATCGGAAAGCTAATCAAGGGGTCGGCCTATTGGCTGACCCCTCAACACAATCCACCGCCGCGCGAGATGAGTCGCATGACATACACAAAGACAAAGCTCCTCACCGCCGACGACTTGCTCCGACTATACGGTCAGGGAGTCCGCGGCGAACTGATCCGGGGAGAACTTCACGAAACCATGTCAACCGGAATAAATCACGGCAGAACGGTAATTAAAGCCAGCGTCCAACTGGGTAATTTCATCATGCCAAGACAATTGGGTACACTCGTCGGATCAGACACCGGCATCTGGTTGGAACATGACCCCGACACCGTGCGCGAACCCGACATAGCCTACATCTCAGCCGAGAAAATGCCTCTGGACGCGAACATACCCGGCTACTCCGAAGTTGTTCCCGACCTAGTTGTGGAAGTCAGATCACCGAATAACAGCCTGAGAGAAGTCCACGAGAAAGCCCTGATGTGGCTGGATTTTGGCGTCCGCATCGTGTGGGCGGCCTATCCAGACACCCGGACCGTGGACGTGTACGCCGCCGACGGCCCGATACTGACACTCACCGAGGACGACAGTCTTGATGGCGGGGATGTATTGCCAGACTTTAGCTGCCCCGTCCGAGACATATTCTAGCGGCGTACCCTCTGAAAACTTATAACCGACGACTAACAACTGAAAACTAGACCCGAGGAACCACAATGACCGCCAAGACGATGTTCGACAAGATATGGGACGCCCACGTTGTGCGAGAGCAGGAAGGCCAGCCCACCCTGCTCTACGTTGACCTGCACCTCGTTCACGAGGTCACCTCCCCGCAGGCTTTCGAAGGACTGCGTATGTCCGGGCGCAAAGTCCGCCGGCCCGACCTCACCATAGCCACCATGGACCACAACACCCCCACCTGGGAACTCAGCCGCCCTCTGGACGATCCCATTGCCATACAGCAACTCGACTATCTCGAGCGCAACTGCAACGAGTTCGGCGTAACCCTATACGACAGGTTCAGCCCCTACCAGGGCATCGTCCACGTCATAGGCCCCGAGCAAGGCTTCACCCAGCCCGGACAGGTCATAGTGTGCGGCGACAGCCATACCTCCACCCACGGCGCGTTCGGCGCGTTCGCCATCGGCATCGGCACATCGGAAGTCGAACACGTTCTCGCCACCCAGACACTCCGCCAGTTCAAGCCCAAGACCATGGAGATACGGGTGGACGGCCCGCTGCCCTTCGGCGTGTCCGCAAAGGACGTCATCCTCGCCATCATCGGCGAGATAGGCGTCGCCGGAGCCACCGGACACGCCATCGAGTACACCGGCGAGGGCATCCGCCAGCTTTCCATGGAGGGCCGCATGACCGTCTGCAATATGTCCATCGAGGGCGGAGGCCGCGCCGGAATGGTCGCGCCAGACCAGACCACCTTCGACTATATGCGCGGCAGGCCCCAGGTCCCGCAGGGCGACGACTTCGACCGCGCCTGTCGGGAGTGGAGCGAGCTCGCTACCGACCCGGGCGCCGAATACGACAAGACCGTCGTCATCAACTCCGCCGACCTCGAACCCCACGTATCCTGGGGAACCAACCCCGGCATGGTCGCCCCCGTCACCGGGCGCGTCCCCGACCCTGACTCGTTCGACGACGAAGGCGAGCGCGAATCCGCCACCCGCGCCCTCGAGTACATGGGACTCGATCCCGACACCCCCATCCAGGACATACACCTGGACAGGGTGTTCATCGGCTCCTGCACCAACTCGCGCATCGAAGACCTGCGCCTCGCCGCCGACGTCGTGAGGGGCAAGAAGGTGTCCGACAGCGTGTACGCGATGGTCGTACCCGGCTCAGCCCTGATAAAGGCGCAGGCCGAACAAGAGGGCCTCGACCAAATCTTCACCGACGCCGGCTTCGACTGGCGCGTCGCCGGATGCTCCATGTGCCTCGGCATGAACCCTGACATACTCCAGCCCGGCGAACGATGCGCCGCCACCTCCAACCGCAACTTCGAAGGACGCCAGGGCGCGGGCGGCAGAACTCACCTAGTCAGCCCCGAAATGGCCGCCGCCTCAGCCATCGCCGGCCACTTCGTCGACATCCGCGAGTGGTAGCTAATCGCGTATATTCCCGACACCGATAAGCAACGCTCTAGTTTCAGAAGGAGAAAATCATGAAGTGCGTATTCTGCAAGAACGGCGAGACACGCCCCGGCTCCGCGGGCTTCGTCTCCAAGCCACCCGAATCAGACGACCCGGTGGTGAAAGACGTTCCCGCCCAGGTTTGCGACAACTGCGGACAGGAGTATTTCGACTCCGACACCGTAGTGGACCTGCTCGAAAAGTCCGTCGGAAAGCCAAACCCCGAAATCAACCTGGGCAGTCGAAGAATCATCATCACCTATTCGTGAACCGGGAGATTCGCGCAGGTATCGCGGAGTCTGATGATATTGCGGCGCCCATGACGTAGCCGGGAGGAGTCGGGCGATTGTACTGGACATGGGATGATGACAAAAATCGGACTAACATACAGAAACATGGAATTAGATTCGAGACCGCCATGCTCGCGCTCCAGGATGAGTTGGCAGTAACAGAGGATGATGACTTTCCCGATGAAGAAAGGTACCAGACTACCGGAATGGTTGGACTGGCCATCTTGATTATCATCCATACATTGCCCGAATATGATCCGGCATTCGGTGATGAAATCGGAAGGATAATAAGCGCTCGAAGAGCTACCTCAGCTGAAAGGAGGAAGTATGAGAGTGAAAGTTACTGAACTCACCCCCAGCCAGAAGGCGGAGCTTGACGCGCTAATGGATCTGCCCGATGAAGAGATAGACACGAACGACATCCCCGAAGTTCTGGAGTGGAGAAATCCCAAGCGCGGTCTTTTCGCCGGTTCTCCGAGCAGGAAAGCCGAACCAAAGAAACGACTGGAACTTTCCGGAGAGTCGGGCAATGTCACGCCGGCGGTGGATAATGCGCGACTTCAGTGCGCTTTAGAATTCATCAGCGCACTTAGCCTAACTCCTAGTCAATATGAGAAAGAGGAACATGGTCAGGGTAGCGGGGGCTATCGTCTTTACGTCGCATCTGGTTCTAAACGACGGCTCAGATTCGGTTACGCGCGAATCAATGTCGAAGGGACGATGGTCGTGTATGCAAACGGAGAATTCTCTGACCCTGAAGGAAGATTCACTGCCCAGCGCAAGAACAATTATGCTTCTTACAAATTCTGGCCAGATGATAAAGACGCGATGCGCTACGCAGCCAAAGTTGTAAGATCAGCATACGAGAGTAAGGCCTGACGCGACTACGGGCAAAACTAGATGGAACAAAGTCGGCGCGGACCAGTTAAGCCTACGCCGACTTTCGTCTCGGTTACTCTCCGCCAAATACCACGTGCGCCCTCATGTAATCCATGTCCATCTCCACCCCCAGCCCCGGCGTATCCGGCACATACAGGTCGCCGTTCCGTATATCCAGCCCAGGCTCTATGAACGCCCCATACGCCCCCAGGTCGTACCGCGACGTCTCCAGCTTGTAGAAATTCGGCGTCGTCATCATCACGTGCGCCCCGGCCAGAACGTTGATAGGCCCACTCGCGTCGTGCGGCGAGACCGGAACGTAGTATGCCTCCGCCATCGTGGATATCTTCTTCAACTCCGTTATCCCGCCCGTCCACGTCACGTCCGGCATCACGAAATCCGCCAGGTTGTTCTCGAAGATATTCACGAACTCCCAGCGCGTATGCAGGCGTTCACCGACGGAGATCTTCACCGGAATCTCCCGCCGCACCTGCCTTAGCGCGCTGTAACTCTCCACCGGCACCGGCTCCTCGAACCAGTGTATGTCGTGCTTGGCGAAGCGGTTGGCGAGCTCTATCGCCGTCGGCACGTTGTACATTCCGTGCGCGTCTATCAGTATCTCGATGTCCGGACCGATGGCATCGCGAACCGCGCCCACTATCTCGTCGGCGGTGGCGATGCCCTCCCGGCTTAGTTGGCCGTCCATGAATCCGTCGTTGCCGCCCGGTATGAAGCGCATCATCGGGTCGAACTTGAAAGCCTCGTATCCGGCGTCAATTATCTGCTGGGCGTCGGCTATGGCGTCCGGGATAGTGCGCGGTTCGGGCGGGTGGGTGTAGAGCGCGATGCGGTCCCGCACCGGCCCTCCCAGAAGTTCATATATCGGCAGACCCAGTTCCTTGCCTCGGATGTCCCAGAGCGCGATGTCAATGCCGCTTATCATCGCCGTCGTCGCGCCGCGCGTGCCGACGTATGTGAAAGATCGGAATATCCTCTGCCACAGACGCTCGAACTCATTCGCGTTCTCGCCCGCGAGGAAATCGCTGACCTGGCCTATCATAGCGACCATGGCGCGGTTGGCGACCGGGCCGGGATAGGTGGTCACCTCGCCCCATCCGGTTATTCCTTCGTCGGTGTCCACCTGGACGAAGACGAGTTGGCGGTCGCGGGTTTCGGACTTTTGCTCGACGCCGGTTCGCACTTCCCAGGGGAATCTGACCAGCCAGGGGGTTACTTTGGTTATCTTCATGTCGGCGTCTCCTCGGTATTAGTTGTCAAGCGCGTCACCACTTTAACACAACCCGCGCGGTCAGGGTGCCAGGCTATTCACGCAGGCTATCGAATCTCTTCATAATTCCTGATATATGCCAAGTTTCTATTTAGTTTCAGCCGTACCATCCAAATCAGGCTATTGTGCAATACGGCAATCGTGTGTTATCTTACCCGACACCCAGAATAATTCATCGTGAAAAGGACTATAAACACCTTGAAATCAGTCGCGTCTCAGCAAATTAGCTCACCTGCCTCGGTAGAAAAGGAGAGTGTTCGACTTGGATAAATTCAGGATTAGGCTAGGCAAAGGATTAAACAAATTTATAAACAACTTCCGGTGGGCGCTGTTGCTCGCGCTGGCGCTGGCGGCGGTCTTGGGCGCGTCTCTGCTCGTTCCCGAATCCGGCGAGGCCTCGCCGCCCAAGCCGCCGCCCCCACCCAAGAAGCAGCATAAAGATGCCGATCTGCCGTTCGTCTCATCTATCATCCGATGGAATCCTGTCATGGAGCGCACCGATTCCGATACCCTGACATGGGTAGTTGTATTCAGTCAGGATGTCCTTAACGTGGACGCCTCAGACTTCGACATTGACGGGACGACAGCATCCCTTTCCATCGCTTCTGCGAACACACACCTCGACAGCGTGTACTACGCCACGCTATCAGGAGGAGACCTTCCAGACCTGAACGGAGTTGTCTCCATCGAGGTCGCGTCCGACAACGACATTGCTAACAAAAAGGGCAAATCAATCTCATCGGCCCCGCCCGTCTGGAACAGGAATACTTACACTGTGGTCAATCCATTCGCGCTGCCGCCGCCGCCCATCACCCCCCCTCGGCTCCTGAGCATCGAGCGCAGGTCGCCCACATCTCCAATCACCAATGTGGATAGCCTCACCTGGCGAGTGGCCTTCAGCGAGCCCGTGAGCCTGGACGTCACGAACTTCAGCGTTTCCGGCTCTCCCGGTGTCATCAGCCTGACAAAGGTTCCGCCTGAGATGGTCATACTGTCTGGCGAATCGCTCTGCAAGTGCGAGTTGACAGACATGACGGAGGGCATGATCTACGATGTTATGTTCTCTGAGGGTGCGCATCCTTCCGAAAAGGGTTTGGCTAACCACAATGGCATGGTTACCCTCATCATAGAGAACGCGAGTAGCATCGTGGACGAGGACGGAACTCCGCTTGCCAGCCTCATCCCCGAACAGACCAACGAACCCGCCTTCATCCTGGACAACATAGCTCCCGTTCTAGCGGAGACCTTCGAGGTGAAGGCGCCCAGGCCGGATACTTCTCCCAAGTACACATTCCACACCACAGAAGCCGGGCTGATTACCTACGGCGGTTCCTGCGCCAGCGTCTGGGGCCTGGCTAAGGCAGGCGATAATCGAATACCGCTCAATCCCCTGGCGATCCAGGAACACGCCAACTGCTGGATCAGCGTAACCGACATCGCCGGCAATGTGTCAGCGCCTCTTGCCGTCAGCAAGTTCATCATGGACGCCGTCCCGCCTCGCCTCGCCAGCATCGAACGAGTGTGGCCTCCCTCCAGGAAAACATCCGATGACGCGCTGATGTGGATGGTGACCTTCAGCGAGCCGGTCAACAACGTTGACACCGAAGACTTCGAAGTGTTCAGCCAGGTCTCCAACGTGGTTGGAGTCGTGCCGGTCGGACTGGGAGAACCAGGCGACCCCAGCCCTGAATACTATGTGGTGGTACAAGGCGGGGAGCTCGAACTGCTGAACGGGAAGGTCATCCTCTCACTCAAAGACAACCGCAACATCGCCGACCCGGCGGGCAACCCCCTCACCGATGAAACGCCTACCGGCGTAAACGACAACACATACTGGCTGGTGAACAGCGGTCCGGACCCAGATCCGCCGACAGTGGCCAACATCGCGATTCGCGACGTGAGATACAATTCCGTCAACCTGGGCGCGGCCACCAAGCTAACGCCGGACTTCTCCCCCAGGAGCGTCCTGATAGCCACCTTCGCGCCGCATCCGGAAGCGAGCATAACCTGCTCAAGGCCGGAAGAGCGGCTCGAGTATGGCTGGTACAACACCACCACGACGTTCACGCGGATTGGCCCGGACGGTATATCCACCGATACGGACAAAGGGCGAGTCTATCAGTCAGTCGCCATCCCCAAGACTCCGGGCGAATATATGCTGCTCTCCTACTGCGTCAACGGGGACCAACGCTCCGACGCGCTCACACTCTGGGGCGGAAGCATTACGCTGAAGTCGGAGTAGCTTCGCGGCTTCTCAGACAGCGGCCTTAGCGAGTGAAACAGACAGGGGCGGGAATCGATTCCCGCCCCTGTTCTATTGTGGGGATCATCCCCATCCCAGCCTTCCCCCGTCAAAGGGGACGGGGATTTTGGATGCCACGCCCCTATCAAGGTAGAGGGGATTTTCACGCTATGAGCGACGCAGAGCGGATTGACGCGGTTGTCCATAGCCCGAAAACGCCGCGCCCGCGCCCGATTGCGCGTCAAATCCCAACCGAATTACACCTTTGCTTAATTAAAAGTTATGTGATAGATTGCGCTTTGGGTAAAAATTTACTCAGTGGCATCCCGTACGGTGAGAGTTCCTTTAAGGAGAGGAGGGAGCTATGGCTAAGAAGGTTGGCAATTATGTAGAGCGTCCGGGCAGAAAGTTGGGGGATGATTCGATAACCATCCCGGTGCCGGAGGATTTGATAACGGAGCCGGGGATTCCGACACGAGACAGGGATGTCTCCTTCTTCAGCAGGGAGTATCCCCTTGAGAACATGGCGATAGAGGAGAGCGCGTCCGCGGAGTGGGCCCGGGAGGAGCGCGAGAGGTTCACCCCCGAATCCATAGAGTTCTTCAACGAACACCAAGAGACGATGGAACCTATCGTAGAGTGGGTCAGAACCAGCGGCGAACTCGAACCCATGGGGACGCCCACGGGCGAGGACGTGACCGAGCTCATCCGCCAGAAGGCCATTGAACTCGGCTACGGAGAGGTGGGCTTCACCCGCAACGATCCGCACTACGTCTATAACACCAGGAAGCCCGCCATCCGCAAGGACCTGCCCCACGCTATCTGCCTCGCGCTTGAGCAGGACTATCGCAAGACGCAGACAATCCCGAGCATGGAGGCGGAGGATACCCACTTCGGCACCTACGCAGACCAGGGGCCGCTCACGATGGAACTCACCGAGTTCATACGCTCGCTGGGCTACAACGTGCAGGTGTCCGGACCAACGTGGCACTACGGCCCGATGATACCGCTGTTCGTGGCCGCCGGCCTCGGACAGCTTGGCGCGAACGGCCAGCTTCTGTCTCCGCACTTCGGTTCGCGGGCGCGCCTTCAAATAGTCTATACCGACGCCAACGTCACCTACGACGAGCCGATAGACTACGGCATCCACAAGTTCTGCCAGGAGTGCAAGGTTTGCGTGGATCGCTGCCCGGGCCGCGCGCTCATGCCGGATAAGGTCTGGTACAGGGGCATCGAGAAGAACAAGCTGGTGTTCAAGCGCTGCCGCCCCGTCATGGCGCGCTACGAGGGCTGCGGCGTGTGCATGAAGGTCTGCCCCATCCAGAAGTATGGCATGAAGCCCGTCATGGAACACTACATCGCCACCGACGGCGAGATACTGGGCAAGGGGACGGACAACCTGGAGGGCTACGAACTGTCCGACAAGGGCTACTTCGGCCCCGGCAAGCTGCCCAGCTTCAAGCGCGACTTCTTCGATATGCCGCACGGCAGAGCCGAGGACTGGATTCTCATGGAGTTCAGGAACAAGCTAATGGAGAACAAGGTCAGGAACGGCGACGGCCAGAACGAAGACCTGATGTGGGAGGACTTCCGCAGCAAGATGGAAGAATCCCTCGAAGGCCGCGAGGTGTCCGTGGACATGGGAATGGACCGGGGCATCTAGCGAGTTTCAGCGTAAACCAATCACGGCGTTCCAGTGGACCGGGCGATTCGCCCAAGCTCGTTGGGACGCCGTTTTCGTCTTTCCTCAATCCGGGTAATGCGATGCTATCTATCCTGAAAGCTGGACTAACTCAATGTCCTACGGAGAGCGTGACCGTGACTACGCCAACCACAAAGCGGGCTATACATTCGGCGCGGGCGCTCGAACTGCTGCCTCCGCCGGACTATTCCCACCTGGAACCGTTGCCAGACCCGCCGAGAGAGCCTGATATGCTGCAAGACGACATCCTCTTCTACTTCAAGGGAGCGCTGAAGATCTACTACGCGGGACGCGGCGTAATCGTTCTGATCGTCGGGCAAGGCTATCTGAGACACGACCCATACAACGAGGACGAACGCTTCGCGCCGGACTGCGTTGTGGTATTCGGGGTCAATCCGAAGAACATCATAGCGCGCAACGGCTATGTGATAAGCGAGGTGGGCAAGCCGCCCGACTTCGTGCTCGAGGTGGCTTCCAAATCCACCGGACGCCGCGACTACACTGTGAAGCGAGAGGGCTACGCCCGTTACGGCGTCGGTGAGTACTGGCGATTCGACCCTTCCGGGGGCCGCTTCCATGACGCGCCGCTGGCCGGGGACATTCTTGTCAACGGCGAATACCAGCCTTTCCCGATACACCGCGAAGATGACGGCCTGGTATGGGGACACAGCCATCTCTTGGGCTTGGATATGTGCTGGTACGATGGCGAGTTGCGCGTTCGCGAGCCGGGCGCGGACGAGTTTCTGCCCACGCCGGAGGAGGTCGTCGGGGAAAGGGACGAAGCACTGTCCCGCGCGCGACGGGCCGAAGCCGAAAACGCAAGGCTGAGGGAACTGCTTCAGCGAAGAAACGGCGGCTGACCCGCGCGCGACTTCCCCAGGCGTGGCGGTCCTCACCCTGTGATATACTCCGCTCCAGATTAACCAGTCCTGCGATTCGAGGTGAGCTATGTTCGACGTAATCATAACCGGCGGTACAGTCGTTGACGGGAGCGGAGCGCCCGGATTCAGGGCGGACGTGGGTATAGTCGGCGAGCGCATAGACGCGGTAGGCGACCTGTCCCAGGCCGAGGCGCGGCGCGTGATAAACGCTACCGGACTCACAGTATCCCCCGGCTTCATAGACACTCACGCTCACTCTGACGGCGTTCTGCTGTGGGACCCCCAGCACGCCAACGGGCTGCGGCAGGGCATCACCACTGAGATCCTCGGACAGGACGGACTGAGCTACGCCCCAATGTCCGCCGAAAACTACAAGATATATCGGCGATACCTGTCCGGCATACTGGGTGAGCCGCCCGAAGACCTGGATATGTCCAGCGTCGCCGCGTTCAGGTCGCACTACCACAAGAAGGTCTCGATAAACACGGCGTATAACATCGCCCACGGCGCTATCAGGCTTGAGACCGTCGGCTTCGAGGACGCGCCGCTGCGAGGCGAGGCGCTAGACAAGGCGCTGGAACTGGTTCGGCAGGGCATGGAAGAGGGCGCGGTCGGCTTCGCCACCGGAATGTCCTATCACCCCAACGCCTGGAGCGACACCAACGAACTGGTAGCCATCTGCGAGGTGGTAGCGGAGTACGGCGGCGTCTATACCACCCACCTGCGCGACGTGAACACCGACCGGGGCTTCGGCGACGGCGGCGTGCCTGAAGCGCTGGAGATAGGCAGGCGTTCCGGCGTGAAGGTTCACTTCTCCCACTACCGCACGGACGCATCCAACGCCGGACAGGTGGCGGAGCGCATGGAACTGATAGACCAGGCGAAGGCGGAGGGCGTTGACTGCACGCTCGAACTCTACCCGTATCCGACGGGTAGTTCGTTCCCGCTCAGCTTCCTGCCCAGTCAGGATCACGTCGGCGGGCCGGACGAGATAATGCGAAGGCTGCGCGACGGACGGCTTCGGCGCAGGCTGGTAAGGGAGTTGGAAGAGAATCCGCGCCGCGCGCTGAGCGAAGCGGTGTTCACCTACATGAAGGTGAATAAGGAGCTGGAGGGGATGTCCCTGGTGGACGTGGCCGAAGAGCGCGGGCAGAGTCCGGGCGAGGCGCTGATTGACCTGCTGGCTGAAGAGGACGGGCAGATATGCTACCGAGGCGCTCCGCCGGACAGCGTTCGGGTGTGGGACCGGATAAGCCGCGACGCGATGGAGTTCCTGGCGCGCGAGGACTACATGGTCGGCAGCGACGCGATACCCATAGGCTCCATGCCGCATCCGCGCGCCTACGGCTGCTTCCCGCGCTTCCTCGGACGGCTGCGGAAGAAGCATCCGGTCATCAGCCTGGAGCAGACCGTCCAGCGCATGAGCGACAACGCGGCGCGGCGGTTCGGCCTGACGGATCGCGGACTGGTGAGAACGGGCTACTTCGCGGACATCGTGATATTCGACGCCGACCACGTAATTGACAACGCCACATACGACGACCCGGTCCAGTTCCCGACGGGAATCCCGTTCGTGCTGGTAAACGGAAGCGTAGCGGTTGACAACGAGCGATGCACGGGGGTCATGGCGGGGCAGGCCGTTCCGTAAGGTCATATCCTCCATTCAGGTTCTGTTCAAGGAAGGGCGGCCTTGGAAATTGGCCGCCCCGAGAGTCGGACGCGCTTTCTTTGACGCTTTGGAACTTTCAGTTGCGAAACGGGATTCAACAAGACGCCATACAGCCGAGAGCGGTCAGATTTGGGAAGATCGCTTTTGGAACCATCATCGGCTTGGGAGCGGTGACCGTCGGCGGCGTCCATCTGGGCCTGATTGGCGTGGACCACGGTCGCTTCATGCTGGCTGGGTTTCTCGTCGTCGCCACTCTCATCTGGGCGTGGAGGATATTCAGGGACGACACGGCGATACGGAGTTTGCCGCTATGGGTTGGATCGTTCGCAGCCTTCGGGCTGGCGACCGGAGAACTCTTCGGACGCTGGGGGCAGTACATCCAGGACGGCATGGCGGCGGGACTCGCCTTCGGCCTGCTCACGGCGGCTGCTTTGTGGGCCATACGCAAACTGAATGGGCATGAAGTCTTATTCCGAAGGGGCGTCGCGTGCGCGGCGTGTCTGGTAGCGCTCGCGGTCGTGACCGTCTCGTTCACCACCACTGCCGGCGGATGGCGACGCGACAGACTGTATCCACCGCCCAGTGGCAAAATCGCCTTCCACTCCGACCGCGAAGGACAGTTCGACATATACGTCATGAAGCCCGACGGCTCCGAGGTAATCCGACTAACCGATACCCCGCGCTCCGACATGAACCCGTCCTGGTCGCCCGACGGAACGAAGATAGCCTACGAATCCGGGTACAGCCCGCACTTCGACATATACGTAATGGACGCAGACGGAGCGAACGCGGTTCGTCTCACACACGACATCGCCCACGACCGCCACCCTTCATGGTCGCCCGACAGCGCGAGAATCGCGTTCCAGTCGGACAGGGACGGCAACCGCGAGATATACGTCATCAACTCCGACGGAACGGGGCTTAGCCGCCTGACCGACAACCCCGCGGACGACGGCGCGCCGTCCTGGTCGCCCGACGGAAACGTTATAGCCTTCCACTCCGACCGTTCGAACGTCGGAGATTCGGAAAGCTACGAGATATACCTAATGACCCTGGATGGGGCCGTCGTAACTCGCCTCACCGACAACGACGCCTGGGACGGAAATCCCAGGTGGTCCAGGAACGGCCTCCGAATAGCCTTCGAGACCGAGCGGGACAGGAACAGGCTATCCAGACGCCTTCGGAACGCCCACGAAATCTACATAATGAACTCGGACGGAAGTGGCGCGAAGGCACTGACCAAAGACTACAACAAGCCGAACAAGTCGCCTGCATGGTCCCCGAACGGATCGCACATAGCCTACGAATCCGGCAATCACCCCCAGCATGAGATATACGTGGTGAACGACGATGGTTCGGACACATACCGCCTGACCGACAGCAGAGATGAAAACGCCGGCCCCTCATGGGGAACCCCGGCGGAGTGAAAAGGTAGAATGTATGCGCCTGTTTTCCCCAAAGCCGACCCTTACCGAGGAAGAGACCTCAGCGGGCATGAGATGGCTGACATGGGAAGGCGCGGCCTCGATGGGGTTCGGCAGCATCACCGCGAGCGGATTCCTCGCCGCCTACGCTCTCCTGATGGGAGCGAACAACTTCCAGATAGGAATTCTGGCCGCTCTGCCCTTCCTGTTGCAGCCCGCCCAGATACTCATGATCACCGTTGTCGAGCGCGTGAGGATGCGGAAACTGCTGGCGGTGTCAGCATGGACGCTGGCGCAGGCCGTCTGGATACCCGTTGCGCTGATTCCCGTCTTCATAGAGATACCCAGCGCCATGTCCGTGTCCGCCCTGCTAGGACTGGTCGCGCTTCGCAGCCTGCTGGCCGCCGCCACCGCCGCCAACTACAACGGTTGGATACGCGACCTTGTTCCCTCAAGGGTTCTGGGCGGTTTCTTCTCCAGGCGTCTTACGCTGGCGACTGTGGCTTCCATCGTCTTCGGACTGGGAGCGTCCTTCTTCATTGACTTCTGGAACACCCAGAACCCCGGAGACGCCGGGGTGTACGGCTACACCATAGCCATGCTCGCCGGCGCGATATTCATCGGCATGGCAAGCCCAATCTTCATGGCGCTCACGCCCGAACCGCTGATGCAAACCCCGGTCGGAGGCAGGCCCTCTCTCACCGACAACCTGACGATGCCCCTGCGCGACAAGAACTTCAGGCAGCTTATGAACTTCCTCTTCTTCAGAGGATTCACCGCCAACCTCGCCATTCCCTTCTTCGCGGTCTATATGCTGGAGAAAATCGGACTCTCGCTCACCGCCGTCATCGCGCTCACGGTCGTCAGCCAGGTCTCCAACATAATGTTCCTCCGCGTATGGGGGCCAATGGCGGACAGGCTGGGAAGCAAGGTCGTCCTGTCCGTATGCACCTCGCTCCTGCTGCTGGTGATACTCGGCTGGACATTCACCACCATGCCGGACAGGCACGCGCTCACCATACCCCTGCTGGTGGTTCTCCATATATTCGCGGGCGTGGCGATAGCAGGCATCAACGTCGCCACCGGGGTGATAGGCATGAAACTCGCCCCTACGGGCAGCGCCGCCCCCTATCTGGCCGGGGCATCGCTCGCCACCAACCTGGGATCGGGTCTGGCCCCGCTGATTGGCGGCAGGTTCGCCGACTTCTTCAGCGTCCGCGCCTTCAGCGTGAGCGTGGGATGGATTGACCCCTCAAGAACTGTTGACCTTCCCGCGTTCCATCTCACAGGCTACGACTTCCTGTTCGCGGTATCGTTTGTTCTCGGCCTTATCGCGCTGAACACCCTCGCCACCATACGCGAAGAGGGCGAAGCCAGTCGTGAAGCCATCATGGAAGAACTGCTCGCAGGCTCCGCCGACATGACCCGCGCCGTGAGTTCGGTGCCAGGGATCAGATTCGCCGCCCAGTTCCCGTACAGCTACCTTCGCCACATCCCAGGCGTGGACGTGGCCGTCGGAGTAACCGCGTACCAACTGGCCTCGTCCACCAGGGCCGCCGCCGCCGCGACCGAACGCGCTGAGGCGTCTGCCGGGGCTATCGCCCGAACGGTATCCCACACGGTCCGCGACACGACAAGCTCGGCGTCAGACCTGGGAGACGCCGGGGCCGAAATCGCGCTGCACGCCGCCAGGGGAGTCCTTCACGCCACGAGTGAAGCCGAAGAGAACGTGGAGACCCTGGCCAGGGGCGCGTTGATAGGAACCGCGCAGGCGCTTGGCAGGAGCGCCTCAAGTCCGGCCCAAGCCCTGTCCGGAGCCGCCCAGGGAGTCGTGCGCGGAGCGCATGAGGCCGGGGCAAACCTGCGCCGCGCCGTCGAGGGAACGCTCCAGGGCGCGCGCGAAGTGTCCTCTCGCTTAGGTTTGTCCGAAAGAGAATCTATCCAAAGCGTGGCAGAAAGCGCGCTTGCAGAGGCCGAAGAGCTCGGCCCTGAAGCCGTCGCCGAGGTCCGCAACGCTATTTCGTCCGCCGTGGACGAGCCGATTTCCAGGCCCGAGGGAGACTAGCGGCTGCCGCGCGCCGCCCGCGCCTCGGCGCACATCCACTCTTCGTGGGGCGGCACTTCCTCGCCCACGACGTACATGAAGTAGTAGCAGCCGACGTCGCCCAGGAACTTGAAGCGCTTCCGAAGGTCTTTGACGGTCGCGTCGAAGTCCGGGTGGGAGCGCAGGTAATTCCTAAACCCGTCGTGTTCCTCGTCCAGCTCGATGATGCGCTGGGCGTTGTGGACGATAGCGCCCAGTTTGCGGCGGTTGCGAATCACGCGCTTGTCCTGAGACAGATCCTCCAGCCTGCCGTCGGAGATGGTGGCGACGGCGTTGACGTCGAAGCCGTCGAACGCCTCGCGTATGCCGGGCCACTTATTGTCCACGACCTTCCAAGACATACCGCTCTGGAACACGGCCTTGCTCATAACTTCCAGATAGTCGCCGAGAACCTTTACCTCCACCTGCGGAGGCGCGTCCATATCAGCCATAGGTTGTTTCCCTCCCTGTAATGTGAGCGCATTGTGCCACTCCTAGCTGCGGCGTCGCTAGGAGAACCACAGCGGGCTAAGGACAAATTCTTGACAAAAGAGAGCAAGTCTGCCATTATAGAATCAGAGTCGGGCGGGATTCCTTGCGGGAGTCACATCTGACTCTTGGTTTTTATATCTCCCCCGCTCTCAACAGATACAATCCTGGTCTGTTGAATCCGTCGTGGCTTACCAAGTCGCGAGACTTTTGCTCGATTATGCTGTACCAGCGCCGTATAGCGTAAAGATACGTGTCACCCGCAAGCGGAGGCGTCCTGTACAGTTCGGCTTCTTGGTACTGCCGCAATACAGAAGCTACCATGTCCGCAATCTGTATTCCCGCTGACGTCTGTGAATCCACAAAGGAAGGCGCGTCCGTAATACGGTCGCAGGCTCTGCCTTCTTCTGATCTGTACAGGAAACTGTTGAATTGCCAGCCTATCCCTCCGTATAGATTGGCTGACCCGTCAAACATAATCGCGGTCATCTTGTCCTTCTCTTCGGCCAAGAGTTGGATTCGCTGTACCAGATACCTGAATCTATTCGGAAGTAACTCATCCTCATTGGCCTGTTCTTCAAAAGGAGCCTGCATAACGACTCCAAACACGGTAATCGGCAGGTTGTTCAACAGGTCGCCAAAGAATTCTTCCAGAAAGCTCACATAGTCCGGCTTCCTTCTGTAAGTTCTTCTGTTCAGCAGGTTGACTCCTTTGAGTTCCATCCTCTCGCGCTTAAGTAAATCTCGTTTCAGGGCATGAAGGCGACCACTGACCAACCGTGAATCTTCTTCCTCTATGCAAACTGCCACAACCACAGGACGAGTACTTGAGTCGTTTGGATGTGGATACCCGCTTTCGTCTATGAATGCCTGCATTTTTGCAACTCCGCTCTTGTTGCGTTAGCTTTGCGCGTCCAGGCCCGCGCCCGCGGCCACGCTGTCCACCAGGGCGGAGATGTCGCGGGTGGCGCCGCCGGATACGAAGCCCGGAGCCAGGGGCGTTATGGAGACCCAGTTGTTGCGGGTGGCCCAGACGTCGCAGCCGTCGGGGACGGGCTGGTTGGTGGGGCGGTTGTGCTTTATCCAGTAGTGGGCGCGCCAGCCGTCGTGGCCGCGCTCTATGCTTTCCAGGTACGCCTTGGGGCCGAGCGTGGTGGCCTTCACGCCGCGCACTCGGTCGGCGGGAACGTTGGGTACGTTGACGTTGTACAGGAGCGAGCCGTCCGCTGATCCGTTCGCGATGAGGCGGGCGAGGCTGCTGGCGACGCGGGCGGCGGTGTCGTAATGGACGCCGGTGATGCCGGCGACCGAGACGGCGATTGAGGGTATGCCGCGAAAGTAGCCTCTCATCGCGCCGCCGAAGGTGCCGGAGTCGAGGACATCCAGGCCCAGGTTCGCGCCGTTGTTTATGCCGGACACCAGCAGGTCAAACCGCTCGGGGAACAGGCTGCCGTCCGCGAGTATCACGCAGTCCGAGGGCGTTCCGCTGACCGTGTGGGCGGTCACTCCTTCCAGCCTGGATTCCACTTCGTTGACCCGGAGTATGTTGAGCAGCGTTCGCGCCGTGCCGACGCCGCTCTGGTCGCGGTCGGGCGCTACCACGGACACCTTGCCAAGCTCGGCCAGCGCCTCCGCGACCGCCCACACTCCGGGCGCGTCTATTCCGTCATCATTCGTAACCAGTATTCTCAAGTCTCATAACTCCCGTGTTACGTACCAGCGCATATAATTGGGATTGTCCATAGAAACGCCCCGGTCGTAATATATCTCGAAATGTTTGCCCTCGTCGGTCAGTATCCGGTAGTAGTTTCTGTGATGGCGCTGCCACCACTTGTGTTTGCGCCCGTCGGTTGGGAAGTCGTAGTCCTGCCATGAGGTCATGATTCGCTCGACGCGGTGGGACTCTTTTCCGAACGAGAACGCGACGGGTTCGCGGGTGTCGGCGTCCCGCTCGACGGTGACGCGCTGTCCGAAGAATCTTCTGGTCGTTCTCACGTTACAGGCTCGGAAGCAGGGGAGTCTTGGGCCTGAATATGCCAAACGAGCTTGTGTAGCCGTGCAGGTACGTCGCGCCGGACACCTGGCCTATCTCGCCGTTGCAGAAGAAGCCGGCGAGGGGGAGGTCGCCCACCTTGTCGCGGAACATATCGGTGTCGTGGTCGGGGCGTCCGTAGAGGTACGCGCCGCGTCCGAGGCACTGGAAGAGCAGCGCGCCCGCGCCGGACGCGGGGCTTCCGTCCGCCGAGTACTGGGTGAGCATGGCGTCGAGGTCGTGGGAGGAGGTTTCGGCGTCGCGCAGGTGGAACTGGACGGTCTGGCCCTCTTTTAGGATTTCGCCGACGGCGAGCGCGCCGCGTCGCGCGTCCACACCGAGGATGTTCCTGATGAGGAAGTCGCCAAGCTGGGGGTCGTCGTTGAACTCGTCCATGACGACGCCGAGGAACAGCGAATGCTGAGCGAGTCGCTGGTCGCGCTCGCTGAGTCGCTGGAAGGTCTCGCGCAGAACCTCGAAGGTGTCCCTGCCGTCGAGTTGCTGGAGCATATTGTGGTCGCAGGCGGTTATCTGCATACGCTGTCCGATGGGTCGGCAGCCCTGGGCGACGATGGTGTCCACGGCGATGTCGCCATGCAGCGCGACGCCGACCGCGCCGTAGTCGTAAACCTGGTCGCCCAGGTAGAGGGCGTTGGAGCCGGGCTGGCGGCCGCCGGAGGCGAGTCCGCCAATCTTCGCGCCGCGCGGGAAGGCGTAGTCGAAGCCCATCAGCAGGCGCTCGCCCTCCACGCTGAACGGGTCGGAGAGCAGCATGAACTGGGGATCGTCAGCGGCAGAGACGCGGATCATCTCCTCCCAGGCGGTAGGGGGAGCGTCGCCGTCGGGCAGGGCGTCGTTGGCGACGTGGAAGCCGACGACGCTAACATTGGGCAGAACGGCGGCGGTGAGCGAAAAGCCCGGGCGGTCTTCGACCTCGCGGCCCGCGCCTATGACGCCTCCGCCGGAGCAGCCTATCAGGAAGACCTCGCCGAACAGTTCGCGCATCAGTCCGGGGAGTTCGTCATAGCGCGCGGCGTGATGGGCGGATACGAACGCCACTACCAGATCCGGCCTCCGGTCGCCGAGCGCGGCTGAAATCTGGCCGGCGCACTCGGCGGCGGCGTATTTCAGAAATCTGTGTTCGGATAGCGCGGATACCCACTTCATCGCCGACCTCCCCTTATGACCGTCGGATTGCTGACCTTGCGATTGGTATTGTATCAGGATAGGCGCGAGTCGGCACGGGGTTGGGGGTCAGCCGCAGGGGTCTTTTCATTATTGAACGTCACTAGAGCAGTCCGTTCGCGGTGGCCCTTCGACAGGCTCAGGACGAACCATGAACGGACGGCCCTTCGACAAGCTCAGGGCGAACGAGAGATCGAAGACGAGGCGAAAACGAAAAGACCCTGGGGGGTCAGCCATCGTCGTATTTAGATAGTCCTTCGGGTGGGTCAGGGATCTTCACGTCGGACTCTTTCCAGGCTCTCCAGCGTTCCAGGGCCTCGTGGAACTTGGCGGCTCCGATTCTGGCGTGTTCTTCGGTGATTACCGGAGGGGGCTGGGCTTCTATGATGTCCCACATGGAGAGGTCAACGTTCCGCATGGCGGCTTCGTGCGCCTCGCGTTCTTCAGGGGTGACTTCTTCTGCGGCGCGCTTGATTATCTCGAGTATCTCGGCCATGTTTTCTTCGGATTCGAGGTAGTCATCGGTCAGTTCTGAGTCGTTAGTCTTTAGTTCTGGGTTGTTAGTCGTGGATTCGGGGCGCGCTTCGGGCGCGGCGGACGGCTGGGCGTGGGCGCGCTCGTAGTCGAAGCCACGCTTGAGCAGTTCTCTGCCGGCGGCTATGCGGTGGTGGGGCTTGAAGCCCTCGTCTTCTCTGAGTCCGTCCATGACGTCGGCGTAGAGTCTTATGACGGTTCTGCCGTCGTCGGTGAGTTCTCTGGCGTAGTCGGCGAGTTCCTGTCGCGCCCGCTCGGTCTCAGGGTCGAACGCGGGGCGTCGGGTCCTGGGGGCGCGGCGGGTCGCAGTCGCGTGGCCGGCGCGGATGTAGTCGTCGAATTCGGTTAGTCCGACTTTGACGAGTTCTTTGGCGGCGTCCATGCGATGGTTGGGCTTGAAGCCTTCGCGGTCGAGTTCACCCTGGGCGACTTTCACGAAGAATCGGACGACGGTTCTGCCGCCGTCTGTTTCTTCGGCGACTATTTGGGCTAGTCGCCGCTGTGGGGTGAGTTCGTCGGGCATTTTGGTTCAAGTCCTTAGTTATTAGTGGTTAGTGGTCGGTTTTGGTTGCTTGGTATGTATTTAGATTGGATACAGGATAGGGGATATGTTCTGTGAATGTCAAGGGGGATTTTGTCTGAACTGTGATTTGTGTGATTGGAATGATGGGCAGGATGGGGACGGCGTGAAAGGGAGGGTTGCCCGTTCATGGTTCGACAAGCTCACCACGAACGTAGTTGGTTGATAATCGAAAGATCCTGGCGAGGGTTGTTCCTACGGGTATAGAGAATGACTGGGCGTGATATACTGAGGGGACTTCGCCTTTGAGGTTCGGTCTTGCTCAGTCGCGCTCTTTCGGATAGCCCGCGCTATAAGTGGTGGGTGTTTGGCGCGGTGGGGCTTGGGTCTTTTACGGGCGTCATGTCTATGGGCATGATAAATGTCGCGCTTCCGACTATCGCGGGCCATTTCGAGACCGATCTTCCGACCGCGCAGTGGGTGGTGATAGCGCAGACGCTGACGGTGAGCGCGCTGCTGCTGCCGATGGGCCGTCTGTCGGACATGGTGGGGCGCAAGCAGGTTTACGTCGCCGGGCTGCTTCTGCTGATGGTGGCCGCGGTCCTGGCCGCCTCATCCACCAGCGTACTGATGCTGGTCGCCACGCGCGTGATACAAGGCACGGGCGCGGCGATGACGCAGGGCGTGGGCATGGCGATGGTGACGTCGGTGTTCCCGGAGGAAGAGCGGGGGAAGGGTCTGGGAACGCACATGAGCGTGATAGGCGCGGGCGGCATGGCGGGGCCGGTGATAGGCGGTCTGCTGGTGAGCGCTCTCGGATGGCGGTGGGTGTTCCTGGTGAATCTGCCGATGGCGATGATAGCGCTTGTGGGCGCGCTTCTGCTGGTGGACTCGAAGTTGTTCTTCCGAGAGCGGCGCGGGACGCGGTTCGACTGGCCGGGGGCGGCGCTGTCCACCGCGGCGCTGGTGACTTTCCTGACGCTTATGACGAACGGCTACCGGCTGGGTTGGACGTCGCCGCTGATTCTGCTGGCCGGGGCGAGCGTAGTCGCGCTGGTGGCGGGGTTCATCGCTTGGGAGTTGCGCGCGCCCGCTCCGATGCTGGACCTGGGGCTGTTCAGGCGTCGGGTATTCTCGCTGGGGGTGTCGGCGAGTTTCATGTCGTTCCTCAGCACAGGCTCGATACGGTTCATCATGCCGTTCTACCTGCAAGGGGCGCTGGGATACCATCCCGGACAGGTGGGGCTGATAATGTTGCCGACCGCCGTCACGATGACGATAATGGGGCCAGTCGCGGGGCGGCTGTCGGACCGCTACGGCTATCGCGCGTTCAACGTGGCGGGTCTGCTGATAGCGTCGGCGGGGATATTCACCGTATCGCGGTTTTCGGATTCGACGCCGTTGCCGGTGATAATCGGGGCGCTGGTGGTACAGAGCGCGGGGACGGGGTTGTTCGGCTCGCCCAATTCGGCTTCGATTTTCTCGGCGGCGGAGGGCAATCGGCACGGGGTGGTGTCGGCGCTTCTGAGCCTGGTTCGGAACTCGGCGAACGTGACCTCGATAGCGGTGGCGACGGCGGTTGTTGCGGCCACGATGGTTTCGGCGGGCTACGCGCCGGACCTGGGCAACGTGGGCGGCGGCGCGGATTCGGGGCCGCTGGCGTCGTTCGTGTCAGGCATGAACGCGCTGTACTTGGGGATGGGCTGCCTGCTGGTGGCGGGCGCGGTGGCGTCGTTCTTCAAGGGGCCGGCGACGGCGGGGGTGGGAGCTGGGCGGGGGAGAGCGCGGGTTGAGGTCTAATCATCCAGATGATCAATCGGACGCTCGATTTCCTCGATGAGCCTCTGGGCTACGTACAGGTTGGGGCGGGAGCTTTCGATTCGCGTCACTATCCCGGCTTGTATGAGACGGTTCAGAACACGGCGCGCGCCCGGATCGCTGATGTCGAGCAAACGGGAGACTCGCGCGACGGTCGTTATCGGACTGACGAACAGGTCTTCCAGCAGTCGGAGGCCGTTGCTCGATTCCCTGCGACTTAGAAGAAGTTCGCGGTATTCTTCTTGCAGGTTTCTAACGCGGCGGATTCTCTCTTGTACGTCCAGCGACTCCAGATAGACGCCCTCAAGGAAATAGGACAGCCATCTTTCCCAATCTCCCGTGACGCTCACGTTGAGCAGTTCGTCGTAATATCTCTGGCGGTCGCGCTCGAAGTAGGCGCTCAGATACAAGAGCGGCGTAGTCAGAACCCCGCTGGCGCGCAGGAACAAAGTTATCAGAAGCCGGCCTATCCTGCCGTTGCCGTCCAAATAGGGATGGATAGTCTCTATCTGGTAGTGCATCAGGGCGCACCGGACGAGGGGCGGCAGGTTGCGGGACTCGTTGACGAAACTCTCCCACTGGAAGAACAGGTCACGCAGACGCTCAGGCGGAGGGGGGATGAAGCGGGCGTCCCGGATAGGCGAGCCGGGCGCTCCAATCCATACCTGCGCCGTCCGAAAGCGCCCCGGCATCTTGTCCGCGCCCCTAACTCCCGCCATAAGCCGTTCGTGGAGTTCGTTCACCAACCTGAACGAAATGGGCAGGGTATTCAGCCTCTCAATGCCATATTCGAGCGCGACCACGTAGTTACGCACTTCCTCTACGTCCTCGCCGGACTGACGCCGCCGACCGCTTGCCTCGTATGCCAGCACGTCCGACAACGACGCGAGCGTTCCTTCTATCCTGGATGAGAGCACGGCCTCGCGCCTGATGAACGGCTGGGCCAACATATGAGGATCGGGCACGGTCTCCCCAACGCCCGCGAGAGTGGCGACGGCGCGGGATGCGTTGTCCAGCAGTAGAACCAACTTGGGACTCAAGGACAATTCCCTCGGAAGCGGATTGGGAATGAAAGCCGACTGACCGTTCCCGATTGGAACGGTCTCGCCGGATGGACTATCGCTCATACGCCACATCAGATTCCTAACTCCAGTTTAGAATAGGCCGAGTTTCTAAACTTTTTGGCCTGAAAGTTTAGAAAGTTTAGCTGATTGCAACTTCGGTTTCAAATGTGGGTCGGCGATTGGTGGTATGCTGTCCAGACGCGCCCATGAACGATAATCCTACATATCCGCCCGAATTCTTTCGGCGCGTGGATGAATCCGACGACAGGCTCTTCTACACGGAGCCGCGGCTGGTCACGCATATAGACGATCACGCCATCGCGGCGATTGGGCGCTACTTCTCGCGGACGCTGCCGGAAGGGGGCGCGATACTGGACCTGATGAGTTCATGGCGGTCGCACCTGCCGGACGACTTTCGCGCGGGGCGCGTGGTCGGGCTTGGTTTGAATGAGGTGGAGATGCGCGAGAATCCGCAGCTTGACGAGCGCGTGGTACACGACCTGAACGACGATCCGCGCCTGCCGTTCGAGGACGGCGCGTTCGACGCGGCGGCGGTCACGGTCTCGATACAGTACATGACGCGCCCGGTGGAAACGTTCGCGGAGGTGGGGCGGATTCTGAAAGAGGGCGCGCGCTTCCACGTCATATACTCCAACAGGATGTTTCCGACGAAGGCGGTGGCGGTGTGGCAGGCGCTGGACGACCATCGTCGCGGTCAGCTGATAGGCTCCTACTTCCAGTCTAGCGGCGGCTGGGAGGATGTGTCGCTGTACGACATCGGCCCGGACACGGGCGCGTACTCGGACCCGGTGTACGTGGTTTCGGCGCGGAAGGCGGGGCGTAATGTATAATTGGGTAGAGGGAATCTTAAACCGAAGGATGCGATAAGTGGAGCGAGGCAGCCTGTTAAGCCAGTTCGCCGAGGTCACCGACAGGCCGGACTATGAGATTGACGTCGCCAGGGCCGCGATGCTGCTGGCGGCGGCGGAGTATCCGCGCCTGAACGTGGAGCGCGAGCTGTTCGCGTTCCAGCGCCTGGCGGGGGCCATTTCGAGCAAGTTCCTGGACGACGATGATCCGCTCTACTGCGTCAACGTAATCAGCGAGCATCTCTTTGACAATATGGGTTTCAGGGGAGACGCGGATAACTACTACGACCCCAGGAACAGCTATCTGAACCAGGTGATGGAACGGCGTACAGGGATTCCGATAACCCTGGCGGTCGTTTACATGGAGGTCGGCAGGCGTCTGAAGGTGCCTCTTGTGGGTATCGGTATGCCCGGTCACTTCCTGGTGCGGCACAGGGAGATCGAGAACCTGTACATAGACGCCTTCAGCGGCGGCATACTGCTTTCGGAAGACGAGTGCAGGAACATCCTCGCCGACCGCGTTCACGGCGATCTGGAGTGGAGCCGCGATCTGCTGAGGCCGGTGTCGAATCGGGAGATAGTCGCGCGGATGATTCGGAATCTGAAGGCGATATACATGACCGACCAGGACTTCGTTCGCGCGCTGACGGTCTCGGAGTTCGCGCTGGCGCTGGATCCGCACTCGGCCATGGACAGGCGCGACCGGGGCATAATCCACTACCAGCTTGGACACAGCGCGGAAGCGCTGGACGACCTGGTTTACTACCTGGATTTCGCGCCAAACGGGCCGGACGCCGAGGGCGTTCACGCGCTGGTGGCGGAGTTGCGGTCTTTTCTGGATGATTGAATTTTAGTTGCTAGTGGTTAGAAGGATGGCTTTGTTGGGTATCGAGGGTAGGGTGAAGGATCTGGCGCTGTCTGTTGGCTTCGACAGGGTGGGGATTGCGGACGCCGCGCCGTTTGTCCGGGATGAAGAGGCCGCGACGCGGCGCGTTCGGGACGGGCTGATGGACGGGCTGCCCTGGTACACGGAGGAGCGCGTTCACAAGATGAACCGCCCCGCGCTGCTGCTGGAAGGCGCGCGTTCGGTCATCTCCATGGCGATGAGCTACAACACAGGCGCGCCACCAACCGACTCGGATATACCCAGGGGCAAGGTGGCGCGGTACGCCTGGGGCCGCGACTATCACAACGTCATCAAGGGCAGGCTGCGCCGGTTCGTCCGCGAACTTCCCGACGTGGCGGGGCAGCCGGTTCGGACTCGCTTCTTCGTGGACGACGGGCCGATGAATGACCGCGCGGCGGCGGAGCGTTCGGGGGTGGGCTGGTTCGGCAAGAATACGAACATACTGACGCCGGCGCTCGGCTCGTGGGTGTTCCTGGCGCAGGTGATTACCGACCTGGAACTGAAGCCCGATCCGCCGCTCAAGAAGACCTGCGGGGAGTGTGTCCGCTGCATCCCGGCGTGTCCTACGGACGCGATTGTCGCGCCCTACGTGGTGGACAACCGCCGTTGCATATCGTTCCTGACCATCGAGCTGCGCGGGCCGATACCGCGAGAGTCGCGGCCCCTGATGGGCGACTGGGTGTTTGGCTGCGACATCTGCCAGGATGTATGCCCGGTCAACCGCAAGGCGGCGCTGAGCGCTGAGCCGGATTTCGCCAAGCGGCACGATTTCGACGCGCCGGAACTGATACCGCTGCTCGATCTGGACGATGACGCATTTAGAAAGCGGTTCGAGGGCAGCCCAATCCGCCGCGCGAAGCGTGAGGGACTCCAGCGGAACGTGTGCGTCGCGCTGGGGAACATAGGCGATCCGTCGGCGGTTCCGGCGCTGGCGAACGCGCTGAACTCGGACAGCGCGCTGGTGAGGTCGCACGCGGCGTGGGCGCTGGGGCGCATTGGCGGCGATGAGGCGCGGGCGGCGCTGGAACGCGCGCTGGGGACGGAAGAGGACGCGGGGGTGAGGCGGGAGATGGGGGAGGCTGTTGGCTGACGGCTACGCCGGATAGACGCGGATCTTGGCGGCTATGTCGTAGCTGAAGACGACCTCGCCTTCGCCGGTGTACAGGGTTATGACGCCCCTGGTTTCGGCGGCCTCGTTGACGCGGACGCGCTGGCCGGGGAGTATGTTCTTGTCCACGAAATACTCAAGCAGCGCCTGGTCGTCCTCCGGCACGGAGTCTATTACCAGTTCCAAGCCGTCGGTGGCGGTATCCAAGGATATAGAGTTGCGGTTGGGCTTGTAGCCGCTGCCGGGTATGGGGTGTCCGAAGGGGCAGGTTTCGGGATTTTCCAGCACGGCCACGATGCGGGCTTCAAGGTTGGGGGATATGGCGTGTTCGAGGCGGTGAGCCTCGATGTGAGACAGACGCATATCCATGCCCAGCACGTCCACGACCAGCCTCTCGGCCAGTCGGTGCCTGCGAACAATGCTTGCCGCGGACTTGCGCCCGCTCGCGGTGAGCGCGATCTCTTTGCTGGGCTTGGTCTCGACCAGACCCTCGCGCGCCATGCGTCTTATCATTCCGCCGACAGAGGGGAGCGACGTCCCCAGCCCCTCGTCGGTCGGGAGCGTCTTGAGATGCTCGGACAGGATGGTGAGGGTTACGTGGACGCCCTGCTCGTTGAGCCGGAAGATGGACAGCAGGTAGTTCTCCGTCCCCATGGACAGGCGGTCGCCCGAGTTGGGCGTATTTCGTCTGCGAGATTTCGGCGCCGCTGGCATAGTGGGTATATTATAACATGATCCGCCGAAGCGCGAATCCGGTTCGACGCGGCGATGTGGTATATTGTTAGCGCAAGTCGCGATTTGATCGAGGAGGGCCATCATGACACAACAGATTTGGACAGGTCTGCTTGAATCGGACAGGGTGGCGCGATACTACTCGATGCTGGCGAACAAGCTCAGGTGGCGGCATAACATACTCACGGCGACGCTGATAGTATTGGCGACCGGGGCGGCGGCGTCTTTGCTCGCGCAGTTGCCCGCCTGGGTGTCCGCCGGCGTCATCTTCCTGACGGCCTGCATATCCGCCTGGCTGTATATATTCGACTATTCGGGAAAAGCCACAGCCGCGAGCTTGTTCAGCGACCAATACGGACGGCTGCACACCAAGTGGACACAGCTATGGTACGCGGAAAACCCCACTATCGAGGAAATACGCGCGCTGCAGGACGAGTACGACAACATCGCGGCCGGGTTTATGCTGGACACCAACGAGGCATTGAATGGCAAAGCGCAAGAGGAAGCCTACACATCCGTCCCAAACCAGTTTGGTCGTTCGGAGAGGAGGGCCGCCCCAACCGCGTCCTAGTCCGCCGCCGCCGCCGCCGCCACCCAGACCTGGCGGCGAGCGAGAGCGCTGAAGTATCTTTAGCGCGCGTAGGGTTACCGCCGCGCATACACATTTCCCAGGGAGGAGAACATGATTTACGAATATCGAGTCTATGAAGCCGCGCCCGGCAAGCTGGAGGCGCTGAACGCGCGATTCCGCAATCACACGCTCGGCATTTTCGAGCGACACGGCATCAAGAACATCGGCTACTGGACGGCCAGCGTCGGCGATTACAGCGACCGTCTCATCTACATCGTCGCGTTCGAGGACGAGGGACAGCGCGCCGAGGCGTGGGCGTCCTTCCGCGCCGATCCCGAGTGGAACAAGGTCAGGGCGGAGTCCGAGGCCGACGGCCCGCTCGTCGCCAGGATAAGCAACTCGCTCCTCAACCCGACAGACTACTCGCCGCTGAGCTAGGGCCGACGAACATGATAGGCAGGGAGAAAGCCGCCCGGATAATCCGCGAATACGGCTCCAACGATCTCCACGAGGTACTACGGGGCGAGCGCGTTTCGATAATGCGCCTCGACTTTGGCGAAGCGCGCTTCCGCGAGTTCTACGTGAACGGCGTCATCTTCTTGCCGCTGGAAACCGAGTCGGAGGCCGAGGAGCGTTCCAGCCTGGCTCACGCGCTCGGCCACCACTTCCTCCACGTGGGCAACCAGGTCTGGATGCGCGGGCTGGGCAGTATGTGGAGCTGGAAGCAGGAACGGCAGGCGGAGGAGTTCGCGGCCTGGTTCCTGATACCGGAGTCCGAGGACGCAGCCCTAAAAGGGCTTTCGACCGCCGAGATATGCGAGGCGTTCAGCGTGGACGCCCGCGTCGCGGAGGTAAGGGCCGGGGAGTGGCGGCGGTCGCTCTAAAACCGTCCCTATCCCGCCACGTCTTCTTCGGCGTTGTAGCTGCCCAGGAAGACACGGGTGAGGATATCCGTGTCCCTGACCGACTCCGGCGTTCCGCTATGCACCACGCGGCCCCTGTCCAGGACGTAGGAGCGGTCAACTATGTCCAGCACGCCCTTGATGTTGTGTTCGACGACCAGGATGGTGGTGTTGAGGGTGTCGCTTATCTCGGCTACTTTCTGGAACACCTCGCTCACGATGATGGGCGCGAGTCCGAGCGTGGGTTCGTCCAGAAGCAGAACGTCCGGGGCGGCCATGAGTCCGCGTCCGAGCGCGAGCATCTGCTGCTGGCCGCCGGACATCTGGCTGGCAAGGTCGCCGCGCTTCTCGCGCAGGATCGGGAAAAGCTCCATGACGGATTCGAGGCGGCGCTCTTTTTCGTCCCTGTCGTTCAGGTAAAGACAGCCCATTTCGAGGTTCTCTTCGATGGTGAGGTGGGTGAACACGCGCCTGCCCTGCGGCACGAACGCGATGCCCTCTTTGACTATCTCGTGCGTGGCGGCGGCCAGGGGGCGGTTCTGCCAGTAAACGTCGCCGTTCACGACGGGCGCGAGTCCCATTATCGCCTTGAGGACGGTGGACTTGCCCGCGCCGTTGGGGCCCATGACGGCGACCATCTCGCCCTGGTTCACGCCGAGCGATATTCCGTCCAGCGCGACCACCGCGCCGTAGTGGACGGATATGTCGGTCAGGTCGAGGAAGCCGGTTCGGTCGGCGGCGGAGCGCATGGTTAAGTTCCCAGGTAGGCTTGTATCACTTCGTCGCTGCTCAGGACTTCTTCAACATTCCCCTGCGTGAGCAGTCGCCCGCTGTCCAGGACAATCAGGTGGTCGGTGAGTTCGCGCACGATGTCCATGTTGTGCGAGATGAAGATGATAGTGTGGCCCTCGTCCCGCATCAGCTTCATTATGTCCTTGACCTTCTCCAGCATCTGCGGAAACAGGCCGGCGAACGGCTCGTCGAACAGGTAGGTGGTGACGTCCATGGCCATGGCGCGTCCAATCTCCATCAGCTTTCGCTGGCCGTAGGATAGCTCCATTGCGAGCGAATCGCGCTTCTCCCACATTCCGACGTTTTGCAGTATGGTTCGCGCTTTGTCCCGATGCTCCGACTTCGTTCGCTCGAAGAGCGCCGGAAGCGCGCCGCGGCTGGTCAGCACGACCATGATGTTGTCCAGTACGCTTATCTGGTCGAACAGCCTCACCTCCTGGAAGGTGCGCGTGATGCCGTGTTCCGGAGTCTCATGCGGATGTACTACCCTGAGTCCCTTCCCGTCAATGATCACCATTCCGCCGTCCAGCGGCAGGGTTCCGCTCAGAAGGTTCACCAGCGTTGACTTGCCCGAACCGTTGGGGCCGACTATGCAGGTCATCCCCCAGCGCGGAATATACAGCGTCAGTTCGTCAACCGCCCTCACCGCGCCGAAACTCTTGGAGATTTCCGACGTCGCCAGCGCGAACAGCGCCGGGTCTTCATCGTAGTGTCGCCGCAAGTCTTCGTTCACAGCCTGTACCTCCCCACCAGGCCCTGCGGCCTGAACAGCATCAGCAGAACCAGCAATATGCCCAGTACCGCCTGCCGCGCCTGTCCGATGTACTCCGGCGGTATGAACGGCAGGAATCGCATACCCTCCTCCAGCAAAACGAACGCCATCGCGCCCAGCAGCGAACCCCATATCGTGGCGAGACCACCCAGGATTACGATGGACACCAGCAGGATTGACTCCAGCAGAATGAACGAGAACGGGTCAATGAAGCTCGTCCAGCTCGCGAACAGGCCGCCCGCCAGTCCGGCCATCATGGCGGATATTACCCATATCGCCAGCTTGAAGTGGGTCGCCTGGTATCCGAAGACCTCTATCGCGCCCTCGTCCTCGCGTATGGCGGTAAGCACGCGCCCGAACGACGAGGACACTATGAACCAGGCTATCAGCATCGCCACCGCGAGGAACGCCAGGACGAACGCCAAGAACTGGAACTCGCCTTCCAGCGTCCAGCCGCCTATCTCCGGCCTGGCTATCTCGTGAATCCCGAACGCGCCCCTTGTGAAGCTGCGCCAGTTCAGGAACACGTTGAACGCGATTATAGCGAATCCGAATGACACCAGCACGTATATGTCGTCCCTGAATCGGTTGAACACCACGCCCACCACTATGGCCGCTATCCCCGCCATCAGAACGCTCACGGGCAGCGCGGCGAAGAACGGCCAGCCGAAGGTCGGGATAGCCTCGGTGCGAAGCTGTTCGTAGGCCGGATCGGAGGTGAGTATCGCCATGGCGTAAGCGCCGATGCCGAAGAAGCCGATGTGTCCGACCGACAGCAGGCCGGTGTAGCCCACCACCAGGTTCAGGCTGACCGCGAGTATCGCCCAGATGGCGAAGACCGTGCCGACGGTTATGGCGAAGCCCAGCCCCTGCCAGAGCATGAACGCGACGGCCCACGCTATCACGAACAGGCTTGCCCAGAACTGGATGTTGTTCCTGGACGTCCGCCAGAGTTCGCGCGGGTTTCGCGCCGACTTTATGGCCTGTCTCAATCTACTCGCGCTGAACATCATAGAGCCGCTTCCCAAGACGATTGCAAAAATCCCTTCCCCCTTGACGGGGGAAGGTCAGGATGGGGGTGATTCCCTTTCAACTTCATAGCCCTACTTCCTCGGCAGCAGGCCGTTGGGCCAGAAGGACAGGAACAGTATCAGAAGGACGAACGATATAGCGTCCTTCCACTCGCCGGCGAGGTCCCATATTCCGAACTGCTCGATGAGTCCGAGCGCGAATCCGCCCACAATAGCGCCGTACAGGTTTCCGATGCCGCCCACCACGGACGCTATCCAGCCCTTCAGCAGAAGCAGCAGGCCCATGCGCGGCTGTATCGCCGTGTCATGGCCGCTCAGCACTCCGCCCATCGCGGCGTATATCGCGCCTATGAAGAACACCACCGCGATGATGACAGTCGTGTTGATGCCGACCACCTTCGACACTTCTTCGTCGTCGCCGATGGCCCTCACCGCCTTGCCGAACGATGTCATTCTGAGCAGCAGGAACAGGAAGGCGAACCCCACAAGCGCGACTCCGATGGCGAAGACGTTGAACCCCTTGATGTTCGCGCCCGCTATCTTCCAGGGGGTACTGCCGAAGGCGTCCGGCAGGGGGCGAGGCGCGCTCTGGAAGATGATTGTCGTGAACGCCGTTATGGCCAACAGTATGCCGAGCGTAGCCACCAGCATGATGAGCGGCGACCTCGCCCGCTCCCGCATATACACGTACAGACCGCGATACAGCGCGAGCGACACCATACCGGCCAGCAGGCACGAGACGCCCCAGCTGAGATAGAGGCCGGAGCCGGGCGTGTCCGCTATCAGCAGGGCGCAGTACGCGCCGAGCGCGATTCCCGCCACCGCGCCGACGGCCAGTATCGGCGAGGCGCTCGCGCGGGGGAATATCCGGCGGTAGCCCGCGTGAAGAATCCATACCACCAGCAGGGCGGTTATCACGCCCACCGCCGGGCTGAGTACGCTGTGGATATTGGTGGGGAAACTGAGGACGAACCACATATACGCGCCCGCCGCCGCCCCTATCAGGCCGCCCAATATCCTGATTCCGGTCGGGCTGACGCGGCTCCTGAGACGCGACTCGAAGGCGGCGCGAAACGCCCAGAACACAACGCCGACGGTCACCGCCGCGAACGCGATGTTGATGAGCGGCTCGTTGACCTCGTACCGCCCGCCGAGCGTGTCATGCGAGCGCAGGTAGAACACGCCATACGCGCCCAGCGCGGACGCCGCGCCGTAGTACAGGTCGAAGAACCAGACCGTACTGTAAACCAGCGTGAAGCCCATCGCTATCAGCGCGTACACCGCGCCGACCGCCAGCCCGTTGAACGCGAACTGCATCGCCTGATCCGGGGACTGGGTTATCTTCCAGATGACGTACAGCGCGGCAAGCGCGGTAAGCGCGACGGCAAGCGCCGCGTTCCTGTTATCGAGGTATCTGAGAAGCATATACTCCCCTCGAAAGTCCCTTCCCCCTTGACGGGGGAAGGTTAGGATGGGGGTGAACCCGAAATCACTGCATCGGAGCGGGCCCCAGCACCTTGTAGCCCTGGTTGTCCTCGCTACGCTCTCCGGTCGGCAGAACCTCCACGACGACGTTCGCTAGTCCGACGACCTCGCCCTTCTCGTCGAAGCTGTAATTGTCGCCTATCGCGCCGCTCCAGGTTATGTCGTACAGGCAGTCCCTGAACCCGTCCGCGTCCTGGTCGTCTCCGGTCTTCTTCAGACACTCGGCGGTGATGTAGATGTCGTCATACGCCGAGCCGAGATACCAGGGCAGGGTCACGTAGTCGTACCTGTCGCGGAAGTTCTTCAGCACTTCCTGCGCCTTGGAGTTGGCAGGGTCGAGGTCGGCGGTGATGGCCTTGACGCCCGTAGCGGCGTCGCCGGCTATCTCCAGCGCCGTCGTGCCGATGACAACAACCTCGCCGTATATCGGCCCTTCGTAGCCGAGTTCGCGCGCCTGCTTGACTATCGTGCCGCCCGTGAACTCCGACTGCGCCGCTATGTGCAGCGCGTCCGGGTTCTCGTTGAACAGCTTGGTAAGCTGGGATCTGAAGTCGGTGACGTCCGAGGCGTAACGCTCAGCGCCGACTATCTGGCCGCCCAGACTCTCGAAGTGTCCCACGGTGGTGCGGCGCACGCCCTCGGCGTAGTCGGTGGCTTCGGTGATAGTCGCCAGCCTGCGAACATTGTCTCCCCAGAGCGTGTTACCCGTGTCAACGCCCACCTGCGCGTCGCTCATGGACGTCCGGAAGATATAGTCTCCCGCGTCCGCTATGTCCGGGTTGGTGGCGAGGCCGGAGAACATCACAACGCCGTCCTCCTCGGCGAGCGGGGCCGCTCCGAGCATCGCGCCGGAGCAGGACGTGCCGAGGATTATCTTCACCTCGTCAACGTCGGTCAGCTTCTGATAGGCGGTGATAGAGTCCTGCGCGTTGCACTTCTCATCCTCCACTATCAGCTCTATCATGCGCCCGTTGACGCCACCCGCCTCGTTTATCTCGTCCACCGCCATCTGCTTGGCCTGCACCGCCACGTTGCCGTAGGTCTCGCCCGGCCCGGTGACCGATTCCATCACGCCAATCCTGAACGGCTCGTCCGATCCTGCGTCCTCATCGCCGCACGCTACCACCGCCAGAACCACCGCCCCCATCAGCAGAAACAGCGCCATCAACTTCAACGATGCGACTTTCATCTTCTCCCTCCTCTCGGTAACTAAACAGCGTCCCCATTCACCGTCATTCGCCCCCTCCCTCAATGGGCTCACAGGGGGCAGGCAAAAGTCCCTTCCCCCTTGACGGGGGAAGGTTAGGATGGGGGTGAAATCTCAACCCCCTAAGCGCGTTCACCCTAAGACAGTTTATCGCCGAAGAAGTCGAACACCTTCTGCCAGGAGTCCATCGCCTGCTCAGGGCGGTAGATAGCGCGGTCGTGGTACCAGAAGCCGTGTCCCGCGCCGTCGTAGCGGTGGAACTCGTAATCCTTGCCGTGCCGCTTCAGCGCCTCTTCCAGTTCATCCACCTCATGCGGGGGCGGCGCCTGGTCGTCATTCCCGAATATCCCCAGGAGCGGCGTTGACAGCCCCTCCGTCAGGTCTATCGGCGCGACCGGCTGCTGAGGCGTCAGCGTATCCGGAGCCATCGAAACCCGACCGCCCCAAAGGTCCACCACCGCGTCGAACGCGCTCGACCGGCACGCCACCATGTACGAATGACGCCCGCCGGAGCAGCTGCCGATGATACCCACCTTCCCATTCGTGTACGGCAGCGAGTTCAGGAACGCCGCCGTCCCTTCCGCGTCCGCCAGAACGCTATCGTCCGAGACGCCGCCCTGTCCGCGCGCCGCCGACGCTATATCGTCCGGCGTCCCCTGCCCGAACCGAGCGAACAGGTCCGGCGAACACACCACGTATCCATGATGCGCGAACCGCCGCGCGAACTCACGGTAGAGCTCGTCCCAGCCCGGCAGGTGATGTATCAGCACGATGGCCGGATACGGCCCCGCGCCCAGCGGACGCGCCATATAGGCGTTGACCCTATCCCCGTTATACCCGCTGATAGTCACCGTCTCCGCTATCTGTCCTTCGTAGTCAGCCGTATTGAACTGATTCCACATAATCTTTCTCCCTGTGTCTGATTTAGTCTGCCGCGTCCACAGCGCGAAACCCACGCGCTTCCGTCCCATCCTCGCCAACAACGCGAGATTACCAGCGCCGCCCCTTCCCGTCAACGCCACCCCGACATCGCATAGCGGCTATGTTATAATACTTCCAAAAGGAGGCGCGGCTATGGATTCAGACCAAATATTTCAGATTGCGGGCCTCATTCTGATGATGTGCAGCTTGGTCATCATAATGGGAACCATTGCGGTATGGGTATATCTGTTGACGCGAAACACGGCGGACGGGCCTACTGGGTCGCAGTCTTCCCAAACCGACGCGGACACGCAATGAAACTAAACCGCCTTAACCCAATTCTGCATTTGATCCTATCGGCATCTATCCTCCTCGGGCTGATTGTCGGTGGGACCGGTGTTATGGTGATGCTTACGCCATTTCCCGCCGACCAGCTCACCCCCGCTCAGGATAGGCTACTGAACATCGCCGACTGGGTAGTCAAGGCGTCGGTAGGCGCTATTCTCGGAATTATCGGAGGCAGCGCCGCTTCGTCGAGCGGCAGGGGTGAAACATAGCGGAATCGCAAGACGCCCCCCTACTCCGGTACAAACCACCCATCATCCCCCTGCAGCAGCGCCCGCGTCCGATTCACCTCTCCCGCGTGATAAACATCATGCTCTATCATCGTAACGATGATATGCCGCGTCGGAACCAGCCCGCCCCAATGCGCCTTCCTCAGCGCCTCCAACTCCGAATCATCCCCAAGCCCCCGTATCAGGCCCACCAGGTACTCATGCCCCTCACGCAGCCACTCCGTCGCCGCCACCACCGAAGCCAGCCGCTCTGCCCCCGGCGTCGCCGGGGGCTCCCCATAATCCAGATCCCCCGTATCGAAGCCGTGGTTCGCGTACATAAACTTGAACATCCCCACATGAGCCACAATATCCCGGATCGAGCGCTTACCCCCTTCCGGAATCCGCTCCCACGATTCTTCATGCACGGTCGCCAGATTCTTCAACAGCGAATGTTCGCTGTCGGCGAAAGTCCGCTCCATCAACAGCAGCAGTTCATCAATCCGTGGCAGCGTCATACTGGTTTATCCTCCCTCAGGGTCAGGCTTGCGGCGCATTCTGCCTGAGCAACGCTATCAGCTTGTCAAGGCGGTCGGCGTTGAAGAAGTAAGCCCAAGTAGATGTCGTACGCACCCCCTTAGCTGCAAGACTCTCAGAAAGTCCGCACTCAACCCGTATCTTCTCCTCATCAACATCAAAGACCTCGTGAATCCTATCGCGCCAGAGCGCGATGGCGAGTCCGTCCTCTCGAGAACTGGCCCCCGGGTCAAGCGAAACAAACGCCCCGGAAGTTCCATCCCCGACCTGAACATTGAAGAACAAACTGCTTCCGCTTCTACCTCTTGACCGAGACACAGAGCCTAACCCATCAACTGCCGTATCCCACAGTTCCACTACTCCGTTTTCATCAGCGATGTCTCGCAGTTCAGCCTGGGTCAGATATCGCCTACGCTTTGACCCGCCCCTAGTTACCGCCCGCGTCCGTGCCTCTTCCTCATCAATTAGCATCGAGCGCCCTATCATCTCTTGACCGTCGGCGTCGAAATACGCGAACGTCGCCACATTGATGTCCACACCATGCGTCTCAGACAGATACTCCACAATCCTCTCCGTCGCCGAATCGAGAGACGACGCCACGATATACATACGATGCGCCTGGTTCACGAACTCCGGCAGGTCAGCCCCAAACTTCTCGCTGAACACCTCCTCAAGCCCCTTCCCATCGAGGAAGTCCGCGTTTGACACTATCCCCTGTATCTCCGAAAGCCCCAACTTCTGAACATAAGAAGCGTAGTCCAGAGTCTGCGCCACGATGTCCCGCGGCGTCCTGTCCCGCTTCAGTTCCAGGATAACCAGATTCGCCTCCGAATCCATAGCGAGCAGATCTATGTCCCCCGTGTGTTCCGTCGGCACCTGCTGCCCAATCACCAGCAGCCCGTCATTCACCAGCCCAACATCATCCCGTATCCAGCCCTCAAGCCGCGCCTCCAAGTCCAGCTTGTCCTGAGAAACAGGCCTGGGCCTATCCCCCTCTATCCGCCAGAGTTTCATTTCGGTCGGCATGATCTCCTCACTTCCGTCTGCAATGCGCGACAACTCTAACTACGTCCACCTTACCATTCCCAACCATCCCAGAAAGTTCGACAATTTATCCCCGGCCAGTAATCGAGCTTGACTACCCCGACACCTCCACCTGATACACCACCTCCGAATCCAGCGGCGCGTCCCGCCCCTCATCCCTCAGAATCTCCAAGTACAACTCTATCGCCTCCGCAACATTGCCGAGCGACTCTTCTACGGACTCGCCCTGAGAATAACACCCCGGCAACGCCGGAACATCCACCCAGAACCCACCTTCCACCGCGCTATGAACTACCACTGAGTATTGCATCACCTGACCTCGCCCGCAGGTCTCATCCGAGGCCAACGGGGTTGATACGGAACTGGATAGCCCACCCGTGCGGTATAGACCGAAGCGCCGGGGCATCGCCTCAGCAGACGCGCGATAGCGTCCGCGTGGAGCCTGTCAATCTCGTATTCCGCCGTAACGGTGTCAATGACTACGAACTTGCCCTTCTCAGTCGGCTCCAGTAGCGGAAGTATGCGCTGTTCATATATCTCTTGTCCCTTCTTTTCCGTATCCTGCGGCGCTTGCATCTTATCAAGCATCGAATCCTCCATCCTGAACATCCCGTAAATCCCGCTCCAGGCTAAAGCGAATCCAACCTCCCCACCACCTCCCCCGGCAGCCTCACCGACACCGCCTCGGCGTTCGCCACAACCTGCTCCGGCCTCGACGCCCCCACGATAACCGACGTAATCTCCCGCCTCGAAAGCGTCCACGCGATAAGAAGCTGCGGCACGCTGACCCCAAGCTCCGCCGCCGTCTCCCTCAGCGTCTCCACCATCCCGAAAGTCCGCTCATTCCAGTAGGTGTCCTTCGCCCTCTGCGCGTGCCGAGACGCCATGTGACTATCCCCCGGCGGCGGAGACTCCGGCGAATATCGCCCGGTCAGAACGCCTCCCATGAATATCTGGTACGGGATGATACCCACTCCCTGGTCAGCGCACGCCTCGAACAACTCCCCCTCTATGTCCCGCTTGCCCAGGTTGTACTCGGGCTGAACCGACTCGAACCGCTCAAGCCCGTTCTTGTCACTCACCCACAGCGCCCTCACAAGCTGCCACGCCGCGAAGTTCGAGCAGCCGATATACCGGATCTTCCCCTGCCGAACCATGTCGTCCAGCGTCCCGAGCGTCTCCTCCAGCGGCGTCTCCGGGTCGAAATAGTGAACCTGGTACAGATCAATATAATCCGTCCCCAGCCGCCTCAGGCTACCCTCCACCGCGTCCACCAGGTGCTTGCGAGACAGTCCCACGTCATTCGGCCCCGGCCCCGTGGCGATGAATCCCTTCGTAGCCACCACGAAATCATGCCGATGGCTCCTCACCGCCCTGCCCACCACCACCTCCGAGTGGCCGGAGTTGTAAGCGTCCGCGGTGTCAACGAAGTTGACGCCGGCATCGTAGGCCGCGCCAATGACCGATATGGCGCGTTCATCCTCAACGTATCCCGCGCCGAACATATTCGTCCCCACACACACCCGCGACACCTTCAACCCGCTGCGCCCAAGCCTAACGTATTCCATAACCCACCTCACCTGAAAAGATTCCTTCAACCCTAGCCCAACCCCTACTCCCTGTCAAAGCCCGCCACGAAGATCCCCATATAAAAGAACTCCCCGCTCGTGGCGGGGAATCTGCTACCCTCAATCCGCGGCCGCCGGAGGCCCGGGCTCCGCCGGACGCTCATGCGTATGAGTTTGCGCCATCAGAACCTCATTCCTTCCCTCATTCCGCGCAGCCTCAAGAGCCGTCTCCGAAACCCTCTCATCCAGCAAATCCAACCTGCCACCCAGCATCTGACTCCTACCCTCCTCACGCGCAGCCTCAAGAGCCGCATCCGAAACCCTCTCATCCAAAGAATCCACCCTGTCGCCCAGCATCTCATTCCTGACTTCGTTCCTCATCGCCTCAAGAGCCGCATCCGAAACCCTCTCATCCAGCAAATCCAACCTGCCACCCAGCATCTGACTCCTACCCTCCTCACGCGCAGCCTCAAGAGCCGCATCCGAAACCCTCTCGTCCAGCGAATCCATCCTTTCAGTGAGCCTGTTGGTCTGTGAATGAATCTGCCACATAAGGACGAAGAGCGTCGCCAGTATCGCCCCCGCGCTAATCACTATCGCGATGATAATCCCAATCTCGCCTGTATCCATCATACACCCCTCGCAATCTTGGTGAGACCCAGTATAACAGACCCCCAGCAAAAGTCCCTTCCCCCTTGGCGGGAGCAGGTTAGGATGGGCGTGAAACCCAACCCCAAGCGCGTCCGCCCCCACCCTACGCTCCACGGCCCTTGACTGGCGAGCGTAGTTAGAACCATCAGTTCCAGCCCCCGCCTAGAATAATTTCCGACATCCTACAAGACCCAAAATCAACCCGCTTGACATAACATTGTGGATAACTACCCCAAAACTGGGGATAACAGCATCCCCATGTGGATAACCTCCAACATTGAACCGTGACTAGAACTCGTATAAACATCAACACGCTCACACATTCCACCCCTATCCACACCATATCCCCGTCTCGCGTGAGGCAGAAATCCCCGGGGCCATACTGAAAACCGACCACTGACTACTGATTACTCCCCGCTATCCACCACATTATTACTACTATTATATATACTGACTCTATGATTGATGAAATAGTTATCCACATAAAAAGCGGTAAGGGCGGAAACGGGGCGATAAGCGGACGACGCGAGAAGTACGTCCCACGCGGAGGCCCCGACGGCGGAGACGGCGGACGAGGCGGAAACATCTACCTCCAGGCTGACTCCAACGTCAACACCCTGCTCGCGTACAGATACCGACGCCTTTTCACCGCTCCCGACGGTAACCGCGGCGAGAGAAGACTCAGGCACGGCAAGGACGGCGGGGACATGACCCTCCCCGTACCCGTTGGCACGCAGGTCTGGGCCGAAGACGACACGCCTCGCCTTCTCGTTGACCTCGACCAGCCCGGCCAGCGATTCCTAGCGGCCAAGGGCGGAAGCGGCGGCGCGGGCAACACTCATTACGCCACTCCCACCAACCGATTCCCCGTGCTGGCGCAGGCCGGAGAACCGGGCGAAGAACTCTCTCTGCGCCTCGAACTAAAGCTGCTGGCGGACGTTGGCATAGTCGGCGCGCCCAACGCGGGCAAGTCCAGCCTGCTCTCGGTCGTGTCCGCGGCCAGGCCGAAGGTCGCCAACTACCCCTTCACCACCCTCGAACCCTCGCTCGGCATGATAGACCATCGCGGCGAGACTTTCGTCATGGTGGACATCCCCGGTCTCATAGAAGGCGCTCATGAGGGTATCGGTCTCGGACATGAATTCCTCCGCCACGTCGAGCGAACCCGCGTCCTCATACACCTCGTTGACGGCTCCCTCGACGACCCCATAGCCCAGTACCGCCAGATAAACGCCGAACTCTCCCAATACGTCAGCGACCTCAGCCGCAAGCCCCAGGTACTCGCGGTCAACAAGCTAGATCTCACCGACGTCTCAGTCTTGCGCGACGACCTCCACGAAGCCTTCAGCGAGGCCTCCGGAACCGACGAAGTGCACTTCATCTCAGCCGTAACCCACGAGGGCGTCAACTCCCTGCTCGACGCCGTTCTGATTGCCCTCCAGGACGCCCCCGACCCCATAGCGACGCCGATGGACACGGACACCGACAACCTGCCCGTTCTCAGGCCCACGCCCCGCCGTCGCAGGCCCGCGGTGAGCGTCGAGGACGACGGAGTGTTCGTCGTGGACTGGCCCTCAGCCGAGCGCATGGCCGCCATGGTTGATCCCAATGACTGGACGGCCAACATCCAGTTCTACCAGCGTCTCATCCGCTCCGGCGTAGTCCGCGCCCTCGAAGAAGCCGGCATATCCCCCGGCGACACGGTCCGCATCGGCGAAGTCGAATGGCAATGGGACTGACCCGTGGCGACATTCATCATCATCCCCGCGCCTCTCAGCTTCATTCCCGCCAAACGCGCTAACTGCCGCCGACATCCCCCGTCATTCCCGCGAAAGCGGTAATCCACTAGAATCGGTCAATATGGCACTAACCCGACAACTCCCGCAACCGCTCCACCTCCGCCTCAAGCTCCCGCGCTCGCGCCTCCGCCGCCAGCCTTGCCTCAGTTTCCGCCAACCTCGCCGCCCGCTCCTCGCTCAGATCCCCCAACCACTCGCCCGTCTTACTGTCCCGAATCAGGAACTCCCCGTACCCATCATCGCCGGTCCGCCAATAGAAATCCACGCCCAATACCTCACTCCGCGCCCACACGCCCCCGTCCTCCTCCGCCCGCGACCCGATCCTCTCATACTCCCCATCCACCAGCCTCTCCCCCGCCAGCGCTTCTCCGTAGTATTCCCCGCCCGACGGATCCATCCGCCAGTACTCCCGCGCCCCCATCCGCGCGTATATCTCCCGCTTCACGCCCACGTCCCTGCCCGCCGTGCTCTCCGACGCCACCTCCAGGACGAACGCCGGCGGCGGCCCCCACTCCTCTATACGGTACAGCCGCCTGATCCTCTTGATAAGCCGCTCAGGAACCCCGAACACCACGAAAGCGTCCGGCGCGATAACCGACCCCGGCGTCGCCGAATCATACACGATGAACACGGCGCTCCCCGCCACCAGTACATTCGGATCATCCGCGTACCGCGCCCCGAGTATCGCCAGTATGTAGATGATGGTATCGTACTGTTGCATCCCGTCCTCCGGCGGCTCCGGCACATCATCTATCAGATCGTACCAGGGAACTTGTTCGGCCTCGGCGACAGCCACAGCCCGCTCGCGTATGCCAGTCATCTCAAAACCTCCGTCCAGCGCCCTTGATTGCCCTGCCCAGCCCGATTCTAACACGCCCAGCCGTCCTATACACCTACGCTTGCGCGACTCAAAGCGTGAGGAAAGACGCCCTAGTCCGAGACCTCAAAGCGATCATGAACACAAACCACCCGCCGCTTCACGCAGAACCGCATCCCCACGAAAACAGATACCCGCGCGCGCCACCCATAAATCCTGCCCATCGCCAAAATCCCACAAATCACAGCTCAGACCGCCGGCTTCCCCAACCGATACACAACAAAATTCGGCGACCGGAACTCATCATCAAAACCCGGATTCTCCGCAAGTTGGGCCTCCGAGGGCGTCGGCTCATCCAGGCCCTCCAGAACGAACCCCGCGTCCAGGAACGCTGACACGTAGCTCGAAAGCGTCCTGTGCATATTCACGAAGTTCCGGCCCCACCAGTCGAACTCCCGCGGCCCTTCGTCCGTATAATTATCCACCGCGTAGAACAACTTCCGACCCCCCAGAACCACCCACCCATAGGGCACAGCCGACCGCATCGGATGGATATTGCACACCACGAACCTGCCGCCCGGTCTCAGAACCCGGCGCGCCGCCCTGATTGAAGCCCGGTAATCCAGCAGGTCAACCAGCACGATATACGACACCGCCAGGTCGAAACTCCCGTCCGCGATTCCGGCCAGACTCTCCGCGTCCCCCACCACATAAGTATCACTGCCGACCGCCAGGCTTCGCGCCCTCTCTATCAGCGGCTCAGTCAGATCCAGCCCCGTGACGTCGGCGCCAAGCCCCGCCAGCAGCCGCGAAAACCGTCCCTCGCCGCACCCGATATCCAGAACCCGCTTCCCCCGCACGTCCCCAAGCGCATCCAGCATCCAGGTGTCCAGCATACCCGTCCGGACAGCCTGATCCTGCCCAATCCAGTCCCACGCCGCCTCCGTCCACTGAGTCTTGAGTCTCTCTTCCAGATTCATGTCTCCGCTTCCTCGCCAAAACAAACAGCAGACATCCGCTGTCTCCGTTCATTCCCGCCCAAGCGGAAAGACCCAGACATCCGGTTAGTCTGCTAATCGTCAGAAAGTATATGGATTTCTTCTTAGCGTCGGCGTCGGCGTCGGATGCGTCGCAGGCTGCGCTGCTTGTCCAATCTCGCCTGCTCGCCCTTCGACCGGAAGAAGCGCCGGTTGCGGAGCTCCCTCAATATCCCCGAACGCTGCATCGAGGTCTGGAAACGTTTCAACAGAGCTTCCGGGTCTTCGCCGTCCCGCAAATTTACATACGCCAAAAACATCCTCCCTAATCTGAAACTGCCTGCCGACCGCCGCGCGCGGACCACCCCACTCAGCCGTACCCTTGCGGCATCTCTAGCATACCACACAGCCAAAATCCCATACAACGACTAACCACCACACTGCCAGGGTCTTTCAGTTATCCAATATGGCGCGGCGACTAAAGGACAGCCACAAGGGTTGTCCCTATGGGAAGACGCGGGTTGCGGCTACTCGAGACGAATAATCGAAGGCCCTGTTCTATTCCGGAGAATGTATTCGGTTGTTCATATACTCCGGGTTATAATTCGACAGGCGGTTTGACAGGCGGTTCACAGTGGTCAACAGGGATTAGAACACCAGAGTTTTCCCAGAGTTTCCCCAGCGTTAGCTATGGGAGGGGTTCTCTATCCCGCGGTTTCCGGTCTGTATAACTTGGGATTTATATATTGAGGTTCGGGATCATGGTTGGACGCGCCCCTTGATTAGTTTCTATGTTCGCATTATAGCTCATGCGGGGTGTGGATGGGAAGCGAGATTTACGGGGGCGTGGTGATGTCCGAACTGTGATTTGTTTGTTTGGGACGATGGGCTGTGATTTTGTTTTGGAGGTCAAACGGGTAGGATAGTAGTCGGCGGACGAACGCGAATCGCCCAACGACCATCCTGCCCCTTGGAGATGTCCCTATGACCGCCGAAAATCCCCAACAACCCAACATCATCGTGATACTGGCCGACGACATGGGCTACTCGGACATTGGCTGCTTCGGTTCCGAGATACGCACCCCGAACCTCGACTCGCTCGGCTACAACGGACTCAGGTTTTCCCAGATGTATAACTCGGCGCGCTGCTGCCCGTCCCGCGCCGCGCTGCTTACCGGACTCAATCCACAGCAGGCCGGGGTGGGCCACATGGTGGCCAACCTGGGCGTTACGGAGTACCAGGGCTACCTGCGCGAGAACTGCGTAACCATAGCGGAGGCGCTGAGGGCGTCGGGCTACTCCACCTATATGTCCGGCAAGTGGCACGTGGGCGGCGACTACAACCTGGCCGATCCCGATAGTTGGACGCCGGGCGCGCCCGAAAATCCGATACCCACGCAGCGCGGCTTCGACCGCTACTACGGCATCCTCACGGGCGCGGGCAACTTCTACTTCCCCAAGACGCTCATGGATCAGGAAACGCTCGTCCCGCTGGACGTGGACGACTTCTACCTGACCGACGCCATAAGCGACAACGCGGTGAAGATGGTTGGAGAGGCCGCGGAGCGCGACGCGCCCTTCTTCATGTACGTGGCTTACACCGCTCCGCACTGGCCGCTGCATGCGCTGGAAGAGGACATCGCGCGCTACGAGGGGCAGTACCGGCGCGGCTGGGACTACCTGCGAACGAGCAGGCACGAAGAGCTAAAGGGCATGGGCGTCCTGGATGAGAAGTGGCCTATCTCCCCGCGAGACGCGGGCAGCCGCCCCTGGGACGAGTCCGACAATCCCGACTGGGAGGACATCCGCATGGCGGTTTACGCCGCGCAGATAGACCGTCTCGACCAGGGGGTTGGCAGGATACAGGACGCGCTGCGATCCAGGGGGATGGACGGCAACACGTTGATAATGTTTCTGTCGGACAATGGCGGCTGCGCGGAGTTTCTGGCCGAGGACGGCAGTATGCCGCAGCCCGCGCGGTACGGCGGTGTCAACCCGGACGGAACGACCGTCCAAGTCGGAAACATACCCGGACTTCGGCCCGGCGGCCCACAGACGTTCATGAGCTACGATCTGCCCTGGGCGAACGCATCCAACACGCCGTTCCGCCGGTTCAAGCGCTGGACTCACGAGGGCGGCATATCCATGCCCTTCATAATGAGTTGGCCGGACAGGATAACCGAGCCGGGAATCGTCCACTCGCCGGCGCATCTTATAGACATAATGCCCACCTGCCTGGACGCCGCCCGCGCCTACCATCCGGCGGAGCGCGACGGACAGCCCACCATGCCGCTGGAAGGCGAGAGTATGCTGACCGCGATTGACAACCGCGACTGGAGCCGCGAACAGCCTATATTCTGGGAACACGAGGGCAGCAGGGCGGTGAGACAGGGCCAGTGGAAGTTGGTCTCCGCCATCGGCGAGAGATGGGAACTCTACGACATGGAAAACGACCGCACCGAGCTTGACGACCTGTATCATAAGAACCAATCTAAGGCGCGGGAGCTTGAGAGCCTGTACGCTCAGTGGGCGGAACGCTGCGGCGTTCTTCCGTGGGACGTCATCAACCCGGGCTGGAATCCCGCGATGCTGAGCGGCGGCGCGCATAAGTCGGGGTGAATCGGGGCCGCGTCCATCCGAGCGTAACAGAACCACATTCGTCATACCCGGGGAAGCGGGTATCCAGAGGTGGCGGGAGAAATTCATGGCAATCATAATGGCTAAGAGAAGCAAGATAGCGGTCGTGGAGATTCACGGCACAATCGGCGCGAGCGTCAAATCTTCGGAGATGGAGAAGATACTGAACCGCGTGCGCGAGGACCCCAGCTTTCGCGCGCTGGTTCTGGACATAGACTCCGGGGGCGGATCGGCGTCCCCCTCCGACTACATCTACCGCGCGGCCAGGCGCATCGCCGGACGGAAGCCGGTCGTCGCGTGCATACGGGGCGTGGGCGCGTCGGGCGCGTACATGATAGCGTGCGCCGCCCACAGGATAGTCGCCGCGCCGGGCGCGATAGTTGGATCCATTGGCGTTATCTCGGTGCGTCCCGCGCTGGAACAGCTACTGGAGCGGGCGGGTATTGGCGTCAACGTCAACAAGAGCGGCAAGTACAAGGACCTGGGCGCGCCCTGGCGTGAGATGACCGACGAGGAAAGCGAGAAGATCCAGGAACTGATAGACGACAGCTATGACTCGTTCGTGAAGATAGTCGCGGAGAGCCGGGGGCTGGAGGAAGATCGCGTTAGGGAGCTGGCCACCGGCGAGATATATCTTGCCCCTCGCGGACTGGAAGCGAGGCTGGTTGACGAGCTGGGCGACATGGAGCGCGCGCTGGAACTGGCGGCTGAGGCGGCGGGCATCCCGAAGCGCCCCGTGTATCTGCGCCCGCCGCGCGGACTTCGCGCGCGGATCCTCGGCCCTGTCGCGGACTCCCTCGTCGAATCGGTAGCGGAACAGATAGAACGCCGTCTGTCGCAGGGGCGGTATGGACTGTGAGGGCGGTTCACTCAGCGGCGAGCGATGTCCGCGCCGCGGCGGGTTGCCGCTCCATGCGGGCGACGGACTTGACCAGGACGGCGAACTCGCGCTCCGGTCTGAAGCCGCGCTCCTCCAGCGCTCCTCCCAGCAGCGGGACATACTCCGGCGCGAGGACGAAAACGCTCTTTGTCTTGGTGAGAGACGCCAGGGCGTAATCGAGGATGTCCGGCGTCAGCGCAAGATAGTTGGGGCGCAACGTCATCTCTATCCGTCCCGTCCCAAACCTGGCCGACGTCCTGAGCCATCCTATGACCGCGCCTTCCAGTTGCAGCGTCCGCTCACGGGAGCGTCCCATTGGCCGCTCGCGCGAATCCTTCCATCGCTCCATCGTCATGCCAACAAGTTGACGCGCTCTGAGTGGAGTCGTCTCGTTGTAGATGCGAAAGAGTTCGTGGTCGTGTTCGGCTCGACGCTTGACGGAATGAGAGTCGGCGTCGAACAGGCCCTTGCCCGACTTGGATACCAGTGGCCGCCCGCGATACAGCGTCTCGCGGTGGCATGGAAAGAATCCCGCGCGCCTTGCCGCGGGTATGATGTCGCTGTCCGCCTCTACCCTGAGAAACACCCGCTCGGCCCCTCCCCGCGCGGACGCCGCCGAAGCCTGTTCCAGCAACCGGATCGTCGCGGCTTCCGATCCGGGCGCGGCGTACAGATGCGACACCTCCCAGCTTCTCGAGCCGGAGCGAGTGCGGAGAGCGACTACCGCCCCGACGCGCCCGTTCTCCACGCAGACCAGCGCGCGCCACCCCGATGACGCCAGAATACGCCGTTGGAAGGCGTCCGACAGGAAGGCGTGGAAAGAGTGTGGGCGGAGCGGGGAATCGGCAGTGACCGCGAGGTTGGGGAATCGGTTCATGCCCACGGCGAGACACCGGACGACGTCCGGCGGCCCGAATGTCCTCACGTCGGAGTCGCTGTCGTTTCCGAGGCTCGTGGGTCGGACTCCATCATCTGAAACTACATAGAGCCTTCCGATTCCCTGTCCGCGCTACTTCTTGCCCTCTTCCACCATACCGACGAACAGCTTGTGCATTCGCTGGTCGTCGGTGAGTTCGGGATGGAACGCTGTCGCCAGCATATGGCCTTCGCGCACCGCGACCGGCCTGCCGTCCTCCAGCCTGGATAGCACCTCTACGCCTTCGCCGACGGAGTTGAACACGGGGGCGCGTATGAACACGGCGCGATAGGGCGGGCCCTCGATTCCGTCCACGTCGAGGTCGGCCTCGAAGCTGTCCACCTGCCTGCCGAAAGCGTTTCGGCTGACGTTGGTGTCCATCATGTGGAGCGGGTCGGGCCGGTGGTCGGTCAACTCGCCGGCCATGACTATCATGCCCGCGCAGGTTCCCCAGGTGGGCATCTTGTCCGTCACGACGCGCTCCCGCAGCTTGTCTCGCATCTCGTAGATGTCAATAAGCTGCACGATGGTGGTGCTCTCGCCACCCGGTATTATCAGTCCGTCAATCTCGTCGAGCTGATCCGGGAGGCGGATTTCGCGCACCTCGACGCCCAGTTTTTCCAGCGCGGCGCGATGCTCCGCGAAATCTCCCTGTATGGCGAGTACACCTACCGTAGTCAATTCTTACCAGCCCCTTATCGCAAGCCGCTCTGAGTCGGGCAAATCGGACACGTTCAGGCCGGGCATGGCGTCGCCGAGGCCCTTGGACACGTCGGCGATCATGGCCGGATCCTGATAGTGCGTGGTGGCCTTCACTATGGCGTCGGCCATGAGGTCGGGACGCTCGGACTTGAATATGCCGGAGCCGACGAAGATGCCGTCCACTCCAAGCTGCATCATGAGCGCGGCGTCGGCGGGGGTGGAGACGCCGCCCGCCGCGAAGTTCACGACGGGCAGGTTGCCCGTCTCGTGGACTTCCTTGACCAGTTCATAGGGCGCGCGCAGGTCGCGGGCGGTCGCCATGAGTTCGTCGTCGTCCATGTTCTGGATGCGGCGAATCTCGCCAAGCACGCGGCGCGCGTGTCGGACGGCCTCGACGATGTTGCCGGAGCCGGCCTCGCCCTTGGTGCGAATCATGGCCGCGCCCTCGCCGATTCTGCGGAGCGCTTCGCCCAGGTCTCTCGCGCCGCAGACGAACGGCACCTTGAAGTCGTTCTTGTTGATGTGGTTGTTCTCGTCGGCGGGGGTCAGGACTTCGGACTCGTCAACGTAGTCCACGCCGAGCGCTTCCAACACCTGCGCCTCTACGAAGTGGCCGATGCGCGCCTTCGCCATGACGGGTATGGTAACCGCGTCAACAATCTCGGCGACCTTCGTGGGGTCGGACATACGGGCCACGCCGCCCGCCGCGCGGATGTCCGAGGGAACGCGCTCCAGCGCCATGACGGCCACCGCTCCGGCGTCCTCGGCGATTCGCGCCTGCTCGGCGGTCACCACGTCCATGATGACGCCGCCCTTGAGCATCTGGGCAAGCCCCGCCTTGACTCTCCACGTTCCGGTCTCTGTTCCAGTCTCGGTTCCTGTATCAATGGTCATAGTCGCCATCACGTTCCTCCGCGCTGATGTAGTTTTGCCTGAATCTATACCGGACATTATACTCTTGACAAATCACCATTTACAACGAAAGGCTATATTGGAGAAAATTGCCGCCCGCTATCCTGCCAGCGCAGGGAGCGGCTGGGGTTTCACCCCCATCCTAGCCTTCCCCCGTCAAGGGGGAAGGGACTTTGCCTACCCTTGTCACCCCATCAAGTGGGAAGGGACTTATGCAATCGTCTCGATATTGCGCTAAACTGTGGCTGCAACAGTCGGTCAGCCACCGAATCTTAAACGTCAGGAGACATTAGAACAATGACCAAATACGCCCGATTTCTCGCGCACGGCGAGGTAGCCTACGGAGTCGTCGAGGGGGATACGGTGAAGCAGATAACCGCCGCTCCCTACGAAGATCATGAAGTCACCGACCACACCCACGCGCTCGACGACGTGAAACTGCTCGCGCCCGTCGTCCCGAACAAGGTGGTCGCCATCGGCCTGAACTACCGCAGCCACCTCGGGGACAGGCAGCCGCCAAGCGTTCCCGAGCCGTTCTTCAAGACTACATCGTCCGTCGTCGGGCCGGGCGACGACGTTATCATACCAAGAGAGGCGCTGGAAGAGGGCGTCACCGTGCAGCCGGAGGCCGAGCTTTCGCTGGTCATCGGCAAGAAGGCCAAGCGGGTGTCCAGAGAGGACGCGCTGGACTACATCCTGGGCTTCACCTGCGGCAACGACGTGAGCGCGCGAAACTGGCAGGCGAACGATCTGTCCTGGTGGCGGGCGAAGTCTTCGGACACGTTCACGCCGCTCGGCCCGTTCATCGTGTCCGGCCTGGATCCGTCCGCGCTTCGGCTCATCGGGCGGATAAACGGCGAGGTCGCGCAGGAACAGGTCACGAGCGATCTGCTGTACGGCGTGCCTGAGATAATCGAGTTCGTGACCCGCGTTCTGACGCTGAATCCGGGCGACGTGGTTATGACCGGAACGCCCGGCGCGCCCGGCGACGTTCACGATGGCGACGTGATGGACGTGGAGATAGCGGAGATAGGGACGCTGACGAATACGGTGCGGAACGAAGAGTAAGAGTGGTTAGTCTTTAGTTGTTAGTTGTTAGTGGTCGGTGAGCGGTATCGCAACTGACCACTAACAACTCATCCCAGCAGGCCGCCGAGGGTGAGCCAGTAGAAGACTATGTAGGTTCCGGCGACTATCATCAGCCAGGTTCCGATGGGGTGTACGTAGGGCATTATCTTTCTCATGCCGCCGAGCATCGCGCCCCTGAACAGCGCCATGCTCAGGGTGAGCGTGATGATGACGACGCCCATTCCGAGCGCGTAGAGCGCGAACTGGGCGAAGGATGAGGCTATCCCTGAGACCGCGAAGGACGATCCGATTACGGCCAGGAATATGGGCAGGGTGCAACTCAGCGAGGCGACGCCGTAGCTGAGTCCGAACAGGAAGTAGCCGCGTATGTTGGAGCGTCCGGGATCGCCAAGCCTGTTGGCGGCTCGCTGGGCGAGCGAGGTGTAGAGTTCGCCGCCTCTGAGCAGCCACGCGCCCGCTATCACGAGCGCGACGCCGATTCCCAATCCGAGCCAGGGCAGAATGTCGCCCACGACCGAACGCGCTCCCAGTCCTATGACGCTTCCGGCCAGCGCGAACAGCAGGACGAATCCGGCGGTGACCGAGACGCCTACCAACAGCGCCCGGCCAAGCTGCGCGATGAAAGAAGACCTCTCCTCGTTCGCGCCGACTCCGAGATACAGCCCCATGTAGGCGGGCAGCATGGCGAATCCGCACGGGTTGAAGGCCGCCGCGACTCCCGCGCCGAAGGCGAATCCGAGAGGCGCGACTATCCCCAGTCCGGACAGGAAGGAGCCGGAACCGCCGGATAGCGATTCGACGAACAGGTTCACGTCGTCCGCGCCGCCGTCGCCTCTAATCAGCAGCGCGCCGAGGACTGCGATAACGAGCGCTCCCAGCGCCACCGCGCCCGGAATGAGAACGCTACGCGCGTTCCGAGCAAATGTGTTTCGGTCTGAATTCACGGCGGTCATCTCCCTCATCGTCCTCCTCCCTGACATGGATCATACTCTTCGAAATAGGCACTGTCATAAATCGCTCTTTATACCGTACTGGTGAGGTTTCAAGTGAGTTTCCAAGTGGGACTGGTTATAGGTCACGTGGAAAGTGACGTGTAATCACCTGTTGTTAGCTACGGACCGAAAATTTTTTGGTCGGGCGAGTGGTTGTTGATAAATTCCTCCTTATGCAAGTCAAGTATATCTGTTCTGTGATTATAGCAGATGATTGGTTCGGGGGACAGGGCGATTTGGCTTCGAGTTGGCGCAGCCGCGAGACTCGGCTCCGCTTGACCTGGCGCGCAGGCCGTATAGCTAGGCGGCCCCGTAGCCTGGCAGGAATTCGTCTCGCATTTGGCAGGTGACGAGTTCGGTGTCGGCGAGTGAGTCGAAAGACTCAAGGCCAAGGAAGGCGGCTATGTCCTCGAACTCGGAGGCGATGAATGATTCGAGGCCGCCCTGGATCTGGCCGTTGGGCTTGGCTTCCTGCCTGGTGAATTCGCTTTCGCCATCTTGTTTTTCAGCTAGGATGAAGGATACGTCGTCCACGCCGATTTTGCCTGCCGCTATCTGGGCGAGCAGGGCTACTACGAAGGTTTCGCTGTGGGTGGATATGACGAAGCGGCGGTCGCTGTTGGATACTATGTCCACGAATGCGTGGACTAGCTTCCTGACCATGGAGGGGTGAAGGTGGATCTCGGGTTCTTCTATCAGTACGAGCTTGGCTTTGTCGTAGAGGGCGACGGTGAGCATATAGGCAAGTTGGTTGACTCCGAAACCTTCGTTGACGATGGAGACCGGGGTTTCTCGGTTTCGGGGAACGGAATCAATGGTGAATGACGATGTTCCGATTTGGGCCCGAGCGTGGATTTGGCGGTCGGCGACCATCTCCATATAGTCGCTGACTCTGTAGCCTAGGAAACGGTCGGTAGCGAGTAAGGACGCTACTTCCGCGTCAGCACTGAGCATCGGAGTCACATTGGTGACTCCGTACAATGGAGACATAAATCCTCGTCGTAACGGAACGAAGTATGTGAATCTGGCAAGGTACGTCGGAAAGATTGCATTTTTGAGCGGGCTGAGTATAGCTGTGTTTGAGATTGGAGAATTATTATCGTCCGTGAAAGTCAGAAACACTCCATTCCAATTAAAATTTACTGCGAGCACTTGAGTGGGGTCAGTGAGAGTGAAACTATTATCTTCTCGGCGGTTGAGAACAATGTACCCCGATTTCGAATCATACTGATTCAACGTATAGGGAAACGGGATTTCAATCTCTAGACAAATTCTATCTCCCACATATTTGCCATCAAGACAGATAGACGATGTCCCACCTGCACTTTTGATTCCTAAGTTAAATCTAGAGCCTCCCATATCCGAGCAAATACTCAGAGATGCCTCAATTGTCTTATCTCGTTGATGAGTAAAGACCAACTCATCGTGTCCACCTAAGGTGATGCCCGGATATGAGAAGAGGCTTGGCAAGTTTCGGTTGGGTTCGGTCAGGAAGTTCTTGAGGGTGAGCAGGCCGTAGATTAGGGAGGATTTGCCGGAGCCGTTGGGGCCGTACACGACGGTCAGGGGCGCGATGTCTATCTCGGCCTCGCGTATGGAGCGGAAGTTCTTCAATCCGAGTGTGTACTTGTCCGACATTGGATTGCCTCGCGTGTCGTTGGGTTGGTGTGATCCTGCGGCGATTATAGCAGAGGCGCACTTACCCGAACCTTCCTGATTGACTAGCCGCCGCGCCTGGAATACTATCTCAGCGTGAATCATCAACTATACACGGAAGGAGATTACCAGCATGGGCGCGATAATTGGCGAGGGGGATTTCAGGTACGAGCATATAGTTGACTGGCATAAGATGCCGGAGGGGGCGAGGCTGATAGAGACGCCGGGGGTGGCGGTTGATTCGCGGGATGAGGTGTACGCCTTCAGCCGCAACCCGGACTATCCGGTGATGGTCTTCGACCAGGATGGGGAGTTCGTTCGCGGGTTCGGCAAGGGGATATTCGGCAATCGGACGCACGGGATCTACGTCGGGCCGGAGGATACTATCTACTGCGTGGACGATGGCATTCACACGATTACCAAGTTCACCCGCGAGGGGGAATTGCTAATGACCATCGGGACGCCCGGGGTGTCGTCGGAGATATGGAAGGGGGAGCCGTTCAACAGGCCGACGCACGCCGCCGTCTCCAGGGAGACGGGGCATATCTACATCTCGGACGGATACGGCAACTTCAACATTCACAAGTACACCGGCGACGGGGAGTACGTGAAGAGTTGGGGCGGTCCGGGCATTGATCCGGGGGAGTTTCTGCGTCCGCACAATATCGCGGTGGACAACGATGACCGCGTACTGGTGGCTGACCGCGAGGCGCACCGAATCCAGGTGTTCGACGGGGACGGGAACGTGCTGGACGTGTGGAACAACATACATATGCCCAACGGCATGACCATCGGCCCGGATGACAACATATACGTCGGCGAACTGCCCGGCGCGACGCAGGCCGACCCGACTCCGCCGCGACACGGACACAGGGTGACTATCTACGACAACAGCGGCAAGCGGCTGGCTTTGCTGGGCGCGGATGACGAAGGGGAAGAGTCGGGCGCGTTCATAGCGCCGCACGGGATGGGGGTTGACAGTAGCGGCAATATATACGTTGGGGAGGTGTCGTTCACGATTCGGGGCAGCCATTTGGACCCGCCGAAGGAGCTACGGAGCTTCACGAAGCTGGCGAAGGTGAGCTAGGCGGCGCATTTCTCACTCTCCCTATCGAGGCCGGAAATCGGATATAATCAATGTCGTTAGGGAGAGTTTGAGAAATGCCTAGTATCAATACCGCCGACGACCTGCTGACGCTGTTGCGCGAAAACAAGGAATTCCGAGAGGCGGTCAGGCAAGCCATCCTTACCGAGGAGTTGCTTACGCTGCCCGCGGTGTTCAATAGTTTCGCATACATGGAAAGGCGAGAGGCTGTTCAGTGAGTAGTATAGCCAGTGTCAGGGGCAGAGAAGCGCTAGATTCCAGGGGGAATCCGACGGTCGAGGTTGACGTGGGACTGGAAGACGGCGCGTGGGGCAGCGCGCTAGTTCCGTCCGGCGCGTCCACGGGGGCGAATGAGGCGGTGGAACTGCGGGACGGCGATCCCGGTCGGTACAGGGGGCGTGGCGTTCTGAAGGCGGTGGGGAATGTCAACTCGGTCATCGCTTCGGCGCTGGTCGGGCGGTCAGCCGACGGACAGCGCGAGATTGACCAGGCGCTCATCGAATTGGACGGGACGGACAACAAGGGCAAGCTGGGCGCGAACGCGATTCTGGGCGTGTCGCTGGCGGTCGCGCGCGCCGCGGCGATGAGCGAGCGCCGACCGCTGTACACGCGGTTCAATAGCGGCGAGCCGCTCACGCTGCCGGTTCCGATGTTCAATGTAATCAATGGCGGACGGCACGCGGAGAACTCCACCGACTTCCAGGAGTTCATGGTGGTTCCGGCGGGCTTCGATTCGTTTTCGCGCGCAGTCCAGGCCGGGGTGGAGATATATCACTTCCTGATGGACGGCCTGAGAGAGCGGGGGCTCAGCACGCACGTGGGCGACGAGGGCGGGTTCGCGCCGTCGCTGTCCTCGAACCGGATGGCGGTTGACCTGCTGGTGGAGGCCATAGAGAAGGCGGGATACAAGCCGGGCGAGGAGTGCTTCATCGCGCTGGACGTGGCGGCGTCCGAGTTGAGCGCGGGGCCGGGGCGCTACGATCTGCCGAGGGAGAGCGCGTCGCTGGACGCGGGCGAGTTGGTGGATATATATGGCGACTGGCTCAGCGATTACCCGATAGTGTCCATAGAGGACGGGCTGGCGGAGGATGATTGGGACTCGTGGGACGCGATGAACCGCGAGATAGGGTCGCGCGTTCAGTTGGTCGGAGACGACATCTACACCACCAATCCGCGCCTTATCAGGCAGGGTATAGAGCGCGGTTCGTCCAACGCGGTATTGGTCAAGCTGAACCAGATTGGGACGGTGAGCGAGACGCTGGACGCGATAGACATGACGCGGGAAGCGGGATGGGGCGTGGTGATCAGCCACCGCTCAGGGGAGACGGAGGACTCGTCCATAGCGGACCTCGCGGTCGGGACGGGGGCGGGACAGATGAAGTCGGGTGCGCCGGCCAGGGGGGAGCGGACGGCGAAGTATAACCGGCTGCTGCGGATAGAGGAAGAGCTTGGAAGCGAAGCGCGGTACGCAGGCGCGGAAGTGTATGAGAAGTTCATTGATCGGGGCGGATGACAAGACCCAGATACCGACCATCGCGCAGATTCGGGAGTTTCTCGCGCCTCTGATAGAGAGAGCGGGCGCGCGAAGGGCGGTCGTGTTCGGTTCATACGCCAGAGGGAACGCGGACAGGTACAGCGACCTGGACATCATCATAGTCCACGATACCGAGAAGGGGTTCTTCGACAGGGCTTCGGACTTTGGAGAAGTGCGCTCCGCCTGGCCGCGCTCGCTCGATATGCTGATCTACACGCCGGATGAATTAGACGAAATGCTCGCCCAGCGTCGTCCATTCATCGAAATAGCGCTGGAAGAGGGGGTAGTTATCTATGAAGCCTGACCCGACAGCCGAAGCCACGCGCTGGATAATGCAGGCCGAGTATGACCTCTCCATTGCGGAGCTCGTCCTGCGCGAAGATCATTACTCTCACGTCTGCTTCATGTCTCACCAGGCCGCAGAGAAAGCGCTCAAGTCGGTGGCATACGGCAGAGGCGACAGGTTCGTAATGGGCCACTCACTCCAGGAATTGCTGAATGGTTTGGTCGGGACTCATGAAGAACTGGAATCTCTCAGAGAGGCCGCTTGCCGCCTCGATCAATACTACGTCCCCACCCGATATCCGGACGCTCTGCCCGGCGGCCTTCCTTTCGAGACATTCAGCCGTGGACAGGCTGAAGAAGCGGTTTCGATGGCGGGAGAAATAGTTTCATCCGCGCGCGCATATCTGGAATAATATAGACAGAGGTCGGATACGGAACCTGTATCGCTTTGGTAGGTAGAGGGATCACCCTCACCCATCAAGGGCTGAGAGGGCTAGGCGTTGAACTTGGATTAGCCGAGTCACCCCCATCCTAACCTTCCCCCGTCAAGGGGGAAGGGACTTTTGCCTACCCTTGCGAGTCCATCAAGGGAGAGGGGGTTTTCGCGCCACAATCAACAGGGGTAGAGACTCTCGGATAGGCGAACACGGGTCGGACGGGATACGCATGACTGGGACAGGGGATAGTGAAATGTCCACACGCATAGGAATCAACGGCTTCGGACGCATGGGCAAGCAGACGCTTCGCGCGGCGCTGGAACGCTACCCGGACAAGCTGGAGGTGGTGGCGGTGAACAGCCGCCGAGGGCGGCCTGAGGACATCGCGCGCCTGTTCAAATATGACTCCACATACGGCAGGTATCCGGGCGAGGTAAGGGCCAGCGAGGACGGCGTGAGTATAGACGGCGCGGAGGTGGCGGTTCTGAACGAAGACACTCCGGCCAATCTGCCCTGGGGCGAACTGGGAGTGGAGATAGTCATAGAGTCCACTGGCGCGTTCAACGACGCGGGCAGGGCGAGCGGACACCTGGAGAGCGGCGCGAGGAAGGTGATAATCACCGCGCCGGCCAAGGGGGACGCGCTAACCGTCGTGCTTGGAGTGAACGAGGGAGACTATGACCCGGAGTTGCACAACATCGTGAGCAACTCGTCCTGCACTACGAACTGCATCGCGCCGATAGTCAAGGTGCTGCGGGACAACTTCGGCGTCGAGCGGGGGCTGATGACGACAGTTCACGCCTACACGAACGATCAGCGCATCCTGGACAAGTACCACTCCGACCCGCGCAGGGCGAGGGCCGCCGCGCAGAACATCATTCCGACGACGACGGGCGCGGCGAAGTCGGTCGGGATAGTGATGCCGGATATGGCGGGGAGGATCAACGGCCTGGCGGTGCGGGTGCCGACGCCTACTGTGTCGCTGACGGACTTCGTGGCGACGCTGGGGAAGGCGGTGTCGGCGGAGGAGGTGAACGACGCCTACAGGGAGGCGGCTTCCAACGGGTTGAGCGGGATATTGGATTACACGGAGGAGCCGCTTGTGAGCGCGGACTTCATTAGCGATCCGCACAGCGCGATTGTTGACGGGACTTCCACGATGTCGCTGGGCGGGGACATGGTGAAGGTGGTCGGGTGGTACGACAACGAGTGGGGCTACTCATGCCGGACGGCGGACCTGGCGGCGTTCGTGGCGGACAGGGGCGTGTAGCGCAGATGGCCGATCCCGCGACAGTCAGACAGAATATCCAGACCATCCGGGCGCTGTCGAACGACCTGGCCGGATTTCTGCACACGCTGCCGGATGATGTTTGGCGCGACCCGGACACCTACGCCAGCGCTTGCGCCGGTTGGAAGGTGGCGGACGTTGTGACCCACCTGATTACGATAGCGGGCATGAAGACGATGAGCGTCCAGCGCGCGCTGAGGGGAAGCGCGTCGCCGCCGATGGGATATAAGCGCAAGTCGGCGGAGGAACGCCACCAGGAACTGGTCGGTCTCAGGGAGGCGTTCTACGAGGATATCTTCTATGAGTTCAACGCATCGTGTTTGCGGCTGAACAGCCTGTTGGTGAGCCTGGAACCCGAACAGTACGGTCTTCCGGCTTGGCATCCGGCCACGGTGATGGACGTGTCGCGGCTGATAGAGTTGCGGGTGATGGAGCTCGCGGTTCACGCATGGGACATACGCTACGGGTTCGACCGCAGCGCGAAGATCAACCCGGTCGCGCTGCCGTTCCTGAAGGGGTGGCTTCCGAACTGGCTGCGCGCTTCGTTCCGAAAGCCCGCCGACCTGGAGGGCGGTGTCAGGTTCAGGTTCGACCTTACCGATTCGGAGGGGGAGGCTTATGACCTGGATGTTCGGGCGGAGTCGTTCTCGCTGGAAGCGGCGGACCTCGAATCGGATGCCGATGTTAGGGTGTCGCTGGATACCAGCGCGTACGTACTGTTCCTGATGGGGCGGGTGAATCTGCGGCGCTCGGTTCGGAGACGGCAGATCGGGCTGGATGGGGATATGGAGCTGGCGGCGAGGTTCGGGGAGTGGTTCGTGGGGGTGTGAAGGGGGTCTATTCGGTGAGGCGGTGGGCGAGTTCGATGAAGTTTGGGGCCGCGATGTCGAAGCGGGAGGTGTCGCCGGGGTCCTCGCCTTTGCCTGGGCCGAATTCGTCGGGCCTGAAGACGTAGGCGGTTCGCAGGCCGGCCTGGCGCGCGCCGTCGACGTCGTAGGCGTGGGCGGCGACCATCATCACGTCGCTCGGCTTGGCGTCGAGCATCCTGGCCGCGCCGAGGTACACTTCCGGGTTGGGCTTGTAGGTGGCGAACATTCCGGTGGATAGCACGCAGTCCCAGGGCAGGCCGCCGCGCTTGGCGAGCGATACCAGGAGCGAGAGGTTGCCATTGGAGAGCGTTCCGATGATGTGGTCTCTCTTCATCAGGGTCAGGCCCTCCACTGTGTCGGGCCAAGGGCTCAGCCTATGCCAGGCGCGGTTGAGGTGGGCGACCTTTCGCTCGGGCAGGTCGGTCGCGCCGAGCTCGTGGAGCAGGCCGTCCAGGACTTCGCGGTGTATCTGGTCCATGGTTATCCAGTCTCGTTCGCGGCGCGCGATTTTGGCCTGCAAGTCTCGGAAGCCGGCGCGCCATTTGTCGGCCATCGCGGGCCAGTCGGCGGCAAGGCGGTTCTGGTCGCCGAACTTCTCTAGCTCGGCGATGATGGAGGAACGCCAGTCCACGGTGGTTCCGAATACGTCGAACAGAATCGCTTTCATTATATATCTCCATTTATATTCGTACAGGTCATCAACAGGCGGGAACAGGCGACTTAACAGGTGGGGCAACAGGCGTTCGGAACACCAGCGTTTTACCAGAGTTTGTAGCTAAATCGGCTGTGAAAATTTTTTCTTTGCCCGCTTTTCGATGTTGTCATATATCATAATTTATAGTTCTCAGCGCTCAGTTGTCCTTTCCGGGCAGCATTTGTCCGGTAGATGGTGTTGCGCTCATGGTTGGAAGCGATGGAGGTATTGTAGCGAAATCAGTACGGATGTGCAAGAATGGCGCGGCGTCGAGGACGATTGCATAAGCGGTGAACGCGCTTGCGGTTGGGTTTTCACCCCCATCCTAGCCTTCCCCCGTCAAGGGGGAAGGGACTTGCTCTCCCTCGTCCTGAACCGAGCGCATGGGGGACTATCACGGTCGTGTCGTGATAGGATAGGACGGAGCAAGGAGGGAGTCCATGGTCACCCCAGTAGCCACGACCGCCACAGTCCCGGAGACAGTCTATCCAGAAACGGACGGTATGCCATTGCCAGACGGAGAATCCCAAGCGCCAGTCTATCGCAAAGTGGTCGGAATAATCACGGTTCACGTCAGGAACATTCCCGGGGCCAGGGTGAACGGCAACACCTTCATCTACTACATTAAGGGCCGTCCCGGATTCTCCGTGTCGCCCGATTGCTACGTGGTTCTGAACCTGTCTCCTGAGGCCGAGGAGTCCATAGACCGCAACAATGTGTATCTGCTCTGGGAGGTAGGCAAGGCGCCGGACTTCGTTATGGAGATAGGATCTAAGAGCACCGCGGCTGCTGACATGGGCAGGAAGCGCGACCTGTACGCCGAGTTGGGCGCGCGGGAATACTGGCGGTACGACCCGACGGGCGGTGAGTTCTACGGCGAGCCGTTGGTGGGCGAGCGTCTGGTGGATGGGGAGTATGAACGTATCGAGATGAACATGGAGAGCGACGGCCGGTTGTGGGGAGTGAGCGAGGTACTGAACCTGGAATTTTGGTGGGACGGGGTGGAGTTGCGATTCCGGGATCCTGTGGGCGGTCGTTGGCTGTTGAACTATGAGGAGGAGCATGACGCTCGGTTGGAAGCGGAGGGCCGCGCCGAATTTGAGGCTGCCGCCCGCCGCATCCAGGCGGAACGCGCCGAACGGTCCGAGACACGCGCCGAACGGGCCGAGACACTCGCTGAGCGGGCTGAGACGCGCGCCGACGCAGAGCAGACCGCCCGCGAGTCCGCCGAAATACGCGCTGAGCGGGCTGAGGCGCGGATGGCGGCGCTGGAAGCGGAGTTGCGTCGGTTGCGGGGAGAGTAGGACAAAGCTTGTTTATAGGGGCGGCGCTTGTGGTCGTCCTTTTTGTTTGGGGCTTGGACGGTCTGAGATAGAGAGCGGAAAGCCCCGTCCGCATCTGGGGGAAATTGCCGTCTGTTATTCCGCGGGCGGGCGATTGACGGGAGTGGGGGGATGTGGTGTAATCGGGGCGTGACGCAGGAAGCTCGAAAGTCCAGGGAGGCGCGGACATGGACGTTGTTAGAAGGCCGCTGGCGGTCGTACTCGGATTGATAACGCTGGCGGTGGCGTTTCACTTCTTGTTCTCGACGTTCTACGCGGACAGCGTGGACGTGGGGGAGGTTTGGGACATACTGGACTGGTTCATGGCGTTCGGGGTGGTGGTTACGCTGGCGCTGTCGTATATCCGCAAGAGGAATATGGCGTCGGACTCGATGGACGACAGGACGTATCTGCGGGTCAACGTGGCGTTCTACTCGGCGCTGTGGCTGGCTATCTGGTTCTTGTGGAACTGGTTCGACAATCTGGCGGCGGGCGCGGAGCTTCAGAGTGAGACGCAATTGATGTTCTGGGGGTTCATTGATCCGCTGTTCATAATCCTGGCGGGCAGGTTGAGCGTTCGGCTGTGGCGGGGCGGTTCGCGTTAGGGGATTGCGCCGGGGCAGGATGGAGTTTTTCGATTATCAACCAATTATGTTCGTGGCGGCCCTTCGACAAGCTCAGGGCGAACGATGAACGGGCGGCCCTTCGACAGGCTCAGGATGAACGACGGGGGAAGTGGCAGGAGCGGCAGGATTCGAACCCGCGACCCTCGGTTTTGGAGACCGATGCTCTACCAGCCTGAGCTACGCTCCTGCGCGGCTGGTTAGACGGGATTTCCGTCTTTGTTTCTATTGTACAGGGTTGGGGGTTCGGTTGTACAATTTTCGTGGAAACAGGTGGGACACCCCCATCCTAACCTTCCCCCGTCAAGGGCTAATAGGGGTAGACATTTCACCCTCACCCTGAGGGAGAGGGGGTTTGTTGATGGGTATTTATAGCTGAGCGCATATTTGCCTACCCTTGTCAGCCCGTCAAGGGGGAAGGGGCTTATGCAATAGTCCCGCCGTTAATAAGAACTCAGGCGTCTGTGTTCCCAAGTTCACGCCACCGCGATCCGCCGTCCTTCGTCGCTGGACTGTCGAATGGCGTCAATAAGCCGATGCAGTCCCACGGCATGGTCGAAGTCGGGAACTCCGGGTTCCGCGTTGTCCGCGCCCTGGATTGACGCCGCGAACCGGCTGTACAGCTGACCCACATTGTAGGCCGCTCCGCCGGGTATTTCCGGGGCGGGATGCAACTCCGGCGGCGGCGTTAGTTCCTTCAGGTCGTCGCTGCCGCCCCGGGCCCCTCGGATGGTCACCCGTTGCAGTTGAGGCGAGTCCGCCGAAACCGCCACAAGCGTCCCCTCTTCGCCGTATATTTCCATCCGGTAGCCGCTGCCGGCCCAGGGGACGCTGCCAATCTGCACAGACGCCACGCCGCCGTTCTGAAGGTTGCCGCTGACCAGCGCGTTGTCCGGCGACGTCACCGGCAGGTCCCGCCCGGTGTCCGTCTCGCGCCAGGTGGCGGCCTGGGTACTGACGACGGCGGCCACGTCGGCGAACTCACCGACCACACCGCATAGCGCGTCAATGGTGTGCCCGCAGGCGATTGTCAGGGTATGCGCCCCCAGGTCATTGTCTCTTTGCCAGGTTCTTCCCGAAACCCGTGACAGTACGCCCTCGCGCATCAACCGCACGTGACAGGTCATAACCCTGCCCACATACCCGTCAGCCACCAGATCGCGCAGGTGGACGATGGCGGGATTGGCCCGCGCCTGCAAACCCACCGCCGTCTTGACGCCCCACCGCCGGGCGACTTCAGCCATCTCTACGGCCTCGGCGGTGTCGCGTCCCAGCGGCCACTCGGTGAAGGTGTGCTTGCCCGCCCGCAGCGAGGCCATGGTCGGCTCGTAGTGCAGCGGCACCCGCAGTGATATGGTGGCGGCCTCGACGTCGGCGTCGGCCAGCATCCGGTTGTAGTCGTCCCACGCGCCGCCCGCGTCGAACGCCGCCATCGCCTCGTCCGCCGACTCCTGTCGCGTGGTGCAGACGGCGGCCAGGTCGAATTGGGGGTGCGCCGCCAATGCGGGCAGATGCGCTCGCGGCGACCAACCCTGGTGGATATTCGCTCCAATCAGTCCAATGCGAATCGGCTGCCGTGTGGTCATGCTTCACCTCCTGACCCGTGTCCCGGTTGTCGCGTCGTCCGCAATCACGGCCATCGTACTCGATATGTCTTGGTTATGGAACTGATAGCCCCTCACGCGCGGTGGGTTTGGCGCGGCCATATCGCGAGTTCGACGCGGTTGCGAACGCGGACTCCGGGTGTTGATGGCCGGAGCGCCCTGATTAGCCTCTGCCGATGTAGGGCATCTGGGTGGCCATTACGGTCATGAATTGGACGTTGGCGTCGAGGGGCAGGTTGGCTATGTACACAATGGCGTCGGCTACGTGCTGGACGTTCATCGTCGGCTCTACCATGACTTCGCCGTGGGCCTGGGGAACGCCGACGCTCATGCGCTCGGTCATCGGGGTGGCGGCGTTGCCTATGTCTATCTGGCTGCAGGCTATGTTGTACTTGCGCCCGTCGAGGGAGGTTGCGCGGGTGACGCCGGTCACGGCGTGCTTGGTGGCGGTGTAGGGTATGGAGTTTGGGCGCGGGACGTAGGCGGAGAGGGAGCCGTTGTTGATGACGCGGCCGCCCATGGGGTCCTGGTTCTTCATGATGTGGAAAGCCTGCTGGGTGCAGAGGAAGGTGCCGGTGAGGTTGGCGTTGACGACGGTCATCCACTGGTCGTAGGTGAGGTCTTCGAGCAGGACGGGGGGCGCGCCGGTTCCGGCGTTGTTGAAGAGGACGTCGAGGCGTCCGAAGGCGTCTTTGGTCTTGGCGAAGAGGTTTTTCACGGAGTCGGGGTCGCCGACGTCGGCCTGAACTATGAGGGCGCGGGAGCCGTCGTCGCCGGCCTCGGCGACTGTCTCTTCCAAGGGGGCGAGACGCCTGCCGGAGAGGGTGACGGAGTATCCATCCCGCAGAAGGGAGAGCGCGGAGGCTTTGCCTATGCCTGTTCCGGCGCCTGTAACGATTGCGACTTTGCCGTTGGATGCCATGATTGAGTCTCCTGGTTGTTTGGTAGGCGCTTCGGGGATCCGAGGTCGTGGGTTTTCGGGTTTGATGGGGGCATTGTAGCATATTGGAGTGGTTGGCGCGTTGACCACATCTGACAACTCAAACACCCGAAAGGGAAGGCTACCAATCGCTATAATTTCTTGACAGCACATTTACACAACCATATTATTGTGTTATGTTGCCAGAATTCAACGAATACGGACTGCTTCCGGCGGGAATTCATTTTGCCAGTTGGGACGAATTAGACCATAGGTGCGGATACAACTCTTGGAGAAGAATGCTACTCTCAGGACTTAGGGCCGCCTTGGAGAACCTGAAGAGCGCAGGTTGTACGCGAGCCTATATAGACGGGAGTTTCGTTACGGATAAGGAATATCCCAACGATTACGACGCCTGCTGGGAAGAGGCGGAGGTCAACCCATACGCTCTTGACCCTGTTCTACTGGATTTCAGTGACGCGAGAGCGGCGCAGAAGGCAAAATACCTTGGAGAGTTGTTTCCGGCAGGAGCCATCGCTGACTCGCACCGTCGGACATATCTTGACTTTTTTCAGATTGACAGAGATACAGAGAATCCAAAAGGAATCGTAAGCATATATCTAGAGGAGTTGACATGATAAAGAACGCCCGGCAGTACCGGATTGTCAAGGCCGAGGTGAAGCGCTTTGAGCGTACACTGGCCAGCCTCAGAAAAAGCGAAGAAGGCGTTCACCCACTTATAGCTAAAGCCCGGGAGGACGCGACGAACAGCCGACTGTCAGAGCTCAAAGCCGATCTTCGAGAGTATGAAGACTTGAAGGCGGGCAAGTTCGATATGGACGAACTCATGATAGTGAAAAGTCTGCCGGAGATGCTCGTCAAAGCGCGGATTGCCCAGGGTTTGAGCCAGAAAGGTTTGGCGGAACGAATCGGCTTGAAGGAGCAGCAGATACAGCGTTACGAGGCCACTGACTACGCCTCTGCCAGCCTGTCGCGGATCAGAGAGGTCGTGGGTGGGTTGAGATCCAATTAAGGAATCCGCGCGTGGAAGTTCTTATACTGCGAATCCGACGCTAACCTTTGGGGTAGGCGGGGCGTTACAGAAATAGGGCCGATGGGGAATTGGCCGCCTATTAGCCGCAGAGGGATGTGTATGGTCGCGCTTGTGAGAGTCTTGGATGTTTTCAGGTCGTGGAGGTTGTGGGCCGTGGTGGTTGTTGTGGCGGTGGTGGGAGTGGGTGGGTACTATGGCTATTCGGCGTGGTCAAGTTCGGACGGGGAGGTGGACGCGGGACAGACTCAGCTTGTTCCGGTGACGCTGGGCAATCTGGTGAACGACGTGAGCGTGACCGGGGCTATCGCGTACACGACGCGCGAGACGCTGACTTTCGGACAGCAGGGGTTCGTGTCGGAGGTTTCGGTGTCGGAGTGGGACCGCGTATCTTCAGGCGACGCGCTGGCGACGCTGGACGCTGAGACTGTGGCGAACCTGGAGCGGGCTATCGCTCAGGCTCGAAATGATGTTCGGGACGCCGAGGACGCGCTTGGAGAGGCGCGGAATCCGTACACAGCCGCGCAGATAGCGCAGGCGGAGGCGGACGTGGCGAACGCGCGACTGAAACTGCAAGGGGCGGAAGAGGAATTGAGCGAACTGGGCGCGGTATCGGACTCCGAGTTGGCGCAGGCGCGTCTGGACGTCCTGAACGCCCAGGCTGACATTGAGGACGCCAGAGAGGCGAGGGTCGAGTTGGGCGCTCCGCCGACGTTCCAGGAACTGGCGAAGGCTAACGCGGATGTTACAGCCGCGCGCGTCGCTCTTCAGGACGCGAAGGACGACCTGGACGCGCTACTGAACCCGGTTGACGCGGACGTGGAGGATGAAATCGCCAAGCGCGAGTCGGACATCGCCTCGGCGGAGGACAGTCTGACCAGCGCGCGATTCGATCTTGAGACTACGCGGAGTGACGCGGATGATAGAATCCAGGCCGCGCTGGACTATCTGGACACGGCTCAGGGGGAGTATAACGCGCTGTTCGAGAAGTGGCTGGGGATGGATGTGTCTCCGGTGGCGGGACAGTCGCCCGGCGCGATATTCGCGCATTACGGCATTGACTTGGAGAGCGTGTTCAGGCGGCCTGAGATAGAGCCTCTGCGCTCGAATTTCGGTCGGGCCATTCCCTCCGACGATCCGGCTACTCCCTGGGACGAGGTGGTGGTGTTCTCATGGGTGATTCTGTATCCGGGCCATTTCATGGTTGATTGCGGCGGTTCGGGTTCGACGGCTGACAGGGTTTGTGTCAGGGATGAGTTTACGGACGCCTTCGACGCGGTAGAGGATCAGGTCGCTAATGTCGAGACTATCCAGAGCGATGAGGCGGAAAAGATCAGGAAGGCGGAGGTCAAGGTTTCCGACGCGGAAGACGCGCTTGAGCTAAAGCGGGACGCGCTTGGGGACTATCTGGCGGAGGTCAACGCGGAACCGGACGCGCTGCTGGTCGAGTCCAAAGAGAGCGCGATTGAGTCCGCCGAGGCGAACCTGCTGGACGCAGAGGAAGCGCTGGCGGAGTTGGGGCTGGTGGCCGAGGGGGATGTTGAACTCGCTGAGCAAGAGATAGAGTTGGCCGAGGCGAGGCTTGTTGACGCGGAAGAGGCGCTGGCGGATATGCTGGCAGACTCGGATCCGGTTGACTTGGAGGTGAAGCGGGCGGCGGTCAGCCTGGCGCGGGAGTCGCTCGTTGAAACGGAGGCTGCGCTTGAAGAGTACGGCGAGGTTGACCAGTTGGAGATAGAACTGAGGCGGGCTGAGTTGGTGGCGGCGCGGGCTACGCTGGAAACGTCCATAGCGGACCTGGAACGCGCCACGCTGCGCGCGCCTTTCGACGGCATTGTGGTGGCGGTGAACATAGAGGCGGATCAGCAGGTGAACGCGAGTACGCGGGCCATCGAAATCGCGGATCCGTCCGTCGTGGAGGTGAGCGGTTCGGTTGACGAGATAGACGTGCTGTTCTTACAGGTGGGCGCGGAGGCATACGTAACGTTGGAGGCGCTGGGCAACCAGGCGCTGCGCGGGATAGTTTCCTCGATAGCCAGCGTGGGTGAGTCTCAGCAGGGTGTCGTCACTTATCCGGTGACTATCCGGGTGGATTCGTCGGACATCGGGCAGGTTCCGGAGGGACTGAGCGCGACCGCGCAGGTGATCATCCGCGAGCGGAACAACACGCCGCTAATACCGCTCCAGGCGCTCTATGGCAGCGCGCAGTCGCCGACCGTGAGGGTGGTGATCGGCAATGACATAATCGAGCGCGAGGTCAGGCTGGGAATCAGCGATGACTTCTGGGTGGTGGTGGAAGAGGGGCTGAACGAGGGCGAGACCGTCAGCATGGAGGTGGTGGGGAGCGACACGAGCCAGTTCGGTGGAATTGGGGCGACGTTCCGCGCGGTGGGGGGATTCGGCGGCGGCAGGGGAGGACCGCCGGGCGGCGGGCGGCCTTGAGGAACGGGTTTTATCCACTAAGGACGCGAAGGGACACTAAGGCGTTGGATAGCCGCGCCTTCGGGCTACGCTACGCCGGACACGAATCAGAACTATGACACCATTCGAGACTATAAAGACGGCTATATCCTCGCTGGGCGCTAACAAGCTGCGCTCAGGGCTGGCGCTGCTGGGCATCGTGATAGGCGTCACGGCGGTCATCACGCTCATGTCCATCGGGCGCGGCACGACGGAGCAGATTACAGGAATCATCCAGGGGCTGGGGACGAATCTGCTGTTCGTCCAGCCGTCGGGGGATGACGCTCAGCTTACGCTTGGGGACGCGACCGCGCTGGTTGACCCGGTTTACGCGCCGAGCGTGCTGGCCGCCGCGCCGGAGGTTCGCGCCTTCGCTACGCTGTCGGCGGGGCGGGAGAACACTTCCGCCCAGGTGGTGGGCGTTACCCCGGAGTATCTGGACGCGAGGAATCTCAACCTGGCGAGCGGTATGTTCATCAAGCATCCGCACGTGGAGAACCGGGATGAGGTTATCGTTCTTGGCTCCAACGTCGCGGAGCAGCTCTTCCAGAACCGCGATCCGGTGGGCGATCATGTTCGGCTGAACGGTCGGCGGTTTCGGGTGGTGGGCCTGCTGGAGAGCCAGGGCGGGGGCGGATTCGGCTCTTTCGACACGCAGGTATTGATACCGATTACGACGGCCTACTATCGTCTGAGCGGCGAGCGCACTACCAGCGGGGACGTGGCGGTGAACCTTATCAACGTGCAGGTGCGGGACGTGGAGGAGATAGACAGGGGCATCGAGGAGACGAGCGGGGTTCTTCGGCTGCGCCATCGGATTACCGGAGAGGACGACTTCACGGTCAACAGCCAGCAGAGCACCATCGAGACTCTGGAAGAGACGACGAACACGCTGGTGGTCTTCCTGGGGGTGATAGCGGGCATATCGCTGCTGGTTGGCGGCATTGGCATAATGAACATCATGCTGGTGTCGGTGACCGAGCGGACACGGGAGATAGGGATTCGTCGGGCGATGGGCGCGAAGCGGCGCGACATTCTGTTTCAGTTCGTGGCTGAGGCCGCGGCGCTGAGCGTGGGCGGCGGGCTGCTGGGGGCGGGCATCGGGTTCTGGCTGTCCAACGCGCTGGATGGGCGAACGCTGGGAACGCAGACATTCACGACCAGCTTCGGCGGCGAGTTCGCGGCGTTCGCGCTGCTCGTGTCCGCGGGTATCGGGCTGTTCTTCGGCATCTATCCGGCTATACGAGCGGCGAGGCTGCATCCGATAGACGCGCTGCGGTATGAGTAGAAGCTATCTCATAAACATTAGCACTCGGTATGAACCGCGCGTTTTCACCCTCACCCTAGCCCTCTCCCTGAGGGAGAGGGGATTGGGGCACCCACAAGGGACGCCCCTACGACACGACCGGCATTTATGAGATGGTTTGTAGAGAGAAAGGAAGACGGGGATGAAAGTGGTTCTGATTACGTTAGCGGGCGCGCTGATTATCGCGGTCGGCGTCGCCTGCGGGTCGGCGGAAGAGGAAAGCGCGCCCGCCGTCGCGCAGGTGGCGGATCTGTCGCAGTTCCCGACGCCCACGCGCTCTCAGGCGGAGCCGAGGCCGACCTCGCCGCCTACGCCCGCGCTCGCGCAGTCGAGCCAGAACGAAGCGGAGGCCGCAGAGGTCGAGCCGATGACCCCGGAGGAGATGCGGCAGCTAAGGCAGCGGATGCAGAGCGGCGAACTGAGCGAAGAAGAGACGCAGCAGGCGATACAGCGGCTAAGGGCGCAGTTCGGCGGCGGGCAGGGCGGGCCTCCGTTCGGCGCGGCGGCGGGCAGCGCGGCGGTCGGCTCTATCGAGAGTGTCGGGGAAGGCGCGATCACGGTGAAGACGGAGCTGGCGTCTGTGACTGCCAGCGTGGGGGAGGATACGGACATCAGGATTACCTCGATACTCGAACCGGCGGCGCTGGTGGATGGGGCGCAGGTCGTGGTGGTCAGCGAGCGCGTCGAGGGCGGAACTGTGGCGAGGGTGGTGACGGTCGTTCCTGAAGGGCAGGCTGGGTTTGGCGGCGGGCCGGGCGGTCAGCGTGGATTTGGCGGACAGGGTGGGTTCGGCGGAGCTCAGGGTGGACAGGGCGGACTTGGCGGTGGACAGGGTGATGTCGGAGCGCGTCCTCTCTTTGGGACGTTGGAGAATGTGACCGACGCCGGTTTTACGCTTGATACTCAGCAAGGGCCGCTGCCGGTCGCGCTGGATGACGAGTCCCTAATCGTCCAGACGCGGCAGGGAACGATTGACGACCTGGAAGCGGGGATGCAGGTCGGGGTCGTTGGCGTCGCCGACGATGATGGCGGGATAGAGGCGCGTTCGGTGGTGGTGACGCCGGAGGGGATGGAGGATGTTCGGGGATTTGGGGGCGGCAACAGGGGCGGCGCGAGGGGATTGGGCGGGGGGAATTGAGTTGGGATGAGTATATGCGGTTGCCCGATTGCCTTTGATGTGCTATCTTTGGTTAAAGGTTCCCCCCTGATGACAAGCGCCCAAGGGGTTCTCTCTGCAAGCAGAGTAGTCGGGGGGGTCGTTCTTTTCTGGCGAATGGGTCAGCAGGGATAGATTTGTCCTTCATGGAAGATAACCTCACTCCGCATCGCAGGTTTGATTTGGTCAAACCAGACTAACTCACCAGTTTGCCATTTCCTGTGTATCGCCCAACAACAGTAGTCCGCTACCTGCAACCCGTAGTGTGAACGGGAGTTGTGATGCAGGATTCGGTACTTGATACCGGCCGGCAACATCGCGGACAATGAGTTTCGGATACCTCGCTCGATGGCTCTTCGTTTCCTATTCACCGGGATCGTGTCGGTTATCACTATGACCGAATCAACGCCTGAAACGATCTCTCTGGGCATCACGAATTTCAGCAGTATGCCTAGCATCTCCGGATAGAACGACCAAGAATATGTAAGCGCAATGGTTCATGTCTGAATTCCTTTACCAGAGTGCGATTATGGACGCGGATTGAAGGTTGTGAGACTACAATAGGGTCTTGAAGTGAGTAGCATTTCGCTCATTCGGCGGGGCGGTCGGCGCGGATTTCTATGAAAGAGACGGATATAGTGAGCAGGATGGGGGCGAAGCTGATTATCATCATGGCTAGCCGGAGGTCGCCGAGCCTGTCCTGGAGAGCGCCGACGAGGGCGGGGCCGGCGGCTACGCCGAATGTGCCTAGCGTCATCATGAAAGATAGCGCGACGGCGGACTCGCGCGGCCTTATGCCGGGCAGGTAGAACGGCAGGGAGTTCAGCACCGGCCAATAGCCCTGCGCCAGTCCGCTGATGAAGGTTATCGCGAGAAGCAGCGGAATCGAGTCGGTGAAGGTCATAGCCAGGTAGGTCACGACCATGGTGACGCCGATTAGCTGGAGTATGTTCCTGCGCCTGCCGCCGCTCACCATCGGCACGATTCGGCTCAGCGCGACCCCGGACGGTCCGCCCGTCGCTATGCCTATGGCGAGCAGCAGCCCCGTCCAGTTAAGGGACACCTGGTACTCGCTCAGCATCAGCGTCGGGTAGAAGTTCACGAAGGATGACCAGGCCATCGTCGTCCCCATGGATCCCGCGCCCGCTATCCATAGCTCTTTGTATCCCAGAACGCGCTTGATGATTCCGAGTCTTCCGTCGGCGGGGTCGGCGTCCGGCTGATCCGGCTCGGCGTCATCGTCGCCGCCGTCGCTTCCGAGTATCGTCCAGAGAAGCGCCAGGACTCCGAGCGTCGCCGCGAATGTGAACAGGACGCTCCGCCAGTCGTCCTCGACACGGCTGAGAATCAGCGGTGTCAACACCAGTCCGCCGCCCACTACCAGCCCGAACAGCAGGTTGTACACGCTGGATACGGTGATGAACTCGCGCGGGGTGAACAATCTGTGCATGAGCAGGACGCGGGCGGGTTCGCGCGCGAGGGTGGATATGCCGAAGCCCAGCCGTCCGAGCAGCAGAATCGCGAAGTTGGGACTCCAGGACTGGACGAACATGAGCGCGGAGCTCAGCGTGAAGGTGACCGTGGTGAGAATCTTCGGCCTGTAACGGGACACCCACCAGCTTATAGGGAGGGTCAGGAAGAGGTTGCCGAGGAAGGCGGCAGAGCCGTAGAAGCCCTGCTGGGTGGGCGATAGGCCGAGGTCGGCGCTTATGGAGGGCAGTAGCAGGCCGACGCTTATGACCATCATGAAGCCGGCCACGCTTGACAGAAGCCAAAGGCCCATGATGGCCCAGCGGTGTCTGAGCGGGTTGGTCATGCGTGTCCTCGCGCGGCGGGTGTTGTGTGTATGGGATAGTTATTACCATACGGGGGGGTTGTGTCAAGTGGGGTTTCTGGAATGAGAAAGGCGGGGCATGAACGCGCGACCCTTCGACAGGCTCAGGGCGAACGACAGAAGGTGAGCTTGTCGAACCATGAACGCGCGGCCCTTCGACAAGCTCAGGGCGAACGACAGAAGCGGTATCGGGAATGGGAAACGCGGGGGTGGAGTCTGTACAATAGGCTGGAATTCGGATTTCACATTGAAACAGGAGAAAGATAGATGGATCTCGAACTGCAAGGCAAGACCGCGCTCGTAACGGGCGGAAGCAAGGGAATCGGCAAGGCCGTCGCGCTCGCGCTGGCAGAGGAGGGGGTGGACGTCGCCATAGCGGCGCGGTCGCAGGACACGCTGGACGAAGCGGCGGCGGAGATAAGAGCGGCCACGGGGCGAAAGGTGGTCGCCATATCAGCCGATACCACAAGCTGGGACGACGTTCAGCGAATGGTGGACACGACCGTCTCGGAGCTGGGCGGCGTGGATATCCTGGTGAACAGCGCGGCGATGGTGGGCGGACAGGTGCGCGGCACGATTGACGAGGCGGACGAGAAGGACCTGATAGAAGACCTGGACACGAAGGTGGTGGGCTACTTCAGAAGCATCAAGGCGGTCGTGCCGCATATGCGCGCGAAGAAGTGGGGGCGGGTCATAAGCATAGGCGGCGTGTCGGCGCGGCAGTCCACGATATACGGGCTTCGCAACGCGGCGGTGGTTCACATGACGAAGACGCTCTCTGACCAACTCGGCCCGGACGGGATTACGCTGAACGTGGTTCATCCCGGCCTGACGCTCACGGACACTATCAACGAGCGGCTGGACAACCAAGCCGAGGCGCAGGGCGTGTCTCGGGAAGAGGTGAACGCCTCGGTCAGCCAGAATGTCGCCATACGCAGAGTGGTCAAGGCGGAGGAACTGGCTTGGCTGACGGCGTACCTGGCGTCTCCGAAGGCGGAGTGCGTAACGGGCGAGACGATAGCGGCGGGCGGCGGAGCGCTCGGCGCGGTACACCAGTAGATCCGGCGGCGTTTCATATTGACGGCTGAACAGTCGCGGCCCTCGTTTCCGATGGAATCCGTCGGCTCGGGGGCCGCCGTCCGCTTCCACGAGTTGGACGCTCTGCGGGCGGTGGCGATGCTGCTCGGCATAGTTCTGCACGCGGCGGTGTACCTGATACCGGGTGTGTGGGACACGGACTATCCCGACGAAGCGTCGGACTTCTACGCGATACTGTTCTTCGCCATACACGGCTTTCGGATGCCGGTGTTCTTCCTGCTGAGCGGCTTCTTTACTGCGATGCTGTGGCGGCGCAGAGGGCTTCGCGCGCTCGGAGCGCACAGGCTCAAGCGGGTCGGGCTGCCGTTGGCGGTGGGCGCGATGACGGTCATTCCGGTCACGGTATGGGCGTTCGCGCCGGACGATTTCGAGCTCGCGTGGTGGCCGTTCATCTGGCTCAGCACGTTTACGCATCTGTGGTTCCTGTGGCATCTGCTCTGGATAGCGGGGGCGTTCGCGCTGGCGGTCAGGTTGGGGCTGAGGTTCGATCATCCGTGGGCGTGGTGGCTGACGCTGCCCCTGACGTTGGTTCCGCAGGCGCTTATGGTGGAGCCGGTCTTCGGCCCGGACACGTCCGACACTCTGGTCATCAACCCGGTGGCGCTGGTTTACTACGCGCTGTTCTTCGCGTTTGGGGCGCACTTCTACCAGCGCGGGATGGAGATACGCGGGGATTGGGCGGTCTTCATCATACTCGCGCTGACGGTGGCGCTCTGGCCGGCGCTGTGGCTGATGTACGAGGTGAAGACGAAGTGGGCGTATCTGGCGTCCGCGCCGCTCCAGGCGGGCTACGCCTGGCTGATGTGCTTCGGATTGATGGGGCTGTTTCGGCTGATAGCATCCAGGGAATGTTACTGGGTACGATATATGTCGGACGCATCGTACTGGATGTACCTGTGGCATCTGCCGCTGATACTGGTGGCGTTCAGGGTGATGGCGGATTGGCCCATCGGCGTTGACGCGAAGTTCGGGCTGGTATGCGTGGGGACGACGGCGGCGCTGTTGGTTAGCTATCAATTCGGAGCGCGATACACGCCGATTGGGGCGATGCTGAATGGGAGGCGGGTTCGCGGGGGGAGTCTGAGAATGTCACCCCCATCCTAGCCTTCCCCCGTCAAGGGGGAAGGGATTTTGGCAATTGTCTGCGTGGGAGGTGGTTGTACAAGTTGAGCCTGGACATAGTACAATGGTGGGTGACGTGAGTACGCCCCTGTAGCTCAGGAGGATAGAGCACCGGTTTCCTAAACCGGGAGCCCCGGTTCGAGTCCGGGCAGGGGTACTCTCCATTTAGCCAGGGAGACGCTCTTGATTATCGTTCGACGAACCTACACTCCGAAACCGGGCGGGGGCGGGCTTCAGCAAAGCCTGAGAGAACTTCAGAAGGCCACGGTCGAGGCCGGCTTTCCTCCCCTGAGCGTGTACCGAAAGGTGCTTGGACCCCATGGAACGATGGTCACAGTACAACGCTGGGAATCGGTAGCGGCCTATGACGCTTCACGCAATGAGGTTCGCGCCACGCGCTCCATAACGGAGATATTCGAAAGAATCTATCCGGCGCTGGCGTCCACGCATGAGACGGAGATATACGAAGAGCTCGTATAAGATGTTATAGGGAGCTTGACGGACTCCTGGTCAGGGGCCGGCCAGCCACTTCCTGAGCGCTCGGATGTGGTCGGGGCCAGCGCCGCAGCATCCTCCGATTATCCGCGCGCCTCGCTCTCTCCACCCCTTGGCGTATTCCAGGTACTGCCGCGGGTCCGGGGGGTTCGGGCCGGCGTGGCGGGGGAAATGGGCGTAGGCGCCGAAGGTTCCCGACCAGTTCTTCCTGACTATCTCCAGCCCGGGCCCTGTGTCGTCAACCGGCGTGTGCATTATGAACACCGCCGCGACGTCCTTGTCCGCGATGGCGTCCATGGCGTCCTGAAGGGTCTCGCCTCCATGCCTGTCATCTATGCCGAGGTAAAGCCCGTCTCCATCTCGGACAAGGGAGAGGCCGACCCATACCGGAAGACCCAACTCCGCCGCCGCTTCAATGACCGCCAGCGTGTCCGATATACGGACCAACATCTCGCCCACCGCCACGTCCGGGCGGCCTTTGGCCAATTCTCCCAGCTGCTCCCGGTAGGTCGCCAGAGCGGTCTCGTAAGGCACCGGAATTTCCGCGTGGGCCTTTGGACGCATGGTAGATACGGAGGCGGCGATGACAACGGAGTCCTCCGTCCCGGAGTTTCGCCTCGCCTGCGCCGCCGCTTCGATTCCGAGCTTGTTGGCCTCGGCTACCTTATGCTCGAGGCCGCCCTCTTCCAGCATATCGCGCCCTGTGCCGAAGGTGTTGGTGATGATAATTTCGGCGCCCGCTTCTATGTATTCCTGATGGATATCCCTTACCGACTCAGGATGGGTGAGCATCGGGCCGCCGGACCACGTGGTGGGGCTTATCAACCCTCGCCTCTCGATCTCGGATCCCATACCTCCGTCCATCAAGATAGTCTCGCCGGCCGCCAGGCGGCGTTGCAATTTCTCGAAGTTGCTCATGTTTCTCTCACGGTGAAGGAACTACGCTCTCGCTTCGGCTTTTTCCTTGTGTTCCTGGGTTATCTGGACTACGCGGTCAACCATGTGGGCGGGCACTTCCTCGAAGTGGTCGAATTCCATCGTGAAGTCGCCCCTGCCCTGTGTCTGGCTTCGCAGTTCGGTGGCGTAGGTGAGCATTTCGGCCTGCGGGGCTTCGACCTGGAGTACAGTAACTCCGTCTCCCCCGGGGATCATGCCCTGTATCCTGCCTCGCCTGCTGTTGAGGTCGCCGATGATGTCGCCGGTGAAGTTGTCGGGGACGGTAATCTCGACCTTCATTATAGGCTCCAGTATGATCGGGGTCGCCTGCTGTATGCCCTTTGTGGCGGCCTGGCCTCCGGCTATCTCGAAGGATACGCCGGATGAGTCCACGGGATGGAAACTGCCGTCCACGAGGGTGGCTTTCATATCCACGACGGGGTATCCGGCAACGACTCCGCCGCTGAGGGCGTTTCTGACGCCCTTCTCGACGGACGGGATGTATTCGCGCGGAACGACGCCGCCGACGATGGTCTCGGAGAACTCGAATCCGGCGCCGCGCGGCATGGGTTCGACTTCTATCCAGACGTGTCCGAACTGTCCGTGTCCGCCGGTCTGCTTCTTGTGCCTGTATTCGACGCGCGCCCTTCGGTTGATGGTTTCCTTGTACGGCACCTGGGGGATTTCGAGGAGCATCTCCGCGCCGAACTTGCGCTGCATCTTCTCTATGGCGACGCCGAGGTGGGTGTCGCCCAGCCCGGCTATGAGCATCTCGTTGGTGTCGGGTTCGCGGGAGACGACGACGGAGGGGTCTTCCTCGACTATCCTGGCGAGGGAGCTGGTCATCTTGTCGACGTCGGCCTTGGACTTGGGATAGACGGCCCTCTGATAGACGGGGGCGGGGAAGTCGAGCCCTTCCAGAACCAGGGGCTGTTCGGAGGCGCTGAGGGTGTCGCCGGTGAGCACCGTGTTGAGCTTGGTGATAGCGCCAATGTCTCCGGCGGCGAGTTCGGGTACGGCGTCCTGCCGCTTGCCCTGCACCTCGAAGACCTGGGCGACGCGCTCCGTCTCGCCCTTGTTGGCGTTGTACATCTGGGAGTCGCCCTTGAAAGCGCCGCTGTAAACCCTGAAGTATGAGAGTTTGCCGACGAAGGGGTCGGCGGAGGTCTTGAATACCAGGGCGGCGACGGGGCCGGAATTGTCGCAGGCCAGTTCGGTTTCGTCGTCGGAGCCGGGGGCGTGGGCGACAACGGCGTCAACGTCGGCGGGGGAGGGGAGATATTCCACCACGAAGTCCATGAACTCGCTCACTCCGAGTTCGTTCAGGGGGGAGCCGATGAGGATGGGGATTAGTTCGCGGGTCATTATGCCCCGCTTGACGGTCTCGACCATCTCTTCGTGGGTGATCTCTTCGCCTTCGAGGTATTTGTCGGCGAGGTCGTCGTCAATCTCGGCGACGGCTTCGGTGAGCCGCTCGCGCGCGTCTTCGACGGCATCCGCCACCTCGCCGGGAACATCGGCGTCCGTATCAAGCAGGTTCACCACGCCTGAGAAGTCGGCTTCCGCGCCGACGGGAATCTGGACGGGGACAAGGTGGCGGCCAAAGCGCTCCTGGAGCGCGTCCACGACGGAGTAGTAGTCGGAGTTTTCCCTGTCTATCTTGGAGATATAGACGATGCGGGGGAGGTCTCTTTCGTCGGCCAGGCTCCACATCTGGCCGGTGCCGACCTCTATGCCTGCCTGGGCCGCGACTACTATGACGGCTGTGTCGGCTACCCGCGCGCCGGAGACGACCTCTCCCCGGTAGTCGGCGTATCCGGGGGTGTCGAGTATGTTGATCTTGTGGTCTCGCCACCGCGCGTTCAGGACAGCGGCGCTAACGCTCGCGCCGCGCTTGTGTTCTTCAGGCTCGAAGTCGGCGGCGGTGGTTCCGTCTTCCACTCTTCCGAGCCGGTTGGTTACGCCGGACGTATGCAGCATGGCTTCGGCCAATATAGTCTTGCCAGCCCCACTATGCGACAGAAGCACGATATTCCTGATTCGCTCAGTGGTAAATTGGGCCATTCCAATACTCCTCTTTATTGTAATTTTAGATAGAGTTCATTGTATTGGAAGTGGGCGATGGGCGCAATGGGGCGATTGAGGCGGGTAGCGTTTCCTTTTAGGTGGTTGAAGTCAGCAGGCCGCGTCTCTGAAGCGGTTCGCGTCCACAGCCCGTCCACCTCCAGCGCCTCCCCGCCCATGACTCCCTTCTTGAGCTTCTCACCTGCTCACAGTATCAAGGGAACTTATATGTGGAAAATGTGTGGCTCACCGCATATAGGACGATTACACACAAACAGAGCGAACCGCCTTTTGATACAATGTGCATCCAATTCGATAACTTGATAACGCGAATCCGAGACAGAGAGAACTATGCAGCAAGCGCGCGCTCAGACAGCTACGGCGACAAATAGGGCCGACAGGAGATCAGCAGCGCCCTTCACCCTCCAAGCCACCGACGCCCACGCCCGCGCCGGAACCCTCCGTACCCCCCACGGCGACGTCCCCACCCCCTTCTTCATGCCTGTCGCCACCCAGGGATCCGTCAAGGCCCTCGACCCGCCCGACCTCACAAACATCGGCGCCAACATCATCCTCGCCAACACCTACCACCTCTTCCTGCGCCCCGGAACCGACCTGCTGGAACAATTCGGCGGCCTTCACGCCTTCATGCGCTGGAACGGCCCCATACTCACCGACAGCGGCGGCTTCCAGGGCTTCAGCCTCAAACACCTCCGCAAAATTGACGACGACGGCATCCTCTTCAAGTCCCACATTGACGGATCCCTCCACAAATTCACCCCCGAGTCCACCATCGAAGCCGAGGAGCGGATAGGCGCGGACATCATCATGCCCCTCGATATGTGCGTAGAAGCCAACTCCGACCGAGAAACCGTCCGGCGAGCCAGCGACCTCACCACCCGCTGGGAAGCCCGATGCAAACAAGCCCACGACCGCGACGACCAGTTGCTCTTCGGCATAGTGCAGGGCGGCCTCCACGAAGACCTCCGCGCCCAATCCGCCGAAGCCATCATGTCCATCGGCTTCGACGGCTACGCAATCGGCGGCCTCAGCGTCGGCGAATCCAAGGCCGAAATGTACAACATGACCGCCCTAACCGCCGCCATGCTCCCCGCCGACTCCCCCCGCTACCTCATGGGCGTCGGCTCCCCCGAAGACCTCGTTGAAAGCGTCGCGCGCGGCATAGATATGTTCGACTGCGTGCTGCCCACCCGCATCGCCCGAAATGGAGCGCTATTCTCACGTAGCGGGCGCGTCAACATCTACGCAGCCCCCCATCGAAACCGCGACGAACCCATAGAACCCGGCTGCGACTGCTACACCTGCCAGAACTTCTCAGCCGCCTACATTCACCACCTCTTCAAATCCAAAGAACTACTCGCCTACCGACTCGCCACCCTCCACAACCTGCGCTTCGCGCTGCGGATGATGGAAGAAATGCGCGAAGCCATCCTAGCCGGAACCTTCCAGAAATACAGAGCCGACTTCCACAGCCGCTTCACCCCGCCCGACCAGCGCGCCCGCCACGAACAACGCCAAAAATGGCTCGCCTCCCAGGGCCGCCCACAAGCCTGATTGTGGCAGCCTGTCAATAGACACCGGGCCGCTGTGCAAGTAGAGCTATTACGTAGAAAAAGGCCCAGCCATCAAACTGCCGGGCCTTTCCTGTATCAGGATGGCTGATTGGAGGGTGTTTTCAGCGCTCACTCCAAATTAGCGAGGAATGTTTCAGTGTCAATGCCCTCATACTCTAGTCGCTCTCGCAAATCAGGCCAAGGCATTTCACCAATACCCACGCCGAACTCTAGGGCAAGCCAGTGATCATCGTTGTCCGGGTTATGGAATATGAGCCACCCCTCCTCTTCTTTGAAGAGTCTGTACCCCATTGCATTGAGGGCATAGCCTGTCTGTGAGCGACTTACGGATTCACGCATATGCCAGTTCCTTCTTTATGGGTATGGAAGGAACCGGCGGGCGTGGCGATTCACTCTGATCTGTCGTAGTAGTCATGGTGTATTCGATGCCGTGGCGCTCAAGATACCTCTGCACACCGCTAGGGCCGGAAGTAGTCTCTACGCTGTCCAGCAACGTGTCAATGCCGGACTGGATACGCTGAAGCGCACTTTCTTCATCGCTGCCGTAGGCTGTGAGTATCAATGGATCAGTCTTGGCGACGTAATAGCTTTGCCTATCTTCAGTGTGAATCCCAATCCTGAATTCTATTGTGGCGATCTTGCTTCTCATCATTTGCGTGTTACCTTCCTTACTCTCTTCACTCCCCCCGTCACTGTGCGAAACATATTGTGTGATATGTGTTCGTATATATCAATATGTATTTGGTAGTATATATATACTACCAATTTTTGACAACGCGCCCAATGGTAATAATATGTGCGGACGATTCACCCTAATCGCCTGGGACGAAGTCGAACAACGCTTCCTCCCCGCCGGCTCCGGCCTCAACGTCATACACGAGCGCCTCGCCGACCTCGCCCCGCGCTACAACATCGCCCCCACCCAGAACATCCTCACCATCACCAACGACGGCCAATCCAACACCCCCCAACCTATGCGCTGGGGACTCATCCCATCCTGGGCCAAATACATCTCCATCGGCAGCCGCATGATAAACGCCCGCGCCGAAACCCTGGCCGAGCGCCCCAGCTTCCGCGCCGCCTTCAGACGCCGCAGGTGCCTCGTGATAGCCGACGGCTTCTACGAATGGAAACGCCACGGACGCGCCCGAACCCCGATGCGGATAAGCCTGAAATCCGGCAAACTCTTCGCCTTCGCCGGCCTCTGGGAATCCTGGACAAGCCCCGACGGACATCGCATCCTGTCCTGCGCCATAATCACCACCGCCGCCAACCACTTCATCGCCCCCATACACGACCGTATGCCCGTCATCCTGCCCCCCGACGCCGAACCCCTATGGCTGGCCCCCGGCACCCGGGACACCGCCACCCTCTCCAACCTACTCACCCCCTACCCCTCCGACCTAATGACCGCCTACGAAGTATCCAACGTCGTCAACTCAGCGGCAAACGACATCCCTGAGTGCATCGCCCCGGTTAGCAGACTGCTCTAGCCCGCCCTGAATCCGCGCGTCGCGCAAAAATCCCTTCCCCCTCGACGGGAGAAGGCTAGGATGGGGGTGAACCCCCGACCGATTCCTCACCCAGTCGCTCCCGAAGCCTACGGACTTCCGCTTCGGCCCGCTCCGCCCTGGCCGCCTCAGTGTCGGCGCGAGACTCGGCGGATTCAGCGCGGTACTCGGCGAACTCGGCCCGAGACTCAGCGGACTCGCGCGCCTCCCGCTCCGACTCAAGAGCGTCCTCCGATTCCACCAGAGCGTCCTCCGACTCGTTCAGCGTCCGAAGAAACTCCCCGCTCACAGGATCCCGGAAGCGCAACTCCCCATCGTCCCACCAAAACTCCAACTCCAAAACCTCGCTGTATCCCCAATGACGACCGTCCGCCTCCCGCGCTATCTCCAGAGGCTCGTATGTCCCATCCACCAACACGTCCCCCGCCAACGGCGCGTCATGATACTCTCCGCCCGACGGGTCGAACCTCCAGTACTCCCGTATCCCATACTCGGCGTAGGTATCGCGCTTGGTCGTATGGTCATTCCTTCCGGTAGTCCTGGAACCCACCTCGAAAACCAGGTCCGGCGGCTTGCCCACCTCGCTTATCACGTACCCGTTGCGATGCAGAAGCCACTCCGGTTCTTCCAATCCATAAGCGAAAGAGCCGTCCGGGAACGGGCCGTACCCATCCTCGATGGTGCGCCACAGGAATCCTCCCGAACCCACGAACACGTCCCGCCTCTTTCTGACCCACGCGCCGAGAACCGTGAGGAACGTCGCTATCGTTGGCGCTTGCTCCATCATATCAGGAATCCTCGGCGGATCGGGTATAGGCGGGAGGTTTGAGAAGTCTTGGACACGCGGCTTCGTCAGTACGCTCTGGGTGGCTATCATGGCCTGTATCTCCGTGACGCTGCTTCACCTGAATCTCCACATGATCGTATATCCCCCCGATTATACCACAGCGTCCGTCCACCCTCATCCAGTCGCCGCTCTAATAGAACGTGCACCCAATCCCATGATACCCAATCGTAACCTCCCCATCCTCCACCAGCACGGGCGTTATCTTCTCCCCACCCGTAAGCGCCTCGACCTCCGGCCACCGCTCCGGGAAATCCCCCAGGTCAACCTCCTCGTACACCTTCCCCTTCTCATCAAGCTCCATCTTCACCGAAACGCAAATCGTGCACTCCGGATGCGTATATATCACCGCTCCGCTCTCAGCCAAAACTAGCCCCCTCTGTCACTTGCGGGTTCATCAGTGTAGCGTTCGCTTCCCCGTCATACCCGCGAAAGCGGGTATCCAGAGACTTGCGTAAGCGTTGGTCGCCCCAAATTAAGGGTGAACGCTCAGCCTTCCTACCCGTAGCACCCAATCCCATTGAACCCAACCGTCACCTCATCCCCATCAATCATCACCGGGCTGATGCGCTCCCCATCCGTATGCGGAAGCACCTCCGGCCACCGATCCGGATGCAGCGAAAGATTCACCTCTTCGTACTCCACCCCGTCCTGATCCAGCTGCGCCTTCAACATATCCGTGTACCCGCAACCCACCGTCGAATATACAGTCACCGTCTTGCTCGCCGTACTCATTCATTCCTCCAATGCTCTTATCCGTTTCTCAATGCCTTAGCGTATCTTCGCGCCCTTCGTGGACAGCCCATAAATCCCCTCTCCCTCAGGGAGAGGGCTAGGGTGATTAAGTCTATTCCCCCACCTTAGTGTACCTTCGTGCCCTTCGTGGACAGACCCGCCCCCCTAAGAAGGTCGCTCCCGCCTCTCTATCTCCCGCTCCTCAGCCTTATGCCGAAGCGCCCGACCCTTATCCGGGTGCGGATCCTCGATAAGCCCGTACATCTCCTTGCCCTCGTGATCCTCCGGCAGATGCTCCGTAATCGGCATCCCTTCCTTATCCACGAACAGCAGGCAGTGGCAGTACTTATAGATCTGCATATCGTCGCACGGGCAGATCCAGGTGCGGTGCGTCACCTCCTCCTTCTTATCCGGGTAGAACCTGCACGGACACAGCGGCCTGCCGACCTCATCCACATTCTGCGCCAGACCCAGTATCACCGACTCCGTCACACCCTCCACCGGAGACGTGTACGTCCCAGACTTATTCGTGAAATTCTTCACCAGCCGACGCATACTCTGCATAGCCTTGTCGCTCGGTTGTTCCGCCATCGCTCGCCTCCTGCTCTCTTACTGCGCGGGGATTACGCCTCCCCGCGTCTATTATACATATATCTACCCGCCATGCTGTAAAATTTCCCCGAACAAGAAAAATCCCTTCCCCCTCGACGGGGGAAGGCCAGGATGGGGGTGACTCCCCTACCAAACAAACACGCCAGGAGCCTCCCATGCAATTTCTCCCCCGCTTCCGCCAGATGGACATACCCGCCCGCAACGCCATGATGGCCCGCCTCGACAACCTCACCGAACTCCCCCTGCTGCTGCTATCCTTCATAATGGTACCCGTCCTGCTCGGCCCGATGCTCTGGGAAGACAGCTTCTCCACCGCCGAAAAAACCCTCTTCCGCACCCTAGACATCTTCATCTGGGCAGTCTTCGCCGCCGACTTCTCCCTCAAACTCGCCATCACCCCAGCCAAGTGGAACTACCTAAAGACCCATTGGCTCGAAGCCCTGGTCGTCCTCATCCCCTTCATACGCCCGCTCAGGATAATCCGGCTCATCCTCTTCAGCGCCCGCGCCATCAAGGCCACCCGCAGGCGTCTCGTCAACGTCAACTTCCTGCTCGTTTACGCCATCGGCATAGTCGTCGTCGCCGCCACAATCGTCACCGTCGCAGAACAGGGACACGACTCCATAGATTCCTACACCGACGCCCTCTGGTGGTCAGTCGTAACCGCAACCACCGTCGGCTACGGCGACATGACACCCGTAACACCCGTCGGCAGAGGCATGGCAGTCCTGCTCATGCTCGTCGGAATCGGACTCTTCGGCGGACTCACCGCCAACTTCGCCTCCACCATATTCAGAACCGACGACAACGTCGAAGCCAACACCGAACTGCTTCTCGACGAAATCCGCGAAATGCGCGGCGAAATGCGGACGCTCAGATCCAGCTCCCTCGCCCCCGCCCAGCAGCCCGCCCCGTCGAGGGGGTTTTCATTATCCGCCGTCACCAATATAATTCGAGCGCCGACATCAATCGTATCCAACATACTCAGGCGCGACGCCCGGCCCGACGCGCCCGAAGAAACCGGAGATGACAGTATGCCCGACGCAGACACCTTCAGACAGGCATGGGGAAAATTCGCCACAGGCGTATCCGTCGTAACCACCGTCGAGTCCAACGACCAGATACACGGCATGACCGCCAACGGAATCACCTCCGTATCCCTAGACCCCCCGCTCGCCCTCGTGTGCGCCGGACACACCGCCGCCTCATACCCACTCATAAAACAGAGCGGACGCTTCGCCATCAACATCCTCAGCGAAGACCAGCGACCCATCGCCGAATACTACGCCCGACCCTCCGACCAGAAAACCGGCGACGTCGCCGCGTCCTTCACCCGTACCGCCCAGGGAGCCGCCACCCTGGACGGCAGCCTCGCCTACATGGACTGCCGCGTCGTCAGCGAATACGTAGCAGGCGACCACACCATCTTCATAGGCCAAGTCGAAGAAATATCCATAGACCCCAACGGCGCCCGCCCCCTCCTCTACTTCGAAGGCAAATTCAACCGCCTCCCCAACTAATCTAGGGTCTTTCGATTATCAACCAACTACGTTCGTGGTGAGCCTGAGAGTAGTCCGTTCGTGGTGAGCTTCAATTACGTTTACGTTCGTGGTGAGCTTGTCGAACCATGAACGGGGCGGCCCTTCGACAGGTTCAGGGCGAACGACAGAAGCGGTATCGGGAAATAATCGAAAAACCCTGCCAACTAAGCGTAAGGAGGCAAACCCATGCCCCCCGAACTCATAGCCGACTACAACTGCATAACCGGCGAAGGCCCCCTCTGGCACCCCCTCGAAAGCCGACTCTACTGGGCCGACATACCCCAGGGCCGACTCTTCAGATACAACCCCTACACCCGCGTCCACGAAAAAATATACGATGGGCGCGTCGTAGGCGGCTACACCATCCAGGCCGACGGCGCACTCCTCCTCTTCATGGACAAATGCTCCGTCGCCATCCTGCGCGACGGCCAACTCCACTACATCATCGAAGAACTCCCCCACGAAACCGACAACCGCTTCAACGACGTCATAGCCGACCCCGCCGGCCGCGTATTCTGTGGCACAATGCCCGCCCCCGACGGACGCCCCGCCACCCTCTACCGCATGGACACCGACGGCTCCATAACCCCTGTCCTCGAAAACCTCGGCCTCTGCAACGGCATGGGCTTCACCACCGACCTCAAAAATATGTACTTCACCGACTCCCTCGCCCACAAAATCTACATCTTCGACTACGACATCCAGACCGGCCAGATCAGCAACCGGCGCGTCTTCATAGAAACCCCCGACGACGACGGAACAGTCCCCGACGGCATGACCGTCGACGCAGAGGATCATGTCTGGTCCGCCCGCTGGGACGGCTCCGCGCTCCACCGCTTCGCCCCCGACGGCGCGGAAGTAGCCCGCATCCAATTCCCCGCGAAGAAGGTGTCCAGCGTCATCTTCGGAGGCCGCGATCTGACGGATATGTATGTGACCACGGCGGGAGGCGACGACAAGGCGAATGAGGGCGCGGGCGCCGGCGCCCTCTTCCGCCTCAACCTGGGAATAAAAGGCAAACCCGAATATCTCTCCCGCATCCACCTCTAACCCCCGCCATGATACAATCGCGGGCACACAACCCAATTGGAGACTTCAGTGAAACAGCGTCGCGGAGCCCTACACCATGGTTACACAGAAAGCGCTCACAAAACCCCGCGTCCCGGACTACTCGCGCGTCGAGCCGATTCCGGACCCGCCCCGAAAGCCTAAAATGAACGAATACCCACACATCAGCGCCTTCACATCCGCCCTTGACGTATGGTTCAACGACGAAGAGGGCGTAGTGATAGCGTCGGCGGGATTCCTGTGGCGTTTCCCGACCGACAGATACGGCCCCGTTCCCGACACCATATTCGCCAGGGGAGTCAGAGACCCCGAGCGCGTCATCCTTCGCAACGGCTACGTGATAAGCGAAGTCGGCAAGCCCCCCGACCTGGTTTTGGAAGTCGGCTCCCCCAGCACTGGAAGACGGGACTACACCGACAAGCGCGAGATATACGCCGAATACGGAGCGCGGGAATACTGGCGCTTCGACCCATCCGGTGGCCGGCATCACGACGCCCCATTAGCCGCCGACATCCTGGTAAACGCCAAATACCAGCCAATGGAAATAACAAGCGAATCCGAAACCCGCCACTGGGGATACAGCCCGGTCTTGGAACTCGAAATATGGTCCTACGACGGCATCCTGCGCCTCCGCGATCCCATATCTGGACAATTCATCCCCACCCACGTCGAAGCCTGGGAAGCCGCCCAGACCGCCCGCGCCCGCGCCCAATCCGCCGAGGCCCGCGCCCAATCCGCCGAATCCCGCGCCGCCCAACTAGAAGCCCAACTCCGCCGCCTGCGTGGCGAATAGCGTTCGGATGAGTGAAAGGCTCGTATGCCGGGAACCTAGGAGGCTTTACAATGCCAGGTTTCATAAGTCGGATGAAAGTCAAGTCTCTAACCAAAAAGGGACGAGATTGCTACAAACGTCAAGAATACGACAAGGCTATCGCATACTTCGACAGAGCTATGGAACTAGACCCTGATAATGCATTGACTTACCACCTTAGAGGTCTTGCTTACTTGGGCAAAGAAGATTATGACCTAGGTGTTAATGACTTTGACAAAGCGGTGAGATTTAACCCGAATTTTGTTGAAGCCTACTGCGACAGAGGACTCGCATACGCCCACAAGGGTCAACTCAACCGCGCATTGGCGAAATTCAATCATGCCAATGAGGGTTGGTACGCCCGATCCATCAAAGATTACAGCAGGGCCCTAGAATTGAATCCTAATTTCCCGATAGCCTATGCAGGCAGAGGGTTTGTCCACCGTGAGTTGGGTCACAGAGCTCTCGCGTTCGCGGACTTCAACCAAGCCATAGAACTAGATCCACGCGATGCCGTCAGCTATAATAATAGAGGAAACATATTTTATGACATAGGCAAATATGATCAAGCCATTGCAGATTACAATATGGCTATTAAACTGAATCCCCACGACTCTGCTGCCTATGACAACAGGGGCAATGCATACGACAGTCAGGGACACTACGATCAGGCCATTGCAGACTATGATATGGCTATCCGCCTGAACCCACACAACTCTACCGCATATAACAACAGAGGGCAGCTCTACGCTAGTCTGGGACAATACGAGCGTTCTTTTGCGGACTTCGATATGGCTACTAAGCTAAACCCACACAACTCTGTCGCCTATAACAACAGAGGAAACATCTACGACGCTATGGGAGATTATGTCCGAGCCCTCAGAGACTACGACAAGGCCATTGACCTGAATTCCAACTATGCCGAAGCATACTACAACAGAGGGCATACCTATTTATTTGGCAAGCACGATTATGACCGAGCCGTCTCGGATTTCAACAAGGCTATCGAGTTGCCCCCTGGCCCCAGTTATGCCGCGGCCTATTATAACAGGGGACTCGCCTATCTACACAAAGAAGACTTTGATAAGTCCATCGCAGATTACGGCAAATCCATAGAACTTGATCCAAGTGCCACTAGATTTGACAACTACGGGGAAATCGCACGGTCAAAGAAAGTTCAGATAGGCAAATAATACTATCTTAATATGACTACACCTGTGAATTTCTGCTACAGTCTTTGTATAGTCGTTCCGACGAAAGCGCAAATCTATCGAGTCCAGGAGATCGTTACATGAACGCTCAAACCATCGAAGAACTGACTGAAGCCATTAGACTTAATCCTGATGATCTTGAATCATACATTTCCAGAGGACACAAACACTCTGAAAATGAGAATTATGATGAAGCTATCGCAGACTATACTCATGCCATTGAAATTGAGCCGCATTCTACTATCTATATCCACAGAGGCGATGCCTACCTTGATAAGGGTGAGGAAGATAACGCGCTTGCAGACTACAGTAAAGCTATCGAGATCGAACAGGAGGATAGCCTCAGTCTAGCTCAAGCATACTTCCGCAGAGGAATGGCCCACTGTATTCAGGGTGAGTACGACAAAGGCATCTCCGACTATGATAGGGCTATTGAATTCGATCCTGAATTTTCACCGGCCTATTACTTTAGAGGTAACGCCTATCGTGACAAGGGCGAAGAATCCAGGGCATTTACAGACTACGACAAGGCCATCGAACTTGATCCCGAAGATGTTTTAGCTTACCAGCTTAGAGGAGACGCCTACTCAGACAAGGGAGAACACGATAAAGCCATCACAGATTATTCCAAAGTCATAGAGCTAAACCCCAATGACTCCGAAGCATACGAAAATAGGGCACTCGCATATCTTAGCAAAGGCGATAGAGTTCAAGCTATATCGGACTTGGAGAGAGCAATCAAGGTAGACAACTCTGAAGCATGACCAGCTCCTGTGCCATCTTCTGCCTCCACCTCGGCATTCCCGGCAAACCCGAACACCTCTCCCGCATCTACTCCTAACCCTATCCAATCGTCCTCACATGAGGATAACGAATTATCTGCCTGTCCGAAGTCACAAGATTGCACCCGTGGACTCTCGCCGTAGCGACAATAATCTGATCGAACGGGTCTGAATGAAACTCGCCGGGCAGCGTAGTTGATTCCACCGCGATTTCAGGTGTCAACGGCAGAACGGATACCCCCGGACGACTGAGCGCTCTATCGAACCACGCGCCTATTTCCATCCCCAGCTCTACTCTCCCGTACTCGACAAGCTTCGCCACCTCCCACAGTGAGACCGCGCTGATACCTAACCCGGTAGCTTCGTTATCCTCGATAGCCTGCCTTTGAGTTTCCCGCAACTGTCCTGTGCCTAGACTCCACCACAACCAGACCTGCGTATCCAGAACTACCACTTCTTCAGAAACTCCCAATCTTCCACGGCCACCGGCTCAAACGGATCATCATACCGATAGAAAGCTCCTCTAAGCGGATACTTGTCCATATCCTCTGGTTTGACTGGCTTTACCGACCACTTGGCTTCCTGTTCCAGATAAAAATCCCTTCCATGTTTCAGAACGTATATACGCGGACTCTTGCTATCCACATCCACCACCCGAAACATCACGACCATGCCACGCTTAAGCTCGTCATGCGTCTGTTGCCCATACACATCCATCAGATTCCACGCGATTGTCGGCGCGTCCGTTCCACTCACCTGGATCCGTATAACCTTCCCATCCAGATACACTTTCAGGTCGGCCCCGTCCGGATCTGGAACAACCTTGACATCCCCATGCTCGCGAGCCAAATGCTTGCGAACTATCTTCTCAGCCTTAGCCCCCGCGCTAAGGCCATACATGGACTCACGCTCCGCATCACTCAGGCGAACCGAATACGACTCATAATCACGCGAACCCATCTTCCTATCTCCAATTCTGCCTTCTGCTCAGCCTTCCTCCGTGTCCTTGGTGGACAAAACCCGCCGCCGCTTTGTGCTACTTCCAAGACTCCCTGTATGATATATATGCTACTGCAAACCCCTCAACCTGTAAAACCACAGGAGCGTACCCCCATGTCCCACCAATTCATCCTCACCCAAACCAAAGGCCGCGTCGGACTCATCACCATGAACCGCCCCGACAAACTCAACGCCATGAACCCACAGATGAACCACGAAATCATCACCCAGATCCAGCAATGGAACGCCGACGACTCCATCGGCGCAATCGTCTGGACGGGAGCCGGCCGCGGCTTCTGCGCCGGAGCCGACATAGGCCGCTTCGAGGCCCGGCGCGACGGCGCCGCCGACACCGCCCCTCTCACCGAAGACACCTGGCACGAAGTCATCAGAAACGCCAAGCCCGTCATCGCCGCCATCAACGGCGTCGCCATCGGCGAGGGCCTCACCCGCACCCTCCCCTGCGACGTCCGCATAGCATCCCAAAGCGCGCGCCTCTCTTTCAGGTTCGTCCGCGTCGGACTCACCCCCGAATTCGCCTCCACCCACTACGCCCCCCACCTCATAGGCCTGGGCCGAACCCTCGAATATATGCTCAGGGCAAACCTCATACCCGCCGACGAAGCCCTCCGCGTCGGACTCGTCAACTACGTCCACCCCGACGACCAGATGCTAGACAAAGCCATAGAGTTGGCGACCGAAATCGCCGACAACCCCATCTGGCAGCTATCCCAGGTCAAGCGCCTGGTCCACCAGAACTACATCGAGCATGACGTCGACGCCGTCCTCTCCGACGAAGGCCCCACCTTCCAGACCGCCATGAAGAGCGACGCCCACAGAGAAGCCCTAACCGCCTTCCGAGAAAAGCGCGCCCCCCGCTTCAACTAACCCGTCTAAAATCCATAGCCTTTTCATTCCCGCTTCGCCAACCGTCATTCCCGCGAAAGCGGGAATCCAAATGAAAGACCCTACTCAAAACCGGACGAACTCATGCCCGACAAACCCACCATAGCCCTCACCGCCTCCGACACCGGAGCCGGCCCGCGCCCCTTCCTCGACGCCATACAACGCGCCGGCGCCGACCCCTGGCCCATCCTCGCCCGCTACGCCCTCACCCCCGACGAGATAATATCCCGCGCCGGCGCGTTAATCCTCCCCGACGGCCCGCCTGTCAACCCCGCGCGCTACGGCCAGCCCGCCGACCCCGACGCCCAATACGACGCCCCCCGCGACCAAATGGAAATCACCCTCACCCGCGCCGCCCTCGACGCCGACCTGCCCATCTACGGAATATGTCGCGGTATGCACATCCTCAACATCGCCCTCGGCGGCGCGCTCACCCCCGACATACAAGACCACGCCCCAACGACGACCGACGACCCCGACACCAAGCCCGCCTACCACCGCATATACATCTCCCCCGGCAGCAAACTCGCCGCCGTCGTCGGCTCAGGCGGCTTCGTCCGCGTCAACAGCCTCCACCGCCTCGGAATGAGAGAAGCCCAAAAATCCCCCCACCTGCTCGCCTCCGCCTACTCCCTGGATGATGGCGTCATAGAAGCCGTCGAAAGCCCCAACCACAAGTGGGTCATAGCCGTCCAATTCGCCCCTCACCGCCGCATGGAAATCCCGCCCCACTTCGACCGCCTCCTCCAATCCCTGGCCGAACGCGCCGCCGAGACCCTCACGGCCTCCCCTCCGTAGGGGCGACGGCTACCATGTCCTGCAACCCTCATATTCAACCGTTCACAGCCTCGCCTCCGTAGGGGCAACCCTTGTGGTTGCCCGCCAGCCCCAAAATCCCTCCCCCCTCGATGGGGGAAGGCTAGGATGGGGGTGAAGCGCCAACCTCTGCCAGCGCCGCCCAAAATCCCTTCCCCCTTGACGGGGGAAGGCTAGGATGGGGGTGAAACCCCGGATGTGCATACGATAAGACTTATGCGCTTTTCGCCCACCCCGCCAGCCCCTACCCGAACGCCCGCCCACTAAGAACTAATTACTAAAAACTAAAAACTATATAATACATCGGTTCGATTCCGCGTGAAGAATCCTTCCCAAACTGTTACAATACACTCAACAACCCCCTCCCCTCGACTGGAGAGGGCCAGGGCTAAATCCCTTCCCCCTCGATGGGGAAGGTTAGGATGGGGGTGAATCCCTAACCCCCTCCACATACTAAAATACGCGCGCTCCACCCATCATCAGGAGTCTCCCATGGTAACCGAAGCAACCAAGACCGAATTCGGATACATCAGGCCAACCCAGATAGTCGACGAAATGCGTAGCTCATACCTCGACTACGCCATGAGCGTCATCGTCTCCCGCGCCCTCCCCGACATCCGCGACGGACTCAAGCCCGTCCAGCGCCGAATCCTCTACGCCATGCAGGACCTCGCCATGCGCCCCAACTCTTCCCACAAGAAGAGCGCCCGGCTCGTCGGCGAAGTGCTCGGCAAATGGCATCCCCACGGCGAAGGCGCGGTGTACGACGCCCTCGTCCGCATGGCCCAGCCCTTCTCCCTTCGTATGCCCCTCGTGGACGGACAGGGCAACTTCGGCTCCGTGGACAACGACCCACCCGCCGCCATGCGCTACACCGAAGCCCGCATGGCCCCCATCGCCGAAGAGATGCTCGCCAACATTGACCAGAACACCGTCGACTTCTCCGAAAACTTCGACGGCTCCCTATCCGAACCCGAAGTCCTGCCCGCCCGACTGCCCAACCTGCTCGTCAACGGCGCGTCCGGCATCGCCGTCGGCATGGCCACCAACATACCCCCACACAACCCCATCGAAGTCTGCGACGCCCTCATTCACCTCGCAGACCACCCCGCCGCCTCAGTCGAAGACCTCATGAAATTCGTCAAAGGCCCCGACTTCCCAACCGGCGGCACCATCATGGGAACCGAAGGCATCCAGAACGCCTACTCCACAGGACGCGGCCAGATAATCGTCCGCGCAAAGGCCCGCATCGAACCCATGAACCGCTCCAACCGGATGCAGATAATCGTCAGCGAACTACCCTACCAGGTCAACAAGGCCGCCCTCGTAGAAAAAGTCGCCGCCCTGGTCAAAGACCGCAAGATAGAAGGCATCTCCGACCTCCGCGACGAATCCGACCGCGAAGGCATGAGAGTCGTATTCGAACTCCGCGCCGGCGTCCAGCCCCGCGTCGTCCTCAACAACCTCTACAAATTCACCGCCATGCAGAGCTCATTCTCCGCCAATATGCTCGCCCTCGTGGACAAGATGCCCCGCGTCATAACGCTCGGACAGGCGCTCCGCCAGTTCCTCGAATTTCGGCGCGAAGTCGTCCGGCGCAGAACCGAATTCGATCTCGCCAAGGCCCGCCAGCGCGCCCACATCCTCGCCGGACTACGCATCGCCATCAGCCACCTCGACGCCGTGATAAACCTCATTCGCAACTCCGAAAGCGCCCAGGACGCCCGACAGCAGCTAATAGAACGCTTCGGCCTCGACGACGACCAGGCCCAGGCAATACTCGATATGCAGCTCCGACGCCTCGCCGCCCTCGAACGCGAACAACTCGAAAAAGAGTACCAGGAAATCCGCGAATCCATCCGCGAAATGGAAGAACTCCTCGCCGACGACAAGAAAGTCCTCGCCGTCATCAAAAAAGAACTCCGCGACCTCAAAAAGAAACACGGCGACCCCCGCCGAACCGAGATAACCCGCGAAGCCTCCGACCTCTCACGCGAAGAACTCGAACCCCACGAGCGCATCGTCGTAACCCTCAGCCAGGGCGGCTACATCAAGCGAATCCCCGCCAACACCTTCCGCAACCAGCACCGCGGCGGCAAGGGCGTCGGCGGCATGACCACCCGCGACAACGACGCCGTGAAGCGCCTGCTAATCGTGGACACCCACGACAAACTGCTCTTCTTCACCAACAAGGGCCGCGTCTATTCACTCACCGCCTTCGAGCTCCGAGCGGACACCTCCCGCAACACCCGCGGCGTCCCCGTCATAAACGTCATCTCCATGAGCGACACCGAAAAAGTCTCCGCCGTCATAGGCGTCAACGCCGACGACCTCCAACAGGAAGACCGCTACCTCGTCCTCGCCACCGGCAAGGGCCGCATCAAGCGCGTCTCCCTCGCGCAGGTATCCAACATCAGGCCCGCCGGCCTCATCATCATGGGTATGCTCGACGGCGACGAACTCGTCTCCGCCCGCCTCGCCGACGCCAAAGACCACATCGTAATGGTCTCCGAAAACGGCATGGCCAGCCGCTTCAGGTCCGAAGTCGTCCGACCGCAGGGACGCAGCGCGCGCGGCGTCATCGGCATGAGCCTGGCCGACGACGACAGAATAGTCTCCATGGACGTCGGCAAACCCGAAAACCACCTTCTGTTCGTCATAAGCAAATTCGGCTTCGGCAAAAAGACCAAGCTCAGCGACTACCGCCTCACCCAGACACGCGGCAACAAAGGAGTCAAGACCCTCGAAATCACCCCCAAGACAGGCCCCGTCGCCGACGCCCAGATAATAGACGACACCCTCGAAGAAGTGTACGTCGTCTCCGAAGGCGCCCAGGTCATCAGAACCAGCCTATCCACCATCCGCGTCATGGGACGCGCCACCCAGGGCGTAACCATACTCCGCCCCTCCGAAGGCGACTCCGTAGCCTCCATATCCGCCGTAAGCGACCTCGAACTCCTCGAAGAAACCGCCGCCAAACAGAAACCCGCCCCCAAATCCAAAAAGCGCCAATCCGCCCCCAAATCCAAAAAGTCGTCCAAGCCCGCCAACCCCGCCGCGCCCCCAACCAACGGACGCCGCAACGGCCACGCCAACGGCTCCCAGGGCAGACTAGACGGCCTGAGTTAGCGCGCCCATGGCCCAACTCGCGCCAAACTCGACTTTGACAATACGCGCGCCTTCGCGCTTCAACCATGTTTGGAACCTGAGGGCGCGCCGAACAACCCACGACCCACGAAGCGCCGCCTTCCAGTTCGACAGCGTAACCCTGGACTTGCGCCAATGCCTGCGAATCGGCGCTGAGGCCATCCTGTGGTGCGCTGTCTTCCTCTCGTTGGCCCGCGCTCGCGCCGCGAACTGCGAGTTGCTGCCTCCCGACGACCCCGAAACCTACCACACGCTTGCAAACTCCGGTATCCGAGACATCCTAACCGTCTCGGACGTCAATCTGAAAGGAGTCTGCCCAGCCAGCGCCCCCTTGCCCCCCCTGCCTCTATGCGTCATGCGATCCTACAGCGACGTAGAACGCGCCGCCGACCGCATACTCGACGAACTAGAGTCAGCCCCGGCTTCCATACCCTCCAACCTACCGCCCATAGTCGCCGAAACCTTCGTCGAACTCGCCAACAACGGCGTCGAACACTCCCAATCCGAGATAGGAACGCTCGGAATGGTGAACCTGCATGAAGGCAAGATCAAAAGAAATTTCGAGATAGCCGTAGCCGACGGCGGCATAGGCATAAGCCGCGCGCTCGGAGCGGCCCCGCGCGCTGACAAGAAGCGAACTTGGAACGACTGGTCCTCAATCGAATACGCCACCGGCGAACTCATCTCTGGCACCGGCGACCCCCATCGTGGCATAGGCTTATTCGGCGTCGCCGAAGACGCGAGACACCCCGGAGCCTCCTTAACGATACACTCCGACAACGGTGCGTTCCACGTCAACCAACCCTCCGAAATCCGCGCCACCCGAAAACCCCTCTTCCCCGGCGCCCTCGTACACCTATCAATACAATTCCCAACAATAGCGCGATAACTCAGTTCACACAGTCAGACAAAAGTCCCTTCCCCTTCGACGGGGGAAGGTTAGGATGGGGGTGAACCCCCTACCTGCAAGCGGATTCATTATCCCAATGCCCACAATACTCATAGCCAACATCATCCCAGCCAAAACCCTGAGCTCCCGCCCCGCCGCCAGGCTTCTCGAACCTGCGGTATCCGAAGCCGCCCATGCCCTAACCGACCAGACGCTCACCTTCGACCTCCGCCACAAACGCGCCATGGCCCCATCCTTCTTCGACGAACTCATCCGCATAATCGCCGAAAACTCCGCCCCCCTCAATAACCAACTCCCCCAAATCCAGCTAATCAACATCCCCTCCCAACCATCCTCAAAATTCCACGCCGTCTGCCGCTCCCACCGCCTCACCCTCACCCAACCCACCCCCGGCCACTGGATAATATCCAAACCCTGACCCCCGACAGCTTTCAGCAGTAGCCAAAGCCCCTTCCTCCCCTCGACGGGGGAAGGTTAGGATGGGGGTGAACCTCCCTGAAGCCGTCGCAACATCTCTTCCAGTTCGCGCGCGCGGGCGCGTTCCTCCTCCAATTCGGCTTCGGCCCGCTCAGCCCTCTCACGCTCTGAGTCCCGCTCAACTTCAACACGCTCAGCCCTCTCACGCTCAACTTCCGCTCGCTCCCGCTCAAAATCCCGCTCAACTTCAACACGCTCCGCCCTCTCACGCTCAACCTCCGCCCTCTCACGCTCGGAGTCCCGCTCAACTTCAACACGCTCAGCCCTCTCACGCTCAACTTCCGCCCGCTCCCTCTCAAAGTCCCGCTCAGCCCTCAGCCCCGCCATGTCCACGATGTACCAGCCCGTATCCACCTCCTGGAACAGCAGCAGCGCCGAGTTGAAATCCATGTCGAACAGCAGACCCAGATCAGGCTGTATCTCCAACAATCCCTCGCGCTCAGACTCCTCCACCACGCACAGCCTTACCCCCAACTCGCGACTGTATCCGCTCAACAACCCATGCTCATTCCGAACTATCTCCACAGCCTCATACACCCCGTCCACCAACTCAAACCCCATCAGCGCCCGACCGTACAACTCTCCACCCGTCGGATCGAACATCCAGTACTCCCCAATCCCTATCTCCGCGTACCTGCCCGGCTTCTCGTACAAGTCTCTCTCATACGTGCTGGGAGACGCCACCTCCAAAGCCCACTCAGGAGGCTTGCCCACCTCCCACAGGTTGTACGCCGTCTTCCCTCTGATGGACGCAACGTCCACTCCCCAAGCCAGGTAGTAGTCCGGGGCCTCGTGTTCGCGTTGGTTGAGCGGATTGGTGCGTAGCGGAATGTTAGAGCCAAGGAACACACTCCCCGCTCCGCGCAGGATGTACCTGACCCCCATGGCGACGTATTCAATGGCCGGATGTTGAATCACTTCGATGGGAACCCGTTCTCCGAGCAGTCCGTACATACCCGGGTCTTCGTGATGGTCTGTGCGGCGCGGTCTTAGGATTGTGTCTGTTGTTTTAGCGACCATGGCCTGCTTCCCGCTACTCTGAGCTACTAGCATCATAGCCCCCCACCCCAAGTTCGACAACCCCGCCGCTACCCAAAATCCCTTCCCCCTCGACGGGTTCACAAGGGTAGGCAAAAGTCCAATCAGCTACGAACTTCAGTCAATATATCCCCTCTCCCTCAGGGAGAGGGCTAGGGCTAGGGTGAAATGCCAACCGCCGCGATTCCCAATCCAAAATTGCCAATTGACAAATCCCCCATCCTGCGCTATCTTACCCCTTGCTGGTGACATTAGAACCATTCTAATTCGGCGGAACTCCGGAAAACTCTCCCCGACCACAGGCCAGGGTCAGGAGACTACATTGGACCCACAGGTTCAACATCGCGTCAAACAAATGCGCGCCTCCATGTCAGAGTTAGGCGTAAACCTAACCCCGCGCCGCGTGAAGGTGATGGAAACGCTCGCCTCCACCGACCGCCACCCCACCGTCAACGACATACACACCGAAGTTCGGCGCGTATTCCCCTCCACCAGCCTGGCCACCATATACAACACCATCGAGCTACTCAAAGAAGCCGGCCAGGTACTCGAACTCGAATTCAGCGGCTCCCCAAACCGCTACGACGGCCTCCGGCCCGACTCCCACCCCCACCTCATCTGCCTCACCTGTCGCTCCGTCGAAGACATGGACGCCCACGACATACACGACATCTCCCTCGACCGCGTCGCCCACGCCACCGGCTACGACCTCATCCGCCAACGCGCCGACTACTACGGAATCTGCCCCCAATGCCAACAAACTACTAACAACTAATAACTAACCACTAAAAACTATCAAACCCCGAAAGGAGGGAATACATGGCCAGCAGAGAAGACATTGCGCTAATCTCCCATCTCATGCGCCGCGCCGGATTCGGCGCCACCCGCGAGGAAGTAGAGCGCTACTGCGAAATCGGATACGAGGCCACCGTCGAGGAACTCCTCAACCCCGAATCACAGCCCCCCGTGGACGAGTACGCCCTGTACCGTTACCACCCCATAACCGAAGTCCCCGGCGGAGCCGCCGCCCCGGGCCAGGCCAACTGGCTCTACTGGATGGTCACCACACAGCGACCGCTCGAAGAGAAGATGGCCCTGTTCTGGCACCACGTCTTCGCCACCGGAAACGCCAAAGTGGACAACTGCAACCACCTGCTCGAACAGATAGATATGTTCCGCGAACACGGCATGGGCAACTACCGCCAACTGCTCGTCGAACTAGCCCGAAACCCCGCCATGATCTACTGGCTGGACAACAACGAGAACCACAAACACGCCCCCAACGAAAACTGGGGACGCGAACTCCTCGAACTCTTCAGCCTCGGCGTCGGACACTACACCGAAACCGACGTCTTCGAATGCTCCCGCGCCTTCACCGGCTGGACAATTGACGCCAAGATGCCCAGGTATCCCTACGGACGCCACCCCTGGAAGTTCAGCTTCCGACCCGAAGACCACGACTACACCGAGAAAACCTTCCTCGGACAAACCGGAAACTTCGACGGCGAGGACATCATTGACATCGTTCTCCAGCAGGAAGCCTGCCCCCGCTTCATAACGCGACACCTCTACAACTTCTTCGTCGCCGACGAGCCGCAGGTGCCCGCCTGGAACATCGAAGAACCACGCAACCCGCAGGCCATAGCCGACCTGTCCAAAACCTTCGTGGACGGCGGCTACGACATCAAGCCCGTACTGCGAGAACTCTTCAACGCCGACTACTTCAAGGAAGCCCAGTACCAGAAGGTCAAAAGCCCAACAGAAGTCGTCGTCGGAACGCTCCGCATTACCAAAGACCTCACCGGCCCCGACCCGCGCCTCGAAGGCTTGGGCAAAGAACCCGGCTACATGGGACAGGACATCCTGGACCCCCCCAGCGTCGAAGGCTGGCACACCGGACACGAGTGGATAAACAGCGGCTCCCTCGTCAAGCGCGTCAACTTCGTCGCAGACCGCGTTAGCGACTCCGACCTCGCCGGCGTCCGAGACATGGTCCACTACGTAGCCTCCAACGGAACCGTAATGACACCCGAAGAACACGTCGAACGCTGCCTCGACATCATGGGCCCCATCAGCCTCGACGAGCGCACACACGACGAACTCGTCTCCCACGTCGCCGGCGGCGGAGACATAAACGTCGAATCCGACGACTTCAACACCCGAACCACCGAAACCTTCGCCCTAATAGCCGCCACCCGCGAATACCAATTCGGCTAGAAAACCAAACCGACAAACCCCTTCCCCCTCCACGGGGGAAGGCCAGGATGGGGGTGAAACCCTTAAAAATAAATCCCCTCTCCCTTGATGGGAGAGGGTTAGGGTGAGGGTGAACAGCCCACACAAACAGGAGAAGAAACATGGCTGCCAACGGCAACGGAAAGCCCCCGGTACTGGTCGTACTCCAGCTCACCGGCGGCAACGACTACTTCAACACCATCATACCCTACAACGACGAACACTACTTCGACAGCAGGCCCTCCCTCCAGATACCCCAGGACCGCGTCCTCAAACTCGACGACGACCTCGGGATGCACCCCGCCATGGGCCCCATGAAAGACATCTACCAGCAGGGAGACATGGCCATCATCCACGGCATCGGATACGCCAACTCCCCAAGGTCCCACTTCCGCTCCATGGACATCTGGCACACCTGCGAACCCGATAAGGTCGGCACCGAAGGCTGGCTCGGACGCGCCACCCGCGAACTCGACCCCAACGGCGACAACCCCGTAACCACCGTCAACATCGGACAAGCCCTACCCAGGGCCCTCGTAACCCCCGGCGTCTCCGTCGCCTCCGTCGCAGACCTGTCCACCTACGGCCTGCTCACCAGCATCGAACAGGAAGAACAGCGCCTCAAGATGCTCGACCGCTTCGCCAATATGTACGGCCCAGCCGTCGGCACCGGCCAGGTCATGGAATACCTCGGACAAACCGGCCTCGACGCCCTCAAAGGCGCCGACATCCTCAAGGTAGCCCCCGGAATGTACGACTCCAGCGTCGAATACGGCTCCACGCCCATCGCCGCCAAACTCCGCGACATAGCCCAGATACACACCGCCGACGTCGGAACCCGCGTCTTCTACTGCGACTACGGCTCCTTCGACACCCACGCCGCCCAGGCCACCACCCACGCCAAGCTCTGGCAGGACGTGGGCGAAGCCGTCGCCGACTTCTGGGACGACCTCCGCGAACACGACGCCGACCAGAACGTCATCATGTTCATGTTCAGCGAATTCGGTCGCCGCGTCCGCGACAACGGCTCCGGCACCGACCACGGCGCGGCAGGCGTAGCCTTCGCCATCGGCCCCAGCGTCAACGGCGGAATGTACTCCGAATACCCCGAAACCAGGCCCGAGGCCCTAGAGCAGGGCGACTTGGTGCCCAACCAGGACTACCGGGGCGTGTACTCCACCATCCTCGAAGACCACTTCAGCATCGAAGCGTCCCCCATAGTCAACGGCCAATTCGAGGCCCCCAACTTCCTCCAAACCAACGGCCACTAAACCCAAAACTGCGCTGACTACTCGCACAGTTAGCGCAGCCATTTGGAATCTATGCGCTGGCGATCTTTCGTAAAGAAATCGCCAGCGCATAACCGGAATATACGCGGAATAGAAAGGCTGTCCATGCGTCTATGACGCCAATGGAACATATCGAAACCAGTCGCAGGTTTATCGAACAGGCGGTCACCGAATACGCGAAGGACGATCTATTGCAGGCGTCCGAAAAGGCTTGGGGCGCGGCGGCCCACGCCGTCAAAGCCATAGCCGAGCGGCGAGGCTGGCGACACGACTCGCATCTTGCCTTGTACATAGCGATTCAGCGCCTGACTGATGAACTGTCCGACCCTGGGATAGACGCTATGTTTCATACGGCCGGCGATTCACACAAAAACTTCTACGAAGGCTGGCTGGACAGCCTCCAGGTAGCCAAAAATATAGAGACAGTGGAAAAGTTCTTGGTCAAACTGGAAAGCGTTTACACCGACGCGCCAGAATAAACTAGGTGAACGTATCTATGGTTCTTCTGAATCAAGTCGAAACAAGTCAGACTTTCATATCTCAGGCCAGCGCAGCGTACCAGAAGGGAGACCTTCAGCGCGCCTCTGATCTGATATGGAAATCAGGCTATCACGCTGTCAAGGCTATATCCGAACGACGAGCCTGGAAATTCGACACACCCGGAGAAATGCACAGCGTCGCTCATAAGCTATCCGAAGAAACAGGCAAGGAAGACATCTACGCGCTATTCACAGTAGCCTTCATCTCCCCCTACAATTTCAACGAAGGCTGGCTGAACGATAGGGGCGTAGCCATGAACATAGAACACGCAAAACAACTATTGGAACTACTGGAAGACATCGAATAACAAAAAATCAGGGGTAGCGCCATGCTTACTACAACCGTAGCCGGAAGAACCTGGAACTTCAGTCACGCCATCGGCAGAAACGCGGCCGCCGGCAACGGCTTCACCCAACCCTGGGACGTAGCCGCCGGCCCCGACGGCGTCCTCTACGTCCTCAGCAGAGGACAAGAAGGCGTCGGAGGCGTAACCGCCGAAAACAAGCGCATCGGCAAACTCACCATTGACCAGCAATTCATCGGAGACTTCGCCCGCGGCATGACCTGGCCCGCCGGTCTCGCCCTCGACTCCGACGGCAACATCTACTGCTCCGAAGAATTCCAAAACAAAATCTGCGTCTTCAACGAAGACGGCGAAGAAATCGGCGAATGGGGACAACCCGGCTCCGACCACGGACAGCTCAGCGGCCCATCCGGCCTCGCCATAGACGCCGACGGCAACCTCCTCGTCTCCGACGCCCGCAACAACCGCGTCCAGAAATTCACCACCGACGGCAACCACCTCGCCACAATCGGCCAGGGCCAGCTAAACTCCCCCTGGGGCATCAGCCTCGACTCCGACGGCAACATCTACGTCGCGGACTGGGGCAACAGCTGCGTCCGCAAATTCGCCCCCGACGGCGACCTCCTACTCACCATCGGAGGCCCCGACCTCGACAACGGCGCAGACCTCAACCACCCTTCCAGCGTAGCCGTAGATAGCGAAGGCGACATCTACGTCTCCGACTGGGGCAACAAGCGAATCCAGATATACGCCCCCGACGGCTCCATCATCACCGCCCTCTACGGCGACGCCGTAGAATTCAGCAACTGGGCCGCCGAAGTCATCAACTCCAACCCCGACGCCCAGAAAGCCTACCGTCGCGTCAAAGACCGGACCACCCTCGGCCTCTTCGAGCGCCCCGTCGGCCTGACTGTGGACTCCGAAGACCGCCTCATAGTAACCGACTCCACCCGAGGCCGCCTCCAGATCTACGCCAAAGAAAAAGACTACATGGACCCCCAATTCAACCTCTAACCAAGACCCCAAAATCCCCTCTCCCTCAGGGAGAGGGGATTATCTATTCACGTCAAAGCAACCGTCCCCTGGAAAGGGAGAGCGTATCTTGCTAAAAAACGCCACCAGCGCCGAATTTCATCTTGCCCAGAGAAAATCGCGCCGCGCCAAATGGTTCGCCCCCACACGCGACGCCCTGGCCGCCCTACTTCACGACCCGGACACCGGCCTACCCGACTCCCGGCCCACCGAGACATCCGTCCGCGAAACCCTAACCATACTCGCCAAAATCCTCGACAGCCGAGCGCCGCCCCCAAGCGTAGTCCCCACATACGAAGGCGGCATCCAAGTCGAATGGCACCGCAACGGCGTTGACCTCGAAATAGAAATCGGCCCCGACGGAAACGCCGAATACTTCTTCGCCAGCCCCGACGAAGAGCGCGAGGGCGCGGCATGGGACGAAATCGAGCGTCTAACCAAATACGCCCAAACCGTCCTCTAGACAAACTCCCGTGAACAAATGACGGAGTTTCACCACGACGACCCCGGTATTGGCGACGACGAAATAGTATTCCGTCGCATAGCCCAAGTCTTTGTCATTCAAGACGAAAACCTCCAGAGACTCAGGCCCTCTACCCAAGCGTTCAGGCAAGCCAGCCTTTCGGTATATCTGGGTTCTATGACCACCCCGGATACAGTCGCCTCCGAAGGAACAGAACCTTACATCGTCGCCATAAGCGTAGGCTTCCTGCGACAACTTGGATTAGGCATAGCCTTAGATCCTTCATCAGGCGGCCCAGGCCATTGCCTGATAACAGGCAGAAGAACCAGAGGAAAACTAAACCGAATCGTCAAGCAAACCGAATGGATCGAAGGCTTCTCCCCATAAAATCACCACCGAGTCCCCTGGTGATCTGATAAGAGTAGGCAAAAATCCCTTCCCCCTCGATGGGGGAAGGCTAGGATGGGGGTGAACCTAACCCGTCAGCGCGTCCACTTCCAGCGCCTACCCAGCCCGACCACCGCCTAATAATCAAGCCCGCGCGGCGCATAACCCCCCGCCAACTCCCGCGACAACTCATCCGGATCCAGCGGCACGTCAATCTCCATCGCCACCAACCTCTCCGCCGCCGCCCTGCGCCGCTCCAGCATAACCTCCTCATAAGCCTCATCAATCAACTGCCGCGCCACCTCCGAGATAGACGCCCCCCTAGCCTCCACCACCACCTCCAACCGCCGCCTCTGCTCATCATCCAACCGTACATCCAGTCGCGCCATTTTCAACCTCCTAATGTATCCATACCACCGTACGCGCGACAGTATCCGGCGCATCGCCGCCCAGTGTCAACCAATCCGAGCGTCGGGCAATCCCCCAAAACTCCGCTCAGCATCCAGCGCAATACACAACTATCCACCACCTTCGCGCCAGGGTCTTTCGATTATTTCCCGATACCGCTTCTGTCGTTCGCCCTGAGCTTGTCGAAGGGAGCTTGTCGAAGGGCCGCCACGAACGTAATTGGTTGATAATCGAAAGACTCTCTGCTTCGCGCCCCTTCGCGTCCTTAGTGGACAAAACCGATACACCCCCTACCCCGCCTCCGACCCCTCCCTCCCCAGCGCAATCACCGCCACATGACGCCGACCATGCCGCCGATCAACAATCACCACCTTCCCATCCCTCACCTCCGCCATCTTCTCCCGACCGCAATCATCACAATAAACCGACCGAACCTCAGCCATCTTAGCCTCCCAATTCCTAACTCTTAATTGAAAATTCCCAATTGCCCCTACACCCACAAATGCAACCCCGACCGCCTCAACCCAACCTCCGTAACCGCCCACACCAGAGCGTCCAACCTATCCGCCGAACCCTCCGACCCCGGCGACCAGGTACACATCTGATCCTCCAAACCATCCAGCGACCCTACGTGATGCACCTTCCCCTGCTCATACAGCGCCGACACCGGCTCCGCCCTCGCCTGCTTCCCTCGGCTCGCCCGCACCGACTTATACGGCACGAATCGCCCCTCGTAGGCAGTCCTCAGCGTATGCTCCACCAGGTCACCCCCATTATTCACCTCGCCAACAATCCGATCCGCCCCATGCCTATCCAGCATCCCAATCGCCCGCCTCGCCCAGCCATCCGGCGACATCCGCCCCGAAGCATCCTCCAAAACGTACACCTGCCCATCCTCATCAACCCCCGCCACCACGATACCCGTCTCCGAAGAGGCCGTCCGCGCCGACACCGCCGGATCAACCGCCACAACCACCCGAACCAGATCCGGAGCCGACCGCACCCGCGCCGACTCAATCCAATCCCGTCTCCACAGCGCCTCCTCCGCCTCATCCAGCAACTCCGCGTAAATCTCCTGCCTTCCCGTCCGCGTCCCCTCATACCGCCGCCGGATACCCTCCACATACCCCGGCGGCAGATTCTCCCAATTCTCATAAGTCGAACCCCTGGTCACCATCACATCCTCTCGATCCTTCAACTCCCTCAGCAACTTAATCGGCTTCGGCGTCGTCGTAACCGCGCACCTGGGGTCATCCCCCATCCGCAGCCCGAACTGCAAATTATCCCAGGTCTCCCTCGGATACCTCCACGACGCCAGCTCATCACACCACGCCGTATCAAACTGCGGCCCCCGCAGCCGGTCCGGCTCATAACTCGAAAACCCAAACGCCACCGCCCCATTCGGCCACGTCAACTTCCGCTTCGACGGCTCATAAACCGGCATGAACCACGGCGGCGAAACCCTCAGCAGCCCCGACACCCCTTCCACCATCACATTCCGAACATCATCCGGCGTCGGAGCCACCAGCGCCACCCTACCGCTCACGCCCCTACTCACCCGCTCCCGGACCCACTCAGCCCCCGCCCGCGTCTTCCCAAACCCCCGTCCCGCCATCAACAGCCACACAGCCCAAACCCCCTCCGGCTCCCGCTGCTTCTTCGCTCCCAACTCCCTCCACAAATAAGCCTCCCAAACCTCCAGCGTCACTTCCCTCTTATCCAACCCGTTCATCATCCCCTCCAGAACCCAGCAACCTCTGCCCCATCCCATTTCCGACCCCATTCAGCCCCCGTCGTTCACCCTGAGCTTGTCGAAGGGCCGCTTTCGATTATTTCCCGATACCGCTTCCGTCGTTCATCCTGAGCTTGTCGAAGGGAGCTTGTCGAAGGCCGCCCGTTCATGTTCTGTCGTTCGCCCTGAGCTTGTCGAAGGGAGCTTGTCGAAGGGCCGCCACGAACCTAATTGGTTGATAATCGAAAGCCCCCGGGTTCAGCCTCCCCCGTCATCCCCGAATCACGTCCATCACTCCAATCCTACGAATCACAGTTCAGACCCACGCCCAATCCCGCCAGCCCCGTCATGCCCGCGAAAGCGGGTATCCAGAAAACGCAGGAACCATCCAATCATCCTCACCCAGCGCAACCATCCTGTGTATCCCCCTAATCCTGAAAATCCTGATTCTGACTAATACGCCTCCCACTTCCTGGGCCACTGGAACTCCGTATCCGCCTCCGTGTCCGTGTCCCCCCAGTTCGCCACTCTCAAAATCGCCTCCGCCACTCTCGCCTTAGCCCTCGCGTTACTCGGATCCGCTTCGCCCGAACGAAGTTCCTCAAGAGTCTCTTCCAGAATATCCAGAAGATGCCCCATTCCCGCCTCCTTCAGCCTCTTCACCGCTCGCTTCCTCTTGCTGCTTGCCCGTCCGCCCTTCGCCCGCCAGGCCGCCGCCTCCGGGTCATGCGCGAAACAATACCCCGAAGCCGAAACCCGAATTGACCCACACACCTCGCCGTTCCGCTTCGTAGCCGGACACGGCTCATCCTTCCTCGCTATATGTTCCTTCTCCATTCCCTCGCCTCCCTATGCAATACAATTCTTCGTTCGACTACTGTCCCACCCATTCCGTCATACCCGCGAAAGCGGGTATCCATCAAATCTTGCGATCCTGTCACGAAATGGATTTGCCCAAATTCCTCTCCATCAATTCACTGTTGCGAATATGGGTTCTCTATGATAATATAAGCAATCATACAGTTGCGTCAAGAGGAACTTGGAAACTCTGAATCAACATATATGTATTCCGATACAATCACGCAATCAACCCTATGGGCTACCAGAGTTACGCGCATGAAGAAACCAGGAATTCCATTTACAGACATAAACGACGATTTATCAATCTTGTCCAGACGGCCCACAGAAAATTTTTCATATAGCTAAACTCAGGCGATCTCAGGTCAAACGCTGATGAAAAATTCACCTGTCGCCCACCAGTCAAGCCACCAGTTCTCGCCAGAGCCAATATAAACCCCCATATATCGCCACCACCCAACACCCAAAAAACCCACAATTGAAAACAGACAACCAATAATTGATAATTAGAAATTGAAAATTGACAATTGAAAAAGGAGAACCCAACCATGATGCAAAACATCTCCCCCGGCCAGGAAGCCACCCTCGAAATCCAAGTAACAACCGACCTCACCACCAACCGCATGGGCAAAGCCGGAGCCGACGTCCTCTCCACCCCCCACCTACTCGGCCTCATGGAAAACGCCTCCATCCGCGCCACCGACCCCCACCTGCCCGAAGGCTACACCAGCGTCGGCTACGCCGTGGACGGCCTGCGCCACATCGCCCCAACCAACGTAGGCCAGACCGTCCGCGTCCACTCCGTCCTGACAGAGATAGACCGCAACCGCCTCACCTACCGGATAGAAGCCTACGAAGGCGACCAACAGATAGGCAAAGCCACCCACAAACGCGCCATCATCCCCATCCCCTAACCCTAGTCGTAGCGAGCAAAACCCCTTCCCCCTCGACGGACTCGCTGGGGTAGGCAAAAGTCCCTTCCCCCTTGATGGGGGAAGGTTAGGATGGGGGTAAAACCCCGACAGTCAAGCCATCACCTTCAATCCCGGAGCCACCCCCATGGTCACCACCGCCCCAAAACCCCCACCCCCCAAGACAACCGCCGTCCCCGACGACACCGGCGCGCCCCCCCTAGTCCTCCGGCTCAGCCCCGTCATCCAGTTCACCGAAGAACAATTCGCCAACTTCTGCGAACTAAACCAAGACCTCCGCATAGAACGAACCGCCACCGGAGAACTCGAACTCATGTCCCCAACCAAAGGCTACACCAGCAATCAGAACGCCAAAATCACCACCCAACTGGAAATCTGGACTCAGCGGGATGGCGCAGGTATGTCCTTTGACTCATCCATGGGCTTCACCCTCCCCAACGGCGCGATGCGCTCACCCGACGCCTCATGGGTATCCCTCTCCCGCCTGTCTCAACTAACCCCCGAAGACGAAAACCGCTTCTTACCCGTCTCCCCCGAATTCGTAGTAGAAGTCCGCTCCCTCACCGACCGCCTGACCATTCTTCGGGCCAAGATGCGAGAATACATAGCCAACGGCGTCCAACTCGGCTGGCTAATAGACACACTGACCCGCCGCGTCCACATCTACCGCCCCAACCAGGAAGTCGAGATACTCCAAGACCCCCAAACCATCTCAGCCGACCCAACCCTCCCCGGCTTCACCCTAGACCTAACCGAAATCTGGGACCCCTGGCACAACCTGCGAACCCAAAACCAAGAATAACCATCCCGGAGCCACCCCCATGGTCATCACAGCCCCAAAACCCCCACCCACCCAACCCATCGCCCCCGAAGCCGACGCCACCGGCGCGCCCCCCCTCGTCCTCCGCCTCAGCCCCGTCATCCAGTTCACCGAAGAACAATTCGCCGACTTCTGCGAACTCAACAGCGACCTCCGCATAGAACGAACCGCCACCGGAGAACTCGAAATCATGTCCCCAACCAAAGGCTACACCGGATCTAAGGAACTCAAAGCCGCTACCCAACTCGAAATCTGGGCCAGCCGACATCGCGGCGGCATGGCATTCGGCCCAACCGCCGGTTTCACCCTCCCCAACCGCGCGATGCGCTCACCCGACGCCTCATGGGTATCCCTCTCCCGCCTGTCTCAACTAACCCCCGAAGACGAAAACCGCTTCTTACCCGTCTCCCCCGAATTCGTAGTAGAAGTCCGCTCCCTCACCGACCGCCTGACCATTCTCCAGGCCAAGATGCGAGAATACATAGCCAACGGCGTCCAACTCGGCTGGCTCATAGACACATTGACCCGCCGCGTCCACATCTACCGCCCCAACCAGGAAGTCGAGATACTCCAAGACCCCCAAACCATATCCGCCGACCCAACCCTCCCCGGCTTCACCCTAGACCTAACCGAAATCTGGGACCCCTGGCACAACCTGCGAACCCAAAACCAAGAATAACCCCACCCGGAGCCAAAACCCATGGTCATCACAGCCCCAAAACCCCCACCCCAACCCACCGCCGACCGCGCCCCCGAAGCCGACACCGGCATACCCCCCCTCGTCCTAAAACTCAGCCCCCTCATCGAACTGACCGAATGGCAGTTCGCCGAATTCTGCAGCCTCAACAGCGACCTTCGCATAGAACTCACATCAACCGGAGAATTGGAAATTATGTCTCCCGCATTCAGCGAAACAGGCGGCAAGGAAGGCGAAATTTTGGGTCAACTGTGGGACTGGTCTAAAGGAGACGGCTCCGGCAGGGCCTTCGGCCCATCCGCCGGCTTCACCCTCCCCAACGGCGCGATCCGCGAACCCGACGCATCCTGGATCTCAAGAACCCGCCTCCAATCCCTCACCCCCGAACAGCGCAGCGGCTTCTACAACATCTGCCCCGACTTCGTAATCGAACTCCGCTCAGACTCCGACCACCTCTCCGTCCTCCAATCCAAGATGCGAGAATACATAGCCAACGGCGCCCGCCTCGGCTGGCTCATAGACCCCCAAACCCGCAGCGTCCACGCCTACCGCCCCGACCGCGACGTAGAGATAGCCGAAAACCCCCAAACCATCTCAGCCGACCCAACCCTCCCCGGCTTCACCCTCGACCTAACCCAAATCTGGAACTGGGAACTCTAACCACCAAAAACTTAAATATGCTAACCTCAGAAATACCAAGCCACCCGACACGCTGTCCCCGAAAGCGCCGCTAAATGCCCAATACCATCCTCATCGTCGAAGACGAACCCAACCTGCTCGCCGCCCTCGAGTACACCCTCAAGCGCGAAGGATACACCGCCCTCACCGCCACCGACGGCGACGCCGGCCTCAGAATGGCCAGGAACGTCGCCCCCGATCTGGTCATCCTCGACGTCATGCTCCCCACCCTAGACGGCTTCGAAATCTGCCGCATCCTCCGCCGCGAATCCGCCGTCCCCATACTCATGCTCACCGCCCGCGGCGAAGAAGTCGACCGCGTCGTCGGACTCGAACTCGGCGCCGACGACTACGTAACCAAACCCTTCAGTATGCGCGAACTCCTCGCCCGCGTCCGCAACCTCCTCCGCCGAGCCGCCCCATCTTCCGCCTCCGACTTCGCCGGCCCCTCCGAAATCATACGCTCCGAAGACCTCACCATAGACCAGATCAGCCACTCCGTAACCCTTGGCGACAAACCCGTCGGAATGAAGCCCCGCGAATTCTCCCTACTCGCCCTACTCGCCTCCAACAAAGGCCGCGCCTTCACACGAAACCAGATACTCGAACGCCTCTGGGGACACGACTACATAGGCGACTCCCGAACCGTCGACGTCCACGTCAGGTGGCTCCGAGAAAAGATAGAAACCGACCCCTCCAAGCCACGCAGAATAGTCACCATAAGAGGACTCGGCTACCGCTTCGACGGCTGACGCCAAAATCCCTTCCCCCTCGACGGGCTCACAGGGTCAGAAAAAAAGTCCTTTCCCCCTTGATGGGTTGACATGAACATCAAAAATCCCTTCCCCCTTGATGGGGGAAGGTTAGGATGGGGGTGAGCCCCAACAACCAAGCATGATAAAATCCCTCCGCTCCAGAATGGCCCTATCCCACCTGGCCGCCATAGCCATCGCCCTTATCGCGACCGCCGTATCCCTCGCCTTCCTCGGCGTTTCCGGCGGCGTCATCATAATCGCCGTCGCCGCGACCGCCCTCGTCGGCGCGCTCGCAGCCATCGCCGCCTCCTTCCTCATGACTCGCTCCATCGCCGCCCCTGTCCGCAGCGTAGCCGAAGGCGCGCGCCGCCTCGCCAGGGGCGACCTCGACCACCGCGCCCCAACCGCGTCCCTCAACGAAACCCGCGAACTCAACGAAGCCTTCAACCAAATGGCAGTAGCGCTCCGAGACATCGTGCGCGGCCTCGACGGCGAGCGCAGCCTGCTCGCCATCGTAATGGAAACCATGGCCGACGGCGTGATAGTCCTGGACCCCGACAACCGCATAAGCCTCATCAACCGCGCCGCCCAGTGGCTTCTCGACGCCGACATCCACTCCACCCACGGACGCGCCCTCGCCGAGATAGTCCGTGACCACGAACTCCTCCAACTAGCCGCCAAATCCGCCCAAACCGGCCAAATCCAGCGCGCCGAGATAGACCTTCTCCACCACAGGCGATTCCTCCACGCCATCGCAGCCCCCATCTCCGCCGACCCCCGCCGTGGCGTCCTGCTCACCCTCCAGGACGTCACCCGGCTCCGGCAGGTCCAGAATACCCGCCGCGAGTTCGTCAGCAACGTATCCCACGAACTCCGCACCCCTCTCGCCTCCGTCAACGCCATGGTCGAAACCCTCGACAACGGCGCGATATACGACATCGAGGTCGCCCGCGACTTCCTCTCCCGCATCCACGAAGACATCCGCCGAATGACCGCCATGGTCGACGAACTTCTCGAACTCTCCATCCTCGAAAGCGGCCAGACCCCGATCCACCTCGCCCCCGTCCAACTCCCCCACATAGCCCGCAAAGTCATCGAGCGCTTCGACGGATACGCCGGCGAAAAGCGCGTCAAACTGCTCAACCGCGTGCCGGACGACCTCCCCTACGTCATGGCCGACGACGGAAAGCTCGAACAGATCCTCACCAACCTCATAGCGAACGCCCTCAAATTCACCGGCGCCGACGGCGAAATCTCCCTCTCCGCCGGCGCGGACCCCGCCGGCGTCCAGGTAGAAGTCGCCGACACCGGCGTCGGCATCCCCAGGGAGCATCTGCCCCACATCTTCGAGCGATTCTACAAGGTGGACAGGTCCCGCCGAGACACCGGCGCCGGTCTCGGACTCGCCATAACCCGCCGTCTCGCCCAGGCCCACGGTGGCGACATATCCGTCCGCAGCGCCGAAGGCGAAGGCAGCGCATTCACATTCACCCTGAGCCGCGCCTCATGAGCGCGGACGCGCCAAACCTTGCGACCAGTTATAATGGCGGTTAAACTTGGACAGGGATTCGCCCGGACGCTTGAGCGGCGGGCGTGAGGTTGACTGAAGCATGACTACCCGGAACAAGCGAAAAACCGAAGAGAGCGAGCGAGTCCGCGAACAGGCTTTCCGACAAGGCTACGAAGCGGGCTTTCAGGCGGCGCGGGAGAAGAATCGCGTATCCGATGACTCGTTGCCCGAAGCCGCCATCGAATACGCCCGCAAAGCGTATCGCCTGGATGGTGTCGAGCGGGTATATGCCCGGGTGCACACAGACGATGTGATGGACCTATGCACGTTGATCGCCGAAAACGATGACACACTCCGATGCGATATACGCGATATCGAAGGCCGGATATGGGATGCCTTCCCTTTCCATGTATTCGACTTCGGCATCATGGGACCCTCTACCATCTACACCGAGAACGTTCTGTCCCGCGCTGGTTTCAAGCGTATCTCCAGGGAGTTGCCCGTTGCCGATGGATGAGAACCTTCTTGAGAGGGCCAAGCGTAACGAGCGCTTCCTGGCCACCCTTGACCTGGCCACCACCCCCTACCTCGACTGGGCGGTGACAATCGCCTTCTACGCCGCGCTCAGATACGTGGACGCCTTCTTCTACCCGGACAGACCGCATGACCATCGGGAACGATTGGTATGGGTGCGATCCAATGCCAGAACGCGCCCGATATACGGCTCTTATCTGGAACTATATCGCCAGTCGCGCAACGCCAGGTACGAATTGACCCAATTCACCCCCGATCAGGTCAGGTCCCTGGTGGTCAACTCCCTGGGCCGTATCCGCGCCCACATGATCAGGCAATGAAGGTCTGACCGCATGACCCTCGCCGAAGCCGCCTTGCTCGGACTCATACAGGGCCTGGCCGAATGGCTGCCCGTAAGCTCCGAGGGCGTCGTAACCGCCTTCTACTCCCTCGCCTTCGGAGCCGACCTCCCCGACGCCGTGAACTTCTCCCTATGGCTGCACCTCGGCACTACCCTCTCCGCCATAGCCGCCCTCCGCTCCGACATCCTCGCCATCCTCCGTGACATAGCCAGCTCCAAATCCACATGGATACGCCATACCCCACTAACAGCCCGTCATTCCCACGCTCACACCCACCATTCCCGCCCCCACAACCGTCATTCCCGCCTACCCCATCGTCATTCCCGCCCCCACAACCGTCATTCCCGCGAAAGCGGTAATCCAGAACTCAGCGACAATCCGAATACGCCAACAACAACCGGCCCGTCACCAATAACCGTCTTCCTCATACTAGCCACCCTCGTGAGCGCTCCCATAGGCTTCCTGCTCCTCATCGGCCTCTTCCAATTCTCCGAACGAATCGGGGCCGCCGCCATGACCGCCGTCGGAATCCTCATGCTCGCCACCGGCCTCATCCTGCTCAGAACCAAATCCCAGGGAACCCGAACCCGCGACACCCTCACGTGGCCCGACGCGATACTAACCGGCGTAGCCCAGGGCCTCGCTGCCCTCCCCGGCCTCAGCCGCTCCGGCCTCACCGTCGCCGCCCTGCTGTCGCGCGGCCTCGACCGCCGTGAAGCCCTCACCCTCAGCTTCCTGCTAAGTATCCCCGCCAGCGCCGGCGCCGGCCTCTACGCCGCCATAAGCGCCGGCCTCTACGCCTCCCCCGAAGCCCTGGCAGCCCTCGCCATATCCGCCCTGACCGGCTTCGCCACCATAAAAGCCTTGATGTCCGTCGCCCGCCGCCTCAACCTCGGCTGGTTCGTCCTCCTAATGGCCGCCGGCATCCTGGCCGGCGCCCTCTGGCAACTCTGAATAGCGAATGATGATATACTTCACCCATGCAGTCTCACGAAAATGAAGACGACCTTCGGCTACGCAGAGAATATGACCGACTGCCCAAAGTTCCCGGACATGGGGAAATGTCCGGTATCCGCCATCCTGACATTAAGCCGGAATGGGTGATGCGTGTCATTGAAGACCCTTATGACCAATGGGAAGAAATCACACGCTCAGGGGACTTGCGTACAGTGGTAGTTGGGCGCGTAGCGCAATCCAATCAATGGATTAAGGTTGTATTCTCCGGCATAGGGGACTCACGTGAACTTATCACCGCATATCAGGACAGAAGGCTCCAAAAGAGATACGGAGGACGACCGTGGCAGAACCAGAGCTAAATTACTCTGAAATTGAATCCTTGCAGGCGGCCAGAGTCTCGTACCTGGTTTCCGACACCCTATTCATACAGACCGACAGGCCGTTCGCCGAAGGTGAAGAGATCGCCGAGGGCGTAACCGTATTCTATGACAAGGACAATGAGAACGAGGTGGTGGGCTTGATGATTGATGGAGCCGAGGCCGTTCTCAGCCCATTCGTGGACGCCATCCTGGCGAAGCGCGCTCAATCCGCGACCTGACACATCTGTCGCGGCGGATGACCTATCCGTATTTCCCCGAACCCTTGCCAATCGCTTAGCGCGACGTATGCTCGGTCTGCGGCTCTCAGCTCTGCCGGTGTGCGCCGCCTCTGATTTACCCTCCCTCCCCCTTCCCCCCGCCCGTCCCTCCAACACGATTCCCCTGCCACCATCGCCCCACGCCCAACTACCGATAACCAAAACCTAACCCCCGTTAATCACCCGTTAACCATCCCTTTAACCCACATTAACGGGAGTCCAGTAACCTATAATGGAAAATTCCACGGACAAATCCGGGAGGTAAAATGATCAAGCGCATCCAATCCAGGCTGCCGCGCATTCCGGGACTGCTGGTACTCGGAATGATAGCGGTAGCCCTTATAGCCGCAGCCTGCGGCTCCGACACCGAAGCCGCGTCACAGCCTCAGACCGCCGACTCCGCCGCGCCCGTCCTGGTCGAGAACCAGAGGTCCGCCCTCAGCGGCGCAATCGAGATAGACGGCTCAAGCACCGTCTTCCCCATAACCGAAGCCGTAGCCGAAGAGTTCAACAAGGTCGCGCCCAGCGTCCGCGTCAACGTCGGCGTCTCCGGCAGCGGCGGCGGATTCAAGCGCTTCACCGTCGGCGAAATTGACATATCCGACGCTTCACGCCCCATCAAAGAAAATGAAGCCGCCATCGCCAAAGAGAACGGCATAGAATACATCGAGTTCCTTGTAGGCGTTGATGGCTTGTCCGTCATAGTCAGCCCAAAGAACGACTTCGTAGAGTGCCTCACCGTCGAACAGCTTCACGAAATCTGGAAGCCCGAAAGCGCCGTGAACGACTGGAGCGACATAGACCCCAGTTGGCCCAACAAGAGGATCAACCTATACGGCCCGGGCACCGACTCCGGCACCTTCGACTACTTCACGGAAGAGGTCAACGGCGAATCCGGCCTATCCCGCGCCGACTACACCGCGTCCGAGGACGACAACGTACTGGTTCAGGGCATACGCGGCGACCGCAACGCGCTCGGCTACTTCGGCTATGCCTACTACGCCGAGAACATGGACAAGCTCAAGCTCGTAGCCGTTGACTCCGGCGCGGGCTGCGTAGTCCCAAGCGTCGAGGCCATAGCCGACGGAACTTACTCCCCGCTCTCCCGTCCGCTCTTCATCTACGTCAGCGAGACCAGCTTGGCCCGCCCCGAAGTTCGCGAGTTCGTCAAATTCTACATGGAGAACGGCGCGGCCCTCACCGCCGAGGTCGGCTACGTCCCGCTCAGCGCCGAGGACTACCAGAGAAATCTGGCATTGGTAAGTCAATAATCAAATTGGAGAACACGGTATCTGACATGAGCGAATCGGTTCCCTCTCACGGCGGCAAAGTCGCGGGAGAAAGATTCCGTAGAGGACGGCGCGGCAACATCGAAGGCCGCGTCGTCCGTTGGATATTCTTCGGCTGCGCTATCGTATCTATCTTCACCACAATAGCTATCGTATTCAGCCTGGTCAGCCAGGCCGTCGGCTTCTTTCAGGAAGTTCCGATCTGGGACTTCCTCACCGGAACCCGCTGGACGCCCATCCTCAAGCCCCGCTCTTACGGCGTCCTCCCCCTTGTGAACGGCACGCTGCTAGTTGCCGCGCTCGCCGCCATAGTCGCCCTACCCATCGGCCTTATGACCGCCATCTTCCTCGCCGAATACGCCCCCGACAAGCTCCGCCGCGTCGTCAAGCCTATCCTTGAAATACTCGCCGGCGTCCCCACCGTCGTTTACGGCTACTTCGCCCTCACCTTCGTCACCCCCCAGCTTCAGCGAATCTTCCCCGACATGATAGTCTTCAACGCCCTCAGCGCCGGCGTCGTCATGGGCGTAATGATAATCCCGGTGGTATCCTCCCTCAGCGAAGACGCCATGATAAGCGTCCCCCGATCCCTAAGAAACGCATCCTACGCGCTCGGCGCGACCAAGCTCGAAACCAGCGTAAAAGTTGTCGTCCCCGCCGCCCTCTCCGGCATCGTCGCCTCATTCATCCTCGCCATATCTCGCGCCGTCGGCGAAACCATGCTAGTAACCATCGCCGCCGGCGCCACCCCCCGCATGACCCTCAACCCGCTCGACAGCGTACAGGCCATGTCCGCCTACATCGTCCAGCTAAGCCTGGGCGAAGCTCCCCACGGCTCCCTCGAATACAACACCATATTCGCCGTCGGAATCGTCCTGTTCGTCATGACTCTCGGACTCAACGTGCTGGGCTACTGGGTAGTCCGCCGCTGGAGGCAGGTTTACTAATGGCCGCTAACTCAAACGCCAACTTCAACCCCGCGCTACCGCGCCGCAAGACCATCGGCGCGATATTCTACTTCGTGTTCCTCTGCGCGGTCATGGTCGGCATCATCGGCCTCATCGTCCTGCTCACCCAGATAATCACCACCGGCTGGTCCTGGCTCGACTGGAACTTCATCACCAGCTACCCATCCCGACATCCCGAACAGGCCGGCATAAAATCCGCCATGATGGGAACCATCTGGGCCATCGGTCTCACCGCCCTGTTCACCGTCCCCATAGGCGTCGGCGCGGCCATCTACCTCGAAGAATACGCCCCCCGAAACTGGCTCACCGGACTCATCGAGATAAACATATCCAACCTCGCGGGCGTCCCGTCCATCGTGTACGGACTGCTCGGATGGGCGCTCTTCGTCCAGCTCATGTCCCTCGGCAGAGTCGTCTTAGCCGGCGCGATGACCCTCTCCCTGCTCGTCCTGCCCATCGTCATACTCGCCTCCCGCGAAGCCATACGCGCAGTCCCCAACGAATACAGGCTCGGAGCCTTCGCGCTCGGAGCCGACCAGTGGCAGGTCATCAAGGGAACCGTCCTGCCTTCCGCCATTCCCGGCATACTCACCGGGACCATACTAGCCCTCTCCAGGGCCATCGGCGAAGCCGCCCCCATAATCGCCATCAGCGCGCTCGTCTATATCACCTTCGTCCCCGCCTCCCCGCTCGACCAGTTCACCGTCATGCCCATACAGATATTCAACTGGGTCTCCCGCCCACAGGACGACTTCCAGAACATCGCCGCCGCCGGAATCATCGTCCTGCTCATAATCCTGCTCTCCATGAACGCCGTCGCCGTCCTGCTCAGAAACAAGTTCCAAACACGTTCGGAGGAGTAGCTTGAACGATTCGGCCCCAATCTTCCAGGTCAACGACCTGAATCTCTACTACGAGACCTTCCGCGCTCTCAGAGATATAAACATGGCTATCAACCGCTACTCCGTCACCGCCCTCATAGGCCCGTCCGGCTGCGGCAAGAGCACCCTGCTGCGCTGCTTCAACCGCATGAACGACCTCATACCGGGCGCGCGCATAGACGGCGAGATACTCTTCGAGGATTCCAACCTCTACGCCTCTAACGTTGACGCCACCGAGATACGCTCCCGCATCGGCATGGTCTTCCAGCGCCCCAACCCCTTCCCCAAGTCCATCTACGACAACGTGGCCTTCGGCCTCAAGATAAACGGCTACCGCGGCGACATGGACGAGGCCGTCGAACGCTCTCTCAGGCAGGCCGCCATCTGGGACGAGGTGAAAGACCGCCTACGCGAAAGCGCCCTCACCCTCTCCGGCGGACAGCAGCAGCGCCTCTGCATAGCCCGCGCCATAGCCGTCGAACCCGAAGTCATCCTCATGGACGAACCCGCCTCCGCCCTCGACCCAATCGCCACCCTCGCCATCGAAGACCTAGTGCGCCAACTCAAAGAACAATATACGATAGTCATAGTTACCCACAATATGCAGCAGGCCGCCCGCGTCTCCGACGAAACCGCCTTCCTCATGGTCGGCGATGACCGCGCCGGATACCTCGTCGAACACGACGACACCAGCAAGATATTCACCAACCCCGAAAACGAGCGCACCGAAGCCTACATAACCGGACGCTTCAGCTAGTCCCTGAAAAAAATCCCTTCCCCCTCACGGCTTCACAAGGCTAGACAAAAGTCCCTTCCCCCTCGACGGGGGAAGGCTAGGATGGGGGTGAAACCCTATCGTTTACCAAACAGGAGGAGAACCCCAATGCCCCGCGTAGATTTCCACAGAGACCTCACAGAACTCCAGGGCGACCTCCTCCAGCTTGGCGGAATGGTCGAAAAAGCCATCATCAAGTCCCTCGACGCCCTCAAGAACCGCGACATGGCCCTCGCCGAGGAAGTCATCAGCGAAGACGACGCCATAGACTGGAAACGCTTCGAGATAGAAGAAACCTGCCTCGATCTCATCGCCACCCAGCAGCCCCTCGCCGGCGACCTCCGAATCCTCATAACCGTCCTGCACGTCACGTCCGAACTCGAGCGCATCGGCGACTACGCCGAGGGCATAGCCAAGATAAGCGTAGCCATGGGCGACGAACCTCCCCTCAAGCCCCTCATTGACATACCCCGCATGGCCGACCGCTCCATGGATATGCTCCGTCGCAGCCTAGACTCATTCGTCAACCGCGACATCGTAGCCGCCCGCCAGGTCTGGGACGACGACGACGAGGTGGACGCCCTCTACGAGCAGGTCTATCGCGAGCTCCTCACCTACATGATGGCCGACCACAGCGCCATACGCCGCGCCACCTACCTCCTCTGGATAGCCCACGACCTAGAGCGCATCGCCGACCGCACAACCAACATCGCCGAGCGCGTCATCTTCCTCGTAACCGGAACCCTCTCCCAAAAACAACCCGCCACGCCCTAAACGAGTATCTCCACTCAGATTCCAACTTCGAATTCAGGACACCCCCAGTGACATCCCGCTCCCCCTCGGACGACCCTGAACCGCCTTCAACATCCGGCCCCCTCTCCGGCGTGAGACCCGCGCTGCGCCGCGCAATCGCCATCATTCGCGGACGCCCGACCTGGCGTTATCTCGCCAGGCTGTGGCCGCTGATAGTTCTGGGCGCGGTAAGCGTAGCCATAATCCTCACCTCCAACGCCCCTGCCGTCTATGCGGTACTGGTCGCCCTCGGAACGCTGGCAGTAGCTATCGCCGCGCGCGTCTCCACCTTGTCCACACAGTCGGCGTCGCTCCGTGGCCCGACCATCTGGATAAGAAACCCCAGAACGATCTTCTGGACGCTCGGCGCCGCGCTTCACCTTTTCCTGTTCGTCCGTGTCCTCACCGAACCCACCAACGGATACGACATAATCCTGTGGGCCGCCGGAATAGCCGCGTTCGCCGCGCCATTCGTCAACCTGAACAGCCTGAGAAATCCCAGACTCCGACCGCCCCTGGTTGACGCCGCGATAGTCCTTGGCCTCATGGCCGCCTGCGTAGCCCTCCACGCCCACGACCTCCGGGACTGGTACTACGCCGCCATTGGAGACGAAATAGGATTCTTCCTCCGAGCGCGCGAGATACTGGAGGACGGGATACGCGAACCGTTTACGCTTGACGGAGTGAACGGCCACTCCCCGATGCTCAACAGCGTCTATCAGGCGTTCGTCACCTGGATATTCGGCGGAGGTGGCTGGGGCTGGAAGTTCTCCTCTGTTCTCAGCGTCGCGAGCGCCGTCCCCGCGATTTACGCTCTTGGCCGCCTGTTCGCCGGTCGCATAGCCGGGATTGTGGCCGCCGCCATCCTCGTCAGCTCCCACTACGTCATGGCGTTCACCCATACCGGCTACACCCACATGGAAGCGTTGCCAATCACCGCCTGGGCTATACTCGCTTTCATAATCGGAACCCGGAAGAAGAGCGCCCCTATCCTGTTTGCCGCCGGAGTCGTAGCTGGCCTTTCGCTGTACGTCGCTCTACCAGCCCGTGTGGCGCTGCCTCTCTTCGCGGCCTGGGTAATCATCATTCGAATGGGACCGCGACAGTTGCTCGCTCTCTGGCCCACGGCGCTTGGATTCACTGTATGCGTGATGCCCTTCCTGCTGGAGAATCGTCTGGATACCGTCTTTGTGATGGGCCTCGATACCATTTCACCCAATAGCCGGTATGGCTCAGAGATAGGCAGCCCGTTCAGTCGCGTGGCGAACAATATCGAAAGCAACCTGCTCGTATGGTGGTGGAACGACCGCGCGAGCCACTACACTTCCGGTTCCCTGCTGGATGCGGCCTCCGGGATTCTGGCGGTAATCGGCATAGGAATCGCGGTAGGAAAGTGGAGGAAGTGGGACAAACTGCTCATAGCGTGGCTTGTCCTGACCATGGTCTCCACGGCCCTGCTTTCCCCGTATGAATATGTGCCGCTCACCAGAATGCACGCGAACCTGATACCTCTGGCCCTGCTGTCCGGCGTCGGACTGAGCGCGTGTCTGGATTGGATAAAAGGCTATCATCGCTACAAGTATGTCGCGGTCGGCGCGCTCCTCATAGCAATCCTCGCGCTCAATGTCTGGAGATTCCAGGTCACTACCCCAAACTCCCCGCGCCACTATCCACCCGAAAGCCTGGCGATCAAGGCATGGCAGTCTGACGAATGTGGCGAGCGCAACAGCGCCCTGTTCATTGGTCGAGACGGCCACCTTATGGATCTCGTCCTGCTCACCTACATCCCCGAGGGCGAGCGCCCCAAGGTAATCCAATACGACGACCCACTGGTTCTTCCGCCCTGGCCCGCCTGCAAGATATTCTTCCGACCCGACGACCCAGAAGCCCGGCAGAGGCTCACGATCCTGTCCGAAGTCCACGCCACGCATCCAACCGTCGTGTCCAGCCCTAGCGGACATACCCGCGTAGAGGTCATCAGATAGGACGACGATGCCAGCCCCCAGGGACTTTCGGTTATTTCCCGGTACCGCCTCTGTCGTTCGCCCTGAGCTTGTCGAAGGGCCGCCCGTCCATCGTTCGTCCTGAGCCTGTCGAAGGGAGCTTGTCGAAGGGCCGCCACGAACGTATTTGGTTGATAACCGAAAGACCCTGCCCCGCCCAAACCTAGCGTTGTTCAATATATGTCCCTCTGATATACTTATGCGCGGTTCGCGTCCCCCGTCTTATCGGGGTTGGCCCGCAACGCCCCGATTACTCTGATCGGCTCGACGACTTGACGGCCCGCTTCGTGAACCGACCCAAATAAATTTCGTCCACTAAGAGTTGACCCACATAGCGCAATACGACAACGCAAGAAAGGAGGTGGGCTATTGAAGTGGATTGATTATGAGGCCCCCCACTCTGTAAGGGAAGCTGTTGACCTGCTGACTCAGGCGGGAGACAAGGCCAGGCCCCTGGCCGGAGGCACTGACCTTCTGGTTCAGCTGAGAGCCAGCGCTTACGACCTGGATCTGGTGGTGGACTCCAAGAACATACCAGAACTTAACGAGCTTACCTATGACCCCGACAACGGGCTGACCATCGGCGCGGCTGTGCCGTGCTACCGGATTTATGGAAACTCCACAGTGAGCAGCGTGTACCCCGGAATCGTGGACGCCGCCAGCATCATCGGCGGAACCCAGATTCAGGGACGCGCTTCCCTCGGCGGAAACCTCTGCAACGCCGCGCCCAGCGCGGACTCCGTTCCCGCCATGATAGCCTACAACGGCGTCGCCCGCATCGCGGGCCCCAACGGCAACCGCGAGGTAGCCATAGAGGACTTTTGCACCTTCGTCCGACAGACCGTTCTGGAGCCGGGCGAAATACTGGTGTCCATGAACTTCCCCTCACCGCCCGCCAACTCGGGCGCCAACTACATCCGGTTCATACCCAGAAACGAAATGGACATCGCCGTCGCCGGAGCCGGCGTATCCGTCGTCCTCGACAACGGCGACATCGCGTCCGCCAGAGTAACGCTCGCATCGGTCGCCCCCACGCCTCTCTTCGTAGAGGAAGCCGGCGACGCGGTCGCCGGAAAGCCCGCGACCGAAGAGACCGTCCGCATCGCTTCCAACATCGCCATGGAAGCCGCCAAGCCAATCACCGATATGCGCGGAACCATCGAATACCGCAAGCGCCTCTGCGAAGTGCTGACGCGCCGCGCGATGCTCACCGCCATCGAACGAGCTAAGGAGAACTAGATTGCCCGCTAAGACTTATGTACAGACCACAATCAACGGCGAGCGAGTCGAATTCCTCTGCGAGCCTCGACAGAGCCTGCTTGAGGTCCTGCGCGACGTCATCGGGCTTACCGGCACCAAGGAAGGCTGCAACGACGGCAACTGCGGAGCCTGCACGGTCGAGTTCGACGGACGCATCGTCACTTCCTGCCTCGTCCTCGGCGTCGAGGCCGACGGCAAAGACATAACCACCATCGAGGGCGTCGCCGAAGGAAGTACCCTGCATCCCGTGCAGGAAGCGTTCCTCGAGAACGCCGCGCTCCAGTGCGGCATCTGCACCCCCGGCTTCATCGTAGCCTCCAAGGCGCTGCTGGAGCAGAACCCCGACCCCTCCGAACACGAAATACGCTTCTGGCTCGCCAACAACCTCTGCCGCTGCACCGGCTACGACAAGATCGTCCGCGCCGTTCAGGACGCGGCGGTGAAGATGCAGGAGGCTTAGAACATGACCACTACCGTTGACTACGAACGAAACATGGTGCTGGCCACCAAGACCTACGATGTGGTCGGCACTCGCCCCATCCGGCACGACGGCGCAGACAAGGTTACCGGACGCGCCCTCTACGGCGCGGACTACGACACCGCCGGGCTGCTTCACGGACACATCCTCCGCAGCCCCCACGCCCACGCCAACATCAAGAGCGTGGACACCTCGAAGGCTGAGGCGCTCGAAGGCGTTCTCGCCGTCGTCACCAACGCCGATTTCACCGGAGACGCCGAGGGCATGGTTGACATGGGCGAAGGCGCGCCCACCAGCCTCAAGTGGCTGCGAGACAACGTTCTCGCCTCCGACAAGGCGCTGTACAAAGGCCACGCCATAGCCGGCGTAGCCGCCGTAAACCCCCACGTCGCCGAAGCCGCCGCCAGCCTGATAGAGGTGGACTACGAAGTCCTCCCTCCGGTCGTGACCGTAGAGCAGGCCATGGCCGACGACGCTCCTATACTCCACGCCGACCTCAAGACAAAGGAACTCGGCGAGGAAACCGACAACGTTAGCAACGTAGCCGACCACTTCCAGCACAAGAAGGGCGACACCGCCAAGGGATTCGCCGAAGCCGACGTCATAGTAGAGCGCGAATACCGCGCCAAGACCGTCCACCAGGGCTACATCGAGCCGCACAACGCCACCGCCCTATGGAACGCCGACGGCAGAGTCCACGTATGGTGCAGCACGCAGGGCGCGTTCGCGGTCCGCGACGCCATGGCCCAGCTCCTCGAAATGCCCGAATCCAACATCAGGGTCACCCCCATGGAGATTGGCGGCGGTTTCGGAGGCAAGATACCCGTTTACCTGGAGCCTGTCGCCGCGCTTCTGTCCAGAAAGTCAGGCCGCGCCGTGAAGATACTGATGAGCAGGGCGGACGTCTTCGAGGCATCCGGCCCCACCTGCGGCTCCTGGAGCCGCGTCAAGATAGGCGCGAAGAACGACGGAACCATCACCGCAGCCGAAGTCGAACTCGCCTTCGAGGCTGGCGCGTACCCCGGCTCCCCCGTCCCCGCGGGCGCAATGTGCGCCCTGGCGCCGTATGACATAGAGAACGGTACCGTTGACGGCTACGACGTCGTCGTCAACAAGCCCAAGACTGCCGCCTACCGCGCCCCGGGCGCGCCCAACGCAGCCTTCGCCGTTGAGCAGGCCGTTGACGAACTCGCCCAGAAACTCGGCATAGACCCCCTCGAACTGCGCCTCAAGAACGCAGCCGCCGAGGGAACCCGCCGCGTTGACGGCCCCGTATTCGGCACGGTCGGACTCGTCGAAACCCTCGAAGCCATGCGCGACCATCCACACTACAACGCGCCCCTCGGCGAAAACCAGGGACGCGGCGTAGCCGTCGGCTTCTGGTTCAATATCGGCTTCCACTCCGCCGTTGACCTCGCTGTCAATGGCGACGGCACAGTCAACCTCACCGAAGGCTCCACAGACATCGGCGGATCCCGCGCCTCCATCGCCATGCAGGCCGCGGAAGTTCTCGGCATTCCCGCCGAGGACGTTCACCCCTCCGTCGTGGACACAGACTCCATCGGCTACACCTTCCTCACCGGCGGCAGCCGCACCACCTTCGCCACCGGATGGGCAGCCTACGAAGCCGCCCAGTCCGTCAAGCGACAGATGATAGAGCGCGCCGCCACCATCTGGGACGTCGACGTCGACTCCGTGCAGATGGAGAAGGGTGTAGTCAGCTCTACCTCCGACCCCGAACTCAACATGACCTTCAAGGAACTCGCGGGCCAGCTCGCAGGCACCGGCGGCGGCATATCCGCCAGCGAATCGGTCAACCCGCAGAGCTTCGGCGGCTCCTTCGCCGGAAATATCGTGGACGTGGAAGTCGACCCCGAAACAGGCAAGACCGACGTGGTTCGCTTCACCGCAGTCCAGGACGTCGGCAAGGCCATCCACCCCTCCTACGTCGAGGGACAGATGCAGGGCGGATCCGTGCAGGGCATCGGCTGGGCCTTGAACGAGGAATACTACATGAACGACGACGGCGGCATGGACAATTCCACGCTGCTCGACTACCGTATGCCCACCAGCCTCGACCTCCCCATGATAGACACCGTGATAGTCGAGGTCGCCAACCCCGGACACCCTTACGGCGTCCGCGGCGTCGGCGAGGCCAACATCGTTCCGCCCACCCCGGCCATAGCCAACGCCCTCCAGCGCGCCACAGGCAACCGCCTCTTCGAAACCCCGATGAACTCGGTAGCCATAGTAGCCGCCCAATCCAACGGCAGCTAACCCCGGCCGTCCAAAGGCGCAAAACCAAATAACCCACCCAAGCGGGGCGGAGTCGCAAGACCCCGCCCCGTTTAGGTTTCCTGTATAATGAAATTCTAGGAAGCAATAATATAGTCTGAGGGGATTCCGATGCCGCTGAATGAGCATGGTACAGTAAGTGTGGAAGAACTACTGCGAGACCCAATCGCAGCCTTAGACGCTTACCGTCCCAATCCTAAGTGGAAAATGCCCTTGCATAAGAAAATCATCCAGCGTAGGCTGGATGATTTTCCTACGACCACTCATGCCGCATCTGACGAAACTTTCCTAGTAGATGTGCATAAGGTTGTAAAGGCGTGGTTCGACAATCAGTTTGTCCAGATAGTTGATTTTGATAAATTCAAATCTGAAGTAAAATGTATCGCGCCCGCTTTAAGTATCATTAGTCACTTCCGAATCCAAGATATAGAAGATGAGTGTAATGAATGCTATATTCATACACTTTTTGAATCTGACTCAGATGTAACGGACCTCTCCAATCTGCCTAGCCAGTGCTGCAAAAAGTGCATGACCGAATTTTTGTGGGATATAATTATATCCCTCCTGAATCTCACCAAAAAAAATGCTAAGATCGTTTCTGGAACCAAAACAGTTCATCATCTGGTGCCTAATCTAGTGCCTCCAATGGATAATAGGTACACAGGTGAATTTTTTCTAGGGTACGGTATAGGCCAGGGAGGTAAGTCCGTCTTTAGCAATTTGTACTCAGGATTCATTGACTTGGCTCACTGCCTCTCAGAAAACGAAGAATTTATGGCCCACATTGGTAAGGGATTCAATACGTCCTTCACCAAGACACTCGACAACGCCATCATAGGCTTCGTAACACGGGAAGACATGGCTATGGCCCATGCCATAGAGGAAGGCATGAAAACGCCCGTCGTGAGCAAGCAGGAACTTCTGGATATATTGCGGCCAAAGAATGTACATCGAAGTTAGACGCAGCTTCACGCGCGAGCTCAACAGAATCCGCGATGACAGTCTAAGGGCCAGAGTCCAAGACAAGATTAACGAGATAGAAGCGGCAAATTCTCTGTCTGATGTCGCCGGAGTTGAGAGTGTCAGGTTAGCCAGAAGAGGCTACCGTATCAGGATAGGAAGCTACCGGATGGGCATATTCGTCAGGGGCGACCGTGTTACCCTTGCCAGATTCCAACACCGCCGCGAGATATACCGCAACTTCCCGTAACCGCCGGATCCGTTCCCGATTCTGTTTGCTTATTGCGCTATCCATACCTGTACAATAGCATTGACCCAACACCCTGACAACCACTACACGAACCCAAAGAGTAGCCCCATGCCCAAAATCCTCACCATCCTCTCCGCCATAATCTTGCTTGCCACCCTCATCGCCTGCGACCTCAACCAATCCGAATCCGACACCGACACCCCCTTCCGTATCGGCGTCATGGAATCCGTCACCGGCGCGGGCGAATCCTACGGCAACGTCGCCGTCCGCGCCAAGCAGATGGCCGCCGACGAAATCAACGCCGCCGGAGGCGTCAACGGGCGCAACCTCGAACTCATCGTCGAAGACTCCAAGTGCAACGCCCAGGACGCCATCACCGCCTTCCAGAAGCTGACCGACGTCGACGGCATGAAGATAATCCTCGGTACATCCTGTAGCGGCGCGATGCTCGGGGCCGCCCCCCTCGCCGAGGCTGAAGGCGTAATCCTATTCTCCGGCCTCGCCAGCAACGCCGACATCGCCAACGCCGGCGACTACATCTTCCGAACCCAAATTAGCGACATCGAGGTCGGGATGAGTACCGGCAACGTACTCTGGGCCGACGGCGTTCGGACCCTCGCCACCATCACCGAGGAAACCGACTACGCCGAGGGCGTCCGGCGCACCTCAGTCGCCCAGTTCGAAAAGAACGGCGGCCAAGTCATTGCCGAGGAGCGATTCTCCTCCGACATCACCGACTTCAGATCCCAGCTAACCAAGCTCTTCGAGGCCAACCCCGACGCCCTCCACATATCCCCCCAATCCGAATTCGCCGGGGGAACCATCGTCAAGCAGGCGCGCGAACTCGGCTACGAAGGCCCCATCTATGGCGAAACCGTCTCCGTCGGAACCACCGCGCTCGAAATCGCGGGCGACGCCGCCACCGGCATGAGAGCCATCACCGCCACCCCCGACCCCAACAACCAGAAGGCCCAGCAAGTCCTCGCCGACTTCAGAGAACGCTACGACTACATCACCCTCCCCTGGCACCTCACCTCCGCCTACGACGACGTGTACATAACCGCCGAGTGCCTCAAGAAGACCGGCGACGACCAGGACGCCGACGGCTTCCGCGACTGCCTCTACGGAATCACCTGGAGCGGCGCGCTCGGAAACGATTACAGCTTTGACGACAAGGGCGAAGTCGTCGGCCTCTCCCGCGCCGTCGTCGAAATCCTCCCCACCGCCCAGAGAACCGAATCCAACTACGGCTTCAACGTCCTCGGCCCCGCCTCAAACTGGAACGCCGAATAGACTCCGCTCCGATTTGCCGATTGAAATGTCCAAGCCCATATAATAACCTTAGAATGGTCAACGAACCACAACCCGCGTCCGTCGCGGTTCGGAGCTAAACCCATGGCAACCGTATTCATCCCATCCCTGATGCAGAAACTCAGCGACGGCAACAACAGCGTCCAGGTCGAAGGCGCGACCGTCCGCCAGATAGTCAACAACCTCGACGACATATACCCGGGATTCAAGGCCCGCCTCGTCGAGGACGGCAGAATCAAGGGCAACATATCCGTCGCCGTGGATGGCGAGATAACCCCCCTCGGTATGCTCGAAAAAGTCGGCGAGAACAGCGAAATCCACTTCCTGCCCGCCATAGGCGGCGGCGCGTGAACGGAACGAACCCTGTAAACTAACCACTAATAACCGAATACCGACCACAGGAGACAAGACCAATGTCAGACAAGCAGATCCAAGGCGTGATAGTCCCCATGCTCACGCCCCTGAATCCCGACGAGACCGTGGACGTCCCATCCCTCCGCAGCCTCGTCAACTACCTCATAGACAACGGTGTCCACGGCATCTGGGCCTCAGGCACCACTGGCGAATTCGCCAACCTGCCCGACTCCGAGCGCGTCCGAAGCATGGAAGCCGTAGTGGATGAAGTTGCGGGCCGCGTTCCAGTCATAGGCAACATATCCAGCACCTCCACCCAGATGTCCATAACCCTGGCCCAGGAAGTCAGCGAACTCGGCATGGACGGCATAGCCCTCACCCCGCCCTACTACTACCCCGACTCCCAGGACGAGCTTATGGACCACTACCGCTACACCCGCGACAGCGTGGGCGTCCCTCTCTGGGTCTATAACATCCCCCAGACCGTCAAGACCGCCGTGGAGCCGTCCACCATAGCCGCGCTCGCCGCCGAAGGCACCGTCGTAGGCGTCAAGGACAGCTCCGGCGCCGGCGAACTCCTAGCCCAACTAAACGTCCTCTGCGACCAGGGCGAAATCTCCCTGCTCCGCTTCCTCGGCACCATGTTCCGTATCACAAGCGCCGGATTCGTCGGCGTTCACGGCGTCATCCCAGGAATCGCAAACCTCGTCCCAGTCGCCTGCGCGCGCGGATGGGAAGCGGGCGAGGCCGGAGACGCCGATACCGTCCGCGAGTGCAACGCCCAGCTAATCAAGGCGCAGAAGGTCGGCGCGGTCGCCCAAGGCGGCGGAGCCAACGCCGCCAGCTTCGGCGGAATGAAATCCGCCCTCAAGCAAATGGGAGTCATCGAACACGACGTCACCTCCCGACCCTTCCGGCCCCTGACCGACGAGGAGAAAGCCCAGATACCGCCCATCCTCGACGAACTGGGACTCACCAGCTAGGCTGTGTTGACATTTATCGTCATTCCCGCGAAAGCGGGAATCCATACGTGTGGGTTGCAGCCTGGTTAGTTGCGATTTAACTTGTCGGGACGTTCGAAAGCCAAACGTCCCAACAGAACCTGGGCAAACCCAAAGTATTCGAGGCTTTACAAGGGACGGTCGATCCCGACCGTCCCGACAGCCCCCGGAGCTACAGATCAGTGATGAACTTCAACCGCATTTCGATCTACCTCTTCTGGACGGTTGTCGCCATTATACTGTTCCTCATCGGCCTTACTCTGTTCGTAGCTATCGTTGATCCGCAGCCTGGCGCGTTGTTGACTTTGCTGATTTCGGATATATTCTGCATTTCCATGGGCGGTTGGATGCTAAGGTCCATGTACAAGGAGGGAATCGTGAAGATAGGCGTTGTCGAAAGAGTTCTCGAAAGGCGCAGAATAGCCGCCGCCGCGGCCACCGCCGAAAAATATAGGGGAATCAACCTGATGGATACCCCGGAAGCCAAGAGCCTTCCCATACCCAGGTACCGATGCTCCAACGAAGGATGCAGCGTGGGCTATGCCAGATTCAGCTCCGACGATATATACTGGGTGGAATCGCAGCCCCTTCTGCCCGCCGGCTGGTACTGCGTCGAGTGTGTCGGAAAGATGCCCGACAAGGCCAAGGACGACCGCCTGAACATGGAAGTCTTCCTGATTCTGATGGACAGCGACGTCTCGGAAAAGATCAAGTGACCCAACCCGCGAACCACACCGTCCGCGCCCAGGGCATAGACCTCCACTACGTTGACTGGGGTCTGCCTCCGCGCGAGGACGTAAGCCCGACTCTCTTCCTTCTGCACGGCGATATGCGTACAAGCCGATCCTGGGACGCCGTCGCCCGCCGGCTGCGCCACCGCTATCATATCCTCGCCCTCGACTCGCGCGGACACGGCGACAGCGACTGGCCCGACAACGGCTACACCTTCGCCCAGCGCGTTGACGACCTCGAATCATTCGCCGACGCCATAGAAATGAGAAACGCCGTAGCCGTAGCCCACTCCACGGGCGGCGTCGTGGCCGCGCTTCTCTCCGACCGCCGACCCGACATATTCAGCCGCCTCGTCCTTCTTGAGCCTATGGTCGTCGTAACCGAGAGCTTCCAGCGCATGGTCTCCAAGCGCGCCGAAACGCCCCGCCGAACTTGGAACAGCCCCGAGGATATGTACAAATACCTCAAGTGGCACCGCATGACCGGCAAGTGGCCCGACGAGGTAACCAGGGACGTAGTAGCCCACGAATCATACAGGCTCCCCAATGGCCGCCTCGACATGAAATGGGCAACCGCCTCCATGAGCTGGAGCGAGCGCGAAGGCGACTACCACGACATCAAGCCAACCCTCAGAACGCTGGGCAAGCCCATCCTCTTCATAACCAGCGACTCCCGCGCCGACCAATTCCGCCATCTCCACCCCATCGCCGACCAGACCCCGGACTTCGACCTCCTCGCCATCCCCGACAGCGGCCACAATATGTACATGGACCAGCCCGCCCTCGTCGCAACCGCCATATCAAAGTTCATCGAACCTTGACCTTCAATCCGCTACCGCAGGGGACGGAACAGACATAAAGCCCAACTGGAAGGCCGTCTGACAAACTGGGGACTTCCCCCGCCAACATGACTAAGCGCCCCTACCGCCCTCTCACCTCGAACAGCCGATACTCCCCCCTCGTCGGAAGCCCCGCTCGCGCCGTAACGTCCCGTCCGCTCGCCTCCATCCGCGCGTATAGCAGGAAGTCCATCTCCGACAGGTAGCTTACGGTCAGGAAGAAGGGAATATCCCCATTCTCTATCATTCGCTTCAGATCCGCCCTGTCCACCAGCGTATCCAGCCTGTACTCCGAATACAGCGGCAGTACCGCCTCCCCGGTCCGCATCGAGACGAACGCGCCAGTGTTGCACGAATCGGTGGCGAGAAAGTAGCGGCTGTCCCCCCTATAGAGTAAGTTCTGTTGACATTTGAACATTGAATGCTTGGATCAAGCTAAGTTACAACTAGCCAGGCTACAATCCGCAGGTGTGGATTCCCGCTTTCGCGGGAATGACGATAAATGTCAACACAGCCTAGCCTGTTCCATTCTCTGAGTGTACGTCCACGCAAATTTTGGCTTAACACCTTCTGCTTGAAGCCCTCAATTTCACTATGCGCGATTCGGTCCGTCTTGGCGAAGTTAGTATCAAGCCGATAGGGAAAGGCTCCTTACGTACCCATTTCCCAAACGGCTCGTATTCTGGTCGAGTATTGAGGAACTCAACAGTATTGAACTCAATCAGGTTTCCAACCAAGGGGGACAGTTTGGATATGACTTTGGCAAGGTTAACGGCCTCGCCTACCGTTCTGGGCCTAGAAATGGTCAAAGCATCAAACATATACCCCGTGAGGGTTTGGAGATGTCCTGAAGCTGACGGGATGTCTCCTTGAGTGTTCATGGCGCAGTCCCTTCACCGGGATTCGACCGCGTTGCTGAGATCTCTTCGATCTCACGGACGATACCGCACGGATCAATATCCAAGACGCGACAGATGGTTATGAACTCTACCATATCTAGCCTTCGCTCCCCTCGCTCGTACTTTGACACGAACGACTGGAGTCCATTAAGATGGCTGGCCATATCTTGTTGGGTAAGCCCTGCCGCACTGTGCGCCTCGATCAGACGCCGCAAGAGTAGCTCGTATTCTCCTGTGAAGACCGACTTCAAAACCAATCTCACTAAATTTGGGACTTGCTGGACAATCATAAAACCCGATATCGAATAACCCAAAATGGGTTTAGGGAGGAAGCGCTACCCAGGGGATATGTTTCTTGACAGTTGGGGGTGGCGGTTTTACACTTGGGTGAGATTTTCACAGACAAGGACTGACTGTTCGGGAGTGTAGGCAATGAGCCAGGAATCGGCGATTACGGATGAGATGCGAGCGGCTATCGGCGTTGAGTCGGAAGTCTATGTGAATGACGTTGAGAAGGGGGCGATAATCAAGTTCGCCCAAGCTATCGGGGACACGAACCCTATCTACAATGACGAAGAGGCGGCGCGGCAGTCGCGGTACGGGGGCATGGTGGCTCCGCCGACGTTCTTCCGGTCGCTGCGGTCGGGGGAGATGAAGGTGGACGTGAGCAGTCCCTATTCGGCGAATCTGGATGGGGGCAGCGAGTGGGAGTACTATGAGCCGGTGAGGCCGGGCGACCGGATATCGGTGTCCACGATGATCTCCAATATATTCGAGCGCCCCGGACGGCTGGGGAATATGCTGTTCATACAGAGGGAGACTAAGTACGTAAATCAGTTCGGCGCGACGGTGGCTATCCAGAGGACTACGGGGATAAGCTACCAGCCGTAGAGAGAAGCAAGACGCCAAGGGAGGGATTTCATGGCAGGACAGGTATATTTCGATGACGTGCAGGAAGGGACGGAGCTTCCCACCCTGCGGAAGGATCCGACCACGCAGCAGTTGGTCAAGTACGCGGGGGCGTCCGGGGACTACTACCAGATTCACTATGATCTGGAGTACGCGAAGAATAACGGGCTGCCGGACGTGATTCTGCACGGGGCGCTGAAGAACGCTTTCCTGGGGCAGGTGATGACGGACTGGATCGGGGAGTGGGGCGACCTGAAGAAGCTGAGCGTACAGTACCGGGGCATGGATGTTCCGGGGACGCCGGTGTTCGGCAAGGGCGTGGTGAAGAAGAAGTACCAGCAGGATGATGAGAATATCGTGGAGTGCGAGATCTGGCTGGAGACGCATGAGGGTCAGCGGACGACGCCGGGGTACGCGGTGGCGGCGCTGCCGGAGCGGGAGTAAGGCTGGCTCATACGACTGACGAGACGGGCGCGGGGGTTAAGTTCTCCGCGCCCGCTTTTGATTTGAGGAGGAATCCAGACATGACGTTAAGAGCCGAACCGATAGAGGCGCATCACGTTCACAGCGATAGGCTGGTCCGGCACGCGGAGGAGAAACTCGCGGAGGGGGACAGGATTCAGGCATCGGAGAAAGCGTGGGGGGCTGTGGCGCACTGTTTCAAGCATTTGGCGGCGCAGCGCGGCTGGCGATATGTCACGCACGCGGACGCTTTCAGGATATCGGACAGGCTGGCGGCGGAGTTGGGGGAATCCAGGATCCAGATTTTGTTTTCGATTGCCAATGGTATGCACGGGAACTTCTACCAAGATCAGAAGTCCCTGGATCACATAGGGCGAGAAATCGAAGAAGTGAAAGTTCTGTTGGATATCTTGAGGGACGCGGACCTTGTGGGTGATGGGAGTTCCAACGGGCGGTGAGCTTGGGATTTCACCCCCATCCTAGCCTTCCCCCGTAGAGGGGGGAAGGGATTTTTGATTGCGCCTGTCAGCCCGTCGGGGGAAGGGACTTGGGGTTATGCTTCGGGGAGGGCGGCGGTTACGCCTTTGGCGATGGCGCGGTATTCGTCTAGGATGGCGTTGTTGTTGAGGACGGCGGGGCGGGAGGTGTCGCGGTAGGCGGCGCGCATTTCTATTCTGCCGAGGAAGGGGATTTCGAGATGCTCGGCTAGTTCTTCGCCCGCGCCGTAGCCGAATATGTCGCCTGAGAAGTTTTCGACGACGCCGAGGACGTCAATTTGGAGCTTCTTTATCATGTTGACGGAGCGGATGGCGTCTATCTTGGCGAGTTCCTGGGGGGTGGTGACGACGACGAAGCCGTCCATGTCGAGGGACTGCATGACGGTGAGGGGGGCGTCGGAGGTGCCGGGCGGGAGGTCTATAAGCAGGTAGTCGAGGTCGCCCCAGTCGGTGGACTGCAATAGCTGGTTGATGGCGTTGTGAATCATGGGGCCACGCCAGATGATGGCTTCTTCTTCGTCCTGCTGGAAGAAGCCCATGGACATGACTTTCACGCCGAAGCGCTCGGGGGGGATCATCTTGCGGTCTTCGCCGACGAGGGGGGCCTCGGCGACTTTCATGGCTCGGATGACGTTGGGGCAGTCTATGTCGACGTCGAGGACGCCGACTTTCGCGCCGTCGTTGGCGAGGGTGGCGGCGAGGTTGACGGCGACGGTGGTTTTGCCGACGCCGCCCTTTCCGCTGTACACGCCGACCTTATGCCCGATGCGGGACAGGGATTCGGATATGGCGCGCTTCTGCTCGAACTGGCGGCGCATGGCCTCGACTCTGGCCCTGGCCTGCGCCTGCTGGTTGGGGTTCATCTGCTGCTGGGTCATAAGTAGTCTCCCGCGCCGATTCCCGGAAGCTAGTCCAGGCCGAGCAGTTTCTTGCCTTCCTCGGTAATCATGTCGGGCGTCCAGGGCGGGTCGAAGGTGAGTTCGACGTTGACGTCCTCGACGCTGTCCATCTCGGCGATGCGCCATTCGGCCTGCTGGGCGATGTAGGGTCCCATGCCGCAGCCGGCGAAGGTGAGGGTCATGGTGACGTCGACGTTGCCGGCGTCGACTTCTACGCCGTAGATGAGTCCGAGGTCAACGACGTTGACGGGGATTTCGGGGTCGTAGACGTCTCTGAGGGCTTCGTAAACTTCGTCGGTGGTGAGGGTTTGGGTGGTCATGGTTGCCTCCGGGGTTCTTCGGGTTCAGTGGGGTCAATTGTAGCTATGGGGCTGGTTGGTGTCAAAAGGGCTTGCGGTTGGGTTTCACCCCCATCCTAACCTTCCCCCGTCAAGGGGGAAGGGATTTTGGCCAAGTATGGCGGGGTTCAGTCGGGGTTGGCGAGGGCGCGGAGCATTAGGTTTTCGGCGTCGCGGCGGTCGTCGGCGAGGGCGGCGTAGATTAGGCTGCCCTTGTTCTTGAGGACGACGTGGGCGTGTTCGGTTTCGAGGTAGCGGGCGTTGGCGTTGCCCAAGTCTATGGTTTCCATGCCGATGCGTCCGGCGATGGTCTTGACGAGGAAGGATAGGGCGAAGCCGGGGTAGCCGGTCTGGGCGACCGTTACCATGCCGACGTCGTGGAGGGTGAGGAAGCGGAAGTCTATTTCCTGGGTTATGTCTATGGGGACGTCGCCGTAGATGGCGAAGGCGAGCCGGCGCGCGCCGATGTTGCCGAAGGCGATGTCGAGGTCGGAGAGGTCAACGCCGACGTTGGTTTCGATGTCCTCGATTAGCTTGTCGTCGGGGTAGATGAGGCCGGCGGCTATGGGCGGATCGGCTTCGGATATGGGCAGGTTGGTCATGAGCGCCCAGGATTCGGGGCTTTTTTCCGCCATAGTGATTTTTGTGGTCGTGTCGGTGGTGGTGGCGCTCAGCTTGTCGCGGACGGTCTTTGCCCAGTCGGAGCCGCCGCGCACGACTTCTACCGTGCTGGATGCGAGGTCGAGCTTGGACCATATATCGGCTTCTTCGGGGTACTGGCCGTAGAGGTCGTGGATTTTCTCGGCGTCCTCGGCGCTGAGGAATCGGAGGGCGGCGGCGATGTCGCCCTCGGAGGAGGTGAGGATGGTGGCGCTGGATACTTCTACGCTCTCGGAGGTGTTGGGGGGAAGCACGTCCGCGCCGCCGGAGGGGAGGAAGCGCCTGGTGTCGACGGTGGAGGTGGTGGATGGGTTGAAGTAGAGGTAGCCGACGAAATCTACGTTGGGCAGGGTATTGGCCCGGGTGTCGGCGGGGAGGGTTCCCCGGCTTTGGCTTATTTCGGAGGCGCAGGCGGCGCTTAGCAGCGCGATGGCGGCTATTATGAGCGCGAAGCCGTAAGTTGGCGATGCCCGCCTGCGAAGAGCGCGCAAAGTAGGTTCCTCCTATGGGTATGGGTCAGATTAGTGGACGCGCTTTTTGAGGTTTCACCCCCATCCTAACCTTCCCCCATCAAGGGGGAAGGGACTTTTGGCTGCCTTATGCCCCCCGTCGAGGGGGAAGGGATTTTTGCAAGGGACTTTTCCTGACTCAACTATGCTATATGGTATCTTACACTATATATAGCGTTAAGTTATACCACGACTTTTCGCAGGTCGGTTATCTGGTCGCGGAGGAGGGCGGCTTTTTCGAATTCGAGGGAGCGGGCGGCGGTCTTCATCTGGGATTCGAGGTCTTTGATGAGGCGGAGGATGTCGTCTTTGGGCATATCGGAGGAGTCCACTGTGTAGCTTTCGCGGGTTTCGGAGATGGCCTTGACGCGCTCGGTTATGTCGTGGACGGTCTTCTGGATGCTCTGCGGGGTGATGCCGTTCTCGCGGTTGTAAACCTGCTGGATTTCGCGGCGGCGCTCGGTTTCGTCAATGGCGCGCTTCATGGAGTCGGTGACGCGGTCGGCGTACATGACGACGTGGCCGTCCACGTGGCGGGCGGCGCGGCCTATGGTCTGAATGAGGGAGGTTGTGGAGCGGAGGTAGCCTTCCTTATCGGCGTCCAGGATGGCGACGAGGCTGACTTCGGGGAGGTCTAGGCCCTCCCGGAGCAGGTTGATGCCGACTATGACGTCGTAAACGCCCAGCCGCAGGTCGCGGAGTATCTCGCTGCGCTCCAGGGTGTCTATCTCGGAGTGGAGATAGTGTGTTCGGACGCCCATTTCGCGCAGGAAGTCGGCCAGTTCTTCGGCCATGCGCTTGGTGAGGGTGGTTACGATGCAGCGTTCGCCGCGGTCAACGCGCAGCTTTATCTGGTGGAGCAGGTCGTCAATCTGGCCGTCGGTGGGCTTGACCTCGATGATGGGGTCGGTGAGTCCGGTGGGGCGGATGACCTGTTCGACCATCTGCTGGGAGTGTTCGTATTCGTAGGGGCCGGGTGTGGCGGAGACGTAGATTATCTGGTTGACAGCGCGCTCGAACTCGCCGAAGTTTAGGGGGCGGTTGTCGAGGGCTGAGGGCAGTCGGAAGCCGTATTCGACGAGGGTGTCCTTTCGGGCGCGGTCGCCGTTGTACATGGCGCGAATCTGGGGAAGGGTCATGTGGGATTCGTCTATGAAGAGCAGGTAGTCTTCGGGGAAGTAGTCCATGAGGGTGTAGGGGGTGCTGCCGGCCTCGCGGCCTCCGAGGTGCCGGGAGTAGTTTTCGACGCCGGCGCAGTAGCCGGTCTCTCGGAGCATCTCGACGTCGTAGCGGGTGCGCTGTTCGAGTCGCTGGGCTTCCAGCAGTTTGCCGGCGCGGTTGAGTATCTTCAGATGTTCCTGGAGTTCGTCCTCGATGTCCTGGATGGCGGTCTGCATCCTTTCCTGCGAGGTGACGAAGTGCTTGGCGGGGTATATCTGGACGTCGTCGCGCTCGGCTAGTATCTCGCCGGTGAGGGGATCCATTTCGACGATGCGCTCTACCTCGTCGCCCCAGAACTCGATGCGGACGCCGACGGTTTCGTAGGCGGGGAGTATCTCCATGGTGTCGCCGCGTATTCTGAAGCGGCCCCTGGCGAGGTCGAAGTCGTTGCGCTCGTACTGGATGTCAATGAGTTGGCGGGCAAGCCTGCTGGGGCTTCGTATCTCTCCGCGCCGGACGTGGGCCATGAAGCCCTGGTATTCCTGCGGAGAACCCAGACCGAAGATGCAGGAGACGGAGGCGACTATGAGGGTGTCGCGGCGGGTGAGCAGGGCGCGGGTGGCGGCGTGTCGGAGCTTGTCTAGCTCTTCGTTGATGTCGGCGTCTTTTTCGATGTAGAGGTCGGTGCGGGGGATGTAGGCTTCGGGCTGGTAGTAGTCGTAGTAGCTGACGAAGTATTCGACGGCGTTGTTGGGGAAGAATTCCTTGAACTCGGTGGCGAGCTGGGCGGCGAGGGTCTTGTTGTGGGCTATGACGAGGGTTGGGCGCTGGAGTTTCTGGACGACGTTGGCCATGGTGAAGGTCTTGCCGCTGCCGGTGACGCCCATGAGGGTCTGGTGAACCATGTCGCGGCCCGCGCCGTTGACAATCTGTTCAACGGCCTGGGGCTGGTCGCCGGTGGGTTGGAAGTCGGAGACTATCTCGAAGTCGGGCAATGTTGGGCCTCCGGGGTGGGAGAGTATGCGGGCCGGGCGGGGGCGTATTCATTGTAGCATTAGTTGGGGCGTAAATACCGAGCGGTTAGGGCAGGGTCTTTCGATTATTTCCCGATACCGCTTCTCTCGTTCGCCCTGAGCATGTCGAAGGGCCGTCCGTTCATGGTTCGACAAGCTCACCACGAACGTAATTGGTTGATAATCGAGAGACCCTGGGGGTTGGGGATGAATCGGTTCGGGCAGAGGCGCGGGCTTGGTCTGTTTTCAGGTTCAGCGCAGGTTGTAGGCGTAGTGTCCCGCGCCGGATTCCAGTTCCCACTCTGAGAACCAGCGATTTATGTAGGGCAGTATCTCCGCCGAGAGGCGCGCGCCTTCGGCCTCCCTGTCGGTCAGTTCGCGCGATAGGGATTCCTTCAGCCGCTCGGCCACCTCAGCTTTGTCCGCCTTGAGGAATTTCTTGTTCCTGAGCAGAAGTTCCCCGTTCACCATGACGGTGTCTACGTCCAGGCCCTTGCCTCGATATATCAGGGCGTCAATTATGTCGGTGTCGGGGTGAAGGTACGGCTCTTCGATTCGGGCCATGTCTATCAGAACGAGGTCGGCGCGTTTGCCAGGCTCAATGGTTCCCACGTCGTCGAAGAAGGTCACCCCGGCGGCGTTGGCCGTGGCGAGCCGGAATATGTCGTGGGAGGTGGGATGGGGCGCGGATACGCCCGGTTCGCGGTGTATCTTCTGCGCCACGCGCATCTCCTGGAGGATGTCGTTGTCGTCGTTCAGGCCGGCCTCGTCTATGCCAAGCGCGACGTTTACTCCGCGCTCCAGCAGCCTGTTGACGGGCGCGACGCCGCTCTTGAGCCTCAGATTGGAGCTTGGGTTGGTACAGATGGCGGTTTGGGTTTCGGCCAGGATGTCCAGGTCGGATTCGGTCAGCCAGACGCCGTGGGCGCAAGACACCTCCGGCCCCAGCGTTCCAAGCTCGGCGAGGTGAGCGAGGGGCGTCTTGTTCCAGTGGAGCGTTCCGTACATACGCTGGTAGATGGTCTCCTGTACGTGTACGTGGAGTCCGGTCTTCAGACGTCGCGCGAGGTCGCTCATGGCGGTGAGCATATCGTCGGAACACCAGTGTACGTTGTGCGGGCTTACGAATATGTTCGTCCTGGGGCCGTTTCGACGGGCGTGGAGTTCGGCGGTGGCGGACAGATATTCTTCCAGGGTCGAGGGCCTGATGTTGACGCGGGCGCGGGCGCGGGCGGCGAGTTGGGCGGGCAGGGTCGCAAGGAAGCGCTCGTCGTCTTCATAGACAAGGTGGTTCTGGTCGCGCGTGGAAATCGAAAAGGCGACCCTCATGCCGCTGTGGTCGTAGGCGTCCAGTATCTGGGACGCGGCATCGTAAAGGCTCATGCCGGGAGGCAGCCTGGCGGCCATGTGATTGTGCTGAACGGTGGTGATGCCGGATTCTATCATCTGAATGGCGCACCAGAGGGTATCGAGGTACGGGTCAACCTCTCTCAATGCCCAGCGCGCGATTATCCAGGTTTCGAGGGGCATATCCAGCGATCCGAGCTGGAACGGGGTGAGTCCCACGTGGTGGTGGGCGTTTATGAGTCCGGGAATGACGACGTGGCGGGGCGACCCTATCACCTCGTCGGGCTGGTAACGGTCAAGCAAGTGGTCGTACCTGTCCACTTCGACTATTTCGCCGTCCAGGACGGCGACGGCTCCGTCGGCGACCGTCTTGGCGGAATCAGGGCCGGCGATTCGGCATACGACCTGCCTGCCTCTGACGATGGTGGTTTTCATGTTTGCCTCTCAGGATAATATAGATGAACGCGGTTGGGGTTTCACCCCCATCCTAACCTTCCCCCATCAAGGGGGAAGGGACTTTTGCGTGGGAAGGGACTTATGCAATGGTCAGAGTTTCAGTAGTTTCTGGACTCGCTGGTTGGCGGTGTCCAGGCCGTAAACGCTGCCCTGGGAGTCTGTATAGACCTGGTGAGCGCCCTCGAAGGTGCGACCGCGCGCCAGCAGTTCGCCTTCAAGGGTGTATATGCTGAGCCGGGGGATCTGGTCGGTGACATAGACTACCTGGCTGGCGTCAATGTGGACTCCCATCGGGCACTTGAAATCGGTCCATTCGGCCAGGAATTCGCCCTCCGGCGTGAATACCTGCACGCGGTTGTTCTCTCGGTCGGCCACATAGACGCGGCCATCCCGGGACACGCTGACGCTGTGGGGTACCCGGAACTGGCCGGGGCCGCCGCCCGGGCTGCCGAAACTGGTTATGTATTCTCCGTCGGCGCTGAACCTGTGAACGCTGGAGTTTCCGTAGCCGTCGGCGACGTATAGCTCCCCGGACGGGGCCATGCAGACGTCCGCAGGGTGGTTGAAGGGCGCCTGCATTGCGGCGCGGCGGCGCGTTCCCAGAGATCGGAGCAGATTGCCGCCGGTGTCGTAGATCAGCACCTGGTGGGCGTCGCGGTCGGTGAGATAGACGGTGTCGTCGGGGGCGATGTATATGTGGTGGGCGTCCATAGGGACGCCGTTCCGCCGCTCCCAGCCCTCCAGGAAATTTCCGTCGCGGTCGAACACCAGGACGGGCGGGCCGAGGCGCTGGTACACGTACACCCTGTCCATGGAATCAACGGCCACGCCGCTGGGTTCTCCCAGCGACACGCCGTCCGGCAGACGGGGCCATCCCGGCTGATATTCGTACCTGAAGTCGCCCACGCCTATGATTGGCGGCATGATGTCCTCCCGCTTGGCTGGATTCGTCCGTGTTTTGGTTTGGTCGTCGGCCCGCTTGAAATTTTTCATGGGCCTGCTAAACTCGCATCCGCTAGGCTGCAATAGTATCAGATTGGAAGCCGTCAATTTATCCGGGAACCAGGTGAGCTTACATGACAACGGACATTCCACACGAAGCGCATGGCGATGAACTGCCTCAGCGGGCGACGCGGCGAACTATCTCGGTTGACTGCGAGCATATCGGGAAGATGCTGCACAAGGGTACCCGCGAACAGTTCGCGATCTATTGCGATGAGCCGGAGAGGATGGGTGGGGAGAACGCTTATCCCGCGCCGCTGACGTATATCACGTCCGGTATAGGGTTTTGACTGCTCACGCAGTTGAAGCGGTACGCTACAATGAGAAAATTGACTATCAACAGCGCTCGGGTTCACGTGGAGATGGACTACTATCTGTCCGGTTCCGTGCTGGCGGGGACGGTGACTAGCGGGGTGACGGAGGTGCGCTCGGAGTTCGAGGTGAACTCGGATGAACCGGAGGAAGAGATAGCTTATGTGGTCAGGCTGGCGAAGCAGGGTTGTTTCGCTGAGAGGCTGGTGGAGACGGCTGTGCCTATCAAGAGTACGCTCAAGCTGAATGGAGAAGAGGCTACGGGGCGGTTGGGGTGAGGGGTAGATGTTATTCGGCTTGGCGGGGTAGGCGCGCCCAGATGGGGGCGTATTCGTTACGCGGCGTAACCCGGGGACGACTGCCGAGAGGATTTAGATTGTGTTCAGGGGTACGTAGTCGCGTTCGATTTCCTGGTGGAAGGATTCGGGCAGTCTGGACCAATCGCGCGCGTCCACGATGATGGGTATGTTGGATTCTCTGAAGGCTTCGCGCAGCGCTTCCATGTCGGATCTTGGGATCGGACGGAGGCCGGGGGCGCGGAGCGCGAGGTCGAGGTCGCTGGCCTCGTGGCTTTCGCCGTTAACGCGGCTGCCGTAGGCCCACGCTTCGATTTGCGGCATATTCTGTCGCAGTATTTCTTCTACCTGCCGCCGGTAGCGGCTGGGCAGGCGCAGGCGGTCATTCATTGGGGGCCTCGGATATTACTTGGGCCAAGTCTTTGGCGTCCTCTATGAACTGGGGGAGCAGAGTGAGGGTTGTTTCGGCGAAGTCCTCGCCGTAGAGGTGGGCGGTGTCGTTCCGGTTGTCGCGGTACTCGAACCATCGCTCGCACGCCTGCAATGAGATAAGGCCGTGCTTGGAAGCGTATCGGAATACGTCCTTGAAGGACAGGGTGTCGGCTTGTCTGTTGGACGCGAAGTAGGGTCTGAGGCGTTTTCGCAAGAGGCTGCCGGACTGTTCGAAGATTATTTCGAATTCCTTGACGCAAGCCGAACGGAAGACTTCGTAAATGAAATCTCCCGGCTCGCGCTGGCGTAATTGATCGAGCGCCAGTTCCAACGCGCCGATGCAACGTTTGAGGAAGTCGGCGCTGATGGTGGGCATGGATGTCCTCCGATGTTTGATTATAGCGGATGACTGCCAATAAATCGGCTGATTGTCGAGTTAACCTGCGTCCAATTGCAAGGTAACGGGACATCTGAATGTAGGTTCGAGGTTGAGCGTCGTTGACCGCATCATTCGCTCTACATATAATCCTCCTGTCAGATTAGCTTGGGGAGGGATGTTTCATGGCGGAGATCAGTCTTAGCCCGTCGGCGATTATCGAGCAGTTCAAGAGGAATGAGGTCACTCATATCGTCTGGCTGCCGGATACGGAGACGAATTTCATGTATAACCAGATCATCTCGGACGATGCGCTGAAGCTGGTGCCTATCTGCCGGGAAGGGGAGTCCATGCCTATCGCGGCGGGGCTGTGGATCGGGGGGAAGAAGCCGGTTGTGCTGATTCAGAATACGGGGATGTTCGAGGCGGGGGATTCGATTCGCGGGATGGGGCTGGACCTGGGTATCCCGATGGTGATGGTGGTGGGGTACAGGGGCTGGATGGGCGAAGAGGGCGAGATGACGGATTCGGCGGGGATGTTCACGGAGCCTATCCTGGACGCCTGGGGAATCAGGCATTACATGGTGGAGACGGACGACGACGTTGGGCGCATCTCGGAGGCATTCGCGGACGCTGAGGCGAACCGGACGCTGGTGGCGTGTCTGCTGGGGGCAGAGTACGGGGACTAGAAGTTGGATTCCATGTCGAGGACTTTGTCGAGGCGGCGCTGGAAGCGTTCTTCGGGGACGAATTCGGCGGAGAGGAAGGCGTCGGCTAGTTCGCGGGCGAGTTCTATGCCGATGATGCGCGCGCCCATGCAGAGGACGTTCATGTCGTCATGTTCGACGCCCTGGTGGGCTGAGTAGGTGTCGTGGCAGACGCTGGCGCGGATTCCCCTGACCTTGTTGGCGGCGACGGACGCGCCGACTCCGCTGCCGCATATCATTATGCCGCGCTGGGCGTCGCCGGTGGTGACCGACTCGGCGACGGACTTGGTGAAGTCCGGGAAGTCGTCGGCGGGGTCGAGTTCGTGAGCGCCCACGTCCACTATCTGGTGTCCGAGGGATTCGACGTATCCCTTGAGTTCTTCTTTGAGGGGGTATCCCCCGTGGTCGGCTCCTATGACTACGCGCATATCCGCCCCTTTCGATGAATCTCGCGCCGCGCGGCTTTCTCAGTTTAGGAAGTGAGTCGGGGTAGAGTCAACTGTGGGTTGTATCGGTCAGGGGTGATTAGGTTCGATCCCTGCTATTGCAAGATAACAGACGAGACTTGCGCGATTTTCTCAAGTTTCCCGTTTCACTACGCAAGCGCGTCCAGGATATGCTACAATGCCCCCGCCAGCAACGCCGAAATCACCACCGAATATATAAATACAGCTTTATACATATCTACTGACGGGGGCTGAGAGACCCCCCTCCATAGCTAACGCTGGGAAAACACTGGCTGTTCACAGGGCAAAACGCCCTGTCGCTCCCTGTAAACCTCCTGTCGTTTACCCTGTGCGAATATAAATCCAAGTTTATGACCACCGCTCAAAGTGAGGCGAAACCCTTACAAGGGTAGGCAAAATCCCTTCCCCCTTGACGGGGGAAGGTTAGGATGGGGGTGACTCCGCTAATCCAACTTCAATGCCTACCCATCTCAACCCGTCGAGGGGGAAGGGGCTTATGCAATCGTCTCGCGCGAAGCGGTTCGCGGTGGTACAATCGGGGCGTATCGCACTCGTATCAGAGAAGGGGGATTTGGACTTGGCAGTAACTAAGCTAGACATAACCAGCGTCAGCCCGTTCGCGGGGGGACAGACATTCGGAGAGGTGGGCGCCTACAATCACCTGAAGGGGACGGCGCACTTTTCGGTTGACCCGCTTCATCCGAATAACAGCGCTATCACGGACATAGAACTCGCGCCGCGCGATTCGGAGGGGCGGGTATCGTTCTCGGCGGACTTCGAGATGCTGCAGCCCGCGGACCCGGAGCGGGGCAGGGGCAGCTTGATATTCGACGTGGTGAACAGGGGGTATAAGACGGTTCTGGGATTCAACAGCGCGCCGCGTTCTCTGGACACGAGCGTTCCTCCGGATCCGGGCAACGGGTTCCTGATGCGGGAGGGGTACACGGTGGTTTGGTGCGGGTGGCAGTCGGACGTTCCGTCGGACGACGCGGGGCGCATAGGTCTGCGGACGCCGCAGGCGCTGAACCCGGACGGCGGCAGGCTTACAGGGCGGATGCTGTGCCAGTTCCAGTGCAACGAGCCGACGAACGTGTTCTTGCTGGCGGACAGGATTCACGACCCGCATCCGCCGACGGACCCGAACGAGGCGGGCGCGACGCTCACGGTGCGCGACCATCCGAATGGCCCGGCGACCGAGATAGCCAGGGACCAGTTCCAGTTCGTGCGGGTGGAGGACGAGCAGGTGGAGCCGGACATAAATCACGTGTACCTGCGGAGCGGGTTCGAGCCGGGGCGCATATACCAGTTGGTCTATACGACGACGGGGACGGACATAGTGGGGCTGGGAATGGCGTCGGTGCGGGACATCGTTTCGTTCCTGAAGTACGAGTCTGAGGCGGACGGCAACCCGTGCGCCGGCACCATTGACTACGCGCACGCCTTCGGTTCTTCGCAGAGCGGGCGCTTCCTGAGAACGTACATCTACTACGGGCTGAACAACGATGAGAAGGGTCGGATGGCGCTGGACGGCATCATCCCGCACGTCGCGGGCGGGATGCGCGGCGAGTTCAACCTGCGCTTCGGCCAGCCGTCGAAGGACGTGTGCTACATCATCCCGGAATTGTTCCCGTTCTCGGACACGGAGGTTACGGACCCGGTGAGCGGCGCGAGCGGGTCTCTTATCGCGCGGCTGGAGGAGAGTGGGAATGTTCCGAAGATAATGTTCACGAACACGTCGGCGGAGTACTGGCGCGGGGACGCGGCGCTGATTCACACGGATTTCGCGGCAATGACGGACGCGGCGGAGTCGGAGAACGTGCGCCGCTACCATTTCGCGGGAACGCAGCACGGGACGGGTATGTTCCCGCCGCAGACTATCCGCCCGATGGACGGGCTGAAGGGTCAGCTTCCGTACAACGCGGTTGACTATTCGCCGCTGCAGAGGGCGCAGTTGAACAACCTGGACGCCTGGGTAAGGGGCGAGGCCGCGGCCCCGGCGTCGCGCCATCCGAGCCTGGACGAAGGCAGCGGGGTGGAGTCTTACACACTCAGGGAGAAGTTCGAGCGGATTCCGTCGGTGACATTCCCGCCGGAGGTCACGCGGGCGATGCGGCTGGACTACGGGGATGAGACTCACCTGGGGCGCACTGTCAAGTTGCCTGCCGAACAGGGTGAGGAGTACCCGGCGATAGTGTCGGACGTTGACGAGGACGGGAACGAGGTGGGCGGAATCCGGCTGCCGTCGGTCAGCGCGCCTCTGGCGACGAACACGGGCTGGAATCTGCGCCACCCGGACAACGGGAATCCCGGTCTGGTGATAGGCATTACGGGCGGACTGGCGGGCTGGACGCTGCCGTTCCACAAGACGCGGGAGGACAGGGAAGCCGCCGGCGACCCTCGACTCGCCATAGAGGAACGCTACGAATCCAGGGAAGATTACGTCGAGCGGGTGAGAGAGGCGGCGTCGGAACTGGTGTCGGAGGGCTACCTGTTGGAAGAGGACGTGGAGCGCGAGGCGGAGAAGGCGGGCCAGCGATACGACTACTGGATGAATGGGGACGGCGGTTCGCAGTAGGGTTTCACAGGTCGGTCGGCAAGTGGACTTCCAGCCAGTTCAGGCGCTGGAAGTCCTGGTCGTTGGTGGCGATGGCGGGGATGCCGTGTCGTTGCATCATGGCGAGAGATATGGAGTCGTTGACGAGGAAGCCGGTCTGGGCGCGGAGGTTGGCGGATAGTTCCAGTATGTCGGCGTCAACCTGCAGAATCTCTATGCCCATGTTCAGTATGTATCGGATAGCGTCGGAATGGCCGTTGAGTTGAGAAGCGAGTTCCGGTCTGCGCTTTAGCTTGCGAGGAACGTTGCCGGGCGTGACGAGGCCTTTGTCCACGGCCTCAGTCATCATGATCCTGTGGGCAACTTCAAGCAGGACGTGGGTTCCGGTAAATGCCCTGATTCGTTCCTGCCCGCATCTAAGTATTAGGGATCTGCACTCATCAGACGCCTCGGCAAAATGATAGACGAAGATATTGGCGTCTATATACAAACGGGCATCGGATGCGATTTCGTTAAACGTCAAGGTAGCTCGGCTCCTGAAGAATAGCTTCCAGCGTCTCTCGGTCAACGGATATCAATCCCCAAGACTTCTCTACCGCGAGACGCCTTTTCTCAAGTTCTTCCTCTGTCAAGAAGTTGCCCACTGGCGTTTTCACGAGCCCGAGCGGTTTGCCTGGCGATTTCTTGGCGTGACGCTCGCAAATCTGTTCGTAGATGGTATTTTCGACGAATTCCACCAGAGGGACGCCGTTTTCGTCCGCCACCGCCTTAGCAAAGCGGAGCAGGTCGTCGTCTATGGCGAGTTCGGTCTTTTTCTTCACGGCGGGCCTCCATGTTGGGATATACTGGGACTGGCGATGTTGGGCTTTAAGGGTATCACAATGGCGGGCTTTTGTATGAATAAGACGACGAAACGGATTGGGAAGAACGGGGTCTTGGGGCTTCTGGGAGAGCTGGAAGCGGAGGGCTGTATCGCGAGCGCGCAGGTGTCGGCGCGGACGCTGGCGGAGCGCGACTACGGGCATCTTCTGCCGGACGATGAGCCGGGACGCTCGGCGGTCGGGGATGCGCTGGAATGGGCGGGGAGAGGGGATACGGGGGCGGCCGTGTTTATCGCCGATGAACGCATCGTGGTCGTCAGGCCGCCGATTCCGTTGCAGGCCGATGTTCGGGCGGCGGGGGCGCGTACTGAGGAATTGCGGGGGCTGCTGGGGTCTGAACCCGTTATCGGGGTGATACTGCTGAGGCTGGGGCGGTACGCGATGGGGGTTCTGCGAGGGGAGAGGCTGGTCGCGTCGAAGACGGATTCGCGCTATATGAAGAGTCGGCATCGCGCGGGCGGGCAGTCGCAGCGACGGTTCGCGCGCAGCCGGGAGCGGCTGATACGGGAACTGTACGACAAGACTTGCGAGGTTACGCGGACGGTGTTCACGCCGTATATGGAGGACATGGAGTACGTAATGCTGGGCGGGGAGCGCGGCGTGCTGAATGGGTTCGAGAAGCGGTGTCCGATGATGGGGCGGGAATTGAAGGGCAAGACGCTGGGTCGGCGGCTGGCGGTGGAGCGGCCCAATCAGAAGGCACTGATGGGGATAGCGCGGGAGGCGTGGATGAGCGAGGTTGTTTTCCTGGAGCGGGGCTGAGGTTCGGGCGGAAACTGGATACAACAGCCGGTATGCCGCGAATTTCTGGATTCCCGCTTTCGCGGGATTGACGGTGGGAACGGCGGGAATGACGATAGGGCGCAAGGGCGGATCTGGGGTTCAGCGAGCGGTGTAGCCGCCGTCCACGGTGAGGGCTACGCCGGTTACGTAGCTGGAGTCGTCGGAGGCGAGATAGAGGGCGGCGCTGGCTATCTCCTCCGGTCTGCCCAGCCTGCCCATCGGGTGGAGTTCCTCCAGGAACTCGTTGGTCTCAGGGTCGTCAGTGAGCGCCTTGGTGAAGTTGGTGGCGACGAATCCGGGGCAGAGGCAGTTTACCCGGATACTCTCGCGGGCTTTGTCTATGGCGAGGGTTCGGGTGAACTGGACTACGCCGCCCTTGGAGGGCGGGTATGGGTTAAAGCCGCCTCCGAAGCCGAGCGGGTAGCCGACCAGTCCCATCGTGGAGGCGAGGTTGATTATGGAGCCGCCGCCCAGTTTCTCCATCTCCGGGACGGCGTACCAGGATACGAGGTACGTCCCCTTGAGGTTCACGTCAATCACCTTGTCCCATATCTCTTCGGAGGACGCGCCTTCGGAGAGGGCGTTTCGCGCGCTGATTCCGGCGCTGTTTACGAGTATGTCCAGCCGCCCAAATTCAGCGACGGCGGCGCTGACCATGCGCTCGGCGTCCTGGCCATTGGAGACGTCGCCGGACAGGGCGAGGGCGCGACCGCCGGATTCTTCAATCGTGGCGGCTGTGGCGCGGGCGTTGGGCAGCGATATGTCGGACGCGGCGACGGCGGCGCCCTCGCGGGCGAAGAGCAGGGAGACGGCGCGGCCTATGCCGGAACCGGCTCCGGTGACGAGGGCGGCTTTGTCTTCGAGGCGCATGGCGAGATTCCTTTTGGTATTGAAAGCGGGCACCGCTTGCACTTGCGGTTTCACCCCCATCCTAACCTTCCCCCGTCAAGGGGGAAGGGACTATTGCCTAACCCAGTGAATCCGTTAAGGGAGAGGGGACTTATGCAATCGTTTGGGTTTTCGGTAGTGTAGTATAGTATGGTTTTGGCGAGTTGAGTATCCCCGGAGGGCGATATGGCTATGCCGGAGACGCGGGCAAATCCTAGTATAGAGACTCTGAAACGAGTGGTGGTAGTAGGAACGTCGGGGGCGGGAAAGACTACGCTGGCGCAGGAACTGGCGCGGCTACTGGATGCGCCGCGCGTCGAGTTGGACGAATATCGGCACGGGCCAAACTGGACTGAGACGCCGGACGATATTTTCAGGCAGAGGATAGCGGACGCGCTGACGGGGCAGAACTGGGTTGTGGACGGCAACTACTCGGTGGCGAGGGATATAGTCTGGGCGCGGGCGACTAATATCGTCTGGCTGGACTATCCGTTTCCACTGGTGTTCTGGCGGCTGTTCTGGAGGACATTGGGCAGGTACGTCAAGCGCACGGAGCTTTGGAACGGCAACAGGGAGGACCTGAAGGGAGTCCTGTTCGAGAAGGATTCGCTGTTCGTGTGGGCGTTCAGGACGCACTGGAGCCGGAGGGAGTCGCTGCCCGCGGCGTTCGCGCTGCCGGAATACGCGCATCTGGACGTGAGGCGGTTTCGGTCGCCTCGGGCGGCGAAGAGGTGGGTGGAGGGGCTGGGGGGCGGCTCGTAATGTTCAGGGAGGAGTCACCCCCATCCTAACCTTCCCCCGTCAAGGGGGAAGGGACTTTTGCGCGATTTCACTCCCGTCGAGGGGGAAGGGGTTTTGGGCTATACGTCCATCATCTTGTCGGGGGTGAGGAGTTCCATGAATTCTATGCGGTTGCTCTCGACGTACTGGAGGGCGGCTCGTCCGGCGGTCAGCACCTCTTGGGGGATGTTGTTGCCTTCGCGCATGGGGGACATGATGGCTTCCTCGGTCCATTCCAGCACGACGACGTTGGTTTCGCCCGGAAGCGTGCTGCCGTTGAAATAGACCTTGAAGTCGCCCCGATGCCCGGCGTCGTGGTACATCTGGGCCTGCTTGTGGATCATGCTGGCTACCCTGCGGGCCTCGCCGGGCTTGGTGTTGAAGATTCTTCTGACCAGGTACATGGTAAACTCCCATTTATGAAACTGTGGTCAACATTAGTCGAGATTAGCTTTGATGGTCGTGATTTTCGGTTGCAACTTTTAATTTGGAATTTATACTATATGACGATTCGGCAAGTCCATAGGAAGCCATGAACGCCAACTCCAAACCTTACCACGTGAGCATAAGCGATGTTCGCAAGCGCTTCGACGACGAGGCGGACGGAGGGTATGTGCTTCAGGACATCAACCTGGAAGTGGCGCGGGGGGAGTTTCTGTGCCTGATAGGGCCGAGCGGGTGCGGCAAGTCAACGCTGCTGAGGCTGGTGGGCGGGCTTATCGAGCCGACTTCGGGGGAGATACGAATAGGCGGACTGACACCAGCCGAGGCGCAGGCGAACAAGGCGATAGGGTTCGTGTTCCAGGAGCCGTCGCTGCTGCCGTGGCGCACGGTGACGGATAATATACGGCTGCCGCTGGAAGTGAATCGGCAGAACAACCCGGAGAGCGTTCGCCCTGCGTCGGAATTTATCAACTTGGTGGGGCTGGACAGCTACGCGGACTACTACCCGTCGCAGTTGTCGGGCGGGATGTCGCAACGGGTTGCGCTGGCGCGGGCGCTGGCGTCGGGGGCGTCTCTGCTGCTGATGGACGAGCCTTTCGGGGCGCTGGACGAGATAACGCGGGCGGCGATGGGATATGAGTTGCTCAGGATTTGGAGCGCGGAGAGGAAGAGCGTGGTGTTTGTTACTCACAGCATTTCGGAGGCGGTGACGCTTTCGGACAGGGTGGCGGTGATGTCGAGCAGGCCCGGGCGCATAGCGGAGGTGGTGGAGATCAATCTTCCGAGGCCGCGCACGCGCGGCATGGAGCGGGCGCGGGCGTTTCGGCGGTACTCGGAGTGGCTGCACGACCTTCTTTGGCAGGATAACTGGAATGAATAAGCCATCCCTCGATAGTCGAGTCAGGGCGTCAGGTCGGGACAGACGCGGGCTGGCGGTCAACCGGCTTTGGGTGCGGGTTGGCGGGCTGGGACTCAGCTATATCCTGCCGCCCGTAATAGCGCTGGGGTTGGCGGGCGTCGCGTGGGAGTTGTGGACCCGAATGACGGATACGCCGACGTACATAGTTCCGGCGCCTTCGGTGGTTCTGGACAGGCTGCTGGGGGACTTGCCATTCTTCATAGGGGAGGGGATGGTGACGCTGGCGGAGGCGCTGGCGGGGTTCGCGCTGGGGACGGCGATCGCGCTGGCGGGCGCGGTTCTGATGACGCAATCGCGCTATATCGAGCGCAGCGTGCTCCCGTTGGCTATCCTGGTGAAGGTGACGCCGGTGGTGGCGGTCGCGCCGCTGTTCGTCATCTGGTTCGGGTTCGGGCCGGTTCCGAAGGTGCTGATAGTGGCGCTGATAACGTTCTTCCCCGTACTGGTGAACGCGGTTACGGGGTTCAGATCGGTGGATAGGGGGGCGATGAACTTCCTGCGCTCGGTGCGGGCGTCGCGGCGCGAGATATTCCTGAAGTTGCGAGTTCCGAGCGCTATGCCGTACCTGTTCTCGGCGTTTCGGGTCTCGACGCCGCTGGCGGTGATAGGGGCGGTGATAGGGGAGTGGTTCAGCGCGGACAGGGGACTGGGAAGCGTGATAATCGTGGCGCACGCGAATCTGGATATGCCGACGCTGTTCAGCGCTATCTTCACGCTGTCGGTGATGGGCATAGGGTTGACGATAGTGATGTCGGTGATCGAGAAGAGGGCGCTGTTCTGGCACGAGTCTTCGGACATAGTTTGAGATTGAGATAGAGGGAAATCAGACATGAGCAAATCAACGGTTTTGATCTTGGCGAGTTTGGTGGCGCTGTCGGCGCTTTTCGTGATTGGATGCTCGGAGCCTGAGCCCGAGACCAAGAGCGTCCGGTTCGTGGCGGGTTACAAGGCGCAGGCGAATCTGCCCCTGGTGGCGGTGTACGCGGCGCAGGAGATGAGATATTTCGAGGAGCAGGGGTTGGAGGTGGACATTCAGCACTCGCTTGGGGAGTCCATGAACCTGCTGATGGGCGGCGAGGCGGATTTCGTGTCGGCGGACGCCGCATACGCGCTGAAGCTCAAGGTGGATCCTGGGCTGCCCATCGTGGCGGTGGCGCTGTTCGGGCAGCGCGGACAGCAGACGTTCATCGCGCTGTCGGATTCGGGCATCAGCGAACCGAAGGACTGGGAAGGCAAGACGTTCGGGTACAAGGGGACGATTCCGCCGGAATACCTGGCTATCGTGAATTCGGCGCAAGTGGATAGGTCGAAGATCCAGGAAGTGCGGGTTGGGTATGACCCGCGCGTGCTGACGGAAGGGCAGGTTGACCTGCTGGCGGTGTTCAAGTCGAACGAACCGAACATCGTGCGCGGTCTTGGGTTCGAGGTGGTGGGGTTCGACGCGGCGGACTACGGAATGCGGACGATGGGGCTAACTTACGTTACCAGCCAAGACTTCGCGGAAGAGAACCCGGAGACGGCGAAACGCTTTCTGAAGGCGACGATGAAGGGGATGGAATACGCTTTCGCCAATACGGAAGAGGCGCTGGACATGGTGTTGAAGTACGCGGAGGGCGAGGACCGCGAGCATATGCGGTACATGATGCTGGAGGAGAAGAAGGACGCGACGTCTGCGCTGACCGACCAGAACGGCTTCGGGTGGATGAGCGAGGAGCAGTGGCAGAGTTTCCATGACTCGCTGCTGGAGTACGAGGGGCTGCCGAAGGCGGTTGAGGTGGAGACGGTGTTCACCGACCGCTTCCTGGAGGAGATCTACGAGGACGGGGTTCTGCAATGGCCGTAGCCGGGGATTGGCGGGATAGTCGTGGCGGGATAAGGACAAATCGCGGTTGAAGAACGCTAAACTGCTGGTAGAATATGTCAGGAAGAAGGTTCAAGCGCACTGGCTTCTGATTCACGCGCTGGTCGCGCCCTGGGGGACGGTGATAGCCACTGGGATATTGGTCAACCTGGATAGGTCGGCCCCTGAGGCTTGGACTTTCTGGAGATACTGGGGCGACATTGGCGCAATGTCGAGCGCTGTCAGCTATGGGGCCGCGGTCTATGGATGCGCGGTATCGGGAACGGAGGTGACTGTAAGGATGGCGTTTTACGCAATCGCGAAGATACTGGAATATCAGGAGAAGCGGAAGGAAGAGAGGCAGCAGAAGGCGAAAGAGCGGGAGAGGCAACTTAACGAAGCTGTTAGCGTAGCCCGCCGCGAGACTCGCCGCGAGACTCGCCGCGAAGTTCGTCAAGAGAGTATTGATTTAGTCCTCAACAACCCGGAGTTGCAACAGTACCCGGAACTTCAGGGGCGAATAGTGAAGGATCTGGAAGAGGCGATGGAAGAGGGCGAGCGTGAGGATACAACGGACGGATAGGCGAGTTTCGCCTATTCGCTCTAAGCCGGACAGACAATCCTAGATACGCCAATGGGCGATTTTCAATGAAGGACTCAACAGGGATGGGCGAAAATGACGCGAGAGCGGCGTCGGAGATACTGGAACTGGCGATAGACAAGGGCGCTCTGACGTTCGGGGAGTTCAGACTGTCGGCGGGCGGAACTAGTAGTTACTATTTCGACGGGCGGATACTGGCGCTGGACCCGGAGGGGGGATACCGGGTGGCGAAGGCGTTGCTGCCCATCCTGCGGGATTGCGGAGCGCGGGCAATCGCTGGGCCGACGCTGGGCGCGGACCCAATCGTGTCGGCGGTCTCGGTATTGAGTTACGCAGAGGGCAGCCCGGTTCCCGGGCTGATAGTGCGCGGGGAGACCAAAGGGCATGGCGGCCAGAGGATGATAGAGGGGCCGACCGCCTCGCTCGGCGATGGCGCGGCGGTGGCGGTGGTGGACGATACCTGCACGACGGGGTCCAGCCTGTTTCACGCTATCGAGGCGATGGAGAGCGCGGGATACAAAGTCGTCAAGGTTCTGTCAATACTGGACAGGAACGAGGGTGGAAGCGCGGAGTTGAGGCGTAGGGGTTATTCGTATAACGCGCTGCTTTCGGTGAACGAAGATGGGGAGATAGTTCCGTCGGCCTGAATTTTGGGGGCTATCCGGCGATGCTCTGCCAGATAAGGCGGATTCCGAGCAGCAGGACGACGACCAGCAGCATCCGCATCACCCAGACACCTCCAATTCGTCCTGAGAGCATCGCGCCTATCTGTCCGCCGGCGGCGAGTCCGACACCGATGAAGAGCAGTGTGGGGAAGAGTTCTATGTGCCCGAGGTAGCCGTGCGCCAGCGCGCCGGCGCTGCCGTAGATGGCGAGGGCGAACACGGAGGAAGCGGCGGCTATACGCACGGGGAAACCGAAGGCGAGAACGAGGATTGGGGTTCTGAGGAATCCGCCACCTATTCCGAAGAAGCTGGATATGAAGCCGAGAACGACGTTGAAGGAAGTGGCGAGGGTTTCGTTGAACTCGTAGCGGTATTCCTGGCCGGACGCGGTTGTGATATGTCGTTTCGCGGCGGGCAGGGCTAGGCGGCGGCGCGCCTGTCCGAAGCGCAGGAATCGCACTATGTTGGGGCGAAATGCGAGTTGGAGCGCGAGCAGAATCAGAAGCAGGCCGAAGAGGGTTCTGAATAGCTCCGGGGCGACCGCGCTTACACCGAACGCGCCGATGACGGCTCCCGGCGTGGCGGCGGCGGCGAAGAGAAGCGCGCTGCGGTAGTCCACGACCTTCATCCTGATGTACCTGACAGCGACCAGGATACTGTTTATGGCTATGGCGGCCAGGACTGTGCCGGCCACGGTCTCAGGGTCTTCGGTGTCGAAGAGCAGCAACAGCATGGGGCTGAGGATAAAGCCGCCGCCCGCGCCCACCAGCACGCCGTAAGCGCCGGAGAATACGCCCAGCAGGACCATCAGTATCCAGTCGAGGTATTCCAACGGCCCTCCGAGCGTTAGTTCATAAGGTCGTTCAATACCGTCCGCACCGTGTCAGAGGGTACATCGTTTCGGGTGGTGGCGTTGGCTATGCCGTCGAGCAGCACCCAGCGAATCGCGCCCCCGACGACCTTCTTGTCGGAGAGCATGGCCTGGGATACGGCGTCGGGGTCAACGCCCCTGGCGTCAAGAGGGAGGCCGTAGGCATTGAGAATAGCCTGTTGTCGTTCGACTTCGGAGTCGGACATCATGCCCATGCGACGGCCTATGTTCGCAGCGCCCATCATGCCGACGCTGACGGCCTCTCCGTGCAGGTAGCTGTCGTAGCCGGTGACGGCCTCTATGGCGTGGCCTATGGTGTGGCCGTAGTTGAGAAGCACGCGTATGCCGAGCGTCTCCTTTTCGTCCTGAGATACGACGTTGGCCTTTATCGCCATGCTGCGGCGGATTACGTCGGTGGCCACTTCGGGTTGGAGGGACTGTATCTCGTCGGGCAGGCTCTCGAAGGTATTGAGCAGGTCTTCGTCCATTATGAGGCCGTGCTTTATGGCCTCGGCCCAGCCGGACGCGAGTTCGCGGGGAGGCATCGTCTGGAGGGTGGAGACGTCGGCCAAGACGAATTTGGGCTGGTAAAAAGCTCCGACGAGGTTCTTGCCCTGGGGCAGGTCAACGGCGGTCTTGCCGCCTATGGCGGAGTCCATCATGGCGAGCAGGCTGGTGGGGACCTGAGCGTAGGGTATTCCGCGCAGATAGGTGGCTGCTACGAATCCGGCTAGGTCGCCAACGACGCCGCCGCCGGCGGCGAGGATGAGGTGTCCGCGTTCGGCCTTGAGGGAGGCGAGCCAGTGGTAAACGTTCTGGGCGATTTGGAGGGTCTTGCTCTGTTCGCCGGGGGGAACGAAGAATAGGTGGGTGGGGATTCCGGCGCTCTCCATAGCCCGGTGGGCGCGTCGCGCCTGGCTCTGGACGTTGTTGTCGGAGATTATGTAGGCGGCGGGCGGGTTCATAACGCCGAGGACGCGCTCGCCGAGTTCTTCTATGACGTCCCAGCCGACCCATAGGGGGTAGTCGCCGGATGAAGCGCGAACATGGGCGGCCAGGCCGCTATGGGTTGCTTGGGGGCGAGGTTCGTCCTGGATTCCCGCTTTCGCGGGAATGACGGGAGGAGACGCGGGAGTGTCGGGGGAGGATACGGGAGTGACAGGTGTAGATGCGGTAGCGCCGGGACGCGCTGGTGTTTGGCTTTTCAGGCGAGCGTTGACCATTTGGAACCCCCGAACGACTTCCGCCGCCGCTTCCGCGGGCGTGAGCAAGTCGGTGTGAACTGTCCAGTGGGCCAGAGTATAGTTGAACTGTCTGAGGGCCTTCAAGGAACGGACGCGCTCGTCGAGGTCGTCGGCTTCGAGCATGGGCCTCGCGGCGGCGTCATCGTCTCCGGCCCGCTGTTCGGAGACGCGGCGGAGAATGGTTTCGGGGCGGGCTTCGAGAAGGACGACGACGCCGTTGGCTTCCATGACGGCGCGGTTGCGTTCGTCCATGATTACGCCGCCGCCGGTGGAGACGACCTGTTTGTCGGCGCGGGCGACACGTTCGAGGGTTTGACGCTCGACGCGACGGAATTCATCTTCGCCGTAACGGGCGAAGATGTCCTCGATTGGCCTACCCTGGGACGCGACAATCCGGTCGTCGGTGTCGACGAATGTCCAACCGAGCAGCCGCGCGGTCTCGCGCCCGATGGTAGTCTTACCCGATCCCGAGAAGCCCGTGATGAAGATGTTGGATCTGGTCAAGGGAGTAGTCGCCCTGAGCGGGATCCTAGTCGCCGGTTATACCGTTGGCGGCGAGGTAGTCCACGGCCTGCTGGACGGTCTGTATGTTCTCGGCGTCTTCGTCGGAGATTTCCAGGGTGACGTCGTCGGTGGAGAACTCTTCCTCGAAAGCCATGATAAGCTCGACCAGATCGAGCGAATCGGCGTTGAGGTCTTCGGTGAAGGATGCGTCAAGCACAACTTCGGACTCATCTACGCTCAGTTTTTCGGCTACAACTTCCTGTACCCGCTCCAGTATGGTTGCCACTGCTAGACCTCCGTGTCGGCAGAATTTATGATTGGCGACGGACGCTTGAGAGAAGTTTCCATCACGGACCCGAGAACGCCGTTGACGAACCTGGGCGAACTTTCGGAGCCGAAGACCTTGGCGAGTTCGACGGCCTCGTTTATCGCGACCTTCGGCGGAGTGTCGCCCCTCATGGTTATCTCGTATATGGCCATCCTGAGCAGATTGCGGTCAATGACGGACATATTCGGGACGGGCCAGTGGGGAGCGAACTCGGTGATTATCTTATCTAACTGTTGGATATTTTCAAGGACGCCTTCGGCCATCGAGGTCAGAAACCTGTCTGCCGGGGGCGAAAGGGCCAGGGACTCGCGCCTGTGGGAGAGCACGTCGTCCAGGGCGTGAGATACGCAGTCCACCTCGGAGAGCGCCTGCAAGACCGCGACGCGGGTTACGCGCCTGGAGTTGGGGGCTCTGTTCCGTGTTTGTACCAAATCTCATCCTCACCCCTGCCCTCTCCCATCGCGGGAGAGGCAGCGTGTCGTTAGTTTCTGCGGAGCTTGAGTATGGATTCGAGGTCGGTGACGTTGGACGTTCTGGCGCGGCGGTTGATGCGCTTGACCATGCCGCTGAGGGCTCGGCCCGGGCCTATCTCGACGAAGCTGTCGACGCCGGAGCCTACCATGTAGTCTATGGTGTCCTTCCACTGGACGGTTCCGCAGACCTGGGAGAGAAGTTCTCGCTTTATCTCGTCGGCGTCGGTCAGGGGGGAGCCGGAGCAGTTGGCGACGATGGGAACGCGGGCGTCGTGGAAGTCCATGCTTTCGATGGCGTTCATGAGTCCGGCCCTCGCCGGCTCCATGAGGCCTGAGTGGAAGGCTCCGCCCACCCTGAGAGCGATGACTTTCTTCGCGCCGCGCGCTTCGCAGAGGTCCATAGCGCGCGCGATGGCCATGCGCTCGCCGCTAATGACTATCTGGTCGCCGGTGTTGACGTTGGAGATCCAGACGCCGGTTTCGCGGACGACTTCCTGGAGGGCTATCTGGTCGAGTCCTATGACGGCGGCCATGGTTCCGGGGTTTTGGTCGCAGGCTTCCTGCATCAGACGGCCCCTCTCCTGGACGAGCAGGGCGGTCTGGTCAACGCCAAGTACGCCGGACACGGCGAGGGCGGTGTATTCGCCGAGGCTGTGGCCTGCCATGAAGACGGGCTGAGGCATGATTTCGGGGTCGAGTTCCTGTTCCATCGCGCTCATGCAGGCGAGGCTGACGGCCATTATGCCGGGTTGGGCGTTGACGGTTTGTCGGAGTTCGTCTTCGGGGCCCTCGAACATGACGCCGGTAAGGGAGCGTCCGAGCGCGTCGTCAATCTGGTCGAATACGTCCCGGGCGGAGGGGGAATTGTCGTATAGCTCTTTTCCCATTCCGACAGCCTGCGCGCCCTGGCCGGGGAAGAGGTACGCGACTTCCGGGCCGCGGGCTTCTTTATTGAACGTGAGTGTCATGTGAAAACTCCAATTGGGGGGCTTCTCAGAGTATGGATTCCCGCGAAATCGGGAATGACGAATTGATTTGCGCTAGATCACGTCTGAGCCCGTGTCGGGGATTACTTCGCGCCCGTTGTAGTAGCCGCAGCTTGTACAGACTCTGTGAGGGAGCCGCGCGCTCTGGCATTGGGGGCATCGGGAGAGCGAAATCCCCTTGAGGGCGAAGTGAGCGGAGCGTCCGCCTTTTCGCTTCCTGGAATGTTTCTTCTTAGGCAGTGGTGGCATTTGGCGATTCTCGTTTCGGCGCTAGTTTCGTTCCGGCGTTCCCGACATCAACTCGAGGAGAGGGCCCCAGCGAGCGTCCCGAGGCGCTTCGCAGGAACAGGTTGTCTGATTCAAGTCAGCTCCGCAGGTGGGGCAGAGGCCGGCGCATTGATGGTCGCAGAGCGGTTTCATCGGCAGCGCCATGATGGTGTACTCTCTCACGGTGTCGGTAAGGTCGAGGATGTGATTTTCGTCTATTACGCAGTAGTCCTTGATGTCGTCGTCCGGCGGCGGCGTTTTGGCTCCGGTCAGCGGGTTGAGCGTCGGAACGAACTCTTCTTCTATATCCAGATGGATCGGATGGCTGTAAGGGGCGAGGCAGCGTCCACATTCGGAGTCTATCGCGGAATCCAGGGCCGCGCTCACCCAGACGCTCTTGTTGGTCCTGAGAAGATTTACCTCTCCCTGAATCCTGGCCCCGCGAATGTCCTCGGTGAGATTGACTACCTCGTCGAGGCGGTACTCACGCGCCGCGCCGCTGGGCTGCATCAGCAATTGTGAAACGTTCAACTCCATGTCAAACCCCTGCAGACAGGCAAACCCGACCGCCAACTACGAAAGTTTAGTGAACTTGGCGATATTGTGTCAAGTTTCACATATAGAGGAGCAGGGTCTTTTCATTATTGAGCGTCACTAGAGCAGTCCGTTCGTGGTGACCCTTCGACAGGCTCAGGGCGAACGAGAGATCGAAGACGAGGCGAAAACGAAAAGACCCTGACGGAATTTTATAGTCGTTAGTCTTCGAGTTCGGCGAGGATGTCCTTTACGTAGTCAACGCTTCGCTTGTCCTTGTGGAGTTGGTCGCCGGTGTTGGTGCCTTCGAGGGCGAAGTAGCCGTCGTATCCGGCGTCCACCATGGCGGAGAGGGCGAAGCGGTAGTCAATGTCGCCGTCGGGGAGGGGCGTTCGTATGAAGTATGAGTGGTTGAGTTCGGGGACGTGGACGCGCTGGAGGCTCTTGCAGTGCCAGTACTTGGAGTGCGGGGCAAGCGCGACGATGCACTCTTCCATGGTCTCTTCGGGTTCTTCATAAGTCCAGAGTACGTTGCCGAGGTCGGGGTTGGCGAAGACGTTGGGGCTGTTGGCGAGCTCGAGCAGGTGGAGAGTTGACCATGAGTTGTCGGCTATGGAGTGCTGGTGAACCTCGACGGTGAGGTTCACGCCGTGGTCTCCGGCGAGCGCGCCGACTTCTCTGAGGGCGTTGGCGGTGCGGACGAAGTCGTCCTCGGTGGCGAGGGCGCTGGAGCCGTGGGACGAAGGCTCTCCGCTGGGGCCGGTGTCGAGGGTGGCGTCGCGGGGCGGGGTTCCGAGCGCGGTGTTGACTATGCCGACGCCGGTCCATCCGGCTATCTCGACGGCTTTTTCGAGCTTGGCGCGGTTCTCGGCGGCTACGTTGGGCTGGTTCAGTCCGCCGCCCGCGCGTATGGCTACGCAGGGGGTTCCGGCGTCTTGCAGGACGGACTGGAATTCGGTGGCGGTCTTCTGGGTGGCGTCGAAGCCGCCGAACGCCTCGAAGCCAAGTTCTATGCCGTCGAAGCCGATGTCGTTGACTCTGCCGAGATATTCGGTACGGGTCTTGGGGTCTTCGGGGATGTTCCAGGCCGCTCCGGCCTGGAAGGGGTAGAAGGTTCCTCGTCTGAATGCGTAAGCGATTTTCATTGTGGTTCTCCTCAGAATGGTTTCGGTTGTCGGTGGTCAGTGGTCAGTCGGGTTGGCGTCCGCTGATTATGAGGCGAGGGCGAAGGATTCGTTGGCCATGTCCACTATGTAGCGGCTTATGCTGAGGGATGAAGTCGCGCCTGGGGATGGGGCGCTGAGGACGTGTATCGCGCCTTCGGTCTGGGCGATGCTGAAGTCCTGGAGCAGCGCGCCGTTGTCGTCGACGACCTGGGCGCGGACTCCGGCTCCTGGGGCGTAGAGGTCGTCGCCGGTTATCTCAGGCACGAGGGTCTGGAGGGACTTGACGAAGACGGACTTGACCAGGGAGCGGTACTGTTCGTCAATGCCGGTCTTCCAGTATTTCATGGACATCTTCCAGAAGCCGGGGTAGGTGAAGGTGTCCAGGGCGTCGCCGAATGAGAATGAGGTCTTGGCGTATCCCTCGCGCTTGAGGGCGAGGACGGCGTTGGGGCCGGCTTCGACGGAGCCGTTGATACGCTTGGTGAAGTGGACGCCGAGGAAGGGGAGGGAGGGGTCCGGCACGGGGTATATGAGGCCGTTGACCAGGTGGGAGCTTTCGGGGCGGATGGAGAAGTATTCGCCGCGGAAGGGGATGATGCGGACGCCTATCTGGACGTCCATCATGCGGGCTACCTTGTCGGCGTGGAGTCCGGCGCAGTTGATGATGTTCCTGGCGGTGAAGTCGCCCGCGCCTGTCTGTATGTGGACCGAGCCGTTGGTCTTGGATATGGCGTGGACTTCGGCGTCGAGAACGAGGTCGCCGCCGTTCTCGCGCATCTCGATGGAGTAGGCTTCGGAGACCCTGGTGAAGTCTATGATGCCGGTGTTGGGGGACCATATCGCCTTGACGCCGGCTACGTGGGGTTCGCGCTCGCGGAGTTCTTCGGGGCCGATGAGTTGTAGGCCCTCGGCTCCGTTCTCCGTTCCTCGGCGGTAGAGTTCCTCGAGGCCGGGGACTTCGGAGTCGTTGATGGCGACGATTATCTTGCCGCACATTTCGTATTCGACGCCATGTTCGTCGCAGAATTCCCGTAGCAACCTGCCGCCGGTGGAGCAGAAGTTAGCCTTCTGGGAGCCGGGGGCGTAGTAGATGCCGGCGTGTATGACGCCGGAGTTGTGGCCTGTCTGGTGTTGGGCGACGACGGACTCTTTTTCGATGACGACGACCTTCTGGTCGGGGTGTTCCTGGGTGAGTCTCATGGCGGTGGCGAGTCCGATGATGCCGCCGCCGATGATGGCGATGTCGTAGTTTCGGGAGTTCATGTGGTTTCCTCGCGGCGTGGTCTATTTGGGGCTGTTTCGAAGCCGAGAGGAATTGTATCACAGTGGCGAGGTTCGGATTGGCGGACGGGGGATCGGGGCCGGTTTCAGCGGGGGCATATAGTATTGTTTATAATTGAACTGGTGGCTTCTGGTGGGTTAAGTGGTGAGCAACAGGTGAGAAAGTCACCAGTGTTGACCTGTGTTTCACCTGAGTTAGCTACGGGGGAAATTTTTCTTTCGCCCCGGGAGGCTTATATATAAATTCGATTTTATGTTTAATGTGGCGTTTTGTTCGGGATATAGAAAGGTTAGCACAGTTGGTCGGTTGGAGTACAGGGGATTTGGGCTGGATAGCAGGGTCGATTATCAACCAATTACGTTCGTGGCGGCCCTTCGACAAGCTCCCTTCGACAAGCTCAGGGCGAACGACAGAAGCGGTATCGGGAAATAATTGAAAGACCCTGGGCTGGGTGTTCATAGTACGCGCTGTCAATGAGTGTTTGAGAGTTTGGAAGGACTGGATTCCCGCTTTCGCGGGAATGACGAAAAAGCTGGGAGGGGACTTATACAATCGTCATTTGGGCTATAATGGAGGGGAGACAGGCAGAGGGAGGTAGATATGGTCGTAGCGAAGGCCAAGACGAAGTTTACATACGAGGATTACGCGCGGATTCCCGAATGGGAACGCTATGAGTTGATGGACGGAGAGTTGATAATGGCGGCTTCGCCAAATATGGCACATCAGAGGGTCGGGATGCGATTGGGAGGAGAATTCTATATTTATGTGGTGGACACGGACGCCGGAGAGCTCTATTTCGCCCCGACGGACGTGTACCTGTCGGATACAGACGTGGTTCAGCCGGATCTGCTGTTCATATCCAAGGCGCGGACTCACATCAGGAACGGCAAGAACGTAAAGGGCGCGCCTGACCTGGTGGTGGAGATTCTGTCGCCTTCCACCTCATCTACGGACTGGGGATACAAGAAGGATCTGTACGAGAGGCATGGAGTCAAGGAACTCTGGCTCGTGGACCCGTACGCGAAGCAGGTGATAGTGATGCTGCTGAAGGATGGGCGATATGAGATAGTGGGGGTTTACAGGGAGGATGATACGCTGAGGTCGCCGACGCTGGAGGGGTTCGAGCTTGACCTGGGCAGGGTTTTCGATGATGTGTTCAATGAGATTCTGGAGGATGTTCTGGAAGGGATGTCCTGAGATGGGCAGGTAGTGAAAGTGAACGCGCTTGCAGTTGGGGTTTCACCCCCATCCTAACCTTCCCCCGTCAAGGGGGAAGGGATTTTTGCCTACCCTTGTGAGACCGTCGAGGGGGAAGGGACTATGTGGTCAGAGCCAGCGGAGGCGTTTGGAGCGGTTCTTTTCGGAGGTGTACACGGGCATACGGCGATCCTGGAGGGAGTCTTCGACGAGTTCGGCGAAGTAGCGGCGGTCGGAGGTGGTGATTACGGCCTGTTCGTGGGATTCCATCAGCGCTATTGGGTAGCCGGGGCCGCGCTTGCACTGGTCCAGGATGAGGGAGTGGGTGAGGCCGAGCAGGGTTTCGTCCTGGGCGACCCACGAGGGGATTTCGACGCGGGCCATTTCCTCGCCAACATTGAGGTAGAAGAAGGCGACGCCATGCCCGCCGTACCAGTTTCGCACCAGAGTGTTTGAGGTCGTGAAGACTTCGGAGCGCTGGCCGGGTTGGAGGGTTCGGGCGAATATCTCCCTGTCGAGCAGTCCTTCGGCCACGTCGTCGCAGGGACGGTCGCCGGAGGGCTTGTTGCCGCAATGCCGGTTGCAGTCGGATACTTCGTAGGGGCAGGCGCGGACTCTGAGGGCGTCGGTGAATTCGGAGCTGGCGGGCAGGCTGATGTAGCTGGCGAGGGCCAGGGGACGCCGGGAGGCGAGGTCGCGCAGTTCGTCCAGGGCGCGGACGAATCCTCGCGTTACCAGTTCGTCTATGACGAATTCCCTTATGCCGCTTCCGGTTCCTATGTACATTATGAGCGCGCCGTCCATGAGGGCGAGGGCGGGCAGGTCGGGGGGGAGGTCGCGGACGACCTGGGCCAGCGCGCGTATTTCCTCGACGGCTCGGAGCGCGCCGAGGACCGCGCCCTGAACGCGCTGTTCCTGGTACAGGCCGGTCTTGGTTTTTATCAGGAGGTCGTCGTCGGAGGCGTAGAGTTGGGGGCTGTTGGAGAGGATGGCGTCGGGGCGGGAGCCGTATCTGAGGACGCAGGAGCCTATGTTGATGAGGCAGCAGCGGGCGGGCAGGTGTCGGTCGACGTCTATGTGGGATCCGTCCACGGCGGCGACGCAGAAGTCGTCGGGGACTTGGGGAGGATAGTGGCGGGAGGCCGGCCGGTTTTGTACCCTGGGCGGCGTCCAGTTGAATACGTTGGCGGAGCGGGCGCGCTTGTCTTCGTAGGCGGCGGGGTCGAAGGTGTCAAGGCGGTCTATGGCGCGGTCGAGGCGTCGGCGCTTGTCTTCGCCGCGGGCGCGGAGGTCGTGGGTCATGCGCTCTATCTGGAGGGCGGTCTTTCCGAGATCGAGGGACATAAGCTAATCCTTTTCGTTCAGTGTTGCATAATAGCATCTATGGGGTTCTTCAATCCGCTATAAGAAGAGACAAACTTGGGGTCTTTCGATTATCAACCAATTACGTTCGTGGCGGCCCTTCAACAAGCTCAGGACGAACCATGAACGGGCGGCCCTTCGACAGGCTCAGGGCGAACGCGAGATCAAAGACGAGGCGAAAACGAAAATACCCTGGGGGGACAAACTGAGGGCGAAGTTGGTTATGATATAGGGAGACGCGACGGTGAATAGGCCATTCTGGGAATGGCGGGAGGCTCTGATATGAGTGGGGTGATAGCGATTATGGTGGCGCTGCTGGTGAGCGCGGCGGCGCTGGCGATGGATTTTTCCTGCGGGGGTTTTGATGACATGACTCCGTGGGATACGTGGGACAATTCGAGTTCTTCGGTGTGGACGACGCCGGATGATTTGCCTGAGCCTCCGTCGGTGTCCCAGGCCGCGTGGGTTCAGGGGGTCGAGATAAGCAGGGACGGCGCGGGGTATTCGCTGGAGGTGTCGTTTACGCTGCCGGATTACTGCTCGCGGTTCGATGGGCATGACTTGAGCGTGGTCGAAAGCTGGATAGAGGTCTCGCTGGAAATCGCTGATCTGTCCGACGGCGGGAACGTAGCCTGCGCGCAGGCGATACAGGAATTGAGCGCGAACATTCCGATAGAGGCAGCGTTGAGGCAGGGCGAAAACTACACGGTGAGCGTGAACGGGGTTCTGACCAATTTGTTCACGACGCCGGAGGACCCGAGCGTGGATGTGGTGACTGCGAGGTCGCCGGTGGAGAGCGTGGAGTTGCTGATAATGGAGTCGTATCCGCCGCAGTACAGCCTGTATATCGTGTCGGCGCTGCCGAAGGGGAGTTCGTGTTCGTGGTTCAACGGCTATGACATAGGGAGTCCTTTCCCGGGCAGGGTCGAGGTGGAGGTTACGCATCACGAGGTAGCGGAGTTGCGGGTATGCACGGCGGATTATCCCATCGTGGAGACGTTCGTTCCGCTGGGGGCGGATTTCGAGCCGGGGCAGGAGTATGAGGTCGTGGTGAACGGGGAGTTGGCGGAGAGGTTCGAGGCGCAGTAAGGCACGGCGCTAACGGAGCAGGGTGGATATGGCGATTTGGAGTTCGTCGGGGGTTACGAAGCCTTCGTACTTGGCGCGGATTACGCCGTCGTCCACTATGAAGGTCCAGGGTTCGCTTGGCAGGCCCCATTCGGCCAGGGCGGGGGCGATTCTGGCGGCGGAGAAGCCTTGTTCTCGAATCTGGGCGGGGTTGTCGTAAACCTCGACGTGGATGAAGTTCATCCGGTCGGCGTATTTGTCTTTGAGTTGCTTGAGGACGTTCATCTGGGGGCCGCAGGTGGCGGTGCGGCAGTAGGCGGGGGTTGCGAAGGTTACGAGCAGGGGTTTGGGTTCGTCCAGGGCGTCGGCTATTGTGAGGCGGTACAGGTCGGGATCGGGGCTTGGGTCGGTGGTGATGTGGGTGAGGTCATCGGCGTCGGATGCGGTCTTGGTGTGGCTGCGGGGCGCGGGGGAGCCTATGGCGGGAGTGGAGCTTGTTCGCTTTACCTGGATTTTCGCGCCGACGTTCAGGTTGGAGTTGTCGGAGAGGGTGGCTGTGACGCCGAGTCCCCAGTCGCCGGATTGGTCGAAGGCGAGTTTGGCGCGATAGACGCCCGCGGTTCCGCCGGGCCATTCCTGGAATGTGGCGGGGGCGGTCTGGACGGCCTGTTGCGGCGTCGCGCCGGAGAGGTAGAAGGTCCGGACTTGTACCTGGGCGTCTTTGAGCGCTCCGCCGCCGGGTTGGATTAGGGCGAAGACTACGCGGTTGTCTCCGACGGCTAGGTCTGTGGAGGCGAGGGTGACGCGGGCGGTGGGGGATGGGGTTGGGATTGGTGGGGGTTCGGTGGAGCAGGCGGCGGCTATGAACGCGAGGGCGAGGGCGAACAGTAGTGAACCAGAGTGGATTGGCTTGGTCATACTTTTATGATAGCTAAACGCGGGCGGTTAGAATATGCCGCCGGGTTCGAGGCCGAGGTAGAATTGGCCGGCGGTGTCGTAGTGGGTTGGGCGGCCTTGTATTTGCTGGGTTATGGCGTGGACGTCCTGGAATTTGCGCTGGATGGGGTTGACGGCGAATATGGCGCTGGAGCCGCAGAGGGTGTAGGCGATGTCGACGACTTTGGCGGCCTGGCGGATGGCGTGGGTGCTGGAGAGGCGGACGTTGATGCGTTCCTCCATGGTGAGGTCGCGGTTTCGGCAGACTCCCTTCCACATGGCGTTGGCGGATTCGTCGAGGTAGGCGCGGGCGGCGTTCCAGATCGCTTCGGCCTCGCCGACCATGCGCTGGGTGGTGGATTCGTCTCGCATCGTGGTTTCGCGTCCCATCTGGGTTTTGCCGATGGCGAGTTGGATGGCGGAGTCTAGGCCGGCGCGGGCCGCTCCGAGCGCGACGGTGGCGAAGCCGGAGCAGAATAGCAGGGTGGTCGGGATGTAGTAGAGGGGGCCGGGTTCGCGGGACCCGGCGGTGGTGGAGTAGGAGCGGGCGGCGGGGATGAAGGCGTCCTGAACCTCGAAGCTGTGGCTGCCCGTGCCGCGCAGTCCGCCGACATTCCAGACGTCCAGCACGTTGACCTCGCGCTTGGGCAAGAGCATGGTTCGCATTTCGGAGGGTTCGGACTGGCCAGGCGGGTAAACGGGGGTGAGGGCGGCGACCCAGGTGGCGTGGGGGATGCCGCTGCTGAAGTTCCAGCGTCCGCTTACGCGGTAGCCGCCTTCTACTATGTCGGCCCTGGTGTAGGGCATGGGCGGGCCGTTGGTGACGACGTTTCGCTGGACGGTCCAGACCTCGTGGGCGGTCTCTTCAGGCACGCGGGCTGAGTTGGTGGAGAAGACGTTGTTCTGGTTGACGCACCAGCCGGCGCTTGCGTCGGCCTGGGCGAATACGCTGACTATCTTGCGGAAGTCGGGGTGGGCGAGTTCGGCGCCGCCGAGGGAGCGGGGAATGAGCAGGCGGAAGAAGCCTTCGTCTGCCATGCGGTTGGTGATTTCTTCGGGGATGCGGCGCTCGGCGTCAATGCGGTGGCCGGCGTCGGCGATGAGGGCGGCGATGTCGCGGGCTTTTTGGATGTAGTGGGCCGTGGTGGTCATGTGAGTTCCTGGTTGTGGGGTTATGCCGTGGTTAGATTATACACAGGGTTTGCGCTGGTAAGTCTATCTTCGGCTTCGCCGCGAGACAACAGCATCACGACGTACTGGTTCAGGCTTACGCCATCCCGTTCGGCGGATTCGGAGAGCGCCTGGTGCAAGGACTTGGGAAGCCTGACGTTGAACTTGCCACTGTACTCGACGGGATAGGACGGCATGGGAATATCGCCGTCGCTCCTGTCGTACTCCGTTTCTATCCATCCTGTCCGGGCGTCCTCGGCCATGTACAGGGCTTCTTGGAGAGTGTCGCCCTGGGTTATACATCCGGGCAGGTCTGGGAACAGGACGACGTAGCCACCGTCGGGGTCGGCTATTATATTGAGCGAGTATTCAAGCTGAAGGAAGTATTCGAGGGGCTTCTTGTTCGCGCTCATAAGTCGCTATACCTCAACTATTGGTCAAGTTCCAGACGATTGATTATCTGACTCAGATACACTCTCTTTACCTTCCTGCCACGGACAGTAGGGACCGTCAGGGTTCGTTCTCCCGGCTTAGTAAACTGAGTGTGGCTTCCTCTAGTACGATCAAGCGTCCATCCGTAGGCTTCCAAGAGACGACGGACATCTCGGAATTCCGCCTCCGGCGGACGGGCTAGAATTCTGGCAAGCATTCTGTCGAATTGAGTCAAGGGTTATCGCCGTCATAGTATCATATACAGTACCATTTTGCCCAACGCTTATAAGTTGCGGTGGAAGAAGTGGGAGATGCGTTCTTCCATGTAGATCCGGTCGGCGAGGCTGCGGGGCATATGGCGCTCGTCGGGGTAGAGGTGGAGGTCGTAGGGCTTGCGGGCCTTGATGAGGGCGTTTATGAGGCGGGCGGTGTGACGGAAGTGGACGTTTTCGTCTATGAGTCCATGGACTATGAGCAGGTCGCCGCGCAGGTTCTGGACGTGGGACATTACGCCGCTCACGCGGTAGCCGTCGGGGTTGGAGTCGGGGGTTCCCATGTAGCGCTCGGTGTAGTGGGTGTCGTAGCCGTCCCAGTGGGTTACGGGGGCGCCGGCGACGCCCATCTTGAATATGTCGGGGGCGCGGCAGAGGCACATGAGGGTCATGTATCCGCCGTAGCTCCAGCCATAGACGCCAACGCGGTCGGGGTCGGCCAAGCCTTGGGCTATAAGCCAGCGAACGCCGTCCACCTGGTCGCGGACTTCGACGTCGCCCATGTTATGCCTTATCGCGCCCTCGAAGGCGAGTCCGCGTCCCTTGCTGCCGCGATTGTCGAGGGCGAATACGAGGTAGCCGCGCGAGCGGAGGCTCTGGACGCGCATGGAGCAGGTCATTGACCAGTGATCGTTGACGACCTGCGCGCTGGGGCCGCCGTACACGTATATGACGGTGGGGTATGGGCCGGGGCCGAACTCGTCGGGATCGGGGCGGTAGAGCGCGCCGTGGAGGGTTTCGCCGTCGCGGCTCCGGATGGAGACGAGTTCGGGCGGTGAGAGCGCGAGGGCGGCCAGGCGCGGGTCGTCGGGCGCGTGTATGGGGTGGAGGGTCGCGCCGTCGTGGAGGGATCTGAGCGTGATTGTGGGCGGCGTTCGGGTGTCGGAGAAGACGTCCACGAACTTGTTGAAGCGGTGGTCGAGGGCGACGACGTGGGTACCGGGTTCGGGGGTGAGCCTGTCTATCCGGCCGCCTTCTATGGACACTTTGTACAGGTGGCGCTCGGTGGGGCCGTCTTTGGAGCCGGTGAAGTATATGAGGCCGCGCTTCTGGTCAACGCCGGCGATGGAGTCCACCTGCCAGTCGCCGGAGGTGAGTTGGCGGATGAGGCTGCCGTCGGAGTCGTAGAGGTAGAGGTGGTTGAAGCCGGAGCGTTCGGAGGCCCATAGGAAGTCGCCGCCGTCGAGGGGGCGGAACATATCGTTGAGGTTTATCCAGACGTCGGAGGTCTCGGTTAGCAGGATGGTCGGGCCGCCGGTGGATGGGTCGAAGCTGATGAGGTCGAGGCGGGTCTGATCGCGGTTCTGGATTTGGGCGCAGAGGGAGCCGTCGGGCAGCCAGTTGACGCGGGCCAGGTATATGTCGGGGTTGTCGCCTAGCTCCATCCAGACTGGATCGCCGCCCCGGACGGGGACGACGGCCAGCCGGACGCGGGCGTTGTCCATGCCGGCGAATGGGTAGCCGTGGTCTTCCTGGGCGGATGGGCCGGTTTGGTCCTTGCCCTGGTGCATGATGCGATAGACGGGGATGTGGGTTTCGTCCACTTGCTGGAAGGCGATGTGGCGGCTGTCCTTGGACCACCAAAGGCCGGTGAGTCTGTGCATTTCTTCCTGGGCTATGTATTCGGCAAGGCCGTGAGTCTTGCCAGCGCCTCTCGCGCCATGCGTTACCTGGGTGGGGTCTCCGCCTTCTACGGAGACGACGTAGATCTCGGCGTCGTGGACGAAGGCTATCGTGGAGCCGTCGGGGGAGAGGGTCGGGTTCTGGATTGGGCCTTCGTCGTTGGATATGAGGAGGCGGGCGGGGGAGTCCGCGCCGTCCTTGACGTAGAGGCCGGACTGGGCGGGGATGAGGATGAGGTCGCGGCCGGCGGCCCATGCGTAGCGGACGATGCCCTGTCCGAGTTGGCGCTGGCGCTGGCGGAGTAGCTGTTCTTCAAGAGAGAGTTCGGCGGATTCGGGTTCGACGCTTGCCTGTATGACGCGGGACTGGCCGGTCTGGGCGCTGAGCGCGTATAGCTGGCGGACGGGGCTTTGGTCAGCGCCGTGCAGGTAGGTCACAAGGCGGTCGTCGGGGCTGAAGGCGACCATGACCGGGAGGGACATACCCGGCGGGGGGAATTTGGCGATTTCTTCTATTGGTATCATGGGAGTTATTAGTTCCTAGTGATTAGTTTTTAGTCTGTATCATATATTGGCGCTTATATCGTTCCAGGTGGGTTCCAGGTGAGGTTCCAAGTGGTTTTTGGGGCTTCCAAGCGTTCGGAACGCTTGGAAGTGACCTGGAATCACCTGTACTTAGCTTTGGGGCGAATTATTTTCGGTCTGACGAGTGATTGTTGATAAGTTGTTGTTTATGGGTTGCGGGTACTTTTGTTCTGTTACGGGGGTATTGTAGCATGGGGGGGAGGGGGGAGGGAAGGGATGTTTGCAATCGTCTGGATATGGGGAATCGGTGGCAATTTAGTTTATCCACGAAGGGCGCGAAGAGACACGAAGGGGTGGGGGTGCCCCACAGGGAGACGCGGATTACGACTGACTGGGACGGATAACTGAAAGGCCCTGATGCTTAGCTGGACCACTCGCTTATCTTCACCCATTCCTTCCATCCCTAGCCACTAGCTTATACCTCGTTGCGGCCTCAAGGTTCAATCCAAATATTGAGTGTGCACTTATGTTTGAGGAGAAGATGTCCGATTTTCTCGGCTACAAAATAGAAGTAGTTCCCGTTGTCTTCCCCCGTGAAATTTTTGTGGCTCTTCAGAAAATGGCCCCTGGCAATGCTTACATGTAAGAGAGGGAAGATGTTTATCTTTTGCGGATTGAAGTTTTCGACGCGTTGTCCGAACTCCGCGCCTAATTTCTTAGTGTCCCAATAAGATTGTCTCCTATTCGGTCCCTTTGAGATGCTTCTCCTTGCGAACTCAAATGCGAAAGCTCCAAATGTAAACACCAGCGGCGGCTTGTGCTTCTTCAACAGCTTGCCAAAGTCATCAGCCTCTGCCAAAAGTTTGGGGCACCACTCCGTAGTGCCATAGTCTGGCTTGTCCTTTTGATTATGAACTGCATTTCTGACGTACAGTTGAGAATCATCCACCCTTCGCTGGTCGCTAATGAACACCTGCCTTTGGATCCTGTCAATGATCGGCGTCCAAATATTGTGGCGCGCTGGATGTTTGGCGTCCAGCGGTTCGTCCAGATAATCTTCCCAGCTTGGTGGGCTGGAGTCACCTATCAACCAGATTGACGAGTTTCTGTTTCCTGACTCTCGCTTCATGGGTTACCTCACTGTGGCACATTGAATCTAGGTAATTTTATGGACATTATATACCCGGGTGATCACCAGCTCAATTATCACAAGTCGGGTTATGGAAAATGTGTAGGGACTGTTTAGAGAACGAAAAGACCCCGCCGACAATGGCGGGGTCTTTGATTTCAGCCTAGGCTAGGCTTATCGCGGTATCACGCCGCATTTCTGTAGTTCGCGCTCAGCGTCTCCGGACGTGTAGTAGGCAAACGGGTTGTCATCCTTCAAGCTCATTACATTCGAGACGTGCATCAAAGCTGCCTCATAACCCAGACTCGACATATTGAGGTACTCCAATTCCAGGTCCCGGCAATTGAACTTGGACTCAGGAGTAGCGGTTGGTTCGGGGATTGGAGTCGGTTCCGGTGTGGATGTAGGGGCAGGCGAGATAGCCACCTGTCCGTCTGTTGTACGCGGCGTCTCAACTACTTGGGTAGTCTCGGTTTCAGTGTCGTCAAGCTGACCCGTCGCACCCATGAAGATGATTAGGATAACGAGTAACCCTACGGTAATCGCTCCACCAATAATCGCAAACTTCCACTGCTTGCGCGTAACAGCATAAACGACCCCGACGATTAGCCCTACGAGGGCGGCAAAAAACGCCAGGACCAGGATTGCGGAGATTGCCTCCACCATAGCGGTAACTCCCATTCAGAAAAGGAATGGCGGTATCACCAAGGATACCGCTTGCCGTCGTACTGAACGGGCTACTATGCCTCGCTGGTGATGACGTTCCCGAATTCGTCCACGGTGACGATCTGACGTGTCTGACCGCCCAGGAAGTACAGGGCTATCCAGACGATGCCCCACACGCCGAGAGTGATGATAGTGAGAATGAGGTGAAGGATGTGGTTGACGGGCTTGCCCTTTATCAGGATGGCCTGAAAGTCGCTCTGAGATTCGACCCTCATGCCCTGCGCCGCCATCATGCTGACCTGGCGACCTATGATGTCCTTGCGTTCATCGGTTGACTTACGTTCCGTCGTCATCGAGATACCTCCTTGTGACATGAGATAGTGGCTTACTGCCAAGTAGTCCGCGATCCCGTGAGGTGTCGACAAGGAGGCCCGAGGGCCTCCACTCATGTCGAGATTCGACACCCCAACGGATGGACTACTTGGCGAGCGTAATTATATACCGAGAACGAATGGTGTCAAGCCAGAATCTAGCTCAATCTGAAATCAGACCTGACAGTGGGCGTCGGAGGGCAGGGGCGGAGATAGGGGAAGGGAAGTAGATTCTTGGGGTAGGATGGAGTCTGGGCCAGGGTATTTCGATTATCAACCAATTACCGTTCGTGGTGGCCCTTCGACAAGCTCAGGGCGAACGACAGAAGCGGTATTGGGAAATAACCGAAAGACCCTGGGAGTCTGGGCGGAGTAGCGTTGCGAGGGTTTGGGGATCCGCGTATGATGTGAAGCAGAGTAGTAGTGAGTTTGCGTAATATGAAGAGTATCACTGTATCCGTTGATGATGAAACGCATCGGGGCGCTGAAATCCGGGCGACGCAACTTGGAACGTCGGTATCCGCGCTGGTGCGAGGGTATCTAATGCGTCTCGCGGGTGAGCAGTTGGACGGGCTTGGCGTGGACTTTGGCTCGGAGCTTCGGCCCAGGGATATGGATGAGGTGGTCTCGGACTTCGAATCCAGGGGCGTTGGGTTGGACTCAAGAGATAATCTGACGCGCGCTGAGTTATATGACGAGGCGATAAACGGTCCTGATGCGACGCGGTGTACTCGGAAGACCTGAGCGACACGCAAGACTATGACGGGCTACGGGTAATCAATCCGTTCATATAGGGGAATAGCGATGGTGGATTAGGGTTCTTCCCAGTCTAGGGCTTTCCTCTCGCGCATGGATTGGATTTGGGGGTCGGTGTAGCCTAGTTCTTTTAGGATGGGGATGGTGTGCTGGCCTCGGAGGATGCCGGGGCCGGCGAGGCTCTTGGTATGGGAGAATTCTAGGATGGGGGCGTAGCGCCATAGGGGGCCGAATTTGGGGTGTTCGACGTCGACGCGGAGGCGGTTACGCTCTACGTGGGGGTCTTCGGAGAAGAAGTGGTACATTCCCCTGTCTTCGGTCTGGACGCAGCCGACGTCGGCGGAGGTCATTGTCCGCTCCCATTCGAGGGCGGGCTTGCGGGCGAATTCGGCGGCTAGTTGGGAGATTAGGGCGTGGTCGTTGGCGGCGCGGGAAGCGGGGTCGGCGAAGCGGGGGTCGGTGAGAAGGTCGGGGCGTCCAAGCGTCTGGCACATACGCCGCCATTCGTCCTGGAAGGGGCAGTCGAGGAATATCCAGCCGTCGGAGGATTGGTAGAGGCGGTGGAGGGCGTTGAGGCCGTAGCCGTCGGGGTCCTGGGTTGGTCGGGGCAGTCTGCTTTCGTAGTCGAAGAAGTGGTCGGCGTTGACGTAGGCGTTGGAGCCTATCATGGTGGTTTCGACGTACTGGGGCGTTCCGAATCGCTGGCGGGCGTAGAGGGCCATTGTTACGGCGGTGGCGGTGACCATGGCTGTGTTGGGGTCGGGGTTGACCTCGTTGGCGCGTCCGAGTCTGCGGGAGACGGCTTTGATTTCGTCCATGCTCAACGGGCTGTCGGGGTCGGGTATGCCGGCGCTGCCTATCTGGGCCATTACGCCGCCTCCGAGCGCGCCGCCGATGGGGTGCATGGAGGGGCGGTGGCTGTGGGGGCCGTCGGAGCCGTAGCCTCCGAGATAGACGTACACGGCGTCGGGGTTTAGCTCTCGAACCTGCTCTATGCCGATGCCGACGCGGTAGGGCGCGCCGGGCCTCATGTTGTGGAGGATAACGTCTGCCCTGGGGAGCAGGCGGTTCAGGACTTCGCGGCCCTCGTCGGTCTTGAGGTCTATGGAGAGGCCCTGGGTTCCGGCCATTGTGCGGTTGGTGGCGAGGCCGTTGAAGGTATTCCGCATCCAGTCTCCGGCGAGGGTCTCGATGCGGATGACTCGCGCGCCCATCTCGGCGAGCAGGGAGCCGGAGACGGGGCCGGCTATGACGGTGGAGAGGTCCAGGACAGTGAAGCCTGACAAGGGATTGGGTGGGAAGTTTTTGCCCTCACCCCGACCCTCTCCCAAGGGAGAGGGGGAATTTTCAAGGTCTTCCGTCGAGGGGGAGGGGGGGTGTTGGTTGGTAGTTGGGGATTCACCCTCGCCCCGGCCCTCTCCCTCAAAGGGAGAGGGGGATTGTTGACTGATAGTTGAGAGGTCGGAGAGGATTTGCTCGGAGTGCTGGCCGGGTTGGGGGGCCGGGCCTTGTATTTTGGGAGGGTTGGCGTCCATGCGGAAGAGGGGGCCTATCTGGCGGGTGTGGCCGAGCGCGGGGTCGTGGACGTTCTGGACGAGGCCGTTGTGGATGACCTGGGAGTGGTCTAGCGCTTCTACGGAGGTCATGAAGGGTTCGGCGGCTACGTCGCCCTCGACGTTGACGAAGAAGTCCATCCACTCGTCCATGGTCTGTTCCTGCATCCGCTCGAGGATGAACTCGCGCATCTCCTCGCGGGGGTCGTCGTCGAGGTGGGGGGCGTTGGCGTAGCGGGGCTGTTCGAGCAGGTGGCCGAGGCCGATGGCCTTGACTTCGGCGATGAAGAGGCGTTCCATGAGGTTGGCGAGTTGTATCCAGCGTCCGTCTTTGGTTCGGACGGGGAGGTACTGTATGGGCGTGGGGCGAGAGGCGACGACTGTGGGGTCGAAGTCGAATTCTTCGGGGCGGTTTATCATCATCTGCCAGACGGCGAATTGGAGCAGGTCGTAGTAGGTGATGGCTCTGAGCAGGTTGGTTTCGACGCGCTGGCCTCTGCCGGTTCGGTCGCGGAGCATGAGGGCGGCGACGGTTCCGCGCGCCGCGGCCATGGCGGCGGCGTGGCTTGCTACCTGGACCGCGCCGTAGTTGGGGCCTTCGCGGTCGTTCTGTCCGGCGAAGGCCATGTAGCGGCCGGACTTGGCGCTGACGAGGGATTCGTAGGGGCGGTAGCGCGCGTAGGGGCCGCTGTCTCCGAAGGCGGTTATGGTGGTGTGTATGAGACGCGGATTTAGGGCGCTGAGGGTGTCGTAGTCGAGGCCGGCGGTCTTGGCGTCGCCGGGCATGAAGGTCTCGATTATGACGTCGGCTGAGGCGGCGAGGGTTTGGGCGCGACGGCGGTCTTTCTCTTGGGCGAGGTCGAGGATGACGCTTTTCTTGCCCCTGTGCCAGACGGGGGCGGCGGGCATGGCGCGGTAGGGGTCGCCGCCGGGCGGCTCTATCTTGATGACGCGCGCGCCGAAGTCGGACATGACCATGGTGGCGACGGAGCCTGCCATTCCCTGCGTGAAGTCCAGAACGGTGATGTCTTCAAGGAGTTGTGTCATGGGGCTTTCCAGTGATTCGTTGCAGGGTTGTGAGGCGTTCAGGAGTCGGCGGCCATTAGGAGGCCGTCGTCGTCGCGCAGGATTTGGAGTTCGAGCGTTCGGGTGGGATTGGGTCTGCCCTCGGTGTGTCCAAGCGGGAAGAGGCGGACGTTCATTCGCTGGGGGGTGAGTTCGAGCAGGCCGGCGGTTCCGAAGCGGAGTTCTTTGTGGTGGGGGAAGGTTATGGAGCCGCTGTTGATGAGGGTGACTCCGTCGCGGTGTTCGAGGCGCTCTTCGTGGGTGTGGCCGGAGAGCATGATGTCCACGGGCTGGGGGAAGTAGCGCTGGAGGATGGGGACGGGCCGGAATTGGCCTTCGAGGGAGTGGCGCATCCCGATTCGCCAGCCTTCTATTTCCAGTACCTGGATGTCCTCGCAGCGGGGGTCGGGTATGGGGTCGTTGTTGCCTGTGGAGCAGATGACGGGGGCGAATTGTTCCAGCCAGTCGAGTACGGCGGGCGAGGTGAGGTCGCCGCCGTGCAGGATGAGGTCGACGTCGCTGAAGAACTCGGCGGTCTCGGGGCCGAGTTCGCCGAGGTCGGTTATGAGGTTCGGCAGGTGTGTGTCTGAGAGAAGTCCAATAATCATGCGGTGGAATATACTAATTGCGGGCGGTAAGGTCAATGGGGAAATGGGGTCGTGTATAGTGTAGGAGGCATTGTGGGCGGCAAAGAAGGGATTGATATGGGCGTAATGCGGAAAGTATGGATATTTGTCGCTTTCGTGGGGGTGATGGCTCCGCTCGCTTGTGGCGGGCAGGGGATTGAGAATGGTACGCCGACTCAGACGGCTAGGATTGCGCCAAGTCCGACTGCCTCCGCTTCTATGCCGCCCCCGGAGCCGACGGCTACCGCGGTCGCGGTGGTATCCGAGGCGGCTTTGCCTAAGCTGTCTTTGGAGTACAAGGGTGAAACTATCGAGGGGTATAGATTTCAGGGATGCTGGACGGTGGATGAGCAGTCCGGCATCCAGTGCGTAAGGACTTCTCCCCATGATGATATAGTTGACGCTTATATTGAGGTGGGGCGCGGCAACGCTATCACTGTTCGGATTACGCCCGACAGCCGACCGACTAAGTTGCTGGCGAACATACTCACTGAACCCGGGAATCTCTCGGTGGTTAGCGGCTTGATATGGTTGTCGCCGGTCGAACGCGGGTTTGCCATGGACACGACGCCCGGCAGGTACAATGTGTGGGTGCACGCGCAGTGGTTTGAGGGCAAAGCGGATGTCCAGAACAAGGTCAGTTATGCGTTCGGCCTGAGTGTTCCAGGCGAGGCGGAATTGAGGCATGGATGCGGACAGACGCTAGAGGGTGGAGACCTGGACATCGTTCTCGATTCGTTGGAAGACCGATACAGGACGGCGGTTGACGCGGTAAACGGCGGCTGGTGTCAGTTCAACAAAGAGATCGCGCAGGTACGGCTGATTCTTGAAAGCGACGCTACCGATCCTTATGTCGAGATATTCCAGGTAGATCCTACCTCTGAGTTATTTCACCTCCCGCTGCCGGAGGAATTTGAGTCGGAAAGGATAGGAGGGCCGCTTCCGCCCGGCGAGTATTTACGCCGTATCGTCGCGGTGGCGGTTGATGGCTCCGAGGCGGAACTTGACATAGGTCACACTGACTTAATCATGCTTGGGAAAGAAATATCGGATTCGGGCTTTCCGGTCATCTTTCCGCAGCATCAGGAAGAGCGGTCATCATACGCGACGTCAACGCCTGAATATATCGAAGGCTTCCTCCAACTTGACGAAAGGTGTATGCACATACGCAGGAACGTTCTGGTATGGCCGCAGGGATTCAGCGTTGGCGAGCGGGATGGTTCTGTCATAATCGCGGATGAAGATGGCGAGGTCGTGGCGCATGAGGGACATTACGCTAAATTCGAGGGGCGCAAGAACGGTCTTAATGACGAACTCGGACGGCGGATACGGCGGATGCTTCCCCGCGGCTGTCCGGTGGATCGTCTATGGATAGTGGTGGAGTAGCCGATAGCGCGCAACCGTCTTTTGACGCCAAACTATGCGAAGGAATAGAATGAACCATACTGAGCGCGATGCTGACATGGTTTGTCTTGAAGCCATGGGCGACGCTGGACTAGGACGATTCTAATTGACGCATAGTGCCTACAGAGAACCCTTACCCGATGGATGTCCACCTGAAGAAGCGGAAGAAATAGACGCGCCTCGTATCGTATTTCGGTTGGTCAGGAATAGACCGCCTATGGAAGCTGACTTCATGTCGCAGAGAGCGGAAAGGCCGAACCGCGCATTTAGAGTCTCTGAGTGCCAAGCGCGTGGACTCTCGGTACATTCCAACGTCCAAGCGTCAGAGAAGATGCGGAAACTTCCCCGTATGAGAAATCAGGGAATGGAAGTTTGCCGGGTCGCCCTAGATAAAGGCGCGGGGCAAATTCAGAAGACCGGAAGAGACCCCTACCATTTTACTTGGTGGCCGCTGGCGGATTTTGACATTCTTGGAAATTGTTCGATGGTGTGAGGCAATGAAGGTCATACGACATACTGATACGCTGGTCTATTACGATGGGGTTCAGGTATTCGAGGGGCGGGATCCCATCGGAGGACACTACGTAGGCGTGATGATTGATTCTCTGAAAGACGGCGATGTCTATCTGGTTACCGGGGTGGATCCGTTTCGATTAGGACAGTTCCGTCGTGGGACGCTTGATCTCAGGACTTTACTGCTGGAAGGTTCCAAATATGGATGGTACACGACCTGCGCGTATGATGATCTCATGCAGTCGTTAGTCCTGGAAGTTCAGAGTGGGCTACTTGCGGAGAAGGATTTTCTCCCGGACGATGGGTTTCTGCTTGACGAGGGTATAGCTGAGGGTGGTTCAACTATTTGTGAAACAGGGCAGCGCCGCAGCGTCGTCTAATCCGCTCGGCGGGGGCCGCGGAAGGGGTTGGGGATGTATTCGCCGAGCTTGAGGGAGCGGAGGACGTCGTTCCAGACGCGGCGGACGGTGGGGGCGTCCTCGACCCAGTAGTCCATTGTTATGAATGCCTGGATGCCGTTGCCGCGCGCGAGACACATACGGGATTTGGCCCAGCGGTCCTGGCTGGGGTCGAAGAAGTCGACTTCCAGCCACTCGGCTTCGAGGTTCGGGCGGCGCAGGCGCCGGTTGTTTCCGGTCTTCGCAACTCCTCTTTCGTCTGAGGCCAGAACCGTGTTCTCCAGCAGATCGGACAGGGGGAGTCCGCTCCAGTCGTCGTCCTTGATAGGCGGCATACGAATCATGGAACATTCCAGCCGTATGTCGTCGTCCGGCTCGGGTTTGTCGTAGAAGCAGAAGGAGTGTTCTCCGGGCGAGGCGACCCAATCACCCGGATACTCGAACTGCACCGCGCCCCTGTCGGCGATGAATATCTTGTTGCCTTTTTTGGCTTGCCACCTGTGCGTGGCGGGCAGGTTGAACTCGCGCTTTTCCCATCTTGGCATCGTGAAAAGACTCCCTTCCCGCTAAGTGCCTATTTCAAAACCCAATCGGAAGGGATTTCACCCCCATCCTAACCTTCCCCCGTCAAGGGGGAAGGGACTCTTGCCTACCCTTGTCGCTCGTTTCCTGCGATAGCTTTGAGATGGTTTCTAAGCGAATCTGAACTGCTGGGCGGGGCGTCCGCCTTCGGGCAGGCCCATGGGCATACGGGCGTTGATGAGGAACGGGCGACGCTCGTTCTCGACGATTCTCAGGCCCTCGGCTATGGTGTCGCTGGCCTTGGATTCGTCGGTGAGGTCAACGGCTTCCATGCCGAAGCCCTCGGCTATCCGGGTCGGGTCCATGCCGGTGAGCGCGACGCCGCCGTAGTCGCCGGACTCTCTCATGTTGGCGTCGGCGCGTCCGAACGCTCCGGCTACGATGCCGTAAGCCTGGTTGTTGGTTATCAGGTACAGGACGGGGATGTTGTGATGGACGGCCGTCCAGAGCCCGCTGTCGGCGTAGTAGAGGGAGCCGTCGCCCACGAGTCCGACGACGGGCTTGTCGGGGGCGGCGAGTTTGGCGCCGATGGGCGCGCCGACGCCGTAGCCCTCGGAGCCACCGGCGGGACGGAGGTACATATTATTGCCCGGGCCGTTGTCTCCGGCGACGACGTCCTGGGGGACGGCGAACTGCTCGGTGGTGACGATGCCGCCACCCAGCCGTTCGAGTTCGGAGTCGAGCGCCTCTATGATGGGCAGGGCGCGGACGCGGCCATCCTGGGCGGGTCTGTCCAGCGCGGCGCGGCGTTCGTTTCGGAGCGAGGTGGAGTTGTCTCGCGCCCACTGACGGCGGTCGTCGTAGCGTTCGGGAGTGGTCTCGCTCTGGACGAGGGCGGCGAGGCGTTCCATGGCGCGGCGTTCGTCGGCGAGGATGGCGAGGTCGAGGCCGGGCATATTCTTGAGGTTCTCCACGTCCGCGCCGATGGCGATTAGCCTGGCGTTTCCGCCGAAGCCGTCGTAGTCGGAGGCCGTACCCGCGCCGCCGTGCCGCGATCCTATGGAGAGGATGAGGTCGGGCTGGAGCGCTTCGACGGCGCGGGGGAAGTAGCCCGCGTGCTGGGGGTGCTTGATGGGGACGCCGCGCAGGTCGTTCATGCCGGTGGCGACGGCGGCTCCGAAGGTCTCGGCTATCTGGGTGACGGCGGCCTCGGCTCCGCTCTTCCAGATGCCGTCGCCGGCGTAGATGAGCGGACGCTCGGCTTCGTGCAGCGCGAGGGCGACGCGCTCCATGTCGTCGTCGGAGGGGTAGCCGGCCCTGACCTGGGGGATTTCGCCCTCGATTATCTCGGTGTCGAGCGGCGCGGGACCTAGCATACTGTCGTAAACGGCGAGGTGGACAGGCCCGACGGGGGGCGTGGCGGCGACGCGCAACGCTCGCTCGATGGCGGCGGGCAGGCCCTGCGGCTCTACGACGGTCCAGTTTTCCTTGGTCATGGGCGCGGCGATGGAGGTGGGGCCGAAGCTGTGGCTGAGATCGAGGCTTATCCTGTCGGCGAAGCTGCCGGTGTCTCCGGCGAAGGTTATGACGACGACGGGCAGGCCGCCCCACCAGACGTTGATTAGCTGTCCCATGCTCTGGGCGAGGCCGGCGCCGAGGTGGACGACCATGACGCCCGGATCGGCGTTGACCTGGGTGTATCCGCCGGCCATGGCGGTCACGCTGCCTTCGTGCAGGCCCAGGATGCCGTGTATGTCGGGGTGGGCGTGCAGGGTGTCGAAGAAGAGGGCTTCGCGGGAGCCGGAGTTGTTGAATACGTACTTGACGCCGGAGGCGGCGAGTTGTTCGACCATTATTTGGGACGCATGGCCCCTAATCGCTCGTTTTTGCACTTGGGAGGCTCCTTGGTGTTGTCTATGAGATGTTAGCGAGGCTCTTGGCGAGTTGTTCCAGGGTGAGGTCGGCCTTAAGCGCTGAGCCGCGGGCCAGGGTGAAGAGACGGCTTAATTGCCGGGCTTGTTCCGGGGTCGCGTCGTTTTCGGTTTCTGACCCCCTAAATTCGGTGATAGGTGTCTGCAAGACTTGGACGGTCAGGCCTTCATCATTAAGAATCGAGAGACGGTGCCGTTTATCGAAATCTTCTCTGACGAGAATCGCAATAGTATCAACAGACGTCATGAATGAGTCGCTGCCTAACGTAGTTCGCCACGTCAGCTTGCCTTCTTCTGTTTTCGCGATCAGACCATCCAAAATTTCGGGCATCCTGCTCATATCGGTCCCCTTTGTCATTCGCCAAATTCCATTGTAGAGGAAATTCGCTCCAAGTTGCTCTGAATTGTATTCAATTGGCGATTAAGTATATTCAGGTTGTCAGGCTCCAACTCTTGGCTTACCTGCATCTCGACATGGTCTTCCATCTCAGATATCTCTTCTCTCGCGGAGGATAAGAGATCATGAATCTCAGGATTCAAATCAGGATGTCGGGCGGCGATGTTGGAAATTATCACTCTCAAGGATTGATATTGCTCCAATGCAGCTTCCCAACGTCTTTCACGATGCAGGAGCTTAAGTCGCTGTATGAGACCTACGGCGCGTTCCAGGTCAGTCGCTGCCAGGTGACGTCCGATTCTGTTTCTGGTTTCGATGGTCGCTCGCTCGGCTAACTCGGCGGCGGAACGGGCGCGGCGGGCCTCCAAAATCGCCCACGCGAGGCCGATCACCGAAACGGCAACTCCGATGACGCTGAATAGGCTGCCCCAGTGATTCGAGAAGAATTCCATCGCACGGTTCACATTCTACTACGGCGGGGGCGTGTCTGCCAGCTTGAACTTGCCGATGGGCGGCGGTGTGTTGTAGAGTATGTGTATCGCAGTTCCCGGCTTGGGCCGCGTTGTCGGTCGGGCCGGACGATGTGGACAGGTGGCCGAGCGGCTGAAGGCGCGCCCCTGCTAAGGGCGTAGGGTCTTAGACAGGCTCTCGTGGGTTCGAATCCCACCCTGTCCGCCACTTTCCCCCATTCGCGGATTTACTTTCGGGAGGTCTGAGCGTGAGCAAGCACTATGACGATGCGGTGTTGCCGGATGAGTTGCGGCGTGATTTCGACGTGTATGACAGGATTCGGGAGATCGGGATTCCGCTGGGCAGTTTCGGCGAGGATGTGGCGTCGCTTGGAGGCGCGGGAATAGCGGGGGCGGTGGTGCATGAGAGCGGTCTTGTGTACCTGTCCGGCACTACGGCCGGGACTTATCCGATGAATGATGATGAAGAGCGGATCGCGCACGGCTTCCAGGCGGCCCAGGATACCGCCGACATACTGATTCGCAGGCTGCACTGGACGCTTAGCTGCGGGGGCGAGGGCGACCTGAACGATGTTCTGTACACGGTGAAGGCGCTGGGAATGGTGGTTTCGCCGGGCGGCGGAGCGAGCGGGGCCGCGCCAGCCGTCACGAATGGGTTTTCGTTCAGATGGCACTCGGTTTTCGGCGGGCCTCAGAGCGACTACGCGGAGGACGGCGTTGATCCGGGCGGGTTCGCGGGAATCCACGCGCGGAGCGCGATGGGCGGGTTCGACGGGAAGTTCTCCATCGAGCCTGAGATCATCGTGGCGATTCCGCCCGCGCTGGCGCGTGAGATCATCATGAACAGGGGCTGGGTGTTTCCGCTGCCGCCCGTGATGCTGGAGAAGGCGAGGGCGGCGCGGGGGTCTTAGGGCTGAGGATTCGGCGCTGGCCGTGTCGGTCGTCCTTTCGTCAGGAAGGGGGACGGCGGAGGGGTTGGCCGGTTCGGTAGGTGGCGACGCGCCATAGCCATTCGGCGGGGCCGTAGAGGAAGCGATTCAGCCAGGCTTGCGACCACCATATTTGCAGCGCCCATACCGCGAAGGCGAAGAGCAAGACGGCGGCGCGGTTCACGAAGTCGGCGTCGCTCAGCAGGACTGTCAGGACTAGAACGCCTATGATCGTCTGGGTCAGGTAGTTGGTGAGCGCCATTCTGCCGACCGAGCGCAGGCGTCGCTTGAGGCGGTTGTCGGCGCGGTTGTTCCAGAGGATGATGAGGCTCATGTATCCGAGCGATGCGGGAATGGTTCCGAGCGTGTTGGGTATCTGGCCGATGAAGGCTATCTCGTTGGAGTAGTCGCTGATCGCGGTGATAAGGACTCCGACGGCAGCTAGGGGCAGGCCGACGGCGAGGCCGATTATCGCGGTCAAGCGGTACGTTCCGGCGGGCAGGCTGCCGTTCATGAAGCCGACGCGGTACAGGCCCGCGCCGACGATGATCAGGCCGAGCGCGCGCAGGAAGTAGCCCAGCAGGAAGATGGCCTGGATAGGATCCTGGGTTGAAATCTCGCCCGGATTCCAGAGGGCGGGCAGGGATGAGTCGGTCGCGCCGGCCATGTACTGAGTGAGTAGAGCGCAGAGGATGGACAGCGCGAACACGGCGACGCCAACGGAGATTAGCGCGCGGTTGGGCAGCTTTCGCAGAGCAATCAGGAAGAAGGACGCTATCGCGTAGGCCATCAGCACGTCGCCATACCACAATACGCTGTGCAGGATTCCGATGAGCAGCAGCAGCGCGTTTCGCCACATATTCAGCAGAACGGCGCTTCTTCCCCTGGCGCTGGCGCGGTCTATGAATAGTATCATGCCCGCGCCGAAGAGCAGCGAAAACAGGCCCATGAACTTCTGGTCGACGAAGATTTCGCCGAGGATTCCCACAGTCCAGTCGAGCCACGTCTCAGAGCCGCCCGCGCTCAGGTTGAAGTAGGGGGCGGGGCCGAACTTGAAGGATACGGCGTTCATTAGCAGGATGCCCAGCACGGCGACGCCGCGTATGAGGTCGAGGCTGGTTATTCGCGCGGACTCCCGGACGGGGCCGGAGTCGGCGGTCTGGGCATTTGTAGCCACGGGTTCACTCGGAGGGATCGGAGGCTACGCGCCGTTGGCGGCGGCGGCCTCGGACTTCTTGAATTCGGGGATTACGTACTTGCCGAAGAGTTCGATGGACTTCATCACCTTTTCGTGCGGGATGGTCTCGGTCTGCATCATAATCATCATCTGGTCTATGCCGGTGGCTTCGTGCTTCTTGAGCGCCTCGATGCAGCTGTCGGGGTCTCCGGCTATGACCACGCCGCGGTCGGCGAGGGTGTCGGCGTCGAGGTCTTCCCAGACCTTGTGCGCGATTGCCTGGCCACCTGAGAAGTCCAGAACATCGCTGACCTGCTCGTCGGAATCGTCGTCCTGGACGTACCTTGAGAAATTCTGCCTGAGATGGTCGGGGACGCCGCCCCACTGTTCGAGAAGGCGGGCGTACACGTCCTTTTGTCCCTGCACGTAGGGCCTGTCCGGGCCGAAGAAATTCTTGAGGGAGGCCGCGCCGAGTTCGCGGGCTTCGGCGTTGTCTTCGAGGCAGATGCCGAGCGTGGAGTTGGCCCACTGGTCGTTGACGAACGCGCCGACGGGGTTGGCCTTCTTGATGTTCTCCTTGTAGGCGCGGACGTAGGGTTCAAGGGACGCGGGCGCGCTGGAGCCGAACGCGAGAACGCCGATGCCCTTGCTGGCGGCTATCTCGTATGTGGCGGGCTGGAGCGCGGCGACCCATATCGGCGGGTGGGGGTCCTGGTAGGGCTTGGGAAGTACCTGACGGGACGGGACCTGCCAGAACTTGCCTTCGTACTCGAACCAGTCGGACTCCCAAATCTTGGGAACCATGGCGAGGGACTCTTCCCACATATCGCGGCTGTCCCTGGGGTCTATGCCCATGCCGGTGAGTTCGTAGGGGGCGGAGCGGCCAGTGCCGAAGTCCACCCTGCCTTCGGAGAGGTGGTCGAGCATGGCGACGCGCTCGGCTACGCGGTTGGGATGGTGGTAGGGGAGGATGACGACGCCCAGCCCAAGTCTGATTTGCTTGGTGCGCTGACTGAGGGCGGCGTAAACCAGTTCGGGGCATGGCGAGGCGGAGAATCCGGTGAGGAAGTGGTGCTCGACGAACCAGAGGTAGTCGAATCCCACCTCGTCGGCCAGAATGCACTGCTCCATGGTTTCCTGGAGTACCAGCCTGTCGTCGAGGCTGGGCCTCTGCATTTCGTATTGAAGCGCCAGTTTCATGGTTCGTCCTCCGGGGCTGCGTCTCGCGCGACTGATTCTTGGCGCATTCTACTTTGGAGTACAGGTATTTACAATAAGAGCGCGTTGGGGGAAATTTCATAAGTCTCGCCTGTTATCCGCAGGGAGCGAACCTAGTCACCCCCATCCCCGTATCGGGCGGGGTACGGGGCAGGCTCTAACCTTCCCTCGTCGAGGGGGAAGAGGGGTAGGCATTTCACCCTCACCCTAGCCCTCTCCCTGAGGGAGAGGGGATTAGTCGACATATTTGCCCACCCTTGTGGAGCCAGGGTCTTTCGATTATCAACCAATTACGTTCGTGGTGCCCCTTCGACAAGCTCAGGGCGAACGACAGAAGCGGTATCGAGAAATAACCGAAAGACCCTGCTTGTGGAGCCCGATGAGGGGGGAAGGGGGTTTTGGATAGCGCTATGGGTAGGAGGGGGGCCAGAGGGGGCTTTCCAGGATGTTCTCGCACCAGCGGGCCGCGCCGAGCAGTTTGCCTTCCTGGAAGGGAAGAGCCGCTAGTTGTATCCCCAGGGGCAGGCCGGATTCGCTCACGCCGGACGGAATCACAATCGCGGGCAGCCCCGCAGAAGTCCAGGGGGCCTGAAACGCCGGGTCGCCAGTGGAGGAGAGGTCTTTGGGGGCCGGCGCGGGCGTGGCAGGCATCAGGGCGACGTCCAGGCCTCGGAGCGCGTTCACCATGTCGGCGCGGAAGCCGCCGCGTGTCCGCATGGCCTGGGCGTATCTGACCGCCGGGGTACGCATCCCTGCCTCTATGCCGGCGCGTATCCTGGGGCCGTAGTCGTCGGGCCTGTCCATGAAGTTCTCTTCGTGGAAGGCGGCGGATTCGACGTTGCTGACGACGCGCTGGCAGTCGTGGGCGGAGGCGAAGCTGTCCGGCAGCGCTATCTCTTCCACTGTCGCGCCGGCGTCGGCCAGCTTTCGCGCAATCGCCTCAGTATGGTCGCGCACTTCCTGACTGGAATGGTCGAAGAAGAACTGCCTTATCAGTCCGACGCGAGGCGGCCCGTCCACCGAGTTCATCTCGGCCAGATAGTCGGGTACGGGCGTGTCATAGGCTCCGGGATCGTTGGAGTCGTAGCCGGCCATGGCTTGCAGCATGATGGCGGCGTCCTCAACGTCGCGGGTGAGGATTCCCACAGTGTCCAGCGTCCAGCTTAGCGGCACGACTCCGTAGCAGCTTATGCGCCCGTAGGTGGGTTTCAGCCCGACGATGCCGTTGTAGGCGGCGGGGCGTCCGGTGGAGCCGCCGGTCTGTGAGCCAAGCGCGGCGGCGCACATACCCGCGGAGACGGCGACGGACGAGCCGCTGCTGGAGCCGCCGGGCGTGTGGGCCGGGTTCCAGGGGTTGCGGGTGGGGGAAGGGTCGCCGGACGCGAATTCGGTGGTAACGGCCTTGCCGAGGACTATTGCGCCGGCCTGTTTGAGCATGGCTACGCAGGTGGCGTCGTAGTCGGGCGTGAAGCCGGCGTAGATGGGAGAGCAGGCGGTGGTCTTCATTCCCTCGGCGTGGAAGATGTCCTTGAGGCCGACGGGGACGCCGTGCAGCGGGCCCCTGGAGTCGCCAGCGGCCAGTTCTTCGTCCCGACGCCTGGCCTGGCTCAGTACGTCCTCGCGGTCAACGGTCACCCACGCGAGCAGTTCGGAGTCGAACGCCTCGATTCGCTCCAGCAGGGATTGGGCCAGTTCGACGGAGGTTATCCGGCCTTCTCGGATCTGTATGGCTGCCTGGGCGACGCCTAGTTTGTGCAGTTCGGACATGGGGAAGCCTCTTTCAGTTTTCAGTTTTCAGTTTTCAGTTTGGGGGAGGGCGTGGCGATTTTCCGGGCGGTGTGGATCAGTTGGGTTATGGCGTCATCGGTTAAAGGGGGGTGGGTGAAGCCGTGGGCGATGGCGTTGCCTTGTTTGCGGAGGTCGGCTAGGTTGATACATTCGTCCCAGGAGATGATTCTGCGGTCGCGGGCCTGTTTGAGGGCGTGACTGGAGCTTGAGCGGCCTTCGTCGGCCATGGATGCTCTTAGGGCGGCCTCGCAAGCGGAGAGGGCAAGCGTGAGGGAGGCTTCGGGAAGGCCGGAGTCGAGGGCTTTCTGGGCCTGCTCGATTCGTTTGAGTATTTTGTCGCGTTCGAGGGGTTTGTCCACCGGCGGCGCGTCTCGGCTGGCAGGCTCTCCGACGAGGATGAGTTCGAAAGTCCAGCCGGGCTTGGATTTTAGGGAGTTTATGGTGTAGGCGAGTTCGGCGATTCGGCGGTCGGCGGCGATTGAGGAGCGGGTCTTGACCTGGATTATCCTGGTCTTGTGGCGCTCGCGGACGATGATGTCGGCGGGGAAGCCGTGGAAGAAGTCGAGGGGGACTTGGGTGGAGACGTCGCGGCCCTCTTCGCGAAGTTTCTGGGCGGTTTTGTGGGCGACGTGTGTTTCGACGAAATCGGGGTCGATTTCTACGACGGGGCGGGCGCGAGACCCGTCTCGGTCCATCCATTCCAAGGCGTCGGGGTCTCTGGCGATGCCCGTGTTGATGGCGGTTTCCTCGCCGTACTGGGCTTCTATCTCGTCGTAGGTCAGGTCGCTGGCGGCGAGTTGGGCGAATGAGAGACGGTTGACGGCAGGCAGACCGCGTTCTTTGGCGCCCCACTCGGTCATGATGTCGGCGTATTCCGCGAAGGGCAGACTGTCCAGGTAGTCTGTATCGTTTATGTCAATATCAGCGTACTTGTCTCTCATAGCGCCTCCTTTCTCTTGGACCGGATTTCCATATACTGATTATGCGGGTGGTATCGCCGCGCTTGGTGTAGATGACTGTGTGGAGGACTACGCCGATGAAACCAGTGGCTTTTGCGCGCGGCTCGTCGTGGCGGTCGTCGTCATCGTAGGTTGCGTTATTCCAGTCGAATCTGTGTATAGCCTGGAAGTCCACCTTGTGCTTGGCAAGGTTGGAGAGTCGTTTGGCTTCGTCCCATTCATAAGGCATAGGTGTATTATATAGTGGATGGGTAATTGGGTGAAGGTGTCAAAGTTGAGAATGAACACCCTCACCCTAGCCCTCTCCCATCGAGGGAGAGGGGATTTATGAGAGATTCTGTTTCCAAGGGAGGCAAAGTGAAATGAAGGTTACGAGTGTTGAGTGTTTGGTACTGGATGGGGATTTTCCGTTTGTGTGGGTACGGACGGATGAGGGGGTTACGGGGATTGGGGAGTGTTTCAGGCGGCAGCCGGGGGTTACGAAGGCGCTTATCGAGGATCATCTGGCCCCGGCTATCGTGGGGAAGGACGCGCTGGATACGGGGCTGCGGTTCAGGGATATGATGTCGGCGGGGTCGGCGGTGGAGATGGGCGGGGCCGTATTCTGCGCCATCGCGGGGCTGGATATGGCGCTGTGGGACATCAAGGGGAAGGCGTTCGGGGTTCCTATCTATAAGCTGCTGGGCGGGAAGGTTCGGGACAGGGTGCCTGTGTACGCGAGTTCGATGCGGCGGGATATGACGCCTCTGGAGGAGGCGAGGCGGGCGGCTTCGCTGGTGGAGCAAGGGTATAGGGGGTATAAGTTGCATAGCGCGGTTCCGGGGGAGATTGATGATCGGGCGGATGGGACTATCGCGACGGTTACGGAGGTTCGGGCGGCTGTGGGGGATGACGTGGACATTCTAGTGGACGTGAATGGGGCGTATTCTGTTCACCAGGCGATGTACATAGGGGCGGCGCTGGAAGACTTGGGGGTGTTCCACTTCGAGGAGCCGCGGCCGGCGCAGGACCTGGAGGGGCTGGCGCGGATAGCGGACGCGCTGAGGATTCCGATTGCGTCGGGGGAGATGATCTATACGCATCATGAGTACCGGGACCTGATTACGAAGGGGCGGGTGGATATAATTCAGCCGGATATCGTGAAGGTTCCGGGGTTTACGGAGATGGCGCGGATAGAGGCGCTGGCGTCGGCGTTCAATACGCCTATCACGGTTCATAATACGCAGCCGATTCTGAGTACGGTGGCGCATCTGCATTTCTGCGCGGCGAGTGCGATGGTTCCGTATTCGCAGGAATACAACATCGAGCCGATTTCGATACGGGATGAGTGGCCGATTCTGAAGGAGCCGCTGGAGGTGGTTGACGGGCATATCGCGGCGCCGGAGGGGCCGGGGCTTGGGGTGGAGCTGGATGAGGGGATGGTGAGAAATTGGCAATTGGGAATTAACAATTGAGAATTGGGAGCTTTGGCTGGCGGTTCAGCGGCTGTCTGAACTGTGATTAGGGGGATTTTGATGATGGGCAGGATTGGGACATGAGCGTGAGGGTGTGGGGTGTGGCGGTTGGGGTTGTCGCGCTGGGCGTGGCGGTGGTGGTCGCGGTCGCGGTATTCGTGTTTGGCGGGGGCGAGCCGTCCTTAGATGAGGCTATGCGACGGCTTGCCGGGAAGCCGGGGGTGGAGTCGGTTCAGAGGGTAAGTATAGTCAGGCCGGTCATTCCGGCGGACTTCATCCGTCCGGCGCTGCTGGCGATGCCGGAGGGGTACTACAAAGGCCCGGAGCCGCTGCCGCTGGTTCTGAGTTTGCACGGGTATGGCAGCGACTTCATGGAGCAGGACGCCTATTTCGGGCTGTCGGATTTGATGGGGGAGTATGATTTCGCGCTGCTGCTGGCGAACGGGACGCGTGATGATAAGGGGAATCGGTTCTGGAACGCGACGGATTTGTGCTGTGGGGTGTCGGAGAGGAAGCCGGATGACGCGGGGTATCTGAGGGCGTTGGTGGAAGCGGCGTCGGAGTATGTGACCGTGGAGCGGGTTTTCGTGGTTGGTATGTCGAACGGGGGGTTCATGGCGTACCGGCTGGCGTGCGACGGGATGCCGGGACTGGCGGGGGCGGAGACTTGGGTGTTCCGGTACGGGCTGGGCCGATGTCCTGGCGGGGTGTCGGTGGAGTTTTGGGAGATGCGCGGGTCGGGTCATGTACCGGAGTTTTCGGGGGGGGGTTGGGTGGCGGGTGATGGGGTGGATGTTGGGGCGCGGCAAAGCTGAATAAGTTGAGGCGGAAGGGCCGGGAGAGGGAGTCCATAGCTCAGTCTTCGGGTTCCAGTCCGTCCAAGCGAACCAGAATGAGAGGTGGGACGGGATTCTATCTAGCCGCTCCCCTTTCAACTCCCCCTCGACCGCGAGGCCGGTGAACGCCATCCAACGGGAGCCTGTCTCATCGTCCATCAGCGCGGTCAGGACGCCGGAAGCGCCGGGTTCCACGCTGAAGGTCAGCGCGCGTCCATCTACGCTTCGGTCATACACCAACGCCGTGCCGCTTGGGGAGTCGAAGTATATGAGCGCGTCCTGTCCGCCAACCGAGTCGTTCAGGACTGGGTTGGATTCGAGCGCGTCCAGCGGGTACGCCTTCGGAACGCCTGCGAAGTTGACGCCCACCACCAGGTCTTTTGTGTTGAGGCGGTCGTCAGTGTTGCGCTCTCCGATGACGCCGGGCCTGCTGTTGTCCGCGTAGTACTGGTCGTATGGGTCTGCCATGAACATATCCAGGAACCTGGTGCCCGGGTGGAGTTCTTTCCACGCGCCCCAAGTGGTCTGGGTCGCCGGGATTACGTCCAGTTCGACGCCCTCAAGCTCTCCCTCGACGCCCCTGTGCAGGAACTGGCTCCAGAGCGTCCTAGTCTGGTGGTCGTACATTACGAGGACGTTCATGATGAGCTTGCCGGACACGCCGAAGGTGTGAATCTCGCCGTTGATTTCGCGGCTATACACGATAGCCGAGTAGCAGAGCGGTCACCACGTAGCCGCGAGGGGCTGGCCGCCCACATCGTCGTTGACTATCTCGACTCTGCTGAGAGTGGGAATGTAGTAGGCGCGGCTGTCGCCGTTGATGGAGACTCCAAGCACCAAGGCGTCGTCGGGACCGTCGCCGCCCGCCAGCAGCGCCGCGTCGGCGTCCCGGCGGGAGTGGTTCTCAAACATTTCGGCGAGTTTGGCGTCGGCCTCATCCGCGCTGATGAACTCGGGATCGAGGACGGCGGGAATGGCGTCGAAGGGGAGCAGGGTTACTATGTCGAGGTCTCGCGCCTCCGGCTTGGCGGTGGCGGTCGGGGACGGAGATTGAGTTGGCGCGACTGACGCGGATTGCGGTGGCTCAGGTTTGGTCGTGGGTTGGACGGACGCGGATTGCGGCGGCGCGGGGGCGTGTTCGGATGAGCAGGCTGTGGCCAGCAGAAGCGCAAGCGCGACGACGAGCACTGTTATTCGGACTATAATCATGCGCTTATTCTAGCATATAGCGGAAACACTCTCTCGCTTGACGGGACAGCGCGGGATTGTGGGTGATACGCTGTCGCCACGCGCCGGCTATGGCGCGGAAATCCTCCTACCTCGATGGGAGACGGACAGGGTGACGCTCTATGGACAGGCCGCCGATACCCGAAGGCGCGGATCAGATAACGGCTGAGTGGCTGAGCCGCGCGCTGGAAGCGGGCGGGGCGCTCGAATTTCCGCCGATAGAGGATGTCGTGACCGAAAGGATCGGCGTGGGAGTCGGGGTCGTTGGAACTCTACTGCGCTGCCGCCTCGCGTACCGGGACAGCGCGGGTTCAGCGCCGGAGAGCGTCATAGTCAAGCTGCCCAGTTCGGATCCAAAGACCCTGCGGCTGAGCAAGAGCCTCAATCTATATAAGCGGGAGTTGGACTACTATCGCTTCGTCGCGCCCCACGCCCCTGTCCGCTCCCCGACTATGTTCTATGGAGACCTCGACAGGAAGAGCGACCGCTTCGTCCTAGTTCTGGAGGATTTGGACGGCATGGAGACGATGGACCAGATAGAGGGCGCGAGCCCGGAGCGCGCGAGAATGGCTATCAGGGCGGCGGCCAGGCTGCACGGGAGGTATTGGAACAAGACGAACCTGCCCCCGTTAGCCGGTTTCTATAAGTCTCTCGCGCTGAGGAACCGGATTGTTCTCCAGATAATCTACCTGAAGAATCTCATCCCCGCGTTCAGGAATTTCGGCGAGCTCTTTTCCGACGATACGCGCCGGCTGGCCGAGGCATACGGTCTCAGAATAGCCGACCAGATGAGCGACGCCGCGGCCGGCCCTATGACCCTGATGCACGGCGATTTCCGGCTGGACAATATGTTCTTCGGCGCGGACGGAGAGGACGACTTCGCGCTGATTGACTGGCAGGTTTGCGCCGTCGGCAATGGCCTGTACGACGTGGCATACTTTCTCGCCGGAAGCGTTACGCCGGAAGTTCGCAGGGAGATAGAGCGCGAGGCGCTGGAAGAGTACCACCGCATCGTCCGCAGCATGGGCGCGAAAGACTTCACCTTCGAAGAGTGCTGGAATGGCTATCGTCGCGGCGTTCTGAGCCGCCTGCTGATTTCTGTCATCGCGGCCGGCGGGCTGGATACATCCGAGGAGCGCGGCCCCCGATTGCTGAAAGTCATGGTGGAACGCTCCATAGCCGCCATCGAGGACCTGAACGCCGACGAACTCATGCCCGCGCCGCGCCCTCTTCTGAGTCCCGCGAACCTGTTCTCAGCGCTGTCCGCCACCGCCTACCGCGTAATGAAGGCGATGGGCTAGACCAATCTCACGCAATTCCCGGAAATTTTCAGAAAAGGGGTTGACAAAGTAAAAAATGTGGTATAGAGTGGAAATTGTCCCAAGTGGTTGAGTTCAATGGCTCAGTCGAGCGGGTGGCAGGCGGTTCGCCGCAGGCGGCTCGGGAGACGGAGCGAACGGGCGAGATTACTTGGGGCATTTGCTTTTATATCAATGGACCGGCGTTCCATCCTACACTCCTCTACCATAGCGGCAATTCGGCGGTATGTGAATATCGTCGTACACGCTTTCGCCATCGCGTTGGCGTGGAGCGTGCTTTTCCTCATCGGCCTGGGACTAAATTGGCTGATGAATACGGCTCTGGAAGTGTTCGGCGCGCCCGAATCCCTGAAGTCCTTCTTGTCCCAGATCGTTTTTGCGTATATCCTCATATCAGGCCTTATGGCGACATTGACAGGATTGAAGGATATGTGGGACCTGATGACTACGGGTTTGCGTAAGCGCGCCCCGGCCAGCAGTAAGACAGGTGACCGAGATGAGGATTCCTAAGATATTCAACAAGGATATGTTCCCTTTCGGGGACCTCAAATTGGCGCTGGGGTATGCTACATTGTGGTTCATCGTATTTAGGGTAACGGGCTATCCGCTGGACAGTTGGGCTTTGGCCGCCGCCATTTTCTACATAGCCCTATGGCTGTCGCGGGAAATTGTTGTGCTGTCGGTGTCTTTGGTTCTGAAACGACTGGCGGCTTACGGAAGACGGGTCGTGCAGAAAATTGAGGGAGAACTTCCCGAAGTCGGAACTGCGTCCGGACGACGCTCACCGAGCAAACTAGCGCTCGCGACATCTATTTTGGTGGTCTCCATAATCTTGGGACTCTCGCTCAGCGTCGGCATTCCTGTCGTTGGACTGTACGGTGGCTTTCCGCTCCCATCGTATCTCAGTTGGATAGCGTGGGCGCTCCTGGGAGTAGGGACGGCCGGGCTTGGGATGATACTGGCCTTCTTCGTGTTGCTGTTCTTGGCGGTCGAAACCCTGAACGACAATTTTGGGGCAAGCGTGGCAAGTGTGGAAGCGGTTTCGAGCGGGGTAGCCGGTCTGACAGGCGCGGCGCGTTGAATCACTCTCGCAGTTCCCTTATGTCCCGCAGATTCCTGAAGTGGCCGTTGTAGTCGAGGCCGTAACCGACTACGAACACGTCAGAAATGTCGAAGCCGACGTAGGTGATCTCTACCTCATGTGTCCTGCGCGATGGCTTGTTCAGCAGGGCGCACACGTCCACCGAGGCCGCTCCCAGCGCCGCTATCTCTTCCATCAGAGTAGCCACCGTCGCGCCGGTGTCCACTATGTCTTCCACTATAAGGACGCGCTTGCCCCGCACTCGCTCGCTTGGCGGAAGGTAGTTGATTGTCAATTCGCCGCGAGACTCCGTGCCTTCGTAGCTGGTGGCGCGGACGGTCACCACCTCGACCGAACGCGGAAAGGCGCGCATCAGGTCGGCCAGGAAGCATACCGTGCCGTCCATCACGCCGACGAGAACGAGGTCGGCGTCGCCGTAGTCCGCGACTATATCCTCGACCAGCCGGGCTACCGCGCGCGCGATTTCGCTCTCAGAAATGAGTATTTCGCCCAGAGATGTTCGCGCTTGCATTTGGGATTTCACCCCCATCCTAACCTTCCCCCATCAAGGGCTGAGAGGGGTAGGCATTTCACCCTCACCCTAGCCCTCTCCCTGAGGGAGAGGGGATATATTGACTGGAGTTCGTAGCTGATTGGACTTTTGCCTTTTGTCTTGTACGCCGCCGCGAAGTGTGTCTGTCCATTATAATGGCTGATGGTTGAACGTTGGTATGAAACAAGGCGGATCATCATGAATATCGGAGCGGCCAGGATAACCCTCCGCATACCGCACAGCCGCAGCCTGAAGGACAAGCGGCGCGTGGTCAACTCGCTGCGCCAGCGCGTGGGGAGCAAGTTCAACGTCTCCGTCGCCGAAGTCGAGATGAACGACGCCTTGCAGACCCTCACGCTCGGAATCGCGTGCGTGTCCAACAGCGCTCTCCACGCCTCGCAGATGGTTGACAGCGTGGTAGAGTTCATCGAGTCCGAACGCCCCGACGCCGAGTTGGTGGACTGCGAGGTGGAGGTTATCGCGTTCTGATGGCTGATGCAATGGAATCCGACGCGCGAGGAGCGAAGCGGGCGGTCGCGGTCATACTCAAGACGGCGGTCCCCGTCCTGGTCTTCGCCGCGCTTATGCTGACGCCAGCCCCGGCGGGGCTGACGCCGCAGGGCCAGGCGGCGCTGGCGGTGATGTGCCTGGCGGTCATACTGTGGGCCACGGAGGCGCTGCACATAGCGGTCACGGGTATCGTTTGTATCGTACTGCTGATACTGGTCGGCGGCGTGTCGGACATAGGGGCCGCTCTGTACGGATTTTCCCAGCCGGTAGCCTACTTCCTCGTCGGAATCCTGACGCTGGGCATGGCGGTACACCGCTCAGGATTGGCCGAGCGGGTTTCGATCTTCCTGACGCGGGGCGCGGGAGGCAGCGCGGTCCTGCTGTATGTCCAGATGCTCTTTTCATTCGCGGCGCTCACCTTCGCTCTGCCGTCCGCCAGCACGCGGGGCGCGATACTGGTGCATATCTACGAACAGGTGATGGAGCGCTGGGACATCTCGCGGGATCACCCCTTTCACAAGGCTGTGATGATGGCGCTGGGTTCGCTGAATCGGCTGGGTTCCACGGCGCTGTTGGCGGGTGGAATCACTCCGGTCGTGGCGTCCGGGCTGCTGGGGGACTTTTCTTGGGGAAGATGGTTCGTCCTGATGAGCGTTCCCTTCTACGCCAACCTGGTCATCGGCGGCGCGCTTCTGTTCCTGCTCTACCGATCCGGGTTCAGGGTGGAAGTACGCTCCAAGGCCCGCCTCGCGGAAGTCGGGCCTGTTTCCAGCGTCGAGCTGCGCGCCGGGGCCATAGCGTTGTTCACCGCGCTGCTCTGGTTCACCGACTTCGCGCACGGACTGCATCCGGCGGTTCCGGCGCTGATAGCCCTCTGCCTGATACTCATGCCGGGCGTCGGAGTCCTGAACTGGAGGGAGTTGGAGCGGAACCTGGGCTGGGGCAACTTCATCGTCATCGCTTCCACGCTGTCCCTTGCCCACGCGCTGGTCGGAAGCGGGGCCGCCGCCTGGTTCTCCGACAGCCTTGTTGGATGGATTGGCGAACTGGGCGGCAGCCCGTGGCTGTTTCTTCTCGCGCTCTGCTGCTGCGCCGCCATAGTTCGAGCGATGTTGCCCAACATCGCGGGCTACCTCGCGCTGGTCATTCCGGTGGCTATGGCGGCGGGCGCGTCGCTGGGGCTGAACCCGCTGGTTTGCGGAATGGCGATAGTAGTAATAGGAGACACCCCCGTGTACTATCCCGCCGGCTCCACTTCGGGGGTGTTCATATTCGAGCGCGCCGCCGTCAGCGCCATGGAGGTCATTCGCTTCGGCCTGATAATGACTGTCGTGGCTATCGGGACGCTCTTCCTTCTGGCGCTGCCCTACTGGAACCTGGTCGGCGAACCGTTGGTGAAGTGATGTGGTAGCATCAAGTCATGGACACAGCCGACTTTCTCAGACACATTCAGAGCCTGCTCTGGTACCAGGAGCAGATAGTTCACGTCGAGCCTGTGCCTTCCAGGGAGGCGCGGACGCGAGACCTCGACCCGCCGCTCGACCCGCGCCTCGTTCGGCGACTGGAAGACGTAGGCGTCTCCGGCCTCTACACCCACCAGGCGGATGCTATCGAGAAACTGCGAGACGGCGAGAACGTCATAGTGGCGACCCCCGCCGCCAGCGGCAAGAGTATGTGCTACAACCTGCCAGTCCTGGAAGCGCTGCTCGAAGACCGGACGGCGCGAGCGCTGTATCTCTACCCGACGAAGGCGCTGGCGCAAGACCAGGAGAAGAAACTGGCCGCGCTCATGCCGGAGGGCAGGGGTACGCGCGGCGTCCGGCACGCGATATTCGACGGCGACACGCCACGCCCGGACAGGGCCGCTATCCGCAGAAGCTCCAATATCGTCATAACCAACCCCGATATGCTGCACCTGGGCATACTGCCCAACCATCGCGCTTGGTATCGGACGCTGTGCGGGCTGAAGTACGTCGTCCTGGACGAGGCGCACGTGTATCGCGGCGTGTTCGGGACGCACGTGGCGAACGTTCTCAGAAGGCTCAGGCGGCTGTGCCGACTAGTGGGCAGCAGTCCTCAGTTCATACTTTGTTCGGCGACGATAGCGAACCCCGACGAACACGCGGAGAGGCTGGTGGGAGTTCCGTTCGAGGTGGTTGAGGAGGACGGCTCGCCATACGGCGGAAAGGACTTCGCGCTCTGGAATCCGCCCATGATTGACCTGGCGGACGGGTCGCGGCGCTCCACCAACTCGGAGGCGACGCAGATATTCGCCGAATTGCTCAAGCGGCACACGCGCACGATGACCTTCGTCCGCAGCAGGCGACAGGCGGAACTGATTCACGTTTACGCGCGCGACCAACTCAAGGTCACCCATCCCGTCGTGGCCAAGCGCATATCGCCGTATCGCGCGAGCTATCTGCCCGAGGACCGGCGGCGCATCGAGAGAGACCTGTTCGAGGGCAGGCTGCTCGGACTTTCGACTACCAACGCGATGGAACTCGGCGTGGACGTGGGCAACCTGGACGCCACGATACTCACCGGATACCCCGGCACGATAGCGAGCGCGTGGCAGCAGGCGGGGCGCAGCGGACGGAGCGGCGAACGCTCTCTCAGCGTCCTGGTCGCCAACAACAACCCGCTCGACCAGTACCTCATGCGCCACCCGGAGGCGTTCTTCGGCAAGAGCCACGAGAGCGCCCGCATATCGCCCGGCAACCCGTACATAATGAAGCCGCACCTCATCTGCGCCGCCTACGAAGCGCCGCTCACCATGAACGACACCGAGTTCTTCGGGGCGGAACTGCTGTGGTACGCGGACGAGCTTATCGAGGATGAGTACCTGCACGTCCGGCATGGACGCTGGCACCTGCTGCCGGAAGTCACCTACCCCGCCGAGCGCGTCAACATACGCTCGGCGTCGGGCGCGTTCTACACGCTGGTGGACGACGAGACGGGCGCTATCCTGGAAACGGTGTCCGAGGAGACGGCTTTCATGCAGCTGCATCCGGGGGCGATATATCTGCACCAGGGCGAATCGTACCTGGTCAAGGACCTGGATATCGACTCGCATACCGCCTACTGCTCGGTAACGGACGCGCCGTACTACACGCAGGTTCGCGACTATACCGAGACCCGCATCCTGAACCAGTACAAGAGCAAGCGCGCCGGGCCTGTGTCCGTGTTCCTGGGCGAGGTGAACGTGTCAACCCACGTCGTCGGATTCAAGCGAGTCAAGCACCAGACCGAGGAAGTCCTGGGCGACGAGTACGTCGAACTGCCGCCGCAGGAATACGATACCACCGCGCTCTGGTTCACTCCAGACCGCGACACGCTTGACCGAATCCACGCCGATAAGTTGGACCTGGCGGGCGGGCTGCACGCGGTCGAACACGCCGCAATCGGCATCCTGCCCCTGTTCGCCATGTGCGACCGCAACGACATCGGCGGCATCTCCACGCCACTGCACCCGGACACGGGCAGGCCGCAGGTATTCATCCACGACGGGCATCCGGGCGGCGTCGGGGTCGCCGAACACGGCTACGAGGTCATCCAAAACCTTTGGCGCGCCACCTACGAGGTCATATCCCAATGCCCGTGCGAGGCTGGCTGCCCATCCTGCATCCACTCCCCCAAGTGCGGCAACAACAATCAGCCTTTGGATAAGGAAGTGGCGCGGATGATACTGTCCGCGCTGCTGGACGAGCGCCCGGACGCCTCTTGAATCATGGAATATCAGCGCTACCTGGCCCGCTACCGGCATACCGGCGCGTTCGCGCTCGTGATGGCGCTCGCGTGCTTCCTGCGGCTGTACGACCTGGGACAGGGACATCCCGGACTCGCCATATACACCTCTATCTCATCCCACGCCTATAAGTCGTTCCACAACTGGCTGTACCCGAATATGTTCGCGGACGGCGCTATCCTGGCGGACAAGCCGCCGCTGTTCTTCTGGTACCAGGGGCTGTTCGTCGCGCTCCTGGGGCCTTCCAACGTGGCGTTCAGGCTGCCCGTCGCGCTGGTGAGTATATGCTCGGTGATATTGCTGTATCTCATAGTCAGGCGAACGGCGGGGACGACGCCCGCGCTCATCGCCGCCACCGCGCTTGCCATCATGCCGCTGGACGTGAACTACGCGCGCTCCACGTTCATCGAGCCGGTCACGACGGTCACGATGCTGCTAACGGCGTACTTCGTGGTGAGAGCGGCGCAGGAAAAGCGGGAAAGGTTCTTCTACGTCGCGGCGTTCGTACTCGGCCTGGCGTGGATGGTGAAGCTGTGGCAGGGGATGCTGCCCGCTCCGGCGTTCGCGCTTATCGCGCTGATGTATCGCTGGCAGTCGTGGACGGCTTTTATGCGGACGGGCGCGATAGGCGCGGGGATATTCCTGGCGACCGCGTTCTGGTGGCCGGTCGTGGTGTGGCTGACGCCCTGGGCTTATGACTCGGTGATGCACGCGGACAGCGTTTGGGACATGATATTCGGCTGGAATCTGCGGGAGCGGTTCGGAGACCTGGAGTACGGCGCGAGACATAGGCAGGATATTCTGTGGTTCGTGACCGGGCCGATGGCGCCCTACTTCGGGGTATCGCTGTTTCCGGCGGCGGCTGTCGGAGTAGTGGCGGTGATGGTCGCGCTGTGGCGTCGGGGCGTGACATACATCGAGGGACTGAAGCCCGTCACAGCGCTGCGCGAGTCGAGGGTGTGGGAGTACCTGTCTTTCTACACGGACGAAACCGCAACGCGAACGAGTTCGCGCGACACGGAGGACGCCGCCGACTCGGTATCTCGCGTCACGGAAATGGGGATACTGTGGGTCTTGTGGCTAGGGCTGGCGGTCGCGGCGTTCGGGGGCGCGAACATCAGGCTAATCACTTACTGGGTCGCCGCGACTCCGGCGGTGGCGGCGCTGACGGGCATCGGCGTCGTGTCCGTCGCGTCGCTGCTTAGGAGATGCGGATTGGCGCGATGGATGGCGTACTCGGTCGCTCTGGCGGGGTCGCTGTACTGCGCGTTCGTGTATGGGAGGGTGAGCCACCTGTTCGGGGTCAACGCGGCGCTGGCGGCGGCGATTGGGATAGCGGTCGTGGCGGGCGGCGTATTGCTGTATTTCCAGTGGCGTCCGTTTGGGAGGAACTTGGCGACGGCTGTCGCGGTGACCGCGCTGGTCGTACTAACGCTGCTAACGTCGGCGGTCACGCTCAATAACCTGTTCAGTCCTAGGGACGATACGCTGGGCAGGGTTGGATTCGATATGGTACCAGCGCGCCAACCCCCGCGCTCAGGGCCTTCCGAGAGAGAACAGGAACTCCAACGACAGGGGGCGATGATAACCGCGATAGTCAGAGTGGAGCTTGAAGAGTTGGACGCGGCGATGGAGTACGTAAGGCAGCGCAGAGGGGACAGCCGCTACTTCCTCGCCACCGACTCGTACAACACGGGCGCGTTCGTCTCGATGCGGACCGGGGAGGCGGTACTGCCGCTGTATTCGGAGTACAGGCTGGATACGCTGGTGGACAGGGCGGATCTGAAGCGAATGATAGAGAACGGCGACATTCCCTTCTTCCTGACCGTAAGCTACCTGTCCGAGATGGACTTCCTGCTATACGCGCGGATGGAGGCGAGCGGACGGGACGTTACGGCGCGGGCGGGGCTTCCGGCGAGGGGGGAGTATCGGCTGTTCGAGGTGAGAGGGAGGTAAGACCCTCCCCCGCTTCAGCCCGTCGTTCAGTCGCCGAAGCCTAGTATGTTGGCGAGGCTGTCGGTGGTTAGGTCTCCGCTAAGGGCGTGCTTGATTACGGCGGTGGCGGTGTCTATGTCCCTGTCGTCGAACGAGTCTTCCGTGTCGAATATCTTCACTCCCACGCCGGCCAGGTCCACGGTCGCGCCGATGCGCTGCTCCGCCGCCAATGGAACGCCCGTGACCAGCCTGAACGTCTCGCTCGCCGCCGCCATTCTGTCCGCGTCGTCCCAGTCGTCATCGGCGGCAAGCCTCGCCAGCGCGGCGGCGGCCTGCCTGCGCTCGTTGATGTCGAGTTCGGGCGCGATGGTATGGCTCCAGCCCGCGCTTATGCTTATGCTGTGGGTTATGTTCAATTCAGGGAGCGGGGTGGGTGTTGGCGTAACCATTTTCTCGACCACTACTTCTTTTTCGACCACCACCTCGACTGGCATTTCTATGACGACTTCTTTCTCCACCACCACCAGTACCGGCACTTCCTTAGGCTGATAGCTGGAAGCATCGTCCTGTGTCTCCTGTGTGTTCGTCCGAACGAGATTATACACCCTGTGCTATGGGTTGTGTTCCGGGGGCTTGCTTGAGTACGTCCCCCGGTTGACGCGGCGCGGATTGGGCATTATCTTCTAGCCCAGACCAATCATCGTAAATTTGCGCGCGCGAGAATCGGGGGATACTGATATGCGGTACGACTATATAATCGTTGGAGCGGGTTCGGCGGGTTCGGTTTTGGCTTCGCGGCTGACGGAAGACCCGAACCGCTCAGTCCTGCTGCTGGAAGCGGGGCCGGACTATTCCAACTTCGACACGATGCCGGACAGCGTGAAGTTCGGCAACTCGGTATGGCCGGCGGCATACGGGCCGGAGTCGGAGACGTGGGGATACGTGGCGACCGCCACGCCGGACAGGGAGCCGTTCCCGCTGCCCAGGGGCAAGCTGACGGGCGGGTCGAGTTCGGTGAACGGGCAGGTGTTCTTCAGGGGCATACCGGAGGACTATGACGAGTGGGCCGAACTGGGCAGCCCGGAGTGGGCTTTCGTCAACATACTGCCCTACTTCCGCAAGTCGGAGACGGACCTGACCTTTGGCGCGGATGACTTTCACGGCGGCGAAGGGCCGATTCCGGTGCGCCGCTACTCCAGGGAGGAGATACTCCCGATACCGCGCCTGTTCTGGGATACTTGCGTCTCAGCCGGATACCCGGAGACGCTCGACCACAACCACCCGGAGTCGGAGGGCGTGGGGCCGCGTCCGCTGAACAACGTTGACGGCGTGCGGATGAGCACGAACCTGACCTACCTGTCCATGTCCAGGCACAGGCTGAACCTGACGATACGCTCCGGCGTCCTGGCGCATCGCATCATATTCGAGGGGAATCGCGCCGTGGGCATAGAGGCGGAGAGCGGCGGGGACACTTTCGAGGTGTATGGCGACGAGATAATCCTGAGCGGCGGCGCGATAAACTCGCCGCACCTGCTGATGCTGTCCGGCGTTGGGCCGAGGGATCGCCTGGAGTCGTTCGGCATCCCGGTCGTCCACGACCTGCCCGGCGTGGGCGAGAATCTGAGGGATCATCCCGCCGCGTTCATGCTGTTCAAGACCGACCAGGGCGACCCGCCCGAAAACGCGCCGTCCATACAGGTGGGCATGAGATACACCACGCCCGGCTCTCCGCATCGGAACGATATGCAGATGAGCCCCATTCTGCTGACCAGCGAACACCGGCCCGCGACCATCGAGATACCCGAAGGCGATTCCTACACGGGCTTCAGCGTCGCGCTCCAGAAGGCGAGCACGGCCGGGCGCATAACGCTGACCTCTACGGACCCGCGGGTGCAGCCCAACCTGGACTATCGCTACCTGACGGACGAGTGGGACAGGGAGAGGATGCGCGGCGCGGTGAGGACGTGCATCGAGATAACGCGGACGCCGCCCTTGTCCGAAAGCCTGGTGGAGCGGGTGTCTCCGACGGACGCGGACCTGGCGGACGACGACGCGCTGGACGCATGGCTGCTGGCGAACGTCGGGACGCAGCACCACTCGTCGGGGACGTGCAAGATGGGGCCTGCCTCGGACGGCATGGCGGTGGTTGACCAGTACCTGCGGGTTCATGGCCTCGACGGGCTGAGGGTGATAGACGCCTCGGTGATGCCGGACGTGGTGCGGGCGAACACGAACGCGACGACGATAATGATAGCTGAGCGGGCGGCGGACTGGCTGGCGGAGGGGTAGCCAAGATACCGGAGTCGGCGTCAACCAGTTGGGCGGGGCGATACATCCCCGCCCATTGCATTTCACCTTGATGGCGACCTATTCGCCTTCGCGCAATCCCTCGGGGCGGGGGACGCCCTTGAAGACGTATATGACGCGGCGCCAGTTGAAGGCGACCAGCAGCGCGGCTAGGCCGAATACTATGACGGATGACCACATTCGCAGCGGCACGTTTTCCACGTCGTCAACGCCGCCGAATATGCCCGGGAACCATAGCAGGGTCATCATGTACGCCACGAATATGCCCAGCAGCGCAAGCCCGTGCCACAGCTTGATGACGCGGGTGGAGATCAGCAGGATGCCGAACGCCGCCGCCGCCGCCGTCAGCAGGAATTCGCTGGATTGCAGACCGAAGCCGGAGGTCAGCCTGTCCAGGAATCTGACGGGTTCGTAATGGTCGAGCGGGAAGCTCAGCGGCTGTCCAGCCGATACGCTGAACACGACGACGATGCTGCCGACGAGCAGGGTCAGCTGGTTCACCTGGGAGGATATGAGGGTAGTCAGGCCGTCGGTTGGATTGGCTCGCAGGCAGAACAGCACGGCGACGATAATCTCCGGCGATTCGGACGCGAGGGGCGCGAGCCACTGTATCAGCAGGAACTTGCTGATGCCGAGCGCCTCGCCGGTGTCCTCCAGTCCATGCACGAACGGGGGCGCTACTACGATGATTACCGCCGCGCTGAACAAGAACAGTCCGAGCACCCACAGACGCCTGTACAGCGGCTTGAAACTGGCTATCATCGCAGCCGCGCCCAGCAGGTCGGGTTCTTCGGATTCCTGCGTTGAGCTTCTCCACAGGTAGAAGATGTAGGCTCCGATGAACACCGCGGCGAGCCATATCGGTATCATCTTGAAGAAGGCGACGGCGATTGTGAGCAGCGTGGCCACCACGAGCATGGGCAGTTCGAGGGTGAGCAGCCCGCGCATATCGAACCCTCTGCGCCGCTTCAGCCAGAAGATGATTATCACCGCCGACCAGCCCAGTCCAATGAGCAGGCGATTGGCGCCGGTGACATTCGCGGCGGCGAGCGACATCTTCTCAGTCACCGCGGGCATATCGGGGTTGAAGGACTGTCCGGCGTTCCAGGCGAGCGTGGCTTCCACCATGTACTCAGGCATGACGGCTATGAGCGCGAGAACCGCTATGGCGAAGGACGCGGACACGTCCAGCTGGGCGACCTCCGCCGCCCAGGACAGCAGGAACGCGCCGGCGATGATGCTGATTCCGAATATCAGCGCCGCAAGCTGGGGATCGAAGTGCGCGCCGGAGAATTTGATCGCCGCGCCCAGCGCTCCCAGCATAATCAGGAAAGCGATAGTAGCCCAGTGTCGCCCGTTTGAAGTGTGTTCTTGCAAGTCGCCCGCTCCATGCTTGCTATGAAATCGTCTTTCGGTCCGCGCAAAGAGAAAGACCCCGATAGTCCGGGGCCTTTCTTTTTCAGGATTCGTATGGCGCTAGTTGTCGTCCGCGGCGGCGGCGAGAGAGTTGAGCCTGTCCCGCACGATTGCCCGCAGTTCCTTGACGCGGTTGAGGTGCGGCGTCTGGCCGTCCTCTTCCTTCTTGTCGTAGATCTTGTCGCCGTCAACAAACACCTGGAGGACTCCACCCACGCCGGGCTTCACCTCAATGGATACCGCGCTTCCGCCTTCAGCTACGAACTCGTTGACCATCCAGGCCGCAACACCGTGATACTGTCAAGGTACGCAGTAGATGATCTCAATGTCCATCTTTCCTTCGCCAGCCATTAGACATCCCTCCTATGAGATTGACCAATCCGTGAGTTATATCCGGCATAAGTACGACTTATGACAGATGTTCCTCATCGCATATAGATTAACACTTGTATATCATTATGTCAAATTTTCCCGGTGAGGTGTCACCCCCATCCTATCTAGCGTGTTTGTTCTTTAATTGTAGCGGATGATTGATTCATGAGACAAGCGGATGTGGTAAAATTTCCGAAATAGTGAACAGAGGCGCTCAGACGTATGCCGATCATCAACAGACAGGACGCTTCGGACGTAGAAGCGCATATAAGGCGGGTATTCGGCGCGGGTTCGCCGGAGGAGCGCGTCCGTGAGATTCGCGGGCTGTTCGTGGAGACGCTGGACTTCGAGCCGGCGTCCGGGGAGGTCGGCCTGGAGAGCGGGCTTGTGTCCGTCAGCCTGCCGGACAGCGCGGCGCGTATCGCCAGCCTGGAGGGCGTCAATGTGGCTTACGTCCACCTGGACACGCGGCGCGTTCGCAGGGCCGAGGCGGCTGAGGCCGTCTGGCTGGTGTCCCGGCAGCTTGAGGGCGACCTGCTGACGGTGTTCACCAACCAGGACGTTAGCCAACTTCACCTGATATATCCCAGCTTCGAGGGCGTCCGGCCCACGCTGCGCCGCATGGTGATAGAGGGCGACCTGCCGCGCAGAACCGCCGTCGGGCAGATCTCCAATATCTACTCGGAATGGCAGGAAAGGGGCAGCCTTCACGCGGCGCTCGAATCGGCTTTCGACGTGGAGGCCGTAACCCGCGAGTTCTTCACCCAGTACAAGCGTGTTTTCCAGAACGCGCTGGACGATATAGAGGGCTTCGGACATGACGACGAAGAACAGGAAAAGAAGAAGGTCTTTACGCAGACGCTGTTCAACCGGCTGATGTTCGTCTATTTCATATCGCGCAAGGGCTGGCTGTCATTTGGTGGCGAGAAGGACTATCTCAACGCGCTCTGGAAGGATTACCTCGCCAAGTCCGACGATATGGACGGAGAACCCAACTTCCGGTACGACAGGCTGCGTCCGCTGTTCTTCGGCGGGCTGAACAATCCCAACTCCGAGGATCCCTCGGACTACCCCGGCGCTCGGCGGCTCATCGGCGAAGTCCCCTTCCTCAACGGCGGGCTGTTCGAGGAGACCGACCTGGACGACCGCAGGGAAGTGGTTGTGCCGGACGGCGTTATCCGCTCCATGTTCGACGACCTGTTCGAGAGGTTCAACTTCACGGTCATGGAGTCAACGCCGTTCGACATAGAGGTGGCGGTTGACCCGGAGATGCTGGGCAAGGTGTTCGAGGAACTGGTGACCGGACGGCACGACTCGGGCGCGTACTACACGCCGCGCCCGGTGGTGTCGTTCATGTGCCGGGAGGCGCTGAAGGGCTACCTGCAAAGCCGGGTCGGTTCGCTGTCCGAGGACGCCATACGCGCCTTCGTGGACGAGCGCGACACGTGGGGCGTGTCGGTGTCGGACGCGCGGGAGATAGGGCGCGCGCTGGACGAGGTGACCGTCGTTGACCCGGCGTGCGGCTCCGGCGCGTACCTGCTGGGCATGATGCAGGAACTGGTGGAGCTCCAGGACGCGCTCTACAACACGCGCTCGGACATGGACTCCAAGAGCCTGTACGAACTCAAGCTCCAGATAATCGAGCGCAACCTGTACGGCGCGGACCTGGACCTGTTCGCGGTGAACATAGCGATGCTCAGGCTTTGGCTGTCGCTGTCCATCGAGTACGACGCCCCGGGCGACCCGCCGCCGCTGCCCAACCTGGACTTCAAGATAGTGCGCGGGGACAGCCTTCTGGGGCCGGATCCGAACCCGACCTTGCAGGCGAATATGTTCACCGAGGCGATAAGGAACTCGGAGTTGGCCGCTCTCAAGGCGGAGTATATGCGTGAGAACCGCCCTGGCCGCAAGCCGGAGCTGCGCCAAGGCATAGCGGACGCCGAAGCCGGCCTGCGCGACATCCTAGGCGGCGCGGACGCCCCGGACGGCAGCGTGGACTGGCGGATACAGTTCGCAGAGGTCATCGGACGCGGCGGGTTCGACATAGCGGTCGCCAATCCGCCGTATGTGAGACAGGAACAGATCAAGCCGGACTCGTACAAGAACGAACTGGCCGCTCAATACGCCGACGCCGTAGTGAAACGCTCAGACCTCTACTGCTACTTCTACGCCCGCGGCCTGGAACTGCTCGGAGACGGCGGGATGCACCTGTTCGTCTGCTCCAACAGTTGGCTGGACGTGGGCTACGGCGCGAAACTTCAAGAATACCTGCTGAAGAACGCCCATGTCCGCTCGATTTACGAAAGCGCGATTGAGCGGCAGTTCTCCACCGCTCAGATAAACACGATAGTCAGCGTCATAGAAAAGACTCCAAGCGACGACTCCGGTGAAACGCGGTTCGTGTCGCTCAGGGATCAGTTCGAGACCGCGCTCGCCAGCCCGGACGCGAGACGCGAAATCCTGAAGGCGCGCGGCGAGTTGATGGAATCGGGACTCGGCGCTCCAAACGCGCGCGGCCAGAGAAGGTACGTCGGCGACAAGTGGGGCGGCAAGTACCTGCGCGCGCCGAACATCTATCACCATATCCTGAAAGAGTACGCGGACAAACTGGTACGGCTGGGTGATATAGCTACGGTCAAGCGCGGTGTAACGACCGGAGCGAACGACTTCTTCTATCTGTCCCATGAGGATGCAGGGCGTTGGGGCATAGAGAGCGAATACCTGCGTCCCGTTATGACCAGTCCACAGGAATCCCGAAGCATCGCGATTGATCCGACAACACTGCCGAAGCAGCTGTTCATGTGCCACGAGGACAAGGACGCGCTAACCGGAACCGGGGCGTTGGCGTACATCGAATGGGGTGAGACTCAGGGGTATCACCGCCGTTCCAGCACAAGGTCACGTCGTAGGTGGTATGACTTGGGAATGCGCGTAACGACCTGTCTGGTAATGAACTATCTGATAGATACGACTGCCCGCACCTTCTTTGCGCCAGAAGGATTATTGGCCGGTGATAACTTTCAGACAATCCATTCCGATACACTCCCGCCTATTCAAACTTGTATGGCAATGAACTCATCCTTGCATCAACTACTTCTCAATCCTGAAGGGAGGGCGAACTTCGGAGGCGGATTGATAAAGATTCAAACCTACGAAGTCGAAAACATCAAAATTGTGAATCCACTATTGCTGTCTGAGCCGGCGACCTCGGTTTTCAACGCGGCGGATTGGGACGTGCTGACGCCCTCGGCTGCGCGCCGTCATATAGACGAGGCGGTGTACGACGCGCTGGGACTGACGCCCGGCGAGCGCGAGGCGGTGTACGAGGGGGTGGTGGAACTGGTGGAGAACCGCAGACGGCGGGCGCGGAGCGTAAGAGGAACGGCAGGCGCGACAGGTGGCGAAAGGACAAGGGATAAGCCCGCCTTCAAAATCGCGCCATTAGTGAGCGGCTACGCGCCCGGCGTCAACGATAAGAACCTCAAAGATATTATCCGCGAGCTGGAAGACGAGGAATTCCTGGAGAAAATTGGTCAATGATAGTGCCAGACCTTGTCAGAGATTTCCGAAGGTTTCCTGGTCTGCTATGGCGAAACCCGCTGCGGTGACGCCGCTGGATTACGACGGGCCTCGCCTGACGCTGGTGAGCGGGAAGCGGTTTACGAAGGAGTGATGGAGTTGATGGAGAACGGCGGCCGCCGGGCGCGGAGTGAGTGAGGAATTGAGAATATCTTGAAAATTGACTGAAATCCCTTCGTTACAGCAGGTCATTTACGCTACAATGGTGTAGTGACACAGTCAGATATTAAAGGGGGGAGCAAATGGACCCACAGGCGGTACGGACAATCGCATCAGACAATGAAGAAACTACTTGAAATTCTTATAGCATTGAAATTGGAATTGCCAAATTCATATAAGTAGATGAACATAATCCTCGCCACCGCAGACCAGATCTTCTATCCATATTAGAGAGACGCTAACAATTACCATATTGCTATGCTACCTAAAACTGCCGCTCGGAAAGGCAAGACCATGATTACCAGAGTGAAAGCCAAATTCACCAACGGGCATATTGTCCCGCTCGAACGCCTCGATATAGAGGAGGGGGCGGATTTGTCGGTTGACATAGATATCGAACCTCTCCACTCGGATCAGGAACGGATGAAGAGAACGGCGCCAGACCCCGGCGGTGGTAGAGAGGCGTATGACGCCGAAACTCCTTCAATCAATGATATGTTCGACGACATACGCAAGTCGTTGTCTCATATCCCCAGGGAACCCGGTCCAACGGACGGCGCGAAGAACTATAAGCATTACCTCTACGGACGCCCGAAGGAGGATTAACGGTGAGGATAGTGTTCGCTGACGCCGGATACTGGATAGCCGCGTTGGATGAGGATGACCAGTTGCACGACACGGCTCGGCGCATAGTATCGAACTTGGGACAGCATCGGATAATCACTACTCAGATGACCTTGGTTGAAACGCTCAACCACATGAGCGGGCTAGGCGAATACAAGCGCAGGCTCGCTTATGACGGCGTATCCGCTATCAGAACAAATCCTAACGTGGAGATAGTAGAGCAGACGGGAGAGCAATTTGAGGATGCGCTTACTTGTTACGGCGCGCGAATGGATCAGCGCTGGGGTATGACGGACTGCGCGAGCTTCCTGGTCATGGAGGAACGGGGGCTGACCGAAGCCCTCGCCTACGACCGAGATTTCGAGCAGGCCGGGTTCGTCGCCCTTCTGCGAGAAGGGAGATAGGATACGCCCCATGAACATCCTACACGCCACGACGGACCCCGACTTGCTGACTCGGCTCAAGGAGATGCTGGGCAGTTCGGCGCGCGCGAAGCTATTCATCCAGCTCAATGTCGAGGAAGCGCAGACTTGATCCCGACCTAGCCACCCGAACGATTACGGAATGATTGACCATAGGGCCAATCCTATCGTCAATTTCCTCGCCCGCGCGCCTTATCCTTACACTATCTCCATCCTCTTCAACGACCTGAAGCCAATCATCGTCAAGGTGCAACGCGCGCAATACGCCATGAATCTCATCTTCTCGCTCGTCCAATGAAGGCTGGGTATCCGCGCGAATAACTTCATCTATGGCGTATCTCGTGTTGAGTGTTAGAACGAGCGGGCGAGGAGCGGTTGAGGTCTGAATATCAATTCGAGTGAACTCCGTACCGTTCACAGTTGGCGTCAGATCGCGTGTCAGCTTGAGAAAAGAGAGCTTGTAATCGTCTTCAGGCACTATTTTAGGCAAGCCTATTCCGGGGGTTTCCGAACAGGCTTTTAGAATGTGAAAGAGTTCATCAATTATCTGTTTGGGATGTAAATCTTCTGTGTCGAACAGATCTAATTTCAGTTGCCTGTTTTCTTGTACAGACACCGTGAACTGATAGCTACCCGGCGCGGCTTGAAATGTCCATGGGCGATACACTTCTTTTATCTCATTGCTGGGGCCTCCACGCCTGCGGTGCGGAATGTTTTTCAAATACTCTGTGGTTCGATAGATCATGGAGCGTATCTTCTGATATTTTTCGATGATCAGATCCATGGGCGCACCGCCATACAGGATTTCTCCACCCTTGAGAGATACGAGCATCTGTCCATCGTCCAGGGGAATACCGGCCTGTTCACTCTTGATGGATTGGAGCATATCTTCAATTTGCCGCGAGGCGAACTTCGGCAACCGACCAGAGGCGAGACAGCGATACGACAACGCTTTCGCTTCGGAGTACTCAGCCGCCTTGAAGCGCAGCGCGACGGCGCTCACTGCGGTAATGCCGTATGTGCGCGGCTTGTCCGGGGCAACCTCATCGAATGCCTTCTCTTCGTATCGCGCCGCAACCGCGTAGAGTTTCCGAGCTTGTTTATATTTTCCGCGAAGCTTGGCGATCTGGGCGTCAGAGGCGTATCGTTCGCTCAGTCTGTGTTGTTCAAGCCAACTCATGCTATCTCCAGGTTGTCCAAAAGTATCAGCCGCGCGCGAAAACCAATCACGCCGGCAATGCCAGGTATGTCATCGTCGCCCCTGGCAAGCTGTTCGATCTTCTCTCTTAGTCTGCGTCGAACGGCGGCGTCGTTTCCCCTATTGACACCGGATACCTCGAGGCGTATATGCTCTTCAATGTCGTCGGCATCCGCGCCCAGTGGGGCTACATAGTAGTCGGCCCCGGTTTGGGTTTCCGCCCGAAAAACCGCCACAAGCCCATGGAACATTTCAACCGCCGCCAGAACACAGGCATACGCGCCCCATTCAGTGGTATCTTTCTCGTTCCTCCAAGCCCCTCGAGTGCGCTCATCCGTGGCTTCCCATTCAACATCCGCCACCATCTGACGATCATCGTGTCTGATTACGATGGGAATAGGCGAAACATGATGACGGTCCAGACATACCCGCGCCGCCTCTTTCAAAGCGTTGGCGAGCGCGGGTGTAAGACCTTCATGCCGTTGCTCCATGTCGTCAATGGGAAGTCGCTGGTTCTGCATACGTCGGCGCGCTCCGCGCCTCTACCCGTCTCGTGATTCTGGAATACTTGATTGTCCTGTGGGTCAATAGTGTAGCATGAGTTGTCAAACTTGACACGGAGCGCTTAGAGTAAGCCCATGAACATCCTACACGCCACGACCGACCCCGATTTGCTGACTCGGCTCAGGGAGATGCTGGGCAGTTCGGCGCGCGCGGACATCGCGGTGGGCTACTTTTTCATGTCGGGCTTCGACGCGGTGGCGGACGACCTGGCGCGGCTGGATAAGGTGCGCGCGCTGGTCGGGCGAACCGACAGGCGGGTTCTGGAAGAGGTCGCGCTGGGTATTCAGCAGGCGGACGCGCTCGGCGCGCGGCTGGAAGCGGACTCGATGGTGAGGCGCGGTCAGCGGGCGGAGATAGCGCGGACGACGGTCGCCAATGTCGTGGACGGCGTGGCCGCGATGCCCCAGACGGCGGACTCGGAGAGGGCGGTCGCGCGGCTGCGAGACATGATAGCCGTGAACCGCGTGGAGGTTCGCGCATATCTCAGAAGCCCGCTGCACGCCAAGGCGTACCTGTGCTGGTACGAGGGCCACGCGGAACCGGGTTCGGCTATCGTGGGATCGTCCAACTTCACGCTGGCCGGGTTCGAGGGGAACACCGAGCTTAACGTCCGCGTCACCGGCGACGCCGAGATGCGCGAATTGGGACGATGGTTCGACGAACTGTGGGAGGATTCCGAGGACGTAAGCGACGCGCTGGTGTCGGAACTGAACCGCTCATGGCCTCTGGCGCAGACGCCGCCCTATCACGTCTATCTGAAGGCGCTGCGCGAACTGTACGGATCGGAGATAGGCCGGAGCGAACTGCCGCTCGCGCCGCGCTCGGTCGAACTGACCAACTTCCAGACGGACGCCGTGAGCCGTGGACTCGCCATGATAGAGGCGCACGGCGGATGTTATATCGGAGACGTGGTTGGACTGGGCAAGACCTACATAGGCGCGGAACTGCTGCGCCAACTCCGCGTCAGCTACCCGCAGGACGGGCCTCCGCTGATACTCTGCCCCGCCGGTCTGCGCCCGATGTGGCAGAGGGTGAACGAACAGTTCGGACTCGGCGCGGAGGTGCTGTCGCACAGCGTCATCGCGCCGCCGCCGGAAGCGGAGTTCGACGAGGAATCGGGCCGCTACCTGGATTCCGACGCCCGAGGACGCGGCGTGGTACTCCAGGACCTCTACCAGAACCGCGGCCCCGTCCTGGTGGACGAGGCGCACAACTTCCGCAACCTGAACGGACGCTCGATTGGACTGCGCTCGTACCTGGAAGCGGGCAGCCACAGGGTTGTTCTGCTCAGCGCGACGCCCCAGAACCTGGGGCCGAGAGACATCTACCGCCAACTCAGGCTGTTCCTGGACGAGACCGAACACGGGCTGAACATAGAGCCGCTCGGACTGGAAGACTACTTCAGGAACGCTATCAGGTGGCACGAGTATCGCGCCGAAGACGAGAATTACAAGGCGGATTACGGCGCGTGGGAAGACGGAGGACGCGGGGGCGCTCCGCCGATTCCTCCGGATCCGCCGAACGTTCCCAGGGCGGACGTGGAGCAGGTTCTCACGCCCGTGTTCATCCGCCGTCGGCGCAGGGACATAAGGGAACTCTACGCGGACGCCGCCATAGAGGGCGAACCCGTCAGCTTCCCCGAACCCAGACTTGACAACGTGGAGTACCGTCTGGACAGGGTGTACTCGAAGGCGGGATCGTTCGAGGAACTGGAAGCGCTGCTCAAACGACACCAGGCCGCGCGGTACAGGATTACGGACTACATAAAGCCGGAGGCCGCCCAAAAGCGCGCGTATCAGGACCTGTTCAGGGCGAAGAACCGGATAGCGCGACTGATGCGCGCGCTGCTGTTCAAGCGGCTGGAATCCAGCGTGGCGGCCTTCCGCTCCACGCTGAACTCGCTGATTCGCAGCAACCGCAACTTCCGCGACGCGCTGGAAAACGGCTATGTTCCGGTGGGCAGCGCCGCCACCCGGCTGCTGGCGGGGGAGTCGTTCGACGCCGAGGACGCGCTTGAAGCTCTCAGCCAAGAGGAAACGCGCATACGGAAAAGCGGCGGCGGGAAATCGCGGCTGTTCCACTCCACAAATGATTTCCTGATACCTAACTGGCTGGAAGATATAGATACGGACTATGAAACGCTGAATGAGATACTGAACAGAGTCCGAGACATCGGCCCAAAGGACGACGACAAACTGCGCGTCCTGCGCGAGTTCCTGGACAGGCCGGAGGTGAAATCCGGCAAGGTTCTCATCTTCTCCGAAGCCGAGACGACCATAGAGTACCTCCACCAACAGCTGAACCCGGGCGGCGAGAATCCCAGGATAGCGCGTCTGACCGGCTCCACCCGCGACGGCGCGACGGGCATAGTCAGGCGGTTCTCGCCCGGATCGAACCCCGGCAGCCGCGAGGTGTCGCCGGATAGAGAGATACGGACGCTGCTGGCGACCGACATAATATCCGAGGGTCAGAACCTCCAGGACTGCGCCCGCATCCTGAACTACGATCTGCACTGGAACCCGGTCAGGCTGATACAGCGCTTCGGACGCATAGACCGCATCGGCTCCGAACACGAGACGATTCACCTCCACAATATGTGGCCGGACACCGAGGTTGACGCCGAACTGGACCTCACCGACAGGCTTCACAATCGCATCCAGTCCTTCCACGATCTCATAGGTCTGGACAGCAAACTGCTGTCCGAGTCCGAGCGTCTGAACGAAAAGGAGATGTACGGCATTTACAGCGGACAGATGCCGGAGTCCGAGGACGGCCTGGACGAGGTGGCCGCGAATCAGCGCACGATAGCGCTGCTCCAGCGCATCCAGGACGACGACCCCGACCTGTGGACGATCATCGAGAGCCTGCCCGACGGGATACGCTCCGCGCTCGCGGTGAAGCGCGGCGGATCAGCTTACGGGATAGACGGCTCTCAGGTTCCATTTGAGATAGACGGGTCGCAGATGCCCCTTATGTCGCCCTCCAACCCAGGGGCCGGCCCCTCGCCCTTCGACGAACCCGGCCCCGGAGAGACGCTGGTACTGCTGGCGGCGGGTGAGGTCAAGAGTTGCTACGCGGTCTCCAATGACGCGGACGGCAACCCTCAGCCGCGCCCCATCAGTCCGGCGCAATTTATATCCGCCGCCGAGTGCGCCCCGGACACTCCCACCCAGCCGCTGCCCCAGGACACGAACGAACGGGTCATGGCGGCGTTCGCGGCTTTCCAGTCCGACTTGAGCAGACGGCTGGGCCGCGCCAGAAGACGCCCCGACAGCCGGAATCGTCGCTACATATCGCGCCAACTCAACATAGCTCGGGCGCAGGCCGAACCGTCGGAGTTGACGTCCATCGAGACGCTGCGCCGCATATTCCTGGGCGATTTGTCGCCGCGGGTGGAAAGCTCCCTGTCCGAAATACGCAGTATGCGAATCGAGGGCATGGTTCTGATAAGACGGCTCGAAGCGCTGCGCGAGCGATACAGGCTGAATCCCAGGGACGACGCGGATGACGCGCCGAAGGATGAACCGCGACTAATTCGCGTGGTATGCTCCGACGGCCTGACCAACTGACACGACTCAACCCGATAAGGAGACGCTGGCCCACAATGACCGACTCAACCGCCCTCGAAGGCGTCAAAGTCCTTGACCTCACCCAGATCATGGCGGGCCCGTACTGCGCGATGACGCTCGCGGACATGGGCGCGGACGTGGTGAAGGTGGAAAAGCCGAACGGAGGAGACGACACCCGCCGCATGGGGCCGCCGTTCATCGAGGGCGAGTCGGCGGCCTTCCTGGGCATCAACCGCAACAAGCGCAGCGTCGTAGTTGACCTCAGATCGGACGACGGACGCGAGATAGTCCTGGACATGGCGCGCCGATACGACATCCTCATTCAGAACTTTCGCCCCGGCTCGCTGGAGCGCATGGGGCTGGGATACGAGCAGGTGCGGGAGATAAACCCGGCGATGGTCTATTGCACGATTTCAGGTTTCGGGACTACCGGCCCATATGCGCGGCGCGGCGGCTTCGACCTTGTTACCCAGGGCATGAGCGGCCTGATGAGCGTGACCGGCCATCCCGACAGTCCGCCGACCAAGATAGGCGTGCCGGTGTGCGACCTGAACGCGGGTATGTTCGCCGCGCTCGGTATCCTCACCGCGTACATCAACCGGCTCAAGACCGGACAGGGCCAGCACGTGGACACCTCGCTGCTGGAAGGCGGAATCGCGTACACCTTCTGGGAGTCCGCCATGTACTTCGCCACCGGCGAAACGCCCGGCCCGAAGGGCAGCGCTCACCGTCTCACCGCGCCATACCAGGCGTTCGAGACGTCCGACGGCTACGTGAACGTCGGCGCGGCGAATCAGGCCAACTGGGAGCGGATGTGCGCCGCCATCGGGCGCGACGAACTCGCGTCCGACCCCAGGTTCACGGAACCCAGGGACAGAATGAACAACCTGGACGCGCTCATTGAGACCCTGGAGCGGACCTTCTCACAGAAGTCATCCGACCACTGGCTGAAGGCGCTCGAAGCGGCGGGCGTCCCCGCCGGCCCAATCTATGACCTGGAACAGGTATATGAAGACCCACAAGTACGCGCCAGGGAGATGATAGTCGAAACCGACCATCCCGTCGCGGGGCGCGTCAGCAACATAGGCATCCCGGTCAAGCTGTCCGAGACGCCCGGACGCTTCCAACGTCCCGCGCCAACGCTCGGCCAGCACACCGACGAGGTTCTGCGAGAACTGGGCCGAACAGACGCCGAAATCGCTGTCCTGCGCTCAAAGGGCGCGGTAGCGTAGCAGCCCAACCGGTAGCGTTTCCTTTTAGGTGGTAGAAGTTATTAGTCCACGTCTCTGAAGCAGAACGAGTAGGTTGTGCGGATTCCACCAAGTCCCCATTCTCTCCCGACGCCGAAGTTCGCGGTTCAGCCTCTCAAGCAGCGATGTGGTCTTGTAACGCGACTGTCCGCTCGCAAGATGCGCCAGCCCCTTGCTCAACGCCTTCTCGCACCAGTACTCAGCTTCGCCCCCGCTCAGATACACAGTGCGTTCGGCGTGTATCCGCGCCTCGGCCACGCTCTCAGACCTCAGCACTCTCAGCGCTTCTGAGAACCCGGCGTCCCCTATGTTCCTCAGATACTCTCTAAGCAGATGGAACTGACACAACTGGTGGTTGGACTCATTTCCATAGGTCATCTCTATCGCTGACGCTATCGCAAGGTCTCCGTCGCTCACTATGTGCCGAGGCGAGCGCGCTCCACTCATGTACGCCGCATTCACAGCTTCCTCCCAACTGTCGAACGTCGCCATCGCGTTGCCCAAGCTGTCGCGGATCACCTTCATCTCCACAGAACCCTCAGCCGTTCGCGTCCACAGCCCGTCCATCTCCAACACATCTCCGCTCAGACGGTCCTCTCTGAGTCGCTCACCCCTTATCCACTTGCACAGCGTACTCTTGGCGAACCCGAACAGCTTTCCCACCTGAGCGTAGCTCAGACCCATCGCCGCAAGGGCTATCGCCTTCTCACGGGTTTTTTTGAGTACCGATTGCGCTTTTCGTCTCCCAAAAGCTCCATCCCGCTTCTCATCCATCCACACTCAGAACATCGAAACTTCGGAACAGACAGCCTCAGTTCGCCGTCCTTGGTGATGATCGAGCGCGGGTAGCTCTGGTGTCTGCTCATCGCCAGGTCGCACTCAGAACACATCGGCCTGTAAGCGTCCAGAGCCTCCTGAAGCCTATCCTGCATATACTGGGCTATCGTACGGTCTCTCTGTTCTTCCAACTCATATAGCAGGCCAGACATATCATTACCCCCTGAGCGCTGTGGATGACCACATCCTATAACCCAACCACCACAAAGGAAACGCTACCAGCCCAACCTCGCGTCTTACCCCGGCGCTCCCAGTACGATATTGTCTATCAGCCTGACCCCGCCGACACGGACCGCCAGCGAAACCAGAGCGGGACGGTCCACGCGCTCAAGCTCGACCAGCGTCTCGGCGTCCGCGACCGACACGTACTCCACCGACGCGCTTGGCTCCGCTTCCAGCAGCGCCGTCATCTCGCGGCGCGTCGCGGCGGCGTCCCGAACCCCGTCCGCGTAAATTGATTCGGCCAGCGTCAGCGCGCGATACAGCGACAGCGCGGCCTCTCGGTCTTCGTCGGACAGGTACGCGTTGCGGCTGGACAGCGCCAGCCCGTCCGGGTCGCGCACTGTGGGCATTACGACGATCTCCGCGCCCAGGTCGAGGTCGGCGTTCAGCCGCTTGATGACCAGGCACTGCTGGGCGTCCTTCTGCCCGAAGTACACCCTGTCCGGCCTGACGATGGTCAGCAGCTTGCACACGACGGTCGCCACGCCCTGGAAATGGCCTGGGCGATACTCCCCCTCCAGCCGCCGCGCTATGTCGCCGACGTCAATCGTGGTGTCGAACCCGTCCGGGTACATCTGCGAGGCGTCCGGCGCGAAAACCAGGTCAACGTCCTCCGCCTCCAGCTTGGCGAGGTCGCCCTCCATGTCGCGCGGGTAGGTGGACAAATCTTCCGACGGCCCGAACTGCGTCGGGTTGACAAATACGCTGGCGACGGCGGTCGCATTATCCGCCCTGCACCGCCGCACAAGCGACAGATGCCCTTCGTGCAGATAGCCCATAGTAGGCACAAGCCCAATCGGACGCGGACACGCGCTCCGGGCAAGACGGAAGTCGGCGACTGTCTTTATGACTTTCATGTTTCTGAGAGACTACGCGGCAAGTCTTCCGATATCGGAAGCGGCCCTATCTCGAAATTCGTTCATGGTTGGATACTGCCTATCAGCGTTGCTGGTGAGATAGAGTCTTTCCCTTCTTCCCAACTCTTCCATATCTTCGTGAACGACGAGACTTATGAAAGGAATCCGCGCTTTCTGTATTTCCAACAAGGCAATCGCTACATTCTTCGCCTTGTCATTGCCGAGCACTCCGAACAGATAGAAGTTGCGATAGTTGTGCGTCAGAGACCAGTCCACGCTGATGATGGGACTTTCCTGTATAGGAGTTTGATCGGCTATTGGGGAAAACAGGGTCAGTTCGGTTGTGACGTATTTCTCAAGGTCTTCGTAAAATGCGCCGCGAACGACTTCCCTGCTCCAGTAGCGCATATTGCATACTTTCTGTACGCAACCCGCAAACTGAAGAATACTTTCACACAGCATATTCATGGATGTGTCCAGATAAAGACTGCCGTCATTATTTTTGACACCGTTGTTAATGAGAATGCTGTCGAAAATACGCTGTCTAGCGTCGGTGTTTACATCGTAGGTGTAGGAAAGCCGCATCAGCGTCATCCCGAAATCGGATATTCGGATGTAGCCTTCACCTCGAGGACTATCATGAAGATAGATATCTACCATGTCTCCATCTTCGTGGAGTATGGGAATGATGAGTTGGTACTTCCCCGAGCGGCGTTCGTAGAGATCAAAGCCGATGGCCTGAGATTCGGCTAGTGAAGTCTTTATATTGGCCATGTCCATGGAAGCGCTCCTTGCAGAATGCCAGGAAAATATTCTTCAGAGTTCAATACGCCGGTATCGTTGAAGAAAACGGCTAATCCCTGCTCGAATGTGCTATATCGGTCAGTGATTTCTCTGTTTCTTTCCTGTGGCTGGTTACTGCCGGATTCTATCTCAGATGAGGTGATCCGATGGATGTGTGATCTGGCGTAATGTCCATCCGGGTTCCTGCTGGTTTCGCCGTGCGGACCGTTATAACGGACGAGTGTAACGATCCCCAATATCGGATCATTGGTTGGATAGCGTAATCCGATAGAGAAATTCTCTATGAATTCTGTACTCTGACGAATAAACGCTTTGAAAGCTACACTGCTATCCTCAATGGAAACTAACTCTAAGTCACAACGCAGATGACGACTTTCTTCTCGATATCCTCTTGCAGGTTCTTTTCTTGTAATTCTCTTGGAGCAACTCACCAAATCCTGAATCCGATGATCGGTTAGCATAGCGCTTCCTTCGAGATTACCGAGATTTATTTCTAAAGACCCGCCGACATCGCCGCGACGCCGGCGGGCCTTCCTATCCTACTCCCCCTGTATCGCGGACACCACCGCCTGCGGGTTCATCGGCAGCTCGGTCATTCGCGCGCCCGCGGCGTCGTGGATGGCGTTGGCGAGCGCGGCCAGAGGCGGCGCTATGTTCGCCTCGCCCACGCCGCGCACTCCGAACGGGTGGCCCGGATTGTTCACCTCCACTATCACCGCGTCAATCATCGGCAGGTCGAGGCTGGTGGGCATACGGTAGTCGAGCAGACTCGTGTTCTGCATACCGCCGTCCTCGCCCATGAAGTATTCTTCGTTCAGCGCCCAGCCGATGCCCTGCGCCGCGCCGCCCTGTATCTGCCCCTCCACGTAGGACGGGTGAATGGCGAAACCGGCGTCCTGGAAGGCGGTGTAGCGCAGAATGTCCACCTTGCCGGTGTCCGGATCCAGCGCGATGTCAACGATGTTCGCCGCGTAGGAGCCGCCCGAACCGCCCGGATTCAGGTTGGCGCGACCGACGACCGGGCCGCCCGTCTCAGGAAGCCGCGCCGCCATCTCCTCGAACGTGAGCCGCAGTTCGGAGTCCGACTTGTGCTGAAGCGCGCCGTCCACGTACTCCACGTTGTCCGGGTCGGTGTCCCATATCAGCGACGCGCGCACGATTAGCTGGTTCATCACGTCCATCGCCGCCTCGTGCGCCGCCCAGCCCGACTTGAACGCCACGCCGCTGCCGCCCGTGACCGACGTGTAGCCTATCGTGTCCGTGTCGCCGACTATCGGGTTCACGTTCTCCACCGGAATGCCCAGCACTTCGGCGAACTGCTGCGCTATGGCGGTGCGAGAGCCGCCGATGTCCACAGAGCCTTCCACCAGGCTCACGTCGCCATTGTCCAGCACGTTGGCTACCACGCAGGCCATGCCCGTGTTGTTGCGGCAGAAGCCCATGCTCCAGCCGCGCCCGGTTAGCTTGCCTTCTACCTGATCCAGCGGGTCGGAGTAGTGCGGATGCTCCCTGACCGCCTGCATGACCTCTTCCGCGCCGATGCGCCCGTTCATCACGCCGTCCGCGCGACGGTCGCCCTGCCGCGCCACGTTCAGCAGCCTGAACTCAACCGAGTCTATGTTCAGCGCCTCGGCAATCTCGTCAACGAGCGATTCCGCGCAGTACATCACGATTGGCGCGCCCGGAGCGCGGTACGCCTGCGTGCGGGGTTTGTTGGACACCACGTCGTAGCCGTCAATCCGAACGTTCTCTATCAGATATGGCGAGAAGACCGCAGAGGCCGCGCCCGCCAGCGGAGCGCCCGGGAACGCGCCCGCTTCCAGCGCCATCCAGCAGCGCGCCGCCGTTATCTTGCCCTCGTTCGTAACGCCCATCTTGATGCGAACCAGGCTGCCCGACGTCGGCCCCGTCGCCTGAAGCACCTCCGTCCTGTCCATCACCATCTTGACCGGATGCCCGCTCTTCTTCGACAGAATGGCAGCCGTCGGCTCCAGGTACGGCGGAATTTTGCCGCCGAAGCCGCCGCCTATCTCAAGCGGCACAACCTTCACCTGGGACACCGGCAGTCCGAGTATCCGCGCCGTGTTGTCGCGCACTCCGAAATGTCCCTGGCTGGAGCACCACACCGTCAGCCGACCGTCCGGAGACCACCACGCAGTCGCGTTCTGCGGCTCGATATAGCCCTGGTGGACGGTCTTCGTGCGATACTCGCGCTCGAATACTTGGTCGGCCTCGGCGAAGCCCGCGTCCAGGTCGCCGAACAGGTACTGCTCCTGCGCCGCCACGTTCACGCCGCCGGGCAGATCGGGATTGTTCGTCCAGGTGTCGTGAATCGCCACCGCGCCCTCGGCCATGGCGTCCTCGATGTTGGTGTAGGCGGGCAGGACCTCGTACTCCACCTCGATAAGCGACAGTATCTCCTCCGCGGCGTGCGCGCTGGTCGCCGCGACCGCCGCGATTGCGTGTCCCTTGTACATCGCCTTGTCGCGCGCAAGCACGTTGTCCGTCGGCATCTGTCCGAGAACCGCGACGGGGCCTACTGGATCGCTCGGCGCGAAATCCGTCCAGGTCACCACGCCGCGCGTCTCCGGGTGGGCCTCCGCCTTCGAGGTGTCCAGCCGCGTTATCCGAGCGTGCGCGTGGGGAGAGCGCAGAACCTTGCCGTACAGCATACCGGGCAGATTCATGTCCGCCCCGTACACCGCGCGCCCCGTAACCTTGTCCGCGCCGTCGTGCCTGATAGGTCTCGTGCCTACAACCTTATACTCGCGTGTCGCCGTCGCCGTTGTCATGCTCTCTTCACCTCTGTCATAGCTATTGGGAAATGGTCGGAGTCATATTACCACACGCTACCGTTGTGTCACGCTCGCAGCGGCGCGCTGACGTGGTGCAGGTATTGCAGTATCTCCCGCTGCGAGCGCACCACGCCCGTCTCGTAGTATGAGATTGAATGCTCCTGGCAGAAGGGCATCACGATCCGTTGCGCTTTCTTCAACTGATTCCGCGGCATACTTGGGAACAGATGATGCTCTATCTGGTAGTTCAGCCCGCCGTACAGGATGTCATTGAGTGGGCTCGATTTCACATTCCTGGATGTAAGGACCTGTTTCCTCAAAAAGTCCAACTTTGTATTCCCGTCCAATGTCAGCATTCCCTTATGGTTGGGGGCGAAGGTTGAGCCGATGTACAGCCCTAACAGCATCTGATTGACCACGATGAATAGCAATCCCTGCCAGAATGGCAGGGACAAGAAGACCAGGCCGGTGTAGATGCCAATGTGGCCGATCATCATTATCGGCTCGGCTACCGGGAACCTCAGCCTGTTTCCGAACATAAACTGGATTCCCGAAATTTTAAGCACCAGTCCCTCGAAACAGACCAGTGGGTAGAAAAGGAATGCCTGGTAGGTGACGATGAATCGTGGGATGCCTCTCATGCCGCGGGCCTGGTCTTCCGAGAACGCGATGAATGGCAGATCTACGTCGGGGTCCAGGTCCAGGTCGTTCGGATTGCTGTGATGCTCGTTATGCTTTTCCACCCACCAAGTGCGGTTGATGCCGACCAGGAAACTGACGAGGAGGCCGACGCGTTCGTTGTTTCGGCTTGACCGGAACACCTGTTTGTGGCCCAAGTCATGACCTAAAAAGGATAGCTGCGTGATGATGAACGCGAGAAAAGCCGCGTTCGCCATTTGTATCCACACGCTGTCCACGGCTATCAGGACCGCGACACTCAGAGCCAGCAAGCTCATGGTTACGACCATCTTTACAGCGTAACGCCCTGGATTCTTATCCAGGAGCCCGGCGCTTTTGACAAGGCGCTTCAGCTGCGCGTATTCGTTCTGTTCCGGCTTTCTCGGACTATTACGGGTATTACGGGAGGAGGCGACTATCGGCTCCTCGGTCAATCCATCAGCAGTTTCAGTCATTATCTTGATACCTTTAGTATCTGCCCGCGGCAGACGACGCTCTCTGGCGTCTGAAGCAGTCGTTGCAATAGACCGGGCGGTCGCCCCTGGGTCTGAAAGGCACGGTGGCGTCCCTGCCGCACTCGGCGCAGACGACCGTGTGCATTTCCCTAGGGCCTCGACCATAATCACCGCCGCCGCCGCCGCTGTTGCGCCGAGCCCGCTTTGCCTGGCGACAGGCCGGGCAGCGCTTGGGTTCGTTTTCGTAACCCCTTTCGGCGTGGTAAGCCTGGTCATCGGCGCTGAAGGTGAATGATTGGCCGCACTCGACACAGGATAGGGTTCTGTCTTCGTAACTCAATGGTGTCCTCCGTTTCGTCATGCAGTTGAAAAAAGACGGCCGCCAAGGCAAAAGACGCAATGAGCCAAGGGAGGTCCGGAGGGAAACTGACGAGGAACCGAAAGGTAAGCCAAGGAGCGACCGGGGGAACTCAAAGAGCCGCCAACATGGTGTAGTATATCACATAATCTGGGTAAGCGGCGAATCGAGGGATCAGCCGCGTCAATTAGCCCTACCTCTACTGGTGCGGTGGCATCAGCGAGACAGTGAAGATATGCGCTCTCGCGTCCGCCTTCGGAAACTACGCGAGAACTGGCTTTATCTGGAATAGCTCATACTTCGAGTTCGGCGAGAGGCTGAATCGCCTTGATACCCATATCAAAGTAATACGGGTCCAACTCTATCCCCACTGACTCATAGCCCACCGCCTCGGCGGCGGCCAGCGTAGAACCCGAACCCGCAAACGAGTCAACCACAACGCCCTCGCCCAGCGGGAGTACGCCCCTGACAAGTTGACGCAGAAACGCCTGTGGCTTCAGGCTGGGATGCGGCGCGATTGACTTCTCTATCTTGCGGGTAGGCGACGACTTGATAACATCCCCAAATGGCGACGTCTCGGACGGTCTTCGGAACCCGCCCGTTTTCCATTTCCTCAGATTGTCCTGCACCCTGTCCTCGATGGGCTTGCGAAACAGAACCCAAGGCTCCCACATTGACCTGGGCATCACGCTCACATCCGCGAATTCCTCGTGCGCGGCCTTCGGACGGTCGCCGCCTCGCATGGTAGTGACCAGTCTGATGATTTCCCCCCGGCGTTCCAAGCCCGCGTCAGACAACGCGCCAGCCACAATGTACGACAGCAGCGGATTGGACGCGACTACGACATTAGCGCCGGGTACCAGCTTTGGCGTAAGCAGGCTGGCCCAAACGAAGAAGAAATCCCGCAGACGCTCTTTCTGATAGGCGGTCAAGGTCGTGAAGCGCGGAAGCGGAGCGCGCGCGTGTCCGTCGAACGACGGCGGAAGTCTCCAAACTCCCCCCCTGCCATTTCGTAGCTTCGCCTGCTCCTTCGCCGTGTATTCCTGCAAGCCATAGGGCGGGTCTGTAACAACCGCGTGAATGGAATTATCCTCGCGAGTATCCAGCCAATTGAATGAATCGGCGTGAAACAGCGTAGCTTTGCCAAACCTGAAAGGCTTCTTCCATTCCGAATCGCCGACCATCGAACGTTGCAGTCCGCCGTCGTAGTCTTCCCTGAGCCTGTATATCCCACGCCCTTCCCTGACAAACAAATCAGGGCTGTTCAGGCGCAGGTACGACCGGACCGACGACTCGGGAGTAGGCCCGTTTATCTTCTGAACCCTGTCGGCGATCCGCTTGGCCGACAGCCCATCCGACGCGAATCGCATCACCTGTATGATAGCGTCCCGCACCTGCCCCGGAGCCTGTCTTTCCGCTTGCTTGCTCATACTGATATGATAAGACGTCCAGACGTCTTAGTCAACGCCGCCACCGACCATACTTCACCCAAACTTGAAGACAAGGCGCCAGCGCTCTCGATTTGACGGACGCGCCCAACTATACTTGTGCAACCAAGCATGACCGAGAAAACCGTCTGGAGAGCCATCCCATGAAGATAACCGACCTCAAACTGCGCGAACTGAACGGCGTGATGGAGCATCCCGACCCCTTCTGGGAGGAGCGGCTTGTCAGGCCGCAGGACATCTACCCGGAATACCGTAAAGAGGGCGCGGACTACTCCACTAGCCTGGGTGACGGACGCTACGCCATCCGCGCCGTCTTCCTGGAGATACACACCGACGACGGCGTGGTCGGACTCTCCGGCCCATGCTCCCGCAGCGAGGCGTTCACCATAGACACCGCGCTCAGGCCGCTGCTCGTCGGGAAAGACCCGCTCGCAATCGAGCGGCTGTGGGACGTGATGTACCGCTCCATGATACACGGGCGCAAGGGCGAGACGATGATGGCGATAAGCGTCGTGGACTGCGGACTCTGGGACCTCAAGGGAAAGGCGCTCGGCCAGCCCGTGTACAGTCTGCTGGGCGGCCCGACCCGAACCCAATTCCCCGCCTACGCCAGCGCGCTGGGCTTCTCGATTGCGACGGAGGACGCAGCGGACCGTGCTAAGTGGATAGCCGGCCAGGGCTACACCGCCACCAAGTGGTTCTTCAGGGACGGCCCCACCGACGGACGCGAGGGCGAGCGCCGAAACCTGGAACTCGCGCGCACTCTCAGAGAGGCCGTCGGCGACGACGTGGACATCATGCTCGACGCCTGGAGTTCCTGGAACGTCCCTTACGCCATCAAGATGGCCAACCGGCTCGCCGAGTACAATATCCGTTGGCTGGAGGAGCCGGTGTTGGCCGACAAGCTCGACAGCTACGCGGAGATACGACGCGACTCCCCGATAGACATCTCCGGCGGCGAACACGAGTACACCCGCTGGGGATTCCGCCAGATAGTCGAAAAGCGCGCCATGGACGTGCTTCAGCCCGACATCTACTGGTGCGGCGGCATCAGCGAGACAGTGAAGATATGCGCTCTCGCGTCCGCCTTCGACCTGCCCGTCATACCCCACGGCCACAGCTCCCACGCCACCGCCCACCTCATAGCCTCCCAGCCGCCTACGACGACTCCCATCCAAGAATTCCTGATAAAGTGGAACGCCATCCACCAATTCTACCTGAAAGCCCCGCTCACCCCCGTCAACGGAACAATAACCGTTCCCGACTCCCCCGGCCTGGGCTTGGAGATAGACGAATCCAAAGTGGATTCGGAGCGCGAACTGAACTTCAGGGATATATAGGGATATATCCAGAAATGATGCCAGACAGCACAAACGATGAGTGGCTCACAACGCGAAAGAAGTAGGTGGAGCAGACGCCTGCGAGTCAGGGGAATAAGCGGGTAGCTTGCATTTTGCAATGCGGTGGGCTAAATTGTATTCACACGGAGAGGAGAGTGCCATGACTCATAGAGTGCCATCCGAGGAAACATCGGACGATTACCTGAAGACGCTTCAAGAGGTTAAAAAGCAATACCTGCAGTACGTAGAAGTTAGCGAGCTTTATAAGTTGCCAATCAGACAGATAGAGCAACCAGCACAGGACTGTCTCCCCAGCCCTGACCATCCCCTAACGACAAATGGCATTAACATAAACTAAAACGGAGCTATAATGCCTTCATGGAGTGACCTATTTGCGGAGTATCAGAACTACAGTAGCGAACCTGGGTGGCTTGATCAGCAACTCATAAAGTATCTGGATTCAATCTCAAAGCGTCGAGGTGACGCTGCTGTAGTTTTCTACGCATCAGCCTTCCTGCAAAAGCAAGAAGGCCGAGTGAACATCACAAGAGAAGATATAAATGGTTTCCTGAATGCATTGTATGAAGCGTCCACGGAGTGTGGCCTCGTGTTGATTCTCCACACCCCCGGCGGAGACCCGAATGCTGTTGAGAGCATCATTGAGTATCTCCACTCCAAGTTCGCCCGAATCGAAGTAGTCGTTCCGTATCTCGCTATGTCTGGTGGCGCGATGATGAGTCTGGCGAGCGACTTGTTGATACTTGGGAAACAGAGTCAATTAGGACCAACTGACCCTCAATTCAATATAGGTAACTCCCAGTATTCGGCCAAGGCAATTCAGGAGGGATTTAACAAAGCCAGAGAGGACATTCAGCAAGACACCAGGCTAGCGCATCTATGGGCGCCCATTTTGCAGAATATGGGCCCGTCTTTGGCATTGGAGGCTGACAAGGCCCTATCGTACAGCAAAGAGTTAGTAGTCAAGTGGCTAAATAAGAGAATGCTAACTGATGATACTGATGATGAGGAAGCCGATAATATCGCATCATACTTTAATGCTGAACCTACGGATAAATATGGTCAGGTCCATGTGCATGGCCAGAGAATCGGAACGGAAAAACTTGTCGAACTAGGTTTGAACATAGAATTTCTTGAGGACAATCAGCAACTACAAGATGACGTTCTAACGGCCTATCATTTGATGACCCTAATCTTTGAGGTTAGTCCTTCTGTTAAATTTATCGCCAGCGACAAAGGGAAGATGTGGGTGAAACAATAGACTTATGATTCTGGAGCAAGTGCTTACTCTTAAACAAAATTATATCACACTACCCACACTCCGACACCCATTCCCCGCCGCGCCCGGATAGCGCCATCCCGAAAATTAACGTAGCCGGCGGTCCCGACTCAGATAACCCATTCCCAATTTCGCTACACACCCTATCCCACATTCTGCTACAATAGACCTATGTTGAACGGCTCCGAAAATCAGAAATCATAAATCCGTATATATGAATCAAAGTCCGACCGCCCGGAAAAATTTCTCTGAACTGGGAAATACAGGTCTTTTCAGGTGATATGCAGGCGAAAATCACTGCCAGGCTGCGCCTGCATACTACTTGCAGGCTGCCTGCGCAGCCACCAGCAAACTACACTGATATATAAATCCACATAAATGACAGGAGCGTAGATTGAAGATAACCGACGTTAGGATAGAAGTCGTCCGCCGCGCCTTGCCGGATACGGGGCTGGACTCCGACTTGGGCCGCTTCTTTGGCGAGGTCGAGCAGGGCGTCCTGCGTATCCTGACCGACGAGGGCATCGAGGGCAATTGCTTCGTCGGCGACTTCAGGGGCGGCGGACACGGGCAGTTCGGCCCCATCCTCAACGTCCTCAAGCCGGAGATAATGGGCCGCGATCCGTTTGAGCGCGAACGCCTCTGGAACCGTCTGCCCATCCTCAGCGGACGGCGCGGGCTGGGCATGAACGCCTGGGCGCCCGTGGACGTCGCTCTGTGGGACATAGCGGGCAAGGCCGCCGGCGTACCCGTCTATAAACTGCTCGGAGCCGCCCGCGACGAGAGCGAGGTTTACGCCACCTATCCGCCGCGACATGAATCGCCCGAAGGCTACTTCGGTGAGGCGCACCAGATACGCGCCGCCGGCTTCCGCGCCTACAAGATACACCCGGGCGTCATGGATACCGCCAACGTCTTCGAGATGATGGCCGGCGTCAGGGACATAGTGGGCGACGAAATGGAGCTGATGCTAGACCCCAACAACGGCTACGACTTCCGCAAGGCGCTCGACGTCGGAAGCGCGGCGGACGACCTCGGTTTCTACTGGTACGAAGACCCTATCCCGCCCCACGAGTACGACAACATCGCCGAACTCAGCAGGCGGCTTATCACCCCCATCTGCATGAGCGACAAGCCCGAAAACCAGTTCCAGACCGGCTACCACTACATCCGCCTCAACGCCGTCCGGCTCGTGCGCGGCACGGCCCGCAAGCTCGGCATAACCGGCCTCAAGAAGCTATGCTCCATGGCGGAGGGGTTCGGCGTCAACTGCGAGATTGGCACGGCGGGCAACTCCTCGCTCAACATAGCGAACCTCCACGTCATCTGCTCGGTACGCAACTGCGCCTACTACGAATACTGGATGCCCACCGAGGCGCACCAGTTCGGCCTCGTCGAGGACATAAAGCTCAACGAGCGCGGCGTCCTCCAAGCGCCCACAGCCCCCGGACTGGGCTTCGAGCTAGACTGGGACTGGATAGCCGCCCACCGCGTCGCGACTCTGGATTAGACCGCCATTCCCAGAGAAGATTGCCGTCTGTTATCCCGCAATGGCATAATCACCCCCATCCTAACCTTCCCCCATCAAGAGGGAAGGGACTTACGCAAACGTCTCATTCCTAATTCCAAATTGACAATTCCCAATTTCTTCTATGGCTGGTGGATGGTCGGTGGCGCGGTCGTATGCCTGTTCGCCTGGATGGGCGCAAGCCAGGCCGCGGCGGGCGTATTCCTCAAGCCGGTGGTCGAAGAGCTGGGCTGGCAGGTGTGGCAGTTCACGCTTGGAACCTCGATGGCCGCAGCCGCGGGCGGACTTTCGGGCATATACGCCGGGTCCATCGTTGACAGGCGCGGCCCGCGCTTTCTCGTCCTGGTCGGAGCGCTGGTCGCCGCCGCCTGCCTGTGGGGCCTGAGTTGGCAGTCCCATCTGTGGATGTTCCTTGTTCTATACGCCGTCGCCGGACTGCTCGGATGGAACCTGTTCAGCTCGACCGTCGTAAACCCCACGATTACCAAGTGGTTCGTCAGGAAGCGCGGCTGGGCGCTGGCCGTAGGCTCGATAGGCGTGTCGCTCGCCAGCCTCATCGCGCCCATAACCATGACCTTCATCGTGGATACCTGGGACTGGCGGGTGGGCTACGCCGCGATGGGCGCGTTCATACTTGTCGCCGTCCTGCCGGTGTCCTTCATCATGCGGCGCGCACCCGAGGACTACGGCCTGCTGCCCGACGGCGACCCGGAAGAGCCGGCCTATGTCCCCGGCCAGGCCGCGCGAACCCAGGAGACCGTATCTTTCACTCGCTGGGAGGCCGTCCGAACCGGCGCGTTCTGGCTGCTGCTGCTCGGATTCGCCTTCAACATGGCGGCGCTCATCTCTGTGTTGGTTCACGCGATACCGTTTCTCACAGACGCGGGCTTCTCCAGGACGATAGCCGCCTCAGCGCTGGCGGTCAACGGGCTTGGCAACCTGGCGTCTAAGGCGGCGTGGGGCTACGGACTCCAGCGAGTCCACCCCAGATTGCTCGTGCTGACCGCGTTCATGATCTCCACCACGGGCGTAACCCTGATACTGGTCGCCACGGGTACAGGGCTGTACGTCATCCTGTTTCCCGCCTTCTTTTTGTATGGCTTTGGATTTGGCGGCACAATCCCGTTGGGTGAGTTCACATGGGCGAAGTATTTCGGCAGACGTCACATAGGGGCGATTCGGGGCATCGGGAACCCGGTGGCTATCCTGTTCTCCGGACTTGGGCCTATACTGGTCGGCCTTTGGTTCGACCTGGCGGGATCGTATCAGCCCGCGTTCTACGCTATCATCGGGGCGTTCTTCTTGGGCGCGATACTTGTTGCGTTGTCCAGGGGACCGCTCGGCCCGGACGAGCAGGCAATGAGCCTACCGCGAACTGAGAGGCAAGTTGCGGGTAGGTCGAAAGCTGACGCGCGAGGAAATGAATGAGCGCTGAGGCGGGTATTGCTTAACCGAACCTGGCGAGGGTTGGGGCGGGGCCGAGGGTGGCGATGGCGTAGAGGATGATGGAGAGCAGGATGGCGAGTACGTAGGGGCCGAACCTGGCGAGTGGGCCGCCCGCCATCTCTCTCAGGGAGGATATGAAGAGGGATCCGATGGCGAACAGGGCGCCCGCTAGAAGTCCGGTGAAGAGTCCGAAGACGCCGTGCGTGAACGCGAATCTCGGAATATGGAACAAGGCGTTAATCAGACGGACGGGCGCTTCCCCGAGCGACACTATTCCGGCTTCCAGGTTAATGAAGACGAGAATCATGGGCAGAGCTCCCCCGGTTATCACGGGGGAGAGGACGCCGAAGGCGAAGCCGAACAGCGCCCATTTTATCACGCTGCGGGCCGCGCCGTCGCGCTCGCCGGACCAGTAGGCTATCAGGCCGCCCAGAACGGCGCAGACCAGGAACGCGCCGCCGGACATGAGCAGGGTCGGCGCGAGGGTCATGTGTTCGGGGATGTCGGGGTACTTGGTTCGGGACAGAAGATTGACCAGGAGGGCGGCGGCTCCGAGCGATCCGCCGTATATGGCGAGGCAGATTACCAGGTAGGCGCGACGGGCCAACTGGCTCTCGCGCGGGGGAGGCGGGGCCAGTCGGGGGTATGTTCTCAGCGAGAGATCTTGGTTCGGCATTGGAGTCTTATCTATCGTCAGGATAACCGCAGAGAACAGTTTAGCAACAGGAATCCTTGAGTGGCAATTCGCGTGTTTGGATTGCCGAGCGGCGAGCCCTTCGGGGTTTCCGCTTTCGCGGGAATGACGGCGAATGTCAACAGCCCAGTTGGTCTAGGAATTCGCTGTCGCGCTGGCGAGGGTGAGTTCTTCGGCGCGGTGGCAGCTGGCGTAGTGGTTGGGGGCTATTTCGCGGAGCTGGGGCGGCTCGCTGCGGCATACGTCGGTGGCGTACTCGCAGCGCGGGTTGAAGTAGCAGCCGCTGGGCGGGTTGGCGGGGTTGGCGACCTCGCCCTGAAGCACTACGCGGTCGCGGCGGACGCGGGGGTCTGGCTCCGGAACGGATGAGAGCAGCGCGGCGGTGTAGGGGTGCTTGGGGGAGTCGAAGAGCGCGTCGGTGGGGGCCATCTCGACGAGCTTGCCGACGTACATGACGGCGATGCGGTCGCTGATGTGCTTGACTACGCTGAGGTCGTGGGCGACGAACAGGTAGGTCAGGCCCAGTTCGCTCTGGAGGTCCATCATGAGGTTGAGGACCTGCGCCTGCACGGAGACGTCGAGGGCGGAGACGGGTTCGTCGGCGACTATGAGGCGTGGGTTTAACGCGAGCGCTCTGGCTATTCCGATGCGTTGCCGCTGTCCACCACTGAAAGCGTGAGGGAAACGCCTCATGAACTCCGGCCTGAGTCCGACCATGCTGAGAAGCTCGGCCACCCTGTCCTCGCGCTCGGACTTGTGGACGCCGGTTATCACAAGCGGTTCGCCCACTATGTCCATCAGCGTCATGCGCGGGTTCAGGGAGGAGAAGGGATCCTGGAAGATCATCTGCATCTGCTGGCGCAGGCTTCTGAGTTGCGCGCGCGGCGCGGCGGCCACGTCCACTGTTCCGCCTTCCTCAGACCGGAACAGTATTTCCCCGCTCGTCGGCTCTATCGCTCTCAGTATGCACCTCGCGGTGGTGGTCTTTCCACAGCCGCTTTCGCCCACCAGTCCCAGCGTCTCGCCTTCGTTGATGTAGAAGCTCACGTCGTCAACGGCGCGGATGTTGCCCACCTCGCGCCTCAGCAGGCCCTGCTTTATGGGGAAATACTTGCGGAGGTTGTTTATCTCCAGCAGTCTTTCGCCGTTGCGCTCGGTTGTGGCTTCCACGGTCATGTCTGAACCTCGTGATGGAGAAAGCAGCTTACCTGGTGATCCGGGCCGATGGGCTTGAGCGCCGGTTCGTTGGCGTCGCATATTCCGGGCAGGAAGGCGGGACAGCGCGGGTTGAACGGGCATCCGCTCGGCCTGGCGTAGGGGTGAGGCACGGAGCCGGTTATCGAGGCCAGCCTGTCCAGGGAAGCGTCGGACTGTATGCGGGGTATGGACTGGAGCAGCGCCTGGGTGTAGGGGTGCTGCGGGTTGTGAAATATGTCGTCCACCGGGGCGCTTTCGACGACCTGGCCGAGATACATCACCACCACGTAGTCGGCCATTTCAGCTATCACGCCCAGGTCGTGGGTGATGAGCATGATGGCCATATCCTGTTCGCGCTGGAGGTTTATCATCAGGTCTAGGATCTGGGCCTGTGTGGTTACGTCGAGGGCGGTGGTCGGTTCGTCGGCTATGAGGATGCGCGGGCTGCACGAGAGCGCCATGGCTATCATCGCTCGCTGTCGCAGGCCGCCGCTCAGCTGGAAGGAATACTCGTCCATTCGGCGGTCGGCCAGGGGTATTCCGACGCGGCGCAGCATCTCTGCGCCTATTTCGCGCGCTTCCGACTTGTCGACGTCCCTGTGGAGCATGATGGCTTCCATTAGCTGGTTGCCGACGGTGTGAACCGGGCTGAAAGAGGTCATCGGCTCCTGGAAGACGTAGGCAATCTCGCCGCCCCTGATACGGCGCATCTCGGAGCCGTCGGGATCGAATTCGGTGAGGTCGCGGAACTCTTCCCGGTCTCCGTTCCCGCCGCTGTACCGGAACATTATCTCGCCGCCGACTATCTCGCCGGGCTTGTCGAGGATGCCGAGTATGGAGCGGGCGGTGACGCTCTTGCCGCATCCGCTCTCGCCCACTATGCCGAGCGTCTGGCTGGGGTACAGGTCGAAACTCGCGCCGTCCACGGCGACGACCGTTCCCTCGTCGAGCGGGAAGTGAGTGCTGAGGTTTCGCACCGAAAGTAGCGGGTCCGTATGTCCGTCGGTTTGGGTCATGTCATTGTCCGTAGGGGTCGGCGGCGTCTCTGAGTCCGTCGCCGAGGAAGTTGAAGGCGAGCACCGCGATAATCACGGGGACGGCGGGAACGAGAAGCCATGGGGTGAGCGCGACGGCCTGAACCTGCTGGGCGGCCTGGAGCAGCACGCCCCAGCTTATGGCGGGCGGACGCATTCCGAGTCCGAGGAAGCTGAGGGAGGTCTCTGCGATGATGATGGCTGGGAAGGCGAGGGTGGTCGCGGCGATTATGTGGCTGAGGAAAGATGGCACCATGTGTCTGAAGATGATTCGCATTTGGCTGGCGCCCGCGAGTTCCGCAGCCGCCACGAAATCTTCTTCGCGCAGGGAGAGGAAGCGTCCGCGCACGACCCTGGCGACCTCGGTCCAGCCGATGATGGCGATGATGATGGTGATGGCGAAATAGACTTTGAGGATAGACCAGTCTCTCGGCACGCTGGCGGCTATGCCCATCCAGAGCGGTATGGTGGGTATGGAGCGGAGTATTTCGATTACGCGCTGGATAATTATGTCCATCCATCCGCCGTAGTAGCCGGATATTCCGCCGAGCAGCACGCCGAGGAAGAGGGTTATGGCGACGCTGACCAGGCCGATGGTCATGGAGATTCGAGTCGCGCTCAGCAGTCGCGACCAGAGGTCTCGGCCCTGGAGGTCGGTTCCGAGTATGAAGATGGTGTCTTCGGCTTCGTAAGGCGCGTCAACGCCTATCAGGTGGCGGTCGGTGGTAATCAGTCCCAGGAACTTGTACTCGAATCCGCGCGCGAAGAAGCGAATGGGTATCTTGGTTTCGGGGTCTACTTCATAGACTCTCTGGAAGGTTATGGGGTCGCGCTTGCCGGAGACGGCGAGGACGTGCGGGCTTGGCATCCAGCCGTCGAAGAGGTGTATGCGCTGTGGGGACAGGAGTCCGCGCTGGGCTTCGGGCTGGGTGGGGTCGGAGGTTGACAGGAAATCCGCGCCGAGGGCGACAGAATAGAATACTATCAGAACGATGCCGGCTATCATGGCGAGCTTGTGTCTGCGAAGCCGCCACCACATCAGTTGCCACTGGGAGGCGGCGTATATTCGCTCTTCGCCGCGGTCGGCTTCCGCCGCCTGGGTCAACGCGCCTTCGAGGGCGCCCGTGTTCTCAGCCATTTTTAGGTGCTCTCCAGTCTAATGCGAGGGTCCACCCAGGCAAGCAGTATATCTGAAATAAAGGTGCCGACGACGGTCATAAGGCCAATCATCAGGATGATGGTTCCGGCGAGGAACATATCCTGGGCAATCAGGGCTTTGAGCAGAAGCGGGCCGACGGTGGGCAGGCTCATGACGACGGACACGATGATGCTGCCGGACACGATGAGCGGGAGCAGGTATCCGATGGTGCTGATGAGGGGGTTCATGGCGACGCGGAAGGGGTACTTGAGGACGACGCGCCATTCGGACAGGCCCTTGGCGCGCGCGGTGACGACGTAGGGCTTGCGGAGTTCGTCCAGCAGGTTGGCGCGGAGAACTCGGATTAGCTGTGCCGTTCCGGCTATGGCGAGAATGAGGGAGGGCATCCAGAGGTGGTTGAGGAGGTCGAGTATCTTAGCCACGCTGTACGGGGCGTCAACCATTTCGGGGGAGAAGAGTCCGCCCACGTTAGCGCCGAACCAGACGAAGCCGGCGTAGAGGACTACGAGGGCGAGCAGGAAGTTCGGCACTCCCAGCCCTATGAATCCTATGAAGGTGAAGGTGTAGTCTCCGACGGAATACTGTTTGACGGCGGAGTAGATGCCGATGGGGATAGCGAGAATCCAGGTGAATATGATGGAGGTGAAGGTCAGGGCGGCGGTGAGAATCAGGCGGTCTCCGATTACGTCGCTGACGGGCTGGCGGTACTCCATCGCCACGCCGAAGTTGCCTCTTACGGCTTGCCTCATCCACTTGTAATACTGCACGGGGAAGGGCTGGTCGAGGCCGTATTCGGCGCGGAGGGTCACGGCCTCGTCTTCGGATACGAAGTCTCCCTGCGCTTCCAGCTGGGCTATGTAGGCGGTGACGTAGTCGCCCGGCGGTAGCTGAATGATGGCGAACGCGATGACTGAGATCGCCCAGGTGGTGATGAGAGCGAGTACGAGACGACGCGCGAGGAAGGATAGCACTCTGTAATGACCTTCTTATGGATCAGGATTTACGGGATTTTAGGATTGTCGGGATGGGGATTCATCACCCCCATCCCAGCCTTCCCCCGTCGAGGGGGAAGGGACTTTTTGGCTGCGTTGTTCAGGGGGTTCACCCCCATCCTAACCTTCCCCCATCAAGGGGGAAGGGACTTTGGGCTGCGCTATTGGATGCTGAGTTGCTGGGGCTGGCGGTTGGCCTCGCTCTTCCAGAAGAAGGTGACGGGGCGGGAGATTCCGGGGGTCTTTCCGTCCGGGCTGTTGTAGTGCCTGGAGGGTATGTTTCCGAGGTCGGTCTTGGCGACGCGGACGCCCATGGAAGCGGGGCCGGGGCCGACGATTCCGATGTTGTTCACGTTGTCAACGGCAAGCTGCCAAATCTCTTTGCAGAGGGCGGTGCGTTCGTCCTTGGGAACGCTGAATCCCTTGCGCCAGTTCTCCATTATGGTCTTGAGGTAGGGCTGCGGCTCCATGCCTTCATCGCCGTTGGTCTGGAACCAGAGTCCCAGCGGCGCGCCGCCGGAGCTGCCGGAGTCGAAGGGGAAGACGTGTCCGGGGAAGGTGAAGATGTGTTCGCTGCCGTCGTTGTTCCAGGCGGCTAACTGGTGCTGGTTGGCCCTGTACATCTGGGCGGCCAGGCTGCGCTCCACTTCCTTGACGTCCAGTCCGACGCCGATGTCGGCCCACTGTTCTTTGATGGCTTCCATAATCTGGGTGTATTGCACGAACTGGCCGCCCAGGGTGGTGGCTACGATGATGAGCGGGCCCTGTCCGTCCTTCCTCATGCGAATGCCGTCGGCGTTCTTGTCGGTGTATCCCAGTCCGTCGAGCAGGGCGTTGGCCTGTGCGGGATCGTGAGTGTGCCACTTGGTTTCGTATTCCTGGCCCGGGTAGCAGTCGTTGGAGGCGACGGGCGCGACGCTGCGAGGGGGCGCGATGCCGAGGAAGAAGGTTTCGCTAATCTGGCCGCGGTCAACGCCGAGCGAGAGGGCGCGTCGGAAATCTACGTTGCGAATCAGCTCGCCTATCTCCGGGTCTTCCTCGTAGGCTTTGTTGATCTTGATCTGCATATCCGAGCCGTAGTCGCCGGGGTCTAGGTAGAGCTTGTACGCGCCCTTTTCCTCGTTTTCGAGGAAGACGGGGACTTTCTGAATGTCCACGTGTCGGGCCTGCATATCGTACTCGCCGGCGACGGCGCGGAGGTTATGGACTTCCAGGTTCTCGAAGACGGTCAGAATCACCTTGTCTATGTAGGGAAGCTGGTTGCCCTCGGTGTCCACCCAGACGCTGTAAGGATTGCGCTCAAGCACCCAGGTGGGTTCGGTGATGGGTATTACGGTCTTCCAAGGGGTTACGACGGGCAGTTCGGGGTTGAGCGCCCAGTCGTTCTTCTGTTTGAAGAGGGTTACCCAGTTGTCCAGTTCTTCGGCTTCGACTATCTTGTCCACTTCGTCCTGTCCGGCGAAAGCGGGGTGGAACTGCTCCATATAATGAGCCGGAGCGAACATACCCCTGGCGTTCAGACCCTGGTAGGCGTGTCCGCCGAGGTGTGTGGCTCCTGCGAGCACGTCAATGAACAGGTAGTAGGGGTCGGGGAAGGTTATCTTGACGGTGTAGTCGTCAACCTTCTCCAGCGTTCCCGCGCCGCTTGGTGTCTGGAAGTAGGAGGTCTTGACGGGTATGAGTTCTTCGTTGTTGTGCAGGTGTTCATACCAGAACACGAAGTCGTCCGCGGTGAGGGGGTGTCCGTCCGACCACTTCATGCCCTCTCTGAGGAAGAGGGTAAAGGTGGTGCCGTCGTCGCTGATCTCCCAGCCCTTGGCTATGTTGGGCCTGGGGGAGCCGCCGGTGTAGTCCCAGTAGAGAACGTGGTCTGTCCCGGTGCAGCAGCGGTAGCCGTTCCATTTGTCGGCTGGGCCGCTGAAGCCGCGTCGCCAGACGCCGCCGTACTCGCCTATCTCATGCACGGGTTCTATGACGAGCGGATCGCTGCCGATGCGCTCGGCGACCGGGGGCAAGCTGCCGGCGGCGACGAGTTCGGCCAGCTGCGGGGCTTCGTTGAAGGAGGTGGGCCACTTGCTCTCGTCGTCAATTATCTTGGGGCCTTCAAGCTCGCCTATGAGGGCCGCGCCCATCTGGGGTTCGGCGGGGGTCGTGGCGGGCTGGGACACGGCCGCGGGCGCAGGTTGCGCCGGTGCCGCAGTCGGCTGAACAGCGGGGGCGGGCTGCGCGGGGGCCGCAGTCGGCTGAACCTGGGCCGCGGGGGCCTCTTCTTCGGAACTGCCGCAGGCGGCCAGTATCAGCAGCGACGCCACCAGCGCGAGGGGAAGCAGTATCCCTATCTTCTTGAAACTCATCCGACAACCTCCTACGGTTTTTCCTAATGACTCGTGTTTGGTGAACCGAATTTCGGGGAGCGCCGAGGGCCTCCCGAAATTTGGGGCAATCGTAAGTGTGGAATGGGTAGTTGTCAAGTATGGAATTCAGTTGTCAGTGGTCGGTGGTCAGGGGTCTTCGTATTCTTCGGCGAGTTCGCTCATGAAGCGGAAGTAGTGGTTTACTTCGTCGCACTCTTCGCAGTATCCGCAGAGGCAGTAGTAGAAGTAGTCTCGGTCGAGTTCGTAGTAGTCGGCGGGGTCGAAGGCCAACGGTTCGTGGTCTTCCATTACGCGGGTGAGGGAGTTGACGATGAGTTGGTTGGGGACTTCCTCGGGCTTATAGTTGGGGTCGCGTTCTTCCATGAATACGTCGAAGTCGCCTATGAGTTCTTCGGCGACGCGCTTGGCTTCCTGGATGTTGCGATGTTTCGAGGCTCTGCGGATGATGGATTGGTAGATGGATTCGTCTTCTTTTCTGGCGTATTGGGCGGCGTAGTCGCGGTAGTGGACTGAGCCGTCTTCGATGTGCATTTGGCGCTGGAAGTCGCGGAAAGATATGTGTGGCTCTGTGATTTCGTCTGAATCAGAATCAGGATTTATAGGATTTGTGGGATTTACAGGATTGGTTGGCTGGGGGTTGGGGTTGGGTTCCGGGGATGTGGCGGGTTCAGGGGTGGATGCTTCGGAGTTGGGTTCCGAGGATGTGGCGGGTTCGGGGGTAGATTCGGCGCGGATTTCGTGTTCGGCGGATTCCTGAGTGGATTCCTCGCGGATTGGGGCAGCGTCTGTGGTCGGCGTAGTCGCGTCGGTGGAGGCGAGTTGCGATTGGGTTGGTTCGGGGGTTGGCGTGGTTGGTTCTTCGTAGTCGAATTCTATATGGCGGATGAGTTCTTTGGCGGCGGCCATGCGGAGGTGGGGCTTGTACTCGGGGTGAAGGCCCTTAATTATGCGGACGAAGTAGAGGATGATGTCCGCGCCGTCTTTGGTTTCTTTCTTGACCAGGCGGTAGAGGTCGGAGGTGGCTGCCGCGGCGTCGCGCTTGGGGCCGTCTTCGTCTTCGGGGTGGGTGCGCCTGAAGGGCGTTGGGACGTAGTTGCGCCTGAGGTATCGCTTGCCGTCTTCGAGTCCGAGCCTGGCCAGGATGCGGGCGGCGGCTATCTTGTGTGTTCGGGCGAAGTCCTGGGGCCTGATTCCGAAGGTTTGTGGGCCGTCTTGTATGTGTACGATGACGTTTTTGAGGAAGCGCACGACGTCTCGTCCGTCGTTGGTTTCTTCGAGGACGATTTTTCTGAGTTGCAGGTTTGGCTTTCTTTTAATTCTCAATTTTCAGTTATGAATTCTCAATTGGAGTGGCACACAATAGTTCTGCGCTTGGGGAGTAGTGTACGGATGTTCTTTGGCGGTTGTCAAGGGGGGATTTGGGGATGGGGGTGACATGATCGCCCTCAGCCTAACCTTCTCCCGTCAAGGGGCTGAGAGGGGTAGGCATTTCACCCTCACCCTAGCCCTCTCCCTGAGGGAGAGGGGACCTATTGACTGAAGTTCGTAGCTGATTGGACTTTTGCCTACCCTTGTGATCCCGTCGAGGGGGAAGGGATATGCTAGAGCGGGAATCTGGAAGCGCGGTCCCTAGACAATCGGCCTGGTGGATCTGTTGACTATTATGACGCTGACGGAGTTGTCCTCAGCCAGTTCCCGCGCCTCATTGATAATCTGGTATCCCAGCACAACGGGCATCGTCCTGCCTCCATAGACAGCGTGAAGCGCGTCCGAAGAAGCCATCGCCCTGGTGACGTCGACGCGGTCAATCATGCTCGACGCCTCTACCGCGCAGTGCACGGTTTCGCCATCCTCGCGCCGCCGTACTCTGAGGATCATGTCGGTGTCCGTAATTCTGCGATACTGCGTGTCTGAGATAGTCCCGGCGAAACTGGCTTCGCCGAGTTCATCCAGGAAATCCTCCAGATGCTGAGAAACAATGGCTTCGCTCATTAGTATCTGCGGCCTGCGGAATTGATGCTTCTGGCAGAGACGCGACGGGGCGATTCGGGCCAACTTGCGTTCGAGGTCGGATCCATCCAGATTGCCCAATCTCCCGGACATCTGGTTCTGCTCCTTCCGCAGCTCCGCCAACTCAGCCAGGATCCGGTTCTGGGTCGCCAGCATCCCGGCCTGAACCCTGCGCGTTTCAGACAGGTCGGCGAGAAGTCTGTTCTGCGTTTCCAGCATTTCGGCCTGAACCCTGCGCGTTTCGGCGAGGTCGGCGAGAAGTCTGTTCTGCGTTTTCAGCATTTCGGCCTGGGTCGCGAGAATCTTGTTCTGAGTCTCCAGCATCTCCTCTTGGGTGGCTTTAGTCTCGGCGAACTGGTCGGGAAGGCTGAGAAGTTCGTCGGTCAGAATGGCGCGACGCATATCGGCCAGCAGTTCCTCGTCTTCGCGCATGGCCTGGAGTATGAGGCCCGGATTTCGCCGAATCACGCGGATCACGTCGGCGTCTGTGTTGATAGTCATTTTCTTCTCCTTACCCTAATTCTTCCAGAAAGCGCGGGTGACAGGCAACAGCCCCAGGTCTTCGACTGTCTGCGCGGACGCTGGACGCGGAGGCGATAGCGCTGACCAAGGCGCAGTTGAGCGGCCAGCCCGTGGAGACTCCGACCGCGACCCCGATTTCGACGCTGACGCTCGCGCCGACGCCTGTTCCGACGCAGACCCCGACGACGTTTGCCCTGCCGCCCAGCGCGGGCGACGGGCCGACGCCGCTCTGGATAATGACGCTCCTCATAGCCGCCGCCGTGATTCTGACGACGCTGGCGGGCGCGAGGGTCATATCGTCGGCGCGGGGTGAACCTAATCACCCCCATCCTAACCTTCCCCCGTCAAGGGGGAAGGGACTTACGCAATCATCTGAACTCCAGGGTGTAGGTTGCGTTGTGGCGGGTGTCGGGGGTGATGGGGGAGACGACGATGACGGTTTCGACGCCGGGTTCGTCCAGTCCGCTGAGGGTGGTTTCGCCGGAGTTGTCGGCGTCCAGGTCGAGACGCGATACGTCAACCTCGCCGTTCGCGCCGGTTCTGATTATCTGGACTATGAATCGCTGGGGCAGGCTCTCGCGGGCTAACGTGAAGCCTTCGGCGTTCCAGTCGTCCGTATCGGCGGCGGCGTCCAGTTGGGGGATGGATATGTCGGCTAACATGAAGCCGTCGCGGTAAACGGCGTCGTCGGTTACGTACTCGAACCTGATTAGTACAGGGCCGCCCGTGAAGGGGGTGAGGTCTATGGACTCGGGCTGCCAGTCGCGGCTGCGTCCGGTGTAGCCAGGGCCGTAGGCGTTGCCGCTGACGTCGGCGTCGGAGGTGTGACGGCCTTCGAGGATGTTCCATGTTTGGCCGCCGTCGTCGGAGACCTGGACGTAGCCGTAGTCCCAGCCGTCTTCTATGTCGCGCCAGATATTGTATTCGAGCGTGGCGGCGTCGAGGCCGGTGAGGTCGAACTCGCGGGTTAGCCTTGTGTTGATTGAGTCTCCGCGTCCGCTCCACCAGCAGCCGTTGTCGCTTACGCAGTCGGCCTCTATCTGGCGCACTGTCGTGTCTCCCCGGAAGCTGAGAGTTCCTTCGGCGGCGTTGGTTCTGAGGGAGTGGTATCGGGCGGAGAACTGGGGGAGGGACATCTTGCGTCCTCTGCCGTCTCCCAGGGGGCGCGCGCGGCGGATTCTCACGTCTGCGTCTATGTAGCCATAAGTCGGGTGGTCGGCGTCGAGGTAGTTGGCGGCTACCCAGTCGGCGAATATGTCCTCGAAGTGGAGGTCGAAGGCTTGGAGGAAGGTGTCCACTCCGGCTACGCCGTCCAGAGGTTCGGTGACCAGGTCTTTCAGTAGCCCGGTTCCGCCGATTCTCTGCGACAGGTAAGCGAAGAACAGGGCGGTCGCGTCGTAGTGGGGGATTGTGCTTTGGGGCTGCTCAGGCCAGTAGTTCAGTTGCGTCTCGTCCGGCCTTCGGAGGAAAGCGTCGTAAGGGGGATGGACATAGGGTTGGGATCGGTCTTCCTCGATTCCGGCGACCACGGGCGCGACCATCGAAAGGCCCTCGTTTACCCAGGATTCCTCACCCTCGTCCTGGTTGAAGTGTATGGCGTGCTGGAATTCGTGGGCCAGCACGCTCATGTAAGAAGGGGAGCCGGGCGCGAGGTATTCGGCGTTCATGTATATTATCTCGCGCTGGTTGCTGGAGGGATGCACCTCGACGGGGAAGGCGTCCTTGGAGCTAAAGTAGCCGGCCGCGCCGTCCAGAGCGGAGTGCAGGACTACGAGGCGCGGGTCGCCGTCTATGCCCGGGATTCGTATGTCTCCGAAGGCGCTCACGACGGCGGGGCGGACCTGCGATTCATACATTCGCGCGGCCTTTTCCAGGCCGGCCTGATCTATTTCCAGGGCGTCGTCGGCGAACCAGTAGGCGTTGTCGCTGACGACACTGAGCGTGGCGCTGATGGTGGAGGTCGCGCCGTCGTCGAGGGCTGTCAGCCAGAAGTCGCTCTTGTGGCCGACGGACAGAGGGGCGGCGGGTTCGGGGGCGAGGTCGTCAAGCTCCGCGCCGCGAAGCCGGGCGGCGAGTTCGGCCAGGTTCCTGTCGGGGGGGCCGAGGGTCTGCGGCGTCTGAGGCGCGAGGGAGGGTCTTTCCATTGTCGGATAGCGGGGCGGCGCGGTTGGGGAGGGTTCGGGGGTAGGAGGCGCTTCGGGCGTCTTGGCGGGGTGTTCTGTCGGGGTCGGATCGGGTGTCGGCAGCGGGGGGTGAGTCGCGGCGCTGGCGATGGGTGTCGGAGAAGCGGAGGGCGCGGCGTTTCCGCAGGCCGTAGTCAACAGAAGCATGACGGACAGCGCCATTGCCGCCATCAGTCTCAGATGTCGCGGTAGTTTGTTAGTCATAGCCAGGCGGTCGCTCTTTATCATCGTTTCCATCTCACATAAAGATACGACCGCCTATCGTTCCGCGATCTGACTACGCGCTTGGTATGGTCGTGCCGGGCGTCTTCATTACCATGCTGTATATGGAGGTGTTGGCGGTGAAGAACATGGTGCGGTTTTCGGGGCCGCCCCAGCCGCAGTTGGCGGGGTACTCGGGCAGGCGGATTATGCCCATTAGCTCGCCGGACGGGTCGAATACCCAGCAGCCGTCGGGGCCTGTGCAGTAAACGCGGCCTTCGACGTCCACCTTCATGCCGTCGGGGACGCCGTTGGTGGCGGTCTCGGAGGGCATATCGGCGAAGTGGCGGACGCCGGACACGTTTCCGTCGGAATCGAGGTCGTAGGCGAGGATGTACTGTCCGGGGCGGGTGTTGGCTACGTAGAGGACGCTTTCGTCGGGGGAGAAGGCTATGCCGTTGGGGTACTCTATGCCGGGCGCTATCATGTCCACGGAGCCGTCGGGGCGGACGCGGTGGACGCTGTTGAACTGCATATCAACGTCGGCGGGGTCTAGCCGCTCCCTGCCCGGGTTGGTGAAGTAGAGGCTGCCGTCGGACTTGCATACCACGTCGTTGGGGCGGTTGAGGCGCTTGCCGTTCCAGCCGTCGGCGAGGACGGTGTAAGAGCCGTCGGATTCAAGGCGGGTCAACCGGCGGTTTATCATCTCGCAGATTATCTGACGGCCCTGCGTGTCGAAGGTCATGCCGTTGGACTCGCCGCTGTTTTCGCGGACCAGCACGGGATGGCCGCCGGGGACGTATCTGAATATCTGGCCGCGGCGGATGTCCACGAACAGCAGGTAGCCATCGGGATGCCAGAGGGGGCCTTCGGTGAAGATGAAGCCGGTTGCCAGTCGTTGGGCTTCGGCGGATTCTAGGATTTCGTTGAGGCGGTCGGTCATGGGGGTCTCCTGATGTTGGGGGTTCATGGGAGGGTCTCTACGCCGGCGTCGGAGGCGGCTTGGGCGAGTCTGCGGTCGAGGGTGGCGAGCGGTAGGCCGTGGCGGAGGGCCAATTCGAGGTACATCGCGTCGTACATGGTCAGGTTATGTAGCCTTGCCAAGTGGAAAACTGTGTCGAGGTCGGCGTCCGTGTCGGTTTGCATCGACAGTCTGTTCAAGAAGGACAGCCTGCCACCAATGTATTCTTGGGTAATTCGTCCCCTGCGCTCACCCATAAGCAAGGCATTTCGCACTTCAATATGCCAGTGACCAGTAACAATTCCACCACCGCCGCCACGAATTTCAGCCAGCGCAATGTCCGCGATAGGGTGAGACTCGTCCTCGAACATCCACACGGTAGCAACGGAGGCGTCCAGAATGAATTCACTCACTCTCTCGCGTATCGCCATTCAAGCATCTCCTCCAGCGTGACCTTTTTCGATTTCCCCCATCCTTTTCTGGCTTCTAATAATCTGTCCATCGCCTGTCTTCGCAGTTCGGGGTCTTCCATCCAGAGGTCGTCCTCTACGGGGATGATGGCAGCGAACTTCTTTCCGTCGCGGATTATGGCGATGGATTCGCCCCGTTCGACGTCGTCGAGTAGCTCGGCAAGTCGTTCCTTCGCTTCTTCTTCGTGAATCTTTTTCGTAGTCCTCATCTTCATGGGATTCATACGCGCCTCCGGTCGGTTGTTTTGGCTGGTATCATTGTAGCAGGTTGGGGTGGCTATTCTTCGCGGAAGATTTCGTCGCCGCGCTGGAGTCTTACGGCTATGCCGTAGGTCTGGTTGACGGCCCTGGGTGTGGGGTAGTGGGCGGCGAGGAACCTGGCGAGCGCTACCAGGACGTGGCGGGCGGAGTCGGTTCCGCGGCGGTCTTGGTACTGTTTGAGGGCGGCTTCGACTATCTGGAAGTGGTGGAAGGTGGAGTCCTCGCGCAGCATGGCGTGGGCGAGGACGGGCAGAATCCCGTCGGGGTCGGGGGAGCCGGATACGTAGTCGCTTACCAGCGCGGCGGACTGTTCGACCTGCTGCTGGGAGTCCATCGCCTTCAGGACGCTTTGGCCCAGCGCTTCGTCGGCGCGCGCGCCGTTGGGTTCGGGGAGACGCTGGGCGGGCATATTGAGGAAGCGGTCGAGGTACACGCTGATGGCGACGTCGAACACGGCGCGGGTGAGTTCGACGGAGGGCGCGCGCTTGAGGGCCTGGTGGAGCGCGTTGGCGGCGGTGAGGGTGTTGTGAACGGTGTCCCAGTCGCCGAATTCGTTGGAGGTGTGGAATCGGGCCATTCTGAGGAAGGCGGCGTAGGCGACCGCGCCGCCAAGCTGTTCGGCGGTCGCTCCGTCGCTCACGGCGTCCTTTAGGGCTTCGATAGTGGCTACGGGATCGTCTTGGAGGATGATGGCGACGAGCGCGTCTTCGTCTTCCCATTCGCCGCGCGCTTTAGCACCACGCTCCCACAGGTCGGGGAGGGCGTCGCGGGCGTCCCAGACGAGGGATGACAGGTCTATGGGGTTGCGCCATGAGTTGAGTTCTTCGCTGCGCCGGGCGGAGGCCATGCCGCTGACCAGGCTGGTGAGAACCTGGCCCGCGTATTTCCAGCCTATGTGATCCAGAATCTCGAACGCCTTGTTGCAGAAGTCCAGGACGTGGCCGGCGTCTAGGTAAATCCTGTCGGTGGCGGCGGCGAACACCATGTCGGCGATTTCGCGCCGGGATATTCCGAGTTCTATCGCGGTTCGGAGGGAGCGTTCCGCGCCCTCGTCGTCGCGCACCTCTATGAAGTTGCGGAACCAGTCCTTGAAGACCTCGGGCCGGGTCTCGCCGGTGGGCAGGGGGTCAACGAGGAAGCGGGGCGGCCTTCCGGCGCACTCGGCGGCGACCTGCCGGAGTCCCTGGTAGAGGGCGCGGGGCTTGTCTTCGGGATTGAGGCGCTCCTGTATGTTGGCGGCGCAGGTGAGCATGGTCATAGCCTGGCCCCAGCCCTGAGCGGAGTAGGTCGTTCCGAACATCGCGCCGATGGTGAGGGGGACGCGGTAGTCCGCACTGGAGGAGTTCAGTCCGAGCGCCGACTTGGCTATGACCAGGCGTATGTTGTGTTCGAGGCCGTCTTCGAGGCGGTGAGACCAACGTTGTACAGGGTCGGGTTCCGGGGGCGCGGGGTCAACCCAGACTTCGCCATCGCTCACGGATACGGGGAAGGATCTCACGTCGTCGGCGAAGGGGTCGAAGGTGCCGCCGCTGGAAAGGTCGAATCGGGCGTGGTGCCAGTGGCAGGTCAGGATGCCGTTCTTGACGGTTCCCCTGTCGAGCGGGAAGCCCATGTGGGGACACCTGTTGTCGACGGCGGCGAAGGCGTCGTCGCGGGGGAACACGGCTATGGTGTGTCCGCCTCCGGTGACGACCACGCATCCGCGCCGTTTCACCTCTTCCACGTCGCCGACTCTTATCAGGTTCTTTGTCGCTGTGGTCATGGTGGCCTCCTCTTGGCGTTACGATGGGCTTGTTTCTATTATACATAGAGAACATAGTCGCGTAACTGTGGAAGGGAGGCAGGGGGTTTAGGGCATAGGACGAGGTGGGGAAAGCGCGACGAGAACAGTCGCGCTTTCTGATGTACGAGCTACCACTGGACGAACATGGGCATGACGACGTGGGTGTACTTGTAGGTCTCGCTCTCGGCGGCGGGCTTGATTACGCCCGGGCTTGAGGGGGTGGTGGTTTCCATGGCGACTTCGCCGTCGCCGAGGACGTCGAGGACGTCTGAGAGGTACTTGCTGTTGAAGGCTATCTTGGCTTCGTCGCCCTCTACGCGGGCGTCCACCTCGCCAACGTTGTCGCCGAGTTCTTCGGCGCGTGAGGATATGAGCATCTTGCCCCTGTCGTCCTCGTCCGGGGTTACGTTTAGACGCACTATGCCGGAGCCGTCCCGCGCGAATATGGAGGCCGTCCTGGTGGCCTGGAGGAAGGCGCCCTGGTTCACGACGGCCCTGGTTTCGTATTTCTCGGGAACGAGTTGCTTGTAGTTGGGGAAGGTTCCCTGTATGAGCTGGGAGACAAGCTCTATGTTGTCCATCTTGAACATGGCCTGGCTCTTCTGCTGGGTTACGGTGAACTCTACCGGGTCGGACTGGCCGCCGATGAGTCGGTGGACTTCGAGAAGGGCGCGGGCGGGTATGATGAAGTCAAGGCTTTCGGCGTCGGCTATGGGTTCGGCGAGTTTTCCTTCGTAAACGGCGAGTCTGAAGCCGTCGGCGGCGGCGAAGGTGAAGGTGTCGCCGGAGATTTCGACTTTTATGCCGGTGAGTACCGGTCGGGAGTCTTCGGTGGCGGCGGCGAAGGCGACGCGGCTGATGGCGTCGCGCAGCACGTCGGGGGTTACGCGCCCGATGACGCCTTCGGTGACGCTGGGAATGGCGGGGAAGTCGTCGGCGTCCTGGCCGTTGATGCGGGCCTGGAAGCGGGCGCAGGAGAGGTCAAGTCCGGTGGTTTGCTCGGCGGAGTTTATGTCAATGCGTTCGGGTGGCAGGGAGTTCACGAACTCGCTCAGCATCCTGGCGGGTATGGTGATGGAGCCTTCGTCCTCTATCTGCGCGCCAATCCAGGTGCTGATGGCGATGTCGAGATTGGTCGCGGCCAGCTTGAGGCGCGAGTTATCGGTGGAGATCAGCACGTTCTGGGTAATCGGGAGCGTGGTTCTGGCGGCGACGGCGCGCTGTACGACGGACAGGCCGCGGTTCAGGTTCTCTTGCAGACATGATAGCTGCATGGCGTATATCCTCTAGGTTCAAGTATTTCGGGACACTCGCGCGGCGGGGCTGGAAGCCCTGAAAAGTGGCCGGATAGCGCGGGTGAAATTCGCCCGAGTAGAGGAATAGTATAGAATCGCCCAATTCGGAGCGTCAACGAGTTCTGAGTTATTAGTTATTAGTTTTTAGTTGTCGGATGCGCTGGGTGGGGGGCTACTGGCGCTCTATGGCGGCCTGGATGTCGAGTTCGAGGCGTATCTCGTCCTCTACGCTGACGATGAAGGCGAGGGAGGGCTTGGAGAGGTCGAACTGGTCGAAGGTGATGACGGTCCTGGCCTGTCCGGTTACGACGCCTTCCGACGCCTGGGCCTCTACGTCCCACTCTACCGGGGCGGTGACGTCTCTGACGGTCATGTTTCCGATGAGTTGGAAGGCGGTTTGGCCTGAGTCGGGGAAGGGCCAGGCGAGCCCCTCGACCGCCGTGACCGCCAGTTCGACGCTGGGAAATTGGGAGGTGGCGAGGGTGTTGTTTCGGACGTACCCGTCGCGTCGGTCTTCGTCGCTGGTGAGTCCGGCGAGGGCGACGGTTATGACGGAGCGTTCGGGGTCAACGTTTCCGTCGGCGTCGAAGGCTATCGCGCCCTGGACGTCTCCGGTCTCGCCAACCGCGTCAATGGGGGAACTGAGACGCGCGAGTTGCTCGGTGACGCTGTACCGGGCGATTGAGCCTTCGGAGATTGACACGGTCACGCCGGTCGCGGCTGGTTCGGGGGCCGGCGTGGGTTCTGCCGCAACAGTAGGTTCGGGAGCGGGAACGGGTGTCACGGGCGCTGCGGTGGGAGTTGGGGATTCCGGTTCGTCTCCGCCCGAACAAGCCAAGAGTAAGACGGAACACAGGGCCGCAAGCGCAACCGCTATGAGCGCAGTTTTCAGAGATGTGGGAGAAAATCGCATAGGTCTCGTTACTTCCCAGTCCAGCGCACGGTATCGAAGCTAGAAGCTATCTTATAAACATCAGCCCTCGGTAGGATCCGTAGGTTTTCACCCTCACCCTAGCCCTCTCCCATCAAGGGAGAGGGGATTAGGCCCCCATAAGGGACGTGTCGGTATTTATGAGATGGCTTGTAGTCACGCTCACCCGTCTAGGGCAATAAGGGGTAGTCATTTAGCCCGATCACCCCCATCCTAACCTTCCCCCGTCAAGGGGGAAGGGACTTTTGCGACCTTTGGCCTACTGGACGGTTATCGTGCCTATCATGCCGAGCGCTTCGTGCGGGATGCAGATAAGCTCGTAGGTTCCTGCGACGTCGAATAGGAAGTCGAGGCCGGTGGTGTCGCCCGCTTCTATCTCGACGTCAATTTCCAAGTCGGGAACCGAGAAGGTGTGGAAGGCGTCCTCGCCGATGAAGGTGAAGTTCACTATCTCGCCGACGCCGAAGGTCATGTCAACGGGGTCGTAGGCGAATGGGCCGGCGCCGCCGTTGTCTATCATTCTGACAGTGAACGGGGTGCCTACGAGGGCCTGGGCGGCTCCGCCATCGGCGTCCGGCGCTACGGTGGGGGCCGGGGGCGGTATGGGCGGCGAGGCGCGGTATATGGTCATTTTGGAAGGCTCGGTGGGCGCGGGTTGGCCGCAGGCCGCTATGACGGTAAAGATTGCACAAGCCATGAGCGCCAAGGCTGCGAACTTCTTCAACATTTCCCCCTTAGTGAATCCTTTCACATAATAATATCACCCGCCCAATGGGTGGTCAATTGAATTCTCGTCCCAAGCAAGATCTTTCGATTATCAGCCAATTACGTTCGTGGCGGCCCTTCGACAAGCTCAGGGCGAACGATGAACGGGCAGCCCTTCGACAGGCTCAGGGCGAACGACAGAAGCGGTATCGGGAAATAACCGAAAGCCTCTGTCGTCCCGAGCGGAATCGCCGGAGCGCCGTCATCTTAGCGTCTCGAAGATGGGGCGTAGGTTGGATCTGGCGGCTGATTGTTCTTCGGTGTCGAGGGATTCGTAGATGGGGAGTTCTTCGTCGAGGTCAATTCTGAGGTCGTAGAGTTCTCCGGTTTCGTATAGCTTCCAGTGGTTGTCGCGGACGAAGCGGATACGGCGGGCGGCGTTGCGGGCGCTCATCGGCTCGAAGTGGAAGAACATCCAGTCTCGCGGGTCGCCTGGCTCTCCGGTCAGTTGCGGGTAGAAGGATCTGCCGTCAACCATGTAGCCGTCGGGGAAATCCAGGCCGGCGGCTTCCATTATGGTTGGGAGGAAGTCGGTGGACTCCACCATGTCGCTGTTGACGACTCCGGCGGGGATGGTTCCGGGCATACGGCAGATGAGCGGGACGTGGGTGCCGCGGTCGTTGGTCTTGCCCTTGCCGCCGCATATCTCGTTGTGTTCGTGGACCATGGAGCAGACGTCGTCGGGGCTGCCGTTGTCGCCGACGTAGAGAACGAGAGTGTCTTCGGTGAGGCCGCGCTCGTCGAGGTAGTCCATTAGCCTGCCGATGGTTTTGTCGTGGTACTCAACCATGTCCTTGTAGAAGCGCGGATCGTCGCCCCAGGAGCCTTCCTCAAGCTCGGCCCACGTCCTGCCGCCGAGCGTCCGGTTGGACGGGGGGTCGAAGGACTCCCATTCGGGGCTGTCGGGCGTGGGTTCGTGGGGCTTGTGGGTGGCGGCCATGGGCCAGTACACGAAGAAGGGGTTGTCGTCGTCCTTGCTGCGCTCTATGTAGTCAATGATGTAGTCGCAGAAGACGTCCTCGCCGTACTTGCCCTCGGTGTCGTCCCTGTATTGGCCGTTCTGGTAGATGATGGGGTTCTTGTAGCGGGATCCCTTGTCCTCAGTGTGGTGGGCGTGCCAGACGCAGAACTCGTCGAATCCGGCGTCCTCGATGGGCTGGCCCTTGGAGCGCATTTCGGGGGCCTCGTCGGGCGGGTTGTAGGAGTAGAGCTGCCACTTGCCGGAGATGCAGGTGTTGTATCCGGCGTCGGAGAAGAGGTGTCCGAAGGTGACTTCGTTGGGATTCATCAGTCCGAAGCCGATGTAGTTGCGGAAGTTGTACTTGCCGGTCATGAGGGATATGCGGGTGGGGGTGCAGAGGGGCATGACGTGGGCTTCCTCGAAGCGCATACCCTCACTCGCCATTTGGTCGAGCCGGGGGGTGGCGTAGGAAGTTCCGCCGTTGGCTCCGATGACTTCGTAGCCTAGGTCGTCGGACATTATCAGGACTATGTTTGGTCGCTTGTCGGACATCTACGGTCTCTCCTGAAGTTCTCTCCCCAGATACAGGGATTTGCAAAGTCGGCGGACGACGCTATATATATCATGGTTTATAGATACGGAGGAAAGATATGGGCGTTAACTGGGAGGGTCACAGGTTTGTACTGGGACGGTTTTCATCCAGCGTTTCCCAGAGTTTTCCCAGCGTTGAAGCTACGAAATGATTATCTCGCCGTCTGTCAGCCTGCGCTATAAACAGTGATTTATACCTATGTTCTGAATCCATGCCGTAATTGTAGCATAGATAGTTTGATACGCAATCCGAACCGCTCAGTTTCGACCCCTGATCACTTGCTGGCCGAAGTCCGCTATCAGGTCGCGGGCGGCCTGGCGGTCGACGGCGGCGAGGGCGACGTTGTTGACGCCTAGCGCTTCCAGGTCGTCCAGCTTTTGGATTATGTGATCTGGGGTTCCGGTCAGGGTTCGACCGACCATTTCCGGGGAGACGAAGCGGTCTTCGCCTTCTTTGAGATACACGTAGTGGCCTTCGTGGACATTGAGGTATCGCCTGTCGTCGGGCGTGGGGTTCGGGCGGCTGTCGGCGTATTCGCGGATGTACTGGTCGTACTCGGACGCGAGGCCCGGGTTGCTCATGCCCAGGTTGGAGCCGGGGCCGTAGTCGCGCTCCCACATTGCGTGGATGCCCGGGACGAGAGTGGGGCCGACGTTTCGTATAACGCGCTCGCTGGACACGGATTCGCCTTCTCTGAGGACGCAGGCGGAGGTGAGGACGGTCACGTAGGGCTTGGCGCCGTGTCCGCCGAATTGGTCGAATCTGTTGCCGGTGGCTTCGGCGGCGGCCATGACCCTGGGCAGTCCTTCGGGGACGGATGCGCTCCTAGCGGTAGTTATCCAGCCGTCGGAGATCTCTCCGGCTATCTTCTGACCGCGCGGGCCGTTGGCGGCGAGCATCACGGGGATGGGGTCTTCGATGTTGAAGAATTCGTCGCGGCCTGAGTTGGTCTTGGAGTGGATAAGGCGTATCCATCGCTCGCGGCTTCCCTCGCGGAGCAGGGCGTCTTCGCCGGTGAGCAGCGCCTTGACCTGCCGGGCGTATTCCTCGAACCGGGTCATGCTCAGCGCGGGCAGGCCCATGGTGTTGCGGCCCGTGTAGCCTGTGCCGAGTCCGACTATGACCCTGCCGGGGGCGAGGTTGTTGATGGAGGCCGCGGCGGCGGCGGTCACGGGGGCGAGTCTGTTGCTGGGTATGGCGACGAGGGTTCCGAGCTTGATGGTCGTGGTGTTCTGGGCGGCCAGAGCCATGGTGGCCCAGACGTCGGAGTAGATGAGTTGGGAGTCGAAGAACCAAGCGTGGGTGAAGCCGGCTTCTTCGGCGGCTTTCACCTCGCGCCAGGCTTCTATATAGGATGGTATGCCTATTCCGTAGTCCATTTTCTCATGCTACGGGCTTAGGGGGGATGTGTCAACGCTCGATGGCGACGAGACGATTGCATAAGTCGTCTCTTTCTTGACATATAAACTTGCGCGTTGCTAGGCTTTGGCTGTCAAATTAGCCTTCCCGACCGAGAGACGCCCTTCCGAGAATCCCACGTGTCCAGAGTTCCGCGCAGTCGCCCGAAACGGCGGCCATGAAGCGGAGGACGCGGGCGGGGACAGACGGGACGAGGCGCTTTCGGCGGGTGATTGAGGAGTGAGGAATTGTCCCACGTAAGCTGTCTGCGCTGCCGCGGGTGCGACAGGGAGTATCCCGTCGAGCCACTCAACGCTTGCGACTTCTGCTTTGGGCCGCTGGAGGTAGAGTATGACTACGCCAGCATTTCCAGGGCGGTGAGCCGCGAGAGTATCGCGGAAGGCGCGATGACGATGTGGCGCTATCACGACTTTCTGCCTGTGGAGGCGGACCGCGCGCTGGACATGGGGACGGGGTTCACTCCGCTGATACACGCGAAGAACCTGGGCAGGCGGCTGGGTCTGGAGAATCTGTATATAAAGAATGACAGCGTGAATCCGACGTATTCGTTCAAGGACAGGGTGGTGTCGGTGGCGGCGGCGAAGGCGCTGGAGTTTGAGTTCGACACGCTGGCCTGCGCTTCGACGGGCAACCTGATGGGTTCGGTGGCGGCTCACGGCGCGAAGGCGGGAGTGCCGACGATGGTGTTCTTCCCGTCGAACCTGGAGAAGGGGAAGGTGCTGGGAGCGGGGATATACGGCGCGACGCTGATAGCGGTGGACGGCACATACGACCAGGTGAACCGGCTGTGCAGCGAGTTGGCGGACAATCATCGCTGGGCGTTCGTGAACGTGAATATGCGTCCGTATTACGCCGAGGGCAGCAAGACGCTGGGTTATGAGGTTGCGGAGCAGCTGGGCTGGACGTCGCCGGACCACTGCGTTGTGCCGGGGGCGTCGGGGGAACTGTTCACGAAGATACACAAGGGCCTGACGGAGATGGCGGACGTGGGGCTGATAGGCGAGGTGGACACTCGTATGCACATAGCGCAGGCGGAGGGCTGCTCTCCGATAGTGCAGGCGTACCATAGGGGGGACGACCAGGTTCTGCCCGTGCGCCCGGATACCATCGCCAAGTCGCTGGCTATCGGCAACCCGGCTTCGGGGCCGTTCGCGCTGAAGACTATCAAGGAATCGGACGGGTCGGGCGTTATCGCTTATGAGAACGAGGTGGTGGAGGGTATCAAGCTGCTGGCGGAGACGGAGGGGATATTCACGGAGACGGCGGGCGGCGTGGTGATTTCGGGTCTGAAGCGGCTGGTGGAGAAGGGGCTTATCAAGTCGGACGAGGTTACGGTGGCCTATATTACGGGGAACGGATTGAAGACAATCGAGGTGGTGGAGCCGGTGGTCGAGACTATCACCATCAAGCCGACTTACGGTTCTTTCGAAGACGCGATGGCGGACAGGTAGTTCATCGGGCGCGAGGAGAAGGCGGACATGGCTACAAGACGGGTTAAATTCACGTTCCCAACCCAGCTTGTCACCGAGCCAATCATCTATGAACTCGGACACAGGTTCAAGATAGTGACTAATATCCGCCGGGCGGACGTTCGGGAGGATATGGGCTGGGTGGTTCTGGAGCTGGAAGGGGCGGAGGAAGAGGTTGCGAACGGGCTGGAATGGGTCGCGAGCGCGGGGGTCCGGGTGGATCCGGTGAGCGGCGACGTAATCCAGGGCTAGGGAAGGCTGGGCCTTCATTCTTATTCTTGGAGTGGATGTTTACGAGCGGAGTATAACTGAGTTGACTTGACTTCTTTCTTATAGGGTCAAGTCACAGCGCAAATTGGCGACAGTATATTGGAGGACTTAGAGAATATGGCCATCACGGTCAGGATACCCACACCGCTTCGCCGTGTAACGGACGGCGAGGACAGAGTGAACGCGGACGGCGCGACGCTCAAAGAGATTATTGATTCGATGGAGGGGCAGTACCCCGGCATCAAGGAGCGCATCTGCGACCCGGACGGGAACCTTCGGAATTTCGTGAACGTTTACGTGAATGGCGAGGACGTGCGATTTCTGGACGGAGTCAACTCAGCCACCGGGGACGGGGACGAGGTTAGCATAGTTCCGGCGGTGGCGGGCGGGCTCTAAACCGGCGCTCTCAGTCGGCGTATGCCGAACGGGGTTCGAGTTCCAGTTCCATGCGTAGGACGCTCTTGGTCGTCTCGATGAGATCCTCTACGAGCGCGGCGTCGAAATCGGGCGTAGCGAAGCCGTGCGCGTATGCGTTGCGGTACGGAAGAAGACGCCTAAGACTATGATAGTCGTCTATTTCTATCAGGCCTTCCCACATAATCTGGGTCAGAATAGCGCCTGAAGTCGCGTAACCGGGCGGGTCTTCTCCCTCCTCCTCCAATACGATACGCATGATGGCGTCCGCTCCGGCCCAGCAGCGAAGGAATGCGGCTTCGACAAAGCCGGCGGCGAGAAGCCGTTCGGATTCTTCTACGACGACCGCAACGTCTTTCCTTGTACTTAGGCGCGATTCCCTGTGAGCGCGGATATCGTGGCCTGTATCCACTAATACCAGGCTGAGCTTCCAGCCGGGTTGGTTTCGCAGGCGTTCATCCAAATCTACAAGTTTGGGGTAGCCTATCAGAGATTCTCTGGACTTCACCTCCACAACGATTGATTCGTCTCCCTTTCGCAGTATCAGATCGGGACGATAGCCGGCAAGGAAATCCGGCAACAGATTCGGGTCCGGCTTCTCAATCACTTCATAGCCTTTTCCGCGATATCTGTCGGCAATGGATTTGGCCCGCAGTATTTCCAGAGAAGCGGTGGTTTCCATTATCCGATTACCTCCTGGTCCGGAGCTTCCTCGACTATAATATAGACAAACTCATTGCGCCTGTCCAAATTTTCTTTCAGAACGTCAGATGTCCTCTCAACTCGAAATGTGTTGTGGATATGACGTTTTCGACACACCAGGTCCGTTACCTGGGCGTCGTCTTGGAAGACAAGTTCTTTCAATGCGTCAATTACCGGCTTGGGGATATTATCAGCATCCAGTTCTCGCTCATCGTAGAAGTGGATGATGGTGAACATGACAGGCCTGGTCGCGGGGGATGATTCCGGCGGCCAATGCCGTTCCGCGATAGTACGCACCCTTCTTCGCCAATCGCGCCGGGCCGCCCTGTTGCGTGTCTGCTGTGAAACAGGCGTCCCCTCCATGACGAACTCAAGTGGGAGTGTCAACTTTTAGCCCGCGGTCCCGCGAGTTGAAATCGAGTCATACAGAAGTCCTTTAGAATGAGGTGTAGCCGCCGTCCACGGGGAGGGATACGCCGGTGACGTAGGCTGAGGCGGGGCTGGCGAGGAAGACCGCCGCGCCGCCCATTTCGTCCGGCTCGCCCCAGCGACCGTGGGGGATGCGCGACCTGATGTATTCGTAGCGGTCGGTGAATTGGTCGCGGATTGGGGCGGTGAGGTCGGTGTGTATCCAGCCGGGCAGGATGGCGTTGACCTGTATGTTGTCGGCGGCCCAGGCGACGGCGAGGCTCTTGGTGAGCTGGACTACGCCGCCCTTGCTGGCTGAGTAGGCGGCTACCCAGTCGGAGCCGAACACGGAGGTCATGGAGCCGATATTGATTATCTTGCCGCCGCCCGCGTCTTTCATGTGGGGATAGGCCTCACGGGAGCATAGAAACGTCCCATCGAGGTTTACGCCGACGACCCGTTGCCATTCTTCCAGGGTGTAGTCCTGGGGCGGCTTGCGGATGCCTATGCCGGCGTTGTTGACGAGTATGTGGAGGCCGCCGAACTCGGAGAGGGTGGCGGATACGCCCTCGGCGACGGAGTTTTCGTCAAGGACGTCCATCGGGACGCCAATCGCGCCGACGCCCAAGGATGCTATCTCGGCGACGGCCTGGTTGGTCTTGGCCTGGTCGCGGGCGGCGACGACTATGTTCGCGCCCGCGTTCGCAAGGCCGCGCGCTATGCCCAGACCGATGCCGCCGTTGCCTCCGGTGACAAGCGCGGTCTTTCCAGTGAGATCGAACATACTAAGAACCTCCGAGCTGCTTTAAGGGTAGAGCTTAATCACCCCCATCCTATCCTTCCCCCGTCGAGGGGGAAGGGATTTTGGGCTACCCCCGCGATACCAATACCATAGAGGGAGAGGGGAATTAGTCAATCGTCTCAGGCTACTTTGCGGATGGGGCCGTCGGGGCGATGTTCGTCGAGGATGGCGAACGTTTCGCTCGTGAGCCGGACGCCGGACTGGCGCTGCTTGGCGAGCAGGTCGAGGGCGTAGTCGGACAGCTTGGGCTTTACCCTGAGATGGTCGGGCATATATCTCATGCAGCGTCGCATCATGACCTGCGCGGGTCGGCGGGCGCGCTCGGCGCATCCGTAGGCGTACACGCACATATAGGCGATGCACTTGGTAGTTTCGCGGTAGATTGGCGGAACGCCGCTGGAGGACGGGGGCATACGGACGCTGAGGGACTCTCGCGGCGGCTCGTCCATCTTTCGCGGCAGGGGAGGGCTGAATTGTCGCATTGGGGAAGACCTCGCTCAGAACGCAATTTCCGAACGAAGGCTATATCTTTTATCAAAAAAGCGCAACCGCGAGCGTGTCTGAAACAGGGAAAATGAGCGCCGAAAAGGACTTGACAAGGGACAACGGCTAAGACTGCGGGGCGTCTATTGGCGCGGTTTCAGGCGGTCGTAGGCTTTCTCGGTGATGGTGGTGAAGTGGGAGACGTGCCGGACGCGGATGGTCAGGTCGCCGGCCAGGCCGAGCAGGTTGTAAACGCTGTTGTACATGGACATGGCGGATTCGAGCGGGAACTGGCGTTCCCAGTCGTCGGCCCATGAAGCGGGCGGGCCGGACAGCCTGCCCAGTTTGCCCAATTCACTCGTTACGAACTTGCGGGAGAGGTCGTACATTCCGCCGGCGTCGCTCGCGGAGTCGTAGCCTTCGAGTCCGCGGTTCTTGAACAGCGCTATCTGGTAGGTCAGCATCCACCAGAAGAGTATGACCAGGTTGAAGTCGTCAACGCGCCCGATGTGTTTCTTGAGTCCCCAGTCCAGCAGTTCGTCGTCGTTCTTTATAAGCAGTTGCCGCAGCGTCTCGCGGGAGGCGTCGCAGAGCATATTCCAGAGAGCGGCGCGCTGGCTGTCCAGCTCATCGGCGCAGTCGCGGGCGACCTCGGCCACGCCGTCTATGGAGAGTTCCAGGTTGCGCCGTCGTTTGCGGCGTCCGGGTATGAGCAGGTCGGCTATGTCCATGATTCGGTTCAGTCGTCTTTCGCGGCGAAGTATCCCTCGACGTATCCGAGTTGAACCGCCCTGAGAATCGCGGGCGCGATGGCCTGCGGTATTACAGAGCCGAATCCGCCGGAACTGGCGGCCAGCCTGACAAGGTTCTCCTGGGCGAGGTTGGCGGTCACGGCCACGAAGGGGCGTATCCACTCAGGGGCGTACTGGTCGGCTCCGGCGTTGGGCCTGGCCTCTTCGGCGAACATGAGCGCGTCCAGCGCGTCGTCGTCGGCGTGGCGTTCGGCGAGCATGGCGAGGGCGTTCTCGTAGTCCATCTCGAACTGTTGGAAGGAAAGTTCAGGGTTGGTCAATGTAAACCTCGAAGTTTGTTCTTGGGCGGAAGAATAACAGATTGGGAAGGCAGGCGCATTGGGGCGGGCGCAGGGTCTTTCGATTATCAACCAATTACGTTCGTGGTGCCCCTTCGACAGGCTCAGGACGAACCATGAACGGGCGGCCCTTCGACAGGCTCAGGGCGAACGACGGAAGCGTAACCGAAAGCTGGGGTTGGGCGGGTCGCGCTTGACCCGCTTGGCCGTATGTCCATATCATCAAGCGCGCATTTTAGTAAGGGAGCGTGTCGCCTTGGACCTCAGACAGCACATCAGAAGCATCCCCGATTTTCCGAAGCCGGGCATCCTGTTCAGAGACATAAGCACGCTGCTACAGGATCCGGGCGCGTTCCGATACGCCGTGGGCAGCATGGCGGAGCGGTTCGAGTCGGCAGAGGTGGACGCGGTGGCGGGAATTGACGCGCGGGGATTCTTGTTCGCCGCGCCGCTCGCGCTCCGTCTGGACGTTCCGCTGGTTATCGTTCGGAAGAGCGGCAAACTGCCATTCGATACGTATTCCGAGTCCTACGCGCTGGAATACGGGACGGATTCGCTGGAGATTCACGTGGACGCGGTGTCGGAGGGCGACCGCGTTCTGCTGGTGGACGACCTGCTGGCGACGGGCGGTTCTCTGGCGGCGGCGGCGGCGCTGGTGGAGCGGGCGGGCGGGGCGGTCGCGGGCATAGGGGTCGCGATAGAGTTGTCTGATTTGGGGGGACGGGACGCGCTTGGGTCTTACAGGATCGAGTCGCTGGTGGCGTATTGACTTAGGAGCCGCGCGCTTTCACCCCCATCCTAACCTTCCCCCATCGAGGGGGAAGGAACTTTGGGCGGCGCTCACCCGTCAAGTGGGAAGGGACTTTTGCCTACCCCCGTAAGACCGTCAAGGGAGAGGGGATTATTAGGAACGCCTCAGATCTCGCGGTATCTGAACATCCGGTATATGCCGAGCGCGGCGGCGGACAGGTTCGCGGCGATGGTCGAGGAGAATATCATGGTGGATATGAGGTCGCCCTTGACTATGACGACTATCCTGCGGGACGGGCCCAGCAGGGTGTTGTAGGTGTCAATCTCGGCGAACTGCATGACGATGATGGGCGAGGCGACGGCGACGGCGAGGACGATGAGCGCGTATAGCCATTGGGTCTTGGTCGGCGTCTCGGTGTTCCACCAGAAGAAGGCGGCGACGGCTCCGGCGGCCAGCCCGGTGATGATTCCCTGGGTTATGAAGAAGCTGTCAGCGCCTACGCGCGCGCCCTGGAACCACCATCCGAATAGCCAGGCGACGAATCCGGCGGCGAGCGAAACGGGGCCTCCCAGCGCAATCCGCGCCAGTATGGACAGGCCGATGGTGTCGGCGTCTCTGATAATTTCCCGAAGCAAGGCGCCCGCCTCTCGGAGAGTTTTCCGAATGTACGTGTAGTTGGGATGGAGAAAATCGCTGTCTGTTGTTCCGCAATGGCGGGAATCGAACCTAATCACCCTCACCCTAGCCCTCTCCCATCGAGGGAGATGGGATTTATGGAACGGTTCGGTCAACTCAGACTTGACATTTCTGGAAAATTATATATCATGTCCACACTCTAATTGGCAATGTAGGAAGAAGTACGAGAGGTAGAAGGAACAAGGAGCGAATGAATGCGTTCTGTTAAAGGATTAGGACTATTTGCAGTAACCGCGCTGATTGCCGCGGCGTTGCTGGTAGTGGCGTGCAGCAGCGAGGAGGAACCGGCGGCTCCGTCGCAGCCGGCCCCGGCGGCGACAACGGCCCCGGCGCCAGCTCCGGCGGCAACCACAGCGCCAGCCCCGGCCCCGGCGCCAACTACGGCTCCGGCGGTGGCTCAGCCGACCATGGCGCCCGCGCCCGCGCCGGCAGACATGGCCAGCGACATAACTATCACCATGGCGATTCCGTCGGTGCAGGAGCAGTTCGGCGACTTCGAGAACCAGACTTATGGAGGATCTCCAGGCGAGACGCAGATGGGCTTCTTCGACCAGTTGCTGGTTCATGACGGCACAGACCCGCTCGCGCCGTTCGCGGCCAGCGAGTGGAGCATCAACGACGCCGGCAATGAGTTGACCTTGGTCATCAGGGATGATCTCAAAGTCAACACGCCCGACGTGTTCGCCGGTCAGGACTTCGGCTACATCACCGCCGAGGACGTGGCATGGAACATGAACAGGCAGAACGCCGTGGTCAACCCCAGCCTGGGCGCTGCCATCGGCGCGCAGCTTGGCGGAACGTTCGGCCCGGCGGAGGCGATTGACGACTACACGGTGAAGGCCCCGCTGGTCACGGATATCTTCTGGGGCATTCCCATCAGCGAGTTCGACATCAACGACACGACTGTCCGCCTGGACAGCAAGGCCGCTTACGAGGCCGTGGGCGCTGAGGACATCCTGCTTGTGCCGGTAGGCTCCGGCCCGTTCACCATCGGCGAGTGGGTTCCGAACAGCCACGGCGAAGTTCACGCCGTGCCGGACCATTGGAAAGAGCCTCCGCACGTCGGTATGTTCCGCGTGGTGCAGGCCCCGGAAATCACCACCCGCATGGCTATGATGGAAACCGGCGACGCGGACATAGCGTCCATTGACTTCGCCAGGCTCAGGGAGCTCGAGGGCAAGGGCCTCAAGTTCATCACCACCATGTCCGACAAGGACACGATGACGCTGAGCGCTATCTGGCCGGGCAACCTGTGGACGGACACCAACGCCAAGTCGGCGTCGGCCATAGCCAAGGGCGAGCCGCTCACGGACGCGGACGGCAACGAGGTTCCCGCCGAAATCGAACCTTGGACATCCTCGGTCTATTCCGAAGACTTCGCCTGGCTTGGCTGCCCGTGGGAGGACAAGTGTCCCTACACGGACACCAACAACCCTCCCGGCATGAGCGACATGGAACAGGCGCGCCTGGTTCGCTGGGGACTGTCCCACGCGATTGACAGGCAGGGAATCGTTGACGTGTTGCAGGCCGGTCTCGGCACTCCCATCTACCTCGAGCTGATGGGTCCCAAGTTCCCTGGCTGGCGTCCTGAGCGCACGGTAACCGCCGCGATGGTGAAGGAAGCGCACGAGAAGTACATGGACAGCGACGTTCTGGGCGCTGGCACAAGCTGGATAGAGTACGGCGAGTACGACAACGCAGCCGAGCCTGGCTACGAATGGCCGTGGGAGATTCCCACCGACAAGGATGAGGCCGAGCGCCTGCTGGACCTCGCTGGCTTCCCGCGCGGAGCGGGCGGTGAGCCTCGCTTCGAGATCAAGATGAACAAGTACCGCTGCGAGACCGGCGACGTGTGCCTCGAGCAGGCCGACGCGGTTGCGGCGGACTGGGAAGCGGTCGGCGTCAGAGTCGAGCTTCTAACTGAAGAGTACGGCGGAGTGGTGGTGCCTCGCATGAGAGACCGCACGCAGGCGTACCCGGTGGTGAAGAACTGCTCGGTCGAGACCGCGAACTACCCGTTCGACTGGCCTCCGCCGCCGTCTGACAGCACGTTCAGCCGTCCGGCGTGGGGTTGCGCCTTCGAGAGCAAGTTCCTCGACTATATGTACATCAACATCAATGGCGAGAGGGACAAGCAGGCTCGCGAAGACCTCCACCTGGACATGGTTGACTACTACTACTACTGGCAGCTTTACAGCGGACTGGTGCAGCCGCCTCGCGGCGTAGCCGCCAACCCTGAGACCGTGGTTTCCTGGAATTCGCGTTCCACAGCCGCCGGATTCTGGGGCAGGCCGCAGCACATCGTTCCGGTGAAGTAGCCGCATAGCCCACCACGGCGGGGGAGAGGGTTTCCGCTTTCTCCCCCGCGCAAACTCACACTGGGCGACGGACTCCGCCCATCCACGACGATTCGATAGTAGTTCTGTGTGATTTCAAGACTGTCAAGGCCAGTATTCAGAAGCGAGGTTCAAGACCAAGATGGCACGGTTTCTAGCCAGAAGAGCGCTATCAATCGTTATCTCGATTATCGGGGCTACGATGGTCATATTTATCCTGACCACGCTCGGCCCGGACCCGAGGATACTCTACATCGGAGACGCCCAGGTAGAACTCACCCAGGAACAGATAGCCGAAATCGAGCGACACCTCGGTTTGGACAAACCTCTGCCGCTGCGCTATCTGACTTGGGTATGGAACCTGATGCGGTTCGACATGGGCGAATCGCTGGGAACCCTGCGACCGGTGAGTGAGATAATCAGGCAACACTTGCCAATGACCATACGTCTCGCCGTAGGCGCATGGATATTCGCGGTGATCGTAGGTGTAAGCGTAGGTGTTCTCGCGGCGGTCAAACGCGCCACCCCCTGGGACTACATAGGCCGCATATTCGCTCTGTTCGGACAAGCGACGCCCCAGTTCTGGACGGGCGTCATGGCTATTTTGGTGTTCGCTGTTTGGCTGAGATGGTTCCCTCCCGGATGGGCGGGTGGCCCTGAAGACGGCACTTTCCCCCTCGCCTGGGGAAACATCAGATTCTATGTGTTGCCTTGTATTGTTCTTGGCTGGCCCGCGTCGGCGGGCATCATGCGCCTGACGCGCTCCGCGATGCTTGAGATCCTCGATTCTGAGTACATCAAGCTCGCCCGCGCAAAGGGCATTGGCCCAATTACTATAATATTCAAGCACGCCCTTCGCAACGCGGTTATACCGCCTCTGACCTCCGCGTTCGTACTGCTCGCCGACTACCTCAACGGCGCTCTCGTGGTGGAGATTATCTTCTCCATGCCGGGAATAGGCACCGTCGCGCTCAACCAGGCTGTGTACGACAATGACTGGCCACTTCTGGCCGGCACGGTTTTCTGCTTCATAGGCATCTACGTGACGTTCGCCTTCCTGGCGGACATCGCATACGCGATAATAGACCCCAGAATCCGGTACGAGTAATATGCAGACCGACATGGAATTGAGCCAGATAGAGCGCGACCTGCGGGGAATACGCGACCTTCCTCCGGTAATCCGGGAATTGCGGTCCGTTTGGTTGTTCATGCGGCGCTGGCCGGTGGTGCCAATGGCGGTGCTCGCGCTGCTCGTGTTTTGCGGGATATTCGCGCCCACCCTGGCGACCCACGATCCATACGCGGGCAACATAAGGAGCCGTCAGCAGCCACCGCCCTGGCTGCCCGACAGATTCGTCTCCGAGGTGTTGCTCGTGAACGAAGAGGTTCGCGCCAATCATATTCTCGGCACCGACCACACGGGGCGCGACGTCTTCTCCCGGATGCTGTACGGCGCGCGCATATCGCTCGTGGTGGCCGCGATAGCGCTGCTGAGCGGGTTCATCACAGGCACGACGCTCGGAATCCTCAGTGGCTATTCGGGCGGATGGGTTGACGAGGCAATAACCAGGATAGTGGATATCTGGCAGGCGCTGCCGTTCCTTATGGTCGCGCTGGTCTGCGTTCTTCTCTTCGGCCAAAGCACGGTGTTGCTCTTATGTCTGATGGTCGCGCTGGCCTGGAATCCGTTCGTCCGGGTAATCCGAAGCCAGACGCTGGTCATCAAGAACGAGCCATACGTTGACCTCGCGCGCGTAGCGGGCTGCTCTCAGATCAGGATACTCATTCGCCACATCCTGCCCGGGGTGATAAACACCGCCGTGGTGATAGCGACGCTGAGCGTCGGTTCGCTGATACTGGCGGAGGCCGCTCTCAGCTTCCTCGGGGCGGGCGTGCCGTCGCCAACACCCACATGGGGCAGCATGGTCGCCGAGGGCAGGGGCTATCTGGAAGTCGCGCCGTGGCCTACGATAATTCCCGGTCTTGCCATCTTCCTGGTCGTCATGTCTCTCAACTTCACCGGCGACTGGCTGCGCGACCGTCTCGACCCGCGTCTCCGACAGCTGACGTCCTAGAGCCGTCTCACCAGCAGCGGCGATGAACAAGCTGGCGCTATACGCTCTGATAGGCTTCTGCGTAGTCATAGGCGGTCTTATAGTTCTGGCTATCTTTGGCGAGTTCTTCAGGCCGCAGAACGATTACTGCGAGTTCGCGGAAGAGTACGCAATCGCGGTAGAGGGCGCGCGAACCTCGCGTGAGATAACCGACGCCTCCGTGGAATTCGTCTCCAAAGTCGGAGGCATGGCGGCGGACCCCGTTCCCAGCGAGATAAGGGAGAGCGGCGAGAACCTGATGGACAGGGCGAGGTCGGCGGCGTCCGGGGCCACTCCTGATCTTGTGGGCGAGAAGAGAAGCGAGATACTCAACTCCGCGAGAAGGATGCTCCAGGACTGCGGCATGGAGCCGGTGGTCAGGGAGAAGGCGGGCGAGGCGGGCCTGAGATCGCGGTCGGGTTGATTCCATAATCAGACTTGCAGTATTTGGATAGCGTGATAGAATCGCGCTAGTTCATGTTGGATATCGTCGCCAAATCGAGGCGATATCCTGAATCTGGGAAAGGATGAGCGCTAAAGTGAAAAAGACGCGACTGATTGCACTAATGGTCTCTCTCACGCTGATAGCCGCGCTTGCGGCGGCCTGCTCGAGTACAGAAGAGACTCCACCAACCCCGACGCCGGTAAACGTGTCGGCTATAATCCAGGAGGCGATGCAGGCCATGCCCCAGCAGCAGGGCATGACTTCGGAGGACGTCGCCAAGGCGGTTCAGGAAGCGATGGCGACTCAGCCCGGCGTAACGCAGGCTGAGGTAGCCGACGCGATTGCCCAGGCGATGCGCCAGCAGACGCCCGGCGTAACGCAGGCCGAGGTAGCCGACGCGATTGCGGGCGCGCTCGCCTCTCAGCAACAGACAGGCGTGACCGAAGCGCAGGTGGCGGACGCTATCGCCAGCGCGCTTAGACAGCAGACCCCCGGCCTGACCGAGGCCGAGGTGTCCGCCGCCATTGGGAAGGCGCTCGCCGACAGGCCAGGCGTTACGCAGGCGGACATCCAGAAGGCCGTCGAGGACGCCGTGGCGAAGGCTGTGCCGACTCAGGCTCCGGCCATGCTGGACGACTCCATGATGGGGCCGAGCGGCAAGGCGACCGGAGCCGTAACCAGTGTCGGAACGCCCAGCGGCTGGCCGACGGACTGCGTATGGTGCGCCACCTTCCCGAACATCGGCGCGGGCGAGGTGCTGATTACCGCCACCAGATCGTCCGCCGGAGACTTCATCGTGGAGCCGTGGGTCGCCGAGTCTTGGACTATCAACCTGGACGACCCGGACGCCATGTACATAGACTGGAAGATTCGAGAGGGCATCCAGTTCCACAAGGGCTGGGGCGAACTGACCGCCGAGGACGTGGTTTACACCTACAACGCGGGCAATCCGGGCATTACGCCCGAGGCAGTTCACGACACCCTTCCGCGTCCCGACATCGGAAAGCTCGAACTCATAAGCAAGTACGAAGCGCGTATGCACCTGAATTCATTCTCAGTTAGCACGATGCTCGCGGGCATTTCCGACCTGGGCGAGGGCGTTCCGATAATGTCCAGTAAGGTGCAGGCTGACCAGGGTACAGAATGGATGCGACAGAACATCATCCTGTCCGGTCCGTTCGAGGTTCCCGATTGGACGCAGCAGAAGGGCATATATTTGGAAGCGCGTTCGGACGGCGAACATTGGAAGCAGATGCCGTTCCTAGAACGATTCGACATGATAGAAGTGCCTGAAGCGGCCACTCGCAGGGCCATGCTCGAATCCAACCAGGTCCAGATGGCGGACATACCAATCAAGGACTGGAAGGCGCTTACTGAGCAGGGTATGTCCAGATCCATGGAGGGCAGAAGCAAGGCGCAGGGAATTCTGTTCCAGGGCCACTACTGGGAGACCGAGCATCCGCGAACTGGCGAATCGCTGGAACGCACCGTAGATGATTCGAAACCCTGGATTGCCAAGATGGACGACGCCGCGGGCAGAGAAATGGCAAGGGACGTCCGTATCGCTCTATCTCAGTGCGTTGACCGCGAGGCCCTCCTGGACACCATCCTCGGCGGACAGGGACGGGTCGCCTACGTCCAGTACATCCACCCTGATTCCGCGCTATACACGAAGGTGGACGGCGACACCCGCTGGAATATCCCGTTTGACTGCGAAGGCTCCAAGGCCCTCATGGCTAAGCACGGCCTGAGCGATGGCTTCACTCTCAACGATTGGTGGGCCGGACCCACCGGCATAAACGTGGAAACCGGGGAAGCGATGGCCGCCACCTGGCTGTCCGAACTCAATGTCAAGGTCGAACTTGACAGGCAGATCTACTCCACCTGGCGTCCGGGACTGATATCCCGCTCGGTCAACGGCGTGCATGGCGGCTTCAGCCCGGGCACCGCTCCTCCCACTTGGCCCAGCGAGTGGACGTGGAGCGCGGTAGCTTCGCCGGCCGGATACAACTCCGGCAACGAACTTCCTCAGGCCAGCGAGACCGTTCTGGCGAAGGAAAAGACGACTAACCAGGAAGAACTGGAACAGTTGACCCTGGACTGGGTGGACTTCATCTTCGAGGAGCGCTTCGGCTTCACAATCGGGACAATCCCCGAAAACACCATCTACAACCCCTCAGAAATAGTTTCATGGGAGATGAGGCCGATGACCAACTTCAGGGTCGGCGGCATGAAGTCCCTTGAAAACATCAAGCTCGCCGAATAGCGCTAATATAGGGGAGTCCCGGCAATTGGCGACTCCCCTATGCCGTTTCCAAAGTCGTGCCCGCAACCCTGTCTAGGCTGGAGGTGTCGTCATAACTACATTCGTAATCAGACGATTCTTCACCTCGATTCTGGCGGTTATGGGCGCTACGATCCTCATATTCGCCGCGTCCAGATTGCTCGGAGATCCCACAGTTTTGTTTCTGCCGGAAGAGGGCTACGGTCTCGACGCGGCTGAACTTGAGAAAGCCAGGCAGCGGCTGCACCTAGATAAGCCGGTGCCGCTCCAGTACGCCTTCTGGGTCGGCGACCTGCTCCAGGGCGACTTGGGGCAAGACCTCGGTGACAGACATCCCATATCAACAAAACTGAAGGATAAGCTGCCTCCGACGCTTAGATTGGCGGTAGCCTCATATATACTGGCAACGTTGATCGGAATTCCCTTGGGGATACTGTCCGCGGTCAAGCGTGGATCGGCCTGGGATATGATTGGACGCATATTCGCGCTGCTGGGTCAGTCGCTGCCCGCGTTCTGGATAGCGATCTTGGCCATATTGGTATTCGCGGTCTGGCTCGAATGGCTGCCCGCCGGAACGCAGGGAGAGGGGTTCTCTATCAAGCACTACGTACTGCCCACGCTTACGCTCGCCTGGCTTCCGGCGGCGGGCTATCTCAGGCTGATGCGCTCCTCTATGCTGGAAGTGCTGGATTCCGAGTATGTCAAACTCGCCCGCGCCAAGGGCGTCGGAGTCAATACCATCATCTGGAAGCACGCCTTCAAGAATGCATTGATCGCTCCCCTTACCTTCTCAGGATTGGTGCTGACAGGGTTCATCACCGGCTCCGTTTCGGTTGAGGTCGTTTTTGGTTGGCCCGGCATAGCCAGACTTGCGGTGGAATCAGTTTTCACCAACAACCTGACAACTCTGTCCGTGATTACACTCATATTTACACTTATTTACGTCGTCGCGAATTTCATCGTGGATATCATTTATGGAGTTATTGATCCCAGAATCCGATATTCATAGCTGTTGTCGACTCGGGCATCGAAAACCACATCCTCATTGGAATAAGGTTCCATGGCGCAAGTTCAATCAGAGATAGCACTCATAGGAAGCCAGAGCTTTCTCTCTAAGACCGTAGGCGCGTTTCGCAGATGGCCTATCGTGTCTATCGTGATAATCTTTATTCTGGCGTTCGTGGCGATTTTCGCGCCGCTGATCTCACCGCAAAGCCCCATAGAGAGCAACCTGCGCGACAGGAACGCGCCCCCGTTCTGGTACACCGAGTGGTATGAAGAGAACGACAAGGTCACGCGCACCTATATTCTCGGCGCCGACCCTATAGGACGCGGTGTCTTGAGCAGACTGATTCACGGCGCTCGAATCTCCATGCTGGTGGTTCTCGTGGCGACAGTCAGCGGCACTGTCCTTGGCACAAGTCTCGGAATGATTGCCGGTTACGCGGGCGGAATCGTTGACGAGATCATAACCCGCATCGTTGACATCTGGCTTGGATTTCCTTTCATCATGCTCGCGCTCATAGTCGCTGTCACAATAGGCCAGGGCCTGATTACTATGATGGGGTTGCTCGCTCTTTCCGCTTGGCCCGCATTCGTGCGAAACGTGCGCGCCGAAGTGCTTACGCTCAGAGAGCGCGACTACGTGGCGCTCGCCAAGATTTCCGGCGCGTCCTCTCTCAGAATACTGATGCGACACATCCTGCCCGGCGTGCTTAACACGGTCCTGGTCATAGCCACCCTTCGCATAGGTCAGCTTATACTCACTGAATCCTTCCTTAGCTTCCTGGGCGCGGGCATACCGCCTCCCACGCCCACTTGGGGCGGCATAATAGCGGACGGCAGGGAGTATCTCCGCGACGCCTGGTGGGTATCGGTGTTCGCCGGAATCGCCATCGGTCTCACGGTCCTCGCCCTGAACTTCTTCGGCGACTGGATGCGCGACACATTCGACCCGAGGCTTCGGCAGGTGTAGCGCGACAGTTGCGATTGCCCTGAGTGTCTCGCCAAAGTATAATCTCTTAGGCGCTCGGCAAACGCCGGCCCTGATACCGATACCAAAATCAAATGGCGAGGCTTTTAATAATGGATCTTACGCTCAACGAAATTCAGACCATGCTCCAGTCCTCAGCGCGGGAGTTCATGGAAGACCAGGTGCCCAAGACGCGGGTGCTTGAGATAGACGACAGCGAGTCCGGCTTCGATCCCAACCTGTGGGAGCAGATGTCGGAACTGGGCTGGCCCTCTTTGGCCATACCTGAAGAGTACGGCGGACTCGGACAGGGCTGGGTTGACCTTGGGGTCGTGTCCGAGGTCATGGGCTACTACGCCTGCCCAAGCCCGCTGCTGTCTTCCGCGGTGCTGGCCGCCCAGGCCATCCTGGCCGCAGGCTCCGAAGACCAGAAGCAGGCTATGGTCCCGGGCATTGCCATGGGCCAGCAGATATACACGCTCGCGTACACCGAGCCTGACTACTCGTGGACGCCCGACTCGGTTCAGCTTCAGGCAGCCGAGAGCGACGGCGACTACGTTCTGAACGGCACGAAATTGTTCATCCCGGACGCCAACGTCGCCGACCGCATACTGGTCGTGGCGCGTACCTCCAACGGCGTCTCTGTGGAAGACGGACTCAGCCTCATGGCGGTGGACAGGACCGCGCCCGGCGTCTCCGTTCGCGTCATGGAGGGCTGGATAGGCCCCAAGGCGTGCGAGGTGAATTTCGAGAATGTCGAAGTTGATTCCGCCGATGTTCTGGGCGAACCCGGAAGCGCGTGGGGCGCGGTCGAGGCCGCTATGGACAGGGCTACCGCCGTGCTGTGCGCTTTCATGGCGGGCGGAACGCAAGCGGTCTATGACATGACCCGCGAGTATAGCCAGACGCGCATCGCGTTCGGGGTTCCGATAGGCACTTTCCAGCGCGTCCAGGACCACGTGATTGACGCGCTGACGGACGCGGACTCCGCCAAGTGGACGGCGTTCGAGGCTCTGTGGCAACTGGACGAGGGCATGAACGACGCGCCCATCGGCGTGTCCACCGCCAAGTCTGTGGCGAGTCTCGGATTTCCCAGGGCCTGCGACGCCGCTCACCATGTCCACGCGGGCATAGGCGCGGACCTGGACTACGGCCTGACCCAGTACACCAAGCGCGCCCGAACCCTCCAGCACTACCTCGGCGACCACGTGTATCACAAGGCGCGAATGGCCCGCCTGATGAAACTCGCCGGCTAGGAAGGGTCTCTCCAATGACGACACAGACCAGGACGCCGACTCGCCAGTTCGACGTAGATGAATACTACGCCATGGCCGAGGCCGGCATCCTGGCTCCTGACGAGCGCGTCGAACTGATTGAGGGCAGGATATTCCGCAAGTACGAGGGCAAGCCGCGCTTGTTCAACGTGGATGAATACTACGCTATGGCGGAGGCCGGCATCCTGGCTCCTGACGAGCGCGTCGAACTGATTGATGGAGAGATCATCCCCATGTCGCCAATGAAGTCCGCCCACGCCGCTTCGGTTTACTCGCTGAGCTACGAGCTAACTTCTCAACTTGGACGTCGGGCGCAGGTCAGGGCGCAGATTCCGGTTCGACTCAACGGCGCCACGGAGCCGGAACCCGATATAGCGATTGTCAGGTGGCGGGACGACTTCTACGCCCACGCGCACCCCGGCCCAGAGGACATCATCCTGATAATCGAGGTTTCAGACACCACACTCTATCAGGACAGGAACGTGAAGTTGCCGATGTACGCCCGCTTCGGAATCCCGGAAACCTGGATAGCGAATATACAGGCCCGCCACGTAGAGGTCTATGACCTGCCTTCTGACGGGGAATACCGACGCTCTCGGATAGTGGGGATAGACGAGACGCTTACGCTGCCCGTGTTCGATGACGTGTCGCTGCCGGTCAGCCGGATATTCCCGGAATAGGCCGCGCTAGACGAAGGCCAGAATCCGGGCGGCGTTATGCCGTGTGAGCGCGTCTATCTGTTCGCTGGTGAAGCCTCGCGCGCGCATCCTGGGGATGATGTTCTCGAAGATGTGGCCGTAGCCGTGGCCGCCGTAGCGAGTGAGACGGTGGCGCGTGCATATATCGTGCGCGAGAACGATGCGGTCTTCGCAGCCCAGATCGTCAATGACGCGCTTGATTACGTCTAGTCGCTGTCCGTCGGAGGGCATATCCATGTCGGAGAGCGGGTAGTGGCTGGTCTCATTGCCGAAGAGATCCCACTCAAGGCAGCAGCCGGTGGCGGCGAGAGATTCCAGCGTCTCGAAGTCGGCGATTGTCCTGTCCAGATGTCCCATGATAACGCGGCTTATGTCCGCGCCGGCTTCGGCCAGTACCTCGATTATTTCCAGAGGCGCGGTCTCGTAGCGGCCGGGGTGAATCAGTATCGCGGCTCCGGTTTCCCGTTGGGCCGTGGCCGAAGCGCGAAGCGACTTTCGCTCGTTGTCGGTGAGCGGCCAGGTGCAGCCGATCTCGCCGATGATTCCGGCGCGTATCCCTGTCCCGTCAACGCCTTCCTGGATGTCCTCGATTATCTTGCGGGCGAGGACGTCCTCGGCGCGGGAGTCCATGTCGTCGGGATGAACGATGTCCACGTAGAAGCCCGCGCCCATGATGACGTGAATACCCGCGTCCCTGGATACCCGCGCAAGGGCCAGAGGGTCGCGGCCTATGCCGATGGTGGTGGCGTCCACAATCGTTCCGCCGCCGACTCGCCTGAACAGCCGCGCTTCCTCGATTGCCACGTCCTCTTCGACCACCCACAGGTTTTCTAAGCTCGAATACTGGTTGTAGGCGACCCATCCGCGATTCCGAAGCGTTATCGGTTCATGCGCTTTGCGCTGCGCGGTCGCCTCGGTGGGGGGCTGGAACATGGCGCGGAAGTCTATGAATAGATGCTCGTGCGTGGTGGCGGGACCGAGGTCAGAGGGTTCGACCTGTCCCAGGACCGTCTGCGCCTTGCCTTTGATGGAACCGAGGGCCATATTGTCTTGCCTCCTGTGGTTTCGGTATGGTCGGCGCGCCTAGTTTACGCGGCGGAAGGCCGGGTATCCAACGGCGAATATCAGGACGACGATGGACAGCAGCGCGCCGCTAATGAAGAGCGAGCTTGGCGTACCTATCCGCTCTGCCAGAATGCCGAACGGCACGGAGCTGAGCGGCATCGCTCCGAAGGTCATCATGCCTATGCTCATCATGCGTCCGCGCATCTCGGGGGCGGCGAGGGTCTGCATCATCGTCATGCCCAGCGACATATGCACCGAGCTTATCACGCCTATCAGCAACAGGAACGGTATGGTCGCCGCGTAATTGGTCATCTGGGAGAAGGCCGCGAGGGCGACGCCCCATATCACGGTGAAGCTGAGCAGCAGAAGTCCGCGCCGCCGCGCAAGGCTCGGAATGGCCGCGAGTCCCAGCGTGCCGAACAGAGCGCCCACGCCCATGATGGTCATAAGGATTCCCAGCCCGTCCGACTGGACGTTGAGCGCTTCGCGCGCCCAAGCCGGAAGCAGCCCCCAGAATGAGAAGCCGAAGAGCGTGGTAATCAGCATCAGGATGACCAGCCCCTTCCGTCCGGGGTCGGCGGCAACGTATGCCAGCCCTTCCTTGATGTCGCCTCCCACGCCCTTTCTGGAAGACGTGGCCGGAGTCCTGCCCGCGTCAATCATCATCGTGGATATGACCGAGAAGACGTATATCCCGCCCACTATGAAGAATACGCCGTGCGTGCCGATGAACAGAATCAGGAAGCCCGCGAGAGCCGGCCCCACTATTCGCGTAAGGTTCATGCCGGAGTTGTTCAGGCTGATGGCGTTCATCAGGCTCTTTTCCGGGACGATTTCGGACAGGATAGCCTGGCGGCTTGGCATATTGAACGCCATGAGCGACCCGTTGATGAACCCTATGGCCATCACCTGCCAGAAGGAAACCACGCCGGTGAAGTCCAGCAGGCCGATTATCACCGTCATAACGGCGTTGCCCGTCTGGCTCATGATGACCAGGCTTCTGCGCGGAAGCCTGTCGGCGAGCGCGCCGCCCACAGGCGACATGAACGTCATGGGCAGAGAGAAGCTGACCATGACGGCGACCAGCGCGAGGGGCGAGTCGTCGGTCAGGCGCAGGATGAGCCAGCCGCGGGTTATCATCTGCATATTCATCGCCAGGAAGGAGACGAACGAACCCGCGAACATCCATCGGAAGTCGCGATATTGCAGGGAATCGAGGATTGGATAGCGCTCAGGGGAGAGTATCGAGGGCTTTTCTTCCGGCGCCGACGGTTCGGCGGTCGTCAGTGTCCGTTGATCCAAAGTCTTCCCCTGTACGAAACGCGATTGCAGAATTGAACTACGCTTGATGAATAATAAGGCTACACCCGCCGCGATAACAGGGTCAAGACGCATTCGCGCGGACTATTGCGCCTATGTAGCGGCAGGCGTACAATCAACCCCTACTTTTCGACGTAGCCGTTCGCTGAGGCCCCCCGACTTGCAATCCAAACGAACCGAGAGGCCCGATCCACAGCCCGACCTGGATCCGGGCGAACGCTCGCAGTCCCAACAACGAACCGAGGCCGGAAATGAGGGGCTGTGGACGAAGGACCTGGTTCTGAACCTGTTCATCTCGCACTTCATGTTCGCCTCGTACACGGCGATGCTCACTATCATCCCCCTCTACGTCTTAGATCTCGGTGGATCGGAGTGGCAGACCGGTGTTGTAGTGGGATCTTTCGGATTGCTTAGCATCCCGATAAGGCAGATGTCTGGCCGTTGGATTACCACCTTCGGAGCTAAGAAGGTAGCCATAGCTGGCACGGTGGTTCTGGGGATAGCGACGCTGCTGCACGTGGGCGCTTTCAATATCTGGATGATAATTCCGGTTCGCGTCGTGCAGGGAATCGGCCTGGCGATAGGCCCTGTGGCGACGGCGACTATCATCGCGATACTCGCGCCGAGCAACCGCCGCGCGGAGGGCATGGCGTATAATGGCAACGCCATCGCGCTCGCCAACCTGTACTCGCCCCTGCTCGCCTTCTGGCTCTTCCAGCAGTTTGGCTCCGAAGCGGCGTTCGTTTACGCCGGGCTGATGTCTCTGGCCGGGGCCGCGTCCGCGCTTGGGATTTCGGCAAGCCGCACTTCCATTCCCACTGAGCCGCTTTCTTCGCCGTCCGCGTCGGAGAGGCCGCCCCTGATAAGTCGTTCCGCGATGTTCCCGACGCTGGTGTTCCTGACGTACACCTTCACGACCGCGCCGGTAAGCACGTTTCTGCCCCAGTTGGCGAAGTTGCGAAATCTGGGCAATCCGGGCCTGTACTATACGGCGAACTCGATAACGCAGATGCTCTCGCTGCTGTTGTCCGGTTTGATCGCGGACAGGCTTGGGAGAGGGTCGGTAATCGTACCCGGCCTTCTGGTGGTTGGCGCGGCGATGTTTACGCTCATGGTCGCCGACAACGTAATCATGTTTATCTTATCGGGAGTTCTGAACGGAATAGGGTTCGGAATGTTGCAACCCGCCACGCAGTCGCTTACGGTGGACCGCGCCCCGCCGCGCGAGCGCGGCACGGCGCTGGCTACGCTTCAGCAGGCGTGGGACTTTGGCGGTTCGGGAGGGGCGTTCCTGGTGGGGCCTCTGGCGTCGGTCATCGGCATAGCGGCGACGTTCGGCATCGCGGGGGTTGGGACGACGCTGGGGGCGGTGGGATACGTGGCGGCAAGCGCGCGGTCGCGCATAAGAGATCAACGGAAGCGACCAGAGACAGTTCCTTAGAACAACGGCGGGAGAAGATCTGAAGCGCTCCACATCAGGATGGTCAGATCCCAGGCTGTTCGGCGGACAGGGAGAACAGGGTGGGTTCGCCCGTATATTCGGGCGCGGGGGTTTCTTCCGACTGAGCGGGGCGTTGGAGTATTCGACGGAACTTTTCGGCGCCGGTTACGGCCTTCCAGATAGAGTCGGAAATTTCGTCCTCTTCCCTCATGCCGTCGAGGACCAGCCAGCGTTCGGGTTCGAGCGCGGCGAGTTTCAGGTAGCCGCTTCTGACACGGCGGTGGAACGCTATCGGCTCATCCTCGAACCGCCTCGCTCCGGCTTCGTCAATACGGGCAGCCTCGCTGTTGTCGAACAGGCCAGCCTGTATCTTTCCAACGCGCTTGAGGGCCTCGGCGGGTGGGCAGTCCAGCAGCAGAGTGAGGTCCGGCATTATTCCCCGCGTGGCGAGGCTGTTTACGGAGTCCACCAGGTCGAGCGGCAACCTTCTGCCGTAGCCCTGATATGCGACGGTGGAATCTACGTATCTGTCGGCCACTATGGCGAGGCGGGGGTCTTCGACCAGTTTGTGGAGTACCTTGGCCGCGAGTTCGGCCCTCGCAGCCGAGAACAGGAATAGTTCGGCTTCGTGGGAAATGGTCTCCCTGCCCCAGGGATTGCCCTTGATGAGTTCCCTGATGTGGAGTCCCAGATTGGTGGTGCCAGGTTCATGGATGAAGTGGGTCGGGATGCCCGCGTTCTCCAACGCCCGGGCGAGCCTGGCGGCCTGGGTGCTTTTGCCCGACCCCTCTCCGCCTTCGAACGATATGAACAATGCCACTCTGCGCGTCCCCTGAATCAGCGGTGGTAGAAGATGACGCGGCGGCCGGGTTCTTTGCCCACACTGTGCGACTCCAGCCCGCGCTTCTCGGCAATCTCATGCTGAACGTGGCGAACGTAAGAACCCTGCGGACTCAGATGCACCTTGCGCTCTCCGCCGAGTATGCGGTCGGCGGCGTCTTCGGCCTCGCGCATGGCTGTATCCAGCTTCTCGTCGTGTCGTCCGTGTCGCTTGTCCCGCGTGATTGCCTTGATGAACTGCTCTATCTGGGGCGTGGTGTTGCGCCTGAGAACATAGACCGGCTTGCCCTTCTGTTCGGCGGCCTGGAGCGCGTTGGTCTTGCGGCGATAGTAGTTCTTGGTGGTAATCAGCAGGTCCGCGCTGGATATGTTGTCAACTATCTGAACGGCGGAGTTGGTATGCCGGACCGCCTGTTGAAGTTTGCCCTTGTTTACGCCGTAGGGCATTATGTGGGTTACCTTCACGGGTTCGCGCGGCGTCTCAGGTTCGGAGCGCTCGTCGCGGCTGCCGCCGTCGCCGTCGAAAGGCATACCCGCCATCGAGGGGGCGCCTCCGTTTGGCGACCGCGTTACCCGCGGCGTGGTCTTGGCGACCGTGCCGTCCTCCTGCACCGCGCGACGCTCAGGCGCTATGGAGTAGCCGCGCAGGACCCTATCAACGGTATCCGCCACGTCGGGGTGGACGACCACCTCGCTCCAGTTCTGTATCTCGACCAAGATGTCGAACGTGGGAGGGGCGCGGCGTTCCAGGACGGTCTTCTGCGTGCGGCGTCGGCGGGCTTCTATGTCGCCCAGCGTGACGGACTGCACACCGCCCACCAGGTCGGAGAGGGTGGGATTCATTATCAGGTTGTCGAGCGTGTTGCCGTGCGCGGTGGCGACAAGCTGGACTCCGCGTTCGGCTATGGTGCGCGCGGCGTTGGCGTCCAGTTCTATGCCGATCTCGTCAATGATGATGACTTCGGGCATATGATTCTCCACCGCCTCTATCATCACGTTGTGCTGGAAGGCGGGAGATGGCACCTGCATCCGTCGCGCGCGTCCGATGGCTGGGTGGGGGATGTCGCCGTCGCCGGCTATCTCGTTGGAGGTGTCCACGACGATGACGCGCCTGTGGGCGTCGTCGGCCAGTACGCGCGCCACTTCGCGCAGCATGGTGGTCTTGCCCACGCCCGGCTTGCCGAGCAACAGCACACTCTTGCCGCTCATTATCAGGTCTTCTATGACCCGAATGGTGCCGTAGATCGCCCTACCCACTCGCAGGGTGAGGCCGATTATCTTGCCGCTACGATTGCGAATAGCGGATATGCGGTGAAGGGTCCGCTCGATTCCGGCGCGGTTATCCTCGCCGAACCGGCCTATGCGCTCAATCGTGTACTGGATATCGGCTTCCGACACCTCAGCCGAACCAAGGGACACACTTTCTTCCAGGAACCTCGCCTCCGGTTCGCGTCCCAGATCCAGAACGACCTCCAAGAGTTGGTCAAGGTCGTCTCTGTTGTTAAGCGGGTCCTGTATGTGGGGTGGGAGCTTGTCTATCAAAACTCCCAGGTCCAAGTCTATCTTTCGCTCCAAATCCGCTAACTCACCCGTGTTGCTTGAGAAATTCCCGTCACTATCTAGCTTACCAGCATAACTGCGATTCTTCCATAGCGGGAAGGGTTTACAATTCAGACAGCTTGCGCCGACGCTACGGGCGCGACTCCCATCGCTTCGGCCACCAGTTCGTAAGATCGCTTGCGCTGATCGAAGTGGTAGCAGTTGGTGACTATACCAATGTCCGTAGTCTCGTATCGCTCCGCCGCCGCGATAATGCCCTCGCGCACCTGTTCCGGGTCGCCCTCAATGTAACTTTGCGTTGACTGGCTCATGTATTGCCTGGCGCGTTCGTCCAGCGGCCAGTTGATGGCGTCCTCGGGCGGAAGCAGGCCGCCCGTCGTCAGGCCGAGCGCGGATATGACCTTGTTCAGACTCCGCGACGCGCCGATGAACCGCGCCTCTTCCTCGGTCGGAGCGCATATCACCTGGAGGCCAACGTTCACCTTCGGCTCCGACAGGTACTCCGAGGGCTTGAACAACTGCCTGTACAACTCCGCCATTCGCGGGCCGTACTCGCTGGTGTTGCCGAAGAAGTCCGCGAAGCTGAAGGGCAGGCCGAGGTGGGCCGCCAGTTGCGCGCTGTAATCCGATGATCCCAGAAGCCATACTTCGGGCGCGGTTTCGGGCGGCTCTCCGGGCTGCACCTTTATCTCGTGGAGAGGATGGCCTTCGGGCATATCGCCGTTCAGGAATCCCAGCAGGTCGCCGACCATCTGGGGGAATTCGCGCTGAACGTTCACGGGCGGCCTCGGATGGCTGAGGGCGGCGGCGGTGAGGCGGTCGCTGCCCGGCGCGCGGCCTATTCCCAGGTCAATCCTGTCCGGGTAGAAGGCGTCCAGGATCCTGAACTGCTCGGCGACTTTCAGCGCGGAGTAGTGGGACAGCATCACGCCGCCGCTCCCGACGCGAATCCGCTCGGTGCTGGCGGCTATCTGGCCTATGAGTATCTCCGGGCTCGTCCCGCTGAACGAGGACGAATTGTGATGTTCGGCCACCCAATAGCGGCTGTACCCGACGCGCTCGGCGTGACTCGCGAGTTCTACGGTCTCGCGCAGGGCGTCCGCCGGTCTGCCGCCCTTGCGGATGGGCGACTGGTCAACGACGCTTAGGGTGAATTTTTCCGTACTGGTCATAAGGCTTAATCGTCTTGGGATTGCAAGGGGTTTCTCCAGCGCAAGCCAGGAAACCGTCCGAAGTCCGAATCGCTGGAATGTACTTCGGCCCCACGTTCCATCGCAAGCGCGGCGATGTGGGCGTCTGGAACCAAGTTGCCTCCTATGCCTACGGCTTCTATGTTCTGTCGAAAGTAATCCAAATAGTCAGGGCCAGGGTTGATAGGAACAATATGGGGGTACTGTAGCCAATGCCGCACGTAGTCAACCGCTTCAAGTGGAGACATCGGTTCCATCACCGTGGGATTTGTTATGACCCTTACGAACCCAGTTGATACGGCCCACGGCAAGCCAACAACCTCGGTACCACTTAATAGTCCTTCCCACCAGCGTATAGCAGCATGATGATTGAGTGATTGATCATTATGGGCATAGACCAGCAGGTTAATGTCCGGGATTATCATTTTTCCTGACCTTCCAGATCAATTCTTCCATCTCAAGGTCAGCGTTGATCTGGTTGAGTTTCATCTCGTCAACACCCGGGTTGAACTTGCTGCTGAACGGAACCACCTTGAACGGCGGCAAGCTGGAATCCTTTCCGCCGTCCTCGGCGAATTTCGGCGGCGCGGGCGATTCCATGCCGCGGCGCAGCGTTTCGTTCACCGCCCACTCGAATGGCTTGTCGTGAAGCCGGCACTGCTCTTTCAGGAAGTCGGCGACGTCATCGTCTAATGTAAGCGTTGTCTTCATGGCTATATCCTGCTGTATCCAGAGGGCAGGTGTCAAGAATTGGCGCGCTTGTCCCTGTTGGTCGAGACACGGATTGATGATACCCTAGAGTATGCCCGTCCCCTGCGGACGGAAACACTCAGCGCCGCCCGGTTCGGGCGGCAGAGGTACAGCGAATGAATGATACAGTAAGACGTTCCTGGCTGATAGTTCCGGCGCATGACGCGGAAAGGCTGGAACAGGCGGCGAAATCGGGCGCGGACGTGATCGCGCTCGACCTTGAGGACACCGTACACGACAGCCGAAAGCACGAGGCGCGGGAGAACATCCGCGACGCCACCGGCATGATGCGCGACGCGGGAGCTGAGGTGTTCGTCAGGTGCGACCCCGAACTGATATACGCGGATGTGGCTGCCTCGGTGTGGCGCGGATTGAGTGGTGTCATCCTGACCGGGCTGACGGGCGTGGAGCAGGTCGTCGAGGCGGACGACATCCTGTCGCGGTTCGAGTCGGAGCGAGGCGTCGTGAGGCCGCCGCCCGTTGGAGAGGTGAGAGAGGCGGACGATCCGCGCGGCCCAGAGCAGGCGCTGGAGATACATCTATCCCTCGACACAGGCCCCGCGAACTGGGACGCTGAGAAACTCATACGCGCGAGCGACAGGATTCGCTCCATAAGCCTCGGACGCGCCGACCTGAAGATGGACCTCAGAGAGGAGCCGTCCGGCGACCTGCTCCTGCTCCCCTACCTGATGCAGCGTCTCATAGTGATTGCCAACGCGCTGGGAGTGGAGCCTGTGGGCGCGTGGTGGCGCGCTACATCTCGCGGTCTGAGCGCGAGCTATGAAGATACGCTTCAGGCTGCCATGACCGGGAGACAGGCCGGATTCCGGGGCGCGCTCTGCATGAAGACCGATCAGGTTGCCGCGCTGAACGCGGGCTTCTCTCCGTCCGCCGAGGATGCGAGACAGGCGCGCGCCGTTCTGGATTCCGAACCCGCTCATATTGCGGCGGTCATAGCCGAAAATACTCTCGAATGGTCGGACGCCTGCGCCCGCAGAGACCGCGCCGCCGCTCTGGTACGAAACACGGGAGGCCAGGACGATGACTAGAAGAATCAGGCGCTCCGGCCTGACCATGCCCATCAACAACCCGCGCTTCGTGGGCCGCTCATGGACGCGCGACTGCGACTATCTCAACTTCGATCTCGAAGACTCGGTGCCGCAGGCGCAGAAGGAATACGCGCGGACGCTGGTCAGGGAAGCCATTGAACACGGTCGGAAGGGCGCGGCTGAGATCAATATAAGAATCAACTGCGCCTACCCGGAGGTGGATGTCCGCGCCGCAGTGTGGCCAGGCGTCTCGCAGATAAACTTCCCGAAGGCGGAGACCGCCGAGCAGATAAAGAATCTGGACGCGCTTATAACCGAGATGGAGCGAATCAGGGGAATCAGACCAGGCACGATAAGAATAGGCGCGACGGTCGAAACCACGCTCGGCGTCGCCAACTCTTATGAGATAGCGTCCGCCAGCGCACGCCTTGATTCGTTTGGGCCAGGCACGGGCTACGATATGTCCATGGACATGGGCGTGGAGATGTTCGTGGGCTTCGACCAGTTTTTCTACAACCGAGGCGAGGGTGAACTAATCGCCATGGCGCTCGGTCTGGAACGCGACGGCGGCGTCTATATGTCCGACACCACAGGCAACGTGGGCAACGCCGACCTGGCGCTCAACCGCGCACGAGCAAGCAGGAAGGCGGGCTTGAGATCGGGCGGCGGTCTGCACCCCAACGTCGTCGCGCCGCAGAACGAGGGCCTGACTCCGACTCAGGAAGAGGTTGACGACGCCCGCCGTGTCCTGGAGTTCTTTAGGGAGATGGACGCGCGCGGCGAGGCTGAGGGCGAAATGGGCGGCCGCGCGATTGACAAGTACGAAGCCGCGCGCGCCACGGAGCTTATCGAGTGGGCCGCATTATGCGCCCGCCGGGACGCAGAGAAAGCCGACGCCCGCGAACGAACCATAGCGGCTGAACAGGCCGCGCTCGCCGAATCAGAGCCGGATACACAGCCCATGGAACAGACTCTGGCGGCTGATTCTTCGTCGGACAACCAGACCGAACAGTCCGATGAGGAACCAACGACCGCCGAATCAGAGCCGCCTGAAGAATCTGAAAGTCAGGAACAGGAACGATGAAGCCATTCGTAAGAAGATCGCACCTGCTTGTCTCTATCTCCGACCGCGACGCGGTGGAATCGTCCTGGACTCACAACGCGGACGCCGTGATTCTCGACCTCACCGGCGCGTCCTCTGACGCTGAGAGGTTCAGGCGCAGGGGCAGGAAGACACTCTCTGATTCCGTGGAAATCGCCGGGCGCGGAGGCGCGGAGGTCTTCGTACTCGTCAACAGGTCAGTCGCCCACGCCGACGTGGAGGCCGCAATCTGGCCCGGCGTGAAAGGCATAGTATATCCGGGGGCGGAATCCGGGGCCGAGATAGAGGAAGTGGACGAGCTGCTGACCGACCTCGAAAGACGGCGCGGCATCGCCAAAGACGCCCTGCACATTATCGTCCTGCTCGACTCCGGCGCGGGCGTCTGGAACATTCGCGAGATAATCCACGCCAGCCCGCGCGTCAGTTCCGTTGGCCTCGACGAATTGGGCCTGTGCGCGAACTTGGGTATCACCCCTACCGCCGACTTCGACCCGTTCGAGTACGCGAAGGGGCGCGTCATCATCGAGGGCAGGGCCTCCAAAGTCCAGCCCATCGGCATGAGCCGCCCCTACGGAGTTCTGCCGGAGTTCGACGATGAAGGCGAGATAGCCCGCCTCGCGCTCAGGTCCAAGAATCTCGGTTTCGCGGGCGCGATATGCCCGCGTCCGTCCTGGGTAGCTCACTGCAATCGCGCTTTCGCTCCGCCCGAAGACAGGCTCGAATTCTACCGAGAGACACGCCGCCTGTTCGCTGAGGGCGTGGCGCGAGGAACCGCCGCCGTCCCGTATCCCGGCACCACGATGATGATAGACGTGCCTGTGGACGAGAACGCGCGGGTCAACCTGGAACTCTGGGAACTGTGCGCCGCCCGAGAGGCCGAAAAGGCCGCCGCCTTAGCCCGCGCGAAAGCGTGATTATCCCTTACAGAGCCGGAGGCACCCCCATGACCACGCAAACCAAGCTGATGACAGCCGAAGAACTCTTCGCCATGCCCGACGACGGCTACCACCGATACGAACTCGTAAGGGGAGAACTCAGAAAGATGTCGCCTCCAGGAGCCTATCACGGAAAATCCTCTACGCGAGTGGGAAGGCGGCTTGCCGACTATGTGGATGACAACGACCTAGGCGAGGTTTACATCGGGGAGGTTGGATTCCTAATAGGCTCCAACCCGGATCACGTGCGCGCCCCGGACGTCGCTTTCGTCAGGCAAGAAAGAGAAGATGAGGTCGGAGAAATTCACGGATACTTCCCCGGCGCGCCGGATCTGGCGATATCGGTCATCTCTCCCAATGACCGATATACTGAAGTTGACGAGAAAGTCAACGATTGGCTGGAAGCGGGAACCCGTATGGTCATCGTCATAAACCCCAGGAGGCGGGAAGTGAGACTGCATAGGCCGCTGGCTGATACAGTCATCCTGGTACCGGGAGACACCCCCGACAGTGGGGAAGTCGTCCCGGGCTGGACAATCCCCGTAAGCGCGGTCTTCCCATAGCGCTGACTAAAATATGTTGAACGCAATCTAACAACCTATCCAGAGAGGAATCATCATGCCAATAGAAAGAGTATCCTCAAATCTCGACCGCCTGCTCGCTGTTGACCAGGAGATTCAAGAACTCGGAAGCGGCTTCGGAGGCGACGGCGGCCCAGCTGAAGGTCCGCTCTGGTGGAGCGACGGCGGCTACCTGCTGTTCAGCGACATACATAACAATAGGCGGATGAAGTGGTCGCCCGACGAAGGCGTCACCCTCTTCCAGCAGCCCACCAATCACGCCAATGGACTCACGCGCGACCTCAAGGGCAGACTGCTGGCCTGCGAACACAGCGCGCGCCGCGTCACACGCCAGGACTCAGACGGCGAGATAACCACGATAGCCAACAGGTATCGCGGCTCACGTCTCAACCGTCCCAACGACGTCATCGTCAAGTCCGACGGCAACATCTACTTCACCGACCCGGGCGCGCCCGCCCCCGGCCTCGACCTGGACTACTCCGGCGTCTATATGGTCTCGCCCGACCTGGATGAGATAACCCTCTTGGTAGGCGACTTCATCACGCCCAACGGCATCGCCTTCTCGCCAGATGAGAGTGTCCTGTACGTCAACGACACTCGCAGGCAACATATAAGGGCCTTCGACGTCCAGCCCAACGGAACGCTCGCGCTCGCCTCCGACCGTGTTCTCTGCGACCTGAGCGGCGACCGCCCCGGCGTCCCGGACGGCATGAAGGTGGACATCGAGGGCAACATCTACTGCGGCGGATCGGGCGGAGTCTGGGTGATCGCCCCCGACGGCAACCACCTCGGAACGATAGTCCACGGCCACGACGCCTCAACCAACGTAGCCTTCGGAGGCGAAGACTGGAAGACCCTCTTCTTCACGACATGGAACACAGTTGGCAGCGTCCAGGTCAACATACCGGGGATTCCGGTTCCAACAAACGTGGGGTGAGAAATGATCCCTAATTCTGCTTCGGCTTCCGCACGAACAGCATCATTACCGCCCCCATGAAGGTCAGCGCGGCGAACGTCGTGAACGGCACTATGTAGCTTCCCGTCGTGTCGAACATATAGCCCGCGAACAGCGGCGCGAATATCATGGCTATGTTCATGGGCAACTGCGATATGCCCATGATAGTCGCGAAGGCTTTCCGCCCGAAGTATTCTCCCCGGATGGCCGTCGTAAGCGGGCTGCGGCCCCCGAACCCTACTCCGTACATCAGCGCGAACACATAAGCCATCAAAACGCTGTCGAAGAGCGCGACCACCAGTATTCCGAATCCTTGGACAAACATGAAGAACGCTATCATCAGCGTCTTCGGAAGCCTGTCGGCGAAATAGCCCGACACGAACTGCGCCGGAAGGGCGACTATCGTATAAGTCAGAACCACCACCCCCGCTCCGCTGAGCGACATTCCGGTATCCGTCAACTTCGGAACCAGGTGCAGCGCCAGCGTCACTATCGCCACGCTGGACGCGACCTGCGCTATCGTGAGTATCCAGAAAGCGGGTGTCTTCAACGCCTGTACAGCCGTGAAATCAGGCTCGTCGTCGGCGATATAAGAGGCGCGTTGGCTATCCTCCGCACGGTCGCGCCGCGCCGGGTCGCTGTGGCCGTCCGGCGCAAGCCCAATGTCCTCCGGCCGGTTGCGAATAGCCTTCACCGACGGCCCGACTATCAGCAGCAGGAATACGCCGATTCCCAGCGCAGCGCCGTTGAGTTCGAATCTCTCGATTGCCAGTCCCAGAACAGGCACCAGAAGGCCGCCCAGATGTATCCCCGACATCGCCGACGCCATAGCGAAAGAGCGCTGGCGGTTGAACCAGTTGTTCACCATGGCTATCAGCGCGAGCCAGCCGCCCAGTCCCGAACCCAGCGATATGAACATATATGAGGCGTAGAAGTGGATCAGCCTCTCATCAAGAAACTCGAATGGCAAAGCGCTCAGCAACCCGAGGCCCCCCAGGAAATCTATCTGGGAGAGCCAGATGAATCCCAGCCCCATCATGGTGTATCCGATCAGCACCATACGCCGCGTCCCCACCCTGTCCACCAGGACGCCCTCTATTGGCCCCAGTATCGCGCCCTCCACCCTGGCCAGCGAGAACGCGCCGGAAAGCGCTGTCCTGCTCCACCCGTACTGCCGCTCCAGCGCGACGAGCATCGTTCCGAGTCCCTGGAACACAGTCAGAGACATCAGCGTGAGCATGAACGACGCCAACCCGACCAGCCACCAGCCATAGAACACGCCGCCGCTCATTACCAAGCGTACCGCGCTCAGTATGTCGGCCCTCAGCCCGCCCTTGGCTACGCTCTCTGTCTCGGTTCTGGTCACTCGATATCGCACGAGGGTAAGCCTACCAGAAACCACCCCCGAATTTTCAATTCCTCGGCTACTATTCTGAAATCCGCTTGTCTTGTCCGGCGATTCTTGAAAGCGCTGTCGCAGGTTGCGAATTGGTCGCCTACCAACTACACTCGGAAACGATTCAGTTTGGGAGATTTCGCTCTCCCAATTCTTGATAGGGAGGAAATAGTGATAAATAACCTGAAGGACAAATACTGCATAGTCGGCGTGGGGGAGACCGATTACAGCAGAGGCTCCGGGCGCAGCACGCGCGCGCTGGCGACCGAGGCTATCAACAACGCGCTGGCCGACGCGGGCCTCAAACCCCAGGACGTTGACGGAATGCTGAGCTACCACGGCGGCGATTCGGTCAACTCCAGCACGCTGGCCTACGACCTGGGCATCAATCTCAATTTCTACATGGACTGCTCCGGCGGCGGCTCCAGCACCGAGGCGCTCGTCGGGCTGGCGATAGGCGCGATAGAGGCGGGCATGGCGGATACAATCGCCATCTTCCGTTCTATGAACGGTTACTCGCAGGTTCGCATCGGAGGCACCGGATCCAGGGCCGCCAACCCTGTCTCAGGCCCCGATCTGCTCCGACGCACCTACGGACTCGCCAGCGCCGTCCAGTCGTTCGCGTTCACCTTCACGCGCCACATGATGGAGTACGGCGTCACCAGCGAACAGTTGGCGCAGATAAAGGTGACCCACAGCAACCACGCCAGCAACAACCCGAAGGCACTGATGAACCATCGCGTCACGATTGACGATGTTGTGAACTCGCGCTGGATAGTGCGCCCGTGCTCCCACCTGCTGGACTGCTGCCTTGAGACGGACAACGCGACCTGCATCATCGTAACCTCCGCCGAGCGCGCCAAGGACCTCAGACAGCCGCCCGCCTACATCCGAGCCGTCCAGGGCAGAGGCACCAAGCCCGGCGGCGACTTCCACTACCAGCACGCGCCCATTACCAGGGTCGCCGGACACCAGGTCGGTCCGCGTCTCTTCGCGCTCGCCGACCTTACCCACGACGACATAGACGTCACCGGCTGCTACGACGCCTTCACCTATACCACGCTCCTTCAGTTCGAGGACTACGGATTCTGCGAAAAGGGCGAGGGCAAGGACTACGTGACATCCGGAATCACCGACCTGGGCGGACGCCGACCCAATAACACCAGCGGCGGCCATCTTTGCGAGGGCTACACGCACGGCATGAATATGGTCATAGAGAACGTTCGCCAGCTGCGCGGAACGGTGGACGACTACTGCCCTCAGTGGGCGGACGGCATTCACAGCTACGATTACTCAGAAGGCCACTGCCGCCAGGTGAAGGACGTCAACATCACGATGAACATGGGATGGGCTAACCCCGCGACGGGCAGCGCCATGATTCTCAGGAGGTAATTCCATGCCGGTTTACGAATATCGCCAACTGCCTGTCAACATCTCCGAACAGGACTCCGAGTACAAGGGTTACTTCGACGCAGCCGCTGAACACAAGCTGGCGCTCAAGAAGTGCCTGGACTGCGGCCTGCTGCGTGGAGAGCCGGGGGCCGCCTGCCCCTGGTGCGCCTCCATGAATTCCGAGTGGCGGCAGGTCAGCGGCAAGGGAACGATATACAGCTACCAGGTAGTTCCACACGCCATACTGCCCGGCTTCCGCGACTGGACGCCCTACCCCATCGTCCTCGTCGAACTCGACGAACAGGTAGATCAGCCCAACCCTGGCGACGGGCTGCGTATCACCGCCAATCTCGTTGACGCGAACATGGACGCCGAGAAAGAGGAGAATGTCGCCATAGGCAAGCGCGTGGAGGTCTGCTTCATGGACATCGAGGAGGGCTTCGCGCTGCCCCAGTTCAGGCTGTCGGACGAACCGCCTCCGGGCGAAGTCTGGCGGTATCCCGTCCCCTGAGCGCGGAATGAACCAATCTGACCCCAGCCAACGCAAAACTGAAGACAACGGGAATTCAAAACAGGAAATGGATTCCGGGCGACAGTCTCCCTTGGACGTCGCTAAAAAGTGGATTCCCTGGAGTCTTGGACTTATACTGTCTATGACCGTAGGTTGGGTTGCGCTTGTGGCTTACGCGGAAGTCTCAAGCGGCAAGCATGATAATCTAATAGATACGTCAATCGCCGTGGGGAGCATTGCCGGCATGGCCGCTCCCCTCATACCGCTCTTTTCGATACTGATCATAACAGCCGCAGACTTAACAGGAGGGGCGATAGTGGTTACATATAATTACCTCAACAATAAGTTCGTCAAGCCTCTCATAGAGAAACACAAAGCTGAGGGACGTAAAGAAGGTATAGCCCAGGGCATTGAGCTGGGTCGTCAGGAAGCCATGGACTCGATTCGGGATTGGAACAACCGGCGTCTGTACGCGGAGGAGAATGGCGAATCTTTCGACGAGCCGCCTCCCGGAATATGAACCTCACTGCATGACATGGACTAATTGAACAACTGTTAAAGGCTTGAACTTGGGACTCAAAATCTTCTTCGACGTTGACTACACGCTACTAGCCATGGACGGAAGTCTCCGCCCCGGTACAAGACACACTTTCGAGAGGCTGATAGAAGACGGACACCAGGTCTATATCTGGTCGGGCGTCGGACTTCGGACGGACGACGTAAAACGGCACGACCTCCAAGATCTGGTGTCCGGGGTTTACAAGAAGCCGATTTACGACTTCATCAACGGTCTGGAATTGCTGAAAGTTCCGCATTGGCCGGATTTTGTCATAGACGACTATCCTGAGATCGTGGATACCTTCGGGGGCGTTCTGGCCAGGCCGTACTTCTTCCGCTCCGCGGACGACGATGAGATGGATCACATCTACGACATCATAAACGACTTCGCCGCGACCGGAGGCTCCGAAAGGGTGGGATACAGGGCCGCGCGCGGCAAGCGACCAGGATAGGTTTCCAAGACCATGCCCATCCAGCTACTCAGGCCTGAAGTATCATCCAGGATCGCGGCGGGCGAGGTCATAGAACGGCCATCCTCCGCGGTCAAGGAGCTTGTGGAAAACGCGCTCGACGCCGGAGCGTCCCGGATTCAGGTCGAGATCAGAGCGGGCGGCATAGAGTACATCCGCGTCAGCGACGACGGCATAGGCATCCCGCCCGACCAGGTTGAGCTCGCCTTCCAGCGCTTCGCCACCAGCAAGCTATCCGTGGCAGACGACCTCGAATCGGTCTCTACGCTTGGCTTCAGGGGAGAGGCGCTGCCAAGCATAGCGTCCATAGCGCGCGTCGAGATGCGAACCCGCGCCCACGACCAGGACTCCGGCAGCCGCATCGAGATAGAAGATGGCGAGACGCTCTCCCTCTCAAGCGCGGGGCTTCCAGTCGGCACGACTCTGATAGTGAGAAACCTGTTCCGAAATTTCCCCGCGCGCCGAAAGTTCCTGCGCTCGCCCGCGTCCGAGCATACGCGGATTCAGTCTGTCGTCTCGCATTATGCCATGGCATACCCGGAGGTCGCGTTCGAGATGCGAGCGGACAGGGGCAGGCCGTTTACCACTCCGGGCGGCGGAGACCTGCGCGACGCCGTATCCGCCGTCCATGGGCGACGGGTGGCCGGGGCGATGCTCGAAGTCGACTCGGAGGGTGAGATAGCGGAACCGTCAGTGAGTGGATTGACAAGTCCGCCTACCCTCGACCGCGCCAATCGGACGTACATCAGTCTATTCGTGAACAGGCGCTGGGTGCAGAACCGCTCGATCTCATACGCCGTAGAGCAGTCCTATCACGGCTTCATGGCGGAGCGCAGATACCCGGTCGCCGTCCTCAACATATCCGTGCCTTATGACGATGTGGACGTGAACGCGCACCCCGCCAAGGCGGAGATACGCTTCAAGAGAGAGAACCAGGTTTTCGGCGCGGTGCAGAGGGCGGTCAGGAAGACGCTAACCGAACACGCGCCCGTTCCCGAGGTAAGCCATCGCGCCGTGAACCGCCCGGACGCGCCCCAGTACGCTCAGAGGACGCAGCCCGGCAACCCTTCGGCGTTCTGGCCCACCGCTCCGTTCAGCGCGTCGCGGGGAGCGCATGGCGTCGCAGCGCGTTCTCACGCCCCACATGGCGCCGCCGATCTGGGCGACTTCCTGGCCCCTCACGATCCGTCCGAATCCGCCGCGCCACCGCCGAGCGTTACGCACGGCAAGGTGCTGCCCGTCCTTCGGGCGCTGGGGCAGATAGGGAATACATACGTCGTAGCGGAGGGGCCGGACGGGATGTATATGATAGACCAGCACGCCGCGCACGAGCGCGTCATGTTCGAGAAGGTGAGGGCGCAGGCCGTCGCCGGAACGCCCGAAGTCCAGAGCCTGCTCGAACCCGCAGTAGTCGAACTGGACGCGCGAAAGATGGAGTTGATACTAACCCAGTCCGAGGCCATATCTGGCATGGGTTTCGTCCTGGAGCCTTTCGGGGAGAGCGCGGTCATACTCAGGGGCGTTCCCTCGCTGCTGAAAGACTCGGACCAGGCAGCCGCGCTTGTTGACGTGCTGGACCTGATGGCGGACGGCGGCGGATTCGAGACATGGGAGGAGCGGGCCGCCTATTCGATAGCCTGCCACGGAGCGATACGGGCGGGCAAAGTCCTCAGCCCGGAGGAGATGCGCGAACTGGTCATGCAGTTGGAGGCGTGCGCTCAGCCGAATACCTGCCCGCACGGACGGCCCACGATGATCCACATGAGCGCCGGCCAGCTCGAGCGCGAGTTTGGGCGGACGTAGGCGCTCTCTCAAACCCCGCTTACTGCTCAAAACCTTTGGCTAGTCTTTCGCGGGACGCTTGGAAGTATGCGTCCAGTATTTCAGCGCTGTAACATTCTCGTCCTGTGTTCGCGGAAGCAACCGCGGCGGAGCAAAGGCCGCCGAACGGTTCCCATACTACGTCTCCGACGTCTGAGGACGCCAGAATCGTTCGCTCAACGAGGCGTAGAGGCTTTTGGTTCATGTGGATGAACTTGGACTCGTCCTTAAGACGCTCTTCTCCACGCACGGACGGTTCTCTCCAGACGTTGGTAATGCCCACATCGCAGTGGAACTTGGCGCGCATACCTGACCATTCCTGAGCGGTAGCCGGGTTCACTCCGTCCAGGCTGAAGTATGGCTTTCCCTCCGGTCTTCCGCGCTGGTTCGCGTATTGCGCCAGACGCTCGAACGCTTCCGGTGGCGGGAAGTACCAGAGGTGGCATTTCGTCAGATATTTGCGCGTGGCGGCGTTCTTGACTCCGCACGCCTCATTCGCCTTGTATAGCGGCAGGCCGCTCCGCTCCCATTCGGAACGCACCCACTCTTTTATACCCATGACCGATCCGTTCAGACCTATTGATACCTTCCTGACATACTGTACGCAGAGTTCGGTAACCACCGGGAACTTACGCAGCGTCCGGGTGTTCGAGTTTCCCGCGATATGACCGAGGCCCTTGTCCCACACGTGGCAGGCGCGGTATTCCCAATCGTTTTCGGCCAAGATGGGGTGTACGCTTGCCCAGCCGATTTCGGTGTTCCAGAACCACAAGGTCGTCTCCGGCAGCGCGCGCTCAGACCAGCGTTCTATGTGCGGGCGATACCATTCGGGCAGATATTCGGGCGAAGGCGGGTCGCCCGGAAAACTGCCTATGCCGTAAGGTCCGTCCGAAACTATGACCGTCGGAGAAGGCCAATTCTCTGAGACTTCCAGGAAGTCCCCATGGTACAGGTTCGCCCCAAGTCGCCCGTATGTCGGGAAGGTAGTCATTCTACCAATTCAGGATATGCGGTTTCTGGTTGCGCCAGCCGTCGTCCGACGGGAACACCGTCGTCATGGCGACGCGCTCGATGTCGCCGTCAAACATATGCTCGACGGAGGAGCGCCAGGCCTTGTAGTGGGGGGCCTCGCGGTGGGCGTCGAGCGCGGCGTCGTCTTCGTACACCTCGTAGAGGTGGAACAGGTTGGGGTCTTCGGCGTTCGCAAGAATGTCGAAGCGGTAGCAGCCCGGCTCGTCGCGTGTCGAACCCTCGGCGTCGCCGAAGCTGGCCTGCCGGAACTCGTCGGCGTAGCCTTCCTTGATGCGTATGGTTACGAATATGGAGATCATGTAGCTTGCCTCTCAGGTTGAAATTCATCGGGATTATATCAGGGTTTTCGGTTGTCGAGAAAATTGCGGTCTGTTATCCCGCAATGGCGGGGATTGAAGCTAATCACCCCCATCCTAACCTTCCCCCATCAAGGGGGAAGGGACCCGCGCTATCGTATCAGTTGTCAGTTATTTGCGGCGTGTCCGACCGATGAGCGCGGTCAGGGCGAGCGTTCCGCTCACGGCTCCGACGCCCACTATGCAGGCTACCCCCTTGGCCAGCGCCTCGACGTCCCAGCCTACGACTATGAGGGAGCGCAGCGCGTCCAGCAGGTAGGTGACGGGGTTGTAGGTGGCGACCGTGGCCAGCCAGCCCGTCATGGCCTCTCTGGGGACGAATACGGTGGTCAGGAACACGAATGGGAAGAACAGCAGGAAGCTGGAGTTCACCGCCGCCGGATTGCCGGTCTTGAGCGCGATGGCGTAAGGGAATCCGGTGAACACGAGTCCCCACAGCCCGGACAGCAGTATGAAGAGCAGCAGCCCTAGAGGCCCCGACGCGAAGGTGACGCCTACTACGAAGCCGATGATTATTACGGGTATCGTGAGCGCTATCACCAGGGTGAAGTCGGCGACGGTCAGGCCGAGCAGCAGCGCGAGTCGGCTGACGGGCGTGAGCGAAAGGCGGTCGAAGTAGCCGGTCTGGATGTCGGTGACCAGCGTTACGGCCCTGGATATGCCGGTGACGGCGAATATGATGGCTACCGGAAGCTGGAACGCCTTGTAGTCGAGGCCGGGTATGCGCTCGGCCATGTCCTGGAGCGCTCCGACGTTGATGGCGTAGAAGAATACCGGGATTATGAGCGCGGGATATATCGCTTCCGGGTCGCGCGGAATGGAGCGCAGCGCGCGGATGGCCACGGATATCATGTCCGAGAAGAATCCCGCGCGCCGCGCGCTTATGCCTGAGTGGGTCGCCACGGCCTGGTTCATGTTGTTTCTTTCTCCTTGAATGATTCGGTTATTCTCCGTTTGAGAGAGCGGAGGTTGAAGCTAATCACCCCCATCCTAACCTTCCCCCGTCAAGGGGGAAGGGACTTTTGCTTACCCTATCAGCCCGTCGAGGGGGAAGGGACTTTGGTAGCCGCGCTCCCGTTAGTCGGCGGCGGCCATCATCTCATCGTCGGGTTCGGCGGCGTCGTCCATGCGCTCGCCGGCGACGCTCAGGAACACGTCGTCCAGCGTGGGCGTCCTCAATGTGATTTCGCTGACCTCCACGCCTACGTAGTTCAGGGCGAGGGCGACTCTGCTGATGGCAGCCGCGCCGTTGGAGACCTGTATTATGACCTCGCCGCCGGTGACGTCCACGGCGTCCAGGACGTCGAGGCCGGACAGCGCTTCTCGCGCCAGTTCAGCCTGTCCGTCCACGCGCGCGATTATCACGTCCTTGCCCAGGGAGCGTTTGAGTTCCTGCGGCGTTCCTTCTGCCATGAGGCGACCGTTGTTGATGATGCCGACGCGGTCCGCGAGGGCGTCGGCCTCTTCGAGGTACTGGGTGGTGAGGAAGATGGTGACGTCCATCTCTTGGTTGACGCGGCGCACTTCGTCCCATACGCGGGCGCGGCTGATGGGGTCGAGTCCGGTCGTAGGCTCGTCCAGGAAGAGTATCTCCGGGTTGTGTATCAGCGATGCGGCCAGATCAAGCCTTCGCTTCATGCCGCCCGAATAGGTGCCTATGAACCTGTCTATGGCGTCTCCGATGTCAATGAGGCTTGACAGTTCATCCAGGCGGGTGTCAATGTCGCGCCTGGACAGCCCGTACAGCCGTCCCTGCAGCCTGAGTATCTCGCGCCCGGTCTGCTTGGGGTCGAGCGCGGCTTCCTGGAGCGCCGCGCCAATGCGAAGCCGAACGTCGTTGGCTTGCTCTATTACGTCGAACCCGGCTACGGTCGCGCCGCCGCCGCTCGGCAGCAGGAGTGTAATCAGCATCCTGACGAGCGTGGTCTTGCCCGCGCCGTTGGGTCCGAGGAAACCGTATATCTCGCCCCTGGATATGTTCAGGTCAATTCCGTCAACGGCTTTCACCTCGCCGAAGTCTCGGGCGATGCCCTTCGTTTGCACAGCGTAGTCCATCTGCTATCCCGTCCTGTTCATCATGCAAGTACAATTGTTCGTTACAGTTCTAATAAAAGTATCATTTTCTGGTTCGGTGAGTCAACGGAAAACGGAGCCGATTTCGCGCGGATTCGGGGAATCCGATTCGGCGCGCCCGTTGGAAGTCCACGCCGTTCCTCTGGGCGTTTTCAGTGCGGCGGTCTCTGAATATCGGCTGGTTGCATATATTGGTATTTATATTAGTCCAGGTGGAAGACTGGGCGAGGACTGGTGACGCTCCAGGTGGTTTTTGACCTGGAAATCGTCGGATTTAGCTATGAATTCACCTGGTTTTGGCCTGTAAAATTTTTTTGCGGGCCGGATTTGTCGTCGTTGATAAATGCTAGGTTATACAACGCAGGCACTTTTGTTCTGAGATAGGCGTATTGTAGCATAGTGGGTGGAGGGCCGCGCAACATTAGGCGACTGCGCGGCAGGGTCTTTTCATTATTGAGCGTCACTAGAGTAGTCCGTTCGTGGTGGCCCTTCGAGAGGCTCCCTTCGACAAGCTCAGGACGAACTAGGAACGGACGGCCCTTCGACAGGCTCAGGGCGAACGAGGGAGCGAAGACGAGGCGAAAACGAAAAGACGCTGGGCTGCGCGGGCGTTCGGCGCTTGTGCTAGGATATGGGCGCGCGGCTTGGAGTGAGTTTGCCCGCCGGAGGAATGAGGAATCATGCGAAGCTACCTGACCAACCTTGAGTGTACTTACTGCGACGCCGAATACTCGGCGGATGAACCGAACCGGCTGTGCGCCAAGGCCGAGTGCGGGAAGGTTTTGTATCCGCGATACAACCTGGAAGGGGCGGCTGCCGCGCTGGACAGGGAGGCGCTGAAGGACAGGCCGGCGAATATGTGGCGGTATTTCGAGGTGATGCCGGTTCGGGACGCGGCGAACGTGGTTACGCTTGGGGAGGGGTTCACGCCTATCTTCAAGGCTGAGCGGTTCGGGGCGGAGATGGGCTGCTCGGATCTGCATATCAAGGACGAGGGGGTGAATCCGACGGCTTCGTTCAAGGCCAGGGGGCTGTCGGCGGCTGTGTCGAAGGCTAAAGAGCTGGGTATCACTAAGATAACTATGCCGTCGGCGGGGAACGCGGCGGGCGCTATGACGGCTTACGCGGCTAAGGCGGGGATAGAGTCGTTCGTGTTCATGCCGAAGGACGCGCCGGAGGCGAATCGGAAAGAGGTGGTGATTACGGGCGGGGAGCTGAACCTGATTGACGGGCTGATAAGCGACGCGGGTGTTCTGAGCCGCGCGCGGGCCGCGGAGGAGGGGCTGTTCGACGTTTCGACGCTGCAAGAGCCGTACAGGGTGGAGGGGAAGAAGACGATGGGGTACGAGATAGCGGAGCAGTCGGGCTGGACGCTGCCGGACGCTATCATATATCCGACGGGCGGCGGAACGGGGATAGTGGGGATGTGGAAGGCGTTCGCGGAGATGGAGGCGATGGGGTGGATCGGGTCGGGCAGGCCGAAGATGTTCGCGGCGCAGGCGGAAGGATGCGCTCCGATGGTCCGGGCGTTCGAGGAAGGAACTGAGTTCGCGGAGCCGTGGGAGGACGCGAATACTATCGCGCCCGGAATACGGGTTCCGGGGGGAATCGGGGATTACCTGATACTCGGCGCGATACGGGAGAGCGGCGGCGGGGCGCTCACGGTGTCGGATGATGAGATACTGGATTACATGGGCCGGGTGGCGCGGTCGGAGGGTATGTTCGTGTGCCCGGAGGGAGCGGCGACGGCGGCGGCGCTGGAGAAGTTGCTGGCGGACGGGGCGCTGGACGCGGATGAGAGGATTCTGCTGCTGAATACGGGTTCGGGGTTGAAGAATCTGGATTTGGTGTAGGCGGAGTCACCCCCATCCTAACCTTCCCCCTTGACGGGGGAAGGGATTCGCGCGACGCTCTTGTAGTTAGCGGACTTCTATGTCGGTGATGTAGGGGGCGTGGACGCTGACGGAGGTTTTCATCATCATCTTGATGAGGTCGTGGGTGGGGACGCATTCGGGACATTCTTCGTTCACGCCGGGGGTGTATTCGATGACGAGTTTGCCGCCTGTGGCCTCTACGAATTCGATAGAGCCGCCCTCGGAGGCCGCCACGACTTTTACGTTTCTGAGGATGTTGTCAATGCCCGGGTCTGTGTTTACTGCCATTGGTTGCCGCTCCTTGAATCTAGCTCGGATTATACTAGGTTCTGTTGACATTCAGTATTTCAGCTATCTATTGGGTCGTTGTAGTAGTGAGAAAAGGCTACACACCACAATTCTGGATTCCCGCTTTCGCGGGAATGACGGTGGAGGCTAACACATCCTAGCATATATTGGGTTATGGCTTCAGGCCGACGTGGATGGCGACGGTTCCTAGCGCTAGTTTCTTGTGGGTGGAGACTTCGAGGCCGGCGTCTCGCATCGCTTGGGTTAGTTCGGGCGCGGACATGAAGCCTTGGGCGGACTGGGGGAGGTAGGTGTAGGCTTCGCGGTCTCCGGCGATGGCGCCGCCTATCCAGGGGGTGACGTGTCTGAAGTGGAACCGGGCGAGGCGGCTTATGGGGCCGTTGCCGTCTAGCCGGACGATTTCCAGTGATACGACTCTGCCGCCGGGTTCGACGACGCGCGCCATTTCGCTGAGGGCGCGGGGGACGTCTGTGAAGTTGCGAATGCCGAAGCCGACGGTGGCGCAGATGAAAGAGTCGTCGGGGAAGGGGAGGTGGTGGGCGTCGCCTTCGGCGAAGGATACGGAGTCTCGGACGCCCTGACGCTTGGCCTTCGGGATGCCGAGTTCCATCATCTCGCGGGTGAAGTCGAGGCCGACGACGGAGGTTACTTCGGGTCGGCGGGCTAGGTCGAAGGCGAAGTCGCCTGTGCCCGTGGCGACGTCGAGGGCGCGGCCTCGACGTCCCTGGACGGCCATGACGGTGGCCGCGCGACGCCAGGCGTAGTGCCTGCCGCCGGACATGACGGAGTTCATCATGTCGTATCGGCGGGAGATGCGGGCGAACATCTGGGTTACGTATCTGGCTCGGTCGTGGCCTTTAAGTTGGGCCAATGGTCGTTTCCGCCGGGGGCATATAGTCTGGATTATAATTCAACAGGTGGCTTCTGGTGGGTCAACTGGTGAGCAACAGGTGAAAAAGTCACCAGCGTCCACCTGTGTTTCACCTGCGTTAGCTTTGGGGAAAAATTTCGGTTGCCTGATATTTTTGATTATATAAATTCGTATTTATGTATTGGCGGCGGGAGTCGCGCTGAACACGGGGGTATTGTAGCGCATGGGAGGCATGGATGTATAGCGTGATTGGAAACTGGGCAGGGTCTTTCGATTATCAACCAATTACGTTCGTGGCGGCCCTCCGACAAGCTCAGGGCGAACGAGGGATCGAATCAGGGCGAACCATGAACGGGCGGCCCTTCGACAGGCTCAGGGCGAACGACAGAAGCGGTATCGGGAAATACCTGTACATTGTTCTGGATTCGTCTCGCGCGGGGCCTCGTATCTGGTAGAGTGTGTGAAGCCTGATAGCGGAGGGATGTACAGATGCGGATCAATAGCAGTGATTTGGTAGCGCCGGAGAGTTCGGTCAGCGTGTATGAGGCGATTTTCCGACGGCGCAATGTAAAGGAGTTCACAGGGGAGCCGGTTTCGGATGAGACGCTGGAGCGGCTGTTCTCGACGGCGGTCTGGGCGCCGAATCACAGGTTGACGGAGCCGACGCGGTTCTTCGCCATTCGCAAGGACAGCGTGACGCGGAAGAAGATAGCGGAGGTGGCTTGGCGGACGACATACGACGGGGTTGTGAATCCGAATCCGGCGCAGAAGCAGCGGTCGGCGGACGCGAGCAGGGACAGGGTTCTGAACGCTCCCGCGATGGTGTACGTGTACAGCTTGACCGGGGACAATGAAGAGGTGACGCGGGAGAATTACGCGACGTCGTGCTGCGCGGTGCAGAATATGGCGCTGGCGGCGGTGGCGGAGGGTCTGTACATGGACTGGAGTACCGGGGGGCTGACTAAGCTGCCGGACCTGGCGCGGACGCTGGGGGCGGATGAGGATTGGATGATGGTGGGGGTGGTGTTCCTGGGGAAGTCGGACGCGGTTCCGAATACGCAGCGGATGGCGCATTCGGAGGTGGTGGAGTGGCTGGAGTAGGGGGGACGCAATTATATGGGCCGGCGTTGGACTAGCGTCGGCCAGGCTTGATTCGCGATCTTGACAGGTCACTGAAGACGCGCATATACTGGGGTTAGTCGGTAGGGCTGCGAGCTAGGCCCGTGTGGAGTATTCCCGCCGACTTATTCTTTGTTCAGGGCCATGTATATATTATACCTTGACGAGTCCGGCACTCACGCCGAAGCCAGTCATTTCGTATTGGCTGGCCTTGCTGTATTTGAGCGAGAAATACATTGGTACAGTCAAGACTTGGATAGCCTTCAATCCGAGTATTTCCCCGACTTGCCTGAACCAGTCCATTTTCACGCATCACGCCTCCGGGTGCGCCGAAACGCCAGAGTAGAACCCCCATGGGACAGGCTCACCGATCAACAGAGGATAGACTTGAAGGGGCGCGTCTATAACATTATCCGCAACCGCAGCGGTACGCTCTTTTCTTGCGTGATTGAGAAAAGGTATGTGGAAGAACGTGGTGAAGACCCTTATGAACGCGCTTTCGAGGACGTAATCAGTCGCTTCGATCTATATCTGAGCAGGGTCAACGATATTGCTGTACGAGAAGGCAAAGAGGAACAGCGAGGTTTGATCGTACTGGCAGAGTCGGAGTATCAGAAAACTATGGGCAGACTTGCCCAACGCCTGCGTCAGCACGGAACCCGGTGGGGCAGGCGATTGAACAACGTTACGGATATTCCCTTTTTCGCTCCCGCCACGGATACTCGAATGCTTCAGTTCGCCGATTTCTGCGCGAACGCCATATATGGCAGGTATCGTTCAGGATTAGCGGGGGACTTCGACATCATAGCCCCGCGATTCGATATGGACCGGGGAACTGTGCATGGTCTCTCCCATCTGACGACGGATCAAATCTGCGCTTGCATAGCCTGTTTTAGCAGGCATAATCGCTAACACGCCCGTCCCCAGCCGCCTTTGAGACAGGCGCGGCCTAGAGGCCTAGGACGCGCTTGGCGTTTTGGAGGAGGATCTTGGGGCGGACTTCTTCGCGGATTTGGAGTTGGTCGAAGCCGGAGAGCCAGCGGTCGGGGGGCAGGTAGGGGAAGTCGGAGCCGAAGAGTACCTTGTCCTGGAGGCGGGTGTTGGCTTCGTTTATGAGGGCCTGGGGGATGTAGCGGGGCGCCCAGCCGGAGAGGTCTATATAGACGTTGGGCTTGTGGAGGGCGACGGCTATCTGCTCCTCGACCCAGGGCCAGGCGGGATGGGCCATTATGATGGTGAGGGCGGGGAAGTCGGCGGCTATGTCGTCAATGTGGGGTATGGGCGCGGCGTATTTGAGTTTCATGCCGCCTCCGCCGGGCATACCTATGCCAGCGGCGGCGAATCCCGAATGAAAGAGGACGGGGACGCCAAGTTCGGCGCACTTTTCGTATAGCGGGTAGAAGCGGGTGTCGTCGGGGAAGAATGCCTGGTGGATGGGGTGGAGTTTGAGGCCCTTGAGTCCGAGTTGTGTTACGGCGCGTTCGAGTTCGGCGACGGCGCGGTCTTCTTTCCAGGGGTCCACGGTGGCGAAGCCTATGAATTGTTCAGGGTGGGCGTTGACGAGTTCGGCCACGTAGTCGTTGGTGTCGGGTTTGTCGCCGGTGGTGGTTTCGGCGTCCACGGAGAATACGACGCCGAGGATGTCCCACTCGCTGTAACGGGCGTAGAGTTCTTCGGCGAGTTTGGGCGGGTCGGTCAGGCGGAAGTAGCCGCGGAGGCTGTCTTCTATCACCATGTCGGGCAGGCCGGGCTGGCGGGGTATGTGGACGTGCATATCAATAGCGCGCATGGGTTGTCCTTGCGTGGACGCGCCTCTCCAATCGAATATGGAGAGGCGCGTCCAGTTCTTAGTTGTTAGTTCTTAGTCGTTAGTTGGCGGCGTGTTCGTACCATTCGGCGCCTTCTTCGCCGGGTTCGGGGAGGACCATGCCGCCTTCCATTGACCAGGAGGCGGGGGATTCTCTTATCCTGCCGGAGACGAGTTCGGAGGGAGTTCCGGTTATCTGGATGAACGCGCCGGTGAGGTCGGCGAGCATCTGTTGCTTGAGGTCTTCGGGGCGTCCGGCGCGGTTTCCGCCGTCGACGTAGTAGGGCGTGGGGTAGTCGGAGTCCGCGCCTTCGGAGACCTCATCGAAGACGACGTGGACGAAGCTGCGGGGAGCGCCGGTGCTTCCGCAGTGAATGTCGGTGAAGGCGGTGGCGACTTCCTGGCGCTTCTCGAAAGGCACGGAGTCTTTGGGGACGATACATCGGTAGAATGGCATGGAGGTCTCCTTATGTTTTGTAGATCATCTATTGAGAGGAAAGTGAACTCGCTTGCGGTTTCACCCCCATCCTAACCTTCCCCCGTCAAGGGGGAAGGGACTTTTGCATACTCCCCTGTAAGCCCATTGAGGGAGTTAAGGTCGTGCGTGTTATTGTCTGTCGCGGGCGGATACTACGAGTTCGTCGGTGGTACATCCGGTTATTCCCTGCCACATATCGCATATCGCCTGCATGAATTGTACGCGCAGTTCCTGTTCGCAGCCGGGCGGTATCTGGCCTCGAACGAGGGAGGTTGTGGATAGCTCGCCGCCTCTGAATCCGAATCCACGCGGTATTTCGGTGAACTGGACATCCACGTCGTCGGGGGACGCGCCCATTACGGAGACGCTGACGTCGGTCAGGCCCGAGACCAGTTCGGGGCGAACGCTGTCGGGTATGACGCCCTCCTGCACGGTGCAGTTGAATTCGATCATTGTCGCTCCTTATACCAGTTCATTCTGATTAGGGCATGAATCTCAGAAGCAAGCAAGATCGTCCTTCGACAAGCTCAGGACGAACGGTGGAAGCATCAAATATCTGGCGCGTAGCCGTGGGAACACGACGACGTTACTCCGAATCGGTATTACATGGCGGACTTGGGCCTGCGGCCTCTGCGCTTGGGTTCGGGGCCGTCGCCCTTGTCCCAGAAGAAGACGACATCGTTCTGTCGCGTTATGACCAGTTCCCTGCCGGTCAACTGCGCGGCGGCGGCGAGGCGTCGCCTTATCGCGGCGGTGGTTTCCTCGTCGTCGGCGGTGAGCTTGCCGGCCTGGTCGGGGTCGCGCTGTTCGAGATATTCGATGTACTTGCGGATAAGCGCTCCGCGCTTTCCGGTGAGCGTCAGCTCCAGTTGGGCGTCCTTCATCGAAACCAGTTCAAATGTAGCCATGTGAATCAACTCCAAATGTGTGATGACAGGTATGATAGAATATGCGCGAGAATTGTGCAACATCTGATATTGATAGTACGCGCTGATAACACCAGGCCAACACTGTCGGGCAAGTGGATTCCCGCTTTCGCGGGAATGACGGTAATCGTTTTGATTACTGATGAACGAATAGCCAGCACGCGCAAAGGATACCCAATATCTAGAAATGGAAACGCGCGTTTGATAGCGAAACACATTATGAACAAGTCTCTGAAGATACTTCGTCAGGAGCGGGATTTACGGGATATGAGGATGTTCAGGATGGGCTGTTTATGGTGAAATGGATGGTATAAGACGGGGATTCGCGGGGATATGCGGGACAGGGTTTGTAGGACTATTGGTATTCGAAATCGCCGTTCCAGTGGAGTTGGCGCAGTTCTTTGGGCATATATTGGCGGAATAGTTCAGCTCGCTGTATGAGGGTGGCGAGCCAGTGGCCGGTCGGGAGGAAGGCGGTGGCTTCCGCCGAGGTCATCCAGCGATGTTCGGAGTGTTCGGCGCTGATTGAGAGGCCGGTTTCGTCGGGTATGGAGCATCCGAAGCTGACGCCAACCATGTCGTTGTCGGGGGTCGGATCGCCGCGATAGAAGTGGGTAGTTCCGAGGATGCACTCGATACGGACGTCCAAGCCTAGTTCTTCGCGTGATTCTCTGAGGACGGCTTGGGCGAAGCCTTCGCCCTGGTCGAGTCTGCCGGAGCCGGTTTCCCACTCTCCGGGGGCGAAGTCTTTGTCGGGTGAGCGTCGGAGCAGCAGGTATTTGCCGTCGCTGCGACGCCATACGAGGAAGCCGACCATGGCTATGAAGCGGCCTATTGGCATTAGTGGGCCTCCTGTTCACCCCTATCCTGGCCTTTTCCTATCGAGGGTTGAGAGGGGTAGGCATTTCACCCTCACCCATGTGATCCCGTCGAGGGGGAAGGGACTTTCGGGGCGGCCACGAGGGACGCCCCTACGGGTTATAGGCGGCGCGCTTTACGTTGTGACCGCGCCTTTGGAGGCGGAGGAGACTAGCTTGGCGTATTTGCCCATGACGCCGGTGGTGTGCCTGGGCGCGGGTGGCCGCCAGGCGGCGCGGCGGCTCTCCATCTCCTCGTCGGATATGTTGACTTGTAGGGTTCGGGCGTCGACGTCCATGGTTATGGTGTCGCCGTTCTGGACGAGGCCGATGGGGCCGCCGACGGCTGCTTCGGGCGCGACGTGGCCGATGATGGGGCCGCGGGAGGCTCCTGAGAAGCGTCCGTCGGTCATTAGCAGGATGTCTTCGCCTATGCCGGTTCCCATCATCGCGCCGGTGACGGAGAGCATTTCCTGCATACCAGGGCCGCCGACGGGGCCTTCGTAGCGCAGCACAAGCACGTCGCCGGGTTCTATCTCGCCGTTGGTGACGGCGTTGAAGGCGGCGCGCTCGCCGTCGTACACCTTGGCGGGGCCTTCGTGCTTCATCCGGGCGGTGCTGGATACCTTCATCACGCAGCCTTCGGGCGCGAGGTTGCCTTTGAGTATGACGAGACCGCCAGTGGGACTCTTGGCGTTTGGTATGGAGTAGATGACGCGGTTGTCGGGTTCGGTGGCGATTTCGGCTAGGTTCTCGCCAACGGTCTTGCCGGTGATGGTGAGGCAGTCTTCGTGAATGAGGCCGGCGCAGGCGAGTTCTTTCATGACAACGGGAACGCCGCCCACCTTGTCCATGTCGGACATGACGAAGCGACCGCCCGGGCGGAGGTCGGTGATGTAGGGGGTGGTTCTGCTGAGGGTGTCGAAGTCGTCCAGGTCTAGTTCGACGTCCGCCTCGTGGGCTATGGCGAGCAGGTGGAGGGCGGCGTTGGTGGAGCCGCCCATGGCGAGGACGACGCGGATGGCGTTCTCGAACGCCTCGCGTGTCATTACGTCGCGGGGCTTGATGTCCTTTTCGAGCAGGTCGTATATGACCGCGCCGGTGTCGAAGGCCACCTGGTCGTTGCGGGGGTCTATGGCGGGGATGGAGGCGGCGCCGGGTATGGACATACCCATGGCCTCTATCGCGGAGGACATGGTGTTGGCGGTGAACATACCGGCGCAAGCGCCTTCGCCCGGGCAGGCGACGCGCTCCATGCCGATGAGTTCGTCGAGGGTTATCTTGCCCTGCGAGTAGGCTCCGATGGCCTCGAACATATCCTGTATGTTGATGTCCTCGCCGTTCCAGTTGCCGGGCATTATCGCGCCGCCGTACACGAATACGGAAGGGACGTTGCATCGGGCTATGCCCATCATGGCGCCGGGCATATTCTTGTCGCAGGCGGCGACGACGACGAGGCCGTCCATGCTCTCGCCGAAGGTGACGGTCTCGATGGAGTCGGCTATCACCTCGCGGCTGACGAGGGAGGCTTTCATGCCCTCGGTGCCCATGGATATGCCGTCGCTGATGGTTATCGTGCCGAACATGAAGGGGACGCTGTTGGCGGCGCGAAGGCCCTCTTTGACTTTCTGGGCCTGCCTGTTGAGGTGCACGTTGCAGGGGGTGACGTCGGAGGCGAGGTTGCTGATGGCGACGAAAGGCTTCTCCATGTCGGCGTCGTCGAGTCCTGTGGCGCGCAGCATCGCGCGAGCGGCGGCGCGGTCCGCGCCCTCGGTAACGACGCGGCTTTTCTTCTTGAGGTCAACTTCTAATGCGGTGGTCATCGGCTCTCTCCGGTGGCTGGTTTTGTTCGTGTGTCGTTATGGATTATATATGAATGAACGGGGCAGACCAAAATGTGGGTTGGTCGTCTCAGTGATTGGTCTTCGGTTTTGGGTCGGAAAGCGGCGGTCATATATTGGACTTTATGCCGTACAGGTGGGGTTTCAAGTGAGTTTCCAAGTGGGACTGGTAGCAGTTCACGTGGAAAGTGACCTGTAACCACCTGTTGTTAGCTATGGACCGAAAAGTTTTTGGTTGAGCGAGCGCTCATTGATAAACCTCTCTTTACGCAAGTCAAGTATGTTTGTTCTGCCCTTGGGGTATTGTAACATATTCTAGGGGGGCGCGTTGAGTGGCGCAATGTGTTGTGATAGGTTGAGGTGGAAACGCTTCAGCGAGGGTAAGCCAATGGAACTTGAATCGAGAAGTGACGAAGGTTTGGCAGATATTCCAGCGGAATCCGGTCGGGCGCGGGCTATATCGCTGGAGAGGGCGGCGGAGGTGTCCCGGGAGATACGGGAACTCATCAGCGCGGGCCACGAGCGCAGGGCGTGGGAGCTTCTGCGAACGCTGCACCCGGCGGACATGGGCAATATCGTGGCCGGTCTGCCGCGATCCAGCAGAGAAGCCATGCTCCGCATCATGTCTCCCGAGACGGTCGCCTGGATGTTCAGGCAGATGAATCCCGCTGTGGCGGCGCGAATCGGGACGAGGATCGGGACGGGGATGATGTCCGCAATCCTCAGACAGCTGCGCCCGCAGTTGGCCCTGGAGACGTTGCGCCGACTGCCCACGCTTCGCATTCGCCCACTCCTGGCTCTCGAGACGTTGCGCCGACTGCCCACGTTTCGCATCCGCAGGGAGTCGGGAAGCGTGGAGAGCCAGCTAGAGGAGACGCTGGACGAGTCGGAACCCCTCGCTCACTCGCTGGACGAGGCGGGAGCCATTATGACGGCGAGTTTTCCTTCGGTGGGCCGTTCCGAGCTGGTGGAGTCGGCGCGGGCGAATCTCAGGACGCTAGAGGAGGACAGGGAGAAATTCTCTCACGTGCTGGTTCTGGATGATGGCGGGGAGTTGTTCGGCCAGATCAGCATGGTGGACCTGGCGCTGTCTGATGATGAGACGCCGGTCGCCGACATAGCCGAGACTGTCGTGGCGACCGTGAATATGGACACCCCGGTCGAGGAGTGCGCGCGGCTCCAGCGACACTACAATCTGACTTACCTTCCGGTTGAAGAGGACGGTGGGGTGATAGGCGTCATACCTTCGGAGTCGCTTCTGAGCGCGACCGTGGAAGAAGACACGCGGCAGATGATGCAGGTGGCGAGCGTGGCGGGCGAGGTCATTGACGGCCCGCTGATGACCTCGATACGGACGCGCCTGCCCTGGCTTACGGTCAACCTTGGCACAACGTTCCTGGCGGCGGCCACGGTGTCGCTCTTCGAGCCCACTCTGACGCAGGTGGTCGTCCTGGCGGCGTTCCTTCCGGTGGTAGCGGGTCAGGGCGGCATAGGCGGCACTCAGACGCTGACTTTGATAGTTCGATCAATCGCTCTTGGCGAATTGGTGGGCGTGGGCGCGACGCGGATTCTGGTGAGGGAGGCGGCGCTGGGGATTCTGCACGGCGTCTGGCTGGGGATCTTAGTGGCGATTATAGCTATCATCTGGAAGCAGAACCTGGGACTTGGGCTGGTGCTGGGCGTGGCGATGTTCGGGAACATGATAATCGCGGGGTCGGTGGGAGCGGCCATTCCGCTATTGCTGAGGCGGATGGGCGTTGACCCGGCGGTGGCGTCCGCGGTCATAGTCACGACTATCACGGACGTGTTCGGCTTCCTGCTGTTCCTGGGTATAGCGAGCGCGGCTATCAGCCTGATTCAGTGATCGTCCGAATCCTGTCGCCCGAGTCTGCCGACTATTTCGACGGGCAGGTTCGGGCGCAGGTCGCCCGCCGTCTTGGTCAGGGCCGCGCGGTGATAGACGAAGTTGAACATGACCGCCGTAACCAGTATCGGCAGCGCGTTTGACGGTCCTGTTGGCGGAGGCGAACATACCGCCCGCCCCGATTGCCAGGCTTGTCGCGGATACCAGTCCAATGGCGACGGAGGCGTTCAGGATATTCTGCACCGCCTGTCGTATGAGTTCACGCGACGTTGGGAAGTAGTATATAAGGGTCTCGGTCAGATTGGATTGGATTTCATCCGAGTCGCCTAACACAGCTATCGCCATGATTAGCAGCGCCACCATTGGGAGGATGGACAAGGTAGCGAAGAAGGCCAGAGAGGCGGCGAGGTCTATTCCGCCCGATCTCATCAGGAGACGAGCGGCCTCGAAGAGCGCTCTGCCGCGCCATGCCGCGCGGCCACGGGGCAGTTCCTGAGACAGTCGTTCGGCAATTTCGGGGAGCCTGTCTCTAATATCGGGCGCTATGTGTATTCCGGGACTGACGATTCTGGATATGACCGATCTTCTGGCCGCGTCTCCGTTTTCCTGGCCCAGGCGGTAGGCCGCCTCGACTATTCCGACGGCGGCCGCCTCGACCACCGCCTCTTCATCAACCCTGGGTATTCGGCTTGCCTCTTCCAAAATCGCGTCAACGGCCCCTTCCGCCACATCCACCATGCCAATATCCGGTCGGTCCGGATCCGAGGCGTGGGCGACCACAAGGCGGGCTGTCCTTCTGGTGGCGGAGGTGACATCGCCGTCGACGGCGGACACCCCGGATACGACTCCTCCGATAGAAGCCTTGACCGCCCGCTCGAAATCGCCGTGGGTCTCCTCTATGGCTTCCAGGGCGCCGGACGCGGCGGCGCGCGCGGCGTCTCGCACCACTACCCCGGTGACGCGACCGCGCGGCGCGGGGTTTTTCGTTGTGAGGTCGGCGGTCCGATTGGACGCTCTTTCCGGGGAGTTGTCCGGGATATTCGTCTGGTTCAACGTGAATCGTTCTTCTTAAGATTCCGCTCTGGGCGTGTGGTCGGCAGTTTCATATTGGCGAGCCGTGAGATTATTTTATAAGTTGGCGCAGGTTCTATAAATATCGGGCGGGCGGCTGTAAACTGTGGAATCACTATGTCAATGCTTTCGCAGATTACAAGAGGACGGGGCTGGGCGGCCTCATTTCAGCGCAGGGACTTCAGGTTGCTGTGGGGGGCGACGGTTGTGCAGTCGGTAGGGATGGGTATGGAGTTCGTGGCGCTGGGGTGGGTTGTGTTCGAGCTTACGGATTCGCCGTTCTGGGTGGGGGTGTCCTCGGCGGCGCGGATGGCTCCGTTCTTCTTCCTGGGGTTGGTGTCGGGCGCGGTGGCGGACCGGGTTGACCGCAGGATATTCATTCGTTGGATAACTCTGCTGGGGTCTATCATAGCGGGTCTGACCGCGCTGGCGCTCCACCTGTACTATGGGCCGGTGTGGCCTATCATCGCGCTGAGCGTTGGGATGGGTTGCGTGTGGGCGTTCACGATGACGCTGCGGCAGGCTTATACATACGACATAGTGGGGCCAGAGGCGGCGCTGAACGGGATGGCGCTGGCGACGCTGAGCCAGCAGATTGGGGGAGTAGTCGGATCGCTGGTGGCGGGGGTGGTTATCGAGTGGGCGGGGATAGCGAACCAGTACGCGGCTATCGGGGCGTGCTACGCGCTGTCGCTGGTGGCGCTGATGTGGACGCGGGAGTCGGGCCAGGCGGCGGCGCGGACAACGCAGTCGGTGTTGCAGAATCTTGTGGGGTACGTGGAGATACTGCGGACGAACCGTATATTGCTGACGCTGATGGTATTGGCGGGTGTCACGGAGATATTCGGGTTCACGCATCAGAGCCTTTTGCCAGTGTTCGCGAAGGACGTGCTTGGAGTGGGCGCGGTGGGGCTGGGGATAATGAGCGCGTTTCGGCAGGGCGGCGGAATCGTGGGGGTGGTGGTTCTGGCGGGGCTGGGGAATTTCAGGCGGAAGGGGTTGCTGGTGTTCATAATAGCGGGCGCGTTCGGGGCGGGGGAGATGGCGTTTTCGCTGGGCGGGAATTTCTTTTCGTTCGTGCTTATCCTGGCGTTCATCAACGCCTGCGCGTCGGCGATTGACACGCTTTACCGGACGCTGATGCAGGAGAACGTGTCGAACGAGGAGCGGGGCAGGGCGATGGGGTCGTGGGTGCTGAGTATAGGGATCGGGCCGGTGGGACACCTGGGGGTTGGGGCGATGGGGGAGAGGTTCGGCGCGCCGCTGACGCTGCTGATAAACGGGTCTATATTGCTGGGGGTGAGCGTTGGGAGCGGGTTGGGGCTGAGGCGGGTGCGGGGATTGCCGTGAGCGTAGCCAAGAGGAATCAATTTACCAGGCGTACAAATCCCGCGTATGGCCAGTCATTCGCTATTCGACTTCTTGGGACTGCCGTACAGGTAATGGTCCAGATTTTCGGTGAAGTCCGGGGGGAACACCGCGAACTCTTCTTCCGGTATAGATTCCGATATTCGCAATATCTTGTCCACCAGAGGCCAATCGCCATTCTGGGTTGTAGGCTCGGGTGGGACATTCGTCAACTCTTCTTTCAACATCTGTCTCCCCCACTCTCCAAATTGTCCGTTCCAAGGTAACATCTATCTTAGCAGATATGCTATATTTCCGCGTGGTGAGATTATGGAACTGAGAATAGTCAGACACGCGGAGAGTACGGGCAACGCCGCTGGGCGGTGGCAGGGGCGCGATGACACGCAGCTAACGACGCTGGGCAGAGAGCAGGCTGCCAAGCTGGGGCGATGGTTCGCGTCCGAAGGGTATCGGCCTTCGCATATATACGCGAGTCCGCTGAGCCGCACGTACGATACTGCCAGGATAGCGTCCGCGCACGTGGGGCTGGCGGCGTCGGTTATGCGCTGGGATGATCTCATGGAGACGGACGTGGGGGTGTTCTCTGGCCTGAACTGGGAGGATATAGAGACGCGCTACCCGGAAATCGCGGCGGAGTTCGCTGAGACGCGCAACATGGACATCGTGGAGGGCGCGGAGACGCTGGCGGAACGATGGGCGAGGGCGAAGCGCGTGGTGGATAAGGTGATAGCGGATCACGGTAACGAAGACAGCGTTCTGCTCGTTTCGCACGGCGGGTTCATGCAGTTCGTATTCGCTCAGCTTGTCGGGGCGAATAGGCTGTGGGGGCTGTCGGTGAGGAATACGGGCGTCTTCGATTTCAGTGTTGACGTGGAGAAGTGGCATCTGGGCGGTTACGCGCTTGGCAATGTGAATGTCTGCCGTATCAACAGGTTCAACGACGTGGGACACCTGGAAAGGTGAATACACTCGGTTCAGCATCATCAGGAGGCTCGATTCATGCAGCAGGAACCTACCGCTCTCAGGATGGAAGACCCGGGCATACGCGACCTGTTTTCGGACGACCAGAGATTGCAGTCCTGGCTGGACGTGGAGGCGGCGCTGGCGCAGGCTGAGGCGGAACTAGATATCGTTCCGGTGGAGGCGGCGGAGGAGATAACGCGCAAGTGCAGGCTGGAATATATGGACATGGACGCTATTCAGGAAGGTCTGGCGCGGACGGGGCATGGGCTTGTGCCGCTGATATGGGAGCTTGACCGGGTGTGCGACGGGGACGCGGGCGGGTATGTTCACTGGGGAGCTACCACGCAGAACATAACGCAGACCGGCAAGTTGTTGCAGCTACGCAAGGCGCATCGGATATATCTTTCGCAGTTGGCGAGGATTCTCAGGCTGTTCGCGGATTTGGCGGAAGAGACGAAGGACTACGCGCTTCCGGGAAGGACGCACGGACAGCACGCGGTTCCGGCGACGTTCGGGCTGAAGGTGGCGGTGTGGATTGACGAACTGGACAGGCATATCGAGCGGCTGAGGGGCTGCGAGGGCAGGGTGTTCGTGGCGATGCTGGGCGGAGGCGCGGGAACGCTGGGGTCGTTTGGGCCAATCGGGTTGGAAGTGCAAGAGAAGATGGCGGAGAAACTGGATATGCGGCCCATGCCTATGCCGTCTCGGACGACCGCGGACCACCTGGGGGAGTACGTGGCGATACTGGGGATGCTGGCGGCGACCTGCTCGAAGATTGGGCGGGAGATGTACACGCTGATGAAGCAGGAGTTTGGCGAGGTGGAGGAGCCTGTGCCGCCCGGAACGGTGGGGTCAAGCACGATGCCGCAGAAGCGCAATCCGAAGCTGGGGCAGGATGTTGTGGCGTCGGCGGCGCATATTCGGACGCTGGTGCCGCTCGCGCTGGAGGCGATGATGACTGAGCATGAGGCGGACCGGACGACGAGCGTGATGATGGACCGCGCGCTCAATCAGTCGGCGATATTGACGGGGGATATGCTTCAGTACATGATCGAGTTGTTCGACGGGCTGCGGGTGTTCCCGGAGCGGATGCGGCGGAATCTGGATTTGTCGGGCGGGCTGATAATGTCGGAAGCGCTGATGCTGGAGCTTGGTCGGCGCATCGGTCGGCAGCGGGCGCATGACGCGATATATGACGCGGCGCAGGCGTCGGTGGTGGAGGGGAAGCCGTTTACGGAGGCGCTGTCGGAGATAGAGGACGTTCAGGAAAATCTGAGCGCGGAGCAGATAGGGACGCTGCTGGATCCGACGCAGTACACGGGGGCGAGCGGTCTGATGGCGGAGCGGTTCGCAGAGCGGGCGCGGGAGTTGGCGGGGGAGATTGGGTAGTCTCAGGCCAGTTGAGACGGAGAAACCGGCTCTATGTCCGTGTGAGTGAAGTTACTGTCGAAGGTCACGAGCGTCAGGTCGTGTTTTCGCGCCGCCACGTACTGATAGCCGTCGTCGAAGTCCAGATTGAAATTTTGGCTGGCCGTTATCACGTCCTTCAGGTCTTGGGGTGAGAGTCGGATTATGTTTACTTCACCGTTATTCAGGTCGTCTAGGAATCGCAATAAAATTTCGTCCAACCGCCGACGGGTCAAGGACAGGCATATCGAATACAGCGCAAACTCTGTGATGAATAGAGACTGCGATGGAGAATTTTGAAGGAATGTTCTAGCTTCATCCGCGCGTTCCTGCTCCAACAGGAATTCTAGGATTATGTTGGAGTCAACCAGATACATCGTCGTCCTTCGGAGTGTAACCACTCACACCTTTCATCGCCATATCCTCCCACATATTCAGTATCTCTTTCTGGAGTTCCACCGAGGTGTAGCCGTCATAGTGTCCCTTGAGCGCTCCTCCCCAGTCCAAGCGAAGATACTTGTCCTTGGGCTTCTTCTTGGGAAGCAGGGATTCGATGTAGGTGATTACGTCGTCGTGGAGTTCGGGGGGCAGTTCTTTGACCAGGGTTTGGAGTCGCTCCTGGGTGTCTGAGGCGCTCATATTCGCTCCTTTCGTGGATGTTGGTTCCTTATTATGCCATAGGGGGACAGCGGCGTTCAGTCGAGGTCGCCCCAGGTGGGGCCGGTCTTTGTTTCGACTATCAGGGGGACGTCCATCGGCAGGGAGGCGGGCATGAGTTCTTCTACTATGGCCTTCATTGGGTCAAGCTCTTCTTTGGGGACCTCGAAGATTAGCTCGTCGTGTACCTGGAGTATCATCCGGGAGCGCATCTGGAGATCGGTCATGCGCTCCATAATGCGTATCATGGCTATCTTGATGATGTCGGCGGCGGTGCCCTGGATGGGCATATTGATGGCGGCGCGCTCGGCGGCCTGGCGGACGTGGTAGTTGCGGGTGTTGATGTCGGGCAGGTAGCGCCTGCGTCCGAGAGCGGTTTCGACGTATCCCTTTATCTTGCAGGTCTCTATCGTCCGCTTGACGTAGCTCTGTATGCCGGGGTATCGCTCGAAGTAGAGGTCTATGAAGCGCTGGCCCTGTTCGGGGTTGAGGTCGGTCTGGCGTGAGATGCCGTAGGCGGTGAGGCCGTATAGGACGCCGAAGTTGAGTATCTTGGCGAAGCGGCGCATATCGGCGGTTACTTCGGAGATGGGGACGTCGTACACGAGGGAGGACGTGGCGCTGTGTATGTCCTCGCCACGGTGGAAAGCGTCGAGCAGCGAGGGGTCTTTGGAGTAGTGGGCGAGGACGCGCAGTTCTATCTGGGAGTAGTCGGCGGCGAGCAGGGTTGATTCGGGCGCGTTGGGCGCTATGAACGCCTTTCGCACCTGGCGACCGAGTTCGGTTCTGACCGGGATGTTCTGGACATTCGGGTCGTTGGAGGAGATTCGGCCTGTGGCGGAGCCGGTCTGGTTGTACTTGGTGTGTATGCGGCCAGTGTCGGGGTTGACCATTTCGGGGAGGGCGTCAATGTAGGTTGACTTGAGCTTGGAGAGTTGGCGGTGTTCGAGGATGCCGTTCATTACGACATAAGAGCGCGGGTCGGCGTCGGGTATCGCGCCGATGTCCAGCCTGTGCTTGAGGTCGTCGAGGGTGGCGGCGTTGGTGGAGTAGCCGGACTTGGTGCGCTTGACGCCGGTGGTGGGCAGGCGCAGCTCGTTGAAGAGAACGTCGCCTAGCTGCTGGGATGAGTTCAGGTTGAACTGGTGGCCGACGGTCTCGTACATATCGTCGCGGATGGCGCTGAGCTGGCCGCTGAGTTGGTCGGACATCCGCTTGAGGGTATCGGCGTCCAGGGCAACGCCGTCGCGCTGCATTCTTATCAGCACGGGAACGAGGGGCATTTCGTATTGGCTCAGCGTTCCGCCGAGATCGAGTTCTTCTATGCGGGGTTGGAGTTCGCGCCTGAGGCGTTCGGTGAAGTCGGCGTCCGCGGCGGCGTAGTCGGCGGCTTTGGCTATTTCGACCTGGGCCATGGTGACCTGCTTGCGCCCGCGTCCTATGAGGTCGGTGATGGGGGTCATGGCATGGCCGAAGAACTTGAGGGTGAGGTCTTTCAGCCCGACCTGCGGCTCTCCGGTGACGTGGGCGGCGAGCATGGTGTCGAAGGCGAGGCCCTCGACCTTTACGCCGTGGTTCTGGAGCGCCATCATGTCGTAGTTGGCGTTGTGGGCGGTCTTTGGCACGTCGGGATTGGTGAGTATGGGTTCAAGCCTGTCAAGAACCTTGTCGAACGCAATCTGTTGGCCATCGGCGTGTCCGACGGGGACGTACCAGCCGGTGTGCGGCTCGGTGGAGAATGAGAGGCCGACGAGCCGCGCGAGCATCGGGTCTTTGGAGGTGGTTTCGGTGTCGAAAGAGAAGCCGGCCGGGGTGTCTATGGCCGCTATCAAGGCGTCCAGCTTGTCGTCGGTGTCCACTATGGCGTAGTCGGTGGAGGGGGTGTCGGCGTCCATGTCGAAGGACGCTTGTTGAGACTCTGAGCCGCCCGGAATCCTGTCAATCATGCTGCGAAATTCGAGGTAGTTGAGTTGGTCTATGACTTCGGGGCGGGAGTAGTCGCCGAATACGCATTGGGCCATGTCGAGGGTGACGTCGGCGTCGAGATTGATGGTGGTGAGGAACTGCGCCTCGAAGGCGACGTCCCGGTTCTCGGTGAGGCTCTTCTTGACGCTGGGGGGCTTCACCGCGTCCAGGTTGTCGTAGATGCCCTGTATGGAGCCGTATTCGAGCAGGAGCTTGATGGCGGTCTTGCGTCCGACCCTGGGGACGCCCGGGATGTTGTCGGAGGAGTCGCCTTCCAGGGCCTTGATGTCTGCCACCACTTCGGGGCCGAGTCCGCCGTAGCGTTCCTTGACGGCGGTGATGTCGTAGAGAGTCCTGTTGCCGACGGCGTGGCTGAGAAGGATCCTGACCCAGGGGGATACCAGCTGAAGCGTGTCGGTGTCGCCGGTGAGGACGATGGTGTCTATCTCCCGCTCGCTTGCCTGTCGGCACAGCGTTCCGAGAAGGTCGTCGGCTTCGTAGCCGGGAAGCTCGAATATGGGGACGTTGAAGGCGCGCACGAGGTTCTTGATGTGGTCGAACTGGGGCCTGAGTTCGGGGGGAGTGGGCGGGCGATGGGCCTTGTACTGGGCGAAGCGCTCGTGCCTGAAGGTGGGGGCGGATACGTCGAAGGTTACGGCTATGTGGGTGGGGTTCCAGTCGGTCAGGGTCTTGAGGAATATGTTGAGGAAGCCGTAGATGGCGCGGACGTCCTCGCCGGTGGAGCGCAGGTTGAGGGGCTGGCGTATGGCGTGCCAGGCGCGGTGAACGAGGGCGTGGCCGTCTATGAGGATGAGGAGGGGCTGGCGTTCGAGGGTGGTCTGTGTGTCGGGAGCGTCCATAGCGAAGACCTCTGGCGGGGATGGTGTGATTATACAGCATACAGCCCGCGCTGATTCGGTGTTCAAGGGGATGGGCGCTCCCTCTGAATTGTCAATTTTCAATTATGAATTATCAATTGGCGGTTTGGCTAGATATTCATTACGACTTTTACCACGTCGTCTTCGATGTTTTCGTACATATCGTAGGCGGCGTTTACGTCGTCGAAGGCCATGCGGTGGGTGACCATTTCGCCCGGGTCCCACCAGCCGCGCTGTTTGAGTTCGACCATGGTCTGGATGTGGTCTATGGCGTCGGCGCTGGCCGCGCCCTGTGTGGGGACGACGGTGATGCCTTCCTTGAACATACCGCGGAAGATGAGGGGAATCGTGCCGTCTCCGCCGCCTTCCTGGATGCCGAAGATGATCACGCGCCCGTCGTTGGGGCTGACGTGCTTGAAGGTGTTGTTGAGCGAGTCGGGGTATCCGGCGGCCTCGACGGCTATCTCCGCGCCCTCGCCGCCGGTGAGTTCGGCCATGGCTTCGTCGAGGTTCTCTTTGGTGGGGTTGATGGTGTGGGTAGCGCCGAAGCGCTTGGCGAATTCGAGCCTGTTGTCCTCGGGGTCAACGGCTATGACTTTGCGCGCGCCGGCGCGGGCTGTTATGGCTGTGAAGGACAGGCCGATGCTGCCCTGTCCGAATACGACAACGGTTCTGCCGAGGATGGTTCCCATCTTCTGGCATGAGTAGAGGACGGTGCCGGAGGGCTGGCACATGACCCATTCGGATATGTCGCCTTCGTCAGGGATCAGGGCCATGCGGTCGGGGGTTCCGGGGATGTACTCGACGAGGCCGCCGGTGGTTGCCTGGCTAGGCAGGACTATGACGCGCTGGCCTACCTGGAATTCGTCGGTTCGGCTTTCGACGATGGTTCCGGCGCACTCGTGGCAGGGGCCGCCCATTCGCATGGGGTACTCTTCTTCGGGGTGGACGGGGCCGTAGCCGTGGCGGATGTCGCTGCCGCAGACTGACCAGGTTTCGAGCTTGATGAGACACTGGCCGTCGCTGATGGCGGGGGTTTCGATGTCCAGCACCTCCCAGGTTTTGGGGGCGCTGATGCGGGCTGCTTTCATGGGGGAGGACTCCTTTTGAATTGTCAATTATGAATTTCCAATTATCAATTCTTTACATACTCATGACTACTTTGACGATTTGGTCGTCGCGGTTTTCGTACATATCGTAGGCGGATTTTACGTCGTCGAAGGAGGCGCGGTGGGTGACCATTTCGCCCGGATCCCACCAGCCGCGCTGTTTGAGTTCGACCATGCGCTCGATGTGTCCGACTGCGTCGCCGCTGGCCGCGCCCGCGGTGGGTATGATGGTGGGGGTATTGCCGAAGAACTGCCTGAAGTGGAGCGGGGTCATGTCCTCGGTTCCGCCTATGAGTCCGAAGATGATGCAGCGTCCGAACTTGGAGACGTGCTTGAAGACGTTGTTGAGGGTGTCGGGGTATCCGGCGGCTTCGACGGAGATTTCGGCGCCGCGACCGCCTGTTATCTCGGCTATGGCTTCGTCGAGGTTGTCGCGGGTGGGGTTGATGGTGTGGGTAGCGCCGAACTTCTTGGCGTATTCGAGGCGGTAGTCCTCGAGGTCAACTGCGATGACCTGGCGCGCGCCGGAGCGGGCGGTTATGGCGGTGAATGAGAGGCCGATGCTGCCCTGTCCGAAGATGAGGACGCGCTTGCCGAGGATGGTTTCCATCTGCTGGCATGAGTATAGGACGGTGCCGGATGGCTGGCACATTATCCATTCGTCGAGACTGCCCTCGTCGGGGAGCGCGACCATGCGGTCGGGGGTAGATGCCATGTATTCGACGAGGCCGCCGTTGCCGTCCACGCCGGGCAGCACGATGACGCGCTGGCCTTCGCGGAACTGGTCGCTGCGGCTTTCGACGATGACGCCGGCGCATTCGTGGCATGGGCCGCCGACTTTCATGGGGTATTCTTCTTCGGGGTACACGTCGCCGTAGCCGTGGCGGATGTCGCTTCCGCAGACGGACCATCGTTCGAGCTTGATGAGACACTGGCCGTCCTGGACGGCGGGGGTGTCAACGTCCATTATCTCCCAGGTCTTGGGAGCTCTGATTCGAGCGGCTTTCATGGGGTAACCTCCTGTTCCATTTGCCGCCGCAATTTATATCCCAAGCGGGGGGAGTTTGCAAGGCTGTTGTGACCTTGACTAGGGTCTTGCGTTTTTCGGCTTATTGAGACTGACCGAGACTCGGCCCTCTGACCCTCTCTGCAATGCTGGATGTGGCTCATTTCCAGAAATTCGACCAAATTGCTCAAAATTGCCGACCCCGATTTTCTCCGATACCCCGTTCTCTTTTCCCGATTTCCTGACCCCACTTGACCGCAATCTGCGCCAGACCCAAGTTGCGTTTCCGGTCGCGGTCAGAGCGTGTTCGTCCCCATGCCCGCGCCATCTCTGAAGTCGGCGAGGTCGTCCTGTGTTCCAATTGAGCTACTGAGAAAACCACCTACGAACTGTGGGCATTGGGGGAACATTCGCCGAAATAGACAGACGGTAGAGCGTTGTCAAGACGATTACGTGATTGTAGCCCAAAAGGGTAGATCGGCAGGCTGAATCGTGGTAGTGTTTAGTGACAGTCTGCCAGACAAACAACTAGACCCCCGCCTGCTGAGAGCCTGAGAAACTTCGCGGCTAAGGGGTCTAAGTCCAGAAAGATAAGGGTAAGTTCTGCCTTCACGGGTCGGAGTTTACGGTAACTGGTAGGCCACCAACCGATTTGCTGGGCAGGAACATCGTCCCGCTCTCTTCCTGCAACTAACGATATAGCCATCTGTGAGAAGAGTCAATAGATTCTGGCGGGATAGACGGACTGTAATCCAAAGACGAACGGGAAGCCGCGAATAGACACGGGAGAGAGTCGAAGGGAGAGACAGAATGAGCATCGGGGGAATGATAGCAGACCTTGAAGACCAACTCAGGGAAACCAACTCAGAGATAGACGCGCTGACCGCAGAGCGCGATTACATCATCATCGCTCTGGACGCGCTCAGGCGCGTCCCTGAACGCCACAGCCGCGCCGTAGAGTCCTGTCCACAGTCGTCAGAGGGCAGGATAGAGTGCGAGCGGCCTATCCTGCCGTCGTATGCCGACGACGCGGAGTTGGTCGGCAACCCGCCGACTCAGCAGAAACTCACAAGCGACGCGATGGCGCGAGTCCTGCTAGACCGTCCGGAGGGACTGCACCGGAAGGCCATACTGAAACTGATTACTGAGCGGGAGGGCATAATCATGCGCGTTCAGAAACCAGAGAAACTTGTCGGACAATACCTGAGTCAAGACGGACGTTTCGTGAGTCTTGGGCGGGGCGTCTGGCGGTTGCACGACGAGATTGCAAAGCGGTATCGGGAGGACGAAACGAAGGTGGTCACCCTGCCGTTGACGGAGAGATTGAACGCCTACCGACAGGGCGGAAACGGAGGTCAGGATGCAAGCTGAAATGGGTAGATTCGTAGCTAAAATCGTTGATGTCGGACGCTCGTTCTGGTACAATCGTTCGTACAGAAACACAGTGCCACATCGGGGAATTAGCAGGACGAATCTCGGTGGTTGCGTCTCACATTCCACCGCCGCGAACAGTCTGAAAACCGAGACCCCCGTGAGGAACTGAACAAGAGAAAAGGGTTGCGCGCGTCTCACTTCGCACAACCCCCGTAAGGAACAGGAGACCCCTTGTCATGGCTTCCCCTGCTGTTTATCAGCTTACACCCAAATATCGGATTAAGCAAGGTGGTTCTGCGCCGCCGCTCACCATCTTGGACGCCGAACCTGAGCCGCCCGTCAAACCTGACTTCGACACGATAGCCTATCTGCTGGATATGCTCTCGATGCTTCCATGCGTCAAGGAACTGGTAGCCGACCTAGAAGCGCGGCATCGCCATGTCGGACGTAAGGGATACCGCGCCCTGTCCATGTTGAAGGCATTTGTCTGCAAGTATCTCAAAGGCGAGAGAAGCACGGCTCGATTCATAAGAGACCTGAAACAGAATCCCGCGCTCAGGCGGGTGTGCGGATTCGGAAACCGAGTACCCGACCCTGCGACATTCAGCAGGTTCTACGCGAAGTTGACCGAGGACCCAGAACGTCTTGAACTGATTCAGCAGGCGGTCGTAGCGGAACTGCGAAAGTATCTGCCAGACCTAGCCGAACACGTCTCGGTTGATGGAACGGACATCGAAAGCCCCGTCAATCACCGCAAGAAGCCGTGGTCAGACCCCGACCTGACGAAGATGGGATACAGAACGCCCAAGAACGGAGCGGTGGCCGTTGACGGCATGATTATCGCTCAGGACGGCAAGAAGAAAACCCAATTCTTTGTCGGATACAAAGCCCATGTGATGGCCGACCCAATCTATGGCACACCTATTGCTCAAACCGTGCGTCCGGCCAATGACCCCGAAAGGGCTGAGTTTCTCAAACTGCTGGACAAGGCTCGCTCGATGCACGACTGGTTTGCGCCGAATTGCCTGAGCGCGGACGCGGGATATAGCGGCGAGAAAATTGCGTCGGCCTGCGTGGAGCGCGGCATCATCCCGATTATCGCCGAGAAGTCAGCCCCTACTACGGGGCCTACGACAGCCCCAGGCCGGTATCGCGGCGGCCTGTATAACAGTGACGGCGCACCCACCTGTCCAGACTCGAAGCACACGCCAATGGAGTGGATACGAACAGTCCACGAGGACTGCGAAATCTACCACGAATATCGTTGCCCGCCACAGGGCTGTGAGCTTCGAGCGCGGTCTTCGGGCGCGATGGTCTATTGTTCTCCCCAGGATGTTCACCGCGAACGGGCAGGCAATGAGGAAGCGACCTTCGACCTTGCCCCGCCGATAGCGCGGGCAGACCCTCGGTTCAAGGAATTGATGAAGAAGCGCGCGGGAATCGAGAGGTTCTTCAGCGTCGCCAAATCAGCCCGCTCTCTGGACTCGCTCACCTATCGCCGATGGGTCAAGGTGAAGGTACACGTCAATCTCTCGATAACGGCCTACCTGATAACCCAACTGGCACACGCGAAGGCGGGGGACATAGATGCGATTAGGCGGATGACGATTGAAGAACTGGAATAGAGAAAGGACTGACAGGAATGAACGATTTTCAAATCTTGGCAATGCTGATTGAGAGTTTCGGCGACCGGCTGTACACGCGGTCGCGCTACTACGCCTTCGACTTCGGGCATGGGGCGTACTTCTACATTCGCCGACGCTTCCCGACAGGCTTTGAGTCTGTACTGCGAATCCGCGAGTCCGTCGCCGAACGGCTTCCGGGCGGTCAGGAACTCGGCTGGTATCTGGAAAGTGAGGACATACCCCGCGAGTGGAACGGGCAATCGTATGAGTACGTGGTCGAGGAGCCTGAACACGTAGAAGCGATAGTCGACATCATCCTGTCGAACATGGACTTGACCGACGACTTCATTGAAGCCGCGTAGCGGATTGACATGAACGGACTGGCCGGCGATCCTAAGAACGCCTTGACGGGGTGAACTTAGTGAATGAAAAAAGAGAGGTGACCGAATGGATATGTCGTCAGTAGCATGGGCAAATGTGATGTTGGGATTCATACTCGGAGCGATGTTCGCCACGTTCCTAATGCTTATCACCGTAGCGATAAGCCGTGAGTTCCTAGCAATACAAATGCTACGCCTAGAATCACAGCGACGGGAAGAGCGATATACCAGTATTCTGCAAGGAAACTCAGAAGAGAGACCGCCAACTCCATCGCCGTCTGCAAGATAGTCTCTCCAACCCTGTACACACCAGAGACCCCGCCGCGAGCGGGGTCTTTTCGTTAGTGGACGAAAACTAACAGCCGTTTAAGGCGTTGTCAATCTGATATAGCCGTGTTAGGATCATCGGGCCACCAAACGCGCACTTTTGAAAATCAGATACTCGATTCTGCCCTAACGCAGTAAGTAGTTGTACAGAATGAACCTGTCTGCCTGAAGCGGACGGGAGCGGGGTCGTCAGTGCGGACGGCTCCGCGTGGACTCTGTACGGTATCTTGATGCGCGTTCGGTGGCACGAAAACGCACCCAGACCTTCCACAAGGGGCTTTTTCTGTGTCAGCCGAACGTATCCGACTGCTGGTAGCAGTCTTGTCCCTGTCCCTGTTCTTGGCAATCATGGCCTGCGGGCAAGAGTCGCCTAAACCGCCCGCACTGCCGCCCGCCGACTCTCCACTGATTTCCAAGCCGTCCCTTGCCGCGCTCATTACACCCTCGCCAATCTCACCGCCACCGACTGAAACACTCCCGCCTAGCCCGCTTTCCGTCCTGCCTACCGCCCCGCCGATACCTACTTCGACCTTCACCCCTACTCCGACCGCTACGGCTGTTCCTACTCCGACCTTCACCCCTACGCTGACCCCAATCCCATCCTCGACTCCAACACCCGCCCCGACCAGTACGCCCAGACCGACGACCACGCCCTTACCGACCGCGACGCCAAAGCCCACACCCATACCAGACAGGCCAGAACTCTATGAACGAGTAGCCATGCCCGTTCACATGGCGACCGCGAGTTGGCAGTGGCAACCCTGGGATGTAATCACTCACCCATCCATCGAGACTCCCTTCGAGATTCACAACGACCCCGGAAACTTCTCCGACACTCACGGCTTGTACCTGATACTGGCAACCTCCGAAATCTCAGACACGCTTTTCTATTTCGGCATACAGACCCATGTATCGGGCAGAAGCAATCAAAACACGGGCAAGGGTGTGATTTTCAGCAGATGGGATGAACGGGACTTGTCCAATGCCCGTGTACCCCCTGGCGGCTTTACACAGTCGTCCGGACACGAGGGCGATTTCATAGGTGTGCGGCGCAACTACGAATGGACGACGGGCAAGTACACCGCGCGGATAGCATTCGAGACAGCCGACATATCAGGTGAATGGTATGCCCTGTGGGTAACGGACGAATCGAACGGCGAAAGAACGTGGATAGGTTCTCTGAGATTTCCGAAGTCGTTTACGCGAAGCAGAGGATTGCACTCAGGGATTACCACCTCCCTCGAAATCTACGGCCACAGACCGATAAGACCGATTGACATACCCCTGTGGAACGTCACCATTCGCCCGCCCGTCAGCAGTACGGCGTCAACGCCTGATTGGGTCGCCGTCCATTACGACGGGCATGGTGGTGAACAACTCGACAACAGTGACGCGCTGTGGGATGCAGACGAAGGGCATCTACGTTTCATGGTAGGCGGCGCGACGGAACGGAAACACGCAGAGCAAGAGATATGGCTGACAGACCAATAGCATACGAGAGGAATGACATGATCCGACCTGACACACTCATTACTGCTGGATTCGGGACAATCGTACTCGCGTTCTTGATTCTGCCCTGGATTGTGGCTATCGAAGGCTCGCCGGTCGCCCTTAGCGGACTCGGCCTTGCCTTCGGCCCGTATGACTCTAGGCCACTCGAATACTATGCGATGGCCGCAGTAGCGATAGCCTGCATTGGGGCGATAATACCTCACCTTATGAGACGGCATAGGACTGTAACCAGAGTTACCTTAGCGGTCTTGGGGGTGGGCGCACTGTTGCTGACGCAAGTCCCTGTGGGGCTTGGAAGCATTTCGTGGGGCGTGGGGTACTGGATTGCGACCACCCTGTTCGTGGTTACTGCGTTCTACGCCGTCTATGTTCTTGGGTCAGTCAACGAACGTCGAAGACGGAGACGGCGTAGGTAAGGACTTACCCACTCAGGACGGGCTTTCTCTTTACTCAAATATAGGCCAGTCTCAATAAGGTCAAAAACGCAAGACCCTAGACCTTGACAGTTTTCTGAGAGGTTGGTTAGGCTAGAGAGTGTTCCCCCAAGTGGGCCTGTAGCTCAGTGGTAGAGCGGTCGGCTCATAACCGATTGGTCGCAGGTTCGATCCCTGCCGGGCCCACCAGAGTTGCCCTCTCCGGTTGTCCAACTCAGTTCGCTTTGGTAGATTGCGCTCCATAACTCTAGACGAGGCGATGTAACCAATTGAGGCCAATACGGAGGAGACACCTACGGACACTGGAACGAATGCGGGCAAGCCCTACTCCGGTAGATATCAGGTGGGTGGAGATTGAGGCCCTTCTAAGGGGACTGGGAGTGGAAGTAGTCGAGCGGGCCGGTTCTAGGGTACTACTCCGAAAGGGCGATCATCGAATCGTAGTCCATAGGCCACACCCGAGGCCAGAGGTGAGACGAGATGTTGTTCGCAACATCGTTGAGTTCATCAGTCGTATCGGAGGCGATGAGTAATGCTTGAGTACAAAGGATACGTGGGTATTATCGCCTACGACGATGTTGCGGAAGTACTCTATGCCAGAGTAATCAACAGCGGGCCGTACTCAGTCGCGGACGCGGAAGCGACCGATGTAGAGGGGGTAAAGAGGGAATTCCGCAAGTCCATTGATATGTACCTGGCTTCATGCGTCGAAGACGGTGTGGCCCCGGCGCCACCGACCGAGGTACCTGTCGAATCCCAAGCGACTGCTGTATAGCTCAGTTCCCGTCGGGCCAGGCCCGTCGTGGACTGGCTCGAATAATTCAGACGCGCGGCGCGTGGATTGGAGTGAACGCTATGGCTCGAAGGACGTCTAGGAAGGCCGCTGAGAAGGCTGAGGGAGAGGTGAGGCTGCTGTCCGGGGGCAATCCGCAGATAGCGAAGGCGGATGGGGACGCGCCGGTGCAGAAGTATATCGCGCATATGCCGGAATGGAAGAGTGACGTGGGGCGGCGGCTGGATGATCTGATAGAGCGGACTGTACCGGAGGTTCGCAAGGCGGTGCGGTGGAATTCGCCCTGGTACGGGGTGGAGGGTGAAGGGTGGTTCGTGAGCTACCATGTGTTTACGCGCTATGTGAAGGTGACTTTCCTGAATGGCGCGGAGCTTGACCCGGTTCCTCCAGGGTCGGGGAAGGATCCGGATGCGCGCTGGGTGGATATATATGAGGGTGAACTGGATGAGGCGCAGATGGAGGATTGGGTTCGGCAGGCGGCGGGAAGGCCGGGGTGGAAGGGGTTCTGAGGGGGGTTCACGCGATATAGTATGATGTTACAAGAATGGAATTCATACGAGGTGAACCATGCGTATATCTGAGCGCGGACAAATCACCATCCCCAAGCGGTTCAGAGAGCGCTTTGGCATGAACAAGGATGTCGAAGTCGAAATCACGCCGACCGAGCGCGGCCTGCTCATTCAAAAGCGGGCGACGGCGCAGCATCCTGTCGAGAGGGTCAGTGGAATTCTTGACGAGGCTTTCGATGTTGACCAGTACATTGAAGAGATCCGGGCAAGATGATTACTTCGGTTGATACCAATGTCCTGCTGGATGTCTTTGTGTCTAGCGCGCTGCACCATTCTCAATCTCAGGAGTGGCTTGTCGGCGCCTACGACAGGGGAGCAATCCTGGTCTGCGATGTCGTCTATGCGGAGCTTGTACCGGCGTTTGGCGACCGATCCTCGCTGGATAGAGCCTTGGGTGAGATCAATGCGACGGTCTCTTCGATTGACACGACCATCGCATACGACGCGGGACTACGTTGGGCACGATACCGGCAGGCTGGTGGGCCGAGAGAACGCATTATCGCCGACTTCTTGATTGGCGCTCACGCCGCCGCCAAGGCTGATACCTTTCTAACCCGGGACCGGGGCTTCTACGTTACGTATTTTCCTGAGTTGCAAGAGCAGTAAAATGAACCTAGAGAGCGAATTCCATCAAGAGATGCTAAGGATCTACGAGGAAGCGAAAGAGTTTGGCTACTATCCGAACTACTTTCTTGGGATGGTGGTGGAACAAGGCGGTCTGCCAGCGGCCAAGCTATTGCTCGTCGGAAACAATCTGTCGGATGGGTTTGTCCGGTTGTGGGAGGAAGAGCGTCTCGATCTCTCTGTTGAGGCTCTCGCGCTCCGGGATCCTTGGAGTTCCCTGTTTACTCAACAAGAGCTGGCTGAGGCCCGGCGGCGTCTCGATGGAGTGGGATATGACGCTAGGGGGTATTGATCGCTCCTAGTTCAACGTAGGAATGGGTTCGGCAGGCGGCGGGGATGCCAGGGTGGAAGGGGTTCTGAGGGGGTGAGGGGTATCTCCCGTCCCCGCAAGATTAACATAGACGGGCAACGCTACTATCAGGGCAGGCCACTATGGCGAATAGAGTATTGTTTCAGGGCGTTACACAAGACAACCATTTGGTTTCTGTCAGACGCCTTCTCCGGATCCCACATCCTGAGAGGGTAATCATCAGTGTTGGCTTCATGAGTGAAGGCGGACTTGTAGCATTGGAGGCGGCTCTTTCTCCAGTCGCAGAGCAGACGACAATCGTGGCCGGCATACGAAACGGCATTACGTCGGCCCAAGGACTGAAAAAGAGTTTGGATATTGGCTGCACAACATACGTTGTGGACACCGGATCCCGCGATGTCCTGTTTCATCCGAAGGTCTATGTTTCGCGCAACGCGAGCGAAGCGCGGCTAATCATCGGAAGCGCCAACCTTACTGTCGGTGGGCTTAACTCGAACATCGAAGCCAGTCTCTTTATGGAGATGGAACTTGCCCAGACAGAGAACGCTTCGCTCATAGAAGACCTGGAAGCTAAGATTGACGGCATGATTGCCGAATATCCTGATCACATCTTTCAGGTCATTGATGACGCTATGGTCGAAAATCTGTTGAACTCCGGTCGAGTGGTGGATGAGAGTGTACGACCAGCGCCCGCAATGTCGGGGTCGTCGAGAAGGCGGGACCTGGATACGATTCCGAGGATGAATCTCAGGACCCGACCAATAACTCGACATCGTTCCGAATCATTGCCAAAGGGAGAGGTAGAACCGCAACCCATACCCTTAGCCGATGTTGCTTCAGTCCACGAACGTTTAACTCTCGTATGGCAGAGCGAATCATTGACACGTCGTGATCTGCAAATTCCTGAAGGGGCTAGTACCAACCCGACAGGGTCAATGCTTTTCGGGAAAGGCGCGCTGGATGATATAGACCAGAGGCATTATTTCCGAGATGAGGTATTCCCTGTCCTAGACTGGAAGTTCGACACTAGGCTACAGACCAGTCATATGGAGCGCGCCGAGGCACGATTTCAGCTAGTCATCCGTGATGTGGACTATGGCGTTTTCACTTTGCGCCTTTCTCATAACAGCCGTACCGACACCAGAGCATACGAACAAAGAAACAGTATGACCCAGTTGCATTGGGGTGACGCGCGACAGATCATAGCTCACGAAGACCTTCTTGGCCGGACTATGTACTTGTATCGTGACCGTGTAGAGATAGGGCTATTTGTTTTGGAGATTGACTAGCGTTCGGTCGGGAAGATACCCGGTGTCGTCTGTCGCGTAGTTTCTTCCAGCCGCTCATCAACTCATCCTGATCTCCCCTGGTGAGTCCAATAGCGCCAAGAATAGTTCTGCTCTGGCGCTCTAGAACAATGTCCATTGTCATAGACCGCACCGAGTCGTCGAGACGATTGACATTCGCCTCTAGGCCCGGTGGGAGGGGGATAAGCAAACGTTCTATCTCCGAGGGGACCAGTTCCAGAACCCCGCCTCCATAATGCCGTCCCTCTAGTTCCGCGCTCAGAGCGGTTAACGGGTTTAGGAAATTGAACACCACCTGCTGAGCAGTTCCTTCTTTGACCCTGACGCGATAAGCGGTGTCTGTGGTATAGGCCCTCAGCTTGTTTAGTATCAGTCTCGGCGCATTGTGCGAACGCTTGAGCATCCCTACTTCGGTGGCATAGACTGACGGCACCGCGTACCACGGCTTGCGGATACGGCACTTGTAACGGGTATGCAGATTCAAGTACTCACCCCGCTCGATGTATGATTTAGCAGACGGATTTTTCTCCACCCCGTTGTCTCTGAACCAGAGGAAATTGGTTGGGTTCCCCTTAGCGGCGTTAGACAGATGTTGGGATTCATCATAAATAACGCCGGGGCAGTGTTCACTACGCCCGAACATTGGGTGAGTCCATCGTTCCAGGTTGAATTGCCTAACCGTCTCGTCCTTTACAAGAAAGAAGTTGTTGGCTCCAGTGACGATTCCGACATCTACCTGGGCCACTTCATCGAACCGACGGATGGACTTCAACTCAACCAACCCATCAAGAACCGACCGCGTTCGAGGTTCCAGCAACGCTCTCGTCCATTTACCTTCAACCGTTTTTCCGTTAATTGGTGACGGGTCATTAAACACGGATTCCGGGTCGCTGTTGACAAATTCACGACCTTGTACCGGATAAATGCCAAGGCCCTCGGTCCGGTCATCCTTCCCGCGTCTTTTTTCCGCGAGAAGCAGCACCGCGCCTTGAAGCGTTCCGGAAAACCAAATTTCTTCAGGGTCCACAATTACAATTCGTCGGGCAGTTTGACTGAGGTATGTTCTCAACGACTGCGCGTGCATGACATGAATGATCTCAGCCGGCACTACCATAGCAAGCCTGCCGCCAGGGCGAAGCAGAGCGAAAGAAGCCATGACGAAGGGAACCCATGCGTTGGTGTGCCTTGTGAATTTGCAATTTAGTAAGTTGAAGATTCTCTCGGCCCTATTTTGAAAAAGGGGTGGGAGGTATTGGTAGCGAATGAAGGGGGGATTACCAAGAATGGCATCGTAGTGTACCCTTCCTATAATGGCGTCAAGCGCCCAGCCAAGGAAATCGTTCGCTTGGACATTGACGTTTGTCAACCCTGAGTAAGTTGCCTGTTTAACAGCTTTCTCCGCTTCCTTATTGTCTATCTCAAACGCAGCCACCTTTGGATTATCCATGTATGAAGCGATTTTGTTGAAAAACACACCGTCGCCGCAGCTAGGTTCTAAGACGGATTCGGGATCGGCTCCCGCAGCCCAGCGCGTAAGAAAACCAGCGAGGTCGTCCGATGTATAGTAGCCACCGCGCAACTTTTGTGCTGTTTGTGTGTCTTTAGAGTTCATATCGCCTGCTCTTGGTATTGGAAGGAAGGGTTGCTATTGGCGCTTGGCATCAAGGTCATGGAGATGGAGGTCAGTCTCCTGCGGTCGTCCGTTTCGCGACCGCCCGCTTTTGACAGTCAATCCAGTCTTCAATGTCCGACCGCTTGAATCTCCACGCGCCAGCTACCTTGAAACCCGGCAGTCTGCCACGCTGAGCCAACCGATAGACCGTCTTCTCATTGACTTTGAGGTGTCTTGCCACATCTCGCACGGTCATGATCTGAGTAGATGGATCACCTGCCATATCTACACCCTCAGTAGTTTAGAGAAGGATAACAGACTATCAAAGGGTAAACTAGTCCAAATTTGGGCAATAGCTCAGTCGTGACCTTACCAATCCAACGATTATATTAGCGGTTTGGTTGCGGCGTTGGTATTATGGGGGTGTTGGTCGGTGTCGGCATCGAGGCGGCGCGGCGGATGCGCGCTGTGGCTGATAAGTTGTCTTGAGGGGGTTGGACTATGGGGCAGGAAGTGTTTCAGGTGGACGCTTTCACGGCGGAGCGGTTTAAGGGGAATCCGGCGGGGGTTTGTGTTATGGCGGGGCCGGGGGATGAGGGGTGGATGCAGAGTGTGGCGGCGGAGATGAATTTGTCGGAGACGGCGTTTCTCCATAGGCGAGATGATGGCTACGGTCTGCGGTGGTTTACGCCGGAGGTGGAGGTGGATCTGTGCGGTCACGCTACGCTCGCCAGCGCGCACGTTCTTTGGGAGACGGGGGAGTTGCCGAGTGATGAAAGGGCGGTCTTCCATACCAAGAGCGGCGTTTTGACGGCGAGTCGGGAGGGGGAGTGGATTGAGTTGGATTTTCCGGCGACGCCTGCGGAGATGGTGGAAGTTCCCGCGGATCTGGAGTCGGCGCTGGGGGTGAAGGCGGTTTATGTGGGCAAGAGTCGGTTTGATTATCTGGTGGAGGTGGGTACGGAGGAGGATGTAAGAGGGGTAGAGCCGGATTTTGGTTTGCTGGCGAAGGTTCCGTGCAGGGGGGTGATAGTGACGAGTCGCGCGGACGGCGGGCGGTTTGATTTTGTTTCGCGTTTCTTCGCGCCCGGGACGGGGGTGAATGAGGACCCGGTTACGGGATCGGCGCATTGCGCTCTGGGGCCGTTCTGGCAGTCGCGGATGGGGAAGTCGGAGTTTCTGGCGCGCCAGGCGTCGAGGCGGGGTGGGGAAGTGAGGGTGCGAGTTGATGGGGAGCGGGTGTTGCTAGGCGGTCAGGCTGTGACGGTTTTGCGGGGGACGCTGGTGTGAGGCTCTGCCGTCAATTGTGAGAGAGAAGCCAGGATAGCAGGGCGTCGCGGAAGGTTTCGCCATAGTTGGGGGCGTGGCCGCTGTTGTCGCTTTTCCAGAGTTCGATGGTGATTCCGGTGGGGCAGGGGGAGTCGGGGCGGAATAGTTGGGTTTCTTTGCCGGGGATGTGTTGGTCGAGGTCGAGGGTTGTGTAGGGTTGGGGGTTGTCGGGCCAGGGGCAGCGGGCGTGTTGGCTCCAGCGGGCTACCATTTCCTCAGCGCTGGCGTAGAAGGCGGGGGCGTCGTTGGTCTTGGGGTCGGGCTGGCTCCGGTCGCCGTCGTAGAGGATCACGTTGTCTTGGGTTCCGTGGATGTGGAGGATGGATACGGGGGGCGCGTCTTCGCAGGTGGAGTCGTCGGCGTAGCTTGTGCCGGAGAGGCTGGCGACGGCGCGGAGGCCGGGCAGGCCCTTGCAGGCGATGTGGTATGCCATGAATCCGCCGTTGGAGTAGCCGAAGAAGTATATGGCGCCGAAGTTTCTGATTTTCTTGGCTTCGGCTACGAGTTCGGTGAGGTAGGCTACGTCGTCCTGGGGGGTGTCGCCGGAGTTTTTGGTGAACAGGTCGTCGGTGGGGTTCCAGGAGCGGTTTCCGTCGGCGTCGGGCGTTCCGTTGGGCAGCAGCAGGGCGAATCGGTCGGAGTTCATGCGCTCGTGGAGGGGGACATAGGCGATTTGGTGGGCGGAGTTTCCTCCGAAGCCGTGAAGGGAGACTATGAGCGGGGTCTGGCCGTCAACGAATTCCCGGGGCAGCGCGAGGATGGTTCGGTTCTGGCGTTCGGGGTGGGTGATGTAGCGGACTTGGCCTCCGGCGTCTTCTATCATGCTGGCGGTTCTTTCAGCGGGGTCGGGGTCGGACGACAACCATTCGTCCTTGTCCTTTGACCACTGCTCTTTGTCGGGGAAGGCTGTTTGCGCTTTGGAGGCGGCTTGTTCAAGTCGCTGGATTTGGGCGTCTCGCTCGTTCAGGCGGTCTTGGAGGGTGGCGATTTCGGTCTTGAGGTCGGCGTTTTCGTCGGTGAGGACTTGGAGGGATTGTTCGAGGGAGTGGGCCCTGGTCTCCAACGCGGTGATTCGCTCGTTTGTGGCGGGGTCTTCGTTTTCGCCGGTACAGGCGAGCAGGACGGCGGCCAGCAGGATGGCGAGGGCCAGCGCGCCGAGGTAGCGCAGGGCGTCGGCGGTCTTGCGCTGATGGGGTTGGGCGCGGCTGGCGCGTCGCCTGTCGTCATAATTGGAAGTGGGCATAGCGCAATCAGGGTAGAGTATCGTTCTCAGCATCCGCAACATATATTATATGGCGAGAGAGTTGCATAAGCCTCGTCTGTTGTCCCGCAATGGCAGGGATTGAACCTAATCACCCCCATCCTAGTCTTCCCCCATCAAGGGGGAAGGGATTTATGCAATCGTCTCATACGGCGCGTGAACGGATTGAGGGGTTGGGCGATTCCTCGATACCGCCGCTGAGGTCGGTAGTGGTACAATTTCTCCACCTGAATACTGAGCGGCGGGACTCAAAATGCTTCATTCATTCCAGAACTTATTTCGAATTGTGGCTTGCGCGGGTGCGGTGGGGCTGCTGATGGCGGCGTTGACGGCGGGCGCGTGGGCGCAGTCGGCGGATGAGGCTTTTGATCCGCTGTTCAAGCGGAGGGTTGGGGAGTTCGAGGTGGGGGTGAGGTGGCTGCCGCCCGCGCCGCAGGTGGGTTTTGTGAATGTGGCGCTGAAGCCGACGGTGGCGGAGACGGGGGATCCGGTGACGGACGCGCGGGTTGTAGTGGTGGCGGAACGCTCGCTTGTGGTGAACGGGGAGAGCGTGGTGGAACCGGATTTTGAGGTGGTGGCGGTGAATAACCCGGACGAGCCGACGGTGTATCGGGCGAACATGAAGTTCGAGGAAGCGGGCAACTGGGTTCTGCATATACAGATAGACAGTCCGACGGCGGGGCAGGCGGATTTCCGCGCGCCTATCGTGACGCTGCCTCCGCCGATAGAGCCGGGGCTTGAGGGGGGCTGGGTGTTGCTGGGTATCGTGATAGCGCTGACGGCGGGGAGCGTTTACCTGGTCATATCCAGCAGACGGGCGCGGGCGGCTAGGGAGGGCGGTCTTTGATTTCCGCTATATATAGGACATCGTCTTTCGACTTGCGGTAGGTGACTGTCACGCCGAGTCCCTGGATCATGTGCTCGCGGACGTGGCTGGGGGTGAACTCGGCCAATCTCCGCTCGCCCGCATGGAATACCAGCGTCTCGCCCGCGTCGTCGGTGACCTCGATTGATTCCAGGTCGAGGAGCGTCCGCGCCTCCATGTGGGTAATCAGCCCCTCGAAGACGCCTTCGGAGGTCTGCGTTTCGCCGCCGTCCCCGCCGCAGTATGCCCCAAACGCGAGCGCTATGGCTATGAGGGACGATTTTGGGACTTGTTTAAGAAAAAACATGAACATATTTCAGCTTGCCCATCTATGGGAGAGGTTATTAAGTTGTACAGTGAAGGCGAGCGCTAAGTGAGAGATTCTATGAGAAAGCCACTGATACTTACCATACTGGCAGCCGTTATCCTTTTGGCGTTGGGCGTAACCGCGCGGGAGGTCAAGGCTCAGCAGTCTTTCGACAGGCTGACGATTGTCGCGATAGACCGCTATTCGATATCTTCGGGGGACGCGAACGACCAACTGGTGAGTACCTTTCTGGGGTTGCTCGCCAATCTGAAGGAGGGCGAGCCGATAGGGTTCGTGTTCACGGACGACGCGACCGAAGTATATGGGCCGCTGGCCCCGGATTCGGACGGATTCGCGGAACTGCTGTCGCAGGTGAGCGCGTCCGTTGGGTCGGGTGGCGCGGACGCGCCGGTTGACCTCACGTCCTCGCTGACGAGCATATACAATTATATGTCGTCGGTACAGGCGCGCGAGGAGGCGAGTATATACTTGGTGTCGGCCAGCCCTGAGTACGCGGGTACGGACTCGGGCATAGAATCCGTACTGACCCCGATAATCGCGAGGGGCTGGGAGGTATTCGGCGCGACGACGCCCGGCGCGAACGACGCGCTGGCCTCGGAACTGGACAGAATCAGCATGGACGCGGGCGGAGAGTCGTTCGCGCTCACTATCCCGGACGGGATAGAGGAATTCGTGGACAGAAGCCTGCGGCGGGAGAGCCGGGGCGCTCTGAGGCAAGTGGGGCGGGCGAACCTGTCGGACAACCCGGTGTTCGAGATTGACATGAACATCGTTCCCAGCACGCGCTGGGCGAACGTTCTGTTCGTCAGGGAAGACCCCGAAACATCGTTCAGGATAACGAACCCGGACGGGATGGAATCGTCGGCGGGCGACCGAGCTTCGTCATCGGTCGTCGAACTGCCGCACATGGTCATCTGGCAGGTGAACGAGCCCGCGCAGGGCAACTGGAAGGCGGAGGCGCGAGGCGAGGGCGGCGTGGTGTCGGCGAATCTGCATCTTATCAACAGGTACACCATCAGGCTCCAGGATCTGGGCGCGACGCCGATTGACCACCCGGAGACGCTGATAGTGGCCGCTGTGCTGGACAGGGGCGAACTGGTGTCGCCGGAGGCTATGGTCACTGCGAAGGTCACCAGTCCGTCGGGAGACTCCATCGTTCACGAGTTGAACGACGCGGGCCTGGAAGGGGACTCGATTCCTCTGGACGGGTACTTCTCGCTCACGCTGCCGCCCGTGAACTCGGAGGGCAGGTACGAGGTGGAGTTGCGACTGTCCTGGCCGGATGTTGACCACTCGATAATATCGCTGGCGGAGTTCGAGGCGCAGCACTTCCCGACCATCGAGGTGACGCCGGAGATGGTGGACGGTCTGGATCCGGGCGTTACGACGAAAGTGGCGTCGGTGTTCGTGAACATCAACGGCCAGCCTTACACAGTGCTGGCGGACGAGTTGACGGTGGCGGTAGGCTCCAGCGATGAGACGCCCGCGGGCGAAGTGACGAAGATACCGCACGAGATGGTGACGGAAGGGAAGGCATACGGGTTCGACATCTACTACACGCCGCCGACCGAAGCGCGCTCCACGGTGCTGTTCGGACTGGACATAGAGTACGCGGGCAGGCGGTATATCTATTCGACGGACTCGATGGTGGTGTCCTCGATACCGGGCGCGGCTCCAGTGGCCCAGGCTCCGGCAGTCGCGCCGGCTCCAGCGCCAACCGCGGCCCCGCCCGCGCCGGCGCAGCCCGCGCCGACAGCCGCTCCGCCACCGCCGACCGCGCAGCCGGAGCCGTCGGACGAGTCATTCAGCATACCGGCGCAGGCAATAATAATCGCGCTGGCGGCAATCGGGATAGCCATACTGGGAGTCGTCCTGTACTGGCTGACGCGGCCCACTCCGTTCGGCTATCTGTACACGGAGGAAGGCCAGTTGCTCGTGGACTTCTCGCAGGTCGTCCGCAGGCCGGTGGACAACCTGATGAAGCGCAGCAGGATTGACGGCGACGAGATTGATCTGCCCGGATTCGGCGTTGTGTCATTCGTGTTCGGTTCGGACATGGTGACCATGGTCTCGACACAGGTGGGGCCCAATACGGTTCGGGTGAACAACCAGCCGGTTACGGACACGATGGAGATACACGACAACAGCCTGCTAGGGGCGTCGGGAAGGATTTACTTCTTCATGTATGTCTCACAACAGGCTGAGGTTGAGACTGAGACTGAATCACAGGAAGAGAGTCCAGAGTAGGGGGCGACGCGGTTTCTGCCCGACATTCGGCCCTTCCTCCCCTGGAACAGCGGAGGAAGGGCTTTCTCGTTGCCCGTCAGATAAGCCTTGCGAACTCGTCCCTGGACAATTCGGCTTCCCGCAAGAGGCTTCTGAGCAGTCCCCGACCAAGTTGCCTGTGTCTTGGAACTGACAACTTGGGTCTGGATGGATGTATCAAGATCATGTGGCTGCCTCTGGTATGGTCGTATGTATAACCGATTCGCCTCATGGCTCTGACGAAGTCTGTCCCGGACATGACCGGAAGGCGAGACATACTAGACCGCTACCTCAATCTCATGAATCTCGGAGTATGACGGCAATGGTTCTCCGTGCTTCTTCATGCTCTCTGTGTATGCCTGAATGGCCTCGGAGATATTGGCAATGGCGTCTTCCCTGTCAACGCCCTGCGAATAGCATCCGGGCAGGGCGGGACAACTAGCTACCAAAAAGCCATCCTCGTCTTTTTCGAGCGTTATCACGAATTTCATGGTTCATCCTCTTCCCAGTTCTATTGTTCTATGATTCGGATGGTGGTGATGACGTCGCCGGGGGTTTGGGCCTCGCTGGGGTCGCGGAGGGTGATGTTGTTCACGACGTCCATGCCGCCGGTGACTTTGCCGAAGACGGAGTGGCAGGATACGCCACGCTGTGAGCAGTCCTTCTCCGAGCCGTCGGGGTTCACGTAGTCAAGGAAGGCGGTTTCTCTGAAGGTGATGAAGAACTGGCTGCCGTTGGTAGCCAGGCCGCCGGCGTTGGCCATGGAGAGTATGCCCGCGTCGTCGTGGCTGAGGTCAGGATGGAACTCGCTCTCGAAGCGGTAGCCGGGGCCGCCTGTGCCGGTGCCTGTGGGATCGCCGGTCTGGGCCATGAAGCCTTCCAGGACGCGGTGGAAGGTGACGCCGTCGTAGAAGCCCTCGCGCGCGAGGAAGACGAAGTTGTTGACGACTCCGGGAACCTTGTCGGCGTAGAGTTCGACCTCGAACTGCTCGCCCTTCTCCAGCTCGAAGACGGCGCTGTAAGTCTTGGACGTGTCTATGACCATATCGGGCGGCGAGTCCCAGGGGGGGCCGCTCGCGGGTTCGGGTTCAGGGGTGGGCTGTGGCGCGGGCGCGGCGGTGGGTTGTGTCTGCGCGGCTGGGGCGGCGGTGGGCGCGGGCGCGGCTGTCGGCGGCGCGGGCGCTGGTGTCGGTTCAGGCTCTTCCGAGCCGCAGGCGACGGCTGCGAACGCGAATATGGCAAGCGCGGTTATCAGTATGGTTAGTCTCATGGCGTAATGACGCTCCGAAAGTAGATTGCGCGGCTTCGCTTTGGGCCGCGCTTGATGTCGTCGCCATTCTAACCATTTTGACGCGGACGCGCCACCGATTGGGTTATTGGAGAAAATCGCATAAGTGAAGCCGCAACAGTAGATTCCCGCTTTCGCGGGAATGACGAATAAGCTGGGGAGGGGACTTATGCAATCGTCTCGTTACTGGGATTCCAGGACGCCCCTCATGCCCATGTAGTATCCGAACAGGCCGAAGCCGGTGATGACGCCCTTGCTGACGCCCGCGACCTGGGATTGTCCGCCCCTGGAGTAGGGGTTGGAGATGTGTATCTCGTAGAAGGGAAAGTCAACTTGGGCTATCGCGGCGATTATGCCGGGGTGGCCGGATGAGTAGGCGGCGGGGTTGAAGAGGGCGGCGCTCACCTCGCCGCTTTCGTGGGCGTCGTATATCTTGTTGATGACCTCGCCCTCTACGTTGGAGTGGAAGATGTCCACCTCGACGCCGAGTTCCTGAGCGTATGCGTTTATACGCTCGTCATATTGGTCGAGGGTTTCGGTCCCGAAGATGTGGGTCTGGACCTTGCCGCGCATATTCATTCCGAGGCCGTGCAGTACGAGTATCTTGGTCAATTTAGCTTCCCTTCGATTCTGTTCTCCGTAATTCCGACTATCACAGTCGCGCCGGAATCATTACAGCGGCGCTATCTTATCGAAAGATTCCATACGCTGCGCCCGATTCCAGGCTTCGCGCAACTCGGATTGGTGAATGGAAGCCCATTGCACAACCATTCTGCGGACGCGGGGCGGAAGTCTGCCCTCTAATACTTCAATAGGCTCAATGCCCACCAATACCCTGACTCCAGCATATTTCACGTGAAAGTGAGGAGGACCGTGTTCTTTGAAGTGCATATCTATGGTGATGCCGTGGAAGCGGCAAAGCTCAGGCATCGCCGAACACAGGCTGAGCCTCACTCAGCGACTCTTCATACGCCAGCAATTCCTCGAATGTCTTGCCAGTGAGTTCCATATACAGAGATTCTGGGCAGAGATCGAGGTTTTCGTCCCATGCTATCGCTCCGCTTGACGCTATATGCACTCTGTCGAAATAGCCGTGTTCGTTCCATGCCTTGAATACCCCTCGGCCCGCAATGTCCGAGAGGTCAACCTCTCCTGTTATGCCGTCCGAGTATTCCAGCCATATCCGGTATCCCGGACGCGGTTCAACTTTAGTGGGTTTGATCATCATATTGTTCTTCCTTTGCTCTACCTATGATACACATTACATTCCGAGGGCCGCGTAGCTGGCGGCCATTATGCTGTCTTTGTCTATGCGGTATTCGCGGTATAGCTCGTCGCGGGAGCCGGACTGTCCGAATTCGGTGACGCCGACGGGGATGACCAGAGTCTTGAGCGCGCTGCCTATCCAGGCCAGCGAGTGGGGGTGTCCGTCCACTACCGTTACGATAGGGGCGTTGCGGGCGTCGGGCGAGATAGAGTCGGCCATGAACATATCCAGGCTGCCGCGCCCGTCCATGGAGTCGTAAACGGAGCGCTGGAACGACCTGTACAGCGGGCCGGGGCCGGTTACGTTGACCACGTTGGCGAATATGCCTTCCTGTCGGAGCGCGTTGCTGGCGGCGACGGCCTCGGGTATCATCGCGCCGCTCGCCATTATATGCACCACGTTCTGATTTGGGTCGTAGCCCGGGCTGGCGCTTCTGTCAACGAGGCGGTACGCGCCGTTGAGAACCTGCTGCCTGAGCCGTTCGCGCGCCTCCGGGTCTTCCGGCGTCTTCAGCAGGCCCTGGTCAACGCGCTTGCTGGTGAGCCTGAGATATGTGGAGCGGCTGCGCTGCCTTATCTGCTCCAGCGCGGCGAGCATTATCCATTCCAGTTCCTGTCCGAAGCAGGGCTCGTAGAAGTCGAGTTCGGACATCTCCGCGCCGATGGACGGGGTTATCTGCGACTGGTGCGCGCCGCCTTCGGGGGACAGCGACACCCCGGACGGCGTGCCGACCACGATGAACTTCGCGCCGGAATAGACGCTGTACACGAAGGCGTCCAGGCCGCGCCTGATGAACGGGTCGTACAGCGTGCCTATCGGGAAGAGCATCTCGCCGTTGTCCTCGAAAGACAGTCCAAGCTGACCGAGCATCATGAACAGGTTGTTCTCGGATATGCCGAGTTCGATGTGCTGTCCTCGGGCGTGTTCCTCCCACCTGAGCGCGCGGACTATGGACTCTTCGGGCATGGGTTCCTGGCGCTCTTCTCCCCACACGCCGACTTTGTTTATCCAGCCGCCCAGGTTGGTGGAACTCGCCACGTCGGGGCTGACGGTGACCATGCGGTCGGAGACTTCGGGCAGTTCGCGGGATATGGCGGTCATGATGAGGCCGAAGGTCTGCTGGGTTGCCATGCTGCCGGAGTATCGCTGGCTGAAATCGTCGGGGATACGCATTTCGGGCGCGTCGAACCTGGCTCTGCGCCCGATTCGGAGCATTCGGCTGGTGTCGGCGCACATCCGCGCGGCGGGAGTGTTTGGCGGCAGCTTGTCCCATTCGCCGCCCGGCTGCACGTTCAGTTCTTCGCGCAGCTGCTCCATCTGTCGCGCCGACAGCACTACCGAGTGATTCTGCGGGTCGCCTATGGAGGGCAGCCGCCAGCCCTTCAGGGTGTAGGCGAACACGATGTTCGGCCCGGTGTCGAAGTCAACCTGCGAGAAGGCGTCGCGCAGTTCAGCGAAATCGTGTCCGCCCAGGTTGCGGAAGGATTCCTGGAGATCGTCGTCGTCCCAGCGCGCCACCAGACGCGCCATGTCCCTGGGGTAGCGCGACGTCCGGGGCAGCCACTCGCGCAGACGCTGGGGCGGCACTCTGAGCAGACGCTGATACACTTCGTTGGGCATTTCGTCTATCGCGAGACGGAGAAGTTCGCCGTTGGGTTCGGAGAACTTGGCCTGGAGTTTCTTGCCGTACTTGGCGTCAATCACGTTCCAGCCGTTGGCGTAGAACATCTCGCGCCAGGCGCGGACTCGGATCCCGGGTATTATCCTGTCGAGGCTCTGCCTGTTCAGGTCAACCACCCAGAGGACATTGCCAAGACCCTGCATCTCAGGTTCGGCGATGGCCTCCCACACGGAGCCTTCGTCCAGTTCCGCGTCGCCCACTATGGCTATGTAGCGGTGGCCGACGCTGGAGTGGGTGAACAGGTGGGCCTTGTTGTACTTGTCCACCAGCGCGGCGAAGTTGGGCGCGACAGGGCCAAGCCCGACCGAGCCGGTGGAGAAGTCCACGTCGTCGGGATCCTTGGTGCGGCTGGGGTACGCCTGAAGGCCGTGGTACTGGCGCAGCATGGTCAGGTAGGAGGGGTCGAGGTTGTCCAGCAGGTACTGGATGGCGTGATAGACGGGCGCGGCGTGCGGCTTGACCGATATGCGGTCTCCGGCGCGCATGAAGTCGAAGTAGAGCGAGGTCATCATCGTCACGACCGACGCGCTGGAGGCCTGGTGTCCGCCCACCTTCGCGCCGTCCGGGCTGGGGCGGACGTTGTTGGCGTGATGAACCATGTTCATCGAAAGCCACAGAACGCGCTCCTGTATCCGCTCCAGAACCTGGTCGCGGTCAATGAAGCCTTCGGTGTCGGCGGTGGACGCTGTGGAGACCATAATGCCGTCCTCTCTTGTCTGGGACGATGTATATTCGCGGTTATATAAGCCCCTGTATCCAGTCCAATCCCTCTTCGGTTGTCGTGGAGGGTACGTATTCGCAGCCTATCCAGCCATCGTAGCCGGACGAGTCAATCAGGTCGAACAGGAACGGGTAGTTTATCTCGCCAGTGCCGGGTTCGTGGCGTCCGGGGTTGTCGGCGAGCTGGAAGTGGGCTATGACGTCCAGGTTGCCCTGGATTGCGCGGGCGAGGTCGCCTTCCATTATCTGCATATGGTAGATGTCGTGCTGGAGGAACAGGTTGGACGAGGCGACTTCGCTGATTATCGAACGTCCCTGGTAGGTGCGGTTCAGGAAGAAGCCGGGTATGTCAATCGTGTTTATCGGCTCTATGAGAAGGCGGATTCCGGCCTCTTCGAGCGCGGGCGCGGCGAACCTGAGATTCTCCACGAAAGTCTCGTGCGCCTTCGCTGCGGACACGCTCCTGGGGACTATCCCCGCTAGGCAGTTCACCTGCTTGCAATCGAGCGCGGTGGCGTATTCGATGGCCTTGCCTACACCGTCTCGGAACTCGCTCACCCTGCCGGGGTGGCAGGCGATGCCGCGCTCGCCCGCGTCCCAGTCGCCGGCGGGCAGGTTGTGGAGGACCTGCGTGAGGCCGTGAGTTTGGAGTCGCTCGGCCAGCGCGTCCGCGTCGTAGTCGTAGGGGAAGAGATACTCGACGCCCTGGAATCCGGCGTTGGCGGCGGCCTCGAACCTGTCGAGGAAGTCCACTTCGTTGAACAGCATGGTCAGGTTGGCTGCGAACTGGGGCATTTGGTTCCTTTCTGCAATATCAGTGATTCAGGTAAACAGTGTATCAAGCCACCTTCGATTCGACTGTGGGCATTGTATCCGCGAGGATACGCGCTTTCAAGAATGATAGGTTATAGCGTCAGGGCAATCGCATCTAAATTCTAAGCTCCATGTCCAAAGCTGGATTATAACGGATCGGCCTCCCCAATCGGCTGGAGTTCGATAAGCCGAGCGCCTGGTCAAAGCTAAAGCCAAATAAGATGCGATTGCCCTGCCCCGCCAACCTCGTCCTTCCCCAATACATTCGTTCTGTGATACAATTCCACCATCCAAACAACTCAAGCGCGCCGGACAGACATAAACCAAGACTTATGACAACTACTCAAGGGGCGGACAGAGAGACCCCCTCATAGCTAACGCTGGGAAAACGCTGGATGAACACAGGGCAAAACGCCCTGTCGCTCCCTGTGAAACCCCTGTCGAGCGCCCTATATAATTATAAACCAAGATATATGCAACCGCGCTGAACCGCCGCGAAACTCGTCATGCGAAACTCTGGCCGGATTCCGCGCCAGGGCAATCGCGTCTAAACGGTTTATTATAAGATGCGATTGCCTTGGGCATAACATTGCCGGTATGCGTCAATAACGGGATACTACCCCAACTCGGCTGGCTTCACCCACTGGCCGCTGTCCGAGGATCTGTACATGGCTATTATGGCCCTGAGAACGTCGTCGGAGAAGCCGGCGTCCATCATGGGCTGGCGGCCCTCGATTATGCCTTCCACGAAGTCCGCGGCCGCGCCGTTGAAGCTCTCTATCCAGTCCATGGGCATCTGGTAGGATACGGTTTCGTCGCCGAGGTGCAGAACCAGGGGCGGCATATCCAGCATCTCGCCGGTGCAGCGCGTTACCCACAGAACGCCCTTGGAGCCTATGATTTCCATGAATTCGTCGGCGGGGTAGTAGCGGGAGCGTATGGACATCTCAGCCGCGCTCGCGTACTCGAATATGGCGAGGCTGTCTTTGTCGGCGTACTTCCAGGTGGCTACGCTGGGCGTTTCCTGGATGAAATTGTCGGTTCGGGTTATCAGCGCGGACACCTTCTCCACGCCGCCGCCCCACCACATCGCGGTCGCCACCTTGTGCCAGCCGTCGTCGTACATCTGGCCGCCAATGTTGAGATCGCTGTCCTGTCGCCACACATACGCGCCCTCGGTTATGGGTATCGCGCTCTCGCTGCCTCCGCCGCGCAGGGTGCGTATGCGAACCATGGATATGTCGCCCAGCGCACCGTCGGCTATCAGTTCGCGCGCCTTGACGATGGGCGGGTAGTAGAGGAAGTTCTCGGTCGTCCTGAAGAACGTGTCGGCGCTGGCCGCCGCGTCCGCGATGGCGCGCATCTCGTCCAGCGTTCCGGCGGTGGGCTTCTGGCAGGATACGTGCTTGCCCGCGTCGAGGCCGGCGATAATCTGCTCAGGATGCAGCGGCGTGGGCGTGAGAAGTTCCACGGCGTCCACGTCCGCGTCGTTCAGGACGTCGGCGTAGTCGGTGTAGATGCGCGGGTCTATGCCCCACTCTTTAGCGCGGCCCTCGGCCCTTTCGCGCGCGGGATCGCACAGCGCGACCACCTCGCAGTTTTCGTGAGCCAGGTATCCGGGCGCGTTTAGCTGCGAAATCGTTCCACAGCCGACGATGGCCAGCCGAACTTTGTTCATTGCGCGAACCTCTACAATCAAGATGGGGCAAGGATACCACCGCCAGGCCGCTTGCGAAACGGGTTTGTACCAACGCCGTCCCGCTAAATCTATTGCGAACTCATAGCCCAGAGGGTATAGTACAAGTATAAGACAGCTAAAAATACGAAGGGGGCCGCGCATGACCTCGCTCAAGGATAATTTCAACGGCATTCAGGAATACGCCGGAGACCAGGGCCTCAAGCTGGACTGGATTGACAAGCAGGGCGAATGGGGGGTGAAGGCGTCCGCGGACGGCGCGAAGGGCCTCACCCTCAACGACACGCAGATCGGCAGCTATGGCGACCCGCCCGAAGAGTCGGACAACATGACCGGCAAGCCCAGAGGCGCGGCGGCCAGGCCCAACGCCTATCGCATCGGCGGATACCAGGTGCGAACCAAGTCGGACATCTGGCTCACCAACGCCTCGATGCTCTATGAAGAGGCGCTCCAGCGACAGTGGAGTTCGGCCACCGACATTCCCTGGGACGCCATCAAGCCTCTGCCGGACGACATCGAGCGAGCGCAGTGCCAGCTGGCGACGTTCCTGACCGAGGTGGAGTTCGTGGCGGCGGACATACCCGGGCGATGGGTAGCCAGCACGACGCCGGACTACTTCGAGCCGCGAATGTTCCTCATCACGCAGATAATGGACGAATCGCGTCACCTGGACGTGTTCCGCAAGCGCGCTCTCGCCAATGGCGGCGGACTGATGCAGCGCCCGGACATCAACGTCACCACCAGCGGCGTCGTGGGCAGCATTGACCTGTCCAGGGACTTCACCGAAATGTCCTCGCGACTGCACATATCGGGAGAGGGCGCGGTGCTGACCATCTTCCGCATGGGCGAGCTTATGGCGTACAACGACGCCGAGAAGCGCATCTACCGACTCGCGGCGCAGGACGAATCCCGGCACGTGGCGTTCGGCGTGATGCACATGAGATACCTCGCTGAGACAGAGCCGGACCGAAAGGAAGAGATTCACGAGTACCTGGACGAAGGCGAGCGCAGCCTGGTATCCGGGAGCCAGAATCCCGCCGCGCGAGACTCGGCGCAGAGCGAGTCGCTGTCCATACTGCTGGGCGGTGGACAGAAGAACTTCGACGAGGGCTACCGCAAACTGCTCGCCATACGCAAGCGGCAGGCGAAAGAGTACGTCCAGCGCATACGCTCCGCCGGATTCGGCGAGAGATTCGAGAACGGCAGGGCGAACCCGGAGCTTATGGAATACGTGAGGAGCTAGTCGCTTGGCAGACGAAGAAAGGCAGCGGACGGTCGCCGGACAGAAGACCGAGGTGTGGGAACGCCCCAGACGCAGGCGAACTCTCCAAACGGACGAGAGCGTAGAGGTGCCGGAGCCTTCATACGCCTGGATGCCGCGCACGCTCCAGTGGGAGACGCGGGTGAAGCCGGGCAAGGCCGGACTCAGAATCGGCGACCTGAACGTGGGCATATACGGGGAGATTCCCGACCACTGGGAGGAGCAGACCCGTATGCCGCGCGGCGCGTATCCGCTCGAGGGCATTCCGCCACTCGGATTCGCGCTCAAGAACAAGCGCGATATGTGGGCGGACAACGCCGCCGACCTGTACGAAGAGGCCATCCAGAGACGCTGGATAGCCGCGACCGACATTCCCTGGGACACCATCGAGCCGCTGCCGGACGACGTGGAGGCGGCGATGTGCCAGGTCTGCACGGAGCTGAGCCAGGCCGCTAACGTGGAGTTCGAGACGATAGGCTACTGGCTTCAGCATATGTCCTACGGCTACCACGAGGTCAAGCTGTTCCTCGCCACCAATATGTTCGACGCCGGACGCCATCACGAGGCGTTCAGAAAGCGCGCGCTGTCCAACGGCGGCGGACTCGGACTCGAAAGCCGGGGCGAAATCAACCGCATGATACTCGAAAGCAAGGGCGGCTGGTCGGAGACTAGCCTGTTCCTGCACCTTCTGAGGGGAACGTACATCCTCAGCGTGTACAGGCATTGCGAACGCTTCGCCAACAACCCCGCAGAGAAGGTCATGTTCGCGCGCGCCATGCAGGACAAGGCGCGGCACGTCGCCTACGGGATCCAGCACCTGCGCTACGCGGTCACGCACCAGCGGGACAAGGCGCTGATATTCCAGCGGCTGCTGTTCATCGGCGAGCGCGTGTTCACCAAGGAACTACAGGATCCCGCGATGCTCGAACCTCTGGCAATCGTGTTCGGCGGCGGCATAGAGGGAGCGCGCGCCGGAATGGGACACGTCAAGCGCATGATGGCGGACTGGCTCACCAACTACATGGCCGCCTGTGAATGGATAGGCATACAGCGCGCCGCGCCCCTGTCCCCGGACCTCGCCAAGTACCTGGAGGATTAAGAGTGCCTGCCTTCCCGTCCGTAGAGTGGTTCGACGCCGTGCGCCATGAATTCAACACCAATGAGGTTGTGCAGACCGCCGGGGGCGGAATGTGCGACGCGAGGGTTGGCGTCAAGGCGGCGGGCCGCGTGTTCCTGCTGGTGTTCGAAGGGTTCGAGTGCGCGTCCGCGTCCGAGATAGCCGAGCCCGACCTGGAAGACACCGACTTCTACCTGGATATGCCGGAGGAAGAGTGGCGGGATATGCTGGAGAACATCCGCGAAAACGGCGAAGCGGACCTCGACCACTCGCTCAACACCATTGACCTCGACACTCTGGACGGACTCGCGCACTCCTACACCGGCGACCAGTACCGCCAGGATATGTTCTTCCGCTACAACCAGACGTTCCAGTATTTCTTCGACCAGTCGGCGCGGGTGGAGACGGAATTTACGGATTAGCGCGTGAGGGAGCAATTAAGCAGTCAGTGGCCTAAGCGTCATGCTCTGGCGGCGCCTTGGGGAACCGCGCTGGCAACGTGGTTGTTGACGGTTTATTACGAGCCCGGGTCTTCCTTCGCGGAAATGGTAAGCATGGGCGCTATGATATATGGCATGGTCATGTCGGCGCTGGAATTGGGGGTACCGATGGCATTCTACGCATACGAGAAGATCAATAATGAGAGAGCGAAGCGACGAGAACAGCAAGAGGAACTACGAATACAGAGCAGGGCTGAAGGTATGGCTGAGGGTATGGATCTAGTGATTGCCAAGTTCTCGGAGAATCCCGACCTATCTCCCGAAGAACTGAAGAAAGCTGTAATGGACGACCTACAAAATAATGGACGGAAGAACGGGAATGAAACCACAGGCGTCTGACACCGGGACTACCAGTACCGCCAGGATATGTTCTTCAGCTACAAGCAGACGTTCTAGTACTTCTGCGATAGTCAGCGCGGGGGGAGACTGAGTTCGGGGAATAGTTTACTCGGGTGGAGACAGTGCAAGAACTCAATGCGAAAATGGATACACAAGGTTTCACTCAGGAGGTTGTAGAAGCACTGGGGTGTTATGTCTATCGGCTGATAGATCCGAGGAACGGCGAGACCTTCTATGTAGGTAGAGGCCGAGGACAAAGGATTTTCGCTCATGTAAGTGGGGCTATCTCCGATGATACTCAAAGCGTCGCCGACCCGAAGTTGGGGCGTATCCACGAGATACAAGCGTTGGGTATGAATGTAGCGCACATTATCCACAGGCATGGGATGTCGGATGCGGTTGCAAAAGAGGTAGAGGCAGCGCTGATAGACGCTTATCCCGGGTTGGTCAATAGAGTAGCGGGAGAAGGCTCAAGAGATCGCGGTACGCGGCACATGAATGAGATCGTGCTAGAATATAGTGCGGAGGAGTTCGTAGTGGAAGAGCCGCTGATCCTGATCTCGATTGGGCGGTTGTGGAAGGAACTTTGGGGTATATGGGGCAGTGAAGGGCGTATGGAGGTTAAACTTAGAGCGAGCGAAGGAACACAAACTGGTGTTAGCCCATGTTAGAGGAGTAGTGAGGGGAGCGTACAGGCCAGAGAAGTGGTCGAAGGGGACAGTAGAGATGTTCCCGGAACGGATCGGTTTTGAGGGAACAGAAGCCGAGCCCGAGATATGGAAGAAGTACGTCGGGAAAAGGGTGCCCGCCAAATATCGGAAACGGGGCGCTCAGGCTTCAGCCCGTTATTTGAGCCCGCCGTGAGAGTTTTGAGGGAGTCTGCGTCAGCTAGGCGCGTGTTCGACAGCCATTTCCGTTGATGCGCTGACGGAGTTCTCCCGAATGAACTCCAGCAGGCTCTTCCGAAACGCCTTCATCGCTTCGGATGGATCTCCCAAAATTTCAAGGTCAAGTTGGTACTCAGCGAACATACCGACCAAATTATCAGCGAGTCTTGTCGTTTCTGGGTCGGATTCGCCAAATCGAAAATCCTGAATAACTGCCTCGTCCATACATGCATGGAGTTGCTTGAAAGTCAACTTTCCGTCAATGAATCGTTTAGCCTGTTCCAGTAGAGTATGCTCAGCCATGTCCTATAATCCTTTGCCAGAGCGATTCGTTCCACCACCCATTATAAGGGAAGCCTTCAATTCAGGCCAATTCTGGGAACGCGCTCGACGCGGTGAGTTCACCCTACGGATCCGATATAACATCCATTACTCAAGACGGCAGGCGAGGCGACGTAACTTCACATATTGTACCCGCAGTCAGACTGTTCGCTATTACAATGGCTATGGAGACGTGATTGCCCTAGTGCATCAGATCCGCAACCCGGATGGCAGCGTCGGAGCCAGTGGCAGACCTGACCCGAAGTATTTGCGACTCGAAGATGAGATTCTTCAAGTTGACGATAACCTTAGCTGAAGGAGTATGATGACATACATGATTCAGTCTTGGAATCTTACTAAGGACTAGCATATGCCTACCTTCCCATCAATAGACTGGTTTGAGGCCGTCAGGGGCGCGGCGAATGGTGACCGTGAGTTTCGGAGTCTGGGGACTTGCTTCGCGCAGGTGGGGGTCCGGGTTGGGGGGCGCGTGTTTCTGCTGGACTTCGAGGCGTTTGAGTGCGCCGGAGTCTCGGAGGCGGATGATACCGCGCTTCATGACGTTGACTTCACTCTCAGCATGGCCTCCGAAGAGTGGCGGCGTCTGCTGGACAATATCAGGGAGAACGGCGGCGCGGACTCGGAGAACACGTTCAATACGCTGGACATCGAGCGCGGAATCGTGGAGTCGCCCAATCCCTACGGACAGAACAACTTCCCGCGCTACCATCTGACTGTACAGAGATTCTTCGACCTGTCGAGCGGAATAGAAACCACATTCGCGTGAGGCCGCCATGCCTATCTACGAATACAGATGCGAAGACTGCGAGGGGCTGACCTCCAAACTGGTCAGGGGGTTCGACGCGCCTGAGTCCATAGCCTGCCGCGAGTGCCGGGGCGAGAATACGCATCGCATAATATCCAGCGTCGCGTTCCACAAGTCGCTCAACTCAAGGCTGCAGGACCTAGACCCGCGCTACGACCGCATGGCGGACGCGGCGGCGGCAAGCACGGCGGAGTCCGACCCCAACCGCTTCCTGAAGAGTTCCATCCCGCTTGACGCGGCGGAGGAGTAGCGATCTTCCACCGGACATATCCATTCCCGCAAGGGCCGCGTTCGTGTTATACTGGATTTATGTGGGGACGCGCGGGTTCGACAGGGGATGCCTTCGCGGGACTGCAAGCCGAGGCGCCATCAACCTCGTTAATCAGGTGGCAAAGAAAGTACCTGACGACAATCAGTACGCACTAGCCGCTTAGAACCGGCTACGTCTCCCGGTTCCGACTCCCGTAGGAGCCGACGAGGCGCCGAAAATCGGGATGCCGCTTCGTTGACTCCGATGCCCGGAGCGAAAGACCATCGGATAGCCCTGAGCGCCGCCCTCGCCGACGCGGACGCGCGCGGGGTGATTTTCAAGCGTCGGCTATGCTTGTAGATGTCTTGGCCGGAGAGTCTTCTGGACGGGGAGTTCGACCCTCCCCCGTCTCCACCACTCCATCTTCCGCCCGTTGCCCGCGTATGGGTGCGGCTTCCCGAATGACAGGAAATATCAACACTTCTTCCTAGGCTGTGTTGACATTTACCGTCATTCCCGCGAAAGCGGGAATCCAGAAGCGCGGAGTGCAGTCGGGGTTGCTACCGAGACGACTGCTTGGATCACTAAATCATCAAATGTCAACAGAACCTAGCGAACGGCGTACAGAACGCCCCTGTCGGACGTGACATAGAGCGTATCGTTAGCTACGATGACCGATTTGGAGACGCGGGTATCCAGGTCGAAACGCCACTTCTCCGCGCCGGTGGCGGTATCCAGCCCGTACACCGTGCCCATGGAATCGGCTATGTAGAGCGTGCCGCCCGCCAGCGACGGGCTTCCCCTTATCTCGCCGTCGGCCCTGAACTTCCACGCCAACTCGCCGTCGGACTTGTTCAGCGCGTACACGCCGCCCGACTCGGATGCGAAATAGACCTTCTCGCCGTCCAGCGCGGGCGTGCTCACGAATATCTCTCCGGGGCTTCGGAATATCCACTCGAAACCCTTTCGCACCGGAAGCGTGTTCCAGAATCCCCAGAAGAATAGCTGCGTCCTCACGAACCGGGCGACCTTCTCCATGGGCAACTGCTTCTGCCTCCGGTCAATTCCGAAGAAGATTCCGCGCGAGTTGCCCACGTACACCAGGTCGTCGTCCAGCGCGGGCGCGCCCCTGGACTCCCTGGTCGGGTAGTCCAGGCGGAATCCGCCCGTTCTCGTGTCGTATATGTAGATGACCTGATCCTGCGCGGCAACCACCACGACGCTGTCGCTGATAGCGGGCGAGGCCACTACCCTGCCGCCCGTCTTCTTGCGCCAGCGCGCTTCGCCGGTCAGAGCGTCCAATGCGTAGATGTGGTGGTCGCCGGACCCGATATAAACTACGCCGTCGTGAACCGAGGGCGATCCGTACACCAGGTCGCCGGTCTGGAACTCCCATTGCAGCGTTCCGGTCGTCTTGTCCAGCGCGAGCAGCCTGCCGTCTCGCAGTCCGACGAACACCAGGTTGCCCGCGACGGCGGGGGTAGAGTTGACCGGCCCGGTTACGGGATACTCCCATTCGATCTCGCCGGTATCGGCGTCCAGCGCGACTATTCGCTTGTCTCCGGCGCTGAGATACACCGTACCCCCCACGACGGAGGGCGCGGCGTACAGTGGGGCGTCGGTGCGAAATTCCCAAGCCACCTCTCCGGCGGGCGTGGGCTGTTCTTCCACGATGTACGCTGAGTGAGTGGGGTCGCCCTGGTACATGGGCCAGTCTCCGGGAGCGGGAATGGCGCCGATGTTGGTCGCGGGCGGGTCGAGTTCGCTTCCAGGGCCTATGGTGGTGTAGGCGGTCGCGCCGATGATAGCGAGCAGCGCGACGGCGGCTACGACGGCCCAGCGGATCATGCGTCTTCTGCGCGCTTTCGCAAGACGAATCTCCTGCAACTCTCGCGCTTCCGCGGGGCTGACGCGCGCGCCCCTGTTCATAGGCGTTCTGCACTCGGCGCAGTAGGACGCGCCTGGATCATTGTCGCGTCCGCAGCCAGGGCATAGCGCTACGGTTTCTGTAAGAGCCACTATCGCATCACTCCGTTCCGATTTCTCGCCCGCGGTAAAGGGACAGGTATCACCCAATTCTAGCTATACTGTGATTCTCCGTTCAATCTTTTCTGTCGCATTGGCTTGCCGCCTTTTGCTAAAATCATTCGGTCAACTCCCGATTGCCAGCGCACAGACGCCAGACCCTGGAGGAAACAAAGCCGTGAACCTACGCATACCCGGTCCCATACCCGTGCCGGACGACATACTTGAAGATATGTCCCGCCCGATGATCAACCACAGGGGCCCCGAGTACAAGGATCTGCTGCTGAGTACGACAGACCGGCTCAAGCGCGTGTTCGAGACCGAGGGTGACGTATGGATAATCACTGGCTCCGGCACCGCGGCGATGGAGGCCGCCGTCGTCAACACGCTCTCGCCGGGCGACAAGATGATAAACGCCACCATCGGCGTGTTCGGCAACCGCTTCACGGACATAGCGTCGGCGTTCGGCGCGGAGGTGGTGACCCTTGACTTCCCCTTCGGCGAGGCGATTGACCTGGATGTTCTGAGGAAATGCCTAGACGACAACCCGGACGTGAAGGTGGTCACCGTAACGCACAACGAGACTTCCACGGGCGTCGCCAACGACCTCCAGGCCGTCGCGGAGGTGGTGAAGGGGGAGTACGACAAGCTGATACTGGTGGACGGCATAAGCAGCGTGGCGTCCATACCGATGTCGGCGGACGCCTGGGGCCTGGACGTTGTGGCTACGGCTTCGCAGAAGGGCTGGATGCTGCCGCCCGGATTCGCGTTCATGAGCTTCAGCGAGCGCGCCTGGGCCGCCCACGCCGAATCAACGATGCCCAAGTTCTACCTGGACGTGGCGCAGTACAAGAAGTATTACGAGATAGGCCAGCCGCCCTACACGCCCGCCGTATCGGTCATGTTCGCGCTGGACACCGCGCTGGATCAGCTTCTGTCCGAAGGTATGGGATCCGTGTTCGAGAGGCACGCTGCTATTGGGCAGTTCACCCGTGACGGCGTGAAGTCGCTGGGCCTGGAACTGTTCGCGCGAGACGAACGCTACGCCTCGAATACGGTTACTGCCGTCAGCGTCCCGGACGGAGTTGACGCGGGCGCGCTGGTGGGCAGGCTGAGGACGGATCACGGCGTCATAATCTCCGGCGGACAGGCTTCGCTGGCGGGCCAGATATTCCGCATCGGACACATGGGCCGAACGACCGAGAGCGACATACAGGATACGTTGGACGCTCTGGAAGAGACGCTGCCGAGGGTGGGTTTCAAGGGATAGACGGCTCGGATCAAATGGATTCTCGCTTTCGCGGGAATGACGGTTTAGGACGGCGAGAATGACGAATGAGGATGCGGGAATAACGGTCGGTGGAGCGTAAACGACGATAGGCGTCAGTAGCGACTGATAACTAACCACTAATAACTAAAGCCCATGGAACTACGCCGATTCGAGACACTTGTAAGACAGGCGATTGAGGAACTCCCCCCGGCGTTCCTGGATCGCATGGATAACCTCGACATAGTGGTTGAGGATTGGGCTTCGCCCGCGCAACTCATAGGCTCCGGCATAGAGGAGAAAGAGTCGCTGCTGGGACTGTACGAAGGCATCCCGCTGCCTGACCGATATGACTACAACCTCGCGCTGCCCGACAAGATAACCCTGTTCAAGAGGGCCATCGAGAACATCTGCGAAACGGACGAGGAAGTGGTGTCCGAGGTACGGACGACGGTCATTCACGAGATAGCGCACCACTTCGGGATAGACGACGACGCGCTGCACGAAATGGGGATATATTGATGGACGCGCCGACCGCCGAGGAAGCCTCGCTCGGACTCAGCGCGCTTACTCCCCTGCTGAAGTCAACCGACCAGTACGGCAACCTGCTCCGCGCGCTCGACGGACAGAACCCTCGCGTCAGGGCGCAGCTTCTATCGGAGGCGACGCCGTTCTTGGTCTCCGCGCTGCTGCAAGACCTGGACAGGCCGACGCTGATAGTGACTCCACGCCCGGAGGAAGCGCGTCGCCTGCATGAACGGCTGTCGGCCTGGGTGGACAACCCGGAGCGCGTTCACCGCTTCCCCGAAACCGAGACGCTGCCATTCGAGCGGCTGGTGACGGACATAGACACCATTCAGCAGCGAGTCCAAACGTTGGAAGCGCTGCGGAACGCGAGAGAGAATCCGCCGCCCCTGGTGGTCGCCTCAGCCACGTCGGTAGCGCAGCGAACGCTCAGCCGAGATTCGTTCGAGGACAGCGCGCGCGAGATAGCCGTCGGCGACGTGATTGATCTGGACGATACGCTGGATCTGTGGCGTCGGATGGGATACAGGTTCGAGTCCGCCGTGTATTCGCCCGGCTTCGCCAGCAGGCGCGGGGGCATCATTGACATCTTCCCGGTAGGCGCGGATACGCCCGTCCGCATCGAACTCTGGGGAGACGAGGTTGACAGCATCCGCCGGTTCGACCCGTCCAGTCAGCGTTCCACCGAGATAGTGCGCTCGGTCAATATCATCCCGGCGCACGAGACGCTGCCCGCGATGACTGACCGCGAAGAGTTGGACCACCGTATGGCGTACATTGATATCGCCAACTGCGAGCCCGCCCACCAGGAGCGCATCCGCGAGGAGTTCTCCCAGCTACTGGACGGCCATGAGGTTGACGACCTGAACCTGTACGCGGGCTTCTTCAATCATGGCGCTCTGCTGGATTATATGCCGGAAGACACGCTGATAATCCGGGTGAGGCCGGACGACATGGCGGCGGCGGCCTGGGACAACGAGGAGCGCATCCACGACCTGCGCGAAACCAAGCAGCGGCGCGGCGAACTGCCGATGAACTTCCCGTCCTTCCACATAGCCTGGAACGAAATCGAACCCGCGCTGTCTAATCTCGGCCCACAGCTGGACGTCATATACTGGGGCGCGGACGACCTGATATACGGCGACATCTATGTCATGCCATTCGGTTCGCCGCCGACCTTCTTGGGCCGGATGGAACTGTTCACGCAGGAAGCGACCGACCTTATCGAAGCCGGGCACTCTATCCTCGCTATTACATCGCACTCGCGCAGGCTGGACGAGATTCTCACTGAGAACGATGTGGCGGATACGCTGTCCGCGACGCTCACAGAGCCGCCCGCGCCCGGCGAGATGAGGCTGGTGCAGTCCGCCGGGCCGAACTTCGGGGACGGCTTCGTCCTGTCCGCGCCGGAGCGAAACCTGGTAGTCGTCGGGGATACCGAGATATTCGGCGTCACCAAGCAGCGAAGGACGGCGCGGCGCGCGCGAACCAACTGGGACGCCTTCCTGTCCGAGATAAGGCCGGGGGACTACGTGGTTCACGTGGAACACGGGGTGGGCAGGTTCACAGGGGTCGGAAGGCCGTCGGAGAGCGCGGACGCCTCAGCCGAGTATCTGGTGCTGGAGTACGCCAACCGCGACAGGCTTTACGTGCCTCTGGAACACCTGGACCGCGTCACGCCTTACGTCGCGCCGAGCGACGCGCCTCCGCACCTGACGCGACTAGGCACGCAGGAATGGAGTAGAGCGAAGGCGCGGGCGGAACGCTCCACGCGGCAGATGGCAGCCGAACTTCTGGCGCTGTACGCGGCTCGCGAGATGGTCAGCGGACACGCCTTCGGGCCGGATTCGGCTTGGCAGCGTGAACTGGAAGAGTCGTTCCCGTTCGAGGAGACGCCCGACCAGCTCGCCACGCTGGCCGAGGTCAAGAGCGACATGGAGAACGAACGGCCCATGGACAGGATTGTGTGCGGGGATGTGGGCTACGGCAAGACGGAGATTGCGCTGAGGGCGGCGTTCAAGGCGGTCATGGAGGGCAAGCAGGTCGGCGTTCTCGCGCCCACGACGGTGCTGGCGCAGCAGCACTACGTGACGTTCTCCCAGAGGATGAGCGCGTACCCGGTCAGGGTAGAGGTACTGAGCCGGTTCAGGACGGCCCGCGAACAGCGGGAGGTGCTGGAAGGGCTGGCGGACGGCAGCGTTGACATCTGCATCGGGACGCACCGGCTCATCCAGAAGGACGTGCGGTTCAAGGACATCGGGCTGGTGATAGTGGACGAGGAGCAGCGCTTCGGGGTGGGTCACAAGGAACGGCTGAAGCAGATGCGGCAGGAGGTGGACGTGCTGACGCTGACCGCGACGCCGATACCGCGCACGCTGCATATGTCGCTGGCGGGCGTCCGCGACATGAGCACGATAGAGACGCCGCCCGAAGACCGCATCGCCATCAAGACCTACGTATCCGAGTTCAGCGACGAGCTAATCCGAGAGGCGATACTGCGCGAGATTGACAGGCAGGGGCAGGTGTATTTCCTGCACAACCGCGTCTATAACATCGGCTACATGGCGGACTATATCCGACGCATCGTGCCGGAGGCGGAGGTCGGAGTGGCGCACGGCCAGATGAAGGAAGGCGACCTGGAGAAGGCTATGGCGTCCTTCGCGCAGGGCGAGTTCGACGTGCTGGTCTGCACGACGATAATCGAGTCCGGCCTGGACATCCCGAACGTCAACACGCTGATAGTCAACCGCGCGGACGCTTTCGGACTGGCGCAGCTGTACCAGCTGAGGGGCCGCGTGGGACGATCCAGCCGCCGCGCGTACTCCTACCTGCTGATACCCAGCGCCCGCACCCGCGCGCTGAGCGAGACGGCGGAGCGCAGGCTGAAGGCTATGCTGGCCGCGACGGAACTGGGCGCGGGCTTCCGCATAGCTATGAAGGACCTGGAGATACGGGGCGCGGGCAATATACTGGGCGCGGAGCAGAGCGGACATATCCACGCGGTCGGGTTCGAGCTTTACACCAAGATGCTGTCCCAGGCGGTGGATGACCTGCGAGCGAGACGAGAGTCGGGCGACCTGGTGGGCATGACGCCGCAGGACGTGGCGGACATGGTGAGCGACCAGGTGGACGAATCAATCTCCAGCAGCCTAGCGCCAGATCCGGGCGTCGCGCTGGACCTGAGCATACCGGCAGGGCTGCCGTCGGAGTACATACCCGACCTGCCGGCGCGGATGGGGCTGTACCAGCGTCTCATCGCGCTGAAGGACGAAGACGCGATAACGGCGATGGAGGATGAACTGCGGGACAGGTTCGGGCCGCTGCCCTGGCAGGCGCGCGCGCTGCTGTACACGGTCAGGCTGAGGATATTGTCGGACAGGGCGGGGGTGGAGTCCATAATCCGCGACGGGGAGCGCATCACGCTGAGAATGAAGCACGACGTTGGGGGCGCGAGACGCGCGCTGAGTCGCAGGCTTCCGATGGGCGCGGAGGTGGGCAACTCGCAGATTCGGCTCGACCTGAGCAAGCTGAACACTGCCTGGGAAGACTATCTGCTGGACGTGTGCGAGCGGCTGGCGGAGTTCCGGGCGGAGATGACGCGGCAGGTACTGGAGGCGGCGTCGGGGTAGGATATTCCATTGTGGTAAGATTGGAATAGGACAAGAGGTTGAAAGTTGGACTTTAGGTGGCTTGGCTATTCCATTCTCGTATGTTTTCGGGAGGACGATAACTATGACTGTACAAGAGAACACACTGAGAGCGGCTGAGGACAACATCAAGACTCTACTCGAGCAGGCGTTCGCGGAAAAGTTTATATTCGACCCAATCACAGTCGAAGCTACCACAGACCACTACGGCGAAGATAACCTGAACATCATCGTGGTGTATGATGGCGACTACGACCAGCTAGACCCGCGAAAGCTCAACTGGGTCTCGGTGGAACTATCTTCCATCCTGGCGGAATTCGGATTTCATAATATGCCAACCGAATCCTACATTGACAAAAGGGAATACCCAGAGTGGGTCGCTCTCATGGAACAGGCTCCATGGTATCAGGAAGACTAATGAACTGGCAACATTTGATTGAAGCCGCGAAAATGTTGGCAGGTTCGCATGAAACGTTTCCCACTCCACCAGGCAGACCGCGCCAAGCTATGCTCAGACGAGCCGTCAGTACAGCATACTACGCTATGTTCCACGCTCTTTGCGAAAGCAACGCCGATACTTTAGTCGGACAATCGTCGCCAAGCCCTCATAGCGATCTTTGGGTAGAGACTTATAGGGCATTGCAACATAGAACCGCGAAAAACCGCTTGGCGTCGTACATTCGACTGACACAAGATCCAGCGCTGCGTAACTTCGGACAGGTTTTCGGCGCTATGCAGCAACAGCGTATATCCGCCGACTATAACCCTCGCGCAAGATTCGCGCGCTCTGAAGTTGTCACATCCATAGGCCGGTCCGAAGCGGCAATACACGCCTTCTACAACGCTCCCGCTCCGACACGCAGACGATTGGCTATATACTTGCTAGCGCTAAGAGGCCGCAACTGATTAGAGCATCTACCCGCAGCGTGTAATTCTGGATGTTGTTTTATAAGCTCGCCGCGAGGGTTGGGAGTTCCATCATGGTTTCGATGCGGGGGCAGCGGGTGTAGCCGACGTGGTTGCGGTCGCGGTCTATGAGGATGGGGTTGATGCCGGCGTTCATGGCTCCGGCGATGTCGGAGGTGAGCTGGTCGCCTACGTGGAGGGTGTCTTCGGGGGCGGAGCCGGAGCGGCGGAGGGCCTCGCGGAATATGGGGACGTGGGGTTTCTCGACGCCGACTTCACCGGAGGTGACGGCGAAGTCGAGATAGGGCGCGAGTCCCATGTTCTCTACTATTTCGTCGGCGGATGCGTTCATGTTGGAGATGAGGCCGAGGGTGAATCCCTGCTGCTTGAGCAGGTCGAACGCGGGTAGAACGTCGTCGTATCGCGCCATGCCGTAGGGGATGCTACGGACCGCGCTCCATATCTCCATCGCTTGCTCGACGGTCACGTCGAAGCCGCAGCCGCGCAGGACGCGCCGCTCGTACTCGCCGAAGAACCTGGCGCGTTCTTCGTCGTCCATCATGCGGACGGGCTTGACGGCGTTCTGGTCGGACATGAAGACGTCGGCGAGGGCGTAGCCGCGCAGGACGCCCTCGCGGGTTAGCGCCATCCCGAAGCGGGAACACGCCTCAGACTGTATCTCGAACCTGTCGGGCCTGAAGCCGGCGAGGGTTCCGTAAACGTCGAAGAAGATGGCTTGTATCATGTTTAGTTCTCAGTTCTTAGTCTTTAGTGATATGGGAACAGGGATTCCCCGCACCGCAAGGGCGGATGTATCGGCGTACTTGCTGCCATCGGTTATCTCGATGCCAACCACTTTATTGTCCTTGTCATAGTCCACAACAACACCAGGAGCAATCTCTTCGGATTCCACGCTGGCGATTGACCGAAGACCGATGTAAAGCATATCGCTATGCGAGTCATAGTGTATTTCCATGCTTGCTCTCCAATATCCAAGTGTACCAAATACGCCTGTCCTGTTTCGCGCCGTTCCAGAGTTAGGTTGGGCGTCGCCTGCCGGGGACGTTCAGGGGGACGCCGGGCTTGCTCAGGGTGAGGATCAGGGGGATGCTGATAAGGATGGAGGCGGCCATTATGAGGAAGGGTTCGCGGTAGTTGCCGCGCGTGTCGAACATCCAGCCGACGAATACGGGGCCTATGACGCCGAACAGGGTGCTGAAGGTCATCATTATGCCCATGATGGTGCCGAAGCTGCGACGCCCGAAGTAGTCGGCGAGCATGGCGAATCGGACGGGTATGGAAGCGCCGAATCCTATGCCCCAGAATATGATGAATCCCGCCAGGTGCCAGTTGGAAGATGTGTAGGCGAATATGATAGTGCCGATGAATTGCAGCGCGAAGGAGACGGCTATGAAGTGTCGCTTGTCCAGGTTGTCGCCGAGCCAGCCGGCGGCGATTCGTCCGGCGAGGCTCATCAGGGAGACGCCGAGTATCACCATTCCGGCGACGCCCCGGCTTACGCCGAAGCTGGTGAGCGCGGGTATCTGGTGGACGGTGGCGGATATTATGAGCTGGCCGGCGCCCATGGCGAGGACTAGCTGCCAGAACACGCGCGTCCGCATGGCTTCCCTGGTGGTGTAGGCCACTTCCACGCGCGCGGCGTTCCGCGCCGGGCCGTCGCCGGTCGTCCGTCCGTCGTCCGCGTCGGGCGGGCTTCCGTCGGGGAGCAGGTTGTAGTCCTCGGGGCGGGAGCGCATCATCAGCGACACGGGGATGCCCATTATCCAGAAGCCGATGCCGACGGCCAGAAGGCCGGTTCGCCAGTCGGTGGTGGCGATGAGCCAGACCAGAGCCGGCACGAGCAGCCCGCCTATGGCTGAGCCGGCGGACATGATGGACATGGCCCTGGTGCGCTTGGAGACGAACCAGTTGGCGACGGTGGTGGTGATGACCAGGAAAGTCCCGAACGACAGTCCTAGAGTGATTATAGTGAAGGCGAGGTAGAATTGCCAGAGGGAATTGATGCGGCTGAGCATTATGAAGCCGAGCCCGGTGGCGGCTATGCCGGCGAGCATCACGTTGCGCGGGCCGAACCTGTCTATGAACCAGCCGACGAAGGGTGAGATCATGCCGGATTCGGTGCGCTGGATGGAGACTGCCGCGGAGGTGACGGCGCGACTCCAGCCGAATTGTTCGACTATGGGATCGAAGAACGCGCCGAATCCCTGCCAGAACGTGCCGGAGGTGTAGCCCTGGTTTATGGAGCCGGCAATGACTATCCACCACCCGTAGAAGAGGCCGCGATTCTCGGCTTCACGGGTGGCGGATCTAGTTCGTGAAGTTTTTTCCGCCAACAGACTGCGCTCGGTCTAGGTGAATGGGTTGGGCATCATGGTGACGGGGACTTCTATCAGGGTTGGGGCCTCTATGGCGAGGGATTCTTTGAGGGCGGATTCGAGGTCGGCGGGGTCGGCGTTTTCGACGCGGACGCCGCGCATACCGTAGGCGTCGGCGAGTTTCATGAAGTCGGGGTTGTGGAGTTCGGCTCCGATGGAGCGTCCGTCGAAGCGGGTGACCTGGTCGCGCAGGACGTTGCCGTAGGCGCTGTCGTTGAATACGACGACGACGGCGTTTATGCCGTACTTGACGGCGGTGGACATTTCCTGGGATGCGAACATGAAGCCGCCGTCGCCGGATATGGCTACGACGGCCTTGTCGGGCTGGGCGACCTTCGCGCCGAGGGCGACGGGGTAGGCGTAGCCGAGGTTCCCGTAGTAGGAGCTCGTGAGGTAGGTGCGGGGTTCGTACACGGGGTAGTTGACGCGGCTGTAGTAGCCTATCTGGGTCATGCCGGATATGACTATGCCGTCGTCGGGGACGGCGTTTCTGACGGCCTTGGTGAGGGAGTGTTGGGGTTCGAGCTTGGGGTCGGATTCTTCGCGCTCGGCGCGGGCGGCGTCCATCTCGGCGCGGCGGCTCTCGCGGGGCCGGGATATGGCGGACAGGGCGGCTTGCAGTTTCTCTATCGTGAGTTTGGCGTCGCCTAGCAGTCCGAAGGTGTCGTCGTAGTTGCGGCCTATCTCTTCGGGGTCGACGTCTATCTGTATGACCTTCTGGGAGAGGAAGCCGGGGTAGGCGTTGCGAGTGCCGACCAGAACCACGAGGTCGTGGTCTTTCATGCGCTGCATATAGGGGTCGTTCCTGAAGTTCATGCCGCCGAGCGAGAGGTAGTGCCTGTCGGACACCGCGCCCTTGCCCTCGGCGGTCATGAGGACGGGGGACTGGAGGAATTCGGCCAGAGCGGTGAGCGCGTCGGAGGCGTTGGATGATATAGCGCCGCCGCCCGCGTAGAGGAGCGGGTTCCTGGCGTCGGCTATCATGCGCGCGGCCTGCCGGATGAGGTCGTCGGAGGGGGCTTGCGGAGCGTACTCTTCAGGCTCGAAGAGGTCAACGTCGGTCATGTCTTCCAGCGTTTCGGGCGGTATCTCTATCTCGACCGGCCTGGGGCGTCCGGTCTTTAGTTGGTGGAGCGCCTCGTGGACGGCGGCGGGAATCTCGGCGGGGTCGAGGATGCGACGCGCCCACTTGGTGACGGGCTTGATGGTGTCAAGCTGGTCGTTGATTTCGTGGAGCATACCGCGATCCTCGCCTATGAGTTCGCGCTGTATCTGGCCGGCGACGACCAGGACGGGGGACGAGGCGGAGTAGGCTGTGCCTATGGCGGCGCTGGCGTTCTGGAGGCCGGGGCCGGGAACGACCATAGCGGTGCCTATGCCGCCACCGGCGCGGGCGTAGCCGTCGGCCATGTAGGCGGTGGCCTGTTCGTGCCTGGTGGTGATGAAGCGGATTCCGGGTTCTTTGGCTAGGCCGTCGAGGGCGTGGTAAAGCTGGACGCCGGGCAGGCCGAAGATGACCCGGACTCCTTCTCGGTATAGCGATCTGGCGAGGGCTTCGCCGCCTGTCATTTTGGGCATTGGGAGTTCTCCAAGTTTTTAGTGGTTAGTTATTAGTCTTTAGTTTTTAGTTGTTAGTTTCGGGTGGCGCGTTGGGTGTCGTAGTCGGAGGCGGCGCGCCGCATGGCGGCTTCGCGGCGGTCGGCGAGTTCGGCGCGGACGTCCTTGGCGTATTGCTGGGAGCGCTGAAGGCTTTCTATGGAACCCTGGAAGTGGGGCATGACGTAGCGGGACATGAGTTCGTAGCTGTGAAGCACCTGCTGGCGCGTGCCGAATTCGGTGGCCTGTATGAGCAGTCCGCCGAAGCCGCCGCTGGATTCGTCGAGGCGGTGTATCATTTCTATCATGTCGTCGGGCGTGCCGACGCACCACGCGCCGCGCTCTACCATAAGGTCAACTATCTTGTCCTGGGGGCAGTCGGTGGCGTCCGCGCCGAGGGTCTGTTCGAAGTATTCGCGCTGGAAGCGTCCCGCGCCGACGCGCGCCTGGTCCAGCGCTTCCTTGCGGGTTTCGGCGAGGAAGGCGACGATGACCAGACGCCACTCGTTGCGGTCCATGGTGTTGCCGTACTCTTCGGCGGTGTCCTCGGCTATCTTCCAGAAGTCTTTCATGTCGCGGGCGTAGGAGCCGCCGCGTATGACGCTTACGGACAGCACGCCGAGTCCGTACTTGCCGGCCAGCACCATGCCGGAGGGCGATTGGGCCGCCGCGACCGCCATGGGGAAGTGGGGCAGGGTGTAGGGGCGGAGGTGGAGCGCGGCCTCTCGCAGGGTGAACCAGGAGCTTTCGTGGGTGATGGGATCCTTCTCGGTGAGCAGGCGCTTGATGATGCCCATGGACTCGTCCATGCGTCGGCGCTGGTCCACTGGATCTATTCCGAGCATATAGGCGTCGGTGCTAAGCGCGCCGGGGCCGACGCCGAGCATAGCGCGTCCGCGCGTCATGTGGTCCAGCTGTACCATGCGGTTGGCGACCATGAGCGGGTGGTGGTAGGGCAGGCTGACGACGCCGGTGCCCAGCTTGATGTGCTTTGTGCGCTCGGCGGCGGCGGCGATGAACAGTTCGGGCGAGGCGATGGTCTCCCAGCCGGCGCTGTGGTGCTCGCCTATCCAGGCTTCGTCGAAGTCCAGATAATCAAGCCACTGGATAAGCTCGAAGTCCCTTTCGTAAGCCTGCGTGGGATTTTCGTTCTGCCAGTGGAAGGGCGCCATGAAGATGCCGAATTTCATTCGTTCGGGGAGGGCCATGATTCAACGCTCGCTTTCGTTAGTCGTAGGTATGGGGGGATTCTATCATCTGCGCTATTCGGCGGGCAAAGAAGATGGCGCTTGATTCAGCTGTGGGTTGTGGCGGTCAGGGGTCTTCGAGTTCGCGCATGGTCTCCATGAAGAATTCGACCTCCTCGCACTCGTCGCAGTTCTCGCACAGACAGTAGTAGAAGTCGTCTCTGTCCAGGTCGTAGTAGTCGGCGGGTTCGAACAGGTAGGTTTCGGGGGCCTCCATTCTCTGAGTGAGCGACTCGGCCAGGAGGTCGGCGGGGACCGCAACGGGATTATGCGCGGGGTTTCGGTCGGTCGCGTATCGGTTGAATTCGGCTATGAGCCTTTCGGCCTCACGACAGGCTGAGTCGAGGTCGGGCCGGTCGGCGGCTCGGCGGATGATGGAGCGGTATATGGATTCTTCTTCCTCGGCGCAATGTTCCTTGGCGTAGTCGTGATGCGGACGGGGCGGGGGTGAGTTATCAATGTCTGGAGCAGGATTTATGGGATATGTGGGATTTACAGGATTGGGTTGGTTGTCTGAACTGTGATTTGTGGGATTTTGGTGATGGGCTGTGATTGGGTTGTCGGCGTTGGTGGGTTCGGTGGACGCGGCGGTATTGGCGGCGGCGGATTTCTGAGTGGATTCGGCGCGGATAGGCGCGGCGTTGGTGGAGGCGGGTTGTGGGTCATGGGCGTCCACAAGGGACGCCCCTACGGGTTCTGACACGGGGGGTTGCGTCCGGGTGGGTTCGGGGGTGGGCGCGCCGGCTGAAGAATCTTCGTAGTCGAATTCTATCTGGCGGATTAGTTCTTTGGCGGCGGCCATGCGGAGGTGGGGCTTGTACTCGGGGTGGAGGCCCTTAATTATGCGGACGAAGTAGAGGATGATGTCCGCGCCGTCTTTGGTTTCTTTCTTGACCAGGCGGTAGAGGTCGGAGGTGGCTGCCGCGGCGTCGCGCTTGGGGCCGTCTTCGTCTTCGGGGTGGGTGCGCCTGAAGGGCGTTGGGACGTAGTTGCGCCTGAGGTATCGCTTGCCGTCTTCGAGTCCGAGCCTGGCCAGGATGCGGGCGGCGGCTATCTTGTGTGTTCGGGCGAAGTCCTGGGGCCTGATTCCGAAGGTTTTGGGACCGTCTTCAATGTGCGCGATGACGTTTTTGAGGAAGCGCACGATGTCTCGTCCGTCGTTGGTTTCTTCGAGGACGATTTTTCTGAGTTGCAGGTTTGGTTTTCTTTTAATTCTCAATTTTCAGTTATGAATTCTCAATTGGCGTGGCACACAATAGTTCTGCGCTTGAGGGTAGAGTACATGGGTTCTTGCGGGGTTGTCAAGACTGTGATTTTTTTGATTGGCGGGATGGGCTGTGATTTTGTCGGAGGCGGGCGTTTGGGGGTTTCCGCTTTCATGGGAATGACTAAAAGGCTTCTCGGGAATGATAAAAAAGGACAGAAACAGGCTTATAGAATCGCCGTCCGGCCTTTCTTGATTCTAAAGTTAACTATTTGTTAGCATTTCTCGGGTTGTCGTAAATATCGCTATTTATTAGACACGCAACAAGAGGAATTCTAACAGCGAACGCGACATACTGTGTCGCCGCCATCGAAAGGAATGGGATAGCCTGTGCCTCGGATTGAGTTCTCAGCTATCAGCCGCGTATTGCTGTTGGGACTTCTTATCTCCGCGGCAGCGGTGATAGTGGCGGTGTTCGCCGCCGATACGCGGGATCGGATTTTCGACCCTCCGCCCGCGCAGGCCGATGACCAGCCGAATCTGAATGCCTCCGTCCGGTGGACCTCATATAATCCCAGCTGGATAACGTTTGAGTGGAAGACGTACACCGGCGACGGCTTCGTTAAATACAAGGCGGTAGTCTGCCCCGAGGCGGACAATACCAGCAACGACTGCGATACCAACGCGAGCTCATGGGAATCACACACACGGCTGACGAACACTCATCATTTCACGGGCCTATCCACCGACGTATTCTACTACGCCGTATTCTATCTGTATCACACGAACCACTCTCACAAGTATTCTCTAGGGACAGTGTGGACCGGGGCCAATCCGCCACCCACGGCCACGCCGACGCCAACGCCTACGCCGACTGAGACGCCGACACCTACGCCTATTCCGCCTACACCTACGCCCACACCCACGCCTATTCCGCCTACACCTACGCCCACGCCGACGCCAACGCCGACACCGACGCCCGTTCCGCCGACGCCAACGCCGACACCGACGCCTGTTCCGCCGACGCCAACGCCGACACCGACGCCTGTTCCGCCAACGCCGACGCCCACGCCCGTTCCGCCGACGCCAACGCCGACGCCCACGCCTGTTCCGCCGACGCCAACGCCTACACCGACGCCTGTTCCGCCGACGCCAACGCCTACACCTACGCCTATTCCGCCGACGCCGACGCCGACACCTACGCCCGTTCCGCCGACGCCAACACCGACACCTACGCCCGTTCCGCCGACGCCAACGCCTACACCTACGCCCGTTCCGCCGACGCCAACGCCTACACCCACGCCTGTTCCGCCTACCGCCACGCCGACACCGACACCCGCGCCGGCGCAGGTGGACCCGACCAGCACGCCGACGCCAATACCGCCTACCGCGACGCCCACACCGGCGCCTCAGCTGAGCGCAACCGACACGCCTACGCCAATACCGACCGATACGCCTACGGTGACTCCGACGCAGACTAATACGCCAACTGTGACGCCGACACCGACTAATACGCCAACTGTGACGCCGACGCCGACGGACACGCCTACACCTACGCTGACGCCGACGGCCACACTTACTCCTACGCCGACTCCTACGGCTACGCTGACGCCGACTAATACGCCAATGCCGACCAATACGCCAACGCCTACGCCGGCGGCTTCGCAGCCCGTCCGCGCGTCCGGCGCGCCGGAGCCGACTCCGATAAGGACGGAGAGGGTGGCGGTAACGCCCGTGGCTGGCGCGACGCCGGTGCAGCCGGACGACCGGATTACGTTGAGCGAGGGGAACGTGAGCGTCACGCTCAGTCCGGTTTCCAGGGCGCGCACGTACCAGGCGGCGCTGAGCGTGGAGGGGGAAGCGGCGCGCGAGGACGCGCTGAGTTGGTTCAGCGTGTCGCTGTACAGCGCGGAGGGAGAGTCTGAGAAGGATCCGCGGCTCATCTCGCCCGCGCGGATAACGGTGAGCCTGGACGCGGACAGCGTCTCGGAACTGGGCGGGGCCGCGGTTCTGCTCCAGGCCCACGCGCTGGGCGGGGTGTCTTTGCTATCGGTGTCCAACATGGAACCGGACGTGTGGAGCGAGAATCAGTTCGTTCTGGACATCGCGGCGGACGGGTCGGCGGTCGTTTCGGCGGAGACGCGGCGGATTGTCGGAAGCTGGGCGCTGTCGCTGGACGCGGGGGCGATAGCGCTGGCGAAGGCGCAGTTGAGCGGCCAGCCTGTGGAGACTCCGACGGCGACCCCGATTCCGACGCTGACGCCCGCGCCGACGCCTGTTCCGACGCAGGCGCCGACGGAGTTGGCCCTGCCGCCCAGTACGGGCGATGGTCCGACGCCGCTGTGGATAATGTCGCTCGTGGCCGCCGCCGCGATTCTGACGGCGCTGGCGGGCGCGAGGGTCATATCGTCGGCGCGGCGACGGCGGGTCAGCGGCGCGGGGTGAATCTAATCACCCCCATCAAGGGCTGACAGGGGTAGGCATTTCACCCTCACCCTAACCCTCTCCCTCAGGGAGAGGGGATCTATTGACTGAAGTTCGTAGCTGATCGGACTTTTGCCTACCCTTGTGAACCCGTCAAGGCGGAAGGGATTGTCGCTTGTCCCTGTCAGACGGTTGATGGGGGAAGGGACTTATGGGGTTGTTTACAGGCCGGTTCGGAGCCAGGTTCCGCGGAGGAAGTGGACGGTGTAGGCGGCGGTTCTGAGGGTCATGCCTATGACTATGGCCCAGGGGATGCCGTATTCGGCGAGGGACGTGTACTGGGAGAGGATGAAGGCGAGGGGGATTTCGACCAGCCACATGGTGGAGAGCATGATGATCATGGGGGCGAATGTGTCGCCGGTGGTGTTGAACGCCTGGGTATAGACCTGGACGGCGTTCATGGAGAGGTAGCCGATGGCGAGTATCTGAAGCCAGACGGCGGCCTGAGTGACGAACGCCGGATCGGAGTTGAAGAAGGCGGCTATCGGCTCGGGGAAGATGAGGAAGACGGCGGAGACGACGACGCTCGCGCCGCCCGCGTAGATCAGCGCCCAGATGACGGACTGTCTCGCCCTGTCTGCGTGTCCCGCGCCGAGGTTTTGTCCGGCGAGCGCGCCGGCGGCGCGTCCGATGCCGCGGCTGGCGTGGTTGACGGTGTTCTCGGCGCGTCGGGAGAGGGCGAAGGCGGCGAGCGCGCCCGCTCCGAAGGGCGCTACGAAGAACACGACGATTAGCTGAGAGACGGCGCGCTGCGCTCCGGTTACGGAGGCGGGTATGCCTATCTTGAGGATAGTCCAGATCATTTCGTAGTCCACGTAGTAGCCCCTGAGACTCAGCTTGAGCCTGGACGTTCCGCGAATGAGCGGGCTCATGTTCATGCTCATGCCGACGGTCTGGGCTATGAGGTTGGCCGCGCCCGCGCCCGCGAGTTCGAGCGTGGGGAACCACCACCAGCCGAAGATGAGGAAGGGGCTGAGGACGAGGTGGAGCGCGCGGGAGACGGAGGCGGCCTTGAGTGGGGTGATGCTGTCGCCGGCGGCCTGGAGCGCGCCGGCGGTGAGGCGCTGAAGGCCCATCATGGACATGGCGAAGAACTGGAAGCGCATATATCCGGCGGCCTGCCGGACGACTTCATCGCCGAGTCCGAGCAGGCGCAGCAGCGGTTCGGTGAGAATCATGCCGATGACCACCAGGATGACGGAGTAGGCGAGTGAGAGGGTGAGCGCCTGGAGCATGACGTGGTTGGCGCGTGAGACGCGGCGGGCTCCGACGGCGCGTGAGATCATGGAGCGCATACCGGCGTCGAGTCCCATGCGCGCGGTCATCATCAGCATGAGGTAGGTCTGGGCGACGCCGAAGCCGGCTATGGCCTGGAATCCGACGCGACCCGCCCAGACGAGATCGGCGAGCTGGTCAACGACGCTCAGGAAACTCTCTGTTACCTGGGGCCAGGACAGGTACCACAGGTTGCGGGGTACGCTGCCCTTGGTGAGGTCTTTGGTGGCGTATCCGGGGCGTCTCCGGGCGGGCGTGGTTCGCGCGGGGGCGGACTGTCGTGTTTGTGTGTCAGGGTCTGCCATATATCGAGCGTCCGGCGACCAGTGGAAAGGTCGGCCTTGCTACCGTATATCAGACGCTCTACTCAGTCAAATTATGTACTCAAGCCGTGTTTATGTATGATATAATAGACCCTTATTTCAAGAATTCGGAATGAGGCGCCAATGTGGCTCAGTTACGCGCATAGCGAGAGCCAGGATTGCGTATAGCGTAGAGATTTATCCAGGAGCGGGTGTGAATGGTTCACCAAACAGCGACACCGGACTATACCAGGGGTTTCAGCGAGCGCGCCTTGGCGGCGCCGATGCGACGCACCGCAGAGAGCAACGCGGCGTACTTGCTCCCCTATCTCGTCCCCGGCCTCCGAGTTCTGGATTTCGGATGCGGCCCCGGCTCCTTGTCGATGGGTATTGCCAGCTATATATCCCCTGGCGAACTTCACGGCGTTGACATGGAGGAGTCGCTGATCGAAATAGCGAGGACGAAGGCCAGTCAGACCGGACAAAGCAACGCCATATTCCACGTTGGCGACGCGACCGTCCTTCCCTTCGAGGACGGCTTCTTCGATATAGCGCACGGCCATAACATTCTGATGCACGTTCCCGACACGCGGGCTTTGCTGACGGAAGTCAAGCGAGTTCTGAAGCCCGGCGGCATCATCGCCTGCCGCGAAATGATATGCGAGTCCGCTTTCGCTCATCCCGACTTGGGCATAGCCAGAAGGCTGTGGGAATTGTTCGAGGACCTTGTGGCGACCAATGACGGGCATCCGCAGATGGGGAAGGAAATGAAGACGCACATTCTGGACGCGGGATTCACGGATATCCGTATGTCGGCGTCTTTCACCACGTACAGCACTCCCCAGGAGATCAACTACGTGCGCCATGAGATGCTCGAATGGCTGATGTCGCCCGAAATCACGGACGCGGCGATAAAGTACGGCGCGTGGACTGAAGATTTGTCCGATAACATACGGGCTATCGGCGACAAGTGGGTGGAACGTCCGGACGCTTTCGCCGGCACCGCGTATGGGGAGGCCATAGCGGTAAAGCCTTAGTCCGGGCCTGTCGGACTGCCCGGACTATTCTATAGCGGCGCGTTTGTACGCTCCTGTCAGCCGTTTGGGGCGAGCGCCTTCATCGTGGCGACGTAGGATTCACTGTCGGGTTCGTTGAGGACGAGGCGGATTTCGTCAACGCCGGCCTGGAAGTATGATTCCATTCGCTCGCGACACTGGTCGGGATTTCCGATGATGGTCATTTCGTCAACCATTTCGTCGGTGACCAGACGCGCGGCCCTGTCGCGGTCGCGGGATAGGTACGCCTCGCGTATCATGTCGGACTCTTCGCCGAAGCCGACGCGGTGCATATACTGGTGGTAGAAGACGCCCATGCCGCCGATGTAGAAGGCGATGTGCGGACGTTCGCGGTCGCGGGCCGCCGGTATGTCGTCGGTGACATAGACGGAGACCTGCGGGGAGATGGCGATGTCGTCTAGGGAGCGGCCGGCGGCCTCCGCGCCTTCTTGTATGGCGGAGAGGGACGGGCCCATTCGGTTGGGCGCGAAGAAGATGGGCAGCCAGCCGTCGGCCAACTCGCCGGTGAGCCGCAGGCTGGGCGGGCTGAGGGAGGCGATGTAGATGGGCAGGTTGTCCCGGTACGGCTTGAAGCGGATTCTGAATCGCTGGGTCCGGAAGAATTCGCCGTCGTGGTCGAGACGCTCGCCGCGCATCGCCTTTCGGACTATGGCGATGTACTCTCTCATACGGGTGAGCGGCTTTCTGAACTCCTCGCCGTGGAAGTCCTCGATCACCAGCTTGCCGCTCGCGCCGAGCCCGAGGAAGAAGCGGCCTTCGGTCATCACGTCCATGTTGAGCGCGGTCATGGCGAGGTTAGAGGGGGAGCGCGCGTATATCGGAACGATGCTGGTGCCTATCCTGATGCGTGAAGTGACCGCGCCAAGCTGGGCGAGGGAGGTGAGAGCGTCCTCGGCCCAGGATTCGCCCATGGTTATACAACTGTATCCGAGTTCGTCGGCAAGGGTAGCGAGTTCCTTCGTGTAGTTCCAGTCGCTTCCCGGCGGCCTGAGTCCCATTATTCCTACGTCGCCCATGTTGAGATCGTCTCCTGCTGTCTGTTGTTCACAATTGATTTGTAGAGTGTACTATAATGCGCGGCAGACAGAATAGTTCGACGGAGGGAGACAATGCCATTGGTAGCGCCGAGGGAGATAACGTTCAACGCATATCAGGAAGAGGATGGGGGTTACTACGCCGCCGCCGAGGGGTTCGACATTATCACACAGGGGGATGATTGGGATGAATTGAAGGAGATGGTTCAAGAAGCGACTGTCTGCCATTTTGGCGACGGCATCATGCCTGAAACGATCAAACTTCATCTCATAAAGCAAGAAGTGATAGCCGTATGAGGCTGCCCCGTGATATATCGGGTGACGAGATGGTAAGGCTTCTTCGTCGCCGATACGGTTACCAATTCACCCGGCAGGTAGGCAGTCATATGCAACTCACTACTACGATAAGGGGAACGGAGCATCATGTTAGCGTTCCCCGACATCGCTATGTGAGAGTTGGCACGCTGCGAACAATTTTGACCAGGGTCAGCAACTATCTTGAAATCGAACCGGCGCAAGTCCGCAGAGAGTTGTTCGGGCGGTAGCGTTGGAATAGGAGGTTGGTAATGTCGCTTATAGCTCCGAGGGAGATAACGTTTGAAGCATACGAAGACGAGGATGGCGGGTACTACGCCAGAGCGTTGGGGTATAGTATCTTCACACAGGGGGATGATTGGGATGAACTGAAGTATATGGTGCAGGATGCCATCCTATGCTACTTCGATGAGGGAACTCCTGAGACTATCAGGATTCAACTAGTCATCAAGCAGGAAATCACAGCCGCATGAGGTTGCCGAGAGACTTAATTCTGGTTAATAGAAATCGGAGGAACGAAACGTGACAACGGCCACTCAGACATGGACTGAAGAGATGATCGAAGCGGCGGGAACGACGGTGCAGGTGGTCAGGGGCGGCAGCGGTCGCCCGCTTATCGCGCTGCACGACGAGATGGGGCCGCCCGGCTGGAGGAACTTCCACGAGTCGCTGGCCCAGGATTTCGCCATCACCGCGCCGGCGCATCCCGGATACGGGGATTCTCCGTACCTGGAGTGGATAATGAACATGAGAGACATGGCGGGGTGGTATCTGGAAGCGCTGGACGACATGGGTTTCGAGAAGGCCGACCTGATGGGATTCTCGTTCGGCGGCTGGCTGGCGGCGGAGATGGCCGCGATGCACCCCGACCGCTTCAACAAGCTGGTTCTGGTGAATCCCATGGGAATAAAGCCGCCGACCGGGGAGATATTCGATATGTTCCTGGTGGTGGCCAAAGAGTTCCTGACCGAGGGATTCCTGGACCCGGAAAACACGCCGGAGTTCGAGAAGGTGTGCCCGGAGGAGCCGACGCCGGAGCAGGCTGAGTACTGGGAGATGGCGCGGGAGCAGTCGTGCCGGCTGGCGTGGCGTCCGTATATGTACTATCGCGCTCTGCCCAACCTGCTGAGCAGGCTGAAGAGGCTGCCGACGCAGATCATCTGGGGCAGGGAAAATCCCATCGTGCCGCTGAGCGCGAGCCAGGTGTATCACGAGTCAATTCCGGGGTCGCGCCTGGACATCATGGACGGATGCGGACACAGGCCGGAGATAGAGCGGTCGGACGAGTTCGCGCGGCTGGTGAGGGACTTCCTACTGGAGTAGCGCCACATAGTCCCGGGCAATGGACCGCGCCGTTAGCGCAGGCCGGGCAGTAGATGGACGGTCATGCGGGACGATTCGGTGTCCACGTCCAGAACCACGTCCTTGATGGCCGGAAGCAGCAGGTCGCGCTGGTTGGGCTTGCGGACTATGTAAACGTCGTTGCCGGGCGTCTGGATTATCTCGGCTATCCGCCCCAGACGCTCGCCTTCGTCGGTATATACTTCCATGTCCACAAGCTGGAAGTGGTAGAAAGCGCCGTCCGGCAGAGGTTCAAGGTCGTCTTCGGGGATGGTGAGCCATGATCCCCTGAGAGTCTCGGCGGCGTTTCTGTCCGGGACGGAATCGAGACGAATGACGTAGCCGCCCTTGTTCGGTCGCGAGGACGCGATTTTCGCGGCTATCCCGTCGAGGTACAGGGTAGAACCCGGGTCGAAGCGCTCGGGCATATCGGTCTGGGGCTGGACTCTGACGTGTCCGCGAATTCCCCACGCGCCCGTCACCCGCCCCACTACCACGTGGTCTTGGGGCGGCTCCGAAGGATCGAGGGGCCTGTTCGGCTTGGGCCGGGTGTTCAGACTATCTCCAGTGTGGCGTGAGCGCCCCGCTTTACGGCGGCCACTCTCAACAGGACTCGCATGGACTGGGCCACGCGACCCTGCCGACCGATGACCTTGCCCTTGTCCTCCGGGGCGACTTCAAGCCTCAGAATGACGCGGCCATCCTCGTCTTCTTCCTCGGTGACCCTGACCTCATCCGGCTGGGATGTTATGGATCTGGCGATGTACTCAACGAGTTCTTTCATTCGTCTTCGGGTTTCTCTTGGGATTCAAGCGTCCTGAGAAGCTGCTTTACGGAGTCCGTGGGCTGAGCGCCCTGGCTGATCCACTTGCGCGCCTTCTCTTCGTCTATGGACAGCGTGGGCGGTTCGGTTCGCGGGTTGTAGTGACCGAGGTGGTCAATGAAGGCGCCGTCGCGCGCCGCTCTCGAATCGGCTACCACTACGCGATAGCTCGGCTGGTTTCGCGATCCGGTTCTTCTGAGTCGGATTTTGAGCATCTATTCAACTCTCGAAATTTATTTCATGGATTCTATATATAGTGTCGCAGGGATGTCAAAGACTTACCCGGCGTCTGTATCAGTTCAGCAGGCGGAGGGAATCACCCTCACCCTGGCCCTCTCCCATCAAGGGAGAGGGAATTTGGGCGCGGTCATGGGCGGTTCCGGTCAGGAATTCCTGGCGCGGCTGAGCTGGCTCATGATGCGCGATTTGCGGCGGGCGGCGTTCTTCGGATGCAGCGCGCCCTTCGAGGCTGCCTTGTCCAGGGCTACGACGGCGTCTCGCGCTGAGCGTTCCGCCGCTTCCAGATCGCCGTCGGCTATATTCTGTCGGGCGACCTTTACGAACGTTCTGGCTCGTGTACGCAGAGGATTCTTTCGCTGGTAGCGGGCCTGGGATACTCTGTCTGACTTGGCTGCGGGCAATTGGGTAACTCCGTAACGATGATTGTCTGAACGAAAACCTATTGTAGCAGGTTTGGCGTCCAATTATAAATTGCTTCGCGTAACGCCGGTGACTCCGTTGACCGACTCCAGCTTGAAGAAGAGCCTGCTGAGCTGATCTATGCCGCTCACGTGGACGGTGAGGGTGATGATGGAGGTGTCGTCGTACTCTTCGGACACGCAGGAAGCGATGTTCACGTTCTCGCCCGACACCAGCGAGGTCACGTCTCTCAGCAGGCCGACGCGGTCCATGGACCTGACCTGAATCCTGACCGGGTACTTTACCTCCGTCTTGCCCCAGCTTACTTGAACGAGCCGTTCAGGTTCGTCCTCGTTGACGATGTTGGGGCAGTTTCGCCGGTGGACGGTTACGCCCTTGACGCGGGTGATGTAGCCGATGATTTCGTCGCCGCTGATGGGGTTGCAGCATCGCGCCATCGAGGTGAGCAGGTCGCCTACGCCCAGAACCTGTATGCCCGCGCTCGGGCTTACGGGCAGTCCCAACTCCTGCTGGTACTTGACCTCGGCCTCGGCCTCTTCTTCGCGGGAACTTAGCTTGTTCACCACCTGTATGACGGATAGGGAGCCGTCCCCAAGCGCGGCCAGGAATCTGTCGAGGCTGGCTATGCCCATTATGGCGGCTACCCGCTCGTCCTGGAGCGTGGTGAGACGGCGTATGTGACGCTGGTAGAGATCGCGGCCTCGCTGGATATTCACCGAGCGTTCCTGTCGCCTGAACCACTGGCGAACCTTCGCCCTCGCCGATGCGGTCCTGACGTAGCCCAGGTCTTCGTTCAGCCAGTCGAGGCTTGGGCCTCTGACAGTCTTGGAGGTGAGGATCTGGCAGGTGTCGCCGTTCTTGAGTTGGTAGGTCAGCGGCACGAGTTTGCCGTTGACCTTCGCGCCTATGCAGCGGAATATGAGCTCGGTGTGTATGGAGAACGCGAAGTCCAGCGGAGTCGAACCCTCCGGAAGTTCCTTCAACTCCCCGATGGGCGTATAGACGAAGACCTGGTTCTGGAAGATGTCGGTGCGAAGGGAGCTTACGACGTCCTCGGAGAGATCGCGCTGCCATTCCACCACCTGCCTCACCCTGACCATCTTCTGCTCGAAGGTCTCATCGCCGGGTTTTCCTTCCTTGTAGAGCCAGTGCGCCGCGACGCCGTACTCGGCTATGTGGTGCATCTCGTGAGTGCGTATCTGGATTTCGACCGGGTGGCCGTCCTCGGCGATGACGGTTGTGTGAATGGACTGGTAGAGGTTGTCCTTCGGGTTGGCGATGTAGTCGTCGAACTCGCCCGGCACGGGTCGCCAGAGCGTATGGATGACCCCGAGCGCCGTGTAACATTCCTGCACGTCGTTCACCAGAACCCGCAGCGCGAACAGGTCGTGTATGTCGTCAACGGTCTTGTTCTGCGCCTCGTACTTGGCTATCTTGTTGTGAATCGAGTAGATGTGCTTGGGTCTGCCGATTACTTCCGCGCTTATCCGCGCTCCGTCCATCTGTCGCTGGAGAATGTCCCTGGCGTTGTTGATATAGGCTTCGCGCTCGGCGCGCTTGGAATTCAGCCTTCTGGATATGGCCTTGTACTCCTGGGGGTGGGTCTGCTGGAAGGACAGATCCTCGAGTTGCCACTTCATCTCCCAGATGCCCAGCCTGTGCGCGAGCGGCGCGTATATGTTCAGAGTCTCCCGCGCCTTCTCGATACGCTTGGCGGACGAGAGGAATCCTATCGTTCTCATGTTGTGGAGGCGGTCGGCGAGCTTTATCAGGACGACCCGAATGTCGCGCGCCATCGCCATCATCATCTTGCGAATCGTCTCGGCCTGGGCGTGCCCGGCCAGCGCGTCGCTGTTCCTGCCGGACGCCACTAGCTCAGCCTCGGTGAGCTTGGTAACTCCGTCAACCAGCCGCGCTATATCCTCTCCGAACTGATCCCTTATATCCTGAACCAGGACATCGTCGCTGTCCTCCACGACGTCATGCAGCAGGCCGGCGGCCAGCGCGTCCGCGTCCAGTTTCAGGTCTGCCAGCACTATGGCGGTCTCAAGCGGGTGCGTGATGAACGGCTCGCCCGACTTGCGCTTCTGGCCCCTGTGCGCGTCTTCGGCGTATATGTAGGCGCGTTCTATAATGTCGAGTCTGTCCGCCGGAGTGTATTCGCTGGCTTTGGACATCAGGCTTTCAAGCATAATCGCCCCCTGTCGCATAGAATAGTATCTGAATTATAGTACAATCCTGAAAATAATTCAGACGCGCAAGGAGCCGGATAGTGCAATTTCAGACGCCGCGTGGAACCGTGGACATACTTCCCGAAGAGCAAAAGTACTGGGACTTCGCGCGGAGCAAGGCGGCGGAGGTGGCGTCCAGGTTCGGGTATCAGAGGATAGACACGCCCATGTTCGAGGACGCGCGCCTTTTCGAGCGCGGCGTCGGCTCTACGACGGACATCGTGGAGAAGGAGACCTACACCTTCGAGGACAGGGGCGGAGACACCCTTACGTTGCGGGCCGAGGGAACCGCGCCCGTCTGCCGCGCCTATCTGCAACACGGAATGCAGAACCTGCCGCAGCCTATCAGGGTGTATTACATCTGCCCGGTGTTCAGGTACGAGCGCCCGCAGTCGGGGCGGTACAGGCAGCACACGCAGTTCGGGATCGAGGTCATAGGCGAGGCGGACGCCAGCGTGGACGCGGAGGTAATAGAGGTCGGGTGGCGATTCCTGGAATCGGTGGGCCTGTCCGACCTTTCGCTCTCGATAAACTCCATCGGCGACAAGGCTTGCAGGCCGGCGTACCTGGAAGAGCTCCGCTCGTACTATTCGGCGCGCGAGGATGAAATCTGCGAGGACTGCCTGCGGCGCATGGAGCGCAACGCGCTGAGACTGCTGGACTGCAAGAACGACCAGTGCCAGCCCCTTATCGAGGACGCGCCGGTGAGTTCTGACCACCTGTGCGCCGAGTGCAAGGAACACTGGGACAACCTTCGAGGGTATCTGACTGAAATAGGGCTGGACTATCAGGTGGAACGGCGGTTGGTGCGCGGGCTGGACTACTATTCGCGCACTGTGTTCGAGATAGCGCCGCCGGAAGAGGGACGGATGGTGACCATAGTGGGCGGCGGACGCTACGACGGGCTGATAGAAGAGCTTGGCGGACGCCCGACTCCGGGCATCGGGTACGGCATGGGTCTGGAGCGTGTCATCCAGAACATTCAGCGCCAGAACGCGCCGATACCCGATGAGCGCGAGACTTCGGCGATGGTCGTGCATCTTGGCGACGCGGCGAAGAGCGCGGGCATAAGGGTAGCGTCCGGTCTTCGGCGGGCGGGCGTATCGGCGTCGCTTGCTCCGTCGCGCGGAATGAGGGCGCAACTGCGCTACGCCTCTCGCGTGGGCGCGACCCACGCGGTCATAATTGGCGACAATGAGCTAGAGAAGGGAGTGGCGACGCTGCGCGACCTGGACAACAGCAGCCAGTCGGAGGTGGCGCTGGATGGACTGGCGGCGGCGTTGGGGTGACCCCTGCCTTCACGCTCAGAGTTCGACGATTACCCGCTCGCCTCTCACGCAGGAAACAGGGACACCCATTCCGCCATTGCCTCGTGGCCTACTCTTGCCATAGCGAAGTTATCTCGGCCAAACGTATCCAGAGCGCGTTCGAGAATTTCACCCTCGCGCCGGCCAAGGATGATGTCGCCGTCCAGGCTGATGGCTACGAATTCGCCGGTATGCTCTTTCTCCAGCGGTCTGCCGTACAGGTCGTATAAATGGCGCTGCTCGTCGAGCTTACGCTCCATCCACTTCGCTTCGTTCCATTCTTGCGTGTTCGTCATGGGTGATCCTCCCGTCTGCCCGTGAACCGCCATATCAACATTATACCCTACGCTGGGCTTCAGCCGGATATGTTTTTGATTGCGGACTGCTGTATCTCCGACAGTCGCGCTATGCCGGTTTCGGCGAGGGAGAGCAGTTCGTCGAGGCGGGCGCGGGAGAAAGTTCCGTCCTCGGCGGTGCCCTGCACCTCTATGAATTCGCCCGCGTGGGTCATTACGACGTTGAAATCCACTTCGGCGCGGTGGTCTTCTTCGTAGGGGAGGTCGAGGAGCGCTTCGCCGTCCACGACGCCGACGCTGATGGCGGCCACTCCTGACTTTATTGGTATGGCATTAAGGTCGCCGTTGTTCTTCAGGGCGGCGAGGGCCTGATATAGCGCGACATACGCGCCGGTTATGGCGGCGGTTCGCGTGCCGCCGTCCGCCTGGAGGACGTCGCAGTCAACGGTGAGCGCTCGCTCGCCCAGTCTGTCCATGTCCACCGCCGCTCGCAGCGACCGCCCGATGAGACGCTGGATTTCCTGCGTGCGGCCCCTGGGGGTTGTCTCACGGCGTGTTCGGGTATGGGTGGAGCGGGGCAGCATGGCGTACTCCGCCGTTACCCAGCCGCGCCCGGATCCTCTCAGAAAGCGCGGCACTCTGTCCTCGACGCTCACCGCGCAAAGGACGCGGGTATTTCCCATGGTTATCAGCGTCGAGCCTTCGGCGTAGCTCTGGACGCCGGTCTCGATGGTGGTAGGGCGGATTTCGTCCCTTTGTCGTCCGTCAATTCTGGTCAAGTCCGTCTCCGATCTACAATGAAAGTCGCGTCGCCAAGTTGGTGGATAGCTTCAGGTTCCGTAGTAGCGGTCGCCGAAATCGCCTAGGCCGGGGGTTATGAAATACTGCGCGTTGAGGCCGTCCGGGTCAATGGCCATGACCGTTATGTTCTCGCGGGGGATCGTCTCTGCGAGTCTGTCTATGCCTTCGGGGGCGGCCAGGATTCCGGCGAAGTGTATGTCCTCGGGCATCAATCCTTCCTCGATGAGAAGCTGAGCGGTCAGCGTGGCGGTGCCGGCGGTGCCGAGCATCGGGTCTATGATGACGGCGCGACGGGACAGTTTGGCCGGGAACTTTTTGTAGTAGAGGCGAGGCGTCGCTGTCTCTTCGTCGCGCTCCACGCCGACGATGCCGACGGGGGCGTCGGGCAGCGTATCGGTGAAGGCGGGCAGAATCGCCATCGCCGCTCTGAGAACGGGGACGAGCGTTACGTCGTCCGGCGGGGCTAAGCCGTCGGTCTGGACGAGCGGGGTTTCTATCCGAACGCGCCTGTCGGCGAGCTTGGAAATTACCTCGGCGCAGAGCAGATACGCGAGCTTATCCGAGGCGCGTCGGAACTCAGCTGTGGATGTACTCTTGTCTCTGAGCGTAGTCAGCAGGATTTCTTTCATATTGGGTTTCGTTGGCCTTCCGAGTGAATGAGGGACAGGCCGCGCGGTCATGGGCAAGCCTGTCCCTGGGCTATGCGACGCAAGAGCTAACGCTGGGGGACCTTGTAGCCTCCCGTTCCGACGGCGAGGCTGTTTTCGTCCCAGGGATGGGCGAGCGCGACTTCTTCGTTGATGTCCGCGCCCCAGCCCGGGCCGGCGGGGACGGTCATGTAGCCGTCTATGATTTCGGGGACGGCGGTGGTGAGTTCGTCCTTCCAGGGGATGTCGTCAATGTCAATCTCCATGATGCGGACATTGGGCAGCGTGGCGCACAGGCTGGCGCTGACGAAGCTGGACAGGTGGGAGTAGTAGTTGTGGGGCGCGACGTTGTGCTGGTACACCTCGGCCAGGTCGCCGACCTTCTTGGACTGACTGAAGCCGTTCCAGGGTACGTCTATCATGAACATATCGGCGGAGTGGTTCTCGAAGTACGGGATGAAGTCGCGCATATAGAACAGGTTCTCGCCGGTGCATATCCGCGTGGAGGTGGAGTCCTTTATCTGGCGCAGGCTCTTGGGTTCGTACATATCTATTTCGAGCCAGAGCATATCGAACTGCTCCAGGACCTTGGCGATGCGGAGCGCTCCCTCCGTCTTGAAGTGGAAGTTGAGGTCTAGGTTGAGGTCAATGTCGTCGCCCACGGCGTCACGGAAGGTGCCTATCAGCTTTTCGACGTGAGGCACGAGCCACTTGGGGGCGTACTGGTCGGTGGAGCCGACGCCTCCGCTGAAGCCGCCGCCGAAAGTGGCGTTCTCGCCGGGCATGAGGATGTTGGTCTTTAGCGCTGTGAAGCCTCGCTCCTTGACCTCGTGGCCCAGGTTGGTAACGGCCTCCCAAGAGTCTATGGGCGGAGTGCCGAGGATGTCGTGATGTCGGATGCGGGAGCTGCCGCAGTGGGACCAATAGACGCGGACTTTCTCGCGGGTCGGGCCGCCGAATAGCTCGACGGCGGATATGCCGAGCGCCTTGGCCTTGATGTCAATGAAGGCGCAGTCGAGGCCGGCGATGGCCTTGGCGGCGATTCCGCCCGGACTCTGGCGGGTGATGCGGTACATATCCTGGAATCGCATCTCGAAGGCGCGAGGGTCTTTGCCGATGAGCAGCGGCTTCATGTCGCGGATGGTGCCTTCGATGCCGTGCGGCGATCTGCCGTCGCTGCACTCGCCCCAGCCGGTTATGCCTTCGTCGGTCTCGACCTTGACGAACATCCAGGGCCGCCAGCCCGCGTCAACGATAAAGGTTTCGATGTTGGTTATCTTCATTGGTCGTTCCTCTCGTATCTGATTGGGTTTGCTTTCCAGCGGGGATGATACCACACCCGGTTGGGGTTGATTGAGGTGGACGTTTTTGAGCGTCCGCCTCGCGCAACCGTCCGGGTCTTTTCGGAGTAGGCGTTCTATGAAAATCTTCTGATATATATCTTAGTTTATATTAATCTTAGCGGATCCCTGGTGGAGGACTGGTCAAGAGCTGGCGACGTTTCACCAGGGCAATGACCTGCAAATCGGTGGATTTAGCTATGAAATTGGCTGAAATTCACCTGCGGAAAAATTTTTCGGGACGGATTTGTCTTTGTTGATAAACTGTACATTATGTTATTCAGGCACTTTTGTTCTGCGATAGAGATATTGTAACATAGAGGGTATAAAGTGGACAGGGTAGCGCTATCCCGCGCGCTATCGGGAAAGCGGAATCCACGTCTGGACACGCTCACGAAGGTGTCGGCGGCCTGCGGGGTGGAATTGCGATTCTCGGCGGCGGTCAATTCGCGTCAAGGATAGGCAGTGTGGGTATTGTATGGATTGCAGGTGGATAGCGGGAGTGCGATAATACCGGAAATGGGCTGGAGGAGAAGATATGAAGACAAGGGTGGACGAACAGGGTAGAGTAGCTATACCCGCAGAGTACAGAGATAGGCTGGCCATAAGACCCGGGGATGAGATGGAGTTGATTGTATCGGACGGAGGGATCGGGCTGTTCGCAGGCGAGAGTGATACAGGTATGGCGCAAGACGCGCGCCGCGACAGTCCGCTTGAGAATGCCTCTTACCTGTCGGAGACGTTGGCCATGTACAAAAAAGAGCTCCGGGTCGGAGAGTTCGAGGACAGTCGAGTTGCGACGATCAGGCTGGAAGAAGACAGCGCTGTTGTCGTACCCTCGCTGTATAGAGAGAAAATGAATATAGGATATGGGGACGTACTGAACCTGGCCTTAGAAAACGGAGAGGTTCGGATTGATCTGTCAGACCGAGCTTCGGGCGGTTACGAATCGAATCCAACGGAGAATACGCAAAGCTATCCGCGCAGAGTCAGAGTTGGGCGAGACGGCAGGGTTAAGTTGCCAGCGGCGGCTCAGGAACTACTTGGAGTTAAGCCGGGAGACGCAGTACTTGCCAAGATCGAAGATGAAACCCTGCGAATATATACATTCGCCTGGGCGACAAATAGAATCCGAGAGTACGCGAAAAATCATCCGCCTGACAGTGGGACGCTTCTCTCGGAGGAATTGATCCAGGAAAGGCGCGCCGAAGCCCAAAGAGAACTCTATGGCTGAGATGGTCATAGATTCTTCGGTGATACTGGCTTACGTTTACGATGAGCCGGGCGCGGAAGCGGCGGCGTCTGTACTCAGTCGTTCGGTCGCTATCAGTTCTGTCAATATGTCGGAAGTAGTGGCGAAGTTAGCTGAGAGGGGATGGGAAGAAGCAGCCATAAGGACATATCTTGATGATTTTCCAATCATCGTCGTCGCCTTTGATGAAGTTCAAGCGTACATCTGCGGAATTCTGAGACCTATCACGAAAGAGCAAGGTCTGTCGCTGGGGGACAGGGCTTGCTTGGCTTTGGGGATAGTCATGGGCTTGCCTGTTATAACGGCGGACCGCAATTGGGCGCGGGTTACGATAGACTTGGACGCGCGGCTGATTCGGTGATTCAGGCTGCCGATATTCTGAGAGGAGAATCATAATGCCCAACTTAGACAACGACCTGGCGTTCGCGCCGGCATACGAACTGGCGGGGATGATGGCGGATAAGCGAGTAAGCTCGGTGGAGCTTACCGAATTGTATCTCTCGCGCATGGAGAGGCTGGACGGACAACTCAACTCGTACCTGACTCCCACGCCGGAGATAGCGCTGGAACAGGCGCGGAGGGCGGACGAGGCGACTTCCAGGGACGAGAGCCTGGGCGCTCTACACGGCCTGCCTATCTCGATAAAGGACCTGCAGATGACGGCGGGCGTCCGCACGACGGGCGGATCGCTGGCGTTCAAGGACAGGGTGCCGGACGCGAACGCGACGTGCGTGCAGAAGGTTCTGGACGCGGGCGCGGTGATGCTGGGCAAGACGAACACGCCGGAGTTCGGGCTGCTGGGCGCGAATGAGAACCGGCTTGGGGAGCCGTGTCGCAATCCGTGGAACACGGAGCGCACGTCGGGCGGATCCAGCGGCGGCGCGGGCGCGTCTATCGTGGCGGGGCTGTGCGCGCTCGGCACGGGCGGCGACGGCGGCGGCTCTATCCGCATACCGGCCAGTTTCAACGGGATATACGGCATCAAGCCGACGCAGGGGCGGGTGTCCAGCTACACGGGCGTTGACGCGCCGCCCGCCGTAAACCTGACAAGCCAGCAGGGGCCTATGTCGCGGACGGTGCGCGATACCGCGATTCTGCTCCAGGTGATGGCCGGGTATGACCCGAAGGACGCGGGTTCGCTCCGCGCGCCGATCCCGGATTTCGTGGGCTCGCTGGACAGGGGGATAGATGGCCTGAAGTTCGGCTGGAGCGCGGACTTCGGATACACGCCCGTTGACCGCGAGGTGGCGCAGTCCGCCGAGGTGGGCGCGAAGGCGTTCGAGGAACTGGGATGCTCGGTGGAGGAATCCGCTCTGAAATTGGAGAATCCGTTCGACCCCTGGATGGTCTTCTTCGGCGGCAACGCATACGCGGGGAACGGCCACCTGCTTGACGCCCCGGACGATCCGCTGACCTGGTACGCGCGCTGGACGATAGAGCAGGGCGCGGGCTTCACGATGACGGACTACATACGCGCGCTCGGAAACCGCGACCGCATGATTCAGCAGTTCATGGACGAATTCGACAAGTTCGACCTTCTGCTCTCGCCCACGATGCCGGTGACGGCTTTCCCGACCGACCGGTATCCCGAAGAGATAGACGGGCAGAAGGCGTACCCGACAGCCGCGTGGGGCTTCGTGCCTTTCACGCACCCGATAAACACGATTGGGTTCACGGCGGCGAGCATCCCGTGCGGGTTCGACTCGGACGGGATGCCCATAGGTCTGCACATCATAGGCAAGCCGGGCGACGAGGAGACGGTTCTGGCGGCGTCGGCGGCGTTCGAGGAAGCGCGGCCATGGGCGCAGCATAGGCCGGGGGTGTCATAGGACCGCCAAGCTGAATTAGCGTAGCGGGCAGGGTCTTTCGATTATCAACCAATTATGTTCGTGGCTGCCCTTCGACAAGCTCAGGGCGAACGACAGAAGCGGTATCGGGAAATAACCGAAAGACTCTGGCGTAGCGGGGACATCCTCTGTTTCTATCGGTGGTTCACTCCCATCCTATCCTTCCCCCTTGACGGGGGAAGGCATTTTGATCGCCGGTCGGGAATGGCGCTTCGTGGTATAATCGGCGCGAGCAGGGAGGAAAGAGTATGGTCATCAAGAGCGCGGCGCTGGCCGTTGAGACGCCCACACAGACGACAAAAATCTTCTATCCAGAAACGGATGGTATGCCAATGCCTGACGGACGTTACCAATCCAGACATTACCTCGACCTACTCGTCATGTTGAGATTGTTCTTTCGACTGCGCGAGGACGTTGAGGTAGGTGGAGACATATTCATCTACTACGTGGAGGGGAATCCACAGTTGCGGTTCGCGCCGGACTGTTTCGTGGTGATTGGGGTGAGTATGGAATCGTTCGAGAGGAACAACACCTACCTGATGTGGGAGGTGGGCAAAGCGCCGGACTTCGTTCTGGAGATTGGTTCTCCCAGCACCTGGAGGAACGATCTGGGGAGCAAGCGAAAGTTGTACGCGAGTCTCGGGATTGGCGAGTACTGGATGTTCGATCCGAGCGGCGGGGATCATTACGGGTTCGCGCTGCGTGGGGAGAGGTTGGTGGATGGTGAATACCGGCCGTTGGAGATGCGAGAGGACTCGGACGGCGGAATCTGGGGTCACAGCCCGACGCTGAACCTGGAGTTTCATTGGGAAGATGGCAGTCTGCGGCTGTACGATCCGGTTGGGGAGCGTTGGCTTCGGACGGCGCAGGAGGTTGAGGACGCGCGAGAGTCTGCTGAGGCGGCGCGGGTGTCTGCTGAGGCGGCGCGGGTGTCTGCTGAGGCGGCGCGGGTGTCTGCTGAGGCGGCGCGGGTGTCTGCTGAGGCGGCGCGAGAGATAGCGGAGTCGCAGGTTGAGTTCGCAGAGGTTCGGGCGGAATCCGCGGAGTCGCGCGTTGCGGAGCTCGAAGCGGAGTTGCGTCGGCTGAGGGGCGAGTCTGAACTGTGATTTTCGTGATTTGGCTGATTGGCCCTGATTGTAGGTCTTGCTGATCACCCCCATCCTGGTCTTCCCCCGTCGAGGGGTAAGGGATTTTGGCAATCGTCTCACCAGTTTATCCCGATGGTGGCCATGTGCCAGAGCTTCAGGATGACAGGGGCAAGCATCGCTATCAGCAGACCGAAGAGCGCTCCGGGCCACTCGCGCGGCGGACGCGAGCTTTCAGGCAATGGCGTTGGCAGAGGCGTGATGGTTGGAGTGGGCGGCGCGTCGTTAGCCATACGCTCCAGAATCTCCGCGTCGGCTGTGAGGGCGAATACGCCGAAGCGGTCGCGGGTCGCGCTTACGGTTATTCTTCCTTCGGGCGTCCGACTCAGCGAGAAGGGTATCTCGCTCCACTCGTCGCCGAGGTATTCCCTGGAAAGCAGGCTGATTCCGCCCGCTTCGTAAGCCCGCGTCAGAATGGACAGGGCTATCGGTAGGTCGTCGCTCTCATCGTCCAGGACTATGTTCAGGGTCGCGGGCGTCGTGAGAAGGGCGTCCGATTCCGCTTTGCCATATCGGTCGAACGTATCTACTCGGACGCAGGACAGAATCACGCCGGGCGGAGCGGCCCCGGAGAGACAGTGTTTGTCGCTGGCGCTGATTCCGACCTGGAAGGTGATACGCCTGGACAGCGCGGGGAATTGAACGGACACTCCGCCGTCGGGCGAGACGATTTGACCGGGGGTGTTTGGCTGAATGGTATCCACGACTTCGCTGGGAGATTCTTCCACCACGACCGGCGTTATATTCAGGATTACAAATTCGGGCGTTGGGGTCATTGTTGGAGAAGCGGACGGCGTGGGCATTGGGGTAGGGGTGTAAGTCGGTTCAGCGGTGAGCGTGGCGGTCGGATTAGCGATGTAGGTCGAACCGGAACTTTGCGATGGTGTGGATACGGGGGTTGGGGTAGGCGTGTTGGTCAGCGTGGGTGAGTTGGTGGGTGTCGGAGTAGGGGTATGAGTTGGTGTCGGTGAGTTGGTGGGTGTGGGTGTGGGTGTTGAAGTTGGAGCGGGAATATGGACTACGCGGCGAGTAGGCAGAAATGAGCGTAATATATGCTTTCCGTCATCTATGACCGCGAGTACGAAATAGGTGTAAGTTGATCCGGGGGTTACATCGTTGTCGGTGAAGGTTAGTTCTGAGTCCACTCTTATGGCATCTTCGCCGGGGTCAACGTCTTCCAATTCGCATAAGCCTGGACAGCGCAATATCTCGTACCATGTGGCCCCGACAACAGCGTCCCACGTTAATTCAACCCATGCGCCGTCTGGGTCTGGCTTCGCCTTTAGATTGGTTACATCCGCAGGCACGACGGTTATCGTGAATGTAAACGTGTCGTAATTCAGGCGGAAGCCTGAATCGGTAGCCTTGTAGGTCATATCGTAATTTCCCAAGGAAGTCGGTATGCCTGAAAGCTCGCGAGTCGAGATATCGAAAATGAGTCCCGGCACATCTGGAGTAAGAGAGTAAGTGAATGCGCCACTGCCGCCTGTCGCTTCGGGCAGAGTCACGGGATCAATCCTAGCTCCTAACGGATAGCTAATATAATCATATTCTTCGCCGAGATTTTGGGGGAGGCGCACTGCTGGTATGGGCGTATTGGTCGGCGTTGGTGTGTTAGTAGGCGTCGGAGTTGGGGTATTGGTCGGTGTCGGCGTAGGTGTGATTGTAGGTGTGTTAGTCGGCGTTGGGGTGGGTGTGTCAGTCGGCGTAGGCGTGGGGGTATTGGTGGCTGTCGGAGTCGGTGTATGAGTCGGCGTAGGGGTGAACGTAGGTGTGGGCGTGGGCGTTGGCGGAGGTTCGATGTATATGTCCTCCGATTCTGCCCAATCTCCGTGTCGCAATTCACCGGAAGCCAGTTTCAGGTAGGGCGAGAGGCGGTAGAAGTATTCGTTGCCGGCGATTAGGCCGGTGTCCGTGTATTCAGTCGCGTCTGGGAGGAATGTCTTGATTCCCCCGTGTCCGAAAGATGTATCTTTTGTAAACGTCTTATCCTTATCCGAACGCCACCAGCGTTCCATGTCGTATCCTGAAACGCCTTGAATCGAGTCCCAGGCCAGCTTTATCCGCGCGCCGGACGTGGTGGTGGCGTGGAAGTTCGACACCGCGGACGGCGCAACGACTATCGTGAAGGCCAGTGTCGTGGTTCCCATGTCCGGCGCTGAGTCGGTCGCGGTGTAGGTCATCGGATACTCGTCCACTGAGCTTGGCGTTCCAGACAGGGCGCGAGTGGTGGTGTCGAAGGTCAGCCCTGGCACGTCCGGTCTCAGCGAGTATGAGAAGACGCCGCTGCCGCCTGTGGCTTGGGGCAGGGTTAGCGATTTGATGGCCGCGCCAAGCGGGTAGTCTTTGTCGTACTTGCCTGGGGGAATGGTGGGGAAGCTGGGTATGGGGGTCGGTGTAGGCGTTGGGGTATGCGTCGGAGTGGGCGTGTTGGTGGGTGTCGGCGTGAAGGTCGCGGTGGGTGTTGGAGTGGGCGTGTCAGTCGGCGTGGGCGTAACCGTTGGGGTGTGAGTGGGCGTATGAGTCGGCGTGAATGTCGCGGTTGGAGTCGGCGTCGGCGTATGAGTCGGTGTCGGGGTGGGAGTGAATGTTGGGGTGTGAGAGGGCGTAGGCGTGGGTGTGGGGGTGAATGTTGGCGTCGGCGTCGCGGTAGGAGTGGGGGTAGGTGTCGCCGTGGGTGAGGGTGTCGCTGTTGGTGTTGGAGAGGGCGTGGGTGTTGGAGTTGGTGGGGGTTTGACCTTTATGTCGGACGATTCAGCCCACTCGCCTCTTGCCAACTTCTTGGAAGATAATTTCAGAAAGGCCGATAGCCGATAGAAGTATTCATAGCTCACGGTTAGCTCTGAGTCCGTGTACTCCGTCGTGTCCGCGAGAACAGTTTCAGTTCCGCCATGTCCGAAAGAGGTGTCTTTCTTGAACGTGACATCCCTATTCGGACGCCGCCAGCGTTCTATGTCGTATCCTGAAACGCCATCAATCGAGTCCCAGCTCAGCTTTATCTCTGTGTCGTTTATGTCGAAATCCGCCTCGAAGTTCGACACCGCTGAGGGCGAAACTACTATCGTGAAGGCCAGGGTCGTGGTTCCCATGTCGGGCGCTGAGTCGGTCGCGGTGTAGGTCATCGGATACTCGCCTACCGAGCTTGGCGTTCCAGACAGTACGCGAGTGGTGGTGTCGAAGGCCAGTCCCGGCACCTCCGGCCTCAGCGAGTATGAGAAGACGCCGCTGCCGCCCATGGCCTGGGGCAGAGTCAGCGACTTTATGGCCGCGCCAAGCGGGTAGTCTTTGTCGTACTTGCCGGGGGGAATGGCGGGGAAACTTGGGATGGGAGTCGGCGTAGGCGTTGGGGTATTGGTCGGCGTGGGCGTGTTTGTGGGAGTCGGCGTGAATGTCGCGGTGGGCGTTGGTGTTGGTGTATTGGTGGGCGTCGGCGTGGGTGTAACGGTTGGCGTATGAGTCGGCGTTGGTGTGGGAGTAGGGGTGAAAGTGGGCGTGGGGGTGAGTGTAGGCGTTGGTGTCGGTGTAACGGTTGGAGTCGGAGTTGGCGTTGCGGTTGGCGTGGAGGTGAGTGTAGGCGTTGGTGTCGGTGTAACGGTCGGTGTGAGTGTAGGCGTCTCGGTGGGCGTGGGAGTAGGACGAGGAGTTGGCGTCGCAGAAGGTGTGGGAGTGGGCGTAGGGGCCTCGACCAGGACAGTTAGAAGGTTGCGCGATGAGAGCTTTTCATTCCGTCCGTCGGACACATTCGCTTGGAATAAGTACGTAAAGGTTTGACCCAGAGTTACGTTTGTATCGGTGTGCGTAGTCTGGGTACCGTCATATATGTATGTCCAATCAAGGCTGTCCAGTGTACAGGCGCCCGGACAACGGTCTATGTAATACTTTATGGCCCCAGTGGTCGCGTCCCATGTCAGGGCTACGCTGGGGGTACTCACATTGACCGTCGCCTGAATGTTGCGGACGCTTCCGGGTATTATGGATATTTTGAATTGCAGACTGGCGGAACTCGCGCTGTCGTCTGCGTCAGTGGCCGTATAGGTCATCTCATGATTCTTCTTAAGCCTGGTTGGCGTACCGGACAGGGTTCGGGTGGCGGCGCTGAAACTCAGGCCCGGAACGTCGGGCGAGAGGGAGTATGTGTAGCTTCCGCTTCCGCCCGTGGCTTCGGGGAGTTCGAGGTTGTCTATCGCGTAGCCATAGGGGTATTCGAAGGTCTGGTCTTCTACGGAGTTCTGGACGAAGCTAATGGTGTCGTTTTGGGCGAGGGAGGAATTTTCGGAAAGCAGGATTAGGCATATTATTGCCAGCGCGAGAACCAGGACGATAGCGTGCGACTTCGCCATTCTGTGCGGATGGGACACCGGTCATTAACTCGAACGCTGAATTGTTCGCTTTGATCGCCGGTTAGCTACTAAATAGCTGCCCACGCGCGCATCTTTTCACTGCCGTCGCGTATTGTCAAGCCATGACAGGGAATGGTCAGCCGCAAAGAAGCCGCGGGGATCGGGGGGTGAGATGGTGGGGAAGGGGAGATTCGAACTCCCACGCCTTGCGGCACATGATCCTAAGTCATGCTCGTCTACCAGTTCCGACACTCCCCCATCCGAAGGGAACGGTACAATGAGAATAGCCCCTGCGACGCCCGCAATCAAGGGAAATTATGTGGCGCTTCCCTTTTCGGGCCGCTTGAACTTTCCGGCAGACCTGTTACACTCGCTCTCGCCGCGTTGCGGCGTTCTCGATGAGACTACAAGCTAGAGCGTGGGCAAGGTACGCCCCGCGAATTGATTTTGGAGTTTTCAAATGGCCCGCTTGGAAGGAAAAGTGGCGGTGATTACCGGCGCGACCGGAGGCATCGGAAGCGCGGCGGCCAGGCTGTTCGCCGACGAAGGCGCGAAGGTGGCGCTCGTTGACCTGGACGAAGACGCGCTCCGGGAGACCGCGCGCTCAATCGGCGAGGACAGGGCAAGCTATACCGTCGCCGACGTCACTCAGCCGGAGCAGACGCGGGACTACATCAACGAGGCCGTGGAGCGCTGGGGCGGCATAGACATACTGCTCGCCAACGCCGGAATCGAGGGTACGCTGTCTCTGATAACCGACTATCCCATAGAGATGTTCGACCGCGTGATGGCAGTCAACGTGCGCGGCGTGTGGCTGGGAGTCAAGTACGCCGTCCCCGCCATGCTCGAGCGCGGAGGGGGCAGCATCGTAATCACGTCTTCTACCGCCGGCATCGGCGGCGGGCCGGAAATGTCGGCCTACAACACCAGCAAGCACGCGGTCATCGGCCTGATGCGTTCCGCCGCCCTGGAGTTCGCGCCCGCCATCAGGGTCAACACTGTCAACCCCGCGCCCATCGAAACCCGCATGATGCGCTCCATAGAGGATATGCGCGTGGCGACGATGGACGACTCCGCCGTAACCGCCGATGTGGTGAAGCGCGCCGCCGCGGACCGCATACCCATGCAGCGCTACGGAGAGCCGGAGGAAGTGGCGCGGCTGATGCTGTTCCTCGCCAGCGACGACAGTGGCTTCTGCACGGGCGGAGTGTATATGGTGGACGGCGGAAGGTCCGCCGGAAGCCGTTAGCCCGCGCCGGAGTCCAGCATGGCAACAGGTGGAGAATGTTCCATCCCCGACAGTGTTAGAGACAGACGCGACCATTGGATATATCTTACCTGCCGCATACTATGTCATGCGACGGAGGGCAATATCAAGATGAACTCAGTTCGTATAACCTATGATGCAGAAGGGGATATTCTATACATCGCCTTCGGTCATTCCAGAGAAGCCATAGGCTATCAACTCTCTGACCAGATCCTTCTGAGGATGGACCCGGAAGGCGACGGCCCGGCGGGGCTGACCATCTTCAACTTCCTGCATCACGTAGGTTCGGAATCTGGGTTCAGAATTAGCGAAGTGGAAGATACGGCGATGAACGCTCTCTCGTCAGAGCCGATAAACCGGTTCCTGAAGATGCGGACCGATGGGGACAGGATTAGCGTCCACCTACTTGAACCTTCACTGCGGGAGAGCGTGTCAGCGGCGAGTTGATGGATGTCCGATGAGAACCGACGGAGTGAAGAACCCCGGAGGCCAAACCCACTCCACCCTCACCGCCAGGAGACCCCAGCAGAATGCGAATCACCGACATAACCACCACCGTTCTCAGCGACCCGGACGCCGCTCCGATCCAGGACGCCACGATTCCGCCCCCGCCGCCGGGTTCGGGCGGACGCTCCCAGCTATTCGTGCATATACACACCGAGGAGGGCGTAGAAGGCTTCGGACTGGGACAGTCCAGCCCGGGCGTCCGAGAGGTCATCGAGCGCGGCTTCAAAGACCTTCTGGTCGGACAGGATCCGTTCGACATCGAAAAGCTGTGGAACGATATGTTCTGGCGCGTGAGGGGCTACGGACGCAAGGGCATCGCCTTCTGCGCGCTGTCGGCGGTGGACATCGGCCTCTGGGATCTGAAAGCGAAGGCGCTCGGCCTGCCGCTCTACAAGCTGCTGGGGCCCTTCCAGGAATCCGTGCCGATATACGGCTCCGGCGGATGGACCAACTTCTCCGTTGACGAACTCATAGCCGAGACCGCCGAGTGGGTCGAGCAGGGCATACCCCGCGTGAAGATAAAAGTGGGCAAGGACTTCGGCAACTCGGAGCGCGAGGACATAGAGCGTCTAGCCGCCGTCCGAAACGCGCTGGGCGACGATGTTGACATATACATAGACGCCAACAACGGCTACCACCCCAAGCAGGCCATCTACATGGCGAGGGAGTTCGAGCAATACCGCGTGGGCTGGTTCGAGGAGCCGGTTCTGGCCGACGACATAGACGGCCTCGCCAGGATAGCCGCCTCCACCACGATTCCGGTTGCGACTGGCGAACACGAGTACACCAAGTACGGATTCAAGGAACTGATCTCAAGAGGCGGCGCGGACATCGTGCAGCCCGACGTTGGCCGCGTCGGCGGGATTACCGAGTGGATGAAGGTCGCGCACATAGCGCACGGGTTCAACCTGCCCGTAGCGCCGCACGGAGTCCAGCTTGTGCATCTTCATCTCTCTTGCGCGACGCCCAATCTGAAAGTCGTCGAATACCTGAAGGTGGCCGATCAGGCCGACCGAATCTGGTACACCGAGTTTCCCGAACACCAAAACGGGATGTGGTCTCCATACCCCGACAAGCCCGGTCTCGGCCTGGAACTAAGCCCCGACGCGGTGGAAAAATACTCTGTGTAAGCGGATGTTCGCTAAGGCCTGAAAATCCCTTCCATCTCCACCTATCGCCATGCTACAATACTTCCATTGAGAACACAATTTCTATCACGGCTGGCATAAACAGGAGATTATGCAAATGAAAAATAGAAGGCCCGAAAATTTTTCCCCATAGCTAATGCAGGTGAAATGCAGGTCAATGCTGGTGACTTTTTCACCTGTTACTCATCAGTTGCCCCACCAGTTGCCACCTGTTAGTTTATAAACCGATATATATAGTCAGAGCAATCGGGTCGAGGTGAACCATGAGGCTGGAAAGAAAGGTCGCTATCATAACCGGGGGCGCGAACGGGATGGGCGCGGAAGAGTGCAGGATATTCGCGCGCGAGGGCGCGAAGGTGGTCATAGCGGACGTCGTGGAAGAGGAAGGCAGACAGGTGGAGGCCGAGATTGCCGAGTCGGGCGGCGACGCCGTGTTCATGAAACTGGACGTCACCAGCGAATCCGACTGGACGGCGGCGGTCGAGGCGACGCTGGCGCGCTACGGTAAGCTGGACATCCTCGTGAACAACGCGGGCATCAGCGGCACGCATCACCCGGATACGATGAGCGTCGAGGCGTGGGATACCTTCATGGACATCAACGCCAAGGGCGTATTCCTGGGCATGAAGACGGTGATTCCCCAAATGCAGTCGGCGGGCGGCGGCTCCATCGTGAACATATCCTCCATAAGCGGCATCGTCGGCCAGAACGTCATCCACATGGGCTACAACGCCTCGAAGGGCGCGGTTCGCATAGTAACCAAGTCCGCCGCCGTCCAGTACGCCCCGGACGGCATAAGAGTCAACTCCGTGCATCCGGGCGCCATGCCCCCGATGCGCTCCTCCAGCGCCGCCAGGGATCCCGATATGCGGAGCAACATGGTGAACCTGGGCGTGCCGATGCGTCGGATAGGACGCCCCGAGGAAGTCGGCTACGCCGTCCTCTTCCTCGCGTCGGATGAGGCGTCGTACATAACCGGCGCGGAACTGGTGGTGGACGGCGGCTTCACCGCGATGTAAGAGCGGGAAGCGGTCGCAGGGGACGACCCCCAAAGTGATACAGCGCCCGGTGGCCGACTCGGAGCAGCCAGACATCAATGGCGTCCGGGCGTCGCTCCCGAAGACGGTCTGTCTCGACAATCACGTTATCGCCCATGGACCAGGTTCCGCTGTCCACGTCTATGGCGACGACCTCTCCGTAGTGGTCGGCCTCCACCCGAGAGCGGATGTCGCGTTCGTAGATCTCGTCGCCCAGGCGGGCTATCTCGTCTCGCGGCAGGGTTGGAGCGGTGGGCCTGGGCGTTTGGGTAGGCGCCGGTGTCTCCGCGTACCTCATACTTCCCCCTTCAGATTCGTACTCATGCGCTGCGTATTCTAACATAGAGCGTCACCAGGGGTTGGTGGCGTCCATTTCCCATTTGGCGATGTCGCTGACGCGGATGGGGTTGTCTTCAGTGAAGATGCTGAAGCCCTTGCTGTCCTCCCTGGTGGGATAGATCCTCTGAACTATACAAGCGCGGGAGTTGACGAATATCTCGATGATGGAGCGGTCAACGAATATGTCCATGTCCAAAGGCGCTCCGTCTTCCAGGGGGAAGGGGACTATCTGCCGGCGGACTCCATCGCTGTGGTCGCGCATATCGCGTCCATAGATCAGGTTCGTATTCAGGCTGGCGCGCTCGAAGTCCACCACGAACCGCTGCCTCTCGGCGTCGTATGTAACCACCGTCGCCTCTTCGCCGTCGGGCGAGTGGAGCAGTTTCACGCCGAAGCGGGCGGCGTCGTTGGGCTGGATGGTCAGCTTGATCTCCACGCAGTCGGAGTCGAAGCCCTCAAGCGTCCGCTCTTCGCCCGCCGACAGGGTGAGGTCGGGGTGGCTGAGCTCGTCGTAGCGCAGCGAGCGCAGCTCCTCGACGGGATTGATGAGCAGGCTGTTGTCGGCGGCGGGGGTGAATTGCCAGGGCAGCGTCATAACGCTGTTCCAGCCGTAATTCTCCCAATCGTGTCCGCGCGCCTCCCTGACCCAGCCCCAGAATATCCGCCTGCCCCTGTCGTCCAGCAGCGTCTCGGGCCCGGCGACCATGCTCCCCAGCCGGCTAAGCTGTCCGTTTACCTCCGGGTGGAATCGCTCGTTCTCGTAGCGTCCGATGTAGTATTGGGTCTTGCCGTAGGGCCTGTGGGTGTGCATAAGCAGCATATACTTGTCCCCGAATGGGAAGAAGTTGGAGCAGGCGCAGTCCTCTATCTCCTCCGTCCACTTTCTGTTGGACTTGTAGAATGGGCCGACGTACTCCCACTGCCGGAGGTCGGTGGACTTGAACAGGCTGGTGGAGTCGCCTTCGTAGCCCGGGCGGTGGTTCTTGTTGCCGATCAGGGCGTAGTAGGTGTCGCCTTCCTTCCAGCCGCTGGGGTCGAAGATGACGCACTCGGGCAACTCGCTGGAAGACATGGACTCCTCGCCCTCCGGGGCCGGGTCCACGGGTATGACGGGGTTTTCGGCCAGCGGGATCCAGTCGTCCAGATTGTCGTCTCGGCTCTGGTATATGCAGATGCCGCGCCTGGGCATATTGGTGATGATGGTGGGCGTCTCCGCGCCCGCCATCACGTCGCCGCTGTTGAAGTAGTCGCCCCTCTTGCCCTCCAGCGGCTCCCGCAGCGACGCATTGTGGTAGCGCCAGTGAAGAAGGTCGCGGCTCGATATGTGCTGCCAGCTTGAGAAGTCGCGCTCGCCGGGGCCGTTGGGTATCTTCTGGAGATAGCCGATGTGGTATCTGCCCTTCCAGAAGACGGCGCCGTTGACGTCGTTCCAGCGGCCTTCGGGCGGGACGAAGTGGTAGCTGGGCCTGAACTTGTCGGCGACGAGCTTCTCGCGCATCTCGTAGGATTCCATCAGGTATTCGTCGAAGTCTCTCATCTGGGTCGCTCCATGCTTGGCGCGTTTCATATATTTGGGGTTCAGAGGGATCGTTTCCATTCGGTGTATAATTCCATGCACACGCCGCCGAGGCGATGTTCGAGACTGTCGTCGAAGGTCGCCCCGTTCGATACGTCTTCGATTATCGCGCTGAGGGCATGATTGCCGTAGGTCGCTTCCAGCGAGCGGGCGAATTCCAGCGCGGTCTGGTAGAAGATGTCTATCTCCGTTCCACTCCCTTCAAGCTGGTAGTCGCAGAACTTTTCGGGCTGAAGCAAGCTGTTTCGGTTCAGCCAGACCATGATTCGGTTGGCCGCGCGGTCGAATATCCTCGACGCCGGTTTGTTCTGATAGAGTTGCGCCATTCCTTCATGGAACCAGAGCCCCATAGAGAAGAACGCTTCCTGTCCGAGTATCTGGCACATCACGGCGTGCGTCGTCTCGTGCATTGGCGCGCCGGTATGCTGGTACTCGCGCAGCACACCGGAGTCCGACTCAACCGGAACGACGATGGTTACTTTATCCTGTTCGCATCTCAGGAACCCGATTGACCAGCTTTCGTCCCTTGTCTGTCTGTACGCTTCGATATTCCGTAGGATTTCCAGTGAGACGGGAGGCTTTTCGGGCGGAATCGTCCAGTCCTGGGCGAGCGTTCGGCGCGCGCGCTCGAATTCGGCGAGCGTCTGTTCCAGGCTGTTCAGATCGACGTCGGGGTCGTATTCGAGCGCGAATGACTTGAGCGCCATCTGAGCGTCCTGGCTTCTGGAGAAGCGTCCAATCGTGGTGGGGATTATCATGGCGACTACCAGGATGGACAGCGCCAGGAGCGAGAGCAGCGCCGGTATCTCCCTTCTCAGAGTGCCGTGGGAGCGGCTTTCGCCGGGCCGATTTCTCGCGGAGAACGTGGGAATGATCTTGATAAGCGCGACGGCTATGGCTGAGATGGCGGGAACGATGAGCGCGAGCAGCCGGAAACCGGGGCCGAGCGGTATGAATTCGACGGCGGCTAGACCGAGAAGGAACACGAAAGTGATGAATGGTATGAGTACGGAGACGGCGTTCCAAAGCCAGCGTTGGGAGGTGGCGAGGATTTTGCCTAGTCCGGTCTGTGTAGGGGAGGTTGTCAATAGGGCGTCCGCGCGTTCTTCAGAGGCGCTGAGAGAATGAATGTATGATAGCACATGATGGAATTGCAATAATTGGATGACCGAGAATCATGTTATTTCCGTGAAATCGGGGAAGACGAATAAGCGGGAGGAGGCTCTTACGCGATGGCGTGAGAATTAGACGGGATTGGCCCGGCTGGTTGGCGGCGGGTTGACAATCAGACGGAGAATTGATAATGATATAAATTGCGTGTTTGGGAGGAGGTGGATTCCCCCGCTGTCGAGGGAACGAGGAGAAGGCTGGCGGCATTCGGACGCGCGATTTCTTACAATGACGCCTACGCAATATGCTTGTATCCCCCCCCCCCCCCCCGCTACATGGGAGTTGCCAAACGGGATACGACGATTCAGACGCGGATATCAGCGCTCGACGGTACGCTCGGATTCAGCGACGCGCTGAAGGAGGGTTCTTGAATGACGCAAACCTCTACGCCTGACTATACGCTGGGATTCAGCGACGCGATTCTGGAAGCCTTCAGGCGGAACACGGCGGAATCGCAGGCCGGACACCTGCTCCCGCATCTTGAGAGTGGCCAGCGGGTTCTGGACTTCGGCTGCGGGCCGGGCAGCATATCTCTGGGGTTGGCGGACGCCGTGAGACCGGGAGAGATGCACGGCGTTGACATGGAGGAATCGCAGATCGAGCTGGCGCGCGCGATGGCGTCAGCGCGGGGATACGAGAACGCGATATTCCACGTGGCGGACGTGGCCGAACTTCCCTTCGAGGACGACTATTTCGACGTGGCTCACTGCCACATCGTGCTTACGCACGTGCCGGACACGCTGCGCTCGCTCGGAGAGGTGAAGCGGGTGCTGAAGCCGGGCGGCCTGATAAGCTGCCGCGAGATGGTGTGCCTGGGGAGTTTCACGCATCCGGACTTCGGGGTTATCTGGAAGGCGTGGGAGATATTCGCGGACCTGCTGGAGGCTGACGACGGCCATCCGCAGATGGGCAGGGAGTTGAAGCGGCATTTGCTCCGGAGCGGGTTCGAGGACGTGAAGATGACGGTGAATTACGATATTTACAGCGAGCTGGAGGACGTGGAGTTCATCTATAACGTGGCTCTGCAGTGGTTCGTGTCGGACGAGATAATGGACGCGGCGATAAAGTACGGGGCCGCGACGGAAGAGTGGAGGGACAGGATAAAAGACGCTTACAGCCGTTGGCGCGAGCATCCGGGCGCGTTATGCGCTCTGGCTTACGGGGTGGCGATAGCGAGAAATCCGGCTGGAGTTAGTTAAATGTCCAAGATAGACGCGGCGGCGCCCGACTATGAGCATACGTATGGATTCGACGACTTCGTAGTCGAGACCATGAAGCGTCGGACCGCGCAGGCGAACGCGGGTTATCTGCTTCCGCATCTGAAACCGGGCCATCGCCTGCTGGATTTCGGCTGCGGCACCGGCACCATATCGGTGGGCCTGGCGGACGCCGTGAGTCCAGGGGAGATGCACGGCGTGGCGATGATCGAGTCCAGGGTGGAGATGGCGCGGGAACTGGCGGCGGAGGGCGGACACGACAACGCCGTGTTTCACGTTTTCGAGCTTGGGCCTCTTCCGTTTGAGGACGGCCATTTCGACGTGGCTCACTGTCACAACATTCTGATGAGTTTCCCCGACCCGCAGGTGGTTCTGCGGGAGTTGAGGCGAGTGCTGAGGCCGGGCGGTTTGATCGGCTGCCGCGAGATATTGTTGGAGGCCAGTTTTTCGTTTCCTGACGACGATGGAGTTCTGGCGAGGTCGTGGGAGATATTCACGGACCTTCTGGAGATCAACTTCAGACAGGCGAACGTAGGGAAAGATCTCAAGTGGCTCATGCTCCAGTCCGGGTTCGAGGACGCGCGGGCGTCGGCGGATTTCGACGTTTACAGCGAGCCGGAGGACATAGAGTTCATTCGGGACGTGTTTCTGAGGTGGTTCTTTTCGGAAGGGACGATGACCTCCGCGATAGAGCACGGAGCGGCGACCAAAGAGCTATATAACAGGGTCAAGGACTATTACCACAACGTGTGGCTGGATGATCCGGCGGCGATGACCTCGATGGCGCACGGGGTGGTCTTGGCGCGGAAGCCGTATGAGTGAGTAGGCGCTGCGGCGGGGGCGTCTTGGATTGTCCGGGCTATTAGGATTGGCGGATGGATTCGTGGTTGGCGAGGATCTTGTTCGTGGTTTCTATGAAGGCGCGCATTTCTTCTTCGGTGACGCCTTCCATGAGCCGGTTGTCGTAGAGTTGGACGCGCTGGTTGAGGGTTTCGGTGAGGGTGTATCCCTCGTCGGACAGCCGGAGCATGACGATGCGCCGGTCATGGGTCTGGCGCTGTCTTATGAGGAAGCCCCTGTTTACCAGGCCGTTGACTACGCGACTGATGCGCGAAGCGTCCACGGGCAGCACGGCTGCGAGCTGGGTGGCGGTGCATTCGCCCATGTCCATGCAGGCCCTGAGCAGGTTGAATTCTATGGGGGTGAGATCATAGGGGCCTACTTCGTTGGATATGCCCATATCTATGGCTTGCATCAGCCCCACGGCGCAGGCTTCGAGTTCCTGGGCCTGAGTGCGGGTCTGGCCTTTGCCTCCCACCTCTTCCGTATGTATTGGCTGGTCTGCCATAATTCCGAACCCAAAAACCGGAGCGGGGCTTAGTTGCCCAATGCAATCGTAATCTATCAGCGCGACCATTGGATTAACGGCCTATTAACAGATTAGTATGAATCATACCACTTTGAGGGGCTTAAACCAAAGTGGAAAGGCCGACTTTTTCAGAGCGACCCCATTCAATTTGGAGCGGTCTGCCCACATTGGACGTATATCGCTCTTTTCCTAAGGAGACTCCGCCAGTCTTGGGAAGGGCCAGTTGCGCTCTTCCAAGCGGACAGTCGCTCCACGCGACAGTGGGAGCGCGACCGGCGATGACTCAATCTGTGTCTCAGCAGCCTTTACTTGCACAACCATTGTAACACAGTGTTCTGAGAATAGGAAGATTATATCAGAAAGCAAATATATGAATATAAAATCATGCTTATGAAATTACTTAAAGAGCGGATTTGCGTCAGAGGCGGTGAAGCGGTCATAATAGCAAGTGCTACGTGGGCGGTTAGCTCAGCTGGTTAGAGCGTCTGTCTTACACACAGAAGGTCAGAGGTTCGAGTCCTCTATCGCCCACCATTGTTGTCCGCCACTGTCCTGGCGCGGTAGAATGAAGCGGTAGCTGAAAGTCCCCGGAAAGGAGCGCGAATGGCGCAAGCGAAAACCCCGGCCCGCTCCCGAAGACCCAAGGAAGAAACGGCCCGGCTCGGCGATGAGATATACCGGCGGGACATCAAGGCGCGGGTGGAGTCCGGACACGACGGAGAGTACGTTGCCATCGACGTGGACAGCGGGCGCTGGGCTATCGCCAAAAGCGAGCTTGCCGTATCGGACAGTCTGCGGGCGAAGCGCCCGGATGCCATCAACGTCTGGCTGCTTCGCGTAGGATATAGGGCGGTAGCCAGCATCGGGGGCGGGGCTCTGCGGAGGACGGAGTGATAGAAGGGGTCGTAAACGCATCGCACGAGGCGGTTGTGACCCTTCCTCTGCGAGGTCCGGCGGGACAAGCCCGGAACGTGGACGCTGTAGTGGACACAGGTTTCACCCGCTTCCTCACCTTGCCGACGGCGATGGTCGCGGAGTTGGGATTGGGCTTCAGAGGCGTCAACCGGGTGATCCTGGCAGACGGCAGCGAAACAGCGCTCGAGGTCTACGCCGTGACGGTGCTGTGGGACGGTCAACCAAGAGAGGTCGTTGCCTATGTCTCAGATACGACGCCCCTGATTGGGATGTCTTTGTTGCACAGACACAACCTAAACATCGAAGTCGAGAGCGGGGGCCGCGTCGTCATACAGGCCAGAGCGTAGTTCGTGAGGGCCGATCCGCCATAGCCGTACCGCCCATCACCCCAATCAAACAAATCACAGTCCGCGCAAAAGAACGCTTGCCCCCCAGCGTCTGCCGCGCCATGACAGCCACAAGCGACGACTGGGGCAACTGCAACTGTGAAATCTGCTTCAAGTCTGAAGACGCCCCCTGACCACCAGCAAACCAAAGTGCCTTCCCGCCCTCCACAATCCGCGCGCGTCTGGATTGCGTATGCTGTAAGATGGGGTGCGCGATATGTTACAGGGTTTTTCGATTATCAACTAATTACGTTCGTGGCGGCCCTTCGACAAGCTCCCTTCGACAAGCTCAGGACGAACCATGAACGGGCGGCCCTTCGACAAGCTCAGGGCGAACGACAGAAGTGGTATCGGGAAATAACTGAAAGTCCCTGGGCGGGTGGGTTTCCCATTCGCGCTTATCCTGTATAATCCCCTCAATGCCGGGCTACGCCTTTGGATTAGGAGACTTTGTTGGAGCAGCACGATTCGGCCAGGGAACTGGCGCAGAAGATAATCGAGAATATAGAGAAAGTGATAGTGGGCAAGAGCCGGGCGGTGGAGCTTGGCGTGATCGCGCTGATGTGCGAGGGCCACGCGCTGATAGAGGATGTGCCGGGGGTGGGCAAGACGATGCTGGCGCGGAGTATCGCGCGGTCGGTGGGCGCGAGTTTCAAGCGCATCCAGTTCACGCCCGACCTTCTGCCGACGGACGTGACGGGCGTCTCGATATACAACCAGCAGTCGGGCGAATTCGAGTTCAGGGAAGGGCCTATCATCGCGCAGATGGTTCTGGCGGACGAGGTGAACCGAGCGACGCCGAAAACGCAGTCCGCTATGCTGGAAGCGATGGACGAGCGGCAGGTGACCGTCGAGGGTATCACCCACAGCGTGCCAAGCCCGTTCATGGTGATGGCGACTCAGAACCCGGTGGAGTACGAAGGCACGTTCCCCCTGCCCGAGGCGCAGCTTGACCGTTTTCTGCTGATAATCAACCTGGGCTATCCGACGATAGAGGAAGAGCTGGAGATAATCGAGCGGCAGGCTCTGACGCACCCAATCGAGACGCTGGGGCCGGTGGCGACGGCGCGGGAAGTGATGGATCTTCAGCGCGCGATACGGGCCATATACGTTGACGACCTTGTGAAAGAGTACATCGTGAACCTGACGAGCGCGACGCGGGCGCACGCGGACATATCGCTGGGCGCGTCTCCGCGCGCTTCGCTGGCGATGTACAGGGGCGGCCAGGCAATCGCGCTGATACGCGGGCGCGACTTCGTTCTGCCGGACGACGTGAAGGACCTGGCGCAGCCGATGCTGAGCCACAGGATGATAGTGTCGCCGGCGGCGAGGATGCGCGGGGTGTCCAGCCCCGACGTCGTGGAGACGATACTGGAACAGACGCCGGTTCCGGGCGGACAGGCGCGAGCGACGGCGGGCAGGAGTTAGAACGATTTTCCCCGGCAAGCTATTCATACAAAAACGCTTCTACCTGGTAGTCGGCCTGGTAATCGTCACGTTCTTCACGGCGATGGCCACCGGGTTCGAGCTGTTCTACCGTCTCATATACGTGATGGGGCTGACGGCGGCGCTGGGGTTCGTGTGGAACTGGCTGACGATGTTCGGCATGGAGGTGGAGATAGAGCGGCGCACACGGCGGGTGAGGGTCGGGGACGACATCGAGGAGCGCATAGTGGTGCGGAACACCAGCCGCCTGCCCAAGCCGACGCTGGAGGTTGAGGACGTCACCGATATGCCGGGCTACTCCAACGGAATGGCGCTGAGCCTGACCAACAACAGCTTCAGGTCTTGGCTTGCGCGCGCTCCGGCCCGCAAGCGCGGCGCTTACACGCTCGGCCCTGTGCGCGTGTCCAACACGGACGTGTTCGGGCTGTTCAGGCGGGAGCGCGACTTCGGCGGGCAGAACTCGCTGCTGGTCTATCCGCGAGTGTATGACCTGCCGGAGTTCGAGATGCCCTCGGCGTACATAAGCGGAGACAGTTCGGCGCAGCGCAGGTCGCACAACCTGACTCCGCACGCCGCGAGCGTGCGTGAGTACGCCTTCGGCGACAGCCTGAGCCGGATACACTGGCCCAGCACGGCGCGGACGGGGAGCCTCATGTCCAAAGAGTTCGACCTGGGCCTGGCGAGCGACGTTTGGCTGATAGTTGACCTTCACCGCGACGTGCAGGCGGGCGAGTTGGAGGAGAGCACGGACGAGTACGCGGTCTCGATAGCGGCGTCGCTGGCGCGCAAGTACGAGCGCGCGCAGATGCCGGTCGGCCTGGTGTCTTATGGGGACGCTCGCTACGTTCTTCCCGCCGACACCGGCTCCGGGCAGTACGAGCGGATAATGGAGTACCTGGCGATGAGCAAGGCGGAGGGCAGTCTGCCGCTGGAAGACGTCCTTGTGCGCGAGGAACAGCTATGGGGAACGCAGAGCGCGCTGGTCATCATAACGCCGTCGCATCGTCGGGCGTGGGCGACGGCGGTTAAAGAGCTTGTTCGGCGGCGCATCAGGGTGGCGACCGTCCTGGTGGACGGACAATCATTCGGCGGGATGTTCGAGACGACTGCGATAATCCCCGAATTGTACGACGCGGCGGTTGACCCTTATGTGGTTCGCATGGGGGACGACGTGCCGGTCGCGCTGGCGCACACCTACACTATGGTCGCGCCCGCGCGGGATGCGGTGGAGGCGAGCGCATGAGCGGCCAGGGCGCGGGGGTCTTCCTTCACCACCGGCTGGACCCGGAAGAGGCCAGGCATCGCTCCTGGATGGACAGGTTCAGGCAGTACAGCCCCAGCCAGGGGTGGACGACGTTCGCGCTGCTGATTATCGCGCTGGCGGTGGTCGGCTGGTCGGTGACCGAGGCGGAGTGGGTGGAGTCGCCCGGACTCATCGCTATCCTGATGTGGGCGGCGATAGCCGGGCTTGTCCTGGCGAAATTGCGCGCGCCGTGGTTCCTGCTCATACCCGCCGGGCTGATTCTGGGCGCGGCGGCGGTTCTGTGGCAGACGTCGGCGCGAAGCGTCGAGGGCGACAACGCGATAGAGCGGTTCAGGGAGATGTTCCACAGGCTGAACGTGTGGTGGGATGCGGCGAACAGCGGCGGCATAAGCACGGATCTATTGCCCTTCGCGCTGATGATGCTGGCTATCGGCTGGATGGTGGGGTTCTTCGGTTCGTGGTTCATATTCAGGCGCGGCAACGTGTGGGTCGCCGTGATACTTATGGGTACGGCGATGCTGACGAACCTGAGCTTTCTGCCGGAACAGTTCGCGTCGCGCTTCTTCCTGTTCCTGTTCGTGGCGATGCTGCTCATCGTGAGAGTCAGCACGGTGCAGGCGCAGTCGTACTGGCAGAGGCTCAACATCAAGTTCACGGAGCATACGGGCTGGCTTACGCTGCACGCGACGGCGTGGTTCAGCGCGTTGGTCATATTAGTGGCGGTTCTGCTGCCGATGAACGTATATACCAACTCGACGGCGGCGCAGGTATGGAACGTCGGACGCGCTCCAATCACCACGGCGGAGGACTTCTTCGCTAGGCTGTTCGCGGCGCTGCCCACCAAGAAGGACACGCCGGGCCGCTTCTTCGGCAAGTGGCTTCCGTTCATAGGCAAAATTTCGTTCGGCGGCGATCCGGTCGGGTGGGCCACCACCAGCTATCCGTCCTACTGGCTGTCGCAGACGTACAACTACTACACGTCGCAGGGGTGGATAGCCACAGAGTCCGAACCCATAGAGGTGGGGCCGGATATTCTGCCGCCCGCGAGACGGGACAGCCTGAAGCGCGAGACCCAGACGCAGATGATGCAGCTGGACTTCGCGTCGGAGAAGTTCCTGTCCGGCGGGGATTTCAACTGGGTGAGCGAACCGGCCATCATAGAGGCGCTTGCGCCCAGGAAGTTCGTGATAGACATGGACGATCCGTCGTCCGATCCGTCCTTCCCTGTGGAGGTGCGCGAACTGGCGGCGGGCTTCCGCTACGACCTGCGCGGCCTGAGCGAGGAGACTGCGAGAGGCATGATAGGCCAGCGTCTGCCGGACGACCTTCTCATCCTGGAGATACAGTCGGATTCGTCGGACTCAGTGGAGTCGGTAGTCCTTCAGCGCAAGGCTCCGGTCACGCCCGAACTGGTCTCGTGGAGATTCGCGGACGGCCTGGAGAAGAACGAGCCGTACCGGACTATCTCCTACGTGTCGGTGGCTACCGATGACGACCTGAGAGAAGCCTCTACCGAGTACAGCAGTTTCATCACCGACCACTATCTGCAATTACCGCCGGGCTTCCCGGAAGAGGTTCGCGCTTTGGCGGAGCGGGTTACGGAGGGTGAGGACAACCCGCTGGACAAGGCGCTGGCGATAGAGAGCTATCTGCGCGGCCCGGATTTCACGTACTCGCAGGATATAGACGCGCCCCCGGCTGGCAGCGACGGCGTGGAGTGGTTCCTGCTGGAGACGAAGGTCGGCTACTCGGACTACTACGCCTCTTCGATGGCGGTGATGCTGAGGTCGGTGGGCGTTCCGGCGCGAATGGCGGCGGGGTACGCTCCGGGCGAACTGAACGAATACGGGCAGCGCGTGATACGCGACTCGGACAGCCATGGCTGGGTGCAGGCGTATTTCCCGGATTACGGCTGGATTGATTTCGAGCCGACACCCAATTGGCCCGAGCACGAGCGCTCGCTTCCGGTGGCGTCCCTCGCCGGAATAGGCGATGACCCAATCGAGGAAGACCCGGACGCCCTTCTGGACCCGTTCGACGTTGAGGGAGAGGCCGTATTCCTGCCCACATCGGGATCCGACTCCTCAAATCCGTTCGTGGCGCTGGAAGACCTGGTTCGGTATCTGCTGCCTGCCGGAATCGCGGCGGGCGCGGTGGCCGCGATATGGATATTATGGTCGGTGGCGTGGAATTTCGGGCTTGGATCGCTCGGCGCTGAGTCCAGGCTTTATACGAAGCTGATGAGGCTTGGCTGGCTGGCCGGGGTCGGACGCAGGCATGACCAGACGCCAATCGAGTTCGGCGCGCGGGTGGGCCGGAGTATCCCGGACGCGGGCGAGGGCGCGATGAGGATAGCGACGTCCTACGCGGCGCACCGATACGGCGGCAGGCAGGCGGACGACGACGAACAGGACGCGCTGTTGGAGGCGTGGAAGGAAATCAGGTTCAAGCTCTTGGGCAGAATGTTCAGGCGTCTGATACCGCAGCCGAGCCAGGAGGCCAGGGCGTGAGCGCGAGATACTACGACGTGTTTGAGACGCCGTTCGGCTGGATGGGGCTGCTGTCCTCGGATGTAGGGCTTTTGCGAAGTACACTGCCGGAGGATTCCGAAGCGGAGTGCGGCTCTCGGCTCGGTCTTGAGGCGTCCGACGCGATACCGGATCCGGACAGGTTCGTGGATTTGCGCGAAAGGCTGCTGGGCTACTTCGACGGGGCGGACATTGGGTTTGATGATGTCGCGCTCGACTTCAAGGACGCGCCCGCTTTTCATCGCAGGGCCTGGGAGGCGTGCCGCGCTATCCCGCGAGGGGAGACGCGCACCTACAAGTGGCTGGCGACTAGGGCGGGCAGCCCGAACGCGCCGAGGGCGGCAGGCCAGACGATGGCGCGGAATCGCATCCCTATAGTCGTGCCTTGCCACAGGGTCATAGGGAGCGACGGCAGCCTGCGGGGGTTTGGGAGCGGCGACACGCGCATCGAACTGAAGCGGCAGTTGTTGGAGATGGAGGGCGCGGGGCGCAGGCTTTTCTGAGACCTAAGCGTCGGGAACAATGCCGAGGTCTTCCCTCAGCGCCTGACGCGCCTCCTCCAGGTATTCATCATCCACAAGTATGCGGCAGGGGTAGGCGGACACTCCCAAGAACGACGCAGTATCTCCGGCTCGGACGAGTGTGGGAATGCCGCGCCGGTTGAGCAGTTCACTCCACATCTCGGCGGCCAACTGGTCGGGGGCCGATACCAGCGTTACCCACTTCAAGATCGGACGGCCTCAACGCTGACCGATCCCGAATCTTGGAGTATGCCCGAAAGCTCGTCGGTGAGCTGGTCGCAGACGGAAACCTGGATAGACGACCATTCCATCCGGTATATCATGCCGCCGGACGCGATTTCCAACATTACATCGTCCGAACCCTCGTAGTCGAGCAGTTTGCGTTTGACGTCGTCGAGCATCATCTGGTCGTCCACCGCGCTGTTCGTCTCGCGGATTCTCAGGTTTAGCCTGTGAGGGACCGGCGCCTGTGAGTGGGCCAAGCCGGTGGCTGGCTTGGCGTGACCGTTGGTGCCTGAAGACGCGGACGCGGTTCCGTTGGTCTCGCTTGGAAGCGCGGCGGAGCCGTTGGCTTTGGTCTCAGAGTTCGGCGCGACGGGATTGGGAGCGTCGCGCTGGCCGTTGGAGTAGCCGACTCCGTTCTCTTTGACAGACTGGTCGGGCAGAGATTTGCCGTTGGAAGCGGGGGGCGCGGCTCTCGGCGTCGTAACGGGCTTAACGGGCTGGGATTGGGCCGTGTTGGCTTGGCCGTCCGTAGGCGGGGTGTATTCGCCGGCGTCGTAGCAGTTTACGCTTAGCTCGTCGTCTCGCGCGCGGACGGAGCCGCCGATGACCACTATCTTGCCCTCTTCCCAGAGGCCGTCGGTCTCTTCCAGCTTGTCTTCCCACACGAAGACCTCTATCTGACCGTCCATCAGGCCGAGCGTGGCGATGACGAAGGGCTTGTTCTGCCGGGTGAATCGCCTGTTTATGGCGGTTATCTGCCCGACGAGGGATACCTTTCTTCCCGCCATTTCGGGCTGAATGTCGCTTCTGAATACGATGTGTTCGGAGTCGGTGACCGAGAGCAGGTTGGCGAGTATGTTGATGTTGGAGAGGGACATACCCAGCAGTTCGCGCTCCCACTCGTCGCGCTCGCGGTCGGAGGCGGTGACGTTGGGGAGGGCTATGTCGGCCAGGGGCGCGGATACGGACTCGCCGAACATATCGAACATGGAGGACTGGTCGGAGTTCTTGAGGCGCGCTTCGCTCTGGGCCAGGCTGACGATGCGTTCAATCGAGTCGAGCAGGGCGGCGCGGTCGCCGAAATCGTCCAGAGCGCCGACTTTGATGAGGGATTCGAGCGTCTTGCGATTGACGCCGCTCATGTCGGCTTCTCTGCACATATTCTCGATGGACTCGAATTCGCCTATATCGTCCCGCGACTGTATGACCGCTTCCAGCGAGGCCGCTCCGACGCCCTTGACCGCGCCCATTCCGAAGCGGATAGCGTCCGCGCCGTCCGCGCCCGTCTCTATCGTGAACTCGGCGCGGCCCCTGTTGACGCTGGGGGGAAGGACGGGGATCTTGAGGCGCTGGCACTCGGCGACGGCGGAGTTGATTCGGTCGTTGTGTCCGACGTAAGAGTTGAGCAGGGAGACCATGTACTCGGCGGTGTAGTTCGCCTTGAGGTATGCGGTCCAGTATGAGATGAGGCCGTAGCTGACGCTGTGCGCCTTGTTGAAGGCGTATCCGGCGAACGGCTCAACGAGGGAGAAGACCTTCTCGGAAAGGTCGTGGTCGAAGCCCTGCTCCAGCGCGCCCTTGATGAACTTCTCCTTTTCCTGCGCCATTATCTCGGGAATCTTCTTGCCCATCGCCTTGCGAACGATGTCCGCTTCGCCGAGCGTGTATCCGGCGAAGGTTCGGGCTATGTGGAGAACCTGATCCTGATAGACGATGACGCCGTAGGTCTCTTCGAGTATCTCTTCGAGCGCGGGATGGAGGTATGAAACCGGAACGCGCCCGTGCTTGGCGTCAATGAAGGTGGAGATGTGTTCCATGGGGCCCGGGCGGTAGAGCGCAATCATGGCGGCTACGTCGGCCAGGGCGTTGGGCTTGAGTTCCTTGATGTAGCGGGTCATGCCGCCGCCTTCAAGCTGGAATACGCCCGCGGTGTCGCCGCGCGATAGCAGGTCGAAGGTCTTGGCGTCGGTGAGGGGAATGTCAACCAGGTCGAAGTTTATGCCGTGTCTCTCGGCTATCAGGTCGCGGGCCTTGGCGAGAACGGTGAGGTTCACGAGGCCGAGGAAGTCGAGCTTGAGCAGGCCGAGCGCGGCGACAGGCTCCATGGCGTACTGGGTGGTGGTAGCGACGGAGCCGCTGTCGTCGGCCTTCTGCGGACGCTGGAGCGGCACTATCTCGTCGAGGGGCTGCTGGGATATGACGACGCCCGCGGCGTGGGTGCTGGAGTGGCGTGTGACGCCTTCCAGGCCCTGGGCGGTCTCGACCAGGTTGCGGATGGCGTCGTCGGACTCTATGGCCTCGGCGAGTTCGGATTCGGGGTCGGACTTGGCGTCGTCCAGGGTGATGCCCAGCCGGGTGGGTATCATGCGGGCGACGCGGTCGACGTCGCCGTAGGTCATGCCGAGCGCGCGGCCAACGTCTCTTATGGCGGCGCGCGCGCCGAGCGTTCCGAAGGTGATGATGTGGGCTACGTGTTCGCGTCCGTACTTCTGGACGACGTAGTTGATGACTTCCTCGCGGCGGTCGTCCTGGAAGTCCATGTCAATGTCGGGCATTTCCTTGCGTTCTAGGTTGAGGAAGCGCTCGAAGACGAGGCGGTAGGGGAGGGGGTTGACGTTGGTTACGCCGAGGCAGTAGAGGGTGAGGCTGGCGGCGGCGCTGCCGCGCACGGCGAAGAAGATGTCGTTCTCGCGCACGAAGCGGGCGATGTCCCAGACGACCAGGAAGTAGTTGTCGAAGCTGGTCTGTCGGATGACCTCTAGCTCGTATGCGAGGCGGTTCTTCTCTTCTTCGCCCGCGTTGGGGATGCGGCGGTTGAGGCCCTCCCAGCAGATATTGGAGAGGTATTCGAACGGGGTTACGCCGTCGGGAACGGTGTACTGGGGCAGCCGGAGCTGGGTGAAGTCAATGTCGAGGTCGCACATCTCGGCTATCTTCTGGGTGTTGGAGACAGCTTCGGGCAAGTCCTGGAATAGCTCGGCCATTTCGTCCGGGCTTGTCAGGTAGTATGAGTCCTCGGCCATGAGGAGGCGTTTTTCGTCGTTGACGTTCGTGTTGGTGTGGATGCAGATGAGGATGTCCTGGAGACGCGCCTCATGTTTGTGGACGTAGTGGGAGTCGTTGGTGGCGACGACGGGTATGTTGAGGTCGCGGCGTATTTCGAGCAGGCCGTTGTTTATCTGGGGCAGTTCGGGGACGTCGCCGTGGCGCATGAACTCCAGGTAGTAGTCGCCGAAGACCTCTCTGTACCAGCTGGCGGTGGCGCGGGCTTCGTCCATGCGGCCCTGGGTTATGAGCGAGGGGACTTCGCCACTGGGGCAGCCGGACATGACTATCAGGCCCTCGTGATGGCGCTCCAGTATCTCGCGGTCAACGCGGGGCTTGTAGTAGAAGCCCTCTAGGTGGGACATGGTTATGAGCTTGGCGAGGTTCTGGTAGCCCGTGTTGTTCTTGGCGAGAACGGTCATGTGGTAGGGGCTTCGCTCGTTGGGGTTGCGCTCGTGCCTGCTGCCGGGCGCGACGTACATCTCGCAGCCGATGATGGGGCGGATGCCGTTGGACTTTGCCTTGCGGTAGAAGTCTATCGCGCCGTACATTCCGCCGTGGTCGGTCATGGCGAGGCTGTCCATGCCGAGTTCTTTGGCGCGGGCCACCAGGGGATCCAGCCTGCTCAGGCCGTCGAGCATCGAGAATTCGGTGTGGACGTGGAGGTGGCTGAACACGATTGCGCTCCATCGGGGGAATTTCAGGCTGGCCGTCGGAATCCGAGAACCGAGATTCTCTCTCGCTCAATTATAACACCGCGCCCACTACCCTTTCGCAAGGTTAGAGATCGCGGATTTGGGGCGGTTCGACGCCGATTTCGCGTTCGGGCTTGTCGTTTTCGCCCTGATTACTGAAGCGGGGCGACGCTGAAGATGACGTTGAAGGGCATACAGTAGATGATGACCGAGCGGATGGAGTCGAGGTCGGCGTCGGGCGGGAGGTCGTAGTTCTGGTTGCCCCGGTTGCCCTTGAGCTTCGCTATGTGGATGTAGCCGGCGTCCCGCAGTTCGGCCTTGTTGGGCGGGTCGGGATGGGTGGAGAGCAGGACGCGGAGGTCGGGGCCGTTGGTTACGTCCAGGTTCTCGAAGCGCAGGACGGCCTCTCCGCCGGGGAGGCCGTATATGGTGGCTGAGCCGCTGCCTTTGTGATAGCTGTCGCCGTCTCTGAACTGGCCGGACGCCAGCGCCACGGCCTGGGTCATCTCGGCGGGCATATCTTCCATCTCTTCCATGTTTATCTTGGCCATGCCGGACATGACGGTTTCGGCCTCTGCCTGGCTCATTCCGACAGGCATATCGGCGGTGGCGGAGAACTGGAACTCCTCCTCGACGGTGGTGTCCAGGAAGAGGGGGGAGAGCAGCCACCAGGCGAGGGCTAGGGCGGGTATGGCGATTATGACGGCGGCGATGATGATGGTCTTCTTCAGGGTCATTGTCTCGCCTCCGCGCGGGGTGTACCGACGCTGTTCATAAGTGCTGATTTATAATGTTCTACCACTCTGCTGGCGGCTTGAGCGGGTGACTGCTGGTGGACTGCTGGCGGCGGTTGCAGGGGAGCGGTTGCCTGCATTTGGCCTGCATTCGCCTGCATTTGTAGCTAGGGGAAATTTTTGTTTCCCTAGCGGGTTGCGATTGATAAGTTATCGTTTATGTTTGCGCTGGCATAGGTCGGATGTTTCATGGGGTAAGTATAGCAGATTGGGGGAGTGAATGGGTAGTGAATTGGGGAAACGATGTTCTTAGCGCATGGCGGTTGTGGTTAGAGGTGAATACGCATCCCTTGTTGCTGGCACATACGCAAAGAGTTAGTTACGGTTGACAAGCTTCCAGCGCAACGTTATTGTTGTGGTATGTTGCCAGATTTTACTCCCGATGGATTGCTTCCGCCAGGAATACATGAGGCTGAGTGGGACGAAGTGACCACCAGGTTTGGCTATAACCCCTGGAGGATGTCCCTCCTGAGTGGACTGAGAGAAGCCTTGGAGAGCCTGAGGAACGCTGGTTGTCGAACGGCCTACATTGACGGGAGTTTTGTCACGTCTAAGGAGTTTCCCGGCGATTTCGACGCTTGCTGGGAAGAAGATGGCGTTGATGGATCAGCTCTAGACCCGGTTCTCTTGGATCTCAGGCCCAAACGAATGGCCCAGAAGCTCAAGTATCGAGGCGAGTTGTTCCCGGCGTCTATTCCCGCAGACCCATCGGGACTGTCATTCCTCGAATTCTTTCAGACCACCGATACAGATACTCCCAAAGGAATTGTCAAAATTGATCTGGAGGGACTGACATGATAAAGAACGAACGCCAGTACAAGTTCACCAAGAAGCAGGTGGAGCGCTTTGAGCGGACGCTCGCAGAACTCAGAAGTCGCAGTCCCGAAGACGCTGGCTTACACCCTCTTGTCGCCAAGGCGCAGGAGGACGCGGTGAGCGGGCAGGTCGTGGACATGAAGGAAGAACTCCAGATGTATGAATCCATGAAGGCCGGCATATTCTCTCTGGAGCAACTGGAAGTGGTGTCTGAATTGTCAAATATGCTCATCGGAGCGCGCATCGCCCAGGGAATAAGTCAGAAGGAATTGGCAGAGCGAATCGGGCTGAAAGAGCAGCAGATTCAGCGTTACGAGGCGACAGACTACGCCTCGGCCAGTCTGTCTCGGATAAGAGAGGTCGTGAACGGTCTCAGCGGGAATGCAACCGCTCGATAGGTTCCTGTGTCGCAGGGCGTCTGGTGGAGAGTATTTTCGGCACAGTTGACGACCATCGCATCATCAGTATGCCGTTTTCGACTTTTATGCTTCTCAGATGACGCGGTTACATGGGGCGGGAAAGCAGAGAGTAGATACGATGTGTGAATTTCCGCAGGGCTTTGGACGGAGTTCGGCGGATGATTCGCACTATGTTTATTATGTAAAATCAGTAGCTAAAGAGGAGAGGGCTAAAGCAACATGGTATGGAAGTGGATCAAGGACAACATAATCGGCGATCTGGCTGAGGAACGCCGCAGGTACGAGGCCGAACGTACAAAGCAGACGGAGGCTTGGAAGGAACTCAAGACTCGAGTGTTCAGCACGCGAGATTTTGACGTCGCAATTGTTGGAGAGTCGAACTACCAAGACGCACTGAGGCGGTCAAAGCGCGAAGCTAAGGACTACGGCGGGAAAGCATATATCACCGCAATCGTGGTACGAGAGCCAGACAACAAGTTTGATTCGGGTGCTGTCAAGGTGATGAACGGAAGACTTGAAACGATAGGCTATTTGGGACGAGCAGTTGCTGCAAAGTATGGAGAATCCATTGAACTCTGGGAAGCAGAGGGATACTCCTTGCGCTGCCAAGCAGTTCTTGTCGGCGGTGCTGGGAAACGAGAAAGCATCGGAGCATGGCTAGACCTCGCCAGTCCCAATACTCTCAAATGCACCTTCCAAGAAGTACAGTCGCGCACCCGTGGTCGCAGGCTCTCATAATGTCCACAATCAGCAAGTTGACGGGAGATGTGGAGGGCACGAAGGAGATTCCAGTGTAGAGCCACTGCTTCCGGGCTAGACTACCTGGGAGAATACCTAGAAGTCTTGGAATCGACGCAGGCACGGCTCAAGGGCGGCAGTGGGCCGCTGCTCGGACTCGGTAGAGGAGAGTTCCCTATTATTCCTGAGCCAACTGAGGTATGTCCTCTCGTAGCCATTCAGTGAGTGAGCCTATATACTCAGAAGATACAAGACTCCTTGAAATGGTACTCTTGCCCGTCGTCGACATGAGGTAGGCGGCGTATCTTGGGAATGGTCTCCAATCTGAAGGCTCGTGAGGCGATCCCATTGACCTTGTTTCATACCTAGCGTTGCCATCTTCAAAGGTTAGAGTTGCGATCCCAGCTTCCGTAGCAGCTTCAATCGCTCCTCGCTGAAATCCTGATGTCGAAAAGATGAATCCCTTGTGTGAAGCGGTATTGCGAAGTTTCTGGGTGTGAGCAAGTATAACATCCCGGTCCACCCGTCTTCTCCAGCGTTTGCACTCAACAAGAATCCTGATCTGGGCGCCCCGAAGAAGAGACATCTCCCCAACCACGTCTATCTCGTAATTACCACCACGTCCGGGTGTGACTACTCTACTCTTCCAGTCAATTCTGTTGGGGGCTGTTGCCTGGGATAACCAGGCGCATACTTGGTCCTCATATTCGCGGGGAGTGACCTCAGCAAGTTCGCGTGGGTTCCATGGTTCGGGCCTGCGCAGGTCTGTCAATTCCGCCTGTCTCCTGTGTGGCTATGCAATTCCGGTAGACTGTGTAAGTGTCCGTATTCTCTTCCCATATTAAGTATCCGAGGGGTAGACTGTCAGTGTATTTGGATGCCATCTATCGAGCCAATGGGATATTATGCCGCCAAATGTCTCATTCCCCAAGCCTCTCCATAGCTGAGCCATGTCCTTAATCCTGTCAGTCTCTGCCCATATTAGGCCAATCGCTCACGGAGAAAATGTGTTCTCTGCCTGCCCCACGAAGGCACCTCCCAAACACACGGGTACTGTGAGCACCAAAGTGGACGCGGCCTGTTCTTGCGGTAAGAACCTAGTGGGCCAGAGGGACGATTTTCGAGTTGCGAATGTTTCTGTCCCGGGGGACTAATGGGATGAGAATGTGGGTGTCAAGATTCAGCATTCGCGTCCCAGCGGATTCCGGTTGTGAGGATGTCGCCTCTTATCGTGATCTTTTGACTGAGGCTGCCTATCAGGTCGGAGTCGTTGTCGCTGTATGGGATGACGCGCGCGACGGGCTTGCCTCTCTTGGTGACTATCAGGCCCTCCGGCTCAAGATGGTCCAGTAGAGACAAGCATTGTTGCTTGAATTGTGTCGCTCCAATGGTCTTCATGGCTTTTCCCCGTTTGGGATGGCTATATTGTATAACTGGACATTAGAACTGTCCAGTTAAGGGTATGGATCACGCTCGTGAGCGGAGGTGGGCGCGGAGCATTAGGCGCTGGCCGAGTAGGGTGACGCTCAGGGCGGTGATGAATATGGCCGCGCCGGGTATCAGGGTGAGGGTCGGCACGCGGCGCATATAGGGCTGCGCTTCCCAGAGCATCGCGCCCCAGTCCGGGGTCGGGGGCTGAGCGCCGACTCCAAGGTATGAGAGGCCGGCGATGGTGATGATGAGTTGGCCGAAACGAAGGAATCCCATCGCCAGCACGGGGTCCATGATGTTCGGGAGGATGTGTTTGCGAAGGATGAATAAGGGGGTGGAACCCAGCGCTACGGCGGCTTCCATGAATTCTCGCGTGTTCACTTCGAGCGTCACCGCCCTGGCCAGGCGCGCGTAGGGAGTCCAGGCGAAGATGGTCACGGCGAGGACGATGGTTGAGAAGCCCTGTTGGAGCATGGAGGCCAGCGCGAAGGCGACCACCAGGTCGGGGAAGACGAGAACTACGTCCACCACGCGCATGGCGGCTTCGTCGGTCGCGCCGCCGGCCCTCCCCGCGAACGCGCCCACAAGCGTGCCGAATACGCCGGAAATCAGAACCGAGACCGTCGTTATCGCCAGGGAGAAGCGGCTGCCCATGAGAAGCCGCGACAGCACGTCTCGACCGAGATGGTCTGTTCCAAGAGGGTGGGCCAGGCTCGGAAGTTCCAGCCGGGCGGTTAGATTCTGGTCGTTGGGGTCGTAGGGCGCGAGAAGGGGCGCGAATAGGGCGATGAGAGCTATGAGCGCGAGGGTGGCGAACAGAAATGCCGCCGACACGGATAGGCCGAGAGAGTCGAGTTTTCGCCGAACCGATTTGAGGTTCGCAGCGAGGGAATTTTTCGAGGCGATTCCGCCCATAGCTTTCCTTTCCCCGCTCAAGTATTACGATTCGTCAGAGCGGCAACACATAGATTCCCGCTTTCGCGGGAATGACGGTAGGCGCGCGGGAATGACGGATGGTTGGCGGCTTCTGGGATTTCCGATAATTGAAGTCACGCTTCGGGCTCTCAGCGTTCAAGACGTATGGCGGGGTTCAGGACGACGTATATCACGTCTGTCGCGGTGTTTATGAGAACTGCGATTATGACAATCGTCATGAGGCTGCCCTGTATCAGTGGGAGGTCGCTGGCGTTGATGGCGTCGAATAGTATTCTGCCGATTCCCGGCACGGAGAAGATAACCTCGACTATCAGCGCGCCGCCTATCAGTCCGGCCAGCCACATACTTGACAGGGTAACGACCGGGATCATCGCGTTCCTCAGCGCGTGTCGTCGGACCATAAGCGTCTCTCCCAGACCCTTTGCCCTGGCCGTTCGCATATATTCCATCGAGAGGGCTTCAATCATCGAAGCGCGCACGACCTGGGTGAAGAAGGCGGTCGCCCCCGACGCGAGGGTTAGACAGGGCAGCGCCAGATGCAGAGGGCTGCGCCATCCGGCGGAGGGCAGCCAGCCCAGCTGAATGCCGAAGACCAGTATCAGGGTCGGCGCGAGCACGTAGGCCGGAATCACCACTCCCAGCTGGGACGCGACCGCGACGAATGTGTCCAGCAGCGTCCCCGGCTTCATGGCGGCGAGTATTCCCAGGGGCAGGGCGACGCCCAGGGAAATGGCGAGGGTAACTATGCTGAGCGTCGCGGAGACTTTCAGCCCGTCGAACACCTTCTCGCTGACTGGGACGCGCCCCATGTATGAGCGCCCCATGTCGCCTTGGACGACTCTCCATAACCATGCGGCGTACTGGACTAAGAGATGGCGGTCAAGGCCAAGCTCCGCTTTGAGGCGCTCAACGGCTTCGGGAGTGGGCTGGCGGTCCAGCACCTGGGCCTGGAGTACCGCCGTGGCGGGGTCAATGCCGCTCACCAAGGGGGCCAGGAAGATGAGGAATGAGACGACCGCGACGATGAAGGGAATGAGGAGCAGCCGGCGCAGAATTATCCTGTACAATGCCGCTCCCTTTCCGAGGGGTAGGCGCAGAAGATGACCGCGCTTGAAATTGCGATTTCACCCCCATCCTAACCTTCCCCCGTCAAGGGGGAAGGGAATTTGCCTGCCCCGATCCGCTTTTCCCTACGATAGTAATTGCCGCCTTTCGTTCTTTCGCTCAGTTCGAGACGTCCAGTTCGGTAGTCAGCATATAGTATTCCAGCATATGCGACTGCCAGTTCTTCACATGGTTGGCGTATGCGTAAATCTGCTCCGTGTAGTTTATGAACGGATGCGCCGCGTCCTCATGGAGTATCTGCTGTATCTGCCGGAAGATGTCGTATCTGGCCTCCGTGTCGCTCAAAGGGCGCGCCTGTTCCAGCAGTTCGTCAACCTCGGGATTGCAGTAGTTGGCATAGTTGCTGACGTCCATAGAGGAGCAGGAGTAGTCGGCGGTGAAGAAGCCCTCCGGGTCGTAGGCGTCAATGAGGTGCCCTCTGGATACGAGGAACATATCGAAGTCGCCAGCGAACACATCGTCCACCAACGCGCCCCAAGGCGCGAGCCTTATCTCAGCGCTGAATCCGGCGTCGTTGAGCATCTCGTGGATGGCGACGGACATAGCCGGGAACTCCGCGCGACTCGGGTACGTCCACAGGGATACGTTCAGTTCGCCTTCCTCGTATCCAGCGCTGGCGAGGAACTCTTTGGCTGTCTCAGGGTTGAACTCATACGCCTGGAGGTTGGAATTGACCCATGCCTCGCTCGGCGCGAACGGCCCAATGGCGGGCTGCCCGATCCCTTCCAGCACGGAGTCAACGAGGGCGCGTCGGTCAATCGCGTGCTGAGCCGCCTTTCGGACGTTGACATCCGAGAATGGCCCATTCCTGTTGTTGACATACAGGGTAACCGTTCTGGGCTGCTGCTCTCTGTATATGGTGAAATCCGAGTTGTCCATGAAGATCGGAAGCTGAGAAATCGGAAGGTGTCTCACGAAGTCCACCTCGCCCGTTTCCAGCATCGCGGAGCGCACCACTCCGTCAGGAACGAAAAAGAACTCCGCCGCGTCAAGCGTCGCGCCGCCACCCCAATAGTCTCCGAAGCTCACCATGCTGATGCTCTCGATAGACACCTCGTCTTCGATGATGAAGGGGCCGGTTCCAGCGTCAATGACGCTTGGCGAGGCGCTGCCCGCGCCTTCATACGCCGCGGGCGTCAGGATTCCGGTGGTTGGCACGGCCAGCCTGGTTGGCAGAAGCACGTCAGGCGCGCCACTCTCGACAATCACCGTATAGGAATCCGCGGCGGTGACGCTCTTCAGCGTGTCCTCGGTGAATCCCCTGGGCGGGTTCGGGACCCCGCGAAGATATTCGAGCGCCATGACGACGGACGCGCTATCGAAAGCGGCGCCGTCTTGGAAACTCACATCTTCCCGGAGCTTGAACTCCCAGGCGTTGCCATCTCGGAGGCTCCAGGAATCGGCGAGATAAGGCTTTATCTCGCCGTCGAAGTCAATTTTGACCAGGGTCTCCGTAACGCCTGCCCTCGACACTATGAAAGAGTCGTCTGTCTCGACAGCGCCGTTGTTCGAGGGCGCGAACGGAGCCGATGTCGTGATCTTGGATGGGCCGGTGTCGCTCTTCACAACCGGCGGCTGGGTGGCGGGCGCAGGTCTGGCAGTCGGCGCGGGGGCCGCCGTGGGGGCCGCGGGCATGGCGGTCGGAGCCGGGGCCGCAGTGGGGGCAACCTGCGCCACAGGCGCGGTTGTCGGCTGTGGCGCTGGCGAAGCGGTTTCGCTCTCGGAATCGCCGCAGGCCACGATGGCCAGGGAAAGCAGCCCTATGACGATACAGAGGCCGGCAACCCTGAGTAGCGTACGCAATTTGGTCATTTGTTATTCCTTTCGCAATGACGATATTTAGTATCAATTAAACTCAGATAGAAATGCTACACCAATTCGCGTATCTATATCAATTGAAATTTAATATCATTTAATACACGGCGCAATCGCGCTGGCAATTCATCCGTTGAAATAGCGAAAGAGCTATGGAAGCCGCGAGGAAAGAGGTAGGTTCATAGAGCCCGGCGCAGGAAACTCGCCCTCTTACATAAGCCTGCTGAAGTGGGGGATGTCGCCTGCGAGGGGTTTGAGGTATTGGATGAAGGCGTCGGTGACGAAGTTGTCTGAGGGGGAGAGGTATTCTGGGGGCATGGGGCGGACTTTGCCGCCGACCTGGGAGAGGGGGGCGAGTCCTGTTCGGCATTCGTAATCGTCGCCGTCTTCGCGCTCCAGGGTGATTATTGCGTCGCGGAGGCCGTCGCGGGCGGCGGTGACTGCGGCTCTGCCTACCATCTCGGCTTCGTGGACATCGGATTCGGAGGCGGCCCACACTAGGGAGCGCTGGATGGTTCCGGGCTTTTCGTAGCGGGCGCGGACTCCGAGGGCGCGACTGACGCGGGCCGCGAGGTAGCGGGCTGGGCCGTCGTGGTATTCGTGTCCGAAGTCGTCCACGAACCAGGGGTCGGACATTGCCCCGATAACGCCGTCCGCGGAGCGGGAGTTTTCGGAGACGACGGCGACTGCGTATCCATACCTGGCGTAGGCGTCCTGGACGCTGGCGACGAACTTGTCTTCGTCCACCAGCGTTTCGGGGACACATACCAGATGGGGAGGGTCGCGCAGGTCGCGCCGGGCAAGGGCGGACGCGGCGGCCAGCCATCCGGCGTCGCGGCCCATGACCTCGAATATGGTTATGGGAGAGGCGCCGGTGAGCGCCTCGGCGTCGAGGCCGGAACCGACTACGGCGGTGGCGACGAACCGCGCCGCGCTGCCGTAGCCCGGGCAGTGGTCGGTCAGCACCAGGTCGTTGTCAATGGTCTTGGGGACGTTTATCACGGAGAGGTCGTAGCCTATCTCGTCGGCGCGCGTTTGGAGCGTGTGACCGGTCTCGGCGGAGTCGTTGCCGCCGATGATGAACCAGTAGCGGACGCCGCGCTTGTCGAGATAGTCGAAGATCGGCCCTACGTCGTCGTCCCTGAGTCGGCGGCGGGTGGAGCCTATGGCGGCTCCGGGGGCGTCGGCAACGCTCATCCAGAGGTCGGGCGGGACCTCGGACAGGTTTATGGCGCGGTCCCGGAGTATCCCTTCAAGTCCGTTGGGCGCGCCGTAGAGGGTTCCCGAACCAGTCTTGGCGAACTCGGACGCGATTCCGTACAGGCTGCGGTTGAGTACGTGGGTACACCCGCCGGACTGCATTACGAGCGCTGAGTTCATGTGCCCATCTTGAGCGCGAGGTCCTCGAAGTCTGAGGCCACCACGTCAATCCAGTCCTCGGGCGAGGTGTCTATCTCGCGGCGGGGGCCGTGTTCGAGCGGGCGGGGGACGAAGGCGGTCTTGAGTCCCTGCGCTCGGGCGGCTTTGAGGTCGTTCTTGTGGGCGGCGGTCATCATCACCTCGCCGGGTTCGAGTCCGAGTATGTCGGCGGCCATGAGATAGGTTTCGGGGTCGGGCTTGTAGTGGTGGGCGAGTTCGGCTGAGAGGATGCAGTCCCAGGGCAGGCCGGCCCACTTAGCCATGTTGGTGAGCAGCGCGACGTTGCCGTTGGATAGGGTGGCTATGACGTAGCGCTTCTTGAGGCGGGTGAGTCCGGGAGGGGAGTCGGGCCATGCGTCTAGTCTGTGCCAGGCTTTGTTGAAGTCGCGCTTTTCGTCCTCGCTCAGTCCCTCGATGCCGCGCTTGTCGAGCAGTTCGTCGAGAATCATGCGGTGGAGGTCGTCAATCCGCGTCCAGGGGAGTTCGCCGGTTCTGACCTTGTTCATGGACGGGCCGTAGCCGGAACGCCATTCGTCGGCGAATTCCGGCCAGTCCACGCCGGCAATGCCCTTGCGCTTGGCTAGGTCTTTGCCTTCGCGGGCGATGCTCATGCGCCAGTCCACGACGGTGCCGAACACGTCGAAGACCAGGGCTTTGACTTCGTTGATTAGCATATTGGGGCCTCCGAGGGAATTCCGAATTAGAGTCACACTATATCGCCCGGGTAGTGTATCAGAATGCTAGAAGGTGGTGGCGGGAGAAGACCGAGCCGAAATGTGATAGACCTCGCCGGATTGGGAGCGGCGGGGTCTTTCACATGGAGATCCGTTACTCACCTCTGGACAACAGGGCTGTTGAAGATTGCGTCACCATCATCGTTGTGGGTGTGGTTGGCAAGCGCATCCAGCATTCGCAGGTTTGATTCCTTGATTTCTTGATTAGTGTCCTCAAGCGCCGCCAGAATTTCCCGGCGTGTGTCGGAGATCTCCTGCCTGAGTTCATCTCTAACGTCTTTGAGTTCTTGCCTGACGTCTTTGACCTCTTGCCTGACTTCCACAATAGCCTGCCTGTTTCGCTCAACATCGGAGTTGAGTTCGCCCAGCCAGAAAATTCCAGCGACAACAATCGCAATAAGCGTGAGTACAGCTGTTACCGCCATAATTAAGTTGGCGATGATAAGAATAGTTCTTCCGTATCTCTCAAACATGGCCTACACTCCAGCAACTCTGTACACCTTCCAGTTTACATCAGCCTGTCAAGGATATGTCAAATATCTGTCAGTGTGCTACTATCACGCTTGGACTGATTCACTATTCTCCCCAAACCCCCCGAACCGTTCCGGCCCTGTACGTTCCGAGGAGTGAACTTCCGATTATCCACACAGGGATGATACTCAGCCGTCAGAAATGTTTATAATCTATCGGTGAGTTGTGGATGTTGTGTCTAGGGGCTGCGATAGGCCATATTCAACAGGCTAGCGAGGGATTATGGAACAGGCGAGCAACGGCGTGGCGCGGATCCAGGAGATGGCTTCCGTACTGCGCGAGAGTATTCAGAAGGTAGTGGTCGGCAAGTCGGAGGTGATAGACCTCGCGATAATCGCGCTCATCTGCAAGGGGCATATTCTGGTGGAGGACGTGCCGGGGACGGGCAAGACCACTATGTCCAAGGCGCTGGCGCAGTCGCTGGGATGCGCGTTCAACCGCATCCAGTTCACGCCGGACCTTATGCCGACGGACGTGCTTGGCGTGAATTTCTACAACCAGAAGTCGGGGGACTTCGAGTTTCGGGCCGGGCCGATATTCAGCCAGGTACTGCTGGCGGACGAGATAAACCGCGCGACGCCGCGCACGCAGTCGGCGCTGCTGGAAGCGATGCAGGAGCGGCAGGCGACGGTTGACGGGGTTACGCGGCGTCTCCGGGAGCCGTTCCTGGTGATGGCGACGCAGAATCCGGTGGAGCTGGAAGGCACGTTCCCGCTGCCAGAGGCGCAGTTGGACAGGTTCATCGTGCGGATAAAGCTGGGGTATCCGAGCGCGGAGGAGGAGTCGGACATACTGCTCAGGTTCGAGAGGGACACGGTTCTGCCCGACTTGGAAGCGGTTACGAGCGAGGATGAGCTTGTCGAGACGCAGGAAGCGGTGACGCGGGTCGAGGTGGACGACATCGTGCGCGACTACATTGTGGCGATAGCGCAAAGCACGCGGACGAACGACGCGCTGGAACTGGGCGGCAGTCCGAGGGCTACGCTGGGGCTGTACAAGACCTCGCAGGCGCGCGCCGCGCTGGACGGCCGGGACTTCGTTACCCCGGACGACGTGAAGGCTATGGCCGAGCCTGTTCTGGCGCATCGGCTGATACTGACGTCGGGCGCGAGGCTGCGCGGACTTGCCCCGGAGCGGATAGTGGCGGGTATTCTCAATTCCCTGCCCGTGCCAATCGAAAGGTAGCCGCCGTTGTTCAACAAGGTTTGGCACGATATTTGGATAGGGATGTTCGCGCTGCTGATAGTAGTGGGCGTCATCGCGGGGCAGAGTCTCGTCATCGGACTTGGGGCGATGGGCCTTATAGTGGCGGGGGTGTCCTGGGTGTGGAACAGGCTCTCGCTGGAAGAGGTGCATTACGAGCGGACGATAGAGCAGCCTCGCGTATTCATAGACGAAGAGACTAGCATGACCATATCGGTCGTGAATCGCAAGCCGCTGCCGCTGGGAAAGCTGAGCGTGGTGGACGAGATACCGGACGAGGTGGAAGTGGCGGACGCCAGGACGGCGCTCAGTTCCAGTCCGAACGCCAAGATAATAATGCACAACACGTCGCTGGCGTGGTACGAGCGCATCCGCTGGGAGTACAAGATAAAGGGGAACAGCCGGGGATTTTACAGGATAGGCCCGGCGAGGATGGAGAGCGGAGACCTGTTCGGCTTCTTCGAGAGCCACAAGCCGGTTGACAGGAACGACTATCTGCTGGTCTATCCCAAGGTGGTTCCGCTGCCGGAGCTTGGGATTCCGGCGGTGAGGCCGCTGGGCGAGACGCGGGGCGGTATCAGGATATTCCAGGACGAATCCCGCCCGTCCGGTCTGCGCGACTACGAGGTGGGCGATCCGCTGAAGATAGTGGACTGGAAGGCGACCGCCAGGATGCAGGGCCTCCAGGTACGCACGTACGAGCCGAGTTCGGCGTTCACGGTCATACTGGTCGTGTTGGTAGAGACTTCCGAACGCACCTGGCAGGGCTATTCGCCCGTCAACCTGGAGCGGGTGATAACGAGCGCGGCTTCGGTCGCCAGCTACGCCACCGAGCGGCAGTACAGCGTAGGGCTGTTCTCGAACGGAACGCCGATTCTGGCCGAACGTCCCATGCGTCTGGAGCCGTCGAGGAATCCCGAGCAACTGACCATAATTCTGGAAGCGCTGGCCACCATCAGGCCGCTCGCCATAGGCCCCATGGCGCCGCAGCTGGAGCAGAATTCGAGGCGGTTCCCGCTGGGTTCGACGCTGGTGGTGATAGCGGCGATACTGACGCAGGATATGATGTCGGTCATATCGGACCTGCGCGCGAAAGGGCATCGCATGGTGGTAATCTTCGTCGGGGACACCGACCCGCCCGATATGCCGGAGGGCGTGATCTTGCACGATCTGAGAAGCTATTTCGAGAACATGGAGTTGGCGAGTGAGTTCGGCCCAAGATAGGCTCATCCTGATAGCCTGCATAATAGTGGAGAGCGTGTGGCTCTACGTCATCATCGCCCTGCTCAGCGTTCTGCTGCTGCAGGGAATCAACGCGGTTCCCTGGATAGTGGGGGTCGCCATAATGGGCGGCTCTTTCATGGTGGCGCGCGCGAGCCTGATGATCATAATGCCGCTGTGGACGCAGTACGCGATACAGATGGGTACGGGCATAGTCGTCATATACCTGGCTCTCAGCGCGTATATACTAGCCTCGTCCGCGCCGGGCGTGGACCTGGGCTGGCTGAGCGCCGTCATGTCGGACGACTCGACCACGAACGACCGGACGCGGGCCGTCCTGTCCGCGCTCTGCGCCGCCTTCCTGTGGTGGAGGGGCGGCAGGATGGCGTCCATAGAGTTTCCCACCGACCATCTTTCGACGACGTTCAGGGTGGGGCTGATAGCGCTGTCGCTGGGCGCGGTGGTGGATATATTCCACCCGGCCAATCTGCATATATTCCCGCTGATGTTCACCTACTTCGCGGTGGGGCTGATAGGTCTGAGCATAGGACACATCCTGCCCTCGTCGAGCGGCGAAAAGACGCAGCGGAGGTGGACGCGCATCATAGGCGGCGTGGTGGGCGGAATAGTGCTGGTCGGGCTGGTATTCAGCATCCTTCAGAAATCGTTCCTGGAATTCATAACCAGGCCGCTCGGAGCGGCGTTCGACCTGCTGGTCACCGTCGTGCTGTACGTCGTCGTCCTTCCCATCGCCTACGTGGCCACCTTTATAGTGACCTGGCTGTTCAGGCTCATATTGGCCCTGGCGGGAGAGCCGCCCGAACAGACGCAACTGGAATTGGAAGGGGGGAGTTTCTTGCAGGAGCTCCGCGAGGAGGCGGCTTCGTCCGAACCGTCCATCTGGGGCGACGTAATCGAGTGGACGATAGTCGCGCTTCTGGCGATAGCGGCTCTGGCGCTGCTGGCCTGGGGGTTCAGGCGCATAACGCGCTGGCGCAGGGTTGACGACGACGGCGAGCGCGAATCAATAGCCGAAGACGTTGATCCGGGCCTGGACCTGGCGCGCCTTCTGTTCGGCCTTCTGCCGGAACGATTCAGGCGTCGGAGGGGCGCGACCGGGCTGAGACTGCCGGAGGACGAGCGGGATATAGTGGACGTGTTCAGGATATACTTCGGGATGCTTAGCGTCGCCGAAGAGAAGGGCTTTCGGCGTTCGGGCAACCAGACGCCGAACGAACATCGCCCCGCGCTGGCGAGGGTGTTCCCGGCGCGAATCGCGAGCATGGCTACGACCGCGTTCAACCGCGCCTGCTACGGGCGTCGTCCGGCGTCGCGGGAGCGGATCGAGGAGATGAGGGAAGTTCTGGAAAAGGTGGCTTCTTCCAAATGAGTACCGATCTCGATATATGGCAGTTGCTTGTCCTGACGGTCATATCCTTCGGAGTCGGGATACTGGGCGGATTCGTGGGTCTGGCGCTGGGGACGATACGGCTGCCCGCCATGCTGCTGATAGGGATGCCGCCGCCGATAGCGGGCGGCACGAACATCCTGGTGTCCGCGCTCTCGGCTATCAGCGGCGCGATACGCCACTACCGCGAGGGGCGGGTGGACAACCGCATCCTGCTGGTCATGGGTGTCCCGGCGTGCGTGGGCGCGTTGCTGGGCGGGTTCGCCAGCGAGTGGACGCCGGAGTGGATTCTGCTGATAGGCGCGGGGGCTCTGGTGTTCTGGCAGGGCGTCGAGTTTCTCATCCTGATAAGGAATCAGCGACGCACAGGCGGGCCGCATATATTCGGCGCGGATCTGGAAGGCGCGGAGGGCGAGTTCACGCCAAAGCGCGTGTCGCTGGAAGCGGGCATAGGCTTCGGCGTGGGCGTTCTGGGCGGCGCGGTGGGGCTGATACTCGGCAGCATCCGCCTGCCCGCGATGATCCGCATCTTGCGAGTGGACCCACGCATCGCGGCTGGGACGAACCTGTTCATCGGCTTCTTCATGGGGACGCTGGGCTGGGTCGGACACGTGGCGGTCGGCGAGGTGGACTACGTAACGCTGATAGCGATGGGCGCGGCCGCGATGATAGGCAGCAATCTCGGCGCGCGGCTGACCGGGCGCGTTCGGCTGGACACTCTGATTCTGAGTATGGGCGTCGTGCTGATGGTGGTCGGCGCTCTGCTGGTATGGCGCGGTGTCGAGGCTCTGGCGGGCTAGGCCCCGCTCACAGCGCCCGCCCTACGAGTATGCCCGCGAACGCAGCCGCCAGTCCGACGGCCACGCTGCCCAGTATGTTCAGCGTGGCCCGCGCTATGTCCCCCTCTTGCGCCAGCTGGACGGAGGCCACGGTCAGCGTGGAGAAAGTAGTGTAAGACCCAAAGAAACCCACCGCCACAAGAAGCCGCGTTGACATCGGCCATCCGTGCGCGTCATACGCCGCGACGAACGCCCCCAGCAGGAACGACCCGATTATATTGATCAGGAATATGCCGAGGACGTTAGGGCCGATATAGGCGGCGACGGCGCGGTCAATCGCGTACCTAGACAACGCCCCAAGCGCGCCGCCCACCGCTACCAAGAGCCAGTGCATCGGAATTACCGACTATTCCCCATTGTCTGAAGGTTATCGCTAATTATTACGATAATCGCTTCCAGTATCTCATTGTATTTAGCTGCGTTGAGTTGCCCCGCCGTTCCTCGCATGATCACTTGGTTCCCAGTGAACAACTTGCCCGGTCTCACGTAGCTAACCCTATGGAGTGAACCTGACTCGAAATCGGCATCCGTTATTCTGATTGTCGCGTTATCTCCATACGGGTTGCTGGTTACCTGGCAGAGTATCCAGTCGTTAAGTCCTATATCCGCAATGACTACCGCCGGACGTAATCTGGATTCCGTCAAGTCGGAAAACGGAAACGGCGTTATTACTACTGATCCGGCTGAAGGTGGGCCCACGCTTCATCCTCCTCTGGTCGGTTCCAGTCGCCGAGGGCAATTTCGCTAAGCAACGCGGTATCGGGTATGCTACTCCGCAAAGTCGTAAGTCGGCTGGCGAATTTCAGACAGGCGGTCACGTCTTTCTGCTCCAGGTCTGGCAATTCCTCCAGTACCTCGAATACGCTGAGGCCATGCGCCATCAGGTCTATGACGTCCGAGACCCTGATTCTCATTCCCCTGATACAGGGCCGCCCGCCACACTTTTCAGGGTCAACGGTTATTCTCGGCGCTATCTCTCTTTCCATTTCTATATCAGCCCTATCCCTCTAATTTCGTCGAACGCCCTCTCGTATGCCCCTATCGTGTGCGCTATGTCGTCCTCGGTGTGGGCGGCGGTCAGGATGAAGCGGTTGCCGCTCTGGACACCGTGGTTGAGCAGCGACAGCGTGAGCTGGCGGACGCGCTCCGGCTCCATTGACTCGGCCATCTGCTCGGGGGAGAGGATGCAGTATTCCCTGTCGCCTTCCGGGACGTCCACGCCGAGCCTCAGGAACATGAGCGACGCGATTCCGGTCACTCCGCCCGGTATCTCCATGCGTCCCATCAGGTCGTTCAGGCCGTCCTTTAGCTGCGCCGCGCGGAGGTTCGCGGTGTCGTTGATGGGTTCGTTGGCGACGATTTCCAGCGCGGCGATTCCGGCGGCGGCTGATATGGGATTGGCGTTGAACGTGCCGTTGTGCGCTATTCGACTGTCGCGGTTGTAGTCGGCGTCGCCCGGCCTGTCCTCTATCATGTTGATGATGTCCGCCTTGCCGGTAACGGCTCCGCCCGGAAGTCCGCCGCCCAGAATCTTGGCGAGCGTGGTGAGGTCGGGGCGTATGCCGAAGTATTCCTGCGCTCCGCCCCTGGAGACGCGGAAGCCGGTCACCACCTCGTCGAATATCAGGACAACGCCGTAGCGCTCTGTCACCTCGCGCAACTGGTGGAGGAACTCGGGCAGGATAGGCTCAAGCCCCATGTGCGCGCCCGTCGGCTCCAGGATTACGGCGGCTATGTCGTCGTCGTTCTGGAGGGTTCTCTCGAATGTCTCTATGTCGTTGGGGGGCAGCACTATCATGGTGCTGAGCGTCTCGGCGGGTATGCCCCCGATGCCCTCGGAGCCGGCCACCAGGTAGTCGCTCCAGCCGTGGAAGTGGTCCTCGAACTTGATGACCTTCGTCTTGCCGGTGTATGCGCGCGCCATGCGTATAGCCATCATGTCGGCCTCGGTGCCGGAGCTGTGGAAGCGCACCTTCTCTGCGGTCGGTATGAGTTCTCTGACCCAGTTGCCCCACTGCATCTCAAGCTCGGTGGAGCCTGAGAAGTGCGTTCCCCTGGCCATCTGCTCCTGGACGGCGCTGACGACCTCCGGGCGCGAATGGCCCAGGATTAGCGCGCCGTGTCCGGGGAAGTAGTCCAGGATGCGGTTGCCGTCCACGTCGTACTTGGCCGCGCCCTCGGCGTGGGTGTAGTAGAGCTGGAACGGGTTCTGCCGTCGCGCGTCGTGCGTGACTCCGTTCGGGAACAGGGAGCGGGCCGACTCGTGCATCTCGGCGGACTTTGGGTGAAGTTCGTAGAAGCGTTGTTCGATTGAGGTGGGCATGATGGCCGTCCTTTAGTTGGGAATCGTGGGGGTTATTGTAGCGTAATCAGCGCGGATACGACTGGCGCGATATGTCGCAAGCGGGAAGGCCGCGCCGTATCCAACGCGCCTTCCCGCTTGTCCTTCATTCACTTATCAGTCAATCACCTTGACCGGCATCCGTATCGGACTTTCCACGCCCGCGCCCATGTTCGTCGAAGCTCCATCGCCGGAGGCCTCTTGATCCGAACCGCAGAACTGCAGCTCGGGGTCTAGCTCCGCGAAGTCGTTGTCCGAAATGTCCTGGAGACTTGTCGGGATGCAGCCCGTGAACTGGTTGCCGCTGAGGAAAAGCGTATCCAACTCTGGGGGGTTGCCCAGTTCCGCCGGTATCTCGCCTGTCAACTGGTTGTTGTTGATGTAGAGCCATTCCAGCTTCGCGAGGTTGCCCAGTTCCGGTGGTATGGGGCCGCTCAACTGGTTGTTCCTGATAGACATTCCCTCCAGGTTGGGGAGGTTGCCCAGTTCCGGCGGTATGGGGCCGCTCAACTGGTTGTTCCTGATAGACATCCACACCAGGTTGGGGAGGTTGCCCATTTCCGCGGGGATGGCGCCGGTCAGTTTGTTACTGTAGAGCGTCAACCCTTCCAGTTGGTCCAGGTCGCCGATTTCCGCCGGTATCTCGCCGCTCAACTCGTTACTGGAAAGATAAAGCGCCACCAGTTGGTCCAGGTCGCCGATTTCCGCCGGTATGGAGCCGCTCAACTCGTTGTAGTAGAGCGCCAGCCGTTCCAGATTAGCCAGGTTGCCCAATTCGGGCGGTATCTCGCCGCTCAGCCTGTTCTCTGAGAGATACATCCATTCCAGTTTGGAGAGGTTGCCCAATTCGGACGGCATGGGGCCGCTCAACTCGTTATCGTAGAGCATCAGCACTCTCAGTTCTGTGAGGTTGCCAAATTCAGACGGTATGGGGCCGCTCAGCTTGTTTCTCGCAAGCCACAGGTTTTCCAGTTCTGTGAGATTGCCCAGTTCCGCCGGAATCTCGCCGGTAAAGGCGTTGTTGTCAAGGTCCAGCGTCTTCAGGTTGGTCAGCTCCGCCAGCCAGGCCGGAATCTCGCCGCTCAGGTCATTCGAGTAGAGCAGAAGACTCTCCAGATTGGTCAGGTTGGCGAGTTCGGGGGGAATCTCTCCGCTTAATTCGTTCCCAAACAGGCGCAGCGACGTCAGGCTGGAGAGGTTGCCCAGTTCGGTGGGGATATCGCCGCTCAGCGAGTTTCTGCGAAGGTCCAGATGGGTCAAACTGGCGAGATTGTCCAGTTCGGCGGGCAGCGGGCCCGTCAAATCGTTGTCGGGCAACTCCAATCTTGTAACCCGTCCCGAGATGTTGGTGGTTATGCCGTGCCATTCGGAAATCGGCTCGTCGGTTAGCCAGTTGTCGCTTTTCTCCCAGTTCGGCCCGTCCGTGGAGTTGTACAGCGCGACCAGCGCGGCCCTGTCCGCCGCCGGCCCTTCGACCGCGACCCTATATACGACCTCATCCCTGGTCTCGCCCGTATTCAGCGTTATCAGGCTTTCAATGAACAGGTTGACGAACAGGCCGCTCAGCGTGTCGGACAGGTAGCCGCTCTCGTATGCGTCGCTGAGAATCGCGACCAAGATGCCGAACGGGTTTTCCGCTATCACTTCGTCCACGTCTATGGGCTCGGGCGTCGGGGTGGGCGTTGGAACGCTGGTGGCGGTGGCCGTGGGAGTGGGGGTTGGCTGCGCTACCTCGCCTGTGAAGTAGCCGGACGAGAATATGTACCCGTCATGCCGAATCGCCCACACATTTATCCTGGTGAAGCCCGCTTCGGGGCCTCTGGGGAACGCCATCTGGAACCAGTAGCCGTCCTCGGTCGCGTCTAACAGCGCCTGTCCGAAATTGAATCCTTCCGGATCGGTCAGGTCTGTGGCGTTCGCTCCCACAAGCAGGTTCGGAGGCAGCCCGTCAGCCAGCACCGTCTCGTCGGCCACGCTTACCAGCCTCAGATACCACTGATTGTCCAGGCTATCGCTACTGTTGTAGTGGGCGACCGTCGCGTCCAGACCGTCGCTGTCGTACTTATCTATCGCCTTCTGGACGTAGTTCTGAGTGTACGCCGCGGGTTCGCCGGGGACGGGATAGTAGCCCGACGCGAACACGTATCCGTCGTGCCGCTTGGCGTAGGCCACCTTCGGAACCTCGATGAGCGTCGCCGGGTGCGGCCACAGGTAATCTATCCGGCGACCTTCCTCCGTCGCGTTGGCGATTTCCTTGCCCAGTTCCTTTCCGGTCGAGTCAACCACGAGCTTGATGTCCGTGCCGATGAGGTGGGGCAACAGGGGATGGACGATGTATATGTCGTTCTCGTCTATCGCGAACAGATACCACTCGCCCTCATAACTATCCTTGCTGTTGTAGTACGTCTTCATCGCCTCCAGACCGCGCTGGTCGTAAAGTTCTATCGCGCGGTCCACGTAGTCCACCGTGTAGTCCCACCAGTCCGTATATGTGGGGGTGGAAGTTGACGGGCCGGCCTGCCCATTCGGAGCCGCGAGGATAACTCTATCCGTACTCCCCGCCACCGCTATGACTACGACCAGCAACAGGCTGAAAGTAGTCGCTAACAGAAAACATTTCTTGAACGTCATGGAACATCCTCCATTGTGGGGAATCAAGGGTTATGAGCGAGTTAATCGCAGAGGATATGATATATCAAAGCGCGGCGTTGCCGCAATTGCCGATTTATGTCAATCCGCCCGTTCAACTCGAACCCGAAGGGCGACGGCGCTTACTCCTGAACTTCCGCCGGACGCCCGCGTCCGCGCCTGAATATCACCGCCGCCGCGAACATCAGCGTCGCTACCAGCGCCATAGCGGGGCCGGAGGGCAGGTCGGCGTGGTAGGACAGGTAAAGCCCGATTATCGCCGAGACCACCCCGATTATCGCGCCCAGAAACATCACTCCGACAAAGCGGCGGGCTATCAGGTAGGCGGTCGCGGCGGGCGTAATCAGCATCGCCATGACGAGCGCGATTCCGGCGGCCTGTATGCCTATCACGATGACCAGCGCCAGCAGCGTCAGCAGGATGTATTCGACCAGGCTCGTCCTGACGCCCGCGACGGACGCGCCAACCGCGTCGTGGGTGGTGTAAACGAGTTGGCGGTGGAAGGTGTACAGACCGCCCACCACGAGTACGGTCAGACCAATCGAGATATAGACGTCGGTTTGGGTGACGCCAAGCACCTGCCCAAGCAGAAGGTCCTCGATGTTGACGTTTATGCCGCTCGCTTTGGACAGCATGACCAGTCCCAGCGCGAACATTCCGGCGAACACTATGCCGATGGATGTGTCTTCGGTCAAACCCGTCCGGCGGCTCAGCGCGCCCATGATAAGCGCTATCACGATTCCGGCCGGCACCGCGGCGAAGAACGGGCTTATGCCCAGCATGAACGCGACGACCATGCCCGGGACGACCGAATGGGAAAGCGCGTCTCCCAGGAAGGCGTTCCCGCGAGTGATTACGTAAGCGCCGAGAACCGGGCAGGTGATTCCGACAAGCGCCGACACTATCAGCGCGCGCCTCATGAAGTCGAACTGGAAAGGGTCTATCAGGTATTCGACCATGCGACTCCCCTAATCAACCGAGATGTTCTGAGGCGAGTTCCCGGACATGGGAACCGTACAGTTTTTCCAGAACGTCGGGGGTGAGCGTCTCGTCGGGCGGACCGTAGGCGCTCACGCCGCGGTTGACGCACAGCAACTTGTCGAAGCGTTCCGTCATATTCGTCAGGTCGTGAGTTGACACGAGCGCTATCCTGTCGGCGGCGACGCAAGCCTGGAGTATCTCGATTATCCCCTCCTGAGCGCCCACGTCAATGCCGCTGAACGCCTCGTCCAGCAGGATGACGCTCGCTTCCTGCGCCAGCGCGCGCGCTATCCCTACCCTCTGGCGCTGACCACCGGACATTTCAGTTACCAGCGACTCGCGATAATCCCACAGGCCAACCCTGTCGAGGGATATTCGCGCGAACTCCCTGTCCCGCTCGCCGGGCTGTCGGAACCATCCTATCTTCTGGTAGCGTCCCATCATAACCACGTCCAGCGCGGTGGCGGGAAAGTTCCAGTTTATATTGTCGCGCTGCGAGACATAGGCCACTCCGCCGGGCCGGGCCGCCGACCCCAACAACTCCATGTTGCCCCGGGTGACCGGCAATAGCCCGGCCACCGTCTCGAACAGCGTGCTTTTGCCCCCGCCGCTCGGCCCCAGCACGCCCAGCATCGTGTTCGGCTCCACCTCGAAGGATACGTCAGTCAGGACGGCTACCCCGCCCCGCTCGACCGTTACGTTCTCCAGCCTTATGCCCGGAGGTGAGTCGTTCATTTGCCCAATCCCGCCGTCTGATGGATTACTCCAACGCCTCGACTATGAGCGACACGTTGGTCCGAATCATCTCGATGTAAGTCTCCGCGCCGTCGCCTTCCGCGCTGAGCGATTCGGAGTGCAGCTTGACGAGCGTCGCGCCGGCCTCCGACGCCACCGTGGCCGCCAGACGCTCGCTTATCGTCACCTCTCCGAACACGGCGGGGACGCCGTACCCTTCGACCTTGAGGCTCAACCGGGCTATGTCGTCCGCCGACGGCTCCGCCTCGGTCGCGGTGGACAGAATCACGCCCAGCACCTTGAATCCATAAGCGTCCGCGAAATAGCCCATGCTGTCGTGCGACGTCACCAGCAGCCTGCGCTCTTCGGGAATTCGCGCTACCCGATCCACAATCCATGAATGAAGTTCGTCTAGCTGGGCGCTGTACGATTCGGCGTTGCTCCGGTAGGTCTCCGCGCCGGGCGGGTCCAGTACGCTGAGCCGCGCGGATATGTCCCACACCGCCTTCTTCACCCGGAGCGGGTCGTGCCAGAAGTGGGGGTCAAGCGGGCCATGTTCGTGGTCGTGATCGGCGTCGTCATTCTCGTGGTCGTGATCATGGTCTGCGTCGCCATCTTCATTCTCGTGGTCGTGATCGGCGTCGTCATTCTCGTGGTCGTGATCATGGTCTGCGTCGCCATCTTCATGCTCATGATCCGCGTCGGCGTCCTCGTGGTCATGGTCGTCCGCGTGAGCGTCGTGGATTTCCACGAACTCTATGGGGTCAACCACATCGCCCAATTCGACGACCGTCGAAGGGTCGCGGGCCGCGTTCTTGACAAGCTCCTCAAGCCAGTGCGCTTCCAGTCTCAGCCCGATAGTCAGCGCCAGGTCGGCCTCGGCTATCTCAGCCACCGCGCGCGGGCCGGGCTGGAAGGTGTGCGGATCCGAACCTATGGGCATCAGGCTGGTCACCTCCACGCGGTCGCCGCCGATGTTCTCAACCCAGTCTCCGATGATATTGAGGCTGGTCACCACCTTCACCGGCTCTGCCGGTTCGGTATCCGGCTGAGCGGGTGTCGGGACGGTACGCGGCGTCTGAGTCGCCGCGCTCGACGGCGCGGGTTCGGGGGAATCGTCGGAGCAGGCGAACATGAAGAAAAGCAACCCAACCGCGATTACCTTCATACACAGAGATTTAGAGACGATAGGGATCATATATCTGCGCCATTTCCCTTGCGCTTGTTCCAGCGCAGGTTATCATAGCACAGGCACGAATATGTCCATAGTTATATTGCGCGCCCTTGAGGATAATGGTCTTGTTCCATGTGGAGACATGGATCATCGCGAGGCTGTCGGAGCGGACGCAATGAGCGTGGCCATGACGAGCGCGTTCTGTCAGGCTTGGCGCGCCTGCTGAAGCAAGTGACCGACATGGTGGTCTTCAGCGCATCCTTCGACCGACTGCTCCGCCTGGATGGTGACGTGAGCTATAAGGCTGCTGCCGCTCGCGTCCCTGAAGTCGTGAGCGTGTCCTCTGTGGTCGTCGTGGCTGCGCTGAGTCATAGTCTCCCAAGACAGCTAATGGGGTTGGAGATTGGATTCGCCCCGTCAGTGATGGCGCTGACGGGGATGTTCGTCTCTAGCGCTAGGCTGCGTGGTGTTCGTGCTCGTCGCACTCGTGGATGTCGTGGACGTGGGCATGATGTTCATGCTCGTCGCACTCGTGGACGTCGTGGACGTGACCATGCTCGTCGGCGTGGTGTTCGTGTTCGTCGCACTCGTGGGTGTCGTGTTCGTGAGCGTGGTGTTCGTGTTCGTCGCATTCGTGGATGTCGCGCGGCATAAATCACCTCCAGATTATCTGACCGCAGGTTCCTGAACGGATACTCGATAGACCTGTATTATCTCACATATTGAGTCATTTCACAATGTTTTACACTACTGATAATATATATCAAATTGGAAAAACACTACTATCGTATGCCAACGCGCTACTGAGAATGTATATCACCCTGATGAAAAACGCTACTACCGCAGCCATGTCAGCGCTTCGATAGAAGACTTCTTTCCTGGAATCACGAGCTCCGCGCTTTTGCAATTGTTCCTTGTGGTATCCTATTATCCGCTCAGAATGGCGTAGGGGGATATTCATGACGACCATTATCGAAAACTCGGAGGACTTTCTCCGCGCGATGCGTGAAAACGACGAATTTCGCCTGGCGGCGAGGCGAGAGTTGCTGAGCGAAGAACTTCTGGCGCTGCCCCAGCGCTTCGCGGAGTACTCGCAAACCACGGACAGGAAACTGGACAGGCTGAGCGACAACATAGGCGAGGTGAAGGGGCCGTTCATGGAGAGAGCGGCCCGCGAAGACGCGCCTATCATCGCCAGCGAAATGGGGCTGGTCTGGAAGAAGTCCCTGGAACGGAATGAAGTGGTCGAAATCGCCGATGAAGCGAACCGAAAAAGTCTGGCGTCCGGTGTCTCGCGTGATAATATGCGAACGTTCCGACGCGCCGACCTGGTGATCGAAGCGGTGGATGATGGCGGGCGTATCTGCTACATCGCGGTGGAAATCTCCTATACGGCGGATAGCCGGGACACCATCAGGGCAATACGCCACGCCGAGTTCCTCACTCGGTTCACCGGAATTCCCGCCTACGCGGCCATCTCAAGCGTTCATATAGATAACAGGATCAAGGACATCCTCACGGAGGACAGTCCAACGCCGCTCGACGTCAATCAGGAAACAAAGGTGTTCTGGTCGAGATTGCCGGAGTTGGAGCCGCCTGAGTAGCGACAGGATAGAGGTAGTTTTCATTGACTCAATACGCGCTGTCCGACATAAAGATTCTGGACTTCACCCACCACATCGCCGGGCCGTACTGCGCCAAGCTGCTGGCCGACTACGGCGCGGACGTCATAAAGGTCGAACGCCCCGGAACGGGCGACGTCGCCCGCCGCGTTGGACCCTTCCCGAACGATACCCCGCACCCTGAGAAGAGCGGAACGTTCCTGCATCTCAACACCAACAAACGCTCCATAACCCTCGACCTCAAGACGGACGAAGGCCGACGCATAGCGCTCGACCTCGCCGCCCGCGCCGACGCCGTTATCGAGAGCTTCCACCCCGGAGTCATGGACGGCTTCGGACTCGGCTGCGACGCGCTCTCAGAGGCCAATCCCGCGCTGGTTATGACTTCCATATCCAACTTCGGACAGACCGGCCCCTACCGCGACTGGCGCGGCTCGGAGATCATCTTCTACGGCATGGGCGGCGAACTCTACTCCACGGGCGTCAGCGAGAAGGAGCCGCTCAAGCTGGGCGGAACGGTTGGCCTATACCAGTCCGGAACCGCCGCCGCCTACGCCACGCTCGGCGCTATATTCGCTTCCCGAGACAACGGCGCAGGCCAGCAGGTTGACGTATCCATAATGGAGACGCAGGCGGGATCCATAGACCGGCGCATGAGTATGCTGCTCGCCTACCAGTACAACGGCGAGATAACCGAGCGTACCCCTCTCGGAGCGGCGTCCGGTTCGGGCGGCTATCCGGCCGGCGTCTATCCCTGCGCGGACGGCTTCTTCCAGTTCACCGGAGGCGGCAACTACTTCACTCGTGTCCTGGATATGCTGGATTACCCGGAAGAACTGGTGGGCGACGAGTGGACCACCCCCGAAGCGCAAGCCGACGAGGATATGCAGGGCCTGTTCGACGCCGTGTTCTACCCCTGGCTAATGGAGCGGAACAAGGCCGCGATATGGGAGCGCGCTCAGCAATCCCGCGTCCTCAGCGGACCGCTGAACACGATGGAAGACCTTCACAACGACCCCATCTTCCACGAGCGTGGCGCGTTCGCCGAGGCCGAACATCCCGAAGCCGGAACGCTCAGATACCCGGGCAGGCCGTTTATCATGGGCGCGACGCCCTGGGCCATAAGGCGGCCCGCGCCGCTGCTCGGCCAGCACACCGACGAAATACTCGCCGAACTGGGCCTTTCGGACTCCCAGATCGGCTCGCTGAGAGAGGGAGGAATAGTGTGAGCGACCGCCTGCCGCTGGAAGGAATCCGCGTGCTGGACATGACCGTGGTGTGGGCGGGGCCGTACTGCACTACGCTGCTGGCCGACCTGGGCGCGGAGGTCATCCGCGTCGAGTCCATACAGGTATTCGGCCCGCCCACTCGCGGCTCCTCGGCGCGTCCGCCGGAGTTCGTCATCCAGAACCTGCCCCCATTCATAGGCGGTATGCCCAACCGCGAGGGCGGCGCTCGTCCCTGGAACCGCTACCCGCTGTTCAACGCCCACGCGCGCAACAAGCTCAGCATGACCGTTGACCTGCTGAGGCCGGAGGGCAAGGACATATTCAACCGCCTCGTCGCCATCAGCGACGTCCTCGTCGAGAACAACCCAACCGAGACCATGCAGAAACTCGGCATATCCTACGACGAACTCAAGAAGATAAATCCCGCCTTCATCATGCTCCGAATGCCCGCCTACGGCAACACCGGCCCCTACCAGAACCACCGCTCCCTGGGCATCCACATCGAGGGCGTCATTGGACACAGCCTGCTCAGGGGCTACACCGACCTGGACGCCTCCGCGAACACGCAGGTCTATATGGCCGACGCCGCCGCCGGAGTGGGCGGCGCGTTCGCCGTCGCCTGCGCCCTCAACCACCGCCGCCGAACCGGGGAAGGCCAACTCATGGAACTCTCTCAGGCCGAGAACGCCGTGCCGTTCCTGGGCCAGGCGTTCATGGATTACTCGATGAACGGACGCAGCCAGACCACGCTCGGCAACCGCCACCCCACCGCCCTCCAGGGCGTCTATCCCTGCAAAGGCGAAGACCGCTGGATAGCCATAACCATCTTCGACGAACGAGACTGGGAACTCTTCCGAGAGTCCATCGGCAACCCCGACTGGACGCGAGAGCCGCGCTTCGCCACCCACGAACTCAGGCGCGAGAACCACGACGCCCTCGACGGCCACGTCTCCGACTGGACGCGCCGCCACGACCACCGCGAAGCCATGTCCCTGCTCCAGTCATACGGAGTCGCCGCCGGCGCCGTCCTCGACCAGCGAGACGCCGCCCAAGACCCGCACCTTGCGGCCCGCGCCATGTTCGAGGAGGCGTACCAGTCCGACGTCGGAACCCACCTCTATCCCCGCGCGCCCTTCAAGATGTCCCAGAGCGACGTCCGCATCCGGCGCGGCCCCGTAACCCTCGGCCAGGACAACGAATACGTGTACAAGACCCTGCTAAACCTCTCCGACGCCGAATACGCCGCGCTCGTAGAATCCGGCCACATCGGCGACGAGTACGCGGAACACGTGCCATAGCTACTACAAGCCATCTCATAAATACCGACACGTCCCTTATGGGGCCCTAATCCCCTCTCCCTTGATGGGAGAGGGCTAGGGTGAGGGTGAAAACCTACGGATCCTACCGAGGGCTGATGTTTATGAGATAGCTTCTAGTGTGATATTCTATGTAGAAAGGGAGACAGCATGGCAGAGAACTCAAATCTCAACGCCGAATCCCAGTCGGTTCAGACCCATGTCACCATCATGCAGGGCGTAATCCAGCGTATGGCCGAAAACAGCCGCTCATGCAAAGTATGGTGCGTAACAATTGTGGCCGCAGTCCTCGTCTTGGTCGCGAGGACAGAGAAACCCGACCACGCCCTCATAGCCCTCGTCCCCGCAATCCTCTTCCTGATTCTGGACACCTACTACCTGTCGCTCGAACAGAGATTCCGCAAATCCTACAACGCCTTCATCGGAACGCTTCACAAAGGCGAGTTGTCCGAGTCAGCCCTATACGAAGTGAAGCCGACCGGTTCTGTATGGCGTCATGCTTGGAGAAGCGCGCGGTCGTTTTCGATCTACCCGTTCTACATTCCGCTTGGGTTGACAGTGATAATCGTCTGGCAAGTCGTAATTCCATGAGCATGTCTTGAGGAAGGGAGGATAACTGTGGCTCAAATCCCAAGACACAACGTTTTCATCAGCTATCACGATGAAGATAGAAAGTACAAAGAGCGATTCATCAGGCTTATGAATGGACGTATCATTGATAAATCGGTGAACGTTAATGATATAGACGATACTAATATCAAGACAGACACGGTTCGCCGGAAAATTCGCGATGAATTCATTCGTGATGCAACTGTGACCATTGTGCTGATAGGTCCCTGTACCTGGCAGCGGAAGCACGTGGATTGGGAGATAGGTTCAAGCCTGCGCGATACTAAGAGAAATTCTAGGTGCGGCTTGTTGGGCATATTGCTTCCCAATCATCCCAACTACAAATCAAAAAGGAGACAACCCAACCGCCGTCTAGTGCCTCCGAGGTTGGTAGATAATCGTGGTGGTAAAGATCCATACGTGCATATCTATAAGTGGCCGAACCCGTGGGCGCCCGCTCGCATCCAGCAGTGGATTCATGAAGCTTTTGAAAGAAGGGACGGGATACCGCCCAACAACGGACGACCTCAATTCAAGCGCAATAGAAGCGGCGACTGTTTGCGAGGTTGGCGAAGTTAGACATCACTCTTTGTATCCAGCCTCGCGCTCAGCCAGAAATCGCGCCAACGCGCCGGGCGAAGGCTTCCCGGGCTTGAAAGGTCGGCGAGGTTCTCCTGAACTCTTGAGAAGCCCCCTGTGCCGCAGTTCTTCCATACGCTGCTCCATAGTGTACTTCCGCGGCTCCACCGGACGAATCTCAGCGATGATTTCATCACCGCAAGCTATATTCGCCGCCTTGCCATCACGAACGTGCTTCAGAACGCCGGGAAGGTCTGCTTGCAAGTCTTCTATTGTGAACGTAATCTTCATGCCTCTATGATAACCAGGCGAAACAGCCCGCGCAACGCCGACTCAGACTCCCCTGACACCCCAGTAGAACCCCGGCCCGCGCCGAGCGTTCCTCACCCGGCGCGGGCCCTAGAACCGCCTCCGCCTAAACCGGCATCGTCCGTCCGCTGTGAGCGCGGCCCGCCGTCGCCGTCGCCTCGCCCAGCGGCCCGCCCGAGGATACCACTCGGACGCCCTCATCAATCTTCGACGCCACCGTGTCCGGCGTCGCGCCCTCCAGGAACGCGATTCCCGCGCTCTTGCACGCTTTCCGAACGCGCTCCCTCGCCTCCCACAACTCGTCCGGCCACGGCTCGCCCGGAGCGTTCTTGTAGCCCATGGACATACTCATGTCGCCCGGCCCCCACTCCGCGAACGCTATGCCCGGCACCTGCGTCGTAACCTCCACGTTCACCAGCGCGCGGGTGTTCTCTATCTTCAGGCCCAGCATAAGCTCCCCGTCCGGGTTCAGAGGCCACGGATCCGCCTTGTCCAGGTACTCATCTATGGACACCCCCCAGATTGGAGCCGCCGACGCCTGCCCCGCCGACCCGCGCCTGCCCACGTCCAACCCCTTGCCCACGCCGATGGTCTGGAACGGGTAGCGGCACGACTCCACGAACGCCTTAACCGCGTCCGGCGTCTCCGCGTGGCACATAAGGATGCCGTGTACGCCGCGCGCCAGTATCTGCCTGAACTGCCACGAGTTGGCGCGAACGATGTCCCCGCTCGCGCCGTCCACAGGCACCTCCACCACCACCGCCGGCGTCCGGTGGCCGCTGCTCGTCGGGCCGCCCTCCACCAGCCCCTCCATGAACTCTTGCAGGCCCGGCATATCGAAAGAGCCGTGTTCCATGCCCACGTTGATATAGTCCGCCCACGTGGAGGCCATCTCCTTGCCGCCCTCGCGGCTCAGGTTGGCGCCCGTATGTCCGCCCGTGTAGTAGATAGGCTGATCTTGCGCCAGAAGTTCTATCGCTCGGTTGATTCGACTCATCATTCACCTCTCGGTTGATTTTCGCGCAAAGTCTATCACGCAATCCCACAATTGGGAATTTGCCCACCGCCTTTCACAAAACTGACCACTGACCGAGATGATTGCAAAAGTCCCTTCCCCCTTGACGGGGGAAGGTTAGGATGGGGGTGAAACCGCAAGCGCGTCATTGCTTATGCAATCGTCTCCACTGACCACTGAAAATTGAATCAAACCTACTCCGTCCTGTACTATTCCAGCATACGGAGATGAACTATGCTGGAACGAATGAGAGCGGTTGAAGATCGGTCCGAAGAACTGGACCGCATGATGGCCGACCCTGAGATAGCTACGGACTATACCCGCATCCAGGACTTGGCCAAGGAACAGGCGCAGTTGCGCGAGGTCGTCGAACTCTCCCGCGAACTGCGCGCCATCGAGTCCGAGATGGGCGACCTCCAGACAATGCTCAGGGATGAATCCGACCCCGAGTTGACCGAACTCGCGCGCGAAGAACTCGCCGAGTTGGAGACGCGCCGCGAGAATACCGAACAGGCGCTCAAGCTCGCGCTCGTCCCCAAAGACCCCAACGACGACAAGAACGTCATCGTGGAGATACGCGCCGGAACCGGCGGAGACGAAGCCGGCCTGTTCGCCGCCGACCTGTACAGGATGTACAGCAGGTACGCCCAGCGCAGAAGTTGGAAGACCGAGGTAATTGACCTCAACGAGACCGGCATCGGCTCGGTGAAGGAGATAGTCTTCGAGGTCAAGGGCAGGGGCGCGTACTCCCGCCTCAAGCACGAGAGCGGCGTCCACAGGGTGCAGCGCGTCCCCGTCACCGAATCCAGCGGACGCATACACACCTCAGCCGCCACAGTCGCCGTCCTGCCCGAAGCGGAAGAGGTTGACGTACAGGTTAGCAACGAAGACCTCCAGATAGACGTGTTTCACGCATCGGGACACGGCGGCCAGAACGTCCAGAAGGTCGCCACCGCCATACGCATCACCCACAAGCCCACCGGCATAGTCGCGGTATGCCAGGACGAGCGCAGCCAGCTCAAGAACAAGGAAAAGGCCATGTCCGTCCTGCGCTCCCGCATCTACGCTCAGGAAGTCGAGCGCCAGCGCCGCGAACGCTCCGACGCGCGCCGCTCCCAGGTCGGCAGCGGCGACAGGTCCGAGCGCGTCCGAACCTACAACTTCCCCCAGAGCCGCATCACCGACCACCGCATCGGCCTCACCGTCCACAGCCTCGCCCAGTCCCTCGACGGCGACATAGACACGATAATCGAGGCGCTTCTCGAAGAGGAACAGACCCAGAAACTCGCCAACGTCCAGGCCTGATGCGCGATAGCCAATCGGAGCGATCCGCCACCCTGCGCCAAACCCTCCAATCCGTCCGCGCCCAACTGCGAGCGCGCGGCATCCCCGAATGGCGAATCGAAGCCGACGTCCTTCTCAGACACATACTCGGAATATCCCGTTCCGACTTCCTATCCCTCGTGTACGGCGGAGAAAGCCGTCTCACCCATGCCCAGGCGCTAAGATTGCGCTCACTCACCGAAAGAAGACTCGACCGCGAGCCGCTGGCCTATATCGTCGGGCGGCGCGAGTTCTATGGCCTAGACCTGGCGGTGAACGAAAGCGTCCTGATACCCCGCCAGGAGACTGAACTTCTGGTAGAACTCGCGCTGGAATATCTAGCGAACAGGGACGCGAGCCAACCGACGCCGACGCTGGTTGACGTGGGAACCGGCTCCGGCGCGATAGCCCTTGCCGTAGCGTCGCATTACGAGAACGTGAGAGTGGTTGGCGTGGACATAAGCAGGGACGCGCTGGCCGTGGCAATCAGGAACCGGGACAGGCTGCTAGGCGGCGGCGTGGAGTTCATATTGGGCGATACGCTGACCTCGATAGCCGCGCCCGTTGACCTCATCCTATCCAACCCGCCCTACATACCCAGCGCGACCCTCCCATCCCTCGCCGTAGAGGTGCGCCGCGAACCGACCATCGCCCTGGACGGCGGCGCTGACGGCCTGGATCACTTCCGCAGGCTGACGGCGCAGGCGAACGGAATACTCGCGCCCGGCGGCGTATTGATAGTGGAACTCATGCCCGAGCAGATGGCCGCCGCCATCCAAATCGCGCGCCAAACCATCCCCAACATCGCCTCAGTCAGTACCCACTCCGACCTGATGGGGAACAGCCGCGCTCTTGTAGCCCAAATGACAGGGCCGCGGCTCTGAACCGCGGCCCTCTTTCAACTCCCAGCCAAAGCGTCCCTACCCCTTACCGGGTAGGAAACTAAGAACTAACCACTGAAGACCAGCTAGCGCTTCGTCCACTGCTTAGCCTTGCGCGCGCGGGCGAGACCGTACTTCTTGCGCTCCTTCTCTCTCGCGTCTCGCGTGAGCAGGCCGGCCCTCTTGAGCGGCGTCCTCAGAGACGGGTCCGCGACCTGGAGCGCCCGCGCGATTCCGTGGCGCAGCGCGCCCGCCTGGCTCACCACCCCGCCGCCGCGTATCCTGGCGACGATGCGGAACTGGCCGTGCGTGCCTGTCACGTCCATCGGCTGGTCAATGAGCTGCTGCCACGAATCCCAGGGGAACACTTCTTCGAGCGGCTTGCCGTTCACCTGGTTCGCGCCCGAATCGGTATAGAGCCGAACCTGGGCGACCGAAGTCTTTCGCTTTCCGATTGCGTAGTAGTAGTGCTGCTGGCTCTGCTGAACCATTTACTCCCCCTTCCCAGCCGATACCTGAGCCTCGTGCGGATGGCTCGTTCCGGTGTATATCTTGAGTCGCTTCAACATCTTCCTGCCCAGCGAGTTCTTGGGCAGCATACCCTTCACCGCCTGCCGAATCACCCGATCCGGGTGCCTGTTCATCACCTGCTCCATGGTACGCTCGGTCAGACCGCCGTGATAGCCGCTGTGCCGGTAGTACATCTTCTGGCTCATCTTGTTTCCGGTAACCCGTATCTTGTCCGCGTTCAGCACGACCACGTAGTCGCCGGTGAGCAGGTGCGGCACGTACAGCGGGTTGCGCTTGCCGTTCAGAACCGCCGCTATCTCAGACGCCAGCCTTCCCAGCGTCTCGCCCTCCGCGTCCACCACGTGCCACTTCGGGTTCAGGTCGGACGCCTTGGTCTCGTATGGCTTGGAACTTGTAACCATCTTGATCTATTCCTCATGTCGCGGAGGAAAGTCCGCGTACTTCACTTGTACCAGGCGCAAACCCCGCGCCGGCAGGGATCGCGCCACCGGAGCGTCCTCCGCTCTCGATAGCTGTTTCTCAATATCCTCTATTTTCAATCTTCCCGCGCCCACATCCACGAGCGCGCCCATCATCCGCCTAACCTGTTTCGGCAGAAAGGCGTTCCCCTCCACGTCCGCGTGGACGAAAGCGCCGTCCGCGACCAGGTCTATCTCGTATATACGGCGAATCGTACTGGCCTCTGGACGCTCCAACGGCCCGCCGAAATTGGCGAAGTCGTGAACGCCTACCATCAGCGCCGCCGCGTCGCGCATCGCGTCCACGTCCAGGGGCGGGCGAATCTGGTGAGCGCCGCGCCTCCACGCCGGCGACCTGACCTTCGACACGAGCAGCGTGTATCGGTACAGGCGGCTTATCGCGTCGCGCCTCGGGTCGAAGTCCGACCTTGCCCTGTACGCCTCTTTCACCGCTACGTCCATCGGCAGCCGCGCGTTCAGCGCGTTCAGAAAGACCTCCGGGGCATAGCCCGCGTCCGTGTCGAACGCGATGACCTGTCCGAGCGCGTGAACGCCCGCGTCCGTGCGGCCCGCCGCCTTTATCCTGGCAGGCTGGCCGGTGAGCGCTTCTATCGCTTTTTCAATCTGCTGCTGTACGGTGGGAGCGTTCTTCTGATACTGAAACCCGCTGTATCCCTCTCCGTCGTATTCGACGATCATCGCCAGGCGCGTCATCGCCAATTCCCGTATTGATTGCCTTCCGCCGTTCTACACCAATTCCACCAGCGCCATGTCAGCCGCGTCGCCCTTCCTCTTGCCCAGCTTGTACGAGCGGGTGTATCCCCCCTCGCGGTCCTCGTATCTCTCCGCCAGTTCGTCGAAGACCTTCCGAACCGCTTCCTTGTCGGTCAGCAGAGCGGCGGCCTGCCTGCGATGGTGAAGCGATCCCTTCTTGCCCAGCGTTATGACCTTCTCGGTCATGCGCCGCGCCTCGGTGGCCTTCGCCTCGGTCGTCTTCAGAGTCTCGTTGAGAATCAGGTTGGTCGCCATGCCTCTGAGCATCAGAAGCCGATGCTGCGTGGGGCGTCCCAGCTTCTTCCCTGATAGCCGGTGTCTCATTTTGGATAAACTCCCGCTTAGTCGCCGGAAGCGACAGCTTCCTTTTCCTCTTCCTGCGCCGCCGGGTCGTCCTCCGGGGGCAGCAGGTCGTTATCTCTCAGTTTGTCGTACAGTTCGTTGTAGGACTTCTCGCCGAAGTTCCTTATGTTCATCAACTCGGCCTTGCTTCTCTCAAGCACCTCGCCCACCTTGTTTATGCCGTCGCGCTTGAGGCAGTTGAGCGTGCGAGAACTGAGGTCGAGCCTCTCTATCGGTATGTTGTACTGCTCCGCCTGCAACTTGTTGGCGACGATTGTCACCCCCTCGGTCACGGCCTGGACGCCCTCGGTTATGTTGGTGAACAGGAAGAACTGGTTGACCAGTATGTTCGACGCGCTCTTGAGCGCTTCGACCGGCCTTATCGAGCCGTCGGTCCATATTTGAAGCGCCAGCCTCTCGAAGTCGGTGCGCTGCCCGACACGGGTGCGCTCCACCGTATAGTTCACCTTCCTGATGGGCGTGAAAATCGCGTCTATCGGCAGCACGCCTATGGCCTGCCCCTCGTCCTCCGAGGCGTCTTTGTAGCCCTTGCCCCGCTCGACGTTCATCTCCAGGGACAGCTTGGAGTCCGCCGAAGCCAGCGTTGCCAGGTGCAGGTCCGGGTTCACCACGTCGAAGTCCGCCGACGCCATTATGTCCGCCGCGCTCACCTGCCCTTCGCCCGCCACTTCCAGACGCAGCTTGCCGGGTCTGTCAACCTCAGACCGCAGCCTGATCGCCTTGACGTTCAGCAGTATCTCGGTCACCTGCTCCTTGACGTTCGGTATCGTCTGGTATTCGTGCTGCACGCCCTCTATCTTGACCGACGTTATCGCCGTTCCTTCCAGACCGCTGTACAGTATGCGGCGCATCGGATTGCCGAGCGTAACGCCGTACCCCGGCTCCAGCGGCTCGATCACGAACTCGCCGTACCTATCCTCGTCCACCTCGACCCGTATGCTCGGGTCAAGCGCCAACTCTTCTTCCTCGTAGGGAATCTCCGGCATAAATGTAGTCATGTCATAGACCATGCGCCACCCTCCTTAACGAAACATCGGGACAGCAATTGTAGGGAGGCTACTTCGAGTAGAACTCGATAACCAGCCTGGCGTCTATTCCCGTCTCTATCTCAGCTATGTCCGGCAGAGAAGCCACCTCGCCCGTCAGATTGGCGACGTCCAGCCTCAGCCAGGGCGGAACCGGCCTCTTGGGAAGCCCGTCCGTCAGGTCCTGTATGAACTGCGGCGGAGACGCCCCGTTAGATCCGACCCGCTTCCACGCCACCACGTCCCCCGGCTCCACCAGGTACGACGGAATATCCATCCGCCGCCCGTTGATAGTGAAGTGGCCGTGGTTCACAAGCTGCCTGCCCTGCTGCCTGGAGTCGGCCATCGAAAGCCGGTATATCACGTTGTCCAGGCGCGTCTCCAGTATCTGGAGCAGGTTGTCGCCCGTCACGCCCGGCCGGTTTCGCGCCATGTCGAAATACTTCCTGAACTGCCGCTCAAGCACTCCGTAGGTGAACCGCGCCTTCTGCTTCTCCCGAAGCTGAATCGCCCAGTCCGAGGGCCTGCGACGCCTGGGAGTCGAATCTCCCGGCGGCCTTCTTCTGCGCTCCACCGCGCAGCGGGGCGTGTAGCAACGCTCCCCCTTCAGAAAGAGTTTCTCGCCTATGCGCCGGCATTTCCGGCAAACCGCGTCCTTATATCTCGCCATCAGCCTTCCTTGTCTCTTTTCCTTCGACTACGCGCGCTCATATCCCATTTCAGTGGACAAGCGCTCTATGTCGTAATTCTCTTTTCTCACTCTAAGATCGTAGTAAAGCAAAGTTGTCGCTATAAAAGTAACCGGCGCTATCACTATCGAAGCTATCCTGTTCAGAACTATCCCGATTGCCAAAACCGGGAACGATTGCGCCTCTCCCGAGGCCGCCGCCGACCCCAGAAACAAAGACGGTATGGACAACACGAAGAACAGTCCCAGAACCACGAAACCATATACCAGCAGGTGACCCACAACTCGCCACTTGCTCCCCCGGAGCAGTTCGGCTCCCCGTCCGAACGCGCTTCCCGAACGGTGTCCCTCGACTATTATGGCGGGCATTATCGCCACCAGGTAGATGCTGAATATCAGCATGGCCACCAGGGCCGCCATTACTATTCCCGCCCCCAGCAGTACGCCCGTCGCTAGCTCGGGTTCCACGGTTTCCGTCGCGGGTTCCACCACTCCCTGTATGTTGATGGCCTGCCATATCAGTACCGCGAACAACGCGCCCACTATAAGCGCGGGAATCGCCACCGACACTATGCGCCAGACAACCCGGACATAGCAGCGTTCCACCGATACGTCTTCAACCAGGAAGTGCTGTCCCACCGCGAATATCGCCGCGCCGTACACCAGCATCGAGGCCATGGCGTCTATGACGCTCACGCCCACCAGCGCCCAGTCGCTGTCCGGCGCCGCCAGGCTCACAAGCAGTTCGATAACCACCACCGGAACCTGTATGACCGCTACCAGGACGATGAACTTCCTGAAGTGACGCCAGTAGATGCCGAACGTATCCCCCAGTATGTCCATCACGCCGCGTTCTATAAGCTGTCTGTCCCTCCTCTGTTCCTCTAACATTCGACTACTCGCGTCACGCCCGCGCTACACCCGGCGACGCTTGGGAGGTCTGCATCCGTTGTGCGGAATCGGCGTCACGTCCCTGATGGACGTCACCAGTATTCCCGCGCCCTGGAGCGCTCGGATGGCCGCCTCGCGTCCCGAACCCGGCCCGCGAACATACACGTCCACCTGCCGGATGCCGTGTTCCATGCCCCTGCGCGCCGCGTCCTCGCCCGCGCGCTGCGCCACGAAAGCGGTTGATTTCCTGGAACCTCGGAAGCCCACCGTCCCCGAACTTCCCCACGCTATCGGGTTGCCCTGCGGGTCGGTTATCGTAATTATCGTGTTGTTGAACGTGGACTGAATATACGCCCGGCCCACCGGAATGGACTTGCGCTCTCTGCGTCTCGCTCTCGGTCTTCTCGCCATATCCTCGCTAAATCCTTACTTCGCTTCTCGATCTTACGCGCCCGGGCGCGATCCCCTGATCCCCTCTCCCTTGATGGGAGAGGGCTGGGGTGAGGGTGACTCACCTCTACTTCTTGTTCGTAGTCCGTCCGCGTCCGGCGACAGCCACCCGCTTGCTGCGCTTGGCCCTCGCGTTCGTCTTCGTGCGCTGTCCGCGCACCGGAAGGTTGCGCCTGTGCCTCAGCCCGCGGTACGAACCTATGTCAATCAGGCGGCGGATGTTCATGTTCACCTCGCGCCGAAGATCTCCCTCGACCGTCTTCTCGCGGTCTATGATCTCACGAATCCGCGCGAGCTGATCGTCCGACAACTCCCGCACCTTCGGATTGTCCAGAACGCCCGCCTTGTCGCAAACGTCCTTCGCCTGGCGCGGCCCGATGCCGTATATGCTTCTCAGCGAGATTTCCACCCGCTTGTTGTCAGGAATGTTCACTCCCGATACTATCGCCATGATATTCCCTCCTGATAAGCCTCTCCCATCGCGGAACGGGAAACTTTCGCAACCGTTCCCCTTAATTCCAAATTTCTAATTCTAAATTCACAATTGCTCCCTACCCCTGCCGCTGCTTGTGCCTGGGGTTCTCGCAAATGACCATCACACGTCTGTGGCGTCTGATCACCTTGCACTTGGCGCATCTAACCTTAACCGATGCCGAAACCTTCATGTCAGCCTCTTCCCAATCGGCCTTCAAGCCTGATTATTTCGCTTTGATACCCGGGACTACCTGAAGCGGTAGGTGATCCTTCCGCGCGTCAGGTCGTAGGGCGACAGTTCCACCAGAACCTTGTCCCCCGGCAGCACGCGGATGAAGTTCAGCTTCAGCTTGCCAGACACATAGGCCAGAACCTTGTGCTCGTTGGCGAGCTCAACCCTGAAACTGGCGTTGGGCAGGGACTCCGTCACCGTGCCCTCTACCTCGATAGCCTCTTTCTGCTTCTTCGCCATCAGTCTCCTTTCGGGAAGCCCGCCGCCTGAATCAGGCGGGTCGTTATCACCGGGCCCCTATCCGTAACAATAACCGTATCTTCAAAATGCGCCGATAGGCTTCCGTCCGCGGTGGACACCGTCCACTCGTCCTCCAGAACCTTCGTCTCGGCGGTTCCTATATTCAGCATCGGCTCGATTGCCAGCCCCATACCCTTGCGAATAAGCGCGCCGTCGCCCGCCTTTCCATAGTTCGGAACCTGCGGCTCCTCGTGCATCGCGTACCCGATTCCGTGTCCCACGTACTTCTTTACCAAATAATAACCAAGACCCTCCGCGTATCTCTGTATCGCGTTGGATATATCCCCGATTCTAGCCCCGGCCCTTACCTTCGCTATACCCCTGTCCAGCGACTCTTTGGTCGCGTCCATGAGACGCTGCTGGTCTTTGTTCATCTTGCCTATTCCCATAGAAAACGCGCTGTCCCCGTGAACCCCGCCGTAGAACGCGCCCACGTCCACGCTCAGAATGTCCCCTTCCTTCAGCCTTCTCCGGCTCGGTATGCCGTGAACTATCTCATCGTTCACCGACGCGCATATCGTCGCCGGAAATGCGTAGGGCATGGACATCCCCGGGTTATATCCCTTGAACGAGGGAACCGCGCCCAACTTCCGGATAGTGCTTTCGGCTATGGCGTCCAACTCCCGCGTCTCTATTCCGGGCGCCGCCGCCTCCATCATATTCGCCTTCGCGTGCGCGACTATCTGCCCCGCCTCGATCATCATGTTCAGGTCGCGGCGCGACTTTATAGTTATTCCACCTGACCTCCGGTTACGGCGGGCCATATAAGCTATCTTCCTCCAGGCTGACCTTAATTTATCCATTCACTTTATCCCTTCCCCCTTGATGGGGGAAGGCCAGGATGGGGGTGAAACCCCAGCCGCCCGCGCTCTCACTTCAAGATAGACGACAATTCTACATAAAATCCTATATCTTCAACAAATCACCCGCTCACCGCCGCCTCCAGCGCCTCCCCCACCGCCTCCACCGACCGCTCCCCGTCCACGTCCGACAATATCCCCGCGCCCCGATAATAGTCCAGAATCGGCTGCGTCTCCTCGTTGTAAACCTCGATGCGCCGCGCCACCACCTCCGCCTTGTCATCGTCGCGCTGGTACAGGCTTCCGCCGCAATCGTCGCACTCCCCCTCCACCGACGGCGGCGACGTGTTCAGGTTGTACGGAATCTGGCACTCTGTACATATAATCCGGCCGCCCAGCCTGCGAACAAGCTCGTCGTCCGACACGCTTATCAGCGCCACGTGGTCAATCCCGCCCCGCTCCGACAGCGCCTCGTCGAGCGCTTGCGCCTGCGCCTGCGTCCTCGGAAACCCGTCCAGCACGAAGCCGGACGAATGAGCCGGATCGTTTATCCACTCCATTATCATCCCGATGGTAACGTCATCCGGCACATACGCGCCGCGCTCCATGTAAGACCGCGCCAACTGACCGAGCTCGGTATCCCGTCGCTGGTGATCCCTGAACAGGTCCCCCGACGACACCGCGCTCACTCCAAGTTTCTGCGCCAGATTCGCCGCCTGCGTCCCTTTCCCGGACCCCGGCGGCCCCATCAGTATCACGTTCAATTCAGTTTCAACCCCAAATTCCTAATTCTTAATTCCCAATTCCAAATTTAGCGTATGAACCCTTCGTAATTCCGCATCAACAACTGCGCCTCCAGCTGCCGCATCGTATCCAGCGCCACGCCCACCATGATAAGCAAACTCGTGCTGGAAAGCGTCAGCGCCCTGACGTCCGTCGCCAGTGTAACGAAGTACGGAATGATAGCGATGACACCCAGGAACAGCGCGCCGCCCCAGGTTATCCTGATTATCACCCGGTTCAGATATTCCTGAGTCGGCCTGCCCGGCCTTATCCCCAGGATGAACCCTCCGTTCCTCTGCAAATTCTCCGCAAGGTTCTGCTGCTGGAATATCACCAGCGTATAGAAGAACGTGAATATCACCACAAGGATGAACACAGCTATCCAGTACGGGAAGTTGGACGGATCCAGCGTGTCCGTGAAGAATCTCGCCAGCCGCGTAAAGAACGAGTCCGATAGCGGATTCTGGAAGTAGCTGAATATCGTCGCCGGCAGAATGATTATGCTGAACGCGAAGATGAGCGGAATCATGCCCGCGCTGTTCACCCGCAGCGGCAGGAACGTCGAACCCGACTGCCTCTGCATCTGGCCGCCCCTGTATATGCTGCGTCCGTACTGCACGGGTATCCGCCGCTGGGCCTCGTTGAACAGCACTATCACGTATATGATGCCGAACGCGAACAGCGCCAGAAGCAGCAGTCCGGCGGTCGCGTTGTTCTCAAGCATACCCTGGCCTATTATCGTCGGGAATCCCGCCACTATGCCGCCGAATATGATAAGCGAGATGCCGTTGCCCAGTCCGCGCTCAGAGATAAGCTCTCCAAGCCACACCAGGAACATAGTCCCGGCCACCATCGAGAACAGCATGGCGAAAGTGCCGATGTTCAGCCCGAAGTCCACGCCGGGAAGAACGCCCGACTGTCTCAGCAGCGTAAGCTGTCCCCAGGATTGCAGGAACGCGATTGGCACCGTCGCGTAGTGCGTTATCTGGTTTATCTTCTGCCGTCCGTAGTCCCCTTCCTGGGACAGCGCCTTCAGGCTCGGAACGGCTGGAACCAGTATCTGCATTATGATGGACGCCGTGATGTACGGATACACCCCAATCGCCGCCACGCTCAGATTCGCCAGCGCGCCCCCGCTGAACAGGTTCAGGAATCCAAGCAATTCCTGCTGCTGGAACGCCTGAGACAGCGCCTGCGTATCCACCCCCGGCACCGGAACCTGCGCCACGAACCGGAAGATGACCAGCATCCCCAGCGTGAACAGTATCCGCGCGCGAAGGTCGGGCACCCGCATCGCGTCTATCATGGACTGTATCAGCTGCGGCCTCGATGACTGCTGCTGCGCTCTCGCCGCCTGCGCCTGGCGCATTAACCGGACTCCTTGCTATTCACCATTCGGGAATTGGTACGCCGCTTCACTCTATAACCGTCGCCGTGCCGCCCGCCGACTCTATCTTCTCACGCGCAGACGCCGAAAAGCGCTGCGCCGAGACACTGATAGCCGCGTCTATCTCGCCACGCCCAAGAATCTTGACCGGACTCCTCAGATCCTTCACGAACCCGACTTGTTTCAGCAATTCGGGCGTAACCTCGCTGTCTTCGGGAAGATGGTCGGCCAACAGAGAAAGTTGTTCAATGTTCACAACGCTGTATTCCTGTCGGAATATGTTGTTGAACCCGCGTATGCTCGGAAGCCGCTTGAGCAGCGACAACTGCCCGCCCTGGAACTTGGTCATGGGCCCCTTGCCGCTGCGCGACTTCTGCCCCTTAAGACCGCGCCCTGAGTACGTGCCTCTGCCGCTCCCGTCGCCCCGGCCAACGCGCCTTCTATTCTTCTTAGCCCCTTTCGGGGATGTCATAAGATGCTGCTGCATTTTGATACTGTCGCCCTATTCTTAAACTATGTCCTGTGGAACAGCCGCGAACGGCCTCCACTCATCATTACCGCCTCACCACCGTCATTCCCGCGAAAGCGGGAATCCACATGAGACGAAACTGACTCGCTCAATCCGAATCCTCCGACTCCACCGGCCTAACCTCTACCAGGTGCCGAACCTTCTGGACAACCCCCATTATCGAAGGCGTATCCTCATGCTCGACCGTCTGGTGAAGCCGCCTCAGTCCGAGGCCCTCGATAGCCCGCTTCTGCGAACTCTCGTATCCAATCGCGCTCTTCTTCCAGGTTATAGCTATCTTCGCCATACTTATGAACTTTCTTCCTGAATCCCCTCTCCCTTGATGAGAGAGGGCTAGGGTGAGGGTGTTCCCCCTCTTCCTAAGAACTTTCCTGCTGAGGCTGGGGCGTCGCCGCTGCCGCGGCGGCTGCCGCGGCCGCCTCTCTCTCGGCCTGTCGCGCCGCGCGGCGTTCGGCCTGTATCCTCTGTCGTTCCTTCACTTCCTCGACCGTCTGCCGCCTTCTGGCGAACTCATCTTCGGGAAGTCTCAGCTTCTTCAGCCCCTCGAACGTCGCCTTCACCACGTTCACCGGGTTGTTGCTGCGCCTCGACTTGGTGAGTATGTCTCGCACGCCCGCCAGTTCCACCACCGCGCGCACCGACCCGCCCGCTATAACGCCCGTGCCGGGCGCCGCCGGCTTCAGCATCACCAGCGAACCGCCGTACTTGGACATTATCTCGTGCGGAATCGTCGAGCCTTTGAGCGGAACGGTTATCATGTTCGCCTTCGCCTTCACCGTGCCTTTTCGCACCGCGTCGGGAACCGCGTCCGCCTTGCCCATGCCTATGCCCACGTGGCCCTCGCCGTCTCCGACCACCACCACGGCGTTGAACCTCAGATGGCGACCGCCCTTCACGACCTTCGCCACGCGGGATATTCGGACGACCCTCTCCACCAGGGCCATCTCATCCTGGTCTTCCTGATCCCGCCTCTGCGAGAAATTCGTAGTCATTAGAAAACAAGCCCTCCCTTGCGCGCCGCCTCAGCCAGCGCCTTCGCCCTGCCGTGATACTTGAAGCCGCCCCTGTCGAAGACCACGCTCTTTATGCCCTTCTCAAGCGCGCGCTCCGCTATGACGCCGCCCACCAGCGCCGCGACCTCGGACTTGGGCTTGCCGCCGTTCACCCGCGCCTTCACGTCCGGGTCCAGGCTCGACGCAGCCGCCAATGTATGGCCGCTCGCGTCGTCTATTATCTGGACGTATATGTTGTTCAGGCTGCGGAACACCGCCATGCGCGGACGCTCCGCGCTCCCGAACACCTTCCTGCGGACTCGCTTGTGACGCACCTGACGGCGCGTCTTTCGCACTCTTGCCTTTGCCACCCTATGCTCTCCTGGCGCTCTTGCCGGGCTTCAGATGCACGATCTCGCCCGAGTATCGAATACCCTTGCCCGTATATACGTTGGGCGGGCGCACCTTCCTTATCTCGGCGGCCAACTGCCCAACCGCTTGCTTGTCTATTCCATTCACCCGGATACGGTTGTTCCCCTCCACCGTCAGCGTTATCCCCTCCGGCGGAGCGATGTCAACCTGGTGGCTCAGCATCACGCTCAGCGTAATGCCCTTGCCGTTCTGCGCCACGCGGTATCCCACGCCCACCAGGTCAAGAACCTTCTCGAACCCGGCGCTGGTGCCCAGAACCATGTTGTTTATCAGGCTGCGCGTCAGCCCGTGCAGAGCCTTATGCTCGTTCGAGTCGCTTGGCCTTCCCACCACCACCGCGCCGTTGTCCTTGGACAGCGACATTTCGGGGTGAAAAGTCTGGCAGAGCTCGCCGCGAGGCCCCTTCACGGTCACCTGCTGGCCGCTGATCTGCGCGTCCACCCCCGTCGGGAGCGGTATCGGCTGATTTCCTACTCTGGACATACCAATCTCCTTACCAGACGTAACACAGAAGCTCGCCGCCGACTCCCAGCCGCCACGCCTGCCGTCCGGTCATAACCCCCTGCGAGGTCGAGAGCATCGCCACCCCCAGCCCGCCGAAGTACCTCGGTATCTCGCCCTTGCCCACGTAAACCCGCAGGCCGGGCTTGCTCACCCGCTTGAGCCCCATTATCGAAGGCTCGCTGCGGCTTCTGTAATGGAGCCGTATCCTGATGGTCGCCTGCGGCGTTCCCTGCCTCACGAGGTCATAGCTCTCTACGAAACCCTCTTCCGTCAGGATTCGGGCCATCTCGCCCTTTATCCTTGAGGCCGGTATATTGACCGTCTCGTGCCGAGCGTTTACCGCGTTGCGAATCCGCGTGAGCATATCCGCTATCGGATCTGTTACTGACATACTACTTTCCGTCCCTCTATCCAGGGTCTTTCGGTTATTTCCCGATACCGCTTCTGTCGTTCGTCCTGAGCTTGTCGAAGGGCCGCTCGTTCATGGTTCGCTCGTCCTGAGCTTGTCGTCGAAGGGAGCTTGTCGAAGGGCCGCCACTAGGGGTCCCCCTACCAACTCGCCTTCCGAACCCCGGGAAGCATACCCTTCAGAGCCATGTCCCGGAACGATATGCGCGACAGCCCGAAGTGCCTTATATAGCCGCGCGGTCTGCCCGTCGCCGAATCCCGATTGCGTATCCGGTTCGGATTCGAGTCCCTCGGCAAACGCGCCAGCGCCCGCCGCGCCTCCATCCTGTCTTCCTGGGGCAGTCTCATGTCGTTGGCTATCGCCTTCAACTCCGCCCTCACAGGCGCGTACTGGGCCACCAGCCTCTTCCGACGCTCATTCTTCGCTACCGCGGACTTCTTCGCCACTGTCTCTTCTCCACAAAATTTATCCCCTCTCCCGCGATGGGAGAGGGCTAGGGCGGAGGGTGTTTCCCCGTCCCTAAAATTCCTTGTATCCCTCTCTCCTTTGAAGGAGAGGGCGCTTCCTTGTCCTTTATATCCCCTCTCCCTTGAGGGAGAGGGCTAGGGTGAGGGTGTATCCGTCTCAGAACGCCCTTTGGCTCTGGCCGGGCCGCGCGAACGGCATACCCATCAGTTCCAACAGCCGCAGCCCCTCCGCGTCGTTCGGCGCGGTATTCACTATCACTATCTGCAAACCGCGCATACGATCCACCGAGTTATAGTCAATCTCCGGGAACATAACCTGCTCCCTCAGACCGAGCGAATAGTTTCCCCGCCCGTCGAAAGAACTTCTGGAAACTCCCTGGAAGTCCCTTATCCTGGGCAGCGCCGAACTCACCAGCCGGTCGTAGAACTCGTACATCCGCCTGCCCCTGAGCGTAACGCTCAGGCCGACCGGCATACCGTCCCGTATCTTGAACTGCGCTATGGACTTCTTAGCCCGCGTCACCATAGGCTTCTGGCCGCTGATCGCAGTCAGGTCGGCTGTCGCCGCCTCCATCGCGCGAGCGTTCTGGAGAGCCTCGCCCATCCCGATGTTCAGCACGATCTTCTCCAGGCGCGGTATCTGCATCGGGCTTGTGTACCCGAACTCCTGAACCATCTGGGGGCCGATCTCGTTCCTGAGCCGTTCCAGCAGGCGGGGCATCGGCCTTGCAGCCGTCCCGTTGCCATTCGCCGAATTGCCGTTGTTTTGTCGCTTTTGCTGCGTCATTCGATCACTTCACCGGATTTCTTGAAAACTCTGGCCTTCGTCCCGTCCGCCAAAAATCGGTAGCCTATCTTCCCCGACGTCTCAGACTGTTCATCGTAAAACGCCAGGTTGGACACCGGCAGAGCCGATTCCTTCTCTATTAGGCCGCCCTGCTGGAAAGCGCCGGTCGGCTTCTGGTGGCGGGTTACTATGTTTATCCCCTCCACGACCGCCCTGTGGCGCTTCCTGTCCACTCCTATCACGCGACCGGTCTTGCCCTTGTCGCGCCCCTTGGTGACGATAACCATGTCGTTGGTTCGGATACGCACTAGAGCACCTCCGGGGCCAGCGACACGATTCGCATGAAGTTCTTGTCCCTCAGTTCTCGCGCCACCGGGCCGAATATCCGCGTGCCGCGTGGCATACGGTCCTCGTTCACTATCACCGCCGCGTTGTCGTCGAACTTGATGTGAGACCCGTCCACCCGTCGCGTCGGATGCTTCGTGCGAACAACCACCGCCCGCACCACTTCGCCCTTGCGTACCTGGGCCGCCGGAGCCGATTCCTTCACGGAGGCCACTATTATGTCGCCCACGTGCGCGTACTGCCTTCCGCTTCCTCCCGGAACGCCGATGCAGCTAATCGTCTTAGCCCCCGAATTGTCCGCCACCTTCAGCCTTGAATATATCTGGATCATCGCCTGTCACGCTTCAACTTTCGTCTTCTGCCGCTCTCTCCGCGCTGGCCGAAGCCGCGTAGGACAACACGTCCTCGTCCACCGAAATCTCTTCCGGCTGAACCTCGGCTATCTCTATGCTCGACAATATCTCCGTCACCTTCCAACGCTTGGTCTTCGAGCGAGGACGCGACTCGATGACTCTCACCGTGTCGCCGAGCGAGCAGCGGTTCTCAGGGTCGTGAGCGTACAATCTCGTCCGCCGACGCACCGCCTTCTTGTATATAGGGTGCGGCCGGCTCCACTCGTAAACCACAACGGCGGTCTTGTCCATCTTGTCGCTGACCACGCGGCCCACGCGAACTTTTCTTCTCTCGTAACTCATTACACCATGCTTTCGAGTTCGCGCTCGCGCATCACAGTAAGTATCTGCGCGACGCGCTTCTTCGTCCTGTTCACTTCATTAACGTCCGACAGTTGCATCGTCGCGGCCCGAAACCGCAGATTCATAAGCTCGCGCCTCGTGTCATACAACTCCGCGGCCAGATCCTGGTCCGCCATTCCTCTCAGATCATCTACCGCCATGGCAATTCCTTATCTCATCCCGATTTCCTAAAGCGCGTGCCTGGAAACTATCTTCGTCCCCATCGGCAATTTCGACGACGCCAGTCTCAGCGCCTCTCTAGCCGATTCCTCCGGCACGCCCGCTATCTCGAACAGCACCCGGCCCGGCTTCACCACCGCTACCCAGTGGTCAACCGCGCCCTTGCCGCTGCCCATCCGCGTCTCAGCCGCGCGCGCCGTAACGCTCTTGTCCGGGAATATCCGAATCCACATCTTCCCGCCGCGCCGGGCGTAGCGCGTCATCGCGCGCCGAGCGGCCTCTATCTGGCGCGAACTCACCCACGCCGACTCCGTGGCCTTCAGCCCGAACTCGCCAAAACTGATCTTGCTGCCCGCGACCGACACGCCCTTGCGCCGGCCCCTGTGCATATTCCTAAACTTAACTCTGTTGGGTTGAAGCATCTTCCACCGCCTCTTGCGCCGCCGCCGTCTGGGCGACAGGCTCAGGGTTTGCCGTCAGCGTCACTTCGATTGGGGAAATCTCCTCTTCCTCCACCTCCGGCTCCGGAGCCGTCTCGGGAAGAATGTCCCCCTTGTATATCCAGACCTTCACGCCGATGCGCCCGAACTCGGTCGCCGCCTCGGCCAGGCCGTAGTCAATGTCCGCCCTCAGCGTGTGAAGCGGAACGCGACCGTCCATCGCCTTCTCCGACCTCGCTATGTCCGCGCCTCCGAGCCTGCCGGAGCAGATAATCTTGATACCCTCGGCCCCCGCCTGCATCGTCCGCGTCAGCGTCTGGCGGATAGCCCGCCTGAACGCGATTCTGCGCTCAAGCTGGTCGGCCACGTTTCGCGCCACCAGGAAAGCGTCCAGCTCCGGCTGGCGTATCTCCTGCACGTTCAGCCTCGCGCGCCGGTTTATGAGCGCCACGATGTCCTTCCGCAACTCTTCCACTCGCTGGCCGCCGCGCCCGATCACGATGCCCGGACGCGCCGTATGTATCGTGATGGTTACGTCGTTGTTGCTGCGCTCTATATCCACCCGCGATATGCCCGCGTCAGGGTAGCCGTCCGCGATCAGCCTGCGTATCTGGAGGTCTTCGAACACCAGGTTGCGGTAGTCCTCCTGCTTGTCGGCGAACCATTTCGCCTGCCAATCCTTGACGATTCCCAGTCGGAATCCTATCGGGTGAGTTTTCTGGCCCAAGCTATAGCTCCTCGATCTCGTCCACTACCACCGTTACGTGGCTGCTGCGCTTCAGTATTCTGGACGCGCGTCCCCGCGCCCTCGCGCGAAACCTCTTCAGGCTCGTCGCCTGGTTCGCGTATATCTCCGTTATTATCAGGTCCGCCGGACGCGCGAAGATCTCGTTCTCTGCGTTCGCCGCCGCCGACCTCACCACCTTCGCCACCTCCGCCGCCGCCACGCCCGGCTGGAACGTCAGCAGATCCAGCGCCTCTTCGACACTCTTGCCGCGCACCAAATCCACTACGGGCAGCATCTTCTTCACGGAGATGCCGGTATTCTTGGCTGTTGCGCTGATAGCCATTTCCGCTCCCTTATCTCACTGCCGAGGCGCGCTCGGACTTCGACGAATGGCCGCGGAACGTCCGCGTCGGAGCGAACTCCCCCAGCTTATGCCCCACCATGTTCTCCGTGATGAACAGAGGCACGTGACGCCTGCCGTCATGCACCGCTATCGTCAGGCCGAGCATATCCGGCATGATGGTCGAAGCCCGCGACCAAGTGCGAATCACCTGCTGAGCGCTGCTGCGCCTCGCGGTGTCCACCTTCTTCGCCAGCTTTTCATCTACGAACGGCCCCTTTTTGATAGACCTCGACATCTTCCATTCCTCGCTGAATCGCCGCCGACCCGGACAACGGGCCGTCCGCGACTCTACCTGTTATACCTTCTCCGCACGATGAACCTGTCCGTGCGCTTGTTCTTCCGCGTCCTCCGACCAAGCGCGGGCTTGCCCCACGGCGTCTTCGGACTCGGCATACCGATGGGCGAACGGCCCTCGCCGCCTCCGTGCGGATGGTCTCTCGGCGACATAACCACGCCCCGCACCTCCGGCCTCCGCCCGATGTGCCGTTTGCGGCCCGCCTTGCCCAGCTTCGTGTTCTTGTGATCCAGCGCGCTCAACTGCCCGACCGTCGCCATGCAGTCGCTCAAAACGTTCCGCATCTCGCCGGAAGGCAGCCGCAGAAGCGTGTACCTGCCCTCTTTAGCCAGCACCTGCGCGCTCGTTCCCGCGCCCCGAACTATCTGGCCGCCCTGTCCGATATGCAGCTCCACGTTGTGAACCTGCGTGCCGGCGGGTATAGCCCTCAGCGGAAGCGCGTTTCCGACCCTTATCTCGGCCCGCTCTCCGGCTTCGACCGTCGCGCCCACCTCCAGCCCGTTCGGAGCCAGGATGTAGCGCCAGTCCCCGTCCGGGTACTTTATCAGCGCGATGCGCGCCGAGCGGTTCGGGTCGTACTCTATCGAGACCACCTCGCCGGGAACCCCCGGCTTGTTCCGCTTGAAGTCAATCACCCGGTAGCGGCGCTTGTGTCCGCCCCCCCGGTGACGCACCGTGATGCGTCCCTGATGATTCCTGCCGGAGCGCTTCTTCAGCGGCTTCAGCAGAGACTTCTTAGGCTTCGACGCAGTTATGTCGTCCCGCGTCTGCCGCACCTGGCCGCGCTGGCCGGGCGTCATGGGTTTCTGTACTTTAAGAGGCATATCTACACGCCCTCGAATATCGTTATCGTGTTGCCCGGAGCAAGCTGGACGATAGCCTTCTTCCAATTCTTCGCGGTAGCGAAGCGAGGCCCCATCCTCTTGCGCTTGCCCTTCACCATCATGGTATTCACCTTCAGCACTTCCACGCCGAAAGCCTCTTCCACCGCCTCTTTAACCTGGTGTTTGGTGGCCGAAACCGCCACCTCAAAAGTGTAGCGTCCTCTGTCCTGCAAGAGCGTGCTGCTCTCGGTAACCACCGGACGCCTGATAATCTCGAAAGGATGCAAGTCCATCGTCTTATTCCTCCGCCCCCGCGCCGACCGCGGCCGGCTTGCGCTCGAACCTGCCGCCCCAGATCGCCTCCGCGTTCCTCACCGCCCGCTCGGTCATTATCACCGTGCGATGATTCAGCAAGTCAGTCGCGTTCAGCGTGTGGCTCGGTCCCATCTTCAGGCGCGGTATATTCCGCGCCGCCCGCAGAACCTCGGCGCTAGCGCCGTCCGCCACCAGAAGAACCGACGGCCCGGCGCCCAGGCTGCTCAGAGCGTTCGCCACCGCTTTAGTCTTCGCCTCCGGCTCGAAACTGTCCACCACCACCAGGCTGCCCTCTCTAGCCTTGCCCGAAAGAGCGCTGATGAGCGCCCCGCGGCGCATCCGCTTCGGAGTGCGCTGGCGATAGCTTCGTGGACTCGGCCCGAACGTGACCCCGCCGCCCTTCCATATCGGCGAGCGGATGGAACCATGCCGCGCGCGGCCGGTGTACTTCTGCGGCCTCGGCTTCGCGCCGCCGCCAGACACCTCCGCCCGCGTCTTCGTCTTCGCCGTCCCTTGCCGGCGATTCGCCAACTGTCCGACGATAGTCTGGTGAATCAGCGCCGGATTCAGCTTCGCGCCAAACACGTCATCCCGAACCTCGACGCTGCCCGTAACCTCGCCGCTTATATTTCTAAGTTCCAGTTCCACTTTTCACATTCTCGCTTCAAGTCTAATTGATAATTCTCAATTCACAAATTCTAATTTCCGGCCAACCTCCGCTTCCGACTCCCCGACCTCTTCACCAGCGCCACCGAATTTCGAGCGCCCGGCGCCGCCCCCTTCACGAACAGCAGATTGCGCTCCTCGTCCACCTCCACCACTTCCAGCTTGCGAACCGTGACCCGATGGTCTCCCATGTGTCCCGCCATTCGCAGGCCCTTGATAACCTTGCCCGGAGTGCTGCCCGCGCCCACCGAACCCGGCGCGCGGTGCCTGTCCGACTGCCCGTGCGTCTTCGGACCGCCGCGGAAATTATACCGCTTCACGCCGCCCTGGAATCCGCGACCCTTCGAGTTCGCGGTCACGTCAACCAGATCGCCCGCGTTGAACAGCCCGACGCCTATCTCCTGCCCAAGCTCAACCTCAGACAAGTCATCCACGCCGAACTCACGAAGAACCCGGAAATTCTTGTCCACGCCCTTCAGATGCCCGGACGCCGGCCTGTTCAGAGACTTCGCCTCATCATACCCAAGCTGCACCCCGACGTACCCGTCCGACTCTTCCGTCTTCACCTGCGTCACAGTGCATGGCCCGGCCTGTATGACCGTAACCGCGTCCGCCCTTCCGTCCTCGCGGAACATCTGGGTCGTACCTATCTTCTTTCCGATTATTCCGTGTACTGGCATCTCAACTCTTGCCGTCTCTCTCACTCAGATTTTCTCCCCCCTCCCTTGATGGGAGAGGGCCGGGGCAATTCTTAATTGCCAATTCCAAATTTCTAATTTCCCCTCTCCCTTGATGGGAGAAGGTTAGGGTGAGGGCGATTCCACACCATCCCATACATCCCCACATCTCGCGAATCCTGATTCAGACTAAAGTTTAATCTGAATATCAACCCCCGCCGGAACATTCAGCCGCGTAAGCTGGTCTATCGTCTTCGACGTAGGCTCCAGTATCTCGATAAGCCGATTGTGCGTCCTTATCTCGAAATGCTCCCTGGAATCCTTGTCAATGTGCGGAGACCTGATTACGCAGAACCGCTTCTTCGACGTCGGCAGCGGCACAGGCCCGGACACCCGCGCCCCGGTGCGCTCCGCCGCCTCCACGATCTGCCCAGCCGACTGGTCCAGAATCCTGTGCTCGAAAGCCTTCAGGATTATCCGTATCTTCTGTTGACTCTCTGTTACCATCGCATACCTGTCTCAATTGAGAATTTAGAATTGAAAATTGCCAATTCCTCACACCGCCTCCACCAGTTCCTTCGCCACCTCAACGTAATTGTCGAACTCCATCGTGTAGCTCGCGCGCCCCTGGGTCAGCGACCTCAGCGCGTTCGCGTACCCGAAACTCTCCGCCAGCGGAATGACGGCCCGCGCCGACTGTATATCCCCCTCGCCCTCTATGTTCGTGATCTGCGCCCGCCGTCGCCCCAGGTCGCCCAGAACGTCCCCCAGGAACTCGCCCGGCGTCACCACCTCCAGCTTCATCACGGGCTCCAGCATTATCGGCCTGCCCCGCGACACCAGAGACTTCGCGGCCATCGAACCCGCTATCTGGAAGCTCATCTTCGACGAATCAACCTCGTGATAGCTCCCGTCAATCAGCGTCATCTTCGCGTCAACCACAGGGAAACCCGACAGCGGCCCAGTCTTCAGAGCGTCTCGCGCGCCATCCTCCACCGACGATATGAACTCTTGCGGAATCGCGCCGCCCCTTATCTTGTTCTCGAACTGGATTCCGCCACCTCTGCCGAGCGGCTCTATCTCCATCCAAACGTGGCCGTACTGCCCGTGTCCGCCCGTCTGCCGAACGAAGCGACCCTCCGCCCGCGCCGACGCGCCCACCGTCTCGCGGTAAGACACCCTCGGCCTCCCCACGTTCGCCTCCACGCTGAACTCGCGCCGTATCCTGTCCACTATGATGTCCAGGTGCAACTCGCCCATACCCGATATGACCGTCTGACCCGTCTCGCCGTCGTAATTCACCTTGAACGTCGGATCCTCGTCCGACATACTCACCAGCGAATCGCTCAGCTTATCCTGGTCGCCCCTCGAACGAGGCTCTATCGCTACCGAAACCACCGGCTCAGGGAACGTGATAGTCTCCAGCACAACCGCGTCGTCCGCGCTTCCGCAGATGGTATCCCCCGTCGTCGTCTCCTTCAGCCCAACCGCCGCCACTATCTGCCCAGCCGTAACTTCCCCTATCTCCTCCCGACGATTCGCGTGCATCTGAACCAGCCGACCCAGCCGCTCCCTGCGGCCCTTCGTCGCGTTGAACACCATCGAACCGCTCTTCGCGCTCCCCGAATACACTCGGAAATACACCAGCCTGCCTATATACGGATCCGAAACCGTCTTGAAAGCGAGCGCGGCGAACCCCGAATCCGGGTCCTCTGGGTGTCTGCTGGTCGGCTCTTCCTTCAGATAGGAATGGCCTAGGGTGGGGGGAACGTCGAGGGGGGAGGGGAGATAATCGCCGATAGCGTCGAGTAGGGGTTGGATGCCGCGATGCCTGAGCGCCGTGCCGCACAATACAGGCACTATCTTATATTCAAGCGTAGCCCTTCGCAGCGCGTCCTTGATTTCGTCCTTCGTTATTTCGTCGTCTTCCAGGTACTTCATCAGCAGGTCGTCGTCCGTCTCCGCCACCTTCTCCACCAGCGCGTCCCGATAGTCCCTGAACTCTTCTATCATCTCTTCCGGAACAGGCCCCTCGCGCGGCACTACCGGCCCTTCCTCGTCATAGAAGATAGCCTTCTCGTCCACCAGGTCAATGATGCCCTGGAACTTATCCTCCTCCCCTATGGGAATCTGGATGGCCACCGGATTCGCTTCCAGCCGATGCGCGATAGAGTCAATCGCCCTGAAAAAACTTGCCCCCACTCTGTCCATCTTGTTGATGAAGCAAATGCGGGGGACATTATACTTGTCTGCCTGTCGCCATACAGTCTCGGACTGCGGCTGCACTCCGGCCACCGCGTCAAAGACAACGACGCCTCCGTCTAGTATTCGGAGGCTTCTCTCCACCTCTGCGGTGAAATCAACGTGGCCGGGCGTGTCAATGATATTCACGGCGTACTGTTTCCAGGAACACGTAGTCGCCGCCGACGTAATCGTAATCCCGCGCTCCCGCTCCTGCGCCATCCAGTCCATAGCCGTCGTGCCTTCGTCAACGCCGCCTATCTTATATATGCGGCCCGCGAAATAAAGCACGCGCTCGGTCACCGTCGTCTTCCCGGCGTCAATATGAGCTATGAACCCGATATTCCGGGTATTTTCCAGCACTCCGTTATTCATGTCATCCTTCAAACTAAACCCCCTCTCCCTCTATGGGAGAGGGCTGGGGTGAGGGTGATCCCACCCTTCCCCGTCAACCGTTTCTCTCAATCGTCATTCCCGCGCTCGCCACCGTCATTCCCGCGAAAGCGGGAATCCACCCTTCCCCGTCAACCGTAGTAGGGGCGGGTCCGCAAACCCGCCCCTACCGAGGCGTATTGCCGTAATTCTGTCGCGCTGTCTGCAAACAGCCCTTAATTCTGCCAGATTTCGCTTGTCCAAATAAAGAGCAGATTGCGGCGTACCCCCTCTCCCTCGACGGGAGAAGGCCGGGGTGAGGGGTGATTCGCCCCAAACCCGTCCGGTTATCGCCATCCAGTCCGGCCCTCTAAGAACTAAAAACTACAAGCCGTCTCATAAATACCGACACGCCCCTTATGGGGCCCTAATCCCCTCTCCCTTGATGGGAGAGGGCTAGGGTAAGGGTGAAAACCTACGGATCCTACCGAGGGCTGATGTTTATGAGATAGCTTCTAACGACTCCCTACCACCGATAATGCGCGAACGCCCTATTCGCCTCCGCCATCCGGTACAGATCCTCCCGACGCTTCACCGCCGTCCCCTGTCCGCGAGCCGCCTCCACCAGTTCCGCCGACAGCCGCTGAGCCATCGGCCTGCCCTTCCGCGCCCGCGACGCCTGCACTATCCAGCGCATCGCCAGCGCCTGCCTCCGCTCAGGACGAACCTCCGCCGGAACCTGGTACGTCGCGCCTCCGACCCGCCGAGACCGAACTTCCACCATCGGAGTCGCGTTCCGTATCGCCTGCTCGAAGACCTCTATCTCAGGACGCCTCACCTCTTGCGAAGCGATCTCCAGCGCGTTATACACTATCCGCTGAGCCACGGTCTTCTTACCGTTCAGCATCACGTAGTTTATGAAATGCGACAGTTCCACGCTCCGGTACTTAGGGTCCGGCGTGACCTTGCGCCTCTCCGCTCGTCGTCTTCGCGCCATCGAAACTTTCCTTATAATCCCCTCTCCCTCAATGGGAGAGGGCTAGGGTGAGGGTGAACCCCTCAGCCCATCGCTGATTGTCTTTCCTTGAATCCCCTCTCCCCCAGGGAAGAGGGCCAGGGTGAGGATAACTACCGTACCCCCGGATCCCGCTTCGCCCCATACTTGCTCCGACCACGCTTCCGGTCCACCACACCCTCCGTATCCAGCGTCCCCCGAACCACGTGATACCGAACCCCGGGCAGATCCTTCACGCGACCTCCCCGTATCAGCACCACCGAGTGCTCCTGAAGATTATGCCCCTCGCCCGGGATATACGCCGTAACCTCCATCTGGTTCGTCAACCGAACCCTCGCCACCTTACGCAGCGCCGAATTAGGCTTCTTCGGCGTCTGGGTCCTCACCTGAACGCACACCCCCCGCTTCTGCGGAGAGCCGGGCCCTCTGCTAACCCTATTCTTCAACGAATTGAACGAATAGCGCAGCGCCGGCGCCTTATCCTTCTTGCCCTTCGAGCGTCTGGGCTTTCTCACAAGCTGATTTACTGTGGGCATTGCGAACCCCTGTCAGTCCCTTGGGAAATTTGAATCACAAACATACGTGTCGCCACAATTTGGCGACAATGAGTAATACTAGCAACCCCCAACCAGCGTGTCAAATTCCAAAACTTCAATTTGACCGCCGACTAACAACTGACCACTAGAAACTGATGACTAACAACTAAAAACTGGTACAATCCCCCCATGACCCAACCACAGCGCATAGTCTCAGGAACAGTCCAGGACGAAGACCTCCAGGACACCAGCCTGCGCCCCCGCAGGCTCCAGGACTACGTGGGACAGAACCTGCTCAAATCCAACCTCGAAATCTCCGTCAAAGCCGCCCGCCAGCGCGGAGAACCCCTCGACCACACCCTCCTCTACGGCCCCCCCGGACTCGGCAAGACCACCCTCGCCAACATCCTCGCCACCGAAATGGGCGTCCGCGTCAAAACCACCTCCGGCCCCGCCATCGAGCGCGCGGGCGACATGGTAGCCACCCTCACCCAGCTCCGCGAAGACGACATCCTCTTCATAGACGAAATACACCGTCTCAGCCGCGTCGTCGAAGAAGTCCTCTACCCCGCCATGGAAGACGGCTTCGTATCCTGGGTCATAGACAAGGGACTCAAAGCCCGCTCCATGAACCTCACCCTCAAACCCTTCACCCTCGTCGGCGCGACAACCCGCTTCGGAATGGTCAGCGCCCCCTTGCGAGACCGCTTCGGCTCAGTCCACCGCCTCGACTTCTACGACCCCGACGCCATGCGCGTCATCGTAGCCCGCTCCGCCCGCATCATGGACATCCAGGCCGACCCCGAAGGCATGGACGAAATAGCCCAACGCTCCCGAGGCACCCCCCGCGTCGCCAACCGCCTCCTCCGCCGCGTCCGCGACTACGCCCAGGTCATGGCCGACAACATCATCACCGCCGACGTCGCCCGCGAGGCCCTCGCCCGCCTCCAGGTCGACGAACTCGGCCTCGACGAAACAGACCGCCGCGTCCTCGTAGCCATCATAGAAAAATTCGACGGCGGCCCAGTCGGCCTCGACACACTCGCCGCCTCCATCAGCGAAGACCCCGACACCATAGAAGACGTCTACGAACCATATCTTCTCCAACTCGGCTTCCTGGACCGCACCCGACGCGGACGCATGGCCACCCGCCGCGCCTACCGCCGCCTAGACTACCCCTACACCCCCGACCCCGGCCAACCAACCCTGTTCTGATATGATACACTTGGGCGACAAAATCCTGGAGGTGTCGCATGGCGCTAACCCCTGAACAGAAGAAACAGATGCTGGAAGCCAGCCGCGCCGCCATAGACCGCGCAGGAGGCATTGAGGTCATCAGGGCCCAGCACGATGAACTTCACAAGATATATCTCCGTGTGGACGCCGAATATCCCCAATTGCGAGACAAGTATCCCAACCACTGGATATGTATGGGCAAAGACGGCGTGCTTGCCACAGGCCATTCTCAGGAAGAAGTCATGGAAACGGTCCGGCGCAAGGGCATAAGCGCAAGCGCGTCCGAAGTCGTCTTCGAATACATCGACGCCGAAGACACCATCGTGATAGTATGATCCGAGGATACTTCAACGGCAGAAATCGGCCCTATGTCGAATGCCGACTCTATATCCAACGTTTCGATATAGACAGGCCGATACGCTTGCTGTTCGACACCGGCGCGGATCGCACCTGCCTGAACCCTAGCGCCATAAACCGGATAGGAATACCGAAAGATTTGTTGGAAAACCCCCTGGATGTGGCCGGCGTCGGCAGGGACAGAGCCTCCTTCTATCGGGAGAGCGCCGTACTCACCTTCTTCGACACCGATGGAGATAGGCAATACAACTACCCCATCGAACTGCTCATAGCCGAAGAAACCACCGTAAACCAGTCTCTCGACTCAGTTCTCGGACGAGACATCTTCGACCACTGGAACACGATCTACTACCCCTCCGAAAACCGCCTTGACTTCACCGTCGTCGAGAGCGTCCGACTTCCATAGCGAATAACGTCTGGGCAATCAGCGAGAGAACCCACCAATGCGCGCAGACCTCCAGGACATCGCCGAACAACTCGCGGTCCTTCTCGCCCGCGCCGCCCTCGCCCTCTTCCTCTCCCTCACACTGGGCGTCGGACTATACATCGTCCTCATCATCCCCATCATCCACTCCTTATGGCAAGTCAAAGACATCAACTTCGCGCTGGTGGCCGTCCTCACAATCGGACTCGGCGTCGCCGTCGGCAGCTTCCTCGCCTGGCTCAACCGCGACCTCGCCCGCCCCACGCTGCTGCTCATCCTCTTTCTCACCATCGCCGCCGCCCTCATTGGCGCGTGGATAGGACTTCACGACAGCCGCGACACATTCAAGCTGGTTGGTCAGCCAGGAAGCCCCGCCCTCACCGGAATCACCCTAGGAGCCATCATCGGCGCCAACATCCTCAACCTCCCCCTCTGGATACTCAAGACCATACGCCACCCGCGCCTCTGACCGCCCGCGCCGCGCCAATTCACAAACCCACCGCCTACTAACAACTAACGACTAAAAACTATCCCCCTAAAGCTGCCTCAGCCTCGGATCGAACCTGTCCCGCATCCAGTCCCCCAGGAAATTCAGCGACATCACCACCAGGAATATCGCCAGCCCCGGGAAGAACGTGCTCCACCACGCCGTCGTCACATAAGACCGCCCCTCCGATATTATCAGCCCCCACGCGGGCGTCGGAGCCGGAATCCCCGCCCCGATGAAGCTCAGCGTAGCCTCGGTCAGTATCAGCTGCCCCACCCTCAGCGTCGTTATCACGATGACCGTGTTTATCACCCCCGGAAGAATGTGCCGCGTCATTATCCGCGTCGTGGACGCGCCCGCCACCCTCGCCAGCGCGACGTAATCCCGCTCTTTCAGAGACAGCACCTCACCCCTCACGAACCGCACGAACGACGGCCAAGTGAAGAACGCCAGCAGACCCATCACCAGCAGCAAACTCGGCTCCAGAACTATCACCGCCACCAGCGCTATCAGCACGAACGGCAGCGAGAGAAACACGTCCACCATCCGCATTATGAGCTCGTCCACCAGGCCGCCCACGTAGCCCGCCGTCAGACCCAGCGACGTCCCCACCAGCACCCCGGTGGTCATGGACACCGCCAGCACCTGGAGCGATATGCGCGCCCCGTGAATGATGCGGCTCAATATGTCCCTGCCCACGTGGTCAGCCCCAAGCAGGCGCGATCCCGCCTCGAACTCATCCTGCTCGCCCCAGTACTCCCCGTACCAGAACGGCGGCGCGTTTCTCAGGCTCAGCTCCTGCTTCAGAGGGTCGGCCGGCGATATGAGCGGCGCGAACACTCCCGCCACTACCAGAAGCGCCAGAACCAGCAGCGGCAGGATAGGCCAGCGCCTGAGCGCGTGCCACACCTTGCCGGCCAAGCTGTCCGAAATCAGCTTGACTTCCCTCGATTGGATAGGACTTGCCTGATCTGCCATGTTCTACCTATATCGTCATTCCCGCGAAAGCGGGAATCCATACCCGAGGATTATGGCCTGGCCGGTTGCGATTTAGCTCGATTGGGGAGTTCATTTTTCCAAATGTCCACAGAACCTAGTTGTAACGTATCCTGGGATCAACCCAGCCGTACAGAACGTCCGCCACGAAGTTGAAGAACGTGTACGCGACCGCGAAGAACAGCACGATGCCCGTCAGCAGCGCGAAATCGTTGTTGTTCACCGCCGTCAGCGCCAGACGCCCGATGCCCGGCCACGCGAATACTAGCTCCACCACCGTCGCCCCCGTAATGAATCCCGCCAGAAACAGGCTCGAGTACGTGATGGGCGAGATAAGCGCGTTCCTCAGAGCGTGCTTCCAAACCACCTTCCACGCCGGTACCCCCTTCGCCCGCGCCAGCTTCACGAACTCCGAGTCCAGAACCTCCAGCATGGACGAGCGCATCAGCCGCAGGTACGTCGCCGAGCCGAGCCATCCCAGCGTCACCGTCGGCAGTATGAAGTGCCTGATCTGCTTCCAGATGTCGTCCCCCGGAAGCGCCCGACCCGACGCCGGCAGCCAGTCCAGGTACACCGCGAATATCACTATCGCCATAATCGCTATCCAGAACTGCGGCAGCGCCTGCCCGAACAGCGCGAACGTCCTGCCCGCGTAGTCCATCAGGCCGCCGCGCCGCGTCGCCGACAGCACGCCCAGAGGAATCCCCGTAATCACCGCGAACAGCCACGCCGCTATCGCAAGCTGCGCCGTCGCCCCCAGCTTCCCCTTTATCAGCCCGTAAACCGGCGCCCGGTCCAGCAGCGTCTTCCCGAAGTCCCCCCTCAGAGAATTCCCGACCCACACCAGGTACTGGACCGCCAGAGGCTTGTCCAGCCCCAGGTATCTGGAAATCTCTTCCTTCTGCTCTTCGCTCAGACCGTATCCGCCCCCCTCCTGGGTATAGACCAGGAGAGGGTCGCCGTACACCCTGGACAGCCCGAACACGATCATCGTCGCCGCTATCAGGGACAAGATAGCGAAGTACGCCCGCCTGACTAGGTAACTTCTCATCGTCGCTCTCTGTCAGGCTGCTGACCCGACCCCGCATAATTCGCCCGCGCTCACCCCGCGAAGACAGGGTGAGGCAGCGCCCCAACCGTCATTCCCGCGAAAGCGGGAATCCATCCCCCGACTCCGTATGGACGAGGGATGGAGCTATCAATTTCTATCCGCCTATCTATCCGCCGGAACGATGTTCCAGAACGCCGACGTGCCGAACGGCGTCGGCTCCATCACCCACTCGTCTATCGAGTTCGGGTTATAGATAGTCAGATTCGGAACCGCCACCACTCCCGGCTTCAGCGCCCAGAAGTGCATATTGTCGAAGTATTGCCTGTTCAGGTCTATCCGCTTCTGAGGATCGTTCTCCGCCGCCACGTCGAGATAGATCTCGCTGATCCACTCCGTCTCGTAGCACATACAGTAGCCGCCCCTCGAAAGGCTCGACTCCTCGATGCCCTTCGGCCAGTCGAACGGGTAGATGGTCTGACCATCGTCGCCCGAAGTCAGCCTCGGCACCGTCGCGCTGCGGTTCACCAGGCCCGGACGATACACCGCGTAGGGATACTTCAGCACCGCGCTCTCGATGCCTATGTCGGCCATCATCCCGCCGATTGCGTCCCCGATCTCCTCGCCAAGTCCGCCCGTATGACCGGATGATATGAACAGCGGCATCTGCATCCGGACACCGTTGCCCTTCCTCGGGAAACCCGCCCTGTCCAGGTATTCCTCGGCCATCGCAGGGTCGTAAGGATACTCCCACTTGCTGTCCCAGAACTCGCTCTTCTCGTCCACGTATCCCACGTGAACCGGCCAGCCCAGCCCGTTCAGCAACTGCTCGTTGATCTTCTCTTTGTCAATCGCCATCGCCACGGCCCAGCGCACCAGCCGCGCCTGCTCCATGTCGCCGCAACTCTGCGCCATGTCCATAGGATTCGCCCCGTCCGGGCAGGCCAGCGCGTCCGGGTTGTTCCCGTCGTTCGGACTGTACGGATTGCCTATCCACTCGATGTCCCGCGCGTAAACGCCGTTCGCCGGCGTGTTCAGGTCCTCCCCCGTCAGCGCGTTGTGCGTCTCCCACAGGTTGCCCGAGAAGATGATCCCCTGCTGGCTCGCGTTCCCCGAACCAGTGCTGGCGAACCCCGCCTCCAGAGCCTCCGGCACGCTCTTGATAGCCAGTTCCGCCGCGTCCAGTTCGCCCGTCCTCAGCGCCGCCACCCGCGTCGCGTCCTCAGGCATAGCCTGCACGATGATTCGTTCCACCGCCGGGTCGAACTCCCAGTGATGCCCCGACTTCGTGAACACCGCCCGGTCGTCCCTTATCCACTCCTCCACCTGGAACGGGCCTGTCCCGATGAAGTTCTCCCGCATCCAGTCCTCGCCGTTCTCCTCCTGCGCCTTCTGCGGATGAACCACCATCCCCACGTAGCCGTTGCCGTTCATCATGTACGTGTGCCAGTGCGAATCAACCGCCGCGAACCTGTACTCGATAGTGTCATCGTCAACCGCCACCGCCGGATTCTCCCCGAACAGCGTCGAGAAGTAAGACGCACTCGGAGCGATGCTGTGCTTCGTAATCAGCGGATTCACCTGGTTGTAGCTCCAGGCTACGTCCTGCGCCGTCATCGTCCCCCAGCCCTTGTGGAACTCCGCGTCCGTTCTCACGTCAACCGACACGCTCAGCCCGTCCGAAGCCAGGTCCCAGCCCGTCGAAAGCTGACCGGTCGCGTACTCCACGGTCCCGTCGTCTCGCCACCGCCAGGTGAACAGGTCTTCGCCCACGCCCCACGCCACCGCGTTGTACTGGCCGCAGAACACCGAACCCGCGCCCGGATTGCAGGGCAGATTCGACCGCGCGAATATAATCGTCCCCGCGTCATTCTTAGGCTCAGGCGCTTCCTCGCTCGTCATCGGGGCCGGAGCCGCCGTCGGCTGTATCGAAGCCGGTATCTGCGTCGGAGCCGCCGAAGCCGGAGCGCTGGTAGCCGCCGGGGCCGGGGCAGTCGTAGGAGCCGGAGCCGGAGGCGTCGTAGGCGCTGGAGCCGGCGCAGTCGTCGGCTGCGGCGCGGGAGCCGGTTCCGGCTCATCATCCCCGCAAGCCACCACAAACAGCATCGCCAGCGCAGCCGCCATCAATAAACCAATATACCTTGCCTTCATACCATCCTCCACGTATGAATTCATGTCCCGACCCTGTGCCAGAGCCATAGTGCGCCAATTATGTAGCAAATCCCCCCGTATGTCCACACCCACCCAACTTTGCCCATAGCGTAGAGAGACCCTGCCAATGAGTGGCAGGGTCTCTTGGTCATTGACAACGTGACGAGTTGGAGACCTACTTTTTCTCATCCTCCATATACCGCCATTCCTTCTTGAACGGAACAGACAGGACAGTGCGGGCTATCTCTTGGGGAGAGGCGTCTATCCTCGGAGGCATGGGCCTGGGGGACGGCCTACTGGACGCTTTGACTTGGGTTCGGTCGCCATGTCTATTCCTCCAGGTCTTCGGGCCAGCCGTGATGTCGCGCGAACGCTATCCAGATTTTCTGTGTCTGCTTATTGTCCCTGCGGATTTCCTCAAGGATCTGTTCATTCTGCTGGATACGGCGTTCATTCTGCCGGATTTGCCTTCGGTCTTCCTCAATCCAGGTTGTGAGCAGTTCAATCAAATCCAGAATACGGTCCTGTGTATCCTCGACTGTCGAGAGCCGTTGCTCAGTAGTCATTCTGTTCCCCCTCTATATATGGCATCTTAGTCAATAGTTGCCCTTGACGCCACAGAACGCCTTTGCTACCATACATCCCACGACATTGAAAACATAATATCTGCCGGGAAGAGGACGAGGAGGAGGAGACCATGTGCAGCGACGCAGACCCGCGTACCGCGCTCGCCGAATACATCCGTCACAAGACGGACAACGGCAACCAGGTCGTCGACTACCTACACGACGTCCTCCACGAAAACCTCGACGGCGTAAAGCATGGCCATCGCACCAGGGCCGCCGGCATCCTCTCCGAGTACGGCGACCTCGCCGCCATTCGCTTTCAGGAAAAGAACAAGGAAGAAAAGAAGGCCAGGCCCTCCGCCAAGCCGCGCGAGCGCCAAGAGCGCGAGGATTCCGAATTCGACGCCGCCCTGGCCCGCGTCATAAGAGACAAGACCAACGACACCCAGGACGTCGCCGACTACCTCATAGATACCATGAACGGCGTGGACTCCAACATCGAATCCGGTCTGGGCAAGATCCGTCACCAGCAAAGGGTGTCCGCCGCCGTCGAGCTACTCAGACGCGCCTACGACCACGACCCCAGGTACGCCCACAAATCCACCGCGCCCACGCTTGCCGCGTCCGGCCCGGAACCCGACGCCGGCGCTCAATCTGTGTCCAACGACACCCAACCTGCGTCCGACGTCGCCCCCGACCCTGACGAACAGGCCCAGATCCGCAAGGTTCTGGACATAATCGAGCGCCGCGCCGCCGAGATAGACCCCTCCGAGTGGGAGGAAGAAAATCCTTCAGGCTACAAGCCCGACCTCTCCATGTGGGAGATCATCAAGCGCAAGCCTCAACCTGTAATCACCGAAGAACACGCCAGAATCGGGGCCGCCCTCTTTCACGAAGCGGTCGAACGACAAAGAATCTCGAAACGGTCCGGCATAAAGATACCCACAAGGAAAGACCATGACAACTACGACGACGGCTGAACTCGAATCCGCCAATCCGATTATCGAACAACTCATGACGGTCCCGCTCTCGCGCAGACAAGATATGTTTGACGAGATCGAGAGCGAACTGCCGCGTCACGTCGCGACCCATGTCAAATACGACTGGTCCCTATGGGCGAGGAGCGAACAACTCCCGCCCGACCACCCCTGGCATATTTGGACGCTTCTCGCCGGCCGCGGCTTCGGCAAAACCCGCGTCGGCGCGGAATGGGTACGCGCTCGCGCCGAATCCGGCCTGTCACGCAGAATCGCCCTCGTCGCCCGCACTCCGCACGAAGCCGAATCCGTCATGATAAACGGCGAATCCGGCATACTCGCCGTCTGCCCGCCTTGGGACAAGCCCAACTGGGAACCCACCAAGCGACGCCTCACATGGCCCAACGGAGCCATGGCCTTCGTATTCTCCAGCTACGAACCCGACCAACTCAGAGGCCCTCAGTTCGACGCCGCCTGGTGCGACGAACTCGCCTCATGGCAATACCCGCAACTCACCTGGGACAACCTCGCCTTCGGACTGCGGCTCGGCCCAAGCCCGAAGTGCGTAGTAACCACAACCCCAAAACCCATAGACCTCGTGCGCGAACTCGCCAACCGCCAGGACGTCACCCTCACCACCGGGTCATCCTACGACAACTCCCGCAACCTGCCCCCCGGCTACCTCCAGGCCATCCGTGGCCGCTACGAAGGAACGACCGCCGGACAACAGGAAATCTACGCCCAACTTCTCGACGAAGCCGACGGCGCGCTCTGGAAACGCGAATGGATAGACCAAAACCGCGTCGAATCCGTCCTCGACGAGCTATACATGAAAGTCCTTGCCATAGACCCCGCCGTCACCTTCAACCCAAACCGCAGCGACGAAACCGGCATCATCGTCGCCGGCATCAGCCACGACTCGACAAAGCCGCCCCACGAAAGGCGCTGCTACGTCCTCGAGGACGCCTCCGGCATAATGACCCCCGACGGCTGGGCGCGCCGCGCCGTCCAACTCGCCAGGAAACACGACGTCCGCTACATCACCGGCGAAACCAACCAGGGCGGCTCCCTAATCGAATCCGTCATCAGGCACGCCGAAGGAGGCAGAGAAGTCAGATTCAAGGGCGTCCACGCCACGCTCAGCAAACGCGCCCGCGCCGAACCCATCGCCGCCCTCTACGAACAGGGCCGCGTCCGCCACGTCGGACGATTCCCCCAACTCGAAGACCAGATGTGCGGCTGGACTCCCCAATCCTCCAACTCCCCCGACCGCATGGACGCCCTCGTCTGGGCCATCACAGCCCTAACCGAATTCAAAACCGGCCTCCACCTCTGGGTCTGACCCAGGGTCTTTCCGTTTTCGCCTCGTGTTCGATCTCTCGTTCGCCCTGAGCTTGTCGAAGGGCCGCCACGAACGTAATTGGTTGATAATCGAAAGACCCTCGGGTGAAACCACCAACCACCGACCACTGACAACCGACCACTAATAACTGTAAACTAATAACTAACAACTAAACACCAAGGCGGAAACATGAAACTCAACGATTTCCTATGGCTCGGCGACCTCGCCTCCGACGAGATAGCCGAGATAGTAGCCAAGGCCCGCGCCATGAAGGAAGGCGTCACCCCGAAGGCCATGGACGGCAAAGTCGCCGCCCTGCTCTTCGAAAAACCCTCCCTCCGAACCCGCGTCAGCTTCGAGGTCGGCGTAAAGCAGATGGGCGGCTCCTGCATATACCTCAGCCACTCCGACGTCGGACTCGGAACGCGCGAACCCGCCGAGGACGTAGCCCGCGTCCTAGACCGCCTCGTGGACGTCATAGTAGCCCGCGTCTTCTCCCACCGAAACCTGGAGCTGCTCGCCGACTACTCCGCCGTCCCCGTCGTCAACGCCCTCTCCGACCTGGCCCACCCCTGCCAGGCAATAGGCGACCTGCTCACCATGAGCGAACATAAAGGCGACCTGAACGGCCTGAACGTAGCCTACGTCGGCGACGGCAACAACATAGCCTCCAGCCTCGCCATAGCCTGCTCCTCCGTCGGCGCGAACTTCGCCATCGCCTCCCCTCCCAGGTACAAGGTGCCGCCTATATCCTGGGAAGCCGCCGAGCGCCGCGCCGCCGAGAAGGAAACCAAGCTCCGCTGGACCGAAGCCCCCGAAGCGGCCGTCGAGGGAGCGGATATAGTCTATACTGACGTATGGATTAGCATGGGCGACGAGGAAGAAGCCGACGAGCGCCGCCGCATATTCGAAAGCTACCGCGTCGGCTCAACCCTCATGGAACGCGCCGACAAAGACGCCGCCTTCATGCACGATATGCCAGCCCATCGCGGCGAAGAGATTGAAGACGATATGCTTGACCACCCTCAATCCATCGTCTTCGACCAGGCCGAAAACCGCCTCCACGCCCAAAAAGCCATCCTAGCCGAACTGCTAACCAAACCACCGACCACTAGCCACTAACCACTAAAAACCAGGAACTAAGGACTAAAAACTAATGCCCAAGCCCGTAGTAGCCATAGTCGGACGACCAAACGTCGGCAAGTCCACCCTGTTCAACAGGCTGGTCGGGCGAAGCGTGGCCATCGTATCCAAGCAATCCGGCACAACCCGTGACCGCGTCACCATGGAAACCACCTGGGCCGACCACCCCTTCATACTCGTGGATACCGGCGGCCTCGAACTCTTCCCCGACACCGACCTCTGGCGGCAGATCCGCTTCCAGGTCGAAACCGCCATAGAGGACGCCGACGTTATCATCATGGTCGCCGACGTAACCCAGGGCGTCACCGTCTCCGACGTGGAGGTCGCCGAGGTACTCAGGCCCGGCCACAAGCCCGTCGTCCTCGCCGTCAACAAGGTGGACACCGACAGCAAAGCCGCCGGAGCCGCCGAATTCCACGAACTCGGACTCGGAGAACCCTACCCCATAAGCGGCTACCACAACCTCGGCCTCGACGACATGATGGCCGAAGTGCTTGGCAGTTTCCCATCCGAACCCGAATTCCCCGAACCCGACGCCGACCTGCGCCTCGCCATAGTCGGCAGGCCAAACGTCGGCAAGTCACAGCTGCTCAACGCCCTCACCGGCGAGAACCGCTCCATCGTCTCCGACATCCCGGGCACCACCCGCGACACCATTGACACCCTCATCAACTACCGCGACATGGACATCCTGCTCATAGACACCGCCGGCATCCGCCGCCGCGGAAAGATAGGCACCGGCGTCGAAAAGTACAGCGTCATACGCTCCGTCCGCGCCATAGACCGCGCCGACGTCGTCATCCTGCTAATGGACGCCATGGAACCCGCCACCGCCCAGGACACGCACATAGCCGGATACATCCTGGACAGCTACAAGGGCTTCGTCCTAGGCGTCAACAAGTGGGACCTGCTCGAAGGCACGGGCGTAACCAAAGGCGAGATAGAGGCGCTGCTCCGCCAGAAGTTCAAGTTCGCCTCCTACGCCCCCGTCCGCTTCATGTCCGCCCTCGAAGGCAGCGGACTCGACGACCTTCTGGACACCTCCATCCACGTCTTCAGCGAGTGGACTAAGGACATACCCAGACCCGAACTGCGCCGCATGATAATGGGCGCCATCGCCGAGCATCCCCCCTACGGCGTCAGGGGCCGCAGCCTCAAGATATACAGCGTCGCCCAGGACGAGACAGCCCCGCCCCGATTCACCTTCTTCGTCAACCGCGCCGATTCCGTCCACTTCTCTTACGAAAGATACCTCGAAAACAGGATCAGAGAGGCTTATCATTTCCGGGGAAGTCCCCTTAGAATGAGATTCAGGGGGAGACGACGAACATGACCGACTACCTGATTCTGGTTCCGCTTGCCTATCTGCTCGGCTCCGTGCCGTTCGGCCTCATCGCGGGCCGACTCGTCGCCGACGTGGACGTCCGCGACTACGGCAGCGGCAAGATAGGCATGACCAACGTCCTCAGAACCTCCGGCAAGACCGCCGCCGTCGTCGTCCTCTTCCTCGACATGGGCAAAGCGGTTCTGGCGGTTCTCATCGCGCGCTGGTTCTTCGATTCGTCCGGCGTAGAAGTCGCCGCCGCCCTGGCCGTCCTCTTCGGACACAACTGGCCCATATTCATCAAGTTCCGGGGCGGCAGAGGCACAGCCTCCGGCTGGGGCGGCCTGCTAATCCTGTCCCCAATCGCCGGACTCATCGCCACGCTGATAGGTCTCGGACTGGTAGCTCTGACCCGCTACGTCTCGCTCGGCTCCATAATGGCCGCCTCGCTCGGTTCACTGGCGCTCGTTATCCTGGCCGTGTTCGGTTCCCAACTAGCCGTGCCCAGTCCGCCGCCGCTCGAATATAGCTGGTACGGCATAATCGGGGGTACCCTCATAGTCGTAAGACACTGGGACAACATCCGCCGCCTTCTCGATGGAACAGAGCGCAAGATAGGCCAGAGCGTCGACCTGACCAACAGTCGCTAGTTGCTACAAGCCATCTTATAAATGCCGGCCCACGCTTGGGAGTATTTCTATAATCCCCTCTCCCTGAGGGAGAGGGCTAGGGTGAGGGTGAAATGCCTACCCCTCTCAGCCCTTGACGGGGTAAGGTTAGAGCCTGCCCCGTACTCCGATACGGGGATGGGGGTGAACCCCCAAATCAGTCATTCGGGACACACCCCTCATGTCAGTCGTAACCATAGTCGGAGCCACAAGCTGGGGAACCACCCTGGGCATCATCCTCGCCCGTCAGGGCCACGACGTGCGTCTGCTCGCCAGGACCGAACGAGAAGCCCGCGCCCTCGAATCCCGCCGCGAAAATACCCGCTTCGTCCCGGGCTTCCCCTTCCCCGACTCCATGCGCGCCCGCGCCGACGCCGGCGCCTTCCACTCCGCCGACATCGTGATATTCGCCGTCCCGTCCCACACCCTTCGAGACAACATCCGCAAGGTGGAGTCCCACGTCCCCCGCGACTCCATCGTCGTCAGCGCCGTCAAGGGCCTCGAGCTCAACACCGGCAAGCGCATGAGCCTGGTACTCGAAGAGGAACTGCCCCCCGGCGCGGCGCGGCGCGTCTGCGCCCTCTCCGGCCCCAACCTCGCCGGCGAGATAGCGCGCGGCAGACCCGCCCCCACCGTCGTAGCCTCCCTGAACCCCGACGCCGCCCTCGAAGCCCAGGCCATCATCAACTCCTCCGTCTTCCGCGTCTATACCAACACGGACATCGTTGGCGTGGAGTTCTGCGGCGCGCTCAAGAACATCATCGCGCTCGGCGCCGGCGTCTGCGACGGCCTCCAACTCGGCGACAACGCCAAGTCCGGCTTCATGACTCGCGGCCTCGCCGAAATAGCGCGGCTCGGCGTCGCCGCCGGAGCCAACCCCGCCACCTTCGCCGGACTCGCAGGCATGGGAGATCTCGTAGCCACCTGCTCCAGCGTCCTCAGCCGCAACCACTACGTAGGCGAGCGATTAGCCGCCGGAAAGACCATCGCTGAGATCCGACAGAGTATGCAGAACGTCGCCGAAGGCGTCTATACCACCCCCGCCGCCCTCCAACTCGCGCGCCTCCTCGATGTCGAAATGCCCATCGCCCAGATAACCCAGCGCATCCTCTCAGGCCAAATCTCCGCCCACGACGCCGTTCAGATCCTCATGGACCGCGACCCCACCTCCGAATAAACCCAAAGATTCACTTCCCCCACCTCCGCCTCTATGCTACAATGGCCTCATTGCAGAACAATAGTATTTAGTCTGCTGTAAAATGCCTTCAAGGAACTTGACCACATGAGTTCTGACAGCCAACGAGAATCAATCTGGAGTATAGACGAGGAGGATTTAGCCCTATATTCTCGCCTGTTTCCTATATACTGGGTTATCGGAATTTTATTCTATATCCTTTTTATCGCTGAATTGGACAAAAGCTGGGAACATATCCTCTGGCAAATAATGTTGAATGTCGGACTGGTAGGAGTATCATCGGCTGTCCTGGCGATGATGTGTATAGCGGGAAAGAGGTCTGTCATGCCACTATTCGACTGGGCGACAAGAGAAAAGACGCGCGCTAAAGCCTATGCCGAGGGCTACGCCGCCGCGCGAAATCTGTTTCGGACTGAGATCAGGGAATGGAACCAGCGCCGTCTGGACGCCAAAGAGAGGGGTGAGGACTTCGATGAGCCGCCCCCGTTCCTGAATGGAAGAAACGGAAATCGCGACGATATTTAGCGCTGCAAGATCGTACCTCCAAGTAAGGACTCACGGCTCCAGTTCCCCCAGTTCGTGCATGACGATGGTGGTCAGGACGACGGCGGCGGTTTCGGAGCGCAGGATTCTCGCGCCGAGACCGATTGTCTCAACGCCGAGACCACGCGCCAGTTCCACCTCTTGAGGATCGAGTCCGCCCACCGGCCCCACGAAGACGGACATCGCGCCCGACCCGGAAGCCTCGCTTCTCCAATGTTGGAGCGTGGACTTGAGCGAACCGCGCGTCTCTTCCTCCCACGCCATCAGCGCCGGGCGCGGCGCGGACCTCAGCGCGTCCTCCAGCGTTTGCGGATCGGCGAGGGTGGGGAGCCGGGAACGCCCCGACTGCTCCGCCGCCTCGCGGATGATTCGTCCCCAGCGTTCGCGCCGGTTGTCGGAAATCTCGGTATGCCTGCGTTCAGTCCTGAGCGTTATGACGGGGACGAAGCGCGAGACTCCAATCTCGACGCACTTCTGCAGCGCCCACTCGAACCGCTCCGGCCTCACCATCGCCAAATAGAATGTCAAGCGTATCGTCGGTTCGCCGCGTCCCTCGCGTCGGCCCGTTATTCGGCCCTCGGCGCGCCTCGCCTCCACGACTGAGAGCGCGACGGTGTACTCCCGTCCGGAATCGTCCAGCGCGATAACCTCGTCGCCGGGGGCCATGCGAAGTACGCGAGCTATCTGGCGCGACAGGTCGGGCGGGAATGTTACGGCGTCATCGCCGATGCGGTCTGGACTTACGAAGAAACGGTGCATGGCAGGTCTCCAACCCGTCGCCGTCAGGAGCGGCCGGGTGTCCAGATGAGCGGCTGTTCGGCTTCTTCGCCTTCGGTCGCGGAGTCGGGCTGCTGTCCGGGAACCCACAGGCCGGATTCGGAATCCACGCCGCCCTGTCGCTGCGATTCGGGAGTCCATATCTCGGGGTCGGGCGTCTCTTCAGGTTGTTCGACCCGCAGCAGTTCTGCCACATCTTCAGGGACGTCGCCGCGCGGCATATAGTAGAAATTGCCCAGCCCAACCGAATCTATCAGCCGTCGAATGATGGCGGCCTGGTTATCGCCGGGCGCGGGTATGTAGAGCGGCCTGCCCTGGTATCCGAAGTCTATCGCGCCGTCTCGCGGCAGCGCGTCGGGCGGATCGAGGACGCGCTGGGAATCCCTGAAGTTGCGGTGCGGATCGAATCCGAGCTCCCTGGCGTATTCGACCGCGCCCCAGATGACTTCGTGAGCCAGGTCGCTCTCTATGTCGAGCGGCGGCGTACCGGAGTAGAGGCGCGGTATGACCTCGTTGAAGAAGAGGTCGCTTCTTACATTGGATGCGGTGGACGAATCCTTTACGCCTAGGCAGAAGTAGTCAACGATGTATTCGCCGAACAGGATGCTGTCGTTGGGCTGAAGACGGGCTATCAGTATCCGCGCGAAGCCCTGTTCCTGCCAGCCCTGCTGGACCCACGCGCCTTGGACGGGCATCCGGCGCGCCATCCTGAGCAGCCTGCGCGGGTTGATGGTCGTCGTCGCCTGGGACGACTGCTTGCTCGCCAGTTTTCGCTTCCGCCTGGTTCGCTTCTGCAAGGCGCGCTGCTGTTTCTTGTGCTGGTTTCGCTGCTTCTTAGGCAATCTCGTCAAATATCCTGTAATCAATCCAGTCCATCAGACCGATGCTATCAGCGCAATCCAATCTCCGTCAACGAGCTTCTCTTCTATCGTCGCGCCCGCCGCTTCAAGCGACTCCACCGCCGACGGAAGATGCTTCTCAATGATGCCGGATGCGATGATCATGCCGCCCGGAGCGGCGCAGTCAGCGATATGCGCGGCCATGTCAGTTATGACCCTGGCGGATATGTTGGCGACTACCAGATCGAAGGACTGAGCGGGCGCTTTGGGGCTTGGCAGCGTTCCCCGGACTATCTCCACGCTGTCGCCTAGGTCGTTCATGGCGACGTTGGCGTGTCCGGCTCCGACTGCGATGGGGTCTATTTCGAGGCCGACGACGCTCTCCGCGCCCAGCTTTCGGGCAGCGATGGACAGGATGGCCGATCCGCACCCGAGGTCGAGGACTCGCGCGCGTTTGGGCATTACGCGCTCGATTATCTCAAGGCACATCCGGGTGGTGGGATGGTGTCCGGTGCCGAAGGCCATGCCCGGGTCCAGGTGGACTATCACGTCGTCCGGTTCGGGCTGATGCTCGCGCCAGGTCGGGCAGACAACGATTCGCCTGCCGACTCTCAATACGTGGAAGAACTCTTTCCAGTTGTCGCGCCAGTCGTCCTCTGAAACGGGACGCTCGCGCAGTTCGGATACGGAAGCGAGATGGGCGACGAGGCGGACGCCGACATCTATCTGCGCGCGGCGGCGGTCTGTGGTGGCGTCTTTGGGAAGGTAAGTCTTGACCGTAACGCGCTCCGGGACGGGCGGAGTTTCACCCTCGTCGGGATTGAAGCCGCCGGGCTGTTCTACCGCCACGCCGCCCTCTCCGTATCGGTAGAATATCTCGGAGAGCGGCTCTACGTATTCAGGCGGAGTCTCGATGCTTAGCTCTATCCATTCGGTGGAGGACATCACTCGTTTCCGAATACGTCTTTGAACTTGTCGAACAGGCCCTTGTTGCCGCCGTCGAGGTCCTTTTCGCCCATGGACTCGGCTAGTTCCTGGAAGAGGCGGCGCTGATCGTCGTTGAGCGAGGTGGGGATTTTGACCTTGAGCGTCACTATCTGGTCGCCGCGCCTGCCGGAGCGGATGAATGGCACGCCCTTGCCCCTGAGAGTGAAACTGTCGCCGGGCTGCGCGCCGGCCGGGATGGTGAGTTCCTCCTCGCCGTCCAGGGTGGGAACGCTGACCTTCGCGCCGAGGGTGGCCTGGAGGATAGAGATAGAGAGGGGCAGGTGTATGTCAGTGTCATCGCGATGGAAGAATTCGTGGTTGCGGACATTGACCACGACATAGAGATCGCCGGGCCTGCCGCCGTTGAGACCGGCCTCGCCCTCCTGGTTAAGCCTTATCTGTATGCCGTCGTCCACTCCGGGGGGTATGGTGACGGCGAGCTTTCGCCTGCGTCGTTCGCGGCCCGCGCCATTGCACTGGTTACAGGGGTCATTGATGACGCTGCCTTCGCCTCTGCACACGCCGCAGGGCGTTACCTGCACGAACTGTCCGAAGAAACTCTGCTGCGAACGGCGCACCTGGCCGGAGCCGGAGCAGTTAGAGCACATGGTGGAGCCGGAGCCGGGTTCGCTGCGCGCGCCATTGCAGCGGGCGCAGACGTCTATGCGCTCTATCTCTATCTCTTTCTCGACACCAAAGACAGCCTCCTCGAAGGTGGTAGTGACGGATGCGCGGAGATCGTTTCCTCGGCGTGGGGCGTTGGGCCGCGCGCGCGTCTGCTCGGCGAAGCCGCCGCCGAAGAAGGCGTCGAATATATCGCCGAAGCCGCCCGCTCCGACATCGAAGCCGTCAAAGCCGCGTCCACCGTTGCCGCCGACGGCTGAGTGTCCGAACCTGTCATAAGTAGCCCTCTTGCGCGAGTCGGAGAGCACTTGGTAAGCCTCGTTGACCTCTTTGAAGCGGTCTTCGGCCCCCTCGCTCCTGTTGCGGTCGGGGTGGAATTCGAGGGCCAACTTCCGAAACGCCTTCTTGATGTCTTCCTCGGTGGCGTCGCGGGATATGCCCAGCACATCGTAGTAGTCACGCTTGCTCGTGGTCATATAAGAATCGGCTCGAACTTTCAGGCGTCTTGACTTGAGGCGCGCGCAAGTTGGCGCGCACCCAACGAACATTATATTAGCAATGCTGAGTGGCTACAAGCAAAACAAATGTATTGTCGGCTTCACAAAGCGATTGTTCGGTTCGGTTCACTAGGGACATGAAGGGGCGCGAAGGGGGATTTTTTGATCAGGGTGATGGGCGGGACGGAGGAGAGCGGGGGCTAAGGCGCGGACTCGTCAGCCAGGCGGTCGAGGAGGCGGATGCCTATGTCGGCGGACCAGGCCATTAGGGTCGGATTGATCCAGCGTATGTCGTCGGCGGGAGAGTTTATGCGTGAGAGATCGTTGGCTAGGATGAAGATGACCGGGATTCCGGCTTCGTGGAATGGGGCGTGGTCGCTGCTCGCGCCTTCGGGAAGTCCGGCGTCGGCTACCTGAGCGCCTATCTCGGAGGCGACCCGGATGGCGCGGTCAGTCAGTTCGGGGCTGCCGACGAAGTCCAGGTGGTCTCCGGACCCCGGTACGTCGAAGTTGATCATGGCGATGGCGTTTTCTATCTCCGCGTCGGTGAGTGTGTTCACATAGTGTCGGCTGCCAAACAGCCCGATTTCCTCTGAGCCGAACAGTACAAACCTGAGAGTGAAGGGGTACTGGGTGTCGGCGGCGATTTCGGCGATGGTCATTAGCGCGGATACGCCGGAGCCGTTGTCGTTCGCGCCCTGGGTGTCGGGTGTGGTGTCGTAGTGCGCTCCGACGATTACGATGTCGGCGGACTCGGAGGAGCCGGGCTTTTCGGATATGACGTTCCTGGAGGGGAAAGAAGTCGGGGCGATGGACACCGTGGCCGTGGTCTGGCCCTGTTCCATCAGGTCGAGCAGCATGAGGCCATCAGCCCTGGCCAAGGATACGGCGGGTATGGTGGAGCGTTCCATGAAGCGTCCGCCGAAATTGCCCTCCACGGCGTTGAAGACGATAGCGGCGGCCGCGCCGGCCCTGGCTGCGCGGTCAACTTTTTCCTGGAAGGTGATGTCGCCGCGTTCTATAAGCGCGACCTTTCCGTCCAGCCCTCCGTCGGGGATGTCCTTATGGAAAGCCTTTCCGACGTCGGCGAGCGTTCCGGTTTTGGTTCTTTCTATGGATCCCGCAATCGGAAATGTTTGGATTGCATCCGCCGCCGAGCTTGATGAGAACTCCACTTTGGCCGATAGTCTGGCGGCCTCGAAGTCCTGGACGTAAACGTCGTATCCGAGATCCTCCAGCCGGTTTCTGAGGAAGAGGGCGGCGGCGAGTTCCTCGTCGGTGGCGCTTTCTCTGGGACTGTATTCGTTTGTGAGGCGTTCGAGGAAAGCGAATGTTTTGTCTTCAAGAAGGCTGTCGGCGGCCTGCGACGTGGGAGTGGGAATGACGGTCGCGGTAGGTGTCGGCGGAAGCGGCGTGGGTGTGGGAGAAGGTAGGATAGGCGTCGCCGTCTGTGTGGGCGTCGGAGAGGAAGCGGGCGGGACGCTCGCGGACGAGGCAAGGGGGGAGTCCTGCGGCTGTCCGCCGCAGACTATGAGGACGAGGGCCGCCAGCGCGAGAAGCGGCGATGTAACGCGGGTCTTCACGGGAATGCGTGGAGGACGCCGAGTTTGTCGGTGGGCCAGTAGCTGATCCACGCCCTGCCCACGACATGTTCGTCGGAGAGGAAGCCCCAGTCGCGCGAGTCGCTGGATGAACCTCGGTTGTCGCCCAGCACGTAGTATGAGTTTTCGGGGACTTCTACGGGGTCGTAGGTGCGCCTGTCTTTGTTCACCACGTAAGGCTCGTCTATGGGTTCTCCGTTTCGGATGACCTGCCCATCCTGTATCTCGATGGTGTCGCCCTGCACGCCGATGACGCGCTTTACCAGGTCGCGGGAGCGGTCGGTGGGGTAGTTGAATATGATGATTTCGCCATGCTTGGGCGGGTGGAAGGTGTAGAGCGAGTTTCCATCGCCCGACGGCTGCGCGAACGGCAGGAGGCCCAGTACGGAGTCGGTGGTCACGCGAGAGTAGATTATCTTGTTGGCTACTATGTACTGGCCCTCGGTCAGGGTCGGGACCATACTCGACCCTTCCACTCTGAAGTTCTGGACGCTGAGGTGCAGCGCCAGGAACACGGCCAGGGAGAGCAGGAGGGTCTCTATCAGTTCTCGTATGAATTCGCGCAAGGGGGATGCTGCCTTTGGGCAAAGCCTACATTTCCTTACATTATATAGAAATGTGACCGCTCGGCATAAGTGGCACTCGGGAATGAGAATCGCGTAAATAAGGTCGTGGAACATCTTTAACTGTGGAGAGTCTATCAGTTAGCCTTACTTCAGGATTGAAACCGTGTAAGGTAGAATGCGTATGATTCTAAGTGACCGATGTATCAGGGAACATCTGGCAGATGGCCGGATAGTTGTAGATCCACTTGCTGAGAATGCTATTCAGCCAGCCAGTATTGATATCCGACTCGATAGCGAAGTGCTCATCTTTCGTAACAACTGGCGAACGCATATTGACGTGACGCAGCCGGCAGATGATGTTGTGGAGCGTGTGCGTATAGAGGACGGGCGTCCGTTTATCCTACATCCGGGCCAGTTCGCGCTGGGCAGCACCTTGGAGACTATCACCATTCCGAATGACATAGTGGCCAGGATAGAAGGTAAGAGTTCTCTGGCTAGGTATGGACTTCTGATTCACTCGACGGCGGGGTTCGTTGATCCGGGCTGGACGGGAAAACTCACCTTAGAGTTTTCCAACGTGGGCATACTTGGAATTACTTTGCGCTATGGCATGAAGATAGGCCATATATCGTTTACGCAGTTGTCCACACCTACGGAGAACCCTTACGGATCAGATGAACTGGGGAGCAAGTACCAAGGACAGAATGGACCAGTGGTATCACGATACTATATGGACTACCAACTTCCGATTCATAATTTTTCAGAGGATTCGTAAGGAGGATAGATGTGTGCGTCTTAACTGGTAAGGAGATTAAACGTAGGGCCAAAGAGATATTCAGCAACGATTCAGGCCACAATGATAGTTTCCAAGAGGCATCGTATGATCTCCGTGTAGCTATTGACACGTATATTCGTGTGGGCGGCATAATGTACTCGCCGGACAGAAATCCATATAGGGAGCCTGTGATAGTTATCAATCCGGGTGAGTTAGCTATGCTTCCCACTGTAGAGTCTTTCAATATGCCAAAAGACTTAGTTGGAAGCCTGAAGATAAAATTCAGCCACTCCCGCAAGGGACTTACTCCTTTGTTCGGTCCTAAGGTCGATCCTTACTTTGGAAGTGGACACGACGATGAACGTCTATTTTTATGGGTATCTAATCTTGGAACAGAACCAGTTGTGATACGAAGAGAAGAACGTGTCTTCAATATACAATTCCATACCCTCACGGGTGATTCACCCGATTTTGTAAGAAAAGACCCGATTGGGCCACAAATCGAATCAGAAGCCATCAACTTCGGTTCAGAGCCAGACCTCGGTTTTATGAATGAAATGAGAGAACGTGTTACCAATGACCTCAACGATAGATTGAGTAGAGTTGAACACGGAACAAGTCAAGTAGTCTTGTTTGGGATTTTTCTAATAGCATCCGCCCTTTTAGCAGGCGCATTAACCGTACTGTTTTCACTTACTCCCCAGCTTGATTCAGAACAGAACGCCTTAGTAAATAGCCTCTTGAATTCCCGTATTACGCTCTGGGTAGTTTGGGGTATCATAATGTCGTTGGCCATATATATGGTAGCTCTGGCAGTAAGTGTAGTCGTCTTCATGTGGAAAACCCTTTCGCGTTGATAAGACTAGGCATTTCTGTTGTAAACACAAGCGATCTTGGTGTCACCTGATTAGCTTTGCTGAAAGATGTGTTCATAGACGCGGTCTGAGGCGGAGTAGGGATCGAGGCGGCCTGATTCTACGTCGGAGACTATCTTTCGGAGTTCGGGGTCTTCGGACATGGCGCGGGCGACGTGGGCGGACACGGAGGATATGACCAGCCGCGTTAGCTCATCGGCGGCCTGTCGCCGTCGCCGCTCGGCCAGCCTGCCGGATTCTCTCATGGCTTGGAGAAGGTCGCGGGTTTGGGAGTAGAGTTCCGGTATGCCCTCGCCAATATGGGCCTGTGTCATAAGCAGGCGGGGTTTCAGGTCGTTCGGGCGCGGATCGAGGGAGAGCATAGCCCTCAGCGCTGAGGCCATTTGGCCCGCGCCGTCGCGGTCGGCCTTGTTCACGACGAATATGTCGGCTATCTCCAAAAGGCCGGCCTTCATAGCCTGCACGGTGTCGCCCGCCTCCGGCACGAGGACGACAGCCACGATGTCGGCTACGCCCAGTATGTCGAGCTCGGTCTGCCCGACGCCGACGGTTTCGACCAGGATGACATCCTTGCCGAGCGCGTCCAGAAGGCTGACGCCCGCCCTGCATACGGCTGCGAGTCCGCCATGCGCCCCCCTGGTGGCGACGCTGCGAATGAACACGTCGGGGTCGAGGTAGTGGTCGCGCATCCGTATGCGGTCGCCAAGGACAGAGCCGCCGCTGAAGGGGCTTGTGGGGTCAACCGCCAGCACGCCGACGGTTCGCTCATCCTCGCGGGCGGCGTGAACGAGGCGGTCAACGATGGTGCTCTTGCCCGCGCCGGGCGGGCCGGTTACGCCTATGACCTCTGCGTTTCCGGCGCGCGGATGGGCGAGTCGCATCACGTCTCGCAGAGCGGCATCGTCGTTCTCGACACGGGTGAAGAGACGGGCAAGCGCGCGCCTGTCGGCGTTCAGGGCGTGGTGGAACAGGCTGTCTGGGGTAGCGGAGGCGGGCATATCGAGGTTCGAGCGGAGAGAGCGCATCATCGGTTGCGCGGCGCGTATTCAGTGGTGTCCGCGTTGGTTCGGTTGACGCGGAGGGTGTTGGGTCTGCGGCCCACGGTGTCCACGACGACTATGCTGAGGCCGTCGTGGTGAACGGTGTCTCCCTGCACCGGCACCTTGCCGAGTTGGTCGAACACCAGGCCGCCTATCGTGTCGAAGCCGTCCGCCGCGATGTTTATGCCGAGCGACTCGTTCAGTTCGTCTATGGGCAGGCGTGCGTCCACCAGAAATTCGGATTCGCCCAGGTTTCGGATGACGGGTTCCTCTGCGTCGAACTCATCCTGGATTTCCCCAACTATCTCCTCAAGCAGGTCCTCGATGGTGACGATGCCGGACACGCCGCCGTATTCGTCCACGACCATGGCGAGGTGGACGCGCTTCTCCTGGAACTCTCCCAGCAGTTCTTCGAGATTCTTGGATTCGGGGACGAATAGCGGAGGACGCGCCACTTCTTTGGCGGTCACGACGGACGGGTCGCACCCGCTCGCGATCCGCCTGAGAACGTCTTTGGCGTGGGCCACGCCCTCTACGCGGTCCAGGTCGCCGTCGTACACCGGCACGCGGCTGTGGCCGGCTTTGTTCATCGCGTCCGCGAGGGCTTCCAGGGACGTTCCGGCCTCGATGGCGGCGATGTCCACGCGAGGAACCATTATCTCTCGCGCGACGGTCTGGTCTAGCTGAACGACCCCGCGTATCATACGTACTTCGCGCTCGTCCAGGGGGTTGTCGCCGGCGTCCACGGATAGGGCGAAGTCGAGTGAAGGTTCGGTCTCGGACGATTTATCGTTCAGCAGGGCCTCATGGAGCAGCAGGGCGGGTCTGAAGGGGTAGGACAATGCCCATGACACCCTGGACATGACAGGGCGCAGCGGGCCGGAGTATCGCGCGCCAGCGAATCGGGCGAGAAGTATGACGCATCCGAGCGCCAGCAGGACGACAACGGCGATGAGGGCCAGGACGTCCCATCTCACGCCCCAAGCGGAGATCGAGAGGGAAGCCGCGGCTGTCAGCGCGGCTCCGAACGCCGCCATCCCGAGCAGTTTCAGGGGGGCGATTGGGCCGCCCGGAAGCCGCGCTACCAAGTCGAGCGGATCGCGCTCGTCCGAGTCGCCATTGGCGAGATAGTTGGCGGCGGACTGAAGCCTGGCGGCGATGGCGGCCGCGCCCGCCTCGGCGATGGCAAGAATTAGTATAGAGACTGCCAAGGCTAATGCTGATAACGTACTATCACTCTCCAATTCAGGACTCCATTATCGAGCGGCGTTCCCGTCCGGGGAACCGGAATTTCTGGCGGGCTTTTTGGATCTAATCCGCGCCGGCGCGCCGATTGCTCCGGAGTCCGGGGGAACGTCTTTGTTTATGATTGACCCCGTTCCGGTGTAAGACCGGTCGCCTATCGAGACCGGCGCGACCATCATCGTGTCGCAACCTATGAAAACGTCGTCGCCGATTACGGTGCGATGCTTGTTCTGGCCATCGTAGTTGCAGGTTATCGAACCGGCGCCTATGTTGACGTTTGCGCCAACGTCTGCGTCGCCGATGTAGCTGAAGTGTCCCGACTTGGCGCCTCGTCCGATTCGGCTGTTCTTTATCTCGCCGAAGTTGCCTATGCGGACTTCGGACTCCAGGTAGGCTCCGGGGCGGATGTGGCTGAACGGCCCAACGTGGACGTCAGACTCGATGATCGCTTCTTCGACCACGGAGGACACGATTCGGCACTGGTCGCCTATGCGCGAGTCGGCTATAACGGAGTTAGGGCCGATTTCGCAGTCTTCGCCGATGGTCGCGCCGCCCTTGACGTGGGTGTTGGGTAGGATGACGGTGTCAATCCCGAAGCGGGCGTCGTAGTCAATATAGACGGACTCCGGGTTCGGTATGGTGACGCCCTCCATCATCCAGTAGCGGCGGATTCTGTCCCGCATGATGGATTCGGCGCGGGACAACTCCACCCGCGTATTGACGCCCAAAGCCTCGCCGCTGTCCTTCAGGGTAAGGGAAGCGACCTTGTGGCGCTGGTTGACGGCGACTTCTACCAGGTCGGTCAGGAATATCTCGCCGGTGGACGAGGATTTCAGACATGGCAGGTTGTTCCACAGCCAGGATGTCCTGAAGCAGTACACGCCCGCGTTTATCTCGCGGATGTTCAGAGTCTGGGGATCGGCTTCCTTCTGCTCGACAATCGCGTTTATCCTGCCGTTCGCGTCTCTCACGACGCGGCCTAAGCCGTCGGGGTCGGCGATTTCGGACGTTAACATCGTGATAGGAGCTTCGGACGAGATGTGCATACGGGTCATCTCAGCCAGGGTTTCGCGCCTGATGAGCGGGGTGTCGCCGGCCATGACCAATATGTTGTCGCAGTCGGGAATAGCGTCGCGCGCTTGCATGAGGGCGTGTCCGGTGCCTAGCTGTTCTTCCTGGGCGGCGTAGTGGAATCGGTCTCCCAAGGAGAACCTGATGGCTTTTGAGTTGCCGGGGACGACGACGGTTATCGGAGCCAGCCCGGCGGCCTCGGCGGAGTCAGCGATGATTTGGATCATCGGCTTGCCGCAGACGGTATGCAGCGCCTTTGGCTTTCGGGACTTCATTCGCGTACCTTTGCCGGCGGCGAGAATGACGGAGGCGAAGGGAAGGGAGGCACAGGAAGATTTGCCTGGAGGGTCGGGGCCAGGCTCGGAGTCGGCGATAGGTCTATCAGATAAGTCGTCCACCATGATTCATAGTAGCAAAGGCTATTTTTGGCGTCAATCGCTGAACGCCCCCACCCAGGGTCTTTCGATTATTTCCCGATACCGCTTCTGTCGTTCACCCTGAGCTTGTCGAAGGGCCTCCCGTTCATCGTTCGCCCTGAGCTTGTCGAAGAGAACTTATCGAAGGGCCGCCCGTTCATGGTTCACCCTGAGCTTGTCGAAGGGAGCTTGTCGAAGAGCCGCCACGAACGTAATTGGTTGATAATCGAAAGACCCTGCCCCGCTCATTCCCAAAACTGTTCGGATTCGAGCAGAGAGCAGTTGGATAACTCGGCTACACGAGCGCATACTCGAATCAACGCTTCATACTTGTGGTAAGTATCCAAGTCGCTCATACGCTCCAGCGCGTCGAGTCTGGAGCCGAGGTCCGGGTCACTCCCGAATTGGTTTTTCAGTCCGCTGATGAGACCGTTGTCAATTGGCGGATGAATCGTGTCAGCGAGGCCGTCCCGGCCATATCCGCCGACGTAGCACTTCGTTTTCGTGTACTCGTTGAGTATCTTCGCGGCCCATCCGACGTTGAGCTTGGGCTGAACGCTTTGCATATTGGCAATCGCGGCCCTATGCCAGGCTCTGAATTCAGCGGAGTCTATGCGGCCCAGGTCGTCTATGAACAGGGGGGTGAAGTCCACGGCGTCAAGGGCGTTGTATATCTCCGACCTAGACCTGACCGGGGCGTTCGACCTGACGGCGCAGGACGCTACCCACTTGGCGAAGTCGGTTACAAGCGCTTCTCTGACCGGGATTGTCACAGCGAATACACCGGAGTCATGCCGATACCCTCCGACGCCAATCATACCATAGCTCCGAATTTCCTTCGCTCATGCAAGTACCAAGCGCGTCAGTCCGCCGCCTGCACAGGCGCGAGGTTCACGTTAATATCTGGAAGAACGCCGCGCAGGTAATGGCCGGTGTGGGAATGTTCCATGTAGGCGAGGTCTTCGGGGGAGCCTTCGGCTATGACCAGCCCGCCTTTGTCGCCCGCGCCCGGGCCGAGGTCTATCAGCCAGTCGGCGCTCTTTATCAGGTCTAGGTGGTGCTCGATGAGAACGACGCTGTTTCCGGCGTCCACCAGGCGGTGCAAGACACGCATGAGGTGGGAGCAGTCCTCGAAGGACAGGCCGGTCGTCGGTTCGTCCAGGATGTAGAGAGTCTGTCCGGTGGCGCGCTTGGATAGTTCGGTGGAGAGCTTGACGCGCTGCGCCTCTCCGCCGCTTAGCTGGGTGGCTGGCTGTCCGAGCTTGATATAGCCGAGTCCGACGTCGTACATGGTTTGGAGCTTGCGCTTTACGCGCGGAATGTTCTCGAAATGCTCCAGCGCTTCGGTGACCGTCATGCCCAGCACCTGGGCTATGTTCGCGCCCTTCCACTCTATCTCCAGCGCCTCGCGGTTGTAGCGCGCGCCCTCGCAGACTTCGCAGGGGACGGTGACGTCGGGCAGGAACTGCATCTCTATGTTGATGTGACCGTCGCCCGAGCAGGCTTCGCACCTGCCGCCCTTGACGTTGAAGGAGAAGCGGCCGGGCTTGTAGCCGCGCGTTCGCGCCTCGGGGACCGTGGCGAACAGTTCGCGGATGGGCGTGAAGGTTCCGGTGTAGGTGGCGGGATTGGAGCGCGGAGTGCGGCCTATCGGCGACTGGTCTATGTTCACCACCTTGTCTATGTTCTCGATGCCGGTTATTGTGTCGCACTCGCCCGGACGCTCGCGGGAGCGGTAGAAGGTCTGGGCGAGTTTCTTGTACAGGATTTCGTAGATCAGGGTGCTTTTGCCCGACCCCGACACGCCCGTGATGCACACGAGCTGTCCCAGGGGTATCTCCACGTCTATGTCTCGCAAATTGTTCTGCCGCGCGCCCTTGATGGTGATGGACTTGCCGATGCCTTCCCTGCGAGTTTCGGGAACGGGTATCCGCTTGACGCCGCTGAGGTACTGGCCAGTGAGCGATTCGGGTTCGTTGATGATGTCCTCGACGGGGCCGGACGCGACGATATGGCCTCCATGCTCGCCGGCTCCGGGGCCTAGGTCAACTATGTGGTCGGCGGAGCGCATTATCGCCTCGTCGTGTTCGACGATAAGCACGGTGTTGCCCAGGTCGCGCAGGTTCTTGAGCGTCTGGATGAGGCGGTAGTCGTCGGCTGGATGCAGTCCGATGGAGGGTTCGTCGCAGACGTACAGGACGCCCATAAGCCCGGAGCCTATCTGGGTCGCCAAACGGATGCGCTGCGCCTCGCCGCCGCTGAGCGTGGACGCGGTGCGCGAGAGGGTAAGGTAGTCCAGGCCGATGTTGAGCAGGAAGTTCAGTCGCGCCTCTATCTCCTTGAGTATCTGGTCGGCGATGGACTTCTCCCTGTCGGTGAGAATGTCGCTGGGCCGGACACCGTTGGTGGACGGCGCTTCCCCGGATATGACCTTGACCCATTCGAGCGCGGCTGAGATGGACTTGTCTGTCATGTCGGTGATGTTGGTCGCGCCGATGGTGACCGCGATGGCCTCCGGCCTGAGCTTCTTGCCCGCGCAGGTGGCGCAGGCGTTGGCGGACATATACCGCTCTATCTCGCTGCGAACGGAGTCGGATTCGGTATCTCGGTAGCGGCGTTCGAGGTTGTTCAGCACGCCCTCGAACTTCGTGTTCCATCGGTATGTCCTGCCCCGCTGGGTGCGGTGGGTTACTTCGATTCGCTTGCCTTTCGTGCCTCTCAACACCACGCTCAACTGTCGCTTGGTGAGCTTGCTTATGGGATCGGTGGTGGAGAAACTGTACGCTTTGGCCAGAGATTCGAGTTGGCTCATGTTCCAGGGAGCGACGGATCCGGTTCGCGCCCACGCCTGTATCGCGCCCTCGGCGATGCTGAGGCTCTTGTCGGGTATCACCAGGTCGGGGTCAACTTCCAGCTTGTAGCCTAGTCCGGTGCAGGTGGAGCAGGCCCCGTGAGGGTTGTTGAAGCTGAATGTGCGAGGTTCCAACTCGCCCATGCTGATGTTGCAGTGGACGCAGGCGAAGTGTTCTGAGAAGAGCATCTCCTCTTCGCCCGGCACGTCAACCAGAACTATGCCGTCCGCCATTCGGAGCGCGGTCTCCACCGAGTCGGTCACGCGGGAGATGTCCGCGCTCTCGCCGCTGACCAGGCGGTCAACCACTATCTCAATGGTGTGCCACTTCTGCTTGTCCAGATCGAACTCTTCGCTGAGGTCATGCACCTCGCCGTTTACCCGGACGCGGACGAAACCTGCCTTTCGCGCCTGCTCGAACACGTCCTTATGCTCGCCCTTGCGCCTGCGAACCATTGGCGCGAGTATCTGGAGGCGCGTTCTTTCGGGCAGAGCAAGAACGGAGTCAACTATCTGCTGGACGGTCTGGCGCTCTACCGGGCGTCCGCACTTGTAGCAGTGGGGCCGTCCGACCCGCGCGAACAGCAGGCGCAGGTAGTCGTATATCTCGGTGACGGTGCCGACGGTGGAGCGCGGGTTGTGGGAGACGCCCTTCTGGTCAATGGAGATTGCGGGAGAGAGGCCCTCGATGTACTCGACGTCGGGCTTGTCCATGCGTCCGAGGAACTGCCGGGCATACGCCGACAGCGACTCGACGTAGCGACGCTGGCCCTCGGCGTAGATGGTGTCGAAGGCGAGCGAACTCTTGCCCGAACCTGAAACGCCGGTGATGACGACCAGCTTATTGCGCGGGATGGTGACGTCGACGTTCTTGAGGTTGTGTTCGCGCGCGCCGCGAACGACGATGTTCTCAAGAGGCATTATGAAGAAGGCTCCTCCGTCAAGGGTTCAAGAAAGGCGGGCATAGCGGCTGACGCCAAATGCCGCAGACACGATTCTACCACCGACGGGGGTGGGATGTCAGGGGTTTTTGACCTATTTTCGGAGCGGATGTTCGCTGAATTTCGGAAAAACTCCCCGTGCGCTGGAAGCGATGGGTTGAGGTTTATTGGACAAGCGCGAAGTGGGGGGCGAAGTCGCGGCTTGTGTTGTCGGTGAGGCGGAGGAGGCCGGAGCCGTCGGGGTTCATATGTATATCTCGTCGTCGCCATCCCCGTCGTAGATAGAGAAGACAAGGGGCTGTTCGTCGCGCGCGCCCTGATAGCTGTCGGCGACGGTTATCTGGTCAAGGCCGGAGCCGTCGGGGTTCGCCATGTATATCCCGGCGTCGTCATCTCCGTTGGGGCCTGCGAAATACACTACGCGCTCGACGCGCTGTCCATCGGGCGAGAATACGGGGAACGAATGAAACGATTCGATTCCAACGTCGCGGTGGATTAGTCTTGTACGGTCGGAGCCGTCGGCGTTCATCTGGTGCAGTATCGTGAGGGGTCCGGACCACGTGAGAAACATGATGCGCTGTCCATTGAGCGACCAGTTGGGAAACATTTCATGCTCACGGCTATGGGTCAGCCGGGTCAAGCCGGAGCCGTCGGCGTTCATCACGTATATATCGGAGTCCCCGTCGTGGTCTGAGACAAACAGGATGAGCTGGCCGTCGGGCGACCAACTGGGGAGGAACTCATTTCCAGCATCATCGGTCAGTTGGGTAAGGCCGGAGCCGTCGGCGTTCACCACGTATATGTCGTAGCTGCCGAGCAGTTTGACACGGTCGCGGCCAGCAAAGTCGGGGCGGGCGGCGTCCTTCAAGTAACTTTCTAAATCTCCGGGGTTACCTGATATAAACGCGATTCGTTGACCGTCGGGCGACCAGGCGGGGTTGGAATCAGACTTATCGCTATGGGTGAGTTGGGTTAATCCGGAGCCGTCGGCGTTCACCAGATATATGTCGTGGTTCCCATTTTGGTCTGACACGAACGCGATTCGTTGTCCGTCGGGCGACCACCTGGGATAGCCGACAATATGTCCGCCAGTGTCGGTCAGTCGCGTTACGTCGGAGCCGTCGGCGTTCATCACGTACAGTTCTTCGTTGCCGTCGCGGTCTGAGATGAAGGATATCCTGGCGTTTGGCTCGGAGCAGGCAATCGAAGCCAGGGCTAGGATGAGGGCCAGCGACAAGAGGGAGGGGATGAGTCGGGAGCGCTCTTTCATGTTGGGAACCTCGGTTGGGATGGCGCGGGACAGCCGGAGTTTGGCTTTTCGCGATGGTATTTTAGCATAGGTTCCTCGGGATGGTATGGGGTTTGATTGGCGGCCTAGTCTTAGAGGTTCACCCCCATCCTAACCTTCCCCCGTCAAGGGGGAAGGGACTCTTGGGTAGCCTTGTCAGCCGGTCGTGGGAGAGGGAATTTGACCGGGTATCGGGCTAGAAGGTGTAGTAGCGGACGCCGGGGATGGGCATGGTTACGTACCAATGGCCCGTGGCGTCGCGGACTTCTATCAGCTCGCGCTTGATTCGCAGCGCGTCGTTCTTGCGCTCGATGAGGGCTTCGACCTCCTGGGCGATCCGGGGGTCGAGCGTGTCGTCGGCGATTTCTTCCTGTCGTTCCAGAGTGTCAACAGTTTCAAGTTGTACCATGACGCGACCTCCTTTAATAGTATATGGTCTGAGTGTATAGTATGATACGAATTGTGTCAAGTAAATACGCTTTGTGAATCAATTCACGGATACGCTCTTGACACGGGGATTATCGCGCTGTATAACGGCGCGGGGAAGGTTGAGCGTTCAACTTTAATATCCTGACAGGGATAGGCATTTCACCCTCACCCCAGCCCTCTCCCTGAGGGAGAGTGAGTTCGTTGGTCGGCGGTCATAACGGCACAGGGAGAAGAGCGATGGCGCAGGCGCGCGGAATGTACCTAATCAGCATGGTGGCGCAGACGCTGGAGATGCACCCGCAGACACTGCGAAAGTATGAGCGGGCGGGTTTCGTGTCGCCGCTGCGGATGGGGACGCTGCGGACTTATACGGATGAGGATGTGGCGCGGCTGCGGCTTATCAAGCACCTGGTGGATGACCTGGGGCTGAATCTGGCGGGGGTGGAGATGGCGCTGGGTTTCATGGGGGATCTACTGAAGATGCGGGCGCGGGCGGCGGACGCGGATTCGATGAGGCGGATTGACGGGATGCTGGGGAGGCTGGGGGTTCGGGTGGCGGAGCCCGCCGAGGACGGCGACAACGACGGGCGCGATCCCGGGGAGGGCCGGTTCAGCGTCTCGGCGGGCGAGTGGCTGGAGTTCAACCGCGCAGAAGGCTAGACCCTGCCGGCGAGGACGGTTCCCATGCGGTCGGTTCCTATGACGTCGCCGCCGTCGGAGGCTATGTCGGGGGTGCGGTAGCCTTCGGCGAGGACGCCTTCGACGGCCTGCTCGACGGCCTGAGCCTCGTCCTCGAGTCCGAATGAGTGTCGGAGCATCATGGCCATGCTGAGTATCATGCCGATTGGGTTGGCGATGCCCTGCCCGGCTATGTCGGGGGCTGAGCCGTGGATGGGTTCGTAGAGGCTGACTGCTTCATCAGCGTTGTCGGTGACGCCGGGCAGACCGGCGAGGGAGGCGGAGGGCTGCATTCCCATGGAGCCGGAGAGGACGGATGCCTCGTCGGTGAGGATGTCGCCGAACATATTCTCGGCGACTATGACGTCGTATCCGGCGGGGTTGCGGACGAGGGCCATGGCGGCGGCGTCAACGAGGATGTGCTCGAGTTCGACTTCGGGGTAGTCGGCGTGGACTTCTTCGGTGACCTGACGCCAGAGCCGGGAGGTTTCGAGGACGTTGGCCTTGTCGACGCTGGTGAGGCGCTTGCTTCGGCCCATGGCGAGCTCGAAGGCGACGCGGACGATTCGCTCTATCTCATGCTCGGCGTAGTGGAGGGTGTCAACGCCCATGCGCGCGCCGTCCTCCTCCCACCTGCGCTTGGGCTGGGCGAAGTAGAGGCCGCCGGTGAGTTCGCGCAGGACTACCATGTCCACGCCTTCGAGAAGCGAGGGTTTGATGGGGCTGGAGTTGATGAGGGCGGGATAGACCTTGACGGGGCGAAGGTTGGCGAACAGGCCGAGGCTCTTGCGAATGGCGAGGATGCCGTCTTCAGGGCGGACGGTGGCTTCGGGGTCGTCCCACTTGGGGCCGCCGACCGCGCCGAACAGGATGGCGTCGGACCTCTCGCAGAGTTCGACGGTCTCGTCGGGCAGAGGGGTTCCGAAGTCGTCAATGGCGTTGCCGCCTATCCTGCCGCGCTCGAGGTCGAATTGGTGTCCGAAGCGTCCGCCGACGGCGTTCAGGACTTTGACGGACTCGGCGATTACTTCGGGGCCAATGCCATCTCCGGGCAGAACGGCTATCTTGAATTCCATTTTTGTATGTCTCCTTGTTTGATGTCAGAAGCGGAAATTTCAGGATTTGAGGATTCTCAGGATAAAATATGTTCGGCGTTTGTGTCAGCGGCGCGGCGCGAGTATTATACAGAGAAATCATGCGGAGGGGCGCTAACATGGCAATCGCAACAGAAGCTGTGGTAATCGGCGGCGGAGTGATGGGAGCGAGCATCCTGTACAACCTGGCGGCGCGAGGGGTATGGGGGCCGGTTCTGCTGGAGCGGGATACGCTGGGGTCGGGTTCGACGGGGCGGTCGTCGGGCGCGATTCGGATGCACTATTCGACGGAGGTGAACGCGCGGCTGGCGTGGGAGAGTCTGCGTATCTTCCAGAACTGGCATGACGTCGTGGGCGGGGACGGGGAGCCGGGCTTCGTTCGGACGGGCTACATGGTGTTCGCGCCGAACGCCGAGTCGGACGGGTTTTTCCACAATATCGAGATGCAGCAGAGGGTCGGCATTGACACGCGCATCGTGAGCTACATGGAGGCGAGGGAACTTGCGCCGGCGTTCCACTATGGCGAGGATGAGCATTTCGCCTGGGAAGACCAGTCGGGGCATGGGGACGCATCGGGGACGGCGCTGGCGTACGTGACGCGGGCGCGGGAACTGGGGGCCTCGATAGCGCTGGAGTCGCCGGCGGTGGAGGTGGTGACGGATAACGGGCGGGTGACGGCGGTGAGGACGGCGGATGAGACTTACGAAACGGATACGGCGGTGATAGCTACGGGGCCGTGGTCGTCGAGGTTCCTAGGGCATCTGGGGATCGAACTGCCGCTGAAGCCGACGCGGCATGAGGTTATCTTCATACGGCGGGCGGAGACGGGCATCGGGTTCCATCCGGGCGGGGGCGATATGACGAACCTGATCTATTTCAGGCCGGAGGCGGACAACCTGACGCTGGTGGGAAATGGAAACCGGGAGTCGGAGGTTGACCCGGACACTTACAATCAGCGGGCGAGCACGGACTTCACGATGGATATATGGGAGAGGCTGTCGCGGCGGATACCCGGCATCGAGGAGGGGCAGCTGGCGCACGGTTACGCGGGGCTTTATACAACGACGCCGGACCTGCATCCGGTCATGGACAGGGTTGACGGGATCGAGGGGCTGTATATATGCACGGGGTTCAGCGGGCATGGGTTCAAGCTGGCGCCGGCGGTGGGGGTGTGCATGGCGGAGCTGATGGTGGAGGGGGAGTCGAGGCTGGTGGATATTTCGACGCTGCGGATGGGGCGGTTCGCGGAGGGGACGATGAATACGACGCAGTATAATTTCAAGGTGATAGCTTAGGGGGTTTGGTATCATGAATGGACATAATGAGATGGGCAATCAAACGGGGCGGGTTGTGAGATGCGAGTAACCAAGCTGACACTGCAAAATTTCAAGAGCTTCAGGGACGTCACGATTCCGTTCAGGCCGTTCAACGTGGTTGTTGGGGCGAACGCATCGGGGAAGTCGAATCTTGTGCAGGCGTTCCAGTTCCTGAAGGACATAGCGGATCATGGCCTGGAAAACGCGGTGTCGTTGCAGGGCGGGGCTGAGTTTCTGCGGAACATGGAGGCGGGGGCGGGTGAGACGGTGAGGATTTCGATGGAATTCGGAAACTTGGATGGGCAGTCCTCTGTAAGAGGATTCTTTTTTTCACCAGAGTATCTAGCTAATACGGCAAATATCAAATATACACTGGAGTTAAAGTTCCGGTCGTCCAATCCCGGATTTGAAGTCATCAGTGAGGAGTTGCGCCAAAGGGTCCAAGTCTTCGAATGCTTAGAATTGGCATTTGAACCCCATACGAAGCCCATAGCTGAGGGAGACGCAGTTTTGTCGTATAGATGTGGCAGGGGCAAATTTGACGCTGATGGTGACGTCATGAGATTCCTCGAGCCCGGCAATTTGAGATTCATGGAGGATATAGGTCTTACTTCAGGTGATTGCCTTCTCAATATGCCTGTCTCAAGCGCATTCATGGGATCGCCGATGAATGGAGTATCCATTTACGACATGGATACTCGCCTTCCCAAGATAGGGACACCGAGAGCCAGGAAGGCCGATTTGGAAAGAGATGGCGCCAATCTGGCAATAGTTGTGAAGGACATTCTGCGCGATAAGGAGAAGAGCCGCAAATTCCACAATCTGGTTGGATACCTGCTGCCTCATGTGAAGGGAGTGTCGGTTGAAGAATTTGGGTTCAATTCTCTGATGATGAATTTTCGGGAGTCATACACCTCTGACCGCGATATACCCGCCACGTTCATTTCGGACGGCACGATTGGTATGACGGCGGCGCTCGTGGCGTTCGCGTTTGAGGGGAATGACGTGACCATCCTGGAAGAGCCGGATAGGAACGTGCATCCACGTCTCATTTCCGGGCTGACGACATTGATGAAAGACGTGTCGCGGCGGTCTCAGATACTGATAACCACACACAACCCGGAGTTCGTGCGTCTAGGCGGCATTGAGAATTTGATACTGGTTCACAGGGATAAAGAGGGATTTTCCCGCGTATCCCGCCCGGTGGATTCGGAGATCGTGAAGATATTCCTGAGTGAAGAGATAGGCATAGATGATTTACACGTGGACGGATTTCTCGAGTTTGGCGCATGAGCAGTAGTTTCAGAAGGTTCACCCTATTCGTAGAAGGCGACGACGATCAGCGTTTTGCTAATTCTATTTTACGCCCACTTCTTGAACCTGTGTGCGATTACCTGGAAATCTATCAGTATGCTCAGAAGAGACCATCGGACGTTCGCCGATATATAAGGTCACTAGACCGTATTCCAGACGCTAACTATCTTTTCATGGCGGACTTCGATCAGGGACCTTGCGTGACTCTAAGAAAGTCTCGCTTGATTGAGATATACAGTAACCTGGACGCAGGGCGAATCCTGATAGTTAGAGCCGAGATAGAATCCTGGTATCTGGCGGGGTTGGATTCGGACTCTTATGAGGAACTTCGGCTGCCGGCTCACAGGAATACTAACCGCATTTCCAAAGAGCAGTTCGATGCCCTAGTACCGTCGCGTCTCGATGGTCGGGTGGACTTCATGGAGGAGATTCTGAACAGGTACGAAGTCGGGACGGCGCGGGGCAGGAACGCATCGTTTGATTACGCGATAGGCAAGTATTTTGGGGCCATCGCGTAATCGGGGGTTCCTCGCCGCGCTAGGTGGCGACGACGTTTACGAGACGGCCGGGGACGTAGATTGCGCGGCGGATGGTCTTGCCGTCGGTGTGGGCCTTGACGCGGGCGGAGGCGAGGGCCTTTTCGCGGGCGTCAGACTCGGATATGTCGGCTGGGACTTCTATGCGGTCGCGCAGGCGTCCGTTGACCTGGACGACGAGGGTTATCATCTCGTCGGCGGCCAGGTCGGGGTCCCAGGCGGGCCAGCGCTGCTGGTGGACGCTGTACGAGTGACCGAGTTTCTCCCAAAGCTCTTCGGAGAGGAAGGGGGTTATGGGCGACATCATCAGCGCCAGCGCCTTGAGCGATTCGTTCCATACCTCGGAATCAACGTCTCTGCGCTCCCACGCCTGGTTCAGCGAATTGGAGAATTCCATCATCGCGGCTATGGCGGTGTTGAACTTGAAGCTCTCGATGTCTTCCCCCACCCTGCGGATGGTCTTGTGCAGGTCGCGGCGCAGGTCGCGCACTGAATCGGGGTCGGTGGGCAGGTCGTCGAGGACGCGGGGGTCGCGGGCGCAGATGTCCCAGACGCGGTTTGTCCAGCGGGCGACGCCGTTTATGCCGCCGTCGCTCCAGTCGCCGCCCCGCTCCCAGGGGCCCATGAACATCAGGTAGGTTCGCACTACGTCTGAGCCGAGGTCGCCAACGTAGTCGTCGGGCGCTATAACGTTGCCGCGCGACTTGCTCATCTTCTGGCCTTTGTGGAGTATGGTGCCCTGGTTCAGCAGGCGGACGAAGGGCTCGTCGAAGTTCAGCATACCCAGGTCACGCAGCGCCTTTACGAAGAAGCGCGCGTAGAGCAGGTGCATGACGGCGTGTTCGACGCCGCCCGTGTACTGGTCAACCGGGTTCCAGAGGTTCAGCACGTCGGGATCGAAGGGGCCGTCCTCGAAATTGGGGCTGGCGTAGCGCAGGAAGTACCATGAGGAATCAACGAAGGTGTCCATCGTGTCGGTCTCGCGCTTGGCGGGCGCTCTGCAGTCCGGGCAAGTGGTGTTTACGAAATCCTCATTGACGGCCAAGGGAGAGTCGCCTGTGGGCAGAAATTCGGCGTCCTCGGGCAGCAGCACGGGCAGGTCGGACTCCGGCACGGGGGTCTCGCCGCAGCGTTCGCAATATACGACCGGAATCGGCGTTCCCCAGTAGCGCTGGCGGCTAATCAGCCAGTCTCTCATGCGGTAGTTTGTCTCGCGCTGTCCCCAGCCCTTCTCCTCGATGTAGTCCGCTATCCGCTCTTTGCCCTCGGCGCTGGGCAGGCCGTCGAACTGGGCGGAGTTGACCTGCGTTCCTTCGGGGATGTACGCCTCGTCGAGGTCGGAGCCGTCCCAGTCGGGTGGCGCGATGACGACGCGGATGGGCAGGTCGTACTTGTTGGCGAAGACGAAATCGCGCTGGTCGTGCGCCGGAACGCCCATGACGACGCCCGTGCCGTAGCTGAGCAAAACGTAGTCTGCGACCAGAATCGGGACGCGCTCGCCGTTGAGCTTGTTGGTGGCGTAGGCTCCGGTGAAGACGCCGGTCTTCTCCTTGTCGGCGGAGAGGCGTTCGATTTCGGTCTGGAGGCGCGTCTGCCGGATGTACTCCTCGACTTCGGCGCGGCGGTCGTCGGTGGTCAGCTGAGGGACGAGGGGGTGTTCGGGCGCGAACACAACGAAGGTGACGCCGTACACCGTGTCTATGCGCGTGGTGAAGGTGCGGACGGATTCCTGATCCAGGCCGTACTCGGAGATGTCGAACTCAATCTCGACGCCCTCGGAGCGGCCTATCCAGTTGGTCTGCATAAGATTGATGCGCTCGGGCCACTCCATACGGGAGTTGTCCAGCAATTCCTCGGCGTACTCGGTGATGCGGAAGAACCACTGCTCCATGTTGCGCTGCTCGACCGCGCTGTCGCAACGCTCGCACTCGCCGTCTATGACCTGCTCGTTCGCCAGAACCGTCTGGCAGGACGGACACCAGTTCACGGGCGCGTCGGAGCGGTAGGCCAGCCCGTTCTGGTATAGCTTCAGGAAGAACCACTGGTTCCACTTGTAGTAGTCGGGAGTGCAGGTGGCTATCTCGCGCTCCCAGTCGTACATGGGGCCCATGGACCTGAGCTGGCGGCGCATATTCTCTATGTTGGACATGGTCCAGGTGTAGGGATGCACATCGTTGTTGATGGCGGCGTTCTCGGCGTTGAGGCCGAAGGCGTCGAAACCCATGGGGTGCAGGACATTGTAGCCCTTCAATCGCATGAAGCGCGCGCGCGCGTCGGCGCCGGACATGGCGTACCAGTGGCCGATGTGCAGGTCGCCGGACGGGTACGGGTACATATGGAGTTCGTACCACTTGGGCCTGGGGTCGTCGTCATCCACCTTGTAGATGCCGTCCGCTTCCCAGCGCTCCTGCCACTTGGCCTGCATCTCCCTGTGACCGTAGGCGGTTCGAGACTGCTCGATGGTTGTCATGGCTCCTGTGTTCCTCCCGAAAAAACGCTAACACAGGGCCGAAAGCGCAGTCAAGATTGAGCGAACCTTCGCGCGTACCCAGTCCCTCATCATCAGCGCAATGGATATATGAGCCAATCATTGAGCTTGAAAGTCCGAACTGGCCAGTGGTACTATAAATCAGGTGGTTGGGATACAGCCACTTTCTTCAACGCTCCGCAGTAGCTCAGTGGTAGAGCGGTCGGCTGTTAACCGATTGGTCGTAGGTTCGAGTCCTACCTGCGGAGCCATTTCTTTTCCCGCTTGGGTTCGCTCGGCGATAGCTGTTGACAGAAGCGGACGGACGCCTTAACATTTGCGGAGCAAGCTGAGTAACGCTTGGATTGCGCCCTGTTTCTTTTAATGACAGACTACTAACAGGAGGCTGACCGGATGGATTTCGCCTATACGTACACGGAAGATCAGGAAGAATTTCGCAAAGAGGTGCGTTCCTGGCTGGAAGAGCATATCCCGGACGACATGAGAGCGCCGGTTGACCGGATTGAGCTTTCCGATAAGCAGTACTGGTTCTGGCGCGATATGCACAAGACGCTCGCCGAGAAGGGCTGGCTCTACCCCACCTACCCCAAAGAGTACGGCGGCGGCGGACTGACCGGCGAACACGAGACCATCCTTCAGGAAGAGTTCCGACTGGCGCGAGTGGTGCCGGGATTCACGAACGGCCTGGTGTTCCCGACTCTGCTGGTCTGGGGAGACGAAGCGCAGAAGGACTACTTCCTCAAGCCGCTGCTGAGCGCGGAGAAGGTGGCGTTCCAGAACTTCTCCGAGCCTAACGCGGGTTCGGACCTGGCGTCGCTCCAGAGCCGCGCGGTACGCGACGGCGACGACTTCATCCTGAACGGCCAGAAGATATGGATCAGCGGCGTCGAGGAGCCGGACTTCCTGTTCGGCCCATTCATGACCGACCCGGACGCTCCGCGCCACCGCAACCTGGGCTACTTCATGGTTCCCTTCCCGTCCGATGGCCTCACGCAGGAGCGGATGAATCTGCTCTCCGGCGACGACCAGAGCGTGTTCTTCTTTGACAACGTGCGGGTGCCGGGCGACCACCTCATCGGGGGCGATCAGCAGGGCTGGCAGGTAACGCAGACGACGCTGGAGGTCGAACACGGCGGACGCGGACAGGCGTACCCGCAGGACGAGGCGATGGAGAATCTCCTGAGCTACGTCCAGAACACCAAGCGCAACGGCGGCAACCTGGGCGACGACCCGATAATCGCGCAGGAAGCGGCGTCGGCCTACATTGACTCCCACGTGCACGGCCTGCTGAACCTTCGGAACTACGGTATGTACCAGTCGCGGCAAGAAATGACCTACCACGGCTCGCAGACCTCGATGTTCGGCAAGCTGTACAAGATCAAGAACGCCGACCGCGCAAGGGACATCATGGGTATGTACAGCCTGTGCGGAACGGAAGAGCCTCGCGCTCCGTTCGGCGGCGAGCCTGAAGTCTATCAGCGCGGAAGCCTGGTGGGGGCGCACCCCGCCGGAACCGTGGAGATTCAGAAGGTAATCATATCCCGGCGCATCGGAATCAGCAGGACGCGGGAACGCGCCGCCGCTACGCCTTCCACCGCCGGGGTCGGCGGCGTCTAGCCCCTTCTGGAAAATCGGATAGTTGAAACAGGGGCCTTCTCAGTAGATTGGGAAGGCCCCATTTTTATTATCCGCCCACATTCGCTTATAATGACCAGCGACGCTATGAAATCACGCGGTTCTCGCCGCAGCGATTCAATCTCTCAGTTGGTCACGCCCGAACGCATCGGCAAAGGGGGAAATTTTGGACTTCAGATCTCCGTACACACGACAGCAGACGGAATTCCGCATGGCTGCGCGCGCCTGGCTCGTCCAGCATTTCCCAAGAGACCTGAAGATTCCGCCGGACGGCAGCCCGCTGGACGCGGAGAACCAGGCGAAGGTGAAGACGTTCAGGCGGATGCTCGGCGAGAAGGGCTGGCTCGCGCCGTCCTGGCCCAGGGAGTTGGGTGGCGGCGGGCTGACCTCCGGGCTGGACATCATTCTGATGGAAGAGATGAGGCGAATGCCGCTGCCCAGCATGGGAGACAACAATCGCTGGGTTCCGGCGCTGATGGTCTGGGGAACTCAGGATCAGAAGGAACGATTCATACCGCCCTGTCTCAAGGGCGAGTCCATTACCTGGCAGTGTTTCAACGAGCCGGGATCGGGTTCGGATTTCGCGTCGGTGAACACTTACGCCGTACAGGAAGACGGCGGCTGGGTGATAAACGGCGAGAAGGCGTTCATCACCGGGCGGTTCGACCCCGACTACCTGATTACGCTGGCGAACACCGGACAAGACAGGCCCAAGCGCATGAATCTTGGCGTGTTCATGGTGGACGCGAACAGCCCGGGCATCGAGATACGGGATATGCGGATACTCATGGGGAGCGAGCGGCGGGTGACGTTCGACAACGTGTTCGTGCCGGACGAATGTCGCATCGGGCCGCCGTACCAGGGCTGGGAGATAGCCATGACGGTCATCGAGGCGGAGCGCGGCGGAGTGGCCTTCCGCGTCAGCGAGGACGGCACGATAGAGAGCATCTACCAGTATCTGCGCGATCAGCGCAACGATCAGTAAGGCCCTGAGAATTTCGGAGACGAGCGGTGAATCACCACGGACACGGTCACGGACACAGACATCACGACGAAGCGATGCTCAGCGTGGAAGACGCGCTGGAACGCATCCTTGACCACTTCCACGTCCTCGATACGGAGGAAGTTCCACTATTGGACGCGCTTGGGCAGGTACTCGCCGAGGACGCGCTTTCGCTTCACGACATCCCGCCACTGGACAATTCGGCTATGGACGGATACGCGGTCCAGGCGTCGAGCGTCGGCGGAGCGTCGGAAGACTCGCCCGTTACGCTCAGGGTCGTCGGATCGGTGGCGGCGGGCGAACTGCCGGACACGGCGGTGGAACCCGGAACGGCGGTCAGGATAATGACCGGCGCTCCGATTCCTCCCGGCGCGGACTCGGTTGTGCCGTTCGAGGAGACGGACGAGATAGAGCGGAGGAACTCCGCTCTCGGCATGGACGAAATAGCCATCAAGATAGCCGCGCCCGTCGGTTCGGACGTTCGCCCCGCGGGGCAGGACGTTCGCAAGGATACGCTCGTGCTGCCGGCAGGGACTGTACTGAGGCCGTCCGAGATAGGCGTGCTGGCGTCGCTCGGATTCGACAGCGTGAAGGCGATACGCAGGCCGGTGGTGGCGATTCTGTCCACGGGCGACGAGCTTCTCAGCGCGGGCGACGCCTACGCCGAGGGCAAGATATACGACTCGAACAGCTACTCGGTCGCGGCGAGCGTACAGCGATACGGCGGCGTCCCCAGGATGCTGGGCATAGCGCGGGACAACCTGGATTCGATGAACGCGAAGCTGCGCGAGGGCATGGAAGCGGATATGCTGATAACATCGGCGGGCGTGTCCAAGGGCGACTACGACATGGTGAAGGACGTGCTGGCCGAGCATGGCAGGATAGCCTTCTGGTCGGTTCGGATGCGTCCGGCGAAGCCATTGGCGTTCGGCGTTCTGAACAGGGACGACGGACGCAAAGTGCCGCATCTCGGCCTGCCGGGCAATCCGGTGAGCGCGATGGTGGCGTTCGAGCAGTTCGGACGCGCCGCGATTCACAAGATGATGGGCAAGGGCGGGTTCCTGAAGCCTCGAATCCAAGCGGTTCTTGACGAGCCGATATACAATACCGACGGTCGGCGAGTGTACGCCCGCGCGGTGATAACGAAACGGAATGGCGAATACCACGCCAGACTTACAGGCAATCAGAGTTCCAATCTGCTGACCTCGATGGCGGGCGCGAATGGGCTGGCCATCTGCCCCGAGGATATTCCGGTCAAGGAAGCGGGGGAGATAGTCGAGGCGCAGATGTTGGACTGGCCCGAGGATGTTTTTTGATGGTTGACGAAACGCAGACAGCCGCGAGTTCCGACGAGCAGCCGAAATTCGCGAAGTATTTCATTGATCCCGCCAAGGCCGAATCTTCGGGGCGGTCTCTGCCTGTGCTTGTGGCGAGCAGGCAGTGCTATATGTGCCAGCAGGGTCTTGGGGACGAAGTGGCGATAGCTTCGGATCCGCAGGATTTCATAGACCAGATACTCGGCCACTGCTCGCAGGCGCCGGACTTCCTGCTGCCGGACACGCCCCTGAAAGAGACGATTTTCAGGGCGCTTCTGGCTCACGGCAACGAACCGATGGACCCTGAGCAGATAAGCGCGTTCATCGGGCAGAAGTGGGCGATGACTCAGTTCCCGCGCGACACCTCGCCCAGGGTCATACAACTGCTGCTGGACAGCAGCGACTTCTACTGCATCGGGCCGGTTCCCGACTAACCCGGATCGCGAACTCGAGACGATTGCATAAGTCCTTTCCCCCTTGATGGGGGAAGGTTAGGATGGGGGTGATTAGGTTCAATCCCTGTCATTGCGAGATAACAGACGGCGATTTTTCACGAACTCGAATCCCACGCGCGAATCCCCTACACCACCTTGGAGGCCGACAGTGAACCTGACCGAACGACGCGAGCGATACAGGGCTATCCTGGAGGGCGACGAATGTCTGCATCCGGCGTCCGTGTACGATCCGATTTCGGCGCGGATAGCTGAGGACCTGGGCTTCGAGGTGATGATGTTCGCGGGTTCGATAGCGTCCGCGACGGTGCTTGGCGCGCCTGATTACATCGTGCTTACGCTGACGGAGTTCGCGCAGCAGATCCACCGTATATGTCGCGCCGGAACGCTGCCGCTCATGGTGGACGCGGATCACGGGTACGGCAACGCGCTCAACGTGAGGCGGACGGTGGAGGAATTGGAGACCGCAGGAGTGGCCGCGCTGACGATAGAGGATACACTTCTTCCCCGCCCGTTCGGACAGTCCGCGCAGAGTCTCATCCCGCTGGAAGAGGGCGTCGGCAAGATGAAGGCGGCGCTGTCCGGTCGGCAAGATCCGTCGCTGGTAGTCGCCGGACGATCCAGCGCAATCGGGATAGAGGGTATCGAGGAAGGCATACGGCGGGCGAAGTCATACGAGGCGGTCGGAGTGGACGCGCTGTTTATGACGGGCATCAGTACGCGGGCGGAACTGGATGCGCTGAGCGCGGAAGTGAACATCCCTATCCTGCTTGGCGGCGCGGGGCCTGAGCTGAATGACAGGGCGTATCTCGGCTCGCGGGGAGTGAGAATCGCGCTTCAGGGACATATGCCGTTCATGGCGGCGGTCAAGGCGACTTATGACACGCTGAAGGCGTTGCGGGACGGCGTTGCGCCCTCCGACCTGAATGACAGCATCGCGTCCGCCGAGTTGATGGGGCGGGTGACGCGGCTGGATGAGTACGACAAATGGATTGACGAGTTTCTGGAGTAGTCAACATTAGCCCTGACAGGAGAAGCGACGATGCCCAAGCCTACGAAGATCGAGAAGGTGGAGACGATTCTTTGGGATCGGTGGCTGCTGATCAAGATTCACTGTGAGGATGGGACGGTGGGCGTTGGCGAGGGCGGCGTTCACGGCTGGCAGCGGCCCACGAAGACGATGGTGGAGACGATGGAGCCGTACCTGCTGGGGAAGGATCCTAACCTCATCGAGCATCATTACCAGTGGCTATATCGGAGTTCGCACTTCATGGGGTCGGTGGTTCAGGGGGCGCTGTCGGCGATTGACATCGCGCTGTGGGACATCAAGGGGAAGCGGTTGGAGGTTCCTATATACGACCTGATGGGGGGCAAGACGCGGGACAAGGTTCGCTGCTATATGCACGTGGGCGCGCCGGGTGACAATGACACCGCCGAGGGCCTGGCGCAGGACGCGCTGAGGGCGGCGAAAGAGGGGTTCACGGCGGTGCGATTCTCGCCGTTCCCCGGGGACTTCTACCTGCACAGGTCTTACAGCGAGTTGGCGGACGAGGCGGTGAACCGCGTGGGCGCGGTGCGAGAGGCGGTTGGTCCCGGGGTTGACCTGTGCGTGGAGATACATCGGCAGATGGCGCCGGCGGAGAGCATCTGGCTGGGGCGGCGGCTGGAACAGTTCAGCCCGTTCTTCTATGAAGACCCGATGCTGCCGGACAGTCCGGCTATCATGGGCGACGTGGCGGCGCAGTGCAATATCCCGATAGCGACGGGCGAGCGGTTCACGACGATATTCGAGTACCAGCAGCTTCTTGAGGCGAAGGCGGCGTCTTATGTGCGGCCCGACCTGTGCCTGTGCGGAGGTCTGTCGGGGTGCAAGAAGGTGTCGGCTATGGCGGAGGCGCATCACGTGAAGGTGATTCCGCACAATCCGCTGTCTCCGGTCAGCACGGCGGCGTGCGTTCAGTTGGACGCCTGCATACCGAACTTCGCGTTGCAGGAGTACACGGGGGAGTCGGAGCCGCCTAAGAGCGACCTGCTGGTGAATCCGCTGGAACTGGTGGACGGCTACCTAACCGTGCCGGAAGGCCCCGGTCTGGGGATCGAGTTGAACGAGGCGACGCTGTCTCAGCCGGAGAATCCGAAGGTTCTGAACACGCCGATTGGGTTCGATGGGTCGGTGCAGGATAGGTAGTCAGAGTGGCAGATAGATAACCTGTCCTTCCAACTCGCCTTCAACTCCGCATTCAGCCAGAATCTGGATGTCCGAAATCGCTTGTCCAGCCGATATGGACTGAGGAACCATTACCACGCCCGGCATCGCCAAACCGGATCGCACTCGTTCGTAGGCATAGTTGGGAAGGGTGTCGAAGTCATGCGAAAGCGTTACACGCCCCTCTTCCGCCGCCCATCGGAGAACTACGGGGTCAGGCTCTGCGTAAAGCCCGACATCCTGCGCGCGAACGACATCTACCCCTTCTGTCGCTAATCTACGGGTAATGTATCCCCTAAAGTTCTCGTCAGCCAGAAAAGAAACCGACACCTTTTAGCCTCATTGTTGATGATTCGAGCGGCGTTTTAGCAGGCGTTCGCGAAGCCCTCTCTGGTGTCCAGAAGCGTCTATCTTGGAGCGCGCGCGGTCTGCTGCCTCTTCGCCTTCGCGCAGATATTTCTCAACTACTGAGGTGTGAGCGTTGTAATAGTCTATAGTGAAGCGTGCGTCCTCAAGTTTTAAGGTGTCATAATCTTCGACTATATCCTCAGCGTTGAAGCCCATCTTGTAAGCGTTGATAACGGTGTCGAGAGTTACGCGGCTCCCGCCGACCCGGACAACGCCATGCTTGTCCGCAACCAGCGGGGGCGCGTCTATCTGCAACGCTGAACGCGACGCTCTGTACATAGTTTCAACCTCTACTGATTCTATTAGGGCGGGCGATTCACGTCTGAGCTCCGCAGGGGAACAATTGGGCGTTTCGAGGAAAGATATAGCAATGATGGTCTTAAAGCGGTAGATACAGAACCTGTCCCTCCCATTCTTCTTCCAAATTACATTCCGCTAAGAGTTGGATATCAGAGATGACCTGCCCGGGTGGTAGGGATTGAGGAACAAGGACTACGCCCGGCATCGACAGCCCATGTCTGGCGCGCCCACCGGCTCATCAGAGAGGCTCTTGCGCCTGCTTGGTATCCGGCGGCGTCAATTTTCCTGCGGACGCGATCAGCTTCTTCGACGCCGCGTTCCAAGTACTCATATACGTCTTCGGAGTGAGAGAGATAGAAGCCGATTATGAAATAGACATCCGCGAGTTTCAGAGTCGGGTACTGATCTACAATCAGCTCTGCCGTCGCTCCGCCCTTGAAGGCGCTGACCACAGTATCAAGCGTGACACGGGTTCCTCCAACACGCGCCACCCCGTGTTGATCCACGGTCAACGGGATGTGATCTACTTTGACTTCAAGAGTCATCGCATCGCCCCTTCCACGGTCACCCTTTGTGGTTCGCCGCCACAGCCGCACATACACTCGTCCGATGATGGCGACTCATCATCTGGCGTCGCGCCGTTGTTCAAGCGGGGTCTTATGGCCTTGATCTTGGCGGTCAGTTGGTCTTCAGCGACATCCAGGTCGTACCGCGCTTGGAGTCCTGTCCAGAATTTGGCGGAGGTGTCAAAGTATCTGGACAGCAGCAGGGCGATCTCAGCGTTGATAGGTTTGTCCCCGCGAACCATGTCATCAATCAGGCGGACTTCCACGCCGATTGAATGGGCCAGTTCTTTTTGGCTCATACCCAAGGGTATCAGAAATTCTTCGCTAAGGATTTCTCCCGGGTGTATTGGCGGCAGTTTTTCTGTTTCCATTTCAGGTATCCCTCTAACGGTGGTAGTCCACTATCTCAACGCCAAATGCGTCTCCACTGTCCCAGACGAAACATATTCTCCATTGATCGTTGATTCTTATGCTGTGTTGACCGGCACGATCCCCGGTAAGGGACTCCAAGCGATTTCCGGGAGTAACTCGCAGGTCGCGGAGGGTCTGCGCCTCATCTATCATTAAGAGTTTTCGGTACGCTCTCCGGGCAATGTCGTTGGGTAAACTTCGCGCATATCGCCTCATTGCCACGGCCTCTGTAGCACGATCTCTAAAACTCTTAATCACCAGCTTGGCCGCGCTCCGTTAGTTGGGGGTAGTATAGCACGGGCGGGTGGCAGAACGAAAGGTCTGTTGGTCATTCGTTGGGGTTGGGTTGTATGACCAGGTATCTTTGGAAGAGGGCCATGGCCATGCCGTCGCGGAGGTAGGGGTGGGTGTAGAGCGCCAGTAGGTCGTTCTCGAAGGGGGTCAGGGTTTGGGTTTGGGATGGGTCGTCGGGCCTGACGCTCATCAGGTAGTTGCCCTGGGGAAGGTGGCCCATGGGCAGTAGGGCGTGCAGCAGTTCGTGCTTGAGTACCTGGCTGAAGTATTGGTCCGGAGCGGAGATGTATATGGTGGCGAATGTCTTATCCTCGACCTGCTCAAATATGTTGCAGCCATATCTCTCCATGCAGCCGGCGGGGGATTGCGCGCCCAGGTGGAGGAAGAGGTTCGCGTCCGATGCGGATGGCGCTTCGGACACCTTCACCTTGAGTTTCTCCTCGATCCAGGGTATGTGGGACGTGAACTTGCTCTTCAGGCTCTCGCCCTCCTCGATGGTGTAGAGAACCTGTTTGGGCAGCCATTTGACGTGCCGTTCGATAAATGTGTACCTTCCCGCGCAAGAAACGTCGCTGGCTTCCCGGAGGTCGCGGCTCTGCTTGAAGCAGTCCCAGACTCTTTGTTCCACCCGCATCCGTTGGGCCAACGGGACATAGTGGTAGGTTACCACCTTCAGACCGCACTCAGAGATCCCCGTGATCGGAGTTATGGCGATGGCGTGTATGTCTTCAACCTGAAGTTCTTCGTACTCGGACACGGAGGCGTCGCAACCTACGTCGAATGGTTGTACTGGAATGAAGGCGTCGTCTCCCGACACGGCCTTGGTCAGGGCGTCCAGTCCAAGCTCCTGTCGCTGCAGGTTGAATCTGTTGAACGCGGCCTCGGCGTGGGAGTCGGTGGAGGTGGCGATTGGCGCGGGCGTGACGGGCGCGCCGGGCTCGGGAATGGCGTAGTCCGAGGAATCGAATTTGTCGGCCAGGCTCTGGATTTCGGGGCGCTCCAGGAAGGCCGGCGCGCCGCTCAGGTCGGACGTGGTGAAGTAGTGAACATAGTATCGCGCCAGAAGGTCGTGGATTGTGTCCAGAAGCGCGGGGCCGGAAGTGAGGCGGTAGGACTCGACCATCGCCGCTATGAACCTGTCTTCTTCAGGGAGGGTTCGGAGACGCGCTTTGACCTGATCGGGGGTTTCTTCCGTGAACGGGGTTATATATTCGGTTATGTAGATGTCGGTCAAAACGGTGTCCAGGTTGGCGAGCGCGGGGACGTCGTTCGCCTTTACGTCGGCGGGCGTGGGCTGGGAGCGAATGTACTGCGTCAGCGCCACGAAGGTGGCGAGGCTATGGGAGTCCTGAGAATTCAGGGCGCGGGTGGGCGAATAGATCAATACCAGGCTTGTCACCAGGGCGAGCGCGACAATGCCCGCTAATATATATTTCAGCGCGGTATCGTTCTTCATACCAGGAACTCCCATCCGCGTATCAGGCGTTGTAGGCGTATTTGCGGGCGGCGGACTCGTTCAGGTCGGATCCCCAGCCGGGGGTTGTGGGGATGGTCATGTGGCCGTTGTGGATTTCGGGGAGGTTGGTGACTAGCTCGTCGCGCCAGGGGGCTGAATCTACGTCGGATTCCATTATGCGGACGTTGGAGACGGAGGCGCAGAGGTTGAGGCTCTGGAAGCTGGACAAATGCGAGTTGTAGTTGTGCGGGGCTATGTTGAGCTCATAGACCTCGGCGAGGTCGGCGACTTTTTTGGCCTGGGAGAAGCCCTGCCATTGGACGTCCACTTTCACGGTGTCCATGGCGCGCTTTCGGAAGTAGGGCTGGTACTGGCGCAGTCCTAGTAGCTGTTCGCCTGAGCATATCGGGGAGCGCTGGGACGTCTTTAGCTGGAGCAGGGCGTCGGGATCCTGGTTGTCTATCTCCAGCCAGAAGAGGTCATAAGGCTCCAGAGCGCGGCCTATGGCAATCGCGCCCTCGGTCTTGAAGTTGTAGTTGATGTCGAGGCAGATGTCCACATCGGGGCCGACGGCTTCGCGCATCGCGCCTATCTGGTTGGCGGTGTGGCGCACTATGTCGGTGGGGGCGTTCTGGTCGTTTGCGCCGGCGAACATATTGTTGATGACGGAGGGGTTTTCGCCCGGGAAGATGATGTTGGTCTTGAAGGCGGAGTAGCCGGCGTCAACAGCCTCGCGGGCGCAGTCGGCTACGTCTTCCATGGTGGCGAGTTTGGGCTTGCCCCAGCTCTCAGCCATCATGGCGCGGTATGTGGCGAGGTGCGACCAATAGACGCGCTGTTTGTCGCGGAAGGGGCCGCCGACCAGCCTGTACACGGGGACGCCGTGGGCCTTGCCCTTGATGTCCCAGAGGGCGAGTTCGATGCCGGCTATGGCCATGGCGGTCGCGCCGCCGGACGAGGAGCGGGTGTGGCGGTACATATCCATGTAGAGCTTGTCCACGGGGCGGGGGTCCTGGCCGATGAGGGATTCGCCGAGGTCTTCGACCAGCGCGGGCAGACCGCGGGTCAAGGCTCCCTCTCCGTATTCGGAGTAGCCGGTTATGCCCTCGTCGGTGCGGATGGCGCAGAAGAGCCAGGGGGCGCGTCCGAGTCCGCGGACGGGGAAGGTTTCGATTGAGGTGATTTTCATTGTTAGTCCTTAGTTTTTAGTTGTTAGTCGTTAGTGGTCTTGGTTGGTTTCACCCCCATCCTAGCCTTCCCCCGTCAAGGGGGAAGGGATTTTCACATTCCCCTATCAGATTATTGAGGGAAGATGGGATTGGTTAGTGGTTCCAGGCGTGTTTGCGGGCGGCTTCTTCTACGAGGTCGCAGCCCCAGCCGGGGGTTGTTGGGACGGTCATGTAGCTGTTGATGACTTCGGGGCGCGTGGTGAAGAGGTCGAAGCGCCAGGGGACGCCTTCGGGGTCGGATTCCATGATGCGGACGTTGGAGACGGAGGCGCAGAGGTGGACGGACTGGAAGCTGGCGAGTTCGGAGGCGGGGTTGTGCGGCGCGATGTTGAGTTCGTAGGTCTCGGCGACGTCGGCGACCTTCTTGGAGGGGCCGAATCCCTGCCACTGGACGTCCACTTTCACGGTGTCCATAGCGCGAAGCTCGAAGTAGGGCAGGTACTCGCGGACGCTGAAGTGCTGTTCGCCGGAGCATAGCAGCGTGGAGGTGGAAGCCTTGAGTTGGGCGAGGGCTTCGGGGTCTTCGTTGTCGTGTTCTATCCAGAAGAGGTTGTAGGGTTCGAGGGCGCGGGCGATGCGGATAGCTCCTTCGGTCTTGAAGTTGTAGTTGATGTCGAGGAGTATATCTACTGAGTCGCCGACGGCCTCTCGCATGACGGAGATCTGCTTTTCGGCGTTGCGGACTATCTCGGTGTCGGCGCGCTGGTCGTGGCTGTGTCCGTCGCGGGACTGGGAGATGGAGCGGGGCGGATCGCCGGGCCATAGGATGTTGGTCTTGAAGGCGTCGTAGCCGTGTTCCGGGGCCTCTGACGCGGCGGCGGCAACGGCGTCCCAGTCCTTGAGGGGCTTGTCGGGCGCGAGGGATGGATCCCCTGCCCTAGCGCTGGCGAGGTGGGACCAGTAAACGCGCTGGGTGTCGCGGTATGGGCCGCCGACGAGGTTGTTTACGGGAACGCCGAGCGCTTTGCCCTTGATGTCCCAGCAGGCGAGTTCTATTCCTGCAATGCCCATTTGGGATATGCCGCCGGGCATGGCGCGGAGGTGACGGTAGAGGTCGAAGTAGAGTTTTTCGACGGCCTCGGGGTCGCTGCCGATGACGAGTGGTTTGAGGTCTTCTATCAGGCCGACGAGGGAATGGGCGGCTACGCCGGAGCCGAATTCTCCGTAGCCGGTTATGCCCTCGTCTGTGCGGACGGCTGAGAATAGCCAGGGACGGCGTCCGCCGTCGACGACGAATACCTCGATGTCTGTGATTTTCATTGCGCTGTACGCTCCTCGGACTTTAGCGCATTGTACAGCGAGGAGCGGGAGTTGTCAGTATTCAGTTTTTAGTGGTTAGTCGTTAGTTGTCAGGGGTCTTCTTGGGATGGGTCAACGACTCCCATCATTTCGAGGCGCATCCGGAGGCCGCGCATGACGTGTTCCTTGCTTCTTTGTATGTCTTCTTCGCTGAATTCGGGCCATTCGATGCCGTGGTAGGGACATTGCTCGTCTTCGGTGCATGGTATGTCTCTGCCTTCGCCCTCGGCTATGAGGCAGGGACATTCGTCCTGGGGTTCGTCGCCGTCTATTCTGTCCAGAATTCGCTGGGGGAGCATTTGCCTGAGCGGGCTTTGTTCCTTGTAGGCTTCCACCGCTTCGGAGATGTACTCGGACACGGTTGGAGTCAGAACCAGGGTGGGATACTCTTGGGTCTGAGGCGCGGGGGCGCGGTCTGAACTGTGATTCGTTTGATTGGGTTGATGGTCTGTGATTGTGGTGTCGGTGTCGGCGAGTTCGGGCTGAGTCCATGTGGACATGGGGCCGAAGCCGCGCAGGAGCAGTTCTCTGCCGGCGGCTATGCGATGGTGGGGCTTGAAGCCTTCGTCGTTTCGGAAGCCGTCCATGACTTCGGAGTAGAGTCTGATGACGGTTCTGCCGTCGCCCGTGAGTTCTCTGGCGTACTTGGCGAGTTCTTCGCGGGCTTCTTGTATTTCGGGGGAGATCTGTTCCGTGTCGGCGTCCGCGGACTTGCGCCTGGGAGCGCGGGGCTTGGAGGGCGGAACGTAGTCGGCGAATTCGGTGAGACCTATCTTGACGAGTTCTTTGGCGGCGTCCATGCGGTGGTTGGGCTTGAAGTCTTCGTGGTCGAGTTTGCCGTCTGCGACTTGCATGAAGAATTGGACGACGCGCCTGCCGTCGTCGGTTACTTCGGCGACTATCTTGGCTAGTCGCTGTTGGGGGGTTAGGTTGTCGGGGTCGGTGGTCATTATGAGTTTTTAGTTTTTAGTTCTTAGCAGTCCGAACGTACATGGGTTCTGCGCTTGGGTATAGAGTACAGACGTTCGCGGGGAATTGTCAAGGGGGATTTTAGGAGAATCAGGATTTGGGGGATGATGGGATGAACAGGATTCATCAGATGCGTATGTCTTATCTGGTATAATCGCCTCACCATATCCATGTGTCGCAGAGGTGAGTTCATGGCTATCTGTGCGGAAACTCTAACGTCCCAGGAATTGCTGTACGAGGCCGACCGCGCTTTCGATTCAGGCGACCTGCGTGAAGGGTCCGCCTGATGTGGGAAGCTACAATAGCAGGCATAACGGCGGTGGCCGATATATATGGCTGGCCTTGCGACAGTCTGGATGAAGTCAGGGAAGCGGCGCTTCGGCTGAATGAGATGGACAACGCGCAAGGGAGTGATGGGGTCATTCGCTACTACCGACATCGCGTCCATGGGAAGTTCGTCGAAGCGGATATCTTCCGGGAGCACACGGAGACTGATATATGGGAGTGGCCTGAGTTCGTGTGGAGCAACATCGAGTTCGACGCGCACCGGTGTTCTCAGAAGAATTTCATCAAGTTGCTGGCTGAGGCGGAACGGGTAGCTGGGGACTCAAGAGGCCCGTGAATCATGTCCACACTCATTTAGTCGTACACTTAAGGACAATACGGGGGAGTACAATGCGTTGGATGAATGTTTTAATGTACTACCTAAAGGGAATCTTCAAGGCGCAAGTGTCGGATGAGGTTTTCAAGAATACATTAGAGCAAGCCTTAGAGCTTATCGAGCCGCCAAGTTCCATACCGGGGAATCTCATTGGATCCTTTGATCAAGACTCTGGCGCAATAGACTTTGGTAGTCTATTCGACTCATCTGACAAGGAGAAATTGCGTCAGGAAGAAGAACGCTGGCGACAAATCGCTGAGGCATTTGCTACGCACTCAAGTCGTGCTTTTGCTGCATACGATTTGCTCAGATGTATTAAGCCTCATAGACCGCATCAACGATTGCACGTCCAAGCCATCTTCACGATGCGTGTGTATATTGGGACATTGAACGCGCATATGATGATGTGGTACACGAATGCTGTCCCATGGGGAGACAATCAAGTTATGGAAAGGCATTTTCGTTATCAGGCTGACGCGAGATTTGGGGATTCGGCTATCTACAAGGAAGCGGTGAAATTGGAATCATTGCTGGAAGAAAGTTCTTTGGCCTTGAAGGTGCCGAATGGACTTGACAAGATTACTTTTTCACCGCCCCTTCGCGACCTACTATAAAAGATGCCACCTTAGAAGATCGAGTTGGTGAAGGTCCGTCGTTGGTCTAGGAAGCCGCGAGTATCATGCTTCTGGGCGGAATAGCCAGCCGCGGGTGTTTGCGTACTGGCGTAGCTGCTTGGCTTTTGTTGTGGTTTGCCTTCTGGAAAGCTCGCCGAATTCAATCAGCGCGTGTTCTGGAAAGTCGGTGGGGTCGGAGAATACGGAGAGATCAATCGTCTGACATTCCGCAACCGATACTGATACCACGCCGCCCGACCTATATCTCAAAGTCCCTGTATAATGCCGCCATGCCTTCGCCGCGCTAATCATGTCGCCGTCATAGACGGAAAGTCGGTTGTTGTCTTTTGGAGTCGGAGTAAACGCTTGGGATGTGGCTTCGCCGTTCCTGATAAAATTAGGATGCACCTGCCTGTGCAGCAGGGTATCCTGGTTCATTCCGCGCTCTCTGTCAAGAACTGGAGCCTGGCGCTAAGCCAATCCCATTCTCCGCCGTCCTCTAAGTTCAACAAGCGCTCTTCGTCTTTGTCCGTCCGCAGATTCAGGTTGTGCCAGTAGCCGGAGCGGTCGGAAAGGTTTATCTCAAGGCTGGCGTCGTTTGGGCTGATTGACCATTCCAACTGGACGCCGCCCTCGAATGTCGGGTAGATTCGCGGGAGAGGCAGGTGGTCGAGATATTGGTCGGAGAACTTGGCCTGAAGCCAGTTCAGCCCTTCATGGCTGGGCGCGAGGCCGTCGCCGTCTAGCCAGCCATCTTTCAGATTGCGGAGGTCGTCTAGCTGCGCGGTCACGCCTTTGCTGTCTCTCTGGAGATATGTGGTAACAGCCACGTATCCGCTCCTTAAATTGTTGGCCTAGGTGGGGAAACCCAGGGGCGTCCGTGGTGGGACGCCCCTGGGGGTTTGGGGTTAGAGGCCGAGTTCGGCTTCGGTTTTGCCGATGGCGTCGTCCAAGCGGGAGACTAGGTGGTCAACTTCGTCGCGGGTGATGCAGAGGGGCGGGGATATGGGGATGACGTCCTGGCCGCGTCCCAAGATGCGGTTTTCGTTGAAGTGGTGGGTAAGCTTGTCACTGAGGCCGGCTTCCTTGGGGAATTTCTCCTTGGTGTCGCGGTCCTTGACTATCTCGACGGCGGCGAGCAAGCCCATGCCGCCGCGAACGTGACCCACGGTGCTGTGTTCGTAGAGGGTCTGGAGGCGTTCGTAGAGGTAGTCGCCCATTTCGGCGGAGTTCTGGACCATGCCCTCGCCTTCCATGATGTCGAGGTTGGCGAGTCCGGCGGCGCATGAGGCGGGGTTTCCGCCGAAGGTTATCAGGTGGCGGAAGGTGGAGTCCTCGTCGCCGATGAAGGCGTCGGCGATTTCCTTGCGGGCTATGGCCGCGCCGATGGGCAGGTAGCCGCTGGTGAGCGCCTTGGCGACGGTGGTTATGTCGGGCTGGATGCCCCAGTGTTCGGTGGCGAACATCTTGCCGGTTCGCCCGAAGCCTGTGATTACCTCGTCGCAGATCAGTATGACGCCGTGCTTGTCGCATATCTCCCGGATGGTGGGCCAGTAGTCAGGATGCGGCACATGGACGCCCGCGGCCACGGAGATGGGTTCGCCGATGAAGGCGGCGACTGTCTCGGGACCTTCGTGTTCGATGGCGCGGTCTATTTCCATAGCGCACTCGAGGTCGCAGCCGCCCCTGTAAGTGTCGCACTGGGCGACATGAATGTTGCCGGGCATGAGAGGGCCTATCTGGGCGACCGCGCCGCCGGACTGTCCGAGGGACATACAGGCGTGGGTCGCGCCGTGGTAGGAGCCTTTTCTGCTAAGGACCTTCCACCTGCCGGCCTCGCCGTTGTTGTTGTGGTACTGCTTGGCCATCTTGAGGGCGGTTTCGACGGCCTCGGAGCCGCCGCTGACGAAGTAGAGCCTGGAGTCCTTGTCGGGCGCGAGTCCGGCGACCCTGGCGGCTAGTTGGGCTGTGGCTGGGGTTACGGTGCCGCCGGGGGAGTAGCTGATGCCCTGCATCTGCTCATATACGGCGTCGGCTATCTCTTTTCTGCCGTGTCCGATGTTCTTGAGGAACATACCGGAAATGAGGTCGAACCAGGGTTCGCCCGCGGCGTCGTTGACCCAGACGCCCTGGGCGTCGGTCACGACCTTGAGGCCGGTGTCATCGGAAACGTTGCCCGCCTGCCGGGCGTGGGGCCAGAAGTGTTCGGCGGCCTGCTGTTTTACTTCTTCAAGCTGCTCTCCGGTAAGCGCTGTAACCATGTGGCTATTCCTCCGCGCGGGGCTGGTTGTTGGTTGTCGTTGACAGTGTACAGTTGTTTGCGCCGGTTGTCATTCCCGCGCGTCTTTAGGCGAATATCCTGTTGAGGCTGACGGAGAAGCCTTCGAGGGTGGGCGAGGTCAGGGTATCTTCTACGCCGTACTCGCCGACGGTCTCGAAAGCGCCGTTCCTGAGCAGCATCACGGTTACGGTCTGGGCGTCGGGGTCGGCTATCCAGTATTCTTTGACGCCGTGGCGGGCGTAGAGGTCGCGCTTGGTGGTTCTGTCCCGCCTGCCGGTGGAGGGGGAGAGGATTTCTACAAGCAGGTCGGGCGCGCCCTGAATGTTGGCGCGCGTGATGATATGTTCGCGCTCCCTGGAGACGAAGATGATGTCGGGCTGGATTATGTTTATGCCTTCGGGATCGGTGAGGATGACCTCCGTGGGGGCGGCAAATATCCGTCCCAAGTTTTTGAGTTCCACGAAGTTGCCTAGCGACAATATGAAGCCTATGATGGCCCCCTGATGAGCGATGTTAGGCGCGGAAACCAAGATGAATTCTCCGTTGATTAGCTCGTAACGGTCTTCGCCCGGGATGTCCAGGTAGTCCTGGTACGTGGGCCAGGGTCTTGTTCTGGTGGTTACCATGTCGGCGCTCCTGTTTGGCTGGGCGGTTAGGCGAATATCCTGTTGAGGCTGACCGAGAAGCCTTCGAGGGTGGGCGAGGTCAGGGTGTCTTCTACGCCGTACTCGCCGACGGTCTCGAAAGCGCCGTTCCTGAGCAGCATCACGGTTACGGTCTGGGCGTCGGGGTCGGCTATCCAGTATTCTTTGACGCCGTGGCGGGCGTAGAGGTCGCGCTTGGTGGTTCTGTCTCGCCTTCCAGTGGAGGGGGAGAGGATTTCTACAAGCAGGTCGGGCGCGCCCTGAATGTTGGCGCGGGTGATGATATGTTCGCGCTCTCTGGAGACGAAGATGATGTCGGGCTGGATTATGTTTATGCCTTCGGGGTCGGTGAGTACGACCTCGAATGGAGCGGTATAGACCCTTCCCAGGTCGTTGTCTTCTTCCACGAAGATGTACAGTCTCGAACCGAGTCTGATTTCGACTGTCTGATGACCTGTGTTAGGCGCGGAAACCAAGATGAATTCTCCGTTGATTAGCTCGTAGCGGTCTTCGCCCGGGATGTCCAGGTAGTCCTGGTACGTGGGCCAGGGTCTTGTTCTGGTGGTTACCATGTCGGCGCTCCTGTCTGGCTGGGGCTGGATGGTGAGCTATCTCGGAAGCCTCTTTAGCTGGTCAACTATGTCCAGCCCTACTCTTTCGCTCCAGGCGGCGAGTAGCTGGTTGGTTATCGGGCCGGGGACGTCGTCGCCTATCCGCCGATTGTCAACGCGGCCTACGGGCAGGATGCAGTAGGGCGTGGAGCAGAAGAAGGCTTCGTCGGCGGTGTAAACGTCGTAAGGCTGGATGTCGTCCTCGACGGCGGGGATGCCGAGAGTGTCCGCTATCTCCATGACTGTCATTCTGGATACGCCCTGAAGCACGCTGTTGTCGCGGGAAGTTCTGAGAGTTCCGCCGGTGACGACGAAGAAGTTGGCGCCCGTGCCTTCGCTCAGGTAGCCGTCGGTGTCGAGAAGGACGGGCATGGCGTCGGGGTCAACGTCGGCGGCCTCAAGCTCGGCGAGGACGAAGTTCAGGCGGCTGTAATGCTTGACCTTGGGATCGAGGCTGTCGGAGGGATAGCTGCGGGTCTTGGGAATGACGGCGTGAGCGCCGACGTCGTAGGCGGGCGCCCACCTGGGGGAGCCGAGCGGGTCTATCCAGATGGAGACGTTGGGGTCGCCGTCGCCGCGTCTGCCAACGCCGCCGGTAACTATCTGGGTAATCATGTAGTCGTCGTTGAGGCTGTGGCGGAGGTCTTCGTTGCGCTCGACTACCTCCAAAGTAAGGCGGTGCATCTCGTCGGGGGACATTCCGGGGTCAATGCGGACGTACTTGAGGGAGCGGTAGAGCCTGTCGAGGTGGTCTCTGAGCTTGAAGACTTTGCCGTTGAAGGTTCTGGATGTGTCGAAAACCACGTCGCCAAGCCGGAAGCCGCGGTCGGTCATTCCTATCTGGGCTTTGTCGCGGTCAACGTATTCGCCGTTCAGCCAAATTTGGTATTCCATTGTTCGCCTCCGTGTCTTGTTACGCGAATATCCTATCCAGCCTGACGGAGAAGCCTTCGAGGGAGGGTGAGGTCAGGGTGTCTTCTATGCCGTACTCGCCGACGGTCTCGTATTCGCCGTCTGTCAGAAGCATGACGGTTACTGTTTGAGCTTCGGGGTCGGCTATCCAGTATTCCTTGACGCCGTGGCGGGCGTAGAGGTCGCGCTTGGTGGTTCTGTCTCGCCTTCCGGTGGAGGGGGAGAGGATTTCTACAAGCAGGTCGGGCGCGCCCTGTATGTTGGCGCGGGTGATGATATGTTCGCGCTCCCTGGAAACGAAGATGATGTCGGGCTGGATTATGTTTATGCCTTCGGGGTCGGTGAGGACGACCTCGAAGGGGGCATGGAATACCCAACCCAATTCTCTATCTTCTACAAACAGGGCCATGCGTGACACTAAAGTCACGCTGGCCCACTGATGCGCGCGATTGGGAGCGGAAACCAAGATGAATTCTCCGTTGATTAGCTCGTAGCGGTCTTCGCCCGGGATGTCCAGGTAGTCTTGGTATGTGGGCCAGGGCCTTGTTCTTGTCGTTACCATGATGTCGCTCCTGTTCGCCTGTCGGCTGCTATGGGCGTACCGCGCGCTTGGGTCGCTGGGCGAGCTTGTGGAGCATGGGCTGGGCGAGCTTGACGAACCTGCAAGCGAGTTGTCGGGTTTCGCGCGGGTCTATGAGGTCAACCACGTCGCCCTTGTAGGCGGCCCTGAAGGGCGACCTGAACTTGAGCAGGCGGTTCTCTATCATCTCGCGGTGGGCGTCGGGGTCGGGCGCGTTCTCGATCTCGCGTCGGTAGGCGGCGGCTACTCCGCCCTCGATGGGGATGCCGCCCCACTCTCCGGCGGGCCAGCCGAAGCGCAGGTTGAGGCCGTTGGGATGGCCGAGACTGTGCGGCGCGTCCGCGGCGACGCCATAAGCCTTGCGGACGTTGAACTCTATCTTGGGGACGTCGGCCTCGGCGCTGGCGATTAGGGCGCGGACGCCTCGGCGCATGGTGGCTTTGCGCTCGGCGTGGGAGCCGAGCATGAAGCCGGGCATATCCAGGAAGATGACGACGGGCAGGTTGAAGGCGTCGCAGAGGTCAACGAAGTGGGCGTACTTCTCGGCGGCCCAGCCGTCCATCGCGCCAGCGAGCGAGCGCGGATCGCTGCCGATTACGCCGACGCTGTATCCGTCCAGGCGAGCGAAGCCGGTAATGACCGCGCCACCCCAGTGCCGACGCATCTCGAAGAACTCGCCGTTGTCCACGACGAGGCGAATCAGCTTGCGCGGGTCATAAGAGCGCTTGCGGTTGGCCGGGATGATATTGAGCAACTCTTCTGGCCTGCGGTCGGGCGGATCGCCGGTTTCGACGCGAGGGGCGACGTCGTTGGTGGTGTTGGGCAGATAGGATATGAACGTCTTGATCTGCTCGAAGGCGTCCTCCTCGGATTCGGCTTCGTTGTCCACCTGTCCGCTGTCGTGGACGTGCATCTGGTAGCCGCCGAGTTCTTCCTTTTCCATCATCTCGCCAATCGCGCGGCGCACGACGGGCGGGCCGGACGGGAAAATCTGGGACTGTCCCTTTATCATCACGGTGAAGTGGGACATGAGGGCGAAGGCGGCGGGCGCTCCGGCGACGGATCCCATTATGCCGGCGGCGACCGGAACGCGGCGCAGAAGCTCGACGTTGCGCCACCAGAGGTCTCCGCCGGGCAGTCCCATGTGTCCGGCGGCCTCGTCGGACTTGGAGCTGTGGCCTACGCCCTCGACAAGCTGGACGTAGGGTATGCCGTACTGGATGGCGAGGGGCTGGGTGAACTGTCGCGCGCCCTTGTGTACGTTGTGCGGACTGCCGCCGGAAATGGTGAAGTCGTCGCCGCCTATGGCGACCGGGCGTCCGTCAATCTCGGCGAGGCCCATGACGTAGGCGCCGGGCGTGAAGCCGCGTATGTTGCCGTCCGCGTCGAAATCCGCCGCTCCGACCATGGGGCCGGCTTCCATGAAGCTGCCGGAGTCCACCATCTTCTCTATTCGCTCGCGGACGGTGTAGCGTCCGCCGTCATGCTGACGCTTGACGCGCTCGGGGCCGCCGAGTTCCTTGGCCAGACCTCGGACATAGTGAATGTCATCAATCGCCTTCTCCCAGCCGTCGCCGGGCTTCCAGTTCTCGCGGTTCATATCTACGGGCATATCCGCCTCCGTTGGGTTGATTCAATTGCGTGGGTTGAGTTTACAACGAATGGGGGCAGATATGAACCCATTGGCCTGTTCCGAGGGGGTCTTTCAATTATTTTCCGATACCCCTTCTGTCGTTCGCCCTGAGCTTGTCGAAGGGCCGCCCGTTCATGGTTCGACAAGCTCACCACGAACGTAATTGTTGATAATTGAAAGACCCTGGCGACGAGGGAAGGGACTTATGAAATCTTCTCCCATCATGTCCTATTTGCAATTGTCCCTGTCGGTCACTAAAATACTGCGCGGTTCGGATATGTCGAGGCTTCCTCTGCCCCCATCGAGGTTGGTGAGTCATACATTCATACATTCACACATTGATATTCAACCCCGGCCGGTGTCGCCCACTGGTGAGGGTATGCGTAGTTTTCTGGGTTGTCTCAGCGGTCGCCTACTTGGCGGGCTGTGGCGCGGCTGACCAGGTGGCGGTGGATACGCCAGCGGTCGCGCCGCTTCCGATACCGGAGTTGCTCAATCCGACGTTTGACGGGGAGGGCGCCGCGCATTATGACCTCAAAATCGGAAAATCACGCCACGACTACCAGCAGACGGCCCTGACGGACACCTATTCCTACAACGGAATGTCCACGCTCGGACCCACACTTCGTCTCAGAACCGGAGACTCGGCGGTCATCAGCGTCACGAACGAGTTGGATGAGGTCTCAACGACGCACTGGCATGGCGCCGACCTCCCGGCCGAGGACGACGGCGGCCCACATAGCCTTATTGAACCCGGGGAAACCTGGGTGGCTGACTTCGACGTTATCCAGCCGGCGGCCACACTCTGGTATCATCCCCACGCGCATGGGGCCACAGCCGAGCACGTTTACCGAGGCGCCGCGGGCTTGATAATCATCGAAGACGACAATCCCGCCGCCGCCGCGCTGCCGTCAACCTACGGCGTTGACGACATTCCGGTCATCATCCAGGACAAGGACTTCACCGAGGACGGCCAACTAGACTTCGCTATTGACCCGGGCGATGACGGAAACGAATATGATACCCTGACAGTGAACGGTGCCATCAGCCCCTACGTCGAGACGCCTGAAGGGTTGGTCCGGCTCCGGCTGCTGAATGGCAGCCAAGCCCGAATCTACCGTCTCAGCGTCGAGGGATCCGACATGACCAAGATCGCCTCAGACGGCGGCTATCTCGCTAGTCCCGTCATAATCGAGCAGCTCGTACTCGCGCCCGGGGATCGAGCCGAAGTCGTTGTCAATGTGGGGATGGAATCCGTCGCGCTGTTTGACGACAATCTTGGCCGCGCGCTCGAACTCCGACCGAACGGCGCAGTCTCAAGAGCTGGACCGCTCCCGGACACACTCGCCACCATAGAGCGAATATCCGAGTCGGAGATCACGGTGGATCGGCGTTTCCACATGAATGACGCGCGCAATTTCTGGGAATTCGACCCAAGCTGGGCAATCAACGGAGTCCAGTTCGACCACGGCAGAATTGACGTAACGGTGAAATTCGGAGATACCGAGCGCTGGACTCTCTCCAGCGATGACGGCCAGCACGTGTTCCACCCCCACCAGACTCAGTTTCAGATACTGGCGATCAATGGGGAACCTCCCCCGCCGGAGGAATCGGGTTGGGAGGACTCCGTGTTGGTGAATGGCCAACGTGAGGTCGTTATCGCCGCCCGGTTCGATACTTATGTCGCTGAAGACATTCCGTATATGTTTCACTGCCACATTCTCGATCATGAAGACCTGGGCATGATGGGGCAGTTCCTCGTCATTGGTGAGTAACCTGGGTGAGTAACCTGGCGACCTAACGAGGCCGAAGGCTGGCAGCGAGGATACCGGGAGGGGTTCACCGCCCGGAGAGCTACCAGCGAATATTTCGCCGTATAGGATACGCCGGCCCCTGTTCCACTTCGGTTGACGCCGCGCGCGGACGCTAATACACTCGGAATCATACTGGGGGTAGGAGCGAGTCATGACGATTTCGACCGATACGATACTCTACGAAACGCGCGACAACATCGCGTACATCACGCTGAACAGGCCGGAGTCGCTGAACGCCATCAGCCGCGAACTGGGGCGTGGGCTGCGCGATGCGCTGGATCTCTTCAGGGAAGACCCGGACCTGTACGTGGCGATACTCATTGGAAGCGGCGGGCGGGCGTTCTCGGCGGGGATGGACCTGAAGGAACGCGCCGTGCTGGACGCCGCCGGGGACAGGCCGGAAAGCCCGATACGCAGGCCGCTGGTGAGTTCATACGCGGACCGGGGCGTGTTCAAGCCGGTTATCGCGGCGATAGACGGCTACTGCGTCGCGGGAGGGCTGGAGATGTCGCTGTGCTGCGACATACGGGTGGCGACGCGGCAGTCGCAGTTCGGACTGCCCGAAGCGCGGTGGAGCATATTTCCGGGCCACGCGGTGCACAACCTTTCGCGCATGATACCGCTCGGCGAGGCGCTGAACATGATGCTCACCGGGACGCGGATAGACTCGGAGCGGGCTTACAACATCGGCCTGATACAGCACCTGGTCGAGGACAGGGAGGAGTTGCTGCGAAAGTGCGACGAGATAGCGGAGGAGATAAAGCTGTGCGCTCCGCTCGCCGTTCAGGGCATCAAGCGGATCGTGTACGGCGGCAAGGACGTGCCGGTGGAGCATTCGGTGCGGCTCGGCGCGCCCATCATGGAGCGAGTGCAGGCGACCGAGGACGCAGTTGAGGGGCCGAAGGCGTTCTCAGAGAAGCGGCGGCCTATGTGGAAGTCGGGGTAGTCTGAATCAGGATCAGGATTTACAGGATTCGAGGATACCCAGGATAGAGACGGCAATAGCGCCGCGGGTCGTTTTCTCAGGATGATAGCCAAAATGGAGGGTTGAAATGGGACTGATAGAAGGAAGCGCGCTTGTAACGAAATCAATAGCGAATGAGGGGATAACGACGCTGTTCGGACTCGCGGGCGGGCCTATCGTCGAGGTGATGGGCTATGGGCCGCGATACGGGGTGAGGCCGATAGGGGTCAGGCATGAGCAGGCGGCCACTTTCGCGGCTACTGCGTATGGATACGTGAGGAACGAGGTCGGCGTCGCGGTGCTGGCGGCGGGGCCGGGCGTGACGAACGGGGTGACCGGGGCGCACGTGGCGTTCGACAACTGTATGCCGCTGGTGATCATCGGCGGCTCCGGGCCGCAGACAGGACGCTACTCCGGCACGTTCCAAGAGACGGACAACGTGCCTATGTTCCGCGAAATCACGAAGATGGCGGTGCAGGTGGACAGCGCGTCGCGCATCCCGGAGTACATGGCTATGGCTTTCAGGAAAGCCAAGACCGGACGGCCGGGGCCTGTGTATCTCGATCTTCCGTCGGACGTGCTGCAAGAGATGGTGGAAGAGGACTCGGTTGACTGGCCGATGGACTACTACGCCGCCGCGCCGCCGCAGGGAAACCCGGAACAGGTAGCGCGCGCCGCCGACCTGCTGCTGAACGCGGAGCGGCCCGCGATGATAGTGGGCAAGGGAGTGCGATGGTCGGAGCCGACGCGGGAACTGGCGGAACTGGTCGAGACGCTCGGAATGCCCTACCTGCCCTCCCCTATGGGGCGCGGCTTCATACCGGACGACCACCCGATGAACTTCAACGCCGCGCGCAGCACGCTGATGCAGGGCGCGGACGTTATCCTGGTGGCGGGCGCGCGTCTGAACTGGATGTTCGACTTCGGGCGCAGGTTCGCGCCGGACGCCAAGATTATCCACATTGACATAGAACCGGAGGAGATAGGACTGAATCGCAAGGTGGACGTCGGGATCGTTGGCGACGCGGGACAGGCGCTCGGGCAGATTCTGGCCGAACTGGAGGGCAAGACGGACGGCGTGAGGGACAGGGCGGAGGAAGGCCCCTGGCTGACCGCTCTGCGAGAGAAGGCGGCGTCCAACGCGGAGTCCATCCAGCCGTTCATGGAGTCGGACGCCTCGCCAATCAAGACATACCGCTTGCTGACCGAGGTGAGGGACGTATTCCCGCGCGACACTATCTACTCGGTTGACGGGCAGATAACGCTGGCCACGGGACGCCAGATCCTGCCGAGCAACACGCCTGCCAGCCGCCTGAACTCAGGCACGAACGGCTGCATGGGCGTGGGCGTGCCGTTCGCGATTGGCGCGAAGTTGGCGAGGCCGGACGCGCCGGTGGTGAGCGTGAACGGGGACTGCGCGTTCGGGTTCAACTCTATGGAGATGGAGACCGCCGTTCGCCACAGTCTGCCAATCGTGTTCGTCGTGAACAACAACTCCGGCATCGTGGGCGGCAACCTGGAATCTATGATGGGACTCCCGGAGGACTACGGCGAACGGGTCGCGCGCTACGTGCAGGACATTCGCTACGACAAGATGATGGAGGCGTTCGGCGGACATACGGAACACGTGACCGAACCCGAAGACATCAGGCCGGCGCTGGAGCGGGCTTACGCGGCCAGCCGGGACGGGATTCCGTCCTGCGTCAACGTGATAACCGATCCGATGGAGCAGATGATAACGCGCTCCAACCGAGCGAGCGCGCTGATGGGGTACTGATACGGGGGCGTATCACAAGGCTCAACGGGATACCGATGTGGCTCTGGCGCGTCCGGGGATAATCTCCGGGCGCGCCAGGGCGACGCGAGGTTGTTTATGAGCGCGTCGGCGATGCTGTAAGATAATATGGCGGAACGGGTTGGTCGCAAGGAGAACCGGCGGATGATAACGACACTCGATATTGACAGGAAATTGCTCGATGCCGTGGTAGAGGCCACGGGCGAGAAAACCGAGAGCGGCGCGGTGAACGCCGCGATGAAAGAGTACATACGGCGGAAGCACGTCAAGGAACTGATTGACTCATGGGGCAAGATAATAATTGACGACTATAGCGAGGAAGCCCTGAAACTGGACAAGGAAAGACGGGCGTTCCTGGATTCGATAGGGAAGGATCCTGATTGATGGTATTGGTAGATTCATCCATCTTCATAAACGCTCAAAGACAACCCGACTCGAATGATTCCATAGAACTCGCCTCTCTACTGTCATCCGGCGAGGCTGTCGTGACAGGGCCGGTAATCATGGAATACATCCGAGGGGCCAGGTCTGTCGAAGAACTTGATTTTCTTACTGAAAGAATCGTTTCTATTGACAGCCTTGATGTAGATCAACAGACTTGGGTAACAGCGGGGAGAATAAGCAATCGGCTAATACGGGCGGGACAGATGCTAACCGACTTGGACGTAGTAATCGCCGCGGTCGCTATCAGATACGATATTCCGCTATATACCCTAGATCGCGGGTTTGACCGAATACCGGAATTGAGACTCTACCAACCATCGTAACACAAGCAAGGAGACGAAGATGATTTACGAGTTCAGGACTTACGACCTCAAGCCCCGGTCCGTGCCGGAGTTCGAGAAGAGGACCGCCGAGAAGTGGAAGGAAGGCAGGGGGAACTACTCCGACCTGTTCGGCTTCTGGCAGACGGAAGCGGGGCCGTTGAATCAGGTGGTGCATATCTGGCCCTACGAAGACCTCAACCAGCGAAGCGAGGTCCGCGCCAAGGCCGTCGCGGACGGAGTGTGGCCGCCGGACAACTCGGAGTTCATGCTGAACATGAATTCCGAGATATTCCTACCCGCTCCGTTCATGGAGTTTCGCGGCGCGGCGAAGCTGGGCCCGGTCTATGAAATGCGAATCTACACCTATAACTCGGGCGACATTCCGAAGGTGATAGACAAGTGGGGCCAGCACATCGAGGAGAGGCAGAAGTACTCGCCACTGGTGGGCGCGTGGTACTCGGAACTGGGCGGCCTGAACGTCTGGATACATATGTGGGCCTACGAGAGCTACGACCAGCGGGCCGAGATTCGCGCCGAAACCCGCGCGAAGGGCGTCTGGCCGCCGCCGGGCGGCATCGCGCCGCTCAAGCAGGAAAACAAGCTGCTGACCCCCCTGAGCGTCTCGCCGCTTCAGTAAGGCGAGCCATCCGTCCAGGCTAAAAACGGAGCCGCTCCCGGTTGGGGATGGCTCCGTTTCTAAGAATTGACTTCTGGAAACTCAATCCAGCTATGTTTCGATAATGCCGCCCAGTCCCAGAGCTAATCGAGTTCCGGTTGACTATGCGCCGCGTGCGGTCGGTATCCTGGGATATCCTATTTTCGCCGTCCTTGTGACGGGACGGTTTATAGATGATCAGTTACGCTCAACTCTCAGATTCAGGCGTAGCTTAGTGTTCAACCGGCTTACAAACGTATCCTTATCAGGTATGTTGGGATTATTCCGCATAGCTTGATACACTGCGTCAACGCTGGTTGAAATATAGCGAGAGCGTTGCAACTTCAGTACATCGTTCTTCCGCACGATATTATAGAGAGCGAATATGGAGGAATGGGAAGTCGAGAATCCGGTTGACTCAAGCCCATACCTGCTTGTTAAGTTCTCATAGATATATTCCTGCATCACCCAATAACATTTCGCGCCCCAAGATTCATACACCACACCCTTATTGATGAGTTGAGTTATAGCGCGTTTGATAGAGTCGTAGGTATTCATGCCGAACGAATAGGATGTGTCTTCCCAATCGTCCACCTCATAGAAATCACGTATCCCTTGAACCAAGCCCCCAGTGCTTGTAGTAGAGTCGGATTGATATTCTACTGATACAAAATCTTCGACTTCCGGCTTCAGAGGCTTGTGCTTCACCAGAACGAAGTCAATGTTTCCGACATTGGGAAGTCTAACTTCAGGAAATGAGATTATGTTGTCAAAGCTGCCGAAGTAGTGCTTGGCGATATCCTCCAGAACAGTGGAAACGCCTTCTACAGAACCTTGTTCGTCAAAGCGATGTGGGCAAATTATGTGAACTTCGCCATGATGTTCGGCTGAACATACGCCAAAAGGAAAATCAATCAGTCTGCTTTTCTTATTGCAGCGAGTGTTCTGAAACGGGCACCAATGCCTTTCACGAATCCGACTGGCTTCATCCGACCTGTTTAGAACCGGATATCCAAATATCTCCGCTGGACGATTTCTTGAACTACCCATGTTTCTTTCTTCCTGAGATTAATCGCTTCCAGATAACCTTAATCTCGCTTGGTGTAAGCTGACTGTCTAAAAGCCATCCGAGCGCTGAGGCGCATTGCCTGCAAAATTTCTCACTATCACTAGTGTCAATAGCGTCCAACGGAGTCCATCTGTCCGTTGAATTTACGCCATTAAGAGAGAATATCAATATGTTATCATGTTTGATAGAGTTTAGATTTCGGATGTGGACTGAAATGGGATGCTCAGAATATACGGTAAAAGCGTCAATCAGCTTAAATCCGGCTTCTTTAAGGGATATGGTGAGTTCAGCCCAAGCGTCCGGGTCCCAGTGATGGAAAGTGAACGCCATACGTCCTGCATCTGTCTTCAGTACTCGCCCACACTCAGAGAATATCCCGGCCAGCGTTGTCAGGAATCCGCCGTTTCTGGATTTGCTCAGAACCGCGCTTCGCGTTTCATCGTAGTCCCATTCAATCTCACCGGGGAGCAGGTTGGGCAGCCAAACCCGGAAAAACGCTGCAAGATTGCTGTATTGGACGTTATCATAGTAAGGCGGATCGGTTACTATCAGGTCCACTGAACCATCCGCAATAGGCAAATCCTGAGAATCGCCGTGGATAAGCCAAAATCTCTGTTTTTCATTCTTGAGACTGGACTGGTCGAAAACCTCTACGCCGCTGTCTATTTCGCCTGGTATTGAAACCAGCTCGCTTCTACCATTGTCTCCTATTTTTCGTTCCATCGGCAAATTAGCCCACTTACGACCGCGTTCAATACGGTCTCTGAATAGTAATTGCAGGTTACCGGACGACCTGCGGGAATTGATTGGATTATTTTCAAGGGCTGTATATTGGAATGAATAAGCGTGCAATGCGAAAACATGACGAATTGCGCCAGGTCGTCTCTTGTACCATCCTTTATAGCCACACAGCATAGAATTGAATTCTAAAGACGTAGATACTAGCATCCCAAGGTTTAGTCTGTCTGTTTTATCGTAATTATTTAGTTCCTGAATAGCATGATATATGTACAACAGTTGACGAGAAGAAAAAGTATCCAAGTATGAGTGGACATTACGCTTTAGTAGATCACGAGTCTTGTCTCCGTACTCTATATCAAAATTGTCCAGATTTCCAAAGTTTAAATTGGAACGTTCAGCGTCAGCATATTGGATACGCTCCAAGTCGGATGCGCTGGGCGGACGGAAGAATACTCCATGTTCCATACATGAACCAACAATAGCGATAGGTACATATCGAGAGTAGAAAGGCAGATCAAGTAATTCCTGGTATTCGCAACCACAGACATTGCATCTTTTTTCTGGTTTAGTGATTAGACGCGCTGGCGAGACAGAGGCCTTCTCTATGGTTTCTCCATTTATTATGTCCCAACTCTCTGGGCAAATATAGATTGTTCTATCTGACTCTTGTCGCAGAGTGTACTGGTCAACCTGTACGGCCTTTCCACAATCGCAAAATTTACCTATACCGTACAATGTATATTGAGCATCCACTATCGTGTCGCAAATCGGACATTCAGTTTCAAAGTAATATCTGATGTTATTGTATATGTTAGAGAAGAATTTGTTGAAAGAAGTTCGCAACTCCATTATATCTGTAAATGTAAGCGTAGCGCGGGCTTGTAGCACGGGTATTGGATCTATATCGGCTCCGATGACATTCGCGCCCATCCGGATCGCCTCATGAAGCGTAGTTCCGCCTCCCATCATGGGATCGAGTACCGTTATACCCTCCAAACCGCCAGGGGTATAGTAGCCGCGCCGCTCGATTTCCGGGACGAACTGCTTGAGTATAGCGCGGAATGTTGATCCACATCGTCGCGCCCACCATTTGTGAAGATAAGTATTAGGACGAAACAGATGCTTGTTATATACCTCGCGGCTGGAAAGCTCGTCGACGAACCGCTCAGGGAACTTGTAGCGCGCCTCTAAATTATCGTCATGCTCGGGGTATGGTATCAGTCCATACATTCCTAGCTGATGCGCTTCCTTGACAGCGTCGCTAGACAGGGGCTGAGACACTTCTGCCCGAAAATCATCTGTATCCATGAATCATAGTCTCTATCAGTAGGTATTTCAGGTGTTCTTCTATCAAGGGCTTGAGCTGTGTTTCCTAGTCGAATCCGCCAGTCATTGTACGATTCCCCTATTCAGCGAACTAATAATCCACCACCTTTGTATGATTATAGCCTCACTCTAGTAATAGGTCAAACGTTTGTGGATGGCGGCATTGATCCTCTCACTACACAGCGCTATTAGAAATTCTCAGGGGACGCAGGTTTGTATTTCTAGGGATTCTCAGAGCATTTCAGGCTTTCTGACTCAAAGTTGCCCGCCGAACCGTCAAGACTGAACGTCCGCCCGGTTCCCAGATTATCATTCTGAAGCGTTAGCTCGGAGACGTGTTCGACGAACAGAAGGAACTCTGGCCGGAATTCCTCGATTTGCTTCTCTAGGTTCTTATGCGCCCCGCCTTTCAATGGAAGGCGAACGACATTCGAGGCCCAATCCATCAGTCTGTGTAGAACAGGGTCGCCTGCCATCGCTGAATCCGGGTCTATGGCTTGCGGCAGGCGCAGAACGGGATAGCGTTCGGCGTCCGGGGCGATGTTCTGTACAAGGCTGGCCGCTTTTTCGCGGTCGAATCGGAACGAACCGGAGCGGCTGAAGAACTCTGGCCTATCGGTGACTCCCAGCACGGACTTGAAGCCCAAGCCGAATCGCCCTATCTCATCCGTCCCGCGCTTGGGCGACAGGTGAGAGAACATGAGCGCGGTTACGCCATCCTGGTCTATCGGCCGGCCCTCGTCGGCGCAATAGAGATAGTCTTGCGTCAGCCCTATCCAGATGCGTCCGCCGTCCGTCCCCGCCAGCGCGTCCGCGCCGTTCTGCACAAGCTCGAACAGCTGGCGTCGGGCGTAGCCGCCGCGCGCCGTGTCCTCCTCGTGGTTAGCGTGTTCGGCTACCAGATTCGGCTGGCTGCGGTAGGCGTCCAGCGTCCTCTTGGTTTCCTCAGCGATATACGCCCCGATGTACCCGGTCGTCAGCGCCCATTCATATCTCGTCCAATCGCCGGAGGGAGTATCCTTAGGGCGTCTGCGCCTGAGTTCCTCAATCGCCTTCCTGCGCTCATCGGGCGGCATAAGGGACAGACCGCGCACCGCCCCCGACCAGTCCCTGGTCTCGGGTATGTCGCTGGTGTCTATCTGGTCGTCGGTCAATGCGTCAAGCGCAGCCAACTCATCCCTCTGAGCCTGCGTCAACTCAGGCTTCTGATTCTTCATAGATTTCTCTCTCATGACGAGTCGGTTTCCTAGCACTGACGATTCGCCCTGTTTCAGGGTCTGCATCAATATTCGGGTTAGTAAGCGTATGGACGACGAGTATTAGAGTTCCTTCCACCATCCTTATCGTTCGGAACCTATCTTCATATTGATATGGATCACTGTATGTTATACGCAGCGAGTCATCGAATACGTGAACCGCAGTCTCGAAGCTGATTCTGTGTTTTCGCTTGTTGGCATCGTTCTCGTTCGGGTCCCATGTCCAGCTTAATCGTCATTCTCCATCTAGCTATGATGGTAGCATATACTTGGAGCGTTAAGCGTATTGTTTCCTATGAATCTGGCGAGAGCCGGGAAGGTGAGCTAGGACGTCCAGATGGCTATAAGGGTCTTCAGTCAGCGAGTTTCCCTGACGCTTATAGCGAAAGCCCTCACGAATCGCCGAGCCACGGATCCAGCGTCACCTTTACTTCGCGCTCCGCGCCCAGCTTGAAGATGGTTAGGGTGACTTCGTCGCCGGGGACCTTGGAGTTGAGGTAGCTGACCATATCCTCGACGGACTGCACGGGAACGTCGTCAACGGCGGTGATGATGTCGCCCAACGTTTCGTCGGTCAATCCTCTGAAAACGGTCAATCCCGCCCTTCTCGCCGGACTGTCGGCGAATATGCCGGTTATGGCGATTCCGCGAGGAAAGTCCATTCTCTCGGCCAGTTCGCGCGTTACCGCCATGCCCTGAATTCCTATCCACGGCCTCTTTAGCTCGGCGACGGTTTTCAGGTGCGGCAGGATGCTGATTGCCGTGTTGCTGGGAATGGCGAAGCCTATCCTGAAGTCCTCGACCCGCTCGTTGGTGATGTTGACGCGAATCGAGGAGTTTATCCCTATCACCTTGCCATCGGAGTTGAGCAGAGGGCCGCCCGAATTGCCCGGATTGAGTGGCGCGTCGGTCTGTATCATGTCCGGTATGGGACGGTTCAGGACGCTCTGCTGTCCCCTGCCTATCCCGCTCACTACCCCGACGGCAATCGAATTGAACTCCCTGAACGGGCTGCCTATGGCTATCGCCATCTGTCCGGGCCTGACCTCGGACGAGTCCGCCAGTTCGAGCGGCGCGATACCGCTTATCTCCGAGGCGTCAACCTTGAGCGCCGCCAGGTCGTCGGCTTCGCTGACGCCCATTTTCTCCGCCTCCACTTCCCGCCCGTCCGACAGCCGAACGATGAATTCGTCCCCCTCCGAGACGATGTGGTTATTGGTGAGGATATACCCCTGGTCGTCAACCAGGAAACCGGAGCCGGAGTACGCCCCCGGAATCATCCTGCCCAGGAATCTGCGGGCTACGTCAATCTCCACCACCGCCGGCCCCGCCTCGTCGAAGACGCGCGAAACCCGCTCCTCGTCGAACAGCGATGGGCCGTCGGTGCGCGGATTGAGGACGGAGGTATAGAGAAACGCCAGCGCGAACCCTACCGCGACGCCAAGCGCCAGCGCGGCGATTATCTTCAATCGCGCGGACGATGAACGGGTCGGAGGCGACTGCCGGGCGTCCTCGCCGTATCCTCTGTATTCGTCTGGAACCATCGGGTCCTCTCCCTGTTCGGCGGGTAGGCAGTACGATTATAACGCGATACAGACTAACAGCCAACACAGAGTCTTTCGGTTATTTCCCGATACCGCTTCTGTCGTTCGCCCTGAGCTTGTCGAAGGGAGCTTGTCGAAGGGCCGCCACGAACGTAATTGGTTGATAATCGAAAGACCCTGACAACAAGCGTTGACCGCGCTGTGAGCCGCCGCTATCATATATTGAAAGCCGCAAGAGCGAGGAGTTTTACAATGCCCAGCCTAGGCCCTATGGAACTGATAATCATACTGGTCATAGTCATGCTCATCTTCGGGGTGGGCAAGCTGAGCGACATAGGCGGCGCTCTGGGCAAGGGCATCCGCGAATTCCGAAAGTCCTCCACCACGGACGACACGCCGGAACAAGCCTCTAGCTCCAAGGACAGTACGGATCGCAAGACCACGACCTAGCCTGCGACGAAACCTGAATAAACACAAGGCCGCCCAGACTGGGCGGCCTTTTCTATTGGCTTGCCTGTTCCGCGCCGACAGGCTGCGCTTTCCTGCCGCGCGCCGCGAACTTGGCCAGCCAGACGCTCAGTTCGTACAGAACGATTATAGGGATCGCCACAAGGCTCTGGTTGATGGGGTCGAAGGTCGGGGTGATTATCGCGCCCAGTATGAACGCTATGACTATGGCGTACCTGCGATGCCGTCCCAGGAAGCCGGGCGACACCAAGCCTATCTTGGCGAGGAAGAATATCACCACGGGCATCTCGAATATGAGGCCCAGCCAGAAGGTGAGCGCGAGAATCAGGTTGATGTAGTTGCCTATCCCTATCATGGGAATGGCCAGGCCGCCACTGAAGTTCAGCAGGAACTTTATCATCGGCGGGAACATGACGTAGTAGCCGAAGGCCGCGCCCGCCAGGAACGCCAGAATGGTGACGGGCATCAGGATGTACAGGTATCTGCGCTCCGTCTTGTTCAGGCCCGGCGCGGCGAACCTGACCACCTGGTACAAGATGAACGGAAGCGAGGCGAACAGCCCGACGAGCAGCGAGGTCTTGAACGCGACGCTGATGAACTCGGTCATCGTGGTATATACCGGGCCGCCGACGGGGATTTCCTCGAACTGGTTCGCCGGCCCCATCAGGAACGTGAGTATCTGGCGATGGAAGGCGAAAGCCACGCCGGTGGTGACCGCCACCGAAATCGCCGAGTACGTCAACCGGCGGCGAAGTTCAAGCAGATGGGATCTGAGGGGAAGCGGCTCGTCGTTCATCTGGTCTCGCCGCGCTCCGGGGATTGGCTGGTATCGGGATTCGGCGGAACCGTTTTGGAGGCCGACGCGAACGCCACGGGGCCGTCGTCTTCCGTCCGATTCTCGGCTTGGGTATCGTCGCTGACCGTCTCGGCGGGCTTCGTGTCAGCGCCGCGAGTCATACTGATGGTCTCGCCCGCGTTCACTACCTTGATGTCATCGTCCTCGACGACCACGCGCGGCATTTCGGACGCCAACTTGCGACCCTCTCCCACCATCCGGCCCAGGAAGCGCGCCGCGTCAATCATGCGCTCAGGGCCAAGAACTATGAAGGCGATAAGCAGGATTATTACGATTTCCAGAGGCCCCATGCCCAGGAAACTCATGATTCACCCTCCAACGCGGCTTGCAAACGACAGTCGGCGCACCTGTCATAGTAAGGGATTTGGTCGAGAGGCCGCAATCGCGGGTCGGCGTCCAGCCGCTTCAGCAACTCGACGAGCAGACATAGCGGCAGGCCGACCACGTTCAGATAGCATCCCTCCACCCGAACGACGGGGTTGAACTCATCGTCCTGCACGGCATACGCGCCCGCCTTGTCGAACGGCTCCCGCCTGGCGATGTATTTCTCGATGTCCGCGTCCGAGTAGTCGCGGGTGTAGATGTCCGAGGTGTCGGTCTCGGATCGCAGCCGCCCCGACTCGGTATCCAGAACCGCCACGCCCGTAATAACCTGGTGCCGCCTGTCGCGAAGCCGCGTCAGCATATCCCGCGCCTCTTCGTCGGAAGCCGGCTTGCCGAAGATCTCGCTGTCCAGCGCGACAACCGTATCGGCGCTCACCAGCCAGCCCTCGTCGCCGCTCCAACTACCTTCGCCCAGCTTGGCAATCGCCGAGCGTATGACGTACTTCTCCGGGGTTTCGCCGTCCTCCGGCCTGGGTTCCTCGCCGCGCGAACCTGAGATTGATACCGGATTGAGCAGGGATCGGATAAGCTCCCGCCTCCTGGGAGAGGACGAAAGCAGCGCGATTTCGCTGGAGTCAGGCAAGGCTATCTCGCTTTCAGGACAGGGACGACGGCTGAGGCCGCTCCGATTTTGAGCGCAGAATCGTGACCGACTCCACGTGATACGTCTGCGGAAACATATCAACGGGCTGGACGCGGCTTACTTCGTATCCGCCCCTTGCGAGGATATCCAGGTCGCGCGCCAGCGAGGGCGGGTCGCAGGATATGTATGCCACCTTCTCCGGACTCAGCTTCAGCAGCGACTCGATTGCCCGCGGATGGCAGCCCGTCCTGGGCGGATCCAGGATAACCGCGTCCGGCGGCCGGTCGAGGCCGCAAATCTCTACGAGATCCGCCAGCGCTTCTTCGGTCTTTAGCTGAACGAACTCGACGTTGCTCAGGCCGTCGGCGTTCAGTTTGCCGTCCTGGATGGCTGAAGCGGACTCCTCGATGGCGATAGCCCGCGCCACGAACGGCGACAGCAGTATCGCGAAGACGCCGACGCCCGCGTAAGCGTCAACCAGAACGTCGCTCTCATCAAGTTCCAGTCCGTCGCGCGTCAGCCGTACCAGGTTCTCAGCCTGCGCCGTGTTCACCTGGAAGAACGACGGCGAAGCGACCCTCAGATCGCGTCCCATCATCCTCTCCGTGTAGTGCGTCTGCCCGGACGGGATAGCGATGTCGGGATTCTGAAAAGTCGGCTGCGCCAGAAGGTCGCCGGTGTTCGCGCCGACTCGCAGGGACATATTCGTCGTCTCCGCCGCTTTGTCCTGAAACTCGGTCAGCGCGTCGTTTATGACCGGATCCATCAACATACAGTGCTCAATCCTGACGAACCTGCGCGTAATCCGGTTCGAGAAGCCTAGCTGCCCTCCCCATCGGACGGTGAACCTGGCGTGATTGCGATAGTAGTATTGGCCGGGCGCGGCGAGAGTGGGCAGCGCTTCGGCCCCGGCAAGCGATTCGTAGCGCCCCAGACAGCCCTCAATCGTCTCGCGCTTGAGCCGTAGTTGAGCCGGATAGGCTATGTGCTGCCACTGGCAGCCCGAACATGGGCCGCAGTATCCGCAGCTCGGCGTCACGCGATCCGGGGACGCCTCAAGAACCCTGTCCACGATTCCCGATACCACGTCCTTGCGCCGCCGCCTGTAACGATATATCCGCGCTACAACCCGCTCGCCCGGTATCCCGCCCGCGACGTTTATCGGCATTCCCTCGAACTCGGCGGTCGCATCCCCAAGTTCGCCCAGCGAACCCAGCTCTAGTTCGGCGAACTCCGGAGGCCTATCCTCAAAACGCTGTCTTTTCTTTCTGTTACGCGCCAACTCTGATTCGACTCCATGCCATTCGCGCCATATCCAGACGGATAAATATAGCATATCGGCGGGCAACGGCTCTCAGGGCCTTTTCATTATTGAGCGTCACTAGAGCAGTCCGTTCGTGGTGAGCTTGTCGAACCATGAACGGACTGCCCTTCGACAGGCTCAGGGCGAACGAGAGATCGAAGACGAGGCGAAAATGAAAAGACCCTGGGTCGGCTCTCATTTAGCGAGATACGACGCTCCGAATCTGCTATCATCTAGGCGTAGATCAAGGGGGTACAGATGACAGTAACGCGCCGCCTTCCCGAATGGTTCAAGGTCCCAATGCCCGGCGGGCCCAACTACATGAGCCTGCGAGAGCAGTTCAGGTCGGAAGAGCTTCACACGGTCTGCGAGGAAGCGCGATGTCCCAACATCGGCGACTGCTGGGAGCGCGGCACGGCCACCTTCATGATACTGGGCGACATCTGTACCCGCGCCTGCGCCTACTGCGCCGTAACCACCGGCGTACCCCAGGGCCTCGATCTCCAGGAACCCATACGGCTTGCCGAGACCGTGGAGCGTCTCGGACTCAACTACGTGGTCATAACCTCGGTCAACAGGGACGACCTGCCCGACGGCGGCTCGTTCATATTCGCCCAGTGCGTCAGGCAGATACGCAGCCGCTCCCCCGACTGCAAGGTGGAACTGCTGATACCCGACTACCAGGGCGACTGGGACGCGCTGGCCTCAACGATGGAAGCCGGCCCGGACACCCTGAACCACAACATAGAGACAGTGAGGCGCGTGTTCAGGCGGGTCAGGCCGAAGGGCGACTACGACCAGTCGCTGGAACTTCTCAGGCGCGTGAAGGACATTTCGCCCAACGCGGTCACCAAGTCCGGCATGATGGTCGGCCTGGGCGAAACCTGGGACGAGATAGTGGAGACGATGAGCGACCTGAGATCCGTGGACTGCGACCTGCTCACCATCGGCCAGTATCTGCGGCCCTCCCAGAAGCACGCGCCCGTCACCAAGTGGTACACGCCCGCCGAGTTCGACGAACTGCGACTGGAGGGAGAGGCGCTCGGATTCCACCACGTAGCCTCGGGGCCGCTGGTCAGAAGCTCATACCACGCCGACGAGCAGCATGAGACAGCCACCCGTGGAGGGCTGACGCTCACCCCGGTCTGAGAACAGGGTCTTCAGACTATCAACCAGTTACGTTCGTGGCGACCTTGAGAGTAGTCCGTTCGTGGTGACCCTCAATTACGTTCGTGGTGAGCTTGTCGAACCATGAACGGGCGGCCCTTCGACAAGCTCAGGGCGAACGACAGAAGCGGTATCGGGAAATAACCGAAAGCCTCTGGGTCTGAGAAGACGGCAGGTTCTAGTCCGAAGAAGGCAGCTTTCTGGGCTGCTGAACTTCCATGACCTCGCCGTTGTAGCGCAGGTCGCACTGTCCGGCCTTGGTGACCAGCACGGTCACCGCGCCGTCGGCGGACTGGTAGCGTCTGCCGAGGTTGATGGTCTGAACGTCCTCGCCCGGGGCGTACCCGTTGTCGAAGCCGGCCCCGGCGCCCTTCTCCTGCAAATGAGTCTCGCCGTCCGACAATAAGCCGTCGCCGCCCTTGGTGACTATCAGTTCGGCTCCCGTTGGGGTAACGTATCTAGCGCCCGCCTTAATCATTCCCGCATACCTCGCGAATTTGGACTTGAATCCGGTGTACCCGGCCTTGCGCGATCCCGCTTTCACGCAAATCAAACAGTTCGGCCCAGGTTATCATTTAAGCATAAGACAGAATAAGCCGATACATTCGGCGTTGTCAAATTGAGACGATTGCATAAGTCCCTTCCCCCTTGATGGGAGAAGGTTAGAGCCTGCCCCGTACTCCGATACGGGGATGGGGGTGATTAGCTTCCACGCCCGCCATCGCCGGGAAACAATCCGCCCCCCAACTCAAAGGGCCGAAGGCTGGATTTTCGCCTTCGGCCCCTGGAATTATCCTGAACGGCGTTTGTCGAGCTTACTTCCACCCCATGCTTCCGCTCTTGCGCGGTATGAGTGAAACCCTGTGTCCCTGGTCGCATTTATAGCGTTCCTCCCGAATCTCGCGGCGCTTGCCGCTTAGCGATGACTGATCCATCTGCGACCGGCAGAATGGACAGGTCACCGCGTACACCACGCGATTCCGAATCCGCCGCAACTGGGCGTCAACCAGCGTCTCCCTGAGATTCGGCGAGTCGCCGATGTACCTGAATATGAACCGCGTCGCGGAACTCATCAGGCTCTTCGCGCTTATCGGCGTGGGTGGAACGTACTTGTAGTCCACGAATCCGCACTGGAGACATTCCGGCTCGTTGTAGGTTATTATCAGGCTTGCCTGACATCGAGGGCATACCTTGTGTGGACGCTCTCCCGGATCGTTGCTTGGCGATGATGAAGTCACCATTTTCATAACTCCTCTCCACGCGCCCCATAGCTGCGTCTCAAAACTATGTGGATTTTCGGCGCGCACTTATACTAAGGTCTGACTGCATTGCTGATTGCCAATCGGATCCGGCTTGGCGACAGACCCCGTAAGATTCACGCTGACAGCGCTGCCCCACGCATGGCTGAGCGGTTAGCGGGATGTCCGCCTTAGCCGAGTCCCGAAAGACGAGACGACCAAGTCACTTTCAATTATAATTTCCCTGCCCTTGAAATTCGCAAGGGGCAAAATCGGCGAAAATGGGCAAAATCTGAGAATTTTGATAAAAAATTTCTTGTCCAAGTATAATCAGATCTCAGTTCAGACAAGAGGCGACTCACATGGCCGGACCGCTCGAAGGAATCAAAGTTCTGGAATTCACGCAGATAATCGCCGGGCCGTTCGGCGGCATGATGCTGGCGGACATGGGCGCGGACGTAATCAAGGTCGAACCCGTCGAGGGCGAACCCTGGCGTCTCGCCCTGGAGTTCATCCCCAAGGAGTCCAAAACCTTCATGTCCCTCAACCGGGGCAAGCGCAGCCTGCCGCTCGACCTCGCCAGGCCGGAGGGAGTCGCCATCATCCACGAGATGATCCCAGACATAGACGTCGTGGTCGTCAACGCGCGCCCGGACGTCCCCGCCAAGCTCGGAATAGACTACCAAACCCTCTCCGCCATAAACCCGCGCCTCATCTACTGCGACAACACCGCCTTCGGACGCAGCGGCCCCGACAGCTACCGCCCCGGCTACGACCTCATCATCCAGGCCATGAGCGGCCTCATGGCGGCCGAGGGCAAGATAAAGGACGGCGTTCCACAGCTAATCACCTCCACCGCCGTGGCCGACTTCGCCACCGGCATAGCCATAGCCTGGGGCGTGTGCGCCGCCCTCTTCCACAGGGAGCGAACCGGACGCGGCCAGATGGTCGAGACCACTCTGCTCGGAACGGCGCTAGGCGTCCAGACCGGCAGTTTCATGGAGGTCGAGGCGTTCGACGCCGAGCGCAGGGCCGAGTTCCTCGCCGTGCTTGGCGCGATGCGCGAGTCCGGCGCGTCCTTCGAAGATATGCACCAGCAGTACGTACAGATAGTCTCCCCCTGGCGCGGCGCGAACATCTACTACCGCACCTACCAGGCCAGAGACGGCGCGATGGCCGTCGCCTGCCTCAGCGACCGCCTCAGAAAGCGCGTCGCCGACGTGCTCGGCATAGACGACCCCCGCTTCAGCCCGGGCTACGACCCCTTCGACGAAGCGACCATCGCCCTCACCGAACGGCTCATGAAGCGCGCCGAAGCCTTGTTCCTGGAGAAAACGGTTGACGAGTGGCTTGAGACCTTCGACCGCGTTGGCGTCCCCGCCGGCCCCGTGCGGTTCGCGCAGGAAATGCTTGACGACGAGCAGGTCAGGGCCAACGGCCTCAGCGTCGAACTCGAGCACACCCTGGCCGGCCCCGTCAAGATGGTCGGCCCCATCATCAACATGAGCGAAACCCCGCTCCAAGCCCGCTCCGCCTCCCCCGCCCTCGGCGAACACACCGACGCCATACTCTCCGGCATGGGCTACACCCCCGCCCAAATATCCGCCCTCAGAGCCAACGGCGTAACTCTCTGACCCTAACCAAGACCCACACAGGAGACGCTCACCCCCATGCCCATCGCCAGAGTGTCAGTAGCTTGACAGCGCGGTATTCGACCCGCTCGCCCTGACGCAAAACGAGCGCAACGCGGTGTACGAGGGCATGATAGAATTGGTGGAGAACCGCAGACAGCGGGCGCGGAGTGTATCGCGAGGATAGGAGGTATATAACTCCCATGAAAATATGCTGGCTATGCGACAAAGAACTGACCAAGACCAGAGAACATATTATCCCGGAGAGCATGGGTGGGAAGAGGATAGTGCGTGACTTCATTTGTCGAGACTGTAACAGTAGAACTGGCCATGAATGGGATTCTGCGGTTACCAGCTTTGAGTCTTGGAAGTTTCATGTGGATCAGAATTTTCTAATAAACCCACAGAAGGGAAAATATATCCGGGGTCGTATGGCCGATACCGGCTTAAATGTCTTCATTGATTCTGGTTCACAGATCCGTCTAGATTTTAATCCACCAATCAAGACTCAAAGAGTATCGGGTGAGGTGGAATATCAACTTACTTGTGATCCCAGTCGAGTGGATGCCCTGTTCGATACTGTGAATACTATACTTCAGAGAAATGGTAAAAGTAGCATGACACGCGCTGAGTTCAACGCCAGTATCAAGCACGACATAATTCCCGAGCCTGTTGTTAACTTCACATTGCGATTACAGATGCCCAAGTACTATCGTTCACTGGTCAAGACAGCCATGGCTATGGCGTTCTATTTGGGAATTAATCCATCAGACTGCGAGAACTCTGCTCCTTACTTGCGGGATGAGGAGATGAAGGAAGAAGGAGTGGTGATTCTGCCAGGTATTTCTTTGCAGGGAATGATGGACGATTGGACTAACTATCATGCCGTAAACATTTTCGGCCTTCCGAACGACCGAAAGCTAATTGGTGAAGTCCTCTATTTTGGCAATGTCGCTGGTTTGGTGATCCTGTCCAATTCATATGATGGCCCGACCATCATTACAGGACATTCTATCAATCTCAAGACAGGAATGTATGAAGATGCGGATCTCAACTTGCTACGCAATCTACAAGACCTGTACTTGCCGGAACATAGTATGATGGACTTAGTTAGAACTCAAGTCGGGCAATTCAAATCTCCGATGGTACTCCAGATAGTTAAGAATATAGAGGGGAATTAGGGGATAGTGGCTAGTGTATGTGGTTACTTAGAGGGCGTTTGAAACCGCCGCCCAGAAAGGCAAGACCATGATGGCCAGAGTAAAAGCCAAATTCACCAACGGCCACATCGTCCCCCTCCAACGCCTCGACATAGAGGAAGGCGCGGAGTTGTCTGTCGCCATAGACATCGAGCCTCTCCACTCGGATCAGGAACGGATGAAGAAAACGGCTCCGGCCCCCTGCGACGGCAGAGAGGCGTATGACACCGAAACTTCGTCTATCAATGATATGTTCGACGGCATACGCAAGTCATTGTCTCACATCCCCAGGGAACCCGGCCCAACGGACGGCGCAAAGAACTATAAGCACTACCTCTACGGACACCCGAAGGAGGATTAGCCGTGAAGGTCGTGTTCGCTGACGCCGGATACTGGATAGCCGCGCTGGATATGGAACGTCTCGGCATAACTGAGGCCCTCGCCTACGACCGAGATTTCGAGCAGGCCGGGTTCGTCGCCCTTCTGCGAGAAGGGAGATAGCGCACGATAATTAAACATCCTCTACGCCAGCTATCTCAAGAAGCCGCTGACAACTCCCATATCGGCATATCGCCTGAAAGCATAGAAGCCGAATAGAGGAGGACGCGGAAGTAGTAGCGATAGAGAACGCGACCCAAGACAAGCGCGTCGCGGTGTACGGGGGCATGATAGAATTGGCGGAGAACCGCAGACGGCGGGCGCGGAATCTCTCAGGCTCGATTAAATTATCATTCCTTAATATCTAGAAAGGTGTAATGTGGTCTGGTTGTCCCTATTTGTCTCTTGCGAGCCTTGACTTTGACTAGTCTGTTGAGGTGTGTTTCGGCAAACTCAACAACTGGCTTCCTCGCTACCACATTGATTATTTCCCGAGTTTCATCCACAAGAAATTCCACTCTACCTCGATAAGGCAGAAAGCCTTTAAACTGTCCTACGAGTTCTACCACCTCCTCACTTTCTATTCGACCTAGACGCTCCGCGCTGCGTCGCACTTGTTCAGTATCATAGAAACGCATATCCTCGTCTCCAATCTCAAGAGCGCAGACAGCCTCATTCTTCGCGACGATTTCTAGAAACTCACATACATCTTTAATCGCGCGACGGTTGAAATCGCCCAGTAAGTCAGCAAGTTCACTATTATCCTGAGTCTCCACGGATGCTTGAAGGACTTTCATAACCATCTTAACCGCGGAAGATGCTTGTGGATTATAAGGCACGCTCTTCTCATCATGCAGCGATGAGTCTTCAAATTGAAAACCGAATGAGCCGTAAGCGGTACCTGTGATTAACTGACGATATGCGTCACGATTGGGAATCGGCCCCATCCAGTTTAGGTGTCCATCCTGGCTTGCGCCCACCGAGGCGACAGCTTTCTCAAATGCAGTCAGGGCCTTTGCCCCAAAGTCTGCCAGAATCCCATGCTGGCCGATAACTGGTTTTCCTCCGAACGTCAGACGCGCGTCGACTACATCAGGCGAGTGTTCGACAATAGAGTTCGCTTCATAGGATTCGATCTCTGCTTGAACTTCCTTCAATCGCGATTCCAAGCCCATTCGAGTTATAATGCTGCCAGGAGGAGCCTGGTCGATTAAGTCTTTCAGTGTAGCGCGTTCGGAAAGTAGGAAGCGGTATTCATGTATGTTCACTGTCGCTCCCCCTCACTAGCAATTCGATTTAACTCGTCCCTTGCAATTAGATCCCCATCTTTGGCCAAATCAACTTGTAAGTATCCCTTCCATCTGAATCTGGGTGGTCGGGTGTGTGACCAAATGCTATACCAGTAGATAACGTTTTTGATGACGTAATCCATTTGATTAGGATCCAGAAGCACTGGTTGAGTATCTACACGATAGATTATTTTTATATTACCTTTGTCAAAAAGTGAACCATGATCTCGGTAAAATGTTTCTTCTGTAATTCCATTAGGAAGATAGAAGAAGGTCGTTACGTCAATGTCGTCGGGGTCTCGCTGTTCATTGTCCTCGATATTCTCAAGGAAACTGCCATTGATCCACTGGAACCCCCGCTCAAGGCCAGCCTGATGCAACTCGGCTCTATAATCTAGGAACCCTGTAAGTAGGCGTTGACGAGTTGGAGTGTTCCCAAAGACCTCTATCAATTCCCTTAGCGAGACGGCATAAGGCGACCGGTTGCGCGAAGCAGAGTCAATTGATCCTATTGGGGGTATGAAGCCCTCAGAGTTCCATCGTGTGAACGGGGGCAACGCTTCAGTTCCTCCTTCAGATAAAAACCTTCCACGCTGGGCGTAGTGTGTGATGTAGTATATCATAGGGCGTCAAGCGAGGTAAGTTGTGAACCCCTTTCTCCACGCCAGCGCCGACCCCGACCCGCTCACCCGGCTCAAGGAGACGCTGGGCAGTTCGGCCCCCGGTTTCGGAGTATTTCGGCCCGAACCGCCAAAGCCCTCGTGACCTCCATATCCCCCTAGGCGAACATACATTCAGTTAGCTATAATACCCGCATGGAAAACGCCGCTCCGACCATGCGATACATAAATGGGAGGTTATCCAAAATGAATCCGCCGACAAAAAATTTTCAATCCGTAGCTAACAACAGGTGATTACAGGTCACTTTCCACGTGATATGCCACCTGTCCCACTTGGAAACTCACTTGAAACGCCACCAGTAAACTATAAATATCATTTATGACCGACCCGATCCGACGACTCTGAGACGCCTATGAATACCGATCAACAAAATCCCTCTCCCCCGGGGCTCACAAGGGTAGGCAAATGTCCAATCAGCTACGAACTCCAGTCAATAATTCCCCTCTCCCTCAGGGAGAGGGCTAGGGTGAGGGTGAAATGCCTACCCCTCTCAGCCCTTGACGGGGGAAGGTTAGGATGGGGGTGATACCCACAACTCAATTTGACCCTGTTCAAGACGCGATGCTATAGTCAAATGTGGCCCTGCGCCCTGAATCTACACCCTAATGCGAGGTACTTCCCGTGCCAATGAACATAGTCGTTTGCGCCAAGCAGGTCGTGGATCCGGAAACCCCCGCGTCCGCGTTCAGAATAGACCCCGACACCAAGAGCGTCGTTCCCGCCGCGGGCATCCCGCCCGTAGTCAACGGCTTCGACGAGAACGCGGTCGAGGCCGCGCTCCAGCTCAAAGAGGCCGGCGGAGCCAACATCACGGTCGTATCGGTCGGCAACGGATTCGTCATGGACGTCATGAAGAAACCCCTCTCCATGGGCGCCGACGAGCTCATCCTGGTTGACGACCCTCTCACCGCCGAACTGGACGCCTTCGCCACCGCCCAGGCGCTCGCCGAGGCCATCAAGAAAGTCGGCGACTTCGACCTGGTGCTGTGCGGCAGGCAGGCGTCCGACTGGGACAACTCAATGGTTCCCCTCGGCGTCGCCGAACTGCTCGGCCTCCCCTGCGTAACCATGGCCCAGAAGATAGAGGCCCAGAACGGCGGAATCGTCGTCCAGAGAGCCTTGACCGACGGCTACGAGGTCATACAGGCCCCGCTTCCCGCCCTGGTCACAGTCAGCAACGAACTCGGCGAACCGCGCTACCCTACCCTGCGCGGCATAATGATGGCCGGCAGAAAGCGCCCCACCGTCTGGAGCGCGTCCGACATCGGCCTCGACGAATCCGCTCTCGCGCCCAAGCTGGCGCTGGATGAACTATACGTGCCGGTCAGCGACAAGCAGTGCGAATTCATAGAAGGTGAAGACGAAGCCGACGCCGGAAGGCAGCTTGCCCTCAAACTCCGCGAAGCCCGCCTAGTCTAACCGACATACAAAAACCCCTCTCCCTTGACGGGGATACGCGAAAATCCCCTCTCCCTTGATGGGAGAGGGCTAGGGTGAGGGTGATAAGTTCAGCGCCCCTCTATTATGACAACGAAAACCAACCACTGGAGATAACTGATGCAGGGCATTCTGGTCTTAGGAGAATTGGATAGCAACGGCCTCGCCAGCGTAACCGGCGAACTGCTCTCGCTCGCCCGCTCCCTCGCGGACGAAACCGGCGAACAGGTATCGGTATCGTTGCAGGGCGCGTCCGTCGGAAGCGAAGCCGACGACGCCATAGCGATAGGCGCGGACAAAGTTTACAAGGTGGAAAGCCCGCTTCTGTCCGAAGCCCAGATTGACGCCCACCTGTCAGCGCTGGAACAGGTAGCGCGAAGCGCCGAACCCTCCATCGTCCTGATAGGGCGCACCCCGCTCGGCAGAGACGTAGGCCCCAGGCTGGCGTTCCGGCTCGGCGTCGCCGTCGCCCAGGACTGCGTTGAAGTATCCGTCAACGCCGCAGGTCGCGTGACCGCCACCAGGCCGGTTTACGGCGGAAACGCCATGGCCAGCGTCTCGTTCTCAGGCGACGGAACCCAGGTCGTCATCGTCAGGCCCAAGACCGTCGAGGCCGGCGAACCGGATTCAGGCCGTTCGGGAAGCGTAGAAGACTTCGCCGCGAACCTCGACGACTCCGTTATCAAGGCGCGTCTGGTGGAGACCGTCTCCCAGGAGACCGAGGGGGTCCGGCTGGAAGACGCCGGTATCGTCGTCAGCGGCGGTCGCGGACTCGGCGGCCCTGAGCCGTTCGAGCAACTCCAGGCGCTCAGCGACCTGCTTGACGGCGCGCTCGGCGCGTCCCGCGCCGCCTGCGACGCGGGCTGGATAGACCACAGCCACCAGGTCGGCCTGACCGGCAAGACCATCACGCCCGACCTCTACATCACCATAGGCATATCCGGCGCCAGCCAGCACATGGCCGGCTGCTCCGCCTCCAAGAACATAGTCGCCATAAACCGCGACGAAGACGCCAACATCTTCAAGTCCGCCACCTACGGAGTCGTCGGCGACTGGAACAAGATACTCCCCTCCTTCATCGAAACCATCCGCGAACTGCGGGACGACTAATCAAAAGTCCCTTCCCCCTCGACGGGGGAAGGCCAGTATGGGGGTGAAACCCCAAATGTCAGGGCGATAATTCAGGACAAAGGGACATGGAAGGGAATTTCCTCTTCGACATTCGAGACGTGATCCGAAACATAGAGCGCGCCGAGGTAATGTCGGTCTTCTTCCCAACGTTCAGACGCGCCCTCATCGTTGACACGCGCTACAACGACGACGTGGGGCCAATGGTAAGGCTCATGCCCATGGCCAAGTCGCCCCAGGACCGCATGAGATCAATCCGCCGCGCCAGGCCCGAATTCCCCAGGCCCTCCAATCTCACCCTCGTCCCATGGCAGAGATACGTCGGCAGCCTGATAAGTTCGGGCGTCTGGGACAAGATTCTGGACAGGCTGGAACAATCCGGCGACGAATCCGTCTTCGCCGCCTGCGAAGAAGCCCTCAAAGAACTCCGCCAACTCGAAAGCGACGAACTCACCGCCGCCATAACCGGAACAAACTACCACACCCTCTGGTCCGCCGACGGATAACGCCGCTGTGTTTACAATGCCTTTCACTCGCGTTTCCCTCCGTCATTCCCGCGAAAGCGGGAATCCAGCGACCTTAGCCAGCCAGCATATACAAAGAAATATGGATACAAGGTCAGGCTGAAAGAACCCATGCTCACAGTCACAGCCCAAGCCAAGCGAGAACTCAAGAACATAGTAGAGCAGCGCGATCTGGGCGCTGGCCGCTGTCTTCGGCTCGCCATACCCCCCGCCTGGTCAGGCCCGGGCGACTTCGGCATAGTCATTGACGACGAAAAGAGCGACGACCTCACCGTAACCCTTCGCGGAACCAAGATACTGCTCCTCAGCCAGCAACTCGCCCCCCAGATGTCCACCTCCGTCCTTGACTACAAGGACACCCCCCAGGGCATGGGCTTCACCCTCGACGTCTACTAAACGCCACATAAGCCTCTTCCCTCTTGATGGGCGCTGACAGCGGTACTCATAATTCCCTTCATTAGCCAATAACGTACCTTGATGCCATGGCTACACTAAGTGAAACAATCCCACAATCACTTTATTCGTTGACTTGTGGCGTGGGTTGGCGCACAATTCGGGTTATGGGATTTCGCACGCTGATAGTTGTTGTGTGGTTGGTCGCGGCTGTTGTGGCCGGGGGTTGCGGCGTGGGGGATTTGGAGGTGGAGGATGTGGGGGAGGTTACGCCGACCGCTACGCCGGCGCCGGAGCCGCCGCCCGGGTCTCCGGGGGCGCCCGGGAGTCTGAATGTTCCGCGCGCGAATCATACGGCGACGCTGCTGGCGGATGGTACGGTTCTGGCCGTGGCGGGCGCGAGGCTGGATACGGATCTGGCGTCGGTGGAGCGGTATGATCCAGAGACGGGTTTGTGGACGCTGGGGCCGAGCGTGGGGACGGCGCGGCAAGGGCATACGGCGACGCTTCTGCGGGACGGGCGGGTTCTGCTGGCGGGCGGTGAAGAGTTGAGCGTGAGGGCGCTGGCGTCGGTGGAGATATATGATCCGTCGTCGGACACGTGGAGCGCGGCTGCGGCTATGCGAGAGGGGCGGGCGGACCATACGGCGACGCTTCTGCGGGATGGGCGGGTTCTGGTGTCGGGCGGGGTTGACCTGCTAACGGCGACGGCGGGCGCTGAGATATATGATCCGTCGTCGGACACGTGGAGCGCGGCGGGGAGTCTGTCGGAGGCGCGGTCTGAACATACGGCGACGCTTATTTCGGACGGGCGCGTGGTTATCACTGGTGGAATCCGGGGGCCGAATACGCTGGCGTCGGTGGAGGTATATGATCCGGGAACGGGCGCGTGGTCTTACGGGCCGCCTATGGCTACGGAGAGAAGCGGGCATAGGGCTACGCTTCTGCCGGACGGGCGGGTTCTGGTCACGGGCGGGGAGGACAGCGGCGCGGCGCATGATTCGACGGAGATACTTGACCCGTCGGCTATGGCATGGACTCCGGCGGCGAGTATGCACCGGAAGAGGGCGGATCACCAGGCGACGGTTATGGAGGATGGGCGGGTTCTGGTTACGGGCGGCGGGTCGGTCGCGCCGGTGAGCCTGGTGGAGATATACGATCCGACGCTGGATGAGTGGAGCCGCGCGGCGAGGATGTTGACACCGAGGATAGAGCATACGACGACGCTGCTGCCGGACGGGACGGCGCTGGCGGTAGGCGGACGGGCGAGCCTGGTGTCGCCTCTGGCGCTGAGCGAGTTGTACGCGCCGGGCGCGGGGTCGTGGTCTCCGACGGCGCTTGTGCGGGATCCGCGCTGGGATCATGTCGCGGTGTCCCTGGCGGACGGCAGCCCAATGATAATCGCGGGGCTGAACAACGGCGGGTGGAGTCTCAGCACGGCGGAGTTCTATGACGCGCAATCGCAGAGGTGGTCGTTTGCGGGGGAGATGGAGCAGGGTAGATGGGGACACGCGGCGGCGGCGCTGGCGGATGGGCGGGCGGCGGTGTGCGGCGGCGCGGACAGCCTGGGCGGGTTTCACTCTTCGTCGGAGATATTCAACATAGAGGAAAGGGCTTGGGCGGCTCTGCCGGATATGCGGGAGGCGAGGGCGAGGCATACGCTGACGCTTTTGGCGGACGGACGGGCCGCGGCGGTGGGGGGTTGGGACGGCGCGCGGACGCTGGACAGCGCGGAGATACTGGACGCGGATGCCGGAACGTGGACGTGGGCGTCGGCGATGTCTGAGGCGCGATGGGGGCATACGGCGACGCTTCTGGCGGACGGGCGGATGCTGGTGGCGGGCGGTGTGGGTATTGAGGATCGCGGCCTGGCGTCGGCTGAAGTGTATGATCCCGGGACGGACTCATGGGCAAGCGCGGGAAGGATGTCGGAGGCTAGGGACGGGCATACGGCGACGCGGTTGGCGGATGGGCGCGTACTGGTAATCGGGGGTGTTGGAGAGAGTGGGGAGTCGCTGGGGTCGGCGGAGATTTTCGACCCGGCGACGGGCGCGTGGGGCTTGGTGGAGGGTATGGACAGGGCTAGAGCGAGGCATACGGCTACGCTGTTGCGGGACGGGCGCGTGATGGTGGTGGGCGGAACGACGGATGGGGTGATTCCGTTGGCGTCAGTGGAGCAGTTCGATCCGGCGACGGGACGGTGGACGTCGGGTGGAACGATACAGGAGGCGAGGTGGGGACATACGACGACGTTGTTGCCGGATGGGCAGGCGCTGGTGGTGGGGGGATACGGGTTCGCGACATTGAGGTCGGCGGAGTTGTACAGTCCGGCGGGCGGGGGATGGAATTCGGGGGATAGCTTGGCGCTGTGGGTGGTGGATACCGGGAGGCGGGCGGGTTGAGGGCGGGGGAGGACATTCAGCCGGAGATGGGCGTCTTCAGGCTTGCGATGCGGCGGCTGAGGTCGGAGTGGCGGCTGATGTCTAGCGTGTTCGTGGGGATAGTGATAGCGACTGTGCTGATGTCGGCGGCCCCGGCGTACCTGGACGCGCTGGAGCGTCAGAGCGTGAACAGTATGGTGAGGACTCTGGCCGAGCGCGGTGGCGATACGTTCTTCGACATAGCGGTTCATTTTGACTTCGTGCCGCTGGAGCGGGATGAGGTCGAGGGCGCGCGGGCGGCGCAGACGCGGGTCGTTACGGACAACATGGGCCCGATATACGAGGGGACACGCGGCTATCTGAGGACGCCGTACTACTCTATGACGCCGCCGGCGAGGGCGTCGGCGGCGCTGGCCGCGCTGAAACCGACGCCGGAGGAGGGGGAAGAACCGCCGACGCCGTTCGAGGCCGGCTTCGCGCATTACCTGGAGGGAGTGGAGGATAAGGTCACGTTCCTGGAGGGCAGAGCGCCCGGAGACGCGGTTCTGCGAGGGGCGCGGGGGCCGCTGGTGGAGGCGGCGCTGAGCGCGCGGACGGCTAACGCCTTCGGCGGGCTGAAGCCGGGGGACGTTCTGGTTTTCGCGCCGTCGGTGGATTCTCCGATAAAGGTGTCGGCGAGGATAACGGGGCTGGTGGAGGCGAGTTATCACGCGGATCCGTACTGGCGGGACGACGTGGAATCGTACCTGTTCCCGCGTATGCCTACTGAGGACGGGGTGGTGACGCCGGACTCGCCGCCGCTGCTGGGGATCCTGGTTGGGCGGACGGCGATGATAGAGGGGATAGGCGGCGCGTTTTCGGGCGCGACGGTTGACGCGGTGTGGTACAACGACGTTGACCCGGAGATACTGAGAACGTGGTCTAAGGGTGAGATGCGGGCGCGGCTGGATAGGCTGGACGATGAGATGTCGGTGGCGCTGCCCACGTCGTCGGTGTTCAGCGGGATCGGGATAATGCTGGCGCGGTTCGAGAGGCAGAGCTTTCTGACCAGTGTTCCGCTACTGCTTCTGATGGCGGTTCTGGGGATAGCGGTTCTGTACTTCCTGTTCATGATAGTGTCGTACCTGATTCCGAACCGAGAGAGCGACGTCGCGCTGTTCAGAAGCCGGGGAACCAGTACCTGGCGTCTTCTGAGGCTGTACATGGCTGAGGGGGCTCTTATGACGGTGGTCGCGGCTGCGGTGGCGCCGTTCATCGCGCTGCCGACGGTGTGGCTGGCGGGCCTGCTGCCGTACTTCTGGCATATAACGGGCGGCGGGCCGCTTCCCGCACGTATAGGCTGGATACCGTTCGCGGCGGCTGGCGTGGCTGGCGTGATGTGCCTGGCGATATTCGTGATTCCGGGCGTTCTGGGAGCGAGGGCGGGGCTTATCGTCCACAGGCTGAGGGCGTCGCGTCCGCCGCAGGCGCCGATATTGCAGCGGTACTACATAGACGTGATGTTCCTGGCTGTGGGCGGCGTTCTGTTCTGGGAGTTGCAGGCGCGGGGCGAACTTGTGTCGGGCAGCCTGTTCGGGCAGCCGGACGTGAACGAGGCGCTGCTAATCGCGCCGGTTTTGTTCCTGGCGACCGTGGGGATGCTGTTCTTCCGCGTGTTTCCGATGTTCATACGCTATATCAGCGGGGAGTCGCTGACGCTGGTGGATATGGCGGCGTGGGTTACGGTAGTCGCGCTGGCGGCGGCGATTGGGGTGACGGACTTTCGCGCGGGGGATCAGACGGGCTGGATTCCGTCGGTGGCGATACTTGGCGCGTTTGGGGCGGCGTACTGGCTGACGGGTAGGGGCTCGGGCCGGATACACAGGACGGCGTGGACGGTGGTACAGGCGGCGCTGGTGGCGGGGTTCTTCTATCTGAGGCCGCCGGACCCGGACGCGCCGGCGGCGATATTCGCGGGGTCTATCGCGCTGGCGGCGCTGGTTCCGGCGCAGGTCTTGTTCTACGCGCTGTCGGTCTTCGCGCGGCGCGCGCCGGTGTGGGTTTCGATGACGCTGTGGCACATGGCGCGGAATCCGATGCAGTATTCGTGGCTGGTGCTTCTGCTGATTCTGGCGAGCGGGATAGGGATACTGGCGACGACAGTAGGGGCGACGCTGGACCGGAGCTACGAGGAACGAATCCGGTACAACGCGGGGATGGACATACGCATCTACGGCCTGCCGCCATACGAGGGTCGGAGGGACGGCAGGCTGGAGGAGAAATACATGGGCGTGGCGGAGGTAGAGTCGGCTTCGCCCGCGCTTAGGGGCGGTGGACACGTTGGGACGGGGGGAGCGGGGCCGACGTTCTCGTACCTCGCGGTGGATACGCGTAACTTCGACCCATGGTACAGGGGGGACTTCTCGGAGAGGGCGTTGCCCGACATTCTGGAAGACCTGCGAGTGGAGGATCCGATTCGCGCGACGGCGATACCGGAAGGGGCGGAGAAGATACAGATGTGGATCAATCCGGCCAGCTACTATCCGTTGATGTTCCTGTGGATGGTGGTGGAGGACGCCAACGGCAAGATGGACACGATAACGCTGGGCGAGATAGATACGCAGGGCTGGAACCTGAAAGAGGCGGATCTGCCGGACGACCTGGTTCATCCTTTGGAGATAGTGGCGATACAGCTCAATGAGCCTGGGTTCGGTTCGACAGGGACGGCGGGCAACATAGTGTTTGACGACCTGCGCGCGGTGATGGGGACGGGGGAGAGGGTGACGATTGACGGGTTCGAGGGGACGCCGGAGTGGGTTTCCATCGCTACGAGCGCGGTGGAGCGGGATGAGGTGTCGGGGGTTACGGACATAGTGTATTCGGGGGACAGGGCGCTGCGGTTCACGTTCGGCAAGGACTCGAACAACGGACTGCGCGGGTTCTACAAGACGGGCGGGAGCGGGTATATTCCGGCGGCGGTGAGTCGCTCTTTCGCGGAGGCGACAGGAGCGTGGGAGAACATGGGGATAATCGTCAAGCTGCCGTCCGGGCTGGTTCCGGTGGTGGTGGTTGACATCGTGGAGTACTTCCCGACGGTCGCGCCGCAGGGGTTGGGGTTCATGGTATTCGACCTGGATACGCTGATGGAGTACGTAGATCCGCTGAACTCGAGGGGGCAGCCGCCGGTCAACGAGCTTTTCCTGGAGGTCGAAGAGGGAAGGGGAATCGCCGCGCTCGCGGAGGTGGAGGACCTGCTCGGCTACCAAGGGAAGGCGACAGGGGTGGAGGCGGCTATCGCGGCGCAGGACGCGGACCCGCTAATCTCGGCGGGGTGGCGGACGATGGTTCTGGTGGCGATGGCGGTGATACTGTTCATCGCCAGCCTGGGGTATATCGTGTATCTGCTGGCGTTCACGGAGCGGAGCGTGAGCGAGATGGCGTCGCTGCGGTCGCTGGGGTTCAACCGAGCGCAGACAATCGGGTTGATAGGGCTGGAACACATCCTGATAGCGTTCATCGGGCTTGGAATCGGCGCGTGGTCGGGATACCAGATGAGCCGGATGATGGTGTCGGCGGTGGCGGTGACGGACGGCGGGGGATACGTGCTGCCGCCGTACATACTGACGACGAACTGGCTGTTCATGGGGCCGCTGTACCTGGCGATGATAGCTGTGTTCGTGGCGGCGCTGCTGACGCTGGGCCGGCGGGCGCTGTCTCTGGATCTTAGGCGGCTGTCGCGGATGGAGGGGTAGGCGGCAGGCTTGCCCGCCGCGCCATGCGCGACTATCATACGCTTGTCGGTATAATCGCCGAAAACTCAGCATGGACGCGTGACATGACTACCAGACCCACCGCCAAAATCCATAGAACGCAATCATCCAAAGGCAAACTTGTCTTCTACGAGGACAACATAGTTGACGGTCGAGTTCCTATCGAAATGATGCAATCCAACGCCATAAAGCAATCCACCTCAAGTCTCGATCACCTCCCGAACGGGGAGAAGTTTACGTTCATGGATTCCAACCTTCCGATTCGGTTCGACCCCGATGACCACCGCGTCTCGGTCGCGCCCGACTTCTACCGAGCCAGGAACGTGAATGTTTCCGCCATCCGAGATCAGACCGCCTACAACCTTTGGGAGGTGGGCAAGCCGCCGGAATTCGTTCTGGAAGTCGCTTCGCCCAGCACATATCGGAGAGACCTGTACGAAAAGCCGGACATATACGCCAGCATAGGCGTTTCGGAGCTATGGATGTTCGACCCGACGGGCGGCGACCTGTACGGACAGGCGCTGATGGGGTTCAATCTGGTCGAAGGTGAATACGAGCGGATAGAGATGTCTCCGAACGAACATGGCCTGATGAGCGCGTACAGCGAGGAGTTGGGTCTGAGACTGTGCGCGATGGATATGTCCCAGCGGGAATCGTTGCTGCGCGCGCAGCCGAACCTGTCGTATGTGTTCGCTGAGAACTTCCAGCCGTTCCAGTTGCTTTTTCAGGACGTGAACACAGGGCAGTATCTCCTGAATGTGAAGGCGCTGAAAGCGGAGTACGAACGGGTTGAGGCGGAACGGGATTTTGAGCGAAGCCGCGCTGACTTGGCCGAAGTAGAGCGCGACACCGAGCGAAGCCGCGCCAACGCAGCCGAAGCGGAGCGCGATACCGAGCGATACCGCGTCATTGCAGCCGAAGCTGAGCGTGATACCGAGCGAAATCGTGCTCATATAGCCGAGTTGGAACGCCAGCAGGCAGAGATGGAACGCGATGACGAACGAAGTCGCGCCGAGTCAGCGGAGGCCGTGTTGGAAGAGCGTGACGCGCGGATACGAGAGTTGGAAAATAGGCTTCGTCGCCGGGAAGGGTAGGGGAGATTCGTAAAGTATGAAGATAATCGCCTCATTGATGATTATGATAGCGACGGCAGCTCTACTATTCGCTTGGCTGGCGATTCCCCGGTATACCGTCGCGCAGACTGGAGATTATGACGCCGATGACGACGGCCTCATAGAGATTCGCGCGCTGGAACAGTTGAACGCGGTCCGCTGGGATCTGGACGGGGATGGCGAGGTGGATGACCAGGCCAATCGGGACGCTTATGCGGCGGCTTTCCCGAACGCGCTGACCGGTATGGGCTGTCCAGATTCCGGGTGCGATGGGTATGAATTGGCGCGAGACCTCGATTTTGATGATGCGGGCAGCTACGCATCCGGCGCGGTCAACGCGAAGTGGACGGGAGGGGCAGGGTGGTTGCCTATTGGGTTGACCAGCGACCCATTCAGAACCACATTCGACGGCAATGACCATACGATTGCCAATCTATATATCAATCGGAGTGGGCTTACGGATCCGGGTGCAGTCGGGTTGTTTGGCAGGGCTGCTTTTCGTGCAACTGTTCGCCAAGTAGGTACGATTGACGTGGATGTGACTGGAGTAGAGAACGTTGGTGGTCTGTTGGGACAGAATGGCGGGACAGTCAGTGATAGTTACGCAACGGGATCGGTGTCGGGGAATCGGTATGTTGGTGGTTTGGCAGGGCTTGGTGCGATGTATGGCAGTGGCACAATCAGCGGTAGCCACTCTACGGTCACTGTGTCCGGGAATGACAAAGTTGGTGGACTGACTGGCTATATGTTTTACGGCACAATCATTGGTAGCTACGCTACTGGAAGCGTATCGGGCAGCCAGTACGTCGGTGGACTAATTGGAGGAAACAGTGGTACTTCCCATAAGACAATTGCCAGTTACGCCGTAGGAAGTGTATCAGGAGACTGGAAAGTGGGTGGACTGGTTGGAGAGAATCGCGGCGAAAGTCTGGTGCTTGCAAGCTATGCTACAGGGGATGTGTCAGGGAATCACGCAGTCGGCGGTCTAGTTGGTGATAACCATGGTGTGATAAGTGCCTGCTATGCTATGGGCAGCGTATCCGGAAATGATTCGCTAGATAGCGTAGTTATCGGCGGACTGGTTGGAGAGAATCGTAGCGAAAGCTCTATACTTGCAAGCTATGTTATAGGGGATGTATCAGGTAGCAGGTTGATTGGTGGAGTAATTGGCAGAAATCAAAACAACGCCATCGTATCCGACAGCTATTGGGATACGCAGACATCTGGGAAGTCTTCGGGCATGGGTGAAGGGGCGTCCGGCGGGGTGATGGGGAAGACGACCGCGGAGTTGCAGTCGCCCACTGGGTACACGGGCATATATGCCGGGTGGCTTTTGGATTTCGACAACGCTGACAGCGATTTCGACGATACGACGGGCGTGGATGATTTCTGGGACTTCGGGACGTCCAGCGAGTACCCGGCGCTGAAAGCGGATTTCGATGGGGACGGCGTGGCGACATGGCAGGAATTCGGCGACCAGCGCGGGCAGAGTCCGACACCCCCGCCAACTTCGACTACGACGCCCGCCATGCCCACGCCCGTTCTCCAAGCGGACATGGAGTTGACGATGTTGAGGGTCAACGCTCTAGGATTTCTATGGTATTACCTGATAGTGGAGAACAATGGGCCGTCGGACGCGACCGGAGTCGTTCTGACGGATAGTTTTCCGGAAGGCGTATCGCCAATACTGAGTATCCCTGTGGCGGGGACTTGCGCCGGGGACAAGAGGACCGTGTGCGAACTGGACGATCTGGCGGTCGGCTCCAGGAATCTGGTTATGATAATAGCTAGATTGGACGACGCGCTTTCGCAAAGTGTTACGGTGAATACGGCCAGCGTCTCATCCGCCGAACGAGACCCGTATCCGACGAATAACCAAGCGTCGAGGTAGCCGAACGGTGGCTTGACGGGTCGGTCAGGCTTTCCGATTAGGTGAATCGGTCTGAGACGGATGTCGCGGATGGAAGGGTAGAGACTGGCTTGCAGTTAGAGTATTCACCCCCATCCTAGCCTTCCCCCCCCCGTCAAGAGGGAAGGAACTTTTGGCCGCATCGAGGGAGAGGAGATTTTCGCGGTTGTCTCGCTTAGGGCTTGTTGGCTATGGCCTCTCCGTAGGCTACGCCGGCGAACGCGGCGGGATGGGCTTTCCACCTGTCGTAGGCGGTTCTAAGCCTGTTGGACAGTTCTTCGGTCCAGGCTCCGTATTTTATGGCGGCCAGGGTGATTTCGGAGGATAAGAGCCAGTCGCAGGCCAAGCCGTGGATGAAAGCGACTTCTTCGGGGGAGCTGTACGTGTTGAAGGACGCGGACATACGGATGTTGGCGAATCCGGCTTCGAGCAGATGGTCTTTCATAGTCCTCCCCATGTCGGGGTGTCCGTCGTCGGCCGAGAGAAGGTCTCGGAGCATATCCCAGGATCTATGGATGATGTTGAGGTCGGGATAGACGAAACTGGCCGAGGTTATCATCTCGCGGCAGCCGATGACGCCTCCGGGCTTGAGGACTCGCATGACCTCGGCGAGCGCCGCCTCGGTGTCGGGGACGTGCATGAGGATGTTATGGCCGTGCGCGACATCGAAGGATTCGTCCTCGAAGGGCAAGTCGGTCACGTCGGCGACCTGGAATATGGCGTTGTCGCGCCCGCTGGCCCTGGCGAGTTCTCTGGCCAGTTCTATCTGGGATTCCTCCATGTCAACGCCGCGCAGTTCGCCGGGGGCTATGTAGTTGGCCAAGCCCACCGATATTGTGCCTGGGCCGCATCCGAAGTCGAGAACGCGTATACCGGGCCTGAGATACGGAATCAGATAGAACGCGCTGGTTTCGGCGTTGAATCGCTTGAGAGACGCGATTAACTCTTCGCCGAAGCCCATGGTGTAGTCGGGTGTGGCGGACATCTGTTGAGTCATAGTCATTTGAGAGCGCTCCTTAGAATCATTTCTTGGGGGCAACCTCGGCGCGCGGGCGAGAATTATATGGCCGCTTCATATTCATATTCATATTATAAGCTATGGTTGGCGTTAAGGTAGGGTCTTTCGATTATTTCCCGATACCGCTTATGTCGTTCGCCCTGAGCTTGTCGAAGGGCCGCCCGTTCATGGTTCGACAAGCTCACCACGAACGGACTACTCTCAAGCTCACCACGAACGTAATTGGTTGATAATCAAAAGACCCCGGGCGTTACGGCTTGTTGGCTACCGCTTCGCCGTAGGCTGTGGCGGCGAAGGCGCCGGGATGGGTCATCCAATTGTCTGCTACCATTTTCATCCGGTCGGACAACTCTTCGGTCCAGGCCCTGTACAGTATGGCGGTGTCCGCCGTCTCGGAGGACAGCAGCCAGCCCATAGCCATGCTGTAAACGACGGACAGTTCTTCGGGGGAGCTGTACGTGTTGAAGGAGGCGGACATACGAATGTTGGTGAATCCGGCGTCGTGGATATGGAACTTCATGTCCTTGCCCATATCGGGGTGTCCGTCATTAGAGGCCAGCAGGTCTCCGAACATCTCCCATAGTCTCTGGGTAATGCCCAAGTCGGGATGGGCGAAGCAGGAGGAAGTTATCATCTCGCGGCAGCCGATTATGCCGCCGGGCTTGAGGACTCGCATTACCTCTGCGAGCGCCGCCTCGGTGTCCGGGACGTGCATGAGGATATTGTGTCCGTGCGCGATGTCGAAGAAGCCGTCCTCGAAGGGCAGGTCGGTGACGTCGGCGACGTGGAATATGGCGTTGTCGCGCCCGCTCGCCCTGGCGGCGTTCCTCGCCAGTTCGACCTGGGACTCCTGCATATCAACGCCGTGCAGTTCGCCGGGGTCTATGTAGTTGGCCAAGCCGACCGATATAGCTCCGGGCCCGCATCCGAAGTCCAGGACGCGAAGGCCCGGCCTGAGATACGGAAGCATATAGGCCGAGTCGCGCTCTGCTCTGTGTCGCCTCGGAGATACGAGAACTTCTTCGCTGAATCCCAGCGTATAATCCGGTGTCGCCGATGTCTGGTATGTCATCTACGCGCGTTCCTGGTACATATATTCAACCCCGGCGCGCGCCGCCATCGCGTAGCCGCGGTCCGCGCGGGGCCTGAGAGGTTGCTATGTTGCTAAACCGCAATGTTTGTAGAGAGCATTTTACCAATCGTTAACTGATTGTCAAAGAGTTCCGCCGCTCAAGGGCAGGGTCTTTCAGTTGTTTCCCGATACCACTTCTGTCGTTCGCCCTGAGCCTGTCGAAGGGTCGCCCGTTCATGGTTCGACAAGCTCACCACGAACGTACTTGGTTGATAATCGAAAGCCCCTGCGCTCAAGGGCCGGCTCTTCCGGCTATCCGATATAGCTCCGCTACTAGGGGGCAACCACAAGGGTTGTCGGTAGCGTTTCTTTTCAGGTGGACGGTTAGTCCTCACAGTCGTTGGATATCCCGTTTCCAGCTTTGGGAGAAGTGCCTACCTGCCCGATACTGGAAACTTGACCACCAAAGAGGAAACGCTACCAGGGTTGTTCTTCGGGTTGACGGGCTGAGCGGGCTTTAGGATAATGGGAGGGTACGGAGCGCGACGGACAGAGCGATAGTTGAGCGCGAGGGTGAAAGTATGAGCGCCGACAATAGATACCTGCATCCTTCCAGGGTGAATCACAAGAGACCGAAGTGGCTGGAGGAACTGAGCGACTCGAAGGCGGAGGCGGCTATCCACAAGGAAGCCGAGCGGATCCGCAACGGCCCCGAACCTCCGCCCACATTGGAGGAAGTCAGAGCGATGATGGACGAGGCACTGGGTGACCGCACGCTGAAAGAGGTATTGCGAGAACTAGATGATCGCTTTGAAAAAGAATTATCCGACCCGGCGCCTGAAGGACATTAGACGGTCGAGCGCGTCGTTCGACTGTGGATCAAGTGCTGGTATCCCATAGGACTGGCAAGCCGCCACAAGTTCACGGTCTGCGCTGATTACATAGAGTTCATGCGCCCTGGATAATCGTCTGTTCTCAATTGCGGAGGCGAAGTGTATAGCGTCCAGTGAGCGCAGGGGGTATTCTCTGACTATTGCAGTCGCGCTATCAATCAATTCCTTCTGAACGGGCACAAGTGTGAAGCCGTAGTCGGATATGTCTAGAGCGAATTGATTCAATATCCTTCGATAACCGCCCGGGGTTATTACTCCTCCCTTCAAAAGACGAGCCGCCGTGGAATTCACTTCCAAGAGAGTCAGATACGAAGTGGTCAACTCATCCAAAGTGGTCAGACCCTCGAAGAGTTCCTCAACTACATCCGATCCGGTCTCAGTCCTGTATCGTTTTATCAAAGCCGAGGTGTCTAGGTAGTAGATCGCCACGGGTTGGCCTCCCGATGGGGTTTTGGCGGGGAGTGTACCAGATTATTTCGCCGCGCCTGCCGCTTGTCAGGGGTTGGTGGAAAGCATAGACTGGCGGGCGTGAGGTTTCATGTTTCGTAGTGTGCTGAGAATACTGTCCGCGTGGCCGATGGTGGTGAAGCGCAGCCTGGCCAATTGGCGGCTGCTGTCTTCGGTGGTGGTGGGTGTCGTCTTGGCGTCGGCCATCATGTCGGGGACGGTGATCTACTTCGACTCGCTGCGGGACATCGCGCTGGACGCGGCGCTCGCCGACAGGGATCCGCTGGACCTGGATATATTCGCCAAGGTGACGCGAGGGCCGACCAACCCTTCCACCTACGCGACCGCGCGCAACTACGTGGAAGGGATGTACAGCGGAAACGTGGGCTGGTTCATTGAGGACGCGCTGCGCGGGGGCAGGTCGGCGACGTTCTTTCTCACGCTTCCGGGGGAGGAGACGGAGGCGGGGAACGACAACGCGCGCAGCTATTTTGTGTTCCTGCCCGGGGTGGAGGACAAGATAATGATTCTGCCGGGCGGGCGAATGGCTGAGCCGCTGCTCGACCCGGATGTGCGAGGCCGCCAAGCTCCTACGGCGGCGGCTGTTCCGAGCGACGCGCCGGTCGAAGCGGTTCTGCGGGGCGATCCTGTCAGCATGGAGGCGATAGTCCCGGAGGAGGCGGCGCTGGAGTTCGGGCTGGAGGTGGGCGACACGGTGTCGGCGGTACCCTACTGGCAGGACGCGACGCCCTATATGTCGGTCACGGTCACGGGGCTGTACGTTAGGAACGACCCCGACGACCTTATCTGGCAGCTGAACGACAGGACGTTCCACTCGTTCACGTCGGGCAACTTCGTTACGATGCCGTTCCTGGTGTCTGATGAGACGTTCCTGCGTGGGGTGGGAAAGGCGTTCCCGGATATGGACAGCACCTACGGCTGGCTGTTCCTGGTGGAACCGGACAGGTTGTCGTCTATCAACGCGACGGACGCGCTTTATTACATAACGGGCATAAGGCGCAGCCTGGCGAGCGTGTTCACGTCATTCCGACAGAACACCGACCTGGACGACGCGCTGCGCGACTATGACGAGAGGCTGCTGTTCACCAAGCTCCAGATGTTCGTTGTGCTGATTCTCATAGCGGTGGTCGTGCTTTACTACGTGGTCACCCTCTCCTCGCTGGTGGCGGAGCAGCGGCGGAGCGAGATACACCTGCTCCAGGGGCGGGGCGCGAGCGAGCGGCAGGTATTGACGGTGTTCGTTCTGGAGGGAGCGACGATCGCCATCCTGGCTATCGTGATAGCGCCGTTCCTGGCGGGGCTGGCGATAAGCCTGCTGGGATACACGCCGGCGTTCTCGGACCTGAGCGGCGGGGAGCGGCTTTCGGTGAACCTGACGCGGGGCGCGTTCATCATGAGCGCGATAGGGGGGATCCTGAGCTTCGGCGCGCTGATGATACCGGCGTTCGCGTCGTCGCGGTCTTCGATTTCGAGGGACAGGCAGGAAGCGGCGAGGCCGTCGCCGCTGTCGTTCTTCCAGCGATACTACCTGGACGTGATGCTGCTGGTACTGGGCATCGTGTTGTTCAGGCAGCTTACGGAACAGGGATCGCTGGCGGCGCGGAATCTGTTGGGCGAGGTGGCGGTGAACCAGCTACTGCTCGCGGTGCCGGGGATAACCTTGATAGCGGCGGCGATGGTTCTGCTGAGGCTTTTCCCGGTGGTTATGAGTCTCGCCAGCCGGGTACTCGCGCCGCGCCTGCCGCCGGGCGTGGTATTGGGGCTGTGGCAGATGGCGCGCAACCCGACGCACTACTCGCGGCTGGCGCTTCTGCTGATATTGATGGCCGGGCTGGGGATATTCGCGGCGAGCTTCGGGGGAACGCTCCAGCGGAGTTTCACGGAGCGGACGCTGTATTCGGCGGGCGCGGATATGCGGCTGGCGAACCTGTCGCTGAACAATACGGGTACTACGAAGCCGCTTGTCGAGCCTTATGACAGGATGGAAGACTTGGAGGGAGTCGCGCCGGCGCTTCGGGGAAGGGGTTCGGTTCTGTCGGTCAGGTTCGGGGATACGTCCTACTATATGCTGGCGGTTGACCCCGACCGGCTGGCGGAGGTGGCTTGGTATCGGGAGGACTTCTCGGATGAGTCGCTGCCGGAGGTAATGGCGAAGCTGAAGGGAAACGAGATACCGCTTGGGATAGAGTTGCCGGAACGGGCCAACGCCGTACAGTTGCTTGTGAAGGCGGACAGGCCGCATCCGACGGTCGGAATGGGGGTTCGGGTGCGGGACGCGAATGGGAGATACTTCACTTATGGTCTGGGTTTCCTGGAGTCGAGCGCCTGGCGGGTGTACAACGCTGAGTTGAGGGACGGGGGGCGCAACATCAGGTTCAGCTTGCTTCCGAGACGCCCGTTCACGCTGGTGTCCATCGTCCTGGGGGAGACTGACCTGGAGAGTTCGCTCGCGCCCGGCTCTATCCTGATAGACGCGGTTAGGGTACGTATGTCCAACGGGGAGGTGCGGACGATTGACAAGTTCAGAGACGTAGCGGGGTGGCACGTACTGAGAGAGGCGGGAAACGCGGCTAAGGACAGGACGCGGTGGTCGGAGGTGTCGGCGCGAGGAGACGGGTCGCTGATGTTCGTGTGGCAGGGCGGGAGCGCGTTCGTGTCGCGGGGGATATTCGCGGGGGACAGCGCGGAGCCGGTTCCGGTGGTGGCGAGCGAGTCGTTCGCGCGGGAGTTCAGCTTTTCGACGGGCGACGAGTTCCTGGTGTCGGTGAACGGGCGACGGCTGCCGGTCGTACTGGCGGATACGGTGGAGTTCTTCCCGACGATGGACAGCTACAACGACAAGTTCCTTATAGCGGACCTGGAATCGGTCATCACATACGTGAACCTGGGGCTGGCGCGCTCGGAGATAAGCCCGAACGAGATGTGGCTGCGGACAGGGGTGACGGGGGAGGAGCGCGAGGAGTTGGTGGAGTACCTGGAATCGGACAGGCCGTTCGCGGTGAGCACCGTTATAGACACGGAGGCGAACCTGGCAGAGGCGCAACTGGACCCGCTGGTTCTGGCGGGATGGCGCGCGCTGCTGCTGATAGCGTTCGGGGCTATCCTGATACTGAGCAGCCTGGGGTTCCTGGTTCACGCCTACATATCGTTCAGGAACCGCGAGTTGCAGTTCGCGCTGATGCGGACGATGGGCTTTTCGACGCGGCAGTTGGTGTCGCTGATGTGGGTAGAGCAGGCGCTGGTCATAGTGGTTGGGATGGCGCTGGGGACGTGGATGGGTGGACGGCTGGGCGCGAGCATCATGCCGTTCCTGGGGTACGACGACCGGGGGGCGCAGGCGCTGCCGCCTTTCGTTATCGAGGTGGGCTGGCAGAATCTTTTGGTGACATACGTGGCGATGGCGGCGATATTCACGGTCATCATCCTGGGGGTGATATGGTTCATACGGCGGATGTCGCTGAGCCGGGTTCTACGGCTTGGGGACGGGTAGGCGATATAATTCCGGTTTATATCGCGCTGGTCACGCTGCTGGGGGGCTGCTGATGGCTTTGCAGGTGGCCTGCTGGTGGGTTCTGGTACCTGCATCTGACCTGTATCCACCAGCATTTGTAGCTAAATGGCCGTGAAAAATTTTCTGCGACGGATTCTGCATCGCTCTATATACTACGATTTATGGTTTCGGGATTTGACTACGAGATTATTGTAACCGAATCAGCATGAATGTTCAAGGTCTTGAGCGCTTGAGGCTGGTATAATTCCGGGCGGGAGGTTGAGGATATGAGAACGCTTCACAAGGCGAAGTTGGAACAGACTGAGGACGGGCAGTGGCGGGCGGTGATAGAGACGCTGCCGGAGTGCGAGGTCGTGGCGGATACGCAGGGGGAGGCGCTGGTGGCGCTCAGGAAGGCGGCGGAGGTTCATGTTGACTTCAAGGCGGTAAGGGTAAGGCTCAAGGTGCCTGAAGAGGGTATCCATATTCCCAAGAATCTGATCGAGGGGGTGGATGAGGTGGACATTATCGTTCAAGGGGATAATAGGGTGATCGCGACGCCGGTCAGGGATTACAAAGTCAGGAAGTGGAAGAAGGGGGAGAAGTCGTTCGCAGAGGAGTTCGCGGGCATCATCACACTTGACGAAGATGATCCGGATCCAAGGGCCCAGTACCTGATTCAGAAGTATCTCAGAATTGAGAGGGAAAATCCGTGATCCTGATAGACTCGGACGTTCTCGTTGATGACGCTCTCGACAGATACCCTTATTCGGTCGAGTCAAAAGAGTTTCTGGAACGGGTGGAGCAGACACAAGGGTATGTTCACATCGCGTGGCATACTGTGTCCAATGTGTATTATCTCGTTGATCGGTATGGCAGCGATGAGCTTGCTCGCCGATTTATCAGGCGCTTACTGAGCTTTGCGGATATTGCTACAACTACTACTGAAGACCTACGTTACGCATTAGAATTGAATATGCGGGACTTCGAGGATGCGATGCAGGTGGCGGCGGCCCAAGCCTGCGGCGCGGAGTATATCGTTACCAGGAATATTCAGGACTTTGTGAATTCACCGATTCGAGCGATTGAACCTCGACAGGCGTTAGCCGAGCTTTTCTAACTCGTTGTCGCAGCCTTATATCAGAACATAGGAATGTTTAGAATGAATAAGCCTAGAGTTGAACTGGAACAGGATGAGGATGGTCGCTGGAGCGCGTGGATAGAAGGGCTGCCGGGATGCGCGGCTTGGGGGTACTCGCGGGAAGAGGCGCTTGCGGGGTTGAGGGACGTGGCGATAGCTTATGTCGAGGATATGATTGAAGAAGCGGGAGCCAGGCCCAGGGTGAGAGAGGGACGTTCAGCCAGGATCGAACGCAAGTTCCGAGCCATTGCTGAGGCGGCGAAGCATGAATTTCCGACGGCGGACATAGAGGATATGTACAGATAGGGTGTCAGAGGTGGATTATGTCAGACAGCGCAGATAAGCAGGGTGGGGCGCAGCAGTCGCCAGTGGACATAACCGGGTATGTCCCCGGCGGCGCGTCGGAGTTGTCTTTCGAGTATGGCGGCGAGGCTGAGCGGCTGTCGAATACGGGGGAGTTTGTGAAGGTTCTGTATGAGGATGGCGGGGGCATAAGGCTTGGGGATGATTTTTACGGACTGGTGGAGGCGCATTTTCACAATCCGAGCGAGCATACGGTTGACGGGCGGAGGTTCGCGTTGGAGACTCACCTGGTACACAGGCGTGGATCGGAGATAGCGGTGGTGGGGATATTCTATCGGCTGGGAGAGCCGAACGCGGCGATAGAGGCGGTTATCGAGGCGGCGCGCGGAGAGGGGGAAGGGGATGTGGCCGCTTCGGGGATTCCGGCGTCGGGGTTTCTGCCGTCGGGTCGTGGCTATTACGCTTATACTGGGTCGTTGACTACTCCGCCGTACACGGAGGGGGTTAGGTGGCAGGTGATGTCGGAGGTATTGGAGGTGTCGGCGGAGCAGGTGGAGCGGCTGGCGGGGCTGACGGGTGGGGGTGAGAATAGTAGGGGGGTGCAGGGGTTGGCGGGGCGGGGGATAGTGGCTTATGATGTATAGTGAGAAATTGTAACTAGCGAGTGTTCTAATCAATTATTGGTTTTGTCACTATAACAGCATCAGATAATGCAGTATGAGTGGAACCTTGCCAGTCAAAAGTTACATCATTCCCAGGTTCAGACTGCGTACTATCCAAATAGCTTGTGATATTAGTTTTAAGTAGTGCATTAGCACGCTTTAACTTCCATGATTCAAAGTAATTGGTAGTATCGACCAAAACCAGGAACAATCTATTAGAAGCATCGAATCTCGCTGTCCCTTGATTTTCATAAAGCCATCTGATCAAATCGACAGGATCGTCTTGGATGTCCTGAACAATCCTGTGCCGAATTTCAAATGACTCTCTGACTAATTCTTGGCCAGACTCCGATGGGTGATCACTTGCCTTGTTCCATAAATCTGGAAGTAGTCTACCTTCGGAATAGTGAGGATCGAACGGTACATCGGAACTCCGTGCCCATCTCTTAAAAAGAGTGATTTCTGGTCGGAGATTTAGCTCACGCCTACGGACTTTGACGAATCCTTCAGGGAGATATGTGACTTTCAGATCGAACGGTATATCATTCACAAAGAAATCAATCTTCTTGATCAAACCAACTGCAGGCAGCACTTTGGGATGATCTCGAAAAATATCTTCGATAATAATCGACGTCCAGTGATTATACCAGGAACACAGAACATATCCACGCATACTGTGCAGCAATTCATTATCAACTTTATCTGAAAGTTCGTTGTAGTCTCGAATTCTCTTCACGTAGTTATTAACTATTGTGCGCTCCAAGCTGTTTTGGTGAAGACCTCCCCAATCGAATACGTGTAATTTATATAGTTGATTGACGAGATCGTCTTCATTGTTTCGTCGCTCAGCGCGTTCTAGTTCATAAATGGATCGAATTGCCTGGCTAATAATCTGGTCATCTATAGTTCTTCTATCAAATGCCTCTCTCAGCATATCTGCAACCCTGCTGGCAGTAGGGGTAATCGAAGCCACTTCAAACAGTCGGTCAAGATTTTCTCTACGAGACAAGGAACGCAGTTTGAGAAAGCGTTGACCTTGAGAAGAATTTGCAAGTTCATTGATGCGGTCATTTCGGAAAAGGGTATCGGCAGTATCAAAATCCATGATGCGATCCTCACTTTATAGGAATTTTTGGGGACCAAGCAGGAATGGTCGCCAGCTTGTCTAATTTTGAGCTATCAACTTGAGGTTTTCCAAATACTAGTATCGCATCATCTTTAAGGCTCCCCCTTCGATTGTCCTGAACTACTGAAAGAGCTGAATAGTAGCATGGGAATGTACCGTGATATTGTAACTCAGAATATGAGTCAATGACCTGCGATATAAATGTCCATGGTGATTTGCCGCGTGAGTTGTACAACATTAGAAGAAAAGCATCATCCTGCATAATGTGAGAAGATGCTCTAATCACGTCGTACATATCATTATTGTATGTGCTTAGAGTCTTTCCGCGCTCTTTAGCATTAGAGACAACGATTTCAGAATCGAAGGAGACTTCTGTATTCAAGATGCTGTTCCATAATTCACTTAGTTCGAGGTACGGAATACGGTCACTATGCGGAGGGTCTGTCAGAATAAGACTCACTGATTTCTCTTTTATATTTGTGATTCCTGTCTGGCATGGTTCGCCGGAAATGTAACATTCCATTTCCTGTTCAAAAAAATTCTCCATTGAATCGCTTAAACACAAACCTTGAAGAGGATCACCAGGTTTTATTGCATTTAAGAGCATGGATACACGTCTTTCGAAACAGTTCCATACGTTGACTTCGAAGTGGAGATTAGGTCGCCAATAGCCAATCACCCAGCTACCGACTTCAGTTCTTGTTGATCGTTTTCCAGTTGTTTTTCCACGACCAGTTATAGCAAATACCATCTTGCTCATCTGGCCTGAAGCGGACGTCAGACATAGTTTCATTGGATTACGTACATCTGGCGGTAAATCCTCTATGCAGTCTATTAGGAGGTCAATGTTATATTGAGCGCGTCCCGTCAATATATCAGAAGTAGATAGATCAGAATGAGTATTGATTCTGCTGTTAGAGAAAAACCGTGGACTGCGAATATGCTTTGATTGGTATGAGTCATACTTCCTGAAAAGCGCTATATCCTCCGAGGATGGACTTAACTCCTCACGCGCGCGCCCTCTACCCCCTCGTAGCCATACTTGTTCTAATGTGCTATCAGTCCAAAGGTAGTGTGAAGCGATACGTCCATCTTGAAGCCGGTATGAAGAGTCAATCTCATCCTTTACTGTATTTTTAATTGTGTTGAATGACTCATACACATTAAAATAATTTGGAGGTGATATGATCATTTTAGTTAGTTCTATTGCAATAGGATTGATGTCAAATCCGATAAATCGTCGGTTGCGAATCAGAGACTCACGAGCCGTTGTACCGGAGCCTACAAACGGATCTAAAACTATATCGCCTTCATCAGTCAGTTGCTCTATTGCGAATGCAAGTGGCTCATGCGGCTTCTTACCCCAATATTTGTGAAAATTATATAGTTTTTTATACCCTTGAGGACTATTTATGTTCTCAGAGGTAATCATCCTTGCTTGCATGGCGGTTTCTTTCCGTACTGCGCTGAATGTGGCTAGTGTAGTGGGGCATTCGATGAAACAGATGCCCCACTATCACATTCTATCACAGGTTGTCGCTTAAACCTCGCGGAACTTGCCCTCCACCGTGTCATCGTCCCCCGGGCCGCCGTCCGCGGTCCCATCTCCGCCCGGCGGCGGCGTGTCGCCCGGGCCGGGGCCCGGGCCGGCACCGGCTTGGGAGTAGACGGCTTGGCCTACTTTTTGCAATGATTCCTGGAGGTCGTTTAGGGTGGTTTCGACTCTCGCTGTGTCGTCGTTCTGGAGGGCGGAGCGGAGGGCGGCGATTTTGCCCTCGACTTCGCTCTTTAGGTCGGCGGGGATGGTTTCGGCGTTGTCCTGGAGCATCTTCTCGGCGGCGTAGGCGGCGTTTTCGGCGTTGTTGCGGGTCTGGATTTCCTGGCGCTTGCGTTCGTCTTCCTCGGCGAACCTGTCCGCGTCGGTGACCATCTGCTCAATCTCTTCCTGGGAGAGGCCGGAGCTGGCGGTTATGACTATGCTCTGCTCTCTGCCGGTGCCCTTGTCCTTCGCGGAGACGTTGAGGATGCCGTTGGCGTCTATGTCGAAGGTGACTTCTATCTGGGGCATACCGCGCGGCGCTGGCAGGATGCCGTCGAGCATGAATTTGCCGATTGACTTGTTCTCGGCGGCCATGGTGCGCTCGCCCTGCACGACGTGGACCTCGACGTTGGTCTGGTTGTCGGACGCGGTGGTGAAGGTCTCGCTCTTGGAGGTGGGTATGGTGGTGTTGCGGGAGATGAGCCCGGTGGTGACTCCGCCGAGTGTCTCGATGCCGAGCGTGAGCGGGGTGACGTCGAGCAGCAGGATGTCGTGGACGTCGCCCTGCAGGACTCCGGCCTGGATGGCGGCGCCTATGGCGACCACCTCGTCGGGGTTGACGCCCTGGTGGGGTTCTTTGCCGAACAGGCCGATGACGGCCTCGCGCACTGCTGGCATACGGGTCATGCCGCCAACCAGGACGATTTCGTCTATCTGCGAAGCCGATACGCCAGCGTCTTCCATGGCCTGTTTGCATGGGGAGACGGTGCGCTGCACGAGGTCGCCTACAAGCTGTTCGAGCCTGGAGCGGCTGAGGCTCATGGCGAGGTGCTTGGGGCCGGATGCGTCGGCGGTGATGAAGGGCAGGTTTATCTCGGTCTGCATGAGGGTGGAGAGTTCTATCTTGGCGCCCTCGGCGGCCTCGCGCAGACGCTGGAGGGCCATGCGGTCCTGCTTGAGGTCAATGCCCTGCTCGCGTCGGAACTCGTCGGCTATCCAGTCAATGATGCGCTGGTCGAAGTCGTCGCCGCCCAGGTGGGTGTCGCCGTTGGTGGCCATGACCTCGAAAACGCCGTCGCCTATCTGGAGGACGGTTATGTCGAACGTGCCGCCGCCGAGGTCGTACACGGCGATGGTCTCGTCGGTCTTCTTTTCCAGGCCGTAGGCGAGTGAGGCGGCGGTAGGTTCGTTGATGATGCGAAGCACTTCGAGGCCGGCGATGCGCCCGGCGTCCTTGGTGGCGTTGCGCTGGCTGTCGTCGAAGTAGGCGGGGACGGTTATGACGGCCTGGGTGATGGGTTCGCCGAGTTTGGATTCGGCGTCCTGCTTCATCTTCTGGAGAACCATCGCGGACACTTCGGGCGGCGCGTGGTTCTGGCCGGCCATCTCGACGTAGGCGTCGCCGTTGGCGTTCCTGACGAGCTTGTACGGGATGAGGTCAACGTCCTTGCGGACGCTGGTGTCGTCGTAGCGGCGTCCCATGAAGCGCTTGATGGAGAAGACGGTGTTTTCGGGATTGGTGACGGCCTGTCGCTTGGCGGTGGTGCCGACGTAGCGTTCGTTGGAGCGCGGGTTTATGGCGACCATGGAGGGGGTGGTGCGTCCGCCCTCGGCGTTCTCGATGACGCGGGGTTCGCCGCCCTCTATGACAGCCATGCACGAGTTGGTGGTGCCGAGGTCTATTCCTAGTATGTTGGGCATCTATCGAGCCTCCTGGTTGTGAGTTTCGGATTGGGATTGTGTGTCTTGCTGCGGCTGAATGGGCTGCGCGACGCTGACCTGCGCGGCGCGAAGCACGCGGTTCTTGAGTCTGTATCCGTTTCGCACGACGCGGACGACGGTTCCTTCGTCAACCTCGTTAGTCGGCTCGAAGAACACCGCTTCGTGTTCGTACACGTCGAAAGGCTGGCCGATGGCGGCCTCGATTCGGGTGAGGCCCTCGGTTTGCATCGCGTTCTCTATGCCGCGTTGGGTGAGTCGCAGGCCCTCGGCCCAGCCCGCGTCGGAGTCGTCTTCGGGGATGTAGTCGAGGGCGCGGTTGAAGTCGTCGGCGACGCCAATCAGCTTGAGAAGAAGCTGGGCGTTGGCGCGCTCGCGGGTCTCGTCCAGTTCGCTGGCGGCGCGCTTCTTGTAGTTTTCGAGATCGGCCTTGTAGCGTAAGGCAAGATTCCTGAACTGGTCGCGCTCGCGCTCGGCTTCCTCAAGCCGCTCCTGAAGGTCGGGGGCGTCGTCAGCGCTCTCCTCGAACTGATCCTCTATATTCTGAATATCGGGTTGTCTGTCTTCGGTCATTAAGTCTTGTGTCCTCCAGTTACAGGTTTCGTGTCAGCCGGCGAGTATCTTCATCGCGTCGTCCAGGCTTTCGTTGAGGGCGTCCCTGAGAGGCTGGCCCTCCAGTTCGGCCAGCTGGCGGCGCATCCGTATCATGCGGTTGAAAAGCTCTATGGCCAGGTGGACGCCGGCGTGGTTCAGTCCGAGGTCCTCGACCAGATGCTTTATGAGCTTGAGCCGCGCGATGTCCTGGTCGGAGTAGAGCCGCGACATTCCTCGCGTGCGTGAGGGCATGATGAGGCCCACCCGCTCGTATTTTCGTAGAGTCTGCGGGTGCATATCCAGAATGCGCGCGGCAACGCTTATTACGTAAACGCCTTCTTGCATAGCCATGTGAACTCCCGGTGTCTGCGGCGCGGAATTGGCGGATTCGCGCTAACTATTCTCCGTTCGGGTCGTTATATAGGGTGATGGTCGGCGCGGAGGCTCTCAGCCATCGCGCCACTACAAGATAATGGTAATGCTTGACACAGTACGTGTCAAGGGATATAATACACATCAATCACATCAGCCAATCACAAATATCTTATTGGTTCCAGGCCCTGTTCATTCTACCCGTATCGGAGCGGGTGAAACGAGGGGAAACCCGAAAGTCGGACAGGGACCCAGACAAGGAGGGTAGAGATGCTGGAATTGAAAGCCTGCCCCAGGTGCAAAGGGGATATGCACGCCAACCGCGATATGTACGGCTCCTACAAGGAGTGTCTCCAGTGCGGCCATATGCAGGACGTAGCGGATCCCGACCGTCTGTCGTCGCTGCTGGAGTACGCGACGAAGCGCAAGGCGGCGTAGCGCGGGAATCGGCTCAGCCTAACCAGGGCGCCCCCTCTGGAGACGGAGGGGGCGTTTTTCTATGTGTCAGTTCAGGACTGCCTGATACCGTGTATCCAATCGGGCAGGTCTTCTATACTCTTCATGTCGTCCGGCCTTTTGGTCAGCTTATGAGTTACGCTTTGGCCTTCGGCCATTCGCACGAGGGTTCCCGCGACGCCTTCGGACACATCGCCTTTTCGCCACGCATTGAACACTATTTCCTCCGGGCGCACCCCGAGACAGAGAAGGTAGTCATAGCTTCGGTCAAGGCGAATATGATTGAACTGGAATGAACCGCCCCTATCCTCGGACGCGGTTTTGACCTCGAATTTCAGGCCATCAATTTCCAAATCCCACGGATGAATCCGGGATTCGCTCTTGGCGGCGGCAATACCGAAATGTTCCAAGTACCTGACGATAAAGTCCTCGCCTATATCTCCCCTGTTGGTATTGGCGACTTGACGGAAAGGCTCAAGCGTCGCTCCCGACCATTTCGAGGCGGGTGAATGATCCCTGATTACCTCCAGCATGAGGTCAAGATAATTCAACGGGGAGACTCCCATATCGTCCCGGTCGCTCCGCGTTTCCAGAATACTAGAAAATAGGAGTGGTTCTTCCGAGCGTGAACCTGTTTTGCCATGCGGCTTACCCCCGGACGATTGCTCCGCATTACCACGAACAAGTCTTCGGCGACGAATCCGATGTCTTCATATTCTCGCATTATCTCGACATGGGTGAATCGCTGCCGATTGGAGCATATTTCGTCCTGGCACTTGACGATGAGAACGCCGCGGTCTCGTAGAACACGGTACGCTTCCCTGCCGCCATCAATGTAAAGTTCCAGCACAGCTTCATGGTATTTGCTTCCGGTCCGGTTGCCCGTGCCGTTGTTGCGATAGTAGCTTTCATAGGGCTTGTGGCTCAGATAGGCCGTTCCGCCCGGCGAGTGCATATATGGAGGGTCTAAGACAACGCAGTCTATCGCGCCATCCTCATAGGGCAAGGCGCGGCAGTCAACTCCGTCCGTAATGTCGGTGGGCAAGAGTTGGTACTTTTCGGATTCGATGTTCTTCCAGAACACGCCCTTGCCATAGGTGACATCCGCTATGACGCTACTCTCCGGCACATAGAGGTCAAGGACTTTCGGAAACACATCTTCGTTCGACGCCTGATATGCGCTCAGAACAAGGTCATTTCTGGGGACGCCGTTTCGGACGACCCTTTTGGTGCGAGTAGTCAATATCTTTCACTCACGACAGAGGCGTGGTCATCAGGCACGACCCGCCACAGGTAGATTAAACGTCGAAGATGTCGCTGACTTCCCAGGAGAAGCCGGGCAGAACGTCGTCGCCGTCCAGGATGTCGTTCTCCGCAAGGGTGAATCTCGCGCCGCTCTGAGGATAAACGTTCACCGTCCGGGTGGACGGATGCGCTGTCCACACAAGACGAACGCCGTAGCTCAGCCACATACGAGCTTTTTCTTCGACCTGTTGGGGGGTGTCGCTGGGGGACGCGACTTCAACTACCAGATCGGGGATGACCTCGGAGTATCCTGGCACATCCGCGCCGAGGGGCATTCTATCAGCCGATATGTACGCTATGTCTGGCTCCCGCACCGTGTCAGGGTCGCGTTCCAACAGGACGCCTGTATCCGATCCCATGAGAGACCCCAGTCGGCGCGGCCTGATGAAACTTCTCAACTCTCCGGCCATGTTTATCACGACCTTGCCATGCGTCACGCCCGTGGACATAGTTGCGTGGAATTCTCCCTGAATCAGTTCGCCTCGGACACCTTCGCTGTACAGCCTGAGCAGGTCGGCGGCTGTCAGGGGTTTAGTAGCTATGGTTGTTGCGGTTGTCATGTCGGGCGACCTATCCCTGTTATACCTGCTACTCCAGCCCCAACTGGTAGTGTTTGCCCTCGGTCTTGATGGAGGGGGCGACTACGACTTCGGCGACTTCGTGCATTTCGCGGATGTTCTCGGCGCCGACCATGCCGAGGCAGATGTTGAGCGCGCCGACCAGGTTCTGTGTTCCGTCGGTTACGGAACTTGGGCCGAAGAGTATCTGTTCCAGCGTTCCCTTGACGCCGACGTTGACGCGGGTGCCGCGGGGGAGGTTGGGGTCCGGACTCGCCATGCCCCAGTTGTAGCCTCGTCCGGGCGCTTCTTCAGCCTGGGCGAGCGGGGTGCCTATCATAACGGCGTCCGCGCCGGAGGCGATGGCCTTGCACAGGTCGCCGCCGGTTCGTATGCCGCCGTCGGTGATGATGGGGACGTAGCGTCCGGTGCGGTCGAAGTATTCGTCGCGGGCGGCGGCGGTGTCCATGGTGGCGGTGACCTGCGGTATGCCGACGCCGGTTACCTCGCGGGTGGTGCAGGCTGCGCCGGGGCCGACGCCAACGAGGACGCCGTGTATGCCGGTGGTCATGAGTTCAAGCGCGACGTCGTAGCTGACGCAGTTGCCGACGATGACGGGAATGTTTACCAATTCGAGCAGTTCGGGGAAGCGCAGCCCGCGCTGGCTCTTAGATACGTGGCGCGCGGTGGTTACGGTGGACTGAACCACTATGACGTCCGCGCCTGCCTCGGCGGCGATGGGGGCGAGTTGCTTGGTGGTGGCGGGCGTAAACGAAACGGCGCATTTCGCGCCGCTCTGCTTTATCTCCTCCACCCGCTTTCCGATAAGCTCCTCTCGGAGCGGGGCGGAATACACCTTCTGGAGTACGGAGGTGACCTTAGCCTGCGGGGTTTCGACTATCTCCTCGAGCACGCCCAGGGAGTCTTCGTAGCGGCTGTGGACGCCCTCCATGTTGGTTACTGCCATTCCGCCGAGCCTGTCGAGTTCGCTGGCGAAGCCGGGAGAGGATACGGCGTCCATCGCGCCGCCCAGCACGGGGGTCGAGATGGTTATGCCGTCCACTGAGAAGTCGGTGTTGGTGAGCTCGGGGTTGATGGTGATAGCGCCGGGCGCGATTGCGACCTCGTCGAAGCCATATACTCGTCGAAGTTCTCTTCGGTGTGAAAGCGCCATAGCTGCGAAACCTCCGCCTGCGGAATATGGATGAATGTACTAGGGCTGTGTTCGGGGCTTCAAGGAAGGCTGAGCCTTCACCCTTAATTAGTGTAGTATCTGAGCCTGCGCGACCCAGCGCTGATCGTCCTGACTTGTTTACTATGACATCGAGAGGGCTGTTTGGAATAGTCTTCAGATACGGGAGAGGATAGCCGCCATCATGTCCTCGAGGTCGGGGAAGATGTGAGCGTCGGGCAGGTGCTGGTGGGACGCGACAAGTTCGCCGTCCACGTAGATGTGGAACATACCGTGTACGCTGGGGATCAGGTTGAACTCGGAGATGTACTCGCCGGTTCGGCTGAGCGCCTCGCCCGCCATCCAGGCGGCGCGCAGGGCATGGCCTCAATGCTGGCAATACTCCAAGCGTATCTTGAGTCCGTTGTCCGCCATTCGCCCACCTCCGCGACTGGATTAGATTATCTTACGCTTTGCGGTGGAGTCGGGTCAATGCGATGGACGCGCATTTTGGGCCGTGAGGGGCTACGACAGCCGTCCGAGGATGAATTCGGCGAACCTGCGCGCCTTTCGGTAGTTGTCGCGCCAGTTTCTGTCCAGGGCGTCCAGGTCGCGCAGCCGATAGTCTGCCAGGCCCCTGAGGGCCTCTAGTTTTTGGAGTCGCTCCCCAGCCATCTTGTCGTAAGCGTACACAGCGCCTATCACTCGTCCATGTATGTTTCTTTTGCCCTCTACCCCAAACCTTTCCCGCATAGCTAAGAAGACCGCGTAGTAGGTCCTGCTTACGGCGGTTCTCAAGTTGGCCTCGGAAGCGTCGCCGTCGGCCAACAATTCGGCGACGCGAAGGAATTCCAAAGAGTCGAAAGAATCAGAGATTACCATTCACTAATCAGCTCATTGCTATCTTTGATCGCTTTGTAGAAAGAATCGTGAGGTAGCCATTCGACGAATACTGACGCAACAAAGTCGTTGAACAGGTCATAGGCTGGTTTTGACAAGTCCTTCTCGGCCTTGGTAAGCGCGTCGCCTATGGATGACCAGTATGACATCGCAGTATCATCGTCAGCGGGTATGAATACCGAGAAAATCGTCTTATCCTGATATTCTCCCATGTATTCTCCCGCGTAGTAGGGATGGATCACGATTTGATGTATATGTATATCCCGCTCCTCCGCGACGCTGATTATCTGTTCGAGAACCATGTCGCGGATTTCGGGCATATGCTTTCTCTTCAGTAGGGGCATTGCATCCGGCTTGATGGTTATGGGCGGTTTCTGCTTGGTCTGCATATACGTCCTCCGATGCTGGAGAGAGGTTTTAGCGTCCGCGCGCGACATGGCGGTTTGATGACGCGCCTGATTATAGTGTAACACGGCCTTCGCCTGTGTCGGGCGCGACCTCGCCCACTACCAGCGCGTCGGGGAGCGCGGACAGCGCTTCGGACACCCTCCCGCGGTCGCAGGCGATGACCATGCCGAGGCCCATGTTGAAGACGCGGTACATCTCGTCGCGGGATACGCCGCCGTCTTCCTGCATCTGGGTGAAGATGGGCGGAATAGGCCAGGATGACGTATCGAACCTGGCGGACACCCCATCGGGCAGCATTCTTGGGACATTCTCTACCAGGCCGCCGCCGGTTATGTGGGCAATGCCGTTGACCATGCCGAACACGGGCGCGAGCTGATTGTAGTAGGGCGGGTGCGGCCTGAGTAGCGCGTCGCCTAGCGTCTCGCCCAGTTCTGGGCGGTACTCGGCCAGGGGCGCTGGGTCTGCGTCCAGGCCGTATATGTGCCTCACCAGCGAGTAGCCGTTGGTGTGCAGGCCGTTGGAGGGCAGACCCACCAGGACGTCGCCCGACGCTATCTTCGAGGTGTCCACCATCCTGGAACGCTCGACCGCGCCGAGGACGAAGCCTGATACGTCGAAGTTGTCCCCGTCGAACACGCCGGGCATCTCGGCGGTCTCGCCGCCAATGAGCGCGCATCCGACCTCGGCGCACGCCTTCGCCATGCCCTCTACCAGCGTGGTAACCACGTCCGGGCGCAGGCGGCTCATGTTGATGTAGTCCAGGAACAGCAGGGGCTTCGCGCCGCACACTATCACGTCGTTCACGCAGGCGTTCACCAGGTCCTCGCCTATGCCCTCGAACCGACCGGTCATGACCGCGAGCTTGAGCTTAGTGCCCACCGGATCGGTGCTGGCGACCAGCACGGGGTCGTCGTAGCCGGCGAATGAGTACATCGCGCCGAACGCGCCGACTCCGGCCAGAACCTCGGGTCCGTGGGTGGGGGTTACTATGTCGCGGATGCGGCGTTTTACGTCCTGGGACGATTCGAGGTTGACGCCGGCTTGTTGGTAAGTTAGTCCTGTCATACTGCCTCTGTCCGTGTTTGTTGGGATAGTTAGATTATAACCCTGTCCGCGTGTCCTGTAACACGTTCTTAGCGGGGCGGTAATATATTTTTGGGGAATTATAACCTAAACTAGACAATCCGTTCGATTGTGTGTTATAATGGCAACATACCAAACGGAGTTTCGCCATGTCTGCACCCGGTAAATGGTTCCGAAAAGGCATCAGCCTCATTGAACTCACCGATATGTTTCCACATGAGGAATCAGCTATCAAGTGGTTTGAGGGTATCCGTTGGCCCGATGGCAAGCGTACCTGTCCACGCTGTACTTCGGAGAACACCCGTGAGGTAGCCAACAAGACACCTATGCCCTACTGGTGTTCGGACTGTCGGAAGTATTTCAGCGTCAAGGTCGGCACGGTCATGCAGTCCTCGAAGCTCCCGCTTCGCACTTGGGTATTCGCCATGTACCTGATGGCGACCAATCTCAAGGGCGTATCCTCAATGCGCCTTCACCGAGAACTCGGTATCAGTCAGAAGTCCGCGTGGCACATGGCGCAACGCATACGCGAGTCATGGAAGTCTGACGGTGAGCCGTTCATCGGCCCGGTCGAAGTGGACGAGACATATATCGGCGGTCGTGAGAAGAACAAGCACGCCGACAAGAAGCTACGCGCCGGACGCGGCGCGGTGGGCAAAATCGCTGTCGTAGGGGTCAAGGATAGGGAGAGCAACAAAATCGTCTCTCAGCCCGTCCCTGACACGTCAGCGCGAGAATTGCAGGGATTTGTGGTTGACCATACCGAGCCGAGCGCGATAGTGTACACTGACGAGGCGCGGGCCTATCAGCGTATGCCTCGACACCATGAGAGCGTAAGGCACTCCATCGGGGAGTACGTCAGAGAGGACGCGCACACCAACGGCATTGAATCGTTCTGGGCGATGCTCAAGCGCGGGTACATGGGGACTTATCACCAGATGAGTGCCAAGCATCTGCACAGGTACGTTACCGAGTTCACCGGACGGCACAACGTCCGCCCACTCGATACGGCTGAACAGCTTAGGCTACTCGCCCAGGGCATGGTCGGCAAACGACTGACGTATGAGGAGTTAGTGAAGTGAACGAACATCAGAAATTGGAACGCGACATTGAGGAAGCTGAGGCCCGAATCATGAAGATTCTGTCTCGCTATAAGAAAGACCTTGAGCAGGTCAAGGATACCCAGGTCCTCCATTCTGACACGCTTGAAAAGATGCTTGAACCCAGAACGATGCACGATGCTGAAAAGCTGGACATCAAAGACTCATTAAGAGACTCAAGGCACTGTGAATACTGTTCGTAGTCTGCAAGTGGTTCAGTCTCTGCCAAAGAGAGTATAAAGAACAGCCATCACGATGAATCCCCCATAGGTCACGATGAGCGGAATCAAGTTCCCCCACACCAACAGCGCATACCAAGGGGCGGCGATCATGGTTGCAGGGAAGAAGATAAACGCGAGAACTAGCACGAAGAAGTTAGCGTCCGTAGCTTCCAGTACAACCCACATATTGAGAACGATAGAGATAAGGCCGAAGCCTAGGTAGCCAAGTGCGCTACATCCACCAACTAAGCGCCCAAGCAAGCCAGCGTTATTGTCGTTCCTCATCTTCCCGCCTCCAACGCCGTCAGCCTGTCGTCCACGGTCGCCTTCCAATCGTGCATCCACCATCCCCAGCCAAGCAGTTGGTCGAACTCGGTTCTGAGTTGGTCAAGCTCGCTCTCAAGTTCCCTGATTCTCTGCTGTAACCGCTCTGTGTCGTTGCCGTAGTAGGGCGTGGCGGTGGGATAGGGAATCGGCGTTGGGTACGGCGTCGGGGTGTACTGTGGCGTTGATGTGGGAACGCTGACTTGGGGAATCGTTACGCGATAGACCCCGGAATAGTGGTCTATCCCTTCCACGACGAACAGTACCCTGACTTCGTAACTCACACCTGCCATCAGAGCGTCAGGGATGAACGTGAATGTGTGGTAAGGCGTCTTGACTCTGTAACGGTCAGCGCAGTCCGCGGTGATGGTTATATGAGACGCGGAGACGCTACAACCCGCTCGAATCAGGTCTTGGTCATGGACTCCCCCATTGTCCATGTACACCAGCCCCGGACGTTTCTCTGAACTTCGGCTGTTGTAGATATACGGGCCGCCAGTCTTGTATATCTCGGCGCCGATGTAGGCGACTGTGGGATAGGCTGGCCCCGGCGTGAGCTTCCAGTAATCAGGCCCCGCGAACGAATGTGGCCTGTCCCAAGACACCTCAAGCCAGGGTTCGGGGTTGTTTCTGTCCTGCGGCTGAGCGAGGCCGGCCCTCACCCTCACGTTCTTGGGCGAAGGGTCAGACGCCCAATCCGATTCCTGCGCCCCCACGTCGTTGGAGCAACTGATCAATATGCTGGTAAGCAAGACTATGCACAGTAGTTTCATGGGGATGCCCCCTCGCGTATGGCTCGTGTGTAGGTGCTTGCCACAGCAAAAACAGTGAGCGAGGCGAGAGGGCGCGGGATACGCGCCTCTCACACGTAGCCATAACGCGACTGCGTTCTGCTACACTGCTCTTACTGTGGCGAGGTCAATATACCACACAAAACTTATTTTCGCTTGACAACGAAACCGAAATGTACCAGACTAACCGCAGAGAGGAGAGTACGATGGCCAAAGAGTCAAAGCAGAAAGAACCGACTCCGCATCCCTCTGCAGAGGACTTGGCCCGCGCCATCTTCCGACGCGCCGATAGGGAGTTGGCGAAGAAGCTGGCGAAGGTATAGCGGGGACACTGAACAGCACAACGCCCGACCCTCTACTTGGGTCGGGCGTTTCTCTTTATGCAACCTGTCTAGTTTAGGTTATAATTCCCATTTTTTACTTTCTCGAAATAGATTTGTAAAAAATTTCACATACTTCTGATACATGAAGCCAGTTTTCTGTATCAGAGTATGAGTACCCAGACACACGCGCCCACAAAGATCACTTTGACGCACCGCCCGTACTGCGCGTTCCAGCGCGGCATGAATTGTATCGGGCAGCCCGGCGGGGGCCGTGGTCATCGGCAACGAGGATTTTCCGGTCAACAAGGGCGCGCTCTGCCTGAAGGGCTGGAGTCCGCCGAGGCGCTGGCCCATCCCGAACGGCTGAGAACTCCGCTCATGCGTGGGGCGGACGGGCGGCTGAAGCCCGCAAGCTGGGAAGCGGCGATGGAGCGCATAGATCTGTATGTCCTCCGCTGGACTCGCTCGGTCAGGACGGCGGGGTTCGCTCCCAATGTGATAGGCGCGGGTGGCCTTGGAGGGAGCGGCGGCGGACTAGAAGCTATCTCATAAACATCAGCCCGCGGTAGGATCCGTAGGTTTTCACCCTCACCCTAGCCCTATCCCATCAAGGGAGAGGGGATTAGGGCCCCATAAAGGACGCGTCGGTATTTATGAGATGGCTTGTAGACAAGACGACGGACCAATACAACGAAGGGCAAGCCGCGCTCGGGATTCCGGGACGGCTTGTTGTTTTCATAGTGGAAGAGGAACATCAGAGGAGCGAGTCCAGGTCTATCTCCCCGGACGCTATGCGCTGGATGGTATGGGGGTAGAGTCGGTGTTCTTGTTGCAGGACGCGGGCGGCCAGGGTTTCGGGGGTGTCGTTGGGCATGACGGGGACTTCGGACTGGGCTATGACGGGACCGCGGTCGTATTCTTCGTTAACCAGGTGGACGCTGACGCCAGAGACGCTTTCGGCGGCGGCGATTACGGCGGCGTGGACGCGCTCGCCGTACATACCGCGTCCTCCGAATTTGGGCAGCAGCGCGGGGTGGACGTTCAGGATGCGGTTGCGGTATCGGCTGAGCGTCCGGGGGCCGAGTTTCTTCATGTAGCCGGCGAGGGCGACCAATTCAACGCCATGAGCGGACAGGATGTGGGCTATGGCGGCGTCCAGATGGGCGGGGTCGGGGTGGGTGACGGCGCTGAGGTGTGCTGTGGGGATGTTGGCGCGACGGGCGCGTTCAAGGGCCAGGGAGCGGGAGTTGTTGGAGATGACCACTCGGATCTCAGCGTCGAGCGAGCCGTCGGCGCAGGTGTCAATGATGGCCTGGAGATTGGTGCCGCCGTGGGAGGCGAGGACGCCTATGGGGAGTTTGGGGTCTTGTGTCTGATTCAATGGTCAGGTCCCCCCATCCTAACCTTCCCCTATCAAGGGGAAGGGACTTTTGACTAGCCATCTCAACATTAAAGGGGGAAGGGACTTTTAACTGTCCATGTCAGCCCGTCAAGAGAGAGGGTCAGTTAGTCCGCGCCGACTGGCTGGGCTTCCATGACGAGTTTGTCCATTTCGAGCTGGACTGGTATGGGGTATTCGCCGGTGAAACAGCCGAGGCAGAAGCGGTCTTTGCCGTTGACGGCGTTCAGCAGGCCGCCGACGCTGAGGTATCCGAGCGAGTCCGCGCCGACCATTTGCCTTATCTCTTCGACCGAGATGTTGGCGGCTATCAGCTCTTTCCTGGTAGCCATGTCCACCCCGAAGTGGCAGGTGGAGATTATCGGAGGGGCGGTTATCCGAAGGTGTATCTCTTTCGCGCCGCCCTTTTGGAGCAGCCTTACGACGTGGGGGGTGGTCGTTCCGCGCACTATACTGTCGTCAACGACGACGAGGCTCTTGCCGCGAATGATGCCGGGCAGCACGTTGAGCTTTCGCCTGACGCCGAGGTCTCGGAGGCGCTGGTTAGGCTCGATGAAGGTGCGTCCGACGTAGCGGTTCTTGACAAGGCCCTCTCCGTAGGGGATGCCTGATTCCTGCGCGTAGCCGACGGCGGCGGCTGTGGCGGAATCGGGGACGCCTATAACCATGTCGGCTTCTACGGGATGTTCGCGGGCGAGTTCCGCGCCCATTCTGAGGCGGTCCTCGTATATTAGTCGCCCGTCCAGAACGCTGTCGGGGCGGGCGAAGTAGATGTTCTCGAAGACGCAGCTTGAACGCTTGTGGGGATTGTCGGGCGTCTTGACGGTCCTGAAGCCGCCGCCGTCAACCAAGACGGCCTCGCCGGGTTCTATGTCCCTGATGTAGTCCGCGCCTACGTGATCGAGGGCGCAGGATTCGGAGGCTATTATCCAGCCGCTAGATTCGCCATTGGGGTTGCCGTTCAGCTTGCCTATGCAGAGCGGCCTGACGCCGAGGGGGTCTCTGATTCCGAGAAGTCCGTCTTTGGTGAGGACGGTCAGGGAGTAAGCGCCCTGGAGACGGCGCATAAGGTATGAGATGCGCTCTCCCCAACTCTGAGCCGGGGCGTTGGCGAGGACGCTGGCTATTATCTCGGAGTCGTTCGTGCCTTCGAAGCGAAAGCCGCTGTCTTCCATTTCCCGACGCAATTGGAGCGCGTTGATGACGTTGCCGTTGTGGGCGAGGGCGAGCTCGACGTCGGGGCCGCGCGCGATGATAGGCTGGGCGTTGACGATGCGGTTGGAGCCGGTGGTGGAGTAGCGGGTATGCGCGATGGATAGATGGCCAGGCAGGTCAATGAGGTCGTCTTCGGAGAAGGACTGGGTTACTAGGCCCATCTCGGTGCGGACGCGGATTCGCTCGCCGTCCGCCGAGGCGATGCCGGAGCTTTCCTGTCCCCGATGCTGAAGGGTATAGACTCCGAAGAAGGCGACGCGGGCGGCGTCTCCGCTCTTGTGATATACGCCGACGACACCACAGGCTTCGCGCGGGCCGTCGGGTGAAGCGGGGGGTGTGTCCGTCCGCCGTAGATCCGCATCTACGGGATTCACAGAGATGTCCGTCTGTCGCGGATATTCGCCATGGGGGCTATGGGGACTGATGCGACTACGCTCCTTGGGTTCAAGGGTCAAGACTTCGCTACCGTCCGCGCGTCCGCTTTTCCCGGATGACACACCCAAGTTCGTCGAACGCATAGGGATTATAGACGCCTACTCTGCAAAGGGTCAATAATCTATCGGCGTAAGATAGAGGCTAACGGGCGGCAATCGTAGTACACTTGGCGAACCTACTTAACCTGAACGCGGAGTCGCAACCGTATATGTTATCCGTCATTCGTCGTCTCAGCTATGCCCACGTGATACTCGCGACGGGGTTCGCGATGCTGTTCTTCAGCACGGGGACGCGCTTCGCGTTTGGGCTGGCTCTGGTTCCGATGACGGAGGACCTGGGGGTGAGTCGCTCGGCGCTGTCGTCGGCGCTCATGCTGTTCATGGTGGTGTCGGCGTTCGCGATGCCGATAGTGGGGCGGCTGATAGACCAGTACAGCATTCGCGTGGTGATGTCGGTGGGCGCGGTGATGAGCGCGGCGGCGATTGGTCTGATGGGAAGCGTCGGCGCGGGCTGGCAGATATTCGCACTGTACGGGATACTGTACGCCATAGGGTTCGCCGCGACAACAGTGGCTCCAATCAGCGTACTGATGAGCCGGTGGTTTCCGAACAACCGAGGTCTGGCGTCCAGCGTGGCTATAACGGGCAACGGGACGGGGCAGCTTGTCATCATCGCGCTGCTGACGTCGTTCCTGGCGTCCATAGGCTGGCGGACGGCTTATACGGCGCTCGGCGCGGTCAACGCGGTGGTCGTCGTTCCGCTCGTTCTGTTCGCGATCCGGTCAAGTCCCGGGGGCGGCGAGGAGCGGGGGACTCCGGACACAGCCACGCCCTCTCCCGCGCCCTCAATGCGTTCCGTGCTGGCGTCGAGGGACTTCTGGTCGCTGGTGACGCTGTTCGCGGTGTGTGGAGCGCAGGACTTCTTCGTGGCGACGCACGTGGTAGCCTTCGCGCAGGATCAGGGAACCAGCCAGGTATTCGCAGGGAATATCCTGGCGTTCATGGGGCTGGCCGCGCTCTCCGGGGTGCTGCTGTCCGGCGCGCTCGCGGACAGGATGGGCGCGTCCTTTCCGACGATGGTGTGTTTTGTTATCAGAATAGGGCTGTTCGCTTTCATCCCGTTCGTTCAGACGCCGTTGAGCATCGCTGCGTTCGCGCTGATATTTGGGTTCACGTTCACGATGACCGCGCCGCTGACGGTGGTGTTCGCGGGGAATATCTTCGGGACGACGCGACTCGGAAGCGTGAGCGGCCTGATAAATATGTCTCACCAGATAGCGGGCGGACTTGGGGCGGTGGTGGGCGCGGTGGTATTCGACGCCACGGGCAGCTACAACGCCGCCTTCTTCCTGATGCTCGGCCTATCGGTGTTGGGCGCGGCGGCGACGCATCTGACGCGGGAGAGGCCCATTCAACATTCTCACGGCATAAGCTGAATTTTACGCCCTCCCGTTCCTAGCGAATCGAGAATTCTTTATGGGTGACTGGCCTCACCTGTCGGATTGTGCTTTAGAACTGCCGCGTTGGAAAACGGCGACAAGAGGGTAATGAAGTGAGCGAGACTGAAATCAGAACCGAAGCGGACATCCTTAAGATTTTGGAAAGTAGCGTGTCGCCTTCCCCAGCGCCTTTGATCCGCGCTCGCCTAGCGCTCTCTTACGCGCCCGCTCGCATCAGGGAATGTCTCAAGCGGACGCTGGACGGCGATGATGAATTGATGAAGAGTATCCAGAGTAGAATGGGAGAGACGAGCGAAGAAGTAGTTTATAGCCAACTGCTTGGCCCAATTACGCGAGCATGGACTATGAGAAGCCGTAGGGCATCTCAAGGGGCTGACGCCATTCCGGGAGTGGTGTGGAACATTCTTTTCGACTTCAGACGTCAATTGAATAGGTTCGGTGTGCCAGTTTCCGAGCCTATGGAACTCGCCTTCACGGATGCCCAAAGGAACGCTATGCGAGTCATGCGAGAGGATATTAGACTACTTGAGCAGATTGCTCAGTTATACGACAATAACCCTAACTTCCGGCATGAGGCAGGCCGGGTGACAGCAATTAGAGAGATGGCCAGGGGCGGAGATATATTTGCGGGCCAAGACGTATATAGAGACGGGATGAGGTAGACCCTGTATCCTGCTAGGCGTTCGCTTCTATTTTGGCAATGGTGCCGCTTGGAAGCGCGATGGTATATTCGCCGGGAGCCGCGGGGCTTGGAGTTGGAATCGGTTCTCCCCGATTCATCCGTCCGGTGATAGCTTCATCGAGAGCGTCCACTACCTCGCGCAGCGCCTCTTCGAGATATTGGCACGAAGTATGGCAGTTAGGGACATCTCGGAATGAGACGACTATCTCATCTTCGCCATAGTATTCTAGTCATACAGGATACTCGATACTCATTTCAGTATGCCGCCGCCGTTGAAATCTTTGAGCATCATACCAGAATCCTCTATCTTCTTCCGTATTCGGTGGAAGCGGATTAGGGGAAAGTCGCTGCCGGGGAGGATTTTGTCCGGGCCGACCAGGGCGGCTACGGATGGGAACACCTGTGGTGAGTAGAGGAAGGGTGAGGCGGCGGTGTCGAACCAGACGTTTTGGAGCGCGGCCTTGACCTCGGGCATGAGCGCGTAGAAGGGCAGGCCGCCGCCCCAGTGGGCGCAGATTACCTTGACGTTCGGGTAGGCGCGCGCGTTTTCTATGAAGCGCATGGTCACGTCGGGCGTCACGCGACCCTTGCCCTGGTAGAGGTGGCCGACCGGCTCGGAGGTGTGGGTGGTGATAATCAGGCGGTACTCGTTGGCTACTTCGAGAATGGGGCGCATGATGGCGGCATCGCCGAGATCGAAGCGCTGGGTGTCGGCGTGGAGTTCGCCGATTCCGACCAGGCCGGACTTGGCGCAGCGTTCGGCCTCGCGCGCGGCGGCGTCTCCCCAAGCGGGGTTCATGGAGCAGAAGCCAATTATCCGCTCCGGGTACTTCCGCGCGGACTCGACGATGTAGTCGTTGGCCTCGCGCGCGAGACCCGGATCGGTCCAGCCGATGCCCATTGCCACGGATCGGTCAACGCCGTCCTCGTCCATGGCGCGGATGAGGTCTTCGGCGGTGGCCATCCTGGCCCTGGGGTCGGCGAACAGTTCAGCGAAAGTGGCGTCGCGCTCTATCCACTTTTCGCGCTCGGCCTGAAGCCAGGGCGGGAAGATGTGGGTGTGGTAGTCGGTGGTCACGCTACTGGGCGGTCATGCCGCCGTCTATGACGAGTTCGGAGCCAGTCATATAGGATGAGTCGTCGGAGGCGAGGAACAGGATGCCCTGCGCTATCTCCTCCGGTTCTCCGATGCGGCCCATGGGTATCTTGCTCAGGGCGGACTGCCTGCGCTCGGCGTCCTCGGAGCCGAAGCTGTTCATGGTCATGGGCGTGGCGATGAAGCCGGGGTGAACGGAGTTTACGCGGATGTTGTCCGGGGCGAGTTGGATGGCGGCGGATTTGGTGAATATGCGTATCGCGCCCTTGGCGGCGTGGTAGGCGCTGGAAGCCGCGCTGCCGACGATGCCGTATATGGATGATATGTTGATTATGGAGCCGCCGCCGGCCGCGCGCATCAGGGGTATGGAGTAGCGCGTGCCGAGGAAGACGCCCTTGGCGTGAATGTCCATCTGGAGGTCCCAGGCTTCCTCGGTGGTGTCCTCGACGCGCGCCGCGCCGCCGATGCCGGCGTTGTTGACGAGGATGTTCAGGCCGCCGTAGGCGGAGACGGTGGCTTCTATGGCGCTCTCCCAGTCGCTTTCGCTGGTTACGTCCAGCTTGACGAACATCACGTCGTGTCCAGCGGCCTTGAGTTCGGCGGCTGTGCGCTCGCCGGAGTCGGTGTCAATGTCGGTGAGGACGACATTCGCGCCCTCCTCGGCGAACATTCGCGCCGCGACGCCGCCGAATCCCTTGACTTCTCCGGTTACTCCGTGCGCCGCGCCGGTTATCAGGGCTACTTTGTTCTCAAGCCTCATGTCCGTTCACCTCCTGGTTCAGATACGAATTTCACTGGAATAGAAGATGTTCGGCCTAATCACCCCCGTCCTAACCTTCCCCCGTCAAGGGGGAAGGGACTTTTGTCTGCCCTTATCAGCCACTCGCAAAGGGGAAAGGGACATTTGCGACCATCTTCGCGCTGATTATAGCAGTTGTTGGGAGATGGGTTTCGCGCTAGAATCGGGTTATGGCGATGGTGGCGAAATCGGCGGACAGGCGTTTCGGACGCATGAGGCGCGCCGCGCGGACGCTCGCGATTCTTGTCTCTGTCCTAATCCTGGTCTCGCTTGGTGTGAGGTATATGCTGATACTCGACCGCATGATGCTATATTTCCCGGAGCGTGGGCTTGTCGCCGCGCCGGACAGTGTTGGCCTAACGGGCCTAACGTATGAGGACGTGTATCTGACCGCCGCGGATGGGACGCGGATACATGGGTGGCATATACGCGGGCGGTCTGAGGTCACGCTGCTGTGGTTTCACGGGAACGCGGGCAATATCAGCCATAGGTTGGACAATATCCTCACGCTCCATAACCGCCTGGGCGTGGGCGTGTTCATCATAGATTACAGGGGCTATGGGCTGAGCGAGGGGAGGCCGTCGGAGAAGGGGATCTACATGGACGCGGAGGCGGCTTTCGGATACCTGACGGATGAGCTTGGGCTGGACGCTAAGCGAGACGTGGTTCTGTTCGGACGCTCGCTGGGCGCGGGTGTGGCGGTGGAGATGGGGATGCGGCACAAGGTCAGGGGCGTGATACTGGAGTCGGGGTTCACGTCGGTGAAGGATATGGCGGGGGCGTCCGGCTCGCCTTTGCCGATTCCGCTGGTTCTCGCGCTGTTCGAGGCGAGGTATGATTCGGTATCGAAGATAGGGCGGGTGGGGTCTCCCGTGATGATTCTGCACGGCGACCGAGATGATACGGTGCCGTACTGGATGGCGGAGAAGTTGTTCGCGGCGGCCAGCGACAGCGAGCCAAAGACGCTGTATCGGATACGGGGCGCGGGGCATAATGATACGGTCTATGTCGGGGGAGAGGCGTATTTTGAGGCGTTGAGGGATTTTATAGACGGGAGTTAGACATCCGGCAACGGAGTGGAACGAATCTTGTCAATCTCAACCGGGGAAGTTTTCGTCCGCTAGGAAACGCAAGGTAGTCAATATCTCACGGAAGGATAGAATACCTGATCCTTGACTATATCAGAGACGTATCCAAGGCAAGCCTGGATGTCGTCACGGGTGAGACGGGGGTAGTTTTCTAGGATTTTGTCGTGTCCCCATCCGTCGGCCAACAGTTCTATCACGAGGTCAACGGTTATGCGGGTTTCCTTGACCGTTGGCTTTCCGAAGCAGATTTCGGGGTCGAATATAATTCTCTCTCGCCAGTCCATCGCTATTCCTCTTGGGTCCATAAGGCCGATGACCACATCTTACACTTTATCTGGGATACAATGCACTCACAGCGGACTAAGTGAACAATCAGGCCTTAAAGGAGAGCATCATGGAGTTTGGATTTGGAGCGCCGAGCAGGGGGCCGTTGGCGTCGCCTGAGAATCTGGTGGCGCTGGCGCAGAAGGGCGAGGAGCTGGGGTTCGAGATACTGAGCGTGAGCGATCATATCGTGGTGCCGAACAGCATCGCGTCGGTGTATCCGTACAATGAGAGCGGGGCGTTCGTTAGCTCGGTGGCGGGGGAGTACATGGAGCAGCTGACGACGATAAGCTATCTGGCGGGGATTACCTCGACGATAAAGCTGCTTACGTCGGTGATGGTGCTGCCGCATCGCAGCCCGGTTCTCACGGCGAAGATACTGTCCACGATTGACGTGCTGTCGAACGGGCGGCTTATCGTGGGGTGCGGAGTGGGCTGGATGGAGGAGGAGTTCGAGGCTATCGGCGCGCCTCCATACGAGGAGCGGGGCGCGGTCGGGAGCGAGTATCTGCGGGTGTTCAAGGAGCTTTGGACGAACGATGACCCGACGTTTGACGGGGATTACGCGAGCTTCTCGGACATCGCGTTCGCGCCGAAGCCGGTTCAGAAGCCGCATCCGCCGCTGTGGATAGGCGGAGAGAGTCCGCCGGCGCTGAGGCGCGCGGGGCAGATCGGGGACGCATGGTATCCGATATGCAGCAACCCGAAGTTCCCGGTAGGGACATTCGAGCAGTTGTCGGAGTACCAGGGGCGGGTGCGCTCGCACGCTGAGGCGGCGGGACGGGATCCGGCCGAGATGGATTTCGCGTACAGCGTGAATTGGTATGACGATAGCGGGGCGCAGATGGTTGACGGTGAGCGTCGGCTGCTGACGGGCAACGCTGAGGTGATCGCGGATGACGTCAAGCGGCTGGAGGGTATGGGGGTGAATCACCTCATGCTGAACTTCCAGGGGGAGACGCTTGAGGAGACTTTCGGGCTGCTGGAGCGGTTCGCGGAGAACGTGAGGCCGATGACGGTGTAGGGGTTGCTTGAAGGGTTTCATCCCCATACCCGTATCGGGGTACGGGGCAGGCTCTAACCTTCCCCCGTCAAGAGGGAAGGGACTTTTCATACGCCTGCGAGCTTGTTCGAGAGCGAAGGGGGCTTTTATGGGCGGACGCCGTATTTGGGCTTGGGGCCGAGGTTGCGCTTGAGGGGGGATTGGGCGGCCTCGACGAGCATGGAGAGGAAGGGGCGGGTGTCGCGCGGGTCTATCATCTTCTCGATGTCGAAGGCTTCGGCGACGAGGAAGGGGGAGCGGTACTTGTTCATCATGGTCTCAAGTTCGGCGCGGCGGGCGTCGGGGTCCGGGGATGCGGCTATGTCGCGGCGGTAGGCGGCTTCGACTCCGCCCTCGACGGGGATGGAACCCCAGTCGCCGGAGGGCCAGCCCAGCCGCAGATGGACGGGGACGGAGCTTCCGGTCGCGGCGGCGGCTAGTCCGAATGCCTTGCGGACGTGGATCTGCATAACGGGGACGGTGAGTTGGGTGTTTGCCATGAGGGTACGCATCCCGTGGCGGATGGTGCCCTGGAGTTCGGCCTTGCTGCCGACCATGAAGCCGGGGACGTCGTTGAACAGGACTATGGGGATGTTGAAGGTGTCGCAGACGTCGAGGAAGTGGGTCTGCTTGTCCGCGCCGTCGGCGTCTATGGCTCCGGCGAGGTGGCGAGGGTCGTTGGCGGCGACTCCGACGACGTAGCCATTGACGCGGGCGAGGCCGGTTATGGCGGTGCGGCCCCAGTGGGGTTGTATCTCGAAGAAGCTGTCCTGGTCAACGACGAGGCCGATTAGCTTTCTCATGTCGTAGGCGCGGCGAGTGTTGCGCGGGATGATACTCAGCAGTTCTTCGGCGCGGCGGTTGGGGTCGTCGGTGGGCGTGGCGCGGGGGGCCATCTCCCATACGTTGGGGGGCATATAGCTGAGGTAGCGGCGCGCCTGGGCGAAGAGATCTTCTTCGCTCTCGGCTTCGTTGTGGACCGCGCCGCTCTGGTGTACGTGTACGTGGGAGCCGCCGAGCGCCTCTTTGTCTATGTCCTCGGATATGGCGCGACGGACGACGGGCGGGCCGCCCGGGAATATCTGGCTGGAGCCTTTGGCCATGATTGTCCAGTGGGCCATCATGGCGCGTCCGGCGGGGCGTCCGGCGACGGAGCCGACTATGGCGGCTACCACGGGGACCTTGGCGAGCAGTTCGACCTCGCTGTTGAAGTCGTCGGAGCTTGGGAGGTGTCCGCCCTGGTCGTACTGTACGCCGCGCACGCTGGCTCCGGCTCCGTCGGCCATGTAGATGAGTGGCACGCCGAAGCGGAGGGCGAAGCTGTCGGCCCACTTGTTGTTCTTGGGTCGTCGTCGGGCGGGGCCGGCGGCCGTTCCGCCGCGTATGGTGAAGTCCTCGCCGCCTACGACGACCAGTTGGCCGTTGACCCTGCCTAGTCCGGTGACGTAGGGGGAGGGTGTGAAGCCGGTGAGGGTACGGTCTTCGTCGTATTCGCCGTAGCCGGCGAGTTCGCCAATCTCGAAGAAGGTGCCGGGGTCGAGGAGAGCGTCCACGCGCTCGCGGACGGTGAGCTTGCGCTCGGAATGCTGGCGGGCTACGCGCTCTTCGCCGCCCATGCGCGTGGCGAGGTGTTTGCGATGTTCAAGTTCCTCGATTTCGGGCTGCCAGACCATAGGGGCGTCTCCTCGCTGTTGGGGCTGAATTTCGTCGGTGTCATATATTTTGGTTTATAGTTGTACAGGTAGGTTCTGGTGGGTTAAGTGGTGAGCAACAGGTGATTAGAACGCCAGCGTTGACCTGCGTTTCACCTGTGTTAGCTACGGGGAAAAATTTTCTTTGGCCCCGCGAGGCTTATATATAATTTCCGGTTTATGTTTATATGTGGTAGTTTGATTCATCATGTAGGTATTTTAGCACAGTTGGTCGGTGTGGGTATAGGGGAATATAGGGGTTGGGCAGGGTCTTTTGATTATCAACCAATTACGTTCGTGGTGACCCTTCGACAAGCTCAGGACGAACCATGAACGGGCGGCCCTTCGACAAGCTCAGGGCGAACGACAGAAGCGGTATCGGGAAATAACTGAAAGACCCTGGGGAGTTGGGGTATAATGGGTAGCAGTCTTGGAGACGCGAAGGAGCTTTAAATGAAGTGTCATGTATGTGGCGGTCTCATGACTCCGACAATCTCAGACCTTCCTTTCCGTCTTGGTCCGACCACGATAGTGGTGGTCAAGCGGCTGCCGGTTCTGGAGTGCGACAGTTGCGCGGAGTTCTCCATAGAGGATCATGTCATGGAGAAAGTGGAAAGTCTGCTTGAGCGGGTGGGACGGGACGCGGAACTTGCGGTGGTTGGCTATGTGGAAGAGGCTGTGGTCTGAGGTCAGGACGCGGGGTTGTGGGGTGAAGAGGGCGGGGCTGTGAAAGCGGTGGGCATCGTACTGACGGCGCTTGGGGTGATGCTGGCGGTATTTACAGTCGTGGCCCTGGTGTTCGGAGGTGTCTTCTACTACGAAGTAGTAGGTGAGACGACCATCATTCAGGGCGTTCGCTGAGGTGCGATGTGATGAAGAAGTTCAAGTTCGGGCAATTCGCAGTCTTCATGGCCGTTGGATTTACTTTGGTGGTCGTTGGGATGCAATGGTATATCAAGGGCCAGCCTGAGAATGCTGGCCCCAACCTGTCGGTCGGTGTCGTGGAGGCGGACTTTCGACTTCCTGAATACGAAGGTGACTTGTTCACTCCCCAGAAGGCGGTATATGACGGAGACGAACTGGCGCTGACACTGCAGTCCAACGTGCTTCACCCCGAACCGATAGAGGAAGTCACGTTGGCAAAGGGATCCAAACGCGGAACCGTTATTTTCGACTCCATCTCGCCCGGCGAATTCGACGTGGTAGTAACCGATCCTCCAGCCAATATAGACAACGCGACTCTGGATCTGCCCGCCGTCAGCATCGAGCATCTGGCATCCATATCGGTTGATCCCGCTGCTGACACGTTCACAGGTCCCGGGGACGAGACGTACAGAGTCACCCATCGAGGTTCCAGTAGGGATTCCGGTACACTGCTATTCCGCATTGATTACGAGCCGGATGACCCATCCTCGCCTAGTATCAGTCATGCCAAGCTCCAGGCCGGAGAAGTCGAGGTGTATGCATTAGGATCCGAAGGCAAGTTCGACGCATCGAATCGGTTCATCTTCGGGCGGCTGGTCTTCCCAATTGAGGCGCAGAAGTTGATGGAGCGCGACGGCGTAGAGTTGGTGATAACTCAATACAGCGAAGTCGTAAGAGATAGCATCGTGATGCCCGTCGGTCTTGTGTATGCGGATGACCGACCGTCCACCTCCACCTCTCTCCAGGGGACACCCTAATGTCAACGCCGGACCGACAGCGACGAGTGGTCTCGTTCAGCGCATCCATCGTTCTGGCTGGAGTATTCGCTCTATATGGCTGCGGGTTGTGGCCCGGCGGATCGGATGTACCAGACGATCCGGTTGAGTTTGTGATTCATCTGGCGACCGTGGGAAGGGAAAGGGACTGGGAGGAGATGAGGGAGCTGATGGTCGAGGAGTTTCGGGACTTCGATCTTGAAGCGCTTGAGTGGGCTGTCAAAGGCCAATCCATCTCGCCCACGGTTTTAGGGACGCTCCCAGGCTATGACGACCCGGATAGTTGGAGCGCGCAGCCATTCGGTGAAGCAGTCATCGTCCAGTTGAAGCAGGCCCCGCTGGTCGCCCTCACGCTACGCAGGTCGGACGGTGGCGGCCTGGAGTTCTATCCGGGGCCGTCCGCGTACAGATGGGCGATTTCGCGACCGCCCGGCCATTCCGGGAAGGAACTCCGGGCCGTCCGCGTACAGATGGGCGATTTGGCTGGATAGTCAGTACGCTCGCGGTCTCGAATGGGCGGACCTGGACTACCCATTGGTACGGGGGCTTTCGACCAATATACAGCCGGTCGAAAGCCGCCCATTCATCGCCAACAGGCGTCTGCGACACGATGTTAAGACAGTCCACAGGGTAGGGACCCAGGTTGAGGTGACTGTGGGATTTGACATACTCAGGGGGCTTTCGGGAAAGCTCGATATGAAGGATGTCCGGTGGCGCACCGATACAGCGTCTGGACGGGCTGAACTGTTATGGACGACCGCCCTGCTGGAGAAGGCGGCGGGCAGCGATTCGTGGGTTCAGTTGTTCTCCAATCCCATAGGGGAGCACGCTGCCACGTACTCCTTCACCATTGGCATGGAGGACGCGCCGCCGGACGATGAGGTAACGATAGAGTTCGCCAACTTCTCTATCGGCGATACCGTGTTTGACATGGACTTGACCATGCCTCTCAGCAATGTTCCGCCCGATGGATGATAACAGGGGTTATTCGAGTTGGCGTTTGCGGAGTTCGGCGTTTTGGATGCCGAGGGCTATGAGACGGGCTAGGGATTTGCAGAGGGCCAGGGCGCGGTGGGCGTCAGTGTCGGGGCCTGTGGACGCGGCTATCAGGACGCCGAGGGTGGTTGCGCCGTCTTCTATGGGGACAGCGACGCGCCAGGCGTTTCCGATCCGGGTGGTGAGGGATTGGGCGCGGGCGGCGGATTGGGCAGCGAGGGCGAGGGCTTCGCGCTCGCGGAGGTTTTCGCTTAGTCTCGCGCCATGAGCTAGTCTGAGGCCGTCCTGACGGGACAGGTATAGGGCGAGGCTGTCGTATCGGTGGCGCTCGACTATCTCGCGGCATATTTCGCGTGTGAGGTCGTCGAGGTCGGAGGCGAATTCGAGGATGATGCGCGCGAGTTCGAGCGTCGTTCCGAGTTCGTGGCGGGCGGTTAGGTCCTGGGATTGGGAATTGTCCACGTTTTGTATCCTCGATCATGCATCAATAGAGGGAATCACCCCCATCCTGGCCTTCCCCCGTCAAGGGGGAAGGGATTTTGCTACCCTTGTGAGACAGTCATCAAGGGAGAGGGGATTTTCGCGTGGCTATATTATCATTAAGAAGCGGCGAGCGAGGTGAGTAGATTGGTGGTGTATCTGCCGCTTGCGAATTCGGGGCTGCCGAGGGCGGCGCGGAGGGTTGGGACGTTGGTCTTGAGGCCGGAGATACGGGTCTGGTCTAGGGCGCGACGCATCAGGGCGATGGCGGATTCGCGGGTCTGGCCCCATGATATAGCTTTGGCGAGAAGGGGGTCGAAGTAGGATGATACTTCGTCGCCAGCGCGGAAGCCGGTGTCGACGCGCAGGCCGTCGAGGTCGGGGATGTGGAATTCTTCCAGCGTTCCGGGGGACGGGATGAAGGTGTCGGGGTCTTCGGCGTATATGCGGCACTGGATAGAGTGTCCGCGCATGGCGGGGGATTCGGATGGGGTTGGCTCTCCGGCGGCTATCCGCAGTTGGCGTTCCACGATGTCTATGCCGGTTATCATCTCGGTGACGGCGTGTTCGACCTGGAGGCGGGTGTTGGCCTCGATGAAGTAGAAGTCGTCGTTCTGGTCTAGCAGGAACTCGAAGGTTCCGACGTTGCGGTAGCCGACGGTCTGGGCGGCGCGGGTGGCGACGGCGGTGAGGCGGTCGCGGGTGGCCTGGGATATGGAGGGCGACGGGGCTTCCTCGATGACCTTCTGGTGGCGGCGCTGCACGGAACATTCGCGCTCCCAGAGGTGGGATGCGAGGCCGTTGGAGTCGCCGACTATCTGGACTTCGACGTGGCGGGCGTCGGAGATGAATCTTTCGAGATATACGTCCTCGCTGCCGAAGGCTCGGCGGGCGGAGGAGCGGGTTCGGGATACGGCTCTGGCCAGCCGCCTGGGATCGGATACTATCTGCATACCGATGCCGCCGCCGCCCTCGCTGGCCTTGACCATGAGGGGGTATCCGACGGATTGGGCGGCTGATTCGGGGTCGGCGTCGTCGGAGGCGAGTTCGGCGCCTGGGAGGACGGGTACGCCGTCGTCGGCGATTCGGCGTCGGGCTTCGCGCTTGTTGCCCATGAGCCGGATGACGTCGGTGGGCGGGCCGACGAAGGTTACGCCGGATTGGGCGCAGGCGTCGGCGAGGTCGGGGTTCTCGGAGAGCAGGCCGTAGCCGGGGTGGATGGCGTCGGCGGCGTTCGCTCGGGCTATGGAGATTATGTTGTCGACGTCGAGGTAGGAGGCGATGGGGTTGGGGGAGTCGGGGAGAGTGACGGCCTGGTCGGCGAGGTCGGCGTGAAGGGGTCCGCCCTCGGCGGCTGAGTGAATGGCGAGGGAGGGTATGCCGAGCCGTCGGCAGGTTCGGATGACGCGGCAGGCGATTTCGCCGCGGTTTGCGATGAGGATTTTGTTGAACATTAGAGCGCTTCTGGCATTCGATACAGTTCGGTGTCCAGGCGGGGCGGCTCGAATTCTATGTCGAAGCCTTCCGGCATGGCCAACAGTTCTACAATGCCGCGCTTAGGCGCGGGGACGCCTGATACATGAGGGCGAACCAAAGTCTCTATGAAACCGCTGATTTCGGGTTCGTCCATGATTCGGTGGAGACCTTCGTACACGTCTTCTTCAATTGTGATCGTGAGTTCTTTCTGCATATCCACCCCCATGAGGCCACTTTAACCGTGGAAGCTATTATAGCGCATTTGCGGCGTTAAGTCGTTACTATCACAAGCTGGTCGCCTTCGGAGACGGATTGGTCTTCTTCGACGTGGACGGCGGAGACGGAGCCGTCGTAGTCGCAGATGATTTCGTTTTCCATCTTCATGGATTCGACGACGACTACCACGTCGCCGGAGCTTACGGATTCGCCTTCGGATACCAGGACCTCGATGACGCGGCCTGTCATGGGTGAGTGTATTGTTACGTCTGCCAATGTGGTTACCTCTTTTGAGTTCTTAGTGGTTAGTGGTTAGTTTTTAGTTGTCGGGATAGAATATGCCTATGGTTTCGTCTTTTTCAAGGTGGGTGACATGGGCTTCGCTCATGCCGAGTAGTTCGGACAGGATTGGGCGGGTGTTTTCGCCGAGGCGGGCGGAGTGTATCCAGCGGTCTGGGTTCATGCCGCTCATTCTGATGGCCTGGCCGGGGTAGGTCTTTGGTCCTACGTCGGGTTCGTGTATCTCTATGAAGAAGCCGCGCCGGTTTAGGTGCGGGTCGGCCAGGAGTTGGTAGTTCTTGGATGCGCGTCCTGCCGCTATGCCGGCGCTTTGGAGCGCGTCGGCGAGTTGGGCGGCGTCATGTTGGCGCGTCCAGCCGGCGATGATGGTGTCTAGCTTCGTCATGTCGCGGCGTCGGGCGGGTGAGTTGGAGAACTCGGCTGAATTTGCCAGGTCAGGGCTGTTCATCATTCGGCGCAGCGCGCCCCACTGGGCGTCTGAGGTTACGCAAATCGCTATCCACTCGTCCTCGCCGCGCGCGGGATAGACGCCGTAGGGGGCGTGGTCGGGGTGGGCGTTGCCGACGCGCGGGGGCTGGATTCCGGTTCGGGAGTGGGCGGCGATGTACTCTCCTATTTGGCAGATGGGGCCTTCTATGAGCGCGAGGTCTATGAACTGGCCCTGTCCGGTTCGGCGACGGTGGTTGAGCGCGGTCATGATGGCGGCGACGGAGTTGAGCGCGGAGACGGGATCGGGATAGGCGAGCGAGGAGGTTCGGGGAGGGCCGCCCTCGTAGCCCATCATGCTGGGGATGCCGGTCATGGCCTCGACGGAGGGGCCGAAGGCGGGGTAGTCGGCGTACTTGCCGGTGGCGCCGAAGCCGGGCATGGAACATAGGATGATGTCGGGGCGGACGGCGCGCAGGTCTTCGTAGGTCAGGTTGAAGTTTCGCATGACGCGGGGGCGGAAGTTCTCGACCACGACGTCGGCGGTGGCCGCCAGTTCGAGGAAGGCGTCGCGCCCGCTCTGGCGGTCGAGGCGGAGCGCGAGGTTGGGCTTGTTGCGGTTGAGCTTGTTGTTCGTGCCGCCCATGCGGTCTATTGGGACGCGGGGGTCGCTTATCTTGATGACCTCCGCGCCGAAGTCTCCGAGGATGCGGGTGGCGAGGGGGCCGGCCCAGACGCGGGTTAGGTCTAGGACGCGGATGTCGGCCAGGGGCGCGATGGATTCTTCAAGGTTATGGGGTTCACCCTCACCCTGGCCCTCTCCCGTCAAGGGAGAGGGGAATTGTTGAGTTGCAATTCTATTTTGGGGTTCACCCTCACCCTGACCCTCTCCCATCAAGGGAGAGGGAATTGCGGCGTTCAGAATCTCGTTGGTGTGTTGGCCGAGTTTGGGGGCGGGGCGGAATTGGGGCTGGGTTTCGCTCATGCGGAAGGGGACTGTGGGGTAGGTGAGCGTACCGGCGTCGGGATGTTCGACGCTGGTGAAGAACTGGCGGTGTCTCAGTTGTTCGTCGTCCAGCGTCTCGGACAATTGGAGCAGGGGGGAGGCGGGTTCGGACCAGTCTCCGGCGGCGTAGGCGAACACTTCCTCGCGCGTCTTGTCCTTCATCCAGTCTATTAGTATGGCGTCTATGTCGTCGGCGTTTTGGCGGCGCTCAACGAAGGTTACGAAGCGCGGGTCTTCCAGCAGTTCGGGCTGGCCGACCATCGGGAAGAGCAGGTCCCACTGGCCCTCGGTGGAGACGGCGAACGATACGTAGCCGTCCTTGCAGGGCAGGATGGTGATGGGGTAGCGTCCGTAGCCGCCCTTGTTCTCCCAGCGCGCGCCGTGCCTGCTGCGGACGACTCCGCCGTAGGTGTGCATGACGGTGGTGAACTGGTGAAGGGCCGCGAGCGTCTCTATCTCGGAGACCTCGACTCTCTTTCCGCGTCCTGTTCGCTGGCGTTCCCAGAGGGCTATCATCGCGCCGCCGTAGCCGTGCAGCCCGGCCAGGTATTCGGGCTGGCGTCCGGGGATGGCCAGGGGTTCGCGGTCTTCGTCGCCGGAGAGGTAGAGGAATCCGCCCAGGGCGAGGCTGACTAAGGGGGTGGTTGTCCAGTCGGCGTAGGGGCCGTCGTCGCCGAACGGGGTGAGCGACAGGTCAATGAGGCGGGGGTTTATGGACGCGGGGCCGTCAGCGATGCCGACGCGCTCTAGGGTGGCGGCGTCCCAGTCTTCCAGAAGGATGTCGGCGTCGCTGATGAGGCGCTTCAGGGATTCGGAGCCTCGATCCGTATGCCAGTCGAGGAGCGCGCTTCGCTTGCCCATGTTCAGGTGGAGGTGCAGCGTGGAGGACTCGGATTCTGGGACGCCGGGGAGCTTGGGTTCGGCCATGCGGGTAGGGTCGCCGAGGGGCGGACGCTCTATCTTGATGACGTTCGCGCCGAAGGCGGCCAGCATACGACCGCAGAACGCGCCCGCGACGCCTTCCGAAGCCTCTATGACGGTGATATTTTCGAGGGGGAGGGTCAAGAATCGGACCTGCCCTTGACCACGCCGTCCGCGATGAGCGCCTGAATCTCGTCGTCGGGAAGGCCGAGGTCGTTCCGCAAGACTTCTTCGGTGTGTTCTCCGAGCAGGGGCGGGTGTCGCTGGGACTGGGCGGGAGTGCGGCTCATGTGCTGGAGCGCGCTGGCGAGAACGGGGACGCTGCCCAGCGTGGGGTGTTCGATGTTCCAGACGGACTTTCGGGCGGTGGCCTGGGGGTCGTCGAGGGCGTCGGCGACGGTGTTGATGGAGGTAACGGTGATGCCCGCCTGCTGAAGCGCGTCCATCCAGTAGTCGCGGGTGTTGTCGCCCATCTTCTCGTTGATGAGGGTTTCGAGCGCTTCGCGGTTGCGAACGCGGTCGGCGTTGTCCCTGAAACGCTCGTCGTCGGGCAGGTCTGGCAGGCCGACGGTGTCGCAGAGGCGCTTGAACTGGTCGTTGTTGTTGGCGGCCAGCATGAGGAATCCGTCCGAGGCGCGGAAGTCCTGGTAGGGCGCGACCTGCGGGTGGGCGTTGCCGAGCCTGCCGGGGATCTCGTTGGTGGCGAGGTAGCTCTGCGCTATGTTGGCCATCATGGCTATGCCGACGTCGAACAGGGAGACGTCAATGCGCTGGCCCTTGCCGCTGCTCTCGCGCTCGTGCAGCGCGGCGAGAATGCCTATGGTGGAGGTTAGGCCGGTGAGAATGTCAATCCAGGCCGCGCCGACCTTGGAGGGGCGTCCGTCCGGCTCGCCGGTGACGCTCATTACGCCGGTCATGCCCTGGAGGGCGGCGTCGTAACCCGGCTCCTCGGCGCGGGGGCCGGTCTGTCCGAAGCCGGTCACGGATGAGTAGATGATGCCGGGATTGACGGCGGACAGCGATTCGTAGTCGAGGCCGAAGCGCTTGAGGTTGCCGACCTTGAAGTTCTCGACCACCACGTCGGCCTTCTCCGCCATGCTCTTGATGATGTCCTGGCCGCGCGGGTCTCTGAGGTTGACTATCAGGCTCTTCTTGCCGCGATTGGCGGAGAGGTAGTAGGCGCTCTCAGTGCCGACGAAGGGCGGGCCCCAGCCGCGCGTGTCGTCGCCCCAGGGCGATTCTATCTTCCAGACCGTCGCGCCCAGGTCTGCCAGTATCTGCGTTCCGAACGGCCCCGCCAGTATTCTGGACATATCTAGTACGGTTATATCGCTCAACGCTCCCATTGGGTCACCCCCGCTAAAGTTCACCGCCCATGTTAAAAGGCTTGGGGCATTGGGCGCAACATCGCTTGGGACGGTTATCGGCGCGCCTGATATAATTCGGGCATCCCAGAGGGAGGTCGGGCCGATGGTCACGAAAGCCAAGCACACCTACGAGGACTACCTGAACACGCCGGAGGACGAGCGGTATGAGCTTATTGACGGAGAGTTGATATTGGTCGCTTCACCGAACGAGGAACATCAGATCACTAGCATAGAATTGGGATCGCTAATGCACTACTACGTGAAGGCGGGAGACCTGGGCCGGGTCTTTCAAGCGCCGTTCGACATAGTGTTTTCGGATACGGAGGTGGTTCAGCCGGATATCATGTTCATCTCGAAAGAGCGCGAGCATATCCGAACAGGGGCGAATGTGCGGGGAGCGCCGGATCTGGTGGTGGAAATCCTCTCTCCGTCGTCCGTGAGGCGCGACTGGAATTACAAGCGCGAACTGTACGCCAAGTACGGCGTCACGGAGTACTGGATAGCGGATCCGGTTCACAAGATGGTTTCGGTGATGCTGCTGAAGGACGGGGTTTTGGAGTTGGTTGGGACTTATGTGGAGGGGGATACCGTGGCGGCGACGGCGTTGGAGGGGTTCATGGTGGGGGTGGGGAAGATATTCTAGGGACTGGAGGACGACCTAATCCGTACCGCCTTCAGCGCAAACCGAAAAATCATATATGGACTTAAAGAGAGAGTCGGCAGAGAAGCATCTGATACCAATTCGGAGTAACGTCGTCGTATTGTAACTAGCTAGGATTGAATGGATTCCCGCTTTCGCGGGAATGACGATGTACAGACTACCAACGAGGTTCATGTCATAGTCAGAGTGAAATGGTATGATAAGGACGGGCACGATGGTCACGCAGCAGAATGAGCTCCAGTCCAAAAGCGAACGTCGCAGCCTGCTGATAGCGTTGGCGCTGATTACCGGTTCGTTGGCGGTCGAGATAGGCGGCGCTTTCCTTTCGGGCAGCCTGGCGCTGCTGGCCGACGCCGCCGACATGGTCACGAATTTCACTGCAATATCACTGTCCCTGTTTTCGTTGTGGCTGGCGCGCCGACCGGCTACGGTGGTTCTCACTTTTGGGTTGCTACGCACCGATGTCCTGGTGGCCCTGATCAACGCGCTCACCCTCTGGGTGATAGCGGCCTGGATATTCATAGAGGCTTATGAACGGCTGGAGGAGCCGCCTGAAGTGGAAGGCGGAATTGTACTGGTCGCCGGGCTCATCGTCCTGGCGTGCAACGTAGCCGCCGCTTGGATACTCTCCCGGTCGGCGAAGACCAATATCAGCATAGACGGAGCTTTTCGGCACATCCTAAGCGACGCATTGGGGTCGGTTGGGGTGGTCATTTCGGGCGCGCTGATAGTAACCTTTGGTTGGACTATCGCCGATCCCATCGCAAGCATCGCGCTGGGGATATTCATACTCATCGCCTCGGCTCGGCTACTGCGGAAAGTCTTCCATGTACTATTGGAAGGGACGCCCGACCATGTGGACGTATATCGGCTGTGCAGCGAGATGGAAGACGTGGAGGGTGTAACCATCGTACACGACATCCACGTCTGGACCATATCCTCCGGCTATAACGCCATGACCGCTCACGCGGTGGTGGATCCGGAATATAGAGGCGATGCTTACCACCTGCTGCGCCAACTAACGCGGATCGCCCGCGCCAATGGCGACATCGGCCATGTCACTATCCAGTTCGAACCCTCCGCGGAGGGATGCGCCGAGAATCACCACGTCGACCACCTGCGCGCCAGGGCACGGACTGCGCGCGGAGACACTTGACGCCCGCTCTACTTCGCTATGAAGCCCCATCTATCACCAGTTCCTCGTAGTCAAGGACTCGTTGCGTCAGAAGTCTGGAACCAGCAGAATTCCGATACTATGTCGCCATGTCGCGCGGCGCTCTGGCCAGTCTGGTGGATTGGAGTTCCTGGTTGGTGATCAGGGGTTCGGATAGGAGGTCTTCGGCTAGGAGGGGGCTGGGGCCGGCGTTTCGCAGGGCGGGGATGACTTGCTCGCCCATTAGTCTTATGGAGCGCATCAGTTTTTCGTGTTCGATTCCGCCGAACATCATCCAGTTGCTGACGTGGGTCGCGCCGGCGTTGGCGAATTTCTTCAGCTTTTCGGTTACCGTCTCGGGGCTGCCGAAGAATAGCCTGTCCATGAAGGCTTGGTCGTCTAGTTCGCCTTCGTAGGGGATGGCCTCTATTCTGCCGGACTTTACGGCCTGGCGATTCAGGCCGCGCTGGGCGCGGTTCTGCCAGCGAGCGTACTTGAGGGCTTCGAGCGCTTCTTCGTCGGTGGGCGCGACGTGGGTTATGCACTGGACGCCTAGACGGATGTCGCTCACGGGTTTGCCGAGTTCGTGGTGGGCGTGGGCCAACGCTCCGTACTGGGCGCGAACTCCGTCGAGTCCCATCTGGCTGGAGGTGAAGGGCAGCATATCGTACCTGGCGGCGGTTCGCATGGAGTCAACGCTGCTGCCGGTTATCATCAGAGGCGGATGGGGCTTTTGCAGCGGCTTAGGGAAGACGGTGACGGGGTTGGCGATGTTCACATATTCGCCCCGGTAGGTGAAGGATTCGTCGGATGTCCAGGCTTTGAGCAGGACGTCCAACGTTTCGTTGAAACGCGCCCGCGATTCGCCTACGTCCGCTCCGAATCCGGCCATCTCGTAGGGCTGATAGCCGCGTCCGACGCCGCACATAAACCTGCCGTCCAGCAGGTTGTCGAGGACGGCTACTTCTTCCGCTAATCTAAGAGGCTGCCACATTGGGAGAATGACGGACGCGGTGCCTATGCCAATTCTGCGCGTGCGCTGACCGATGTGCAACGCCTGGAGAAGCGGCGCGGGCGAATTGCCGTAGTTTGTGAAGTGATGCTCGGCTATCAGGCAGTAGTCGAAGCCGAGCGTCTCCGAATACTGTATCTGCTCCACGCCCTCCTCGAACAGAACCCGCCAATCTCTTAGTTCGGGATTGGGCCACTCGTAGAACAAGCCGAATTGCATATCGCCAGCGCCTTTCCGTGAGAAAATTCATATATCTATTGCTTGGCAATGGGGGGTGTCGAACCTTATCACCCCCATCCTAACCTTCCCCCGTCAAGGGGGAAGGGACTTTTGGTTGCGCTGTAAGCCTGTCGAGGGGGAATGGACTTTTGCGCGTTTGCCGATCTTCTCGGCGCTATTTGGCTATGAAGCCGCCGTCTATTACCAGTTCCGCGCCGGTTACGTAGGACGCTTCGTCGGAGGCGAGGAACAGGACTCCATAGGCCACCTCTATGGTCTCGCCGCGCCTTCTGAGGGGGGTCTGGCGGATGAAGTCGTCGCGCTCGGTGGCGAGGGCGGCGTTAGAGGACTTCATGGGGGGCATGAAGCCGGGATGCACGGAGTTCACCCTGATGTTGTCGGGGCCGTACCTGACGGCGGCGGCCTTGGAGAATATGCGGACCGCGCCCTTGGACGCTTCGTAGGCGGGGTGTCCGTTTTCGCCCGCGACGAATCCCCTGATGGAGGATATGTTGACGATGCTTCCGCCGCCCGCTTCTCGCATGACGGGAACGACGGCGCGGGTGCCGAGATAGACGCCCGTGGAGTTGATGTCCATGATGCGGTCCCAGCCGTCCATGTCCATGGGGTCGGAGTAGGCGGTGCTGCTGATGCCCGCGTTGTTCACGAGTATGTCCACTCCGCCGTATCGTTCGACGGTCTGATCAACCAGCGCCTGCCATGATTCGGCATCCGTGACGTCGGTATGCGCGTATGTCGCCTCGCCGCCGGTGTCCTCAATCTGGCGGACGACGGCCTGGCCGCCCTCGTCGGTGATGTCGGCCACGACGACCTTCGCGCCCTCGCGCGCGAACAGCCGCGCTTCCTCAGCGCCCATGCCGCTCGCGGCTCCGGTGATGATAGCCACTTTGCCTTCCAAACGCATTTTCTCGCCTCCTCGCGTCGTCGCTCTTGGCGCGATTTTCCATGAATTGTTCCGTCCTGAGCGAAATATACCACAATGTTGTTAGATGTCGCCCCGTTGCATACACTGTCAGCATCTATTTCGCCTGAATATAGAAACGCCGACAAGCGTCTTGACGGATCCGCCAATGTTCAAGCAGTCCTACAACGGAATATACTACGGCTGGCTGATAGTGGCGGCAGGCTTTTTCATCTCCATGATAGGCGTGGGGGCGTACAGCGGCTTCGGCGTGTTCGTGATTCCGATGAGCGAAGAGTTCGGATGGAATCGCGCGACCGTGTCGCTGGCGGCCTCGATAGGAGCGCTGGCCGGCGGATTCAGCCAGCCCTTCGTGGGGCGTCTGTTCGACAGGATTGGCGGTCGCAGGCTCATGATGGCCGGGCTGATGTTCTCGGGCGCCGCGAACCTGCTGCTCTCCTTCACGAACCACATCGTCCACCTGATCCTGGTGTTCGGCGTCGTCATGGCTATCAGCGACAGCGCGGGAACCATGAACACCGCCGTCGCGCTTGTGGCCAGGTGGTTCCACCGCAGACGCGCCACCACCATCGCCATCATCTCCGCCGGAACCTCGATGGGCGGGCTTATACTCGTGCCATTCGTCGCCTTCGCGATACCGCTGGTGGGCTGGCGAAATACCTGGTTGATACTCGGAATGTTCCTGCTGTGCCTCGCGCTTCCGGTCGCGTTCTTCGTAATCAGGAACGACCCCAGCGAAGTTGGCAAACTACCGGACGGCGAAGACAGTCCCGCCGGACAGACCGCCTCGACCGCCATACGCAAAGGCCCGCTCGAAGTGGACCACTGGGCGCGGGCGTTCGCTTCCGTCCCGTTCTGGCAGCTGTTGGGCGGCTACTTCGTATGCGGGGTAAGCACCGCGATGATCTCCGTACATTACGTGCCATACGCGATTGAAGAGGGTTTCTCCACATCCGTGGCGGCGACCGCGTTCGGGCTTATGAGCGCGCTGAACATAGCGGGGGTTCTGCTCGCCGGAATGCTGGGCGACCGGATCGGGCGCAAGAACCTGCTCGCGCTGGTGTATCTGACGCGGGGCATGGGATACGTGGTTCTGCTGACCGCGCCCGGCCTCTGGGGATTGTTCGGATTCGCGGTCATAGCGGGCTTCTCGTGGATAGCCACAGTGCCGCTGACCACATCGCTGACGGCTGAGGTCTATGGACTGAAGAACATCGGAACGCTCAGCGGGGTGGTGTACCTGGCGCACCAGGTTGGCGGCGCGCTGTCCATACAGTTCAGCGGAATCATGAAGGACGTAACGGGCGATTACACGATACCGTTCGCCATTGGGGGCCTGTGCCTGCTGTTCGCCAGCGTGGTCAGCTTCTCGATACAGGAGAAACGCTACTCTTCACGGTATGTTTCCGTTACAGAACCCGCGTCCACATAGAGAACGCGGGACAGCGGAGCGCGACGCCTACGTCGCGGTCGCGGGCCGGACGACCAGCACGGGGTCGCCCGATGTCCTGACCACCGCCTCGGCGACGCTTCCCATCAAGATGCGACTCACGCCGGAGCGTCCATGCGGCTCTTCACATTGCTTTCGACACTCTCCCTAAGCGTGTCGGCGGTCCGCGCGCTCGCCATGCCGCCGGAGAGTCTGTTGATCAGACCTGCGCGCATGGGATCGAGTTCGACCGCCGTAGCCAGGACTACCCCAATGTCCAGACCGCGCGCGAACTGGGTTACGAAGGGGATGACGCTTTCGGAGACTTCCGTGCCGTCCAGCGGAACCAGCGCTTTTGTAAACATATTAGGTCACTCCCTGCGGGTTCGCTTGTTTTCAGAAATCGTTAGCGCGGAGTCTGAGTACCAACGCCTGCGTCGGTTTCAGGATTGTGGCGAACTCGGGGTTGGCATCGGGCGACAACGCCGTATCATGCTGAAAATGTATCCTGCGGCCTGCGGTCTGTCAATTCGTGTTGAAGTAACCGCGCTCAGCCGATAAGATTCGGGCATGAGTATGCCCACATTTCCGAAAGAGCGCGGCGAGAAGCGTCGCTTCCTGCTGGACGCGGTGGAGTCGGTACGCGACGTCGTGGCCGACAGCGTGGACGAGTCGGAGCGGCTTGGCACGCTCGCGCCCGACGCCGTGGCCGCGATACGAGACGCGGGACTGTTCACGCTCAAGCTGCCCCGGGTTCTAGGCGGCGCGGAAGCGGATCCTGTTACACAGATAGAGGTGATAGAGGCGCTGGCGTATATAGACGCCTCGGCCGGGTGGTGCCTGATGATAGGCGCTACGGCAATCGGGCAGCCCGGAGCGTTCGCGGAGGACGAGGCGGTGGCGGAGATATTCGGCGGCGGGCGAATACCGACGGCGGCGACTTCCACGGCTCTGAGGGGCAGGGCTGTCCCAGTGGAGGGCGGATACATACTGTCGGGCAGGTGGCCCTTCGCCAGCGGCGTCCGACACGCGGAGTGGATGACGGCGGGGGCCACGGTTCAGGCGGACGAAGAAGCCGAGCCTGTCAACATATCCGTCGTCTTCCCCGCGTCTAAAGGGCATATTCACGACAACTGGCGCGTAATGGGACTCGAAGGCAGCGGCAGCAACGACATATCGGCGGAAGACCTGTTCGTGCCGGATGCGTTTAGCTGGGATCCGTCGGCGTGGAAGCCCAGGCGCGGCGGCGCTATCTACCGCATGGGCAGGCCGGGATTCGTCGCCAACGAACATTCGGGCATCGCGCTCGGAATCGCGCGGCGCGCGCTGGACGAAATCATGTTCACCGCTCCGAACAGGAAGCGGGGCAATCCGCCCACGGCGTCCCTGGCGGACAGGGAAGCGTTCAGGGGAGACGTCGCTGAGTGCGATCTGCGCCTGCGCTCGGCCCGCGCGCTTGCCCACGAGGTTTATGAACGAGCTTTCAAGACGGCCAGCGCGGGGCAGATCCCCAATGATACCATGCAATCCGAGATGCGCGCGGTTTCGACATACGTGACGCAGGTCGCGGTGGACGTAGCCACCATGGCGTTCCGCTACGCGGGCGGTTCCGCCATACACCGGAGCGACATCTTGCAACGCTGTCTCCGCAACGTCAACGCCGCGGCGCAGCACTTCATGGTGAGTGATACGGCGCTTGAGAATTACGGCGCGTCGCTGCTGGAAGTACCAGACGTGAGTCCGATGGCCTAGCTCTCGCGTTCGCCATTCCTACGCATATCCGCCCAGTCCAGCGCCTGCTGAATTTCGCTCTCAGGCATCCCAAGCGCGCGCATCGCCCGCGCCATATCCTTACGCCCCTCTGCGCGGCCCTCCTCGCGCCCGCGTCTTCTTTCTTCGCTGAGTCTTCCAAGCGCAAATACCATCGTCCAAATTCCTCCCTCTGTTACAAGCCCGACTATAAATACCGCGCCTCCCACGTCCGCTAGTCCGCTCAGGAATGTCTCCAAGTCGCTACTGTTCACCAACTTATATACGATACCCGCTATGCCCACGAGCATATAGACCGCAATTGCCCCAAGATGCTTGAGGTCATCCTGGTTCCATTGGAAGAAGAACAAGACAGTTCCTTTCAGCGTGAATGAAGACTCTAGCCTCCTTGCCAGCTAATTATACCACTAACAGCCTGAATCGTTTGGGATATAATATCGGGAGAATCCCGAGGCTGTGGTTCGTAGCGATGAGGATGAACCAGCGACGGGAATCTGATAACCTTTGCGCGCGTCCGTATAGCCCATGTAATCGAAGTATAGAGAGGAACCATGAAGTACGATGTCGTTGTCATTGGGGGAGGAGCAGCCGGGTCGGCGCTGGCGGGCAGGCTGGCCGAAGACCGGAACAGGTCGGTATTGCTGCTGGAAGCGGGGAAGGACTATCCCGATCCAGACAGCCTTCCCGACGAGATAAAGTTCGGTCACACCAGGTTCGCCGAAGCTCCCGACTCTCAGCACAACTGGGCGCTGCGCGGAACTGTTACCGAGGAGCAGGGGGAGATTCACGTCGCGCAGGGCAAGGTGATAGGCGGTGGCTCTTCCATCAACGGGCAGGCGATGCAGAGGGGCTTTCCGGAGGACTTCGATTCCTGGGCGGCGCTGGGCAATGATGAGTGGTCATACGACAAGACGCTGCCCTTCTACCGAAAGATGGAGCGTGACCTGGACATACAGGACGACTTCCACGGGAGCGACGGGCCGATGCCGGTCAGACGACGGCAGTCCGGCGACTGGCCCGCTATCCAGAAGGCTTTTCATGACGCCTGCGTCGCCGAGGGATATGGCGTGACCGAGGACGTGAACGGCCCGAATCCGTCCGGCGTGGGCATATCTCCGACCAACAATATGGGCGGCGTCAGGGTGAGCGCGGCCATGGCCTATCTCAATCCGATGCGCCACAGGCTCAACCTGACGGTGAGGGGCGAGGTTTACGTCCGGCGTATCCTGTTCGACGGAGCGAAGGCGGTGGGCGTGGAGGCGGAGAGCGGGGGCGAGGTCTTCAGCGTCGAGTCCAAGCGCGTCGTCCTGAGCGCGGGCGCAATCAGGTCGCCCCAGCTTCTGATGCTGTCGGGCGTCGGCCCCGAAGACCACCTGGCGCGGTTCGGGATAGCGCAAGTCTGCGCGCTGCCCGGAGTGGGGCAGGGGCTGTGGAACCACCTCAGCGTACAGGCCACCTTCAAGGTGAAGGATGGGGTTTCCCTCCACGCTGACCTCGAAGCGCCGCACTTCGGCCTGCACTACACGTCGCGCGGCTCGGACGAGACCAACGACATGGCGCTGAGAACGAGCAACGTGGTGGACGAGCGGCAGGAGCGCGTGCCGGGCGTTCGCACCAAGTACATCACAGGCGACGTTCCGCCGGACAAGGCGGCGCGGATATCCTGCACGCTTGGATTGCCCAAGGGGTCGGGATACGTCCGGCTGGCGTCCGCCGATCCCGGCGTTCAGCCGGAGTTCAACTATTGCTATCTCCAGCACCCGGACGACATTCGGCGTGTGAGAGAGGGTCTGCGGATGGGCATTAGGCTCATTGAGTCCGACGCTTATAAGGATGTGTTCGACCACCGAATCAGTCCGACGGACGACATTCTGGCGGACGATGACGCCATGGACCTCTGGCTGCGCCGGACGGTCGGCACCGCGCGGCACGTGTCCGGGACGTGTCGCATGGGGCCGGACTCGGACGCGATGGCGGTCGCCGACCAGTACTGCCGCGTGAGAGGCGTGGAGGGGCTGTGGGTCGCGGACGCTTCCGTGATGCCCAGGATCCCCAGGTCGGGCGGCATCCACCCCTCGGTGATTATGGTCGCCGAGCGCGCGGCGGAGTGGATCGCGGCGAGCTAGGTCAGCTTGGCGTACACATCCGGCAGGGACTCCTCCAAGCGTTCGAAGCTACGCCATCCGCCGTAGCGGGGGGTGAGGGCGGCGACCGTTGAGGCGGCGGCGTCCTGTGGGTCTCTGCCCTCGCCGGCGGCGGACTTTAGGCTGCCGAAGAGTTCGTGGATGAAGTCTCTCGCCTCGGCCAGCGCGGAATGTTCCCCGACCGGGCCGTGTCCTGAGACGAACCGCTCGACCGGCAGCGCGACCAGCCGGTCGTCGGTGTCGGGCCACTCGTCCGGGTAGCTGTCGCCCAGGTATGGAACTCCGCCGTCCTGCGCGACATCGCCGCAGAAGACTATGCCGTCGTCGGGCAGGTGTATGTGGGTGTCGCCGCCCGTGTGCGCCCGGCCCAGGAATCTAAGACGCAGTTCCCGCCCGCCGAAGTATAGCCGCATGGAGGTCTCGAACGTGAGGTTGGGAGGCGTGATGTTCACCAGCCCGGCCTCTTCTGACCAGGAATCGCCGGAGTTCATCACGCTCTCGCGCCACCGCTCGTTCCACTCGACGTCCACCATCTCGTTGTAGCAGTTCTCGTGTCCGATGATGGTGGCGTCGGGAAATTCCTCGTTGCCCCATGCGTGATCCCAGTGGGAGTGGGTGTCCACGATGTACTGAATCGGCTTGTCGGTGATATGCTTGACGTCCCTGATGAGGTCGCGCGCGAACGAGGGGGCGCGCAGCGAGTCTATCACCAGAACGCCATCGTCGCCGACGATTATGCCCGCGTTGGTAAGGCCCTCGTGCAGCCGCGCGAAGACGCCGGTTTCGAGTTCTATCAGTTCGGTTCCGGGTGTGGTTGCCATTTAGGATACTCCCTCTTTCTCTTTGGCGGCCTGTTCCTTCGCTTCGTCCAGGGCCAGCGCCTCGGCGGCGCGCTCGTTCGCCAGTATCTTGGTTCTGACGGCCTGGGTCGCGCGGGTCCAGGTTTCGCGGTTGTCGGTGACGAACCTGTGCGACTCATGGTAGTCGTCCAGCAGGCCGTTGACCTGCGGAATCACGTAACGCGCCACCATGTCCCAGCTTCGGCGGGTGTTCTCGCGGTTGGCCCAATCGTGTACGAATCCTATGACGCAGCCGAAACCGCCCGTTATCTCCATCATGTCGCGTATCCTGGCAACGAGGTCGTCGGGCGTGCCTATTACGGCGGTACTGAGTTCGGAGAAGGCCACGCCGTCCACCGCCTCGTCCGGGGTGTCGTAGATGGGGCCTTCGCCGCCCGCGAGCGTGCCGATGGTGTACTCGTTGTTGTGCCGCATAAGGCCGGCGCCCGCCTGTTGGCGCGCTTCCTTGCGCGTCTCGGCTATGTGCCAGTTGAGGACGATGCGCCAGTCCTTGCGGTCAACCTTGTTGCCATGCTTCGCGGCGGATTCCTCGGCGAAGCTCCACTGGAGGGGCAGCGCGCGGATTCCCTCCTGGGTGAGCGAGCCTATGGAGAGAACGCCGGCGCGGTGCTTTCCGGCGAGCGTCATGCCGGACGGACTCACGATAGAGGCGACGGCGAACTCCATGTCCTTCTGCAACGGCTTTAGCTGGAGCTTGGCGTCGCGGAGGGTGAACCATTCGCTCTCGTAGCTGAAGCGCTCGTCCGACTCGAACAGGCGACGTATGACGCCCATCGCCTCGTCCTGGCGGTCTCGCAGCACCATCGGGTCAATGCCCATGGTGTGGGCGTCGGAGGGCAGCGCGCCCGGGCCGGAGCCGAATATCACCCGCCCGCGCGACTGGTGATCGAGCTGGACGATGCGCTGGGCGACCATGAAGGGGTGGTGGTAGGGCAGCGAAACGACGCCCGTGCCGAGCCTGATGCGGTGGGTGCGCTCGGCGGCGGCGGCGAGGAAGAGTTCGGGGGACGCGATTATCTCCCAGCCGGTGGAGTGGTGTTCGCCGCACCAGAATTCGTCGTAGCCCAGACGGTCCATGAGTTCGACCAGTTCCAGGTCGCTCTGCAGTTGCAAGGTTGGGTTTTCGCCAATGGGGTGATGGGGCGCGAGGAACGCGCCGAATTTCAGGTCTGCCAAGTTTTTCCTCCTGCGCTGGGATGGCCGTTAGAGAGTGTATCGCAATGGGCGGCGACAAAACAGATTCTATACATATCAGACAGGAACTTTCGATGATTCAGACCGAGGTCTTTTCAGAGTCCTTGGAACGGGCCGGAAGCGTCGGTCATAAATCATTCTTTATATTGTACTGGTGAGGTTTCAAGTGAGTTTCCAAGTGGGATAGATTACAGGTCACGTGGAAAGTGACCTGTAATCACCTGTTGTTAGCTTTGGAGAAAAAATTTTTCTTCGGCGGAATCATTTTGGATAAGCTCCTATTTATGTAAAGGCCGGTTATTCGTCGGTGATTGACCGGATAGTATGATAGCAATAATGTTCTGCTAAGTCAAAGGGAGATGGGATACCCACAGGGTCTTTCAATTATAAACCAATTACGTTCGTGGTGACCCTTCGACAAGCTCAGGACGAACCATGAACGGGTGGCCCTTCGACAAGCTCAGGGCGAACGACAGAAGCGGTATCGGGAAATAACCGAAAGACTCTGGGGATACCCACATCCACCACCTAACTTCGTAACACCCTCCCCAGTCCTTCGTTCTTCCATCATAGCCAGCTTTGCGGCGGGATCCAACGAGGTCTTCTCTCGGCATTGATAGTGCGCGCTGGTAATACCAGACCAATACCTTCGGGCAAGTGGATTCCCGCTTTCGCGGGAATGACGGTAGGCGTATGGAAGGCGTTTCGATGACTGATGAACGGATAACCAGCGCGTTCCATGAATACCCTTCTCTCTTCTCCAGGTGGTGGACTTGGCCCCGACGCTCTGATTTGACATAAGATATATTCTTGTTATGATGCGTGATGAGCGGATCCGCTCTGAAGACTTCGAGTGGATCGTCAAGACTAAGTTGAACCGGCGCTGGCGCGCGAGATGCCGTAGTCCGAGTTCTGGCGAGGAGCCAACGGCATGAAGAAGATTCTTGGAATCCAATGGACTATGTTCACGGTAGGAGTAGCCATGCTGCTGGTTCTCGCCGTGGCTTGCACCGAAACGGTCGAGGTGCCCGGCGAGACCGTGGTGATAGAGAAAGAGGTGGTTAAAGAGGTGATGGTGCCCGGCGAGACCGTGGTGGTAGAGAAAGAGGTGGTCAAAGAGGTGATGGTGCCCGGCGAGACCGTGGTCAAAGAGGTTGTGAAGACCGTCGAGGTGCCCGGCGAGACGGTGGTGGTTAGAGAGGAGGTCGTGAAGACCGTCGAGGTGCCCGGCGAGACCGTGGTGGTAGAGAAAGAGGTCGTGAAGACCGTCGAGGTGCCCGTTGAGAAGCTCGTTGTCGAGAGGGTGGAGGTCGTCAAGGACATCGGGTGGACGCCGCGCGCTCCCGAACCCAATCCCAAGTATGGCGGCATCGTCAGGCTGTCGGCGCCCCACAGGATGGCGCACTTTGACTTCCATCAAGGGGCCGCGGCCTATGCCGGACAGACGAACATCTACAATAACCTTGTCTATTACAATCAGGCGGATGGTTTGAAGACCATCGGGCCCGACCTGGCGATGTCGTGGGACGTCGCGGATGGAGGGAATACGTACACCTTCAAGCTGAGAGAGGGCGTGAAATGGCATGACGGCATGGACTTCAGCGCCGACGACGTCGTGGCTACCTTCAACCGGATCATAAGTCCTCCGGAGGGTCTGGCCATCACCGCGACAGGGCTATTCGAATCGGTCGAAAGCGTGGAGGCCATAGACCCTTTGACAGTGCGGTTCAACCTGAAGAATCCAACGCCGTGGTTTATCGAGCTGTTGGCCTCCGACAACTACTCCAACCCCGCGGTCATCTATCCCAAGCACTTCATGGAGGCGAACAACTTCGACCTGCGGGAGAAAGTGGCTCCCGGCACCGGCCCATTCATGCTGAACGAAATCAAGCAAGATGAGTACTGGGACCTGGACGCCAACCCCGACTACTTTGTCCCCCACCTCCCCTACGCGGACGGCGCCAGGCTGCTGAACGTCATCCCGTTCTGCGACAGGGGCACGGCGGTGCTCACGGGCCAGGCCGACTTCACCTGGAACACTTGCGGAGACGTAATCAAGATTGCTTTGGAGCGTCCGGACCTTGACGCGAAGTACGCGACCGGCGACATCTTCTTCATGACCCGAGGCTGGAACATCGAGAAGAAGCCGTTCGACGACGTGAGGGTGAGAAGGGCCTTCCATCTCGCCTTTGACCGCGACGTATGGACCGACATCTACATGGCGGGCGACGGCAAGACGTACCCCCGCACCACGTGGGTGCCATACTACGATACCGCAAACGCGCTGGACCGTGACGTTGTGTTGGCCCGACCCGGGTACCGCTCGGACAAGACTGAGGATATCGCCGAGGCCCGACGACTCATGGCCGAGGCGGGCTACGGGGACGGTGTCGAAGTTGAGTACATCATCTCGCCCGGAACGAGCGCGTCGCCGTTTGCCGCGGCCATGCAGTCCATGTTGAAGGAAAACCTCAACGTAACGATCAATCTGCGAGAGGTTGACAGGCACGAGTTCGGCGGCATATGCAGCTCAGGTGATTTCACGTTAGGTCCCGCCGCATGCGGCATAACAGGAGTGCCCACCGTGGACATCACGCCCGCGTGGAACAACAAGTTCGTCTGTGGCGCGGCGGGCAACTTCACCAGATACTGCAATGAGGAATTCGACGACATCGTGGCGCAGCTCAACGTAGAGCAGGACCCGGCGAAGAGGTACGAGTTGTTCCGTCAGGCCGAAGACCTGCTGGACGCCGACCCCCCGATTCTGCTGATCGGCGGCGATCAGGTTGATCCCATGTGGTGGAAATACTTCAAGGGCATGGCTCTGAAGGAGCGCGACTGGGGCCAGTGGGGACGCTTCGAGACCGCCTGGCTGGACAGATAGCCGGGGTGGTGAGCTAGCTTGCAAACATACGTCATTCGCAGGCTGCTGCTGACGATCCCCACCCTCTTCGGGGTGACGGTGTTCATATTCCTGATCATGCGCGTACTGCCGGGCGACCCCCTGGCTTCCACGGGCGACGCGCAGAGGATGATCATACTCACCGAGGAGCAGGCGGCGGCGGCCCGCAACGCGCTGGGGTTGGACAGGCCACTCCATATCCAGTACCTGGACTGGGTGGCCGACATCCTCAGGGGAGACTTGGGATTCTCTTTCTTCCGCACCGGCGAGCCAATCCGTGAGATGCTCCAGAGACGCGCGCCCGTCTCCGCTCAAATAGCCTTCTTTGGAGTCATCTTCTCCTGGATCATAGGCTTGCCTGTGGGCATCATCGCCGCGATGCGTCGCAACACCGTTCTTGACTACGTCTCAAGGGTTGGGGTGACGGTGGGTATGGCCGTACCCAGCTTCTGGATCGCTCTGACGTTGGTTATCGTCACGGTGATCTTCTTCCAGTGGAAACCGCCCATCGAGGTGGCGTTCATCTGGGACGAGCCGTGGAAGAGTCTCCAGCAGACCGTGCCTCCGGCGGCCGTCTTCGCGATTGGAGGCGGAGCTCTTATAGCCAGGATGAGCCGCGCCACCCTTCTGGAGGTCCTTAACGAGGACTACATACGCACCGCCAGAGCCAAAGGCCTGATGAACCGCTCCGTGCTTTGGCGGCACGCGTTCAAGAACGCCGTGCTGCCGGTCATCACATTGTCCGGATTGCAGTTGGCGGGCATTCTGTCCGGCATGGTCGCGGTGGAGAGGGCGCTGGGGATACCCGGCCTGGGTTTCGCCCTGATCAACGCGATTGACCAGAGGGACTGGATGGTCATTCAGAACCTCGTTCTGCTCTTCGGCGTATTCTACGTGTTCGTCAACCTGGCGGTGGACCTTACCTACGCGTGGATAGACCCGCGCATTCGCTACCGATAGGCGTGGGAGAATATCTCCGGGAGATGAATAGGATGATAGAAGACCAGTCGAGCCCGGGCGGTCGGGACGTTGTCACCGCGGTGGTCAAATTCCGCAGGACCTCTGTTGGGCTGGCCGCGCGATTCTACAGGTCTTCACCCCCGGGAGCCATCGCCCTGGCGCTGCTGGCCATACTGGTAACTATCGCTCTTTTCGCGAACCAGATCGCGCCTTATGACGCCCTGCATACGGATTTCACCATGCTGAAGGCATCGCCCACCGCAAGCCACCCGATGGGCACCGACCTTGTGGGAAGAGATGTCTTGAGCAGAATCATCGTGGGAGCGAGGGTCTCCCTGCTTGTGGCATTTGTCTCGGTAGCCATGGGCGTCGGTGTCGGTTTTTTCTGGGGCGTTTCTACGGGATACATCGGTGGAAGGTTCGACCTTCTGGGACAGCGGCTGCTCGACGTGCTCCTATCCTTTCCGAGCCTAATCCTGGCGCTGCTGCTGATGGTACCGTTGGGGCGAGGGCTTGGGACCGTTGTCCTCGCCATCGCCGTTATCACTGTGCCCGGAGCGGCGAGACTGGTCAGGTCGACGGCGCTATCAGTCACGCAGATGGCCTACGTGGACGGCGCCAGGGCGATAGGGGCCTCATCTAAGCGCATCATTGCGCGCCACGTGGCGCCCCAGTGCTTCGCCCCCATGATGATTATTGCCACGATAGACCTTGGGGGCGCTATTTTTACGGAGGCGACCCTGAGCTTCCTGGGGATGGGGATACCCCCTCCGCATCCCTCTTGGGGCCGCATGATGGGCGCTTCCCTTCAGGGTATGTTCACGCCGCCCTGGTGGCTGGTCATCTACCCCGGAGTAGCCATCACCATAACGGTCCTGTGTTTCAACCTTGTCGGCGATGGTCTCCGGGATCATCTCGATCCCAGGCTCAGGGGAAAGTTGGATTGAGATCCTCACGCGGAAATCGCAGGAAGTCGGGATGTTCTGGGTGAGATACGCTGAATGTTACAGATGTGTCTCATAAATTTCGCCGAATGAGCGAATGTTGATATTCGGTTCGCGCGCGCTCCGACGCGATACTGTCGCCACGCCTCCGCTAAGGGCGGAGGATTCAGCGACAGAAGCAAGGAGTTGTAGAGATGTTCGCCAAGATACCCAGACCACTGCCGATATTGATACCCGTATTGATGATAGTGTGCGCCGTGGCGCTGGCCTGCGGGGCGGGCGAAGTGGAGAGGCCTGAACAGCCTGCGGCCCCCGCGCCCGCTCCGGCTCCCGCGATGCCCGCCCAGGCAGCCCCATCAAGACCGGCGCAGCCCGCGCAACCAGCGCCTGCCCTAACCGCCGCGCCTGCGCCTATCTCACCCGCTCCAACTATCGCGCCCGCCCCGGCCGCGCAGGCAATGGTCGTGGAAGTTGAGAAAGTTGTGGAAATAGAAGTAGAAGCGGTAAAGGAAGTCCATGTCCTAGGTGAAACTACCGTAGTGGCGAAAGAAGTAGTGAAGGAAGTCGAGGCTCAGGCTTCCGCGCCTTCCATGCCTGCCGCGCGCCCGGCCCAGGCCGCTCCCGCCGCCCCGCAAGCCGCGCCACAGGCGCATCCGCCGCAGCCACAGTCACAGTCTGGATGGGGACAGCAGGGTTCGCAGCCGGGCGCGACGACGTTCAGGGACTACGAGCGCTCCCTGCCCACGCGCACCTCGGTTGACAGCGTTTCCACTTTCAGCCTGGACACCGACCGCACATCGTTCCAGCTCGCGCTGAACTGGGCGCGCGCCGGATACGACGTGGAACCGGATTCGGTTCGCTCCGAGGAGTGGGTGAACGCCTTCGACTACGGCTATGAACAGCCGCGCAGAGATGACAGTTTCGCCATTCATACGGACGTCATGCCGCATCCGCTGTACGGCGACCTGATACTGGCGAGGATAGGCTTCCAGGCTCCAGAGTTGCGCGACGACGGCAGGCCGCTCAACGTAACGCTGGTTCTGGACTCGTCCGGCTCGATGAACGAAGGCAACAGGGTGGAGATAGCGCGCGCCGCGGCGGACAGCATTCGCAGAAGCCTGCGCGACGATGATCGCGTATCGGTCGTCCATTTCCGCAGCGACGTGATTCACGACCTGACGGTGGAGAACCACAAGCCTGGTTCCAGGAAGGTCAAGGACTCCATAAACAGGCTGTCGCCCAGCGGCTCGACCAACGTGCAGGCGGGTCTGGATCTGGCGGTGGAGATAGCGGACTATATGCGCCGCAAGAATCCGAGCGCGTACAACTACGTGATACTGATGTCGGACGGCGTGGCTAACGTGGACGCCACCAACCCGTTCGCCATACTGGAGTCCGCCGAAGACCGTGACGCCAGCAACCCGCTGCGCCTCATCACCATCGGCGTGGGCATACAGAATTACAACGACGCGCTGCTGGAGCAACTCGCCCAGCACGGCAACGGCTGGTATCGCTACCTGAACGATCCCGGACAGGCGAGGGCGCTGTTCAGCCGCGAGAACTGGCTGGCGCTGTCCATCCCGTTCGCCGACCAGACACGCGCGCAGGTTACATGGAATCCCGAAGTGGTGGAATCATGGCGCATCGTGGGCTACGAGAACCGCGTCACCGCGGACCACAACTTCACGCAGGCGCGGAAGGAATTCGCGGAAATCCCGTCCGGCGCGGCGACCACGGTGTTCTACGAATTGCGCCCGACCGAATACCTGCATCCGGGTGACACGGTGAACCTGGGCGACGTGGAACTGCGCTGGGTGACGCCGGTGAGCAACGACTCCAACCGGCAGCACGCGGAGATAGCGGCGCGCTACGACACGCCCGCCAGCGATACGGACGGCGCGCTGACGCGCTTCGGCGCGGTGGTCGCGCTCGCCGCCGACAGGTACAGCAGCCTGCCCTATCCCGACGCTCCGCATGACGTTCAGTACGATCTGTCCGTCCTGAAAGACGAACTGCGCTCGCTGAACGAGCAGATAGGCGGACTCGCTTCCTACCAGGACTTCGCCTTCGTGATGGACCGCATCGCCGAGGATATGCCGTCGCAGGTATCTTCGGGGTACAGTCGTTAGACCGGACAGCATCCGCGTTTCGCGCGGCTTCCGGGATCAGAAGGTTCTGGAAGCCGCGCTCTCGTTGGGGGCATAGGGACATACCAGCGGCGATGAACCTGACAGGAAGGAAGCAAGGCAATCGCGTCTATACGGAGTCGTCCGCGCTGTCATCCCTCAGCCGGCGCAGTTCGGATTCCATCCTGGCCATACGCGCTTCCGCCGATGTTCGCGCCTCTCGCTCAGACTCCGCCTGTGCCTGGGCGGAGAGCCGCGCTTCTCGCTCCGCTTCCGCCCGCGCCTGCGCCTCTTCGGCCCGCGTCCGCCACTCTTCCGCCCGCGCCCACTCTTCTTCCACACGCGCCCACGCCTCTCCTATCGCGCGGATCCACTCTTCCGGCGTACGCAGGAAATTGCCGCTCACGGGGTCGCGGAAGCGCAGCGTACCGTCGTACCACCACAACTCCAGTTCCATCGCCTCGCTGTATCCCCAATGACGCGCGGGAGACTCGATCACTATCTCTATCGGCTCATACTTGCCGTCGACCAGGGTGTCGCCCGCGAGCGGGACATCGTGATACTTACCCCCGGACGGGTCGAAGCGCCAGTATTCGCCCACTTCATACTCCGCGTATAGATCGCGCTTGGTGGTGTAGTCCCGCCTTCCGGTGCTGCGAGAACCGACTTCCAGAACCAGGTCGGGCGGCTTGCCGACCTCGCTTATCACGTAGCCGTTGCGTCGGACTATCCTGTCGGGGTTTCTCACTCCCTTGACGAACACGCAATCAGGAACGAGTTCGAGTTTGTCGCCCGGGTTGCGTATCAGAAAGCCCTCTCCACCGAAAAATACGTCTTCCCTGTCCACGAGGTGGGGAAGCACGGTTCCGTCAATCATAGTGAGGTGCGTTCGCTGTTCCATATCAGGCTCCCGCGGCGGGTCGGGCAGCGGCTCGACGGTCGGGTAGTCGGGGATGCGAGGCTTTGTCAGGACTCTTTGGGTGGTCATGGTCTGGCTCTCCGCGGCGCTGTCTCACCGGAATCTCCATCTGGGCAAGGTTGTGTCTTGGGATTATACCATTATCGCGCCGAACTGTACTGCCGAGTTGGATGGGCCTATCTTGTTAGAAGGCCGCGCTTTACTGAGTACCTCATTGATGCTACGCTTGGGCCGCTCTGATGTAGCCAATAGGGAGTAGCGCAACAATGGCCCACCAGCATCACCATCACGCCCCGCCGCCCGTCGTCGAGGGACGAACCGGATTCAGACGAAGGGCCGCCTTCATCATCGGCGGACTGACCAGCGGACACGGCGTGTTTCACTGGATAGCGCAGAGTTTCATCGTGGTGCTGCCCGAAGTGCGCGACCTGCTGCTGGGCGGCAGCGTGATAGCGGTTACGAGCATCCAGACCACCCGCGAAATAATGTCCGGCATAGTGTCGCTGCCGGGAGGCGTGCTGACCGACGCGCTCAGACGCTACTGGGGCTGGGTGATGGCGGTCTGCATGGCGCTGTTCGGGGTGGGCTGGCTGCTGATGGCGGCGGCGGGCTGGCAGGCGCCGGGCAGCGCGTGGCTGGTCAGCCAGGAGTCGGTCGCGGCGGGCGAGTCCTCTTCGCTGAATCCGGCCGGATACGCGCTGCTGATAATCGGCATGGCTATCGTGGCGGTCGCCGCTTCGGTGTGGCATCTGCCGGCCATGGCCGCGCTTTCGTCGCACTTCAGCCACAGGCGGGGCTCGGTTCTGTCGTTCCACGGCGTCGGCGGAAACGTGGGCGACGTGCTGGGGCCGGTGCTGACCGGGCTGCTTCTGGCCACCCTGACCTGGCAGGCGATAATCAGCATCTACGCCGCCGTTCCTATATTCCTGGCCTTCCTGGTCTTCTGGGCGTTCCGCGACATAGGCGAGCGAGCGCAGACCGCCGCCGACCAAGCCTCGGAGGAACAGCCCGCCAGCACGATGCGCGCGCAGGTCGAGGAGACGAAGGTACTCATCCGCAATCCCAGGATATGGGGCATAACGGTAGTGGCCGGACTCAGGGGCATGGCGTACATCGGGTTCATCACGGTGCTGCCTCTCTACCTGGCCGACGTGCTTGGTCTCACCTCGTCGGACGATTACAGCGACTTGAGGAACCTGGTACTGCGTGGTTCGCTGATAGGGCTGCTGGTGCTGGTGGGCATATTCGCCAGCCCGCTCACCGGCTACCTGTCCGACCGGTTCGGACGCAAACTGATACTGATACCCGCGATGCTCGCGCTGACCGTGGTTACGCTGCTGATGGCCCCGTTCGGGGACAGCCTGGCAATCATGTCCGCGCTGCTGGCGGCGCTGGGGCTGTTCCTGTACAGCGATCAGCCCATCCTGACCGCGGCGGCGATGGACATAGTGCGCGAAGGCACGGCGGCGACTACGCTGGGTCTGATGTCCACCTCGCGGTTCATATTCAGCGCGGCGTCGCCGCTCATAGCGGGCTGGCTGTACGAATACAACCCCGACAACCTCTTCTACTACACCGCCGCGCTCTACGCGGTGGCGGTCGTCATCCTCATATTCGTCCCTCTGCCTCGCGCGGAATTTCCGGAGGACGACCATCACGAGCATGGACGTCATCATGACGACCACGGCCATGACTGAGTAAGCCATATAGATAAAGCCCCCGGATTCCGGGGGCTTTATCTACTCAGGGTCATTGTCTAGGTCTTTGCTGAAGACCCTCTGAATGACATCCTCCGCGCTTTCGCCTTCCTTACGTTCGGACAGGGCGACGAGCAATTCTTGCCGAACCGCGTTTCTCGCTTCTCGTCTCGCTTTCGCCGCTACTTTGGCTTTTGTCGGCCAGTCAAACAGAACCATGATAGCCTTTACTCCTGCAACTATCGCTATTGCCATTAGCGCCAGAACCGCCGAGGACAGGCCAACCACCCCAATATCTATCACGAACTCATGGATAGTCAGATACAGGGTCTCTCTGGGACTTTCTACGAATCTCAGCCACGCATGGTATATTGTTCCAATAAACCATAACGACAGGAGCAGAACAGAATACGCGTTATGGTATTCTTCGGCGACGCTCCATATTGCTACCCGTTTACGGTCCAAACGCATCTCCTAGTGTTGACAGTATAATATCGCTTCCTTTGAAGCGCAACGCGCTTTTGAGGGTGTTTCCCAAATTGCCTCACCCTGCCGCCGATTCTTCTCTGTGCTACAATGCAAGCGATCACGCTAACGACTGATAACTGAAGACTACCCCCGAGGTGAGCGCATGGCTGCCCAGACACACACCGCGAAAGATATAGAACTAACTGCCCACCTGATGCGCCGCGCAGGGTTCGGCGCGACCCGCGACGAAATCCGCCAGCGCGCCGCCGACGGATACGAAGCCACCGTGGACAGGCTCATCAATCCGCCGGACACAAGCTGGGCCGGAAATTACCTCATCCGCCGCTTCCACTACGAACAGTCCGGTATGCTGACCCCGCAGGGCGGGCCTTCCTACTGGCTCTACCGTCTCATTACCACCAACGCTCCCTTGTACGAAAAGATGGCGCTCTTCTGGCACGGCATATTCGCCACCGGATACCCGAAGGTGATACACGGCAAGGCGCTCTCCGACCAGATACGCACCTTCAGGCGAAAGGGAATGGGCAGGTTCGACGATCTGCTGCTCGAACTCGCCAGGGACCCGGCGATGATAGTGTGGCTGGACAACCAGGAGAACCACCGCGAGGCCATCAACGAGAACTGGGGCCGCGAGTTGCTGGAACTGTTCTCCATGGGCGTGGGCAACTACTCCGAGGACGACATAAAGGAATGCGCGCGCGCCTTCACGGGCTGGACGCTCGGCAATACCGAGTACATGGTTCTGCGCTCGATGCGCGATTCCGACTGGCCCTACGGACGAATATCCTGGCACTTCGAGTACAAGCCCGAAGACCACGACGACGGCCCCAAGACCTTCCTCGGCCAGACCGGAAACTTCGACGGCGAGGACATCATCCGCATCATCTGCCAGCAGGAAGCCACCGCTCGCTTCATCGCGCGCCATCTGTACCACTTCTTCGTCGCCGACGAGCCGCCCGTTCCGTCCTGGCCCTACACGCCGCCCAGGGACCCGGACGCCATTGACGCGCTCACACAGGCGTACTTCGACAGCGACCACGACATCCGCGCGATGCTCGCCACGCTGTTCAACTCGGACTTCTTCAAGGCGGAGGACATTCGCTACGAAAAGGTGAAAGGCCCCGCCGAGTTCGTCGCCGGAGTGCTGCGCCTCACAGGCGAGTTCGACAGGCCGCGCCGCGAGATACTGGACAGGTACTTCCAGATGAACTTCATGGGCCAGATGCTCACCAACCCGCCAAGCGTCGAGGGCTGGCACCAGGGCGTGGAGTGGATAGACACCGGCACGCTGATAGAGCGGATCAACTTCGCGTCAGAGCAGTTCGGAGACGCCGCCAAGCCCGGCGTCAACTCCATCGTGAGCGACATCATCTCGCGCGACTCCGACCCGTCCCCGGACGCGCTGGTGGATATGTGTCTCGACCATCTCGGCGCTATCTCGGTGTCCGACGACACCCGCGAGATACTGCTCAGCGCAGCCGACGAGGACAGCCGCCCGCAGGACAAGATAGCCAATATGCTGCGCCTGACCGCCGCCACCCACGAATTCCAGCGGGCGTAGCCAGCGAACAACACTTCCCGCGCTCCACATATCCCTTGCGGTCAAAAGTCGGAGCGCGGGAAAATTGCCCTATCCAGATTTTCGGAGAGGGTCGCATTGCTTCCGTCCGCCAGATACCTCACGCTTCTCATAATCGTTCTCGCGCTCATAGCTTTCCTCGCCTGCTCGGACGACGTCGCGCCCGGCGACTGCATTGACGCCGCCAGAAACGCGGGCGTACCAGACAGGGTTATCGAGTGGATGAAAGACCCGGTTGAAGAGTGGGGAACCATCGAGCGCATAGCCATACGGGAAGCGCTTGAGAAATTTGGTATCGGCGAATTCTGCGCCGACGTCGAACAGAAACTCGCGCTGGCTGAATCTACGTCAGGGGCTCAGGCGATTGTTGAAGAAAAACCTCCCCAGCCTGAACAGTCAACCGTAGATCAAGCCGTAGATAGGTTGAAAGGTTTTGTCGGCGGTGAAGACACGCAGGAATCCTCCCCGACTCCGAGGCTAACTCCGCGCCCGCCCGCTACACCCATGCCCGCCCCCACAGCCGCGCCAGTGCCTACACCTATGCCAACGCCATCGGACACCACCAGGATTACTCACGTCACCTTCTCAGGCGTAGCGGGCGAGAAAAATAGCCGATTCACCGTTCATTTCAATCGTCCTGTTGTGATAGATATTCCTCCCGATTTAGATATTGACGAGGCCATTGGCCTGACCGTGGGGTATCCTGATGGATATGACGATAGGCTGTACTATTACAATACGGATAACATCCGTCCCGCATCGGTGTTGCAAAGCTCTATTCGGAACAAGAGACCGATAGACAAGCTATCGTTTGGGCCTGTCGCAATAGAGTTCTCAGTCGCCTACTACTTGGTGGGTACGGGAAGGTTTGAGAATACAGACGGATCGCCCGCCTTTGGCCAACAATTGACACAACTGCCGAGCAATACCGTGTTTCTTAACCCCGGATATAGCACCGACGTGAATGATCCTAATCTGGTCAGTTGTGTCGCCTTTATGGAGTTCATAGGAATCCCTTCGCCTGTGGTACGAAGTGTGAAAGACCTGTATTCTGACACCCTCGCCGATAGTGAAAGGGAAGAATGGAGAAACTTTTTAACGGAAGGTGAATACATTCAGTACAGCGATATGTGGGGCGAGTCTAGCTTATGGAAGAATGAGCCTTGCGCCACGTTATGGTCTGAGGATAGCGGCGAGCGCAACGCGACCAAGCGCAACCGGGACTGGGAAGCGGAATGTTTAGACCACGGATTCGCGCGCGAGGATATGTTGACGCTCGCCAACCGTCCATACGCCGACTTGAACGCAACCGACAGGATAGTCCTCCAGATGATCATGGACGACGGCGATTGCAGGGTGTTCTATCCACAACTGTTCTATGGCCGCTGGATTCCCATGTCCGCGAACCAGTAGAGCGCCGGCCGAATCCGGCTCAGCGTGGAGGGGAATGGACAACGCCCTACCTACCTTCACGCAAAAGAGCGATGAATCCGGCCTGCTCGAAATCGCGATCATAGGCGAGCGCCTGGGTTAGCCCTCGTTCCTCCATAACCAAGAAACTCGCGCAATCTGTAAGGCCCCATCTCTGGTCACTGCGAGAAGTGTACCGCTCCACCGCCGTTCTGAATTGGAAGTCCGTCTGTGGTACGATTTCCACGGCGGGATTGTCTTCCAAGGCTTGTACCATCCGCGCCGCGAATCGGCGACGGAATTCCCCCATGCCAGCCATGGCGTCAAGGGCCTCAGTCAAGACCAACTGCGTCGTCACCACGGCGGATGTTCCCAAGGCATCGGTAACGGCCATCGCTCTCCGGTGCAATGTGTCCCTGGGATTCCACAGCGCGATCCAATACCCTGAATCCGCGAAAACGGCTGGCATCAGTCGGTTTCCTTTGGGTGGCCGTACAAGTAATGCTTCTTGTTCTTCGCCAAGTCGGTAGGCAGATCATCCCATGCGTCCGGTGGGATTTCCTGTTGGAGTTCCTTGACCTTGGCCACTACTGAGGCAAGCCCTCCGCTCGTCCGCGATATGTTCTCTATCGCCACCACCACTTCCGCGCCCTCCTCTATGTCGAGGCTTTCAAGTGGTATGATATGCCCGTTGGTGAATTTGGCCTTTACTCTAGCTATCATTGTCTTGCCTTTCTGAGCGGCGCTTTCAGGCCGTATGCCCACATGGGGACATTATACCGAGTCTTCGATACGAACGCCGAATATATCGCGGAAAACCTCCTCTACTTTGCCAATACATTCGTTCTATGGTATAATGATATTCCCGAAACGCCATAAGCAGAGGTTCGCCCAATGACCACCGCCACTACCGAAATACGCCCCTTGACCCTTGAATACGACCTGACCGTCGGGATGTCGGTCATGGAGGGACGCGGATTCTACTATCCGTCCGACACGGCGGTCGCCAGCAACGGGCGGCTGTACGTCGCCAACCGCTCAGTGGACGGCGTGGAAAGGGGCGTCCGCGTAACGATGTGCGACGTCGAAAGCGAGTATTACGGCACGTTCGGGTCGTCCGGCGAGGACGAAGGGCAGTTCATCTGGGTCTCCGGCATAGCCGAGGATACCCAAGGCCGCCTGTTCATCACCGACGAATACTCCAGCCGCGTCTCGGTCTTTGACCTGGACGGCAACTTCATATCCAGGTGGGGAAGCGCCGGAAGCGGCGAAGGCCAGCTCGACAGCCCCTCCGGTATCGCGATTGACGCCGCCGACTCGGTTTATGTCGCCGACACCCACAACAACCGCGTCCAGAAGTTCACGCCCAGCGGAATCCACCTGCTCACCATCGGAGGCGAAGGGTCGGAAGAAGGTCGTATGAATCTGCCTTGGGGCCTGGCCGTCGCGCCCTGCGGCGACCTGTACGTCGCGGACTGGGGCAATGACCGGGTGCAGAGATTCACCCCCGACGGCGAGTTCGTCGCGGCTTATGGCTCTCCGGGTTCAGGCGAGGGCCAGCTACGCAGGCCGTCCAGCGTCGCGGTTGACGAGCGCGGATTCATGTACATATCCGACTGGGGCAACGAGCGCGTCCAGGTATTCGACGCCGGCGGACGCTTCATCCAGCAGTTGCGCGGACAGGCGACCGAATCCAAGTGGGCCGTCAACTTCCTGAACATCAACAGGGAAGAGGGCGCGGCCCGCGCCAGGGCCGACCTGGAACCCGACATACCCACCCTCGACCGCGACGATCCGCACGAAGTCTCGTCCCACATCGAGAAGTTCTTCTGGTCACCGGTGTCGGTCAAGCTCGATTCCGACGGGCGTCTCTACGTAACCGAGAGCAACCGCCACCGAATACAGATATACAGACAGGCGTCATAGCTGCGTTGATCCCTCCAGTCATTCCCGAGAAAGTGGGAACCCCGGAAGGCTCGCCGCTCTGCAATCCGACTAATCACTAACGACTAAAAACTAACAACTACTCCCCCAGGAGCCGAACGAACATGAGCCTTAGCGCCCTATCAACTCTGCTTCCAATCGCGGGCTGGGACGCCGGACGCGCGTCCGAAGTCGAGTTCTGCGGCGGCGCGGATCCCATTCTGCCCACGCCGTTCAGGATTGGGGAGACCGCCGCGGCCAGTCTTGCCGCCGTTGGACTCGCGGCGTCCGACCTCTGGGAACTGCGTACCGGAAGCGGCCAGCGGATCGGCGTCAATGCCCGTCACGCCACGGCGTCGCTACGAAGCAGCAAGTATATGACGATGGACGGCAAGCCCGCCGGGGCAGAACGCCATCCCATCATGGGCGTCTATCCCGCCAAGAACGGACGCTGGAGCTACCTCCACTGCAACTTTCCCAACCATCGGGACGCGGCCCTGGGGGTTCTTGGCGTTGAGGAAGAAGACGGGGACGCCGTGCGCCGCGCCGTGGCCAAGTGGGACGCGCTGGAGCTGGAGGAAGCGATAATCGCGGCGAACGGCGCGGGGGGCATGGTGCGCTCCATGGACGAGTGGGCGCGACATCCCCAGGCCGCCGCCGTAGCATCGCTGCCCCTGGTAGAGATGGAGAAGATAGGCGACAGTCCGCCAGAGCCGCTTCCCGAAGGATCGAGGCCGCTGTCCGGGATCCGGGTTCTTGACCTCACGCGCGTCCTCGCCGGGCCGACCTGCGCTCGCACTCTCGCCGAACACGGCGCGGACGTGATGAAGATAACCGCGCCTCACCTGCCCAGCATCGGGGCGCAGGAATACGACACCGGACACGGCAAGCTCAACGCCCACCTGGATCTGCGCCAAGAGAACGATTTGGAAACTATGCGCGAACTGGTACGCGAGGCCGATGTATTCTCGCAGGGATACCGCCCCGGCGCACTCGCCAAGCGCGGCCTGTCGCCCGAAGATCTGGCCGAACTTCGGCCCGGCATCGTGTATATCTCGCTGTCCGCCTTCGGACGGGTGGGGCCGTGGGCGTCGCGTCGCGGCTTCGATACAGTGGTGCAGACCGTAAGCGGCATAACCGACCGACAGGGGGAGCTATTCCCGGGCGCGGAGCCGGGGCCGCAGTTCTATCCCGTCTCGGCCATAGACTACATCACGGGCTACCTGATGGCGTTCGGCGCGATGGTCGCGCTGGCGAGGCGGGCGCGAGAGGGAGGAAGTTGGCTGGTCAGGCTCTCGCTCGCCCAGACCGGGCGCTGGCTGGTGAGTCGCGGCCAGGTTCCAGAAGCCGAACTCAGGGACGCGCCGGACGACTTCACCCCTGAAGAGATAGCGGGCTGGTCAACGACCAGCGACGTCCCCGACGGCAAACTGGGACACCTCGCTCCCGTGCTACGTATGTCGGAGACGCAACCCTACTGGGCGCGGCCTTCCGTCCCGCTCGGCTACCACGAACCAGTGTGGCCGGAGATGTCGGGGTAGGTAGGCAACGAGGAGATAGCTTGACATTTGCGAATTAGATAATCGATCAGGCGTCCACTATATTGTCATCCAGGATAAACTCGCCGGTTTGACCCACGTAGATCATCGAGTAATTTTCAAGGAAAGTCCTTCCCAATAGAATCGCGTGAGGCTGCTCCCCATCCAGCAACTCCACAGCTATGAAGCGTCCGTAGATGGTGGTGTCTAAAGAGGGAATATAAACCTGCGCCAGATGTACGACGTGGGTATGCTCACCCCTAACGCCTGACACAGACGATGTTCCGACTACCGGCAATTTCAGCGACGCCGCCAATAGTCCATCTATGGCGTTGCCGGTAGCGCCGGTATCAATCAAAGCGGGGAGTTGAACCCTCTCCATATCATCGGATAAACCGGGTATGTTCTTGCCGTCTATGCCCAGCCATACGTCAATAGTCGGGCCTCTTTGCGACAGTTCTTTCGGATCGAAATTAAGACGAACTCTCATCGTTGTCGTCAACAGGGGCATAGAGCAAGAATGAGCGTATCCGGGGCAGAGGCATACCCACCTGTTCTATCAGATATGGTCCAAGTCCAAATTTATGCAGGGCATTCTCGGCGGCGTCCTGGAAATCGCCATATATCCCGACAAGCTCCCCGCCATGGAATATCACCCACTCGCCATTATGGTCTCGTTCCAGTTCTTCCCGACGCGTTTCGTACGCGGCCCGCTCCTTGCTCAGGAGCGTCAAAACCTCTTTATCCGCAGTGGTCATGGCCGCGCCTCCCCGATTTCCTTATCTTGCTTCAGCGACGCTTCGTGGGATGCGTATGATATACACCCGTTCCGTATTTTACAAATTACCCAAACGGCCTCCGGTGGCTGAATTCGCCTTCCTCGCTGGTGATGAATTCGAGCAGGGCGGCTTCGCCGTTTTCGGTGGCGGTCTTGGCGCGCATGATCGCGGAGGCGACGTCGGACGGGTCTTCGACCTTCTCAGCCCAGCCGCCCATCGCGCGGGCGAGGTCGGCGTACTGGCCGCCCAGGTCGCGTGTGCGGTAGAGTTCGTGGGAGCGCGCCATGTGGGAGGTCTCGATGGCCATAGTGGAGTTGTTCAGCACGACAGTCAGGATGGGTATGCCCGACCGCGCCGCCGTCTCGAAGTCGAGGCCGGTCATGCCGAAGGCGGCGTCGCCCATGAAGTTGACGACGAACTTGTCCGGCGCGGCGAGTTTCGCGCCTATATTCAGACCCAGCCCGGTGCCGAGTCCGTGCGACTTGCCCCAGCCGAGATACGTATGCGGGCCGCCTGACTGGTAGAAGGGCATGAGTTGGTCGCGCGGACTGCCGGAGTCGTGGGTCACTATCGCGTGGTCGGAGTCCACGTTTCGCATGAACTCCCACATGACCCTGTACGGGTTGATGGGAACTTCGTCGGAGGCGAGCTTTCGCATCCAGCTATCCAGCCACTGGCCTCGGATCGTGGCTATCTCTTCGGCGGTCTCGCCGTTCCTGGACTCGCCGCCCAAGCGGTCTTTGCACGCCTCGATTAGCTGCCTGATTATCAGCCTGGCGTCGCCCAGTAGGGGATATTCCACGTCGTAGTTCTTGGATATGTCTATCGGATCGTTCGTCGCCTGTATGAGCGTCTTATCCGACGGTATCGTCATTGTCATGCCGTGCTTGGTGAGGCTTGAGCCTACGGCGAAAACCAGGTCGGCGCGCTTGATGAAGTGGTACGCCGCGCCGTTCATTACGCCCGAAGCCGAACCCAGCGACAGCGGGTGCTTCTCAGGGAAGCCGCTCTTGCCCGCCATGCTGGTGGTCACCGGAACCTGGAGTAGTTCGGCCAGTTCCACCAGGTCGTCCGACGCCTCGGCGCGCATGACGCCCTGCCCGGCGTACACGACCGGATTTTGGGCGGACAGAAGCGCGGCGGCGGCCTCGTCAACCGCCGAAACGTCCGCGCCCGCTATCGCGGCCTTGACGGGTCGGTAGCTCTCCACGATGCCTTCGGGAACCTCCATGTCGCCAATGTCCGCCGGAATCTCCACCATCACGGGGCCCGGACGCCCCATCTTCAGCAGGGCGAACGCGCGGCGCATCGTGTCCGCGACCAACGCAGGGGATTGAAGGCGCTCGACGTTCTTGGTAACGGATTCGTAGCTGCGGACGGAGCTGAAGTGCGGGTAAACCCCGTCTCTGCCCGCCGGGTGTCCGAGCGGAAGCAGAAGCATCGGCACGGCGTCGGAGAAGGCGGTGGCCACGCCGGCGTAGGCGTTCTCCGCGCCCGGGCCGTACTGCATGGCGAACACGCCCGCGGGCCGCCCGTTTGTGACGCGACTGTATCCGTCCGCGATTCCGACGCCTACGCGCTCCTGCCGGCAGATTATCGGCCTTATGCCTATGTCCGCCGCCGACTCGATGACCGAGGTGGTCGGGAACGCGCTCAGGTACTCGATGCCTTCCTTCTTCAGAATGTGGGCGATGGCGTCCAGTGTACGCATTGTCGAAAACTCCCAAGTGTTGTTTGCGTAGTATATCCCGTCTCCCTCGACGGGTTGAGAATGGTGGGCATTTCACCCTCACCCTAGCCCTCTCCCTGAGGGAGAGGGGATTAGTCGACACATTTGCCTATCCTTGTGATCCCTTGATGGGGGAAGGTTAGGATGGGGCGATGATCCCTTAGTTCAGGTGTCCCCGCAGTCTGGGATCGAGATAGTCCCGCAGCGCGTCGCCCAGCAGGTTGAACGCCAGTATCGTAATGGTGATCGCCACGCCCGGGAATATCACCAGCCACCAGGGCGGCTGGAACAGTTCGTTGAGAACGCCGCCCAGCATATTGCCCCAGGTGGGAGTGGGCGGAGGGACGCCCATGCCCAGGAAGCTCAGAGCGGCCTCTGTGAAGATGGCCGACCCGAGCCCCGCGCTCGCCACCACGAACAGCGGCGCGAAGCACTGAGGCGCTATATGCCGCACCATGATTCTCCACTGGGACGCGCCCACCGCTCCCGCGGCCTCTACGTACTGCGTGGATCGGGTGGAAAGCGCGACGGACCTGATGACCCTGGCCGTTCCCGGAATCCTGATTACCGCGATTGCGAGTATGATGGTGACCAGGCCGGCGCCGAGCGCGGCCAGCAGCAGCAGCGCGAGGATGATGGTCGGGAACGCGATGAACATATCCACCATGCGCTGCGACACCATGTCAAACTTGCCGCCCAGATAGCCCGACATCACGCCCCAGGCGAACCCCACGGCGTCGCCGATGAATACGGAGACGAACGCCACCAGCAGGGTCATTCGCGCTCCGTAGATGATGCGGGTGAGGCTGTCCCTGGAAATGAAGTCCGTGCCCGCCCAGTGTTCCATCGAAGGCGGCTGCTTCAGGTTCACGTAGAAAAGCTGGTCGGGGCCGTAGGGCGCGACGGCCTGCGGGAACAGCCCGATGAACAGCAGGAGCGCGAGCAGTATCAGCGAAACCGAACCGAGCACGGAAGACCTGACGAACCCAACCAGGCTGTCGAACGGCTGCCGGCTCGCCGCCGCCAGCGTCTGTATCGCGCTACTCTTCCCTTGCGTCGCCAATGTTCGACCTTTCTTCCGTAATATATCCCCTCTCCCTCGATGGGAGAGGGCTAGGGTGAGGGTGAAACCTCATTCATACCTTATTCTCGGATCCACCAGGCCGTAGATAACGTCCACGACGAGGTTGATGACCACATACGCCACCGCGAACAGCAGCACCAGGCTTTGGATGACGGTCCAGTCGCGCGCCTGCACCGCGTATATCAGGCTGTAACCCAGACCCGGCACCGAGAAGGCGCGCTCCACCGCCACCGCTCCGCCCAACGTCGCGCCCAGGTACAGGCTGGAAAGCGTGATAGTGGGCAGCAGCGCGTTTCGCAGCGCGTGCCTGACCACGACCGTCCTGCTCGCCAGACCCTTGGCCATCGCGGTCCGAACGTAGTCCTCGGTCAGCACCTCCAGCATACCGGAGCGCACCATCCGCGCTATTATCGCGCCGAATCCCAGTCCCATCGCTATCGCGGGCCCTATCGTCATCTGCAAGTTCGTCCAGGGCGACTCCCACAGAGACACAAGCTCGACCGGAGGCCTCCAGTTCCATATCAGGATAGTCGCCAGTATCATCGCCAGCCCAAGCCAGAAGTTCGGTATAGCCATGAGAAGCGTGACGACGCCGCGAATTCCGTAGTCGAGAGTCGAGTTGCGCCAGAGCGCGGTCACAATGCCCGTCGGCAGTCCTATCACCCAGGCGATCAGCAGCGCCATCAGCGAAATCTGGAGCGTAATCGGCCCCCGTCGGATTACCATGTCCGCTATGGACTTGTCCTTCTGCCAGAAGGAGTAGCCCAGGTCGCCCTTGGCCACGTCCCGCATCCACACCAGATACTGGATTATCAGGGGCTTGTCGTAACCAAGCGAAGCCTTGACCGCCGCGAGTTCCTCATCGCTCAGCACGTAGATCTGCCCCTCGCCGATGATTGACCTCAGCGGATCGCCGGGAATCACCCGCATGGCGAGGAATATCATTATGGTTACCCCGAGCACCGTCGGGATAGCAAGCATCAGCCTGCGTACTAGATATGGTCGCATATTGTCGTCAGTCTCTGGGCATCGTCATTCCCGCGAAGGCGGGAATCCATTCTTGGCAAAGGTGAACCGGATATTCGGCGCGGCGAAACACCCATGTCCCGCCGCGCCGTTCCGTCAAGCTATATGGGCCGCTACCTGTCCAGCCAGACCGTCTCGTAGCGTCCCCACGGGTAGCCGCCGAGGTCCTCTATCATGATTCCCCTGACGTGCACGCCGCCCATCGGCAGACCGCTGCCTCCGCCCGCCTGATAGCCGGGAGGATTCTCGTCCAGCATATCCATCGCCTGGTGAAGCAGTCTCACACGCTCGTCGGCGTCGAACTCAACCAGCAACTGGTCGAGCAATGCGTCGAACTCGGGGTTGCAGTAGCGATAGTAGTTGCCGTCCGCGCCGCACCTGAAGATGCCGTTCCACTGCGCGGTCGGGTCGGCCACGTCGGAGCCTGTGCCGGTGACGAAGGCGACGTGCCACTCGCCGTCAACCAGTATCTCGCCCTCGATGCCCCTCTCGATTATCTCAAGGTCGGAGGTGATTCCGAGAATGTCCTCGGCCTGCTGGAGCCAGGATACTCCGCGCACCTCGCCGCCGGCCGGCGTGTTGTTGCCCACGGCCTTGATGTGGAAGCCGTCGGGGTATCCCGCTTCGGCCATCAGTCGCTTCGCCTCGGCTACGTCCGCCGCTCTGCCGTCCGGGTCTTCCCGCCAGCCCGGCAGTTGCAGAATCTCTTCGTCGGACATATGGCCCGGCACCGCCTTCGTTATCCAGCGCGCCTTGTAGTTGGGCAGAGCTATCGCGCCCGCGACCTCAAGGTCGAACTTCTTGTCCAGGCCGATGTGTATGGCTCTCCGTATTCGCGCGTCGTCCAGCGGCGCCTTCTCGTTGTTCGTCCACAGCGGCGCGGTGCCGTTGATGGGCGGGTTGCTGCCGTGGAACAGGTCGGGCTGGGCCATGGCCTTGCCCCAGGTCTCCTGGTTGCCGTTCCATGTGAAGTCCACGATGCCCGTCAGAACCGCCGCGCCCCTGTTCGCCCACACGGGTATGTGCAGCGCCTTGATGCCGTCAACATAAGGCAGTTCGGGGTTCCAGTAGTTGGTGTTCGCTTCCAGCGCGAGGTGTTCGCCCGGCACGCGCTCCTGGAATATGAACGCGCCGGTTCCCGGAGGCAGGTTCTCGCGCGCGTTCTGGTTGTGCAGGTCCAGGAAGTGCTTCGGGTACATGACCGGGTAGCCGAAGTGCGGGGCCGCGCCCAGCACGTTCACGAACCAGGGCGTCGGGCGCACCAGGTCGAACGCGACCTTGTACGTGTCCAGCAGTCGCACTTCCTCAACAGGCTCGAAACTCTGCCTGATGGAGCCAGTGATCACCCCTTCGGGCGGATCCATTATCCGGTCGAACGTGGCGATTACGTCCAGCGCGGTGAACTCAACGCCGTCGTGCCACTCCGCGCCCTCTCTGAGCGTGAATGTGTAGGTCAGACCGTCGTTGGACACCTCCCAGCCCGTCGCCAGGTCCGGAACTATGTCGCGCTGGCCCATGCCCACGTTGCGGTAGGTGAGATTGTTGTACATATTCGTGATGCCGGTGTAGGCCGGAGCGCCCTGGTGAAGATCCCAGTGCGCCATTTCAACGGGCCCCGCCGTCCTCACCACGCCGCCGCGCTTGATGTTGGACTCGACCGCGCCCATCAGGTAGCCGAACTTGCTGGCGTCCATTCTCAGGGGTTCGGGGGTCGCCTTCGGCTCTATCAGAACCTCCTTGACGATTTCCTTGATAACCTCTTTCTCGACGACAATGGTCTCGCCCGGCACTTCTACCTTTTTGACCACCTCTTTCTCGACGACCACGGTCTCGCCCGGCACTTCGACCGTCTTGACGACTTCCTTCTCCACCACCACCTCTTTCTCCACCTCTACTATCTTCTCCTGGATGACCGGTTCGGCGGCGCTGCTGCACGCCGCCAGTACGAGCGCCGTCATCAGCGTCAGCAGAACCCCAAGCCCCAAGAGACTCCATACCCGGACTTCACCAAATCCTAACCGCATTGCGATCCTCCTCGCTCTTGCCCTTGCGCGGGAGACACATTCTCGCTCCAAGCGAACTCTCCCGGAAAGCGTCCTTTTGTATGAAAGGCACTTCACCTTTCGCACTGCGCGAACACTACCACCGCAACCCAACCCTGTCAATCGGCGAATCCCTCTCACGCTATCCCTGAACCCGCCAGCCTACTCACGCCCAAAACCACTAACGACTAAGAACTAACGACTAAAAACTAACCCTACCGCCGCGCGTTCTGAAGCAGATGCCGCAGCCGCGGATCCAGGTAATCCCTCAGCGCGTCCCCCAGCAGGTTGAACGCCAGCACAGCGCCGAATATGGCGAAGCCCGGGAATATCGGTATCCACCAGGCCGCCTGCACGTACTGCCGTCCTCCGGACACCAGCGCGCCCCACTCCGGCAGCGGCGGCTGAGCGCCCGCCCCGATGAAGCTGAGGCCCGCCGCCAGCAGGATAGCCAGCCCGAAGTCCAGCGTCGCCTGAACCAGAACCGGCGCGTAGCTGTTCGGCAGTATGTGACGCCATATCAGCCGGACGGGATGCGCCCCGAGCGCCCTGCCCGCCAGCATATAGTCCTTCCCCTTCTGCGCCAGAACGCTGCTACGCATCAGCCGAGCGTATGACGTCCAGCGCACTATCGCTATCCCGATGATGGCAGACTCGATGCTCGTGCCGAGCGCGGTCGCCACCACCAGCGCCATCACCAGGTCGGGGAAGGCCAGGAAGATGTCCGTTATCCTCATGGCGAACTCGTCCAGCCAACCGCCGTAGAACCCGCTGACGAGGCCCACGCTGACGCCGATGCTTCCGGCTATCAGCACCACCAGCGCGCCCACCCGCAGGCTGATGCGCCCGCCGTGCAGCACCCGGCTCATCACGTCGCGCCCGAACTCGTCCGTCCCGAAAGGGTGAGCCAGGCTCGGTGCTTCCAGCGGTGGCCCGACCGCGAACTCGTCATAAGGATGCGGCGCTATCGTAGGCCCGGCCGCCGCGACGAACACGTACACCACCACCAGCGCCAGCCCGAAAGCCGCCGGAGGATTGTTCCTCAGAACCCGCGCCGTCGCCCGCGCCCTGTCCAGCGCCAAAGCGCCCAAACTCTGCTGTTGAGATGTCGAGACCAAAAAACCTGCCTACCTGTCCGTACTAACAACTAAAAACTAATAACTAATAACTAACTTCAGTTATACGTAATCCTAGGATCCAGAACAGCCACAACTATGTCCACTATCAGGTTCGCCGTCGAATACGCTATCCCGATTATCAGCGCGACCGACGTCACCGCCGCCCTGTCCAGGAAGAAGATGGACTGCACCGCGAACCGCCCCAGCCCGGGCCACGCGAATATCGTCTCAGTCAGCACCGCGCCCGACAGAAGCCCGCCCACCAGCAGACCAAGTATCGTCACTGTCGGAATCAGCGCGTTCCTGAGCGCGTGCCGGTACAGCACCGCCCTGTTGTGCAGCCCTTTCGCGCGCGCCATGCGGATGTAGTCCTCCCCAAGCACCTCCAGCATACTCGTGCGCGTTACCCTGGCCAGCAGCCCGACCACCGAGAACGCCAATACGAACGCGGGCAGCGCGAGATGATGCAGCGCCGAGAAGAACCCTCGCGCGTCCCCGGCGATGAGCGTGTCTATCGTGTAGAACCCCGTCACCTGCGGCGGAATCTCAAGCGTGATGCCGATTCGCTGCGAGGACGGCACCCACCCCAGGTAGAAGAAGAACACCAGCAGCAGAATGATGGCGAACCAGAAGATTGGCATAGACGTCCCGAACAGCGACACCACCCGCACGATGTGATCCGGCAGCCCGTTCCGCTTCACCGCCGCCAGTATCCCGGCCGGTATCGCCATTATCACCGCCATAAGGAACGCGACCACCGATAGCTCCGCCGTCGCGGGCAGGAAACTCGCCAGTTCCGAGCTAATCTCCTTCCGCGTGACGAACGACTCGCCGAAATCTCCCCGAACCAGGTTGCCCATGAACGTGAGGTACTGCATATAGGGCGGCTGGTCGAAACCCCAGCGCTCCCGGAACTTCTCCACCGCGTCCGAACTTATGCTGCCGGTCGTCTCAAGCAGAATCGTGGCCGGGTCGCCGGGCATTATTATCATCATGAAGAACGTCAGCGACGACACGCCCACCAGCACGAACACCTGGAGCAGCATCCGCCGAATTATGTATCTGGTCAGGGACAAATGACCCCCTTCAGAATTATCAATTGACAATTGACAATTTCAAATTGCTAATTGAACATTGCCAATTGCCAATTGATCCGCTACTTCTTCGTCATGTACCGGAACTCCGGCGTGAAGGCGTGCGCCGCCGGAACTATGTTGCCGATGTTCGACCGATGCGCCACGGTGTCGCGCACCTGCAAGAACGTTATCTCCCCGCAGTTGTCCACCATCAGCTCCGACATCTCGCGGTATATCGTGTGCCGCTCCATCGAGTCCGTTTCCGAGCGGCCCATGTTGGTCAGCTCCTCCAGGCGGGAGGCCACGTCCGGGGCCACGTCATCCAGTCCGAGCATATTGCACTCGCCCAACGCCCTCCACGTGGCGGGCTGGTCGGAGTCGAAGTAGGTCGCGCCCAGGCCGGAAATGCCGAAGTCGCGCAGTTCCTCGGCCACTATCTCGCCCCAGAACCGCGAACTCGTCGACTGCACTATCTCCGCGTTGATTCCCACTTCCTTCAGGTTGTTCTGGAAATACTCCAGCGCCTTCTGGTAAACCACCGAGCCGCAAGCGCCCGTCCTAAGCTGAATCTGCGCCTCCATGTACGGGTAGCCCGCGTCCGACAGCAGCTGCCGCGCCAGGTCGGGGTTGTGGTAATACTTCGTCGCTATCGTCGGGTCGTGTCCGGCCATGCCGGGCAGTATCAGGCTCTGGTGAACGTCCGCCAGTCCGAGCGCCACAACGTCCCGCATACCCTGGTAGTCAATCGCGTACCGGATGGCCTGGAAGCCCTCCGGCGTGTCCAGCGGCGGCACGCGCCTGTCCACCAGAATGTTGCAGGTGATGAGCGACGGGTAGGTGAACACCTCCACGTTTTCGTCGCCCGCGAACGACTGGAGGGAGATTGGATCCAGCTGAAGCGCTACGTCCACCTCGCCCGCCGAAAGCTGGAGCGCGCCGACCGCCGGCTCAGGCACGTGAACGTCAATCACCCGCTCCACCGACGGGCTTACACCGTCATGGCCGCCCCAGTAGTCATGATTCCGCGCCATCACCAGCCGCTGCTCGGCGGTGAAACTCTCCACCATGAACGGCCCTGTCCCGATAGACCTCTCGTTGGCCCAGGCCACGCCGTAGTCCGAACCGTTCTCGTCGCTCACCTCGTTGGCAATCGCCTCTTCGGCGTCCACTATCAGCAGGTCCTTAGCCGTCAGAAGCGGCAGCAGCGGCGCGTACGGATCCGTCAGCGTCCACTGGAAGGTCGAATCGTCAACCGCTTCCATGCTCTCAGTGAGCGTGTACCAAGCCTGGCTTTCAGCGATTCCCTCGCGCTCGAATATATTGAACGTCCGCTCGAACGACTTCTGCACCGCGTCCGCCGTCAGCGGCCTTCCGGTCGAGAAACTCACGTCCGGGCGGATGTTGAACGTATATGTCTTGCCGTCCTCGGACACTTCCCAGGACTCCGCCAGGTTCGGCGCGACGTTCTTGGCGGGCGATGTGTTGTCTATCGCCACCAGCCCGTCGAACATATTGAACGACACCCGGCAGCCCCAGAACGAGCAGCCTCTGGGCGGCGTCAGCGTTGCGAAGAAGAACACGTCCCTCACCAGCAGGTCGGGATAGTCCATCATCATGGCCGGCGCTTCCCCGGCGGGCGTGGTCATGGCCGCCATCGAGACCGCCTCTTCCACCGCCTTCTGAATGTCTTCCTGCGTAACGCCCGGCCTGTCCGCCAGCGCCTTCGCTATCGCCTCCGACACCTCCGCCTCGGTCAGCCCCGGAGTCTGCGCCGCCAGCGCCTGGGCAATCGCCCCGGCTACCTGGTCTTCCGTAACGCCCGGCCTGTCCGCCAGCGCGCCCGCGATAGCGTCCGCCACCTGAGCCTCGGTCAGCCCCGGAGTCTGCGCCTCAAGCGCGTTGGCGATAGCGTTCGCCACCTGCGCTTCGGTTACGCCCGGCCTCTCAGCCATCGCCTTCGAGATAGCCGAGGCCATCTGCTCCTCCGTTACGCCCGGCTGAGCCGACATAGCCCTGGAGATAGCCGAGGCCATCTGCTCCTCCGTTACGCCCGGCTGAGCCGACATCGCCTGCTGAACCGCCTGCGCCACCTCATCCGCCGTCGCGCCCTGCGGCTGGGCCTCCATCGCCTGCTGGATTATCGCCGACACGTCCGGCGTCGGAGCCGGCGCGGGCGTCGAGTCCGAACACGCCGCCGCCAGCATCCCAATCAGCAGGACGGGAATCATGAATATCGTCATTCGCGCTATTTTCAATGTGATGCTCCCATGCTTGACTTCTGCCATCAAAAAATCCGCCCCGATTTTCATGCTTTTCCCCGCGTATGTCAACACGCCGAGAAATGCCTTTCACAGTATATTCGTTCTATGGTACAATGTCCGCGTCAGAAAACAGAACATACATAAATATAAACGGAGACTTATGATAAAGCCCAAACCGGGAATAGAAAAATTTCCCCCATAGCTAATGCTGGTGAAACGCTGGTCAACGCTGGTGTTCTAATCACCTGTTGCTCACCACTTAACCCACCAGAAGCCACCAGCAACAATATAAACCAATATAAATGAATCCCCAACTACCCAAAGGAGCCGCATGACCAACCCAAAAGCCCGCGAACTAATCCCCAACGCCCTCGAATGGCGCTGCGTCGGCCCATATCGGGGCGGCAGGGTCGTCGCCGTCGCCGGGGACGTCTCCAATCCGATGGTCTTCTACTTCGGATGCGCGGGCGGCGTCTGGAAGACCAACGACGGCGGAACGTACTGGGAGAACGTCTCGGACGGCTTCTTCAAGACCTCCGCGGTGGGCGCGATTGCCGTCTCCGAATCCGACCCGAACGTCATCTACGCCGGCATGGGCGAATCCTGCACAGCCGTCCCCCGCCTGCACTGGACATCCCGCGCCGACGGAATGTACAGATCAACCGACGCGGGCCGGTCATGGCGGAACATCGGCCTCGAGGACACCCGATACATAGCCCGAATCCGCGTGCATCCGAACAACCCCGACCTCGTTTACGCCGCCGTCCTCGGCCACCTCGAAGGCCCCGACACCCGCAAGGGCGTATTCCGCTCCAAAGACGGCGGGCGTAGCTGGGAGCGCGTCCTGTTCCGCGGCGAGAACGCCGGCTGCAACGACCTATGGATGGATCCGACCAACCCCCGCGTCATCTACGCCGCGACCTGGGACTCGCGCCGAAGCTACTGGAATTCGTACAGCGGCGGCCCCGACAGCCGCGTGTACCGCAGCATGGACGGCGGCGACACCTGGACCGACCTGACCGACAACCCCGGCCTTCCCGACGTAACCAAGGGGCGCATCGGCGTAACCGGAACCGCCGCCAGGCCAGGGCGAGTGTGGGCGCTGTTCGACGTGGGCGGCGCGGCTGCGGTGGCCGCCCTAGCCGAGATGGGCGGCAGGGTCGGCGGACTCTACCGCTCCGACGACTACGGCGAAACATGGGAGCGCGTCAACGACGACCCCGAAATGACCGTCCGCCCGCACTACTACAACCACATCTTCGGCGACCCCAACAACCCCGAGGTTATATACAACCTGAACCAGCCCTTCTGGAAGTCAATAGACGGCGGCAGAACCTTCGATACCGTCGAACTGCCCCACTACGACAACCATGACCTCTGGATTGACCCCAGCGACTCCAACCGCATGATAAACGGCAACGACGGCGGCGCGTGCGTAACCTTCAACGGCGGCGAATCCTGGTCTTCCATCTACAACCAGCCCACCGGCGAGTTCTACCATATAACCGCCGACAGCGAGTTCCCCTACCGACTCTACGCCACCCAGCAGGACAACACCTCCATCAGCGTTCCGAGCCGTTCCAGCCGGGGCGCTATCCGCTGGGCCGACTGCTACTCAGTGGGCAGTTCGGAGAGCGGCCACATAGCCGTCCGCCAGGACAACCCGAACATATCCTACTCCGGCGCGCTCGGAAGCTCCCCCGGAGCCGGCCCCATCATGCTCCGATACGACCACGCCACCGAGCAGGTTCGCGTCGTCACCATCTGGCCCGACCTCACCGGACTCACCGTGCCGGGCCGAAGGTACAGGTTCGAGTGGGACAGCCCAATCGCGTTCTCGCCCCACGACCCGGACACGCTCTACTCCGCCGCCAATGTCGTCTTCCGATCACAGGACGACGGTTCAAGCTGGCAGGTCATCAGCCCCGACCTCACCCGGAACGACACCTCCGAGATGGAAGACTTCGACCCGCGCACCAACATCGCGCCCTTCGAGCGCTGCGCCATATCCAGGTTCGCCGAGTCGCCCGTCCAACCCGGCGTGTTCTGGACGGGATCGAGCGACGGCCTGATACACGTATCGCGGGACGGCGGCGCGACCTGGACAGATGTCACCCCCGCCGGCCTGCCAGAATGGACGCCTATATACGGGCTGGAAGCCTCCCCCCACGACGTTGGAACGGCGTACATCGCCGCCGCGCGATACCAGCACGGCGACTACCGCCCATACCTGTTCAGAACCAAAGACTACGGCGCGACCTGGACGCCAATCAGCCGGGGCATACCCGAAGGCGACTACACCCGCGTCATCCGCGAAGACCCGCAACGCCCGGGCCTGCTCTACGCCGGAACCGAGGGCGGCGTCTATGTATCCTTCGACGACGGCGATTCATGGGACTCCCTCCAGCTCAACCTGCCGCCCGTCCCAATCCACGACATGGTGATACGCGACGGGGATCTCGCGGTCGCTACGCACGGACGCGCTCTCTGGATACTGGACGGCCTTTCCATCCTCCACCAACTCGGAGAGGTCGAAAACGACGCGACCGCTCATTTGTTCCGACCCGACCCCTCCTATCGCGTCCTGTCCGAACCCTACGGCTACTGGAACCGCGCCGCCGGACAGACCAAGCATTACCAGCTAAGCCTCGGCATACCCACCACATACCGCGTCACGGAAACGGACCATGGAACCCGCTCCATCAAGCCGATAGACGCCGGCCAGAACCCGCCCGACGGCGTGGTAATCACCTACTACCTCGACGCCGAACCGGACGCCGAGGCCACCCTCGCCATCACGACTACGGAAGGCCAGGTCATCCGCCAACTTTCCAGCCGCGCCGGAACGCCCAGGATTCCAGCCAAGGCGGGCATGAACCGCTTCGTCTGGGACATGAAGCGCGAACCCGCGCGCCGCGTCGAGGGCGAATCCCAGGCGGGCCGCCCCATGCACGTCCCTATAATCGCGCCCGGAACTTACCGCGCGCGTATTCAGATCGGACAGGACGCATGGGAAGAGCCGTTCGACGTACTTCTCGATCCGCGAGTCAGCGTGTCGCCGGAAGACCTCCAACGCCAGCAGGACCTGCTCATCGCCATACGCGATAAGGTATCCGAGTCATCCGACGCCGTGGCCACGGTCCGCGCCGTCATCGGCCGGATAGAACAGTGGACGGACCGTTCGACCGACCAGGCCGGCCGGGAAGTCGTAACCGAAGCCGCGCGAGAATTGCGGGTCAAGCTGTCCGCCGTCGAGGACGAACTGCTGCGCGGAAGCGTTAGCGCCGAAACGCCGATGCGCGGCGCGTTCTACGACCGGGGGCTGCGCTCCCGGCTCGCCTCGCTCGGCGACACCGTTGGCATGGCGGACGCCGCGCCAACACAGCAGTCCTACGGAGTGTTCGACGACCTCAGTTCGCGCATAGACGCCCAACTCGGCGCGCTGCGCCTCATCCTCGCCGAAGACCTGGAAGCCTTCAACGCCATAGTCCGCGAACTAGACCTGCCGCCGGTCATACTGGATCAACCCTAGCGCGTCGCCCATGGACGCGCTCTCACACCGAAAGCGAACGCGCGGCAGAACCGTATCCGTCCATGGTGAAGCGCCATTCTACCCGACTCCGGACTATTCGGTGTTGATAGCGTCCGCCGATAACTTTAGAATAGTGGCAATGACGCAAATCAAGATATACGAATACAGGGTATGGGAGAAACGGCACTGGGGCGGACATATCACTCGCTGGTCGCCCATATTCGCCACCGACGACGAGGAAGCGCTGGAAGTGGTGAAGGCGCGAGTTGGTCAGGACGCGCTGACGGCAAACGCGGGTATGTCCCCGGACGTAGCTCCCCTCGACAAGATACGCGCGCTCACGGCATACGGCAAACAGGACGCGGGCGTGCACGTGTACGACTTCTGTCCGACCTGCGATGAGCCGTATATCGTCAGAGGGACTGCGCCGGTGGCCGAACCTCACCAGTGCGCCGCCGCCGATGACGGCTAAGAATCTATCTCAAAACTATCGCTGGAAACGAGCGACAAGGGTAGGCAAAGCCCCTTCCCCCTTGACGGGGGAAGGCTAGGATGGGGGTGAAATCCCTTCCGATTGGGTTTTGAGATAGTCACTAAGCCGAATCACGAAAGTGACAGTGTATCGGAAACGAACAGTCCCTCCGTATCAACCGCCTCCGGTATCACTCCCTGCTCCACGTTGAATCCGATGAACGTCTCCAGTGTCTCGCGCGCGCCTTCATAACCGTAGGGTATGGGGTCGTCCCCGACTATCTCACCCAGCCTGAGCATCGTACTATCCATAGAATCCGAAGCATTCCCCGCCTGTAAGCCGGGCAGATGAAGCGCCTTCGCCTCGCTGAACACATCGAACAACTCCGTCGCCAGGGCCTCGTTCGCCTCAAGCGTGGCGTCCTTCGCCACAAGCAGATGGCTTATCGGATATAGTCCGGTCTTCTTGTGCCAGGCATCGTCAGCCGCATGAGCTTCGGGGAAGAGCGGCAGTATGTCCGGCGAGTCAATCGGCCCTGGCAAGATCGCGGCGTCTATCTCCCCCGAAAGCAGCATCTCCCCCAGGTCGTTATTCGGCGACGACACCACGTTGGGCGGCGCGACGTACTCCTCGACGTGTTCGTCCCCGGACAGGACCCAGGTGACCGCGTCCAGGTCAACGCCGTACTCCGAACTCAGGATGCCCCGCGTCCAGACGCCCGGCGTGAACGTGTAGCTGCGGACTCCGACCTTCCGGCCCTCCAGGTCTTTGGGCGACTCTACGCCGCTGCGCCTGTTATAGACCAGCGCGCCGTGATAGAAGTCCCGCGTCAGGAAGATGGGGATTCCGGTGAACTTCTTGCCGTGAGCGCGGGCGCAGAAATAGGTCGCGAGCGCCATCTCCGCCACGTCGAACTCAAGGCCGCGAACCATGCGCCGGAATATCATCGGCACGGGCGCAATCTCCACATGATCCATGCCGAACCGCTCGGATTTTATCCTCCCGTCCTTCAGCGGCGCGGTGTGTCCGTAGTTTCCAATGGAGGTACGCAGTACCAAGTCGGCCATCTTAGCTGTCTCCTAATTATGTGGTATCATACGGGTGTAATTCTAACATGATTGGTACAAGGATAGACGAATTTGGGAGAAGAACACAGGGATGAAAGCGGCGATGGTCGGATATTCACATTCAACCTGAACAGCCCATAGGCCTGGTTCTACTATTCCACATTTGGAATCCAACTCATAATCGTATCCGTCATCGTGATATATAGACAGATATTCGTTGTGGATATGGACCCGATCACAGATACGTACCTGGCTATTCTCAAGGGGGTTTCGCCCCATGTGCCAGCCATGGCGGCGTACTCGATGGTACTAGTCGCAATAGTGGAGGGAGTGAGAATGTTCGCTGACGCCGTTCTGGAAAAGCGATTCAGAAGAGGAAGAAGACAAGGACGCGAAGAAGGACGGGAAGAAGGCAGAGAAGACGCGCAGAAGGAAGTCGCGACCCTGGTCAGCCAAAGCCCCACTATCCAGGCGGCTTTCCAGAAGGCGGTAGAATCTGGCGAAATCGAACTGCCTCCATTCCTGAAAGACATAGACGGGCTGAACGGCAACCACCGGAGCTAGACAGGCGGCCTGGTCTCGAACAGCCGCGCGCGTTGTTCGTAGGCATAGGCCGCGCGGAATACCGTCGGCTCGTCGAATGGCTTGCCCGCTATCTGCAACCCGACGGGCAGGCCGCTCTGGGTGAAGCCGCACGGCGCGGATATGGCGGGCATACCCGTCAGGTTGTACGGCCCGGTGAAACTCGGAACTCGTGAAGTCGTCATCGCGTCCATCTCGTCGAAGCGCGGCGCGGGGTTGGACATCGTGGGCGACGCTATCACGTCAACCTCTCTCAAGACTTGCGCGAACTCCCGCTTGAGTACGTTCCTGACGCGCTGCGCCTGGGTGTAGTCGGAGGACGCGAACAGCCCGCCCGTCCTGAACCGCGCTCTGACCATCTCCCCGAATAGCTCAGGGTTGGCGCGCAGGTTGTTCTGGTGATAGGCGAACGCCTCGCTGAGCATGATGACCGGCTGCGCCGCGCCCGCGTGTTCCAGCATAGGAACGCTCACCTCAACCACGTGAGCGCCCATATCCTCCAGCGTCTTCAGCGCGTCGTCCACCTGAGAAAGGGTGTCCTTGTTTATGCCAGGGTCGTCCGCGAAGAAGAAATGCCTGGGGACGCCAATCTTCAGTCCGCGTATATCTTCTGTCAGGGACGCGGTGTAGTCCGGGACGGGCGCGCGGCTGGTGGTCGGGTCCTTGGGGTCGTAGCCCGCTATGGCCTGGAGCATGATGGCGGAGTCCTCGACCGTCCATGTCATAGGGCCGCAGTGGTCGAGCGTCCAGCTAAGCGGAACGACGCCATATCTGCTAACCCGACCGTAGGTCGCCTTGATGCCCGCGATGCCGCAGTAGGAGGCTGGCCCGCGTATCGAGCCGCCGGTGCATGAACCCAGCGTACCCATGCACAGCCCAGCCGCGATGCCCGCGCCCGATCCGCTGCTGGAGCCGCCCGGAATATGTTCTATGTTCCAGGGATTACGCGCCAGAGGGTATCCGTTGGACGGGTCGGGGCCGCCAAGGGCGAACTCGTGCATAGCTAGCTTGCCCAGCAGCACCGCGCCCGACGCTCTCAGTCGCGCCGTCGTGGTGGCGTCCTCGCTGGGAATCCTGTCCGCCATGACCTTGGAACTGGCCGTCGTCAGCGTCCCTTCGGTGTCGTAGAGGTCTTTCAGCGCTATGGGGATGCCGTGCATCGGCCCCCTGTACTCGCCGCGCAGGATTTCGGACTCCGCCTGCCGCGCCTCGGACATGGCTTCATCATGCAGAACGGTGATATAGCATTCCAGCGTATCGTCCAGCGCCTCGATTCTATCCAGGAAGGCGCGGGTAAGCTCTACGGGGGAGAGCTTGCCGTCTCTCAGCAGGCAGGCCGCCTCTCCGATGGTCAGGTAGTGCAGTTCCGTTGTCATGGCTATACCTCCGGGTCCCAGCCCGGCGCGAACACTACCGCCAGGTCTTCGACGTCCAGGTCGAGCGCGTTCATGCGGGCGACCGGCTCCAGGAAATGCTCGTACATCGGCTTGAGATGTTCGAGTTCGTCGTCGCTCAGTTCCAGGCCAACGCGATTGGTCAGCGCGCGAAACTCATCCATCGAGATCGTTCCAGCCATAGCGATTCCTCCCACTGAAAACTGATTGCTACCTGCCGAGTTCGGCCAGCGTCCGCCGCGCGCCTTCCACCACCCAGGGGCCGTCGCCGCCGGTGGTGAGGAACAGGCCGCCCTGTTCGTGTCGGCGCAGCGCTTCGGACGCGCTTCCCGTCCAGATGCCGGGTATCTTTCCGGCGCGCCTGGTGGCCTCGAATATCTCCACTATCAGGTCGTCGTGGGCTTTCCAGCCCGCGTCGTCGGAGAGGTCAACACCCATAGACATACTCAGGTCGCCGGGGCCGACCCAGCAGCCGTCTATGCCCTCGACCGCGAGAATGTCTTGGGAGATTTCGGCGGCCCTGACAGTCTCTATCTGGATTGCCAGGAATATCTCGTCGTTCGCCCATTGCATATAGCCGTCGCCCAGGTATCCCGTCCCGAACGCGCCGCCTGAGCGTCCGCCGATGGGCGGGTAGCGGACGGCTTCGGCGGCGGCCTCAGCCTCTTCCACGGAGTTTACCATCGGGACGACTATGCCCATCGCGCCGCGGTCGAGCAGCCTGCCTATCGCGCCGAACTCGTTCTTGCGGACGCGGGCCATCGGGGTCGCCACGCCGAGCGCTATGCTCCGAAACGCGGTCATGGAGCTATTGTCGTCCCAAGCGCCGTGCTGGTTGTCCACCAGGATGAAGTCGAAGCCGAGCGGTGATATCAGTTCCGCCGAGAGCGCGGACCCAAGTCCGACCTCAGCGCCGTAAGCGGGCTTGCCTTCCAACATTCGTTGTTTTGCCTTGTTGATTGCCATGTTCATCTTCCTTAGCGATTGCACTTTTTCGGGGTCGGCGGCTGTATGGGAAACCTGCTGATACGACAGGTTTTCGTATATTCTGATTTATATTGCTCTAGGTGATGTCTAGGTCACGTCTTGGTGACGCTCCAGGTGGAAGGTGACCTGGAAATCGGCGAATTTAGCTATGAAATCGGCCTGATTTCGCCTGCAAAAAAATTTTGTCGGCGGGTTTTGTCGTCATTGATAAACTCCAGATTATATAATTTGTGTACCTTTGTTCGTAATGGGGATATTATAACACAGTCGGCAGAGAGTCGCGCAATATGGCGCGAACCAGCGCTGTATCCGCAGGCGTCGCGCTCGCCGTTTGCGCGGGCATCAGCCTGGGGCTGGGCGTCCGGCGCAGGCAGCCAGTTTTGGGCGAAGTCCTCTGCATCCCTGGCAACCGCGACCTGCCGCAGGTGGAGTGTTGACACAAGTTAACATACTTGAGGAGATAATTGCATAAGGCTCGTCTGTTATCCAGGGTCTTCCGATTATCAACCAATTACGTTCGTGGCGACCTTTCGACAAGCTCCCTTCGACAAGCTCAGGACGAACCATGAACGGGCGGCCCTTCGACAAGCTCCCTTCGACAAGCTCAGGGCGAACGACAGAAGCGTTATCGGGAAATAACCGAAAGATCTGGCCTGTTATCCTGCAATGGGAGGAATTGAACCTAATCACCCCCATTCCCGTATCGGGGTACGGGGCAGGCTCTAACCTTACCCCGTCAAGGGCTGAGAGGGGTAGGCATTTCACCCTCACCCTAGCCCTCTCCCTGAGGGAGAGGGGATCTATTGACTAAAGTTCGTAGCTGATTGGACTTTTGCCTACCCTTGTGAGCCCGTCAAGGGGAAGGGACTTATGCAATCGTCTCTGTTATAATCGCGGCAACTTATGAATACGGACAATCCAGAGACAGAATCGCGGCGCGGGCGCGTACCGATATGGAGCGTACTGGAAGAAGACCAGCGCTTGTACTCGTGGCTGTTCCCCGGGTTATGGCTGGTAGGGACTCTATACCACGCCTATCCGCGCTTTCGGATAGAATCCGAATCCCATATCCTGCTTACAGTGGGCGAGTTCACCAAAGACATGGGAATCGTGGGACTGTCAGCCGCGATTGTCGCGCTTATGCTAATAGCCGGTAGGAGGGTTCACGATGGCACTGTTCGACTGGGGCAACAGAGGCAAGACATTGGAACAGGGCAGAGCGGAAGGCAGAATAGAGGGTCGTGCAGAGGGTCTGACTGAAGGCCGTGCAGAGGGCCTGACTGAGGGTCGCGCAGAGGGTCTGACTGAGGGCTTGGCAGAGGGTCGGGCGGAGGAACGGGAAGCGTGGATGGACTGGCTTCGGAAACAGGATGAAGCCCACGCGCGGGGCGAGGACTTCAACGAACCGTCGCCCGCGGAGCGAGCGAAAGAGTCTCAGGTCGCGTAGGCGCGTGGATACTATTGACCGCTCCGATTACGTCAACTACCCACGACCGGAGTCTTGCCAACCGCGCCGCGTCCTTGGCAATGATGCCCCAAACCCGTGATCAATCCCGCGCAAGGAGTATCAGCATATATGGAAAAGCGTGAACTGGGCAGGAACGGCCCCCCGGTATCGGTCGTGGCGTTCGGGGCGTGGCCCATCGGCGGGGGGCTGGGCAACGTGCAGGAAGATGAGGGCATAGCCGCCGTAAAAGCGGCGCTGGACGTGGGCATGACGTTCATTGACACCGCCGAGGGATACCAGACCAGCGAGGCGGTGGTGGGCAAGGCGATACAGGGCAGGCGGGACGAGGCGTTTCTGGCGACCAAGCTCTCAGGCGGCGACCACTCGGCGGAGCATACGAACCGCGCCATAGAGAACAGCCTTCGCGCGCTCGGAACCGACTACATAGACCTGTACCAGCTTCACAGCCCGTCGCCCCAATGGCCTATCGCGGACACGATGGGGAACCTCTTGAAGTTGCGCGACGACGGCAAGATACGCTATATCGGCGTGTCGAACTTTTCGCCGGAGCAGACCGAGGACGCTATGCGGCACGCGACCATACATAGCTCTCAGCCTCGATATAACATGATGTGGCGCGACCTTGAAGATGACGTACTGTCCTACTGCCTGCGGAATGGCATTGGGGTCATACCCCACTCGGTACTGTCGAAGGGTGTTCTTGGGGGCAAGCACAAGCCCGGCCATCGCTTCGCGCCGGACGACGAGCGCAGGCTGTTCAACTTCTTCAGGGGCGAATTGTTCGAGCAAGCATACGACGTCGCTCAGCGACTGGACGCCTGGGCGAGAGACCAGGGACGGGACATCGTACAACTGGCGATAGCCTGGGTACTGGCGAACCCTGCGGTTTCCTCGGCGCTCGTGGGAGCGAAGTCCCCGGAGCAGGTTTATCACAACGCGAAGGCCGCGGACTGGCGTTTGACGCCTGACGAACTGGACGAGATAGAGACAATCATGGACGGATTCAGAATGTCGTGGGTAAAGGACGATCCCTAGTCCTCCGGCCTGTACGCCCACCAGAAGCCGAGGTAGGGCGGGGCGATTGACTGCAAGTGATTCCACGTCCCCGGTTCAAGGTCATCTTCCGGGCCGAAATCCACATCCTCGCTCATTCGCAGCAGGACGAATCCTAACTCTATCGGGCCGTTCAGAAGCGTCTCCATGCTGTGCCTGAACTCCCTGGGGCCTCGAACGCGGCGGCGCGATCCATCCGGCGCCCTGAACGTCCATTCGTCCCCGGTGGGGTAGATTACCTCAGCCTCCTCGTACCTGTTTCTGAGGGGGTAGGCGTCGCCGTTCCACTCCTCTTGGTCTATGCCGTGGAAGTAGGGGTTGGCGCATGAGAGTCGGTAGAGGCCGCCTTTTCTGAGTACGCGGCTCACCTGCCGGAACACGAGTCGCGCGTCCGGCACGAAGTTCAGCGAGTGGCCGTGATACACAATGTCGAAGGCGCTCTCGTCGAATACGGAGAGGTCTCGCATATCCCCCCGCACGGTCTTTACGTCCAGGCCGTAGCGCCGCGCCGCGATGCGGTCTCTCTCAAGTTGCTCTTCGGACAGATCTATGCAGGTGACGTTCGCGCCGAGCAGTCCGAAGGCCGCCGTCTGCTGGCCGCCGCCCGCCGCCAGGCAGAGGACGTCCAGCCCGCGCGCGTCTCCGATGAAGCCGTCGGGGTCAACCAGTTCTCGCGCCGCGTTCTCGTCCATGTCCAGGTACGGTCGCGCGTACTCTATGCCCTCCCGCGCCAACTCGTCCCACCGCTCCTGGTTGAATTTCGCCAGATCGTCCAGAGTCATTTTCACAGCCTTGCTATACTATGTTTCTAATCGGAAGTCCGTCCAAACGTTTGAGAAAATTGCATAAGCCTCGTCTGTTATCCTGCAATAGCAGGGATTGAACCTAATCACCCCCATCCCCGTATCAAGTACGGGGCAGGCTCTAACCTTTCCCCATCAAGGGGGAAGGGATTTATGCAATCGTCTTAAACGTTTATAGATAGTACATAATCGGACTCTCTGAAAGCACCGCCAAACCCGGATAGCGTTACAACTCCCGCGTGGGAGTCAGCCATGAAGAATCACGTCGCAATACTGGCAATAATCGTCGTCGCAGTCCTGTTGGTCTCGTGCGGGGGCGAGGCCGCGCCCCCGCCGTCGCCGACCGTCGCGCCTCTCGCGGTCGCGCGGGTGGAGGCGACGCCGACTGACACGCTGTTGCCAACTCCGACGCCGGTTCCCACCGCCACTCCACTACCGACGCGCGCGGCGACGCCGGAACCGACTGCCACGCCGACCCGGACGCCTACGCCGGTTCCTACCGCCACTCCACCGCCGACGCCGACAGCTACGGTCGCGGCCTTGCCCACGCCATCGCCGATTCCCACTCCTCAGCGCGCGCCGACCCAGATAGGGGCGGATTTGCCTACAACGGAGGTGGTCAGAATACTCGCGCCGTCGGTGGTGAAGATAGTCACGGAGATAGACCCCAACGACGCGCTTCCACCCGTCGGGCTTGGCACCGGCGTCATAATAGACACGGACGGCTATATTCTTACGAGCAACCACGTCATAGAGGGGATTGAGGACATCATCGTAACCCTGCACAACGGCGAGGCGCTGGAAGCGGAGGTGGTCGGGCGCGACCGGCACACCGACCTGGCGGTAATCAGGATACCGGCGAACAGTCTTCATCCCGCGCCGCTCGGCGACTCTTCCACTCTCATGGTTGGGCAGGATGTCATAGCCATAGGCCACGCGCTGGGACTCAGCGGCGCGCCTACTGTCAGCAAGGGCGTGGTCAGCGCGCTCAACCGAACCATAGGCACGGATCGCAGCATTACGCTGGTAGATTTGATACAGACCGACGCATCCATCAACATGGGCAACAGCGGCGGCCCGCTGGTGAGCGCGCAGGCGGTGGTGGTCGGAATCAACACGGCTATCCTGCGCCTGGGATATGGCATCGGTTTCGCGGTGAACATCAACGACGCCAAGATGGTGGCGGAACACCTCGTCGAACGCGGGGCCGTTCGGCGCGGCTACATGGGAGTCCTGTTCGCGGACCTTACGCCCGTCTTCGCGGCTCAGCTTGGCCTGGACAGGGACGCGGAGGGCGTTCTGCTGACCCAGGTCGTGCCGAACAGCCCGGCGTGGAACGCGGGACTCCGGCCAGGCGACCTCATCCTCACGGCTAACGGGGAGTCTATGCCCACCACGGGGGAACTGCTCAAGTTCCTGATGACGCATCCTCCGGGGGAGACGATGGAGGCGCTCATCCTGCGGGAAGGCGAGCGGATGACGATGAGCCTGACGCTGGGCGAACGTCCCGCCAACTGACCTGTCTCAAATCAACCCATTACTGGCCGCTCTCAACCTTGCGGATAGGGGCCGCTCTCGCGCTATAATCAGCGCCCTTTCGCAGAATTGAGGGTTTACAATGACCACCACGACCACCGCAGAGCATCCGAGACAGATCTGGGACGCGGCGCTGGGCCAGCTTCAGCTGCGCGTCACCAGGCCCAACTTCGAGACATGGCTGAAAAATACGGTCGGCGTCGCCTATCGGGACGGCGAGTTCGTCGTGGGCGCGCCGAACGCATTCGTGGCGGAGACGCTCGAACAGCGTATGTACTCGCTGATCTCGCGCGCGCTGGAGAGCGTGGTGGACTCCGAGGTGGAAATACGTTTCGAGATCATGACCCTGGATGGCGAGCCGCCGGCGCTGAGTTCTTCTAACGGCGAACATTCCGACGTCCCGGAAGCGCCGCCTCACGCGGTGGCTCAGCCAATCATCCACAGGCCCGCGTCGCTGAATTCCAGGTACACCTTCGAGCGCTTCGTGGTCGGGAAGTCCAACGAACTGGCGCACGCCGCCGCGACCGCCGTCGCGGGCAGGCCCGGCGAACTGTACAACCCGCTCGTCTTGTATTCGGACGTCGGACTGGGCAAGACGCATCTCATGCACGCCATAGGACACCGCGCCACCTCGCGCGGGTTGTCCCTCATCTACTCCACCACCGAAGAGTTCACCAACTCGTATATCAGGGCGATACGCGAGGGAACGACGGACGAGTTCAGGGAGCGCTACCGCAGCGCGGACCTGCTGCTTCTGGACGATGTGCAGTTTCTCATCGGCAAGGAGCAGACGCAGGAAGGGTTCTTCCACACTTTCAACGCGCTGCACATGACCAACCGCCAGATAGTTCTCACATCGGACAGGCCGGTGTCGGCGCTTGCGCTGCTGGAGGACCGGATACAGTCCAGGCTGGCCGGGGGACTGGTGGTTGACATACAGCCTCCGGACGTCGAGACGCGCATCGCCATTCTTCGCGCGAAGGCGGAGGAGACGCGCCAGGATGTTCCAGACTCGGCGCTGCAATTTCTGGCCGAGCGCGTCCACAAGAACATCCGCGAATTGGAAGGCAGCCTGAACAGGGTAGTGGCCTTCTCCGACCTCACCGGCAGCCCGGTCACTGTTGAACTGACCAAGCGGGCGGTCGCGGACATGGTGGAGACCGCCGCCGAGCGCCATATTCCCGACGCGGCGATCGTGGAGGCGGTGTCGGATCACTTCGGCGTTTCCATCGAGGCGATAAAGGGACGCAAGCGCGACAAGAAGACCGCCCAGGCGCGCCAGGTCGCGATGTATCTGCTTCGCGAAGAGTCCCAGCTCGGTCTTTCCGTCATCGGGAAGATACTCGGCGGGAAGGATCACACGACCGTCAGCCACGGCTGCGACCGCATCGCCAACCAGCTCAACGTGGATCCCCAGCTCCGCCGCCACCTGATAAACATCAGGGAGGCGCTGGCGTCGCGCTGACACAGCCGCCGCGATTTGATTTTATGATGGCCTGATGCTACAATTCGGCTGTTGTGGGGCAGGATTCCAAACGGGTATTTTCGAGTCCCGCGACAATCGTTTTCACCACTGTAAAGCAGCTTGGGCCTAACCCGAATCAGCCCTGTTCACGACGCTGCTCCTGGTCTGGGAGGATAATATGACGGAAAGGAAGGTGCAGCTTCACCGCGGCCTTCGGGAAGTGTACATAGACAGAACTACGTCTAGCTTCATTGATGGCGATGAGGGGAAGTTGCTGTATCGTGGATACAACATTCACGATCTTGCCCAGAATTCCAATTTCGAAGAGACAGCCTACCTGGTAATGAACGGACACCTGCCTACGCAGGCGGAGTTGGACGCCTTCGACGCCGAATTGAAGGCTTCCCGCTCTCTGCCCGCCGAGATACTGGACATCATCAGGCTGACTCGCAACTCCCATCCGATGGACGTGCTGCGAACGGCGGTTTCAGCCCTTTCCGCGTATGACCCCGATACCGAAGACAACTCCACCGAAGCCACTCTCCGCAAGGGGATTCGGCTCACCGCCCAGGCGCCCACGATAGTCGCGGCGCACGCTCGCATCAGGGAAGGCAAAGAGCCGCTCGATCCCGACCCGGATCTCAACCACGCGGCCAACTTCCTGTATATGCTGTTTGGCGAGAAGCCCACGGACTCGGACGCGGCTCTGATAGACAAGGACTTCGTTCTGCACGCGGAGCATGGCATAAACGCCTCGGCATTCGGCGCGCGCGTCTCGGCTTCCACGCAGGCCGACCTGCACTGCGCGATAACGACCGGAATCTCTGTGCTGAAAGGCCCCTCGCACGGCGGTGCCGCCGAAGAGGTCATGAAGATGACCCAGGAAATTGGCGAAGAGGAAAACGCGGAGACCTACGTGCGCGAGAGGCTCCGGGCGGGCGGCAGGATAATGGGCTTCGGACACAGGGTTTACAAGGCTCTGGATCCGAGGTCGGTGCATCTCCAGGAAGACGCGCGCGAACTGGGCGAGCGCAAGGGTGAACCCAAGTGGTTCCAGATCCTCCAGTCCGTGATAGAGGTGATGGAGCCGTACCGCCGGCGCGGAATCTACCAGAACGTTGACTTCTTCTCAGGCGCTATCTACTACCTGCTGGACATTCCCGATGATCTGTTCATATCCATCTTCGCGATGGGACGGGTTCCGGGCTGGACGGCGCAGGTCGTAGAACAGTTCGAGAACAACATACTGCTGCGTCCCAGGCTTCTCTACACCGGCGAGATGGACGTGGAATACGTTCCAATCGAAGAGAGAGGCTAAAGCGACAATCAACGGAAGAAGGTTCGTAATTGAACGAAGAGACAGTAGTAACCGACTCGGACTGCATTCACCACTGGATGATAGGCCGTCCCAATGGCCCAACGAGCATGGGCACTTGCAAGATCTGCGGTCTGACCCAGGAGTTCAAGAACTCGATACAGGGATCGGGCTGGGACAGGGACGGCGGCAGGCGCAGAGCGGCTGCCGCGGCCGCGGCGGCGCAGAGAAACAGAAACAAGGCCAAGTCCAATAGCTGACGCCCTGGCGGGTATCCACATAACAAGCCTTTCGAGGGGGCGTCACTCTGATTGACGCCCCCTTCTCTTTTGGGGGTTCCCGGTGAAAGCGTCCACGCAACTTGGCAGCGCGTCAGAGTCATCGGCGATGAGCGGAGCGGAGCGCGAAATCCGAGCGCGAATCTCCCGAAGCGGCGATGTCACCTTCGCCGAGTTCATGGAACTCGCGCTCTATCACCCCGACGGCTACTACTCTACTGGCTCGCGCATCGGAGCGCGCGGCGACTACTTCACCAGCCCGGCGCTGCATCCGGCGTTCGGCGCGCTCATAGCGGTTCAGATTGAGGTCATGTGGAACACGCTGGGCCGTCCGTCGCCCTTCTGGGTAGTGGAACCGGGCGCTGGCGACGGACGGCTGGTGACGGACATACTATCGTTCGCCGACGCCCGGATGGGCGGGTTCGCGGGGGCGCTGCGGTATGTTCAGATTGACCGCTCGGCTAACGCCTCGCAGTCGGATTTCGGCTCACGCGCCTCGCGTCTGCGCTCCGAGGGCCTGCCTGTGAGCGGAATCGTCGGCTGCATTCTGTCTAATGAACTGTTCGACGCATTTCCGGTTCACAGGTTTCGCGTCGCGGACGGGCGGGTGGAGGAAATGTACGTGTCGCTGGATTCGGAGGATAGTCTCCGCGAGGCATACGGCCCGCCGTCCACGGACCGCATAGCCGGGCGGCTGGCCGCGCTTTCGCGCCGACTGCCGGACGGCTTTCGGGGCGAGGTGAACCTGGGCATCGGCGACTGGATGAATGAGGCGGCGGCGGCTCTCGACAGGGGCTATGTTCTGACGATTGACTACGGGTACGAGGCGGACGAACTGTACTCGGACGCCCGACGGCGCGGCGCGTTTCAGACGTACTACAAGCACGTTGGCGGGAGCAGCCCGTATCAGCGCGTAGGTCGGCAGGATATGACCGCGCACGTGGACTTTTCCGCGCTCATAGCTGAGGGGGCGAAAGCGGGACTGAGGCCGGTATTTCTGACGACGCAGGCGGAGTTTCTGGCGTCGCTCGGCTTTGAAGCTATGCTTGCATCTGTGAGAGAGCGAGACATGGAGCGGGGTGTGAAGGTCGCCAATTTGCGGGCTATGGGTGAGTTGGTGAAGCCGGATGGGTTGGGCGGATTCCGGGTCCTGGTACAGGAGAAGGACAGCGGGATACGGCGTTCCGCCCATCTGATTCCGTCCCCGGGCAGTCACGCGGGACTGCGGACACCGCTGATGACGGCTAATCATCTATACGCTGAGACGGAGAGAGAGCGCAACGAGATTAACTTAGATATGGACAGCCTGTGGCCTTCCGACAACAGTGCATAATCGTCCGGCGTCATTCTGCCCCGTCGGTCTGCTCTGGCGAGTCGGATGAAACGCGGGGCGAGGTCTTGCGGGCGGTGATGATGAAGCCGGTGTGGCCGACCATGCGGTGGGACGGCCTGACGCTCCGACCGCTGACGTTCCACTGGCGCATCATTATCTCCATCGTCTCTATCATGCTGAAGGTACGCTGGGAGCGGAGCGTCTTGACCAGTTGGTCGACCTGGGGGACGGTGGGGACGAATCCGAAGAAGAGGCCGCCGGGAACCAGGCTATCCGAGGCGCTCGGAACAACGTGCCAGGGTTCGGGCAGGTCGAGTATCACCCTGTCCAGGTCGTCTTCCTCGATGCCCTCGTACACGTCGCCGAGCTTGATTTCGAGGTTGTCCCAGCTGTCGAAGTAGCGGGCTATATTGTCCTGGGCCTGCTCTATCATGTCCTGGCGTAGGTCGTAGGTGAAGACGCGACCGCTGGGGCCGACGGCGCGAAGAAGGGTCATGGTGAGCGCGCCGGCCCCGGCCCCGGCTTCCAGAACCCTCGCGCCCGGGAAGATGTCGGCGTAGAAGAGCATCGCGCCGAGGTCTTTGGGGTACATGACGGTGGCGAGGCGGGGCATACGCAGCGTCAGGTCGGACAGGGTGGGTCTGACGGCCATGAGCCTGTGGCCCTTGTTGGTGGTTATCCAGACGCCTTCGTCCTGGCCTATCAGATCGGCGGCGGGGTAGTTGCCGAGGTGGGACTCGAAGAGGTTGGACTGGGTGACGTGAACGAGGTAGCTACGACCTCGGCGGTCTATGAGCTGGATGTACTCGCCCTCTCGGAAGGGGCCGCGTCTGTTCAGTTTCATGTTCTGGTTCGGCTCCCTTTTCGCCTTATCGCGCTGATTCTGGGACTAAGATTAGCAGACCCACGTGCGTTACAATGGTGGGTATGGAAACTGCTCACCCCCATCCTAACCTTCCCCCGTCAAGGGGGAAGGGACTTTTGCAAGCGTCTCAGGATTGGCCGCGCGTCGCGCTGAAGAGTTTGGTTCGCGCTAAGAGAGCTTTTGGACTTCGGCGAGGATGTTGCGCGGGTCGACGTCGTCGGCGGCGGCGTAGGTTTGCTTGAAGCGGATTATACCCTCTTTGTCTATGATGATGATGGCCCTGAAGGGCGCTCCCAAGTTCTCATTCAGGATTCCGAGACTGTCGCACACCGCGCCGTGCGGCCAGTAGTCGGCGAGCAGGGGATATGGGATGGAGCCTAGCGATGACGCGAACGCCACCTGTGTGGGGCGGGAGTCGCAGCTTATGCCCAGTACCTGGGCGCCGGCTTCCTCGAATGTCGCGTTGTGAATACGCATCGAGGAAACCTGGTGCGTTCAACCGCCTGTGAAGGAGAAGATGTGGAACGACAGGATGACGTTCTTCTCTCCCCGGAAGTCGCTGAGGGTTATGGGTTCTCCGTTGTGAGCCGGAAGGGTAAAGTCCGGGGCCATCTGGCCTACTTCTGACATAAATGTCTCCTTTATATGTAAGTCCTTATCTATTGACCACTAATTTGTTATTTATTTCTAGCCTGCAACTCAGAGATTGCCCGAGCGAATACGTGAGGAATTGCCGCAAGTCCGATGCCAATCGCAGCCGCAGCCGCTTCCTGTGGTGCGCCTTCGGCACCTAATACTCCAAATATGAGAACCAATGCGCCGAGAATTGAACCTATCAGAGGCACTATTGACCAATTCCCCATTGCTATAGAGTGGGTAATATTGTCTCCGTATTCAGCATCTGAAGCAGTAGTATTGTTTGACCCTTGATTCTCGTCAACGCCATTTTGATGAGTCGAGGATGATATGGTACTGGAAGCTTCGCTATTCAGAGGTGAGCCGCATGACTGGCAGAAACTACTGTCTCGTGGATTAGTAGAATCGCAACGCCGGCAACGTCCCTGAGTCTGCTCACCGCAGTATCGACACCAAGCCGTATCCGCGGGAATTTCCCTATTGCAGTAAGAGCATGACATCATTCTCTGTTCTACCACGTTTCCCTACTCCTGTTTGGTGATTAGCCTTAGCTTTCGGGTGTCCATTTTAGCACGGGGCGGCGGGCTGCGCGGGCCTCGTCGAGGCGGGTGTTGGGAGCGCTGTGGGGGGCGTCGTGGAGGAGGTCGGGGTCTTGCGCGGCCTCGTCGGCGATGGCCTTCATTACCTCGATGAAGTAGTCGAGGGTTTCCTTGGATTCGGTTTCGGTCGGCTCTACCATGAGCGCTTCGTCCACGATGAGCGGGAAGTACATGGTGGGCGGGTGGATGCCGTAGTCTATGAGGCGCTTGGCGACGTCCAGGGCGCGGACGCCGTTCTGTCGTTTGAGATTCGTGGCGGAGAAGACGACTTCGTGCATACAGGTTCGGTCATAGGGCAGGTCATAGACTCCGCGCAGCTGGCTGAGGACGTAGTTGGCGTTGATTACGGCGTCCTCGCTTATTTGGGGTATGCCCTCTCTGCCGAGCGTGGAGATGTACGACCAGGCCCTGACGAGCGCGCCGAAGTTGCCGTGGAACGCGCCCATGCGCCCGATGCTCTTGGACGGCTTTTCGAGGGAGAATGTTTCTTTTCCGCCGTCAGTCTCGCGGCGGGCCGCGATTGGCGTAGGGAGGTAGTCAACGAGTCTTGGGCCGGCTATAACGGGGCCGGCTCCGGGGCCGCCGCCGCCGTGGGGCTGGGTGAAGGTCTTGTGCAGGTTGGAGTGCATGACGTCGAAGCCGAGATCGCCGAACTTGACACGTCCCACTATGGCGTTGAGATTCGCGCCGTCGCCATAGACTACTCCGCCGGCGTCCCGGACTATCTTGGTGACTTCCAGAATGTTGGTGTCGAACAGGCCGAGCGTGCTGGGCAGGGTTATCATGAGGCCCGCTAGTTCCTCGTTGACGGAACTTCTGAGGGCGTCGAGGTCGGTGTTGCCGTTGGCGTCGGAGGGGAGGGTTACGACGTCGAAGCCGGCCATGGCGGCGGACGCGGGGTTTGTGCCGTGCGCGGAGTCGGGTATCAGCACGTTCTTGCGCTGTGTTTCACCCTTGTCCAGCAGGTAGGCGCGCGCCATGAGCATACCGGCGAGTTCGCCATCGGCCCCGGCCATGGGCGCGAGAGAGCATCCCGGCATTCCGGTTATCTCGTTCAGCCACTCCTGGAGCTCCCAGAGCAGCTTTATCGCGCCCTGAGCGGTGTCCTCGGTCTGCATCGGATGGATCTGGGCGAAGCCGGGCAGGGAGGCTATCTCGTCGTTCAGCTTGGGGTTGTACTTCATGGTGCAACTGCCGAGCGGGTAGAAGTTGTGGTCTATGGAGAAGTTGAACTGGCTTATCTGGGAGAAGTAGCGGACAATCTCGCCCTCGGAGACCTCGGGCATATCGAGCGAGTCCCTGAGCATGGAGTCGTCGGGCAGGTCGGAGCGCGGCACGTCGAGCGGGGGCAGGGTCGTGCCGATTCTGCCGGGCCTGCTGCGGTCCATGAGCGTCTTTCTGCGGTCTAGGTCGAATCTTTCTAGCAATGTTGTCATTACGCGCTCACCTCCGCCAGCGTGGACGCCAGGGTTTCGATTTCGGCGCGGGTGTTCATTTCGGTTACGCAGAGGAGCATTCCGTTGTCAATCTGGTCGCTTATGTCCAGGCCGCCTATTATGTTGTGGTCGAGCAGCTTTTGGTTTATCTCGGACGGAGGCGCGGGGCAGGTTATGACGAATTCCTGGAAGAAGGTTCCCTGGACGGGGAGGGAGTAGCCGGGTATGCCGGATATGAGGTCGGCGGCGTAGTGGGACTTGTGGTAGCAGAGTTCGGCGATGTGTCTGAGGCCGTGCTTGCCGAATGAGGCCATGTACACGGTGGACATGAGGGCTATGAGCGCGACGGCGGTGCAGATGTTGGAGGTGGCGCGCTCGCGGCGGATGTGCTGTTCGCGGGTCTGGAGGGTGAGGACGTAGGCGTCTCTGCCGCGCGTGTCAACGGTCTTGCCGACTATGCGGCCGGGCATCTGGCGGATGTAGTCGCGCTTGCAGGCGAAGAGGCCGACGTAAGGGCCGCCGAAGGTTGGCGGGACGCCGAGCGCCTGGCCCTCTCCCACCACTATGTCCGCGCCGTAGTCTCCGGGGGACTTGAACATTCCGAGCGAAACGGGGTCGGCGCTGACTATGAGCAGCGCGCCGTTGGAGTGGGCGAGTTCGGCCAGCCGTTCCATGTCTTCCATGTATCCGAGGAAGTTGGGCTGCTGGACTATGAGGCAGGCGGGTTCGCCTATCTCGGCGTCGGAGGGGGAAACGACGTCTATGCCGAGCCCGGGCGCCTGGGTGTAGGTGTCGAGGACTTCGCGGTATAGGGAGGATACGGAGTCTAGGATCGCCACGCGGTCGCGCCTGGTGACTCGGGCGGCCATTAGAGCGGCTTCGGCCATGGAGGTTGAGCCGTCGTACATTCCGAGATTGGCGACGTCCATGCCGGTTAGCTGGGATACGAGGGTCTGGAATTCGAAGGCGGTCTGGAGCGTTCCCTGCGAGACCTCCGGCTGGTATGGGGTGTAGGCGGTCATGTACTCGCTGCGGCCGGTTATCTGGCGCACGACGGCGGGGATGTGATGCCTGTATGATCCCGCGCCGAGGAAGCAGGCGTAGTCGCCCGGCGTTCGGTTCATAGCGGCGAGTTCGCGGGCGTAGCGTCCGAGCTCGAGTTCGTCCCGCGCGGAGGGGATGTCCAGGTGGGAGTTGAGATGGTCTTCGGGTATGTCGTCGAAAAGCTCGGCCACGGAGTCCACGCCGATGGCGTCGAGCATGGCGCGCCTGTCGGGGTCGGTGTTCGGTACGTATGGAGACCGAAATTCTGTGGTCATCTTCACATCCTGGTACGAAATCCGGTTAGTTCGCTCTGACATATATCGGCATTGTTGAGGCCACTGGATTCCCGCTTTCGCGGAAATGGCGGATAGTTGTTGGAGTACGCCGCTTTCAGACGGATGCGACGTTAGCTCTGCGACTCGACGAGGGCGTCGTACTCGGACGCGCTCATCAGGCGCTCGATTTCGGAACTGTCGGACACTTCGACCTTGAGCATCCAGCCTTCCTCGTAGGGGCTGTCGTTGACAAGTTCCGGGCTGTCGGTGAGGGAGTCGTTGATCTCTATGACCCTTCCGCCGACGGGGGAGTAGAGGTCTGAGACGGCCTTGACGGATTCTATCTCGCCCATCTTCTGGAACTGCACTACGTCGGAGCCGACTTCGGGGAGTTCGACGAACACGACGTCTCCTAGGCTGTCCTGGGCGAAGTGCGTTATGCCGATTACGGCGGCGTCGCCTTCCATCCTGAGCCATTCGTGTTCTTCGGAGTATTTGAGATCTTCAGGGTTCATGCGTTCCGGCTCCTTCGGTAGAATGGAAGGGTTGTGATTTCCGCTCCGACCGGGCGGCCTCGTATCTCTACGGCAATCCGGGTACCCGGCTCTGAATAGGCGATAGGAACATAGCCCAAGCCTATGTTGGTGTCAAGCGTGGGGGAGGGGCCGCCGGAGGTGACTTCGCCGATGCGCTCACCGCCATCCATTATAGGGTATCCAGGGCGGGCTATGCCCCTTTCGGTCATGGTGAAGGCGGCGATTTTGCGGGACACGCCCGCGTCCCTGATGGAGCGTAGCGCGTCGGCAGCCACGTAGCCTTCCCTGTCGGGGTCAACGAATCTGTCCAGCGCCGCTTCGTAAGGGTTGACGGAGGTATCCATGTCGTTGCCGTGCAGCAGCAGCCCGGCTTCGAGCCTGAGAACGTCCCTCGCGCCGAGTCCGCAGGCCGCCGCGCCGAGTTCCATGAGCGAGTCCCAGACGGCGGGGGCGGACTCGCTGGGAGTCATTATCTCGAAGCCGTCCTCGCCGGTGTAGCCGGTGCGCGCGAGGAAGGTGTGTACGCCGTTCAGGGTGGTCGTCCGCGCCCGGAAGGGGCGTATCCCGGATATGTCGGAGTCGGCGAGTTGGGCCACCATGTCGCGGGCTTTGGGGCCCTGGCAGGCTATCATGGCTACCTCGGGGGTGACGTTGGTTATGGCGATGTCTTCGTGGTTGGGGCGCTGGGTTTGTATCCAGTCGAGAACGGCGTCGGTGTTGGATGCGTTGGGTATCAGCAGAAACTTTCGGTCGGCGAGGCGGTACACGATGCAGTCGTCAATGATGCCGCCGTCGCGGTCGCAGATGACGTTGTAGTGGGCGCGGCCGGGGCGCATGGCGCGGACGTTGACGCTTAGGACGGAATCGAGCAGGGAGGCGGCTCCGGGCCCCTCGAACTCGACGCGGCCCATGTGGGAGACGTCGAAGAGGCCGGCGTTGGCGCGGACGGCCTGGGCCTCTCGGATGATGCTGTCGTAGCGGAGGGGCATATCCCAGCCGGCGAACGGGACGAACCGCGCGCCGAGACGGGCGTGGGTGTCGTAGAGCGGGGTGCGACGCGGCGTTGTCATAAATCGTCCTTTATGCTTTACTGGTGGCGTTTCAAGTGGGTTTTCAAGTGGGACAAGTGGCGGGTCACGTGGAAAGTGACCAGTAATCACCTGTTGTTAGCTATGGACCGAAAATTTTTTGGTTGGTCGGGTGGTTGTTGATAAATTCCTATTTATGTCCGTCAAGTATATTTGTTCTGTGGATTGTAGCAGAGGGTGGGTTTGGAGGGCAAGGGGTTTGGGGTGTGGGGAAGATTGCATAAGCAGGGTCTCAGCAGTATTGAACACGCCGCTTTCTGGATTCCCGCGTTCGCGGGAATGACGGACAAGCGAGAGAGTAGATTTTTGCAATCGTCTGGGTTGTCCGGTCGGCTGGGGAAATCGGGTGTCATGCGGTTGCGCGGTATCTGCTATAATGTGATTGTGGCATATTGACCTTCGCAAATGCGTTGCGGCAGTCCAGAGCGTACCATCTCCCCTTCGTTGCAACCGATTTGCCTAGCTATGAGAGAGACGGGTGGCGAGATGCGTAGATCTCTAGTTTACCTTCTGATAATCGCGGGCGTCACGGCGGTGGCGTTCACCCTGCTTTCCGGGTCCTTTGGCGGCTCTGAGGAGCTATACATCAACGAGGTCATCACGATGGCCAGCCGGGGACAGGTGGAGAGTATCGAGGTCAGAGGCGACTCGCTCACCATAAACACCTTCTCGGGCGAGACGTTCGAGTCCAGAAAAGAGTCCGGCTCCTCCGTCGTGGAGATGCTAAGAGAAGCCAACGTGGACTTAAGCCGCGTGAACGTCACCGTCAAAGGCTCAGGCGGTCTATCGTCCATCTTCGGACTGCTGTTCAACTTCCTGCCCCTCATCTTCTTCGGAGCCGTCCTTCTGTTCATGATGAGACAGGCGCAGGGCAGCAGTAACCAGACCTTCAGCTTCGGCAGAAGCAAAGCGCGGATGTTCATGGGCAACGCTCCGCAGGTCAGCTTCTCAGACGTGGCCGGAGTGGAAGAGGCCAAAGAGGAACTCCAGGAGGTGGTGGAATTCCTGAAGTATCCCGAAAGATTCCTCGCGCTCGGAGCGAAGATACCCAAGGGCGTTCTGCTGGTCGGGCCTCCGGGAACGGGGAAGACGCTGATGGCGAGGGCCGTCGCGGGAGAGGCTGGCGTTCCGTTCTTCAACATATCCGGCTCTGAGTTCGTCGAGATGTTCGTCGGGGTGGGAGCGAGTCGTGTGAGAGACCTGTTCGACCAGGCGAAGCGCAACTCGCCTTGCATCGTGTTCGTGGACGAGATAGACGCTGTTGGCAGGCATCGTGGAGCGGGACTTGGCGGAGGGCATGACGAGCGTGAGCAGACGCTTAACCAGATACTGGTTGAGATGGACGGATTCGACACAGAGACGAACGTTATCGTGATAGCGGCGACGAACCGGCCGGACATCCTTGACCCGGCGTTGCTGCGTCCTGGGCGTTTCGACCGTCGGGTAGTGTTGGACAATCCCGACCTGAAGGGTAGGAAGCAGATCCTGGACGTACACGCTAAGGGCAAGCCGCTGGAGGAAGAGCTGGACCTGGAGCGTGTGGCGAGACAGACGGTTGGGTTCAGCGGGGCTGACTTGGCGAACCTTGTGAACGAGTCCGCGATATTGGCGGCGAGACGCGCGAAGAAGTTGATAGGGAGTTCGGAGTTCGCCGAGGCGATAGACCGCATCATCGCCGGCCCCGCGCGTCGGAGTCGGGTGATAAGCGAGCGCGAGAAGGAGATAACCGCGTACCATGAGGCGGGTCACGCTCTGGTGGCACATATATTGCCGAACGCGGACCCTGTGGCTAAGGTGACGATAGTGGCTCGCGGTCAAGCCGGGGGGTTCACCAAGACGGTGCCGGAAGAGGATCGGAGCTTGATAACCAGAAATCAGCTTGAGGCGCGGTTGGCGATGGCGATGGGCGGTCGAGCGGCGGAGGAGCTCATATTCGACCAGTTCACGACCGGGGCGAGCAACGACCTGGAGCAGGCGACGAACATCGCGCGGCAGATGATAACGCGGTTCGGAATGAGCAAGAAATTGGGGCCGCGCACGTTCGGCAAGAGGGAGGAGATGGTGTTCCTGGGGCGTGAGATCTCGGAGCAGCGGGACTATTCGGACAACGTGGCGGAGCAGATTGACGATGAGGTTCGCTCGCTTATCGAGAACGCATACGGGACGGCGATGCGGATTCTCAAAGAGAACAAGGACAAGCTGGATCACATCTCGAACTACCTGATAGAGAATGAGACGATAGAGGAAGAGGACGTTCCGGGCATCTTCGACGGGCCGCCTGCGCCGGTGGCGGCGGACTGAGGTCGGCATAGACATAGGGGGATGACGCAATGGAAGTGAAGGAAGCGGTGCAGACGGCGAAGGTTTATTTGATAGACCTTTTCGAAGATGAGGATATAATGGATCTGGGTCTTGAAGAGGTGGTGTTCGACGAACTGTCCGACACATGGAGGATAACGCTCGGATTCTCGCGTCCCTGGGACAAGAGAAATCCCGTGGTCACGTCAATCAAGATACAAGATGGAATCCCCCTTCGGTCTTACAAGGCGGTTTGCGTCAGAGACAACGACGGCGCGGTAACTTCGTTGACAGATCGGATTATAGGTCTATCCAACTAGCCGGATGCCGCCGACCGGATATTTCATTGACGCGAACCTGCTTGTGCTGCTTGTCGTAGGCAACACGGACAGGACTTTAATTTCCAAGCATCGGCGATTGCGCGGATACTCGGCGGCGGATTACGATATCCTGATAGATATACTCAGTCAGGTTGAACGCATATTCACAACTCCGAACACGCTTACCGAAGCGTCTAACCTCCTCGCTCAACATGGCGACCCTGAGCGGTCTCTCATCTTTGACACGCTCAGGGCCGTCATTCACGATAACATTGAAGTGGTGGTAAGAAGCGAGGTAGCGTCGTCCAGAAGCGAGTTCAACAGGTTGGGACTCACGGATTCGGTGCTCCTGGAGGTTGTATCGGAAGAAACACCCTTGATAACCGTGGATATAGACCTGTATCTGGCCGCTCTGCGAGAAGGCCGGAATACCGCGCTGAACTTCGCGCATATCAGGGATTTGTAGAGAAGGTTGACGGCGCGCGACGGTGAACAGGGCGCCCGCGAGGGACGCCCCTACGGGTTGTATGGGTTTAGGCCATTGCTTCTTTGAAGCGCTGGATGGCTTCTATGTGGGCCTGGGGGGAGTCGAGGCCGGCGTTCATGGTGTTGACGGAGAGGTGGGTCGCGCCGAGCGCCCGCCACGCCTCAGCTGTGCGCTTCCAGTCGTCTTCGGATGAGTCGCGGATGGATACCCAGCTTTCGACGCCGATGTCGTCGGGGCCACGGCCGGCCGCGGCGGCCTGGTCTCTCATGCTCCCGATAAGCTCAGCGCCGCGCTCGTCGGGGCGGAACAGCGGGAACCAGCCATCGCCAATGGTGGCGACGCGGCGGATGGTCTGCGGGGCCGCGCCGCCGAACCAGACAGGTATGGGCCGCTGAACGGGCAGGGGATTGAGGCCGGCGTCGGTCACCTTGTGCCAGCGTCCTTCGTAGGTAATCAGGTCGTTGGTCCAGAGCTTGCGGAGCAGGTCTATCTGCTCCTCGGAGCGTCGGCCCCGGTCGTGGAAGTTCTCGCCGAGCGCCTCGTACTCTACTGCGTTCCAGCCGACGCCGATGCCCAATCTTAGCCTGCCCCGGCTGAGAACGTCCACGGCGGCGGTCTGCTTGGCGACCAGGGCGGTCTGGCGCTGGGGCAGGATGATGACGCCGGTGACCAGTTCCACGCTGTCGGTTACGGCGGCAAGGTATCCGAACAGGACAAACGGCTCATGGAAGGCGTCGGTGTGTCGGTACGCGCCGCTCCAGCCGGGCCTGGATTCGGCGTTCGCGCCCAGCACGTGGTCGAAGGCGAGGACGTGGTTGTATCCCATGCTCTCGGCGGCCTGGGCGTACTCGCGCACCGCGCCCGGGTCGCTGCCTATCTCTGTCTGAGGAAATACTACTCCGAGTTTCATCATTTACGCTCCTGTGATGGTGTATGGCATAGTGTACTATATACCAGCCTGCGCTATGAGCGCGGCGAATCCAAGCGGGCGGATGAGGGCATATATGGCGAGATACGACCTTATACTGAGCGGCGGAACGGTACTCGACCCCAAGAACGGGTTCGAGGGGGTGAGCGACGTCGGCGTCAAGAACGGCGTGATAGAGAGGGTGGAGCCTGAGATTGATCCGACACGGGCGGAGGACGCGATAGACGTGTCGGGTCTGTGGGTGATGCCCGGCCAGATAGATACCCACGCTCACGTGGCCGGGCTGTCGCGCAACTGGGACCCGGCGCTGGGCTACGGGATGCTGGCGCGGGTCGGCACGACGACGGTGATGGACATGGGCGGAACGGGGCCGTCGCTGATAGACGGGATAAAGCGGCGCGGCGCGGGTCTGAACGTGGCGGGGAATTTCGCGCTGATTCCCGGGCTGACGATTCCGGTTGGGCGGCTTTCGGCGACTGACCTGCGCGACACTGTGACGTCGGCGCTGAGACAGGGCTGCTACGGCGTCAAGATACTGGGCGGCTATCATCCGTTCACGCCGGAGGATTCGGCGCGGGTGATAGCGGAGTGCAACGCGCAGAGGGCGTATATCGCGTTTCACCTGGGGACTACGAAGTCGGGCAGCCAGCTTGAGGGGCTGCGAGAAGTACCGGAGTTGGTCGGGGGCGGTAGACTGCACGTGTGCCACGTGAATAGCTACTGCCGAGGGGTTATCGAGGACGCGGCGGACGAGTGCGACGAAGCGCTGGACATACTGGATAGCATGGCGGGTCAGCTTGTCTCGGAGTCGTATCACGCGGTACAGAACGGGACGACAGGGCTGTGCGACGGAGATGGGAACGTGATAGCGGACGTGCCGCGCAATTGCCTGAGACTGCGGGGCTACGACACGACGTACCAGGGGATGCGGCAGGCGATAATGGACGGGTACGGCTCTGTGCTGGCGCAGAAGGGCGGGCAGATATATTACGCGCGAGGGGAGGAGGCGCTGAGGATGTTCGAGCGGGCGCGGAGCAACGTGGGAATGAGTTTTCCAGTGAACCTGGCGTCCTCGGCGTTCGCGCTGAGTTCGGCGAAGAATGAGGCGGGTGAATTCATCGTGAACGCGGTCAGCACGGACGGCGGATCGCATCCTCGCAACGTGGCTATCCAGACGACTATGGCGCTGGTGGAGTTCGGCGCGCTGACGCCGCTGGAGATGGCGGAGAAGTTGTCGTGGGGGCCGGCGCGGATGATGGGGCTGTGGGACAAGGGGCATTTCACGCCGGGCGCGGACGCGGATATAACTGTGCTGGATCCGGAGCGGAATGAGGCGGTGATGAGCTTTGTGGGCGGTTCGATGATAATGCACTACGGCAGGCCGGTGGGGTCGGGCGGGACGCTGCTGGTGACGCCGGAGGGCGAGTCCGCCGCCGAGGATAGCGGGCTGCCCTACCGGGTGGTGGATTTGGGGGAGAGTGGGTTGTATGGGGGGTATAACTGATAGCTATACAGTCTGGATAACTTGCTGGGTCTTTCGTCCAGGGTTTTATGAATGCCTCTTTGTCCTGCGTGGACCTAAGACCACGATAAGACGTAACCGTGTACTCCGTTCTACTTGCGGACTGCGAGCCTAACTTGGAAACTTAGGATAGTCTCGCTGTTTCAGCTACCCGAAGATCGGAGGACCGTTTGGCTCGAATCGCACTGAGTTTGTCGCTCCTGGTGTTCGCCGGCTTTTTACTCATCGTTAGCGTTTGCGCCCAGCGAGCGGATTTGCAGCATGAACAAGACTCTACACTGGACGTTCGCGCCACACTGATAGCCGAGGCAACCGCAACCGCGGTCGCGGCTCATACGCCATCCCCGGCTCCTATCGCAGCGTCTCATACGCAAGTATTGCCTGGCTCATTCGTTTCGCCGATTCCCGTTAATCGTCCAACATTGACGGATACTCTGCTACCTACCAATACTCCGCGTCCGACATCCATGCCGACTCCTGTTGAGACTCCAACGCTCGCGTCCGTTGTGGAAGACATTTCGCCCAGCGTCGTTCAGATAGTTACGCCGATGGGAACAGGTTCGGGGTTCATTGTGGACGCGGATGGGATTGTGCTCACCAACGCTCACGTTGTGGGTGGCTTCTCAACGGTCAATGTCAGGTTCAGCAGTGGACGGTCGCGTACAGGGAAGGTTCTGGGAGTTGACGAAGTCGTTGATCTCGCGCTAATAGAGGTCACTGCATACGGTCGTCTCAATCCTGTGATTCTTGGCGACTCGGATGCCGTCAAGGTTGGGGAAGATGTCATAGCTATGGGATTTCCCGCTGTGGATACCCTCGGCTCAACTCCGACCATCACCAGAGGAATAATCTCGGCCAAGCGACCTTTAGGTTCAGATGTCACGCTGCTTCAGACAGACGCCGCCATCAATCCCGGCAATAGCGGCGGCCCCTTATTCAAGCGCGATGGCCGGGTCATAGGCGTCAATACGTCCAAGATATTCACGGCGGACGACGGACGGCCTTTGGAGGGAATTGGCATGGCTGTCTCGGTCAACGACGCGCGTGACCGGCTGGACTCGCTGGCTAGGGGCGAAAGCGTTCTTCTGGAAAAGACATCGCCTGTTGAAGTCCGTGAACTGACAACTGCGCTGGAGGATTTTCTTCCCAGGTCGTTTGAGGAACTCGACCCGGAGACTGAGGGTATGACACTCGCTGACTTCGGACTTGATTACTACTTTAGTGACCTTAACCTCGTAGTCTATGCGTCGGCTGAACCCTTCCAGACGATAATGGCGGCCACAGGAGAGTTGAGTGACCTTGAGCGAATCTCGGTTGAGTACGAATTGTCGGATACTCATACATTCCTGAGCGAAGTAAAAAGGTCGGCGCTCTCGGAAGTGAGAACCGTCGAACCAGATGCGTATGTTGATGACTTCGGCCTGTTGAATCTGCGTCAGGTGGGAGATATATCGGCTGCCATGTGGCTGGACTTCGTGGTTTATGAAGTTGGCCTCAGAGCCGAATTGGTTATGTTCCTGAGAAATAACCAACTTGGGATGGTATGGGTTTACTACCTTCCTGGCACATATCCCTCTGTATCCTTGGAGGATGTGGCAAGAGTGATGGATGGCTCTATGAGCGACTGATTGGATGGGCGGCGCTTCTAGGTTGGGGAAGCGCCGCCTGATTGGGTGTGATCAGGATTACATCATTACGACGGAGCGGAGGACTTCGCCGCGTTCCATTTTGTGGAAGGCTTCTTCTACGTCGTCTAGGGCTATGGTCTCGGAGACGAATTTGTCGAGGTCGAGGCGGCCCTGGAGGTGCAGGTCGGTGAACATGGGGAAGTCCCTGCTGGGCAGGCAGTCGCCGTACCATGAGGATTTGAGCGATCCGCCTCTGCCGAAGACTTCCAGCATGGGTAGTTCTATCTTCATGTCGGGGCTTGGGACGCCGACGAGGACGACGGTTCCGGCTAGGTCGCGGGCGAAGAATGCCTGCTCGTAGGTGACGGGGTTTCCGACGGCCTCGATAGCGACGTTGACGCCGTTGCCGTCGGTCAGCTCGCGTATGGCCTCAATGGGGTCGGTCTGAGTGGAGTTGATGGTGTGGGTCGCTCCGAAGTCTTTTGCCCATTCCAGCTTGCGGTCGTCAATGTCAACCGCGATGATGGTGTGGGCGCCGGCGAGTTGCGACCCGGCTATGGCCGCGTCGCCGACTCCGCCGCAGCCGAAGACGGCCACGGAATCGCCGCGAGTGACGCCGCCCGTGTTCACGGCGGCTCCGAGTCCGGCCATTACGCCGCATCCGATAAGCCCGGCGGCCGCGGACGATACACGCGGGTCAACCTTGACGGCTTGGCCGGCGTGTACCAGAGTGAGTTCGGTGAACGCGCCTATGCCGAGCGCGGGCGAGAGAACCGTACCATCACCGAGCGTCATGGGCTGGGCGGCGTTCATGCTGTCGAAGCAGTACCAGGGGCGTCCCCTGAAGCATGAGCGGCAGTTTCCGCAGGGAGCGCGCCACGCGATGATTACGAAGTCGCCCGGCTCTATGTTGGTTACGGCGTCGCCGACCTTTTCCACGACGCCGGACGCCTCGTGTCCGAGCAGGAAGGGGAAGTCGTCGTTGATAGCTCCCTCGCGGTAGTGCAGGTCGGTGTGGCAGACCCCGCACGCCTGGATTCTGATGAGGGCTTCACCCGGCCCCGGATCCGGCACTACTACGGTCTCGATTGTGACCGGCTCTCCCTTTGCGGCGGAGATGACTCCTTTGACTCGATTCGCCATGTGAATTTACCTCCCGAATGTCCGCCGCGTTCGTGGTGGCGGCGCGAATTGAACTCGCAGAGAATAGGCTATGACGTCAACGCTGTCAATCTGGGCGATTTTAGTCTTGGGGGCGCGGGGGGATGATTCGGGCGACGGGGATGGCTAGGTCGGGGAATGACTGGGGCGCGATTGTGTCGCCGAGCGCGTAGCGTCGGGTGACGCGGTAGCCGTCCGCCGTCGGCTCCGTGTGGGATTCTATCCAGTCGTCTTGCAGGTTCGCTATCCAGACTTCGGGAACGCCGGCCGCGGCGTAGAGCGATAGTTTCACGTAGCGGTCGTATCTGAGCGTGGACATGGACACCTCGACCAGAAGCAGAATGTCTTCGGGGCGGGGAGCGCGGAAGGTGTATCTGTCTTCGCGCCACCTCAGTAGCATCACGTCGGGCTCCGGCTCGGAGTTGTCGGGCATGACCAGTGGGCTTTGAACTCGGACGGATGCGCGCGCCGGTACAAGTTTTAACGGGGTGAAGGCGTCGTCTATGAGTTCAACACAGGTTGCATGGGGATTTCCTACGGGCGACATGATGATAACGTCTCCTGCGATAAGCTGGTCTCGTTCATCAGGCGCGAGTACGCCGGCCTCGGCCAGCGCGTGGTACTCGGCGTTGGTGAAGGGCCTGCGTTCCGGGCCGCCGATTTCGGGATGCCTGAAGAGTATCTCTCCATCTATCAGTTCTAATAGCTCATTCTCGGCGAAAATGTCGGCGTCGCGCATGGCGAAGAATTCGTCCGCGCTGAACAGTCGCAGACGGGGGTTGTCGAAGCCCGGGATGGGGCGCGACAGCGGTGGGCGCGGTTGGGTTAGGGTCGTCATTCACGGCCTCCTTCGCAGGGATTAAATTACGGCGTCAACGCTGTCAATCGGCGCGATTTTAGTCTTGGGGGCGCGGGGGGATGATTCGGGCGACGGGAATGGCGAGGTCGGGGAATGACTGGGGCGCGATTGTGTCGCCGAGCGCGTAGCGTCGGGTGACGCGATAGCCGTCCGCCGTCGGCTCCGTGTGGGATTCTATCCAGTCGTCTTGCAGGTTCGCTATCCAGACTTCGGGAACGCCGGCCGCGGCGTAGAGGGATAGTTTCACGTAGCGGTCGTATCTGAGCGTGGACATGGACACCTCGACCAGCAGCAGAACGTCTTCGGGGCGGGGAGCGCGGAAGGCGTAGCCGTCTTCGCGCCACCTCAGCAACATGGTGTCGGGTTGCGGTTCGGAGTTGTCGGGCATGACCAGGGGGCTTTGAGTTCGAATGCGCGCCCGCCCCGCTCTCAGGGGTGAGAAAACGTCGTCTATAAATGAAACGGAGGTTGCATGGGGATTTCCTACGGGCGACATGATGATAACGTCTCCTGCGATAAGCTGGTCTCGTTCATCAGGCGCGAGTACGCCGGCCTCGGCCAGCGCGTGGTACTCGGCGTTGGTGAAGGGCCTGCGTTCCGGGCCGCCGATTTCGGGATGCCTGAAGAGTATCTCTCCATCTATCAGTTCTAATAGCTCATTCTCGGCGAATATGTCGGCGTCGCGCATGGCGAAGAATTCGTCCGCGCTGAACAGCCTCAGGCGAGGGTCGTCGAAGCCCGGGATGGGGCGCGACAGTGGTGGGCGCGGTTGGGTTAGCGTCGTCATTCATGGCCTCCTTCGCGGAGCGTATGTCGGAGATGATTATATCACGCGCGTGGAAGCGCGGGCTGATGGTGAGATGGGCGGGACAATTGTGATACATAAGCCTCGTCTGTTATCCCGCAATAGTAGGTATTCACCCCCATCCTAACCTTCCCCCGTCAAGGGGGAAGGGACTTATGCAGTCTTCTCAACATCTTGTTACGCTATTCACAATCGGCTTTCAGGATTATATACTTTACTAAATACGCGGATGAGGAATTTTATGCAATCGAGTCAAGTCCCGGAAGTCGTGGTGTTGAGATTGCCCCTGTACATAAGGGCGCTGACGCAGCTTCAGCGCGAGGGCGTAGAAGTGGTGAGTTCCCAGCAGATCGGGGAGCGGCTGCACATGACGCCCGCGCAGATAAGGAAGGACTTGAGCTATTTCGGCAAGTTCGGGAAGCAGGGGCGCGGCTACTTCCTGCCGTCCCTGCTGGACGAGTTGCGCGACATCCTGGGCCTTACCGAAGACTGGCGCGCGTGCCTGGTCGGGGTGGGAAGGCTGGGACGCGCTATCATCAACTACACGGGCTTCGCGCCGGAGGGTTTCACCATAGTCGCGGCGTTCGACAGCGCCGAAGACCAGGTGGGAACCAGCGTGGGAGAGTTCAAGGTGCGGCCCATGGCGGAGCTTTCGGACGCGGTCAACAACATGGGCGTGACCATCGGGATAGTGGCGGTGCCGTCGGAGCAGGCGCAGACGGTTATCAACCAGTTGGTCGAAAACGGCATCAAGGGGATTCTGAACTACGCGCCAATCGCTCCATACGTGCCGGAGGGAATCGTGGTGCGGAATATAGACCCGGTGTTGTCGCTTCAATCAATGACGTTCTATCTGAAAGAGAGATAGAACGGCGGGTAGATTCCCGCTTTCGCGGGAATGACGGTAGAGCGGGCGGGAATGACTGAATCGGAGTTCACCCCGATACTGACCTTCCCCCATCAAGGGGGAAGGAAATTTCTTCAACATACAAATGACCATGCGCTGGGAGCTATTGCGGTGGCTGGCTTCCGCGCCTGGTTCGTCGGCGTCGGCGAGCCACTCCGAGGCGTGCGGCTGAGCGGCGCATGGAGGCGAGGGCGCGTTCGAGGTCCATGTCCGCCGGAGCGGAGGCGATGCGTTCCTGGGCGCGTCGCAACGCGATTTCGGCGCGCTCTTCGTCAATTTCATCCGCCTGCTCAGCGGCGTTGGCGAGGATGGTAACCCTGTTGCCCAGCACTTCCAGGAAGCCGCCGCTGACGAACATATAGGTTTCCTCGCCGTCCACGGTTACCCTTATCTCGCCCGGGGCCAGGGTGGTCAGCAACGGGGCGTGGCGCGGCAATACGCCCAGTTCGCCGTCCGAGCCGGGGGCCACGAGGAAGTCAATTTCCTCGGAGTACACTACTCTCTCGGCGGTTACGATTTCCAGTGTCATGTCGGGCATGGTGAAGCCTCGTCCGGTCGCTTAAGCCATTCCTGCGCCGCGCCTTCCTGTGGATTCCCGATTTCACGGGAATGACGGCAGGGCGAGCGGGAATGACTGGGAAGTCAGCATTGCCTAGTTCTCGGCTCTCATTCGTTCGGCCTTCTCGACCGCTTCCTCGATCTCCCCGACCATGTAGAAAGCCTGCTCGGGAAGGTCGTCGTGCTGGCCGTCCAGGATTTCCTTGAAGCCTCGCACGGAGTCTCGGATGGAGACGTAGCGGCCTTCCTGTCCGGTGAACTGCTCGGCGACGAACATCGGCTGGGACAGGAATCTCTGCACCTTGCGGGCGCGGGAGACGGTGAGCCTGTCTTCCTCGGACAGTTCCTCGATTCCGAGAATGGCGATGATGTCTTGGAGGTCGCTGTAACGCTGGAGAACCTGCTGGACTCCGCGAGCGACGTCGTAGTGTTCCTGTCCGACGACGGCCGGCTCCAGGATTCTGGAGAAGCTGGAGAGCGGGTCAACGGCGGGGTACAGGCCCTGCTCGGATATGGCGCGGTCGAGTGAGACCACGGCGTCCAAGTGTCCGAAGGTGGTCACGATTCCGGGGTCGGTGTAGTCGTCGGCTGGGACGTATATAGCCTGGAAGGAGGTGATGGAGCCGCTTCTGGAGGACGTTATCCTCTCTTCCAGCGCGCCCATCTCGGTAGCGAGCGTGGGCTGGTATCCGACCGCCGAGGGCATACGACCGAGCAGCGCGGACACTTCCATGCCCGCCAGAATGTAGCGGTACACGTTGTCAATGAACATAAGCACGTCCTGGCCGCGCTCTTCCTTGAAGTACTCGGCCATGGTGAGGCCGGTGAGCGCGACGCGGGCGCGGATTCCGGGGGGTTCGTTCATCTGGCCGAAGACCAGCACGGTGTTGCTGAGGACGCCGGACTCCTGCATCTCGTGCCAGAGGTCGTTGCCCTCGCGGGAGCGTTCGCCTACGCCCGCGAACACGGACACACCCTCGTGTTCGACGCCGATGTTGCGGATGAGTTCCTGGATGACGACGGTCTTGCCGACGCCCGCGCCGCCATACGCGCCGACCTTTCCGCCCCTGGTGAACGGGGTTATCAGGTCCATGACCTTCAGGCCGGTTTCGAGCACCTCGATCTCGGTGGCCTGCTCCTCGAAGCTGGGCGGCTCTCGGTGTATGGGCCAGTTGTCTCCGCCGTCAATCTCTTCTAGGTTGTCCAGCGTCTGACCGAGGCAGTTGAACAGGCGTCCGAGCGTGGGGTCGCCTACGGGAACCGCCACAGGCGCGCCGGTGTCCACTACGTCAACGCCGCGAATCAGGCCCTCGGTGGGCCCTAGCGCGAGACAGCGCGCCCAGTTGTTTCCAACGTGCTGTTCGACTTCGAGAACCAGCGTATCGCCGGCTATCTCGGTTTCGAGGGCGTTGAAAATCGAGGGCATATCTTCTGGTGGAAACTCGACGTCCACGACTGTTCCGATAACCTGGGTGATCTTTCCGTTTGCCATGTTGTTCAACTCTCCCGTTCAGGGCGATTACCACTCGTCGGCCCTCGGATTGAGGGCCATCGTCTAATACTCTTAAGACTTATGCGGTTGGGCGGGGGTGGATTCTCTCGAAAGCGGGAATGACGAACACCCTATAACGCGCAACCGCGCAACTCATTGCTCTACGCTTCCACCGCCGCCGCTCCGCCAACGATGTCCAGAAGTTCGGTGGTTATGGATTCCTGGCGCGCCTTGTTCATAACCAGTGTCAGGTCTTCTATCATCGCGTTCGCGTTGTCGGTCGCGCTTCTCATGGCGACCATCCGGGCCGACTGCTCGCTGGCGATTCCTTCCAGCAGCGCGTGGAAAATCTGCATCTCCATGTAGCGAGGAAGCAGGTCCGCCAGCACGTCCGCGGGATTCGGTTCGTATATGTAGCCGACCTGTTCCTGCGGGCGCAGTTCGGACGGCTGGACGGGCAGAAGCTGTTCCACGACCGCGTTCTGGGCGGTGGTGTTTACGAACTTGGCGTAAGCGATGTACACCGCGTCAACCTCTTCGGATTCGTAGGACTCGACCGCGAGGTGGGCGATTGGGGTTACGTCCAGGATGGACGGCCTGTCGCTGATGTCGGTGAACACTGCGCGGACGTTCACGCCGTACCTGACCATGAAGTCGCGGCCCTTCTTGCCGACGGCTATGACTCGCGCGTCGTCGCCGTAGGACGATATGAACTGTCCGGCGGCGCGGTTGATGTTGGAGTTGAGACCGCCGGTGAGTCCCCTGTCCGGGGTTACGACGATGACCTCGACCTTGTTCACGTCGCGGGTCTTGAGCAGGGGGTGTATGTTGTCCTCGTCCTCGACGGGCTGGGCGGCCAGGTGCGCCAGCATCATGTTCAGGTCGTCGGAGTAGGGCCTGCCGCTGAGGGCGGATTCCTGCGCGCGGCGCATCTTGGAAGCCGCTATCATGGACATAGCCTTGGTTATCTTCGCGGTGTTTTCGACACTGCGGATTCGGCGTCTGAGCTGCCTTACGCTTGCCATGTTCCTCGGTCCCTGTCCTTACTACATTCGCCTAAAGCGAATTCCATTCTTCTCTCGATATTCCCGCTCGACCTAAGCGGTGTCAATCTCGACAATTTCCATCTTCACCTTTGAGCCAGGTATGGGCGGAACTTCCCAGCCCATTTGCAGGGCAAAGACAACACTGCCTTCTATGGCATCCGCCAACATTACCTTCGCGTCCTCGTAATCTTCACCCTGAGTGAAATAACTCGCGTTTACACCTGGTACTCTGGCGATGATAACATCATCCTCGGGTTCGTACTCCGCTATCGCCAAGGCCGCCTCTATGTACTCGGACAAGCAGAACGATTGCAACTTCACGGGGAAACCAGGAAGTTCCTTCCAGCTTTTGACATGGTTCTTCTTGGCGTGCTTCAGATAGAAGTCGTATTCTTCTTTATGCGTCTCCATGAGTTTGGCGAGCGCGACAGATTCACTTGTTGGCGTCATGTCGGCGTCTCCCGCTAACTGGCTCTTGCGTTGACTATTGGCGATTCCTAGTACGGCACGGTGTCTTTGAAGTCCTGGATGGCGGCGTTCAGCGCCTCGGCGGACTCGTCGCTGATGATTCTCTCTTCGCGGATGGTTGCCAGAAGGTCGGCGTGGTTGGCGTCCATGTAGCTGTGGAAGGCGTCCTCAAAGGGGATGACCCGCGTTATCTCAACGTCGTCGAGCGATCCGTTCACGAGCGCGTGCATGATGGCGACCTGCTTTTCCATGGCGAGGGGAACGCTCTGGCCCTGCTTCAGCACCTCGGTGGCGCGCTGTCCGCGCTCTAGCTGTCTCCGGGTCGCGGGGTCCAGGTCGGCGGTGCCGAACTGCGCGAAGGTGACCAACTCGCGATACTGGGCGAGGTCAAGCCTCAGCGTTCCGGCGACGGAGCGCATCGCGCGCGTCTGCGCCGAGCTTCCGACGCGCGAGACTGACAGACCCGCGTTCACCGCCGGGCGGATGCCGGAGTTGAAGAGTTCGGTTTCGAGGTATATCTGTCCGTCCGTGATGGAGATGACGTTGGTGGGAACGTAGGCCGAAACGTCGCCCGCCTGCGTCTCGATGATGGGCAGCGCGGTTATGGAGCCTCCGCCGTGTTCGTCGTCCAGCTTGGCGGCGCGTTCGAGCAGTCTGCTGTGCAGGTAGAAGACGTCGCCAGGGTAGGCTTCGCGTCCGGGAGGACGGCGGAGCAGCAGCGACATCTCGCGGTACGCCCAGGCGTGCTTGGAGAGGTCGTCATAGACTATCAGCGCGTCCTGGCCCTGATCCATGAAGTATTCAGCCATCGCGCAACCCGCGTAAGGGGCGAGGTACTGGAGGGGAGCCGGATCAGCGGAGTTCGCGGCGACCACAATCGTGTGTTCCATCGCGCCGTTCTGCTCCAGCATGGCGACGGTCTGCGCTACCTTGCTCGCCTTCTGTCCTATGGCGACGTATATGCAGATGAGATCGCCGCCGCGCTGGTTGATGATGGTGTCGAGCGCGATGGCGGACTTGCCCGTGGAGCGGTCGCCGATGATGAGTTCGCGCTGTCCGCGTCCTATGGGGATCATGGCGTCAACGGCCTTGATTCCCGTCTGGACGGGGGTGTCAACGGACATACGGGTGGAGACGTCGGGGGCTACGACCTCGACCGGCTTGTTGCCGGCGGACTCTATGGGCCCCTTGCCGTCCATAGGCTCGCCGAGAGCGCTGACCACGCGGGAAAGCAGGCTGTCGCCAACCGGCACTTCCACGATGCGCCCGGTGCTGCGAACCCTGGAGCCTTCCTTTACCGCCAGCGGGTCGCCCATGATGACCGCGCCAACCGAGTCTTCTTCCAGGTTCAGCGCCATTCCCATGACACCACCCTCGAACTCAAGCAACTCGGTGTAGGCCGCGCCCGAAAGCCCGTGAACCTGGGCGACGCCGTCGCCCACCTCTATCACCGTGCCTTCGTTGACCGATTCGAGCTGCTGTTCCCAGTTCTCGATCTGGCTTCGTATGACCGAAGCTATGTCCTGACCTCTGACCGCCATTCTAGTCACCCTTATCCTGGCCCTCCTCCGTGAAGGAAGAAGGCACTTTCTTTATATGTTCTGAACTCGCCAATCACGCTCACCCTAGCCTCTCCCATCGAGGGAGAGGGGATATGCGGAAATCAGCGTCGTTGCGCTATCTCGCGGCGCATGGACTGGAGGCGCGTCCTCGCGCTGCCGTCCATCACCCTATCGCCGACGCGGATTACCATGCCGCCGAGTATTTCGGGGTCAACGCGCGCCGAGAGGCGTATCTCCTTGCCCGACGTTCGCGCCAGCATCTCCGCCACGCTGTCGCGCTGCGCGTCGTCGAGCGGGACGGCGGACACCACTTCAGCGCGTTCTATGCCGCTGTGCGCGTCCAGCATCTCCTGGTATCGGTCCGCTATCTCCGGGAGCCTGTGAACGGAGTTCCTGCTGGTGAGCAGGAACATCAGGTTCAGCGCCAGAGGGTTGACGGACGAACCCAGAGCCTCGCGCACCACCCGCTCCTTCTGGGTGGACGGAACGCGGGGCGCGGACAGAATCTCGCTGAACTCGCGGTTGGTTATGGAATCGGCGAGTTGGGTAAGGTCTTCCAGCCAGTTTTCCAGTTCGTCGCGCTCGACGGCCAACTGAAAAATCGCCTTGGCGTACCTTATAGCCGACGCTGTGGGCATTCGCTCTACCTTCTCTTGGGAAGCGGGGATTCAGACGCGCGCTAGTTGCGCCGGTTCGCCTGAGCGCCCTCTTCCAACACCTGTTGTATCAATTCGTTGTGGTCGTCGTCGTCCAGCGAGCGCCTTATGACGCGCTCGGCGGCCACTATCGCCAAGCCGGAGAACTCGCGCCGCAGGTCTTCGATGGCGGCGTCGCGTTCGCGCTGGATGTTCGCCTCGGCGCGGGAACGCTCGGCGGCGATTTCCTCTCGCGCCTTCGCCAACTCTTCTTCTCTGAACCTGTCCGCGACATCTCGCGCCTGCGCTATCATGCGCTGGCCCTCTTCTCGCGCCTCGTCCAGCTGTCGCTGCGTCTCTTCGCGCGAACTCGCGGCCTCGTCCTGCGCGCGCTCGGACGCTTCGAGGCTGTCCTTTATGCGCTCCGAACGCTCGTCGAGCATCCGCACAATCGGCTTGTACAGCAGCAGCCAGAGTATGAGAAAGAGAATGCCGAAACTGATGATCTGGGTCAGCAGACCGGGTACGTTGATTCCTATGGCTTCCATGCCTTCACCTGACCTTCTTCCGATGAACTATCCCGCGCTCCGAATCGGGTTTCGGGAGGGACGCTCGAGCGTCCCCTGTCGGGATGAGCCGTCCTGTCATCGCGTATCAGCTAGACGAACTTGATGATGATCGCGACGACCAGGGCGTAGATAGCGATGGCTTCGGTGAACGCGATAGCCAGTATCATGTTCTGCTGGATCGGGCCGGCGGCGTCCGGGTTTCTTCCCAGCGCCTCCATTGCCTTGGAAGCCAGTATCCCGATGCCAATGCCAGGACCGATAGCGCCGACTCCGATGGCGAGTCCCGCCCCTATGTTCAGAATATCTCCTTCCATTCCTCTACTCCTTTTATTGTTGTCTGAGTTGAAAGAGCGTTAGCTCCCTTTGCCGCCGCCGGAACAGAGACCGGCCCGCGGAATCCGATACGAACCTATCTAATGGTGTTCGCCTCCGTGCGCTGTGGTCGCCGCCGTGGCGAACACCAGTGTCAGCATGGCGAAGATGAACGCCTGGATCATGCCCACGAAGAGCTCCAGACCCAGGAACGGGATGATGCCTATGAGCGGTATCAGGAATATCATGGCCGCCAGCAGAACTTCGCCCGCGAATATGTTTCCGAACAGGCGGAAGGTGAAGCTGATGACCCTTGCGATTTCGGAAATCCCTTCCAGGATTCCCACGAAGAAGCCAATCGGCCCTTCCTTGAAGTTGATGTACTTGCCCAGGTGTCCGAATCCGAGCGCGCTGAAGCCCCATATATGCACCATGACCATGGCGATGATGGCTATGCCCAGGGTCATGTTGAGGTCGGTGTTCGCGCCGCGGAAGTAGGGAACCAGGATTCCGGCGGTTTTGCCTTCCTGCGGTTCTTTCTTCCACTCCTTGACAGTGATCTTGTCTGAGATGGAGCCGGGCATGGCCAAGGCGAGGGATCCGTCGCCTTGGAAAATCTGGATTTCTTTTTTATCTAATTTCGCCGTGTTTACGCTGCCGTCCGCGTCGGTATAGTAGTGATCGGCGATGTATTCGGTGCTCTCTATCCAGCCAATAGTGCCGGCCCCGGGCAGAATCCCTATCCAGTTCGCGGTGACGATGAACAGGAATATGGTCATTACCAGGGGGAAGAAGCGGCGGGCGCGTTCGCGCCCGGCGATGCTCTCGGCCATGTTCAGAAAAAATTCCAGAACCAATTCGACAAGGCCCTGGAATCTGCCGGGAACTATATTGAGTTTGCTCCGCGTTATCAGAACGACTATGAGGAGCGCGATAATGGCTATCCACGTCGCCACCATCGTATTGGTGATCGGGGAGTCCGGATACATGGGTTCGGCGGGAACGGCGATAGCCGCGAGCGGCGAACCCAGGAATCCCAGCCCCAGCGCGTTACCCAGCGCCCCGCCGAGTATCGCCACCACAAAGACTACCAACCCTATCGCCAGTATCAACAGCGTTCGTGGGTTACGCAGCAACTCTAGCTTCCCCTATCTGTTCACTCGCGCCCGCGCCCCGTTTAGAGAGCGGGCTACGCTAATCGTCGTCCTGTCCTCTCAGAATAGCCATGAGCATCCGGTACATTCCGATAACAGCCACGGCTATGCCGATAAACAGCCCTATCAAGGTAAGCGCGGGACTTAGCCCGAACTGCCTGTCGAGTAGAAATCCTCCGGCAGTTCCGCCGCCGATGCAGATGGCGACGAACCAGCCCACCCCCAGAAGTTGGAAGGCCAAGGCCAGTTTCCGACCTCCCATCAGGGGCCTCCTCGATAGCTTGCGCATTATATCACAAGCGAAAAATCAGGGTCAACGAAAAGAGGCCCCGCCGCGAAAGGGGGCCTCCGCGCTTGGATTCGCGTCTTGTTCTACGTCGCCGCGCCGGTGGGCTTGTCTCCGCCCTCGCCCAGATCCTCGAGGTCGAGCGAGTCTATGAAGTCGCTGAAGGCGGACAGGCTCTTCAGCTCCTCTTCGGTCGGCGGACGATTCTCGTCCTCTTCGGACGCCACGACGGCCTTGCCGGTGTCCTGATCCATCCGAACGCCGGCCTTGTCTATGACCGAGTCCGACGCGAAGATGGGCGCTTGCGTCCTGACCGCGAGCGCTATGGCGTCGGACGGGCGCGAGTCTATCTCCGTCTGCGAGCCGTCGCGCTGCAATACTATCTTGGCGTAGAACGTGTCGTCGCTCAGGTCCGAAACCAGAATATGGTTTACCCGCGCGCCCAGCGACTGTATTACCGACTCCAGCAAGTCGTGTGTCAACGGGCGAGGAACGCTCACCTCCTGGAGTTTCACCGCAATCGCGTCAGCCTCGTTCGCTCCTATCCATATCGGCAGGTAACGATCTGAGTCCTTGTCCTTCAGTATGACTACCCTCTGGTAATTCTGAAGGCTGACACGGATGCTGTCTATGGACATCTCCCGCATAGCTACGATCCCCTCCTGACTAGCTGAACCCAATTCTATGCCGCCCTCAAACGGGTGTCAACGCATTTGCCAGTCTCAAATTCGCAGTCATATAAGCTATCTCAGCGAAGCGCGCGCGTATCAGCGCGATGAGGCATGGGTTCATAAGGCGATTTCAGGAATGTGATTTGTCCGAAAATCGCCTGGCAGTGTAAAATACGGATCATAGTAGGATACCTTACGGTTCAGGCAGCGGCGGGAAAACTGAAATGGAAAGAGTCTTCATCTACTGGGACAACTCCAATATATTCATCAGCGGACAGCAGGTCGCGATTGAACGCGAAGGCGAAACCGCCCGCTACCGGGCGCGCATCCATTTTAGGCATCTGTTGGAACTGGCCCACGCGGGGCGGGACATCGAACACGCCATCGCGGTCGGTTCCATTCCACCGGAACTTCGTCACGTCTGGAACCGTCTGGCCAACGAGGGCGTCACAGTGCACTTGCTGGAACGCGGCGCGATGCAGGGCGGCGAACAGGGCGTGGACCAGACTCTGCAAACCGCGATGCTGCGAGACGCCTTTGATTACAACGGGGATCCCGGAATCGCGGTTATGCTCACCGGCGACGGCGCGGGCTTTGCCGACGGCGTAGGCTTTCACGCCGATCTGGAGCGTATGCACCGCAGAGGTTGGCGCATCGAGGTATTGTCATGGCGACACAGTTGCAATCCCAGGATGCGAGAATGGGCGGAACAGAACGGCAAGTTTATCGCGCTCGATGATTTTTATGACAGCGTTACTTTTCTGGAGCCGCCGGCCCCGGGGCGGCCAATGGCGGAACCCCGAGATCCGGTCCCGATTGACCTGACACGCCGCCTGTGACCAACCGACGTACCAGGCCCGGCAGACCGGAGCAAGCTATTCCCTGATGAAGTCCGCCACTCGCTCGCCTATCATTATGGAAGTCGCGTTGGTGTTGGCGCGGATGCAGTCGGGCATTATCGAGGCGTCCGCCACCGTCAGCCCTTCCAGGCCGTAAGCCCCGCCGCGCTGGTCAACCACGGCCATCGCGTCCGAGGACGGCCCCATCTTGCAGGTGCCGGATACGTGGTGGCTGGTTGTCACCCTCCGCATTATCCAGTCGTCCAGCGCGTCGTCCGATACCAGGTCGGTATCGGTCGGGTCAATCAGGTCGCCAATGTACGCGGCCATCGAATCCCGCGCGGCTATATCCATGCAGATTCGGACCGACTCCCTCATCCTGCTCAGGTCGAACTCCGTCGCCAGCAGGTTGTAGTCCAGGTAGGGCTGGACGCGCGGATTGGTCGTCCTCAGCCTCATTTCGCCCGCCGATTCCGCGAGATAGATGGCGGCGGTCATGCCCAGACCGGGATCGCCCTCGCCGGCGTCGGTGTAGTATAGCCTCCGCGCGGCGTGGGAGTTGGGATGAACGAGCATATCGTTTCGCAGATGAGAGCCCGTGGCCGTGTATCTCAGGACGAACTGCATACCCGGCGCGAACCTGTCCTGTTCGTAGCCTTCCTTCGCCTCCCACCGCAGCGACACCTGCGGGTGGTCTCGCAGGTTCTGGCCCACGCCGGGCGAGTCGTGAACAAGCGGGACGTCCATTTCGTTCAGATGCTCGGCTGGGCCGACGCCGGACAGCAGAAGCAGGTGCGGCGAGCCAATCGCGCCCGCCGACAGGATTATCTCCCTTCCCTCGACGACCTGAACCTCGCCTTCCCGCTCCACTTCCACGCCGACCGCCCTCTTGCCGTCGAATATCACGCGGTTCGCCAGCGTCTCGGACATGATTTCCAGGTTCGGCCTGTCCCTCGCGGGGTTGATGTAGCCGATGTTGGTGCTCCATCGGATTCTGTTGGGATTGTTGAACGGACACGGCCCTACTCCGGTGGAGTCCGGGTCGTTGTGGTCGGGGCAGTCGGCGAAACCGTACTGCCTGCAAGCCTCGTACCACGCCCGCTGATCCGCGAGCCACCGCTCCGAATGGTGCCTGCGAACGATTATCGGCCCTTCGGTTCCGTGGAAGTCGTCGGAGAAATCGGTGTCGGTCTCCACCCGTCGGAAGTACGGCAGCAGCTTCTGGAAGCTCCATTCATCATTGCCCCAGGACGCCCAGTCGTCATAGTCTTCCGGTACGCCGCGCAGGAATATCTGGGCGTTTACGGCGGAGGAGCCGCCGGTCGCGCGCCCGCGCGGAATCAGGATCGGCGGCGCCTTGTCCGTGGCCTTCGCTACGAAGTACCAGCGGTTGCGCGACCGTATAGAGTTCCTAAGCGCCTGTTTTCCGGTCAGCCCGTGTCCGTAGCCGTACTTCACGTCGTCGGGCGTGCTGTCCAGGTCGGGGTAGTCCGGCCCCGCCTCTACCAGCAGTACCGAGCGGCCGGAGTCTTCGGTAAGGCGGCTGGCGAGAACGGCCCCGGCGGATCCCGCCCCTACTATGATGTGGTCATAAGTCATCGTCGGTTCACCTCGCGGTTCAGGCGCTCGGCCCGTATTTCACAGGTGGATAGTATCACGATACGTCCTAACGCGCCGCGCCAACGCCGGATTGCGAAAAACGAAACAATTAGTCTATCTATGCCCTGGTTATGCTACAATTGAATTTCTGAGAATGAGTTGACATACCCTAAAGTATAGAAAAGGAGTTGATTCCAAATGGATAGGCTCGATGTACAGATAGTTTCTCGGCTTCAGGAAGACGGAAACGCCACCAACGCGAACATAGCCAAGTCAATACATCCGAACCCCGTCAGCGAGGAGACGGTCCGGCGCCGGCTGAAGAAGCTGATGGAGGACGGCTACATGAGGATAGTGGCGGTTCCCGACGCGCGGAAGATGGGTTACGAGTCGCAGGTGATAATAGGTCTGCAGGCCGACGCGGACAAGATAGACGACGTGGCCGACGCGCTGGCGGATATGGACGAGGTGAGCTGGGTTTCGATCACCACCGGCTCGTTCGACATCTTCGTGTGGGCCACGGTGAAGTCCTTCGACCAGTTGAGCGACTTCCTCAGAACCCGCGTGGGGCGGATAGACGGCGTGAAGAAGATGGAGACCTTCCTGACGCTCGAATCCAAGAAGCAGGACCACGGCATCAACATGAAGTCGGTCATCATGTAGCCGCAAGCCCCCTTGAAGGACGCTTCCGGCCTCAAACTTATACCTATCCGTTCCGTGACGGCTTGGTTTCGTTTGACAGCGCCTTTTGATATTACGTAACATTGGACTATGAACTTTCGTTTGGGGGTACGGTCTATTGCGATCCGAAGGTACTACAACACTTCTTGAGACTGTTGGCGAATACCTAGAATACGCGAAAGGGAGGAAGCTCAAAGGATATAATCCGAGGGAAACCCCAAAGGAGTTGCAGCGCTTCGTAAGCTGGTGCGGCGCCAGCCGCTCGATAAAACATATTCCTCCTTCTGTCATAGGCGACTACGCCGACAGAGTCGCTGGGACAGGAACTACGCCACAGGCCTCGGAGAGGCTGCAAGAAGTGAGAAAGTTCCTGTCCTTTGTGCGTACTAAGGGACTCGGCCCCGAAGACAAGGACGGCAAGCAGGTCAACCTCGCCCATCACGTAAGGGTCAGAAGGACGCGCGTCAGGCAGACGCGCTCCGTCGCGCATGAAGAAAAGCTGATCGAACTAACCGCCGAAGGCCACGAGCAACTCGTCAACGAACTCGAATCCCTCAAGTCCCAGCGAGGCCATCTCGCCCAGGAAATCCAGAGAGCCGCCGCCGACAAGGACGTGCGCGAGAACGCCCCGCTAGAGGCCGCGCGAGAAGAAGCCGGCAGAGTCGAGTCCCGCATCCGCGAGATAGAAACCACGCTCGGCAACGCGGTCGTCATAGACAAGAACGACCCTACTCGCTCGCAGATAGTCAAGCTCGGCACGGTCGTCGAGGTTCAGGACATATCCTCCGCGCGCGAATTCAAGTACACGGTCGTCAGCGCGTCCGAAGCCAACCCGCTGGAGTTCAAGATTTCCGACGCATCCCCTCTGGGCAAGGTGCTTCTCGGAAGAGCCTCCGGCCACGAAGTCGTAGCCGACACCCCCAGGGGCGACGTCACCTACAAGATACTGAGCATATCCTGACCCCACGCCGCGCCTCTCGACGATGATACGGGGCCGTTGACGCGGCCCTTCTCTTTTGTGATTCCGCCCGCGCTACGGACTTTCATCCCCATTCGTGTATCATGGAACGACGCTCTCATGCGCAATCCAACAGGCAAGGTGAATTGAATGACGACCCAGGTCAGAGAATCCGATACCCGAGAAATGGTCGAGGACCTCAACAGGCTGATATCGGGCGAGGTCAGGTTCGACAAGATGAGCCGCGTTCTATACTCCACGGACGCGAGCATATACGAGATCGAGCCGATAGGCGTGGTCATCCCGCGTACCGCCGAGGACGTCATCGCGGTCGTCGAGACCGCCAACAAGTACGGCGTCTCCGTCCTGCCCAGGGGCGGCGGCACCAGCCTCGGCGGCCAGACCGTCGGCCATTCCATCGTCATGGACTTCTCCAAGTACATGAACAATATCGTCGAGGTCAACGAGGAAGAGCGCTGGGTGAGAACTCAGCCCGGCATAGTGCTGGACGTTCTGAACCACCAACTGCGCGACCGCGGCCTGCTGTTCGCGCCGGACCCGTCCACCTCCAACCGCGGAAACGTCGGCGGCGCGCTCGGCAACAACTCCTGCGGCGCACACTCCATCATGTGGGGCAAGACGGTTGACAACGTTCGCGAACTGGACGTAACTCTGTCTGACGGAACGCCGACGCGGTTCGGCGGCATGGATGGCACTCAACTCGAAGCCAGAATGCGCGCGGATGGCCTTGAGGGCGACATATATCGCGGCCTGTTCCAAATCGGCGAGGCCAACCGCGACGAAATCATAGCGCGATACCCCAAGATCCAGCGTCGCGTCTCCGGCTACAACCTGGACGAGTTCGTGGGCGGCATGGGCTTCGACATGGCGCGTTTCGTCGTCGGCTCCGAAGGCACGCTGGTCACCATCACCGAGGCCAAGCTGAACCTCGTGCCGAAGCCGAAGTACACCGCGCTCGGCGTGCTGCACTGCGCCGACCTGCTCGAATCAATGGAGGCCACGGTCGTCGCGCTCGACTTCCAGCCCGCCGCCGTAGAACTCATAGGCTCCATGATAATCCGGCAGGCCAAGTCCAACCTCGCCTACTCGCGCATTACCGACTTCATAGACGGCGACCCGGAAGCGCTGCTCGCCATCGAGGTTGTCGGCGACAGCCAGGACGAAGTAATCTCCAAGCTCGTCAACCTCGCCGCGATATTCTCCGCCAGAAATCTGGGCTACACCTTCCTCAGAATGTTCCGTTCCGAAGACCAGAACAAGGTCTGGGAAGTTCGCAAGGCCGGGCTGGGACTGATGATGAACGTGCCGGGCGACGCCAAGCCGCTGCCCTTCGTCGAGGACACCGCCGTCGCGCCCGAATATCTGCCGGACTTCGTTCGCCGGTTCGACGAGATAGTCACCTCACACGGCACAGAGGCCGGCTACTACGGTCACGCCAGCGTCGGATGCCTGCACATCCGCCCGCTCATCAATCCCAAGCGCCAGCAAGACGTTGACCGCATGGTCTCCATAGCCGAAGAAGTGGGCGACCTCGTGATGGAATACGGCGGCTCCATGAGCGGCGAACACGGAGACGGCCTGGTTCGCAGTTGGTTCAACCGCAAGATGTTCGGCGACCAACTCTACGAGGCGTTCCGAGACGTAAAGCGCACCTTCGACCCCAATGGCATAATGAACCCTGGCAAGATAGTTGACTCCCAGCCCATGACCGAGAACCTGCGAATTGGCCCGGAATACAACCCGATTCAGCTCAATACAGGCTTCGCCTTTGATTCGGAGGGCAGTTTCGCGCATGGCATAGAGATGTGCAACGGGCAGGGCGCGTGCCGCAAGACGCTCGGCGGCACGATGTGTCCGTCCTACATGGTCACCCGCGAGGAGGAACACTCCACGCGAGGCAGGGCCAACGCGCTCAGGGCCGCTCTCTCCGGCGCGCTTCCCGCTAACTCCCTCGCAGACAAGCGCCTCTACGACGTGCTCGACCTCTGCCTGGAATGCAAGGGCTGCGCCGCCGAATGTCCCTCCAACGTGGACATGGCCAAGCTCAAGTACGAATTCCTGAACCAGTACCACAAGGCGAACGGACTGCCCCTGCGAAACCAGGTCTTCGGCAACATAGCCACGCTCAGCAAAGTCGGCTCGTTCTTCGCGCCGTTCTCCAACTGGGCGAACAAGTTGCCCGCCGCGCGCCGTATGTTGGAGGCGCAGGTCGGAATTGACAGCAGGCGCGAACTGCCACCCTTCGCCAGTCAGACCTTCGTCCAGTGGTTCAGGGCGCGCGGCGGCTCGCCCGACTCCGCCAACCGGCTCGGCCAGGTCGTCCTGTTCCCCGACACCTTCACCAACTACAACCACCCGGAACTCGGCAGGGCAGCCGTCAAGGTCATGGAATCTCTCGGATACCAGGTCGTTCTCCCCAAAGTCCGCTGCTGTGGACGCCCGATGCTCTCCAAGGGGATGCTGGACAAGGCCAAAGAGAACGCGCGCTACAACGTGGAGTCCATCCACGACTACGTGGAATCCGGCGCAAAGCTGGTCGGACTCGAACCCAGCTGCATCCTCAGCTTCGCCGACGAGTACGCCGACCTGCTTCCCGACGACGCGGACAGGGCGGAGAAGATAGCCGAGAATACGATGCTGGTAGAGCAGTTCGTAGCCCACGCGCTCGATCAGGGCGCGGAACTAGACCTGGACGGCTCCAACCTGCCGGACAAGATACTCTTCCAGGGCCATTGCCACCAGAAGGCGCGGGTAGGCGCCGCCTCCGCGCTGAGCGTTCTGCGATCCATCGAAGGCTGCGATACCGTCGAAATCAACTCCGGCTGCTGCGGAATGGCTGGCAGTTTCGGCTACGAAACCGAACACTACGACATATCCATGCAGATAGGCGAGATGTCGCTGTTCCCAACCATCCGAGAGCAGAAGGGCGACTTCGTTGTAGTCGCCGAGGGCGTCTCCTGCCGCCAGCAGATAGCGCAGGGCACCGACAAGCGCGCCCGCCACTTGGTAGAGGTTCTAGCCGACGCGATCAGGTAAAAGGGAGATACTCCGATGGCCGAACAACGTACAGACGCCAAAGGCGCGTATCAGGATAAGGTCGAAGTCACGGGCCGCGTACTGGTTGTGGACATCCCGAAAGGCCAGTGCCAACTCTGGCTGGACGACTCCACCTATGTCCCGCTCGTCTTCACCGAGAAGCAGGAGCCCTGCATAGCGAACGCGCTCATGTCCCGCAAGCACAGGGAACTCACGGCGCTCGGCGTCGGAGAGTTCACGCCCGACGGCGTTCTCAAGCGCATCGTCCGCGCCGACCAACTCAGCCTCAGCTACGACATGATCAAGCCGCACGACCCGGACGCTCCAAAGGGAACCGCTCATGACCTCATGGAGAGGATAGCGAAGCGGTTCGAAGACCTTCCGGAGGAGGTACTGGAAAAGATTCCAACCGACCTCTCTATGAGGGTGAATACGCCCGGTTATTGTTCAGTATGCGGAAAATGAACCGCGTATTCGCCGATACTTCATACTGGGTTGCCCGCGCTGTTCCGCGAGACCAATGGCGAAGCGCCGCTATCACGGCGTATGAGCGGTTGGGAGACGAACCACAACTCGTAACCACCGAGGAAGTGCTCACTGAGTTTCTGGCGCACCTCTCAAACAGCGGCCCTGAGTTGCGTCGTGAGGCGGTGGATTCGGTTCTCGACATTCTGGACGACCCTAACACACAGGTCGTCGAGCAAACCCACCGCTCCTTCACCGACGGCCTCATCCGCTACGCCAACCGTCTCGACAAGGGTTACAGCCTCCAGGACTGTATCTCTATGAACGTCATGGAGGCCGAAGGCATAACCGAAGTCCTGACCAACGACCGCCACTTCGAGCAGGAAGGCTTCACCATCCTGATGCGGTAGCGCCGTTCGCGCCCACACCGACCCGAATCTACCCGCCAGCGCTCGGCGACCAGTTATACACCTTCGTCAGCGCGCCGCCCATCAGCGTCGCGCGCTCCGAATCGCTGAGAGTATCCGTAACCCGGAACGCCTCAACCCCTTGTTCGTATGTCAGCAGATTTACCGCGCGCGTCCAATCCGTCCCCCACAGGCAACGCTCCAACCCGAAAGCCTCGAATATCCTCCCCAGCGGCTCCCAGATGTCGGGATACGGGAACGGCGCATGGGACAGCGTGCAGGCCCCCGAAATCTTGATAGCCACATTGTCCAGCTCTGCCAGCGACAGCACATTGGCCAGGTCGGCGAACGGCTCCGGCGGCGCGGGCGGCTCGAACGGCTGCGCCAGCCCCACGTGGTCAATCACAACCTGCGTATTGGGATTCCTGCTGGCGAGTTCGCGCACTAGCGGCAGATGCCCCGAACTCATGATGTTGATGGGCACCCCGGCTTGCGCGCCTGCCGCCAATATCCGATTCAGCCCTGGATGGTCCGCGTCATAGCTGCCGTAGCTGAGCATGATGCGAGCTCCGACCACGCCGGGCGTTCCCGTCCACTCCGCCATATCGTCCTCTATCGTATCCGACTCAGGATCGAACGGCCTGATAAGTCCGAACCTGCCCGGATGCTTCGTGTACACCTCCAGCGCGTAGCTGGCGTCATAGCGATACATAGAGTACGGCGAGACCAGCAGCGCGCCATCCACGCCAACCGCGTCCATAGCCGCCACCATATCGTCGCCCGTCACCTCATCCGGCCCGGTCAGGTGGCCCTGCCATGGTCGTTCGGGGCTGTCGCGCTCATAAGCGTGTACCTGTGAATCAATCGTCGGAGTCCGTGTAGCCATCGTCTTATCCTCCTCGCTCAATGGTCGTAGCCTATCTTATCAGCCTTGTGCGCTTCGAGGAATCACCCGCCCGAAATCGCCCTAACGACATAGCCTACCCAGTCCCATAGCCACTGAGCGCCGACCAGCGCCGCCACGATGAGGACGAAAAGCGTCTTGGCGTTGACCAGCCACCTCCACCTCCGCCGTCCTCTCTTGCCCCGTCTCGCTCTCTCGCCGCGCCTGTAATCCCAGGGCCGCGTCTGCGACTCCCCCGACTTCCACATTCCCCGCCGCCGCTTTCTCGCGCGCGCTTCCGCCTCGTCTATCCCGTCCAGCTTTCCGTATCGCTGGTATGAATACGCCAGCCCCGCCTCCACTATCGCGTGATTCAGAGACTTCTTCCTGTTCCGCCGGTACACCACGCCCACAGAGCGCCCATATAGGTCGGTATCCACAACGTCCATCCGCAGAGACCCGCGCGCCATCTTTCGCATCGCGTCCCGCGCCTCGGCTCCGTAAGGCTGAGACAACTCCGGCGCGTCTATCGCGTAGAGCCGCGCCGCGAACGGCTTCGGCTTCACCAGGAAGTTGAACCACCTGCGCCGAGCGACTACCAGCGAATCGCCATCCACGACGCGGGTTACCCGAACCTTGATTTTGCGTTTCTTTGACATGAAGCCCATTCTAGGCGTAGCGGGCGGTGAAGTACAATAGTTCGATTGCTATTCTTCGGCGACTTTCTGGCGGAACACCGCGCGTCCGTCGCCTTACGGCCAGAACGTCTGCGCGCTGCCCGGCCCCTGTATCAGATTCCGCGCGTCCTCCAGGGACGGGGGCCGACCGTCCGGCAGCAACTGCCCGATGGCGACGTCCAGGCGGCCCGAACCCCGCGACCTGAACGTGCCTTCCACAGGCGTAGCGTGGGTATAGTCCGGCCCAATAGCGAACTTGATAAGGTCTCCCTCCGCCGACAGGCTCTGCCCCCTGGTCGGGTCGGCGGCTATCCATCCGTGAAGCGGGTGCAGATACTCCACCCAGGCGTGCGTCTCTCCGGGCTGGGTGACCAGCAGACCGCACACGTACCTCGCCGGAACCCCCAGCGACCTCAGCATCGCTATCGCCAGGTGGGTCATGTCCTGGCACACGCCCTTTTCGGTGACCAGAACCCGCTCGGCGGGCGTGGCGACCGTCGTCCAGCCGCGCTCATACTCGATGTTGGCGTGGATCCATTCGACGACCGCCGCCACCGCTTCCAGCAGGCCGCCGCTCTTTCCCGCTATCTCCCTGGCAGCGTCCGCCACCCTGGACGGATTGACCAGCGGAGACGCGACCAGGAACCGGCGGGCGGTATCGTCATTGTATTCGGTGGACTTCAGGGGCAAGTCCTTCAGGACGGGCGGCTTCCTCAAGAGCGCCGTTCCGACGGACAGTATGATGAACTCATCATGCGGCGAAACCAGCCGCGCGTGGTGCGTCCGGTTCCCGAAACTGTCTATGAACCGCATCAGCGCAGACCTCGGCTCCGTCGTCACCGCCGACATCAGCGAGGTCTGGTAAACATCGTTATACGCCGAGACCCTCAATAGATTGTCGTTCTGGATGACAGTGTCCGTGTACACATATCTGGCGGCGTAGGCGAAGCTGGGCATTGATTTGGTCCGAATCCTGATTGCCCCATCCGTGTATGGCGAATCGTAGATTCGTGGAGTTTACACTTAACCCCCAACCCCTAACAACCGCCCGCTCTCATTGACCAGGGCTTGTGCAAAGTCTGTTCAGGCGGAAGTTATGAGTTTGAGCGCCCGTCCCCAGTGAGCGGCATAGAGTCGGCGTTGCTTGGGCACGTTTCTGATTCCCATCCTCAACAGCAGTCCCAATATCAGGTTGTTGATAGTCGCCATCATGCGTTGTATGTGTCCGCCGCTCAGGTGACACCAGTCCTCACGCAACGTCTCGTCTCGACGATAGTGCAGTCCGTTTTGATCTGCCAATGGGTTCTTACCATCTCCAACAGCTTCTGAGGGCTGGCGCGGCGCTTGTCCAGGCTTGTTATCCCGTAGCTGAGTTGTCGGGTTATCTTCCCGTCTCTGACACGTTGGACTCTTCGCTCCAACTCGAAGACCTGACGCGCATATGGCCAGTCCAGATAGTCATTCAACTCAGAACTGGCTCTGAGTACGCGCCGCTCGAGTCTTCCATGTCCTTTGTCTATGGTCTCGGCTCTGGCGATTGTGGGACCGAGACCGACGGTCTGTGAGCTTTCATTCTCAAACAGTGTGGCTATATCCTCGCGCAACTGTGGCTGATTGTCTTTGACATTCCACACATACTCACCGCCCGACTCTACTATCTGCGCCGACAGTCGGCGCTGTGTGAGCATCGCGTCGGCCGTTATCACCTTGCCCCGCAAGTCTATGGCGTCCAGCAGACGCGGGGCCGCCGAAACCTCGTTCTCCTTCCCATCCACTTCTACCTGAGCCAGAACATAGCCTTCTTCGGGAACGTAGGCCGCCAACAGATGCACCCCACGTCTGCGACCCACTCCTATACTGCCTCGCAGCGTCTTGCCGTCTATTGCCACCTGAATACACTGACCACTTGACCTAGAGGCGGTGAAGAAGTCGCGCACCACCCTCTCCAACTCTGACGCGCCAACCGCTTTGGACAGTATCCGACTATAAGTCGTCCGGTGAGGAACCCTAACCTTGCCTAAGCCCATCGCCCTGCACAGACCTTCCCGTCTGTGCCACACCCACTCCGATATGCCTGACAATCTGTCTTCGCCAGCCAGCTTAGCTAAGACGATGAACACCAGAATGTCCACCAACTTATAGCGAACGCCCCGAGTGTCTCGGCAGTCTCTGAGCCGACTCAGATAATCGTAGAGACTGCCAACGTCCAGCACGAACCCTTCGCCAACGTCATTGACCTCTGACTCAACTGGGATATACTCCATATGACCTTCCTCCGAACGATAGGTGAGGTTTATTGTTCCTATCTACGGGGAAGGTCTTCCTTTCTGTCAATCTACTTTGCACAGGCCCTGGACAGGATCACAAGGGTAGGCAAAGTCCCTTCCCCCTCAACGGAATCACAAGGGTAGGCAAATGTCCAACCAGCTACGAACTCCAGTCAATAGATCCCCTCTCCCTCAGGGAGAGGGCTAGGGTGAGGGTGAAATGCCTACCCCTCTCAGCCCTTGACGGGGGAAGGTTAGAGCCTGCCCCATACCCCGATACGGGGACGGGGGTGATTAGGCTCAATCCCTGCCATTGCGGGATAACAGACGAGGCTTATGCAATTTTCTCAATGTCTGTTATCCTGTGAATACTCCGACAAGCGAGGTTTATCTATGTGGCTAAAGTGGTCTTGGCGCGACCTCCGCTCCCGCTGGGTTCAGGTCGCCGCCATCGCCATCATCATCGCCTTCGGAACCGGGCTGTTCTCCGGCCTCCGCAGCATGAACATCTGGCGCGGTATGTCCAACGACGCCAGCTACGAGGCCGTGAACACCTTCGACCTCCGCGTCCAATTAGGCGCCGGCGGTTTCGTCGAACGCGGAACACTGCTGAGGACGCTCGACGAAGCGGCCTCCGGGTACATATCCGACGCCGAAGAGCGCCTCGTGCTGCCCACACAGGTATCCGTCGAATCGGACGGCCAAACCATCATCGTCCCCGGACGCCTGATAGGCGTGGACGTATCCGACGATGGCCCGCATATAAATATGCTTCACCCCGCGCTCGGACGCGCTCTTGTGTCGGAGGACGCCGGACAGAACGTAATCGCCATCGAGCGCAACTTCGGCAAGTTCTACAACCTTCCCGAATCCGGATCCGCGACCCTCTCCGGGAACATCGCGGTTCAATACATCGGCCAGGTTCTATCCCCCGAATACTTCTTCGTTATTACCCCGGAGGGCGGTCTGCTGGCCCAGGCGAACTTCGCCGCCGCCTTCACCTCCATGGAAACCGCCCAGCGAATCACGGCCAAGGAAGGCAAGGTCAACGACCTGCTGATCACTCTAGCCCCCGGCGCGGACGAGGACGCGGTGTTCGACACATTGAGCGCGGCGTTCAGCCCGCTCGGAGGCGCGGTCAGCAGGCGGCTCGACGACCCATCCATAAGGGCGATGATAGAGGACGTGGAGGGCGACCAGCAGTTCAACACCGTGCTGGCCATCGCCATCTTCGGAGGCGCGGTCTTCGCCGCGTTCAACCTCACCAGCCGCATAATGGACTCCCAACGGCGCGAAATAGGCATAGCCATGGCTCTGGGGGTGCCGCCTCTGAGGGTCGCGCTCAGGCCGCTGCTCTTCAGTGCGCAGGTCGCGCTTCTCGGCGTGATATTCGGAATAATCATGGGAATAGGCGTGGCGCAGGGCCTTCGCGCGATACTCACCGATTTCGTTCCTCTCCCTGTGTGGCGAACGCCGTTCCAGCCCGGATTCTTCGCCGGCGTTGCGCTCATCGGATTTCTGATACCGTTCCTCGCCACCGCCGTACCCGTTTGGAGAGCCGTGAGAGTTCCCCCGATTGAGGCCATCAAAACCGGACACCTGGCGATGCGTACCGGAGGTTTTGCGTGGCTGCTTACAAGACTGAGAATACCCGGCCAGACCATACGGCAGATCCCGTTTCGCAACATTGCCCGCGCCCCTCGCCGAACTCTGCTCACCGCGCTCGGAATCGCCGCCATAGTAACGGTTCTGGTAATGGTCATGGGAATGTTGGACTCATTCCTGGATGCGTTCGACCGCACCGGGATCGAGACCGCCGGAAACAGCCCCGACAGGGTGGAAATAGCCCTGGACACGTTCTATCGCCAGGATTCCCCCACCGTCCAGAATATCCGCGACTCGTCAAGCTCCGCGGATGTAGAGACAAGCCTGAGACTGGGCGGAACCCTCTCCAAAGACGATACGTCCTTCGACGTGTTCCTGAACTTCATATCCTTCGACAGCGCCCTGTGGCAGCCGACTCTCACACAGGGCCGCCTTCGTACAGACACTCCGGGCATCCTCATCTCGGAGAAAGCGGCGAACGATCTCGGCGTCGAAACCGGAGACACGCTGACCGTCCGCCATCCGGTCGGCGGCGGACCGGATCTGTTCTCGCTTCAGGATTCCGAGCTTGAGGTCATCGGCGCGCACGCCCACCCATTCCGGCTTAACGCCTACCTGTCCGCCGAACAAGCCGGAATCATCGGAATAGAGGGAATGACCAACGTCATACACGCGCGGCCCGCGAGCGGCGTCGAAACCGATACGCTGAAGGAAGACCTGTTCAAGCTGCCCGGAGTGGGATCGGTTCAGAAGGCGACCGCCTCGACCGACGTGTTCAGAGACCAGTTCGAGCAGTTCAGCGGAATCCTCTACTTCATACAAATCGCGATAATGGCGCTCGCCCTGCTCATAGCCTACAACACCGCCAGCATCAACATGGACGAACGTCAGCGCGAACACGCCACCATGTTCGCCTACGGGCTGCCGGTCCGCTCCGTGATGGGCATGGCGATAGTCGAGAGCGCGATCCTGGGAGTTCTCTCCACGATCCTGGGACTCATTGGCGGCTACATCCTGTTGCAATGGGTAGTCATCGTGCTGATTCCAAACACAATGCCCGACCTGGGCGTAGAGGCCCTGATAAAGCCGACCACACTGGCCATGGCCGTGGTACTCGGCGTTGGGGCGGTAGCGGTAGCGCCGCTGCTCACGATTCGCAGGCTTCGCAAAATGAACGTCCCCTCAACCCTCAGAGTAATGGAATAAACCGCGACCTGCGCGTACACTCGACTACGGTAGCTCTACCCCAATCGGAAGTCGTTCGACCCAAACTTATTACTGACCACTAACCACTGACAACTCAAAACCATGATCCAACTCATCTACGGAGAAGACGTAGTAAGCGCGGAAGAAGCCCTGACCGAAATCACTCGGAACACAGGGCCGGACGACCTGCGCGACATAAACAGCGCCTCATTTCTGGCCGAAGACCTGACTCCCGAACAACTCAGCGCCGCCGTCTTCACCATACCCTTCATGTCCGACTTCCGGGTCGTGGTGGTGAAAGGCTTGCTGACCACATTCGAGCGCGGACGCGGGCGGGCGGGCGGCGCCAGAAGCAACCGCAACCCGCTCGGTCAGTGGACCGACCTGCCGGACCAACTTGGTTCTATTCCGCCAACCACCAACCTAACCTTCGTGGACGGCGCTCTCGCCAAGAACAACCCGATGCTCAGAAAACTGTCGCCGCTGTCCCAGGCGCGCGAGTTCCCCCTTCCCCGAGAGCGCGATATGCCCGGCTGGATAATGGCCCGCGCCAAGACGCTTGGCGTGAACATAGAGCCGCGCGCGTCCGCCACGCTCGCCGAGGCCATTGGCAGACAACCCCGCCTCATAGACACCGAACTCCGAAAGCTCGCCCTCTACGTTGATAGCGGGGCCATTCGTGAAGATGACGTGCGCGGGATGGTCGCCTATGTCCGAGAGGCCAACATCTTTCAGGCCGTGGACGCGGTGATAGACGGCAGAACCGGCGTCGCCCTCAGTCTGATTACCCGCATAATGGACGACGGAAGCCCCGCCGCGTACATACTCACCATGCTCGCGCGCCAGGTAAGGCTGCTGCTCATGGCGAAGGACATGACCGCGCGCGCCACGCCGCGAGAGGACATAGGGCGCAAGCTGCGCCTCTCGGGCTGGGTACTCAACAAGACTCTCCAGCAAGAACGGCGCATGACCCAGGACTACCTCGCCTACTTCCACCACCGCCTAATCGAGACCGACCTGACCCTCAAGACCAAGCCCATCCCCGAACAACTCGCCATAGAAATGTTGGTGGCCGACCTCACCCTGAGTGGATAACGGCAACGACAAAGGGCAGGCCCTGAAGCCTGCCCCAAATGTTTGTCCTGTCTTCCCAGACCGCTAGATATTATAAGTATCCAGCATCGCCGGCAGCGTCCTCACCCGCGCCTTCTCCGAGATTTCGTCAATCCGCTGATCGAACGTCGGGCGGTCTGTATCCTGGTAGATGACTCCCAGAGGAATCCCTTCCGAGGACGACAACTCGAAGGCGGCCTCCACGTCAGCCGAGTCGTAGTCGTCCGGGATGTCGTAGGCCAGGCCGGGAATCCCCTTGCGAGGGTTGCCCTTCAGAATGTCGTAGGTATTGTTGTACTCCGTGCAGGGCGACTGGATATGCACGATGGAGAAGCCCGGATGCTCCATGGCGTCCATCATCATCTGCGTCATCGGGCGTATCTGGCTCGACATCGTGGAAGCCACGAAACTCACGCCCATGCTCAGATAGAGCTGGAACGGGTTCATCTTCTCTTCCGGCTTGCCGAAAGGCGTCGAGCTTGTCACCACGCCCAGATCAGTCGTCGGCGAACTCTGCCCCTTGGTCAGGCCATACACCCCGTTGTCCATCACTATCGCGGTGACATCCAGGTTGCGCGCCGCCTGGGGAGCGATATGCTCGAACCCGATGCTCAGGAAGTCGCCGTCCCCGGCCACCACCACCACGTTCAGGTCCGGCCGCGCCATCTTCACGCCCATCGCTATCGGCAGAGTCCTGCCGTGTATCCCATGGAATCCGTATGGCTGTTCATCGCTCTCCAGCATATGAACCATATTGCCGGAGCAGCCGATGCCGGCCACCACCACGTTGCTCTCCATGGGAGTTTCCGTCTCTACCACGCGGCGTTGTATCGCCCCTTCCAGCGCGCGCCGCACACCAAAGTCGCCGCAGCCGGGACACCACTTGAAATCGTACTCAGGGTTCTTGGACGTCATGCTGTCACACCCTCTTTCTGCTGAATGTTGGCTTTCTGAGAAATGGCCTCCACAAGGTCGCGTTCCTTGAATGGAAGTCCAGTGTACTGTGTTATGGATTCCGCGTTTACTCCGAGAGAGCGCAGGTACGAGGAGAACTGGCCCATGTAGTTCAACTCGGGAACTATCACCAGATCCTTCTCTTTGAGCTCTTCAACCAAACCTTCCGGCAGCGGATTCAGGAACATGGTGTAGTACCAGCCCAGGTCCGCGCCCGCGGCGGTCAACTCGCGCCACGCTCCGAGCGCAGGCCCCTTCGAGCCGCCCCAGGGCATCACCGCCACGCTCGCGTCGGTATTCTCGCTCTCGTATGTGCCGTCCGCCAGCAAGTCTAGCTTGCTGAAACGGCGCGTCGTCATCTGTATATGTCGCTCCGGCCTGTGCGTCGTGTCGCCCATCCCGTCGTGTTCGGAGCCGTTGGCGACATAAGCGCCGGGGCCGCCAGGAATCGGCATGGGCGAACGCTCCCAGCTTTCGTATCGGTGGTAGCCGTTCGTGCCTCGGTAGGTGTCCCTGCCCTCCACAACCAGCGCGTTCACGTCCGGCCTGGGGATGTTCTGGTTTCGTTCAGAGAGCATATGCTCGCTCAGCAGGATGACCGGCCCCTGGTATCTCTCCGCCCAGTTGAAGGCGTAGAGCGAGGCGTAGAAGCACTCCTCCACCGTGCCGGGCGCGATGACGGGCAGGCGTATATCGCCGTGTCCGGGATACATCGCGGTCAGCAGGTCCGACTGCTCCGTCTTCGTCGGCAGACCCGTCGAAGGCCCGCCCCTCTGTATGTCCGCCACGACAAGCGGAATCTCCGCCATCCACGCGAGACCCAGCCCTTCGCCCATCAGCGAGAAGCCTGGCCCGGCGGTTCCGGTCATAGCCTTCTTGCCCGCGAAGCCCGCGCCCACGATGCTGGTGATGGACTCGATTTCGGAGGTAGCCTGGTGTACGAACTTGTCCCGCCCGGGCAGGTTGTTCTCCATCCATATCAGTAGGGAAGTCGCGGGGGAAATCGGGTAGCCGATGTAAACGTCCACTCCGGCCGCGATAGCGCCCAGGCCCAGCGCGACGTTCCCGTTGATGAGCACCTGGTCAACCTGCGGAGGGTTGGACTGTTCAAGCTCGCCCAGGTTGAAGCCGCTCTTTTCGGCCTCGACCCTGCCAAGTCCCAACGCCTGGTGGTTGGACTCGATTATCTGCTGGTCGTTGGGCCGGCCCCTCGTGAAGCGCTTCGTTACGAAGTCCTCCAGGATCTGCTGGTCAATTCCCACCAGGTAAGCCAGCGCTCCCATGACGACCATGTTCGCGGCCCTGGCGTTGCCGGTGGATCTGGCAAGTTCGTCGAACCTCATGCCGAAGCTCTTGCCGTCCGGCTCCAACTCGAACTCCTCCGAGTTATATACGATTACTCCGCTCTCGGCCACCTCTTCCTTGTGATTCTCGTATGCCTCCTCGTTGAACGCCACCAGAACGTCCAGTTCGTCGCCGGAACTCAGGACCGGCTCCGTCGAGATCCGTGTCTGAGTCCAGGTGGGGCCGCCCCTGATCTGTGAGGGGAATGTGGAGAAGGTCTGAACGTGATAGCCGACCTGGGCGTTGGCCTGCGCGAAGCCCTCAGCCGAGGTAACCACGCCCTGGCCGCCCTCTCCGGCGAACCTGACTACAAAATCCGTCTTCTTCAATTCAGTACTCCCGGAACTGCGCCCGCCCGCTATCGGATGGCGCGCTTAACCAATGTATGCGTGTTGAGTAGGGATCGGAATACCACCCATGGCCTCGCGTAGTAGCGAGACGCCGCGAAACAGTTCAGCCGCCCGAAGATTTCTTCGGCGGCGCGGATGATCACCTGGATGGTCAGTGGGCAATTGTTGAATTTGTGGGGGGTCTAAACCGGCGACGCTGCCCCCATGGAGCGCGTCCCTTATCAATGTGTGCCTTATGAATATACCAACTAGATTTTTCGGGTGTCAATTTTGTGATGAATTGCACATACTTGAGACGATTGCATAAGTCCCTTCCCCCTTGATGGGATCACAAGGGTAGGCAAATATGCGGTCAGCTATGAATACCGATCAACTAATCCCCTCTCCCTCAGGGAGAGGACTAGGGTGAGGGTGAATGCCTACCCCTCTCAGCCCTTGATGGGGGAAGGTTAAGATGGGGGTGAAAAACGCGGTTCCCCCGAGGGTAATGCTTATAAGATAGCTCCTAGTCTGTCGCGTATAGGGGCCGCTCGGACTCCGCCACGCGCCTCACGAACTCCTCGCTCTTGAGGCTGCGTTCCAGAATCGAGCGGATGTAGCGCGTGTGAATCCCCGCGACTTCGTTCTTGACTCGCTTGCCTATGTTCGGAGTGCCCACGTCCCGGAATCGCGCCGAACGCTGAAGGTGTCTTAGCACCCTCATCGCGCTCTCGGAAATGTGAACCCTGCCACCAGCGCTAAGACCGCGACATTCTGGACAGAGTACCCCACCCGTACCTATGTCCAGCGTATGGTCGGCGGGTTCCAGTTCCGCCCCGCACTCCACGCACGCCTCCAACTCCGGCCTGAATCCCGCCACGTCCAGCAGCCGCGCCTCGAACCATCGCGATACCAGCCACACGTCTTCGGAGCCGGGCAGCAAGTCGAGAGTCACGGTCGCCAATAGGTACAGGTCGCGGCTGGGCGAGCGTTCCTCCGCGAACGAATCCGCCAACTCGCATACGTAAACCGCCTGGGAAAGCAGCGACAGGTCTGAGCGTATCTCCGGGTGGTCGTCGCGCACTTGGGCCTCGGTCAGCACATCCAGATTCCGTCCGTAGGAAGCTGAGAACTGGACGATGTTGGTCAGATCAAGATGCCCCCTTAGCCTGCTCTGCGGCCTTCGGACGCTCTTTGCCACCACGCGCACCTTCCCCATGTTCGGCGTGAGGATGGACAGGATGCGGTCCGCCTCTCCCAGGGTGTACTGCCTGAGAATGAGACCCTGGCCCTTGTATGTGCGTAGTCTCAAGATTCACTCGCCAATGCCTAAAATGTCTGCCTGCCCTCGATTGCCCTGCCCAGCGTGGATTCGTCCGCGTACTCCAGATCGCCGCCGACCGGCAGCCCCCTGGCCGGCTTGGTTATCTCTATCCCGAGCGGCGAGACCAGCCTGTGTATGTACATGGCAGTCGCGTCGCCCTCCAGGTTTGGATTGGTGGCCAGGATGATTTCTCTTATCGGCTCTTCGTTCATTCGGGATAGCAGCGGCTGAATCTTCAGATCGTCCGGCCCTATCCCGTTCATCGGCGAAACCGCTCCGTGCAGAACATGGTACAGCCCCCGGTAGCTGTGCGTGCGCTCCAGCGCTATCACGTCCAGAGCCTCTTCCACTACGCACACCGTCGTCTCGTCGCGCTGCGGGTCGGAGCAGATGCCGCACGGATCGGCGTCGGTGAGATTGAAGCACCTGGAACACATCGCCACCCGGTCTTTCACCGCCACGATGGCTTCCGCCAGTTCGTGCGCGTACTCGCCGGGCATACGAATCAGGTAATACGCCAGACGCTGCGCGGTCTTCGGCCCAATGCCGGGCAGCTTGTGAAATTCCTCTATCAGCCTGGCTATCGGGTCGGATGAATGTTGGGAAGAGTCGTTCATGTCAGGTCAGGCCGGGCAGGTTCAGTCCGCCGGTAAGCTCGCTCATCTTGGAATTAGCCATCTCTTGCGCCTTGACAAGCCCCTCGTTCACGGCGGCTGTAACCAGGTCTTCCAGAATGTCCACGTCGTCCGGTGAGACAACTTCCGGGTCTATCGAGATGGACTCGATGGTCATCTTGCCCGATACGACGACGCTGACTACGCCGCCGCCCGCCGTCGCTTCGACCGTGGCGGATTCGAGTTCCTCCTGGAGCTCCGCCATCCTTCGCTGAAGTTGCTGGGCCTGGCGCATCATGCGACGATTCATTGTTCTACTTCCTCCTCGAATTTCTCCACGAGTTTAGCGCCCATCCTCTGGGCCGCCACCACCAGGTGGCTCTGATTCGCTCGTCTCGTGTCGGTGCCATTGTCATCTGAAATCAGTTCTGGCACAAGTTCGTACTCTCTGCCTATCGTTTGAGAGATCACTTGTTTCAATTCTTGCTTGACGTTGGGATTGCCTAACTCCTCATTTAACCGCTCAAAATGGGAACGATAAGCGAACCTAATGACAATCTTGTTTGCTTCTACAATGCATTCCTTCGAACTACGAAGCAGCGCGTCCAGAGGGAACCTGACCCCCGTAGTCCTGAGAGCGCGCAGCGTCTCATTCCACGTCGCCGGATCCAGGCTGCCATCCTGACCGCTTCTGGCAGGCGGCGGACTCGCGCCGCCGTTGACAGGCGCTTGACTCCGCGCGGGTCGCGCCGGGGAGCGAGTGGCCGGGCGGCTTCTCGCCGGAGCGCGATTGGCCGCGGGCTGCGTCTGTCGCTGAGCGTATTGCGGAGGCGCGGCTTGCCTTCCGGCCTGGGATGGAGGCGCGGCGACGGCGGGCGCGACCGCCACGGGTTCGACGCTCGACTCCACGAGCGCGAGTTCCAACGGCAGCGGAGACGCCGTATCCAGTCTCAGGTCGGCTTCCGATATCGCCTTGAGCGCCCTGAGTATGTATCTGCTGTCCACCCCCTGCGACATACCCTTCAGACGCTCGGCTGTATCATCCGAGAAGCGGGCCGTCTCTTGCGCGCCGACCGCTATCAGCATGACCGACCTGAGAAAATCGGTCACCGCCCTCTGGAGCTGCCGCAGGTCCGATCCCTGCGCCGACACCTTGTTTACTATATTCAGGCTCTCGGAAACGTTCTTTTCGACTATGGATTGGCACAGATCCAGCGCGTCCTCGTCCCCCGAAAGCTCCAGCATATCCCGAACCTGGTCGGCCCTCAGGGGCGAGTCGTATGACACCACCGCCTGCTCCAGCAGGTTCTCCGCGTCTCTCAGGCTTCCGGTGGAATGCCGCGCTATCAGTTCGAGCGCCTCGCGCTCCGCTTCCACTCCCTCCGCCTCGCACAATTCGGCCAGCTTGTCGCTGATGTCGTCCAGGGATATGCGCCGGAAGTCGTAACGCTGGCACCTGGATACAATCGTGAGCGGCACCCTGTGGACTTCCGTTGTCGCCAGAATGAATATCGCGTGACCGGGCGGCTCTTCCAGCGTCTTCAACAGCGCGTTGAAAGCCTGGTCCGTGAGCATATGAACCTCGTCCACGATATACACCTTGTAGGTGAACTCGGTCGGAGCGAAGTTTATCTTGTCGCTCAGGTCGCGAATATCATCAATGCTGCGATTGCTGGCCGCGTCAATCTCTATCAGGTCGAGCGCCCTGCCCTCGTTGACCGACACGCACCTGTCGCAAGCGTTGTCCGGTTCGCCCTCGGTCGGGTTGAGACAGTTCACAGCCTTGGCGAGTATGCGCGCGGTGCTAGTCTTCCCAGTGCCGCGCGGCCCGCAGAACAGGTAGGCGTGCGTCAGCCTGCCGGACGAAACGGCGTTCCTGAGAGTGTTGGTCACCGTGTTCTGCCCGACCACCTGGCCCAGCGCGCGGGGACGCCACTTTCTGTAAAGGACTTCTGCCATCTTAGTCGTTAATCTTCAGCTATAAACAATCATCCAGCGCCGCGATTGCCACAAGCCGTCTCTCCCTTGACGGGAGAACGCGCCGGCCCAAAGTCCCTTCCCCCTTGATGGGGGAAGGTTAGGATGGGGGTGAAACCACCACCGTGAGTGCGCTCATTTTCAATGCCTACCCCTCTTAGCTCTTGACGGGGGAAGGTTAGGATGGGGGTGAAACCGCCACCGCCGCGATTGCCCTGTCTTGCATGGAGAACATCTCGGCGGCCTCATCTTCCCGCTCATGGTCGTAACCTAGCAGATGCAAGATTCCATGGGCAAGCATAACGGCTAGTTCCTTTTGAGCGGAGTGACCCGCCTCGCGCGCCTGCCGCCGCACCTGTGGGTAGGATATGACCACCTCGCCCAGGTCGTCGCCATAGCCGGGCGGCAGAACGAAATCATCGCCATCCGTCGCCATCTCCCGTCCCCCGTCCTCGCCATAGTATTGACCCGAATGGCGATTCGAGAAGGATAGCACGTCCGTCGTCTCATCCAGTCCGCGATGCGCCAGGTTCAGTTCCGCCACGCTTTCATCGTCCGCCACGACCACGCTAACGCTCTCGCTCGCCCACTCCGGCTCAACGGACAGAACGCCCTCCACGACGGCCCGAACCCATTCAGACGAGACGCTCTCGCCAAATTCCTCGAATATCTGGACACTCACCCGCTGCGACATTCATACGGCTCCGGCGACGGGCGTTGAGCTTATTCGTCCTCGAAGTTCCCGTTGAGGCCGCTCGGCGACTGGAGGAACTCGAACAGGTCGCTGTCCGGCGGAATGACCACGGTGGAGTTGGTTTCGAGTATCTTGCGGTAGGCGTCCAGAGAGCGCTGGAAGGAGTAGAAATCGGGATTGGCCGAGATAGCGTCCGCGAATATCTGGACGGCCTGCGCGTCTCCCGCGCCCCGAGTTATGTCGGCGGTTCTCTGCGCGTTCGCCCTGATGATAGTCGCGTCTCTGTCAACGGTGGCCCTTACCTGGGCGTCAATCTCCGCCCCCTCTGCGCGCTCCTTGTCAGCTTTGCGCTTGCGCTCCGCCTGCATACGCGCGTACACGGACTCGGCGATTTCGGGCGGGAAGTCCGCGCGCTTGATACGCACGTCAATGATGTCCAGCCCGAACTCTCCCAGCTTGGGCTTGACGTTGTCCCTCACGCGATTCATTATGTCTTCGCGCTTGGTGGTGATTATCTCCGCCTGATTGTCGCTGGCTATCTCCCGCCGAAGTTCAGACGAGATTATGTCCACCGCGCGCGCCTTGCCTCCGGCCTCGGTTCGCACGGTTTCCCTGAATTTCACAGCGTCAATGATTCGTCCCCTCGCGTAAACGTCAATTATCAGCCGCTTTTTGTCCTTGGTCAGCAGCGAGTCCGGCGGCGCGTCGAATATCAGCAGCCGCTTGTCGAAATAGGTCGTCGCGTCTATGAACGGAGTCTTCACGTACAACCCGGGGCTTCTGATGGAGTGCTGAACCTCGCCGAAGCGGGTAACGATGGCGATCTGCTTTTCGTCCACCACGAAGAAGAGCTGCGGCCCGATGACCGCCGCTATGACCGCCAGAAGTATGAGTATGAGCGCGATGAATCTCAATCTACTTAGCCTCTACTGGTTTCTGCCAAGCGTGCTGGGCAACTGCCCGTTGTCCGTCAAGGGCAGGAACGGCAGAACGTTGTTGCCGGCTTCGTCCGACACTATGTACTTCCTGACCCCCGGAAGAATCTCCTCCATGGCTTCCAGGTAGAGCCGCTGGCGCGTTACCTCCGGAGCCTTCTCGTACTCGAACAGAATAGCCTTGAAACGTTCGGCCTGTCCTTCGGCGACCGCTACGCGCTCCTGCTTGTACGCCTCGGCGGACTCCGTAACCCTGGCCGCTTCGCCCCTGGCCTGCGGCAGAACCGATTCCTTATAGGCGTCGGCCAGGTTGATTATCCGCGCCTTGTCCTCCCGCGCGCGCACAACATCGTCGAATGCGTCCTTGACCTGCTCCGGCGCGAACACGTTGAGCAGCTTGACCTCCCGAACGTTTATGCCCGTTTGGTAATAGTCCAACAGGGTTTGGAGCAACTCCTTCGTCTCTGCCTGTATGTCCTCTTTCTTGTCGGTCAGAACATCATCAATAGGACGGCTTCCGATAACCTGTCGGAGCGCGGTTTCGGTGACGTCCTTGATGGTCTGTCCATCCGGGTCGGATACTTTATACAAGTAGTCTTCGATGTTCTTGATGTCGTATTGGACCAGAAGCTGAACGTCAACGATGTTCGGAGCCTCTCCGGGCTGTCCTTCCTCGTCCGGGTCGCCGGTAATCATCAGGGACTCGCTGAGAACCGGATTGCCTCCCGCCACTCCAACCTCCAACTGCCGAACGCTGTCCACGAAAACGATGTCCCGCGCGCCTATGGGCGAAGGCCACCACCAGTGAAGGCCGGGGCTCTGAATGCTCTCGAACTTGCCCAGCCGCCGAAGCGCCGCCTGCTCGCCCGGCTGAACGGTGAAGAACCCGCTGCCCAGCCACACGGCAACCGCGACCAGGAACAGCCCGATCACTATGAGCGATCCTATGCCGCCTCCACCTCCACCGCCGCCCAGTCGGAATCGCCCAAAGAAATTGCGAATCCGCTCCATTACCTGGTCGAAATTTACTTCCGGTTCTTCAGGACGATACATCGGCAGTCAAACTTTCGGTTCGCTGATGAATGAATAAGGTTGCCAACAATGTTATCACATCGGGGCGGGCGATTCGATAGCGGTTTTCCCAGCCCTCGACGGGATGTGGGCAAAAGTCCCTTCCCACTTGGTGGGGGAAGGTTAGGATGGGGGTGATACCCCATATTAAACTACGCCCCCCGAAATCAATCAGATTGCCCGCCAGCCTCCACCTCCCTCAGAACCTCCAGAAACTCCCCGTAGCTCGACACCCCGGACACCAGCGCGATGAACGTCCCCAAGTCCGGCGACAATTCTCTCAGCCGTCTCACCTGTCCGCCGATGGGACTCACCGAAGCCGCGCTCTCCGCGTATGTGCCATGAAAGGCGAAATACGCCTGGTTCAGCTTCCGAATCGGGTGGTCGTTCTCCACGAACAACTTGCGGCGCGACTCCATGTAGGCTTCGGCCATCTCCACCTCGCCCCCCGCCAGCAGCGCGTCCGCGGCCCGCCGCGTCTTCTGCATCTCGCGCCTGAAGTCGAAGTCGCGCGCCGGTTCTGAGTTGAATAGGTCTGCGGTCGCGCCCAACGCCACCGGAACGGTCACCGGCGTCCGCGCCTCTATGCGCTCGTAGGCCATGTCGCCCAATTCGCGGCCCGCCAGGTCGGAGACCGTTTCGTTCAGGACGTGCATATCCGGCGAGTCGAACATATTCCGTCCTAGCGGACGCGGGAAGAGATAGTGATGCAGCCATTCGTGCGCCATGATGAACAGAGTCCCTCTGAGGTCCGCCCCATTGTAAACGGAGGCCGGATAGGTCGCCACCCCGCCAATGTCCACCACCAGCGCCGAAAGATTCACGGACTCCAGCAGAGCCTCCACCGCCTCGCGCTCCGCCACGCTGACATGAGGATCCAGCAGAACCGCCTCCCGCCTCTCGATCCTCTCCCGCCGAGACGTTATCAGCGCCTTGGGCGTCTCCATCAGCCGGACGTCCACCGGCGGGAACACGATTTCGCCCGCGAGTCCCATGCCCTCCGCGCGGACGACGGCGCTTATCTCCGACTCCAGCGCCTCTTCCACGTCGTTCCGTATTTGGTGTCTGAGCTGATGCGCCCGTTCCAGCGACGATTGCAGACGGCTCATCTCAGATCCCGTCGGACTGCCCCGCGACGCGACCACCTCCATCAAGTCCTTCAGCTCGTTCTCTATGTCGCCCAGCTGAAAGTACATATCCACCAGCGCCAGCCGGTCGGCGTCCGACAGCGCGAATCCCGGAACCGCCCTGAAAGCGCGGTGAGTCCACTTGCTCATAGAGTTGGCCAGGTGCCAGCCCACCAGGTCGAAACTGTGCGCCGACGAGGCCCTCTGCGCCGGACTCAGCGTGAAAGAGTCGCCCCCGACCACGAGCGCCAGCAGCGCGAGGTCCAGCGCCAATACCCACATCACGCCTCTGGCTATCCCGCGTAGGATGATCATGGCATACGCGCGCCGCGTCCAGGATTAGCGTCGGCGGAACAGGTTCAGGAATCTGTCCTCATAGAAATCGAACGCGCCCCACCGATCCAATTCCCGCCTCAGATCCTCCGGGTCTCTACCCTGTTCGACCTCCCTGAACATCCTGTCTATCTGCTGGATAGCCGCCTGCGGAAGTCCGCCCGTGGACGGATTCGGATCCAGCATACCGCGCGAGCGCAGCTGCTGCGCGTTCTCCACCGCCGACCTCGCCGTGAACTCGTATATGAACTTCAGCAGCGACACGTCCCACAGTTCATCCACGCCGACCATCACCACCGACAGGTCGTCGTTCTTGCTGTCCAGGTCGTCGCTGATGCGATGGGCTATCTCGTCGGTCGAGCCGCTCAGGATATCCGTCTTCTCGGATTCGTTGCGATACTGGTACAGAATCCCCGGACTGTTGGGCCCGAACTGCCGCGACAGGTGCTTGAAATAGCTGTAAGCGTCGTCGCTGAATCCCTCCAGGTTCATCGCGTAGAACGGCGTGACTATCGCCGGCTTCTCCGCCACCACCTTGCCCTGCCGCACCACGCTCTCGCTGTCCTCCGGCTGAATCTCCCGGTATATAGGCTCCGTCACCACGTAGTACGACAGGCTGGTAGAGCCGAACGTAGCCAGGTTCTGCTTCGGATACCTGACTACCCATGTCTGCTCGGCGGCGCGTATCAGGTCAAGTTCATCTTCCAACATTGGCTACTTTCTCCGTCTTCTTAGCGCGAGTCCAACAAGACCCAGCGCGAACAGCGGCATTGTCATATCGCTCAGGCCCAGCGCGTCATCGGCGGGCAGGCCGCATCCCGACGACCCGCCGGATTCAGTCGCGGGCGCGGGTTCGGCTTCCGGCGTCGGCGTGGATTCCATCTTGACCACCGCCGGCGGCTCGGTGGGAACGGGCGTCGGCTCAGGCGTCGGCGTGGGCGGCTCCGGCGTTGGAGTCGGCGTTGTTTCGACTGTCCCCACAGGCTCAGAACCCGCCTGCGGCGTCAGGCTGTAAAGCTGGATCGCGCGCCTCGCTATCGGCGTCGGCCTCGCGCTGTCGCGCTCGGGCGGAACGTAAATCGGAGCGCCGATTATCTCACGCCAATCGTTCTCCAACTCGATGCGGCTGACACCGTACACCTGTTGAATCGCGTCGTCCATGTTCACGCCTTCCCTGAAGACCGCCAGCAACTCCCGCATCGCCGCCGACCCGTATGCCACAATCATGTATTCCACTATGCTCCGAGCCTGTCCGTAGAAGATGATAACATCCTCCGGGTCTCCGGGCAGAACAGGCATAGAGGTTATCGGCAACAGCCTATCAGTTCCCAGCGCGAACTCCAACGCTATGTCGTATGAAAATCCGGGCGCCACGTTCCCGAATTCCGCCAAACCCTCGTCCAGCCACGACGGAATCCGCCGAATGATGCTGTCTCCCGCCCTGTGATTCAGGATATGCGTAAGCTCGTGCGACGCAGTGCCGGTCGCGCCGCGTCCGCCCCCAAGCACCAGCAGCGTGCCTATGTCCGTGAAAGCCTGCCCTTCCGTGATAAGCTCGCGCCTGATTGTGCTGGAACCGGGCGGCAGCGCTTCCAGCATCTCCTTGACGTTATTGTACATCGTGACCCGAATCGGGATGGTTGTGTCCGCGCCCAGGAGCGGCCCCATGAAGTCCAGCGTGTCCGTGATGGCTTCCATGACTATCTCCGCCCGCCTTCTGACAGGCCCGTGATACGCCACCGCCACCGGGCCGTCCGTCACCTCTTCCCACTCGAAGCGCGCGTCGTAGTAGATGAACTCCGCGTCTTCCGTGGAAAATTCGTTGCCTTCGCTATCCTTTACCAGGAAATAGTAAGTGATGATAGTCCCGGGCGGGATGTACCTGCCTCTTATGCCGGTGCGCCAGAACAGTTCGGCCTCCACGGACGCGCCCTCGTCGAACTCGAAATACTCGTATGCCCTGTTCTGGTTCCGGCCCACCTTCAGCCTGACCGAAATCTCTTCTATCTCGTTCTCCCCCTCCGCCTCCACGAAGAAGCGCATCCCCTCCGGGAACTCGCTCACCACGCTTGACGAAATCACCCTGATGTCCTCACCCTGGGCGACAACGCCATCCGGCTTCGCCAAACCCACGACCAGCGCAAGTCCCACTATAAGAAGAACAACCGACCGCATAAGTCCCTTCCCCCTCGACGGGGGAAGGTTAGGATGGGGGTGACCGCGCTGAACGCCCAATTCAGTCATAAGTCCCTTCCCTCTCGACGGAGGAAGGTTAGGATGGGGGTGAAACCCAAATTGCAAGGGCGGCCAATCAGATTCATGCAATTTTCTCATCCTCTGATAACGATAGCTATTCCGGTACGTCCTGGCGGACGCCGCGAATCCGACGACCGCGAACTTCCGCCATGTATATACTACGCCCGCGCCGCCCCGCAAGATTCACTGAACCGCCTCGCCTGATTGAATCACCAAATATCTGGCCTATACGCGGGCGGGATCGCATAGATTTACGGTTGCCTTAGCGCAACTTCGTGTCCTTCGTGGATTTACTGACGCCCGCCACTCACTCACCCGACCCCAGCGTCCGCCGCGTATGAACCAGCCTGTGAATCGCAGTCAGCGTCGTCAGAGCGGTTATGACCCCCAGTACCACCAGCATCACCACCGGAATCCAGTGCGCCACGATGAGACCCAGCCCCGTCAGCGCCACCCGTTCCGGCCTCTGCATCACGCCCACTTTACACTCTATCCCCAGCCCCTCCGACCGCGCCCTCATATAGCTCACCATGATAGAACCCACGAGCGCCCCATAAACCAGCAGCGCCCCCAGGTCGTTGTCGCTGATGAGATAGTACGCCAATACTCCCAGCAAAACGACGGCTTCTGAAACGCGGTCTATCGTCGAATCCAGCAGAGCGCCGAAGTCCGAAGCCCGCCCCGTGTTCCTGGCGAGAGCCCCGTCAAACATATCGAATATCCCCGCGAACAGCGCCACGATCCCGCCGGCCCACCACAGCCCGACGCCTATGAGATACGCCGCCACGCCCGCTATCAGCAGGCCGATAATCGTAACAAGGTTCGGCGTCAACCCGATACGCCCCATAAAGAGCGCGACCGGAGTTTCCACGTAATTAGAGAGCGCTCGACGGGCGTCGTCCCGACCTATCATCATGCAACCACCCAAAAATTAGCTAGTCAGGACATATTAGAAAGTATTCGGTCAGTCGGTCAACACGGCTACGAAATCCCTTCCCCCATGATGGGGGAAGACTAGAGCCTGCCCCGTACCCCGATACGGGGATGGGCGTGACACCTTCCCTCACAACCCATTCCCGGGAACCAGTTCGCTATAGTAATCCAGCACGCGCCCCGCCACCCTCTCCCATCGGAAACTGTCCGCCGTCCGCGTCCCCTGCTCCGAGAGGCGACTACGCAGCCCGGGATCCACCAGCAGCGCGCGGATGGCCTGGGCCAGCGCCTTATCGTCCTTCGGCGGAACCAGAAGCCCGTCGTGTCCGTGTTCGATAACGCTCGCGTAGCCCACTATGTCCGTAGCCACCACCGGCGCGCCCGCCGCCATAGCTTCCAGCAGCACTATCCCGAAACTCTCCTTGTCAACCGCGGGCGAACAATAGATGTGCGCCGACTTGAAATAACTCGCCCTCATCTCGTCCGACACCCGGCCCGTGAATATCACGTCCTGCAAGTTTCTCTCGCTCATTATGCGGTAGCACTCCGCGTCCGGCTCTCCGGGGCCCACCACTATCAGCCGCAGATCAGGGAAGTCCCACTTCAACTCGCTGTAAGCCCGGAGCAAGTATCTCAACCCCTTGCGCTTCTCCAGCCTGCCCAGGAACAGCAGGTTAATCTTCCCGTCCCGGAGTTCGGGCAGCGGCTCCGCCAGCGCGAATTCGTCAACCTCTATCCCGTTGGGTATTATCTGGTAATCCCCCGGAAAGTGCTTGCTGATGAACTGCATCGCGGGCTTGGACACCGCTATCCTGCCGTCCAGCCGCCTTATCAGAGGCTCCACCAGCTTGTCCGAGCCTACCGCCCACCACGTCCTGCGCCCCCGGTAGCTGTGGAACGTCGCCACGTTCACCGCCGAGCGCTTCTTCAGAGAACTGAGCGTACCCAGAGGCACCATCCCCGCGCAAGGCTCATGGATATGCACCACGTCGAAGCCCTCATCCTCAAGCACGCTCTTTATGTTAGGCGTTATCCACACCGACAGCGATATTCTGGCCACGGACCCGGCGGTGGGAAGCGGAACGGGACGGCCCATCGGGATGAAGTCCGGGTCCTCTATGGACTCCGGCGCCGAACACGGCGCGACCACCTTGACCTCGTGATCCCAATTCCTGAACTGGTCGGCTATCTGGTTTATATGGTTACGCACTCCGCCATGAAAAGCGTGGTCATAAGGTGAAAACAGGCCGATTTTCAGGGGCCGCTCCATACTCTCACCTCAACTTACCAATGGCTGGCGTAGCGCTCCGAACTTCCTCGCATACCTAGCGCGCGCCGCCATTGTATACACATCCGCGCCAAATGGCTAGTTGCGGAATGGGCGTGAGGCGCGCGGAAGCAGATTATCAGGCGCTCATTCTCTCCGAAGGTGACTGTATGACCACCCGACCGCCGGGCTCGATTTCCACATACAGACCATAGGTATCGAGTAGGAGCATACCTACCAGCGGCGTTGGTCCCACGATGTCAGCCTCTATGTATCTCGGCTGACCGTCCAGAAACGCTGTTACGCCATGGACGTCATAGGACACCTCCGCGCCGTTTGCCAGTAATGCTCGGCTGTGAGCGCGAAAGGGCAATCTCAACTCCGTAGCCAATTCCGGCGGCAGGGTCAGGAAGCCATTGTTGCCAGTGTCCACCACCGCCTCGATTTCCCGCGTCTGTCCTGAAGGGCCTTGCAGCGTCAGGGTTATGATAGGTTCGTATGCGGAGTTCACCGCGCCTTCTATCATTCCTCCCACCGTGGGTTTCCGCCTCCGAAGCTGCGTAGTGCGCGGTATCCGACGCGCAGGCTCCAGATATCAACCGCTTCCGGGCGCTTCTCCCATAGACGGTCAGTTGCTTCGATGACATTTTCGCCGATAGCGTAGTCGCCGCTGTCCACGTCTATGGACACTACCTTTCCGTCGTAGTCGTCTTTGACGCGCGGGTGGATGTCTCTTCCATATATCTCGTCGCCGAGGCGGCCCGTCTCTTCGGCTGTTCTCTTGGGGTACGCTGTTCGTTCCCGGCGCATCGCGTCACCTCCCTTTCATGGAAATCTCAAACCATATAAATCCCTTCCCCCTCGACGGACGAAAGGTCACCAACAGCCCCTTCCCCCTCGACGGGGGAAGGTTAGGATGGGGGTGAACAACCCCTAATTATCCCGCCCCGATATGAAATCCTCCACCATCTCTCGCGCCACCGAATCCGTGTACTGCACCGGCGGAGACTTCATGAAATACGCCGACGGCCCCAGTATCGGCCCCCCAAGACCCCTGTCCTTCGCTATCTTCGCGCACCGGATAGCGTCAATCACCACCCCCGCCGAATTCGGGCTGTCCCACACCTCCAGCTTCAAGTCTATGTTCAGAGGAACATCCCCGAAACTCGTGCCTTCCAGCCGTATATGCGCCCACTTGCGATCCGACAGCCACGGCACGTGGTCCGAAGGCCCTATGTGGATATTGTCCGGCTCCAGCTCCGCGTCAATCTGCGACTGCACCGATTGCGTCTTCGAGATCTTCTTCGACGTGAGCCGCGAGCGTTCCAGCATATTCAGAAAGTCCGAATTGCCCCCGAAATTGAGCTGGTACGTGCGCTCCAGGTCCACGCCCCGATCCATGAACAGCCTCGTCAGAACGCGGTGAACGATAGTCGCGCCCACCTGCGACTTGATGTCGTCCCCGATGATAGGCGCGCCCGCGTCCCGGAACCTGCGCTGCCAGTAATCCCCTTCGCCGCTCGCTATGAACACCGGAATGCAGTTGATCATCCCCGCGCCAGCCGACAGAATCTGCTCCGTGTACCACCGCGTCGCGTCCTCAGAGCCCACCGGCAGGTAGTTTATCACCACGTCAACCTCGCGCTCTTTCAGGATGCCCGATATATCGTCCGTCGGCCCGGGAGCCTTCTCTATGACCTCCGACATATACTCCCCCACCCCGTCCAGCGTCATCCCTCTCTGCACGGTCACCCCGGTATGCGGCACGTCGTGGAACTTGATGGTATTATTCGGAGGCGCGTAGATCGCCTCCGACATATCCAGACCCACCTTATTAGCGTCCACGTCGAACGCCGCCACCACCTTGATATCCCCGATTCCGTACTCCCCCAGAACCGGGTGCATGATTCCGGGAATACTGTCATCCGGCCCCGCGTCCGCGTACTTATGCACTCCCTGAACCAGGGACGAAGCGCAATTGCCCAGACCTATTATCGCTACATTTATGTCAGCCAAGAGACTCTACCCTCACTTCGACGCTCCATCCAAAAAGGCGGCGGCGATCCTACTTGCTTCAACTTTTACACTAGCGAAATTCTAGCGTAGCCACACGCCCTCCCACAAGTTTAAGCCCGCGCCCCAATCCCTTCCCCCTTCGACAGGCTCACATGGGTGGGCAAATGCGTCGCCTAATCCCCTCTCCCTCAGGGAGAGAGCTAGGGTGAGGGTGAAATACCACCCCTATCAGCCCTTGACGGAGGAAGGCCAGGATGGGGGTGATCTCCCGACCAACCACTACGAATACGACATCTTCTCACCCCACGCCAGCGCGTCCCGTATCCCGTCCTCCACGCTCAACTCCGCCCGCCACCCCAGAAGCTCCGCAGCCCTGTCCGCGTTCGCGTAAGCCCCCGCCACGTCCCCCGGCCTCGGCGGAGCGTCCTCTTGCGGAATCGGAGCGCCCCGCACCCGCTCGAACGCCGACACTATCTCCCGAACCGTAACACCCCTGCCGGTCCCCAGATTTATCACCACGAACCCCGGCCCGTCGGGAAATACCTCGTCAATCCGCTCCACCGCCCGCGCGTGCGCCCGCGCCAGGTCCCACACGTGAACATAGTCCCTGATTCCCGTCCCGTCCCGCGTCGGCCAATCCGTTCCTGTTACCTGGAAAATCGGCCTGTCGCCACTCGCAACCGCGACCATCACGTTCACTATCTGCGTCGCCTCCCTCTGCGCCTGCCCCGACCGCAACTTCGGGTCCGCCCCAATCGGATTGAAATACCTCAGCGAGACCGCCTTCAGCCCATAGCCCGCCGCCATATCCTCCAGCATCATCTCCGTCATCAGCTTGCTCCGAGCGTATGGACTCTGCGGGCGCGTCGGAGATTCCTCCGTCACCATGAAGCCCGGAACATTATCGTAAACCGACGCCGACGAACTGAACACCACGTTCATGCACCCATGTTCCGCCAACATTCGGAACAACTCCGCCGACCCCGCCACGTTGTTGCGATAATACTCGTATGGCCTCGCCACCGAATCCGGAACCACCGCCAGCGCCGCGCAATGTATGGCGAAGCCGATGTCCGGGTGATCCGCGAAAACCCGCGAAACCGCCTCCGGGTCCGCGATGTCCCCCCGATAGAACGGGCGCGAGTGGACAAACGCCTCCCGCCCATTCACCAGCGAATCCAGAACCACGGGCGAATGTCCCGCGTCCTCCAGCGCCGAGCAAATCGTGCTTCCGATATATCCCGCGCCCCCGGTAACTAAGACTTTGCGCGGAACCGGGCGCTTTTCGGCGTTGTCGGCTCCTGTCGAAATTGGCTGATGAGACGGCATTTCATATATCCTGATTTATATTAGTCCAGGTGGTGTACTGAATGAGGACTGGATGAGGACTGGTGACGCTAAAAATGGATTATGACCTGTAAATCAACGGATTTAGCTATGGAATCGGCATAAATTCACCTGCAAAAATTTTTTGTCCGCCGGATTCGGCGTCATTGATAAACTCCAGATTATGATATGGTGCAGGTACTTTTGTTCTGCAACGGATGTATTGTAACATAGAGAGAGGGGAGTCGCGCAACATTTCACGCTGACTGAAAAGGCGCCGATTCGGATCCCCACCGCTTGACAGGACGACGCGATGCGTCAACAATCTTGGGAGCGGGAAGCGAGTTTGACGGAGGTTCGCGTGTCAGTCTCTATTATCCGGGCAACGATGGAACTCAGGGAGCGAGACCTCCCCAACATGGTTCTCGTCGAAGACGACCTCGCGCCGCCCTTCGATGGCTTCTCCGCCGTCCGCGAAGGCGAACTCGACAACCGTACCCTCGCCGAACACGGATTCAGCGGCGCCACCGAGACCCGCTTCCGAGACGCCGGCCGCATAGCCGGGTATGTGCGGGAATTCGTATCCCCCACCGCCCGCCTGGACATGGACGGCGATGACCTCATCGTCGGCTCCGTCGCCCACCTCTTCGACACCCCTGAGAGCGTGAGCCACTGGATGCGCGACATATTCCTGGAGGACTTCAAGCGGAACATCGGCGCGACCCTGGAAAACGGCCAGACCATGATAGAAGTGGAGGAACTCGAGCCGCGCGGCTTCTTCGACGACGCCGTGGCCCTCAAGTCCGTCCACGACAGTTCCGGCCAGATAATATCCTCCACCGTCGTTGACTTCCGCGTCGGCCGGATTCTCGGCGTCGCCTACGTAGCCACAGTCGGCGACCACGCCCGCCTCGACGAAGCCACCGCGCTCGGCATCGCCATGGAAAAGCTCATAGTAGCCGCCGCCCTCGACGGCTGAGATTCTTGCTCCAGGGTCTTTAGATTATCAACCAATTACGTTCGTGGTGAGCTTGTCGAACCATGAACGGGCGGCCCTTCGACAAGCTCCGGGCGAACGACAGAAGCGGTATCAGGAAATAATCGAGAAAGACCCTGCGCGCTGGATGGCTAGTTCTAGCCGTCAACAGGTCGAAGTGATAATATAACCACCCACGCCGACCTAATAGAGCCTGAAGTAGATGGAGCGCGATGAAACTTCACCCTGTCATATTCGCCGGAGGTTCGGGAACCAGGCTCTGGCCCCTGTCCAGAGAGTTCTTCCCGAAGCCTTTCCTGTCCATCACCGGCCCCCATACCATGTTCCAGGAAACCGTCCTGAGGCTGGACGGCATAGCCGACATGGCCCGCCCCATCGTCGTCTGCAACGAAGAACACCGATTCCTCGTCGCCGAGCAGGCTAGGCGGATAGACCGAATGCCCCAGTCCATTCTTCTGGAGCCGGTCGGACGCAACACCGCCCCCGCGATGACCCTGGCCGCGCTCGCTCTGGAAGCCCAGGCGCGCGACGGCGAAGACCCGCTGATACTCGGCTTTCACGCCGACCACGCTATCGGCGACGTTGCCGCTTTCCAGTCCGCCGTCTCAGCCGCCGCCGAACTTGCGAAAGATGGACGCATCGCCACGCTCGGCGCGCCTCCCGACTCTCCCCATACCGGATATGGCTACATACGAAAGGGGAAAGAAATCCCGATCTATCCGAACGGGGCCGACCCCGCCGCGTTCGAGTTAGCCGAGTTCATAGAGAAGCCCGATGAGGCCACGGCCAGGCGAATGTTAGACACGGGCGAATATATGTGGAACAGCGGGATGTTCTTCATGCGCGCGTCGGTGTGGCTGGAAGAGTTGGAGCGGTTCAGGCCGGACATAGTTCAGGCTTGCAGACAGGCTTATGACAGCGGCGCGGAGGACGGCATCTTCTACCGGCCCGACCCCGATATGTTCGCCGTCTGTCCCGCCGACACCATTGACTACGCAGTCATGGAGCGCGTAACCGCGCCGGACTACGAAGGACACAGGCGCGCGGTGGTCGTCCCCCTGGACGCCGGGTGGTCCGACCTGGGATCCTGGGCCGCCATCATGGACATAAGCGAAAAGGACGCCAACGGCAACGTCATCAAGGGCGACGTTTACGCCCATGAGACGCGCGACTCCATGATTCACGGCCAGCGTAGGCTGATTTCGGTAGTCGGCATGGAAGACGTTATCGTCGTGGATACGGCGGACGCCGTTCTGGTCGCCGACAAGAACAAGGTCGAGGACGTGAAGGACCTGGTGGACGCCCTCAAGCGCGACGAACGCGACGAGCGGGAGAACCACCGCCGCGTTCACAGGCCCTGGGGATGGTACGAGGTCATTGACTTCGGCCCAAGATTCCAGGTCAAGCAGATAACCGTGAACCCGGGCGCCGCGCTGTCCCTCCAGATGCACCACCACCGCGCCGAACACTGGATAGTCGTGAGCGGCGCGGCGAAGGTCACCAAGGCCGACGAGCAATTCCTCCTGCATGAGAACCAGGCCGCCTACATACAGATAGGCGAACAACACCGCCTCGAGAACCCCGGCGTGATTCCGCTGAAACTGATAGAAGTGCAAACCGGAAGCTATCTTGGCGAGGACGACATCGTGCGATTCGAGGACCGATACAACCGCAGCTAATCACCAGGGCTGAAGAGAGTGAGCGAAAAGTCCCTTCCCCCCTCGACGGGGGAAGGTTAGGATGGGGGTGAAACCCTTGCCCACATGAACAGACAAAAGTCCCTTCCCCCCTGGACGGAGGAAGGTTAGGATGGGGGCGAAACCCCAAGCAAAAAGAAAGAGGCCCGCCGAATGACCGACAACAGCCTACCCGCCGCGCCCACGACCGAGGTTCTGTCCGTGCCGGATCGCGTCCTGCTGGGGCCTGGCCCCTCCATGGTCAGCCCCAGGGTTCTCCAAGCCATGATGCAGAACATGATTGGCTATCTCGACCCCGACTACGTTCTGATGATGGAGGACGTGTCGGGTCTGCTCGGAGAGGTGTTCCAGACGAGCGACGCGGCGACGATGGCGCTGTCCGGCACCGGGTCGGCGGGCATGGAAGCCGGCCTTTCCAGCCTGCTTGAGCCGGGCGACACCGTGATAGTCTGCATCTGCGGCTTCTTCGGAGAGCGCATGGTTGACATGGCCTCCCGGGTCGGCGCGAACGTCGTAGCGCTCCGCTCCGACTGGGGCGAGCCGTTCCCGCCCGAAATGCTGAAAGACGCGCTCGAACAGCATCCCGACGCCAAGCTGGTCGCCATAGTCCACGCCGAGACCTCCACCGGCGTCAGGCAGCCGCTCGAAGAGATTTCGCGCCTCGCCAGGGAGCGCGACGCGCTGTTCATGGTGGACGCTGTGACCTCGCTGGGCGGAAACAACCTGTCGTTCGACGAATGGGGCATTGATTACAGTTACAGCGCGACGCAGAAGTGCCTGGGTTGTCCGCCCGGCCTGTCGCCCGTGGCGGTGAGCCAGAGGGCGCTGGACTCGATTCGATCCCGCCAGACGCCGCCCGCGTCCTGGTATCTCGACCTGAGCCTGAACGCCAACTACTGGTACGCCCCCCGCGTCTATCACCACACCTCCCCCGTGAGCATGGTGCTGGCGCTGAGGGAGGGCCTGCGTATCATACTGGAAGAGGGGCTTGAGAACCGATTCGCCCGCCACGAAAAGAACGCCGCCGCTCTCAGGGCCGGTCTGGAAGCCTTGGGCATGGAGATGGTCGCGCCCGAAGAATACCGTCTCGCGCAGGTCACCTCAGTCTGGATACCCGAAGGAGTGGACGACGCCGAAGTGCGGGCGCGGCTGCTCTCCGAGTACAACATCGAGATAGGCAAGGGACTTGGGACCTTCGACGGCAAGGTATGGCGATTCGGCTTGATGGGCGAATCCAGCCGCGCCGACTACGTGTTGCTCGCCCTCTCCGCCCTGGAAAACATACTGCCCACGCTCGGCTACGAAATCGCCCCCGGCGCGGCGGTCTCCGCCGCCAGCAAAGCATTGGGATCCAACGGCTAAGGGAATGATTGACGAAAGCCCGGATAGAGAATCTGCCTTCCATCCTTTATTGGAAATCGGGAGACATATTCTTTCATTGGATGAGATCAGGGAACTATGCGTAGCGAGATTTTCAATATCGGAGAGTCGCCCAGCTATCATGGAAGGACTTGAAAAGTTCACCAGCGTACTGAATGATTACAGCATAGAAGGAGAGATATGGGTTAACGGCAGTTTTATGACTTCAAAAAACGATCCAAATGATGTTGACGTGATTGTCAGGATGATGTCCAGTTTCGTGGATCATGCGACGGATGAACAATACGCGGTTATAGAATGGATTGACAGCGATATTCCATACTTGGAACTGAAATGTGACAGTTATTCACACATAGAATACCCTGACGGTCATCCAGAATACTGGAAAGGGGAATATATGTATGCGTACTGGATGAGACAATGGGGATTCGATAGAGAAGACGGAATGAAGGGCATAGCGGTAATCCAACTTGCGGGGAGCGACGAATGAGCAACATACTTGAAATTCAAGAGCGTCTGCGCGATACGTATGCCGCGATAGCTAAATTGAGTAGCGCATCTACTTCAACTCCCGATTCCAAGTCAAAAAAAGTTGTCGAGGCTTCGCTAAACAAGCGAAAGCGTCGTCTTGAGCAGAAATATAAGAACGCGCTTGCGGAAAATGGTGTGGAAGCCCGTGGCTACCGAGTGTTCGAGGAAGTGCGAACCAAGTCTCAGCTTGAAGAATAACATGGAGAACAATCAATGTACGTAATAATAGCTCCAATCCAAATCAAGGAAGGCTACAAGGAACAGTTCATCGAGGAGATGATCGGCGACGCCGTTGGCTCCGTGAACGACGAGCCGGGCTGCATCCGCTTCGACGTGATACAGGACGCCGAAGACCCCAACCGCGTCTGGCTGTACGAAGTCTATGTGGACGAGGCCGCTTTCGAGGCGCATACCCAGGCCCCGCACTTCGAGAGGTGGCGCGACGCCACCGCCGACTGGCGCGAGGACTCCGGACTCCAGGGCGCGGGACGCGGCGCGTCCAACATCTGGCCCCCCGACGACCACGACCAGTGGAAGTAGCTTTGCCCCTACGCCCTTAGCTCTCTCCGCATCTGGGCCAGGCCCATCGGCCCCAGCGACAGCGCGCGAGTGTGCCACTCCTTCAGGTCGAAAGCGGCTCCAAGCCGACGCTTCGATTCCTCGCGGGCGGACAGCCATTCGCGCTCGCCCACCTTGTAGCTGATGGCCTGTCCCGGAATGCCCAGGTAGCGACTCACCTCGCTTGTAACGAAGTCCTCCGGGAAGCGGCCCTTCTGCTTGATGAACTCAAGGCCGAGGTCGCGATTCCACCTTTCGCCCGGATGGAAGGGCTGGTCGCGCGGTGTCTCCAGCTCCAGGTGCATACCTATGTCAATGATGACGCGAACCGACCTGAGCGCCTGCCCAGCCAGCATTCCGAGATAGTAGTCGGGATTGTCCAAGTAGCCAAGCTCGCCCATCAGCCGCTCGGCGTAGAGCGCCCAGCCCTCCGCGTGTCCAGACGTTCCGCCCAGAAGCCTCTGGAATCTGGAAAGCCTCTCCGACAGATAGACCGACGTTCCAAGCTGGAAGTGATGTCCGGGAACGCCCTCGTGGTAGGCGATTGATACTTCCCCCCACAGCGGGAAGCGCGTCTTGCCACCCGTCGGATACCACGTGCGCCCCGGTCGGGAGAAGTCCTCCGACGGATGGGTGTAGTACATGGCCAGCGCGCCGCCCGGAGGCGCTATCATCGCCTCTATCTTCTTCACCGGATCCGCTATGTCGAAGTGAACGCCGTCAAGCTCCGCGATGGTGCGATCCTGCAAATTCTGCATCCACTCCCGAAATTCATCCACTCCCTCGATGGAGCGGTCAGGGTCCGTATCCAGTATGCGAATAGCTTCCTCGACGGACTGGCCGGGCGCTATCTTCTCCGCTGTCCGTTCCATCTCCGAGTCCACCCAGGCCAACTGCTCCCAACCCCATGCGTATGTATCGCGCAGGTCCAGTTCCATCCCGTTGTACACCCTCGCGCCCAGCGAGTAGCGTTCCTCTCCAACCGCGTCCCGCTCGGACGCTCCCGGAATATACGTCTCCCTGAGGAACTCGGCTATCTCAGCGATGCCCTGGTTGGCGGACTCGGCGGCGGCGCGCAGGTCGGACTCAAGCGACTCCGATTCCACGCCCGACTCCCGGAAGGCGTCAACCAGGCCCTCGAAGAACGACTCGTGGCCCTCCGCGCTACCATTCCAGACATCGCACTGATCGGCTGTCTCTCTCGCCTGCCGCTTCGCCACGACCAGGCCGCGTTCCAGACCCCCTTCCAGCGTCCTGCGATAGCTGGCTACCCCGTCCGGAATCAGCGCCATCCTGGACGCGATATTCCGCCACGCTTCCTCCCCGTCGCGGGGCATCAGGTCGAATACCTGCCGCATACTGTGAATCGGGCTGAATATCATGCTCAGGCTGCGGAAATGCTCATTGGCGTCATGCCTGTCCAGATTGAGGCGCAGGCTGTCCATCATCGCCTCTCGCGCTATGCGGTCGCTGTCCCCCTCCACGGACGCGGCCTCAAGCTCAGCCAGCGTGTCGCGGTCGAGTTGGGCCTCCGCCTCCGCCGCCTCCGGCGAAAAATCGTTCATCCTGTGGTCGTGGCCGGATACCCCCATATACGTCGCGCTGAGCGGACTCATCTCCGCCACGCTCTCAACGTATTGGTTGGCTATCTCGAATACTTGGGACATGGTTCGCTAATCGCTCCCTAATGGAATTGGATATCAAGAGTGTATCATAGCGCCCGACGGTACAAGGCGGTATGATGTGCGGATAAGAAGCGGGGTCTTTCGTTTATTTCCCGATACCACTTCTGTTATTCGCCCTGAGCCTGTCACTCTCATTCGCCCTGAGCTTGTCGAAGGGCCGCCCGTTCATGGTTCGTCCTGAGCCTGTCGAAGGGAGCCTGTCGAAGGATCACCACGAACGTACTTGGTTTAATTGGTTGATAATCGAAAAAGACCCTGAGGGCGTCCACCGTATCTTGCACATTCGTACTGATTTTGACTATAATACCCCCATGATCTACCAATACGACCCGGAAGCCCGGCGTCGAAACCGGCAACTGAAGACCAAGAACTATATACTGTGATATATGATAAGGGAGATACAAACCTGACAGAAAAAAACGCTTAGCTACAATGCTGGTGAAATGCAGGTGAATGCTGGTGACTTTTTCACCTGTTGCTCACCAGTCAAGCCACCTGTTCCCACCTGCTAAATCACCCGACAATATAAACGAATATATATGAACCACTCGAAAATCGCGGAGGCGGGCATTGGAGAAGCGGACACTCGGACGAACCGGACATGACAGCACAGTGGTTACATTCGGCGCTTTCGGCGTCGGTTACGTGGGCCAGGAAGAGGCGGACGAGGCCATTCGGCTCGTCCTCGACCACGGCGTCAACCACATTGACATAGCGCCCTCTTACGGCGAATCCATGGAGCGCATGGCCCCCTGGATGCCAGAGATACGCGACAGCGTGTTCCTGGGCGCGAAGACGCGCTTCCGCGGCAGGGACGACGCCTGGCGCGACGTCGAGAGCATTATGAAGCGGCTGAACGTCGAGAACTTCGACCTCTTCCAGCTTCACTCTGTCGTCAACCTCGACGAACTGGACAAGGCCACCGCCAAGGGCGGCGCGCTGGAGACCCTGATAGAGATGCGTGAGCAGGGCCTGACCAAGTGGCTGGGCATCACCGGACACGGCCCTTACGTGCCGAGTACCATTCTGGAAGGTCTGCGCCGCTTCGACTTCGACACCGTGATGTTCCCGCTCAACCCCGCCATGGCCCGCCACCCCGGCTACCGCCGCGACTCGGAAGCCCTTCTAGCCGAGGCCAACTCCCGCAACGTCGGCGTCCAAACCATCAAGATGATAGCGCGCGGCGGCTGGAACGGCGGCGCGCGGGACTGCCACACCTGGTACGACCCCCACCGCGAACAGGCCGACATAGACAAATCCCTGTGGTGGGTCTTGTCCCAGCCGATGCACACCGCCCCAAGCTGCGGCGAGATTAGCCTGCTGCCCAAAGTCCTGGACGCCGCCCAACGCTTCCTCCCCCTGAGCGAACCCGAGCAGGAAGCCGTCGTATCCTCCCAGAACCCGCCCAGTCCGCACCCAGAGCTCGCGATACCGGCGGCGGCTGACTAGACGACGCCCCCTTCTCTCAAGAACGCCACCTCCTCAGCGGTCATTCCGAGCAGCGTTGTCAGCGCTTCCTCGCTGTGTTCGCCCAGCAGCGGCGGCGGCGTGACCTGAATGTCGTTGCCCTCCACCTTTATCGGACAGCCGATAACCTGGTAGTCGCCGCGCGCGGGGTCGTGGATGTCAATGACCATCTCCCGCGCCTTCAGATGCGGGTCTCGCAGAACTTCGCATGAGTCCTGCACCGCTCCGGCCGCTATACCGAGCTCGGTCATCGTCCGCATAGCCTCATACTTGGTTATGGTTCGCGTCCAAGCGCTTATGATTTCTTCCACCTCGTCGGGGCGTTCCGCCCTGGCCTCGTGAGTGGAGTAGCGGGGATCGCCTATCAGGTCTGCTCGGTCCGCGAGCGCCAGTATGGTGTCCCACGAGTCGCCCGCAAGGACTATGGCGATGTAGTCGTCAACGCCGCCCGGCTTGCACGGATAGATAAGCGGCGGGCCGCCCCACGGCGCGTTTCCCTTTCTCTCCGCCGGCAGGCCGGTGTTGAAGGTGTCTATCATGCGGGCGCGCATCAGGTTCACAACGCCATCCTGCATAGAGACCTCAACGCGCTGGGGTTGTCCGGTGGCGTCGCGCTGCCTCAGCGCCGCGAGCATCCCGATAGCGGCGTGCAGCCCGGTGCCGGAGTCGCCGATGCCGGCGCCGACGAAACTGGGCTGGTGTCCGGGTTCGCCCTGCGCGCTCATCGCGCCGCCCATCGCCTGGGCTATATGCTCGAAACTCTTGACATGGGCGTTAGGGCCATAAGAGCCGAAACCCTTGATAGCGCAGTAAACAACGCGCGGGTTGGCGGTTTTGAGCGCATCATAGCTTAGACCAAACCGCTCCATCTGTCCCGGCCCATAGTTCTCCACCACGATGTCGGACTTACGGACTATCTTCAGGAATATCTCCCTGCCGGCTTCGGTCTTCAGGTTGAGCGTGAGACTGCGCTTGTTCGCGTTGAAGACGATGAAGTAAAAGCTGTCCACATCGTCTTTGATAGCCATTTCCCGGCGCGTGCGGTCGCCGACGCCCGGCTCTTCGATCTTGATTACGTCCGCTCCAAGAAAGGCGAATAGCTGGGTACACGACGGCCCCGCCTGAACCTGCGTCAGGTCTGCGATGCGGATTCCTTCCAATGGGCCGGGCATATCAAAGCTCCTGTTCGGATATGCGTGAGGATTACGCGAACACAGAGGGGCGGGAAGTGAACCCGCCCCAGCAATGAATCTTAGTGCGGTTTGACGGAGGAGTTAGCCCGCGAACTCGGCGGCTATGCGCTGGCCCACGATGTCTTCCTCGCCCTCGTAGAGACCGAAGACGTGGATGTCTATGTGTTCCTCACCCTCGCGGACGCGCGTCCAGATGGGCGGATCGCCCGCCTTGAGCCTGTCCACCAGTTCCTGCGCGGAGAAGCCCGCCGCTTCGGGGTCAACTTCGATATGCACGCCGAAGGGCTGGTGTCCGATTATGTTGTCCATCATCTCGACCTTGAGCCCAGGGATGCCGGCTATATGGCGGAGAATGGCCTGGCTTCGCTGCTCCGCTTCGGCCAGACGGGATTCGTGATCCATCGTGAACCAGCGCTGCACCGCGGCCACCGCGCCTATCATCTCCTGTCTGTCAACCTTGTGCGGCCTTCCGATGCCCCGGATTCGGCGGCCCTCGTAGCCCACGAAGGACTGGTAGCCCAGCTTGCGGATGAAGTCCTCGGTGCCGAGCGCGAGTCCGGTGGACTGCGGCGCGCCCATGTACTTGGCGGCTATGCACTGGAAGTCCGCGCCCATGCGAACGTACTTGCCGAAGTTCTCTAGCGGGTAAATCTGGCCCGCCGCGTCAACGGTCACCGCCACCCCACGCTCGCGCGCTATCTCGATACAGTCCTCCAGAGGCAGGATATTGGAGTCGGGTTCCTGCTCCACGGCGTAGAAGTGAACGGCTGCGGTATTTGGGCCAATGGCGTTCTCCAGGTCCTCGCGGGTTGTTCCCTCGTCGCTTCCAAACTCCACCAGTTTCGCGCCCGATGTCTCAAGACAGCGGTCATACCAGTATCTCTGCCGTCGCTGTATCAGGAACTCGTTCTTCATTCCGGACGTGTCCGGGAGTTGCTGTATGCGATCATCGTCGTCCCCCGCCATGACCGCGGCTGCGGCCAGCGTGAGCGCGGATCCCGCCCCCGAGGTTATCCAGGCGGCCGGCACGTCCGCCATATCCGCTACGGCCTGTCCCGCCTTCTCTTCCAGTTCCATCAGGGGTATGTAGGCCACGCCCGCGGCCTCCATAGCCTCCTTGACCTCCGGCGCCGGCGTGGAGCCGCCGAGCATGGTCACGCTGCCAATAGCGTTGATTATCGGCTGAGCGCCGAGGTCTTTGTAAATCTGTCCCCAATTGGATTCTGCCATTTCGAGCGCCTCCTCAAATGTCTGGCCGCCGGCGTTTCCGGCGACGGATTAGGTTCTGTGACTGTCGCCTGCCAGTATATACCAAAGCTACCATCGGTCAACGGCTTGTCCGATAATTCATCAGAGTCTTTCGTTTTCGCCTCGTCTTCGATCTCTCGTTCGCCCTGAGCCTGTCGAAGGGCCGTCCATTCATGGTTCGACAAGCTCACCACGAACGGACTACTCTCAAGGTCGCCACGAACGTAATTGGTTGATAATCGAAAGACCCCGCGAAATCGCGCCGCTATATCGCCTGCCAGTAGCGTCGGCCCTCCAGCCTGGCGAATCTCCCTACGTGTCGGTCGGGGTGGAAGTGTCCGGCGGCGACTAGCATATTCTCGCGCTCCGCCCTGTCCATGAACGCCTTGCGCGAGCGGCGCGTGTCCTCCGGGCTGGTGTCCACGAAGGCGCACCAGTCGGGTTCGTGTATCTGGACGGGGTTGTGTATCAGGTCGCCGATGATGGCGGCCTTCTCGCCCTGCGAGCTTATCAGTATGACCTGGTGGCCGGGCGTGTGGCCGGGCGTCTCCAGCGTAGTTATCTCGTCGGTGACGTTGTGACCGTCCTCGATGAAATCTATCAGGCCCAGGTCGTTCAGCGGTATGACGTTCTGGGAGATGTGCGGCGCGTCGGGCAGTACTTCCGGCTGCATGAAGTGTTCCCAGTCCTTGCGCGGGCCGAGATACCGCGCCTTCGGGAAGTACGGCTTGTCCGCCTCGCCCGAACTGTCCACGTTCCAGCCAACGTGGTCGGGGTGTAGATGCGTATGTATCACGATATCTACTTCGTCCGCGCCGACTCCCTTCGCGCTCATCTGCCCGATAAGGTCTCCGGTGCGATTCTCCAGGTGCGCGTGAGGCCCTGGCCCCATGCCCGTGTCCACCAGGATTATCTTCCCCTGCGACCTCACGAAGAACGACCCGTAGTAGAGCTGGAGCAGCCCATTTTCCAGAACCTCGTCCTCGTATGGCGCCCACGCCTCGCGCGGGTAGTCCCTGATGAAGATGGTAGGGTCGCGCGGCGGCGGAACCATATCCAGAACGGCTACTATCTCCACGTTTCCGACTTGAATCTTGTCTGCCATTGCGGTCATCCTCCCTGCTTGGCTTGGTATGTGTGGTCAGCGCCCACAGGATACCATGAACGGAATCCAAAGTTGGGGAGGGATTAAAGTCGCTGGTTGTTATAGAATGGGTATAGTAAATCTGAGGTACGTCTTCGATGGTGGAGGTAGCCTATATGCCGGAAAGTCTTACGCTGTATGAGGTCAGAGACGGGATAGCGTTCCTGACCCTGAACAACCCGCGTCGGCGGAACGCGCTTTCGCTCGCGATGATGGACGAGATGCTGGATTATCTTGGCGACGCCGAGGATGACGACGATGTACGGGTTGTCGTGATTCGGGCGGTTGGATCGGTGTTCAGTTCAGGCCACGACTTGCGCGAACTTTCGGAAGGCGACATGGAAGACCAGACGATTCTGTTCGCTCGTTGCACGACGCTCATGGAGTCCATTCGCCTTCTGCCCAAGCCGGTCATAGCCCAGGCGCAAGGTCTGGCGACGGCGGCAGGCTGCCAACTCGTGGCAACCTGCGATCTCGCCGTAGCCTCAGAGGACGCCGCTTTCGCCACTCCGGGAGTGGACATCGGCCTGTTCTGCACCACCCCGGCCGTCGCGCTGGGCCGCGCCGTGCCATTGAAGCGCGCGATGGAGATGCTGCTGACCGGACAGCCCATATCGGCGGACGAAGCGCTCAGCGCCGGTCTGGTGAACCGCGTCGTCCCGTCGGATAGACTGGACGAGGAGACATTCGCGCTGGCCGAGAAAGTCGCGTCCACCCCAACCAGTACGGTCGCAATCGGCAAGCCCGCCTTCTACCGCCAGATGGCTATGGACAGGCCGCAAGCATACCGACTCGCGCAACGTGTAATGGTGGAGAATCTCCAGACGGCGGACGCCAAAGAAGGCATCGGCGCGTTTCTGGAGAAGCGCGAACCGAAGTGGTCTAGTTGAAAATTCAGGAGCGTGAAATGCAGGTGTATGAGGTACCGATAGATATAACGCCGGAAGGCCGGTTGGAGTTACCGGAAGCGTTGCTTGAGAGGATGAATCGTGGCCATGTCGTTAGACTGATAGCGTTGCTGGATGAGTCTGAAGACCAAGAATATGACAACGATTGGGCCAGGATAACCGCCGAACAGTTTCTCGCAGGATACGGTGAGGCTGATTCAATCTACGATGCGACCAAGTAATGGATAACTTCAATACTGGCGAAGTCGTACTGATGTCATTTCCCTTCTCGGGGTTTTCCGGAGCCAGGCGACGCCCCGCGCTCGTTCTTCTGGACACGGGTGACGATGATATAGTTGTCGCTCGCATAACCAGCCAAGCCGTTCGCGACACGTTCGACATCGAACTACTGGAATGGCGAGAGGCAGGTCTGTTACTCCCTTCTGTGGTCAGATTGCATAAATTGGCTACGCTGGAGAAAAGTCTGGTCGAGCGAAGACTTGGATCGCTGATGACTGGCGATTGGGATAGGGTCAGTGAAAGTTTGAAGAGAATGTGGGGCGAGTTATAACTGGCAATCTGATTTCAGGGAGAGAACAGTGAAAATAGTAGTTGCGGGTCTGTTAGGCGAAGGGTTCGAGGAGAGTCTTCGGAGCGAGTTCGGAGAGGTGGAGTTCGCGTTCGCCGTATCCGAGGAAGAGCAGGCTAGGGAGATAAAGGACGCGGACGCTTACATGGGGATGCCGAGCCGGGAGGTGTTTGTGGCGGCGGACCGCTTGAGGTGGCTGCACTGTCCGGGTACCGGCATTGATAAATACACGGAGATCCCCGAACTCGTGGACAGCGACGTCGTGCTGACCAACGCGCGCGGCCCTCACGCCGCGCCTATGGCCGACCACGTGATGGCTATGTGCCTCGCGTTCGCGCACAGGACGCACGAGATGCTGCTAGACCAGAAGGCGCGAGTCTGGGACGCGGGCAAGTACCACGGGGAGCAGGTGGAGATGGAAGGCGCGACGATGGGCATTCTCGCGCTGGGCGGCATCGGCCAAGCGGTTGCAAGGCGCGCAGCCAACGGCTTCGGAATGGAGGTGTACGCGGTGGACATGAAGCCGTTCGCGCCTCCGACCGGCGTCAGAGAGGTCTGGGGATTGGACAGGCTGGACGACCTGCTGAGTATGTCTGACTGGTTCGTGGTGACCGCCCCCTATACGCCGGACTCCAAGGGGATGATAGGCGCGCGAGAACTCGCGCTGATGAAGCCGACGGCGCACCTGGTAATCATCTCGCGCGGCGGCATAGTTGACGAGGACGCGCTCTACGATACCCTCGAAAACGGGCGCATAGCCGGGGCCGGGATAGACGCCTTCGAGGTGGAGCCTCTGTCTGAGGACAGCCCCTGGTGGAGCTTGGAGAACGTCATCATCTCCCCGCACGCCTCGGCTCTAACCGTGCGGATGGTGAACGGCAGGCGCGAGATATTCAAGGAGAATCTGCGTCGCTTCCTGGCGAACGAGCCGTTCCTGTACGTGTGCGACAAGACCGCGGGGTTCTGACCAGTCAGGCCAGCAACTTGTCCGCCAGGTCAGGGAAGTCAACCGCCACCACGTCAAACTCGGCCGCCGCCGATTCGACACTGGATGATCCGGGGAACACGTCGGACTCGCCCTCGCGGTGAACGTATGCGGTGTGGAGTCCCACCGCCTTCGCGCCTAGCAGGTCGTTCTTGTGGGCGGCGACCATCATCGCTTGGGAAGGGTCCAGCCGCAGCAGCCGAAGCGCGGTCAGGTACGCCTCTGGGTCTGTCTTGTAGTGTCCCAGGAACTCGCATGACAGGATACCGTCCCAGTCAATCCCGTTGCGCTTGGAGCAGTCAACCACTATGGCCCAGCTGAGGACTGTGAGAACGACTATGGTGTATCGTTCCCGGATTCTCTTGATAGCGTCGGCGGCGTCGGGCCAGGAATTGAGCTTGTGCCACACTTCGTTCAGTTCGTCGCGCTCCGACTCGGATAGGGTGAGCGCGGAGTGCTTATCCAGAACGTCGTCCAGGACTTGGCGATGTATCTGGTCGGCGTTCATCCAGGGAAGTTCGCCCGACCTGACCAGGGCCAGCCTTTGGAACATCCATCGTCGCCAGTCGGTGGCGAACTGCGTGATGTCCACGTCGGCGTCTTGCTCGGCGGCGAGGCGACGGACTTCCTTCTGAATGCCGCCGCGCCAGTCGAATACGGTGCCGCCCACGTCCCAGGTCAGGGCCTTTATGTTGGATAGATCGGTCATTGGATTCCGCGCCTTTCCAAAGTTGAATTATGATGCCTACGTATAGATTCAGGTTTATAGTCTGCTGACCAGTCTGCAGGCGGTCTGCTGGTAGCTGCAAGGGACCCGCAGGCGGCGTTCTGACAGCATATTCACCTGCATTCCACCTGCACAGCCCTGCATTTACCAGTTCAGAGAGTTTTTTCGGGTAGGTCGGACCTATATTGATAAATTCCGCTATATACTTGGCACTGTTGTTCTTTGACGTGGATATTGTAACATGACGCGGAGAGAATGTGTAGTGGATTCGAAAAGGAGAAATGATGCTGTTTCTGGCTATAAGCACCCCGTTGCCGACCCGCCCTTCCGAGGTGCGCGAAATACGAAAGGGATACTGGCCCTGGGCGCAGGACAAGCTGGACCGCGGCCTGGCGCGGTTCTTCTTCGCGCGGGTGGGACGCGGCGCGGTGGCGCTGTTCGACGTTGACTCCAACGAGACGCTCCACCAACTTCTGACCGAGTGGGCGGAGATGATCCCGGCGGAGTTCGAGGTGTATCCTTTGATTGACCCCGAATCCGCCGTGGCCTTCCTGAACCAAGCCGACGCCGACTAGCGGCCCCGGAATACGGGCTCCCGCCTTTCCAGGAACGCCTTGACGCCCTCGGCGCGGTCTTCGGACATACCGGACACCTGGCTGGCCTGGCCCTCCATCCACAGCTGCTCTTCCAGGTTTCGGGTGTGCGCGGAGTAGGCCATGCGCTTGGTCATCGCGTGCGCTACGGAGGGGCCGGACGCGAGTTTCTGCGCGAACTGCATCGCGTACTCGGTGAACTCGTCATCCGGGACGACATAGTTGACCAGGCCGATGCGCTCCGCTTCGCGCGCGTCTATTATGTCCCCGGTGTACATAAGCTCCATTGCCCTGGACATTCCCACCGCCATCGGCAGAAGTTGGGTGCAGCCGTAGTCGGGCGTGAGCGCGCGCTTGGCGAAGATGGCCGAGAATCGCGCGCTTTCGGCGGCTATGCGAATGTCGCAGGCGAGCGCGAGTCCGAACCCGGCTCCGACCGCCGCGCCGTTGACGGCGGCGATGGTCGGGCGGGGGAAGCGGCGCAGCAGCAGGGACGGATAGCCGAGCGGCATTCCCTTCTTGAGCAGCGTCTCGTTGCCGGGCGTATGGCCTTCTCCCGGCTTGGCGGTGAGGTCGGCGCCGGCGCAGAATCCGCGCCCCGCTCCGGTGATTATGAGAGCGCGAACGCCGTCCTCTTCGTTCGCGTGAATGGCCGCGTCAAGGTCGGCTATGAGAGCGCGGTCTATGGCGTTCATCTTTTCGGGGCGATTGAGGGTGATGACACCTACGTCTCCGACCCGTTCGCTCCTTACGGTTGAATAGTTCATGTCTGTCTATCCTAATTATGGAGATGTGTGAATGATAAGCTCGGTTGGCGGATGTGTCAAAACAGCCTCGGCCACGCTCGCGCGATAGTAAGATACTACTGGCGGCTGAATCGGCTGAGCAGCTGCCAAGTCATCTGCTGGCGTAGAACGCGAGAGTTGCGCTTCAGCATGGCTACCTCGGCTTCCAGTCGTTCCTCTGCGGACTCCCGCTCGAGCAGACGCTGCCTGTCGGATAGGTCCATCTGCACCTTTCCGGCGATGTGGTAGGAGAGATGCGCGGGGTCGGAGGGAACCATGGTTTCGCTCACCCAGCCGCCGCTTGCCCCAACCGAGAAGCGGGCGTACTCTCCGAACAGGTCGGTGGCCTCAATAATCAGATGTTCCGGCGCGTCGTCGTATTCGTCCAGAAGTTCCACCTGCGCGGAGATGAACGGCCTGTGCCGCGTGATCTCGACTACGCGAAACCGCCTCTCACCGACGGCGGAAACGAAGTACCTGTCGCCATCTATGGGATTCACCTGGACTATCCGGGCGACGGTGCCCACGTCATGCGGAACGGCGGGCGCACCAACCTCCGCGCCTTCCCTGATGAGAGTGACCCCGAACCTTGAATCAGAGTCCAGACATTCCTGGAGCATCGCCTTGTAACGCTCCTCGAAAATCTGGAGCGGAATGGAAGCGTGTGGGAACAGCACGGTGTTCAGCGGGAACAACGGCAGCGAGCGTCGGTCGGCCATCATCGCTCTCTCTCCCTTTCGTGGGATTTCGAGCGCGCGCGTTCACCGTTGGATGCGTGTTGAATCATATACATCGGGCCTACTTCTCGAAGTCCAGGAGCGCGTAGCGCATGAAGATTCCGCCGCCCGGTCGCGCGAGCGGACCGTTTACCGCCAGGCAGGCTATCACGTGCGTATCCCCGGGCTTCGCGCTTTCGGCAACGCGGACGCGATTGGTGACGTTGAATCCGTTCACCGCGCCGGCGTCCCTGTCCCATTCGCCATCCACCCAGATTTCGCCGTAGTCGTCAATGTTGGACTCGAACCAGACTTCGGATCCCTCGGTGTTGAAGTCTCCCACTGTCTCCGGCAGCGTTACGCTTATTCTGTACCAGCCGAAGGTGAGGCCGGTGGAGCGAGTCTTGCGTATGCCGGGACTGTCGCCGCCCGCGGCCTTGTCCTTGCCGCCCGCCTCCACGTCATCAATCACCTCCCAGCCGGAATCGTCGTAGTCCGGCAGACGCGCCGAACTGCCGGCGGCTTGGGCCGCCAGCCCCTCGTTCGGGCTGCCCGGCTCCCAACCGGCTCCGAATCGCCACTCAGCGCCGAGTTGTCGCAGAATTTCAGGGTCTTCGAGATCGAGTGTTGCTTTGGGCATCGTGGTCCTCCAAGAATTCTTTACTCCGACGGTTTGGAACCGTTTTCTTCAGGCGGGAGTATATCATCGGGGTCAATGCCGCGCTCAAGGAGCAGATCGCGCACATCCGATAAGGCTTGCGCTCTGCCTTCCTCGAGGCCCACAGATCTACCCTCCTCGAGGCCCACGGCTCTGCCTTCCTCGATGCCCACGGCTCTGCCTTCCTCGACGCCCACGGCTCTGCCTTTCGCTCGTCCCTCCGCAATGCCTTCCGCCATAGCTTCTTCGAGGCGGTCTTCTATTTCCTTCTGTCGGGCTTCCCTCTGCTCCTTGCGTCGCTTCTCGTTCTCTTTGAACTCCCGATACTTATTGATGCCGGCGAATATCGAGACCATGATTAAGCTCCCTCCCAAGATAGCCAGAACCACAATGATCAGCAGGCCACTGCTGATACTGCCTAGTTCGCTGAGATAACTCGACGCTTCACTGGCGATTCTTTGCGGCAATGAACCCTTGGGAGCCAGTCGTTTGACCAAGAGTATGACAATGCCGCCGCCGCCAGCGATATACAGGGCAGTCGTTACCCAGCGTTCCAGCCGTTTCCAATCCATAGTATCATTGTAACACAGTGGAGCGTCGGTGATTCGCGCCCGGACTCGCGCTAACCAATTCCCGCCTCCTCGCGTTCTATATGTCAGAGCGACAAAACTTAGAACGCGTATTGCGGGAGGTCGGAACTTATGAATACCAAAATTTTCGCGGGCGTAGGTCTCGCGGTTCTGATAGCTATGGTCGTGGCCGCTGTCGTAGTCACGAACCCTCTATCCACCGAGGCCGCCGCCGAGGATAGCCCCATCTCGTCATCACAGGCGGAGGTCTCGCCCCGCGTGGACGTGGTGGGAGTGGAACAGACAACTCAGCCCGACAGCATGGGACAACTCCAGGCCGCGCCGGACTCGGATACCGAGTCGAAGCCCTACATGGGCGTGGCGATATACCCGCTGCCCGACGGAACCGTGAAGGTGGCGAAGGTGCTCGAAGGCGGTCCGTCGGACGGCGTTCTGGAGGACGGAGACATCATCACCGCCGTCAACGGAGAGGCGATTGACGGGGCGAAAGACCTGACCGACGCGATAGCGGACGCGGGCGTTGGCGCGAGCCTGACGCTTACGGTCACGCGCGGCGGCTCCAGCATGGACGTATCCGTCACCGTTGGCGAATGGGAAGCGAAGAAGCGCGGAAGGGGCGGCAAGTTCCACAAGGGCCACGGCATGAAAGACCGCTTCGCCAGCAGCCGGATAGTAATGGCCGACGATGACGGGAACTACCATACATACAGAACCGTGGCCGGCGACATAACCGCGCTGGACGCGGACGCGGAAACATTCACCCTCCAGCCAAAGGACGGTTCCGCCGCTATTTCGTACACAGTCAGCGACGACACTCGCATACTCGTTGGCAAAGAAGAGGCGGACGACCTTTCCGGCCTGGACACTGAGGAAGAGGTCATGGTCATGGATGTTGACGGCGAGGTCAAGGTCGTAAAGCAGGTTGACGAGGACGCGGCGGGCGGATTCGGATACCACAAGGGCAGAATGTACAAGTTCGGCCCGCGCGACGCGCGCCACCGCTCGTTCTTCCAGCCCCTCGATTCCATACGCATCGAGATAAAGCGGCTCGGAAACGGCGACTCATTCTAGTCCGACGGCTCGTATATAACGGCAAGCCTGGCGTCGCGCATGGGAGCGGCGCGGCGCCGGGAACTCAGGCCCCGCCTCGCGCGGGGTCTGTCTCATTTCAGAATCGAGCGGATAGCCCCCGTGTCGGTCTGAGAGCCACGTTCGCGATAGAGGAGCTAATTCGTTGACGATACGGCGTCCTTACGCTACACTTTGCCCCGAAATCGAACTTGCGCGTCGAGGCAACGCCTCGTGAAAGGAGCGTCAATCTATGCCCCAGACCAGAGAGGCCGCGATAGTCGGCATCCACGAATATCCGCTCAGAGTCGTCGGCCCCGGAGTCAGCGCGCTCCAGATAAAGGCCGCCTCCGCAGCCCGCGCGCTCGAAGACGCGGGACTCAATTGGAGCGACGTGGACGCCGTTTACGACACCGGCAGCCACCAGAGTATCGGCGGGCTTGGCATTTCGGAATACTTCGGCATCAAGCCCAGGCTAATTGACAACACCGCCGTCGGCGGCACGTCCTATGAATTCCAAGCAAACCACGCCGCGACGATGATAGCCGCGGGCAAGTGCGACGTCGCGCTGCTCACTTATGGCTCCACCGCCCACTCAGACCGCCGCGCCATCGGCACGGGCGGCGCGGTCGGCATGGGAGCCGCCAACCCCCAGTCCAACATGGAGGCGTCCTGGGGCCAGACCCTCATCGCCAACTACGCGATGGTCAAGAACCGCCATATGCACCAGTACGGCACCACCAACGAGCAGTTCGCGCACATTTCCATCGCCACCCGCAAGCACGCGATGCGAAACCCCGAGGCGGTCAAGGCCATGACCGACCTTGAGTTCGTCGGCGTGCGCGAACTCACCGTCGAGGACGTTGTTGACTCGCGCATGATAGCCTGGCCGCTGCGCCTGCTTGAATGCTGCATGATCTCCGACGGCGGCGGCGCGGTTGTCATAGCCTCCAAAGAAGTCGCCGCGAACTGCGCCAAGGACCCCGTCTGGATAATCGGCGGCGGCGAGGCCACCAAGTACCGCGAGAACGGCGGCGACATCACCGTCAGCGCCGGCGCGCAATCAGGCCCCAGGGCCTTCGCCGACGCGGGCGTCGCCCCCGAAGAGATTGACGTCCTCATGGCCTACGACTCGTTCAGCATCACCGTCATGTGCATGATAGAAGACCTCGGCTTCTGCGAGAAAGGCGAGGGCGGCGAGTACGTCGCGCAGGGACACCTCGTGTTCGACGACCCGCGCAAGCCCGCCATGAACACCGACGGCGGAGGACTGTCCTCCAACCATCCCGGCGAGCGCGGAATCTACCTGCTGATAGAGGCCGCCCGCCAGCTAAGGGGCGAATCCACCTCCCAGGTGAATGACGCCCAACTCGCGGTAGCCGTCGGCAACGGTGGCCAACTAGGATCCAGACACGCCACCGGCGTAACCATCTTGGCCGCCGACTAAACTGTGTTGACATTCCCAGTCATTCCCGCGAAAGCGGGAATCCATCAGCCTGACGCATAGCGAAACCAATCGTATGTGGATCCGGCCCCGAAAGCTGAGAACTAACAACTAAAGACTACCAACTAAGGACTGCGAAATGACTGAACAAGCTCTCAGGCCCCAGCCGCGCTTCCCCGAGCAGGACACCGAGCCGTTCTGGGAAGCCACCAAGCGGCGCGAACTGACCTACCAGACCTGCGACGACTGCAACGAAGTTATCTTCTACCCCCGTGCCCACTGCGTCGGTTGCCTCTCCCCGAACATAACCTGGAATGTATCCAAGGGCGAGGGAACCGTCTATACATTCAGCGTCGTCATGCAGAACAGGCATCCGGCCTTCAAGGACCTCGGCCCCTACGCCCTGGCCTACGTTGACCTCGACGAAGGCTTCAGGATGATGACCAACGTCGTCGGAGTCGAGAACCCGATAGAAGACGTACAGTGCGGGATGCGCGTCAAGCTCACCTGGATAGACCAGGGCGAGGGCAACATCGCGCTGCCCGTGTTCGAACCAGCCTGATACCACGAAGATAACCCCCTCTCCCTCAACGGGATCACAGGGGTATGCAAAAATCCCTTCCCCCGTCAAGGGGGAAGGTTAGGATGGGGGTGAAAACGCAAGGGCGATATTCTCAGCGCCTTGGTCTTGCGTCGCCCCCGCTCCATAACTGAGAACCGATAACCAAACACTGAAAGAACCTGCCTCATGGACTTCCGATTTACGCCCGAACAGGAAGAGTGGAGGGGTGAAGTCCGCTCCACCATCGAGTCCTTCATAACGCCCGAACTGCGCGATGAGATGGAGACCGCTGACGACGTAGGCCCCGGCCCCGCGCAAAAAGAGTTCATGCGCTCTCTGGGCAGCCGGGGATTGCTCGGCATTTCCTGGCCGCAGGAGTACGGTGGGCTGGGACGCTCGCTCATGGATCAGTACATCTTCTCCGAGGAGATAGGACGCTTCGGAAGCCTGTACACCAACGGCACCGCCACCCACATGGTCGGCCCGACCATAATGAACGTCGGAACCGACGAACAGCGCGAGGAGTGGCTGCCCAAGATGCTCAGCGGCGAGGTGGAGTGCGCTCTCGGCTACTCCGAACCCGGCGCCGGAACCGACCTCGCCGGCCTCCAGACCCGCGCCGTCGTTGACGGCGACGATTACGTCATCAACGGCCAGAAGATGTTCACCAGCGCCGGACACTTCTCATCCCATGTCTGGCTTCTCGCCCGAACCGACACCGAGGTTCGCAAGCACAGGGGCCTGTCCGTCTTCCTGGTTCCGATGGACTCCGAGGGCATCTCCGTCCGCCCGCTCTGGCGCATGGACAGCGGACGCACCAACGAGGTCTTCTTCGACAACGTGCGTGTCCCCCGTCAGAATCTCATCGGAGAACCCAATCGCGGCTGGTATCACGTCGCAATGGCGCTGGACTTCGAGCGCGTCAGCATCGGGTCTCGCTACACCGGCCTGCTGCGCCGCATGGACAGGCTCATCAAGTTCGCCAACGAGCATGAGACGGACGGCAAACCGCTATCGCAGGATCCTCACGTCAGAACCCGCTTCGCCGAACTCGGCATGAAGCTGGAGGTCGTCCGACTGTTTTCCTACCGAACCGCCTGGATGATAGACCGAGGAACAGTGCCGAACTACGAAAGCTCCGCGCTCAAGATAGTCGCGACCGACCTTATCCAGGAAGTCGCGGACTTCGGCTTCGAGCTCCTGGGAATGTACGGCCAGCTAACCAAGAGTTCCCCATACTCGCTTCTGGACGGCGAGATGGAGCAGGCGTACCGAAGCGGCATATTCCTGCGCTTCGGCGGCGGCGCGAACGAAGTCCAGCGCGACATCATAGCGCGGCGCGGACTCGGTATGCCCAGGCCCGACTCAGCCGGATTCACCTCGCTCACCCGCTCCGGCGGTACGCAGGTAACTTCCTGAACGCCGAACAATCGCGGCGTCCCCTCTACCTCAATGGGCTGACAGGGGTAGGCGACTGTGCGGCCAGATACGAATACCAGTCAACAAATCCCCTCTCCTTATGGTGGGAGAGGGTTAGGGTGAGGGTGACAATGGATCTGTCTCTTACCGAGAAACAGGAAACGCTCAAGGGCGAAGCGCGGGAGTTCTTCGAGCGCGAATGTCCCACCAGCCTGGTCCGCGAGATGGAACGCGACGAACGCGGCTACTCCGCCGATATGTGGGAGCGCATGGCCTCCCTCGGCTGGATGGGACTGCCTTTCCCCGAGCGATACGGCGGAGGCGAAGGTTCGCTGACCGACCTTGCCGTTCTGCTGGAAGAATTCGGACGCGCCCTAACGCCGGGGCCATTCTTCAACTCGGTGGCGATTGCCGGCCTGACAATTCTGGACGCAGGCTCGGACACCCAGAAATCTAACATTTTGCCCCTTATCGCTGACGGCTCGCTGATAGCCACCGCCGCCCTGCTGGAAGAGGACGCGCGCTACCGCCCCGAAGCCATCGCCATGTCCATCGAAAGACGCGACGGCGAATCCGTCCTGAACGGAACGAAGATGTTCGTCGAATATGCCAACTCGGCGGACGTGATGCTGACCCCGATACGAAACTCCGAAGGCCGTCTCGCTCTGGCCCTGATCCCCGCGTCCGCCGACGGGATTAGCGCAACCTCCCTGGACAGCATAGCCCGCGACAGGCAATTCGCGCTTCAATTCGAGGATGTACCCCTACCCGCTGACGCCATTCTCGGCGGAGAGGATGACGGCAGGCCCGCCCTCAAGCGCGCGCTGGACAGGGCCTCAATGCTGCACTGCGCCCAGAGCGTCGGCGGCGCTCAGCGCGTCCTTGAGATGACCGTTGACTACACCAAGCAGCGCGTCCAGTTCGACCGCCCAATCGCCAGTTTCCAGTCCGTTCAGCACGACTGCGCCGACATGGTGATAGCGATAGACTCCGCGCGCCTCGCCGTGTACCAGGCCATCACCCGCATCGAAGACGGCGAGGACGCCGACAAGGAAATCGCGCTCGCCAAGACACTCACCAACCACGCCTACAAGTGGACGACCCTCACCGCCCAGCAGGTGCACGGCGGCATAGCCTTCATGGAAGAATACGACCTCCAGTTATGGACGCGCCGCGCCAAAGTCGCCGAACTCAAATTCGGCCCATCCTCCGCCTACACCGAGACCTTCGCCCAGAGCATGGGCCTGGCCTAGCCCAGTCAGTTCACCTTATTCATCGCCCTGTCAACGCCCTCTTCCAGCAGGTAGAGAATCCCGTCCGCGGCCCGGACTATCGCGTCGTCAACCAGTTCCTGGTCTTCGGGGCGCATCTCCCCCAGCACCCAGCCCACCAAGTCGCCGCCCGGCGGCGGTCTCCCGACGCCTATCCTGAGCCGCGCGAAGTCCTGGTTGCCCAGCGTCTCTATGATGGACTTGATGCCGTTGTGTCCCGCCGCGCTGCCCCTCGGTCTAAGCCTCAACTTGCCCGGCGGAAGAGCCGTCTCGTCATACACTATCAGCAGCCTGTCTTGGGTAGTTCGGAATCTGGCGAGCAAGTAACGAACAGCCGCGCCGCTACCATTGACATGAGTGCGCGGCTTGGCCAGCGCGACAATATGCCCACCGACATTTCCCACACCCAGCCGCGTAGCGCTATGCGCCCTGCCGACCTCTATCCCATGCTTCTCCGCGAGCAGATCAACCAGCCACCACCCCGCGTTATGCCGAGTGCGCGAGTAATGCGGCTCCGGGTTCCCAAGCCCAACGACGATGAGGTCCGGCTTGGCCGTCTCGCCTAATTTCTTCCTGCGTGTGAGTTTCTTTAATATCAATTTGACCCTTAGTGTATAAGAGATATGTCAGACTGCCATCGCGCCTGAGTTAGAATCTTTGATATGGAAGAATAGGCCAGATACCGTTCTGTCGGTCATAGGCCCATCGCCTGCATTCTGAAACTAGACGGCAAGTTTCCAGCTGTTCCTTCGTGTATAGGAAACGAGTGAAGTAGGCTTGGACGGTATTGGCGGGCAATCCTTCTTCAGGTCTGTAATGCCATTCTGGAAACAGAATAGCGGTCTTCAATCTGATTTCATCAAAGTGAACGAAGCTGAATATCTCGCCAAGAGCCCCGGCTGAGCTTTCCGTGTGCAGGATTATAACTAGGTCAACGTCATCATCGCTGAGCATCTGGGATTCCTGAATTATCCACGGATAAAAGGGATTCGGGGCATTGCTTATCTCATCTTCTGGGAAGAACGGTGCGTGTCCGTCCCCCTTTAGGGAGTCGTATATCTGCATTCGTTTCTGAGCGCCCGGATCTCTCTCGTCTGCGAGACTCGGTCCCAAGACAGCAATACGCAGAGACTCTACGGATACGCCGCGTCGGATTTCTAGGCCCTTCGCCAAGGTATGATGGATAAATGAGTCATTCGGCGGAGTCATGCGTTATTGATAGACTCGATGAAGTTCTGACCCGCTTCAGTGATATAAATCACCTCAGCGCCTATCTCGCAGAAATTGGCCGCCGACAGTTTGGCAAGCGCAATACCGTCTTGGGACATATCAATCCCGGATATATCCAGTGAGGAGGTTTGGTATAGATTGGCGAGCAGATAGACAGATGTATCGTCGCCTAGGACGGCGGCGGCCTTCCGTCTGAAGTGGCTATTGGCGTTCTCAAGACGCTGGCGCAAGTCTTCAACAGAATCATCTACTAGCGTCGGACTTTCCAGGTTTCGATTCTGATTCATGGTTCGTCCTTTCCGCGCCGATGTCCTGAGTTCACATTGGGACGGAGACTGTTAAGCCCTCCGCCCCTAATCCGCTTTATCGGATTGTGCGCTGCTCTCTCTACCCCAGTCCCGCCAGCGCCTCCCTCTGCCGACCCAGCCGGCTTTCGCGCTCCGCCGCGAAGCGCTTGATGCCCTTGTAGATGGACTCGGCATCCAGATGCGCCTCCGCGATTACGTCAGCCTCTGAGCCGCCGGTGAGCCACTGATTGTCCCAATCCGACGTAAGCGAGTACTCATCCGTCAGCGGCCCGACGTTCTGCACCGGCCACATCCGGCGCGTGCCTGTGGTCACCACCATCATGTCGTACTTGGCGGCTGCGGGCAGCACCGACTCCTGGTACTCCGCCGACTGTCGCCTGAACAGCTCCTCGCTGATGGCCGCTATCACGCGGACGTTCACGCCCTCTTCCTCCAACCGGGACAGCACCGACACCAGGTTGACCGTCGAGGACGAACCCTGCACCAATATATAGCCGTCTTTGGGCTTGTCCGGGTCAAAGTCGCGGATGAGGTAGAAGCCCTTGGCCGCCGCCTTGAGGTCGGTATCGGCGAACGTAGAGCGGTCGGATACGGGGAAGTCCGGCCTCGCCACCTCCAGGACTATCACGCCCACCTTCGGATCGCGCGCCGCTATCTCAGCCGCCGCGAAGTATCCGGGCGCCACGTCGTTGTAGTCCCAGAAACTCAGAACTATCACCTGGTCGCGCGGGAACAGCTTCCACACCTGCGGCGCGAATATGCCGAAGTGCGTGCGCGCGTCCGCCGCCGTCTCAGGGCCTGAGTGGCCGGCCAGAATATGCAGCACTCCCGTCCTGAACGGGCTGTCCTGGTTCTGCTGGCTCCATACGCGCGCGGGCAGGTACATGAGCGGCGTGAACGCACCATAAGTGCCGCTCAGAGCCCAGACTCCAACGTGTTCGTCCGGGTCGAGCGAGACCGACTGCCCCACCAGACCAATCGCGGTGGAGGCGTTGCCCGCTTCCTGTATCGCGGCCTTCAGACGTCCGCCGCTCGGATTGGCCACCGGGTCGAAGGTATCCCATATCGCGCCATGCTCCACGTTAATGGATTCGGCTAGGTCCGCCGCCACCACAACGAAGCGATTCTCGGTCACGTAGTTCGTCCACTTGATTATCTCCGAGATAGCCCTGCGCGTGCCGCGCACGTTGCCCGGCTCCTCGAATAGCTTGATGGAAAGTTCCTTCTCCTCGCCGGACGCGGTATTGGCGACCTTGACGTTCTGAGCCTCAACAGGAAGATTAGCGACCGACAGGCGCGCGTCCTTGAACGGGTTGGCGGCGCGGTCAACCCGCAGCGGCAGCCCGTCGTCCACGCTTTCGCCAAGCTCCACCAGTCGGTCGGCCATCCAGTCGCCCAGCCCGTTCTTGTCCAGTACGGACATAGCGATGTCCATGTTCTTCTTGAACTGGATGAGGCGCTCCCTTTCGTCCGAAACCGCGCCGTTTCGGATTCCCTCGAACTCAACTCCGAACCGCTTCTCGAACGTCGCGGCCAGCCCCACGAAGTAGTCGCCGTTCATCGCCATGTTGTACGGGTGGCTCTGATAGCTGACAACCTGCTCCCCGTAGCCAGGAATATGTCCGTTCTGCGCGGCTGGCCACCAGCCCTTGACCGTCTTGCCCACCACTATCATGGGCCTGTCGTCCTCGTGGTCCCAATCCTCCATCGTCTTGAGCGCGGCCACAACCTGGTCGTAGTCGTTGCCGTCGTCCAGCGTCATCACGTTCCAGCCATAAGCCGCCCACTGGTCTTCGATCCTGTATGCGTCATAGACCGGCTTGATTACGCTGCCCACCAACTCATCGTCAATTCCGGCGTTGTTATACGAGAGCAGTATGCGGAGCCTTTTGCCGACCTGCTGAGCGACCGCCGCGGTCTTCATCTCCTGCGAGTGGCCGGATGTCATGGCGAACTCGCCCTCGATAGCCATTATCTTCAGGCTGTCCGGCGCGCCAACGATGTCCCAGAACGCCGCCTTGCCCGCGCTCGTCGCTATGCCGATGCCGGACGGCCCGCCGTTGACGTCGTTGGTCAGGTCGGTCGTCTCGGAGTGTCCCGCGAGCGAGCGTATCCCCCTGATAGCCGCCTGCGCCATGAGCGGGTGGTCAACCAGGTCGTTGTCCTTCAGAATCGTGTCCAGCGCCCCCCGTCCGCGCCGGAAGCCCAGCGCGTCAATCGAAAGCATCGAGGTTTCGGGGTCTGCGAAGTAGCGGTCGTCGCCCGTCGCGGCGTGCTTGCGCGCGAGCGCCTCGCCCATGATCATCCAGAGCGCGTATGTGACAGGCGCGTTGTGGCCCCCGGCCAGCATGAACCTGTCCGAGTAAGGATGCTTCGGTCGGCGATAGTCGTATCTCAGCCCGCCCAGGTCCGGGCCGACAAGATGGCTGGTGACCGTATAGGGGGTATAGGCCAGCGGGCCGCCGAAGTGTCCGGTCTGGGCGTAGTTGCCCAGAAGGACGAGGGTCATGGCGGTCAGAAATCCGACGTCCTCTATTCGCTCCCTGTCATAGTCCGGCAGTTCCACCTCGCGGCGAGTCAGGCCGTGAGATATTGATAGGGTGTTGACTGTTGCCGTAGAGCTTGCGCTTGTCGCTACCATTGAAACATACTCCGCCCGAAGGGTTCTTGCTGTTGTTCGATGCGCCCGTGAGCGCGTTTCAAGTCTGGTTATCCCGCCCACGCGGAGAGGACAGGCTAAGTTGAATGATAATTGTTACAGGCGTCTTGTTTCAACCTTACGCTCGGCTATCGGGAAACCAATCGTCCCGCCTAGTCCGGCCGGTTGAGCAATCCTTCGTCAGAGTCTCACTGGTAAATCATCCATTCCAGCAGATTTTCGTCCGGGTCGCGCGCGTACAGACTGACCGCGTTCCGATGCTTCAGCGCTCCTCGCCTGGGGCCTGGGCCCGAAATGATCTCCACCCCCGCCCTATCGAGCATTTCCTTGCACTCGTCCGCCGTCCCGTCCCAGACGAAGCAGATGTCGCCGCATCCCGGAACCGCCGTAGGCCCTCGCAGGCTGGCAGTGTACCCCTCCGGGTGGACATTTATCTTGGAGTCGCCCACCTGTATCGAGAAGGCGTTCGCATCTCCGGCCCGCCATTCGTCTTCGTCATTGATAGTAAACCCCAGCCGCTTGTAGAACTCTATCAGCCTCTCCGCGTTCGCGGTCGGCATAGCGATATGGTCAATGCTCACAGTGGACATATTCTTTACCCCTAGTCTGTGTGTGGATGATACTCCAAGGCTATGATATGACAGAATAGCCTTCGGGTAAATCCGATGCGATACAATCTTCGGTTATTTCCCGATACCGCTTCTGTCGTTCGCCCTGAGCTTGTTGAAGGGGCCCCGTTCATGGTTCGACAAGCTCACCACGAACGTGATTGGTTGATAATCGAAAGACCCTGGTACAATCTGAGCCGAGAGGAGCCTCAGATGAAGCCAATCCACGCAATCCTGTTCGACTCCGCCGGCGTTCTCATGCGGCCCATAGCCCCGTCCGACGCTCCGCCCGATCAGCCCTGGCGAAAGTGGTTCCCAGGCCCCCAATTCGAGCCTCTGGTCCGCGCTCGGTATCCAGACCTCGCCATGGACAAACTGGACGACGGCATCCTTCTCGGCATGGAAGAACTGGACAGGCTACACACGCAGCCAATCTGGACGCTGGAAGAGGAGACGGAGCATTTCGCCGCGTTCTACCGCATCCTCCTGAACTCACTCGGAATCGCCGACGCTGAACTGGCCCACGAACTGGCTCGCGTCCGAGTCAACGATCAGGCCAGCGAACCCTATCCCGAAGTCCCCGACGCCCTTGAGAGACTTCACAAATCCGGCCTGGAGATGGGAGTTCTGTCCGAAGCGTGGCCGTCCCTGGAACTCAACTACCATCGCCTCGGACTCCGAGACTACTTCCGCGCCTTCATAATCTCCGCCAACCACGGCATCCTGAAAGACGACCCAAAGCTATTCTCCATAGCCCAATCCCAAATGGACATACCTGTCGAGAACATCCTGTTCCTGGACGACTGGCCGCCCTACGTCCAAATCGCGATAGACTGCGGCTTCCAAGCCGCGGTAGTCGCCAGAGACCCAGACACGATACGGACCGAGAGACTCACATACGTGACCGACCTGTACGAAGTCGAGCGGCTTCTGGCTAGTACGGCAGCCTAACTTCCGGGTTGGCCCTAATATAATGCCCCTGCTTCACGCCCAGATTCTCCTGCAACTGCGCCGTCAGACCGCCGTCCACCACCAGCGCGTGGCCCGTAATGAAACTCGCCTCCTCTGAGCATAGGAACGCCACCGCGTTCGCTATGTCCACGGGCCTGCCCGTTCTCCCCACCGGGTACTGATCCACGAAGAACCCCAGTCCGGCCGGATTATCCTTCCAGCCTTCCCGCGCCCGCTCCGTGACTATATGCCCCGGGCAGATAGCGTTCACCCTGATTCCCGCCGGCCCAAGCTCCGTCGCCATCTGCCGCGTTATCCCTATCACCGCGTGCTTGCCTGTCTCGTATATCAGCGCGCCCGGAGCCGCCAGCATCCCGTGAACCGACGAGATGTTCACGATGCTGCCCCCTCCGGCTGCCTCTATATGCGGAACGGCCTGCTTCGCCGCCAGGAAGTGCGCCTTGACTAGTATGCCCATCCCCGCGTCGAAATTCGCCTCCGATATGTCCGCGATTGGACTGTCGCCGCCCCACAGGTCGGACGACACCGCGTTGTTCACCAGAATATCCAGCCGCCCGAACTCCTCCACCGCCCTCGCCACCATCGCCTCTATATCCTCGGCGCGGCTCATGTCCGCGAGCATGGGTACGGCGCGGCCTCCGCTGTCCGCTATCGCGGCGGCTGTGGCGTTGGCCGTGTCCAGGTCAACGTCCGCGACGAGCACGGCGGCCCCCTCTTCAGCCAGCCGCCTTGAAGTCGCGCCCCCGATGCCCTGCGCTCCGCCCGTTACAATCGCCGCCTGTCCTGATAGTCTGCTCATCTTCCCGACCTCCTGTTGCCCGGTTAGACACTGAAACCGTAGTCGCGCTCCACCCGGGCCACGCGCACCTTGTAGCTCTTGTAATATGTCTCGCGCCCGCGCTTCTGGATGATGAGATGCTCGGCGAGTTCCTTGAACGCGCGTATAGCCTCATCGCTGTCCCAGTATGAGACGGCGATGCTCAGGTCATCGTCGCCCACCGCCTCAATGCCCAGAAAGCCCGGATGCCCCTTGGCGAGTTCCAGGATAGTCTCGGTATCCTCAGCGTACCCTTCGTGCGCGCCGGTGTGCGTGGACGAGAATATCGCCGCGTAGTACGGTGGTTGCGGTGTGTTCGCCTGCGTCATCAAAATGCCTCCTGTTGTCCTATTGATACTACATCCGCATTATCGCGCTCTATGTCGAGCGTATAGGTTCTCTCGGACTAAGCGACACCCCAAATACTTCTTCTTCGAGCGGGAAGATTTCGCCAATCGGCGTTTCTGTTTATACCGGCTTGTCTTCCAGTATCGCCTTCGGAGTATCAACCAGCATCGCCAGCGCCGCGTCCATTCCGATTATATCCGCTGCTTTCTCAAGACCAACGTCCATCCGTGGAGACCTTCCACCCGTCGCCTGGTGAGTATCCGACGCCATTACGCGCGCCATGCCGTTCCTGAGCAGATAGCGCGTGAAGTCGCGTACCTCTTCTCCCCAGAACCCAATCAGGCTGTTCGAGGTAATCTGACTGATCATCCCTCTCTCTACGAACCCTCTCAGCATATCCGGGTCTTCCTGAAACGCCTCGATGCGCTCAGGGTGCGCCAGAACCGGAACCAGTCCCATCGCCTGAACTTCGCTCAGCGTATCCTCGATATAGTCCGGCCTCCCGAAGAAAGGCATCTCTATCAGGATGTACCGCGTTCCGTTCATGGGCAGCGCGCGCCCGGCCTCTATCTCCCCCGGCAAATCCGTATCAAGATGGTTCTCCATGCCCAGCGCCAATGGCAACTCAACCCCGTGAGCGCGGTTCTGAGCGTTCATCTCCGAGATTAGATCGCGCAGATACGCCACCGACCAGTTCTCGGTGACATCCTTCCGATGCGGCGTAGCCAATACCACCTTAGTGCCGGTTTCGGCGGCCACCCGGCTCATGGCCAGCGTGTCTTCCGGCGTGACCGCGCCGTCATCCACTCCGGGCAGTATGTGAGCGTGCAGATCGTACATCAGCTTCTTATGTTTATCCGCAGGAATCCTTCGGCGTAGGGCATATCCGCCCTCTCTCCCGTCCTGCGCGCGCTGGCGCGGATGAAATCGCCCACGTCCCCATCCTCAGACCCGACCTGCGAAGCGTGCTTCTTCAGCGCCTCGATCTTCTTGTCTATCGTGTCCGTTATCTCGATGAACGTGTCGGGATTCTCCGTTCCCCAGAACAGCACGTCGCCCGCCTTGTGCGTCTCCAGTCCCTCGCGCTCGTGTTCTGGATAGTGCAGCCGGTCGCGCGCGTATGGAAAAACCGCGTCCATCGTCACCTGTCCGCAGACCCGATGGTCGCGGTGCAGGTAGAACGACCGCCTGTGCGGATCGGGACACAGCACCACGTCCGGCTTGAACCTGCGAATCGCGCGAACCAAGTCGCCCCTGAACTCCGCGTTATCCTCCAGCGCGCCGTCCGGGTATCGCAGATAGACGACTTCCTTCACGCCCAGAGTCGCGGCGGCCTCGGACTGCTCGCGTTCGCGTATCTCCGCCAGGCGCTCAGAGGTCATATCCGGCTCCTGCGACCCCTTATCCCCATTAGTGCAGAGGACATAGAACACCTCCGTCCCCTGCGCTATCCAGCTTGCCACCGTACCGCCGCACCCTATCTCCGCGTCATCGGGATGCGGCGTTATCACAAGCGCTATCTCAGGTCTTTCCATAACGGCTTCCTTTGTTAGTCATTGGTTTTTTGTATGTCAGAAATCCCCTCTCCCACAGGGAGAGGGCTAGGGTGAGGGTGAACTACAATTCAGTCATTCCCACGAAAACTGCAATCTACCCCTACCTGAACGCAACTGCGTCAAATCAGGCTTCCGGCCCTCTTATCTCCACCCCCGCCCGCTCTTCCTGCACAATCGCCACCGCGCCCGCCGCCATCTTGCCGAAGCCCTTATTCTGCCCGGCGATGTATCGCTGCTGCGCTACGTTGGACATCTCCATCGGCACGCGCAACTCGCGCCCAAGCTGCGTCGCCAGCCCCACATCCTTCGCCGCCAGGTCAAGCTGGAAGCCCGGATCGAAATTGCGCTGGAATATCCCGTTCGGGAATCCGTGCATACTCGTCGTGTTGCCCGAACTCTGCGACACCGCCTCGTACAGCGTCTGCGCCTCCACCCCCCACTTCACTCCCATCGTGAACGCCTCCGACAGCAAAACGCCCACGCTCAGCCCGATGAGGTTATTCACAATCTTGCACACCGCGCCCGATCCAATGGGGCCGCAGTACATCGTCTGATTCCCTATCAGGTCCAGCACGGGCTTGAACTCGTCATAAGCCGCCCTGTCGCCGCCCACCATCACGCACAGCGTACCCGCTTCCGCGCCGCCTGTTCCGCCCGACACCGGCGCGTCCAGCACCCGGACGCCGCTCCCCTCCGCCCGCGCCGCGATACGCAATATCGTCGCCGGATCAGTGGTGCTGAGGTCGAAATACGCCGCTCCCGGACGCGCTCCGCTCAGTATGCCGCCCTCCCCTGACGCCACATCCTCCACCACCTGCGGAGTCGGCAGCGACGAGAAGATAACGTCCGCGTCCTCCGACGCCTCGCGCGGACTGTTCGCCCATTCCGCCCCCAGCGACAGCGCCTCATCGGCGGCCTCCTTGCTTATATCGAACACCGTCATCTCATGCCCGCCATTGATTACGTTCCGCGCCATGTGACGCCCCATAAAACCAACGCCTACGAATCCTACCTTCATTGCTATAACCCCTCCGGGATGAATACGCGCGGTCGCCCGCCCGCAATATGTTACTCATACAAACGCGACGGCGCAAATATCCGTTGCCTCGTTCACGCCAATGCCCCGCCTATCAAATCGGTGGCCTGCGTTTATGCCAGGGAGTGGCTCGCTCGTAGGCGCGCGCTATTCTTAAGACTGTCGCCTCGTCGAACGGTTTTCCCGCTATCTGCATACCCAGAGGCAACTCAACCCCCTCATCCTCCGTAAACCCGCAGCAAATGGAAAGCGCGGGACCCCCGACCATGCTGAACAAACCTCTATAACTGGAATCAATAAGCGCGGCTTCCGCCTCTTCCCGGCTGCCCAAGCGGGAATCTTTTTCGATAACCTGAGCGGGAGCGGACGCGGTTGGCATCATCAGCGCGTCCACTTCCTCCAACGCCTCCAGCGCCTGTTGGCGGATCATCGCTCGCAATTTCTGGGCTTTGTAATAAACCGACGCGGGAATCAACTCCGCGGTCATCGTCTGCGCTCTGTTCATGGGATCGAAGTCCTCGGGTCTCTCCCGTATTCGCTCCGGCGCGAGGCTTGCGTGCTCGACCGCTATTATCACGTGACTCGCTATCCCGGCGCGATACGCCAGCGGCAGCGAAACGGACCGTACATCTGCGCCCAGGTCGCGGAGCGTATCCGCGGCGGAGGCTATCGCCCGCAGTATCGCGGGTGTCGCGGTGGATACGTCCGGGTCTGTGAATTCCTTGACCAGCCCGATCTTCATCCCTGATATTCCCTCCGTCAGGGTCGCGCGATAGTCAGGCGCGGGTACATTCCAGGAATAAGGGTCTCTGGAGTCTCTCCCCGCGATGACGCCGAGAGTAGCGGCGCAGTCCGCCACCGTCCTGGATATGGGGCCGACGGTATCCAGCGACCACGCTATTCTCTCAACGCCGAACCTGCTGACCCTGCCCCAGGATGGCCTAATACCGACAAGCCCGCACTTTGCAGACGGATTCCTGATGGAGCCGCCTGTATCTTCTCCCAAAGAAGTCGCGCACATGAAAGCGGCGGTAGCAGCTCCGGATCCGTTGCTTGACGATCCCGCGTCGCGCGACAAGTCCCAGGGATTTCGGGTTGCGCCGTAAGCGGAGGACTCCGGGCCGCCGAACGCGAGTTCCGCCATGTTTGTCTTGCCGAGCAACACCGCGCCCCCGCGCTTCAGGTTGCGAACGGCTGTGGCGTCCTCGGTGGGAACGAAATCAACGCCGAACTTAGAGCCGCTGGTAGTCAGTATCCCTGCTGTGTGAATCTGGTCTTTCACCGCCACGGGGACGCCATGCAGAGGGCCTCTATGTATCCCGGAGGCAATCTCCGACTCTGCCCGCCGCGCGGATTCCATAGCGTGGTCGGCAGTGATCGTAATATATGCGTTTAGCCTGGGTTCAACCCGCTCGATGCGGCGAAGATATGCCTCTGTCGCATCCACTGGCGAAATCTCTTTGTCATGTATGCGACGCCCCAACTCAGTCGCGGAAAGGAAGACTATCTCACTATCCATAGAGAGGGTCCTGTGGGATGATTATCGGCAGAGGCTCCAGGGTGTTAAAAGAAGATGGAATGTCAATTTCGTCCATTGTCTGCAAGATTGCGTTGAGATTATGTTGCACTTCAGTTAGCTCAGGCTCATGAATCTCAATACCCGCGGCTTTGCTAAGCGCCAACGCATCTTCCTTACTCATCTCGTTCATGCGATGCCCCTTGTAATGACCGATGTCGTAGAATCGGGTTTATACTAACACAATGAAATGCGTAGAGGCGCGTTCCATAGTTGTGAGCGCAAGGTCTTTCGGTTATTTCCCGATACCGCTTCTGTCGTTCGCCCTGAGCTTGTCGAAGGGTCACCACGAACGTAATTGGTTGATAATCGAAAGACCCTGGCCGTGAGCGTGATTCGCATGGTAGCGCTGCTGTGAATCCAATCTCCCTCCTCGCGCATCCAACCAACAAGAACCAAGAAAACGAACTTTCCCGTAAACTAATTCAAGCGGCAGAGCCAACAAGCCCTTCGCGACGCTCCACCAACACCGCCAAACACAGGATTTCCCCATGCTCAAAAGAAAATCGTCCAGCATCCATATCTTGGCAACATCCCTCATCGCCGCTCTGTCCATCATAGCCATAGCCTGCTCATCCGACGGCGACACCACGCCCCCCGCCGCTCCCGCGCCCACCATCGCCCCCACCGCGCAGCCCACAACTCCCCCCGAACCTCCCACGGCTACCGCCGTACCGCCCACGGCGACACCCGCGCCGACCTCGACACCCGCTCCGCAGGCGATGGAACATCCCACCGCGCCCGAACTCCAACAGACCGGCGGCTGGGTAAACTCCGATCCCTTCACCCTCAAACAGATGCAGTCCGAAGGCAAGGTCGTCTTGATTGACTTCTGGACCTACACCTGTATCAACTGCATCCGCACCCTGCCATACCTGAGAGAGTGGCATGACAAGTACGCCGACCACGGCCTTGTAATCCTCGGTGTCCACACGCCCGAGTTCGCCTTCGAGCATGAGTACGACAACGTGGTGGAATCGGTGGGCAAGTTCGAGCTCGAATACCCAATCGTGCAGGACAACGAATTTGGCACCTGGCGAGCGTTCAACAACCGCTTCTGGCCCGCCAAGTACCTCATAGACCACAACGGCAAGATACGCTACGCCCACTTCGGCGAGGGCGCCTATGACGAGACCGAAATGGAGATCCGCGACATTCTCGCCGAAGCCGGATTCGACGTCAGCGACATAGCCGCGAGCTCAGACCCGGGCCCAGATATTGCCGAGAGCGCTAAAACCACCACAATCGAAGAGAGCCAGACACGCGAACTCTACACCGGATACGAACGCAACTACGGCGCGCTCATGTCCCAGCAATTCCCCCCGTATGTCCGGCACGTCGAATACTACGAAGCCCCGGACGCCAGGGTGCTGTACGAAGACCCGGGCGAGTATATCAACCACTTCCTCTACCTCAACGGCCTCTGGCTCAACACCCAGGAAAGCCTAGTCCACGCCCGCGAGACGATGGACTACGAGGACTACATCGCCCTCAAATTCTTTGGCACAAGCGTAAACGTCGTGATGTCCCCCGAATCCCACGCCGAAGGCGAGGACGGAAGCGCGCTTGGCGAACCCTACCAGGTCAGGGTATTCCTGGACGACGCCCCTGTGCCTGAAGAACAGGCGGGCAAAGACATAATGTACGACGCCGACGGCAACAGCTACGTCACCGTGGACGAATCCCGTATGTACTTCCTCCTGAACAAGGACGCCTTCGGAGGCGGCGAACTGCGCCTGTCCTCCAACTCCCCAGACTTCACCGTCTTCGCCTTCACCTTCGGCTCTTACGAAGGCGGCGAACCCGGCGCGAGGTCATAACCCAATATGCTCACCGCGCACAGGAGTTACACGCTTGAACACGATTTGCCTCTCCGCATTCCCGCACCCCTTCTCGTCATTCCCGCGAAAGCTAGAACCCACTCCATCCCAACTGCGTAAGTCCGACGGAGAAAACCCCTCGCGCTGGCCTTTCAAGATTGCGTCAACCCTGCTGGCCGCCCTCTCGCTCGCGCTGATTCTCGCCTGCTCCCAATCAACCCAAAGCGTTCCCCAACCCGCCGCGCCCGAATCCGAAAACGCCGCGCCGCCCGAAGAGATACCCCTCATCAAGGGCCCAGTTTCCGAAGACGGACTCCAGGCCATCTTCGCCACGCCCGACATCGCCCCCGGCAAGCATCGCGTAGCCTTCGCGCTCACTTCCCAAACCGGCCTTGTGAAAGCGCTATCCGCGACCGTCCAGTCCTTCTACGACCCGCAGGCAGACTCGCTCGGCGATCCGGCTCAAACAGCCCTCGCCCTCTTCCACCCCTTCCCATTGGTAGAGCGCGGACTGTACGTGACCAACCTCACATTCGACCGCCCCGGCAAATGGGCGATCCAGGCCACCGTCCTCGGCGACGACGGACTCCCTAAGCGGGCGGCCCTCTATTTCGACGTGCCTGAAAAGACTCACGCCCCCTCGGTTGGAGTCCCTGCAATCCCAAGCCACAGCAAGACGCTCAATGACGTCGAGCGACCCTCCCAACTCACCACCGGATCGCTCCAGGACGAAGACCTGTACAAAGTTTCCATAGCCGACGCCATAGAGAACGGCCTGCCCACCGTCATAGTCATGGCAAGCCCCGCCTTCTGCATAAACGCCGTCTGCGGCCCGCAGGTCGAGGTTCTCCGAGACCTGAAGAACGAGTTCCCCGGCCAGGCCAACTTCATCCACGTGGACTACTACGACAACCCCGAACAGATTCAGGGAGACCTCAACCGCGCCGTCCTGTCCCCCGTCGCCCGCGAGTGGCGTCTGCCCAGCGCCGAATGGTCCTTCGTAATTGACAGAGACGGCGTAATCGCTGGCCGCTTCGAGGGCTTCACCCCCCTCCAGGAACTCCGCCAGGCCCTCAAAAAAGCCCTCTAAACCTCCGCCCCCAGAAACTCAGCGACCGCCACGAACCCCTTCCCCGAATCATCCCACTCGAACATCCGCGCTTCTACCACCCGCTCCGCGTCAATCCCAACCACCAACTGCTTCACCGGATACGCCGGCCCATCGCCCCACGGATCCGTAGCCACCCGCCTGTCCGTCTCCGAGAAGTACGCCCGACCATTCGGATGCGAGTGATATATCACAAGCGGCGGCTCGTCATCGTCCAGGGTTCGGTTAAGTTCCAGCAGGTCGTCCCCGTCAATCACGTAAGCCGTCTCAGCCGTCCTATCCGACGCGGTGGGGTGACTAGCCGGGTCGTAAGCGTTCTGAGCCCGCCGAACCCGCGCGACCGCATCGCCGCCGCGAGGCCCCGTCAGCCAGCCGCAGCACTCATTCGGAAACTCCGCGCGGGCGTGCCGGTATATCTCGTTCAGTATATCTTCAGGTATGTTCATTTCGCCTTCCACTTTCAGCCAATTCAGCGACGCGACCGACCGCCGGAATCAATCCGCGTCATCGTCCGACAATCTCCGCGTCGGCCTTGTATATCGCGGCAATTCCTCGACGCCCGTCAATTCCTTGATCCGTTCCCCGATAGCCGCCACGACCCGCGCTATCGCCCGATGGAGTTCCTCCGGGTCTTCCATCTCGATTTCAGCCCCCCAGTAGCGGTACTCCACCGCGTATGACGTAAGCCACTGCAACTCTTCCCCCGCCCGCGTATCCATCTCTTCAGAGATGGTCTTGATGATCTTCAGAAGCTCTTCCAGATCGTGAGTATTCCCGTAACTCACCCCAACCGCCGAAATCCACCCCTTCAGTATGTTCTCCAACGCCTGCTGAGCGTGGAATCCAACCACTTCCGGGGGCATATTGCCTTCTACCTGCCAAGCCAAAGCGATAAGCTCTCTATCCGTATTGATAACCCTCTGCCGAACATCTTCCCAGTCGAAGTTCCGCTCCACGTCCGGTTCGTAGTCCTCTTTCTCTCCGTTCATGTCAACTCCGTCCCGCGCCGCCTGCGCCGCCACGTGATTTATCCCGTCTCGACAGCGCAGGTACACGCTCTTGCGAATGGGCAGCAGGTCAACCCCGTAATTCGTTCCATAGACAGCCCTCGCCGCGTCGCCCGCCGCGCTCTGCGCCTTCATGTACTCGTCCTTGGACATACGCCCTTCGCATATCAGCATCAGGTCAATGTCCGAATCCTCGCGATAGTCCCCTCGCGCACGCGAGCCGAACAGTATCACCCACTCAGGCCGCGCCGCCTCGTAAACCGCCCGCGCGACCGCGACCGCCTTCGGATCCGCCTTCCCTCTGACCCCAATAGTCATTTTGAGCGCCACCATCATATCCAGATTCGTTCAGTCGCCTTTCGCGCCTCTCATTCATCGTCCGACAATCTCCGCGTCGGCCTGGTATATCGCGGCAATTCCTCGACGCCCGTCAGTTCCTTGATCCGTTCCCCGATAGCCGCCACGACCCGCGCTATCGCCCGATGGAGTTCCTCCGGGTCTTCCATCTCGATTTCAGCCCCCCAGTAGCGGTACTCCACCGCGTATGACGTAAGCCACTGCAACTCTTCCCCCGCCCGCGTATCCATCTCTTCAGAGATGGTCTTGATGATCTTCAGAAGCTCTTCCAGATCGTGAGTATTCCCGTAACTCACCCCAACCGCCGAAATCCACCCCTTCAGTATGTTCTCCAACGCCTGCTGAGCGTGGAATCCCATCGCTTCCTGGGAAACATCCGCGCCTGTCATGGCTTGCAAGTCTCGGAAATTTCTGTCCGCGTTGATAACTCTCTGCCGAACATCCTCCCAGTCGAAGTTCCGCTCCACGTCCGGCTCGTAGTCCTCTTTCTCTCCGTTCATGTCAACTCCGTCCCGCGCCGCCTGCGCCGCCACGTGATTTATCCCGCCCCGGCAGCGCAGGTACACGCTCTTGCGAATGGGCAGAAGGTCAACCCCGTAATTCATTCCATACACAGCCCTCGCCGCGTCGCCCGCCGCGCTCTGCGCCTTCATGTACTCGTCCTTGGACATACGCCCTTCGCATATCAGCATCAGGTCAATGTCCGAATCCTCGCGATAGTCCCCCCGCGCCCGCGAACCGAACAGTATCACCCACTCAGGCCGCGCCGCCTCGTAAACCGCCCGCGCGACCGCGACCGCCTTCGGATCCGCCTTCCCTCTGATCCCAATATCCATAGTCCGACCTCACTCTTCCAATATCATACCGAATACCGCCGGACATACCACCAGGAACACCGCGTCGAACACCGCCAGAAATCCCGCCCATCTTATCAGGTTCGCGCCATCCTCCGAACCCAGCAGAATCCCAGTCGCCTCCACAGCGCCTATTATCACCGGAACTATCACCGGGAAGAACAGCGCGGGCAGCATCACCTCCCGCGACCGCGTGTTGACCGCCATCGCGCTGAACACCGTCCCAACCGCGCATATCCCCACCGTCGCCAGCAGAATTATCGGTATCAGTCCCGGAACCCACAGAGGCAGATTGAACATGATAGCCAGCGCCGGATACACAATCGCCTCCACCGCCAGCATGAAGACCAGGTTGCCCGCCATCTTCCCGAAATACAGCGCGTCCCTGCTCACCGGAGCCAGCATCAGCCCGTGCAGATTCCCCCTGTCCTTCTCCAGTCCGAACGAGCGATTCAGCCCAAGCGCCCCGCCGAACGTGAACGACACCCACAGAATCCCCGGAGCCACCGCCGCCGCCATCCTCGGAGTCGGGTCAATCGCGAAGTTGAACACCACTACCACCAGCAACCCAAACATCAGCGTCGAAACCAGGATGTCCTTGTTCCGAAGCTCAATCAGAAAATCCTTGACCAAAATGGCTACCACCGGGCGCAGGTATCCCCTCATATCGCCGACTCCGGTTGCCCCATATACGCTTCTCCCGCCGCGTTGGTGTCCCCTGCGTAAGACACCCGCCCATTTGAGATAACGACCATGGTATCGCCCAAACGGACAGCCCGCTCCAGGTCATGCGTCGTCATGACAACCGCCCGCCGCCCGTCGGAACGCTCTAAAATGATCGCGTCCAGAAGCCCGACCGCCTCCCGGTCCAGTCCGCTCTCCGGCTCGTCCATAAGCAGTATCGGCGGATCATGAAGAAGCGCGCGCGCGATGCTGAATCGCTTCTTCATCCCGTGCGACATGGCCCCGATTCTCTGGTCTAGTCTGGCTTCCATTCCCACCATTTCGGTCACGGCCTCAACCCGCCCGTCCGCGTCCGCCACCCCGAACATTCGGCAATAGAACCTCAGATTCTCCCGCCCCGTCATATCGTCGTACAACAACGGGTCATGCGTAACCACCCCGATCCGCTTCCTTATTGCCGCGCCGCTTCTGTCCGGCCTCAGCCCGCCGACAAATATCTGCCCCGAATCCGGCTTGGCAAGCGTCGCCAGGATCTTCAGCAGCGTCGTCTTCCCCGACCCGTTCGCCCCCACCAGGCTGAGCGTCTGCCCCCACGGTACATCCAGGTCAACCCCCCGCAGAACCCGCGTCCGCCCAAACGACTTCACCACACCCCGCAAGCGCACCGCGTAACCCGCGTTCGCGTCTGTCGTAATAACGCTGTCGCTCCTATCGTCCAGTTCGCCGCTCCCATTCCTCGCGGAGTACGGCGTAGTAAACCACATCCACGCGCTCGACCGGATTGGCCGCGCTGGGCGGCATAGCGCTCCTCAGAATGCCCTCCCGCTTCATGCCAAGTTTCTCCATGACTCTCCACGACTGCCGGTTCTGGATATTCGCGCGCGCTATAACCTTGGCGATGTCGAACTCGTCGAACGCCCACTCGACAATCGCCGTGACCGCCTCGACCGCAAGGCCCTTGCCCCAATGATCTTTAGCGACGCCATAACCAATTTCGGATGTCATGCTATCCGCGTCTATTCTGACGTTGACGCCGCCAATAACTGTATCGTCCAGGCTGATGGCGAAAGTCGGCAGGGTATCCCACGAGTTCAGGAACGACTTCGCGACATAGGTTTCGGCGTGCCCGTATTCGTATGGCGACGGCAGTTGCAGAAAACGATTCCACTCCGGGTCCTTCGCGTATGCGTACACGTCATCCACGTCCCTAAGCCTGAACGGACGCAGGAGCAGCCGCTCGGTTCTGATTTCCGTTGGCTCTGCCATCAAAATTGACCCTCCATCCAGAGTATAACTATAATCCCATAATCTCCCACGCTCGGACAAACTATCCCAGCCGGTCGGCGCGGCCTGTTGCGTGAAAATCCCCTCTCCCTTGACGGGAGAGGGCTAGGGTGAGGGTGATACCCTATACAGACCAAACTGATACAGCGTCATACAAACCGAACCACTACAAGAATACCGGGGGCCTATGATGGCGACAATCGAACAACTCCAGCGACAATACGAAAGCCTGAACGACCTCGATGCGCCGCCAACCCGCACCGAAGAAGACATAGACCACGGCTGTCTGCTCGCCTTCGACTACGACTACCCCGACAGCGGCGCCGAGGTCGTCATAGACACCGACGAATTCACCGCCGTCTGCCCCTGGACCAACCTCCCCGACTTCGGCGAACTCACCATCAGCTACGTCCCCGAGCGCCTCTGTATCGAACTCAAGTCCCTCAAATACTACCTGCTCAGCTACACCGGCGTCGGCATAGTGCAGGAACACGCCGCCAACCGCATCCTGAACGACCTCTTCGCGCTCTGCAACCCCCGCCGCATGACCATAGCCCTCGACTACAAAGTGCGCGGCGGACTCCACACTGCCGTAACCGTCAGCCGCCAAAGAGAAGACGCCTGACCCATACTCCTCCCGAGAGTAGTGTATAATGCGCTCCGAAGGAGTAAGCGTATGTCCCCTGAGCTAATCGCAATCATCGTTATGGGCATTTCCATTGCGGGCCTGATGCTGGTATCTCTCCATAGGATGGAAGGGAGAATCAGCAGGCGAATAGATAACATTGATAAACGTCTGGACTCGATTGACACCCGTCTGAGAGCGGTCGAACAAGGCCAGGCCGAACTTAAGACCATCGTATCTGAACACACCGCCCGCATGGACTCGATTGACAGACGTCTGGACTCTATTGAAGCTCGTCTGAGAGCGGTCGAACAAGGCCAGGTCGAACTCAAGAACATCGTATCTGAACACACCGCCCGATTTGACTCGGTCGACGCCCGCATGGACTTGATTGAAGCCCGTCTGTTAGCCGTTGAACGAGGTCAGACCGAGCTCGTGGTCGGCCAGACCGAACTCAAGTCCGGCCAGTCCGAACTCAAGAACATCGCCACCGACCACACCGCCCGCCTCGACCTGGTTGACGAACGCCTCAGAGCGGTCGAGCGCGGCCACTCCGAAATCCTGGGCAACGTGAGTACCATGAACCAGGTCGTCCTCGCCACCCTGCAAAGAGAAATCGAACGCGAACCCATCGGAGCCGACTAATCTCATCCCCAGGAGGACCAACATGAGACTGCGAGGCAAAGTCGCCCTCATCACCGGCGGAGCCAGAGGCATGGGAGCCGCCGAAGCCAAACTATTCTCCCGCGAAGGCGCGAAAGTCGTAATCGCCGACGTACTCGAGGAAGAAGGCCGCCAGACCGAGGCCGAAATCAACGAAACCGGCGGAGACGCCATCTTCATCCGTCTCGACGTCACCCAACAGTCCGAATGGGACGCCGCCGTAACCCGCGCGGTCGAGCGATTCGGCAAACTCGACATAATGGTCAACAACGCCGGCATCGCCTACCGAAACTCCATAGAAGACACCACCGTCGAAGCCTGGGACCGCGTCATGGACATCAACGCCAAGGGCGTCTTCTTCGGCACGAAGGCTGCCATAGCCCAGATGAAAGCCCAGGGAACCGGCGGCTCCATCGTCAACATATCCTCCATTAGCGGCAACATCGGCCAGGACACCGTGAGCGCCGTGTACAACGCCTCTAAAGGCGCAGTCCGCATCTTCACCAAGTCCGCCGCCGTACAGCACGCCGCCGACGGCATCCGCGTCAACACCATACACCCGGGCCCAATCGAGACCCCCATGACCGCCCAAGGCCGCGCCAACGCCCAGCGCATAGGCGAATACACCGTCGCCGACAACACCCCCATGGGACGCTACGGCAAGCCCGAAGAGGTCGCCTACGGAGCGCTCTTCCTCGCCTCCGACGAATCCTCTTACGTCACCGGCTCCGAAATCATCATAGACGGCGGCTACACCGCCCAATAGCGCTATGAATTACGCGCTTGAATACGGATGTGCCTATCGTCATTTGTATGTTGAAAATCCCCTCTCCCTCAGGGTGAGGGTGAACGACAATTCAGTCATTCCCGCGAAAGCGGGAATCCACACATAGCCAACTGTGTAAGTCCTGAGCGTATGCCGCCAATACCCCAGACAACCTTCCGCGAACTCGCCGACCTCTACTCCGCGATCCTCTTCGACGCCTACGGAGTCCTCGCCGGCTCCAACTACCTCGCGCCCGAGGCCCCCGCCGCCATCGAACTGCTCCACGATCTCGACAAACCCTACTACGTCCTCACCAACGACGCGTCCGCCCTGCCCGAGACCAGGGCCGCCAGATACAAGTCCATGGGACTCCCCATAGACCAATCCCGCATAATAACATCCGGCAGCCTGCTAACCGGCCACTTCGCCCAACACGGCCTCACCGGGTCCCGCTGCGTAGTCCTCGGCCCGCCCGACAGCCTCCGATACGTAGAACTCGCCGGCGGCTGCGTCGTCCCATACCACGCCGACTTCGACGCGCTCATAATCGGCGACCAGTCCGGCTTCCCCTTCCTCGAATCCGCCGACACCATCCTCAGCGCCCTATTTCGCAAGATAGACGCCGGCCCGCCCCCGCGCCTCATCCTCCCCAACCCCGACCTCATCTACCCCGAGGGCCACGGCTTCGGATTCGCCAGCGGATCCGTCGCCCTCATATTCGAGTCCGCCCTCGCCCTTCGCTACCCTGACCACCCCGACCTGCGCTTCACCCGCCTCGGCAAGCCCCATCCCGCCATCTTCCAGGAAGCCTTCAGGCGCGTCGGCTCTATGGACATGGTGATGATAGGCGACCAGATAGAAACCGACATCAGGGGCGCGAACCACTTCGGCATAGCCTCCGCCCTGATAGACACCGGCATATCCGCCTACGACGCTTCCAGCCTCCCCCAATCCGACCGCCCCACCCACCTCATCCCCTCCCTCGCAATCTAAACCCCGACCGTCATCTGTATGTTGAAAATCCCCTCTCCTCAGGGAGAGGGCTAGGGTGAGGGTGAAACTCTTAGCGACAATCCCCAACCCTAATCCGCCGCCGTCTCCTCAATCTCCACCGGGTTATAGCAAGCCAGCGTATGCCCACTCTCCACCTCCACAAGCGGCGGCCTCGGACTCGTCCGACACTCCACCGTCGCCTTAGTACACCGATGCAGGAACGGACACTGATCCGGCGGATCCAGCATCTGCGGCGGCGCGCCCGTCATCGGCTGAAGCCGCTGGCCCGCCGCGTCCAACCTCGGAACCGACTGGAACAACCCCCACGTGTACGGGTGCATCGGACGTCGAAACAGCGTCACCGTATCCGCGAACTCCACCACGTACCCCCCGTATATCACCGCCACCTTCTCCGCCATCTGCGCGATAACCCCCAGGTCATGCGTCACCAGCATGATAGCCGTCTTGCTCTCCTGCCGCAGTTCCCGCATCCTTTGCAGAATCTCCGCCTGAAGCGTCACGTCCAGGTTCGACGTCGGCTCATCCGCGATAAGCACCTTCGGCCTCAGCGCAACCCCAATCGCCATCATCACCCGCTGCGCCATTCCCCCGCTCAGCTGGAACGGATACATATTCAGCATACCCCGCGCGTCCGGTATCCCCATGTTCGACAGCAGATCAACCGCCATCCCCCGCGCCTCCCGCTTGCTCATGCCGGTATGCTCCAGCATCAGCTCCTCCACCTGCTTCCCTATCGTAATCACCGGATTCAGCGCCGAAGTCGCGTCCTGGAACACCAGCGATATTTCCCGCCCCCGTATGTGGCGCATCTCATCATCTCTCAGCCTCAGAAGATCCCGCCCCTCATACAACACCTCCCCGCTCACCACCTGTCCCGGAAACGGCACAAGCCGCATCACCGAAAGCGCCGTCATCGTCTTCCCCGAACCGCTCTCCCCCATCACCCCCAGCACGCTATCCGCCTCAAGCGACAGCGACACCCCATTCACCGCCTTCACCACCCCTTCCCGCGTGGCGAAATACGTATGAAGATTTCGTATCTCCAACAAAGGCCGCATAACCAAATAGCTCCCAAGACTCAGCTAAATCATAAGGTATGCAAAGTCCCTTCCCCCTTGACGGGGGAAGGTTAGGATGGGGGTGAAACCCCGACTGCAAGCGCGTTCATTTTACTCCAAACCCCAATTCACACAATCACCCCGCCACCGCCGCCATCCCAAACTCCGCCCACTTCGGCTCCCGACCCTTATCCAGTATCACCGGCTTGAACCGACCCGCCTGAAGCTCCACGATAAGATCATCCAAGCCCGTAATCCTCCGCTCGAACTCCGTCGCGTAAGTACCCACGTCCTCCAACCTGTGCGCGTCGCTCGCCCCCGTCCCCGGCAGACCGAACCAGTCCGCCAGGTCATGGCTGAAAGCGTTCTCCTCCGGCAGCCCTCGCCCATTCAGCAACTCCACCCCGTTCACCATCCCGAAAACCTCATTCCGCGAAGCCCGCTCCAGCATCTCGTGATACGCCTCCGCGTCCACGTCCGCCCCCTTCCGGTACGTCCGTCGGTAAGGATGCGCCACCACCATCGCCCCATTCTCCCTATCCAGCTTATCCTTCACGAACCGCGCTCTGTGCATACCGAAGATATACCGCCGCAGCCCGTACACCAGTACATGACCTTCCTCTGTCGTAACCTCGCACCCCGGCAGCGCCAGGAAATTATGCCGCTTCGACAGATCCTCCACCTCACGGTGATCCCAGAACCCATCGTGATCCGTAATGCACACCCCATCCAGACCTATGCGCTTAGCCTCCTCGATAAGCTCATCCGCGTCAATGAAACTATCAACCGAAGTCGGGTACGTATGAGTATGAATATCTATTATCAAAGCCGTCCGCGTCCAATTCCTAGCCTGTATTCCTGATTCCCGCCCAATTCTACCACAACTCCCCCTCCAATCACCCACCTCCTCGTCAGCGCCGCAAAGCCCCTCGCGGAAACAATCCATCCTGCCCATCCCTCCAATCAAACGAATCACAGTTCAGACAGCCCCCCACCCAGGGTCTTTCTGTTATTTCCCGATACCGCTTCTGTCGTTCGCCCTGAGCTTGTCGAAGGGAGCTCGTCGAAGGGCCGCCCGTTCATGGTTCGCCCTGAGCTTGTCGAAGGGAGTTCGTCGAAGGGCCGCCCGTTCATGGTTCGCCCTGAGATTGTTGAAGGGAGCTTGTCGAAGGGCCGCCACGAACGTAATTGGTTGATAATCGAAAGACCCTGCCCCCACCCAAATTTACTTTCCTCCAAAAAGTGATTAACATACCGCTACTTAGCTCAATCATTCCTGTTACATGACTAAACCATTCTAAAAGTCTGCCAAAAAGTAACTCATTCGCCTCTATCATCATCAGGAGTACCGAGATGACCTTCCTTCGCGCTCCCCCGCCAACACGCCGAACATGGACTCTCGCCGCCCTCATAGCGCTTATGGCAGCGGTTCTTATATTTACCTCCCCGGTAGTAGCCCAGTCTCCGCCCAACACTCCCACCTCCGTTAGCGTCACCCGCGCCGACGGAACGCTCACCGCGTCATGGCCCGCCGTCTCCGGAGCGACCAGCTATCACATAACCTACTCATCCGACAACAAGAGAAACTGGTCCCTCGCGGCCCTCAACCACCCCACGAACTCCATCACCATAAGCGGCCTGGAAAACGCCCAGTCCTACATCGTCGGCGTCCGCGCCCGCAACCTCGTCGGCGCGAGCGCGTGGACGAACTCGAATACGGTCGAGGCTCTGCCTGATCCTAATCTTGTATCCGTCAGCAACCTTGATGAGGCGCAGCCGGGTTGGCAACTGGTCGGCCAAGACTTGACCACTAACATCTCAAATGCTTCAGGCTTCACCACCGGATCCAACACGGGCGGCTACACTCTAAAGAGCGTTACTGTCAGGATAATTAGCGTCATCGGATCTCCCACCGGGTACACTGCGGCGATCCATACGGTCAGCGGCGGCGGCCCGGCGACGGCGGCGACGTACACGCTGACGGGAGACGCTCCCACCGGCGCGGGCGACTACACCTACACCTGCTCCGGCGACTGCTCGCTGGAAGACGGCGCGAAATACTTCCTCGTCGTGTCCGGCACGGGCGACTCGTCAGGGCGCAACGTTTATGAACATTGAACTACGGGGTCCGACGCAGAGACTAACGTGCCTTCCAACGCCGGTTGGTCTATTGACAACGTGCTACAGAAGAAAACAGACAACGCCCCCTGGACTAGCGTAGGTGTCACGAATGTTCTCAAGTTCAATGTGACGGCTACGAAACGGTCGTCAGAGATAGACCCGAACTAGCGGTGGGTAGAGCGTTCGGAGCGTGGTGAGCTAGTCAGGCCAGAAGCGGGCGCGGCTATCGGAGTTCCCCCGCTCTGTCATCAAGGGGGAAGGGATTTATTCCTGAAGCCGTCGCAGCCTCTCTTCCAGTTCCCGCGCGCGGGCGCGTTCCTCCTCCAATTCGGCTTCCGCCCGCTCAGCCCTCTCCCGCTCAAAATCCCGCTCAACCTCTACTCGCTCAGCCCTCTCCCGCTCAACTTCCGCCCGCTCCCGCTCAAAGTCCCGCTCAACCTCAACCCGCTCCGCCCTCTCCCTCTCAAAATCCCGCTCAGCCCTCAGCCCCGCCATGTCCACGATGTACCAACCCGTATCCACCTCCTGGAACAGCAACAGCGCCGAGTTGAAATCCATGTCGAACAACAGACCTAGATCAGGCTGTATCCGCCGCAGTTCCTCACGCTGTTCTTCCTCCACCACGCACAGCCTCACGCCCAACTCGCGGCTGTACCCGCTCAACAACCCATGCTCATTCCGAACCACCTCCACAGCCTCATACACCCCGTCCACCAACTCAAACCCCATCAGCGCCCGACCGTACAACTCTCCGCCCGTCGGGTCGAACATCCAGTACTCCCCAATCCCTATCTCAGCGTACCTGTCCGGCTTATCGTTCAGGTCCCTGTCATACGTGCTGGGAGACGCCACCTCCAAAGCCCACTCAGGAGGCTTGCCCACCTCCCACAGGTTGTACGCCGTCCTCCCTCTGATGGACGCAACATCCACTCCCCAGGCCAGGTAGTAGTCCGGGGCCTCGTGTTCGCGTTGGTTGAGCGGATTGGTTCGGAGCGGAATGTTAGAGCCAAGGAACACACTCCCCGCTCCGCGCAGGATGTACCTGACCCCCATGGCGACGTATTCAATGGCCGGATGCTGAATCACTTCGATGGGAACCCGTTCTCCGAGCAGTCCGTACATACCCGGATCTTCGTGATAGTCTGTCTGTCGCGGTCTAAGGATAGTGTCTGTGGTTTTAGCGACCATGGCCCGCTTCCCGCTACTCTATGCTACTAGCATCATACCCGCCCTCCCCAATCCGGGCAAGCCCGCCGCGCCACGCCGATTGCGAAAATCCCTTCCCCCCAATCCCGCTTCAGACAAATTCACTAGAACATATTTACGCCATTATGCTACAATATACGCAACTACTACCAAGCCAAAATACGAACAAGGAGAACCTCATGTACAACTGCTGCGACCACTGCTTCGACGACTGCCCCGACTGCTTGGAAGGCTGTTGCAATGAAGAATGTTGCCGGTCCAACCGCGCCGACACCAGCGATCCCGCTTGGACGCCGATGATGTACGTGACCTACATGGGATACGAATTCGCCACTCGCGGCGATTCCCTCTTCATGTACGACCCCGAACTCGGTCGCTACGCGCCGGGCGAGCGCCCACTCAGACAATCCCTCTCCGGCGGCCTGCTCGATCTCTGGACGCCCGCCAAAGCCAACATGGCCGTCAAATGGGCCGCCGACAACGCCCCCGAACTCTGGGACACGCCCCCGCTCGACCGCCTCAACGTCCTCAACGGCATCCTGGACATATCCACGGGCAAGCTCGAACCCCACTCCCCCGACTTCCTGTCGCCCGTCCAGATAAACGCCGCCTGGCAGCCGGGCGTCGAGTGCCCCCGCATAGACCGCTTCGTAGGCCAGGTCTTCCCCGACGACGCCGGCGAACTCTTCTACCAACTCGCCGGACTCTACGCCCTACCCGACACGCGCCACCAGAAAGCCGTCATGCTTCTCGGCTCCGGCTCCAACGGCAAGAGCGTCGCCCTCGCCCTGCTCCAGCGCTTCCTGGGTCCCCGCAACGTCTCCGCGCTGCCCCTCCACCAACTCTCCGACAGCCCTTACGCCGCCGCCGAACTGCGCGGCAAACTCCTCAACATATCCTCCGACCTCCCCGACAGCGCCTTGAAAGACACCGCCCTCTTCAAGCGCGTCGTGGACGGACGCCTATCCACCATCCACGCCCGCCGCAGATACGGCAAGCCCTTCGCCTTCCGCCCCTTCGCGCGCCTCATCTTCAGCGCCAACCGCGTCCCCGACTCCGCCGACTCCACCTACGGATACCTCCGCCGCTGGCTCATCGTCCCCTTCGACGCCCGGATAGACGAAGACGACCAAGACCCCTTCCTGCTCCAAAAACTCACCACGCCCGACGAACTCTCCGGCCTGCTGAACCACGCCGTCGCCGCCTACCGCCACCTCCTCAACCGCGGCCGCCTCATCGAAAGCCCCTCCATGAAAACCGCCAAAGCCCAATTCAACGCCCTCTCCGACCCCACCCGCCTCTTCCTGAGCGAGTGCGTCCAGCCAAGCCCCGACGACCACATACTCCGCTCCGACCTCTACCGCGCCTACAAGAAATGGTGCGCCGTCCATACGGTCAGACCCGTCAGAGCGCATCGGCTCTACTCAGCCGTCCACGAAACGCTAAACATCCCTACGAACATGAGCAACGGACGCAGAATCTTCAGAGACATCAGGCTGTCGCGTCAGGAATACGAGGACGAATAACCCCGCTCAGAGCAGGCGCAGAGCGCTTTCAGAGCGGAAATTACGACGAACCTGCTCTGTCCAAATGTTGCTATACCTACTCATAAGCTCACTAACGCCAGGAAAAGCCCATCATATCAATCACACTAATCCCAAAAATCACAGTTCAGACAACACAGAGCAGATAGAGCGGATATTTCCAAAAACTTTTTTTCTCACTCCAAAATTGAGTTGTATCATATCAAGTCTATTGCTACAATATATTCATATATCCTTACCAACAACTAAGAACTAACGACTAATAACTAAAAACTCCCTCCAAGGAACGCCCCATGGTCCTACGCCCCGAAAACTTCACCGAACAAGCCCGCGAAGTCCTCCGCGAGTCCCAGGAAATCATACGCCGCTACCGCCACTCCCAGTGGGACGCCGAACACATCCTGATGGCCCTGCTCCAACAGGAACAAGGCGTTCCCGCCTCCATCCTCGCCGAACTCGGCGCGGACAGAGAATCCATGCTCCGCAGGCTCCACCTCCTCATGGACGATATGCCCTGGCTGCAAACCCCGACCAACCAGATATTCATGACCCCCAGGGCCGAAAATACGCTCGCCCGCGCCAAAGCCGAAGCCGACCGCCTCAGCGACGACTTCATAAGCTCCGAACACCTTCTGGTCGCGCTCACCCAGGAGACCGAAGGCCAGGTATCGGCGTTTCTCACAGAGTTCGGCATAGACGCCGAGAAAGTTTACCAGGCCCTCCGGACAGTGCGCGGCTCTCACCGCGTCACCGACGAACGCGCCGAAAGTCGCTACGGAGCGCTCAACCGCTTCGCCATAGACCTCACCCAACTCGCATCCGACGCCAGGCTCGATCCCGTCATAGGCCGCGACGTCGAAATCCACCGCGTCATGCAGACCCTCATCCGCCGCACCAAGAACAACCCCGTCCTCATCGGCGGCGCGGGCGTCGGCAAGACCGCCATCGCAGAGGGACTCGCCCAGTCCATAGTCTCCGGCGACGCCCCCGACGAACTACAGAACCGCCGCGTCCTCGCCCTCGACATGGGCGCCCTGGTCGCCGGCGCCAAGTTCCGCGGCGAGTTCGAAGAACGCCTCAAGTCCGTCATGGACGAGATACGCGAAGCCCGCGGCGAGATAATCCTCTTCATAGACGAACTCCACACCGTCGTCGGAGCCGGAGCCGCCGAAGGCTCCATTGACGCCTCCAACATGATGAAACCCGCCCTCGCGCGCGCCGAACTCCAGGCCGTCGGAGCCACCACCGAGGACGAATACCGCCGCCACATCGAGCGCGACGCCGCCCTCGAAAGACGCTTCCAGCCCGTCCTGGTCGAAGAACCCGACGCCGAAACCGCCGTCCAGATGCTCAAGGGCCTCCGCCCCAAGTACGAAGCCCACCACAAGGTCCAGATAACCGACGACGCCATACAGGCCGCCGTCAGCCTCAGCCAGCGCTACATCTCCGACCGCCTGCTACCCGACAAGGCCGTTGACCTCATAGACGAGGCCGCCGCCCGCCTACGCATTGACGCCCAGGCCCGCCCCTCCGACATCGTTGAGACCGAGACCCGTATCCAGCGCCTCGATGACGAGGAACTAGCCGCCTCCCAGCGCGCCGAATACGAGCGGGCCGCCCAACTCCGCTCCGAGCGTCTCCGCCTCATCGAGGAGCGCGAAGCCCGTCGCGCCCAGTCCTCCGCCGCCGAAGTCGAGATGGTCGTCACCTCCGAGCGCGTCGGCGCTCTCATAGCCACCTGGACAGGCGTCCCCGTTGACCGCCTGCTCGAAAGCGAAGCCGAAAAGCTGCTCCACATGGAAGACCGCCTACACCAGCGCGTCATCGGCCAGCAGGAAGCCATTACCGCCGTCTCCGACGCCGTGCGCCGCGCCCGCGCCGGACTCAAAGACCCCAAGCGCCCCATCGGCAGCTTCATCTTCCTCGGCCCGACCGGCGTCGGCAAGACCGAACTAGCCCGCTCCCTAGCCGAATACCTCTTCGACGACGAGCGAAACATGGTGCGCCTCGATATGTCCGAGTACATGGAAAAGCACGCCGTCTCCCGGCTCATAGGCGCGCCCCCCGGCTACGTCGGCTTCGAGCGGGGTGGCCAGCTCACCGAGGCCGTCCGCCGCCGCCCCTTCCGCGTCATCCTCTTCGACGAAATCGAAAAGGCCCACCCCGACGTGTTCAACATCCTGCTCCAGATCCTCGAAGACGGACGCCTAACCGACGGACACGGCAGAACCGTCGACTTCCGCAATACCCTCGTCATAATGACCAGCAACCTCGGAACGACATCCGACCAACTCCAGCCCGTCGGCTTCCTGCGTGACTCCAACGGAGACGACAGCAACCGCCGCCACGCCGCCGTCGAGGACGCGCTCAAACGCGCATTCAGGCCCGAGTTCCTTAACCGCATAGACGCCACAATCGTCTTCGACCCCCTCACCGAAGCCCAGATCCGCCAGGTCGTGGACATCGCCGTCGCCGAAGTCGCCGGCCGCCTGTCCGAGCGCGGCGTCACAATCCAGCTCACCGACGCCGCCCGCGAATGGCTCGCCCGCGAGGGCTACGACAGGACATTCGGCGCGCGCCCCTTGCGCCGCGCCGTCCAGCGCCACGTCGAAAACCCTCTCTCCCGCAAAATCCTGGCCCGCGAATTCACCGAAGGCGACCGCATAACCGCCGACGTCCATGACGACGCCTCCACCCTCCAATTCACCAAGCCCGTCCGGGAGCCGGAGTTCGCCACAGTATAGCCATCCACCGTACATATATGCTACAACCAGAGACGGCCCACCCAGGCCGTCTCTCTCAGTTCAGGCAACAAGGTACTTCGATTGTCTGTGCAGCCCGAACTGCTCAGCTATCCGTCATTCCCGCGAAAGCGGGAATCCAGAAGTGCGGCCAGAACCATCCACTTACATACTGGACACCCTAATCCTGTATAATCGTTCGGCAAGCGAGGAAATATATGGCAACCATCAACACAATAGACGACCTTCTGCGAATCGTGCGCGAAAACGAAGAATACCGCGTCGCGCTCAGACGCGAGTTGCTCACCGACGACCTGCTGGCCCTGCCCAGCCAAATCGCCGAGATACTCCAAACCCAGAACGAATTGCGCGAGACCCAAAACAAGATTCTCGCCGAACAGGAACGCTCTCGCCAAACCCAAAACAAGATTCTCGCCGAACAGGAACAATCCCGCCAAATCCAGAACGAATTGCGCGAGACCCAGAACGAGTTGCGCGAGACCCAGAACCGTATTCTGAGAGACCTCGCTGAGACCCGCTCTACCCAGCGTGAAATGCTGAAAACCCAGAGCGAGATGCTGAAAACCCAGAGTAAGATACTGCAGACCCAGAGCGAGATACTGCGGCGTCTCGACAACGTAGAAGCCCACAACAGACGCCTCAGCGACGACTTCGGAGCTTTCCGCGGCAACTATGCCGAGTCCGCGGCTCGGAAGAATGCCCCCGCCATAGTGATCAGACTTGACGAGGCCAAGTCGCTGGACGTTGACGTGACTACACTGAAGGTTCTCTCACTTGAGAATATCCTCTCCCTGGCCAGAGAATACGGCGCGGAAAGACTCGCCTCCATTCCCAAAAGGGAAATGGAGAGTTTCTACTTATCCGACCTCATAATCGAAGTCGCCAAGACGGACGGTACAACCTTCTACATCGCAGTAGAAGCCTCCTACACCTGCAACGGCAGAGATACAGCCAGGGCCTTCTCCCACGCCGACCTGATTACACGCTTCACCGGAAAAGAAGCCTGGCCCGTCATCGCCGGAGTCCGCATGGACAGGCAAATCCAGCCTCTAGTTGATAATAACCAGGTCTTCTGGTATCAACTCGAAGACGTAGAAATGGAACCCACAGAACCCTGCTAGGATTGCATAATTCCCCTCTCCTTAGCCTCCCGGTCCTGCCTACCCACCATCCCCGCGTAAGTAACCCCCGCCAGCAGCCCAAACAGGTGTCCCTCCCACGAAACCCGTTCATCCGTAGGCAGCAGCCCAAGCAGGATACCGCCACCGTAGAACACGATGACCACAATCGCTATGAATATCGAACTGAAACTCCGCTCGTGGAACGCCCGCGCCGCCAGGTAGCCGAAATACCCGAACACCAGCCCGCTAGCGCCGATGTGGATGCCGTACCCCGTAATCAGCCCAGCCACCAGCCACACCATCGAACCGCCCACCAGCGTAATGAACACCGACGACCAGAACAGCCGGCTCTTGCCTCGCAGCGAAATCAGCCCGCCCAGAACTATCAGGGGCCCCGTATTGGAAATCAGGTGACCGAATCCGCCGTGCAGGAATATGTGCAGCGGTATCCCCCGCAACCCCGTCGTATCTCGCGGAACTATCCCATACTGGTCAAGATTCAGGTTCGCCAGCGTGTCCGCGAGTTCCACAACCCACAGAGACGCAACGAATATCAGAAGCCATACGAAAGCGTGCATCGCTCAACTCCCCTATCAGTCTCGCCTCAGCCTGTCCAGAATTATACGCGATTCTCTCAGCCCGCCGAACCGCAGCCTCGCAAGCCCCTTCAGGTCTTCGTATGCCGTGCTGACGATACGCACCCTGCTGTCCGGGTCGTCCACCCACCGAACTGGCACTTCCTCCACGCCGTACCCGTTCTTCTCGCACAGAATCAGCAGTTCCGTATCGAAGAACCAGCCCGTATCCTTCACAAGCGGCAGTACCTCTTCCACCGCTCTGCGCCCCACCGCCTTGAACCCGCACTGCGCGTCCTGGAACCCCGTCAGGAACATCGCCCTGAATATCAGGCTGTAACACCGCGATATGAACTCCCGCTTCGGCGACCGCCCAATCACCTGCGCCCCCCGCTTCAGCCGCGACCCGATAGCCACGTCCTTCCCATCCCGCGCCACCGCCGCCACCAGCGCCGGCAGATACTCCAGGTCCGTGGACAGGTCCATATCCATGTACGACACCACGTCCGCCTCGCTCTGCGTCCATGCGTACTTCAGCGCCCGCCCGCGCCCCCTCTGCTCCAACCGCAGATACTCCACCCGCTCACGCTCCGCCGCCAGCCGCCGCCCGATCTCCCGCGTCCCGTCCGTCGAGCCGTTGTCTGCGATAACGATTCGCCAATCGTACCCGTCCATCCTCTCGCGCATGAACGCCGACAGCGTTTCCACCGTATTCTCCAGTCCCACCTCTTCATTCAATCCCGGCAATACCACATCCAGCTTTATCATGGTCTCAGACAGTCCCTTTATGCTACAATTAGGCGTTGCGCGATTAGGCGCATTGATCGCTTGTCATACCCGCTAAAGAAGAACCTCGTCATACCCGCGAAAGCGGGTATCCAGATTTCCGGCAGCCGGCGACGGGCGTACACACACCAATGTACTGGAGCTTACTATGAAGATTACAGACTTGAAAGTTTGGGTTACAAGACCGGAGCCACGCGGACGCTCCTTCGTCTTCTTCAGAATTGACACCGACGAGGGCGTTTCCGGCATCGGAGAGGCCACCAGTTCCGGCGGCGGAGGCAGCGTCATAGTCGGAAACATGGCCCGCTTCCTGCGCGACTCCACCCTCGGCGAAGACTTCCGCGAATCCCTAATCGGTGAAGACCCGCAGTACATAGACCTTATCTGGCACAAGCTCTACCGCCGCTTCACGGGCGGCGGCGGTTTCGGCGGTTTCGTGACCACCCTGCTCAGCGGCATTGACATCGCCCTCTGGGACATCAAGGGCAAAGTGATGAGCCGCCCCATCTACGAACTCTTCGGCGGCCCCGTCTGGGACGACGTTCCCATGTACACCCACGTCGCCCCGGGCGACCCCGACAGGGCCGCCGCCCAGGCCAAGGAACTCGCCGACGAAGGCTTCACCGCGCTCAAGACCGACCCCTTCATGCCCGAGATGCGCCAGCATCACCGCCGCTACATGAAGGGCGAAATCTCCCCGGCCGGCGCGGCCTTGGGCGCGGACACCATCGCCGCCATGCGCCAGGCCGTCGGCCCCGGCGTCGAAATCCTCATAGACGCGCACGGCAACTTCAACGTCCCCACCGCCATTCGCCTCGCCCGCAAGCTCGAACCCTACGACATCGGCTGGTTTGAGGAGCCTGTCCAGCCCAACAGCAACGACGCCCTGCGCGCCGTCCGCGACGCCGTTGACGTGCCGCTATGCGTCGGCGAGCGGCTCTACCACCGCTGGGACTTCGTACCCATTCTCACCGACCGCCTCGCCGAATACCTCATGCCCGACATCCTCTGGTGCGGCGGCATAAGCGAGATGCGAAAGATAGCCAACCTCGCCGAATCCTTCTACATACCAGTCAGCCCTCACGACGCCAGCGGCCCCGTGAACATCCTCGCCGGAGCGCACGTCATGATGACCGTTCCCAACTTCTACAAACTCGAATTCAACCACGCCGCCCTCGACGTCCACAACCGCATAATCTCCGAACCCCTCGACATACGAAACGGAACCCTCCACCTGTCGGACAAACCCGGCCTAGGCGTAGAACTCGACGAAGCCTATCTCAACGCCCACCCCGACCCAGACTGGAACCCCGACTAAGACAACTGCATAAACCCCTTCCCCTTCGACGCGCGGGGTAACCAATAGTCCCTTCCCCCTTGATGGGGGAAGGTTAGGATGGGGGTGAAACCCTCCGACCGCGCCGCCCAAACTCCCATCCCCCTAACCCGCCGCATCCTCCGCTTCCGCCCGGACCGGCGGGGACTGGTCTGCGGCGCTGTCCGCCTCCCCCTCGTCCGCCCTCACCACGCCCCGCTCCACATTATGCTTCAGCCGCTCATACTCCGAGCATAACTCAGCCCCCATCAGCACGATGAAACTGCTCAGATACGCCCAGAATAGCAGCACTATCACCGGCGCGATTGAGCCGTAAACGTTCTGGTACGACGCGAAACTCTGGAGATACAGCAAGAACAGATTCTTGGAAGTCTCGAACAATATCGCCGCCACCAGCGCGCCCGGCCAGATATACCGCCAGTACGTCTTAGTGTTCGGAATCACCTTGTACATCATCAGGAATATCACTAGCATCAGGATGAAAGACAGCACTTGGAGGATTATCCACCCCATGTTGTCAACCACGAATCCGATAACCGGATAATCCAGGTTGGGCATTTCCTGCGCCGTCCTAACCACCGCCGCGCTCGACATCGAAATGGCGAACAGCAGACCCGCGCTGAACACCATCAGAAAGTGCCTCGGCTTCCCCACGTAGATTGGCCTATCCTTGTGTATGTCCCAGGCGCGGTTGATAGCGCGGTCCAGCGCCCCCATCATCGCGCTCCCCGACCACAGCAGACCCAGCAGGGAGACCAGCCCCAGCGCGCTCCGCAAGTTCAGTATCCCCTCGATATTATCCTGCACGAACTGCTCGGAGCCGGGCAGAAATCCCCCAATCGCGTTCGCTATGTTCGCCTGTATCTGCTCCGCGTGGAGGAAGTAGCTGAACACCGTTATCATCCCGATGATAAGCGGGAATATCGAGAACAGCGCGTAGTACGCCACCCCCGCCGCCATGTGCGTGAGGTCGTCCTCCGACATCTCACGCGCTACCCGTATGGCAAGCTCCACGACGAATATCCTGCGGATCCGGTCTATCAACCCGCCGTAGCGGTCATTGATCCGGTCGCTCGTCCTCTGGACGAAGTTCCTTACGACTCGTACTGATTCATGATCGAGCAATGTTCAACGCCGCCTCAAATGCGCTTGCTATCTCGTCGTTCGTCTGCCGCAATATCGTCGTATTCACCGTCAGGTGGACTTTGGTATCATCGTACTCATCCGCGCTCACGAATATGAACCTGTCCGCCAACCCCCGGATGAACGACTCCGTATCCACGTCTTCGTCCAGCGTGAGCCGGAATATATTCGAGCCATGCTCATAAGCCTTCACCGACACGCCCCGAAGTCCGTTCAGTTCATCAAACAGCGTCGCCGCCTTCGACATCGCCTTGCCGAAACGCGCCTCGAACCCCTCCATGCCACGCAGAGCCAGAGCCGCCGCCAGCGCCGCGCTCGAAAGCCCTCCCCCGAACATACGCCTGTCGTGATACAACTCCCGGCAGAAATCCTCCGTCCCCGCCAGAACCGCCCCGAACGGAGCGCCGAAATACTTGTACAGCGACACGTACACCGTATCGAACAGCTCCGAGTACTCCGACGGCGATACCCCGGTAGCCGCGCTCATCATGAACAGCCTAGCCCCGTCCAGATGCGTCCCGATACCTTGCGCCGCGCAGTACTCCGTGATCGCGCGCATCACGTCGAACGGCATCACCTGCCCATGCTGACGCCGCACCGGACTCTCTATCACAACCGCCCCCACCGGCGTAAGCACCCTGCCCCCGACAGCCGTTTCAACCGCCGCCCTGACTTCCTCCAATGTGAAATATGACCGCCCATACGCCAGCGGAACCAGGTTTATCCCGCTGAGTTGCTGAACACAATCCCCGATGTCGTGATACACATGGCTCTGCTCCTGTACGATGGCGCGCGGCCTGCCCCCGCACAGCTTGCGTATCGCCAGATGATTCGCCAGCGTCCCCGTCGGCATAAACACAGCCGCCTCTTTGCCCAGAACGTCAGCCAACCGCCTCTCCACCTCCCCCACCACTCCCCCCAGCGAATAGCTATCCCCATCAATTCCAACCCCATCCGCGACCTCCGCCAACTGCTTCACCATAAGCTCAGGCGACTTCGGCTCCCCATCCCCTCTGAACACCACGGCCCTGGGCGACATGAGCGTGTTATCGGACGGAGCGGCCAGCGCGGACGATGCAACCATGGATAAAATCCTCTACTTTTCCCAAGTTCGAGCCATTATCCGATTATAGCGCATTTGGCGGGCGTATCGGGTATATGCTAACCTATAAGATATGGGCGGTTGCCATTAAGGGAGAATTTATCCGTGAGATTGCTGAGTCTCACCGCGAAGAATTATCGCAGTCTGCGCGATGTAAACGTTGACCTGAGCGATATGAACCTGTTCATAGGAGCCAACGGTTCGGGAAAGAGCGCGATTCTCGACGCCCTGAGATTTCTGCACGAAGGTGTCCGGTCATACGATTTCCGCGCGCCCGTCTTCTCGCGCGGCGGCATCCTCAATATGGCTTGGAAAGGTGAAGAAGCGCATCGGATAGAATTGTCGGCGCGTCTGGAAAATGGAGAGGGAGTGTACGAGTGGACAGTCGGGATTGTCAGAAACGGGTATGACTTTCATGTCGAGGAGGATGTAACGTTCTCGCCTTCCCAGTTACCGCCCATGCAACTGCTTCATGCAGATAGAGGCCAGGGCTGGTGGTGGTCTAACGACAGGAAAGAACGAGTCAGGCTTAAACAGGTATCAACCCTCTGCGCGCTTACCGCCGCTTCCGCGGACGCCTCATTTCCCGCGCGCGATATTGTGGAGTTCGTAAGCCGATGGGGATTCTTCGATCCCAATCCGTTCGTGCTGCGCCGCGACTGGCAGGGGCTGGATACGGTGGGGTTAGACCCCTATGGGCGTAACCTGGCTGAAACCTTGTACGAAATCCGGATCTCTTCACCCGAAGTGCTGGAACGGATTTGCTCAGCCACCCGCGACGTTCTGGGGCTGCCGACCAGGATAGAACCCAGAGAGTCCGACGACAGGTTTTACTTCGTCCAGCATGAACCCGGGCTACAGTATCCCGTGAACCAGATGGGAGTATCCAGTGGAACTCTGAGAATGATAGCGCTTATGACCGCGCTTCACGGCCAGCCGGGGACAAACCTCATCGGGATCGAAGAGCCGGAGAACTACATACATCCAACCGCCCTGTCCGCTTTCGTGGAGCATTTGAGAGAATCGCGCGACCGAGTTCAGTTCCTGATAACCACTCATTCGCCGATGTTGCTGGATTTCCTCGATGAACCTGAGTCGGTGCGTGTCATCCGACGAGGCGACCATAATGGAACGACCGTAGTGAATGAGAGGAACCCGGACGGAGTCAGGAAAGCCCTGGAGACTTCGGGCTACTGAGTCAGGCCCTGCCTAACTTCTGGCATTGCCGACACTGGTAGAGTGCGACACAAATAGGGAGTTCACTTGTCTCACATCATCCTGGTCTGTACCGAATGTGGAATGTCCCGCGAGGCGGATATGCTCGCGCTCGGATGCGCGGAGTGCGCCGCGCCGCTGGACGTTGAGTATCTGGACGCCGCGCGGCATACGGTCCGCCGCGCCGGCTTCGATATGCCCGCCCCGTACCACTCCGACGCGCCTAGTGTATCCCTCGGAGAAGGTGATACGCCCATAGTCCCATTGCCTCGAATGGCTGAATATCTGGGAATCACAAACCTGTTCGGCAAGCTGGAGTTCATGAATCCCACAGGCTCATTCAAAGATCGCGGAACAGCCGCGATGCTGTCCGTAGCCGTCGAGCATGGAGTCGCTGAGGTCGTCGAAGACTCCTCCGGCAACGCGGGCGCGTCGGTGTCCGCTTACGCCGCGAGAGCCGGCATACGCGCCCACGTCTTCGCGCCAAGTACCGCGCCGCAGGCCAAGCTGGGCCAGATTCGCGTTTACGACGCCCGAACCCACGCCGTCCCCGGCCCCAGGGAGGCCAGTACCGACGCCGCCGTCCAATACCAGCGCGAAAACGGCCTGGTTTACGCCTCCCACAACCTCAGCCCCTACTTCGTGGAGGGAACGAAGACCTTCGCCTACGAAGTGGCCGCCCAGATGTCGCCCCCGCCCGACCACATAGTCATTCCGGTGGGCAACGGCAGCCTGCTCATGGGCTGCTGGAAGGGATTCTCCGAACTGATAGCTCAGGGCGCGATGGACGTCATGCCCAAGCTGTACGCCATCCAGTCCGAGGCCGTCATGCCCATCGCCGCCGAGTTCGCGGGTGAGGCGTGGAATCCCGGAGCATCCACCCTCGCGGGAGGCATAGCCGTCGGCGCTCCGCCCCGCAAGAACCAGGTCTTGCGCGCGATTCGGGAGTCCGGCGGCGCGTCGCTCGCCGTCCCCGACGCCGACATAATTCAATGGCAAAAACGCCTGGCCGCCTCCGAGGGCATATTCGCCGAGCCAACGTCCGCCGCCGCCCTCGCGGGCATCGAGTCGCTGCTCCAACGCGGCCTCATCGGGAGCGACGAACCAGTTCTCGCCCCGATAACCGGCTTCGGCCTAAAAGACGCCCTCCCAGAGTAGGCGACTGCATAAGCCCCCTCTCCCTATCTTCTCCAAGTTTCCCATGACTTTACACGCTCAACGCCAACTATGCTACAATATCCGCGTAAATACAGGGAATCAGCGAACGATAATTATAAATACACGCTTATACATAACAACATTTCGGCGAACCGAAAAATTTTCACCCTGAAATTCGTAGCTAATTCAGGCGATTTCATAGCTAAACCGCTTACCAGTCATCAACCAGTCCTCCTCCAGGGCCTGACCAGTAACATTATAAATGTAGATTTATGCAAACGAAAGGCGACTCATGGCTGTTTCCAACAAGATACGCGGGCTGCTCGAACAGGGATCCTGGATACGCAGAATGTTCGAGGAGGGCATAGAACTCAAGCGGAAGTTCGGCGAGGACAACGTTTTCGACCTGTCGCTGGGCAATCCGATACTGGAGCCGCCCGATGAGTTCTTCGCCGAACTGAGACGTATCGCGGACGACCCGACGCCCGGAATGCACAGGTATATGCCCAACTCCGGCTACCCCGAGACGCGCGCCGCCGTCGCCGCCCAACTCGCCGAGGAAACCGGCCTCAGCTTCACCGCCGACGAACTGATTATGACCTGCGGAGCGGGCGGCGCGCTGAACGTCGTCCTCAAGACGCTGCTCGATCCGGGAGACGAGGTGGTCATCTTCGCGCCCTACTTCGTGGAATACTTCTTCTACGCCGACAACCACGGCGGCGCGTGCAAGGTCGTGCCGCCCGTCGAGGGATTCCTGCCCGACATGGACGCGCTGGCCGACACTATCACTGAGCGAACCCGCGCCGTCCTGATAAACTCGCCCAACAACCCGACCGGCGTTCTGTACTCCGAGGAAACGCTCGCCCGAATAGGCGAGATAATCCGCGAGAAGGAGCGCGAGTTCGGCGCGGAGATATTCCTGCTCAGCGACGAACCGTACCGCAGGCTACTGTTCGACGGCCTCGAATACCCGCACATCTTCCACCACCACGTCCGCTCCATCGTCGCCACCTCGCACTCCAAGGACCTCGCGCTGCCCGGAGAGCGCATCGGCTACATAGCCGTCCACCCCGACTACGAGGACGGCGTTGAATTGATGGACGGCCTCGTCTTCTGCAACCGGACGCTCGGCTTCGTAAACGCGCCCGCCCTGATGCAGCACATAGTAGCCAAGCTCCAATCGGTAACCGTGAACATAGGCGAGTACCAGTCCAAGCGCGACTTCATGTACGACGCGCTCGCGGACATAGGCTACGACGTGGTAAAGCCCCAGGGAGCGTTCTATATGTTCCCAAAATCCCCAATCGAGGACGACGTAGAATTCGTCGCCGAACTACAGAAACGCAACGTGCTGGTGGTTCCGGGCAGGGGATTCGGAATGCCCGGCTACTTCAGAATATCCTTCTGCGTAACCGACGCCACGCTATCCGGCTCCATCCCGGGCTTCAGGGAAGCGTTCGACGGCGCGGCGCCATAGGTCAACCCACTACTCCGGGAGAAAGGGACTTATGCAATCGTCCTTCTTCAAGGCGCGATTGCTTAGAGGTTCCGGCAATCGTATAATCTGTGCGGATTAGCGTGGCATGACCCGCGCTTGGATATGATGACAACAAGGAGAGATACGATAATGGGCGCTCAGATTGTAATATACGGGCCTAGCGGGGACGGACTGGCGGACTTCCAGAGGGTCGCGCCGGAGGGCGCGGACGTCGGCTGGGTGGATTCGAGTCTGCCGATGGAAGAGCAGGCCGCCGAACTGCGCGACGCGCAGGTTATGATAGTAGCCGGGACTCATGTGACGGTCGAGGTGGCGCGACACGCTCCGAACCTCAAGCTCGTCCAGACCACCAGCGCCGGCACCGACCAGCTGGACAAGACCACGCTCGGCGAGATGGGGATTCGGGTCTCCAACAACGGCGGCGGCAACGCGGTCGCGGTCGCCGAACACACTATCGCGCTGCTGGTTTCCACCATCAGGAAGCTCCAGCTCCAGTTCAATGCGGTCAAGGCCGGGGAGTGGGCCGCCGACATACGCTCCGCCTGGTTCTCGCAGGCGAACGAGATAGCGGGCAAGACGGTGGGCATCGTGGGGCTGGGCAGAATCGGCTCCAGGGTGGCGCGACGGCTTCAGGGCTGGGAGTGCGACATCATCTACGCCGACGTGGTTGACCCGGAAGAGGGCATCGAGGAGGAGCTGAACCTGACGCGCGTTTCGCTGGACGAACTGCTCAGCACGGCGGACATCATCACGCTGCACGTTCCGCTGGGCGGGCCGACCTATCACATGATAAGCGACCGCGAGTTTGACCTGATGAAGCCGACGACGGTGTTCATCAATGCCTGCCGAGGCCCGGTGGTGGACGAGGCCGCGCTGATACGCGCCATGGAGGCGGGCAAGATAGCGCAGGCCGGACTGGACGTGCTGGAAGAGGAGCCGACGCCGCCAGACAATCCGCTGCTGCACATGGACAACGTGCTGGTGACGCCGCACCTGGCGTCCTTCACGCAGGAATCGGGCGAGAAGAGCCGCACTTTCGCGGTGTACAACGCCGCAAGGGTCGTGAGAGGCGAGGATCCGGAGTCGGTGGTTCTGCCGGATTAAGAGGGTTCACCCCCATCCTAACCTTCCCCCGTCGAGGGGGAAGGGACTTTTGGCCAAGGTCTTTCGATTACTTCCCGATACCGCTTCTGTAGTTCGCCCTGAGCTTGTCGAAGGGCCGCCCGTTCATTCACCACGAACGTAATTGGTTGATAACCGAAAGACTCTGGGATTTGGGCTGGCCCTGTAAGCGCGTCAGGGGAGGGGGCGCTCGACGCCTACTTTCTTGAGGAAGTCCAGGGGGGCGTTGTCCAAGAGGGATACGGAGTCTTCCAGATCCAGGCCGGAGCCTCGCGCTACCTTCATGGCGAATTCGCGGGTGAGCAGGTCTTCGGGCGCGTGCGTATCCGAGTCCAGCACCAGCCTCGCGCCCGCCGCCCTCGCGGTCTTGACGACGTGGCCGTTGGCCGTGCCATGCCCGCGCCTGGCGGACACCTCCAGGAAGACGCCGTTCTCAGCCGCGATTCGCGCGTCGTCCAGCGTGATGATGCCGGGGTGCGCGAGTATGTCCACGTGCTGGCTGGAGACGGCGGCGTGGTTGGTGCCTTCGATGACCGGCTCGGTAATCGTCTCGCCGTGGACGTTGACGACCCTCGCGCCCAGTTTGCGGCACTCGCGCGCGATGTAGTCGATGTCTTCGCTGGGCGTGTGGGTTATCTCCACGCCGGGCAGCGCGAGGATGTCCCAGCGCTTATTCACCATCTCGCAGTCGGCCACCAGCGTCTTCAGCACGTACTCCATGTTTCCCGGCCCGACGTGATCGGTAATCGCCATGACGCGGTAGCCTATCTTTATGGCGCGGCGGACAAGCTCGATTGGCGCGAGAACGCCGTCGCTCAGGAAGGTGTGGGTGTGGAAGTCGAACATGATCTATTGCCGTATCCCGGATATTTGAAGCTAGTGGATTCCCGCTTTCGCGGGAATGACAATGGGGCGATTCGTCGTCTGTCCGTGGTTCAAGAGGAAGAGGAAGTCGAACATTCGCTACTCGCCTCTCAAAACCTCTTCCAAGCGTATCATTTCGGGGCCTGTCTTGCCCATGTAGAAGGGCGGCGGCGTGGGCGGATGGTTGACTTTCAGGCAGACGAACACGGGGCCGTCCCGCTCCATGACGCGGGGCAGTTCGCTCGCCAGGTCTTCCAGGTCGCTGAATTCGTAGGACTCGGCGAAGCCGGCGTCCCTCGCCATTCCCGCCAGGTCAACGTTCCCGGAGCCGGGAACGGGCTGTCCGCCGGTGGTGAAGTAGCCGCCGTCCTCGAAGACGAAGTGGACGAGGTTTTCAGGGGAGGATCCGGCTATGGAGACCAGCGTTCCGAGGTTCATCAGCAGCGAGCCGTCTCCGTCCAGGCACAGCACTTTCTTGTCGGGCCGCGCGAGCGCGATTCCGAGCGCAACCGAGGACGCCTTTCCCATGCCGCCGAATATGGGCAGGTCGAGGTCTGGATTCTCGGTGACGGACTCCCAGTAGCGATTGGGCGTCATAGTGCCGACGACCACCGCGTCGGCGCGGACGTCGTTGATGACCTTAACGGCGTCGAGAGAGGAAATCATGGTGTGTCGCTCCTTGGGAATGGTGTAGGAAGGTGTCACTTCCGCAAGCATAGCAAATTGGTGGAAGCGGCGCGAAAGTGTGTTTTGCGCTAGGAAAAATTGCCGTCTGTTGTCCTGCAATGGGCAGGGATTGAACCAATCATCCCCATCCTAACCTTCCCCCGTCAAGGGGGAAGGGACTTTGCCTGCCCTTGTGAGCCCGTCAAGGGGGAAGGGACTTATGCAACCGTCTCTGCGCTAGAACCTCTCAAGCTCGGGGAATACGTGAACCTCTTGCAGTCCCGCGTCCGGGTCGGACCTCGCCAACTCGGTCTGTTCCGAGGCTATGCTGAATCCGTACACGGCGGGAATGGCGGGGGCGTCGTACAATTTGGTCAGGACGCGCGCCGACTCGCGGGCGCGGTCAATATCTCTGACTCCCATCACGCCCGACGCCTCGACCGCCACATAGACGGTCGCGCCGTCGGATATTCTTGATGTCCACACAATCATATCCGTGTCAAGCAGCCTATCAACTTCGGAGCTGGTGAGCTGGTCTGTTTCAAGCGCCCGATCCAGGTTGTCGGAGAATCGCTGTGCCCTGGACTGCGGCTGGACACCGTTTCCTGATGGCATCCAGATGACTCGCACTTTGTCGAGACCTAACTCTCTCCCCAACCTCTGGCGCAATCTCGTGTGCATCTTCGATTCCAGCAGATGCCCTCTGAGGTCATCTACCTTGTAGTTCAACTCAGCGAATTCTCGCTTGGCGCTCTCCCTGAACCCCTCCATACCCGCCCTGAACTCATTGGACCCCACCATGAATTCTTCGACGCTCGATCTGAACTCATTGGACCCCACCATGAATTCTTCGACGCCCGATCTGAACTCTCTGAACTCCCCGGGCAGATTCAGCAGGTCTTCGGTCAGCAGTTCGCGCCGGGCGGCGTCCCTGAACTCTTCGTTCTCACGCAGAGCGCGTATGAAATCGTCGGTGTTTCTGATGGTTATGACCATGTTCGTGTACTCTCTCTGTGATTATAGCGCATTCGGCGGAAAGAGTGACCTAGCCAAACCTGTACAACCGCCCCCAAGTCCGCTATCATATATCCATCACGAACAAATGATTCTTCACGGCAGGACTTCCTATGCCCTCACGACAGGCCGAACAGAACGCCAACAACGCGCTGGGCGCGCTGCTGGGCCTCATGCTGCTCACCTGCGCCGTCAGGGTGGAGAATACCCGCGTCATCGTCGGACAGCCAGCCCTGCGCCTTGACATTCTCATCAGCGCGCCCGACCGCGCTCCGGTCGTCATAGAAGCGGAGTTCATGCCGGCCGCCAGCGCCGAGCAGGAGGCCGCGGACCGGCTCGGCCTGGAAGTCGTGGACGGACGCCGGATCATCGAGGCGGCTATCGCGCTGCGATACCCGGAGCGGCTGGAATTCTCCGAGGACATGAGCGCGGCCATGCGCGACGCGCGGCTGGAGTACGCCGTCCTCTACAAGGACGGAACGCGCTTCCCCGAATCCGGCTGGCTTGAGGGTTCTCCCTCAGACCTGGCCGACCTCGCGCGGCTGCTGTCCGTGTCGCAGGAAGCGGTGAACAGCGCCGCGGACGCGCTCCAGGACGGCATCGAAAGCGCGGTCGCCGTCCTGGACGAAGTGGCGACGCTCAGGCCCGCGGTCGCGCGCTCCATAGCGGACCTGCTCGGAATGTCGGACGTTAGACAGACGCGCCGCATGGCCTGCGCCATCATGGCCAACGCGATGGTCTTTCACGAGCAGATTTCCGGGATGCGCGACGAGGTGAAGCCGCTGCGACTGGTGTGCGGCGACGGCGTGGAAGACCCGCGGGAGGCGACGCTGGAAGCCTGGGCCGTGATACTCGGCATAAACTACTGGCCCATATTCGCCATAGCCAAAGACGTTCTGGAACAGCTCCCGTCAGGGGACGCCGCGCGGATTCTGCGGACGCTCAGGCGCACGGCGCAGAGGGTGGACGCGGCGGGCGTTACCAACGCGCACGACCTGACCGGGCGCATCTTCCAGCGTCTCATAGCCGACCGCAAGTACCTGGCGACCTTCTACACGCTACCCGCGTCCGCAGCGCTGCTGGCGCGTCTGGCGGTGGCGAAGATGGACGGCGTTGACTGGTCGGACGCTGAGGCAATCGGGGACCTGCGTATCGGCGACTTCGCCTGCGGAACGGGGGCGCTGCTGTCCGCGGTCTATGAGCAGATAGCCGCGCTGCACGAGCGCTCGGGCGGCGATCCCGCGAACCTGCACACGGCGATGATGGAAGAGGCGCTGTACGGCTGCGACGTGATGCCGTCGGCGATACACATAACCGGCTCCACGCTCTCCGGGGCGCAGCCCAACGTCGGCTTCGGACAGTCGCGCCTCTACACCATGCCCTACGGACGGCAAGAGGACGGCAGCGTGAAGATAGGCTCCCTTGAACTGCTCCAGTTGTCCTCCGCCATGACGCTGTTCAACACCTCCGACCCGGCGCTCAGAACGGGCAGCGCGGGCGAGGAGACGGCGGCGCAGGTTCTTGTGGATGTGCCGGACGAGGGATTTGATTTGGTGATAATGAACCCGCCGTTTACCAGCAACACGAAGCACTACGACGCGGGCGACGGCGTTCTGAACGCGGCGTTCGCGGCCTTTAACGCCTCTGAGAATGACCAATCCGATATGGCTAGACTTCTTAGACAAAGGGCGAAAGACACCGCGTATCACGGACACGCGGGGCTAGGGTCAGCGTTCGCGGCGCTTGCCGACAGGAAAGTTCGCCCCGGTGGAGTCGTGGCGTTCGTTCTGCCTTTCACAGCGATTACGGGTTCGTCCTGGGCGAAGTTCAGGCGAATGATAGCCAGTCAGTACGCGGATACCACGATTGTGAGCATAGCCGCCAATGGGCGCGATATGTCCTTTTCGTCGGACACCGGAATGGCGGAATGTCTGGTAATCGCGCGCAAGCCGAGACGGGACGAGAAGCCTAGTACGCGCGCAAAGTTCACATCGCTGAGAGGCAGACCTTCCGATTTCGTGGACGCGCTAGAACTCTCCAAGTCAATGGTGGAAGACCGGACGGCGCGTAATCTGGAAGACGGGCCTTATGGCGGCATTCCCATATACAGCGGGGACGAACAGTATGGCGAAAGCGTAGATGCTCCGCTAGACGAACACGAAACCGGCTGGGGCGCGGCGCGAATCCTGGACGCGGCTGTGGCCCAAGTAGCTCATTCTCTATCCAGCGGTAAACTTTGGCTGCCTGCCCAGCCGCAAGCGCTCGAATTGCCAATGGCGCTATTGAGCGAAGTGGGTAAGCGCGGACTGGATTCACAGATGTTCATAAGCGCCACGCACAAGGGGCCGTTTACCAGATCAAACGCCAGCGCCACCGCGACGTATCCATCTCTGTGGAATCACAACGCCAAGAATGAAACTCGGGTGATATGCGATCCAGATTCCCAACTCCGGGTCAGGCCGGGAATGGAATCGGAAGCTGCAACCGTTTGGACTACGGCAAGCCGCATTCACTTGAACCGTGAATTTACTTTCGGAGCGCAGGCCCTCGCAATTGCTTTTACTGAACAAGAATCCGCTGGTGGCAGGGTATGGCCCAACATTTCTTTCGACGATAGCCGCTTTGATTACGCATTGGCGGTTTGGGGAAATAGTACGCTGGGATTGCTATGTTATTGGTGGCACTCCACGCGCCAACAGTCCAGCAAGGCCACTATCACGATCCGCTCCGCCGAATCCCTGCCCATCCTAGACCTCCGCGCCCTGAGCGACGCCCAACTCGCCACCGCCAAAGACATCTTCGAGGAGTTCAGGGAGAAGGAACTGAAGCCGGCGTATATCGCGGACGCGGACCCGAACCGGGCTCTGCTGGACAAGCGCGTGGTATGCGATCTGCTGGGGTTCGGTCGGGAGACTTATGAGGCGGTGCGGCGGCTGTCGGCGAAGTGGAGCGCGGAGCCGTCGGTTCATGGGGGGAAGCGGAGGGCGCGGGGGTTGGGGCTGGTGATGTGACGCATCCCAAACCATCCCTCTGATATGAACGGTCTCTTCAGCGAGTCGGCAGATCAGTCAGCGTGAACCTGATGCAAGTTCTCCTGCCTGCTTACAGCTTGGGCCAGAAACTCGTTCCTTGCCTCGATACGGGCCTGTTCAAGCTCAGCCTCGCTAACCCTTTCGCCAATCTTGCGAAGGTCATTGCGAAGATCGCGTATGTCCTCAGCAATACTCCGGGTATCCCTGCGCGACTGCCACATCAAAGCGAACATAGCCGCAAGCATCCCGATCACGATTGCGGAAAACCCGATAGCAAGGGTAATCACTATCGCCAACTGTCCGGTATCCATGGCAAACCTCGCTCTGATTCTCGCGCTTGCCGCTTGCGTCGCGCGTCCGCCGAGTCTGAATAGATGATAGCACACCGCAGAACTCTCGCGCCGCAGCTTACGCGCGAACAAGATGTGATTGCCCTACCGGGTTCACCGCGTTCCGCTAGGGCGTTGGGGCCGACGTAGGCGCGGAGGGCGGGGCCGAAGCGGGCTATCTTGGCGCAGCGGGAGACTGCGGGCGCGATGTGGTTTCAGATGGCGGTCGCTTTGCTGGGGGTGACGCGGGCGCGGTTTGGTTCGGGGGCGATTAGCTGGGCTATTCGCTCTTTGAAGAGGGGTTCGCTGGATGTGCCGTCCCTGACGCTGTAAAATTCCGCGAATACCAAATCAACCATATCCCGCTCGTCTTCGCACTGTGGGTCAAGAGCGAATGGCAGGAGGCGGTCTTCGAGCGAGTCGAAGTCTATGTGGTGGTTCAGGTAAAGTCTCAGTATTTCAGGAACTTCGCCAGTCATGCCAATCTCCAGCGACAATCCAGTTTATATAGACACTACCGATCAGGAACGTTATGAATTGTATCGCATATTGGACATTAGAAGAAAACTAGAGAGCGGTCAAGCGTATCTTGAAGAGGCTAGGGTGATGTCCGAGCGCATAAGGGGAGATTTCCCGCCCGGAACACGCAGCCGCATGGTCAGAATCAGGCTGACTGTCAATGACTGGATTCTATGCTACGCGCATCAGTACGCTAATTCCGCAGGCATCGGAGTCACCGGCCCTGACCCGAAGACGATCATGGTTGACGATGTTGTGTTCAGACAGGGCCGTAATGCCTGATGGTATGCAGATGGCGCGTATCGTCTTAGGTTGTTGGGTACGGTCAGGCGCTGAGGAGGGCTATACCGAGGGCGTTGGGGCCGACGTAGGTGCCCAGGGCGGGGCCGAAGCGGGCTACGATTGGCGGATTTTCGGCGCTGATGGACCGGGAGAGGCGTTCGGCTTCGTCGCGGGCGGTGCTGTACATGACGGCCACGGAGTCGAGGTCGCCGAATTCGGCGGCGGCGGCCTCGAGACGGGCGAGGGCCTTGCGGCGGGTGCGCTCTTTGGCAAAGTTGTCAACCACGCCGTCGCGGACGATTATGAGGGGCTTTATCCTGAGCAGGCTTCCGACCATGCCCTGGGCCTTTCCGACGCGCCCGCCCTTGATGAGGTATTCGAGGGTGTCGAGGAGGCAGATACACTGGCTTCTGGCCGCGGCGTCTCGGGCGGCGGCGGCTACTTCTTCGAGGGATCCGCCGTCTCGGGCGGCTTTGGCGGCGGCTATGGTTATCAGACCCGCGCCCATGGACGCCTGAAGGGTGTCCACTATCTCTATGGGACAGCCGACGTTGGCGACGGTCGCGCCCTGCTGGGCGGAGTTTATGGTGCCGCTGAGTTTGCTGGAGACGTGGACGGATACGATGCCGTCCGCGCCGTCGGCTACGCCGGCGTATGCCTCGGAGAAGTCTCCCACGGAGGGCTGGGAGGTGGCCGGGTAGTCAGGGCCGTTCAGCAGCCTGTCGAAGAACTGGTCGGTGGTGAGTTCAACGCCGTCCTTGTAGTCGGTGTTGCCGAAGCGGACATAGGCTGGAACGACGGTCAGGCCGAGTTCTTCCACTATGTCGGCGGGAATGTCGGATACGCTGTCGGTCACTACTTTTACGGCCATTGTTCGCCTCCGGGCCTGTGGATTATGGTTCACCCTCACCCCTGTATATAGGGGTAGGTATTTTAAGTATTCGCGCTTGCAATTAGGGTTTCACCCCCATCCTAACCTTCCCCCGTCAAGGGGGAAGGGATTTTTAACGGGGCGTTACTCGATGGATATGAAGAAGTGGTAGTGAGGCTGTCCGCCGTGGACAGTCTCGAATTCGATTTCGGGGTATTTTTCCTGGATCGCTTCGGCCAGGCTTTCGGCGTCTTCTTCGGATATGGGTTCACCCCAGTAGAGGGAGACGAGTTCGGTTTCGTCGGAGACGGCTATGTCCAGCAGGCCGTTCAGGGTTTCGGCTATGGAGTCGCCCGCGTACACCAGTTCGCGGTCGAGCATGGCTATCACCTGGTCTTCGCGCACGGATACGTCGCCTAGGTCGGCGGCCCGCGACGCGAAGCATATCTCGCCCGTATGGACCTCGTCGAGGCGGCCTTCCATGGAGTCGGCGAGGGCGTCGAGGGTGAGGCCGGTGGGGGCGTATTCGAGCGCGGCGGCTATGCCCTGCATGACGGTGCGGCTCTGCACGACGCGGACGCGCTTGGAGGACAGGTTGGCGGCCTGTCCGGCGGCTAGGGCGACGTTGGGGTTGTTGGGCAGCATGACCACGGCGTCGGTTGGGGCATCCTCGATGGCGCGGAGGAGATCGGCGACGCTGGGGTTCATCGTGTCTCCGCCGCTCACGAATTGGTCTATGCCCTGCTCTCTGAATATATCTACAAGCCCGTCTCCCTGGACGACGGCGACGACGCTGGAGTTGTCTCCTTCTATCTCGGAGCGGCGGTCGGCGGAGTAGCGCTGGCGCTGCTCGTCCATGTCCTGGATGTTCTCGTGGGAGACGCTGCCGAGCGAGGCGGCGTACTCCACCACCTCGTCGGGGTTGTAGGTGTGTACGTGTATCCTGAGCATATCTTCGGAGCCGATGACGACGGGGGAAGAGCCGACCTCGAGCAGTTTGGCCATGAGGGAGTCCTTGTCCATTCCCTGACCCTGGAGAAGGAACTGGGTGCAGAAGCCGAACTCTTCTTCCTCAATCTCATCGAGGAAGTCGGGGGAGATGTTGCCGTCGCCCATGTCGGGCTGGGGCGCTTCCAGTCGCTCGTCGAGTTGGGCGTCGCTCAGGACGTGGCGTCGCATCCCCTCTATCATGAGGTAGATGCCGTAGCCCCCGGCGTCCACCAGCCCCGCCCTGTACAGAACGGGCAGCAGCGTGGGGGTGCGCGCGACTGAGGCCAGCGCGGCCTCGGACGCGATTCCGAGAATCCGGCCGAGGTCGTCGGTGTCGCTGCCCTCCACCGAGTCGGCGGTCTCGCGCATGACGGTGAGCATAGTGCCTTCCCGCGGGTGGCCGACGCCGCCGTAGGCGTGGACGGACGCCGAGGACAGAGATCGCGCCATGTCGTCCGCGCCGAAGTCGGAGCGTCCTTCGAGCGCCTCTGCCATGCCGATGAAGAAGTGGGAGAGTATGACGCCGCTGTTTCCTCTGCCGCCCATGAGGGCCTCCCGCGCCATGACGCCGGAGGTGTCGGCGACCGAGTCGGACACCTGGGGGTCGGACTTGGAAACTATGTCTCTCAGGGTGAGGTACATATTGGTGCCGGTGTCGCCGTCGGGGACGGGGAATACGTTCAGCCGGTTCAGTTCGGCTACGTTGGCTTCGATGAGTTGCAGGGCGGACTCGAACATGGCGAGCAGGGCCGGGCCATCGTATCTGAGTGAGTGGGATGTTGTAGAAGTCATAGTACAGGGTCTTTCGATTATCAACCAATTACGTTCGTGGCGGCCCTTCGACAGGCTCAGGGCGAACGACAGAAACGGTATAGGAAGGGTTTGCCCTGTCTTTCGGGCTTGTGCTAAGGTCTAAAGGTTAATTCGTTCGATTTTTCGCAGTATAGTTCAATCCCGGTAGGTGGTCAACATGGCGCGGTGCCAGATTTGCGCGAAGGCGGGACAGTCAGGAAACAACGTAAGCCACTCGAAGCGGCGCACCCGCACCCGTTGGTTCGCCAACGTGCAGAGGCAGACCGTCATACGCGACGGCAAGCCGACCAAGATGTATATGTGCACGCGGTGTCTGAGGAACGAGAACAAGGCGCTGATGAAGGGCTGAGGGCTTAGCCTGCCGTATTTTGGGTTTCACCCCCATCCTAACCTTCCCCAATCAAGGGGGAAGGGACTTTTTGCCTGCCCCTATCAGCCCGTCGAGGGGGAAGGGACTAAGGAATCGTCTCGCGCTCCCATCTTTGTTGACACTGCATACCGCCGTAGCTAAGATATTTCTGTCGGATTTGCTGACAGTTTCGCTTGGCGAGACCGTCTGAGTTTTAAGGCGCGGAGCGACAGATGGCCGAGTACACAAAGACGGAAGCTAAGGACTGGGCGCGAGAGAATCTTCGCGGTCAATGGTCCACATTGATGACTCCCTTCACCCCTGACGACGAGCTTGACGAAGAGGGCCTGCGGAAGAACGTAGCCCACGTCCGCGCTCTTGGGACTCACGGAGCGGGCTGCGCCTGGGGCATGGGGGAGTTCTGGAGCCTGGACAGAGAGGAACGGCTGCGGGTTTACGACGTCGTGGCGGAAGAGTCGGGTGGCGAGTGGCCGATAGGCGCTCACGTGTCCCATACATCCGCGAAGGAGATGGTGGCGCTGGCGCAGCACGCGGAGGGCGTCGGGTTCGACCTGCTGATGGTGGCCGCGCCTTACTTCGTGACGAATCTCGAGGATCAAATCGTCGAGTGGGTGAATATACTGGCCGACAACACCAACCTGGCCATCATGTACTACAACTCGCCGCAGTTCGGGACGCTGCTGAGCGCGGAGGGACTCCAGCGAGTATGCCGGATTCCCAACGTGGTGGGCGTCAAAGAGGCGAGCTTCAATCAGGAACTGTCCATCAAGACGCACCAACTGGTGGGGCAGGACGCGATAATCAGCACGCCGGACGAATGGATACTGTTCAAGGGGCGCGAACTCGGCTTCGAACAGCAGGTAATGTTCGCCAACACCTCCGATTGGCGGTTCGACACGCCGGACAAGAACTACTACGTGCAGTTCATAGACAAGGCGATGCGGGGCGACCTGGATGACGACTTCTACGCATCCCGCGTCAAGCCTATCAAGCAGGTCTCGGATAAGTGGTGGGGATACACGGCGCAGAAGTTCGGCGGCGCGCTCCCGGCGTCCATGTGCAAGTACTGGGGCGAGCTGATGGGGCTGGCGCACGGACACGTAAGGCCGCCTCTGTCGGATCTGTCCGAGGACGAGAAGGCGGAGATGAAGGCGGACGTGGAAGCGGCGCTCTCCGAAATGCCGTAGGGATATAGATAGAGGTGAATACCTATGCTGCTCATGGTAAGCGTACAGAATCTGAATGAAGCCATCGAGGCGCTGCACGGCGGGGCGGACATCGTTGACGTCAAGAACCTCCAGGAAGCGCTGGTGGGTTCGGCGCACCCGATAACCGTCAAGGCGGTGCGGGACTCCATTCCGACGGACCGGCACGCCAGCGTAACGCTGGGCGTCGTGCCGAACCAGGCCGGCACGGTGGCCATGGCCGTATATACGGCGGGCATACTGGACGCGACCTCGGTGAAGGTCGGGTTCATGAAGACCGAGTACAGCCAGGCGGTGGAGATTCTGCAAGAGTGCAAAGAGGCGCTGAACGGATTCGATACCAAGCTGATAGGGTCTCTGTTCGCGGACAATCCGCTGTACGACGGGCTGGACGCCAGCAACATGGTTAGGCTGGCCGAGGACAGCGATTGCGACGGCTGGCTGATAGACACGCTGACGAAGGACGGCAGGAATCTGTTCGACTTCATACCGGAGCCGGAGTTGAGGGACATGGTGCTGTCGGGCAAGAAGAGCGGAATGTCCACGGCGCTGTCCGGCCACCTGAAGATGTCCGACCTGGACGAACTGGCGCGAATCAACCCGGACATCGTTGGGGTTCGGGGCGCGGTCTGCCAGAAGGGCGAGAGGGATTCCTCCGTTCATCGCGAGGCGGTGGCTGAGTTCACCAAGCAGCTTAGGCTGCGCGAGACGGGCAAGATAAGCGTGCGCGAGGCGCGGATAATGGCTGGCGAAGGCGCGGGCGCGAATGGCGTCAACGGCTCCAACGGCTGGATAGTGATAGACGGCACAGGGAAGACGTGCGCCGGCATACTCGCCGCGCTCACCGCGCAGATAGAGCGGGATTCGGAGTCGTTCATCGAGGTCATCATCCCGGACGTGCTGAACACCTACGACGTGGTTGTGTGGGCGGAAGAGTCCAGCCACAGCGTTCTGACCGAGCGCAGGGACGAATCCGGCGCGACGAGGATGCTGATAAAGCCGTAGAGTCCAGCGCTGGCCAGAGTTTTTCGATTATCAACCAATTACGTTCGTGGTGACCCTTCGACAAGCTCAGGGCGAACGACAGAAGCGGTATCGGAAAATAACCGAAAGACCTTGGAGGCTCGGCGTCCGATACGGATTGCACATAGTCACGCTACGCGAATCCGCGCTTGACAAGAGCGCGGATTCCGCCTTTTCGGGGATCATGTTTGCGTTGCGGCGCGTATCCGCCCAATGCTAGGATTATGCGAAGTATCAAAAAGGGTTCAGGTAGATAATTGGAAATAGTCGAAGATGTCGCAATCGTCGTCGGACTGGTAAGAGACGTCGTGTTCCTGCTTCTGCTGACCGCCGCGCTTATCGCGCTGCTGGTCATGTTAGCCATGATTCGAAAACTCGTGAATACAGTCCAAGAGACCGCGAGCACAGTGAAAGAGACCTCTGAGTCGGTGCGGGATGCGGTGAACAAGGTCTCTGAACAGGTGGTCGAACCCGCCGCGTCCAACGCGGGCGTGATGAGCGGGCTGGGCGGGTTGTTCGGATTCCTGATGGGAATGCGGCGCAGGCGAAAGCGCGAAGAATAAAGATTGAAACCAAAGGGTCAATGCAAGGAGTCCAGATATGGCTAACGATAATGGCGGCGGCGGCGGATTCGTAACCGGATTGCTGATAGGCGGGATAATCGGCGGATTGGTGGGGCTGCTGCTGGCGCCCAAGTCCGGCGCCGAGACCAGGGCGGAGCTTCTGGAGAAAGGCGAAGTGTGGCGGTCGCAGGCCGACGTGATAGCCGCCGATATGCGGAGCCGAGGGATGGAGCGCGCCGGAGAGGTGGGCCAGCGCTTCGGCCCGGCGGTTGACTCGCTGAGAGAGCGGGGAACCGCCACCTTCGAGGCCGCGAGAGAGACGGGAACCGATGCGGTCGCGACCGCCAGACAGAGGGTTGACGCGGTGAGGCATCGCGGCAACAGCCAGGAAGCCGCGGCGGAAGAGGCCGAAACCGACAGGGCGTAGGCTGAGAGCGACATGAATAACGCGGGCCGGGGGCGAAAACCTCCGGCCCTTTTCATTATTGAGCGTCACTAGAGTAGTCCGTTCATGGTGACCCTTCGATAAGCTCAGGGCGAACGAGAGATCGAAGACGAGGCGAAGGGGAAGCGCTATTCCGGAAGCCGCGCCTTCGGGTAGGAGCCGAATATCTTGAAGAGCGCGGCGCGTTCTCTCATTCCGGCCAGCGCCTCGGACACTACCGGGTCGTCGCGGTGGCCGTCCATGTCTATCAGAAAGACGTACTTGCCCAGGCTTCTTCTGTCGGGGCGCGACTCTATCTTGATCATGTTGATTCCGCGCTGGGCGAGTTCTCCCAGCGCGCCGTACAGGGTGCCGGGGGCGTCGTGGGGGAAGTCGAAGCATATCGAGGTCTTATCGTCGCCCGCGCGTTCGCCGTCTTCGGTTCCAAGCGCGACGAACCGCGTCAGGTTGTTGTGTATGTCTTCGATGTCCGACTCGGCTATATGGGCGTTGAAGAGTTCGGCGGCGCGCTGGCTGGATATGGCGGCGGCGGGATACTCGCTGGAAAACATATCCTCGACGGCGCTCGCGGTGCTGAGCGACGCCACGTGTTCGGCGTTCGGAAGGTGGCGGCTCAGATAGACTCGGCACTGCGCGATGGCCTGCGGGTGGGAGTAAACCACGCGCACGTCTTCTGTCCGGGTATCGGGGAGTGTCAGAAGTTGGTGATGGATGGGGATGACGACCTCGCCCCTTATCTTCAGCGGCGACTGGTGGATGAGAAGGTCAACAGTGAAGGTGACCACGCCTTCCAGGCTGTTTTCTATGGGAACGATGGCCTCTTCGACTTCCCCGGATTCAGCGGCCTTCACCACCGCCGGAATCCCGCTGTACGGAACGCGCTCGGCGTCCTCGGCATAGTTGATCGCCGCCTGCTCGCTATACGTGCCTTCCGGCCCAAGATACGCTAATCTCATCCCCGACCTCTCTTCACAGGCTTCCGGTTTCCTCGGTCAGAAGTTCTTCCATGCCGCTCATGAATACATCCACCAGCATCCGCGAGGCGTCTATCGAGACGTCTATGCCAAGCCGTTCGAATAGTTCGATATGTTCGGATATATTCACGACGGCCATTACGACGCCGACGTCAAAGAGGTGCTTGGCCATCTGGCAGACGACCAGGTTCTGATCGTCCGTCCTGCCGGTGGCTATCAAGGCCCGCGCCCGCGCCGCGCCCGCGCCTCTGAGCACGTTGAACTCGGTAGCGTCGCCTCGCACCACGACATTTCCGATTTCATCCTCGAGCGCTTCGCATCTGGCGGGGTCGCGCTCGATAACGGTAATCTCCTGGTCGGCTTCCAGTAGGCGGCGAGCTATGGCCGTTCCGACTCTTCCCGCCCCGACGATTATCACGTACATAATCCGGGCTACTGGCCCGTTCCTCCATCCAGCACGATCTGAATAACCATATCACGGACAAGGTCGGCGTGGCTAACTGTGGCTATCTCCAGCGCCTGGTACAAGTCTCGCTTCACCGGATCGTCCATCCGGCAGATTACGGTCGGCACTCTGAATATGTGGTGAGCTATCTGGGACGCGGTGATGTTCACCGAGTCGCTGCCGGTCACGGCTATGAATATATCGGCGTCCTGCGCGCGAGCGACCCGAAGGCTGGAGGGCAGAGTAATGTCGGCGAGGCGCGGCTGAGTCCTGCGGTTCCTGATGAGAGAAGGCGGAAGTCGGTCGAAGGCGGAAGGAATCAAGTCCAGCGCCTGCACCAGGCTGCCCGCTTCGCACAGCGCGGACGCCAGCGCGGCGCCGGTGCGTCCGCAGCCGCCGATTACGGCTCTCTTGCCCAGAAGTCGGGTGTTGTTGGTCATGCGTCTTACTCGAAAGAATGGTAGTTGTGACTGGAGAGACCGGACGCTATCGGCTCGCGCGACAGTATTACCCTGCAAGGAGCGTGCCTGAGAACGTAGGGGATGTGTTCATCAAGCGAATAGACTCCGTAAGTCTCTTTGTAGGACGACCCCATGACAATCGCGTCCACCTCCTTGAAGACCGCTTCCCGCACGATTGCCGTTCCCGCCTTCCGAACCTGGACTATCTCGGCGGTGATGGCGCACTTATAGGCGCCGGCTATCTCCTCCATCTTGTTCAGAACGCGCTCCCCCGACATATACACCGAGTCCATGGCGGCGTCCAGCGGATGCTCCCGCGACACCTCTATCACGTAGAGGATGTGCAGCCTGCTCTGGTTCGATTCGAGCAACTCGCAGCCCAGCCTCACGACCTCTTCGTCGTACATCGCGCCCGTGACCGGAACCAACACCGACGGCGCTTTCACTCCGTCGCGGTTCTGGTTTCCCCTCCGGGCCGCCTGTCTAATCCGATTAAGCAAACAGAAACCTCTGTCCTATCGAGCTTCTACGTCCATGGGAATCATTTCCTGAATGGTGTCGCCCACTAAGTCTAACATTTCATCCTGTCCGGCGAGAATCATCCAGTCCCCTGGATTCACTACGTCGTCCATGTGAGGATTCAGGGTGACGTTTCGGCCATGCCGTATCGCCAGAACCGTAAGACCGTACTTGTTTCGCGGCCCTGAAAACCCGAGATCCTTGAGGCTCATCCCGAAGAACCTGTCCGGCACGCGCATCTTGGTAATGCCGAAGTTGGGGGTTATCTCGAGGTATTCCTCGACGTTCGGGTTGAACATACTGTGCGCGAGGCGTATGCCGGTCTCGTCCTCGGCGTGAACCACCTTGTCCACCCCGATGCGCGTCAGCGTGTTCCCGTGCAGTTCGTCGTGCGCCCTCGACACCACGTAGGAAACCCCCATGGTCTTCAGAATGACCGATGTCATCACGCTCGCCACGATGTCCGAACCGATAGCGACCACCACCGCGTCGTAGTCGGTTATTCCAATCTCCTTCAGAATCGCGTCGTTGGTGCAATCCCCCGTAAGCGGATAGGTGGCCTTTCCGACCACGCTCTGCACCCGCGCCTCGTCCCTGTCCATCGCCAGAACGTCGTGGCCCAGGTTGTACAGAGAGCGCGCTACGCTGGAGCCGAACCTTCCAAGACCCAATATAGCTATCTGTCTTTTCATCGAAACAACCTCAGTCGTATCGCTTTCATATTTATTTCCCGGCGGAAGGTAATCACCCCCATCCTAACCTTCCCCCGTCAAGGGGGAAGGGACTTTTGCCTGCCCCTGCGATCCCGTCGCGGGGGTAGGGGTTTTTGCCTGCCCCTCACCCTATTGTAACGCGTTCTTCGACAAACCGATACCTGTCAACGTCCGACTGCTGGGCCATGGCTATGCCTATCGTGAACGGTCCCACTCTCCCGATGAACATCGCCATAATGAGTATCAATTGCCCCCACTGCGAGAGCGCGGACGTTATCCCTGTGCTCAGCCCGACCGTCCCGAACGCCGACACGCCCTCGAAGAACAGGTCCAGAAAGTCGAAAGCGCCGTCCGTGACGCTCAGGGACATTACGACCGCGAACACAATCGCGGTGGCTATCGCACCTATGACCAGCGCGCTCCTGACCTGCCTGGCCGGAATCTCTCGGCCAAACGCGGACGTGGCGCTTCTGCCCCGGATAGTGGAGAACACCGCCACCAGCACCACCGCCAGCGTATTCACCTTCAGCCCGCCCGCGACCGAGGCCGACGCGCCGCCCACGAACATCAGCCCGGTCATCATGAAGTTCGTCTCCTGCTCTGTCTCGGCGTAGTCAAGGGTGGAGAAGCCCGCCGTCCTGCCGCTCACCGACTCGAAGACCGAAGTCGTGAGTTTCTGGCTGAGCGGCATATCGCCCAGCGTTTCGGGATTGCGGTACTCGAACGCCATGAACACCGCTATGCCCACGAGTATCGCAGCCGCCGTCAGGGTCAGCACCAGTTTCGTTGTCAGACCGAAGAGCCTGAACCTTCGGTTGCGCGCCACGTCGAACAGGACGCCGTAGCTGATAGCGCCCAGAAATATCATGAACGCAGTCACGCCTATCACCACGCCGTCCGTCTGAAACGCGGCCAGACCTTCCTCTTGCGGGAAGATTATGAACCCCGCGTTGTTGAACGCGGACACCGCTTGGAACATCGCCTGCATTATAGCCTCGCCGGGCGGGTAGAGCGACCAGAACCTGGCCGCCAGAATCGCGAACGCGACTATCTGGCTGGCCACCGCGAACGCCACTATCCCCACCGCCAGCCTCACCAGGCCCCCGTGTCCCACTCCCATCATCTCGCCGCCGAAACTCTCCTGTATCAGCAGGCGCTGGGACAGGGAAACCTGCTGTCCAATCAGAACTATGGCGAAGGTGGCGAGCGTCATAAAGCCAAGCCCGCCCACGAATATGATTCCGGCGATTATGATTTGCCCGCCGGTAGTCCAGTAGGTGGCGGTGTCCTGCACCACAAGCCCGGTTACGGTGACCGCGGAGGTCGCGGTGAACAGCGCGACGAAGAGATGCTCCAGTCCATTCTCTCCGTAGTGAGTGAACGGCAGAGACAGAAGCCCGGTGGCGACCAATACCAACGCGGCGAACGAATATAGCAGGACGAGCGAGGTGGTGAACGCCCTGGAATTGGTCTCTCTCGGCTCTACCTCGACGGTTACAGGCCCCAGTTCAGCCTCTCTCGGCTGTCGGACCACCTGGTCCCCGGGCTTGGGATTCCATATAGGACGCACTGCGGGATTCCTGTATCGGGTTCATATCGGAGGGAAGGCCGATTGCCTGACGCGATTCTAGGATTCGCCGCGGCGCGTTGTCAATGAGCAGGGCCTGTGCAAAGTAGATTGACAGAAAGGAAGACCTTCCCCGTAGATAGGAACAATAAACCTCACCTATCGTTCGGAGGAAGGTCATATGGAGTATATCCCAGTTGAGTCAGAGGTCAATGACGTTGGCGAAGGGTTCGTGCTGGACGTTGGCAGTCTCTACGATTATCTGAGTCGGCTCAGAGACTGCCGAGACACTCGGGGCGTTCGCTATAAGTTGGTGGACATTCTGGTGTTCATCGTCTTAGCTAAGCTGGCTGGCGAAGACAGATTGTCAGGCATATCGGAGTGGGTGTGGCACAGACGGGAAGGTCTGTGCAGGGCGATGGGCTTAGGCAAGGTTAGGGTTCCTCACCGGACGACTTATAGTCGGATACTGTCCAAAGCGGTTGGCGCGTCAGAGTTGGAGAGGGTGGTGCGCGACTTCTTCACCGCCTCTAGGTCAAGTGGTCAGTGTATTCAGGTGGCAATAGACGGCAAGACGCTGCGAGGCAGTATAGGAGTGGGTCGCAGACGTGGGGTGCATCTGTTGGCGGCCTACGTTCCCGAAGAAGGCTATGTTCTGGCTCAGGTAGAAGTGGATGGGAAGGAGAACGAGGTTTCGGCGGCCCCGCGTCTGCTGGACGCCATAGACTTGCGGGGCAAGGTGATAACGGCCGACGCGATGCTCACACAGCGCCGACTGTCGGCGCAGATAGTAGAGTCGGGCGGTGAGTATGTGTGGAATGTCAAAGACAATCAGCCACAGTTGCGCGAGGATATAGCCACACTGTTTGAGAATGAAAGCTCACAGACCGTCGGTCTCGGTCCCACAATCGCCAGAGCCGAGACCATAGACAAAGGACATGGAAGACTCGAGCGGCGCGTACTCAGAGCCAGTTCTGAGTTGAATGACTATCTGGACTGGCCATATGCGCGTCAGGTCTTCGAGTTGGAGCGAAGAGTCCAACGTGTCAGAGACGGGAAGATAACCCGACAACTCAGCTACGGGATAACAAGCCTGGACAAGCGCCGCGCCAGCCCTCAGAAGCTGTTGGAGATGGTAAGAACCCATTGGCAGATCAAAACGGACTGCACTATCGTCGAGACGAGACGTTGCGTGAGGACTGGTGTCACCTGAGCGGCGGACACATACAACGCATGATGGCGACTATCAACAACCTGATATTGGGACTGCTGTTGAGGATGGGAATCAGAAACGTGCCCAAGCAACGCCGACTCTATGCCGCTCACTGGGGACGGGCGCTCAAACTCATAACTTCCGCCTGAACAGACTTTGCACAAGCCCTGGATCCTGTCGAGGGGGAAGGGACTTTTGCAATCGTCTCTGTTAGGATGGAGCGGTCGGGATTCTGAATGATGTCCGGGGGAGAGGCGACTTGATCGAGCTTGTTGGGGTTTCCAAGATATACCAGATAGGGACGGTGGAGGTGCGGGCGTTGGACGGCGTTGACCTGCGCGTGGATGACGGGGAGTTCGTGGTGGTGCTGGGGCCGTCGGGCAGCGGCAAGACGACGCTGCTGAACATCATCGGGGCGCTGGACACGCCCACGGCGGGCAGCGTCGCGGTGGGCGGACGGGACATAGCCGAGGCGTCGCGGTCGGAGTTGTTCGCGCTGAGACGGCAGACGGTGAGCTTCATCTTCCAGAGTTTCAACCTGTTTCCGGGCCTGACTGCGCTGGAGAACGTGGAGTTCGGCATGGACGTGGCGGGCAAGCGTGGCGTCACGGATCCGGAGTCCGTATTGAGGTCCGTGGGCCTGGGGGACCGCGTCGGCCATTTTCCGCATGAGTTGTCCGGGGGCGAGCAGCAGCGAGTGGCGATAGCGCGGGCGCTGGCGACGGGCAATCCGGCGCTGCTGGCGGATGAGCCGACGGGGGAGTTGGATTTCAGGACGGGAGCGCAGATTCTGGAGTTGCTGATAGAGCAGGCGTCTGAGGATCGCGCCGTGCTGGTGGTTACTCACAACCGCGAAATATCGCGCATAGCGGACAGGGTGGTGGAGATGAGCAGCGGGCGGATAGTCAGCGACGGGCCGCCGCAGGGGGGCAAGAGGCCGCTGTCGAAGTTGCGGTGGTAGGTGTCGCGGCTGGGGTTGGGGTTTCACCCCCATCCCCGTATCGGAGTACGGGGCAGGCTCTAACCTTCCCCCGTCGAGGGCTGAGAGGGGTAGGCATTTCACCCTAGCCCTCTCCCTGAGGGAGAGGGGATCTATTGACTGGAGTTCGTAGCTGATTGGACATTTGCCTGCCCCTGTCCGCCTGTCGAGGGGGAAGAGACTTTTTCCTACCCCTGTCAGCTTGTCGAGGGGGAAGGGACTTTTTCCTACCCCTGCGAGCCCATCAAGGGGGAAGGGGGCTTATGCAATCGTCTCCAGACATTGGAGTGAGTTGGGGTGGGGGAATATATCAGATGCCAGGATGACGCGGAGTTAGTCTTTCAGCCATACTTTGGTCCAGTGGTGGTACTCGGAGGCGGCGAAGTTGGGGTGGAAGTCGCGGACGCGGGGCTGCCATGTCCAGATGGCGACACGGGAGAAGGGCATGAACCGGTATGCCTGATCGAGGACGCGGTTCTGGACGCGGCGGATTAGCTCGGCCCTCTTGTTCGGGTCGCGCTCGACGGCCTGGGCTTCGAGCAGTTGGTCGAGTTCCGGGTCGCGGTGACCGGTGGTGTTCCAGAGGCCGTCGCTGTGAAGCACGGGAAGCAGATAGCCGTTTGGCGAGGAGACGGGGGCCGGAGGGCCTATCATCAACTGGTAGTCGCCCTGGAGCCACACGTTCTCGCCGAATTGCCTTCGGTTGACTATCTTGACGCGAGAGTCGAAGCCGACGCTCTGCATACCCACCGATACGGCGTGGGCGTAGTCCAGGTGCGACTGGCCGAAGTCTCCGACGGTGATTGTAACGGGGATCTTGGACACCAGCCCCGCGTCGCGCATGAGGGATTGGGCGGACCCGAAATCGTTGAAGTGTTCGGCCAGATCGGATTCGGGCAGCAGCCAATCCGGCGAAGCCACGGGGAATCCCGTTCCGACGAATCCGAATCCTTCATGCTGTTCGCTGATTATCCTCACCGGATCCATGGAGAGTATGGCGGCTCTTCTCAGCCGCGCGTCGTCGAATGGAGGCTCGGTCGTCTTGAAGGCGATTTCTATGCCGGAGCCGGGTCTCGGAATTTCCAGAAGGGGGGCGTTTTGGAACTGCCGGAGGAGCTGAGTCCATTGCGCCGGGTTTATCCGGTGAATGTCGGTCATTCCGGTCTGGAAGGCGGCGGCGCGGGTGTCCTGGTCGGTGAGGATGAGGATTCTGAGATTGTCCACGAGGGGAAGATCGGGTTCATAGTAGTCCGGGTGGCGAGAGAAGTCGTGAACTTCGTCCGGGGTGGCGCGCTCAAGCACCCAGGGGCCCGCGCCGATTGTAGGACCGTCGCGGAGGTCGCCTCCGAGTATCAGGGTTTCGGGAGCGACTATCTTAGAATGGCCGTCGGCCAGGGCCAGAAGCGAGTCGGCGTCGGGCAGGTTGAATCTTACTCTCAGTGTCAGGGGACCGAGGTGTTCCAGCGCGGCGATGTCGCTCAGCAGGGGTGAATTGGGAAAGCCTGGGTTTATCTGGCGCTGGTAGCTGAATATGACATCATCGGCGTCGAGCGTCCGTCCGTTTACGGGATCGAGGTTATGCCATTTAACCCCGTCGCGCAGATTGAAGAGAAAAGAGGTCGCGGATTCCATAGTCCAGTCAGCGCATATATCGCACTCCAACGCCATGCTCGGAAGTGGGACGTCCGGCCCCGTCTTCAGTCGCATCAACCTGGAATAGGCTATTCCGGGGCCCCAGGTCGAGAGAGCGGGGGATACATCCTGGTGAACGTCCTGATGGGCGATGTTTTCTACGCTTTCCAGACTCAACACGCCGCCTCGCGTCCTGGAATCGGGAATTGGCCGGGCCGGGGCTGGCGGGATTGGCTGAGGCGTGGCGGCGACCGGGGTTGGAACCGGCGAGGCCGCCGCGACCGGCGTTCTGGTGGGCGCGGGGGGCGGTTGGGGCGTAGGCGTAGGGGCGTCGTTGGCACGCGGCGTGGGGGTAGCGACCGCCAAAATCGGGGCAGCGGAGGTCGGAACGGGCGTGACTGCCGGGGTCGGTTCTGGGGCGGGCAAATCGGCGCAGGCCGCGGACAGCAGCATGAATCCCAGGGCCGATACTATGAATGAGATAGAGACGTGTCTGAGTTTCATGCTGCGTCCGTTGATGTTTCCGCGCGTCCGGATAGTGTGGATTTGAGTCTGTTTATCGAATCTATGCCCTCCCTGGGCAGGAACAAGACCGCGATTAGGGTAGGCGGGAGAAAGAATACGGCGTGAGTGATTATAGCGAATCCGAAAGCGGGCTCGCGGCTTACGGCGAACAGGCTCAGTATGTACACGACGGCGAACTCGAAAGAGCCTATGGCGGAAGGGGCGGCGGGTATGGCGGTGGCGAAGAAGATGGTCGCCATGATGACCATGGTGGCGGTTATGGGAGTGATAGAGAGTTGGAATGAGATGGAGATTATCCAGGCAGTTATTCCCACCAGCAGCCAGTAGATGACGCTGAGGGCGAAGGACGCGGCCAGACGCGCGCGTTCGCGTTCGAGGTCTCTGACCGACCTGGCGAAAGACAGCAGGAAGGGAATTCGTCTTATCCACGTGAGTCTGTTTCCGCTCCAGGCCAGAAGCCGGACCAAGGCGATGCACAGGACCGCGAAGGCCAGCGCTCCCCAGACGTAAACCCCGTAGTCTCTTATCTCCGGGATGAAGAGGAAGGCGACCGCCAGAATGAGCGCGCTGGCTACTACGTCCAGGACTCTTTCCATGCCGAGCGTGGCGAGGGCTACCGATGGCTGAACGCGGTCTTTGATGGACAGGATGGCGAGCTGGGCTGCTTCGCTGGCGATTCGGATGGGGACGAGGTTGTTGAGGCCGATGCCGATATTCTGCACCATGAAGAGCCTGTTGGTTGATACTTCGCCATTGACGAACAGCGCGCGCCAGCGGACGGCGCGCAGGTAACTGGCGGCTATGAAGACCGCGACGGCGAGGGTTATCATGATCGGAGAGACGTCGCCGAAGGCTTGGAGAACGAGGCTCCAGTCGAGTCCGCGGGTGGAGAGCCACCCAAGCCCGACGCTGATGGCGATTCCGGCTATGATTCTTACTATGATGAACGCGCGACGTTTCAAATGCACTTCTCAGGATGCCTGCCCGGATTGCGGGCGGCTGGTCTGACAGGTAGTATAATTAACGCGGTATCGGTTGGCTACGCTGGAATCGGGGAATAGAAGGCAGCGGTGATATAGAATTGAATCAGACTCTGGAAGGCATATCGAAAATAGTCCGGGTAACGCGGACGCCGCTGAGCGTCATAGCTATCGGCATAGTGACGCCGATAGTGTTTTCGGCGGCGATATTCATATTCGCTCCCATACCGGACATCGCGAAGTATGTCGTTGGCGGTCTCCCATGGATCGTAGTCGTGGCAGTATGGTTTCAGTTCTGGTCGAAAGCGAAAGACGAGCCGCTGTCCGCGTCGGAGACGTACTATATCTACGAATTGATGTATAAACATATGGGAGTACCCCAGCGTGGGATTACCCTCGAACAGATGGAAGAGAGAATGAGAAGATTAAACCGCGAGTTTCAGGATAGGCGCGAGTATGAAGGAGAGGACCCTGAGCTATGATCTATATGATTGCTTACTACATTAGGCCCACTCGCAAGCGTATGCCGAACGACGTCAGGAGCGATCTTGAGGATGAGATTGTCCAGTTTGGGGATTGGTGGCATTACTTTGGCGACTTCTGGCTCGTTGATACGGAGCGAGACGTGAACGATATGACCAAGATTCTGAGGCGTCACCTGGGACCAAGGGACGATCTGCTGATAGCGGGCGTTCAGCCGCCCTACCAGGGTTTGCTAATGGAGGAGGCGTGGGATTGGGTAAACGACAAGGCGCGCAAGTACGGGAAGGGCAGGACTCGCGACGAGGCGCGCGGGCATAGGATGGCCGCCGGGGCTCCTGAATAGTTCCCTACGGGATTCAAGCGAGGACGATATGTTTCTGGATTGTCATGTTCATCTTGAGCCGTTTACGGACGCGGAGGTTGGGGAGATTCTGGGGCGGGCTGAGGAGGTCGGGGTGCGGGCGGTTATTTCGGCGGGGACGACTGTTCGGTCGTCGGAGCGGTCGCTGGAGTTGTCGGGGAAGTATGACGGGTTGTTCTCAGGGGTCGGGATTCATCCGATGGATATACGGGAGCCGTTTACGGACGCGACCTATGAGACGCTGAAGGGGATGGCGCTTTCGACGGAGAAGGTACTGGTGGTCAGCGAGGTGGGGCTGGATTTCATGGAGGGCGCGCCGGACAGGTCTATCCAGTACCCGGCGTTCAGAGAGCAGATCAGGCTGGCGAGGGAGTTGGGCCTGCCTATCGTGTTCCACAGCAGGGAGTCGCACGATGAGGCGTTCCGGGTGCTGCGGGAGGAACGGGCCTACGAGGTGGGCGGTGTGATGCACTACTTCCAGGGGGACTATGAGACGGCGCGGCGGATAATTGATCTGGGCTTCTACGTGTCGCTGGCGCGGCCTCTTCTCAGGCTGACGCATCTTCAGCAGGCGGCGGCTAAGATTCCGTTGGAGCATATCGTGTTGGAGACGGACGCGGCGCCGCAGCCGTTCAAGGCGAAGCGGGAGAACTGGACCGAACCGCGCCACGTGGCGGTGGTGGCGGCGACGCTGGCGGAGTTGAAGGGGATCGAGGTGGAGGAGGTGGAGGAGGTAACGACGCGGAATATGCGGCGGGTTCTGGGGGAGGGGTGGAGCGTTGTCGAGAAGTATGTCGAGGTGGAGTAATGGTGGGGATTGAACCTAATCACCTTCCCCCGTCAAGAGTTGAGAAGGGTAGGCATTTCACCCTAGCCCTCTCCCTCAGGGAGAGGGGATTAGTCGACACATTTGCCTACCCTTGACGGGGGGACTTACGCAATCGTCTCAGTGGGGGGTCTTTAGTCTGTCGAGGATGAGTTGGCGGGCGCGTTGGGTGTCCACGTCGAGGGCGACCCTGACGTCTCCGGCGTCGTAGTCGGCGCGGGTTTTGCCTTTTCGCTCGCCGTCCTCAGCGACGACGACTTTGGCGCGGCGGTAGGTGAACAGGTCGGGGGCGATGGCGGCGATGATGGTCAGGGGGTCGCAGAGCAGGTACTTGTCGAATCTGTCTCCATGGATTCGCGTCCATCCTTCGATGATGTTCGCGGCCAGGCGTTCGCCTCTGGACGTTCCCGATTTCCAGTCGGTTTCGGATAGGCCGAAGGCGACGCGCTCGCATACGTCCAGGCCAATCAGGGTGACGGGTATGCCGGAGTCGAAGACGACGTTGGCGGCGTGGGGGTCGTCGTAGATGTTGAATTCGGCGTAGGGGGTGACGTTTCCGCCGACCTCTACCGCGCCTCCCATGACAAGGATTTCCCTGACTTGGCTCATGGCGTCGGGGTCGCGCCGGATGGCGAGGGCAACGTTGGTGAGGGGGCCGAGCGCGATGATGGTGAGGTCGTCGTCCGAGTCCCTCGCGGCGTCGCATAGGTAGCGCTCGGCGGGCAGCGGGTTGGGCGCGGCTTCGGGGTCCGGAAGCGGGACGGTCATGCCGCCCGGGCCGTGGTAGTTCTCGCCGAGCTCGAACTCTCCGACCAAGGGGGTGTCGGCCCCGAGGTGAACGGGGATGTCGGAGCGGCTCATGAAGGCGAGAAGTCCGAGCGCGTTGCGGGCCGCGTTTTGGAGGGATGTGTTTCCGGTTACGGCGGTGAGGGCGGCGACATCGAGCTCGGGGGAGTTGAGAGCGGCTATGAGCGCTATGGCGTCGTCGGTGCCGGGGTCGGTGTCTATGATGATTCTGGTCATGTTTGGCAGTCCTTGTTGTCCTAGCGGGTCAGGGCATTTTCAGAGTTGGCGATTCTGTGGAAAATTGCCTGATGGATAAGCGTTTCATATATCCCGCTTTATATATACCCTGGTGGAGGGCTGGTCATAGGCTGGTGACGCTTCGCTGGGAAAACGACCAGTGAATCGGCGGATTTAGCTATGAAATCGGCCTAATTTAGCCTAGAAAAAATTTTGTGAGCGAGATTTGTCATTGTTGATAAATTCCACCTTATGATATATTCCAGGTACTTTTGTTCTGCGATGGATGTATTGTAGCATAGCGTGGGCGGGAAGTGTAGGCGTTGAAGAGTGGGAATGCGGGTTAGTCGGATGCGGCGTCGGCGTAGGATTGGCAGGCGGATCGGGAGGTGTGGCGGAGCCGGAGGGTGAGGGTGGATTTGATCTTTTTGGGGCTGACTGTCCAGCGGTGGTGGATGAAGTGGAGGCCGCAGGCGGGGGAGTCGTTCTGAAGCCTGAGACGCCAGGCGGCGGCGGTTAGGGAGCGCCAGACGGGGGCGGGAAGGCTTATGAGCGGACGGTTAATCATGGCGGCCATCTCGCTCCAGCGGATTGTGTCGTCGGGGGCCAGGTTGTAGATTCCTTGCGGCCTGCGTTCGAGGCATAGGGTCAGGGCGCGGATGAGGTCGTCTTCGTGGAGGAACTGCATGGGCGGGTCGGCGCGGCCAATGGCGGGAAGGATGGGCTTTCTGAACGCGCGGGCTATGAAGTTGTCGGCGTTGGGGCCCATCACGGGGCATACTCGCAGGATGGTCACGGCGGTGGACGGGTTTCTATCATCAAAGGCGGCGAGACGGGATTCGGCTGCGGCCTTGTCCTGGCTGTACTGGAAGCCTTCTATCGGGCGTACAGGGTCGGTTTCGATGAGGAAGGGCGGGTTGTCGGGATGGGCGCCATATACGGAGGCGCTGCTGAGGTAGAGGATGTGGCGGACTTCCGACGTTTCGCAGGCTTGCAAAACATTGTCGGTTCCGGTGACGTTTACTCTACGGGCGTGGGCAGGGCTGCGGCCGGGGTTGAGGATGTAGGCGAGGTGGACGACGGCGTTTATTTCGTGAGCGGCGAAGATGTCCGGGCGAGGCTCGGTTACGTCCCAGTGGACGAACTTTACCTTGCGGGAGTAGGGGGCGGGCGGGGGCCTGATGTCGGTGGCGAGGATGGTTTGTACGCGGTCGGATTCCTGGAGTCGGCTTATGAGTCTGCCCGCTATGTAGCCCGACGCTCCGGTTACGGCTATTCTGAGGGGCGTTTCACTCATCGGGAACGGTGTCGGTGAAGTCGAAGCTGAGCGCGCCGAGTCCGGGGACCTCGAATCCCATGCCGACCTTGTGGGGGCCGGGTTCGAGTCGCGCTCCGGAGACGCGGATTGTGATGCTTCGGTTCAGGGCGAGGGTGAAGGTTCTGTCGCGGGAAACCTGGTCGAATCGGGTTACCTGTCCGTCGAGGTCGAAGGCGGCGGTGTCGAGCGGCAGTTCGCGTCCGTCGAGGGTGATGGGGAGCATTTTGTGGGCGTAGCCGGATCCGAGTCGGTTGATCAGACGGAACTCGAAGCCGTCGTTGACGTTTTTCAGGCTTTGCTTGACGTACAGCCTTCTGAGTAGAAATCCGGGGACGGTTACCATGTGTCAGCGTCTCCAATGTCCGGGTTCTTCATTCGGTATATGGCGGCTTCGGCCTGGACGAATTCGGACGGGATGGGGTTCACCCGTCCCAGTGAGCGGGCCATGATGTATATCTGGCAGGCGCGTTCGACGAGTTGGCAGATGAAAAGGACTTCTTCAAGGGTCTTTCCGACGGCTACCGCGCCGTGATTGGCGATGAAGGCGGCTTTGTTGTTTCCGAGCGCGTCGCATACGTTGTCGGCGAGGTCGGGGGTTCCGGGGAAGCCGTATTGGGATACTTTTATCGTTCCGCCGATATAGACTGTCACTTCGTCTATGACGGGGGGCAGGTCAATGCCGGAGACGGCCAGGACGCTGGAGTATGTGGAGTGGGTGTGGACGATGGCGTGAACGTCGGGGCGTCTCTGGTATATGGCGGCGTGGAGCAGGCTTTCGGAGGATGGGGGGAGGCGGCCTTCGACGGGTTCTATCTCGAAGTCGGTTACGGGGATGTCGTCGTGGGTGAGGGTGTCGTAGGACGCGCCGGAGGGGGTGACTGCCATTAGGTCGCGTCCGTTGTCAGGGTGGAGGCGAACACTGACGTTGCCGGCGGTTCCGACGACTAGGCCGAGTTCGGTCATCTCACGGGCGGTGTCGGCGACGTTCTGTCTATGATTTTTCCATTTGCCGATCATTACAATGCCGCTATTTCTTGCTGAATATGTTCACAGTTTACCTGAACCTTTGAGGATGTGGAAATTCTATCACTTGGATAGTTCAGGACATCATAGACCCAAGACTGGGCTGGGTGTTAAGCCAGGCTTGGTAGTGGTCTTGGTATTCGGCGGCGTTCCGGGGTGTGGGGGTGAGTGTCCGGTTGTACGGCGCGCGATGGGTGGCGGCTTCGGGGAGGGAGGGGTATTGGCCGATGGCGGTTCGGGCTGTGAGGGCGGCTCCTATGGGGGTGGCGTCAGGCGAGCGGGATAGGGTGATTTCTCTGCCGAGGACGTCAACCATGATTCTGTTGAAGGCTTGGCTCCGGGTCATGCCGCCGCCGAGGGCTACCCTGTCGGCGTGGAAACCGGCTACTCTTTCGGCTTGTTCGAGGTTGGCGCGGAGGGCGTAGGCGAAACTTTCGAGGGCGGCGCGGGCTATCTGGCCCCGCGTCGGGCCGCCCAGGGTCATTGGGACGGGGAAGGTGAGTCCGCCCAGTTTCATTCCGAGCGATGAGGCGTCCATAGCCTGGGGGCCTAGGAAGGCGGATACGCCTTCGGAGCCGATAGGGGCGGTCCTGGCGGCTTCGTCAACAGCGCGATAGGGGTCGCTCGCTTCGCGGAACAGCAGGTTCGCCAGCCATTGGAGGGCGTTTCCCATGTCTCCGGCGTTGCTTTCGATGATTCGCAGTTTCGGAAGTTGGAAGAGTCCAGACCATGTTTTGGTGTCCGGGGACAGGGCTTCATTCGAGGAGAGCAGTTGGACGGTGGCGCTCCATCCGGCGACTATTCCGGCGGAGCCGTGGGTCGCGATTCCCATGCCGATAAGTCCGCACTGGGTATCGGGGCCGGCGTTTATGACGGGAACGCCAAGAGCGGGATTGGAGGCGACGCCGCGCTCTTCTAAAGCTCCGCGCAAGGGCGGAACCGGGCAATTCAGACCCAGAGGCGCGCATACAGGCGAGGGCGTATCGGGACGGGATATGTCGGTCAAGCCGCTTTCGGAGGCTAGGGTTCTCTCGCAGGCCAGATTCCCGGTTAGCTTGAATGTGAGCCAGTCGGCAAGGGTCAATACGTGGGCAATCCGCGAATAGGCGTCGGGGCGGTGGTCTCGAAACCAGGCCAGTTTGCCCGGGGCGGTCATGAAGGTGGGACGGCGCCCGGTGGCGGCGCTGATGCCGTCGCCATGCCGGTCGTCGAGCGCGAAGCCTTCGAATATGGCGCGTAGGTCGGTGTTGGGGCCGGCGTAGATGACGTCGCCGCTCTCGTCGAGGAACGCGAGAGACTGGCGCTGGGAGGTTACGGCGACGGCGGAGATGGAGGGGTGGGCGGCGAGGGTATGCTGGACGCACTCCGTGATGGCGTCCTGGACGGATTGCCAGCAGGCGTCGGGGTCGAAGGCGCGCGCGAGTTCGGGGGTGTCGGGTTCGTCGAGGTATGTCCAGGGACGGGAGGTTGAGCGGAGTATGCGGGAGTCGGAGTCGAGCAGGTGGCAGCGTATCGAGCTGCTGCCGGCGTCGAGGACCAGGATGGTGTCGTGGGTCATGTTAGTTCCATGCTTCGGGGTTGACGAGGTTGAGGGGGCGTTGGCCGCGGGTGAATCTGAGAATATCGTCGGTCATCATTTTGGAGTGGCGTTGTATGGTCTCGGCTGTCGCGCCGCCTATGTGGGGGGTGAGTATCACGTTGTCTAGTTTCAGCAGGGGGTTGTCGGGCGCGATTGGGTGGGTGTCGAATACGTCGAAGGCGGCTCCGGAGATTCGGCCTGAGTGGAGGGTGTCTATCAGCGCGGCCTGGTTTATCACTGAGGGGTCGGAGCAGTTTACCAGATAGGCGGAGGGCTTCATTTTGGAGATGATGTCCGCGTCAATGATGCCGGAGGTGGCAGGCGTGGCGGGTAGGTGAAGGCTTATGAAGTCTGAGTTGGAGGCGAGGGTTTGGAGGGAGGTCATGCGGACATCCGGGGGCGGGTTGGCTACATAAGGGTCGTGGGCGATTACGTTCATGCCGAGGGCGGCGCACATTCGGGCTAGTTGGAGGCCGATAGCGCCGAGTCCGACGACGCCGACGGTTCGGCCATGTATCTCCACGCCGCGCATGGATATGTAGGGTTCGACGGGGTTCAGCCATTGGCCGGAGGAGGCGTAGGCGTGGGCGCGGGGGATTTGGCGGGCTAGGGCGAACATGAGGGCGAGGGCGTGTTCGGCGACGGCGCGGGCGTTCCTGGCGGGGGTATTGACGACCGCGATTCCGCGTCGGGTGGCGGCGTCGAGGTCAACGTGGTGGGTGGAGGCGCGGCATATTCCGACGAATCGGAGTCCGAGGGCGTCGTCGAGGGTTTCCTGGAAGACGAAGTCGGCTTCCACGACAAGGATAGAGGCGCCGGAGGCTCGGATACGGGCGGCTAACTGTTCCGGGTCGGCCAGGCTTCGGGTGTCCAGCCAGCTTTCGTATTCGACGGGCATGGCGGCGCGAAGGCGGCGGAGTTGGAGGGGGTCGAAGGGGGCGAGGATTAAGGTCTTTGGGTTGCACATATCCTTGGAGTTCACCACCTTCTCCTGTCAAGGGCTGAGATGGGTAGGCATTTCACCCTCACCCTAGCCCTCTCCCTTAGGGAGAGGGGATTAGTCTACATATTCGCCCATCCCTGTGAGCCCGTTAAAGGGGAAGGGACATTCGATTACGCATAATGGATTGCCGCTTTCGCGGCAATGACGATTAGGATTAGTCTTGGCCCATGGCGAGCTGGGTTCGGGATAGTAGGTAGAGGAAGCGGGCCAGGGATTTTCTGGCGGATCCGGCCTGGGAGGTCAGTCTGGCGACCTCGAAGATTCGCAGGGGGTTGGCGGCGACGTAGCCGGTGGAGCGAAGAATCCGCCTGGCGCGCGGATAGCGCATGGTCTCGAACATTCGGGGCGAAATGTCCTGGTCTAAGGTATCCATCAGGACGTTGACCTGAACCAGTGGAAGGCGTTTCTCTTGAACGGCTTCAGACATCGGATAGCATTCCAGGTCAATGGCGGATACGTCGAACACGCTTCCAAGCCACGCCTTCATGGGCGGTTTGAAGACGGGCTGGGGGAGGGTGAGACAGACGCCGACCTGGAAATTCACGTCCGCGTCGGTTATCTGTCGGGCTATTTCTTCAACCAGAGAAGGATCGGACTCTATCTCCCGCGCTTCCGATTTTCGCCAGGAATAGACGGGGCCGTCCACCGCCAGGACGCGCTCGCAGAGGATGACCTGGCCTGTTGGCAGTCCAGGCCTGGCGGCGGAAGCGAAGCCCGCGGACACTACGAATTCGGGATTGCGACGGCTAACGAGGGCGGCGACGCTTCGGGCCGTTTCTTCTTCGTCGCCGAATCCGCCGACGGCTACCGTTACATGGGGAAGTGAGGCGGAATCGAAGAATCTCAGGCTGTCCTCGCGGTCGGATTCGCGGAAGCGTCCGACCTTGAGGAATCCGGCGATATCCCGATGTAGAGCCGCGATTATCGCAAGCATTGGGATTTCCCTCTATCTGTCTCGGACCAGGAGGAAGTGGGTGAACTCTTCGATACGCTCTCGATGCCAGTGAGAAAGTTCCAGGGGGGCGATGGCCTGAATAGCGGCGTCGGCCCACCCGGCGGCTTCGGTCTGAGCGCGCTCCCTCACCCGTATCTTGTCCATGATGTCCAGGACGGAATCCACGTCCGCGTCGTCCAGTTCGGGTTTCAGGTACATGGTTGAAATCCTGTCGCGGTCTTGGACGTCGGCGGCTTCCATAGCATAGACGACGGGGTAGGAGTTCTTCTTGCGCCTGATGTCGGAGCCGACGGGCTTGCCCGTCAGTTCTTCTTCGCCCCAGACTCCCAGAACGTCGTCTCTTATCTGGAAGACGTAGCCCAACGCGCGTCCGCACTCTCGGAGGGCGGCTATGGTTCGCGGGTCGTCAGCGCCGACGACAGCGCCGAGGTTGAGGGAGCAGCGGATGAGCGCTCCGGTCTTGCGGGAGATCATGCGGAGGTAGTCGTCCATGCCGATGTCGCGCCTTCCCTCGTAGGACATATCAAGGTACTGGCCTTCTATCATTTCCAGGTAGGACTCGGTGAGAAGGGATACGGCGGCGAGAGAGCGCTTGGGTTCCAGTCCCTCGCTTTGGAGGGAGTGGAGGGCGATGTCGGCGACGACCCTAAGCGCGTTTCCTGCGACCAGCGCCTTGGGCTTTCCCCAGACGGCCCACAGGGTCTTTCGGTTGTGGCGGGTTTCGTCTTCGTCCTGTATGTCGTCGTGTATGAGGGAGAAGTTGTGAATGAACTCCAGGGCGACGGCGGCGGGCAGGGCGGAGTCCAAAGAGCCGCCGACGGCCTCGCATCCGAAGAGGCAGAGCGTCGGGCGGACGGCCTTGCCTGTCATGGCGGCGATGGGCGCGCCGGTTTCGTCGGCCCAGCCCATGTAGTATCTGAGCATATCGTAAACCGCCAAGTCGCCCGATTCGAGATTGCGCCTGAGCGCGTCCTGAATGTAGTCGCCGTAGTGGTCGAACATGGCGGGTAGGGATATGTGACGCGCGGCGTTTTGTGACATGGCTTGGGGTCCGGCGTGGCTGGCGAAATTGGAACTGGTTATCCCGCATTATGTCATAGCGGGGGGCTGATTGTGTAGCGAACGGCGGTTTTCGGCTTGCGGATTTGAGTGTCACGTGCTATATTTCAGCCGAAATTCAAGCCTGAAATTGGTTAGGCAAGGGGCCGTCTCAGGCGTAGTTGACATCCGTAGGCCAAGTTCGGGGAGTTGTTCCCAGAGATATGCTTGACGAGTACTTCCGGCAATACGCGCTGATAGCCATTTTCGTCCTGGTCGCCACGGTTGTGCCTTTGGGGATGCTGCTGGCGGGTTGGGCGCTTTCGGTCTTGAAGATCAGGCCATACGCGCCGGACACGGTGAAGAAGGCGATATACGAGTGCGGTTTCGAGACGCTGACCGGGCGGTGGAGCCAGTTCAACTTCCGGTTCTACTCATTCGCGCTGGTATTCGTGGTGTTCGACGTGGAGGTGGTGTTCCTGTTTCCGTGGGCGGCGAGTTTCGGGTATCTGTCGGCGGAGTTCGGGCTGTTCGTTCTGTTCGAGATGGTGGTATTCGTGGCTATCCTGGTGGTGGGGTGGCTGTACGCATGGCGCAAGGGCGCGCTGGAGTGGAGTTGAGGCATGACGCGGGACACAAATCTGATTAGCCATGACTCGGGTCTGCTTCTGCACCAGGCGACTTGGGAGCTGGACAGGGAGGAGGGCGATTACGTCAATCACCTGAAGGCGACTCACACCGAGGCGCTGGCTGAGCCGCTTATCGAGGTGCCGGACGAGTTCGACCGCAACGTGGCGATAACGAGCGTGGATGCGCTGATAAACTGGGGTAGGAAGTCGGCGGTGTGGCCGCTGTCGTTCGGGCTGGCGTGCTGCGCGTTCGAGATGATGGCGAGCGCGATGTCGCGGTTCGACATATCGCGGTTCGGGATGGAGGTGTTCAGGCCGTCGCCCAGGCAGGCGGACCTTATCATCATCGCAGGCACGGTAACGTGGAAGATGGCCCCGGCGATAGAGCGGGTGTACCAGCAGATGGCGGAGCCGAAGTGGGTGATTTCGATGGGCGTGTGCGCGACGAGCGGAGGGCCGTATTATGGTTCTTACAGCGTGGTGCCGGGCGTGAATCACATAATCCCGGTTGACGTGTACGTTCCGGGCTGTCCGCCGAGGCCGGACGCGCTTTTGTACGGGATTATGCAGCTGCACGAGAAGATCAAGCGGTATTCGATACAGCAGGGGAAGAGATAGGCTTGACCACGCGAGACGGGAGTGGATTCCCGCTTTCGCGGGAATGACGGAACGGCCTGAGAGCGATCGCGAATCAGAATCGGATTGAGTGAAGGGAAAGAAGTCTCCGAATGACCAGGGAACACTCCGCTGAGGACGCGGCGCGGCGCATAGACCAAGCCGTTCCGGGCGCCGTCGTTGACTATAACCAGACGGATGTCTGGGTAGAGCCGGGAAGTATCCTGGAGATCGCCCGTCTGCTCAAGGATGACGAATCTCTGGATTTCTCATTTCTGAACGCGGTTACGGCGGTGGACTACGTAGAATACTTCGAGATGGTCTATCATCTGCTCTCGCTGCGGCGGAACAGCAGCCTGGTGGTCAAGTCCAGGCTGTACGGCAGGGAGAACCTGGAAGCGCCGTCGGTGTATGAGGTTTGGAAAGGCGCGGACCTACAGGAGAGAGAGGTCTGGGACCTGATGGGGATTCGTTTCGACGGACATCCGAACATGAAGCGGATATTGCTCTGGGAGGGATTCCCTGGCCATCCGTTGAGAAAGGACTTTTTGGGTTAGCGCGAAACCCGTTTCGACATGGCGATAAAGACAGAGCCAGTCACCATAAACTTGGGGCCGCAGCATCCCAGCACGCACGGGGTGTTCAGGCTTCGCGTCACGTTCGACGGGGAGGTTGTCCTGGACGTGGAGCCGGTGTTCGGCTACCTGCATCGCGGGACTGAGAAGTTGGCGGAGTCGAGGACATACGTCCAGGTGGTGACGCTGACGGACAGGATGGACTATATAGCGAGTATGTCGAACAACCTGGCTTATGTTCGCGCGGTGGAGAAGCTGGCGGATATAGAAGTGCCGGAGCGGGCGCGGTACATACGGGTTATCAGCGCGGAGCTGCAGCGCATCGCAAGCCACCTGATGGCTACGGGATTTTTGCTGAACGACCTGGGGGCGTTCGCGACGCCGCTGATGTACTGTTTCAGGGAACGCGAACGGATTCTGGACTTGTTCGAGATGCTGTGCGGGGCGCGAATCACGCTGAGCTATATGCGTCCGGGCGGCCTGTTCCAGGACGCGCCGGATGAGTTCTGGCCCGCGCTGAACAGGGTGGTGGAGGACCTGCCCGGCTATATTGACGAACTGGAAGACCTGATAACGGGGAATGAGATCGTGCTGACGCGCACGCGGGGGGTGGGCGTCCTGAACGCCGAGGACGCGATTGACTGCTCGGTGAGCGGGCCTATCCTGAGAGCGAGCGGGGTGCAGTGGGACCTTCGCAGGGCGGATCCTTATGAGATATATGACGAGTTGGACTTCGAGGTGCCGATAGGCGTCGGGGGGGATAACTTCGACCGATATATAGTGCGAATCCAGGAGATGCGCGAGAGCGTGAAGATAATCCGCCAGTGCGTAGAGCGGATACCGGAGGGGCCGGTGCGCGCGCCGACGCCGTTCTTCGTTCGCGCGCCGGTCGGGGACGCATACGCGGCTGTCGAGGGGCCGAAGGGCGAACTGGGATTTTACATGGTGAGCGACGGGGGGATTTCGCCGTATCGGTGCAAGGTTCGCGCGCCGTCGTTCATGAATCTGACGCCGCTGAGGCAGATGCTTATCGGGGGGAAGATGGGCGACCTGATTACCACTTTCGGGTCGGTTGACATCGTTCTGGGAGAGGTGGACAGGTGAGCCTGGACTTCATGAACATATATGATATCCTCGCCGGCTTCATGCCCGAAGGCATGGAGTGGCTGGCGTTCATCATAGCCGCCGTAGCGCTTTCTTTTATCGTGATAAATGTGATGATGCTGTCCATGGCGGTCTATAGCTGGTTCGAGCGCAGGGTTCTGGGCAGGTTCCAGAACAGGCTCGGGCCGAACCGGTGGGGACCGTTCGGGATACTTCAGCCGATAGCGGACCTGGTGAAGCTGATAACGAAAGAGGACACGACGCCGGACGAGGCGGACCGCTGGGTAATGACCTTCGCGCCGCTGGTTCTGGTGGTGCCGACGCTGTTGGTGGTGGCTGTCATCCCGTTCGGGACGGACAGTTTCCTGGGGCGTCTGAACATCGGGATTCTGTTCGTGCTGGGCGTGACGTCGGTGAACACGATAGCTATATTCATGGCGGGCTGGGGTTCGGCGAACAAGTACGCGATGCTGGGCGCGATGCGCGGGGTGGCGATGCTGGTGAGCTACGAAGTTCCGATGGCGCTGGGCGTGGTGGGGATTCTGATACTTTCGGGTTCGATGGCGCTGTTTGACATAGTGGAGACGCAGACTATACCGTTCCTTATCGTGCAGCCGCTTGGATTCCTGATATTCGTGGCGGCGGCATCGGCGGAGATGAGCCGGACGCCGTTTGACCAGATAGAGGCGGAATCGGAACTCGGTTCGGGATACAATACGGAGTACAGCGGCATCAAGTTCGCGATTCTGTTCCTGGCGGAGTTCATGGCTCCTATCATAACCGCGCTGGTGATAACTGTGCTGTTCCTGGGCGGGACGAATGGTTTCGATCCGATTCCGGGGCAGGTATGGTTCATATTGAAGACGTTCGCGGTGATATTCGCGCTGCTGTGGGTGCGGGCGACCTGGCCGAGATTGCGGGTTGACCAGATAATGGGGTTCGCGTGGAAGGGATTGTTCGCGCTTTCGCTGCTGAACATCTTTGTGATAGCGGCTGAGGTTGTTATACTTCAGGACGACGCGGGCGGCATTTCGACAAGCTCGCTCTGGATAATGGCGGCGATAAACTGGGTGATTACGATAGCGGCGATAGTGGTAACGGCGAGGGTCCTCGGCCAGAGAAGGCTGGAGCGTCCCGCGCCAACACCTTCGCCACTGGCAAATATGTACGCGGAGGCTGATTAGATATGTATGGCCTCTCACTGGTCAAGGGTCTGGGCGTTACGATGAAGAACCTGGTGACGCCCGGGCGAATGTTCACGGTAAATCAGTACCCGGACCGCAAGGTGAGCGTCTTCGGGCTGGCGAAGATGCACGACCAGAATCCGGTGTCTTTCGCGCTGAAGCGACCCGGCGAGGCGTTCAAGGCGCTCGTCGGCCTGGCGTCGGTGCCGGACAGGCAGTACCAGCACCCCCGTTTCAGGGGGGAGGAGTTCTCTTGGTACGAGAATCGCTGCACGGGCTGCGCGTCGTGCGCCAAGTACTGCCCGCTCGGTATCATCAAGATAGTGACCGACCCGGCGAAGACAGACCTCCAGGAAGGGGATAAATACTTCCTGGAAGTGTTCGACATTGACATTGGGCGGTGTATGTTCTGCGGGCTGTGCGTGGAGGCTTGTCCATACGACGCGCTTCACATGGGCAGCGGATTCGAGGAGGGCCGGTACAGACGCGCGGACCTTGTGATAGACAAGGCGAGGCTGGTGGCGTCTCCCAAGCGTCCGAGCCACTGGTTCAGGCCGCAGTTGGCCGATACGCGGGAGTATAATCCGCTGGACGGCGACGAAGCGGACTGGCGCGAGGTTCATCGGCATGAAAAGCCGTCGCTGACCGAGCAGCAGAGCAGATGGGGGCAGCGCTGATGCTGGGACAGGGAACAGAGGGCGCGCTATTCGTTGACGTGGCGTTCTGGCTGCTGGCGATTTCGAGCATCGTGTCGGCGATAGCGGTGGTGCAGACGCCGAATCTGTTCAGGGCGGCGCTCTTTCTCATCGTGTCGTTCGTGGCGGTGGCGGGTATGTTCATTCTGCTGCGGGCGGAGTTCCTGGCGGCGGTGCAGGTGCTTATCTACGTGGGCGCGATTTCGGTGCTTATCATCTTCGCCATACTGATGACGGGGGAAGTGGAGCGCGGGAGCGCGTCTCATTCGTTGAGGATTCCGGTGGGTATCCTGGCGGCGCTGTTCGGGGCGGCGGCTATCTTCGTCGCTGTGGACACGAACTGGCTCATCCTGGACAACGTTCTGCGGGACGGAAGCCTGAGCGCGGCGACGACGAACCAGGTCGAGAAGGTGTTCGAGAATACTATTCCATGGATAGGGCGGCTGCTGGTGCAGGATTTCGTTCTGGCGTTCGAGGTGGCGTCGGTGGTTCTTCTGGCGGCTATAATCGGCGCTCTGGCGCTTATCCGGGAAAGGTGAAGCGTTGAGTCTGGAGAATTTCCTTATAGTATCCGCGATCCTGTTTTCCATCGGGCTGTACGGCGCGTTGTCCAAGCGCAACGCGATAGCGGTTTTGATGTCGGTGGAGATTATGTTCAACGCCGTGAATCTGGCGGCTGTGGCGTTTTCGCGGTACACGGTTCCGGCGACGCTGGCGAACACCGGATCGCGGGCGTCGGACATAGCGCAGTCGCTTCTGACCGGGCAGATATTCGCCATATTCATAATCACGATAGCGGCGGCGGAGGTCGCCTTGGGACTGGCTATCGTCATCGCTATATACAGAAGCCGTTCGACCATCTTCGTGACGGACGCAGCCCAGATGCAGAAGTAGAGGAACTTTGTTATGTGGGTTGAGTACAGGACCGCGCCGAACCTGATGATGGCTGAGATGTGGAAGGACGTCCTGGAAGGGGACGGGCTTCCGACTAAGATACTTCCGGTTGGAGACATAATGGAGTGGGGAGAGCGAGTGCCGTTCAAGATATATGTGCCAAAGGGTCGGGAACACGTGGCCGACGAGATATTGAGGAAACTGTAGATGGTATCCGAATCTCTGGTATGGCTGACCCTGTTCGCGCCGTTGGCGTCGTTCCTGGCGATTGGCTTTGTCATCTGGCCCATTTCCCGTATTCGTACATACGGGGGATTTCTGTCGTCCGGCGTCCATGCGACGGGCGGGGAGTCCGACGATTCCGCTCATTCGGGCCGGCATGAATCACCGAGGGACTTTGTAGGGTCGCTGGCCGGGCTGCTTACTATCGTCGCGGTCGGGGCCAGTTTCGTCATATCGCTGATGGCGCTGTCCGGCACGATAACCGGACACGGGAAGATTGATTTCGAGCCTCACAACTGGCTCACGGTGGGCGCGTTCGAGCTGAACATCGGCATATTGATGGATCCGCTGACCGCCGTCATGCTGGTGGTGGTGACGGGCGTGAGCCTGATGGTGCAGATATACTCTGTGGGGTACATGAGCGAAGAGGACAACCCCGCCTACGCGCGCTACTACGCCTATATGTCGCTGTTCACCGCCTCGATGATCGGCTTGGTACTGGCGTCGAACATCATCCAGATATTCGTGTTCTGGGAGCTGGTAGGGCTTTGCTCGTACCTGCTCATAGGATTCTGGTACGGGCGAACGTCGGCGGCGAACGCGGCGAAGAAGGCGTTCATCGTTACCCGCGTGGGCGATTTCGGTTTCCTTCTCGCTATCCTGTACCTGTTCGCCAACCAGGATCTGCTGGCGACCGCGGGACTGAACGGCCTTGACGTGACGGATCTGTACAAGGCGGTGGAACTCGGCCTGGTGTCGGGCGGAATCGCGACCTGGGTGGCGGCGGGCATATTCGCGGGAGCTATCGGCAAGTCGGGGCAGTTCCCATTGCACACGTGGCTGCCGGACGCTATGGAAGGCCCGACGCCGGTTAGCGCTCTGATTCACGCGGCTACGATGGTGGCGGCGGGCGTGTTCCTGGTGGCTCGATTCTTCCCGGTGTTCGAGGCGTCGAGCGAGATGATGATAGTGGTGGCGCTTGTGGGCGGGTTCACTGCGATATTCGCGGCCTCCATGGGGCTGGTGGCGAACGACATAAAGCGGGTGCTGGCGTACTCGACGGTCAGCCAGCTTGGGTACATGATGATGGCGCTGGGAGTTGGGGCTTACGCATTCGCGATATTCCACCTGTTCACGCACGCCTTCTTCAAGGCGCTGCTGTTCCTGGGGTCGGGTTCGGTGAATCACGCATCCGGCACGTTCAACATGAAGTACATGGGGGGGCTGCGGCGGTATATGCCGTGGACATACGTGACCTTCCTGGCGGGAAGCGTGGCGCTGGCGGGGATATTCCCGACGTCCGGGTTCTGGAGCAAGGACGAAATTCTGGCGAGCGCGTTCCATACCGGAGACGCGGTGGGGTATTTCGTGTACGCGCTGGGCCTCATCGCGGTGTTCATGACGGCGTTCTATATGTTCCGCGCGCTGTTCATGACGTTCGACGGGGACTTCAGAGGGGGCGCGGACTCCGAGGGTCGGGACGCGGGGGAGGACGCGAAGGGTATGCACCTGGGACACGTGAGTTTGCACGAGTCTCCGTGGGTGATGGTGCTTCCGATGGCGCTCCTGGCGGTTCTGGCTGTACTGGCTGGATTCATCACGAACCCATTGGTTGACCTGGGCCTGGTTCCGGCCCACTGGTTCGCGCACTTCATGGGCGAGGGCTGGGTGTATGTGAAGATACCGAGTTTCGATTTGCCGCTCGCGGTGGTGTCTAGCGTTGCAGCGCTGGCGGGCATATTCGTGGCGTACATGATGTACTATCGGCAGAGGTGGTCGGCTGAGGCGATGGGGGAGAGATTCAAGGCGGCGTACACGACGCTCAGCAGGAAGTATTATTTCGACGAACTGTATGAGGACATCCTGGTGCGCCAGGTATTCTACAACGGCGTCGCTCGCGTATTGGACTGGGGCGACAAGAACATCGTGGACTGGGTGGCGGACAGGATAGGGTGGCTGGGCGCGAATGTCGGGACCCCGTTGCGCCAGTTGCAGACGGGCCAGCTTCAGCAGTACGGCGCGGCTATATCGGTGGGAATTCTCATCATGCTGGGGCTGTATCTGTGGTTTCTTTAGTCTTTAGTTATTAGTAGTTAGTTCTTAGTCAGGCAGGGGAAGGAAAATCTTGTTCGAGGGTTGGCTAACGATAGCGGTGTTTCTGCCGATAGCGGCGGCGGTTCTTATCGCGCTGTTCGGGCGGAACGCCGCGATGGTGAAGTGGTTCGCGGCGATAGTGTCGCTGGTCGAACTCGCGCTGACGTTCGTTATCTTCCTTATGTACGACACGTCGCAGGGCGCGGAGCAGTACCAGCTTGTTGACAAGGCGACGAACTGGATTCCGGTCGAATCGTTCAGGGTGCAGTATTTCCTGGGGATTGACGGGCTGAGCGCGCCGCTGGTTCTGCTGACCGGGCTGCTCGGCATGGTGGCGATATTCGCCTCGTGGAGCATAAACACGCGGGTCAGAGAGTATTTCGTATGGCTGCTGGCGCTCCAGGGGGCGGTCATGGGCGTGTTCACCACGCTGGACTTCTTCCTGTTCTTCCTGTTCTGGGAACTGGAACTCATCCCGATGTTCTTCCTCATATCAATCTGGGGAAGCGGACGGCGCGAATACTCGGCGATGAAGTTCCTGATATTCACGATATTGGGCAGCGCGTTCATGCTGGTGGGAATCCTGGTACTGTTCTTCTCGACCGGGACGTTCGACATGACGGAACTGCCGGCGGCAATCAGCGAGAGTAGGTTGATGCTGCCCGCGATAGTGGTCTTCGCCATGCTGTTCGTGGCGTTCGCGGTCAAGCTGCCGATATGGCCTCTGCACACGTGGCTGCCGGACGCGCACACCGACGCGCCGACGGCGGCGAGCGTGATGCTGGCGGGCGTGCTGCTGAAGATGGGCGCTTATGGGATGCTGCGGGTGTCGGCGGCTATGTTCCCGGACGTTCTGCGGGACGTGTCCTGGCTGCTGGCGGTTGCGGGCGTGGTGAATATCCTGTACGGCGCGTCCGTGGTGCTAAGACAGACGGACATGAAGAGGCTGATAGCGTTCAGTTCGATAAGCCACATGGGATTCGTGGTTCTGGGGCTGTCGTCGGCGGTTGGCGTGGCGGGGCAGGTGTCTCCGCTCGGACTGACGGGGGCTTCGCTCCAGATGTTCACGCACGGCGCGATAACGGGTTTGCTGTTCCTGCTGGTGGGCTACGTATATGAGCGGGCGCACACGCGACATATACCTGACCTGGGCGGACTAGCGGTGAATATGCCGGTTCTGTCCGCGTCGCTGGCGGTGGCGGGGCTGGCGTCGCTCGGACTTCCGGCGACGGCGGGGTTCGTGTCCGAGATTCACGTGTTCCTGGGGACGTTCCCTGTGTGGAGTTGGATGACCGCGATAGGGGCGTTCGGGGTGGTGCTGACGGCTGGGTACATCCTGTGGATGATTCAGCGTGTCATGTTCGGGCCTCGCAATTCGAGGCTGGACGACCTGACCGACGCGACGCCGCTAGAGATGGTTCCGGTCGCGGCGCTTATAATAGCTATCATGGTGGTCGGGATATTCCCCTCGACAATCGCGGACGTGTTCTCGATAGGCGTAGCGCCGATAGTAGATTCTCTGCAAAACGCGGTAATGAGCGTACAGTAATGAAGAGGATCGTGAGCCAAGAATGACGTTACACGACATATACCTGCTATCTCCCGAAATATCGCTGGCCGCGATAGCGATGGCGCTCATCCTGCTCGATCTCGTCGTGTCCCGAAAGAGCGTTCTGGCCTGGTTCGGGGTGGTGGGACTTATCGTTCCGGTGATTCTGAGCGTGATTCTGTGGGTTGACCTGGACAACTCTTCCACCGGGCAGATGCAGGGCGTATTTGGAACGCTGGTCGTGGATAAGTTCGGCCTGTTCTTCAAGTTCCTGTTGGCGGCGGCGGCGGCTTTGGTGATTTTGATGTCCGCCGGGTACGTTCAGCGAATCCGCCGATTCCAGGGGGAGTTCTACGGGCTGGTTCTTCTGGCGACTTCGGGGATGATGCTTCTGCCGTCGGCGACGGAGCTTATTTCGATATACGTGGCGCTCGAACTGACGGCGCTTCCGTCGGCGGCGCTGGCGGCGTTCCTGCGGGACGGCAAGTCCTCCGAATCGGGAATGAAGTTCCTGATACTGAGCGCGATAAGCTCGGCGGTTCTTCTGTATGGGATGGTTTACATCTACGGATTTACGGGAACGACATCGCTTGAAGGGATCGCGTCGCAGATAGCGAGGCTTCTGGACTACGGCGTTCTGGACCCGCAGGCGGCGTTCGGGGACAACAAGGCGCTGCTGTTCGGGGTCGTGCTTCTGATAGCGGGCTTCGGGTTCAAGATTTCGAGCGTGCCGTTCCAGTTCTGGGCGCCGGACGTGTACGAGGGCGCGCCGACGCCGATAACGGCGTTCCTGTCTGTGGCGTCGAAGGCGGCGGGCTTCGCGGTGATACTGCGGCTGTTCTACATATCCTTCCCGTTCGACGTATTCAGCGAGAACTGGGCGGCTATCTTCGCCATTCTGAGCATCGCTTCAATGACGTTCGGAAACCTGGTCGCCATACGGCAGAACAACATCAAGCGGATGCTGGCATACAGCACGATAGCGCACGCAGGTTACGTAATGGTGGGACTGGCGGCGTTCGCGGCGCGCGCGCAGGGCGGGAGCATGGACGCGGGGCCGTCCGCGACGCTGTTCTACCTGGGCGGATACGTTGCCACCAACCTGCTGGTGTTTGGGGCTATCATCGCGGTTTCCAACAGGATAGACTCGGACGAGATAGACGACTACGCGGGTATGTCGCGCCGCGCTCCGATATTGGCGGCTGCGATAGCGTTCGCTATGATCTCGCTGACGGGAATACCGCCGACCATCGGATTCATGTCCAAGGTGTACCTGTTCGGCGCGGCGGTGAACGCGAACCTGGAATGGCTAGCGGTTGCGGGCATGGTGAACAGCGTCATATCGGCCTACTACTACCTGCGGGTGGTGAAGGTGATGTACCTGCGGGATCCGGCGGAGGACAAGCCTATCATGGCTGACGCGGCGACAGGTGTGGCTCTGGCGGCGACCGGGGCGGCCACATTCGTGTTCGGGGTGTATCCCGCGCCGCTGATAGACCTGGCGAGGTCGGCGGTCGGCGCTTTGGGCGTGTGAGGGATAGCCATGTCCCTGATAGGATTCGTCTATAACGCGCTGGTGGATGACGCCTCGCGGCTTATTGATTCTCTTGTGTCCAACCTTGAGTTGCGCGGGCGGTCGTGGGTGTCGTCGGCGTATGACGTGGCGGAATGCGCGGACAGGTTTGGGGATACTTCGCTGGTGGTCGTTGCGGGGGGCGATGGGACGATATTGCGTACCATTCACTCGATAGCTCCGCACTCGATCCCGGTGGTGGCTGTGAACATGGGGCGCGTCGGGTTTATGAGCGAGCTCAGGGTGCAGGAGGCGGAGAAGCGACTCCCCCACTACCTGAACGGCGAAGTTCGGGTTGAGCGGCGCATGATGCTGAGGGCGGTGGTCACGGACGCGGAGGGCGGGGAGGTTCTGAGCATGGACGCGCTGAACGACGTGGTGGTGGGGCGCGAGGGTGTGGCGCATCTGCTGGATATTGATACGGTGGTGGACGGGGAGTTCCTGACGACGTACAGGGCTGACGCGCTGGTGGTTTCGACTCCGACGGGAAGCACGGGATACGCGCTGTCGGCGGGGGGGCCGATATTCTTCCCGGAAGCGCTTATGATGATGCTCCAGCCAGTGGCGGCGCACACAGGGCTGCGGGACGGGCTGGTTCTTCCGCACGATACGGAGATAGAGCTTTCGACGGGGGAAGACAAATCGGCGCTGGTGAGCGTGGACGGGCTGGAAGACGTGGCGCTGCCGCCGGGGTCGCGGGTGAGAATATCGCGCAGTCCGCACGAGGCGATGTTCCTGCGCTCCAAGCCTCGGACTGCGTTCTACGATGAGCTTACACGTCGGCTGGGGCTGGTCTATAATCTCACGCCGCCGTCCTGATCTATGGGGAGAGCAAGATGACGGAACGATTCGAGCCAATCAACCAGGAAACGGTGTTCTCGGGCCGGATAGTGGAGGCGAGGGTTGACACGCTTCTCGCGCCGGACGGTCGCCAGATTACCAGAGAGGTGATTCACCACCCGGGCGCGGTGGCCATAATCCCGATAGACTCGGAGGACAACGTTTTGCTGGTTCGACAGTACAGGTATCCGGTGGGCCATGATTTGCTGGAGATACCGGCGGGAGTGATAGAGGCGGGAGAGTCGCCGGACTATACCGCCCAGCGCGAATTGCAGGAAGAGATTGGGTACGCTTCCCGGAACCTGCGCGCGCTCGGCGGGATATACTCATCGCCCGGATTCTGCGACGAGATACTGTACATATACCTGGCGCGGGACCTGGTGGAGAGCGAATTGCCGGGCGACGAGGATGAGGACATAACAGTTGAGCGAGTTCCGATGTCGGATGTTGGCAGGCTCATCAGGCTTGGCGAGATACAGGACGCGAAGAGCGTGGCCGGGTTGCTGATGGCGCGGTATCTGTTCGATTAAGGCAATTCAGGGAGAAATAAAGATGGCAGACCTCAGAGCGATGTTCGCGCAGATAGACAGTATGGAAGACGAGATAATCGCGCTGCACCGCGACCTTGTGAAGATTCCGTCGGTGAACACCGGGTTCATGCCGACCGGGGACGAGACGCCCGTGTGTGAGTATATCAGGGACTTTCTGGCTGAGGACGGGATAGAGTCGGAGATACTGGGGCGGACGCCGGAGCGGGGGAATATCATCGTGCGGATCGAGGGGCGGAACTCGGACGCGAGGCTGATGTTCATGTCGCATACGGATGTTGTGCCTGTGGAGGAGGAAGAGAAGTGGATGTTTCCGCCGTTCAGCGCGCGGATACACGACGGGCGGATATACGGTCGGGGCGCGTCGGACTGCAAGGGGCTGTTGGCGGCGCAGGTGATGGCGATGCGGCTCATCATGAGGAACGGCATCGGTCTCCGGGACAGCCTGATACTGTGCTCGGGGGCGGACGAGGAACACGGCGGACGCTATGGCTTCGGGTGGCTAGCGGAGAATCATCCTGAGAAGATAACCGCGCCGTTCGCGGTGAACGAGGGCGGCGGAACGCCAATCGAGGCGGCGGGCGGGCTGACGTACATTCTGGGCGTAGGCGAGAAGGGACGGCTGCAGATAGAGTTCACCGTCAAGGGGGTGAGCGCGCACGCATCGGTGCCCTGGCAGGGGACGAACGCGCTGTACCGGCTGTCGCAGGTGCTGGGGCGGATCGAGAACTACGAGGCGGAGCGAGACACTTCGACCAGCCTGTTCGCGCACCTGTCCAACTTCGCGATAGAGCATAAGCCGTCGCCTGAGAACGTGGACGAAATCATTGCGGAGGTGAGGGAGGACAACCCCCGATTCGCGTCCATGCTGACCGCGCTTTCCAGGATGACGATAACGCCCACGATGATCAACGGTGGGGTGAAGTCGAATAGCGTGCCGGAGCAGATCAATCTGACGTGCGACGTTAGGACGCTGCCCCACCAGGACGACGGATACCTGCGCGGGGAGTTGGATAAGATAATCGCGGGGATACCCGGCGTCACTTACGAGATTGACTACATGGCGGTTCCGAACTCGTCGGAGTTCGATACGGAGTTGAGCGAGCATATACAGGGGGCGACCGCTCTCGCGCTTGAACGGGACGATATACAGTGGGTTCCGGCAATCAGCACGGGGTTCACGGATTCGCGGTTCACACGTCCGCTGAACGTGATTACATACGGGTTCTCGGGTTCGCACCCGGACGATGACCCGATGCTGAGCCGCGCGCACGGGACGGACGAGTCAATTGGGATTGCCAGCCTGATAAGCGGGACGAAGATAATGCTGGCGCTGGCGTGTTCGATATGCGGGGCGGATTGAGGCGATCATTCCAAGACATATCGGTTGAAGTTCACCCTCACCCCAGCCCTCTCCCATCAAGGGAGAGGGAGAATTCGTTCTCTCGCTATTCGCTTGGGCGAAGAGTTTTGAGATAGTCTCTGAGGCATAGGTATGGCGAAGAAGACGATATATCTGGCGAATCCTTATGGCTTCTCGGAGGAGCAGAAGGCGATTCTGCTGCCGCGCATCGTGGAGGCGCTGGAGTCGCTTGGGCTGGAGGTTTGGGAGCCGTTCGAGCGGAATAACCAGGTGGACTTCTCTGAACCCGGCTGGGCGTACCATATAGGGCAGGCGGATTTCCGGGACGCGCGGGAGTCAGACGCTATCTTCGCGGTGGTGAACGGGGTTCCGCCGGACGAAGGGGTGATGGTGGAGCTGGGCATGGCTATCGCGCTGGGCAAGCCGACGTTTCTGTTCCGGGACGACTTCCGGCGGGTCACGGACAGCGAGGAATATCCACTGAACCTAATGCTGTTCACGGGAATGCCGAAGGATGAGTGGCGGGATTATTACTATACGTCGGTGAGCGAGATTGGGGATGAGGGCAAGGCGTTGGCGCGGTGGGCGAGGGGGGAGTAATCGTCGCCCCCACATCCGATTCTCAGGACGAATGAGATGACGGGCAATTGAAAGTTGGGCTTCTCTCCACGTTTCAGAATAACGAACGCGACTGCCGCCGCGCTCACCGAGATTGAGCGCACGCGTGGATTCTTGGAAGCGGCGACTCTCTCCGACGATTGGATAGAGTCAATGCGCTCACGCGCTTTTATACTTGAGGCGCATCACACGACCCACATTGAGGGAACTCGATTCACCCTGGACAAGGCTGCCGATATTCTGGCGGGCCGTTCCGCGCAGGACGCCGATCCTGACGATACCCGCGAACTGCTCAATTACCGAGACGCCTTTGATTTTGTTAGCTCATATCTCAATGATGGCGGTCCTATCTCCGAGAGATTGATACTTGAAATACACAGACGCCTGGTGAGTGGCGTCCGCGGCGGCTCAGCGGCCCCCGGCGAGTTCCGCAGAGTTCAGAATTATGTTATCAACTCCGCCACCGGAGAGACTATCTACACTCCTCCCAGCCCGGAAGAAGCGCGTCGTCTGATGAGCCAACTCATCGCCTGGTTGAACAGGCCAACTGACATACATCCCGTTATAGTGAGCGCAATCGCACAATTTCAGTTGGTGCATATTCATCCGTTTCTCGACGGAAATGGACGGGCGTCCCGCTTGCTCTCTACTTTGCTGCTGTATCGGGCGGGTTACGATTTCAAGCGGCTCTTCAGCATCAGCGAATACTATGACCAAGATCGCATGGCCTTCTACTCAGCGATCCAGGGAGTAAGAAGATCGAACATGGACATGACAGGTTGGGTGGAGTATTTCACCAGAGGACTTGCCACTCAACTTGTCGAAGTCAAGAGAAGGGGCGAACTCGCCATCAGACAGGACATTCTCAGCCGCCGCCATAATCTCACTGAGCGCCAGGCACAAGCGCTTAGGTATCTCGCCGAACATGGACGCATGACGATTTCAGACCTGCAAGACCTCTATCCTGAAGTCTCCCGGAGAACACTTCAGCGAGAACTAGCGAACCTGGTGAATCAGGGTCTTCTTCGCCGCCGGGGAAGAACGACACGGGTCGAATATGTCCTGTCAGATCAACCTTGATGATCTTGCGACATTCTCGCGCCAATCTTGCGACAGAGAGGTGTATAAGCCTTCACCCTGCCTCAATCCCGAAGCTGACGGACCTGAACAGATTTCAGCAACTAATACTTCGCGGCCCAGGATGTTATGGACGCGCCGCTCGAGTGTCCTACCCGTGGCGGGACTACTACACATCTGTGGGCGAGATTGGGGATGAGGGCAAGGCGTTGGCGCGGTGGCTGAGGGGGAAGTAGCGAGACATCCTGCTACACCCATATACTACTCAAAGACGGCGCAACTCAGACATTGATTTCAGAGACGAAGCGTCGGTTGGTGATTGAATATCGGATGGCCATCATGAAGTTGCTGGCTGATCTGGTATTTAGGCGTAAAAATATCTCCATTGACCTTTTCCATTTGCTTAGATACATAGTTGGAATAAAATTCATCTCTATCACCACATACACTATGACGACCTTCTTCAATCGCCACGCGCGTCGTTATTCCACTACCCCCAAAGAAATCAACTACTATTGATCCAGGATATGATAACGCCCGGATCAATCTCTGAATAACTTCTCTAGGCTTTTGGGTAGGATGTCCTACACGTTCTTTCGAGTTACCGTTGAGTCTGGAAATTCTCCATACATTCGTAGGATTTCTGCCTTTATCTATGGTGTCAGGATTAAGCCGTTTATCTTTCCGGTATAATTTTTTAGTTTCCTCGTCATACGGTTCGCGAACGGCATCAAGATTGAAGTAATACTTCTTAGTCTTTGCGAACCACGCAATTTCCTCATGCCGGTTTGCGAAGAATCTCCGCGCGCTCATTCCATTAGGGTAATTCCAAATGATTAGGTTGGCAAGCAACATATCGCTCGCGTACCTCATATGACTCAGTATGGACAAAAGATCTCCGGACCCTGCTTCTCCCTGATATTGTAAACCACCAAAAATCGCTAAATTGCCTGTGGGTCGCAATACTCTTTCAGCTTCTTTCAACCAACCAGAGGCCCACTTAATATAATCATCGTACCTGTCCCAATCCGCCAAAGAAATGTTATATGGCGGATCGCACACAATCAATTGCACAGAATTGTCTGGCAGTTGACCAAGCAGATCCCGGCAATCTATTATTTCTGTTACGTGGTAAGTCATACTTGGCATTTCGACATTCAGGTCTCGAACAGATGAATGCTGTTCACCCTCTCTGTTCATTGCATTCATCGCCTTGTATCCAGAATTTCTATGCGACCTGTTAGGCATTACCTTTATACCTCCTGTATATCTGGAAAGATTTCATGCTCTGACAATACTTCCAGTGAAGCCATAGCAACTTCCCACATAATGATCATCATGTCGTAAGGTTTCCAAGGATCACTTTGGAAATACAGTGACGCCGCCTGAAGCATTTGCATATTGCCATCAATTTCGACAAATATATTTCGGCAATGGTTCTGATTAATCTCCATCCCGAAGCTGCTGGCAGTCACTCGGTCTATCCGATTCAAACTACCGGCATCATGCGAGATCTTTATTTGACGACCATCTGGCGCTTCAACATAGAAAGTACTGGTTGCGAAATTGGAACCTTGTAGAAAAACAACATATGGGAAGTGAAGCTCATCCAACATCAGGTTTCTGAATTCCTGTATATTCTTGTGTACTCGTTCAATCGCATTACCAGCAACCATAAGGTCTGCGTCCTTCTTCCTTCCCTGCTTAATTCCGGCTTGTATCTTTTCCACATCATTCCCCTGATGCTTCGATTCTCCTACAAGGATGATACGATAATTTCCGTTTCGATCCTTAACTTCAATTATTCCGCCATCGGGTTGGACACTTGCATTTTGTACAAACAGAACCTGACCGAGACTAGAATCGACTGAAGAAAGTTTATCATTGATTTCTTTCTTTGAAATCCGCGTTCTGTGGCGAAATTCTAAGGTTGGCAGTTCTGAAACTAATTTGGCGTTGACCTCTTTCATAACTTCCTGAATCGAAAGATCATGTTGTCTTGCCGTTTCGCCAAAAATGCCGGCAGGACCACCTGCGGCTTCTTGTTGCTGCTGAAGCCTTCGGAATTGCCTGTTATCCACTTGATGAGCCCTATGAATTGACTAGATTATGCTATTTTAATTTGATGAGGTGATGACAACTGTATCCATGTATCCGCAGAGTTTCACGGACAGTCCCAATGAGTACTCCGCGGATACATGGCGCGATCTATTTCGAGCGGCGCGGCGTTAGGTCAGGGTGTAGGGGATGTCTAGTTCGCTGGTGATGTCCTGGAACCATTCTATGACTTCGGGGTGGAAGGGGATTCCGTGCTCGGCGCGCAGTTCTTCTTCTTCGGATTCGGGGAGGCCGGGGAAGAGGACGCGGGCGTGGCCAGGGGCCGGGGGAGTCTCGCGCAACATTCTGAGGAAGTTGTCCATGGTGCGCTTGAATTCGGCGGTGTCCATGAAGGCTTCGATGTTGTAGGCGGCTACCATGTGACCGAAGTTGGGGCGGCCGGGGACCATGCCGAAGCCGCCGCCGGAGAGTATGCCGCCGAGGATGTCCACTATGCAGGCGAGTCCGTAGCCTTTGTGGGAGCCGGATTCGCGGTTGCCGCCGACTGGCAGCAGGAAGGATGAGGCGCGGCCCTCGTAGCCGGGCATGGGCGGGTCAACTTCCTCCATGATCGGGATGCCGTCGGCGTCGGCGACCCAGCCGGGGTGCAGCGGGTTTCCGAGCCTGCGGGCGAGGCCGAGCTTGTTGCCCGCGACGGTGCTTGTTGCGGCGTCGAAGACGAAGGGCGGCTCTTTGTCGGCGGGGGCGGCGACGGCTATGGGGTTGGTGCCGAGCCTGGGCTCCGCGCCGAAGGTGGGCAGGACGCCGGGCGGGCATGAGGTTACGCAGAGGCCAATCTGGTCGTGTTCGAGGGCCATCATGGCGTGGTATGAGGCCATGCCGAGGTGGCGCGAGTTGTGTATGGTGACCATGCCGACGCCGACGTTTCTGGCCTTTTCTATGGCTATCTCCATGGCCTTGGGGGTTACGATGATGCCGAGGCCGCGGTCGGAGTCTATGTTGGCGGTGGCGGGAGTCTCGCGGGTTATGCGCCAGTTGGGGTGGTTGTTTATCTCGCCGCTGCCGTATCCGGAGACGTAGGAGCGGAGCATATTGGAGACGCCGTGCGTCTCGACGCCGCGCATATCGGCGACGACGAGGACGTCGGTGGCGAGTTCGCTGTCGGCGTCGCTGACGCCCATCTTCATGAATACGTTCTTGACAGTATCCCGAAGGGCGTCTTCCCGCACGTGGACGGCTATATCTTCAGGGACCTTGAATTGTTCCAGCATCACAGCCTCCTCGAAGCGCGATTTGTTTCGTTTTGGTATAGGGCAGGTTGCCTCGCGCGATTTTATTGTGTCGCGGGATTTTCCGCAATATGGCTTTTGTGCCGGGCAATCGCGTCTGTATTCAGAGGGTTCATATATTTCCGTTTATATCGCCACAGGTGGCAACAGGTGGCTTAACTGGTGAGCAACAGGTGAATTTGTCACCAGCATTGACCTGCATTTCACCTGCATTAGCTTTGGAGAAAATTTTCGCGACCCCCAAATTTTCGTTTGTATAAGTTCCAATTTATGTACGCTTGGTCTGTTTGGATGAGTATATTGTAGCGCAGAACGGATGTATGGGGGAAGGGGAATTTGGAATGGGGTTGTTTGGGTTGTCTGGTTTGACATTGGGCAAAGTGGACAACCACGAGGGTTGCCCCTACGGAGCGGTTGGCGGCTTGTGCAGGGATTGTCGAAAAGACATGGGACAGGGGTGTTGACAGGATTGGGGCGGATGGGTATTATAGAGCGTAAGTTCTATGTACAGGGTGAAAGAGAGATGGCTACGCTGACCAAAGATGTTTCAGCCATACAGGGGGAATTGCTGCCTCGGTCGAGGAAGACCAATTCTCCATTCAGGTATCCGGGCGGCAAGTTCTACGCCCGCCAACTCATCTTGGACGTAATCCCGCCTCACCTTGACTATTGCGAACCCTTCGCGGGCGGGGCTTCCATATTCTTCGCCAAAGAGAAAGCGGCGGGACAATCTATCCTGAACGACTTGGACGCCGACGTGATAAATACTTTGCGGCATATCCGAGACGATGTAGAAGAGTTGATAGAGCTACTCGACGGAGTTCAGGCGACCAAGGAGAACCATACACTATACAAGCGCCACTACCAGCCTTCCAACAGCCTTGAGAGGGCCTTCAGATGGTATTACCTCAATCGCACGTCATATAGCGGCATCATGCGTCCCGAGAATTGCTATTGGGGATTCGGCGCGAAATACTCCATGCGCCCTGAGAACTGGCCTCCGCATCTCCGAACAGTGTCGGACAAGCTGCAAGGCGCTAAACTGTGGTCGCTGGATTTCGAGGAAGTGATAGACGGTCTGCCGGATGGGTGTTTTGTGTTCGCGGACCCACCGTACTTCAACGCGGACCAGCAGAAGTTCTACAACTGCGCGTTCACCTACGAAGACCACGAGCGGCTGGAAGCCTGTTTGTATCGAAACTCCGACCGCCTGCCGTTCCTGCTCACCTACGACGATCATCAAGAGGTGAGAGCTATGTACGGGTGGGCTTCGTTCCTGAGCGAAAGGCGATGGAACTATACTATCAATCGCACTGACGACCAGAAGAATGGCGTCCAAAAGAAGGACGGCTATCGGCAAGGCCGGTACAAGGGCCGCGAACTGTTTATAGGGAACTACCATGCTTGAGCGGAATGAGGACGACCGCGTGTTCGCGGGGATAACCGAGTATTGCGATACTTACAATATCCCCAGGGGCAATTTGCTTGAGATCCTGGAAGATCAGAAGGTATTGCCCATGATACGCGGGAAGGCCACCGAGTACATAGGCGCGGCGGTTCTGTCGAAGGCGTTGGACCCTATGGACTGGATCGTGAACAAGCTCAATCTGAATCCTCAATCGCGCGGGGGGTTCGACGAGGACGTGAGTATCACGTTCAGAAGGACGGGCGACAGATTGAAGGCTGAGACGAAGAACGCCGTGCGCGGCAGTTTCAAGCTCAGGGGGCGGATTGTCAAATCTCCGCATTTCAGTGTCAAGTGTCATCGCTCTCGGAGCAACTTGACAAGACAGTCCACGACCAACGACCGCTATCTGGTCGGCGACTTCGATTTATTGCTTTGCAACCCCTCGAACGCGGTATTTCGCACTCGGTCGCTTGATAGAGGATTGCCCCTGATAGATAACCAAGAGGCTATCCAGTGGCTCAAAGACTTTTACGGCGTTGAGACCGACCAAGAACTGAGAAGGGCTGCCTACGATGATTGGCGCGCCTGCCTGCCCAAGAATATCGCGGATGAGAATGGCGTCATTCCACGAACGCCGCGCATACAGATGGATGGCGACCCTAATTGGTTTCGCCTGGATGAACTGCCGCAGAATCTGCAGGCGTTAGTGGCTGGCCAGTAGGAAGTCGCGTAATGGAAGCGCGAGGTTGCGATATGAGAGCCGAGGATTGCGGGCAATCCATGGGGCGCGGTGGGCAACAGCAATAATGAGATGAACCAGGTGATAGCGGCGCTGAAAGAGGGCAGGGCGCATGATCCGCTCACGCTTGAGGATTACGACCTCGCGCTGGAAATTCAACTCAGAGCGGAAGAGCGCGAGTTCAAGTAACAGCTATTCCCAACTTGCCATTTCCTGCGTTCAACGCTGACACTTCTGAGGCTAAACGCGCGCGCGACATCGCCAATCAGCGATTCGATGAGATCTTAAGGCTGAAACTTCAGCCGTTCGCGTACTGTTTCAGGGATGAAAACCGGCGTCGCATAGATGATACGGTCGCGGAGATGCTGGGATTGGATTCGCAGGATGAAGCGGTACAGGATATGCTGGCGCATTATCGGCTGCTGTTCGCGCGGGAGCCGAATGTGAATGGGCGGAATAGGGGGATTATGAGGGCGTTGGGGGAGTATGAGGGGGGGTTTAGGGAGATGTGAGGCTGATGAGGCCGTTTGGGAGGGTTCCGGTGATGGGCGGGCGGTTGCTGAGGTAGTTGAATCTGATAAGGCTGGATACCAGGATGAACACCTTGGGGTTGTCGCGAGGAACGTAGTAAGAGCCGTCGCCAGGGACGGGCTGGCCGCCTAATTCGGCTATGTCGGTGTCGTAGAGCGCGCCGCGACGCAAAGGCCAGTTCAGGCCGCGGTGTAGTTCCGGGTCGGGCGGATAGTCAAGCCTTCCTACCAAGTCGGGACTGCTGACCATCAGCGTGTCTATCACGAAGTTCTCGAATGGCTCTATCTGTCCGGCGTCGGCTATCTCGCCAACCAGCCGTTCGTCGCCAATGTCCCAGGTGTTGATGTCTAAGCGCGGCTCGCTCATGTCGGGATTGCGAGATCGCGGTCTTTCGTCCGGGTCTATCGGGTTTCTAAAGAGAATCTCCAGAGTGGCGATGTTCTGGAAGTCTATCTCGCCGTCCTCGTTTCTGGGCCGGGCCACTTCCCAATCCAGCACGTTCAGGTAACGCTCGGACACTCCAATCTTGGAGAGTTCTTCTTTCAGCCGAAACTGCGTCGCGGGGTTTTCTTCCATGCGGGAACAGAGTGAGTGGCGGTATGGAGTGGCGGCGAAGCTGACGCCGACAATCGCGTCGTCCGGGATGTGGTCGTCGCTCTCATGGCCGAGGTCTGAGTTGCGGACGGGAGTCCACTCGGCGAGGGAGTCGAGGCTGGCGATGATTATGTTGACTTCGTTGTTCATGAATATCCAAAGAGAGGTTCGCGCGGGACCGGATTGGCGGTCGCGCGGGGTTCGTGGGCGTGGGTTGAGTATAGCATAAGCGTGATTGGAACAGCGTCGGAAGGCGGGGGTTTGCAATGGCTGGATTCCCGCTTTCGCGGGAATGACGGTAAATGTCAACACGGTCTAGTCTGTTATCCCGCGATGGCAGGGATTGAAGCTAATCAACCTTCCCCCGTCAAGGGCTGAGAGGGGTAGGCATTTCACCCTCGCCCTAGCCCTCTCCCTGAGGGAGAGGGGATCTATTGACTGGAGTTCGTAGCTGATTGGACATTTGCCTACCCTTGTGAGCCCGTCAAGGGGGAAGGGACTTTTGCCTATCCCCGCGGGTCCGTCAAGGGGGACGGACTTATGCAATCGTCTCGTATTGGATATGACCAGGGTCTTTCGATTATCAACCAATTACGTTCGTGGCGACCCTTCGACAAGCTCAGGGCGAACGACAGAAGCGGTATCGGGAAATAACCGAAAGCCCCTGTGGATATGGCGGCGATACCTGACAAGGCGGGGGGAAACCTGTACACTGGGGACTCATCGCAGATAGTTGAAGTCATGGGTAGCGAGGTTGGATTATGGAGATCGGAGTTGGACTGGACCCGACGCTTGGGTTGAATTGGGATCAGCAGCGGGAGGTGTCGCGCGAGGCGGCGCGGCTGGGTTATAGGAGTATCTGGACGCCGGAGGGGAATGGGCAGGATTCGTTTCATCTGTGCGTTCAGCGGTGGCAGGCTACTACTGAGGTGGTGGCGGAAGGATTGACGACGGGGATAGCGGTGTCGCCGGTGATGTACCGGACGCCGTTGTCGTTCGCGATGGAGGGGGGAACGGTGAGCGATATAACGGGCGGGAAGTTCATCATGGGGATAGGTTCGGGCGGCGCTTACAGGCCGCAGGCGCGGGCGGCGCTGGGCGTGGGGCGGATGTCGGCGCTGGCTCTGATGCGGGATTATCTGTCGGTGATACGTCCGCTTGTACACGGGGAGCGGGTTGATTATGAGGGTGAGACGACGACGCTGAAGGGGATGCGGCTGGGGATGCGGCCCGCGCCGGAGACGCCGGTTTACCTGGGGGCGCTGGGGCCGAGGATGCTTGAGATGAGCGGTGAGTTGGCGGATGGGGCGAGCCTGAATTGGTGCACGCCGGAGCAGATAGCGTGGAGCAGGGAGCGGATAGCGGAGGGGGCGGCGAAGGCGGGACGGGATCCGTCGGAGATAAATGTGGCGGAGTATATACGGATATGCGTGGATGATGACGTGGACGCGGCGCGTATCGCGCTGGCGAAGGCGACGATGGGGTACGCGCTGGGGGCGTCGGTTCCGACGGAGCGTGAGCGGCAGCTTGGGTACAGGGCGCACTTCGAGCGGATGGGGTTCACGGATGAGCTGGCGAGTCTGGATGAGATGCGGAAGAAGGGGGCGTCGCGGGATGATGTCGCGGAGGCTTTCCCTGCGGAGATACTTCAGAGCGTCGGGTATTTCGGGAAGGCGGACGGGGCGGCGGCGGCGTTCGCGCGGCTGGCGGAGGGTCTGGATACGGCGATAGTTCGGGTTGTGGCGGCGAGGCGGGGGGTGGATTCGACGCTGGCGGTGATGGAGGCGTGCAGGCCGGAGGCGGTTCGGGGGTCTGAAGTGTGATTTGTCTGATTGGAGTGATGGGCAGGATGGATCAGACCGGGCGGGCTACTAATATCGCGGCGGGTTCTGTCCACTAAGGACACGAAGGGGCACTAAGGGGCTTATGCGATTTTCTGAGCACGAGTAGGGAGAGTTAAAGATGGCGACGGTTGGAAGCGATAGGCATACGTTTGAGGCGGTATATGATTGGGCGAAGCTGCCGGAGGGGTGGGACGCGCCGATGGCGGCGGTGGCGGTTGATTCGGGGGACAGGGTTTACGGGTTTAATCGAGGGGAGCGCGGGGTCATCGTGTTCGATACGGACGGGAATTATCTGAGTGACTGGGAAGGGGTGGAGTTCGTGTTTCCGCACGCTATCTACGCGGACCCGTCGGATAATATCTGGATAGTTGACCGAGACGCAGGGCAGGTTCTGAAGTACACGACGGACGGGGAATTGCTCATGGCTATCGGTGAGAGAGGCTATCGCTCGGACACGGGGGCGGATAATTCGGTGTTCTCGTCGAACGGGTGGAGTGACGTTACGCACGGGGGCGGGCCGTTCAACCTTCCGGCGGGCGTGGCGGTGGCGGCGGACGGCAGCGTTTTCGTGGCTGACGGGTACGCGAATTGCCGGGTGCATAAGTTCACGGCGGAAGGGGAACACGTGAAGAGCTGGGGCGATCCGGGCAGCGGCGCGGGTGAGTTCAATCTGCCGCACGGGGTCTGGATTGACGCGGCGGGGCAGGTGCTTGTGGCGGACAGGGAGAATGACCGGGTGCAGGTGTTCGACCAGGAAGGCGGGCATATCGGCCAGTGGCCGGCGGAATTGATAGGGCCGGCGGTGGTCTGGATGGATCCGGAGGGCGCGGCATACGTGGCGGAACACAACGGCGGACATCTTAGCGTGCTAGACTCGGAGGGCAATACGCTGGCGCGCTGGGGCGGGCCGGAGTTTCGCAGCTGCCACGGGGCGGCCGGGGATTCGGAGGGGAATGTCTATTTCGTGCAGCCGGTGGAGGGGCAGTCGGGGCGACGGATAGTGAAGTACGTGAGGAAGTGAAGAGTATTTAGTTGTTAGTTTTTAGTTCTTAGAGCGGTTCCCGCTCGTTCGGCTGGGGGCTGGCGACTGGATACTAACAACTACACACTAAAGGACTGCGAATTCAAGATGCCTGAACTTATCAGCATTGGCGAGTGCATGATCGAACTCTTTTCGGAGGAGCCGATAGAGGAGGCTGACACGTTTACGCGCTCGCTGGCGGGGGACAGTTTCAATATCTGCGTGGCGGCGCAGCGGCTTGGGACGAGTTCAGGGTATATCACGCGGCTGGGGGATGATCCGTTCGCGGCGTATCTGCTGAACACGTGGAACTCGCTGGGGATAGATACCAGCCAGATCAGGACGGTCGCGGGGTTCAACGCGGTCCACTTCGTCGCGCTGATGCCGGACGGGAACAGGGAGTTCGTGTATTACCGCAGCGGGAGCGCTCCGACTACGCTTTGCCCGGAGGACCTGGACGCGGAGTACATCGGCTCGGCCAAAGTTCTGCATTGCTCGGGGATAGCGCAGGCGATATCGGAGAGCGCCAGGGCGACGGTTCTGAGCGCGGCGCGGATGGCGAAGGAGCGAGGTCTGAAGGTGTCATACGATCCGAATTACCGACACCAGCTTTGGAGTCATGATGATATGCGGGAAGCGGCGTCGGAACTGCTGCCGTTCGTTGACTACTTTCTGCCGAACTCGTCGGACGACGCGCCGGCGCTGATAGGGTCGGACGATCCGTACCAGATGGTGGAGCGTTATCGCGAGATGGGCGTTCCGGTGGTGGCGGTGACGAACGCGGATAAAGGCGCGGTGATAGGGTCGGCGGATGGGACGGTGGAGATTCCGGCGCACTCTCCGGGAGGGCCGATAGACAGCACGGCCGCCGGGGACGCTTTCAACGGGGGTTTCATCCACGGGCTGCTGAATGGCATGAGCGCAGAGGACGCCGGACGGCTTGGGACTATAACGGCGGGGCTGAAGTTGAGGCAGAGGGGGGCTATCGCGGGGATGCCGACGCGGGAAGAGGCGTTCGGGGCGCTCGACAGATTGAAGATTGGAGATTGAGAATCACAGATGGCGACGGAAGAGCAGATACAGCAAGCGATAGACAGCTTGGACTGGATTCAGCCGTGTCCGACGTGCGGGATGCGGTATTGCGTGGGGGATTATGAGTGTCCGCATTGCGGGACGGATAATTATGATAATCTGCGGGCTTGGGCGGAGGCGTTGGTGGATCGGCTGATGGCCGATAGTAGTTAGTTATTAGTTTTTAGTATTCAGACTGGCAAACGGAGCGTGGCTTGCAGGACTTTATAAAATTGCAGGTTTGGAAGCGGAGTCATAGGCTTACGCTTGAACTATACAGAGTCACAAAATCATTTCCCGCAAGTGAGCAATTTGGACTTACTAGCCAGATAAGACGCGCTTCGGCTTCGATTCCGGCTAACATTGCTGAGGGGGCAGGTCGAGTTGGGAATCCTGAATTCTCTCGCTTCTTGGGAATAGCTTCCGGTTCGGCAAGCGAGCTTGAATACCATCTGATTCTAGTCCACGATCTCAACCTTATTGACAAGGCAACCTACAGTAAGCTGAGCGAAGAACTGGTCGAAGTTAGAAAAATGCTACGCTCGCTGATAGCGCGAATAAGAACTAAAGACTAATAACTAAGGACTAAAAGATATGAGACTTGAAGGCAAAGTGGCGTTTATAAGCGGGGGCGCGAGAGGGATGGGGGCCGTGGAGGCGCGGCTGTTCGCACGGGAAGGGGCGAAGGTGGGGATAGGGGATACGCTGGTGGATGAGGGGCGGGCGGTGGCGGCTGAGATAAATGAGTCGGGGGGCGAGTGCGTGTTCGCGCCGCTGGATGTGACGAGCGAGGCGGATTGGGAACGGGCGATAGCGGATACGGTGTCGGCGTTCGGGCGGCTGGATATACTGGTGAACAACGCGGGGGTGAGCCAGTGGAGTCTTCTTCACGAGACGTCGGAAGAGGATTGGGACCGGGTTATGGACATCAACACTAAGGGGGTGTTCCTGGGGACGAAGCACGCGATACGGGCGATGAAGGAATCGGGCGGCGGTTCTATCATCAATATATCGTCGCAGCTGGGGCTTGTGGGTACGGAGCAGTCGAGCCCGCAGTACCAGGCGTCGAAGGGGGCGGTGAGGCTGCTGACTAAGCACACAGCGATGCAGTACGCGCCGGACGGGATACGGTGCAATTCGGTGCATCCGGGGCCGATAAACACAGCCATGACCGAACAGCGTCGCGCCGACCCGGAAGCATACGCCAAGATGCTGTCCAGGATTCCGATAGGACGTTATGGAGAGCCTATCGAGATTGCTAATGGGGCGCTGTATTTGGCTTCGGATGAGTCGGGATGGGTGACGGGGAGCGAGTTGGTGTTGGATGGGGGGTGGACGGCGCGATAAAGAGAAAGGGATCACAAGATGTCGCAAATTCGCCAAGAACTTATCGCCTTATCGGAAGAGTGCGAAATCAAATGCAAGAGGTTCAGGTGGGTCTCCAAAAGAAGTAGGATACCGAGTTTTCACCTTTTGTTCTCAAGCGTTGAGACGTATGAAGCTGGAAATGGGTTGGTGATACTGGGGATGAATCCTAGTAGTGAGTTGGACGAAGCCAACACCGAGAAACATAGCCGTCCCCTTCAGGATCCAGGATACAATGCCTATATGGATGACGCGAATGGTGAGTATCATAGAGGGCAAGCTCCTTTCCAGCGAATGGTCCAAGGGCTGGCGATGGTACTCTCCGGAGCCGATCCATCTGAAGCAATGGAAGCTATGAACAATCTGAGCCTGAGCCCAGAGGAACGCATTGGAGTTGATGCTGCCGCTTTGCTCAGAAATACGCCGTCAGGGAACATCATCCCTTTCAATGGTGGCCTCAGTGAGATTAGTAAGAAGAGGAATCTGGCAGAAGAAGGAGAACGAATCGGGTGGCGGTTACTTTGCTTGGTACGTCCTAGACCGCGCCTCATCATCGCTCTCACGAACGGACTCACTAGATCGCCGTGGCAAACGATATTGAGCAGAAGCGGTCTTCATCGGAAAGTAAACAATCCAGACTACGAATCCAATCTTCATAGTTCGCTGAATCTAAAGTATCGTGAATCACAAATTACACGTGGTGAATTCAGTGGGGCTTTGCTCATTGGTTTAGGCGGACTCGCTCGGTACCACAGTCGCCCAGATATAATAAAGCCTACGTTTGATCTCTTGGCGCGAAGGTTAAAAATCCACGGACTGCCTGACTAATACATTTTCGGCTATGGTTCCGATTCAGGGATTCTTGGAATAAGTGGAAGGAGCACACTATGTTCATTGCTGGTTATGTAGTAGGCGGCCTATTAATCGTAAACAGTGCTCTTGACTTCATGTTACGATCTATGGATGAAACTAATGGCATACAAGAAACCGCAAATGCTAACTCAGAACTCATTATAGCAATCCTCTTTGTGGGAGGCTGTTTAATTCTGTTAATCAGCCGAATCGGACATATCATTAGCAATTACATTAGAAAACAAATGAATAAAATATCCGATTAAATTCGGACACGCACACAGTCGCAGACTTCGCCACAAGCGCATAGTGGAAGAATCTCAACGACCGTCGGCCAGGCCATAGGTAGTTAGAAGATAAGAGAAATGACGACTGAACAGGAGATACTAGGCCGAATTACTTTGTGGTCGGATGTCTTGGGTGGAAAGCCGATAATACGCGATATGCGTATCTAGGTGGAGTATATATTGGGGATGCTCGCGGCGGGGGATAGCGTACAGGTGATTTTGGATGAGTACCCGTTTCTGGAGCCAGAAGATGTACAGGCGTGCTTTTTGTTCGCGTATCGCTCGCTTGCAGGAGAAGAGATACATTGGCGTGTGGACGTAGCGGAGACGAAAGCAGGGATAGAACCATGATGGAATATAAGGGTTATCACGCGGCAATCAAGTATGACGCTGACTCGGAGGCATTCCACGGTGCGGTAGTAGGCACTCGCGACGTTATCTTTTTCGAAGCCACGTCGGTGGAGGAATTGAAGAAGGAGTTCAAGTTCTCGATAGACGACTATATCGCCAGTTGCGAGGAGAGGGGCGAGCGACCGGACGTGCCTTTCTCGGGGGATATATCGCTGAGTGTAAGCCCGGATCTGCACAGAGCGGCGGCGGTCGCGGCAAGCGCGCGGGGGAAGAGCCTCAATGACTGGATAGCGGAAGCCGTCGAAATAGCCGCAAGCGATACGATGATAACGAACCGATGAAGAAAAAAAGGGGTGTTCATAGCACGCGCTGGCAATACCTGCCGGGGGCTGGATTGCCGAGCGGCGCGCCTTCGGGGTTCCCGCCTTCGTGGGAATGACGAGCGCCAGATAACCGGCGCGTGTAGAGAACACCAAAACGGGGCGGCGCTGAATACTGATGACTGAAGACTGGAGACTACGATGCAGATTACGGACGTGAAGCATTTTTTGGCGAATCCGGGGCGGGGGAAGAATCTCTGCTTCGTGAAGGTGGAGACGGATGAGGGGATACATGGGTGGGGAGAAGCCTATACGCAGTCGGACAGGGACGTGCAGGTGACGGCGCATATTGACCAGATGCGGCGGTATCTGATCGGGCGAGATCCGCGGAATATCAAGCACTTTCTCCAGTGGTCATACGACGATTTCGCGGGGCGAAGGGGCGCGATGGACTTCTGGTGCGCGGTGAGCGGGATCGAGCACGCTATGTGGGACATCACGGGGAAGAAGGCGGGTATGCCGGTGCATATGCTCATCGGCGGAGCTTGCAGGGATAAGATACGGGTTTACGCGAACGGGTGGAGCGGCGGGCCGCCGGAGGAATTGGCGGACAGGGCGAGGGCTGTGGTGGAGATGGGTTTCACTGCGATGAAGTTCGACCCGATTCCGGGCCCGTGGCGCACTTTCGTGAGCAAGGAAGTGGAGAACGCGGCTATCGAGAACGTACGGACCGTGCGGGACGCGGTGGGATGGGACGTGGATATTCTGGTGGAGATGCACCGTCGGCTCGCTCCGATGCACGCGCGGCGCATAGGGCGCGAGATAGAGCGATACCGGCCATTCTGGTATGAAGAGCCGGTGCTGGCGGAGAACATTGACGCGCTGGCGGCGGTGAAGCGGGACGTGAACATCCCAATCGTGACGGGGGAGGAGCTTTACACCAAGTTCGAGTTCCGCGAGGTGTTCGAGAAGCAGGCGGCGGATATACTGAACCCGGACGTGTGCAACGTGGGCGGGATACTGGAGCTTAAAGAGATAGCGGCGATGGCTGAGCCGTACTACGTGGTGGTGTCGCCGCACAATTTCAACAGCACGACGCTGGGGCTGGCGGCTACGATACAGGTGTCGGCGGCGATTCCGAATTTCCTGATAACGGAGTACTTCGTGAACCTGGAGGATTTCGGGAAGGACATAGCGGTGAAGCCGTTTGAGGTTGAGAGCGGGTATATCAGGGTGCCGGATACGCCGGGGATCGGGATTGATCTGGATGAGGAGCAGCTGGCGAAGTATCCGTACAGGCCGTTCGATCCGCGGTCGCCGTTGCAGTATTATGAAGAGGGGCCGTAGAGGTTTCACCCCCATCCTAACCTTCCCCCGTCAAGGGCTGAGAAGGGTAGGGCATTAAACTTAGATTGGCAGAGTCACCCCCATCCTAACCTTCCCCCATCAAGGGGGAAGGGACTTTTGGCTACCTCTGTCAGAATGTCAGGGGATGGGTTCGCCTCTGCGTTCGAGAGGCTGTTGGAGGACCTGGATGATGTTGCCGTCGGGGTCGAGGAATGAGGCTACCCAGCCTCCCCAATGCTCTTTTTCGGGCTGGCGTATGAATTGGACGCCCTTGCCAGCGAGTTGGTCGTGGAGGGCGTGGATGTCGTCGACGTCGAAGTTGACCATGACTCGGTAGGGGTCTCGCGCCTGACCGCTCACGTGGTCGTGGCTGCCGATGGCGAATCTGAGTCCGCCCCACTTGAATGAGACGAAGTAGGGACGCTCGGAGTAGGGCCGCATACCGAGCGTTACGCAGTAGAATTCTCTCAGGCGGGGAAGGTCGCCTGTCCAGATGATTACGCCGTTCATGTGTCCTATCATGGTGATTGCGCCTCGACGGGTTGAGATTCGGTTTTCATATTTGGGAGTTTCATCATATAATAGGGTTCAGGGATTCGGGTGGAAGTTGTTGAAAGCCCTTGGAAGTGTCCCTAGAAAGGAGGTTGCTGAATTGGATAGTAGTAGTCGGAGGTGTTCCGGGTAGGTGTTCCCTGGGACATCTCTAATTCGGACGGGGTCTCGCTTGCGAGGCCCCGTTTTTGGTTTTAGGGATTCCAGTTGCCGAAGGTTCTGATGGCTTCTCCATATACTCGGACCTCGTCCGAGAAGTCGTCGGTGTCGGTTACGCCGGCGAATAGAAGTTGTACCGCCGGCTATTTGTTCATGTTGAATCGGACTTCCTGATAGCGCTGCCTGCTGTCGTTCCGCATTTCAAGTTCGCCAACGTTTCTTCCCATGTACTTGAACACGACTTTTTGTTCTGGGTATTGATTGCGGTTCCGAGCTTGGGAGTTTTCGACAACGAAGGATTCGCCCATCGCGCGGATCACGTCTCGGTTGCGGAACACGTGAAAGAGTTCGTCATGCCAAACGGTCAGGTAATCAACTTCCCCGCCGTTGAAAATGGATTTCATCAGGAAGGCGCGGAGTAAGGCCTTGCGCTGGAACCTGTCTTTGAGTTCGCGCATAGGGGTTCGCAGTCGTTCTTTAGCGGCGTCCTCATTTCCCCTGTAATCTTCGAACCGAGGCGGAAAGGCGTCAATGCAGTGAATCAGCAACGAGCCGATTCCGTTCAACACCTGGAAACCGTCATCCTCGACGAATCGTGACCGCCTGTATAAGAATATCTGCCACTTCTTCCGGCCCGCCTTAACCGAGTGAGCGTCACCAGATGGATCTATGACGTCCTTCTTGGCCGCCCTGTCATTCCGATAGTCTTCGTCCAATCCTAGACATCGGGCGAATCGCAAAGCGATTTCATGTCCCGCCTGGCGGTATCTGCGGGCCTGGTCGGAGCCGGAAGCGCGGCGAGCCATTAGTCTGGATACCTCCAGATTAGTAGTTCGTGGGATTTCTTTACGTGGGAGCCGCCGTTGAGTTTGGCGCGGTTTTCGCCTATCCGCGTGTCGCCCTGACCGAATGTGTACTGCCATGTCGGGGTTGACATCTGGCAGTCTGAGTACCAGTCTCGGATTACTTCGCAGTCGTTGTATGAGAGTATGAAGCCGCCGGGGTGATCCAGAAGCATATCTCGCAGAAGATCATGACGGAAGCCTTTGTGGTGGATCGGGAAGTTGCGGTGCGGGTACATACCGACGAACGTCTTGCCGTCCTCCAGGTAGTATGGGGGATCGCAGTAGAGGAAGTCGTCCCTGTGCCTGGGGATGGAGTCTTCGAAGCGAGCGCATTCTACGCTGAGGCTGGGCGCGCTGAAGTCGCGGACTTTCTGGAGTGTCTTGTCGTAGCGCGGCGGGTTTAGGTATATGTCCGAGGGCCAGCCGAGGAAGTGCGGACCGTAGGAGGTGTTGGAGTTGAAGTAGTAGTGGGCGGCGAGGTCGAGTTGGTTGAGGGTCTGGCCTTCGCGCCAGTGGGCTGACAGTCGTTCCTTGACGCGGCTGAAGGTGTCGCGGTTCGGGTCGAATCTCTGAAGACGCCGGTACAGTTCTTCCGGCGACGAAACCTGAACCTGCCAGTAGGCGCAGAGTATGTCGAATATGTCGTAGGCGATGACTTCTATGCCCAACTCCCTGGCGCAGGCTATCTCGACGGAGCCGCCGCCCATGAATGGGGAAACCAGTCTGTCCAGATTTTCGGGCAGCAACTCGACCACGTAGCCGACCGCGAGGCTTTTGCCGCCCGCGTATCTCAGGGGCGATCCCAAGTATCGCTTGTAGTCCAGTTTGCCGTTGCTTCGGAGGCTGTCCAGAAGCGCGCGCTTGGATAGCGGTTCAAGCGGGAATAGGGCGTTCTGTTCCAGCGCTTCGGATATTGCGACCATACTTCTGGACTCCGTGACCTCTGATGCAAACCGTTCTGACACAGATGATACCAGCCAAGAACGAATGTATCAACAGGGTTGAAGTCGCTTGTCGCTGGGATTTGTGTCTTTATTCTACTGTTTGCCTTCGAAGAAGCGGCGGGGGTTGGAGATGAAGATGTTGTTGATGTCGTCGTCGGTTGCGCCGAGTTGTTTGAGGCGGGGGATTACGCGGCGGGTGATGAAGAGGTAGCCGTCGGGGTTGTGGCGGCGGCGCTGTTCCTGCATCTCCTGGCTGGCTATGCTGAGGGTTACGGACCAGTCGTGGCCGAGCATTATGCGGCGGCCCCATCCGGCCTGTATGAGTTTCCAGGCGGTTTGGGTGCGGCCCTCCCAGTCGGGGGTGAGTTCGGTCTTGCGGCCCGGGTACCTGTCCAGTCCTATCCAGACGCCCTTTCCCAGCAGACCTATGAGGTATTCGGTGTCGGTGGTGTCGTTGGAGTGGCCGACGTAAACTCGGTTGAGGTCAACGCCCTCTTCCTCGAATATGGCTACCTGTCGCTCGCCGACGCGCTCGGGGGCCCAGGTGTGGGTGGAGATGGGGACGCCGGTGGCCTTCTGGGCGCGGGCGGCGGCCCTGAGTATAATTTCGCCTTCGTCGGTTACGCCGCCCATGTCGTTGGCGACCTTGATGATGCCGGCCTTGATGCCGGTGTTCTCGATGCCTTCTTCTATCTCGCGGATGTAGAGCGGGGCTATCATGTCGGGCGTGGCCGTCCAGAAGACGCGGGGGATGTCGCGCCACGTGCCGGTGGCGCAGATTATGTTGACGCCGGACTCGCGGGAGACCTGTTCGAGGAGGCGGATGTCGCGTCCGAGGTCGAGGGTGGACACGTCTATGATGGTGCGGAGGCCCTCGGAGTGGGCGGTGCGGAGGTCGGCTATCCCGCGCTCGATGGAGCCGGCGCGGTCTATGAATTCGGGATAGACGTACTGGATTCCGGCGGAGGTTACGATGACGTGTTCGTGGGACAGGGTGAAGCCGAGGTCGGCGGTGTCCAGGGGGCCAAGCACGGAATTGATTTTTGTCATGTCTGATTTTACTCCTCTTCGACGCTGTGGATTGCCGCTCTCACGGGAATGACTGAATTGTAGTTCATCCTCACCCTAGCCCTCTCCCATCAAGGGAGAGGGGATTTTCACGACGGTTAATCTGAAATTTACTCCTCAGCCATAACCGGGTTGGTTAGCGTTCCTATGCCGGATATTTCTACGTCCACGGTGTCGCCGGCCTTGATGTTCTCGGTCGCGCCGTCGGTTCCCATCCATATCATGTCGCGCGGGTAGAGCGTCATGTACCGGGTCATTTCGCTGATGTAGTGGGCTACGCCGAATATCATGTTGTTGGTTGGGAACTGGGAGACGGTACTGCCGTTGACTCGGACGGTTGTCTGGAGGTCGTCGAGTTGGACGTCGGTCTCTATCCAGGGGCCCATGGGCTTGAAGGTGTCGGAGTTCTTGGCTCGCCAGAGGGTGCGGTCGTTGGCCTGCCACGTTCGCTCGCTCACGTCGTTGCCTATGGAGTAGCCTAGAATGCAGTCGAGCGCCTCGTCCTCGGAGACGTTCTTGACCCGCTTGCCGATGACTACGACGAGTTCGCCTTCGTACTGGACGCGCTCGGTGGCGTCTTTGGGGATGATGATGGGTTCGCCATGCGCGATGAGGGCGTTGTTGGCGCGGTAGCCGACGTCGGCTTTTTCGGGGAGGTCGGGTTCGCGTCCGAGGACGGCGGCGGCCTCTCGGACGTGTTCCTCGTAGTTCACGCCCGCGGCGTAGAAGGTGAGCGGCTCGAAGGGGATGCGTAGCTGGACGGCGGACAGCGGGAATGTGTGTCCGGTTCTGCTGTATTCGCCGAACGGGGAGCCGGATACTTCCTCGACCTGCTGGTCTTCGAGGATGCCGTAGCTGACTCTGCCGCCGTACTGGTATCTAATCCATTTCATTTTGGACCTCCGTCTGTTCTTCCGCGCTTTCTTCTTCGGGGTTGGGTTGGTCGGAGGATTCGGCGGCGGCGCTCCACTCTTTGTAGAAATAGACGAACACGTCTCTTGAGGCGGCCACCAGCGGAACGCCGACCAGCACGCCCCAGAGTCCGCCGATGCTGCTGGCTACGACCAGGGTGCTCATTATGAAGATGGGGTGAAGCCTGACGGCGCTGCCCTGAATCCTGGGGGAGATTATGTTGCTTTCGATGAACTGGACGACGATGTACAGCAGCACTACCCATATCAGCTTGCTTGGATCGGTGGCGAGCGCGACCAGCACCCCCGGCACAGCGCCGATGAAAGCGCCGATGATGGGGATTAGACCGAGCAGGCCGGCGAGCAGCCCGAGCGTGAGCGCGAACTTTATGTCCAAAGCCCACAGGCCGAGGAACACGAAGCCGCCGATTATGGCGGCGCTGATGGCCTGCGCGCGGACGTAGGAGCCGATGACGCCGTGGATGAGGGAGAGGACGTTGTGGGTGTGCCTGGATACGTTTTCGGGCAGGATGGAGTACATCCCGTCGAGAAGTTCTTCCTTGTCTTTGAGCAGGTAGAAGAGCAGGAAGGGGACTATCGCCAGGCCGAACAGGAGCGACACCGTCCCGGCCAGACTGCTCAGCGTCTTGGTTCCTACGCTCAGCGCGGCGCTGCCCAGCGCGCCGCCGAGGGACTGCGCCCATTCCTCCACCTGCGCTTTTATCTCGTCCGGCACCTGCTGGTCGTACCGCTCGGACAGGTCTTCGAGGGTGGCCTTGACGTCTTCGTATATCTGCGGGACGGTTTCGACGAATTCCCGCGCTTCCTGGATTATGGGCGGAATGGTCAAGAGGATAAGTCCGACTATGATTGCGATGAAGGCGATATAGACCACCGCGATTGAGGTGATTCTGGCGGCTTTCGGGTAACGCTCATGGCCGGGCAGGCGCTTTTCGATAAACGCGACGATGGGAAAGAGAACCTCGGCGACGATGACGCTTATGATTATCGGCAGTATCGCGCCGAACGCGGAGTAGAGAATGAAGACGACTATGAGGATGCCGACGGCGACGAGGACAGCCAGTCTCCACCTCATCCAGAGGGAAGGGGTTTGTTGGTCGGGGGATTCTTGTGAGGCCATGTTTTAACTTCCCTTACTAGGTTCTGTTGACATCTGAACGCGCCATTACAACTAGTCGGCCACAGTCCACTCGTGTGGATTCCCGCTTTCGCGGGAATGACGGTAAATACCAACACAGCCTAGTTCTGATCGTTCAATTCGCTGCCTATCATGTTCTTGACTACCGGAAGCAGCGTTTGAGCCACGCGGTCGCACTCCTCGACGTGTGGGAAGCCGGACAGGATGAATTCGTCTATGCCGAGTTTCCAGTAGCCGAGCAACTCCCCGGCGACCTGTTCGGGCGTTCCGACGATGGCGGTGCCGCAGTTGACGCGCACGGTTGAGATGCCGTTCCAGAGGTGAGCGCCTACCTTGTGGTCTTGGACGACGCGGGCCTGGGCGCGCTGGCCTACCATAGCGGTGCCGGCGAAGGCGGAACTTCGCTGGTCCCTTACGACGGGCGCGGCTTCGGAGAGCAGGTCCGCGGCGGCGTCCCACGCCTCGGCTTCCGTGTCTCTGACGATGATGTGAGTCCTGAGTCCGTATGCGGCGTCTCGTCCGGCGGCGTCGAACCTGGCATTGGCCCTGGCGATGTGGGCGGCTATCTGATCCTGCGGAAGTATCCAGGCGAGGTATATGTCAGACTGTTTTCCGGCTAGATCGAGGGCGCGGTCGGACGCGCCGCCCAGATAGAACTTCGGCCCGCCGTTGACGACGCCGGGCGATACCAGCGCGCCGCGCAGGTTGATGAACTTGCCGTTGAAGTCCACCGGGGCGGGCTTTTGCCAGAGCGCGCGGAGGGCGGCTATGAATTCCTGGGCGCGTTCGTAACGGTTGTCGTGGTCGCTGGTTTCACCGAAGCGCTCGAAGTCGCCCTGTATGCCGCCGGGGACGACGTTGAGGTCTATGCGGCCTCCGCTTATCTGGTCGAGGGTGGCTGCCATCTGCGCGAACAGGCCGGGGGATATGAAGCCCGGCCTGACGGCTACGAGAAACCTGATTCGGCTGGTAACGGCGGCGAGCGCGGTGACGGTCGTCCAGGTCTCGGCGAGAGGAGCTTTTTCCTCGAACAGTCCGTTGGCGAAACGGGTGGGAATGAGAAGCGAGTGGAAGCCGTTGCGCTCGGCGGTCTCGACGACTTCGCGCAGGTACTGGAAGGTCGGGGGGCGTTCGGCGCGGACCGTGCCGATGTGAGCGCCGTCGCCGTCTATCGGGATGAACCAGTCGAATTTGGGTTCGGGTCTCGCTCTTGTCATGTGAAAGCCTTGCTGGTTTGTGAGTGGCTAACAGGGGAGTGGGTATTCACCCTCACCCCAACCCTCTCCCATCAAGGGAGAGGGAGCTTTTGTTCTCTCGCTATTCATTTCGGCGTGGGTAATGAAGGTTGGGCGGAGTATCAGGACTTTTCACCGCTCCACTTGTCTCGCATGAACTCGGCCATGCGCTCGATGGCCCGCTGGCCTTCGTCAAGGATGGGGGCGAAGATGTGCCAGACGTGTATCATGTCGTCCCATTCCTCGAAAACGGTTTCGACTCCGGCGGCGCGCGCCTTTTCGTCGAGGCGAACGGCGTCGTCGAACAGCGTCTCGCTGGCGCCGACCTGTATGAGCAGCGGCGGAAGTCCGCTCAGGTCGGCGTACATGGGCGCGGCGAGCGGAGCGCGGGGGTCGGCGTCCGCGAGGTACACGCCCGCCATGGCGACCAGCCCCTCTTTCTGCACCATGGGGTCGCGGTCGGCGCGGGTGGTCATCGAGTCGCCCAGGCCCTCCATGTCAACCCAGGGAGACAGGCACACGCCGCACGCCGGCAGGGGGAGTCCCTGATAGCGGATGCTGACGAGTGTCGCGGCGGTGAGTCCGCCGCCCGCCGAGTCGCCAGATATGGCTATTCTTTCGGGCGCGTATCCTTCGCTCAGAAGCCAGCGATAGGCGGATACGGCGTCCTCCACGGGGGCGGGAAACGGGTTCTCGGGCGCGAGGCGATAGTCAATGACTAGAACCTGCGCTTGGCTGGCGGCGGACAGTCGGCGCGCGAATTCGCGGTGCGTCCTGGGCGAACCGATGACGTAGCCGCCGCCGTGTAGGTAGAGGACCGCGCTGTCATCGGACGCTCCCTCGGCGGATACAAGCTCGGACGGAACGCCGCCCGCGTCCACCTGCCGGACATTCGCGGGAGTATCGCCGCCGACTATCCGCATCATTTTATCGAAGCCGGCGCGCGAGTCCTCGACGGTGGGATACTCCGGCCTCTCGCGGGAGGTCAGAAGCTCTAACACCTTTTCCAGTTGGGCTTTGGACATTGGGTTTTCTCCTGGTGTCTGGGTCAGCCGCCGGCGCGTTCGCCGGATTCGGAGCCAAGGAGCGAGGACAGTATATCCCCGCCATTACGTCGGCGGTCTTCTTGGGGCATACCGAGTCTTTCCATCAGCACGGGGTAGGATTCGACCTCGGGTATCGGATCCATACGCTCGGCTTTCTTTACGCGGGTTTGCGCCTTCTCTATGAAAGGCGCGAGTTTCTCGGCCTTCGCGCGCAGCCTGGCGTCTTCTCTATCCTTGAACTCTGGAAGAACCTCGCTCGCGAACAGTTCGAGCGATTCGCGGATATGCTCGTGGCGATTCCTGCCGCCCTGCTGTATGAAGACCACCTGGTCAACGCCGGCGTTCTCGTACTGGAGAAGCGTCTCGCGCACCTGGGCCGGGTTTCCGATGCAGCCGGTTGGTTCGTTGTCGCCATTGCGGTTGGCCTCGAAATCGTCCCAGACGCTGAACCTGCCCGGCACGTGGGTTCCGGTGGCGTAGTAGTGGTTCAGTCCGTAGCCGAAGAACTGCAATCCGGGCAGACCACGCTCGACGGCGGTGGCGCTGTCCTGGTGGCACATGAAGCCAGCGACCATCGCTATGTTCGGGTTCACGGCCTGGCCGATTGGCTGGCACTCGTTCATGAAGGTTTCGTAGTATTCGGAGACCCAATGCTTGGCGTCCTCCGCGCCGACGAAGGCGAAGGTGAGCGCGCCGATTCCGAGTCGGGCGGCCAGCTTGATGGTTTCGCGGTTGGAGCAGGCGACCCAGATAGGCGGGTGCGGCTTCTGGAGGGGCTTGGGAACGACGTTGCGGTGGGGCATGGAGAAGAAGCGGCCCTGGAAACCGGGGTAGGGCTCGGCGGACATCATCTTCGCCGTTTCCCGGACGGTCTCCATCCACATATCGCGCTTGAGCTTGGGGTCAACTCCGAAGCCTTCAAGTTCGAGGCGCGAACTGGCCTCTCCGGTTCCCCAGTCAACCCTGCCGTCGCTCACCAAGTCCAGCGTGGCGATTCTCTCGGCGACACGCGCGGGGTGGTTGAAGCCGGGCGGCATGAGGACGATGCCGTGTCCGAGTCGTATGCGCTTGGTTCGCTGGCTGCACGCGGCGAGGAACACCTCCGGCGCGGATGAGTGGGAGTATTCTTCAAGGAAGTGGTGTTCGACCTCCCAGGCGTAGTCAATGCCCAGCCTGTCGGCTAGTTCGACCTGTTCCAGCGCGTCCTTGAGCAGCTTATGCTCGTCGCCATCGTTCCAGGGACGCGGTATCTGGTGCTCATAGAATATCCCGAATTTCATATCGCCATCCGTATTGAGGTTGGCGCGAGTGTAGCAACGGGAAGGGAAAGCGTCAATACGGGCGGGCGGCGAGTGGCTCAGTTCAGCAGGACGCTCACTTTCGCCAGTACGTCGCTGACTACCTGCGGCGTAGCGTCGCACTCGTAGCGGGCGTTTCTCGCTCTCCAATCCAGACTCTTCACCTGATCGGCAAGGACTACGCCACTGATTGCGCTTGTGGAGGGCAGGGCTACCTCAAATGGGTATCCTTTGGCTATGGATGTGATTGGGCAGAATAGGGCCAGACCGATTTTCTGGTTATATTCGAAGGAACTGAGGACAAGCGCTGGGCGATGTCCGGCTTGTTCATGCCCGGCTTGGGGGGTGAAATTCATCCATACTATATGCCCTCTGTCAGGAACGTAGTTGTTAGCTACCATTCCTCTCGTCCCTGAGGAATTCCCGTGTCCCACTCGGTATGCAGGTTCTCGGGGGTGACCTGGGCCAGCAAATCATGCAGGTTATAGGGTTTCTTGCAAAGCACTATCTGTTCGCCTTGCGGGATGATCTGGATTTCGGAACCTTCCCGGACTCCCCACTGCTGGGCTATGGCGTCGGGAATGCGAACGGCAAGCCCCGTTCCCCATTTGGATATACGTGATTCTGCCATTATGTTCATTCGCTCCTTCACTGACGCGTATCCATTGCGCGATACTGGCATGGACATGGTAGCGGAAAGCCGCGAAATTTGCAGGCTAGGCAGAATCAGACCTTTGAGTAGTGGGGCGTGGCGACCTGTGTGCCGTCCCCCAGGTCGCTGATCTCGAAGTCGCCGAACATGAGTGGGGCTTCTTTCTGGAGCAGTTCGAGTACCTGGAGGGCGAGGGAGCGGATTTCCCAGTCGGCGAAGGGCGCGGCGCGCATCTCGATGAAGTGTCGCCAGGCGCGGACGTTGCCGGTGACGAATATCTTGGTCTCGGTGGCGTTGGGCAGGACGGCGCGCGCGGCCTGCCTTATGGCCTTGCGGCGGTCGGTGTTGTGGTCGAATCGCTCCCTGGGCAGGACTTCCTCGAGCTCCGCGACCAGCTTGACGTAGCTGTCGGCGGCTGATTCGAGCGCGGATTCCAGGATGGCGCGGGCGTCGTCCGCGGCTCCGTTCTCCATGACCAGAGCGGGCGGCATGACGAACGCGCCCTCGGTTTCGTCAACGTAGCGCTGGGAGCGCTGGCTGTACGCGAATCCGGCCCTGTGGCGGACAAGCTCGTGGGTAAGGCTGCGCGAGACGCTGGTTATCACGAAGCCGTAGTTTACGTGCTCGAAGACGGAGCCGTCCTTGGAAGAGAGCAGGTTGTTGATGAAGTCCTGGATGTCTCGGCGTCCGCGGGCGAAGCTCATGTAGCACAGCCGCGCGGAGGTTTCGATAATGGCGTTCGCGTCATCGAGTCCGGCGCGAATGCTCCTGTCCATGCCGGGCAGCCCTTCGTCGGACAGGAACGCCGCTATCTGATCCCAGTCAACGGACGGCTTGCTCACGAGATAGACATTGGGTTTGGAGCTATATTTCATTTCGGGACGCCTCTGCCGTATTGCTTCTATGGAAAGCATATTAGACACCAAACCAGCGTCGAAATGATACGACTTTGGGGCGCGTCGGCGCGGCTAAAGTCCGAGCGCGTCTTTGGCCACGTCGAACATCACCTCGACGGGCGCGTCGCGTCCTGTCCAGCGCGTCCAGGCCGCCGCGCCCTGATAGACGAGCATTGGCAGGCCGCCGACGGCCTTCGCGCCCGCTTTCTCGGCGGCTGTGAGAAGCGGGGTGTTCGGGGGGTTGTACACCATGTCATAGACTACGCATCCCGGGGAGATGACGCTCGCCGGGATCGGAGACTCGCCTTCGGCGGGGCCGTGCAGCATACCGACCGAGGTGGAATTTACTATCAGGTCGGCGCGTTCGCAGGCTGAGAGGAAATCGGGATCGGCGATACCGAACGCGGCGGTTTCGACACCTGTCCGGCCTAGCTCGTCGGACAGCGACTCGGCTCGTTCGACGGTGCGGTTGGCTATGGCGAGAGTTCCGGCTTGAGCGTCGGCGAGCGCATACGCCGCGGCCCGCGCCGCGCCGCCCGCGCCTACCAGAACGACATTCAGCCCGGCGGCGCTTACGCCGGCCTCGCTTTGGAGGGAGTTGATGAAGCCGAGGGCGTCGGTGTTGGAGCCGAGAAGCCGCCCATCCTGATTGACGATTGTGTTGACCGCGCCGATTCTGGTCGCCAGGTCGTCAATCTCGTCGAGATGTTCCATGACGGCCTGCTTGTGAGGCACTGTAACGTTCGCGCCGAGGTAGTTCTCGCCCCTCAATGCGGCGACGCCTGCCGCCAGGTCGTCCGGGGCCGTCTGCCACGCTTCGTACAGGGCGTCTATGCCCGCGCTTCTGAACGCGGCGTTGTGCATCGCGGGCGATATGGAATGCCCGATTGGATAGCCGAATATGCCCGCGTGGAGTGTCATTGGGAGAGGGACGAATCGCCGTTGCGCCGGAGCTTTCGCTCCACTTCTTTTCGGGTGTCCTCGTCCAGCGCGTCAAGCACTTCAGCGCGTCCCCTGTCGAGGATCTTCTCTTCGTATGAAGCTATGTTCCTGTCAACAAGGTTCTTGAACCATCCTGCCGTAATCACGGCGTACCTCCCTACGTCAACTAACGCTATGGCTATGACCGCCGATACCAGAACATCATCCGCCAACTCCGACCTGATGAGCCTCAATCGTTCGTTCAACTCCATAGCCGACAGGCGAGTCATCTCATCTAATCCTACCATAATTCCTTCCCATATCAACTGGCCTATGAATAGCCAGAAGCCTACGGGCCACCATGACACGTCCATGCTCAGGATGGACTCGCGTACTGATATGCACTTCTCTTCCGTCTTTTTCATACATCCCCCATTCTGAGTAATAGAAATTAGGCCAAGAGCGTGTTGTCCTCAATCAGTCGTATGACTGATATGCTAACATGGCGCTTAGCCTATCGGTTGTCAGTCGAGAGGAAGCGACTATGGAAGCTAAGACCGGGAAATCGCTGGAACAGGACCTTATGTACGCGGTGGTGAAGGAGAAGCACGGCCACCTGATGACCGACGATCAGCTGGAAGAGGTGCGAAAGACGGTCGTTGGAATGTCCGGATTCTTCAGACCGATGCGGGAGATACGGCTGACGAATGACGTAGAGCCGTTCTCCACGTTCAAGCCTTACAGGAGCGACGACAATGGCTGATCAACTCGCTTTCACCCCTATCAGAGAGTTGGCGTCGCTAATCAGGGATGGCGACGTATCGCCGGTCGAACTGACGGAGCGATGCCTGGCGCGGCTGGACGAGTTCGGGCCGGCGTATAATTCGCTGGTGACGCTCACGTCGGAGCGGGCGCTGGAGACGGCGCGGCGCGCGACGTCGGAACTGGCGGCCGGGCGCAACCCCGGCCCCCTGGCGGGCATACCCTGGGGCGCGAAAGACCTGCTGGCCACTTCGGGCGGCATACCGACGTCTTGGGGGGCGGCGCCGTTCAGCGAACAGCGGTTCGACCGGGACGCGACGGTTGTAAGCAGGCTTGAGGGCGCGGGCGCGCCTCTGGCCGCCAAGCTGGCCATGATAGAACTCGCGGGCGGCATGGGATACAACCAGCCCAACGCCTCGTTCACTGGGCCGCCGCGCAATCCGTGGGACAGAGAGCGCTGGACGGGCGGATCGTCTAGCGGGTCGGGCGCGGCTGTGGCGGCCGGGCTTGTGCCGTTCGCGATAGGATCGGAGACGTGGGGTTCAATATTGTCTCCGTCGAACAACTGCGGGCTGTCCGGCCTGCGTCCCACTTATGGCCGGGTCAGCCGACACGGAGCGATGGCGCTGTGCTGGACGCTGGACAAGTTGGGGCCGCTGTGCCTGACGGCGGATGACTGCGGTATCGTTCTGGAAGCGATAGCGGGGCCTGACCCCAACGACCCGACGAGCTATCCGCATCCGTTCAGATATGACGCGGAGTACGATCCGGGGCGGAAGTTCAGGCTTGGCGTTCTGAAGGACGCCACTGAGGGAGCGCAGGACGCGGTGAAGGCCAACTTCGAGGCGGCGCTCGACGCGCTGGGGGATTACGTGGAGGTGGAGGAGATAGAGTTTCCAGAGCTGCCATACGCGCAGGTGACGCGGACTATCCTGATGGTGGAGTCTGCGAGCGCGTTCGAGGACTTCATAGCGGAGGGCGGCCCGGCGGGGTTGACCGCGCCGGAAGACCACTACGGCCCTTATGCCAGAACCGCGATACTCGCCAGCGACTACATCAAGGCGCTGAGGCTGCGCGGGGTCATCGCGCGGGAGGTTGACGCGGTGATGGCGGGCTACGACGCTATTGCCGCGCCGACTTCGCTCACGACGGCGACGCCGATTGACGAACAATTCCGGCGGACGCTCGCGGGGCCGGGCGACGTGATAGGGGCGGTGGGGAATGGCTGCGGGCTGCCGTCGGTGTCGGTTCCGAGCGGGTTCGACGCGGACGGAATGCCGACGGGCATCCAGTTCATGGCGAGGGCATACGACGAGAACGTGTGCCTGGCGATTGGCAGACGTTACCAGTCCCTGACCGATTGGCACACGCGGCATCCCGACGACTTAGTATAAGCGAGGTTGCATAATGGGCAAGATAGTGGCGATTGGCGGCGGCGAACTGAGAGACAGGGCGACTGAGCCGATAGACCGCGCGATAATCGAGCTTTCGGGCAAGTCGAATCCCCGCGCGCTTTTCATACCCACCGCGAGTAGCGATAGGGTGGAGTACTGGGATACGTTCGACCGGGCGTATCGCGGCGCGTATGGTTGCGAGACTGAGGTTTTGTACCTACTGCGCGAGACGCCGGACGCGGCTGAGGTGGCGCGGAAGATAGCATGGGCCGACATAATCTATGTTGGGGGCGGCAATACGCTGAAGATGATGCGTCGCTGGCGCTGGCTTGGGGTTGACGCGTTTCTGCGCGAGGCTTACGAGCGGGGCGCGGTGCTGTGCGGAGTGAGCGCGGGCGCTATCTGCTGGTTCGACAGCGGACACAGCGATTCGAGGTCGTTCTACTCCGAAGACTGGAACTACATAGCGGTCACCGGCATGGGGCTTGTGAAGGGGCTGGCGTGTCCGCACTACAACGGGGAGACGGACGGCGTTCCCAGGCGACAGGACTTCCACGATATGCTCATAAGAAAGGGCGACGTGGGAATCGCGATAGACAACGATTGCGCCCTGGCGTTGGTTGACGGCGGGTACAAGGTTCTGTCCTCCGCGTCCGGCGCGGGCGCTTATACTCTGTTCGTCCAGCGCGGCGAGGTGATAGAGCGACGAATAGAGGCCGACGAAGAGTATCTGCCCGTATCGAATCTGTACCAGAGGTGAAATCCATGACTTACGATCTCGCAATCATCGGCGGCAGGGTGATAGACCCGGAATCAGGGCTGGACGCCGTTCGGAACGTGGGCGTCAATGGCGGTCGGATAGAGACGCTGACCGACGCCGATATAGAGGGCCGCTCGGTGATAGAGGCGGGCGGCCTTGTGGTCGCGCCCGGATTCATTGATCTGCACTCGCACGGGCAGGACGCGGAGAACTACGAGGTTCAGGCGCGGGACGGCGTCACCACCGCGCTGGAACTTGAGGTGGGCGCGGGCGACATTGACTCATGGTATGAGCGGCGCGCGGGAAACGCGCTGGTCAACTTCGGCGCGAGCGTGGGGCATATCCCGGTTCGCATCGAGGTGATGGACGATCCGGGGGACTTCCTGCCGGTCGCGGACGCGGCGTATAGAGAGGCGACGGCGGACGAACTTGAGCGCATCAAGCAGGGTATCGAACTTGGACTGCAACGCGGCGCGCTGGCGGTCGGGTTCGGGCTGGACTACACGCGGGGCTGCTCGCGCTGGGAGGTGATAGAAGTCTTCAGGATAGCCGCTAAGTATAACGCGCCCTGCCACGTTCACATTCGCGGGAAGGGACACCAGGAGCCGATGAGCGGCATAGAGGCGGCGGGGGAGGTGATAGCGGCGGCGGCGGTGACGGGCGCGCCGCTGCACATCGTCCACATCCAGAGTACGGGTATGCACGCTACCGCCCACACGCTCGGCATGATTCAGGGCGCGCGTGATCGCGGCCTGGACGTCACGACCGAGTGCTACCCATACGCGGCGGGGATGACCGCGATTGATTCCGCGCTGTTCAGCGAGGGCTGGCAGCAGAAGTACGGGATAAGCTACGACAGCCTCCAGTGGGCGGAGACGGGGGAGCGGCTCACATCATCAACGTTCGCGGAGTACCGAGAGACGGGCGGGATGGTGATAGTTCACTCGACGCCGCAGGACGCGGTGGATACGGCGGTCACCAGCCCGCTGTGCGCCATAGCGACGGACGGCTTCCTGCGCGGCGGCAAGGGGCATCCGAGGACGGCGGGGACGTACTCGCTGATACTGGGCAGGTACGTTCGGGAGCGCGGGCTGCTGTCGCTGTCGGAGGCGTTGGCTAAGTGTTCGCTGATGCCGGCGCGGAGACTCCAGGACAGGACGCCCGCGTTCGCTCGGAAGGGCCGGATTGGGCAAGGGATGGACGCGGACATGGTTGTGTTCAACGCTGATACGGTGGTGGATAACGCTACTTATGAAGAACCCAGCCTGCCGCCGACGGGGATTGAGTACGTGGTCGTGGGCGGGACGCCGGTGGTGGAGCGTGGCCGGGTGGTTGAGGGGGTGATGCCGGGGGTGGGGGTGAGGGCGGCATGGTAACAGTTCGTCAACAGTCCTCAGTGGATAGTAGAGAGTCTCGGAAGAAGTCAAGCACTACGTGACCTTCTTCGTAGAACAACTTGACGTCCCGAAAAGTCAAGTTAGATCCTCCGGCGTGAGCAGTATCATTACGATTGGTTATAAGATTGTTATAGAAGGTTTCCGCTCTCTGATTAGCTTGACTAACGTTAATGGCATTTCTAAAATCAACTTTTCTCTCGGAGCCAAATCTTGCCAGCAAATCCCCCAACGCGCCAGATTGGATTCGGCTGACATTGCCTATGGCACCCTTGACAAACTCCCTGAGCCACTCTTCTTCAATGTTGTCACTTTTCTGGTGAACGACAGAATTGATGTACTGCTCAAATTCGGCATATATAATCACTAACAACGAGTAAGTGAGCAATGTCTCAATGGGAGTATGAAACGAGTTGGTTGTGGTTAGATGATTCTCGCAACCATCCAAAGCTGTGTCAATACGGGACAAACGCATATGAAGAAATGCCTAGCCAAATAAGGCCATTTTGGCCTGATGGAAACGCTCGCGAACTATGGTTACGTCTGTTGTGCCTTGCCTTGTCCTAGCAATGAATTCTTCATCAGCGCGGAGTCTGTCATATCGTTCTCTAATGTCAGTAGGAATGGAATCAAGGTTTTCTGAAAACGCCACCATTACCGAATCCATAACAGCAACGTTTACTCCACTGCGTCCATGAAACGGCTTTTCCCCCAATGATTCAAGCAGTTGCGAGCACGTGTCCTGGAAAATCTGTTTACTTTGCGTGAGCGACTCTTCAGACGGACACTGATTCTTCTTCATGAATATAGACAAGAAGTCCTTCATGGGCTTCTGATAGTTTGAAATATCGCGCATCGCGAAAAACCTTACGAGAAGCTCGACATCTCTTTTTCGGCTATCCTGCCTAGGCTTGCCAAGTATCTTGCGCCATTTTGTATTTTGGTTAATTTCGAATAGAAATTCTACAAGGCGTCCGCTATGAACACAGTTGCGGATCTCCTGGTTAGATAATAACGTTCCTCCCGTATTAAGTCGTTCGAAGATATGATAAATGCTCGTATTGTCGTTCGGTGTGAGTTGCTGAACAACGAAAGAACGCAGTACAGAATTTTTCACCCTTCTTTGGTCCGCTTCTATCAGATCATTAAATGTCTTACCCAAGAAACGGCTATCCTGGTTCAATCCGGTAAGTCGAAATATCCTTCTCTTACCGCCCATATCTTCATCAAAGTATCCTTCCAGGAAATAAAAGATGCTTCTCAGGCGTTGTTGACCATCAATCACCAGATATTTCTGAGATAGACGATCAGTATATACAAAAACCGGAGGTACGGGCAGCCCAACTAGAAATGACTCTATCAGCTTACTTGACTGAGCTATCTTCCACACAAACGCTCGCTGGAATTCTGGTATGACGATCTCACCAGACTGCCATTTTTGGTGTAACACCTCCAAAGTAAAGTCTGCGGGATATGTAGTGATTTGGTAATCCGCAGGCGCGCTGGTGTAATCTTCGTCCTCAGAAGTTACAGGTTCTAATTCTATGTCTGAGGAGTTGAAGTTCTCACGTTCATAATCAATCCGCGCATCGTCGCTTTCCTGAATGACCATTGTTCGCCTCTCAACCAACCATGTACATTAGTTTCAATGTAGCACTTCGCCGCGCTCTCGGTCAAGTGCCATCGCGGAAGGTTAGCTATTGGATAGGTGGGTGGGGCTGGTCGCTTTCGCGGACTGATGAGTTTCAGTGCGCGGCGTTTGTTGGATTGAGCGAGGCTTGTTTCTGACGTTGGGCTACGCCTTCGCGGAGCATGGGGATTAGCTCGCGTCCGTAGTCGGCGGCGTCGGCCAGTGGGTCGAAGCCTCGGATGATGAACGCGCCACACCCCAGGTCGTAGTAGGCCAGAAGCGAATCGGCCACCTGTTGGGGCGTTCCGACAAGGCAGGTTGTGCTTCCCGACGCGCCGCTGGCGGCGGCTATGGGCATCCACAGGCGCTCGTCGTGGACATTGCCCTCGGCGGCGAAGCGCATCAGTCGCCACGCGCCTTCGGATTGGGGTCTGGTAGGAATGCCCGGAGCGACTCGGCCCGCGGTCGCCCGCTTGACTCCCGCGAGGATTCTCTCGGCTCTTTCCCAAGCCTTGTCTTCGGTGTCGGCGAGGATGGGACGCGCGGACAGGCTGAAACGCATCTGGTCCGGGTCGCGTCCGGCGGCGGCCACGCGCCCGCGGACGTCGGCGATGCGCTCGGCAATCGCGGCTCGCGGCTCTCCCCACAGCGCCAAGAGGTCGGCGCGGCGGGCGGCTACGTCCAGCGCGATGTCGGACGCTCCACCGAAGAAGAGCGGCAGGTGGGGCCGCTGGCGACAGCGCGCCTGGCTGTACGCTCCCTCCAGGTGGTAGAACTCGCCTTGGTGATCGAACGGTTCATCGGCGGTCCAGATTCGCCTCATCACGTCAAGATATTCGTCGGTGCGCCGATAGCGGGCGTCGTGGTCAAGCCAGTCGCCATCCTGTCGCTGCTCCGTGTCGCTGCCCCCGGTGATTATGTGCAGCGCGACGCGACCGCCGGTGAGCTGATCCAGCGTGGCGGCCTTGCGAGCGGCCAGGGTGGGCGCTACGAAACCGGGGCGGTGAGCTATCAGGTAGCCCAACCGCTCGGTGTGCGCGGCGGCGTAACCCGCCACCTCGAACCCGTCCGGCGTGGAGGATGAGTAGCCGGTGAGAACCATGTCGAATCCGGCTTCCTCGTGGGCGTGGGCGAAATCCAGGATGTAGCCGGGGTCAACGCCCGACGGCGCTTCCGCGCCCGGGTTGATCCCGCCTCCGAATACGCTCAGGGTGGCTCCGCGGTTGGCGGAACTCTCGCGAACCACGCCAATCATGCCGATGATGGTGACGCCGTCGTCGCCATAGACGCTCGGCGCTTGGGCGGTGACCGCGCTCCCGTTGTGATCGGCTTCCTTCATCGCTCCGTCCGCCTTCGGCTCAGCCCTGCGACAAGGGCAGCGGTGGCTGGCCGCCTTCGCGGACGATGGTCTGGGCAGCGTCCATGAACTCGCGGAACAGGGGGTGCGGCCTGTTGGGGCGGGATAGGAACTCTGGGTGGAACTGCGTGCCGAGCATGAACCTGGCGGGCGCGTATTCCATTATCTCGACCAGGCTGCCGTCGGGGGATATGCCGGTGGGCCAGAGGTCGGCGGCCTCGAAACGCTCGCGGTAAGCGTTGTTGAACTCCCATCGGTGGCGGTGGCGCTCCTGGACGACCTCCTCGCCATAAGCCCTGGCGGCGAGGCTGTCAGGTACGGTCTCGCAGGGGTACGCGCCCAGCCGCATCGTGCCGCCCATGTCGGTGACTTCGCGCTGGCTGTCCATGAGGTCAATGACGGGGTAGGGAGTGGCGGCGTCCATTTCAGTGGAGTTCGCGCCCTTCAGCCCGACGATGTTGCGCGCTATCTCTATGACCATGACCTGCAAGCCGAGGCACAGGCCCAGGTAAGGCACGTCGTGGTCGCGGGCGTAGGTGGCGGTTTGTATCATGCCCTCGACGCCGCGCTGTCCGAATCCGCCCGGCACGACTATGCCGACAGCCGTTCCGAGAAGCGCGTCGGGGCCTTCTTCTTCTATCTGCTCGGAGTTGATCCACTGAACGTCGACGTCGAGGCCGAAGTGCAGACCGGCGTGAAGCAGCGCCTCCTTGACCGATATGTAGGAGTCGCGCAGGTCAACGTACTTGCCCACGATGGCGATTGGCAACTCGCGCTTGGGTTCGTGAATCGCGCTGACCATGTTTCGCCAGTCCACGAGGTCCTGCTCGACGCCCTTGAGATCGAGCCTTTCGATAATCAGGTCGCAGAGGCCCTCGTCCTGGAGTATCAGGGGGACTTCGTAGATGCTGGAGACGGTGGGCAGGGTGACGACCGCCTCTCCCGGTACGTCGCAGTGGATGGAGATCTTCTTCTTGATGTCCTCGTCCACCTCGTGATCTGAGCGGCAGACTATGGCGTCGGGCTGTATGCCGATGCCGCGCAGTTCGCGGACGCTGTGCTGGGTGGGCTTGGTCTTGAGTTCTCCGGCGGAGGATATGTAGGGCAGGAAGGTGAGGTGGATGTAGAACACGTTGTCGCGCCCGACCTCGTTTCGCATCTGGCGGATAGCCTCGAGGAAGGGCAGGCCCTCGATGTCGCCGACGGTGCCGCCGACTTCGACGACTATGACGTCGGCCCCGGACTCATCGGCGAGATTGTGGATGCGCCGCTTGATGGCGTCGGTGACGTGCGGGACGGCCTGGATTGTGCCGCCCAGGAATTCGCCGCGCCTCTCCCTGGATATGACCTCGCTGTAAATCTGGCCCGCCGTGATATTGGACAATCGGGACAGGTTCACGTCCACGAAGCGTTCGTAGTGGCCGAGGTCGAGGTCGGTTTCGGAGCCGTCCTGGGTGACGAACACCTCGCCATGTTGGTAGGGCGACATGGTGCCAGGGTCGACGTTGAGGTAGGGGTCGAGCTTCATCAGCGAGACGGAGACGCCGCGACTCTTGAGGATGCGTCCGATAGAAGCGACGCTGACGCCCTTGCCGATAGAGCTTACCACTCCGCCCGTGACGAAAATTATCTTGGTCATTTGGGCAAAGTATAGGTTTGGCCCCGTTTCGCTGTCAATCGGAAAAGAAGGCGCGATAGCCCGAAATGGGCGGAGGCCGAGAATTGACCACTTGACCCCGAGATTGCGACATACATCTCAGGCTGGCGCTTCGACGAGCGGCTGTATGAAGCTGGTGTCGGTCGAGGCTCGGGCAACGTCCAGGTCATACATACGCTGGAGGTTCAGCCAGAATTCGGGGGACGTCCCAAGCGCCTGTCCGATTCGGAGCGCGGTGTCCGCGGTGATGGACCGACGGCAAGCAATGATTTCACTGATGAGGCTGGGCGGCGAGCCAATCGCATTTGCCAAACGAGATTGGCTGATTTCCAGTTCGTTCAGAATCTCTATTAGATGCTCGCCTGGGTGTATCGGCGTATCAGCGTCCATGATTTTCACCTCAGTGGTAATCAGTAATTTCAATCTCCATCGCGCCCCGATCTGTCCAGATGAAGCATACGCGCCACTGGTTATTGATGCGTATGCTGTGTTGTCCTTCTCGGTCACCCCGTAGAGATTCAAGACGATGGGAGGGCGGAATACGAAGGTCTGTCAATACATCCGCCGCGACAACACGCTGCAATCTCACCCTTGCGCGACGCCGAATTTCCGGTGGCAGGCTGCGAACCAACTGACCGTTGAAGAGTCTTTCGGCGTTCCTATCCTTGAATCGGTTCATCGCTTCTATGTTAGCGCGACGGGCTGTTGCAATCAACATCCCGGTTCATGGACATGAAGAGGGCGGGCAGAATGGCCAGCAGCGCGACGGCCATGGCTATGAGGAAGAAGTCGTTGAAGACGGAGAGGCCGGCGTCGGTGAGGGCGGTCTCGAATTCGCGGACGCGGGACTGGGTTTGTTCGGCGGTCTCGCCCGGGAGGGCTAGGGGGAGTTCGAGGCCGATGACAAGATGCTGGAAGCGTCCGGTTCCCCAGGCGGTGAGCGCGGCGAGGCCGAAGGTCATGCCGACTACGCGCATGGCGGTCACGATGGCTGAGGCCGCGCCGCGCAGTTCGACCGGCGCGGAGTTGAGGGCGGCGAGAGCTATCGGAGCTATGAGAAGGCCGAAGCCCAGCCCGGCTATGGCTAGGTGAAGTGTCATGGCGGGGTCTGCTATGTTCGTTCCCCATGAACTCATCAGGGCGAAGCCGACGGCTATGAGCGCCAGGCCGATGACCGTCGGCGCGCGGATGTCCAAGCGCTGGCAGGCGAAGCCTCCGAGCGCCGCGCCGATGGGTATGGCGATGGTCATTCGCATCAGCATGAGGCCGCCGTCCAGGGCGGATTTGGCCAGGATGGTGTTGGCCATCAGGGGGACGGTCACCATGCCGATGATGAGCGCTCCGCCGACGAGCAGGTGGGTCGCGTTGGCGGCGCGGAAGGCGCGGGACGCGAACATGGCGAGGGTCAGCAGGGGCGAGTCGGCTTTCCTCTGTCGGGCTATGAACAGGATGAACGCAACGACGGAGGACAGCGCGTATATGACGAACGGAATGTCCGGCGCGTCCACCCTGGCGAGGGCCAGCGTCATGGCGCACAGGGACGCGGCGAGCAGCGCGCCGCCGAGCCAGTCTATTCGCGTCGGATGCCTGGGGCTGGGACGCAGCAGGACGAGAAGAGGAACGAGTACGATGACGCCGAGCGGTATGTTCATCCAGAAGACCCAGGGCCAGCCGAGCGTGTCGCCTATGACGCCGCCCCAGAGCGGGCCTATTACCGCCCCGGCCTCTGAGGACGCGCCAATAAGTCCGAGCGGGACGCCGCGCTGGTCGGGCGGGAAGAGGTCGGCGACGATGGCGATGGATATGGGCAGCAGCGCGCCCGCTCCGATGGCCTGAAATACGCGCGCGGCGACGAACCAGTTCAGGTTGGTGGTAAGCGCGGCGGCGACGGAGCCGGCCATGAACAGCAGCATGGAAGCGACGTAGAGCGCGCGGTGTCCCCAGGCGTCGGAGAGGCGGCCTATCAGGGGCATGGCGGCGACGTATCCGAGCAGGTAGCCGGTAATAGTCCAGGAGGCGCGGTCGAGTTCGTTGACCTGCACTTCCAGGTCGAGGAGTATCTGGGGCAGGATGGTTACGATTACGGTCTGGTCGTCCGCCGCGATGAATATGCCCGCGAGAACGGGAATCAGCGCGAGATAGGCGGAACGGCGCTTGTTGACGGACGCGGACAATGTTCAGCCGCCGTCCGGGGCGGTGATGGCGACGGGTTCGTTGAAGCGCGAGAGGGTGATGGTACGAATCACGCCGTCGGGTTCGGCGGCGGTCACCCGGCCCTGTATCACCGCCTTCTTCAAGTACAGGGTGTCCTTGTCGAGAGTGAGCTCGGCGCGAACCGTTCCGCTCCGGGCCGCGCCGAGGAGCGGGCGCAAGGCCAGCGCGTCAAGGTCGCCTTCTATCCTGAATTCGTTATCTTCGTTGGAGGCGAGAGTGGGGTTACGCAGGCCGGTCATCATCGCGCCTATGCCGCGCTGGGGATCGAAGAAACCAAGCGGGCTGACCCCGGCGGCCACCTTCTCCCATTCTCCGGACAGGGGATTGGTCATGTAGCTGTCGTCGCCGATGGTGATAAGGCTGGCTCGAATGGCGAATCTGCCGGAGAACTTGCCGGAGAAGCTGATGGATACGCTGTCCGGGCTTGCGACGTCGCCCTCGGCCTCGGTGATGTCCAGGGTGTCGCTGAACGGCGTGCTGCCCTCGTCGTTGTGTTCGAGCCTGAAGTGGAAGGTATCGAGTTGGGAGGTGGCATCGCCGGAGCGTCGCAGAAGGTCCTGGACGTTTATGGGCGTAGGGGTTGGGACCGGGGTGGAGGTCGGTTCGGACAGAGAAGGCGGGCTTTGGGAGCAGGCGGCGGCGGCGAACAGGGCGGATACCGCCATTGACAGCAACAGAATGGTCGCTCTGTACAAAGGCTTCATTGGCTGTTCCCACCTCTGCGTCCGGTGGGCGTGGCGTATGGCGGCGGCTAAGCGCGGGGGTAGCGGTTGGGGTCCGGCGCGAAGATGGAATCCTCGGGGAGATTGGGCATCTGGCGTCCGCGCCGCGTGAACTTGGGCAGTACGCGGCCAGTCACCATGCCAAGCGCAGCCGCGCCCACTACGGCTATCGGCGCGCCCTTGAGTATCTGCCGCCGGGTGAATCCCTTTTTCGACTCTGTATTTTCGCTCATGCCTGAAACGCTCTTCCCTGTCTTGAATGTTCGGATTTTTCGACGGGGACATTATAGACCGACGCGGCGAATTCAACAAGGCTATCTGATTTCGGGACCAGGGCCGTTCGATTATTGTATTGCCGAATATCTCACAGCTATCCGTCATTCCCGTGAAAACGGGAATCCAGTAAGCGCTGGGCTATCGAACCTGGATTTCGGGATGAGGCGTATCCAAACGGGCGCGAGGGGGGTGGATAATGGTAGAATGGCGTTATCACAGGACGCCGTTGACATTTCCAGCCAATCACGGAGTAAGAGATGCTGAACAAACTTGGACGAATGACGCGAATCAGACAGGAACGCGCGGACGCGCCGCCCGGGCAGTTCGTAACGGAGAAGTTCCCGGTGCTTACGTTCGGGCCGACGCCGAGGATAGACCTTTCGACGTGGCGGTTCAGGGTGTTTGGACTGGTGGAGGAGGAGATAACGCTGGATTGGGAGGAGTTCAACGCGCTGTCGCAGGTGACGCTGGACGCGGAGTTTCATTGCGTGACCCAGTGGAGCAAGTTGCAGAATACCTGGGAAGGCATTCTGTTCAACGACCTGGTGAAGCTGGTCAAGCCGTTGCCCGAGGCCAGGTACGTCATGGCGCACTGCTACGGAGGATATACGACGAACGTGGCGCTGGACGTCCTGGAGGATGACGACGTGCTGTTCGCGCACTCGCACGACGGCGCTCCGCTCACCCCCGAACACGGCGGCCCGATGCGCCTCGTCGTGCCGAAGCGGTACGGCTGGAAGAGCGCGAAGTGGGTGAATGGGATAGAGTTCATGGCTGAGGACGCGCCGGGCTTCTGGGAGGTGCGCGGCTATCACATGGAGGGCGACCCGTGGAAGGAAGAGCGGTTCTGGAGCAGCCTGAGCTACTAGGGCGAATGGCGCGCTGACAAGTGCCTACGCTCTTCGAGTCCGTCGTGTCCGCCGTCACCCTGTTCGTCGGGGCGACGGTGCTTTCGACGATTGGGTTCGGAATCGGGATGACCACCATCCCGGTATTGCTGTTCGTATTGGAGCCGCAGACCGTCATAGTGGTGGTGAACAGCGTTTCGCTCGCGCTGTTCGTAATGATCATCGCGCAGAACCGACAAGAACTTCCCTTCCGAAGCGTCGGCCCCTGGGCGCTGGCGGGTCTGGCGGGGGTTCCGGTGGGCGTTCTGATTCTGAAGGATTCGGACGCCGGGCTGCTGAAGATAGCGATTACCGCGCTCACAATCGCGCTGACGCTGGTGGTGGCGTTCAACGTGAGGGCCAGGATACCGAGCGGGTTGGCGGTGGGGCTTGCGGTGGCGTTCCTGGTGTCGGTTACGCTGAACGCGCTCGGTATCGGCGGGCCGATGATGGCGCTGTACATCCTGGGCCAGAACTGGACGCGGAACTCCGTTCGCGGCGCGCTGTCGCTCTACTTCCTGTTCGTGGAAGCGGCGGGCGTCATTGGATACGGCGTCGCCGGGCTGCTGACCACCGAGCGTATCGCGCTTATACTCATAGCCATAGTTCCGGTGGCGCTCGGCTTCTGGCTGGCGACCTACCTGGTGAGGCGGATGAACGACACGGTTTTCAGGCGGGCGACGGTGGTGGCAATCATCGGGATGAGCGGGCTTGTGCTGACGCGGGAGATAGCGGCGCTTTAACTGATGGCTCGCGTTTCTATTTGAGGCGGCGGGTTCAGGATTGCTACCATGTCCGGCATGGATATAGTAATCAGACCGATTGAAGATAGCGATCTTGACGGCTGGACGCGGGCCTCTGCCTGGGCCTTCGGGCATCACGCGACGGACGAGTACGTTCGGGTAAACCGCTTGTTCACGGAGTTGGACAGGACGTTCGGCGCGTTCGATGGCGACGAGATTGTCGGGACGACGACCACCCGCACTTCCGCAATGACGATTCCCGGTGGAGTCGCAAAGCTGGGGTTCGTTGATGACGTGACGGTCCTGCCGACGCGCCGCAGACGTGGGATAATGACCCGGATGATGCGGGCGCAGTTGGACCAGATGCGCGAGCGCGGCGAGCCGCTGGCCGCGCTCACGGCGTCCGAGAGCCTCATCTATGAGCGGTTCGGCTATGGAATAGCCACCTGGGCGCACAGGTGGGAGATTGACCGCAGGCACACGAGAATGAAGATACCGCCAAGCGACGGCGGCGATCTGCGCTTCATATCGGCGGACGACGCCCGCGAAGCCTGGCCGGAACTTCACGCGAGGGTTCGCGGCAACCGGGTCGGGATGATTCATTACGACGCCGCGTACTGGCGGGTGGCGCTGTGGGACTCCGAAGGCCAGCGGGATGGGGCGACCGCGTTCTTTCACGTAGCCTATATGCGCGAGGGCCGGGTGGCCGGCCTCTGCTCCTACCGGGGACGTGAGCGGACTATCCGGGTGGCGTTCCTGCTGGGCGAGGACGCCGAGGTGGAAGCGGAGTTGTGGCGGTTTTGCTTCGGGATAGACCTGGTGACCGGAGTCTGGGCAATCCAGCCTACCGATGATCCGCTTCCCTGGAGACTCGAAGACCCGCGTCGGCTGGAGAGGTCGCTGATTGATCATTTCTGGCTGCGGCTGGTGGACGCTCGGGAAGCGCTGGCGTCGAGGCGCTACGCGGAAGCGGGCAGCCTGACGCTGCGCGTTCAAGACGAGTTTTGTCCGTGGAACGACGGGATGTACAGACTGGAAGGCGGGCCGGAGGGCGCGGAGTGTAGCCGGCGGAGCGATGGCGAGCCGCAGATAGAACTGAGCGCGTCCGACCTAGCCGCGGCGTATCTTGGAGGCGTTACGTTCTCCACGCTGGCGCGCGCGGGGCGCGTGGTGGAGCGCGAGAGCGGCGCGCTGGCGACGGCGGACAGAATGTTCAGGACGGAGCGCGCGCCCTGGTCGCTGGAGTTGTAGTTTTCTACCAACACGGGCTTGGCGTGTGCTAGAATAGCGATTCGTGGTCTGAGAGCGGACCGGACGCCCAACTCATCTTTACGAATCCCGCTTGTCGTTGGCATAGGAGAAACCCGATGGATGTACCCACCCTGAAGCTAGATCCGAGAACGCTGACCGGAAAGAAAGTCCGACAGCTGCGAAGACAGGGAGTGATTCCCGTCCACGTATATGGCGCGGGAATCGAACCCGCCAGCCTGCAAGTGGACGACCGGACACTCAACCGGATCCTTCTGCGGGTTGGCTCGAATATCCCTGTATCGGTCGAATACGAGGGGCAGAATGAAGAGAGTATATGCTTCGTGCGCGAGATACAGCGCCACCCTGTAAGCGATACGGTCATCCACGTGGATTTTCTGAGAGTTGACATAACGCAGACGGTCGCGGCCGAGGTGCCCATAAATCTCACCGGAACCGCGCCCGCCGTGTCGCAGATGGCGGGAACTATGCTGCAAAACATACAGTCCCTGTCAATCGAGGCGCTTCCGATGGATATGCCGGCCGAGGTAACGGTGGATGTTTCGGTCATAGTGGATTTCGATGTCACCCTGTCGGTGGGCGACGTGGAAGTTCCCGGCAACGTGACAGTGCTGAACGAACCCGAAGACGTCATAGTGCGCGTCGCTCCGCCCAGGCTGGAGATCGAGATAGACGAGGAGGCTGAGGAGTTGGAAGAGGGCGAGGAAGGCGCCGAGGGCGAAGAGTCCGAGGAAGCCGCCGAAGAGTAGCGGTCCAACCCCGCGCACAGACAAGGTGGCAGCTTGACACAACGACAGACCAGTTCTCCGGAGGAATTCGACACCGGACATCTCCTGCTATGGACGGTGCGGGCGGGCATTTTGCTGGTCATGGCGATGCCGCTCATCATCTCGAACGACACGCTGTTTCCGTTCATAGTGGGCAAGGCGGTGTACGCCAGATCGGTGATAGAGGTCACCTTTGGCGTGTGGCTGCTGCTCATCTTCTTCTACCCGCGTTACAGGCCCAGCCGCTCGCTGATAGTCGCGGCTTTGGCGGTCTGGCTGCTCATCTCGCTCATCGCGGGCCTGACCGGGGTGAGCGTCGTCAGAAGCCTGTGGTCAACCTACGAGCGGATGCAGGGCATCGTTGACCTGGCGCACTGGTTCGTCTTCATCGCAGTGACCGGGTCGGTCTTTCGCAGCCTGGCGGACTGGCGGATTCTGTTCACGGTCAATCTCGCGGTGTGCATGGTCGTGTCCTTGCTGGGGATAAACCAGCACTACGAGATATACGACATGACGAACTTCGGTATCCGGTCGGCGGACCGCATCGAATCCACGCTGGGCAACGCGACCTACGTGGGCGCTTATACTATGGTGAACGCGCTGATAGCGCTCAGCCTGATAATTCACTCGCTCGGGCAGACGCAGGGCGGCGGCGGAGAGCGGACGGAGCGGGCGCCCCAAAGCCGGACGGCGCGCCGACGGAGGCGCGGACGGGAGCGGCAGGTCGCCAATACAGGGACGGCCTTCAACTATATCCCTTGGCTCCAGTCGGTGTGGGTTCTCTCGCTCATGTTGAATCTGTGGGCGCTGTGGCTGACTGGAACGCGCGGCGCGGTGGTGGGTCTCGGCGCGGCGGCGCTCGCGTTCTCGGTCGGATACCTGATATGGGGCAGGGTTCGCGCGGCGCGAATAGTGTCCTACGCGCTGGTTGGCGCGGCGATTGTCGTTATCGGGCTGTTCATCGTAGTCAGGACGAGCGACGTCCTGGATCCGGTCGTGGAATCCAACACTATGCTGGCGAGGATATCCTCGATAGGGCTGGGGGACGCGAGCATAAGCGGGCGCGTGGCGGGCGCGCAGGCCGGTCTGCTGGCCTACGCGGAGAAGCCGACGCTGGGCTGGGGGCCTGAGAACTTCCTGATAGCCTGGGGAAAGCACGTTGACGCAGAGGCCGCCGAACGCGACCGATTCGACCAGGCGCACAACAAACTGGTTGAGGAACTGACGACCAAGGGGACGTTCGGCTTCGTGAGCTATATGCTGGTGTGGGCGACGATGGCCTGGGCTATGTTCAGATCCATACGGCGCAGGCGGGGCTATGGACAACTATCCGTCCTGATAATCGCCGCCGCGATGCTGGCCTACTTCGTGCAGAACCTGTTCCTGTTCGACACGCCGGTGACGCTGTTGCAGTTCTCGCTGTTGGCGGCGTTCGCGGTCTCGCAGGAATACTGGGCGAACGAGCGCGAGGATAAGAGGGCGCGGTCGTGGATGCCGGAGAGATTGGGCGACAGACTGAGCCTGAGCCGGGTGTCGGCGGCGCTGCGGACATCCTGGGGGGCGGTTTGCCTGATGGTCTTGGTGTCGGTGTCGGTGGTAGCCGTTCTGTACGCGCTGAATATGCGCGCGTACACGGCGGCGGCGGATATCGCGCAATTCAGTTTCGCCGCGAGCGTGGGAGCCACCTGGGAAGAGCGGCTGGCATACGCAGAGGATTCGGTCGCCACGTTCCCGGGCCTGGCGAACTATCCGCGCAGGCACATCATCAGGGACTCTTTCGACAGGCTGCCGTCGCTTTCGGATGATGAGTTCTGGGCCGAAGTGGAGTTGATGGAGAAGACGGGCAATGACGCGCTCGCGGTCGAACCTGAAAACTGGCGAATCATGGCGATGATGATACATACGCGCCAGATAGCCGCGGAGCGAGACGGCGAGTATCTGTCGAAGGCGAGAGAGAGCGTGGACACGATGGCGAGGATAGCGCCGAACCTGCCGGACACGCGCATCCTCAGCGAACATCAGGACAGGCTGGAAGAGGCCGCGCCCGCGCCCTGAAGCTAATCGCCGCGCGGCGCTACCTGTCTTCGCCCTGCCACCGGGCGCGGAAGGTGATGAGGACGGACAGGGTAAGCAGCTTGACATCCAGGCAGGGCGACATTCGCTTGATGTAGAGGGTATCGTAGCGCAGCTTGTCGCGGGGGTGGGTGGAATAGCGGCCATAGACCTGGGCCAGGCCGGTCAGTCCGGGCCTGACGGCCAGCCGCCGCGCGAACTCAGGCCACCGACGGGTGAATTCCTCCACCAACTCGGGACGCTCCGGACGCGGGCCGACGAGGCTGATGTCGCCCTTCCACATATTGATGACCTGTGGCAGCTCGTCGAGAGCGCGGTTTCTGAGAAATCGGCCCACGCGGGTTATCCTGGGGTCATCCTCATCCGCCCAGACCGCGCCCGTGTAGCGTTCGGCGTCCGGGACCATGGATCGAAACTTGTACGCCCTGAATACCCTGCCGCCCTTGCCCACCCGCGCTTGTGTGTAGAAGACGGGGCCCCGGTCGCTCAGCCATATCGCCAGTGGAATCAGCGTCCACAGCGCCAGCCAAACCGGCGCCAGCGCGACATGAACCGCGGCCAGGATCATCAGGTCAAAAGACCGCTTCCACCAGTCTCGCGCGGCGATGGCGGTTAGGTTGAGGTCGGTTTGGGTGTCAGCGTCCATACACGGACATGATAACAGGAATCCGCCCGCTCCGAAATCCGCCCCTGGAAATCAAGACGATTACACAAGTCCCTTCCCCCTCGATGGGGGAAGGTTAGGATGGGGGTTATTAGCTTCAATCCTGGCCATTGCGGTATAACAGACGAGACTTATGTAATTCTCTCTGGAAATCAAGTTGGCGCCTCAACCAGCCTGTTGCCCCGCTGGTGCGACTCGAGGAAGCCGAGCATTATCCGAAGCGTCTTTCGCGCTTCCGCGGCCGTCGAGACGCCCGCGCCGCCCTTCTCGATTGCTTCAATCAACTCCGCGTAGGTCGCGGCCAACCCCTGCGTCTGGTACTGGACGGGATGCAGCGCATGAGTGACCGGAACCCGCGCCTCGGCGTCGTACTTCCTGACGACGGCGGGGCCGCGCGCGTCCAGGTTGAAGCTAATCTCGCCTTCGGAACCCCGCAGACGCATGAAGTCGGAGGACAGGATGGTGTCCTTAGAGCCGTCGTAGAGCGCGCGGACTCCGTTCTCGAACAGTATCATGCCCGACGCGCTGGGGTCGTTCTCCGGCAGCTTTCCCCCGTCGCCCCTGTACCTGTCCCAATCATCGAAACCCTCTTCCAACATTCCCACGACCCGCGCCGGTTCCGATTCGGCGAAGAAGCAGATAGCGTCTATTATATGAGTCCCGCTGCGGAACAGCATTGCGCGCGGCCCGCCATGCGACACCACAATAGAGCCGAGCGTACCAATCAGCCCCCCGTGTATCTCGTCGCGTACCTGGTGCATAAGCGGATTCCAGCGCCGGTTGTGATTGACGTGGAGCGGCACTCCGCGCTCCTCGCACACTCGAATCATCCGGTCCGCGTCCTCCAGCGAGGTCGCCAACGGCTTTTCGCACAGGATACCCTTCACGCCCGCCTCCGCGCCGTCAACCACGATGTCCGTATGCCTGTTATCCGAGGTGGCGACGACCAGGATATCCAGATTCTCCGCCGCGAGCATCTCGCGGTAGTCGGTGTAGGTGTTCGCGTCAGGAAGTTCGTCCGCCCACGCCGTCTTGAAATCGTCCAGAAGTTCCAGAACCAGATCGCACACCGCCACCAGTTCAAGATCGGGCAGCGCGTCCAGAGTAGCGGCGTGCGAAATCGAGATAGCGTTGCCAATGTCCTTGCCAAAAGGCGGCGGCGGGTCTGGCGTCTTTCGGACGGCAATCCAGGTCGCCCCAACTATTCCGACGCGATAGCGCGAGTTACTCATATCAACTTTCCTCACAGCGCATCGGGAATCTATGTCCCTGGTACTACCTCAGACTCCTCACCCTTATCAGGTGGATTCCCTGTTCGACGGCCTCCGCCTCGATAAAGGTCGCCATATTCATATAGTAGAGCGATGCATGAACTTCGGCGTCCAGGAACACCCTGCCCAGTACCCTAGCGGTTTCCGTGATTGTATAGATTTAGCTCCAATCTGAGGTCTTTCAGAAATAGGACGCCTTCTATGTCTATCATAGTCATGTCAAGCCCTCGGTCACCCTTGATTATATTCGCTTACCCGCTTGACAAGTCAAATCCTCGATATCATTCTCACGCCGCGACCGCGCTCTCCCACCTCAAAGTCTATCCAGCGGCTTCCGTCTCTTTCCTCTATCACAGCCGTCCATATCCACACAGACCGTCGTCTCTCTCCCTTCCTCACACCCACATACGTCCACATCTCATCGAACGAGATGGTTCTGACCTTGCGCCGAGGCGCGTTGAACTCGCGTCCACAGCGCGTCGCTTGAACTCCTCAGCGCGTCAGGATAATACACTGAAATCCGATCATTGGGAGATATGAAAAGGCTCCGGCCTGTTTGGAAACTGGTTCCGGGCCGGAGCCTCTGTTTGTCACGCTACGGGTAGCGGATGATGGCTAGATGCTGAACGTCGTCTCGCCCAAGCTATTCGAGCCGGCGTCGCAATCGCTCTGGCTTGCGTATGCCTTTATGGTGTATGTACCCGACCTGTATCCCGACATATCTATGACCGTCTCGCCCGACGCCTGTGTGCATACCGAAGTGCCGTTCAGCTGGTACCACCAGTCGCCGGCGTAGTTGGCCAAGGTGAGCGAGACGGATTTGCCACTGACCGAGGAAGACAGGCTGGTGGCGGGCATGGTGAGCGAGCCGGATGCGACCTGGTCGGAGCAGGCGCTATCGGAGTAGATATTCACGGTCATCCGCCATTTCTCGGACTGTCCATAGCCCTGGATGGGGCCGTGGTTCCTGGAAGTCGCCTCGGCGCAGCTTCCCCCGTCTATGGTGAACCACCAGTCGTCCAGGCCGTCCAACCTGATATAGACGCTCCCGTCAACCACCGTTAGGTCCAACGAGGGAGGAGGCGGAGGAGGCTCTACTGTAAAGCTGGTTTCTCCCAGTGTCCGGCGGTTATCGGATACGCAAAGGGACTGGACCGGGTAGGCTTTCGCTGTGTAATCGCCCGCGTCGTCCATCACTAAGCTGACCGAGTTGGCGGACGTCTTCACGCACTCTCCGCCGGTTACCTTGTACCACCATTCCCCGGCGTAGTTGGACAGGGTGAGAGATACGGTTTTGTCGTTGACCGATGAGGACAAGCTGGTAGCGGGCATGGCGAGCGTACCGGAGGTGACCTCGTTGGAGCAGGCGCTGTCGGAGTAGACGCTCACGGGCAATATCCAGTCCTTGGACTTTCCGAGGTTCTGGACGGGGCCGTGGTTCCTGGAAGTCGCCTTGATGCAGTTCGTTCCGGCTATGCTGAACCACCATTCGTTCAGGCCGTCCAACCTGATATAGACGTTCCCGTCAACCACCGTTAGGTCCACCTTGGGAGGAGACTCTAGGGTGAAGTTGGTTTCGCCCAGCGTCCGGTGGTTATCGAATACGCAAAGGCCCCCGTCTGAGTATGCTTTCGCGGTGTAGTCGCCCGCGTAGTGCATCACGAAGCTGATCGGGTTGTCGGACGTCTTTACGCACTCTCCTCCGGCCACCTTGTACCACCATTCCCCGGCGTAGTTGGACAGGGTGAGGGATACGGATTTGCCGTTCACCGACGAGGACAGACTGGTGGCGGGCATGGCGAGCGTACCGGAGGCGACCTCGTTGGAGCAGGCGCTGTCGGAATAGACGCTCACGGGCAATATCCAGTCCTTGGACTTTCCGAGATTCTGGACGGGGCCGTGGTTTCTGGAAGTCGCCTTTGTGCAGTTCGTTCCGGCTATGCTGAACCACCATTCGTCCAGGCCGTCCAACCTGATATAGACGCTCCCGTCAACGACCGTCAGGTCCAGCGAGGGAGGAACCGGAGGAGGCTCTACTGTAAAGCTGGATTCTCCCAGCGTCCGGCGGTTGTCGGTTAAGCAAAGGCCAAGACCCTGGGCCGGGTAGGCTTTCGCGGTGTAGTCGCCCGCGTCTTTCATCACCAAGCTGACCGGGTTGTCGGATGTATATGCACACTTTCCGCCGGTTACCTTGTACCACCATCCCCCGGCGTAGTTGGACAGGGCGAGGGATACGGTGTTGCCGTTAACCGATGAGGACAGGCTGGTGGCGGGCATGGCGAGCGTACCGGAGGCGACCTCGTTGGAGCAGGCGCTGTCGGAGTAGATACTCACGGGCAGCGTCCAGTCCTTGGATTTTCCGATGTTCTGGACGGGGCCGTGGTTCCTGGAAGTCGCCTCGATGCACTTCGTTCCCGCTATGGTGAACCACCAGTCCTTCAAGGCGTCGAACCTGATATAGACGTTCCCGTCAACGACCGTCAGGTCCACCTTGGGAGGAGACTTTACGCTGAAGTCGGTTTCGCCCAGCGTCCGGCGGTTATCGGATTCGCAAAGGGACTTGACTGGGTAGGCTTTCGCGGTGTAGTCGCCCGCGTCTTTCATCACCAAGCTGACCGGGTTGGCGGATGTCTTCACACAGTCTCCGCCGGTCACTTTGTACCACCATTCCCCGGCGTAGTTGGACAGGGTGAGGGATACGGTATTGCCCTTGACTGACGAGGACAGGCTGGTGGCGGGCATGGCCAACTTGCCGGAGGCGACCTCGTTGGAGCAGCCGCTATCTGAATGGATGCTTACCGTCAGCGTCCAGTCCTTGGATTTTCCGATGTTCTGGACGGGGCCGTGGTTTCTGGAAGTAGCCTTGGTGCAGTTCGTTCCCGCTATGGTAAACCACCAGTCCTTCAAGGCGTCGAACCTGATATAGACGTTCCCGTCCTTGACCGTCAGATCCGGCGGGGGAACGGGCGGCGACTTTGTGGTGAAAGTGGTCTCGGCCAACGCGTTCTTGTCGAAGATGCAATCGAAAAATCCCGCATACGCCTTTGCGGTGTATGAACCTGGTTTGTATCCCGACTGTCCGCTCGACGTAAGGCTGCCGAAGACATAGCCGCAGGTTCCATTCTCTATCCTGAAGAACCATTGCTTAGTATGGTAACCGGACAGGGTGAGAGTGACAACGTCGCCTTCCACCGACGCCGATAGCGTGGGCGCTGTCTGAGCGTTGGCTTGTCCGTTCCAAGTTTGCGAAGCGATTACGAATAATAGGGCTGCGACCATAAGCGCGGCTGCGCCCCTTAGCGCTAAATTCATCGTTACATTTACCTCTCTATGGGGCGAGCGCGAAGGCGCACCCACACATACGTTGCTGCCGACATTATTTCCGATGCACAACATATTGCCTATTGATAACTATGATTGTCAACAGCAAATTAGTTAAATACAAGATTTTTATAGTAATTGCTAAAATATATAAATATCATTACTGTGGGAACGGGTTCAGAGAAATCGCCTGACGGCTACGGCAACCGATGACCGAAACCTGTGATACAATGCCAACGAGTTCCGAAAGGAACCGAAACACGATTTTTCTCAGGAGGCGCTCGACCCTATGACTACCGCTACCGAACCCGGAACATACAAGACAGTAGGAACGCGACCCATCCGACACGACGGTTACGACAAGGTGACCGGCAAGGCCGCGTATGGCGCGGACGTAAACCTTCCCGGAATGTTGCACTCCAAGGTGCTGCGAAGTCCGTACGCCCACGCGGTCATCAAGTCCATTGACACCTCGGCGGCCGAGGCCGCGCCGGGCGTCAGGGCGGTTATCACTTCCGCCGACTTCCCGGAATACGAAAACAAGCCCGTCGTCGGCGCGGCCGGCGGCCCTCCGCAGAATATGCTGCACGTCAGCGCCAAGATACTCGCGCGCGACAAGGTTCTGTTCAGGGGCCATCCCGTCGCCGCGGTCGCCGCGGACAGCCCGCACGAGGCGGAGGAAGCGCTCGACCTCATCAAGGTTGAGTACGAAGAACTGCCCGTCGTCACCACCGTCGAAGACGCCATGGCGGACGGCGCGCCCCTGCTCCACCCTGAGTTCGAGAACAACGTCGCCAGCCACTCCCGCCTGGAGATTGGCGACATCGAGAAGGGCTTCGAGGACGCGGACATCGTGATAGAGCGCGAGTTCCGCACCAAGACCGTCCACCAGGGCTACATAGAGCCGCACTCGGCGACGGCCTGGTGGACTCCGCAAGACCGCATCACAGTTTGGGGAAGCTCGCAGGGCCACTTCCAGATACGCGACCTGACGGCTGGAGTCGTCGGCGTCCCGTTCTCCTCCGTCAAGGTCGTGCCGATGGAGATAGGCGGCGGCTTCGGCGGCAAGACGACTATCTACCTCGAACCAATCGCCGTCGCGCTCTCCAAGAAGGCCGGCGCGCCCGTCAAGGTCACGATGACTCGAACCGAGGTCATGGAAGCCTCCGGCCCGACCTCCGGCTCCTACATGAACGTGAAGATGGGCGTCACCAACGACGGACGGATGACCGCCGCCTACGCCGACCTGCGCTTCGAGGCGGGCGCGTATCCCGGATCTCCGGTCGGCGCGGCTGCCAACTGCATCTTCTCGCCTTATGACATCGAGAACATCCGCATAGACGCCTATGACGTCGTGGACAACAAGCCCAAGACGACCGCGTACCGCGCTCCGGGCGCTCCGATAGGCTCGTTCGCCGCCGAAACCATCATTGACGAGTTCTGCGAAAAGCTGGGCATGGACCCGATAGACTTCAGGATTCTGAACGGCGCGAAAGAGGGAACCCGCCGCGCCACCGGCGTAATTAATCCGCCCATCGGCGCGATAGAGACCGCCCAGGCCGCCAAAGATCACGACCACTACGCCCAGCCGCTCGATGGCAAGTGGCGTGGCAGGGGAGTGGCCTCCGGCTTCTGGATAAACGGCACAGGCCCCGCCTGCGCCACCGCCAACCTGAACTACGACGGCACGGTCAGCCTGACCATAGGCTCCATGGACATTGGCGGCACGCGCCCGGCGGCGGCGCAGCAGTTCGCCGAGGTGCTGGGCATACCCGTCGAGGACGTCAACCCGCAGGTGGGCGACACCGAGCAGATTGGCTACACCTCCATGACCGGCGGCTCCGGCGCGGCCTTCAAGACCGGCTGGGCCAGCTACGAGGCCGCTCAGGACGTCAAGCGCCAGATGATAGAGCGCGCCGCGCTGCTCTGGGAGACGGACGTCTCCGAGATAGAGCTTGAGGACGGCGTTTTCAGCCGCAAGTCCGACCCCGAACTCAGCATGAGTTTCGCCGACCTCGCCGGCCGAGCGGCCGAGACGGGCGGCCCCATAGTGGGCAGCGCGAACATGGACCCGGGCGGAGCGGGCAGCGCGTTCGCCACCCACGTCGTTGACATCGAGGTTGACCCCGAAACGGGCAAGATAGAGATACTCAGGTACACCGCCGCCCAGGACAGCGGCACGTCCATCCATCCCAGCTACGTCGAAGGCCAGATACAGGGCGGCGTCGTGCAGGGCATCGGCTGGGCTATCAACGAGGAATACTACATGAGCGACGAGGGCCAGATGATGAACTCCAGCCTGCTGGACTATCGTATGCCCACCTCGCTCGACCTGCCGATGATAGACACCGTGGTCGTCGAGGTCCCTAACCCCAACCACCCCTACGGCGTCCGAGGCGTCGGCGAGGTGCCCATAGTGCCGCCGCTGGCCGCGCTCTCCAACGCCATCTACGACGCCACCGGCGTCCGCATGAGGGAACTCCCCATGAACCCGGCCGCCGTCGTCAAGGCCATAGCCGACCACAACGGCGGCTAGGATACTCCAGCGGCCATAGAACTTAGTTGTCAGGGGCGTCTGCAAGGGACGCCCCTGACGCATAGGGAGGGAACCGATGACAATGCTAACGGATGAATCTAGGGTACTCACTCGCTATCGCTTCACCGTGGACGAATACATGAAGATGGCCGAAGTAGGGATCATCGCGGAGGATGAGCGTGTCGAACTGATAGACGGAGATGTAATAGAGATGTCCCCAATTGGAAATCCGCACGAAGCTGGCACAGCCGGCACTCATCGCCTTCTAGCTCCATTGTTTATTGAAGGCCGAGCCGTGCTGAGAGTCCAGGGCCATGTGCGCCTTGATGATAATAATCGCCCCGAGCCGGACATCGCTCTGCTGAAATGGCGTGATGACCTATATAGAAACCAGTCACCCGTGCCCGAAGACATCCTGCTGCTGATTGAGGTCTCGGACTCAACGCTGGCCTCTGACCGCAATGTCAAGCTCGCGCTCTACGCCCGCTTCAACATTCCAGAAGTCTGGATCGAGAACATCCCGGAGCGGGTAGTCGAAGCCTACACCAATCCCGTAGAGGGTCAATATACTGAATCGCGTATCTACCGACGCGGCGAAACGATCACTCCGAGCGCGTTTCCCGACATATCTTTGCCTGTAAGCGAACTCATCTGACCCTCACCAACAACTTCCCAAAATTCTCCCCGCTCATCATCCCTATGAACGCCCGCGGCGCGTTCTCCAACCCCTCTACCACATCCTCCCTGTACTTTAGCTGGCCGCCGCGTATCCACTCCGCCATGCGCTGGCGCGCTCGTTCGTGCTTGTGCGCGAAGTTGAAGACGAGGAAGCCCTCCATCCTGGCCTGCTTCTGGATGAGGACGCCCATTTGGCGAGGCGCGAGTTCGGGTTCGGGCAGGTTGTACTGCGATATCTGGCCGCAGACCGATATGCGCGCGTGTACGTTGATTAGCTCCAACACCGCGTCGGTCACCGGGCCGCCTACGTTGTCGAAATAGACGTCTATCCCGTCGGGACAGGCTTCGGCGAGCGCGGATGGCACGTCCTGCGTCTTGTAGTTGATGCCGGCGTCGAAGCCGAGTTCGTTTACGATGAAGTCAACCTTGTCGTCGCTGCCCGCCGTGCCGACAACGCGACAGCCCATAATCTTGCCTATCTGCCCGACTATCTGCCCCACCGCGCCGGACGCGGCGGACACCACCAGCGTATCGCCCACCTCGGGCTGGCCCACGTCCAGCAGGCCGAAGTAGGCGGTCATGCCCGGCATACCCAATACGCCCACCGCCGTCGAAATGGGCGCGAGACTGGGGTCAACCTTCCTGAGTTGGCCAGGACGCGCGACCGCGTACTCCTGCCAGCCAAGAGAGCCGTCCACTATATCCCCGACGGCCAGTTCCGGCGAGCGTGACTCCACCACTCGGCCCACGACTCCGCCCGTCATGACCTCGCCCACCTGGACGGGCGTGGCGTAGGACGGCCCCTCGCGCATCCGTCCGCGCATATACGGATCGAGCGACAGCCACTCGACCTCCACCAGAGCCTCGCCCTCGGAGGGCTTGGGGGTCGGGACTTCCTCCAGCCTGAAGTGGCGGGGTTCGGGGTAGGCCGTCGGTCGGGACGCCATTACTATTCGGCGGTTGGTATCGGCGGGCATTGGCAGGATCTCCTCGTTGTTCTGTTTGGGGGAATCTGACAGGAATTATGAAAGGTTGCGACCTGCTGTTTCAACCCTCGTAAACGGTTTTGCCGCCAATAATGGTCTCCACTACGGGAATGTCCTTGATAGTATGCGGGTCAACCGAGCTTATATCCTCGCCCAGAACAACCATGTCCGCAAGTTTGCCGACCTTGATTGAACCCTTCTTGTCTTCGTCGAAGGAGGCATACGCGCCATTCAGGGTGTAGAGACGCAGCGCCTCTTCCACGCTGACGCGCTGGCTCGGCCCCCACACTTTACCGTTCATGTCGGTTCGGGTGACGCAGCTCTGTATGCCCATGAGCGGCTCGAAGGGGCCGGGCGGGTAGTCGGTCGCGCCGGTGGAGACCACGCCGCTGTCTATGAACGAACGCTGAGCGAACATCCACTCAAGCCGTTCCTCTCCGTAGAACTCCATCTTCTCACCGTGATAGTAAACGTAGGTGCAGAAGGGCGTGGCTATCGTTCTGAGTCGGTTCATCCTGGATAGCAGGTCGGGGTTGACGAGGGTGCAGTGTTCGATCCGGTGGCGCGGATTCGGACGCGGATATTCCGTCTGCGCCCGCTCGTAGGCGTTCAGAACCGATTCTATGGCGAGGTCGCCGTTGGCGTGGATGCACACCTGGAATCCGGCGCGGTGGATTTCCAGAACCGACTCGGTAATCTCGTCTTGGGTCATGGCCTCGATGCCGTGGTCGCAGGTGCCGATGTACGGCTCGGACATATACGCGGTGCGCGCGGCTATCGCGCCGTCGGAGACCATCTTGATGCCGCCAAGCCGCAGCGTATCGTCGCCGAATCCGGTTCTCATGCCGGCGTCGCGCAGCGCGGGGAAGTGCGGCCTGGCCGCCAGCATATACACCCGCAGGCTGAGGTCGCCGCTGTCGCGGCCCTCGGCGTATGTGTTCAACTGGTCGTTGGACACCATCGCGTCGTGAACGCTGGTCAGGCCGCTCGCGGTCAGCATATCGCAGATGGTTCGCAGACCCTCGCGGCGAATGTCCGGCGTTACCCTCGGCAGAAGGTCGTGAATCGGCTCTATGGCGCGTTCGTATATCACGCCGTCCAGCGTGCCGCCGTCAGGATCGCGCCCAAGCCTGCCTCCGGGCGGATCCGGGCTATCGTCGTCATACCCCGACAGTTCCAGCGCCTTGGAGTTCAGGTAGTAAACGTGTCCGGCGCGATGGGACACCAGGATGGGCAGTTCGGTTGATACGGCGTCGAGGTCGCGTTTGTGCAGGAAGCGCCGCTCCGCCGTCTTGGTGTCGTCGAACTTGAATCCCTCTATCCAGTCGCCGGGCGAAGCGCGTTCCACGCGAGCATGGAGTTCGGCCTGTATCGCCGCGACGGATCGCTGGTCGCAGTCCGCCGCCATGACGTGCCTGATGCCGCTGCTCAAAACGTGGATGTGCGCGTCAATGAGGCCCGGAATGATAGTCAGGCCGCCGGCGTCCACGACGCGGGTGGACGGCCCTATCAGCCCCTCGATGTCCGCGTCGCTCCCAACCCCGACGAACTTGCCGTCGCGCATCGCGACGGCCCGCGCTCTCGGATTGGCAGGGTCAACCGTGATGACGTTGGCGTTCTTATAGACGGTTTCCGCGAATAGTTGGAATGGCATGGTTTGTTTCCTGGGGGAATTTCAGGTATCCAGGGCGAGTAAGCGGGCGACTAATTCACGTACCTTTGGACGTCGGGTTGTTATCTCCCTGTCGGTCATATTGCCGTGGTAGAAGTTGATGTGGAATCGTTCCGCTGTATCAAATTCCGATAGCCACTGAGGACGCCGTGGGACATTGGGTAGCCTCCGGGCTACGCCTTTCAGAGCGCCATGGCTGTTGTAAGGCCAGTTTTGTTGCAATGCTACTGCTATCAGCGCGTGGGCGACAGCGCCCCAGAGCATTTCAGAAGCCTTTAGGGTTTTTCCCGACGCGAATTCTTGGTCTGCTTCGTCAAGGAACTCCATCGCGGCCTGTATATGCTCCTCAGCCGGTAGGGTAATAGTCATGTCAGTCTGCGAGCTCCCGCGCTACCTCGACATAACTACGCGCTATATATCGCGCGTCATCCGCGTCGCCATCGGCCATATCGAAGAATCCGTAGCGAACCTTGTCTGGAAAGCCATACGCGGCAGTATATCCGGTTAACAGAAATTCTCCCATGTCATCTTTCTGGTTCAACCATTCCGCTACCTTATACAGGTCATCATCGTTGGCGTGGGGCCAGCCTTTTTCTCGGGCTATGTCGGTCAGCGTGGTTTCCACGGCGTCGCGCAACATCTCCATAGCCTTGAGCGCGTTGCCTTCAGAAAACTCCCTATCCGCCGAATCCAGCAGATCATCCGTCGTCTGTAACTGCCTGAAAGTAAGCATATCGTTTCTCTCCCTCAGGTATAGTCTGATTATACCCCAGATATATGAGCCTCTACATATAGATGCAGACCGACTTGAACACGTCAATCAAGACTGTCAATCAGCCCTCGAAGGTCCGGCGGCAGCGGCGATTGGAAGTTCACCCGCTCGCCGCTGACCGGGTGGTCAAACTCAAGGTAAGCCGCGTGCAGGAAGTGCCTGCCGACGCGCGAATCTTCCCGTCCGTACAGCGCGTCTCCGACTACGGGGCGGCCTATCGAGGCGAAGTGTACCCTTATCTGGTGCGTCCTGCCGGTCTTCGGTCTTACATCCGCCAATGTACAGCCGCGATAGCTGGCAAGCGTCTTGTATCGTGTGGACGACGGGCGTCCGTCCTCCACTATCGCCATCTTCTTGCGGTCATGCGGATCGCGGCCTATCGGCGCGTCTATCACCGCCTCGGCGGGACTGAGTTGGCCTACTACCAGCGCCAGGTAGCCCTTGTTGACCGTCCTGTCCCGCAACTGGCCTGTCAGCGATGCGTGAGCGCGGTCGGTCTTGGCTATCGCGATAAGGCCGGATGTGTCCTTGTCGAGCCTGTGGACGAGGCCGGGTCGCATCGCGCCGCCCACCTCCCCGATAGCCGGGTTCAGGCCCAGAACCGCGTTCACCAGCGTGGAGTCGGGGTGGCCGGCGCCCGGATGAACCGGCATACCGGCGGGCTTGTCCACTATGAGAACGTCTTCGTCTTCGTGGATTACGTCGAGCGGAATCCGCTGCGGCGTCATCTGAGTCGGCGTCGGTTCGGGAACTGCGATGGCTACCGACTGTCCGGCGCGAAGTCTGAAGCCCGCGTTCCGCTCGCGTCCGTCAACGGCGACCTCGCCCTCCGCAATCAGCCGCTTTATCCTGGAGCGAGATAGGTCGGCGCAGCGGTCGGCGAGAAACTTGTCCAGCCGTTCCCCACCGCTTTCGCATACGAAGACACGGACCGCGCTCACCGTTCATCCGAGTCCGAGGACTCGCCCCCATCGGGCGCGGACGGCTCTTCCGCTCTGCCGCCCGTCAGCACGAGGCTCGCTATCAGCAGCGTAATTCCCACGGTGATGGACGAATCGGCCAGGTTGAAGATGGGCCACGGCCCCACGTCTATGAAATCGGTGACCCTTCTCGCAATCACCCTGTCAATCAGGTTTCCGACCGCGCCGCCCAGCAGCAGCCCTATGGTGACGCTCATTATCCAGGAGCCGTCGCCGTGGGAGCGGTAGAAGTAGATGATGAAGCCTATGGCGAACACCGACGCTATGGTCAGGATGACGGTCTGATCCTGGAACAGCCCGAACGCCGCGCCCGTGTTCGTCCCGTGCGTCAGCCGGAAGAACCCCTCGGCTGGCCAGGACTCCCCGATTGCCATATTCTCGCGCACCAGGTACTTGGTGATCTGGTCGGCGGCAAGCGCCGTAAGCGCGGTCACGCCGACTATCCAGTCGCGCCATACGTCCTTGGCGCGGCTTTCGGGCTGACGCTCGATAAGTTCCGTATTCTCGCCGGATTCCATGATCTAAGAGTCACTCCATAGTGCTGATTTCGGCTTCCAGCATATCACAACCGGGCGTCGGCTATCCTTGCCTGAGACGATTCCATAAGTCCCTTCCCCCTTGATGGGGGAAGGTTAGGATGGGGGTGATAAGGTTTAGGATGGGGGTGATTATGTTCAATCCCTGTCATTGCAGGATAATAGACGAGGCTTATGCAATTTTCTCACTTGCCTGGCCGTCTTCTCTGAGTTCGAGCTTTACGTGTATAATGGCGCGGACGAGAGACGGATAAACACACACAGCCCGGAGGGGTGACACATGAGCCGCGCGAAGACATTAGGAATTATCGTTTGTATATCGGCGCTGCTTGCGCTGTTGGCGTTTGGATGTTCGGCTGACGAGCCTGAACCGGCTCCGGCCCCGACGACCGCGCCCGCTCCGGCTCCGGCCGCCCCCGCGCCAACCACGCCACCGGCTCCGGCGCCCGCGCAATCCGCCCCCGCTCCAACCGCCGCCCCGGCCCCCGCGCCGACTTCAGCCCCCGCCGACATGGCCATGGGCAACTACGGCGGCGTATTGCAGTACGGACAGGGGCCCAACGTGGAGCATATCTTCCACCTCACGTATAGCGGCGGCGCGTGCGCGGCCTGGTGCATGACTGTCGGCGACCCGCTCACCGCATACGGCCCAGACTCCGAGTGGGTGCAGGACAAGTCCCTCGCCGAGTCCTTCTCGATGAGCGACGACCAGAAGACGATAACGTTCAACCTCAAGCCCGGCCTGCTCTTCCACGACGGCACGAACGTTGACGCCGACTCCATCAAGACCAGCCTGGAGTTCGTGCTGAACCCCGACAACCCCGTCGTTACCCGCAGCGCGGTCAAGTCCATCAGCGATGTGGAGGTCATAGACAACCTCACCGTCGCCATAACCACCGAGGACGTGTTCGCGCCCATCATCACCAACCTGGGCATGACAGCGGGTATGCCCTTCTCTCCCACCGCTTTCGAGGAGTTGGGACAGGACGGCATGGAGAGCGAGGGGTCAGTCTCCACAGGCCCGTTCATGGTCAAGGAATGGGTATCCGGCAGCCACATTGACTACGTGAAGTTCGAGGACTACCACCGAGAGGGGATGCCCTATCTTGACGGCTGGCGCTGGGTGGTCATACCGGACGATCAGGTTCGCGCCGCGGCTTTGCAGTCCGGCGAGATTGACGCCGCGGGCATAGCGCACTCCGCGCTGGACGCCATCAAGTCAATCAGGGGCATATCCGACGTACAGGAATTCAAGGGCTTCGCCGGCCCCAGGATGGACCACTTCAACGCCTCGCGCGCGCCGTTCGACGATATAAGGGTTCGGCAGGCCGCGCAGATGGCCATGGACCGACACGCCTGGAACCAGGCAATGACCGGTGGTGAGGGTCTCGTTTACCTCGGTTCCCTCGTGCCGCCCAACCACGCGGCCAGTTTCTCGGTCTCCGAGGACGAGTTCCCGTATCCTTATGACCCCGCCCGCGCCCGCGCCCTGCTGGAAGACTACGCCAGCGACATGGGCATCGAGCTTCCGATAAGTACAATGGCCGCCTACGCCTGCACCGCCGAGCAGAAGGAACTCGGCTGCAACGACCTGCCCGAGCGCCCGATTACGATAACCACCACCTCCAACGCCGGAAACATAGCGCGCGCCGAACTCTCCAAAGCGTACTACGAAGAGGTCGGCTTCAAGGTGGAAATGGACATCGGCGGTGGCGACGAGGCCAAGCGCACATTCGTCACCAAGGAAGCCAGTTTCTCGCTCAGAGGATTCGGCCTGCGCCCGCACCCGTCGGGAACGTTCAACTCCTATCTCGGCTACGGCGGCTACTGGAACAACGGCGGCTGGGGAACCAGCGACGAGCAGATGGAGATTGACGGCCTTGTGAAGCAGGCCGCGCGGACGTTTGACGCCTCAGAGCAGAACCGACTCTACCAGGAAGCGCAGCGCATCTACATGGAAGCCGCGCTGGGTGGAGTCCGCACCGCCGCCAACCCGTCCTACCACTTCATGCAGTCTTCGGTCATGTGGGCGGAGTACCCCGATCCCAAGTGGGTTAAGTACCCCTCCGACGCATCGCTGAAGATCCACGACGTCTGGATCGAAAGATAAGCGCGACGAGACAAGCGCCCCACTCCCCACTCCCTTGATGGGTTGAGAAGGGTGGGCAAAAGTCCCTTCCCCCTTGACGGGGGAAGGTTAGGATGGGGGTGACAGGCGCGACTCGAACCTGATGGCCCTATCTGCGCCAGAAATTGGAAGCCCAAATACTAACCACTAACCACTGAATGCTCCCAATGACCGGATACATCGTCAACCGCATCATCCAGATGATTCCCGCGCTGCTCATAATCAGCGTGGTTATCTTCGTATTGGTGCGGGTGCTGCCGAACGATCCCATCTACGCCTCTATGGGCGAGGACAGCGAGGGAATCACGCCCGAGATGCGCGAGATTATGCTGCGCGACCTCGGACTCGACAGGCCGCTCCCGATACAGTACCTGAGCTGGCTGGGCGATTTCCTCACCGGCGACTGGGGCAAGTCGTTCCAGAACAAGCGACCCGTCGCGCGCGAACTCGCCACTCGCCTGCCGCACACCCTCCAACTCGCCGCCGCCGCGTTCCTGATTTCGCTAGTTCTCGGCGTGGCCGCCGGCGTCATAGCCGCGCTCAAGCGCAACTCCATACTGGACATGATTGCCACCTCCGGCGCGATGTTCGGCATAGCGATACCCGACTTCTGGTTCGCGCTCATGCTCATACTGCTGTTCAGCGTCGCCTGGAACCTGCTGCCCGTGTTCGGCTCAACGCTCATCTGGGTTGACCCCGTTGACGGCATCCGCCACATGATTCTGCCTGCGCTCGCGCTCGGACTGAACGGCGCGGCCACCATCATGCGCCAGACCCGCTCCTCGCTGCTCGAAGTGATGGGCGAGGACTACATCAGGACCGCTCGCGCCAAGGGCCTCTTCGAACGTCGGGTGATATGGCTGCACGCGCTCAGAAACTCCATGCTGCCCGTCGTCACCATCCTGGGCCTGCGACTCGGCAACATAATCGGCGGCTCGGTCATCATCGAGACCATGTTCAGCTGGCCCGGCGTCGGCAGGCTCGCGGTGTTCGCTCTCCAGCGCGCCGACTACCCGGTCATACAGGTAATCGTTATGGTATCCGCCATAGCGATCATCGTCGCCAACCTGGTTACGGACATCGCCTACGCCTACCTCGACCCCAGGATAAGGTACGGCTGATGAACGAAAGCGAACAGACCGCCGCACTCCGTTCAAGGCTGCTTGCCCGTCTCGGCGACTTCCTGCCGACCGACACGCTCCGCCAGCTGGTACAGCACAGGTTATCCGTCATTGGCCTGTCCTACATCGGCCTCATCCTGTTCGTCGCCGTATTCGCCGGTCTCATATCCCCATCCGATCCGTACAAGATAGACCCGATAAACGCGCTCGCGCCACCCACGCTCGAAAACCCGCTCGGACTCGATCACGTAGGCCGCGACCAGCTAACCCGCCTGTTCTATGGCGCGCGCGTCTCGCTGATAGTCGGGCTGCTCTCCGTCTGCATAGCGATCCTGATAGGCGTGCCGATGGGCATAATCGCCGCCTACGCCGGGGGCTGGACCGACCACGCCATCATGCGCTTCGTGGACTCCATGATAGCCATTCCGGGCCTGCTGTTCGCCATACTTCTGCTGCTGGTCATGGGCGGCGGCGTCCTGACCGTCAGCATAGCCATCGGCATAAACCTGTTCACCACTCAGGCGCGTCTGGTAAGAAGCCAGGCGCTCTCCGTCAAGGAACGCGAATACTTCATGGCCGCCAAGATGATAGGCGCGCCCACATGGAGACTCCTCCTCCTCCACATGACCCCCAACTCCATCCAGCCCGTCATAGTGCAGGCCACGCTCGGCATGGGCTTCGCCATCCTCGGGGAAGCCGGCCTCAGCTTCCTCGGCGTCGGAGTGGAGCCGCCCACCGCCACCTGGGGCAGTATGCTCAACCTCGCCTTCCGAAACCTGAACAGCGCGCCCTGGCTGTCCTTCGCCCCCGGCATCGCCATCTTCCTGCTCGTCCTATCCTTCAACTTCGTCGGCGACGGCCTGAGGGACGTTCTGGACCCGAGGCTGCGAGGTAGGTTCTAGGCGTTGGCGGAACAGGCGCGATGTTCGTGTCTGCTGTTCGCAAAGTGACAGACAACTTGGGACCACGCTATAATTGCAGCGAGGCAAGGAGAAATCGGGATGGTTATAAACACGGACGCGGATGTCATACGGGTAATCCGCGAGAACCCCAGGCTGGTATTTCAGGCGCTGCGCGAAGATGATGAACTTCTGGACGAGGTGCGTCGCCTGGTTCTCACCGAAGAGATATTGGCGATGCCCGGACAGCTGGCTGAGGTCATCGAGACTCAAAACGCGATGCTCAAGACGCAGGAGAAGGTCCTCGCTGACCAGGCCGAGATGCGCCAGAATCAGAACGAGATGCTGGTGACTCAGACGAAGATTCTCGCTGACCAGGCCGAGATGCGCCAGAATCAGAACGAGATGCTGGTGACTCAGACGAAGATTCTTGCTGACCAGGCCGAGATGCGCCAAACTCAAAACGAGATGCTAGAGACTCAGACGAAGATTCTCGCTGACCAGGCCGAGATGCGCCAGACTCAGAACGAGATTCTGAAGAACCAGACGATAATCTTCACCGAGTTGGCCGACCTGAAGAAGGAACATGACGAGACGCGTAGAGTCCAGGAGAGAATGGAAAGCGTTCAGAACAGAATGGATGGCAGGCTGGGCAACCTGTACGGCGCCGACCTGGAGCGCAGGCTTCCCAGGCTTCTCCCGTCGCGTCTCTTCGGTATGCTCAAGCTCCACCGCCCGGCTGTCCTTCTTCGTGACGCGGTTGAGCCTGACAGGGAATTCCTGGCCCGAATACAGGACGCGACTTCCGAAGGCGTCATTCCGATGCGCGACTATGACAGGCTTATCGACACGGACTTGATTCTTCGCGCGCGCTTCAGAGAGAGCGGAGAAATCGTGTTCTGCGCGGCTGAGGCTTCGGGAGTCATTGACGGCGCGGATGTCAACAGGGCAATAGACTCCGCCAGAATACTCAACGTCATCTACGGAGAGCGAACTGTTCCTGTGGTTGCCGGATACAGCGTCACAGAGAGGGCGCAGGCCCTGGCGGACGCTTTGGAGGTCGTTGTCGTAATCCTGAATCAGAGATAGCCCGACGTGACATTTCCGGCAGGTTCTAGCCGACGCCTGAGACTGACGCTCGCCGCACCGGATACGCCACCCCCGCCCCAACCCCCACCGCGCTCACCAGCGACATCGCCACAAGCCCAGTCTCCACCGATCCCGTGACCTGCGCCACCGACCCCGTTATCATCGGCCCAGCCGCGAACCCAAGCGCCGACAGCGTAACCACCAGCGCGCTTATCGCCGCCACCTCGCGCGGGGTTATGCCCTCGAACTCGAACGGCAGCATCTCCAACGCCGGAACAGCCACCCACACCAGCCCCATTCCCGCGATCAGCGCCGCGAGCGGCGCGACGCCGTGAGCCATCGTTATCCCCAGCGCCAGCAAAACGTTCAGCGACGCCGGTATGGTCAGCAGCAGTCTGCGGTTGGTCGCCTTGCGGTTGACGTAGCTTCCGAGCAAAGCGCCGGGTATCAGGCCGTAGTACAGGAAGCCCAGCAGCGGCCCTCCCACGCCTATGGGTATGCCCCTGTCCTCCGCCATCAGCGTCGGCAGGAACGTCACGATTGCCGTCCACGTCGCCGACAGCGAGAACATCACCATCCCGACGAGCCAGCCCTGCGGATACGCCTTGAGCGCGGACAGCGGCGTCCGCCGAGCGGAGTCGAGAGCCTGATTCAGTTCCCGCGCCGGAGCGCGGCCTTCGCGCGCCACCGCCAGCCACGCCGCCGTCTGCGCCAGCAGAAACGCCCCCTGTACGAAATACGCCTGCCGCCAGCTTCCGAGCGTCATTATCAGAAGCGCGCCCGTACTGATAGCGACGGCCAGCAATACGCTGTGCTGAGACAGGCCGACAGCGTTTATGAGCGTGTACTGCCGTCGCGCCGCCCACTGCTGGAACAGCATCGGACGCGCCGCTAAGCCGATCATGTGGAACAGCGCGGCGAAGAATCGCGCCGCGAACAGGCTCAGGAAGTTGAACGCCAGACCTTGCGCGAACAGGAAGGGCGTCACCAGAAGCAGCGACACCAGGTTCATCGGAATCGGACGGAAGCGCGACAGCCATATCCCGAACGGCAGAACCGCCACAGCCGCCGTCACCCACCACACCCCCTGGAGCAATCCCACTTGCAGCGGCGTCAACTCCAGGTCTTTGGTTATGAACGGCAGGAATATCCCCAACAGGAACGACGACAGCCTCAGACTGCTGATCTGAAGATGATGCAGAAGCAGCGCCGCCCAGCCGCGCGCGGGCGTATTTTCGATTCCTTCGGATAGAGACGCGGATGTCATTTCGCTATGTTACAACATACCCGTTGCAGAACAAAAGTATCTAACACCAACCCCCGCTCTGCAATCCACTCATCCTGCCCATCCCCACAATCACCCCAATCACAGTTCACGCAAAAGAACACTTGACCTTTGACGAACATATTTGCTATCATGCATCCAATTCCAAATTCTTAATTGATAATTCCCAATTGAAATGACCCCATATCCCGAACTACAACAAATCATCCGAGAGGAAACCGACAACGGTCGAAAGATAGTCCGCTTCCTCACCCAGGCCATGGAGGGCGAATTCGACAGATTCACCCCCCAGCACCAACTCATGGCCGGCAGAGTCCTAGCCATCATCGGCGTAGAGCAGGGCATAGAATTCGTAGAAGCCAACAAACCGCCCAGCCTCCCAAGAGACTCCATTCAGCGCCGCATAGACCCGGACGAACTAGACTCCGACCTCAGTGCCGCCGAACGCGAACTCATAGGCTACGCGAGGAAGATGACGCGCAACGGACGAAAGACCATCCGCTTCTTCCTCGACGCCATGAACGGAATCATCAAGAGCTTCAGCCCGTCCATCCGCATAGCCGCCGCCAAAGAACTCATAGGCTGCGCCTTCCCGCTGCTGGCTAAGGCCAAACGGCGCAAGACAACCACTCCCAAACCACAGACCGCGCCGCCCGCGCCTCAGCCCGAGACCGCGCAGGCCGTCTCCCAACCCACCGTCCAGTCCCTCAACGGACACGTAGAACGCTGCTCATGCAGAGTCTGCGAGAGGGCCGCCATGGACAGGTTCAAACAGCTACACTGTCAGCCGGGCGAGGACATACACCAGTACATAGCTCGCCGCGCCATGGCGGCCACCAAGAAAGACAGCCATCTGATGATAGAGGCCACGCTGGTATGGAACGAATACATGGCGTTCATCAGGCGTGAATCCCCCGAAACCTGGATAACTCCGATTCCGGCCTGGTACACCCGCCTTCTTGAGCGCGATGAGAACTACCCCGACGGCTACAACCCCAAGTTGGTGGATAAGCATTACGACTTCTGTATGAGCGGCGTCCTGGACGACGACGACTGGAACGACGCTGTCTGCTATTGCGAAAACTGTGAAGACGACCACGCCCGGGACAAGTGGGGCTACTGCCGCTGCCCGGAATGTTTCGACGACGAAGACGAACCCTGATCGCCCACAACCCAAAGTCCCTTCCCCCTCGACGAACGAAAATCTGTGGTACAATCATCGCCGTGAAGACTTGTACTGCGATGCTCCATGCCTGACACACCCTCCGCCCTGAGCGGCATAACCGTTCTCGACCTGTCCAACGGACTCGCCGCCGCCCTCGCTTCCATGTTCCTGGCGGACAACGGCGCTCGCGTTGTCCGTGTCGTCTTCGACGACTCCGGCATAGTCCGCCAGCCGGACATTTTCGCGCTCTACGACAGGGGCAAGGAAGTAACCCGCCTGGACCCGGACACCGACGCCGACCGTTTCCGCGATACGCTCGCCGCCGCCGATGTTCTGCTCGAAGACCTGCCGCCGTCATCCCCTCTCAGAACGAACCTTGATATTGACTCGCTGGCAGAACGCGACCCGCGCCTGGTTCACTGCTCCATTACCGCGTATGGGGCTGAAGGGCCTCTGAAGGACGAACCCGCCGACCACGACCTGGTTGCCGCTCGAACCGGAATCCTCGCCAGCCAGCCCTCTTACAGGGGCGGCCCCATCCACGTCGCGCATCCCGTCGCCTACGTCGGAGCCGCGCTGCTCGCCGGTCTGGGCGTATCCGCCGCTCTCTACCGCCGCGAGAAGACGGGCGGGGGAGGGCGCGTCCAAACCTCGCTCATGGCCGGCGCGCTTCTGTACACCCCCAAGGCCGTCAGCGACGCGATACCAGTCCGCCCCTTCAGCATGACCCCGCAGGGCGGAGGCCCGTTTTACAGCGTATTCGAGTGCGCCGACGGACAGTGGATACAACTCGGCTGCATACACTCCGGCTTCGTTGACCTCGCAGCCGCCGTCATCGGCGTCGCCGACACCATCTACGCCAACCCCGACGAGTACGGCGATGGACGCTGGCCCAGGGACGAGGGCGCGAGAAGAAGACTGTTCGACCTGGTTGCCTCGGCGCTCAAGACTCGGCCCGCCGCCGACTGGATAGAAGACCTTCGCGCCGCCGATGTGCCATGCGACACCGTTCGTCCGGCTAAAGAGGCCATGCGCGACCCGCAGATCCTGCACAACGGCTTGGTTCACGAGTTGAACGACTCGGTTCTGGGCAGGACGCGCATGACCGGCCTGCCGATAAAACTCTCCCAGACTCCCGCGCGGATACGAGGGCCGAGGCCGGACACCTCAGCCACCACCGACATTGGCGACCTGCCCAAACTCCCCGCCGAGTCGGAAGGCGAGGACATGGACGCGCTACCCTTATCCGGCGTCCGTATCATGGAGATGACCAACGTCATAGCCGGGCCTGTCGCGGGCCGTCTTCTGGCCGACCTCGGCGCGGACATGATAAAGTTCGAGTCCCCCGACGGCGACATATCCCGTCCAGCCGGGGGCGCGGGATTCATCTCCTACAACGCGGGCAAGCGCGCCATATCAGTGAACACACGTACCGACGACGGCAAAGAGATAGCCCGCGGACTCGCCTCGGTCTCCGACGCTATCCTCGCCAATATGCGACCGGGCGCCACCGACCGCATGGGACTCGACGCCGATACCCTCCACAGGCTGAACCCGCGCCTGGTACAGTCCCACATAACCGCCTACGGCTGGGACGGCCCTTACGCCCAGCGTCCGGGCGTTGACCCCATAGCCCAGGCCATAACCGGCCTCCAGAGCGCGCAGGGCGGCTACGATTCGCCCCCCGTCTATCTGTCCGCCCTCGCCCCGTGCGACTACACCGGCGGAGCGCTCGGCGCGTTGGGTACGGTTCTCGCGCTGGTGGCAAGGGAGCGTTTCGGAATCGCGCAGAAGGTGGATACCAACCTTCTGGCGAGCGGAACGATAATGTGCGCCGACGACTTCATCGAGTACGACGGCAAACCCCCAAGACGCCTTCCCGATAGAGACCAGATGGGCGTCGGCCCATTCCGCCGCCTGTACAGGACGTCTGATGGCTGGATATACATTGCCGCCGAGCGCCCCGGCGACGACGCGAAGATACTCTCCACGCTATCCGCCCTGGACGGTTCCGGCGGCTGGACGGAATTGGACGAGTCTCACGTCGAATCATTACTCAGCCGCCATTCCTCCGACGACGCGCTCGACGCGCTGCGCTCTCATGACGCGCCATGCGCTCCCGTCGTGGATGGCTACAACGTCGGATTCTTCTCAGACCCGCAGGCCGAAGCTAACCGAATGGCGGTTACGCTTCCGCATCCCACGCTCGGAGAGATTCACTTCAGCGGCAACCTGGTATCCTTCGGCGAGACCAACACCTTGCCCAGACGCGCAACCCCGCTTCTCGGACAGAACACCGCCGAAATTTTGGCGGAACTCGGCTATGACGATGAGCGAATACGCGCGCTCTACGCTTCCGATGTGGTGAAGACGGAATGAAAGATTCTCGCGCGGCGTCCCTCAGATTCACCCTCGTCGCCTCGGCCGCGATTCTCGCGCTGTTCGCGCAGGTATTCATTCGGGACGGCGGCCTTCAGTGGGCCGTCGCGCCGCTTGCCGTCGCGGTCGTCTGTCTCGCCCTCGAATCCATCCGCGCCCGCCCGTCGCGCTCCGGCCAATCCCCCGCCGGAGACGAAGCGCCTTCCCCAACCCAGCTGCAACTCGATATCCGGGCGCGGCCCGCCGAGTGGTCATTCAGGCTCTGGAACATCGAATTTACCCGCGCCGACCTGGGATGGGTATCTATCATCGCCGCCTGCCTGCTGCTGTCCGTCTCCCTGCGAAACTTCGGACACGAGAGCGTGGAAAGCCTCGCGCTCGCCTGGTACGGCTTTGGCGCTGCGGTCACCCTTCTGCTGGTTGGGATAGCCACTATTGACGACCGCCTTTCGCGCCTTGTCCGCCGACTCAGGGCTAACGGCGGCTTCAGGATAGAACTCCGCTCACTAGCGCCCTGGCTCATACTCGGCGCTATACTGATCATGGCAACGGCGGTCAGGCTGTACAACCTGGAAGACATACCCGCTGGACTGTGGCATGACGAGGCGTCAAATCTGTCGTATGCGCGTACATACGCGGAGAATCCTGGAGGCATCCCCGTCTATGAGCCTTCCGCGCACAGGCCCACCCTGTTTCTGATGCCGATAGCCGCGCTCGCCAAACTCGCGGGCGTCTCTGTCACGACGCCCAGATTGATAGCGGCGGCCTTTGGCTTGATGGGAATTGTGGCGGTGTTTCTGCTAGTCAGGATTGCGCTCGGTACCTCCACAGGTCTGATAGCCGCTTTCCTGGCCGCCTTTATGCGCTGGGACATCATCTTCAGCCGGATAGGATTTGACGCGACCGCCGGGGTCTTGTTCGCCGCGCTGTCGGGCTGGCTCACGTTACGCGCTATCCGGAGTGGCAGACATTCCGACTACGCCCTCTCAGGCGCGTGCCTGGGCCTGGGAATGTGGTTCTACATCGCCAACCAAGCGTTCGCCATCGTAATCGCTTTCATTCTGCTTCACCACCTGGTAGTGAGCAAACCGCCGTTTCGCAGGTTCGCCCTGAGCGTTCTGATAATGATACTGACCGCGCTGTTCGTCACCGCCCCGGTGGCGCAGTTCGCGATGAACAATTCCGAAGAGTTCTTCGCCCGCTCCCGGCAGGTGTCCGTCTTCAACATAACCCCGCGCGAACAGTGGGTTGACCAAATCAACGAAAGCCTGGAAGAACACCTTATGATGTTCAACCGGCTCGGCGACCCGAATCCCCGCCACAACCTGCCCGGCGAACCCATGCTCGACTTCCTGATGGCCGCGCTGTTCGCGCTCGGCTTCTTCTTCGCGCTTACCCAGTGGCGAAACACCGCGCTATTCTCTCTGCCATTCTGGGTACTGTTCATGGTACTCCCCGGAGTCCTGACCGTCCCCTGGGAATCACCCCAGTCGCTGCGCTCCATACTGGTGATTCCCGCCGTGGCCGCGCTCGCCGCCTATCCGCTGCAACGCCTATGGGCCGCCGGACGCGCCGCGCCCTGGCCCGCAGTCCGCAGGTACGCCCTGCCCGTGACGCTGGGCGTTCTTGCCCTCATCGCCTATATCAACGTCGAATTCTACTTCGGCGATCAGGCCAACGATCCCAGGGTGTTCGCCGAGTTCTCCACCGACGAGACCCTGATGGCGCGCAGCCACGAGGAGTTGCAGAAAAGGGGCTATTCGATATGGACGTCGCGCCAGTATCTGTTTGGAGGGATTGGCGAGGTGCTGGGCAGCAGTCCCAAGCGTGAGGTTATAAAGCCGCCCGACACCCTCCCCCTCGACTCCACAAAGGTATGGCGCGGAGCCGCCATGTATTTCGAGCCGCGCGAAAAGGGATTCTGGGAACTTGCCCGCGCATACTATCCCGACGGCGAGTTCCACGCCGTTACTCCGCCCTCGGGCGGCGAGCCGCTGTTCTACACCGCGTTCGTCAGCCGCGAGAGCCTCGCCGAGAGGCAGGGCCTTGACGTGTCGTACACTCGCTGGAACGAGCCGGTGGTCGCCGATCCCCAACCTGTGAGCGAATCGGTCTGGCACGCCTACGACGGCCCAGACGAATATCCCTACGACCTGAAGATACAGGGCGCGCTGAAGGTGAGCGAGGCCGGAGAGTACGAGTTCGCCCTGGACGGCAATCTCGATGTCGCCGTCGAGTTGAACGGACTCCGCGTCCTCAGCCCGGACAAGCCCAGGGCCAGGGTCGCGCCCGCCATCGGTCTGCACACTCTGTCCATACTGGGCAATGTGACCGAGCCGGACAAGTTCGCGCGCTTGCTCTGGAAGCCACCGGGCGGCGACCTCGAACCCATCCCGTTCAGCAACCTGTACAGGGGCGGCGTCAGGCCGTTGGGCGCGGTGGGACGCTTCTTTGTGAATGGCGACGATATGACTATGCCCGACGCGGTGGAGATTACTCCATCCATGGACGTGTTCCGATACTTCCCCGCGATAGACGATCCGCATACCGCCGTATGGGAGGGTATGTTGACCATCAAGGGTATAGGCAACCACAAGTTCGCCGTCGAAAAAGTATCCGGCCCGGTCAGACTCTACCTGGAGAACGACCTGATAGCGCAGGACCCGCCCTCTGAGGAAGTGGACAGGCAGGGCGAGATTCTCATAGGCGCGGGAACCTACCCCGTCCGCGTGGAGTACGAGGCGAGAGACAAGGGCCGTTCGACCCTGTTCAAGATACTCTGGCAGCCGACGGACGGAAGCATGGCCCCGATTCCGGTAGAATCGCTCACCCCCTTGCGCGAACGTATGTTGCGTGTGCTAGAATAGTCCCACTGGTCCGCTATGAATGGGTCGCGGGCGGCCCGCCTTCCAGAAACTCGGTGCGAAGGAACGGATCCTTGGCGGGAAATACGCCAACGATTCGCGCCGGAGAATCGCCTATCGCCTCGAAGCCATGCGGCTCACCGGGCGGCACGACGATGGTGTGGTCGGCCTCGACGTCATGCGTCTCGTCGCCGATACGCACTCGCAGCGTTCCCTCCAGGATGACGATTAGCTCATCATCCTCATGGGTATGCAGCGGCGCTCCGGTTCCGATTCCGACCTCGCTCACCGAGGCGTCAATCGCGGTCGTCCCGTCGCCCGGCTCAGTGATGAGCCACTTGCGATAGTTCGGCCTCCACGGAACCTCCGTGGCGTCGTTATGATCAATAATGGGCATGGTTTAGCGTCCTTGTGAAGATGTGGGTGTCGGTTGCTTCAGCTTCGGAGGGAGCGCGAACAGGAACAGCAGGCCGCCCAGCATATTCAGGCCGGCCAGAGTGGCGAACGCGATGGTGTATTCTCCCGTGTTGTCCCGGACGACTCCGGCCAATACCGGCGCGGCAAGCAGCAGAATGTTCATAGGCACCTGCGAGATGCCCATTATCTTGCCGAACGACTTGCGTCCGAAGTATTCGCCGCGTATCGAGACCGTGAGCGGGTTGCGTCCTCCGAACCCAATCCCGAACAGCAGCGCGAACCCGTAGGCCACCAGGAGGGAAGCTGGCCCGAAGGTTAGCAGGAACACGCCGCTCGCCTGTATCCAGGTGAATACGAACAGCGCGTATCTCTTCGGAACGCGGTCTCCAACGAAGCCTCCGATTATCTGGAACAGCATCGAAACGGCGGTGTAGGCGGTTATCACGAAGGCTGAGGTTTGCAGGGAATAACCTCGGTCGTCCATCATCGGAGCCAGGTGCGCCATCATCGCTATGAGAATCATGGACGTGAAGCCATGCCCGATGCTGATGAGCCAGAAGGCTGGCGTCATCAGCGCCTGTTGAGGTGTGAAGTCCGTCTGATCCGAGTTCTGTACCCCTGAACGCTGTCTTCTTTCTGTCTGTTCAGTACTCTTTTCTTCGGGTTTGTCGCCATCGGGGAGCAGGCCGTAGTCCTCGGGACGATTGCGTATGAGGCTCGTCAGCGGGAATACGGCAATCAGCACGATGACGCCGATGATTATGACCGTCCTCTCCCAGCCCAGCCGGTCGAAGTCGGGGTCTATGGCCCATGCGATGGCGGGAATCAGGACCAGCGTGCCAATCCTGCTGACTGAATTAGAAAAGCCCATTGCCTTGGCGCGGTGTCGGTCGAACCAGTTGTTCAACATAGTCATGATCGGCAGCCAGCCTCCCAGGCCCTGCCCAAGCGCGATTATCATGTAGATGAGGTAGAACATCCACAGATCGCGGAATACCCAGCCGAATATAGTGATGTTCTGTATCTGGCTGAATACTATCCAGCCGACGCCCATTATGATCAGTCCGATCAGCACCATACGTCGAGTGCCGAACCTATCTACTAGATACCCCTCGATAGGACCTAGTATTCCTCCCTCTATGCGTGTAAAGGAGAAGGCGAGTGACAGCTGGGTCCTGGTCCATCCGAAGGTGTGTTCCAAGGCAACGAACCACAGTCCCATGGCATGGAACATAGGTGTAGAGGATATGACCATTATTGAGCCGCTGACCCCGACGAGCCACCAGCCGTAGAACACTTTTCGCGGGTTGAGGCGCAGACGCGCCGCCTCAGCAAGCTGACTCAATGCGATATGTCCTAACCGCCCAGGTCCATGCCCATGTCCACGGGGATATCGCGCTTCTGGAGGGCGTCGTCGAGCTTGGCGCGGAATTCGTCCCAGAGCGCCTCGCGGGATTCTTCGCCGTCGTGATCGCCGTTGAGGTCCTGTACGCGCTCGCGGTACTCGTCCATCACCAGGTCTTCGGATCTGCCCATCGGCATATCGAAGAAGCCCGCCTCGAACTTGGGCAGGCGTCCGGGCGGGAAGTAGCCCTTGTCCGGCAGGCTGTAACCCTCCAGGTTGTCGCTGTTCTTGCCCATCACCCGTCCCGTCTCCACGTAGTATTTCATCACTTCCGGCAGACCGTAGCGCTGGACGGGACAGACCTTCATGCACACGCCGCAGCCGGAGTAGCGCGTCATCACCGGGCGGCATCGGCGGAAGTCCAGCTTGCTCTTCTCGACGCCCCTGAACCAGACCTTGTTCTGGTTGATGGCGCGTCCTGGGCAGCGCATCGAGCAGATGTGGCATATCTCGCAGAACTTGGTGACTCCGTAGTCAACCGGCCTGTCGTGGGTAATAAGCGCGTTGGTGGTGATTACCTGGAGACGCGCGCGCGATCCGAAGTGGGGCGACAAAAGCTGGCCGTTGACGCCCAGCTGGCCCAGGCCGGCCTGCACGAACAGGGGAATCATCGGGCCGAAGTGCCAGGTAGGCCCCCACACCTGGGCGGGGTATCCGAGCGAGTGTATGAACTCCATAAGCTCTTTCGCCATTTCAGCCTGCTGCATATGCGCTTCGCCGTGCGCCTCTTCGGCGTCCAGGCTGGGCAGCGACTGGGTGGCGATGTAGTCCTGCTCAACGGCGAGGCAGATGGCGTGCTTGAGTTCGGCGCGGACGTACTGACGCTTGCTCTTGTAGATGTAGCGTCGGTCGAAATTAGTGAACCCGACCTCGCCGTAGCCCAGTTCGCGCGCCTTGGCGCGTATCGCCTCGGTGACGTCCTTGCCCGGTACGGGGTCGGCGGTCGGCTCCATGTAGCGGGTGGACTTAAGCCACTCCACGACGGGTTCGATTTCGTCCTGATGCTTGCGGTAGAGTTCGGCGGTCTCCGGCGCGGCCTCTTCCCTGACGTCCAGCGCCCAGAGCGAGGACGCGCTGTGTTCCACTGCCACGCTTTCCAGTGGGTACTCGCGGGTGTAGTAGGTGATCTCGTTGTCCCTGGTCGGAGTTCCCGGCGTCGACTTGAGGTCGGCGGCAATCGGGATTTCCACATCGTCGTCTCCGTGTCGCCTTCCGGGCCTGTTTACGTGGTATCCGACTCTTCGCGCCATGATTATTCCCCTTCTCGCGCTTGTGAACACAGAGGCGAGTGTAGTTTCTGTTCCTAACTTATGTCAACGAATGGCGGAGGCGTCCCGGACGACGACGCGGGCGCGTCAGCCCGTGATCTGCTCCGGTTCTTCGCGCGCGGCGTAGTTCATCTGATACAGGTGGGCGTAGAGGCCGTCCAGCGCCATGAGTTCGTCGTGGGTTCCGACTTCCATGACCTCGCCGAAGTTGAGGACGACTATCTTGTCCGCGCCGCGTATGGTCGAGAGCCTGTGCGCTATGACGACGGCGGTTCTGTCCCTCAGCAGTTCGGTGAGCGCTATCTGAATGAGCAACTCGGTGTAGCTATCTATGTTGGCGGTGGCCTCGTCCAGAATGAGTATCTTGGGGTCGGCGACGATGGCGCGCGCGAAACTGAGAAGCTGCCGCTGTCCGACGCTCAGGTTCGCGCCGCGCTCGGCCAGATAGGTCTCGTAGCCGTCTTCGAGTTCCATTATGAAGTCGTGCGCGCCGACGGCTATGGCGGCTTCTACCATGCGCTCGTCCGTAGCCTCGGTGTGATTGTATTTGATGTTCTCCTTGACCGTCCCGGAGAAGAGGTAGGGTTCCTGGAGAACCATGCTCATCTGGCGCGCGAGACTGCCCCTGGCGACGGTTCTTACATCGTGTCCGTCCACCAGGACGGCCCCGCGGCCCCGCTCCACGTCGTAGAACCTGGACATGAGGCTGATGAGCGTTGTCTTGCCCGCGCCGGTTGGCCCGACAATCGCGACCACTTCGCCCGGATTCACGCGCAGGTTGACGTTCCTGATTACGTCTTCCCCTTCGACATAGCTGAAGCTGACATCCTGGAGTTCTATTTCGCCGCGGATTTCGGGCATGACTGTGGCGTTCTCGGCGTCAACCAACTCGGGTTCCCAGTCAAGCAGGTCGAATATGCGAGAGCCGGAGGCCATGGAGCGCTGGAGCTGGGTGTACATCATCGTCAGGTTGCGAATGGGGTCGAAGAAGCGCTGAATGTACAGGATGAAGGCCACAAGTACGCCCGCTTCCGCCAGTTCGCCGCTCGTGACCATCTGGGAGCCGAAAAATATGGCAAGCCCAATGGCTATGGCGGTGAGAATGTCAACGGCGGGAATGAGGCCGGAGGACATTCTGCCAGCCCACAGGTTCGCCTCGCGATGATCTACATTCAACTTATCGAAGTTTCCGAGGTTGCGTTCCTGGCGGTTCATGGCCTGGACGACGCGGACGCCCGTTATGTTCTGGTTGAGTTCGCCGTTGACGATGGATATGGCGCGCCGTATCTCCATGAAGGCCCTGCGCGCGAGCGGCTGCCACACGATCATGGTCAGTATCAGAAGCGGCAGGACCGTCAGCGTGATAAGCCCCAGCTTGAAGTTCATTATCAGCAGGGCCGCCACGATACCGAAGAGGCCGAGCAGTTCGCCAAGCGTCATGACCACCAGCGCGCTGAACTCCTGCAACTGGCCGACGTCGCCCTGCGTGCGGGACATCAGCCTGCCTACTTCCATCCTATCGAAGAAGGACACCGAGTGTTTCTGAACATGGCCGAAAACATCTTTGCGAAGGTTGTATAGGACTCCCTGCCCGACCTTCTCCATAGAGAACTGCTGAGTGAAGTTAGTTACCCAGTTGGTGGCTGCTATGGCGACGAAGATGCCGAATATCCAGGTCAGGCCAGTGAAGTCTCCCGCGAGTATGTAGTCGTCTATCGCGACGCCGATTATCCAGGGGACGGCTATCTGCGTCCCCGTGTATATCAGCATAGAGACGGTGGCCAGAATAACCAGCCCCTTGAAAGGCCATATATAAGGCAACAGGCGAAGAATGACTCGCTGGTCGTAAACTGAGCCGAAGACCTCTTCGTCAATATGTCCGCGCCTGGCTGAGTTCGTGCCAAACGCGCGTCCGCCCATCATCATAGGCGTCTAGTCCTTCCTGGATTGCAGTTGTTCGTATTTAGTTGCCCGCGATTGGAATGGGAGATTCGATCTCTCGCATCACCTCTTCCTGCGGCCTCAGCTGGAGTTCGTAGATCTGGCGGTACAGTCCGTTGCGCTCCAGCAATTCGTCGTGAGTTCCACGCTCGGCTATCTGCCCGTCGTTCATGACGATGATCGCGTCGGCGCTGTGCACTGTGCTGAGCCTGTGGGCTATTACGAAGGTCGTCCTTCCGGCCATGACCGATTCCATGGCCCTGCGGATGAGCTCCTCGGTTCGCGCGTCCACGCTGGAGGTGGAGTCGTCCAGAATCAGGATTGGCGGATCGAGCAGCACGGCCCTGGCGATTGACATACGCTGTCTCTGTCCGCCGGACAGGTTCGCGCCGCGCTCCACTATCTCGGTGTCGTAGCCTTCGGGCAGCGACTCGATGAAATCGTGCATCTGCGCGATTTTCGCGGCCTGCTCGATCTGTTCCTGCGTGGCGTTCATGTTTCCGTAGGCTATGTTCTCCCGTATAGACGCGCTGAACAGGAACACGTCCTGCTGGACGATGCCTATGTTCTCGCGCAGGGACTTGAGCGTCACGTTTCTGATGTCCCTGCCGTCAACGGTGATGCGGCCCCCGGTGACGTCGTAGAACCTGGGAATGAGGTTTACCACGCTGGTCTTTCCGCTGCCCGGAGGGCCCAGAAGCGCTATGACCTGCCCGGGCTCGGCTTCGAGGTCTATGCTCCTGAGAACGCGCTTGGTGTGATCGTAGCTGAAGGTCACGTTCTCGAACCTGACGCGGCCCCGCGGACGCCGCATATCGCGCGCGTCTTCCTCTTCCTGAACCGGGGACTTGGTATCCAATATCTCGAATAGCCTCTGCCCGGCGGACGCGGCGCGCGCGTAAGAGTTGACCAGCCAGCCAGCCATTCGCACGGGCATCTGCAGCATTTGCAGGTAGATTAGGAACTCTGCCAGTTCGCCCGGAGTCATGTGTCCATCCATCACCCTGCGACCGCCGAAGAACAGAATCAGTCCGACGGCCAGAAGGAACGTGAAGAGCATGAACGCCGTGCTGGACGCGCGCATCCTCTCGGCCTGTATGAAGTAGCCAACCAGTTCCTTGTTGCGAACGTCGAACTTGGCTTCCTCATAAGGCTCGGCGGCGAACGCCTTGACCACGCGGACGCCGGTGAAGTTCTCCTGGAGAACATTGCTCATTTCGGCCATCTTCTGCTGGACGATCAGCCAGAGGCGGCGCATCTTGAGCCTGATTATGGCGGAGTAGATCATGACGACGGGCATGAAGCTGGCGCTTATGAGGCCGAGCCGCCAGTCCTTGATGAACAGGATTGCCGCGACGACGACGAACAGGCCCATGAAGTACGGCGTCCGCACCAGGCCCATGTTTATGAACATTCGGATGTTCTCCACGTCGGTGATGGCGCGTGACATGAGGGAGCCGGTGTGGTGGCGGTCGTGGAATCCGAAGCTCATGTGTTGAACGTGGTCGTACAACTTGTTTCGGATGTCGTAGGAGACGAACTGCGAAACGGCTTCGCCGAGGTACTGCTGGAAGTACGAGAATATCCCTCTGAGAGCCATGAGGCCGAATATGACGCCTATCGTCATGAGGAGGGCGGACTGGGAGTACGCTCCGGGAGAGTCGAGTATCTCGATAACTCCGTCTATGGCCCTTCTTATAAAGGGTGGAATCAGCACAAACGAGATTAGCGCCCCTATCATGCTCAGGTAGGCGAATATGAGCCGCCACTTGTGATTGAGCGCTATGCCGATGATTCGGGCGATTTCTATCATAGACCGTTCGCTGCGCGAACCTCCCTTTCAGGAATGGGGAGGCGGGCGAATTCGATGGCGAACTGAGTCTGCGACCCCTAAAAGGGTATTGTACTACCCATTGGTAGGTCAAATGCAAGACTAAAGTATAGAAAGATTCCGAAATTTCGTTTCAGTGTTTAGCTATCGGTAATCGGTTCTTGGCGTTCATACTAAGGTCGCGCCCGCGCGGGATTGGGCTATTCGTACCTCAGCGCTTCTATCGGGTGCATACGCGCGGCGCGTATGGCTGGATAGACGCCGAAGAACAGGCCGATGCCGATGGACACCGCGCAGGCGAGCAGCGCGATGTCGGGGGTGACCCCCATGGCTATCTGGGAGTCGGGGCCGAATATGGGCTGTCCGCTCAGCATGGAGACGATTCCGTAGGCGAGGCCGAGGCCAACGAGGCCGCCAGTGAGACTGAGCATAGCGGCTTCGGCCAGGAACTGGAACAGCACGTCGCGCCGCTTCGCTCCCATCGCCTTGCGTATGCCTATCTCGCGGGTGCGCTCGGTGACCGTCACCAGCATGATGTTCATGACGCCGATGCCGCCCACCAGCAGGCTTATTCCCGCGATGCTGCCGAGGAATATGACTATGACCTGGGTGGCGCTCTGTATGGCCTCTATCGCGTCCTGCTGGTTGGAGACCGTGAAGTCGTCCTTCTCGGTTATCCGGTGGCGCAGCCTCAGAATCGCGCTTATCTCGTCTTTAGCGCTGTTCGTAGCTTCCGGCGACGCCGCCTGCGCGTTGATAGTATCTACCAGGATGTCTCCCTGGTCGGTGCGTCGGAAGTTGAGCCGATAGTGAGCGGTCGTTATCGGCACAAGCAGACGCTGGTCGAGTTCGCCGAAAAGTCCTTCCCGTTTTTCTAATACTCCGACGATGGTGAAAGGTCTGTCGTTGAGCTTGATAGTCTGCCCGACCGGGTCCCTGTAACCGAACAGGCTCTCCGAAATACGGGCGCCGATGACGGTCACTGAGGCCGCGTTCTCGACGTGTTTGTATGATATGAAATCCCCCAGCGCGACCTGATAGTTCCGAACTGATTCGTACTCCGGAGTTACGCCGACCACCTGTGTCCAGTCCTCTTCGCCTCCGAACACCACCTGCGCCCAGGAACTGATCTCCGGGGCAATCCCCACCACTGACGGGGTGTACTCCGAGTCGCGCAGCGCGTATGCGTCCTCCAGCGTCAGATTGGACTCATCGTCTCCGCCGCCTCCAAAGAAAGCCCCAAAGCCTCCTTCGGACGAGCCGGGAGTCACGGTGAGCAAGTTCGCGCCCAGTCCCTCGAACTCGGCGGTGATTGATCTCTGGACTCCCTGGCCCATTGACACCATCACTATCACCGAGGCCACGCCTATGACTATGCCGAGCAGGGTCAGGCTGGCGCGCATCTTGTTCGCGGTCAGGGAGGTTAGCGCGGTAATGAGTATGTCTATGGGATTCAAGTCGTCACCACTCCACGCGCTTCGTTCTCCGCCTTCAGGCTGGTTACCGAACTGTCCCCCACTATCCGGCCGTCCAGCATGGATACGATGCGGTCGGTCTCGTAGGCCACGTCCAGTTCGTGGGTTACGACGATGACGGTCTGGCCTTCGTTCCTGTTCAGGCCCTTGAGAACCTCCATGATGTCCTCGCTGGACTGGCTGTCCAGGTTGCCGGTGGGTTCATCGGCCAGCACGATGCGGGGCCGCTTCACCAGCGCGCGCGCTATGCCGACGCGCTGCTGCTGTCCGCCGGACATCTCCGTGGGCTTGTGGTTCGCGCGGTCGCCAAGTCCGACGCGCTCAAGCGCCTCCAATGCGCGACGCTTCCGACCGAACGCGCTTCCATATACAAGCGGCAGTTCCACGTTGGCGCGCGCGCTCATACGGGGCAGCAGGTTGTATGTCTGGAACACGAAGCCTATCTGCCGACCGCGTATCTCAGACAGCCGATTGTCGGACAGCGAACCTATCTCCTGCCCGTCCAGATAGTATTTCCCGTCGGTGGGAGCGTCCAGGCAGCCTATGACGTTCATCAGCGTGGACTTGCCGGAGCCGGACGGCCCCATTATGGCCACCATCTCGCCTTCCTCAATATCGAGCGAGACGCCCTGAAGCGCGCCGACCTCTATCTCCCCCATCTTGTATATCTTGGTTATGTCTTCCAGATGTATCAACATTGGCGTGTGTTCCTGCCTGTGTCGTCCGGCCTTAGCTGTCTGGGCCGGAAGTAACGTCGAATTCAACCTCGGATTCCTTGGGCGCTATTGTGATTATCTGGTCGCCTTCTTCGACTCCGCTGGTGACCACTGTCAGGAAGTCATCGCTGTTGCCCAGCGTCACCGGCTTTTCCACGATTTCGCCGTCAATCATCACGTGCAACGTTGGGCTGTCGAAAGCGCCGCGCAGCGCGTCCAGAGGAACAAGAAGCACGTCGCGCTCTTCGCTGATGGTTATGGACGCCACAGCGCTCAGGCCGGAGGGCAGGTCAACACCCTCGGGGACGGTCAGCCGTATGGTGACCGGGTAGGTTACTATGCCGCCCTGTTGCCCCTGTCCTGAACTGGGTTCGGCGGCTATGGACGAAACCTCGCCCACAATCTCCTGGTCTGGCAGCGCGTCAACCTCGACGGACGCCTTCGCTCCGACCTTCGTCTCCAGGACGTCTATCTCGTCAACCCCGCCGTCCAGCTCCACGACGCTGGTATCCACCACCACCATGATGTTCGTGCGCCGCTCCACCTCGTCGCCTTCCTCCACGTCCAGCTTGGACACGAAGCCGTCGAACGGCGCGGCGATGGTGGCGTCGGCGAGACGCTGTTCGGCCTGGCTCAGCGCGACCTTCGCGGACGCGACATTCACCTCGAGTACGGCGAGGTCGAGCGATTCGGGGTCCGGGTCTATGAGTTTCTGGAGATCCTTCCGCTTCTCCTCAAGGTCGCGGAGCGCGACCTCCAGGCCCTGGAGCAGGGCGGCGTACTCGGGCTTATCCTCCCCGGCCAGCAGGTCGGCCAGGTCATCTTTCGCCTGTTCGACGTTGGCGCGAGCCAGGGCGGCCCGAGTTTCCCTGTTTCGCTCGGAGAGAGAGTCTTCTTCCGGCTTGGTAAGTTCTCGGAGTTGTCGTTCGGCGTCGTCCAGCCGCGACTCGGCGAGTTGTACGGCGGCGGCCATGTCCGCGACGACAGCCTCTTTAGGCTCGGTAAGTTCTCGGAGTTGTCGTTCGGCGTCGTCCAGCCGCGATTCGGCGAGTTGCGCCGCGGCGGCCATGTCCACGACGAGCGCCTCATCAGGCTCAGTGAGTTCTTCAAGAGCGGTCTCAGCGTTGTTGAGCGCGTTCCGCGCCCTATCATACGCGGTCTGGGCAGCCGACAAGTTCTTGTCCGACTGGACTTCCATGTCGTCCAGGCTGTCCAGGGCGGACACGTAAGCCTTGGATGGGACGCGGAACTCATCCTCGACGCAGACCCCGCCCGGCGGCGCGTCGCCGGGTTCGCACATGACTTTGAGGTCGGTCGGGCTTAGATTCAGCCAGATGAATACGGTGGTTTCGTTCCAGGCGGTGAACGGGTCGTCGGAGGGCAAGCCGTCCGAGTAGTAGCCGCCATGTTCGAGGTCTGAGAACCTGGCTGACAGGTCGAACAGGGATTCGAGGTTCACGCCCAAATCGGATAGGGCCGCCTCGTAGTCGGGATCGAATGACGCGGGTTCGGCGCTGATTCCAAGCCATTTGGAGAACGCTTTGGCGTAGGCTTCGCCTTTGTCCTCGAGGTCGCTTCGCGCGTCGGTCAATCTCACCTCCCACTCGCGTTGGACGACATCCAGATCGTCCTCGGAGTAGGCGAGTTCTCTTTTGGCGGAGTCAACGTTGTTCCGCGCGTTCTGAACCTCGTCCGGGTCAGCGATCTGGGCTTTTTCCAGGCTTTCCCGGGCGCGTTCCAGTTCCAGCCGCGCGCCGGCGACGTTCTTTTCGGCCTGGTCTATCTCAAGCCGGGTAGGGGACTTCTGAGTCTCTTCGAGACTTTCCCGGGCGCGTTCCAGTTCCAGCCGCACGCCGGCGACGTTCTTTTCGGCCTGGTCTATCTCAAGCCGGGTGGGGGGTTCCTCCAGGTTGTCCAGGTCAACCTCATAGCTGAGTATCTGGGCTTCGGCGCTTGATATGGCGATGGAAGACGGTTCGACGAGACCGTCAAGAGCGTCCCGCGCGTCTCGCAGCCGGACCTCTGCGTCCGCTATGTCCTTTCTCGCTCGGGCAATGTCCAGTTCGGAGGGCGTCGTGTAATCTCCAAGCGCTTCCTCTGCGTCCCGGAGGGCGACCTTCGCCTGTATCACCCGCTCTTCCAGGGCGGCGATGTCTTCCTGATCGAGCGCGGCGAGGGTTTGGCCCTCGTTTACCTTGTCGCCCTCCTCAACCATTATCTCCGCGATGACGCCGGACGAGCCAAACGTGAGCGTCTCCCTGTTCGGCAGACTGAGGCTGCCCGTGATGGAGATTTCCTGTATCAGGTCGCCGCGCCGGACGGATATTATCTGCTCGTCTTCCTTTATGGTTACGTTGTCCTGGTTTGATGATCTTTGGGAAACTATGAACGCTCCGACGGCCACAGCTAAAAGGACTATCACAGCGACCACTACGTGCCACCGCCTGATTCGTCTCAGAAATCTCATTGGGTTTTGTTACTCCAGTATGGCTATCGGCCCGTTTCGTAGCTTTGGACGGGAACGATTATGAATGGACGCTGAACGGGAGAGTCGGCGCGGGCGGCGTCTATGAACAGACGGTATCCGAGGTCGGACTGTCTGAGGAAGCGCTTGAACCACTCGCGTTCTTCGGGCGTGAGTTCGAGGATGACCCGCTCGGCTTTCATTATAAATACTCTACGGTCGTTTTCCAATTTCTCGCCGAGCTTCCTGGCGTTGTCTCTGCTCATGCGCGGACTCGGCTTGAACGGCATTTCCACAGGGTTGGCGGCGACGGTGACGCCCGCGTAATTGGCGCAGCGCTTGAGGTGGATGGTCATTCGCACCATAGTCTTGTCCGCCTCGCTGAACTCGCCGTTCTGTATCAGCTTGTTGACCTCATCGCCTCGCGCCTGCGCCAGTTTCGCCTCGTAGTTGGCGCGACTTTCGTCCGAGCGCGGCAGCCTGCCTTCCACGTTCTCCCGCGTGGTCTTCACCCAGTACAGGGGCTCGCCCGGCACCGAGTTAGAGGCGGCGGCGGTTGTCGCGCCCACCCCGGTCAGCATGATCACGACAGCCATGAATCCGACCAGCGCCGGCCTCGCGAGCGGCGCGAACCGCCCGGACTTCCAGGGCTGCCACCAGGGCGTCCGCTCTCGCTTGCGACGCCCCGCTTCGGAGACTGCCTGGGAGAAGCGCTGGAAGTTTCGCTGACGGGCCGAAGGATCCGGCTGAACACTCTCGGCGGCGCGGATTGTGGAGACCGACACATCGAGAAGCGGCCTGAGCGCGTCGGCGTGCTCGGGATAGCGATTCAGGCAAGCCTGAACGCTCTCTCCCTTCGTGATTCGCTCTACGCAGTCGTTCAGGGCCTCGACGAATTCCCCGTTCATGATGCGCCTCCCGGTTCGGTTATCGGTGTGAGTCTTTAGTTAGTAGTTATTAGTTTTTAGAGGCCGATTCCACCCGCGCCACGCTTGGGAGTTCAGGGCCTGGACTGCGCGGCGGGCGTAGGCTTGACGCCGCTGGGCGGAGCGAGCGCGTCCCGCAGTTTCCTGATCCCCGCGTGCTGGAGCGCCTTTACCGCGTTCTCTTTCCTGCCCACGGCCTTCGCGGTCTCCGCTATGGAGAGGCCAGCCGCGAACCTGAGCGTCACCACCTCTCTCTGGAGATCGGTCAGCTTGTCCATCGCGCTCACGACCTCCCTCATGGTCAGGCTGACCTCCGCCAGCCGTTCCAGGTCGCTGTGGGCGTCGCTCGCCGCGTTGATGGCGTTGTCCAGCGGCACGGTCGGGCGTCGGCCCTTGCGCCTGAAGTTATCCACCACGACGTTGTGAGCTATCCTGTACAGCCAGGACGTGAACGGGAAGCCCCTGAACTTGAACGTGTGTATTGACTCGATCATCTTCAGGAATACTTCGCCGGAGAGGTCTTCCGCCTCTATCCGGTTGCCGCACTTGAACGCGACGTATCGGTATATCCGGTCGTAATACATTTCGTACAGTTCGGCAAACGCCGACCGGTCGCCGGCCTGAGCCAGTTTCACGATGTCTTCGACCTGCCTGTCTGCGGGCCTGTTTTCCATTGCCGCCTTTCTCTCAGGGGAGCGCCAAGAGTTGGGACACACTTAATCGCTTGTTAATTATAGAACGCTCCGACGCCGCAAAGGGTTAGTATCGCCAATAAACTTCGCCTGTGATAGTATTGCGCCGTTGTCTTTCATATAGCTCAGAGGTTAGGAAATGTTCGCGGACCTTCGTCTGCTGCTCAATACGCGGAGTCGCAAGGAGACCCTGCTCGCGCTCACGTCCGCCTATATGCTCGTCCAGCTTTCCAGCCTTCCCGTCGCTATATCATTGCCCACACTGGCCGACGCTTTCAACACCGGAATAGACGATACGGCCTGGATAGTCATAATCTACCTGATGATGCTGGGCGCGTTCGTCCTGCTGGGCGCGAGGCTCGGCGACCGCTACGGACACGCGCGAGTCTTCTTCATCGGCATAGTCATGTCCACCGCCGGGTCGGGATTCATAGCGGTTTCCCAGGAACTCTGGCACATCTCGGTTTGGCGCGCCATAGCCGGACTGGGTTCGGCTATGGTCATGGGCAACGCCAACGCGATACTGGCCGCCAACTTCGAGCCGAGGGAGCGCGGACGCGCTTTCGCCGTGCCTATCATCGGCGCGCGATTCGGCACTCTGATAGGACTCGCCTTCTTCGGCGTTCTGCTCCAGTTCGTGGGATGGCGCATGGTCTTTCTGACCTTCGTGCCTATCGGCCTGCTCGCCACCGTCGCCTCGATTCCGATGGTTCGAGCGCAGGCGCACGTGAAGACGGAGAAGGACGATGGCCCCGTGGACTGGCTGGGCGGCGTCCTGCTAGTCGCGGCGGGCGTGGTTCTGGTCCTGTCGGGGTCGCACCTGCACGGCGGCGAGGAATCATACACCAGCCCGGACGCGCTCACCTATCACCTACCGATGCACCTGCTGTTCATCGTCATGCTTGGGGTGTTCTTTCTGGTGGAGCGCAGGATGGCCAATCCGATTGTTGACGTAAGGCACTTCAAGGAGGCACCGTTCTCGCTCTCTCTGGCGACGAACGTCACCTACCACTTCTCGATGCTGGCGACGATGACGCTGGTTCCGGTTCTGGTCGAGGAGGGCTTCGGGAAGCCGCCCCTGTACGTGACGATAGTGCTGCTTCCGAGCCAGGTTCTGGGGCTTTTCATGCCGATGATCGCGGGCTGGGTGTACGACAGGTATCAGCCGCGCCTGATGAGGCCGGTGATGATGGTGGTGATAGCGGGCGGATTCCTGGCGCTCGGCGCGGTCGCGGCGGACATACCCTTCTGGGCGCTGCCGTTGCTGATGATACCGATTTCGGTCGGCACGAATATGTTCAACCCGATAAACAACGCCACTGTGATGAACTCGCTGCCGCTGGAACACAGGGCGTAGCGTCCGGGATGATGGAGACGACGCGGGAGATGGGACACGCGCTTGGCGCGACGACCGCCGCCGCCGTTCTCGCCATCGCGCTGCCCGTTGGGGTTTCGCGCCTGTCGGACTCGGCGGCGCAGGGCTTCTACGTACAGGGATTCCAGCTATCCAGCCTGATGGTGGTGTTCGTGCTGTGCTTCGGCGCGTTTCTGGCGTACATCTACCGCGCGCCGGATTTCTACAAGTCGGCGGCTCAGCCATCCACGCGCCCGGCTTCCACTTCCGGCGGAGACTGAGGGCGGTTGTCATTCCCCCAATGTCCAGTCCAGGGCCACGGCGCACTCGGTGTAGTCGGTGGACGCGACGACGGTCCCGGCCAGGCTGAAGTTGCGGATTTCTCCCTCGTACCATGGACTTTGTCCGAAAGAGCGCGAACCGAGCGGCTGACCGTCCACCTCGCCGGACACGACCAGGGATATGACCGAAACGGCCCTCGTCGCGCTTATCTCGCCTTCTATGGTGGCCGTCGCCTGGCCGGAGGAATCCGTCGCGCGGGAACACTCGGTTATCTCGCTCGTGAACGGGTCTATCCCCGGCGGCGGAATGGGCTTCTCCGTCCTGTCGGTGACGCGCCAGTTCTCATGGCCCTTTATCCCGTCGGAGCAGACATAGCTCGAAATGCCCGTCGTCTCGGTCTCGAAAGTGAGCTGGATGGCGCACGCGCCGCCGTAGGTCTGGTTGCTGTACGCCTCGCTGTCGTAGGTGAGTATCAGTATGCCGGTGTCGGGGTCAGCCCTGTAATAGCTGTACGCTCCGAAGAACAAGCCCTCTTCGTCGAATCGCCCGGACGGCAGAAAGTCTATGTAGTAGGTTTCGGCGTTGAGACGCAGCCCTTCGAGGCGCGCCAGGAATTCCCGCTCGTCCATCGGCGCGAACGCTTTCGGGGTCGCGGTGGGCGTTGGCGCTGGCGTGGGTGTTGGGATGGGCGTAGCGGTTGGCTTTGGCGTGGATGTGGGTGTCGGTTCGGGTGTGGCTGTCGGCATTGGCGTTGGCGTGGGATTGGGCGGCGTGGCGGTTGGGGTTGGGATGGCGCGCGCTGATTGTTCGGGCTGGGAAGGGCGGGAGTCGCCGCAGGCCGCGAGCGCGATGATGAGCGACGGGAGAATGAGCGCGAGGGTGAAGTAGCGGAGCGGAAAACGGGGCGGCGCTAGTCTGGGCATATCGGGATGCTTCCTCTAACACTGTGAGGGGTGATCATATATTGGGATTTATATTCGGACAGGGTAAACGACAGGGGGTTTACAGGGATTGACAGGGTATTTTGCCCTGTGCACAGCCAGCGTTTTCCCAGCGTTAGCTATGGAGGGGGTTTCTCAGTCCCTATCAGTCAGCGTATATAAAGCTGTATTTATATGTTCGGCGGCGATTTGGGCGTTCATCGTGGAGGTATTGTAGCATATCTTGGACGCTCTTGCGTAGTGGAAGGGGAAACTTAGAGAGAATTGCGTAAATAGGACTGCGACGGCCCAACCTGTGGATTCCCGCTTTCGCGGGAATGACGGTAGGCGTATGGAAGGCATTTCGATTACTGATGAACGGATAACCAGCGCGTGTAAAGAAGGCGCGGGAAACTTGAGAAAGGCGCTGGTCTGAACTGTGATTTGTTTGATTGGGATGATGCGCTATCATGTGACCGCAAATGCTGACCTCAGACTTCGACTACCACCTGCCCCCGGACATGATAGCGCAGACTCCCATAGAGCCGCGCGACCATTCGCGCCTGCTCACGCTGGACAGGGAGAGCGGAGAGGTCGGACATCGGCGCTTCTACGACCTGCCGGATCTTCTCAGGGAGGGCGACCTGCTGGTGTTCAACGATAGCAGGGTGTTTCCCGCGCGGCTCATCGGGCGCGGCGAACCGTCGGGGCGCGAGATAGAGTTGCTGCTTCTGACCCGCGTCGGGGAAGGCGCGTGGAGGTCGCTGGTCAGGCCGGGGCGCAGGATGCGGGACGGCGCGGAGTTCACTGTCGTTGCCAGGGATGGAGGTATAGAGGCGCGGGGCAGGGTTCTGGAAGTGGAAGAGGCGGGAACGCGGATAGTGTCTTTCGAGGACGAGGCCGCGCTCAGAGAGATTGGGGTTATTCCTCTGCCGCCCTATATTCACGAGACGCTTGGAGACCCCGAGCGATACCAGACCGTCTATTCCGACCGCGAGGGAAGCGCCGCCGCCCCGACCGCCGGCCTGCATTTCACCGAGCGCCTGCTGGACAGGCTTGGGGACGTCGGCGTGGAGAAGGCTTTCGTTACGCTGCACGTCGGCTGGGATTCGTTCAGGCCGGTGAAGTCGGATTCCGCCGACGAACACGAAATGCACTCCGAGTACTGGGAATTATCCGAATCGGCGGCAAGCAAGATAAACAGCGCGAAGCGCGAGGGAAGGCGCGTCATATCGGTCGGGACTACGGCGGTTCGGCTGCTGGAGAACGCCGCCCTCTTGGGGGATGGAGCGGACGGTCCGCTGAGAGAGGGATCGGGCTGGGTTGACCTGTTCATTACGCCGGGCTTCGAGTTCAGCGCTATTGACGGGCTGATAACCAACTTCCACCTGCCGCGCTCGACGCTGCTGATGCTGGTGTCGGCGTTCGCGGGCCGCGAGAACGTACTGAGCGCGTACCGGACGGCGGTGGAGCGGGGATACCGCTTTTACAGCTTCGGCGACGCGATGCTGATAGCGTGAGCGGAGCGGGTTTGGGCTATGCGGCCACTATATAGACCCGCCGGGGTAACGTCGGCCTTCGCCAGGTTCGGAAGCGCGTTTCGGGGCAGGGACTTCCGCTACCTGTGGCTGTCGGATTCGGTCGTCTCATGCTCGGAGCAGATGGAGTTCCTCGTGCTGGCGTGGTTCATCCTGCAAGAGACGGATTCGCCGTTCCTGCTGGGGCTGTACGCCGCGCTGAGGTTCACCGGAACGCTGTTCTCGCCGCTGTACGGGATAGTGGTTGACCGATACCGGCGCGAGCGTCTGCTGCGCTTTGTCCGGTTCGGATTCGCGGCTTCCGCCGTCGCTATTCTGGCGCTGGTTTACACGGACGTTCTGGGCGTGTGGCACGTGTTCGTCCTCGTCGGAATCGTGGGAATGGCGCGCGCTTTCGACACGGTTACGCGGCAGACGGTCATCCCGGACATCGTTCCGCGCGAGGGGATAATGAACGCCGTCGCGCTCACGCGGTCGGGCAGGGACGTCATGCAGATAGTAGGGCCGATGGTTGGCGGGGTCATTCTTGCCCGTTATGGCATGAGTTGGAGCTACGCGGTGATTGTGGGGCTATACCTGGCGGGCGCGGCGCTGGCGCTGAGGCTGAGAGTTCCGAACCAGCCGATTGCGGCGCGAAGTTCGGAGTCGGCGCTGTCCAACTTGAAGCAGGCGTTGTCGTATGTCCGCGCGAGGGAGGTGGTGTTGGGACTCCTTCTTCTGGCGTTCCTGGTGAACCTGTCCGGCTTCCCGTTGAACAACGGCCTGCTTCCGGTTTACGCCAGGGACATTCTGGACGTCGGAGCGGTGGGACTGGGACAACTGCTTGGCGCGTACTCAGTCGGCTCGATGCTGGGATCGGTGACCATCGCGGCGCTGCCCCGCCTGCGGCGTCCGGGGATAGTAATGACCCTTGCGGGAATCGGCTGGCACGCGAGTATCCTCGCTCTGGCGCTGATAGCCTGGTTCGGCCCGGCGATGGGCGTTCTGGCCCTGGCGGGCTTGGCGCAGTCCTTCACGATGGTTACGATGTCCATGCTGCTGCTGAGTGTGACCTCCCCGGAGATACGCGGACGGGTGATGGGGCTGCGGTCGCTGGCGGTCTATGGCCTGCCGCTCGGCCTGCTGGCCTCCGGCTTTCTAGCCGAGATCCTGGGCGCGTCGCTGGCGCTGGTGGTCAATGGGGCGGTGGGAATAGTGTTCGGGGTGGCTATCGCTGTGGCGATACGGGGGGTGTGGCGTTACTCAGGTAGGAATCAAACGTCTCACGAGTCCAGCGAAAGGGGAGTCCCTGTGTGAGCGAGAACGAACTGGCCCTTAAATGGAAAATCTGGTAAACTGAATGTACAGAGGCCGCTTTGCCGTGCGGTCTCTGTTTGCGTTTGGCGAGAAAGGGCAACAGGAAGGAGGAAGGCAAGTGAAATCCCGTTGGGGCAAAGCGGGATCCAGGCATTACGCGGCTCGAAGCAATTTAGAAAGGAGCAGATAACTAATGAAAATCTACGTCGCGTCAAGTTGGCGCAATGAACACCAGTCCGAAGTTGTGCAGTCCATCAGAGATTGGGGACACGAAGTGTATGACTTCCGTAACCCAGACGATGACAACCATGGCTTTAGCTGGGGACTGATTGATGATCACTGGAAGAGTTGGTCCATAGACGAATATAGGGTAGCACTTGATCATCCAATAGCAACGGCCGGCTACCATTCTGATTTCAACGCTATGCAATGGGCTGATGCCTTTGTGTTAGTAATGCCGTGCGGACGTTCCGCTCACCTTGAAGCGGGCTGGGCTATCGGAGCAGGCAAACCGACTGCGATACTGTTACTTGAACCTGCGGAGCCAGAGCTGATGTATAAAATGGCCTCAAGGATCGTTCCAGATATGGGGGCATTGAAAAATTGGCTTGGTTCCTGTAACACATAGGAGTCCATTCGTGTCCAGACGAAAATAGAGCGGAAATGGAGAACTCAACAGTATGAAGAGGAAATCGAACGAGACAAGACAGGGAGGTCATAAACGAGATGAACACAGAATTAACAAAACTCGACAGGAAGGTCCGAACTGCATTCGATAGGTTCATCGGAGAAATATCGTGTTCGAAACTCCTAGGCAGAATTGCCAAGAACCCAGATCGTCGTCAAGAAGCTGCTATAGCCAATTATTTCAGAGATTCCCTTGATAGGGAGTTCCAGTCCAAGCTGAAAGTATGGCTAGAATACCCCCAGAATGGCTACATATACGATATTGCCATCCTTTGGCCCAAGCAAAGGCAAGAAGTGATTGCGGTGGTGGAGGTCAAGACTCCATTTACCGACTCTGGCGGAATTAGAAGCAAGACTGATCAACTGCCGAAAGACATGGGTGCTCTGAAAGTAGCCTTGGATGCCGAAGTAACCGCAGCCTACGAGTTGGTCACGCCTATTGGGTCTTACCCGGTGCGTTCTAATGGGGACATGATTGTCATGAGTAAGAAAGCCGTTACGGATAAATATGGCATCCAGTGGCCGATGTGCAATACTTATCCAGTAAGTGGCAAACGCGATGTGGACAAAGCAATGAATACCTTTTCTGCAGAGCATGACCTCAATGTGACGCAGATTAGAGACTGGAAGCATATTGATCTTCCCAGACCTCGACCTAGGGTCCACTCCTTCATTGATTGCGCTCTCTACAAAGTATGGCAGAATCCGAATTGCAATGTCTGAGGTATTCACTAAGTGGGACGTTACATAAGACCTGCGTACTAAAATTGCGTACATGAATAAATGCGTGGTATAGTAATAGTGCCACAACAACCGCAGCGGGCAATGTCTCGATAGGCAAGGCTCCGTTGGAGTTAGAGGCGATATGGGCATCTTGTCCCCTTGAAGCCCCAATGTGGTTGTTGTGGCAAACATCCATCGAGAGGGGGCATTAACATGGCGTTCAAGGATTGGTTGATTGAATCTAGACAATGGTTAATTGCCTTCGGAATCATGTGTGTCATATTAAGTATTTTTGCAATAGTAGAATGTGTAGGGGAGATAAGACAATCAAGAAACATAGCACAAGTACAACCTTTGCCTGAAGTAATATATTATGATGATGAATTAAAATACCCATATACGGCTTCAACACGAATACCTCCAACGCGAGTACCACGACCGACACCAACTCCAACACTTGATATGGCGAACACATTAGAACGACTAATAGCAACAGAGTATTCAACAGGCGATATTAGTTGTAGAACGAAAACCATTAAGACAAAACAAATAGCTGACTGCATAGTACAGACAGAAGAACAGATAGTGTTTTTAATGGCGCAATATAATATGGATGTACAGCGAAGAGAGGATATTGTTGCCGAGAGAATGTTGGGCATGATCTGGATACCATATGCAGGTATAATTGACATAAATAACGAGGACACACTGATAGGATATATGATGGTCTGCCCAGAACGAGCGAATTGTATTACTAGACATGATATACTGATGACTGGCTTCTTAGCGGCGGCGGCGTTTGCGAAGGTTGAATGGGAGACTGAATTAGAATTAGATGTAGGGAGAATGCCTTTTGGACCGTAAAAGGGTAGCGTTTCCTTTCAGGTGGAAGCCAGTTTACACTTCTTTATTTTACCATATCCTCCGATATTTATGTCTGCGATAATGGGAGGGAGCAAAGTCTCACAACCCTAATTGACTTCCACGTATATATCGTTCTCTAGCGATTTTACGGCGTATCCTATGACGTTGAGTACATCTTCTCTGGTGAGTATGGGGTAAGCCTCTACCACCTCATCCACACTCATGTCATTGCTCAGCAGTCCTAGTATGTGGGCGACGCTGAGCCGAGTATCTTCAACGATAGGTTTGCCGCCCAGTATTTCCGGGTCGGCGATTATCCGTCGGTGCAATCGGATAGTCATTTCTCACTATGGAGGTAAGCGGTGTCTGAGGTATTCACGAAGTGGGACGTTACAGAAGACCTGCGCGCTAAAGAGGACACGCGGCTGTACCTCGAGGCGTGCGCGGAAGAAGACCCCGGGGATGGCAGTCTCATCCGGGCGGCGCTGAACGACATCGCCCGCGCGCAGAACATGAGCCAATTGGCCCGTGAAATTGGGATGACCCGAGAGGGTCTGTATAAGGCGTTGGGAGAGAATGGCAATCCGACTTTCGCCACGATTATGCGTATAACCAAGGCGCTGGGTATGCAAGTACGCATCACCGCGTAGAGGTAGAGGGGCGAGGTCAGCTGTGACGCTTCAACCGACGCGCTACGCTGGACGTCTTTCATCCCGGCGTCCGTTGGCTTGGCGTGGAACCTGGTTTGGGGCATTTATTCAGTTCATTGCTGGATTGCTTATCCGAAGCCTGCCGTTTCTGAACACCGCCAACATTCCCCGTTCCCACTGAACGTCTCTTGATTTCAATTCAACGAGGTCCGCAATCACTTCTTCGGGAAGACGATTGCCGGGGCGCAGGTAGATTATGCCGTGGAAGGGCATCTTCATCAGGACCACAAGCTTTCCAAAATCCGCGTCATGAGTCAGAATGAAGCGATTGTCGGTAAACGCGCGCGCGCGCATTTCTTGATCCGCCATGCGAAACCAGCGTTCTTCTATAGCTGATATGACATCAATTCCCTGCGCGCGTAGCCACCGCACAACAGGTCGAGCGATATTTATGTCTGCTATAACAGGAGGGAGCAAAATCCTACGACCCTAGTCGGCTCCGATGTATATGTCGTTTTCTAGCGCGATTGCGGCGTAGCCTATTACTTGGAGAATATCGTCTTTGGTGAGAATCGGGTACGACTCAATCAGTTCGTCAATGGTCATGCCTCTACCGAGCAGGCCCAAGATATGGGCTACGCTGAGGCGTGTTCCATCTACGATGGGCTTCCCTCCGAGTATCTCAGGGTCGGCGACTATTCCCTTGTAAATCTGAATTGTCATAATCGGCCTCGTTCGTTGTGAGTACCCCAAGGCCGTCGCTGGTTGGGCCCCAACAGCGACGGCCTTATATTCGATGTTGGTTTAAGGCTAGACCGCCGCGCTGGCCGTTCCGACAATCACCACCGTTCCGTCTTCTTTTTCCATCCAGACGGCGGCGTTGGCGCGTCCGTCGGTCTCGTCGGTTACGACGGCCTTGGCGGTCACCACGTCGTCGGGCCAGACGATATTGGTGAACTTGATGTCCAGCTTGCCGCCCTCGAACCAGCCTTTGCCGAAATGCTTGTCCATCAGGTCGCCGACATAGGACATGGTCATGCGTCCGCCGACCACGACTTCCTCGAAGCCGAGCTCTTCGGCGGCGCGCTTGTCGGTGTGGTAGTTGGCGTTGCCGTGGAAGAAGGTGCCGCACATCTCAAGCGAGATGGGATGCGGGTCGCCCTCCACCAGGTCGCCCGCCGGGACCTCGAAGCGTCTCGCGCCACCCTTCGCCTTCGGGTCGCGCAGCGCGACCTTGCCGGAGGACTGGCTGAGCAGGTAGCTCTGGTGGTGGTAGCCGACGGCCATGGCCTCGCCCTCGGGCGACCATAGGGTCACCTCGGAGTTGACCAGCGTGCGGTTGCGGTGGTCGTATATGTCAACTATCTTGGAGCTTGCGGTGTACTCTTGCCCGGGTACGATGGGCGCGTTGAGTTCCCACTGCTGGCGCATCCAGAGGTTGCCGAAGCTGTTCTTGAATCCGCCGCCCGCGAAGCCGCCGTCCACCGCGGTCACGGTCATCGAGGGCGCGACGCGGCTTTGGTATGGGCGTCCGTCGTACCAGTCGGCGGCGATTTCCAGGCCGTCGAAGTAGTCTTTAAGCATGGGTTCGTCGGCTACGAAATCTCTTGAACCGAGGTCCTTGCCGATTCTTGCCTCTTCGGGATCGTTGGATACGTAAGTCATGGTCTTCTCCTTCGCCGCTGCCGGCTTTCTTTACAGAATCACTCGCTCTTCCTGGAGCTCGGCTATGTCTTCCCAGTCGTAGCCGAGCATATCAATGAGTATCGTTTCGGTGTCCTCTCCGTGCGCGGGCGCCATCTTGCGGGTGGAGACGGGGTTCTCGGAATAAGAGACCGGCGTCTGAAGCCACTCGGTTTCGCCCAGCACGGGATGGTCGAAGTCTATCATGTAGCCGTTGCGCTTGACCTGCGGGTCGTCCCTGAGTTCGAGGGTGCGCTGAACCTTTTCGTAGATGAGGTCGCCGGCCGCGGCCAGCCGCTCTTCCCACTCGGCGCGCGGTCGCGTCCCGAACACCTTCGCCATTTCCTCGATTACCAGATCGCGGTTTTCGTACCTGGCGCTGAGCGAGTTGAAGCGTTCGTCCTCAAGCCACTCCATCCTGTCCATGGCGCGGCACATGGCGGGCCAGTAGCGGTCGCCCTGGCTCATCGAGAAGGCAATCCACTCGCCGTCGGCGCATTCGTAGTAGTTCCAGAGGACGTTGCCCGCGCCGCGCCAGTCCTGGCGCTGAAATTCCGCGTCCTGGATTAGCGATATGCCGTTCTGCATTCCGCGCGTCCAGATCATGCTGCCGAGGTGGGAGACGTCCACTCGCTGTCCGTGTCCGTAGCGTTCGCGCGCGACTATCGCGCCGAGGATGCCGTAGCTGAGCATCATGCCGGCGGCCTGGTCGGCGATGCCGACGGCGTAGGGGGTGTTGTTGTCGGGGCCTGACCACCACATCGCGCCGGAGCGCGCCTCTCCGGTGAGCGCGAAGGCGGGCTTGGCGGAGTCGGGGCCTTCGGGGCCGTAGCCGGACGCGGAGCCGTAGATTATGGTCGGGTTGACCTCTTTCAGGTCGTCGTAGCCGACTCCCAGCCGCTCGGCGACGCCCTTGCGGAAATTCTCCACGAACACGTCGGACTTGGCGGCCAGCTTTCGCATGACCTCGCGGCCCTTGGGGTTTTTGAGGTCGAGCGCGATGCCGTACTTGTTGCGGTTCATGCCCTCGAAGTAGGCGTTGACGCCTTCGGGCAGGTCGGACAGCACGCCGCCGACGCGCCCGAACTGGCGGCCATGGTCGCCGTCCAGCGACTCGACCTTGATGACCTCCGCGCCCAGGTCGGCCAGCATCATGGTGGACACCGGGCCGAACTGCCACATCGTCCAGTCAATGACGCGGACGCCGGTCAGGGGGCCGGGTAGGGGCTGGTGTCCGTTGGCTCCGTTAGTGGTCATGGGGGCTTCCTTTCGGGTTATGTCTATGGTGATTCCCGCCCTTCGGTTGTTACGCCGGGCCGCTTATGTTAAGTATCCCACACTATCGTTCAGATTGCCATTCGCAGAACCAAAGTCGGCGATTGGCCGCCCGAATCAAAGGGTCATATATCCTGATTTATAGTTTACTGGTGGGGTTTCAAGTGAGTTTCCAAGTGGAACAGGACGCGGGTCACGTGGAAAGTGACCAGTAATCACCTGTTGTTAGCTACGGACGGAAAATTTTTCGGTCGGCGGAGTGGTTCATCATAATCTCCTGTTTATATATTCCTAGAACTGTCGTGCTTGTATTGTAGCAGAGGGTGGGGTGAGATGGGTAGTCCACCTTTGTGGAGGGTTACAGGAGAAGACGGGGGACGTTCAGCAACCGTCCCATGACTCGCGCTCGGCGCGTAGGTATTCTTCTACGTCGGTGGGGCTCTTGAAGATACGCTGGCCGGGCGAGTCTTTGAGGATGTCGAAGATTGAGCGCCGCGTAGTATTGTCGGCTGGCTCGTCTGTCTGGGGATTATGAGGATTTCGCTGTTGGTTGGGTTTGCGCTTGGTCATGGTCGTCCTGCGAAGGGGTTAGGGTAGGGCTGGATTCTAGCATACCTAGCTGTCTTTCTTGTTCTGGCAGTTCGCCGTTCGTGGGAGAGGTAGAGACAGCCTGCGTTTCGTGTGCAGCAGGAAGTATCCAGCGATAGCCTTGTGTGTCGTCCAGTTGCTCCATCTTCTTGTCTTCGGTGGCCTTCTTGATCCACTTCGTAAGCTGAGTTTTGTGGAATTGCCATTTTTCGCGCAACTGATCAATCGTCTTGGGGGAATCAGAACATTCCTGTTCAGCCTTGAGTAGGAAGAAATCGTAGAAATCCATATCATATATGCCGTTTGCAGGACTCGCGCCGTTGTCGGTAGAGGGTTCTATTGGTTCGGGCAACCCCAAATCCGTCACGTCTGGGTTCAGAATATCTATGTCATCGAGATTATCCGTAAGCCACCTAGCCCCCATCTCGAAAATGCGGCGATTGCCTTCATGGTTGGATTTCCTGACTCGGAGCGGGACCCAATGGTGTTTCTGGTTCTCTTTCGCGCCTTCCCAGGTTCCTCCCTTGGTGTCTGACTTCACCACTACGGCTGCGTCCGAGAGACAGTAGATGTACTTGTTCCTCGCCATGGCATTGCCGACGCTGAAACCCGCTTCTGGGTTAAATGGTGACACCAAGACCAAGTTATCGTCCATAAGATACGGCCTGTATTTCCTACTACGGGACGCTTGGAGCAAGTTCTTGTCTAGTATCCCGACAGATGCGCCGCCTACCTCAAGCGCACTGAGCATGGCGGCTTCGTCCACGCCTCTAGCTCCGCCGGAGACGACCAACCAACCATTGTTTGTAGCCAGTCTTCCTAACCTGCGGCTATACTCCAAATCATGGTCTTCCGCATTGCGAGAGCCTACAACAGCCATTGCCTTGTTATCGCCTAGTAGCAGTTCACGGTTTCCACATCCGAACAGAATGTGCGGGGACTTGAAATGTTTTAGTCTTTCTTTTATCCGTTGTGGGTAGTCGGAATCGGAACGAGTCATCACCCACAGGCCGGAACGCTCCCATTTGTCCATGTTCAGCGCGAGAGCCGCGCCGCGATTCAGTAGAGTATCTACTCGTTCCAGTGTCACCTTTCTGTCGGTCCATCCGCCCATCCAGTCGGATAGTCTGCCAGTCATCAGGTCGGACGGCTTGAAATCAGCGTTATTTTTAAGCAGCCACTGATTGAGATTCGTCCACTCGGCTGTCGTCAGCGGCTTAGCCGAGTCGCTTCCCGATTTGGGGAAGTGGACCGTGAGGAGCATGATCGCTTGGGCGTCTGGCGTGAGGGACATCGGTCAACCTCCTGGTGTAGCGGAAGCGAGCGCGACGGGAAAGACGGGACCGCTTCCACCCTGTCGCAGTAGCGCCGCCAATACTGTTACTGTCCAGCCTGAATCTATAATATCATCTACCAGAAGCACGGGGGTTCTTGGAATCGTACCTGATATGGCAAACACTCCGTCCAAGTTTCTGTATTGGTGGAAACTGTTTTGCTGATTCTTCTGCGGTTCGTTGTCGCGCACCTTTTCAATTGCGTCTACAAATGGCAGCCCTAAGCGCGATGCCAGTCGTTGCGCGAAATCCGGCACCAGTGTTGGGTGATTTGGCGATGGAACGCAGGTCACCCACCGAGGAGCGGGCCGGGGTCTCCAACGCCTTTCGTACATATCCGCGACCGCTTCAACCAGATCGTCACGGAAATAACCATTATGCTGTTTGTCGTAGGCTACATCGCTGCCCCAGCCCGGATCTTGCCAACGTGAGAGGATACGGCCCTCTGAGGCTATTAGATTATGATTCCTAAGATTTCCGACAATGTTGTATGACTGGAGTGCGCCCACAGGCACGTATCCCCTCGGCCTCAGTGGCATCTCGGAATGATGTAGGAAGCTAAATGCGGAAATCACGAGATTTCTATCCACGGATCTACGAATATCATTCCATTTGAGGCAAACGGCGCAACTACCACAATCTTCAGTCTCAGGATCGTCGAGTGCGTTGCGCAAGTAAGCCATCAGACAGGTATCGCTGTCAATGTATTCCTGGAGTTCCCGCCACTCGATTTCTCTCTGTCGAGTTAGGCGCTGAATCAGACTGTGGTTCATTTGGAAGCGTACTGGATTTCGCTTCCATCTTCCGTATTCCCTAGCTACTGGAGCTGGGTTTTCAACAGACAAGTATTTCAGGGTTTTATCTATGTCATCGTCCTTCATATTGAGACGCTGATACAATTCGTCTATAGAAAGCCCATCGCTCTCTCCTAGAGTATCCAGAACCGAACTCACTTGCCATTCACTGGGAAAAGCGCTGCGACGAAAGTATTCGTGGATTTCGCCATCTTCACTCCCCGCAAGAAGCACGCCATAAGCCTTATAAATGGCTCTCCCCGCGCGTCCCACGTGCTGGTAGTAGTGAATCACCGAACTTGGGGCTTGATAGTGAATGACGAAACCGAGATCCGGTTTATCGTATCCCATACTCAGAGCGGTCGTGGCTACCAGGGCTTTTATCTTATTGTTCAGCAATAGATCTTCCAGATGAGCGCGATACTGGTCTGAACCGTGAAAACGCTCATGCTCGATACCGTTGTAATAGGCATACGCTTCAATGCCCTGCGACTGAAGCCACCCAGATACCTGGTCGGCGTCTCGCTTTGTCAGTACATAGATAATTCCCGTCCCCGGCATATTGGGAACGTGCTGGGCAAGCCACGCTAGACGTTCCGATGGATTGGGTAGGCGCATGGTCATCAGGTTTAGGCTTTCGCGCGCCAGCGCTCCCCTCTGAATATCAAGATTGCCCAACTGTTCCCGAACATCCTGGATCACCCTGTCGTTAGCTGTCGCGGTGGTTCCCAGAACTGGCATATTGGGGGGCATTTGCTGAAGTATTCCCACCAAGCGGCGGTAGTCGGGGCGGAAATCGTGTCCCCAGTCGGAGATGCAATGCGCTTCGTCAACCACTAGCATACCTACTCGGCCAGCGGTAGCGATGGGCAGAAGCACATCCTCTATAAATCCCTCGTTGGAAAGACGTTCCGGAGATATGAGAAGCGCGTCAATTCTATTCTGAAGCACAAGCCCTTTGACAGATTCCCATTCTCTTCTGTTACTGGAGTTGATAGTTGCGGCGTGAACGCCAAGTCTGCCTGCCGCTTCCAATTGATTACGCATCAGGGCCAGAAGTGGTGAGACTATCAACGTCGGCCCCGCGCCGCCGTCTCTCAGAATACGGGTACTTATGAAGTACACCGAACTCTTGCCCCAACCTGTGCGCTGCACGACCAGCAACTTGCGGCGTTGGTTCACCAAGGCGTCAATGGATTCCCACTGTCCTTGACGAAATTTTACCGTCGAATCACCGACTGCTGTTCTGAGAAGATTCTCGGCTTCGTTTCTGTCCATGAAGTTTTTCCGTGAATGGGTTGAATCACATTGATCTCGCTTAAGCGTAGAGTATAGCAACGCCATTTGGAAGGTGCAGAGGGGACTCTTACATCCCCTCTGCATTGTGTTAAGCGGTTAGTTAGCCTAGTACTGTCTGGATTGCCTTGAGCGGCCGCCCATGGCGGCGTAGGCTACTTCGGGGTCTATTACGACGTCGAGGAGCGCGGCTTTGCCGGAGCCGAAGGCGCGCTCTAGGGCGGGGCGGATCTGGGCGGGGTCGGTGACGCGCTCGCCGTAGCCGCCGAGTCCGTCCATTATCTTGGCGTAGTCGGTTTCTTGGGACAGGTACGTTCCGACGCCGCTCATGCCGCGACGGACGACGCCCTGGGTGGTCTGGTTCCAGGCGCCGTTGTTGCCCACTATGGAGACGATAGGCAGGTTGTGGCGGACGTAGCTCTCGACGTCGAAGCCGGTGAGTCCGAAGCCGCCGTCGCCGTAGATGATGCAGACCTGCTTGCCGGGACGCGCGAGTTGCGCCGCCGCCGCGAAGCCGGAGCCCGCGCCCAGGCAGCCGAACTGTCCTGGGTCCAGCCAGTGGCCGGGCTCGTTGATGTTCAGCACGCGCGCGGCGAAGGTGACGATGTCGCCGCCGTCGCCGATTACGGTCGCGTCGTAGTCCAGGAAGTCGCGCACCTCGCGCGCGAGGCGCATCGGGTGTATGGGGGTCTGGTCGCTGTTGAGCATCTCCTCGTCGGCGGCCTGGAGGGTCTTGTCCTCGGTCATCACCTCTTCGACCCAGCCCTTGCCGGGCGACTTGTAGCCCCGCGCGTTGAGTTCGTCCATTATCTGGCGCAGCACGGCCTTGGAATTGCCCACGACCCCGACGTCAATGTCGCGGTTCTGGCCTATCTTGGAGCCGTCCATCATTATCTCGATCAGCTTGGGGTTCTGCGGGAACATAGTGTCCGCGCCGTAGCCCAGCCGGAAGTCAATCGGCGTTCCGAGCAGGATTACGGTGTCCGAATGAACCAGGCCGTAGCGTCGTCCGAGGCTGCCCAGGTTGGGGTGGTCGGACGGGATAGAGCCGCGTCCCATCGCGTTCAGGAACACGGGGGATTCGATCATCTCCACGAACTCGCGCAGTTCCTCGGCCGCGTCGTTCCACCAGACGTCGGAGCCGGCCAGTATCATCGGCTTCTCGGTCTGCATCAGGATGTCGCACACCTGGCTGATGTAGTCGGGGTCGCCGTAAGCCTTGGCGTCGGTGCGGTAGGACTGCGGGTAGCTCACGCTGTCCTCGTCGGTTCGCCCGTTCACCACGTCAACCGGGATCTCCAGGTACGTGGGGCCGGGGACGCCGGTGGTGGCGTGCCGGAAGGCGATTGATACGTAGTCGGGTATGCGTTCGACGCGCTTGACCTGCTCGGAGAACTTGGTGACCGGCTTGAGGAAGGTGGCCGAATCGAAGTCCTGGAGTCCGCCGCGCAGGTGGTCGGTGATGCCGGCGTTTCCGCCGATGAGTATCATCGGGCTTGGGGCCTGGAAGGCGTTGGCTATGCCGGTAACTGCGTCGGTAACGCCTGGGCCGGCGGTCACGATGGCGACGCCGGGCTTGCCTGTGACCTTCGCCCAACCTTCGGCGGCGTGAGCGGCCACCTGCTCATGCCGGAAGTCTATTATCTTGATTCCCTCGGCCACGCATCCTTCGTAGAGGTTGTAGATGTGGCCGCCGTTGAGGGTGAAGATGTAATCCACGCCCTCGCGTTTCAGCGCTTTGGCGAACAGTCGTCCGCCGTCAATCTCTGCCATTTCTTCTCCTATGTCTTTGCTTGTGTCCGATAATCCGAGTCGTATTTTAGCCCAATTCGATGAAGGGTGTCTGTTCGTCCTGGTAGAACGCCAGAAGGTCGTCGTATCGCTCGCGGAGCAGTTCGACGACCTCTGAGGTGGGGCCGTTGCCCGTGGTCAACCGTATGACTTTAGGCGGATGTCCACAATCCTGACTGAGTGATACGAAGTCCCTGTCTTTCGTAACGATTACATATCCTCGCGCCCTGGCGTACCGCCATATCACGAGGTCGGCCCTCCCTTGCAACGCTAGGTCGCGCGCATGAATCGTTTGAGGGTAGAGATCCCGCAAAGCCGCCTTGAGAGCGTAGGACAGGTTTTCGTCAAAGAGCAGCGGAATCACCACCGATACCCCACTCCTCTTGTCTTTCGGATTTTAGCGAAGGCGCGGCAGGCTCGTATGTCTTCGGTAGTGAGTTCGGGGAAATCGTGCAGGACTTCTTTCTCCGTCATGCCGCCCTTCAGGTATCCCAGCACGTCGTCAACTGTCAACCTCATGCCGCGGATGCAGGGCTGGCCTGAGCGCTTGCCCGGCTCCACGGTGACTATCTTCTTCACCAGAGCCGCGTCTTTCGCGTCATCTGGTATGACTATGCCAGCCGTTTTATGCGAACTCCCGGTGCTGCCAACGCGGCCCGGAATCGGACGCCCAAGCTCCCTAGCGGTCTCTATCCATAGGTCCATGGCGACTTGGGCCTCGCTTAGGGCGTCCTCATACGTAGGACCGTGAGCGTTGCAACCCGGAAGGTCCGGAACTTTCGCGATGAACGCTTCGTCTTCCTCGCTCCAGTACAGGATGATGTCGTATTTGTAGCTCATTGCGTATCCGTCCGTATCGCTTATGGCCTGTTTCCATTTGTAAAGCGGCAGGCGCAACGTTTTCACCGCGTTTTTCTGAGAGGGTCCGTTCGGAAGCTAATGTATCAGTATATTTCTCCGACCTCGACCTTTTCACGTTGCCTCTGGCGTTCGCGTTCATTATGCGAACATCAGCCTGCCTTTGGGTTCGGGAATTGGGTGTCCCATCTCCTTCTGCGTCTCGATCCAGATGTCCATGACTTCCTGAATCATCGCCAGCGCGGCCTCGTAGGTCGGTCCGTCTGCGACGCAGCCTTCCAGTTCGGGGACCTCCGCAACGAAGGCGTCGTCTATACCGCTCCAATACATGATGATCTCGTATTTATGCGTCATTTGGCGCCAACCCGTGTCTTATCACTATTTGTCGAAACTGTCTGATTTGGTATGCCTTCGCCATTGAATTACGCGGCTGTATTGTAACCGACGCTCTCAGTCCCACTCTGCGGAACGTGTGGTGGCTTCCTCGAATGGTCTCGTAGAAGCCCATGTTGAACAATAGCCGACGGAATTCAGCGAACCTGATATTGGCGTCCGATCTGCCGGCCAATATGCTTCGCAACAGGCGTCGGTCTCTGGAATTGAGCGTACTCGACTGTTCACGCGAGTCGTTCATCTAAAGTATAACGCCCTTGTCCTGCAAGGCCGTTATGTCGTCCCAGGTGTAGCCGAGTTCGTCTATCAGGATCTGCTCGGTGTGCTGGCCCAGCTCCGGCGCTTCGCGGAAGATGCCGGAGGGCGTTTCGCTGTATATGTTCGGGTGGTTGCACATCTTGACCGGGCCGATGGCCGGGTGGTCGAAGGTGGTGATGTACTCGTTCGCTATGACCTGCGGGTCGTCAACCAGTTCGTCCACGGACTGCACTCTGGCGTAGATGAAGTCGCCGGTCGCGCGGAAATGGGCGTCCCACTCCGCCGACGTTCGCGTCATGAACTGCTTGTCCATTATCCTGACCAGTTCCTCGCGGTTCTCCGACCTGGCGTCCATCGTGGCGTACTTGGGATGCTCGACTATCTCCGGCAGGCCGAGCGCGGTCATGAACGATTCCCAGTAGCGGTCGGGCTGCAGGTGCATGAGCTGTATCCAGCGCTCGTCCTTGCACTTGTACAGGTTGGCCAGCACGTTCCAGGCCGACTTGCGGTCATACGCTCCGAAGCGGTCGCCGCCCATTATCAGGCCCATCGTCATGCCCATGCCCTGCAGCCACATATTCGCGCTCAGGTGCGAAGCGTCCACCTTCTGGCCGACGCCCTGCACGTGTCGCGCCACCAGCGCCGCCAGCACCCCCTGGCAGAGCATTATCGCGCCCATCTGGTCGGACACGCCCTGGGACACGCGCACCGGCTCCTCGGCGTCCGCGGGCGTGGCCGAGACCATCAGCCCGCCGCGCGCCTGTCCGCAGCCGTCGAAGGACGGAAGCGCCGAGTCCGGCCCGTTCGGTCCGTAGCCCGTCGCAGAGCCGTATATTATCATCGGGTTTATCTCGCGCAGCGTCTCGTAGCCCACGTCCAGCCGCTCGGCGACGCCCTGGCGGTAGTTCTCTACGAACACGTCCGCCGTCTCCGCCAGTTTGTGGACAATCGCCTTGCCCTCCGGCGTCTTGAGGTTGACGGCTATGCCGCGCTTGTTGCGATTATTCGCCTCGAAGTATGCGTTGCGGCCTCCGGGAAGCGAGGGTGCGAGCGTCGAGGCCCTGGCCACCGCGCGCCCGGCGTCGCCGTCCAGCGCCTCAATCTTGATAACGTCCGCCCCCATGTCGCCCATCATAGCAGCGGACATCGGGCCGAACTGCCACATCGTCCAGTCCAGCACCCGTATGCCCTTCAGCGGGCCGGTAACTCCATTTGCGCCATTGTCGAACATTGACCGCCTCCCATCGCAGCCGCGTCATGCGGAAGATTCAGCCGATTCTACCACACGGCGCGGAAGACGGCAGGGGTTTCGCAAGATTTGCGTTCTACCAATCCCCGCGCGATTCCTGATACGGAGACAGCCGATGAACGGCGCTGAACGCAGAGGCGAGGTTCGCGTTAGCGCGGAGTGGTTCAGCTTCGGAATGTATTGACCATAATTCATCTTATGGGTAGTATGGGTATCATCATGAAGATGACGCTTGACATCCATGACGACCTGCTGACCAGAGCGAAGCGACACGCGCGGGAGACCCGTCGCCCGCTCCGGGCGGTGGTCGAGGAAGGGCTCAGGTTGGTCCTGTCGGAAGAGACGCGCCCCGAGCCTTACGTTCTCCCGGACCTCAGCTACGGCGGCCCCGAAATACATGATCCCCTGGCCGCCTACACCTGGCCTGAACTACGCGACATCATCTACGGCGAGGGTACTGAACCGTGATCGCGGTTGATACCAATGTACTGGTATATGCCCACCGAGCGGATTCGCCGTACCATTCTCAGGCCGCGTCTCTGGCGGAGAATGATATTCCACGGGCTATACCGTGGCCCTGTTGCTATGAATTCCTCGTCAGCCACGAATACGGATACCGGTTCTGAGGAGAGTCTGGCATGAACGACGAAATCCTTAAGACGGTACAACTTTACTTATCCGGCGATATAGACCTCAATTCGCTTGAAGACAGGATCATCCCCCTCGTATGGAGCGCCCAGCTAGAAGCGGACCGAGAACTCATCGCCCAGATAGCTGTAGAGTTAGTTTATATCAAAGACGGCCTATCCGACGAATCTATCTTCAGAACCCGTATAGCCGAAATCGCCAGCCAAGTCCCGGCCGCCGTGGCCGACTGAGCGAAAAGACCTCCCCTGTGGTACAATGAACCCAACCAACCGCGATCCCCAAGTCACCTGATAGAGAAGCGCGAAAATCATGACCATGCTTGAAGAACGAGTCAGCTCGATGGAAGGCGCTTACGAACACCTAGCCACGAAGGCGGACGTTCAGGAACTACGCGGCGATATGAACGCGGCGGTTGAAGTGTTGCGCGGTGACATGAACTCGGCGATACAAGAACTGCGCGGTGAGATGAACACCTCTACTCAGGAACTAAGCGGTGAGATGAACACGGCGATTGAAAAGCTGCGCGGCGACCTGAGAACCGAGATGGAGACCATGCGCGGCGACCTGCTGGCGCAGATGCGCGCGTCCGAAACGCGCTTGGTGAAGTGGAACGCGGGCATGATGATTGGCGCTCTGGTGGCCGTGGCCGCGCTGCTGCGGCTGTTCGTCTAGCCCACAATCACTCGGAGTCCCGGGGTTTCTTAGCCGGCGGCCCCGGCGGTTTGGTTGAAGCTATCGGTTTGGTCCTTTGCTTCGGGGCCGTTCCCTTGATTACCAATGTCCCTTTGCGTATGTCCCTGTACTGCTTCTGGTCTAAGCCGGTTCGCGCCCCCGGGGGCTTAGTCGAAGCTACGGGCTTCGGTCTTTTTTTCGGGGCTGTACCTTTGAGAAGCGGTTCTCGCTTACCTCTATTCCAAAAGCGCATCGTTTCATTTCCCTTGATTAGGGATATTTCAGGACTTTTGACTAGACTTGCTGACATTCTTGGGAAAATTAGCTCCTGGAGGTTTGCCTGAATTATCCAATTTTGGAGGAATCGTCTTTGGAGCAGTGCCTTTGATGAATTCTTCCCTTTTGCTCCTACTATATGGCATAGCTACTACCTCTTTCTGTTCACTACGTCACTATCCACCGATTATATCATACGTAGTTGCCGCCGACCATCCCTCGGCGGACTGAGTGTATCGTGAAGATTCGGAGTTATAGAAATAAGTATATATCGCGACCGACTTTATATCCGATGACAATATAAATTCACAGGTCTCTTGGTGCGATTCACTTGGTTCTATTATTAGTTCATTCTTGATCCACTCGCGTTGAATGTCATCTAATTTTTCCCATTGAATATGTCTTTGGGTCTTCTTCACGAAAGTCTCGTCATATAATTCTTCAACTTTTTCGTCGGTCAATGGGGATACCAGTTGTAATGCGAAGAATGCCCTGCGGAGGTCTATCTTGACCTTCGAACTATTCTTCAGGTGCATTGTGACTGTTATTTGTATATAGCTCTCGCTAATCGCCCTATGCGAGACCTCATGCGAAATAGTCAGATGCGGCTGGAACGTCCTGAATATCTGCAACCTCCAATAGGCGAACACCCCGCCCACGAAGATGACGGTAACGGCCCCAACCGCCTGAAACAGCCTCGCCGAGTCGCCATGACTCAGCCCCGCCCATGCAACCATGCCCCACACTATCATGGCGGACGCGGTAGAGGACAGCAAGACCGCCCCAATCAGCGCTCCGAAGTTCTTCCAGAAATCTCTACCCATGTCTGTGTACCTGGATTATCGAACATAACACCCTAATCAATCACACCAGCCCGCCGCGCCACGCCTGCCCCCGCGGCCAGAGGATTCTTCTCAGCCTGTCCACGCTCACTCCGGTCTGCCCTGCTTGAACACGACATCGTCAACTCGAATCCACTTGGGATCCGGTTCGGTATAGTCGGAGCCGTCGGCATTTATGTAGTGGTGAGCCTTGCACAGCAGCCAATCGTTGACCGTCAGTCTGATGTTTACCATCTGGCTACGAGATCCGAGAGAGAAGTCACCCCGAGGTGGGCTAGACATCGTTCTAAACGGTTCTGAGTACGCTTGCCCGCCATCCAACTTTCGTCTAATATCCAGTATGCGGTATAATTCGCGTAATTCTGTGTTGGGCATAGATATGTACACTGGTTCTGGAGGAGAGTCTGGCATGAGCGGCATAATCCCTGAGACGATAGAGCTTTACTTATCCGGCGACATAGACCTCGATACGCTTGAGCGCCGGGTCATCACGCTCGCGTGGGACGACGACTTTGAGGACCAAGAGCTTGTCGACCGGATAGCGGTCGAGCTAGTCTATATCAAAGACGGCCTATCCGACGAATCTATCTTCAGAACCCGCGTGGCAGAGATCGCCAGCCAAGTCCCGGCCGCAGTGGCCGACTGAGCGAAAAGACCTCCCCTGTGGTATAATGAACCCAAAGAGCCGCCATCCCCAAGCCACCCGATAGAGGAGCGCGAAAACCATGACTATGCTTGAAGAACGAGTCAGTTCCGTCGAAGGCGCTTACGAACACCTCGCCACCAAGGCGGACGTTCAGGAACTGCGCGGTGAGATGAACACGGCGATTGAAAAGCTGCGCGGCGACCTGAGAACTGATATGGAAACCATGCGCGGCGACCTGAGAACCGAGATGGAGGCCATGCGCGGCGACCTGCTGGCGCAGATGCGCGCGTCCGAAACGCGCTTGGTGAAGTGGAACGCGGGCATGATGATTGGCGCACTGGTGGCCGTGGCCGCGCTGCTGCGGCTGTTCGTCTAGCCCCCGGGCTCAGGATAAGCTGATATGAACGTTTGTGAACAAGTCCCCGCTAGGGTGACTCAGGAAGAACTGATAGCCGAGATACACAAGAGCTCAACGCGCATCATAATCTGGTACGCAGCTATGATGACGTTACACACGCTGCTAACGATTTCCTCATTCGCCGTCTTTCTCTGGCTGTTCACATAGCCATGCCTGCCCCCGAGACCATAGGATCCTTCTCAGTCTGTTCATGATTGCAGATCGTGTTCATCTGCCTGGGCTTGATTTTCGTTCTCTGTGTCTATGTGCAAGGAATTCCAGAAGGTATTGAACACGAGCTTGACACCCAGCCACCAAGCGTAAACTGCATCGACAGAGTGGGCTTGGTGGTCGTCAAGCAGACCATGGGCAATGTTGTTCCTAAGATTTGGCCCCAACTGGGCACAGAACAGGGCCTTGATTTCATAGGTTAGGTCCTCTCCGAATATAGTTTTCGTCTCTGGAATGTCTATCAGCGCACTCAGGCCATTCTCGGTTTCTATTCCATCTTGGTCGAGGTGGGATGTACTCACCCCCGCCACCTTTAATTGCACACGCACCATATGTTCGATTTGAGGCGCCAGCAAGTGTATGGACGTGGCAAAATCCCGGTTGAAGCCTTGGGCCAATGCCTTCCCAAAGAGGACTTCTCTGCCTATTGGTACGATTGGTGACCGTCTGGCGAGTTCGATGAGGTCAGCCGTTCTCAGACGATGCTCCAGCGTCAACATTTCCAGGGCAGGTAGGATCAGTGCCTGAACAGTGATGCTGATACTTGTTCCGTAGGAGCTATGCATCTGTGCAATAATCTCCGCTTCATCACTTTCAGATGGCGTAGAACCACTTATCCCAGGAGTCTTTCCAATTACTCGTCCGTCGTGGCTCGAATAGATCTTGGGAATAGACGCAAATATCCCAGGACGAGATAAATTCCTTATAGCGGACTCACGTAGGTTCTTGGCGTTGACGTGGTGTATGTTGGCAAATATCGCTAGTGCTTCTTCCACGGCCTTGCCGCTTATAGCGTCACGAATCTTTTCGATAGCGTCACCTATGTCAATTTCATTGCCGCTGATAGTAACCATCTCATCCTGCGCAAGCTTGCCATACTCACTGAGGCGCAATCTCAACTCTTGAATTCGCTGGTCAACATGATGCCGGTCCCGGTGAATATGCGGAATAGTGCGATAAACTTGTATCGCATCTTCAATGAAACTAGCGGCGACACCGTGACTTGGACTGTCTGATGATAGTTTAGCAGATGCGTCGTTGACGAATGCCTCTGCTTCTGCCACGGTCATATCAATGGATTTGTCGTTGTCACCAGAGAGTGTATACCACTTGGCGGAAGCGTTATAGAAACTCTCACTGGCGTGGAAGTCGCCCGCATCTCCAAATTCTCCGGCCAAGAATTCTAGTTTCTCTGCGATCATCTTCGCGGCACTCTTGCCAAGTCCCTTGGTCATTAGGGTATGGGCAAGCCCAAAACTGGAGAACTTGCCATCTGTCGACGACGACTTTATTGCCTCGATAATCGACGCTTCTATCTGGTCAAGGCGGTCCCCGGCAGTCGCTCCGATCATCCGACTCAGGTCGATGGCACGCTGCCAGCACTGTTCTACGTCCATGAACCACGTATCAACGTCGAGAGGAAGTTGCCTGTAGCTATCTATGGCCTGTAGGGCATTCTTGACGCCGAGGGATTTATTTCTTACCCAGACCAAGTCTGCCAACCTGCCTTTCAGTAGTGGTTTGTCTATTGACCCAATGATTTCATTGAAGAGACGAATTTCAGCCTCTGTGAAGTCGTCTGAAATCGCGGAGTGTGTTCCTCCACCTACCCACATCGGGTCGAAAGGATCGTTAGGCTTCTCAGGAGAGAGCATCATCGAACAAGCCTCAGCCAGCAGGTGTAGTACCTTGCCATCAGCTTGATTGTCCTCATCATAAGCTTGGTTGCCTGCCTCACGGAATGCCTGTGAGATAGAAGAGTAACCCGTATCCGATGCACTATCCAGAACTGCTTCCCATCCACAGTTGTTGAATGCATCCAGAACCTGTTCAAAATTGTCTTCGACATACGAATCAGGGACAGTTTTCATTAGTATTCAACCTCTAGAATGCTTCTGGCCGATAATCACATTATTTTAGTATATCCACTACTCACCCATTCTGTCAATCTCATAAATAAGCATTTATGCTCAATTTCCTACCCCGCCAGTAATTCCCCGACCCTAGATTCTACTTCATGGCCCACATCCGACCCCCGCAGCCACCCCCGCAATTCCCGCCGCGCTATCGTCACCGTAACCCGCGCCCGCTCCTCATACAACTCCGCCAGCCGCGCAGCAGCCCCCTCCGACGTCTTCCGACCAGCGTCCGAAATACTGACATGAAGATCGTTGTACGCGTCGTATTCCGGTATCGGAAGTTTCCATAGATGTTTCTGTAAATGACGCGCTCCGAACTGGCCTCTTGGCATGAAGGGTATTACTGATTCGTATAGAGTATCGCTGTTTATTATGGCGAGAAGATAGTATGCTTCCCGTAAGTCTTTGCACGCAACCCAGAACAAAGTGTAATCAACAATCTCGTTATCGTTACGAATCAAAGCCGCTGTCGGTATACCGGAACCGCTGTACACAACCCGAACCGGCCCGTCGCCTGAGTCACTTTGCCATTCTAGTTGCGACGAAAGTCCGCGGAAATAGTCCACGCGCCCCAACAAGTTCAGCCTGTTCGCTCGCGCCTTGTTCTCTTCCCATATCCCGCTGACCGTCTGCCAGCGTTGGCGCATACGTCTGTCCAGTCCGCCAAGTCGTATGCCGCCTACGCCCTCGGCGTCCGTCGGTATGGAGTCCTCGCCGCGTCGGACGGGCAGGACGGCCTTGAGTGGCGGAAGCGTGGCGTATGGGACCACCGTCTCCCCCAGGTGGACGTCATAGACGTGCGCCGACTCTATCGTCTGCTCGCTGATGGCCGACAGGTCGAGTGTCTTCCAGGGCGCTTTGTCCTGCGCCCCTCTGCGCGGGTTCACCGTGATTGTGCCGCCCGCCCTGATGACCGCGCGGTTCTCCGTCTCGTTCACGAAGAACAGAACACGCGGAAATATCGTCGCGCCATTTCTAGAATAGCCCGCGTATGGCGATTCCCCAATCTCCGACGTGTCCGTTATCCCCGCGCGCGTCCGTCGTACATCCGCCGATCCCGCCTCGCCAATCCAGCGCTCCATGCCGCCGGAGAGCGCGACTGCGCCGTCCGCCTCTCCCATCCTACGAGCGAATGCCACGCAGGACGGCACAGGAAAGAAGGTGTTCGGCTCAAGCCGCTCCAAATCCCACGCCGCCTTGAACCCGAAATCAACGATCAGCGTCCGCCCCTGCTGTCTCGAATGATAGCGACCGGTTCGCCACTTGCGATACTGCCCCGTCTGCAACGCGCTGTGAGGCATCACCATCCCGATTACGCCGCCGTCCTTCAGGTACAGGTCAACGCTCCGAGCGAAGAACAACCCCGCCACATCCTGGTGAGTAGCGTATATGCCGCCCATCCAGACATCGTAAACATCCCTGCTCTGCCGCTCAAGTTCAGTCCTGAGAGTGGCGGCTGTATTGCGATAATTCAGCCAGGGCGGATTGCCGATGATCACGTCCACCCTCGCGCGGCTCAGCGCCACCGGACGAACCAGGTTGCGCGTGTAGTACGCCCAGATGTGGTCGCGCCCCTCCGAGTGCAGACGCCCCATCGTCGCTATCGTCTCGCCCAGTATCTCCCGCTCCGCCGCGTCCGTTATCCCGTTGTCGTCGAGCGCGATGTACGGGTCGTCCCCCCGCTCGATAGCGTCCGCTATATCTCCCATCAGCGAGTCGAAATCGTTCGCGCGCTCCACCAGGCTCACCGGAAACACCAGCGCCGAGTTGCGTTCGTCCCCGACCTCCACCCGAACCTCGCGCTCGGCGAACATATCCCCCGCGCGAAAGCGCAGTTGCAGCGCGTCCCCCAGGTAGATGGGCGCCGATATGGAAGCGCTCACCGCGTCCTGTATCGCCGTCCGCGCCGCCAGCGCCCAGGACGCGCGCGCCAGGTGAACCGCGACCGGATGAACGTCTATCCCGATAACCGAGTCCCGCAGCTTCTCGAACACCTCCTCCGAGCGCAGCCCGCTCTCCCGCGCCGCCTCTATCACCCGTCGCACCGCCTCCACGATGAACGTCCCCGACCCGCACGCCGGATCCAGGACGCGCTGGTTCAGCGGGTCCGACACCAGTTCCTCCACCATCGCGCGCGCCAGCCAGTCCGGCGTGTAATACTCGCCAAGCCGCCGCCGCTCCTCCGCCGGTATCACGCTCTCATACAGAATCGGCGCGATGTCCGCCGGCGCGTTCCGCCAGTCGAACCGCGCCACCCGCCGAGCGATGGCCCTCAGCAGCGGCAGACCGCCCACCTCCGACGGCCACGCGAAGAAATCCGACTCCACAACCCCCTGCAACCCCGTCGCGTTCTGCAACTCGCGCCCCTTCAGCAGATCCTCCGCGTCCGTCTCCGCCAGCCGCGATATGTCCACCCCGAACGACGCCTGAACCACCATCCCGACCACCGTCGTAAGATACGTGTGCCGGATGAACAGGTCGTCCGCGTCCTGTCGCGTGTCCGCTATCTCGCCAAGCGCCGCCCTCAGCAGGTCGCGCCACAACCTGCGCTTAACCCGTATAGTCTCCATGTCCGCGCGTCGGTCGTACAACTCGCGCAGCCGCGTTATGTCCCTGTTATAATGCGCGCTCTCAGGCCCGAAACTCGCCTCCACCACCGCGCGGTCAACCGGCGCGTCCTCCCTCGACTCCAGCGCCCTGTCCCGCAGCCACTCGAACAGCGGCAGCCAGCCCTCGGCGGACTCCAGCGTAAATGCGTAGGGATACACAGTCCGCGCCTCTCCCGCGCCCGGCCAGCGCAAAAGCCAGCGCCGCCCGTCCGTCAGAATCCCCATGCGGACGCCGCGCCCCGCCCTCTCCGACTCCGCCAGGTAATCATCCAGCTGCCGTATATAATCGGGATTCGGCTGACCGCCCGCCGCCGTCCCAACGCGCCGCTTCACCTCGATAAACGTATCCAGCGCCGTCAGGTCAACCGCGCGCCGCGACGTGTCCGACGGCGGATTCTCCTCCACCATCTCGTCGGCCTTCGCCAGCCCCGTCAGCATCAGAAAATCCCGAACCGCGCTCGTGATATTCGCCTCAGCCTCGAAATTATCATGCAGCCTAAGAACCCGCTCCGCCGCCCGCCCATACCTCTCATCCCCAACATCCAAATGCGTGACCATAGCCATATACCCTCCCCCTTCAACTCCCTCCATCATACAACCCTAGCCCTTCAATTTTCATGCTATACTCAGTGCGACATCCCCTCTTAGGAGGCCCTCATGACAACCTCAGACGCGCCATTCGACAGAGAAGCCATGCGCGAGATAGTCAGAGACGAAATTGACCTGCTTCGCAGCGAACTCCGAGAGCATTACGCCACAAAAGCGGACCTGTCCGATCTGAAGGCCGAACTGAAAGGGACGCTGATTCAAGTAGTCATAGGACTCGCCGGACTCCAGCTGATAGGTCTGGGAGCCGTCGCAGCCATCATCAGATTCCTCGGTTAGCCTCCCCTGCGCGAGTTAACGAAGATGCCCAACCCGGAGGATTCTGTCCCATGGTAACCACCACCCGGCCTATAACCGCCGAAGAACTCCTTAACCTGCCCGACGACGGCTTCCGATACGAACTCATCAGGGGAAAGTTGAGCAAAAGATTGCCCGCCGGACAGACCCACGGACGATACGCCTCGAGACTAAACATCTCGCTCGGAGGACACGCAATGGCCAACCGGCTCGGCGAAACCTACATCGCCGACACCGGCTATATACTCGCCACAGACCCCGACCATGTTCTCGCCCCCGACCTCGCTTTCATATCCAACGAAAGACTGAACGAGATAGGCGAGTCCGACGGCTTCGCCCGGGGCGCGCCCGATGTCGCCGTCGAGGTCATCTCCCCAAACGACCGTTACACCGACGTGGAAGAAAAAGTCGCGGACTGGCTGAACGCCGGTTGCCGCGCCGTCATAGTCGTCAACCCCCGCGACCGAACCGTGAACCTCCATCGCTCCCCGACCGACACGATCACCCTCGCCGAATCCGACACGCTCCAAATCGAAGACATAGTTCCCGGCTGGCGTATGCCCGTCCAGGACATATTCGAGTAACCAGCCGAGACGATTATGAAAGCCCCTTCCCCCATCGAGGCCCCATAAGGGTAGGCAAATGCGCCGACTAATCCCCCCTCCCTCAGGGATAGGGCTAGGGTGAGGGTGAAATACCCACCCCTCCTTAATGTCCTTCCTGGACGAACCCCTTCCATACCTAACCCACCTATCTCATGCTGCAACGCCTACGCCAAGAGCGCAATTTCTATCGCGCCTAGAACTTGCGCCATGAAGAACATCGCCATATCCATGTCCGAGGTGTTGTTGCCCACGCTTCCGAATCTCTGTAAACTTGTCCACGACGCAAAGCATAGCGGGAGGGCGGTCGAAATCAGGACATGGTAATCAGACGCAAAGTTGACAAGCGGGACCAACTCCGCAGGATGCGCGAAGAAGCGGCGCTGGGCGGCGGACAACGCCGCATCGAGTCGCAGCATCAACGCGGAAAGCTGACCGCCAGGGAGCGTATCGCGCTTCTGCTGGACGAAGGCTCCTTCCAGGAACTTGACGCTTTCGTAACCCACCGCTCCGCGGACTTCGGCATGGACGCTCAGCGATACCTCGGCGACGCGGTTGTCGCCGGCTACGGCAAGGTGAATGGGCGGTTCGTGTACGTTTACTCCCAGGATTTCACGGTTCTGGGCGGCTCGCTCTCCGAGGCCGTGGCGGGCAAGATATGCAAGGTCATGGACCTCGCCATGAGCAACGGCGCGCCCGTCGTGGGACTGATTGACTCCGGCGGCGCGCGCATACAGGAAGGCGTGGACAGCCTGGCCGGATACAGCGCCATCTTCCACAGGAATGTCCGGGCGTCCGGCGTGATTCCACAGATCTCGGTGATACTCGGCCCCGCCGCGGGCGGCGCGACCTACTCCCCCGCGCTTACCGACTTCGTGTTCATGGCGTCCGGCATCGGCCAGATGTACATAACCGGCCCCGACGTAATCCGAGCCGTGACCGGCGAAGAGGTAACGCACGAAGAACTTGGCGGCGCGTCGGCCCACACCACGCGCAGCGGAGTGGCGCACTTCTCCATCGAGGGCGAGGAAGCCTGCATGGCGCAGGTGAGAAGGCTTCTCGGATTCCTGCCCCAGAACAACACGGAGGATCCGCCCGCCCTGGACCTGGGCGACGACCCGGAGCGCCAGGAGTACGACCTCGCCCACGTCATACCCGAAAACCCGAACCGGCCCTACAATATGCTGGACGTGATTCACCACGTCGTTGACGCGGGCGACTTCATGCAGGTCCAGGAGCGTTTCGCGCCCAACATCATCGTGGGATTCGCCAGATTCGACGGACGGACGGCGGGCATCGTCGCCAATCAGCCCAGGCAGATAGCCGGAGTCCTGGACATAAACGCCTCGGTGAAGGCGGCCAGGTTCGTCAGGTTCTGCGATGCCTTCAACATACCCCTGGTGACCTTCATTGACGTGCCGGGATTCATGCCCGGCACCACGCAGGAATATGGCGGCATAATCAGGCACGGCGCGAAGCTGATATACGCGTATGCCGAGGCCACCGTGCCGAAGATAAGCGTCCTCATCAAGAAAGCGTATGGCGGCGCGTACATAGTGATGAGCAGCAAGAGCCTCCAAAGCGACGTCAATTTTTCCTGGCCGACGGGCGAGGTGGCGGTCATGGGAGCCGGGGGCGCGGTGAACATCATCCACCGCAACGAAATACGAAATTCGGAAGACCCGAACGCCACCCGCGCCGACCTCACCGCCGAATACGAAGAACGCCTGATGAACCCGTATATCGCGGCGTCGCGCGGAATGATAGACGACGTGATTGACCCGCTCGAAACCCGGCCCAAGATAATCCGCTCCCTGGAGATGCTGGCGAACAAGCGGGAACAACTGCCATACAAGAAACACGGAAGCATACCCCTTTGAACATAAGAACGACCGGAAGCCTGAGTCCCGAGCTCGTCGCGGCCATAAGCGCGGCGGTCGGCGCGTTCCTGAACCAGGAAGCCGCCCGCTCGACCTCAGTACGCGCCGGAATCCCAGCCTGGCGCAGAGTCGCCCGGCCCAGCTTCGGCTCCCCGGCGCGCGGCTGGCGAGAGCGCGACTGACTAAACCTATTTTCTATGAGTCAAAGAATGACCGCGATACCCCTCAAACTCAGCGACACCACCTTCCGAGACGCTCACCAGAGCCTCATGGCGACGAGGCTTCGCACGGAGGACATGACGCCGCTCGCCCAAAAGATGGACTCGGTGGGCTTCTTCTCGATGGAAGTGTGGGGCGGCGCGACCTTCGACTCCGCTACCAGGTTTCTGGCCGAAGACCCCTGGGAACGGCTGCGAACCTTCAAGTCGCTCATGCCCAACACCAAGCTCTCCATGCTGCTGCGCGGACAGTCGCTCGTCGGCTACCGCAACTACGCCGACGACGTGGTTGACAAGTTCGTCGAACGCTCGGCTGAGAACGGCATTGACATCTTCCGCGTGTTCGACGCGCTCAACTACGAACCCAACCTGGAACGCGCGGCCTCGGCGGTGAAGGCGTCGGGCAAGCATCTCCAACTCGCCATCTGCTACACCATCAGCGAGGGCGGTCGGATGGGCGGCGACATCTACAACTTGGACTACTTTCTGTCCAAGGCGCGAAGTTTCCGCGACATGGGCGCGGACAGCATCTGCATCAAGGACATGGGCGGCCTGCTCGCGCCGTATGACGCTTTCGATATAGTAACCGCCATAAAGTCCGAGATTGACCTGCCCCTTCAACTCCACGCCCACTACACCAGCGGCATGGCGTCCATGTCCGCGCTCAAGGCGGTTGAGGCCGGGCTGGACATCCTGGACGTGTGCCTAGCGCCGCTCGCGCTCAGAACCTCGCAGCCCGCCGTCGAACCCATAGCGGTCACCCTGCGCGGCGAGGAGCGCGATCCGGGCGTTGACCTGGACACGCTGCTAGATCTGGGCGATCAGCTTGAGGAGATTCTGCCCAAGTACGCCGACCACCTTGAGACGACGCGCGCCGCCGTCATTGACGCGCGGGTTCTCAGCCACCAGATACCGGGCGGCATGGCGTCCAACATGGTATCCCAACTCCGCGAGGCGGACGCGCTGGACAGGATGAGCGAGGTGCTTGAAGAGATTCCCCGCACTCGCGCCGACCTGGGCTTCCCGCCCCTGGTCACGCCGATGAGCCAGATGGTCGGAGCGCAGGCGGTGACCAACGTGCTGTTCGGACGGTACGCTGTCGTTTCCGAGCCGGTCAAAGAATACCTGCGCGGCAACTACGGCAAGCCTGTGTCTCCGGTATGCGACGAACTCATGGACAAGCTCGCCGAGTCCGAGGAAATCACGCCCGCCCCCGAAAGGCCGGGCGCGGTCATAGAGCCGGAACTGGAGGCGGCCAGAGAAGCCGTCTCCGACCTGACCGACGACATAGACGACGCGCTGATATACGCGCTCTACCCGCAGACCGGCGAGCGTTTCCTCAGAATCAAGCATGGCCGCGAACCCGTGCCGGACGAGATGAAGCCCAGGACGCCGGAGGAAGTCCGGCGGGCCGCGAGCGCGGCTCAGCAGCCGTCCGCGCCCGCTCCGCCAAAGAGCGCCAGGGCCAGGCGGTTCAACATATACGTGGGCGACCAGTTCTTCGAGGTTGACGTGGATCCCGTCGGACTCGGCGCGACCCCGGCGCCAGCCGTGTCGCCAGCGCCTACCCCCGCTTCCGCGCCCTCCCCATCGCCGGCCGCTCAGCAAGCGCAGACCGAAGTCGCGGAAGGCGAGACGGTGGTGACGGCCCCGATGCCCGGCATCCTCATCAGCCTCGCGGTTGACGTAGGCGACACGGTCTCCGCCGGCGACCCGCTCCTGGTGCTTGAAGCGATGAAGATGCAGAACGCGATACCGTCCCCGGTCGGCGGAACGGTCAAGTCCCTGCCCGTAGCGCCGGGAACGCAGGTAACCAGGGAACAGGCGCTGGCCGTAATCCAAACTTAGGACTTTCCATATATCGCGGGGCGTCCCCGTCCCCGCCAATACACGAAACAAAACAAACCGAAAGGAGCCAAACGTGGCTGACAATCAGATTATAGATGCGGCAAAAGAGCATTTCGGGCAGGTCGTTGCCCAGCAGTTGGAGCGCGTCGAAAGACTCAAGAACGAACCCGACTGGCTGGACTATTCGAGCGTTTCCCCGATAGTCGTCGGGATGCTGGGCGGAGACGGAATCGGCCCGCGAATCAGCGCCGAGTCCCAGACCGTCCTCGAACACCTTCTCAGGGAGGAAGTGGACTCCGGCAAGGTGGAGTTCCGCGTCATAGACGGCCTCACCATAGAGAACCGCGCCGAGCATTTGCAGTCCATCCCGGACGACGTGCTGGACGAGATAAAGGACTGCCACGTCACCCTGAAAGGCCCAACCCACACCCCTGAACAGGGCGACGGCTGGCCCAACCTCGAAAGCGCCAACGTCTCTATGCGAAAGGAACTGGACCTGTTCGCCAACATCAGGCCGGTGCGAATCCCGTCCCAGGGGATTGACTGGACGTTCTTCCGCGAGAACACCGAGGATATGTACGCGGTGGGCAGCCAGGGCATGAACGTCACCGACGATCTGGCCATGGACTTCCGCGTCATCACCACGCAGGGTTCGCGCCGCATTATAGACGCCGCCTTCGCGCACGCCCAGCGAACCGGACGCGACCGCGTGACCATCGTCACCAAGGCCAACATCGTCAAGACCACCGACGGCAAGTTCCTGGACATAGCGCGCGAAGTCTCTGAGAACTACCCGGGCATCGAGTGGGACGGCTGGTACATTGATATAATGACCGCCGCGCTCATCAACCCAGCGCGCCAGCAGGACTTCCAGGTTCTTGCGCTGCCAAACCTGTACGGCGACATCCTCACCGATGAGGCCGCGCAGATACAGGGCGGCGTCGGCACCGCCGGAAGCGCGAACGTAGGCAAGCAATACGCCATGTTCGAGGCCATACACGGCAGCGCTCCCAGGATGGTCAGGGAGGGCCGCGACCAGTACGCCGACCCCAGTTCGCTGCTGCGAGCGGGCGCTATGATGCTGGAGCACATCGGCTACACCGACATCGGGGCCAAGCTGCACAAGGCCATAGATATCTGCGGCCAGTACGAACGCAAGATTGTCATGACCGGGCGCAGCACCGGCTCGACCAGCGCGGAATTCGGCCAGTACCTCATGGACACCGTGGCCGACCCCGGCATCGAAGACCGCTGGCAGGAGTACGTGGACGCTTCCGAATAGCGCGCCCCAGACCATACTTCAACAACCAAACCGGGGCGGGCGTCTGAACCCGCCCCAACTACTGATAACTAACAACTAATAACTAAAAACTGAGGACTACCATGCCAAGAAGCAAAGTAACCGTAGTGGGCGCGGGCAACGTCGGGGCCACCGCCGCCCAGAGAATGTTCGACAAGGGCTACGCAGACATAGCGCTGGTGGACATAGTGGAGGGCTTGCCGCAGGGCAAGGCGCTGGATATGCTCGAATCAGGCCCTGTCATCGGCTCCGACGCCAGTGTGGTAGGCACGAACGACTACGCCGACACCGCCGGCTCGGACGTCGTGGTCATCACCTCCGGCCTGGCCAGACAGCCCGGCATGAGCCGCGACGACCTGCTGCTGACCAACATGAACATCATCACCTCGGTCACCCAATCCGTAGTGGAACATTCCCCAGACGCGATACTCGTCATAGTGACCAACCCCCTGGACGCCATGGCGCAGCGCGCCTTCCAGGTGAGCGGCTTCCCCAAGAACCGCGTGGTCGGAATGGCAGGAATCCTGGACACCGCCCGATTCAGGACGTTCCTGGCCGAGGAACTCAACGTGTCGGTCAACTCGGTCGAGGCGTATGTCCTCGGAGGCCACGGTGACACGATGGTGCCGGTCACGGCCAGCACGACGGTCGGCGGACAGCCGATAAGCGAGGTTCTGTCCCAGGACCGCATCGAATCCATCGTGAAGCGAACCCAGGACGGCGGCGCGGAGATAGTCAACCTGCTCAAGACGGGCAGCGCCTACTACGCGCCCTCCGCCGCCATCGTCCAGATGGTCGAGGCCATCCTGTTCGACAGGCAGGAGATACTCCCCTGCACCGCCTATCTTGAGGGCGAGTACGGCATAGACGGCCTGTACGTCGGCGTGCCGGTTCGCCTCGGGGCCGGCGGCGTCGAGGACATCATCCGCTTCAACCTCACCGAGTCCGAACAGGCCGCGCTGCTCGATTCAGCCGAAGCCGTCCGCGAACTCGTCGAGGTCATGGCGCAGAACGCCTGACGGTCTGCAACTGCATCCACAACCCACAGGGGCGTCCGTGGCGGGCGTCCCTATTCCGAAGCCGCCGCGACAGCCGCTACCACCGCCGCTCCCAGCCCCGATCCATCCCGCAGATAACACACCTGCACGCGCTCTGATCTGTCGCCCAGAATCTCCCTCAGGCCGCGCTCGATATCCCGCTGGTAGCCGGGCATTCCCCTGAACAGGCTGCCGTCGGCGGCCACTATGTGTTCATCGTCCAAGTCAGGGTCAATGTATGTGGCCGTGGCCGCAATGCTCATCGCCACCATACGCGCCGACCGTCGCGCCACCGATACGCATATCTCTCGCAGAAGCCGCCTGTCGTCTATCCGCGTATCAGAGACGCCAAGCCCTCCCAGCAGCATGGCGGTCGCGGTCAGGTTCTCCGATTCGTCAAAGAGAATGTCCGACAGGAGTTCCGTCGTGAATGAGTACGGAATCGTCAGACCGCGCCCACCGTCCAACCATCCATCGAATCCATCGCCTCTAGCCGCGACCTCCAGCGCCCTGAGACGCGCCACTTCGCCCAGATAACGCCCGGCTATCATCTTCTCCAAGAGTTGGCCTTCGGTATCAGATTCCAGAAGTCTGTCCGCATTCGTCCGAACCGGGGCCACGTCGTCGAAATTGCCACACTCCATGTTGAAGATCATCTCATTCGGATTTCCGGCTGAGGCGAGCGGGTCTTGTCTGCCAATCATGTCCGCCGACACCGCCACGGCGAGATTCGCGCCCGTCCCTACAATCAGCCCCATGTCGCAGCGCGGGTCAAGATAGGCTCCGGCGGCCAGGACTCCCACCGTATCGTTCGCCAGCGCGCTGACCCTAAGTTCGGATGAATCGCCTGCCCGCGCGCGAATGGCGCTCTCCAGCAGCGCGACCACATCCTCCCCCTCCACCCCGTCAAACTCGAACTCCTTGGTCCATTTCGTCAGCCGACCGCCGCGGACGCCGGTCTGATTCATCGGGAAGGCGAATATGAAGCCGATGCTTCGCGGGCCGCCGTCGGGGAGAATATCAACCACGAACTCCGCGACCGGGCCAAAGAGGTCGTCCACGTTGCCGGACGTGGAATCCAGCCGAAACGACTGGTGATCGAGTACGCGGATGTCGCGCTCGCCTCCGAGGTCAACGAGGGTAGCGCGGACATTGGTGCCGCCGAGGTCGAGGGCGAGAAAACGGCCTCCCTCCGAGCCGGAGGGTCGGCTCACGAAGGACGGGTGCATGGCGATGGAGCGGGGCTCGCCGGACAGGCCCCGCCGCATTTCATCCTGAAAAGAGGCGACGAGCGGCTGAATGGACATTGATGAAGCCAGACTATCTACGGGCGAAGCGCGATCAGTAGGAACGCCGCCTGCGCTCCCTCCTGCGTTCCTCCGTCTCCTCGCGCGCGCGTTCCACTCTCTCGATGCTCCTGTCAAGATTCTCGGAATACTCCCGAGCTAATTTGATGATGCGCTCCCACTTACGCCTCGGTATCATCACCATGTCTTCAGACTGCGCCATCTTCACCCTCATTCTCTGCCTAGCGGTTAGTCAACTGTTCAATCAATCTATCATATTCGGCTCGCCTTTCCAATAATTCACGTTGAGCTCTATCAGCATCTCGCAATGCTTCAGCCAAATCATCGGAAGCCCGCGATTCCGCGTCCTGCGTGCGCTTCAACGCTACTAGAATTCAATCGCCCTCGTAACCGCCGCCGACGCCACCTTGGGCAGTTCGCTCAGCACCACTGAGCATCGGTAGCCGCTCGCGTCCGGCGCGCCCGCCCGAACCACCAGTATGTCGTCCGGCTCCGGCACGAAACTGGCGAAGTTCTGGTAGTCCGCCGGCTCCACGTGGCCCTCCAGGACGCGCACTATCTTCAGGTCGGCTATCGAGCGTCCGATGCGCGGATGCAGGTACTCCCTCACGTCCCGCTTTGTCCAGTCCCCCCAGAAGTCCGCCGACCCGCCTATCGTTATCAAGACCTCCCCTTGTCTCACGGGCAGAGAGTCGTCCCCAACCGAGTCCGAAGACGCCAGCGACGACCCCAGTACCGACGCCACGTCCGCCACCGTGTCCAGCACCACTTCCTGCGAGTGTGACGCCGAGCGCACCTGTCTCGGCTCCCAGGACGCGAACACCGTCACCGCGCTCTGTTCCACCGAAAACCCGCGCTCCACGTGCAGAGGCAGCCAGTCCGAATCCGTCTCGTTCTCCGCGATGCAGAAGGTGTACTTGCCCGGATGCCCGATAACCGTCCTGTCGAACAGGCCCGGAATCGAGGCGCAGGCATTCATCAGGATGAGCCTGATTGCCCTGCCGATGGTCGCGTTGGCCCGATTGCCCGGCCCGAACAGGTTATTCTTCGAGTTGATGTCCAGTTCTCTAACTATCGGCCCGTTGACCACGACCAGAACCGCCGCGCCGCCCTGGCTGGAAGACGGCGCTATCAGGTTGAACTCCGGCGCAAGCATCGCCTCCGTGGCCGCGAGAACGACCGGGAAATACTCAGGCAGGCAGCCCGCCATAACCGCGTTGGCCGCCGTCTTCGCCACCGTTATCACCCGCCTGCGCTCCGGTATCTCCCCCAGAACCTCGTCAGGCGAGCGTCCCGCGTAATCCAGGAACTCGTTCACCCGCTCCAGAGTGGGCGGCACCACCGGCAGCCCATCCGTCCAGCCAAGTTCGTAGCATTGCTCTATCGCTTCTACCGCGTCGCTCCATTCAGCCGTAACCAGGTCCTGCATATCGTCGCCTCCTTTTTCGCGCGCTCAGTATAAGCGATTGACTAGCGCCTGTCAGGAAACGGCCTTGATTGCAAATCGCCCCCCTGTTTTGCGCTATAATGATTTGGGTTTCCAATTCGGATTACCGCCGAACCATCTACATCATTCAACTCATAAAAATCCCACAAATCACAGTTCAGACAAAGATGCGCGAAGGCAAGCACAACTCAGCCCGTCCATACCGCCGCGTCGTGGTCAAGGTAGGCACGACGTTGATTACCGACGGAACCAATCGCCTCGACCTTGAGACGATGGCCAGCGTCGTCGGCCAGATAGCGCGTCTTCAGCGGCGCGGCTGCGAGATGCTGCTGGTGTCCTCGGGAGCCGTCGCCGCCGGAAGGCACGTCCTCGATCCCACCGGACAGGCCGGGAACGTCCTCATGCGCCAGGCGCTGGCCGCCATTGGACAGGGACGGCTCATGCACGCCTACGAGCAGCTTTTCGACTGGCACGATGTCCGCGTCGCCCAGACCCTGCTCACCCGCAAAGACCTCAGCGACCGCATGGGATACCTGAACATACGCAACACCCTGCTCGGACTCATGCGATACAGGGTTGTACCCATCATCAACGAAAACGACGTCGTGTCTGTGGACGAACTGGAAGGCGACGTCATAGGCGACAACGACACCCTATCCGCCATGGTCGCCAACATCGTGGACGCCGACCTGCTGATTATCCTCGGGCAGACCGAAGGACTCTTCACCGGCGACCCGAATCTCGATCCCGACGCTGCGCTGATTCGGAAAGTGCCGTCCTTCACGCGGGAAATCGAAGCGCTCGGCGGCCCCTCGTTCGACGCGCGTGGACGCGGCGGAATGTCCGCCAAACTCAACGCCGCCCGTCTGGCCACCGCCTCCGGAGTGGATACCATCTTCGCCAACGGCGCGGCCCAAGACGTAGTTCCCCGTCTCGTGGGCGGCGAGTCGCTCGGAACGTACTTCCCCACCGGCGCGAGCAGGATGGAAAGCCGGAAACGCTACCTGCTCAGCCAGATCCACGAATCCGACGTGATAGTCATAGACCCGGGCGCCGTCCGCGCTCTCGTAAACGGCAACAAGAGCCTGCTGCCCGCCGGAGTGCTGGACACCCAGGGCGACTTCGAGCGCGGCGCGGTCGTGCTTGTCGAGGACCCCGACAGGCGACGAATAGCCTGCGGCATTTCCAGCTACAGATCCAACGACATCCTCAAGATACGCCGTCTGCGCTCCGACCGCATCGGCCAGACGCTCGGCTACCACTACGGCGACGAGGTTATCCACAGGGACAATCTTGTCCTTCTTGAAACGCCACAGGCATAGCGGCCTCAACCCACAGGAGTTTGACCAATGATGAAGACCATGACCGACGAACTCACCCGCAAGGGAGAGGCCGCCAGGACAGCCGCGCGCGAACTAGCCAAGACCACCGGCGGCGTCCGAACCCAGGCGCTGCTGAACATCGCCGACCGCGTTGCCCAGGATCAGCGCGCCATACTCGACGCCAACCAACTCGACCTCGACGCCGGAAGGCGAAAGGGACTTCCCGAATACTACCTAGACCGCATGACGCTGAACCCGGAGCGCCTGGACGCCATCGCGTCCGACGTCCGCAGCGTCGCCGCGCTGCCCGATCCCGTAGGCGAAACGCTTGAGATGCGAACCATGCCCAACGGCCTCCAGGTGGGACGCAGGCGCGTTCCCCTCGGCGTGGTCGGCGTCATCTACGAGAGCAGGCCCAACGTGACCGTGGACATCTCCACACTCTGCCTCAAGTCCGGCAACGCCGTCATACTGCGCGGAGGCAGCGACACCATCAACTCCAACACCGCGCTCTCTGGCGTCATACGCGAAGCCGTCGCCGACGCGGGCGCCCCCCAGGACGCCGTTCAGCTTATCGAGTCCACCGACCGCGCGCTCGTCGGCCAGATGCTCGAAGCGCGCGACTACATAGACCTGCTCATTCCCAGGGGCGGCCAGGAACTCATCAACAGGGTAGCGCGCGACGCCAAGATGCCCGCCATAACCGGGGGCGTCGGCGTCTGCCACACCTACGTGGACAGCGAAGCCGACCTGGACATGGCCGCCGACATCGTGTTCAACGCCAAAGTGCAGCGATACTCCGTCTGCAACGCCATGGACACGCTTCTCGTTCATTCCTCTGTCGCGCCCGCCTATCTCCCGATGATTTCCCGAAAGTTCGCCGAGGCGGGCGTCGAGATGCGCTGCGACCGCCGCGCCCTCACTATCATGGGCCCCACCAACGGCAGCGAGGAACTGCGGACTACCTCCGCCTCGGAAGACGACTGGAGCACCGAGCATCTCGCGCTCATAGCGGGCGTCCGCGTAGTTGACTCCCTGGACGACGCGCTGGCCCATATCGAGACCTACGGCTCCGGCCACTCCGACGCCATAGTCACCGAAGACTACTCAGCCGCCATGCGCTTCGTTGACGAAGTGGACTCAAGCGCCGTCTTCGTAAACTGCTCCACCCGCTTCAACGACGGCGGCCAGTTCGGACTCGGCGCGGAAGTAGCCATCAGCACCAACAAATTCCACGCGCGCGGCCCCATGGGACTCAAGGAACTCACATCCTACAAGTGGACCGTAATGGGCAGCGGCCAGGTCAGAACCTAACCCCGATTGCATAAATTCCCTCTCCCTTGATGGGAGAGGGCTAGGGTGAGGGTGAACTATAATTCAGTCATTCCCGCCCTCAACCGTCATTCCCGCGAAAGCGGGAATCCATACCGAACAGGAACAGACTCTCAAATGGCGAAATACGACTTCCAGCGAGAGACCCGCACCCCCTACTCCGAGTGCTACATAGTCCTGGAGAGCGAAGTTGTAGTGGGACGCCTGGACATCCACTACGCCGACGTAGTGGTGCACGCTACCCTCAACGTCGAGGAATCCGTCACCTCCGACGAAATCCAGGACATCATAGACGACATAGAGGCCGAACTTCTGGACGCCGTAGGCATAGTGCGCCAGGAAATAATCGTCCACGTCCACCAGGGCCGCGACCTCGGCGTGTACACCACAACCGACTACGAAGGAACAAACGGCGGCAACATTCGGTTCAACTAAACAAGACTCCACGCCGTCCGTACGAGAGTTCGCGGACATATTCACCGGCGCCGCGCACTAACGTCCTCATCTGGCATTTCACTTGACAAAACGCCGACTGCTCTATAAGTTAGTCGCGGACTCGCACAAGTCTAACAACCTGTTCACCTGCATATATCCTGTTTGGTGTGACCTTGCAGGCAAGGCGGGCATCTATGCCCCCTTGAGGTCACACTTGGACAGGCGACTTGTGCGAGTAGCCAATCCTTGCCGCGAGGGGGCTACTAATGAAGGTCAGGTTAGTCGTAGGCATACTCACAATCATGGTTCTGGGAATCGGACTCGCCTGCTCATCAGGTAGCGAGACTATACCCGCCACATCAACTCCCGAACCAGAACCACCGATAGAGATTGTATCCACATCTACCCCATTACCCGTTCCCACACCGGCGCCTGTCCCCACCTCAACTTCCGCGCCTGTTCCTACCACGTTACCAACTCCCATCGCAGCGCCATCCACTGCGTCTTCAATTCCTACGCCTGCACCGGTGCCCGCCGCACCATCGCCTACACCCACCTCCTCACAGGAATCCCAGGTCAATCTCAGGACTCTTTCAGAGGATGAAATGCAGACGGCTGTTGGATTGCGAGACAAGGATGGCTCCATTCAGGCTGCTTTAATGACACTTGTCATCAATGCTGAACCTGACGACGTCACAGTGTTAGTAGATGGTGAGGAATACTGTAATCCGGTTCAGATACACGGCGACGGTGGAGGATACATACTAGGTTGTGGGTCTAGTAAAAAGCATCACTACGAAGTGCAAGAGGTCTCGATCTTAGTCAAGAACCAAGGTGAGATGAGATGCGACCGTCATGTCAAATCTAACACGAACTTGACAATGTTCCCCTGCATCTGGGAGAAAGACGCTCAGGGCAATCCTATCGCTCAGGTCGTAGCGCGAGATGTCGAAACCCCCACCCCAATAAATCTAGTCGAGACAACTGAGGCGGCGGCATGGATTCTGATAGAAACGGAATCTGAGGGTTCATTGCCACAGATTAAAGTATGGTTCGACCCCGACTTTGATGTCGAGGATACGCACTCCGTTGATGTACTAGTTGATGGTCAATCCTACTGCAATTCCACCCGTATGTACGCAGACGAAGGCAAGTACATACTGAGTTGCGGCCTAGTGGAGAAAGACCACGCCGAAGTTGAGCGCGTATCCGTACAGACGCGCAACATGGGAGATATGCGTTGCCAGCGCAATATCAGGTCAACGGAAGAACAATCAGTATTCGCCTGCGTTTGGCGTTAACGTCGGCATAAATCCAAAATCCAATAAACAGGGACCCGCTCAACTGAGCGGGTCCCTCGTCGTTTCAAATGCTCCATGCCAACGATGTCTCATTAGACGGCGAATGATGATCTAGCCATCCCTTCTGTACACCTTGGACAGGTAACTGCATCCTTCTGACGGTGGGTTACAACTTGAGTGTTCCCCGGACGGTACGCCATCCCACACATCGTTTGACCAACTGGCAAGGTCTTAGCCAAACCAAATGTTGGATAGGTTGTTGGACGTACAGCTGAAAGGTGAATATGGTCGCTCATGTTCCATCTCCTTTATGGGTGAAATTCACTGATACTCCTATAAAGGATAGCACATTCAAAGCGAAATATGGACAGTCCTTCGGAAAATCGGAGAGAGTCAGGCTGACAGTGCGTAGAGAATTGCGTCCTTTCTACCTTGCCCTGTTCGTCCTGCAAACCTTCGGACTGATAGCGCGACCACTCTACATCACGCTCACAGAGCGACCGGAGTCCGCGTCCGTCTCCCTCTTGCAGGTATCGTCCACATCCCTTGACGCCACCACCTATCCACGCTTCCCCACGCCAAACGCTCATTGACCACATTCGCCAGCGTATGAAAGAATAGATGGCGAAAGGATGCGCTATGGTCACCATCAACACGGCGGAAGACATACTCACGGCCCTCCGAAGCGACCCGGAGTTGCTCCGCCAGGTCCGGCTCGCCATCATGACCGACGATGTGCTGGCGTTGCCCGAGCAGGTCCAGTCTATCCTCCAAACACAGAGCGAGACCCTGGCGGACATCGCCGACTTGCGCCGGATACAGAATGAAATTCTGGCGGACATCGCCGACCTGCGCCAAACACAGAACCGGATTCTGGCCGACACCGCTGACTTGCGCCAGACGCAGAACGAGATTCTGGCCGACACCGCCGACCTGCGCCAGACTCAGAACGGGATGCTCCAAACCCAAGAATCTATTCTCCAGACGCAGAGCGAGATTCTACGTCACCTGGAAAACCTCCACACCAGGTTCGGAAGAATGGATCACGACTTCCGAAACTTCCGGGGCAACTTCGCCGAGACCGCCGCGAGAAAGAGCGCGTTCGACATAGCTATCTTGATAAGTGAGGCGAACGGTCTGGACCTCGTATATACATCAGTCGAGACTCTTAACCAAAATGCCCGCGTCCAACTGGTGGATAACCGCCAATTCGCCGCGCTTCCTCTGGCTACCAGGCGCAGCTACGCCAAAGCGGACGTCATCATCAGCGCGGCCACCTCGGACGGCTCCACATTCTATATCGCGGTCGAGGCCTCTTATACCTGCGACGGCAGGGACACCAGCAGGGCCATGTCCCACAGCCGCCTCTTGACTCAATTTACGGGCAAACGGGCATTCCCCGCCATTGCCGGGGTTCGCCTTGACAGAACCATCCAGCCCCTGCTCGACTCCGGCGACATATTCTGGTATCCCATCGAAGAGGAAGAGATGGAACCGGAGGAAACGGACTAGCTCAAACACCCCCGCGCCGACCCGACCCAAACACCACCGCGCTACTCCTACCCATCACCCCAATCAAACGAATCACAGTTCAGACAGACGCCCTCAGGAGAAATACAGTTCCCCCTTCAGACTTCCAACTCATCCAAGACCAATCCCGCTTCCTCGCCGTAGCGGACACGTTGCGAGCGCAGCCGCGCCTCGCCATTGACCTCGAAACCAACGGCTTCTTCCGACACCCCGAGCGCGTCTGCCTAATCCAGATAGCCATACCAGATGGCCGCGTCTTCATCATTGACCCGCTCGCCCTCGACGACATGACCCCGCTCGGCGACGTACTCTCCGACGAGCGCGTCGAGATCATCCTGCACTCCGGCGACCACGACATCCGCAGCCTCGACCGCGACTGGCGCTTCCGCGTTACCTCCCTCTTCGACACCAGTATCGCCGCCGCCTTCACCGGCATGGACCGGCTCGGACTCGCCACCGTCCTCGAATCCTCCCTCGGCGTCTCCATAATCAAGGACAAGAAACTCCAGCGTTCCGACTGGACGATACGCCCCCTCAAGCCCAAGTACCTCGACTACGCCGCGGACGACGTCCGCCACCTTATCCGCCTCACCGACATCCTGAAAAGCAAGCTGTCCAGCCTCGGCAGGCTGGAGTGGGTCGCCGAGGAATCCGAGCGCATCGCCGCCATTCGGTACGAACCGCCCGACCCCGAAACCGCCGTCTTCCGAGTCAAGGGATCCCGTCGCCTCAACGGACGCGCCCTGGCCGTCCTGGACTCGCTCGTAACCTACCGCGAGCGCCACATCGCCCGGACGGGGCGGCCCCACTTCCGCGTCATTCCCGACGCCGCCCTCGTATCCCTAGCGGCCAATCCCGATTCCAGGCTCAACGAGGTGCGCGGACTCGGCAGATTCGCGCGTGGCAGACACGCCTCCGACCTCCGCGCCGCCATACGCAGAGGACAGAAGGCAGACCCTATCAAGCGTCCGGTGGTCAGAAGACCCCAAACCCGCATGACCAGGGCGCAGCAGGCGGACGCCTCACGACTGCTCGATAGCCTCAAGAAATGGCGAACCGCGCATGGCGAATCTCTGGCCCTCGACCCCGCCCTGGTATGGCCGATGCGAAGCCTGAAAGAGATAGCGAGGTCTCCCGAAGACCTGAATACCGAGATGCGCTCCCCCGCCGTCCGTCGCTGGCAGCGCGCCGAATTCGCGTCCTCGCTCCGCGACGCGCTGGTCCGTTAGCGCGTCCGCCGCTAATCACCGCCCGTCTTCCGACCGCTCACGCGACTCATCGCGCGGCAGAAGCTCCGACAACTCCATCACCCTCAGTACCCCCGCCCGCGTCAGAAGCCCCACCGGCCTTCCCGAATCCATGACCACCAGTTGGTGGATGTTCCTCTGCGCCAGGACTCGCAGCCCCTCTTCCAGCGGCGCGTCCGGCGGTAGCGTCAGCGCGTCCTCAGCCTTGGTCATCACCTCCGACACCCACTTCGTCGCCCGCTGCTCCACCGGAACCCCGCGCACGTCCGTCACCGTGATTAGCCCCTGGAACGTGTCCCCCAATATCACCAGGTACGCCCTCTCGAAGTCCTTCGATATGCGCTCATCAAGCAGCGCCTGGATAGACATACCGGGCGGAACGCTCGGAAAGTCCTCGTCCATGGCCTCTCCCACCGTCCGGCCCGACACAACCAGCCGCTCCGCCGAGTCCCGCCGAACCGAAGACGCCGCCGACTGGATGAACCACCCGATGAACACCAGCCATATCCCCGACACCAGGCTGTTCGTGAACACGAACACGATGCCCAGACCTATCAGCCCGAACCCAAGCGCAGACCCAGTGAAACTCGCCACCCGCGTCGCCTTCTCATGGCTTCGCGTAGCCCGCCACACCAGCGCGCGCAGCACTCTGCCCCCGTCCAGAGGGAACGCCGGAAACAGGTTGAACACCCCCACCGCCAGATTCACCACCATGAGATACTGCAAGAGCGCGGCTATCTGTCCCGGCCCTGCGCGAAAGTTCAGATACATCAGCCCGAACAGCCCGGCCAGCGCCAGGCTGGTCAGCGGTCCCACTATCGAAACCCAGAACTCTTCGCTCGCCGTCCTCGATTCCTCCTCTATCTCCGACACCCCGCCCAGGAAGAACAGCGTGATGCTCCGCACCCTGCGTCCCCGCCGTATGGCCTCAAGCGAGTGGCTCAACTCGTGAATCAGCACGCACACGAACAGCAGCGCGCTGCCGATTATGCCCACCGCCCAATACTGCCATCCGCTCCAGTCAGGATACCGAGACGGCAGCCAGAACGACCCCACAGACCACGCCACAAGCGCGAATATGAATATCCAGGAGAAGTGGATCCTGACAGCCACTCCGAACAGCCGACCTAACGCGAACGTGCCTGACAACGTAACACCCCCTTGTCTCGCCAACCATCATATCACGCCCCATCCCGCCGTCATACTCGCGCCTCCGCCATACGATTGCAAATCCCCTCTCCCTCTACGGGTAGCTAAAAATCCCTTCCCCCTTGACGGGGGAAGGTTAGGATGGGGGTGATCTGCTTCAACGGCATACACGGATAGTCTATACTGTACAAGTCATACAAATACGACAGACCGCAAGCCCCGGAGAATCCCGCATGACCAGCGCCCGCGACTACTATGTCTTCTGCCAGGACGTCTTCAAGATATACAAGATAGCCGACCTGGAAGTCGTCGCGCTCAGGGGCCTCGATCTGGCCGTAGAACCGGGCGAGGTCGTCGCCATCGTTGGCGCGAGCGGCAGCGGCAAGAGTACCCTGCTCAACATCCTCGCCGGCTACGACGCCCCCTCCGCCGGCAGCGTAATGGTCGGCGGCAAAGACCTCCTCAGAATGAACGGACGCGACATCGAGGAGTACAGGCGCGAGGACATCGGCTTCATCTGGCAGCAGACCAGCCGCAACCTCTTCCCGTACCTCACGACCATCGAGAACGTCTCCCTCCCCATGATGCTCACCAACACGCCCGGCGGAGAGAGACGCGAACGCGCCGAGGAACTGCTGGATCTCGTCGGACTCGGACACCGGCTCGACCACACCCCCGAAAAGCTGTCCGGCGGAGAGCAGCAGCGCGTCGCCATAGCCGTCGCGCTCGCCAACAAGCCGCCCCTGCTGCTGGCCGACGAACCCACCGGCGAACTCGACGACGCCACAGCCGCCGAGATACTAGACCTGTTCGGCACGGTCAATCAGGAGATGGGAACCACCATCCTCATCGTCACGCACGACCCCGACATAGCCTACAAGGTCGGGCGCGTCGTGATGATACGCGACGGAAAGATGTCCACCGAGATACGCCGCCGAGTCACCTACCAGCGCATCAGGGGAGAAGCGGAAACCGAACAGCCCCTTGAGGAGTTCGTCCTGGTGGACAACAACGGGCGCGTCCAGATACCGCGCGACCTTCTTGAACAACTAAACATCGGCGAAAAAGCGCGTGTCCAGATAGAAGACGGCACCGTCACCATAAGACCCGGAGACTAGACAGATGAGCAGAGTGCTCCCGCTTATAACCACCATGGACCTCCGCCGAACGTACACGCTCGGCTCCGAGGAGATCAGCGCGCTCAGGGGCATCAACCTGACCGTAATGCCCGGACAGTTCATCGCCGTCGTCGGACGCTCCGGCTCCGGCAAGACCACCCTGCTCAACATCCTGGCCGGCCTGGACAAGCCCACATCCGGCAAGGTCATGTTCCAGGACCGCGACATAGCCGATATGGACGAGCGCGACCTGACCGAACTGCGACGCCACCAGATAGGCTTCGTGTTCCAGTCCTTCGGTCTGCTGCCCCTGCTGTCCGCGTTCGAGAACGTCGAACTCCCTCTCAGGATAGCCGGAGTCGGAACCCGCGACCGCGAGGCGCGCACCCGCGAGGCCCTTGAAATCGTCGGCCTCTGGAACCGCGCCAATCACAGGCCCTACGAACTCTCCGGCGGCGAGCAGCAGCGCGTCGCCATCGCCCGCGCCATCGTCAACGAGCCGCCCCTGATCCTGGCCGACGAACCCACCGGGGAACTAGACTCCAACAACGCCCGATCCATCTTCGGCCTGTTCAAGGAGATGGTCCAGAACCGCGGCATCAGCGTCGTATCCGCCACCCACGACTCCACCCTGCTCGAAATGGCCGACGAAGTGAAAGAGATACGCGACGGCCAGCTATTCGACGCCACCGACCTGGGCCGCCGCTACCGAGACTAATCGCTATTCCTCATCCCACTCCGTCTGAACCGCCGGAGTCGGGTGAATCCCGTATATCAGCGCGGGCTTGCCCGACTTGTTCGTAAAGCCATGCTTCACCCCCGGCGGCGCGAGGACGAACTGCCCCGCCGTCACCATTCGCGTCTCCTCCCCGATGTACGCCTCAAGCTCTCCCTCGGCAATCAGAATAGTCTCCTCCGTCGGATGCGCGTGAAGCGGCGGCGACGAACCCGGCTCCATCAGCACCTCGGCGACGCTCAACTGCGTCGAACCCCGCGTCCCATCCACCACCGACCAGCGCTTGAAGCCGGTGTACATCTCGGTCATGTCGGTCCCAGACTTATCCAATATCGGCATTCGCTTCTCCTTCAGCGTTCAAGTTTGCGCCCATACTTTAACACGGAATCCCATCCCCGCGCTCCAAATACGGCAAGCGGTTCGTATATAATTGAGAAAGCGCGAAGACAGTCAACTTGCGAGGATAGTATGTATTCAACTCAAGAGACAAAGTACAGGGAAAAGGCAAGCGCGGGCAAGTACCGAGGATTGTACTCCCACCTCAGCGGTCTTCAGTCCTCAGAATGGAAGACCTCTTTCAGCGAGGTCGAGTCCGTCATAGGCTTCGGGCTGCCCGCTTCTGCGAGAAGGTACAACGCTTGGTGGGCAAACGAAAATGGCGACAGCCCTCACAGCCAGTCTATCGCCTGGACCTCCGCCGGATGGGAGACCGCCGAGGTGAACATGGATGCTGAAACCCTGTCGTTCAAACGTCGGAAATCCTCAGAAACAGACCTGCTGGATGAGATTTGGCCCGTTCGCAGCGTGGGGAAGTGGCCGGAGGGACTCTCTCTCAGACGAGAGGATATGTATGACGAGAGGATATAGCTCCACAGATGTTCATAGACACCAACGTCCTCGTTTACTCCCGTATCATTGAAGCTCCGTTCCACGATGTCGCCGGACAGAGTCTTGAGCGCGTTCGTTTGAGCAACGAACCCTTGAGGATAAGCCGACAAATCATACGCGAATACGTTTCCGTAGTCACGCGACCACAGACATGGCTGAACCCTCTTACCAGCGAGGAAGCAACTATCAGACTACCTCAACGTCGTGCCTGAACACCATATTGTTGCCGTAGCCCATGCCGTCCCACTTGTTCGGGAACTCCATCGGCTGCGTCTCTCCCTTGTCATTCGTCGCCCTCGACATAATCACGTAGTCGCCCGCCGCCGGAATCTCCCAGTCGCACTCCCAGCGCGTCCAGGAGTAGCCGCTTCTCGGAACGGTTATCCGCGCGTCCGTCCAGGTATTCCCGCCGTCCACGCTGACCTCGATCCGCGTAATGTCGCTCTCCCCCGACCAGGCTGCGCCCGACACCACGTAGTCCCCGACCGGAACCTGGTCGCCCGGCGCCGGGTCCGTGATGATGGACTTCACCTTCATGCCCGTCAGGTAGGTGTAGAACTCGTCCGCGTCCGGGCCGTTCATCACCCTGTACCGCTCTATCTGGTAGAACCCCTCGAACTTGTGGTCAAGCACGTGGATCCCCACCAGCCACTTCACCGAACACATCCCGTACCAGCCCGGAACCACCAGCCGCAGCGGATAGCCGTGCATCGGCGTTAGCGTCTCCCCGTTCATCTCCCACGCCAGCATCGTATCCGGATGCAGCGCCTTATCCATCGGCAGGCTGCGCTCGTAGGTCACCTCTTCGGGATCGCCCACAACCTCATCCGGCCCATGATCCGCGCCCTCGAACATCACCTCCACCGCGTTCGGCCCTATCTCCGCCATGTTCAGCACGTCCGCCAGCGACACGCCGACCCACTCCGCGTTGCCCATGATCCCATGTCCGGTCACCTTCTCCATCACCGAGCGCGTCTGCTTCGCCCAGTATTCGGGAATCGGCCCGTTGCCGCAGCACTCGAAAGTCGCCTGGTAGCGACGGTTCTGCATCGCCTTCAGATCGTCCATGCTCAGCGACAGCGCCTGCGCCACCTCGCCGCCCACGCTCAGCCGGTAGGCGTCAGCGTCAATCTCCGGCGCGCCCTTCCAGTGATTCCTCACGTAGAACAAGTCCGTCGGCGTAACCTGCGACTGGAGCGCCTTCGGCGGCCCGGCGAAAGACCTGCCCCCCGCGTTCGTCGGTATTAGCTGCAACTCTTCCCGCGCTCCGGTCTGACTGCTCGCCATGAAAGTATCCTCCATTGTATATGGCGCAATCGCGCCCGCGCTATTCCAAGTTTGTCGTCTCATGTTCGGTCGTCGGTCGTATCACCAGCATCCGCGCCGACACCCACGTATTGTTCACCAGCTTGTGCGCCACCCCCGGAGGCGCGAGCATCGAGTACCCCGAGCGCACCGTCTGCACCTCGTCTCCCACGACGAACTGGATAGACCCCTCCACCACCATCACCGCCTCATCCGTATCGTGCGTGTGCAGACTTCCCCTGAACCCGGGTTCGACGACCAACTCAGTCACCGACAGCGACTCCGCGCCGTGTTCCTCGGTTATCATCCCCCGCGAACCGACCTTATCCGTCGGAGCGGGCATCCTCTGCGTACTATGATCAATAACCGGCATATTCGTTTCCTTACAATCCCCTCTCCCTTGATGGGAGAGGGCTAGGATGAGGGTAAAATCACCCACTCGTCCCCGTCATTCCCGCGAAAGCGGGAATCCATTTCACGACAGATTCCACCTCGGACGCGCCGCCACCTCCTCCCGCAGCCTGTCCCCAAGCCAATCCCTCACTTCCTCTTCGATGTAGAAGACCGGCCTCAGCAGGTCCGACTCCGATTCTATCAGACCTTCCTCAATCGCGGCTTGCGCCACCGCTGTATTCGGCAGAATCCGCGTCCCAAGCCGCAGTACCGCGAACGCCGGCTTGACGCCCTTCAGAAACTCTATCTTGCGCTCAACGCTCTCGCGCGTCTCTCCAGGCTCGCCGAACGCCACGTTCATAGTAAACGGAAGCCCGACCTTTCCGCAAAGATGCGCCATAGCCTCAAGTCCATTCAGCCGCTCCGACAACTCGCCCGAACCCCTGCCCGACTCCGACATCAGCGCCAGCGAGCAGCCCGACCGCTTCATCAGCCCGAAAAGCTCCTCGTCACCCGAACCCGGCCTCACATAGCTATTCCACCTGATCTTCAGCCCCGACTCCAGGATAGCGATGCACAGCGACTTCGCCGCGTCCGCCGGAACGTTGAATCCCGAATCAATGAAGAACACCTTGTTGATTCCGTAGTCCCGGTTCAGCGCCGCTATCTCCTCCACAACCTCGTCGGCGGGACGCGCGCGCCAGTCGCCGCCGGAAAAATCACTGTCCAGCGTCGGATAATACGCCTGCGCCAACTTCGTTACAACCCCGACACCGAACCCCGACCCGTTGTACTTCATCATGTCCAGCAGGTCAAGGCGGGGGAAATTATGAAAATCCGACACGAACCGCCCCTCGCTCACTGCCACCTCGCCATCATCCCGTCGGTACACAATTCCTGGAACATCCCTATAATCCTCCCCCGACTCCAGCCGCTCCACCAGCGTCGCGAACGCCTCAGCCGCGTCCCCCGCGATACCCAGGTCCGCGCCAACGTACTCCAAGCACTCCCCCGGCAGAATGCTGAAAGCCGGCCCTCCGCACAGCACAGTCGCATCGCTCACCTCGCGTATCCGCCCCACTATCTCCCTCACCCCCGGAAGATTCCAGACCGAATTGCTACTACTCTGATTATCCAAGTTGCGTATGGACAGCCCAACAAGGTCCGGCCCGAACTCCCGCACAGCGTCCTCAACATCACCCGGCCCATCCTCCGAAAACATCAGGTCCAGCGCCCGCAACTCATGCCGTCCCTCATCCACCGCCCCCGCCAGGTACGCCAACCCAATCGGCGCCGGCCGCGCCACCATCCGGTCCATAAACCGATCCGCCTGGTTCGTAGCTACGAGCAAGATTCTCATGTTCGGTATCCTTTTCCTAAAATCAACTGTCTGTTTCATCAGTATCTGGTGGATCTTCATAAGTTTGTGTCTCACGATTCCACCAAGAGTACTCCCAAGAATCTGCATCTGCAGATGGTTCAACCGATGATGCTGGAATGTAACGACGTAATGCAGGGCCACGTGGCTGTTGAACTTCCACTCGGTACATTAGTGGGCCGTCAATGATAGTGGGTTCGATAATCGTCACATCCTCAGACATAGCTCCACTCTCACGGTAACAGACACGGGACCCCGGTGAGAAAACTTGCTCATAGCCTCCCGGAATTTCCCCAGACTGAATACTAAATGGACTAGTTGAAACGAAGCCTGCAACTTGATCCCGAACTCGGGCGACGGCTTCCCTGAGCACATCAGATTCCGACGAGGGATCCGTAGTAACCGCGCTCAGAAGTCTATCTAGCACACTGTTAAAACCATCATACAACTGCTCGGTGAATCTAAGGCTGCCGTATGTTTCGTCAAATATCGCCACACATCCACGACGCCACTGCCGCCCGTCTCCGTCCAGAACTGAAATGTTAGTTGCGGCAGACCCAATGTCCTGAGGTCCTATACTACAGTGATGTATGAATATGTCACGCAGTGCATCTGCAAATTGTCCTTTTACTGTTAACGGCCTAAACCAATCAAGATCAATGCAGAGGATTACTCCAGAGGTACGAAAATTCCGTGATCTGGCTCTAAGATTTGGATTACTCTGCTGAAGCTCTTGATATGAATGGAACTCTCCAGATCGGTCTGTATATCCTTCAACTCGCTCAGTTATCATCATCTGGCATTCAGCCAAAAAGCCATGCTCCCCTCTGATTAAGTGTCCATCAAGTACGTCACTAGCCGTGATTGTTGAATTCAACCATGTCCTGATACGTGGTCGTGTAAAGCGCCCCGGTACTCCGTTTCTCACCCGCACAAATGGCTGTTGGAAAGTCCGTGTATGCCATGCTGCAACATAGTAAGGCCTCATATTATGATAGTAGGCTGCGCCAGGATAACACTCTCTTAAAGCCTGAGATTGATTAGCGTCACCAATTGGGGCAGAATTCTCGTTAAGCTTGATCTGAAAATTTTGTTCGCCTATATTACGAAGTGGATAGCCTAAGTGTGGAGTGTCTCCGCCAAGTTCGGCAATGGCATCGAATTCAGCAGGACGATTCCCTCCGGGACGTGCCGCTAAATAGTGATCGCCAAAACCATCTGGCCATTGCACTCCTGTTGGAAGGCGTGAGGAAGCTACCAATGCTTCACGTTCAATAGCGAGGCATCGCCCATGCGCGAATTGCATGAAACGATTATTCAAATACAGATACGATGGTTCGACTGACATATCATGATACTCTTGAAGGGATGTACCATACTGTCGGAATTCGTTAGGAGGGCCAATTATGATGAAAGCACCTGGACCATTCCTGCCAACACGTCCTAGCCGTTGTCTATAAGCCTTTCGCGTTGGAGGAACTCCCAAATTAAAACCAATGGATAAAGTAGGGAAGTCAATTCCAAGCTCTAACGCTGATGTCGAGACAACTCCTCTCAAGACACCTGAGCGGAGTTCTCGTTCAATCCTCCGCCGTTCTTCTGCATCATACCCCGCTCTATAAGGTCTTACCGCAGCGTCGTCAAAGAGTCCTTGGATGTCACCCTCGGTCGCCATTGCCAATGCCTCGACCCCTTTCCGGGAATCCATGAATGTAATGAATCCTCCTTCTCGACCACGAGTAAGGACTGCTTGTTGAAGTTGCCGGGCGATGTTGAGTTCATCTCCAGGTGGACAGGCGATATGTGCAACCAATCTCTCACTCTGTTGAGCACCATCATCTGTATGATCGATGACAACAAAGTCACCTCCCGTCAACCGCCTTAGGTGCTCCCCTGGTTTAGCAATGGTAGCGGTAGCTGCTATTAGTTGAATCTGAGAGGAGTTATCTTGGTTGCCCATAATATGGTCTCGCGCTGCCATTAAGCGGCGGACAAGGAATGAGAAATTGCTTCCAAACACACCCTCGAGAGTGTGCGCCTCATCCATAACAAGCGTTGATAGTGAACCAACGAAATCCTTAACTACGGGAAGGCTTAATCTAGACATCAGCCAAGCTTGGCATACGTCGGGAGTCATTATCACTATTCTGGCCTTCCGAAGGATTTCTTCACGTTCACTCATTGGTCGTACTGAACCGTCAATACGGCCAATTATCGTTTCATCAACTCCCAGTACACGGGCCATCGCTCTCCAGCCACGTAGTTGATCCTCGACCAGAGCCCTTTGTGGATAAAAGACGACAACTCTGCTCTGCGGGTCAAGCATGACTCGATGTAGAGCGAGCGCACGGAATATCAAACTCTTTCCAGAAGCAGTGCTTGTCGAGATGACTACATTGCGCCCTTCGCCGAGTTCTTCAAGTGCTTCTGCTTGGTGCTTCCACAATCCGTTCTCAAATTCCTCATCCAAGTATGACCCCACTTTCGAGTCGTACAAAAATCTTGGAACTTTCGCGTAACGAGCAGGTCTCCCAGGAATCTCAAAAGACTCAACGACCGAGAATTCATTACTATCTATTAGATTGCGAATCGCTTCGTACATATTCAGTTCCTCCTAGTTCCTACATTTCCATTGGTAGCATACACTACTACCGCCTATTCCTCAACAAAACAAACACCGCGAACGCCCGCCTGTCCCTGGCGTCCACAGTCTCGAATCTGGTTATCGCGTTCTCCGTATCATGAATGAACTGCGTAACTTCGGAGCGAGAGAAATTCGCGTCGGGATCATAGTCCGCCGTATGTCGCTCGCGCTGCATATAGATGAACAGTTCTCCAAACCTCTGTATCTCCAGTGGAAACCCTCTCAATATCCGCGCGTTGGCGCACTGATTCTTGGCGTGCCCATGTTCCAATGCGCGGTAAGTCCGCCGCCACGCCTCTTGGCTCCGGCGAGCGCGAGTAGCCCCGATCAGCGTATCGGCGCAACAAACGGCAAGCGCGTGAAACATCGCGTAGTACGCGCAACTCACGGCGCGGCATAGCTCATCCTGCCTCGGCCTCCCTATGCCGCTACCTACTCCGCCTGCCGCCAAGTGTCTCGCTATCCTAATTAGGCCAGTCGGGGTCATGGTACCTCGGTATATACTCTTCTTCCCACTCGGACTTGTCTATGAACGACTTGCCCGGGGGCCAGGGCACGCCGAGCTCCAGCAACTGCGGAGTTATGCGCCTGACCAACCCTATCGTCGTGTCGAAATCCAGATGCTTCGAATCTCCCTCATAGACGATGATTATATCCAGATAGTCGTCATCATCGTGGTCAACCCTGTTGAACACCAAGATCGGGTCGAACGCCAGCTTATCACCCACGCGCTCTTCCAGATCCTGGCGCACTAGGTCCGCCACCTTGTCCCTGACCGCCTGCGATGTCATCTCTCGCTCCTTCCCTAGTCCGCCGCTTCGCCCATCGTCCTGCCCAGCCACACCTCATCCCGCACCGACGTCCGCCGCTTCAGCCGCGTATTCAGAAGCTCCCGCGCCTTCTCGAACCGGCCCGCGCGGATATACGACTCCAGGATAGTATCCTCGAACACCTCCCGCTGCGCGTGGCTGCCCCCGATGCGCGGAAGCTGATCCACCAGCCCGTCCAGGTTGTCCGCCGCGTCCTCGTATGCCTCGTTCGCGAACGCCTCAACACCCTTCGCCAGCGGCAGCATCACCTCGCGTGAAAGCGCGTTGCCCTCCCCGGCCATCGCGTCCAGCCCCGAAATCAGCTTGCCCATCTCCTCCGTGAAGCCGCCCGCCGCGAACGTCAGCGCCGCGTGAGCGTCCCTGAACGCCGGCCCCGGCTTCTCTGCCGCCGGACGCGCTATCTCCAGAACCTCGTCCCACGGCCCCGGCTCCCCGTCGCCGTATATCTTCATCCGCCACATCAGCGACGCCCCATCCTGGAGCGAGCCGAAATTCTTCTTCACCACCGTCGGGCGTATGTGATCTTCATACAGCGAAACCGCGCTCTCCGGCCTTCCCGTCGCCAGCTGGAACAACGCCTGGTGCCAGGACAGATGCACGTTGAACGGCCCGCGCCGGTCGTAGCCCTCCAGCCAGTCGCCCAGGAAATCCGAGCCGCCGTCCGGGTCGCCCGTCTCGAAGAACACGTGCGCCACCGAGTGCGAGGCGTTCGCGTTATCCGGCCTCTGCTCCAGCGACCGCTCCGCATAAGTCAGCGCGTCCGCGAACTGCCCCGTCTCATGGTGAGCGAAAGCGTTCTGGCCCAGGTACGCCCAGTCGTCCCCGTAGTCCGACTCCAGCGGCTTCACGATGCTGTACAGCTCCTCCGGGAAATTCGCCACGCCCGCGCCGCTGCATCCCAGAATCAGCACCCGGCTCGCCAGCCTCAGCATCAGGATGTCGCGCGGAAACTCGGCCAGATGCTCCCGTATCAGCCTGTACGCCCTGTCATTCCGCCCGTTTATCATCAGGCCGATAGCCTCCACCTGCTGCCGCTCCCGCTTCGTCGCGTGAACCGCCAGCGCCTCGGCCTTCGCCGCCGACTCCCGCGCCTCCGCCGGCGCGTTCCGATACAGCTGGAGCAGCCCCAGCGCCGCGCGCGCCACCGCCAGCCCCTCATCCGCCTCCACCGCCCGCGCGAACTCCCGCTCCACCCCGTAAGTCTGCGCGATGAACATATCCAGCGCCTTCACGTAATGATCCGCCGCCGCCTGCGACTCCGTACTCAGCGCGTACTCATACCTATCCCTGACACCCATTCCGTTCCGCATGATCCAACTCCTCAATAACCCGGCGCCCCGGCGCCCGTCTTTCCTGCAATCATTCGCCTGAAACACTACCACAGCCCACCCCCTCGGACAACCGCGCAAAAATCAAACCCCATCGAAACAATCCCAAGAACCACACCCCAGCCCCTTAGCGTCCCTTCGCGCCCTTCGTGGATAAAATCACAGCCCATCAAAATAATCCCAAGAATCACAGTTCAGACTCCGCCGCGCCCTTCGTGGATAAAATCACAGCCCAGACCCCAACCTTGACAACCACAATATCCCCGCCCATTATTGAAGCCATGAACGAAGCCACCGCCCGAATAAAGATAAACCGCCTGCTCGAACAAGCCGGCTGGCGCTTCTTCCCCGAAGGGAACGCGCCGGCCAACATCCGCCTTGAGCCAAGTGTCGCCATCAAACAAACCGATCTGGACGCGCTCGGCGAGGATTTCCAGAATGATTCCCGGGGCTTCGTTGACTTCCTCCTGCTGGACTCGCGGGGATTCCCGCTAGTCGTTCTGGAAGCCAAGTCCGAGGACAAGCAGCCCCTGGTCGGCAAAGAGCAGGCCCGCAGATACGCCCGCTCGCTCAACTGCCGCTTCGTCATCCTCTCCAACGGCAACCTGCACTACTTCTGGGACCTGGATCAGGGCAATCCCCGCGTCATAACGACTTTCCCCGACCCGGATTCAGTGGGACAGTACAAGCGCTTCACCCCAAGCCCCGAGCGTCTAACCGACGAGCGGGTAGAAGCCGACTACATAGCGCTGACCCAGCGGCCCGGCTACGCCTCCGAAGCAGCCTGGCGCAACGAGGATGAACGCGAGCGCTTCATCCAGGCCCAGGGCCTGCGCTTCCTGCGAGACTACCAACTTCGCGCTGTCCACGCCTTGCAGAACGCGGTATCCGAGGGCAACGACCGCTTCCTGTTCGAGATGGCGACCGGCACGGGCAAGACGCTGGTTTCAGCCGCCGTAATCAAGCTGTTCCTTCGCAGCGCCAACGCGCGCCGCGTTCTGTTCCTGGTTGATCGGCTGGAGCTAGAGAATCAGGCCGAAAAGGTGTTCAAGGAACTGCTCTCCAACGACTTCGATACAGTCATCTACAAAGAGCGCCGCGACGACTGGCGTTCAGCCGAAATAGTGATCACCACCGTCCAGTCGCTTATGTTCAACAACAAGTACCAGTCCCTATTCTCGCCAACAGACTTCGATCTGGTAATCTCCGACGAAGCCCATCGCTCCATCAGCGGCAACGCCCGCTCCGTGTTCGAGTACTTCGTCGGCTACAAACTCGGACTCACCGCCACCCCGCGAGACTACCTGCGCGGACTATCCAGAACCGACCCCCGCGAATCCGAACGCCGCCTGCTACTCGACACCTACCGAACCTTCGGCTGCGAGAGCGGCCAGCCCACCTTCCGATACTCGCTGCTAGATGGCGTGAAAGACGGCTATCTCATCAACCCCACCGTCCTGGACGCCCGCACCGAAATCACCACCCAACTGCTGGCGGACGAGGGCTTTGTCGTCACATTCACCGACGACACCGGCGACGAGCGCGACGAGACCTTCAAGCAGCGCGAGTTCGAGAGGCGTTTCTTCGCCGACTCCACCAACCAGGTCTTCTGCAAGACCTTCCTCGAAAACGCGCTGCGCGACCCCATTAGCGGCGAAATCGGCAAATCCATCGTCTTCGCCGTAAGCCAGAACCACGCCGCCAGGCTCACCCAAACCCTCAACGAGATGGCCGACCTCATGTTCCCGGGAAAGTACCAGTCCGACTTCGCCGTGCAGGTCACCTCCCAGATCCCCGACGCCCAGCGCTTCACCATCAACTTCGCCAACAACAACCTCATGGGTTCGGCCAACTTCCTGCCCGCATACCGCACCGGCAAGGCGCGCGTCTGCGTGACCGTCGGCATGATGACCACCGGCTACGACTGCACCGACATTCTCAACCTCGGCCTCTTCCGCCCCATCTTCTCGCCCACCGACTTCATCCAGATAAAGGGACGCGGCACGCGCAGGCACAACTTCCCCGACCAATTGCGCGACCTCGACCTAGCCGAGAACCTGGCCCACCCCGAAAAGACCGAGTTCAAGCTGTTCGACTTCTTCGCCAACTGCGAATACTTCGAGACCGAGTTCGACTATGACCAGGTAATCAGGCTGCCCCAACGCCAACCCGATTCCCATGAGAACGGAGACGCGGAGAACGGACAAGGCCCCGCCCCGCTCTTTGGCTACGAGCATCTGGGCAAGGACATCCTCGCCTCCATCAGGGAAGAGACCATCGGCGCGGAGGGCATGAAGATTGACCGTATGCTCTTCGACCGCTTCGCAGACACCGTTCGCTCTGACGACGCCATCAAGAAGGCCGTCGAAGCCGGAGACTGGGACTCGGTGCTGGACTACGTAAACCGCGAGGTGTTCGACAAGCCTGAAGACTACTACACTCTGCAAAAGCTGAGGCGCGCCGCCGCCGTTGACCGCCGCCTCACCCTCCGCGAGATATTGGAAAAGGTCTTCGACCTGATACCGCGCTTCAAGTCCAAAGACGAACTGCTGGAAGAGGAGTTCGACAAATTCGTCGCCGACCACAAGCCCGACAGCCCCGGCTCCATCATCCCCATCAAGAACTACTTCAAGGCTTACGCCACCGACGGCTTCCTGCGCGACATCATAGACAAACGCCAGTTCGCCCTACTCGCTACCAACCCCGCCTTCTCCAACGCCGACTACCGCGCCGTCCCCCAAAAATACCGCGCCCTGGTCCCCGAATACATCAAAGACTACATATCCCTCAATCAATTCGCCGCGTAGAAAGGAGTCATCCACGAAGGACACGAAGACACACTAAGAATATGAATTCCACAACTTAGTGTCCCTTAGTGCCCTTTGTGGATAAAAACAAAATGACCCAGCTAATTCGCCGCGTAGAAAGGAGTCATCCACGAAGGACACGAAGACACACTAAGAATATGAATTCCACAACTTAGTGTCCCTTAGTGCCCTTTGTGGATAAAAACAAAATGACCCAGCTAATTCTGAAAGAAGAAGTATTCGCCATCATAGGCGCGGCCATCGAAGTCCACCGTGAACTCGGCCCTGGCTTTCTGGAAGCCGTTTACCAAGAAGCCATGGAAACCGAACTGCGAGCTAGACAGATTCCATTCGAGGCCCAAAAGTCCATCAGGGTTCGATACAAGGGAGACCTCCTGAACAACCAATACTTCGCTGATCTGGTCTGCTTTGAACAAATCATCGTCGAACTCAAAGCCCTTAACCGTCTCTCCGGCAAGGAAGAGGCCCAGATCCTGAACTATCTCAAAGCCACCAACTTCAGACTCGGCCTGCTAATCAATTTCGGCAGCCACGGCAGACTAGAATGGAAACGATACATAAACTAACCACCCCTATAATATACTTAGTGAAACTTCGTGTCCCTTCGTGGATAACCCCGGAGAAACTCCATGCTAGACGCCGACACCAGACGCCGCATCGACACCGCCCGCGACATCCTCGTCGGCAAAGTCCCCGACCCAAAGAGCCAGGTCGAGCAAATTACCATCGCCCTCATCTACAAGTTCATGGACGACATGGACGCCGAGAGCGAAGAATGGGGCGGCGAGAGAGTCTTCTTCGCCGGCGACTTCGCCCGCTTCGGATGGGCCAAGCTCATGGCCCCCGGCCTCGGCGGATGCCAAACCCTCGACCTCTACGCCGAAGCCATCACCCGAATGGCCGAAAACCCCGGCGTCCCTCCCCTCTTCCGAGACATCTTCAGCAACGCATACCTCCCATACCGCGACCCCGAAACCCTGCGCCTCTTCCTCAAGGTCATTGACGAATTCACTTATGACCACTCCGAGCGGCTGGGCGACGCCTTCGAGTACCTGCTCTCAGTCCTCGGCTCACAGGGCGACGCTGGACAGTTCCGCACCCCGCGCCACATCATTGATTTCATCGTCGACATAATTGACCCCAAGAAAGACGAAACCGTCCTCGACCCCGCCTGCGGCACCGCCGGATTCCTCATCTCCTCCTACAAGCGCGTCCTGTCCGCCAACTCCGATCCCGACGGCAACCTAGCGCTCACCCCCGACGAACGCGCGCGGCTGGTCGCCAACTTCCGAGGCTACGACATATCCCCCGACATGGTGCGCCTCTCCCTCGCCAATATGTACCTGCACGGCTTCCCCCAGCCCGCCATACACGAATACGACACCCTCACCAGCGAAGACCGCTGGAACGACTACGCCGACGTCATCCTCGCCAACCCGCCCTTCATGTCCCCCAAAGGCGGCATCCGACCCCACAACCGCTTCTCCATAAAATCCCGCCGCAGCGAAGTCCTCTTCGTGGACTACATAGCCGAACACCTAACCCCCAACGGACGCGCCGGCGTCATCGTCCCCGAAGGCATCATCTTCCAGAGCCAGAACGCCCACAAACAACTCCGCAAGATGCTCGTCGAAGACTGCCTCGTAGCCGTCATATCCCTCCCCGCCGGCGTCTTCCAACCCTACTCCGGCGTCAAGACCTCCATCCTCATAATGGACAAAGCCCTAGCCCGAAACGCCGACAGCGTAGCCTTCTTCAAAGTCGAAAACGACGGCTACGACCTCGGAGCGCAACGCCGCCCCATCTCCGACAACGACCTGCCCGCCATAGCCCGCGCCGCCCGTGAGTATCTCGACAGCGTTCTATCCACGAAGGCCACCAAGATTCACGAAGAGCGCGCGCAATACGATTTCGCGCCCGCACAGGCCAATTCAGCTGACCAGAGCCAAACACCCCTAATCGTACCCAAAGCCAAAATCGCAGAAACCGGCGACTACAACCTAAGCGGCGAACGCTACCGAGAAGATGAGTACGTTTCAGAATGGCCGATGGTGGCATTGAGCGAAATATCAGAGGAGATCAAGGCAGGTTTCGCCTGTGGGAGAGGCACAATAGGATCGGAAGGAGTTCCACATATTCGTCCCATGAATATAACCCAGGCTGGGCAGTTTACATGGGAAGGATTAAAGCGAATCAGCGAAGACGACTACCGTGGAAGAGATATATACTCACTTGTACCTGGTGATATTTTGTTTAATAACACGAACAGCATAGAATTAGTTGGGAAAACTTGTCACATCTCTCAGAGCATCAATGGGGGCTACTCAAACCACATTACTCGTATTCGTGTGAAAGATTCGCAGTGTATCTCAGAATTCGTTGCTTACGCACTCCACGATGCTTGGAAGAAGGGTAAGTTTCTCAATCGGGCTAATAAGTGGATAGGTCAAGCAGGAATCAATACAAAATCCTTGGGTGCTTTCCAAATCCCCCTACCACCCCTAGAAGTCCAACGCGAAATCATATCCGAGATAGAAGCCTACCAGAAAGTCATAGACGGAGCGCGGGAGGAAATACGGCATACAGAACAGAAGATAGATGACACTATCGCCCGCGTCTGGCAAAACTGAAGAATTGACTCATGACCGATTCATTATTGTTTTCTATATCTTAACACCTCCACTGCAATTAGTGCTGTTCCAGCTAAATTATCACGCCTGTTCCTATTCTACCACTGTGCTTCCTTCCTCTCTCGTGCGATGCACGTCTTAATCCATTTCCAAACGTTCGCACGCCGAGTTGGTGGTGTTCGATGTAATTTAAACTCTTCTCCTGTTACTACGGTGACTTCTATATAGACAGTATCATCGAGTCTGTCTTTTGGTAATTTCTGATGCCTCTCACTATGAGGTTCGACTTTGAATTCTCTTGGTATCATTACAGGCTCAGCGTTGCCTGTGCCGTCATGCCTAAAAAGGTGAATACCTCTAATGAACATAGCTTGACTACGGCGATTTACAATTCTCAAATGTGGATTGGACCGTTGCTGAACTTCATCCATCGAACGACCTGGGTAAACTATTCTCAGGTCTGGCTCGGCTGACGTAAGATCTTCTTGGTTCTTACGCATTATCCTAGCAGATCGCCACGCTCCTATTCCTGCTATTGTTGTACCTACCGCGGTTGCTACCGCCAGAACATCCCCTCTCGTCCATGTCGAGGTCACTATCTCTACAAGCCAATCTATCATCGTCTCAACCTGCTCTATTCCACTTCTGAATCAATATAGCTAGGGATCGTCAAGTATATAACTCCCAAACAAAATCAGTCCACCATCGCCCGCGCCTGGCAAAACTAAAACCTTAGTGCCCCTTCGCGCCCTTCGTGGATAGATAAATCACAGCCCATCATCATAATCCCAAAAATCACAGTTCAGACTCTCACCTAAACGGATTCACCACAACCACCCCATGATACGACTGCCCGGGATTCAGATCCTCCGAGATGATCCGCCCGCATCCCGCCCGCTCCGCCGCCGCGATTATCAGCGCGTCCCAATAAGAAACCTGGTAACGACCGCTGGTCGCCACCGCCCGCTTAACCAAGTCTAAATCAAGAGCCACCACCGTCATCGCGCTGTATTTTTCAATCAGCAGTTCCGCCTCATCCATGGAGAGCGGTCGCCGGATTCGTCGAGTTACCGAATTGAAGAACTCTCCCAGAACCTGCGCGGACAAAACGCCGGAGCCGTTTTCTACGGCCTCCTCCACTAGCTCTATGGCCAAGGGCTGCTTATCCGGCTCGCTATCGTCGCTCGCATAGACCAGGATGTTGGTATCAAAGAAATCCCTACTGGTAGTATCGCTTCGGCCTGTCATACAAGTCATCCCTTGTCCACGTTCGAGTCCCCATATCGCGACTATTCTTCTTCGCCGTCTCTACGAACTTATCCTCAAGCGCTTTGCGTTTATCGGGCGAATGATTCTCTTCCGAAGGCGCGCGAGGACTCATATCTCGGCTGAGTCCCTTAATGGTAGCGACCAGTTCTTCCGCTTTGGCCTTGCGTTCGTCGGCGGTCATTTCAGCGATCTTGGAAACATCAGGCGGCTTAACCTTGAGCGGAACCGCCCCCTCCACGCCACTCAAGTCATACCTCTCACTCGCCTTGAACGCCTCCACCGCTATCAGCCGCCCCTCCGCGTCATAATCCGCGTACACCCCCGGCCCTATCTCCTTCGTCTCCGCCACCTTCTCCTTCGCCAGCCATACAAAAATCGAGTCCGCCGTCCTGTCATACCTGAACTCCATTCCGCGCCCCTTTCAATCCGCTCCGACCTTCATCCGATTTCCCCACCATCATACACCCTCACGCCCCCAACTCCCAAAAATCAAAGCCCATCAAAACAATCCCAAAAATCACAGTCCAAAATCACAGTCGCACGCCCACGCTCACCCGTGCTACAATACCCACATCCACAGAACGCCATCCATCTCTAACATAAATACAGACTTATCGAAAGCGAAAACAGACGCGGAGACTTACCCCTCCAAAGCTAACGCTGGGAAAACGCTGGGCAATCATGGCTGTAAACCGCCCGTGACCGCCCCCTGTTCACCCTGTGAATCACCCAGCGCAATATAAACCAGTATATATGCAAACCTCATAATAACCCCCAACCCAAAAAATCAAACCCCATCAAAAAATCAAACGAATCACAGTCCAAATCACAGTTCAGACAGCCGCCAGGAGACCCCAATGCCCAAATTCGTTTTCATGCCCCCGCAGGACGACCTCAAGACCATGTTCGCCGCCCGTCTCGCCGACACCCTTCCCGAGTACGAAGTCGCCACGCCCCATACCGACGACGAAGCCCTGGACGCCATACGCGACGCCGACGCCGCCTGCGGATGGGTGCCGCCCGCAGCCCTCGCCGTCGCCCAGAAACTCCGCTGGCTCCACAACCCCGACGCCGGCCCCTTCTACGGCTACTACTACGACGAGTTGATCCGACATCCCCTCACCATAACCAACCCGCGCGGCATCTACTTCGACCACATATCCCACCACATAATGATGTTCGTCTTCGCCCTCTCGCGCGGCCTCCCCTGGTACTTCGACGCCCAGCGCAACCGCGTCTGGGACAAAGACGCCCGCGAGACCCCCTACATCTACCTCGGCGAATCCACCGCCCTGATAAACGGCGTCGGCGGCATCGGACACGAAACCGCCCGAATCTGCGCCCAACTCGGCATGGAAGTCATCGGCATAGAGCCGCGCCCCGAATACGACCTCCCCTACGTCGAATTCCACGACCCCGACCAACTCGACACCGTACTCCCCCGCGCCGACTTCGTGATAACCACAGTCCCCCACACCCCCGAAACCGAGGCCATGTTCGACGCCCGCCGCTTCAGCCTCATGAAAGAAACCGCCTACTTCATCAACATAGGCCGCGGCAAAGTCTGCAAGATAGACGACCTCGCCGACGCCATTGAAAGCGGCGTGATAGCCGGCGCCGGCCTCGACGTATTCGAGGAAGAGCCGCTCCCCTCCGACCACAAACTCTGGGCCCTCCCCAACGTCCTGATGACCCCTCACGTAGCCGTCCGCGACGCCGACAACATCCCCGAACGCCGCTTCCAGATAATCCTGGACAACGCCCGCCGCTTCCTCAACGACGAACCCCTCAACAACATAGTCGAAAAAGAAAAGTGGTACTAACGCCGCCACACGCAACCTATCCCCCGTTCCTTCGTGCAACTTCGCGTCCTTCGTGGATAAAATCGGATGTCGTCTCCCGCCGCGCGGTTCACATAAGGCAATCCAGAATATATACTAAGCCACACTCTGGCCCTACCACGCTCAGGGCCGCGCCGTCAGAAAGTCAAGGGAGGTAATGACAATCATGACAGGTAGAATCCCGACCGAAGACGAAGTAATCGGATACATAGACTCGCTCTCCAACTGGGGAAGATGGGGCGACGACGACCAGATGGGAACGCTCAACTTCCTCGGCCCCGACAAGGTCAAGCGCGCCGTATCCCTCGTCGAGGAAGGAACCACCGTATCCTGCGCCCGCACCGTCATGTTCGAAGCGTCACCCGACGTCCCCGTCCCGCCCGTCCACTTCATGGTCGAAAGCGGCGAGGGCTGGGCCAGCGGCGACAAGGTCACCACCCGCACAGCCCAGGGCGCCACCGACTTCTTCGGCATGATATTCCACGGCTACTCCATCACCCACGTAGATAGCCTCGCCCACTTCTTCTGGGACGGCAAGATGTACAACAACCAGCCCGCCCACCTCGTAGCCACCAACCTGGGCGCGACCGCCGAGTCCATCGAGCTAACCAAGGACGGCATCGTAACCCGTGGCGTCCTGGTGGACGCCCCCATGGTGCGCGGCGTTGACTGGCTGGAACGCGGCGAAGGCGTCATGCCCGAAGACATCCTCGCCGCCGAGGAACGCTGCGGCTTCACCATAGAGGAAGGCGACGTGCTTCTGGTACGCACGGGCAACCTCCACCGCCGCAACGTCGAGGGTCCCTGGAACCCCCGCGAAGAAGGCTCCACCGCCTGCCAGGCCGCCTGCCTGCCCCTATTCCACGAGCGGAACATCGCCATGATAGGCAGCGACACCGGCAACGACGTCATGCCCACCGGCTACCCCAACCTCACCAACCCCATCCACCAGGTCGGAATCGTCGGCATGGGCCTCTGGATCCTCGACAACGCCAACCTCGAAGAACTCGCGCAGGCTTGCCGCGAGCGCAACCGCTGGGAGTTCATGCTCTCCATAGGCCCGCTGCGCCTGCACAACACAACCGGCTCGCCCGTAAACCCGATAGCGATATTCTGATGACCGCGCTGGTTCCCCTGTCTCAGCCCGACGACGAGGCGCTGCCCTACCTCGCCGAGGGTGAACGCCTGGTATCCAGCTTCGGCCCGTACCACGCCACCTCGCGCCGCGTGATCTTGGTCATTCCCGCGAAAGCGGGAACCCTCGGAGAGACTCGCCGCTCGGCAATCCAGATGACGACCCACCGGCGCGAGGAAACCCGCGTCCACGAACTGCCCTACATCGCGCTGGAAAGCATCACAGAGGTCAGCGCCACCGACCGCAAGAAGATTATGCTCGGCGTGGGCATGGTCGCGCTCGGACTCGCCACCCTGTTCGCCTGGTATCTCATCCTGCCCATCGTCGCGGTCGTCGCCGGCGTCTTCACGATGCTCCAGGGCGCGACCGAAAAGCCCGCCTACTACCAGCTAAAGGGTCGCGGCATGGAGGGCGACGACCTCCACAAGTGGCAGGTCATACACTACGGCGCGGGCAGTTTCATCGCCTCCATCACCATGATGACCGGCGTCGAAATCACCCGCGACTGACCCGATGATCGGGCTGTCTATTCACAACTCGTAGGGGCGAACCCTTGTGGTCGCCCTCTTACGCTTACGCTATCCCCATCCGCCATCAGTCCGGCATATCCAACAGAATCCTCACCGCCCGCGCCACCAAATTCGACGCCAACCTCACCTTGTAGCCATTCTCAGACATCGGCTCCGCCCCCTCCACCGCCATACGACCAACGGCCCGCGCGTCAACCACGTCAGCGCGAATGCCCCTCAGCGCGTCCGACGCCGCCCGCGCGAAATACGGCGTCGGCGCGACGCCCCCCAGCGCAATCCGCGCATCCGCCACGACGCCATCCGCCACCTCCATGTAGCCGCCCACCGACACCAGCGCGAAATCGTAAGCCTGCCGCTCCTTCGCCTTCAGGTACACGCTCCGCCCGCCCGACCCTGAACCCGGGATCACCACCCGCGTCAATATATCCCCCGCGCCCAGCGAAGTCTCCGAAAGAATGTCAACCTCCGGCCCCACGAACAGCCCCCCAATCGGAACGCGCCGCAGTCCGCCCTCCCCGAATATCTCCACCTCGGCGTTCAGCGCCGTGAGCGCGACCGCCGTGTCCGACGGATGAACGATGTGGCAGCGCTCCGCGCCCAGTATCGCGTGATACTTGTTCCCGCCGTCCACCGCGAAGCAGGTGTCGCCGCCCTTCTTCAGGCAGTCGAACGCCGCGCTCCTGTAATACCAGCACCTTGGCCTCTGGCACAGATTCCCGCCCAGCGTGCCTGCATTCCTTATCTGCGGCGTCGCCACCGACGCGGCGGCCTGAGTCAACGCCGGATGCCGCTCTGATATACACGAATCTCCAGCTATCTCAGCCAGAGTGACCAGGCTGCCCAGCGTGGTGAAGCCCTCCGAAGATTCGATGTCCCGCATCCCCTTAATACGTCCTATGTTCACCAGGTACGCGGGAGAAGACGTCCCTTGCTTCAATTCGCCCAGCAAATCAGTGCCGCCCGCGAAGACAGACGCCGCGCCGCCTTGCTCTACAAGCATGGCGCGCGCCTCTTCAAGCGTCGAGGGCGTAAGTATCTCGAACGGCGTCATCGTGCCTCCGCCTCTTCCTTCTCAGCCAGCAGATCCAGGATTCGGTCGGGCGTGGCGGGCAGATCCCGCGCCTCTATCCCAACCGCGTCCCTTATCGCGTTCACCACCGCCGGAGCCACGCCGACACTGGGCGGCTCTCCGAGCGCCTTCGCGCCGTAAGGCCCAACCGGGTCAACAACGTCCGCGAATATCACCTCGATATCGGGATACTCCAGGATAGTCGGACTCTTGTGTTCCAGGAAATTCGCGTTCAGCGTCGCGCCGTTGTTGGAGTCCGTGAGCATCTGTTCACTCAGCGCGAACCCCAGCATCTGAGACACGCCGCCCTCCACCTGGTTCACCGCCAACGTCGGGTTGAGAATCCGCCCCGAATCGTGCGCCGCCACATAGCGCGTCACCCGAACCTGCCCCGTGTCCGTATCCACCTCCACCTCCGCGAAGTGCGCGCCGAACGAGTTCACGATATAGTCCGCGCTGCCGGGCGAAACCGACGCCTCTTCCACGATGCCGCCCGCGCGCGACGCCAATTCCGCGAGCGACACCGACGCCCCGGACGAATGAACCACCCCCTCGTCATTCAGATCAAGCTCCGACGACGGCAGCCCAAGCGCCTCCGACGCCGCTTCCAGTATCCGCTCCCGCAGACCTGAAGCCGCCGCCTTCACCGCCAACCCCGCCGAAAACGTAACGGTCGAACCCGCCGTGATGGGCGAGTCGGGCGTAGTAGCCGAGTCGCCGAACGTCGCTTCCAGAACGCCGTAGTCAACACCCATCGCCTCAGCCGCGATCTGCGTCAAGACCGTGTAACTGCCCTCGCCAACGTCCATGACCCCGGACTCCAGCCGCAAGCCGCCGTCCCGTTCCAGCAGCATCCGCGCGATGGAGCGTCCGCCCGCGCCGCCCCTGTATATGAGTATCGCCACTCCCTTCCCGCGCCGTATGGGGTCTTCCGCCTGGGGAAGTTCCTCATTCCAGCCGAACGCCGCCGCGCCCTTCTCGATGCACTCTCTAAGCCCGTTGCTCGAAAACGGCACGCCGCCCTCGACGGGCTGGGTATCCATGATTTCATTGGCGGGCGTGATACGCTCACCGGGCTGGCCCTCCGGCCCGACGTGGTTCTTCAGCCTGAACTCCACCGGATCCATGCCGACCGCCTCAGCCGCGCGGTCCGCTATGACTTCCAGCGCGAAGTGTCCCTGCGGCGCGCCCAAAGCGCGGTACGACCCGCCGGACGGCGTGTTCGTGTAGGTCAGATAGCCGTCGTAACGGACGTTCGCGCACCTGTACAGATAGAGAGCGCCCTGCCCCGCTCGCCTCACCACGCCCGGCCCGGATGACAGGTACGCGCCCGTGTCCATGATCGTCGTGGCGTGGACGGCGGTCACCGCGCCGTCGTTCTTCACTCCCATCCTCAAGGTCGTGATAGTAGCGTGGCGATGGCGGCCCGCGACGAACTCCTCCTCGCGCGTCGCCTCTATCTTCACAGGACGGCCCGCCCGCCGCGCCAGAACCGCCGCCAGTACTGAGAGGCGCGTCTCGTCCTTGTTGCCGTATCCCGCGCCCATGCTCACGCCGATGACCCTCACGCTTTCGAGGTCAACGCCGAGCGCGATGGAGAGCATCAGCCTGTCCGCGTGCGCCCCTCGCGTGGACTTCCACACCGTCAGCTTGCCCGCGTCCCATGACGCGACGGCGGCGCGAGGTTCCAGCGCCGCGCCCGAATGGGAGGGCGTGCTGAACGTATCCTCCACTATCACGTCGGCCTCGGCGAACCCCTCATCCACGTTCCCACGCTCAAGCGTAATAGGCTTGCCGCCGACCAGGTTGCCGCCCGCGTGAACAGGCGGGGAGTCCGGTTCCAGCGCGTCGCGCATATCCGTCACGAACGCCAGAACCTCGTATTCCACCACTATCCGGCTCAGCGCGTCCTGAGCTATGTCCTCGTCATCCGCCGCGACTACCGCGACCTCATCCCCGACGAAGCGAACCTCGCTGTCCAGTATCGGCAGGTCGGGCGCGATATTCCCCGGCGGAACGTCGAACGGAGTAACCACCGCGTGAACGCCGTCCATGCCCTCAGCGTCCGATGCGTCTATCGAGACTATCTTGGCGTGGGGATGCGGGCTGCGGAGTATCTTCCCGACCAGCATACCGGGCAACTGAACGTCCGCCGCGTACTTCGCCTCTCCCGTCAGCTTGGCGGGCAGGTCTCTGCGCGGTACTGATATGCCAATGTTCGCGGTCATAGCGCCCTCGCCGCCGAGCGTACCGATTCCAGAATCCGGCCATAAGCGTTGCAGCGGCATATATTCCCGGCAAGCGCGTCGCGGATTTCATCGTCCGTCGGATTAGGATTGGATTCCAACAGCGCGGTCGCGCTCATCACGAAGCCCGGCGTGCAGAAGCCGCACTGTCCGCCGTCGTTCTCCAGGAACGCGCTCTGAAGTGGGCTGAGCGCGTCCGACGAACCCAGCGACTCCACCGTCCTCACGCTCGCGCCGTCGCGCGTCGCCGCCAACGTCATGCACGAGTTGACGGGCTCGCCGTCCAGCAGCGCGGTACACGCGCCGCACTCTCCCAGGTCGCACCCGCGCTTGGTTCCGGTCAGCCCCAGCGCGTCGCGCAGAACACGGAGCAGCGTCCACCTTCCGTCAACCTCCAAGCTGTGAGCTTCCCCGTTGATCTCGATATTCACACTGTACCTGTGCTCGGTCATGTCTGATCCATCACTCCGAAACGCCAATCCATTCTATCCAGCGACCATGCGCGTTCCTTCGCGCCGACAGTATTGCATCCGAAACTCCGTCCGAAATCCTGCTAACGCGCATGGACTCGCCCTCGGATGATACATGATAGACTCGCCTTTCGTAAGACTCCCGGCGAAGTATCTCATAGAACGCCGCCCGCGCGTCCGGCGGAAACTGGTTCAGCGTGTGGCAGTGGAACACGCAGAGCGCGGCGTCTCGCGGCGCTTCTTCCAGAATCCGGGGCAGGACATCCAGCGCGTCGCCGCGTTCCACCCTCGGCGAGTTCGACAGCCAGACGCGCCGCGCCGCGCGAAGCAGGGCGGCCCTGTCGGGATGGTCGGGCCACACCAGCGCCATCATCCACAGGTACTCGTCATCGTCGGCCAGGTCAACCGGATTCAGGTCAACGCCCCTGCGAAAGGCGACTTCCGGCAACTCAGAGGGAATCTGCGGCATCCGGTTCCTCAGTTCGCACTCTATCACTACGCCGGAGTCCGAAGGCCCATACGCCGAACCGTCCGAGTATCGGTACTGGTAGCTGTCCCACAGCAGATTCAGCCCCGCGCTCGCGCCCACGTCTATCAGGCCCAGAGGCGTCCGGCCAGCGTCCATGAACACCCTCCCGAAAGCGGGCGTCAGGTACGAACACCGCCGTATCTCGTTCGTCTGAACCCTGCGAGTCCTGACCAACTCCACTATCTCCGGCCCATGTCCGAGACAGAATCGCGCAAACGACTCCGCGAGTTCGGCGTCCGGCGGCTCTCCCTCAGCTACGCGCTCATAATGACGCGCCAGGCCGTCGCCCTCGCAGTCGTCCAGAAGCCGTTTCACCGCCGCGAAGAACAGGTTCGGTATCGGCTGGCCCACCATGCACTCCTGCGCCAGCGCGAGCAGCCGAGGGTCGTCCGCGACGGTCAGGGACAGCGCCTCGTAGGTCGGCGACATCACGTTCAGCCCGGACTCTCCCGAACATTCCTCCCGCGCGAACACGCGAAACCGCTCGGCGAGCGCGTCAATTGTCCGCTCGCCCGGGCAAATCCGCTCCAACCGCCCGCGTCCCTGGTGTCCGTCTATCTGGTCTGTGGTCAACTGGCTACCTCGCCGTGACGCCGCCGTCTATGACAAGCTCCGCGCCCGTCATGAAGGAAGATTCGTCGGACGCCAGGAACAGCGCTCCGTATGCCACGTCCATCACGGTGCCGATGCGTCCGAGCGGCACGCGCGCCTCCGATTGCTCCCTGCCCTCAGGCGTAGATATGTTGTCCGCTATCATCTCGGTGTCAATAGGCCCCGGGTGTATGGAGTTCGCGCGGATGCCGTCTTCGGCGTGCTGAATCGCGGTGTACTTGGTGAACAGCCGAACGCTGCCCTTAGACGCGCCGTAAGCGCTGCCCCTCTCGCTGCCGACCAGTCCCGCCGTCGACGAGATGTTGATGATGGAGCCGCCCCCGGACTTCTGCATCGCCGGGACGACGCGCTTCGTGCCGAGGAACACCCCCGTGCTGTTGATGTCCATGATTTGGTTCCACTCGTCCAGGTCGGTCTGGACGATGGGCGTGCGCTTGTAGATGGCGGCGTTGTTTATCAGAATGTCGAGCCTGCCGTAGGCATTAAGGGTAAACTCCACCGCGTCGCGCCAGTCGTCTTCGCTGGTAACATCCAGCCTGATAAACGAGGCGTCTCCGCCGCCCTCGCGTATTTGCGCGGCTACCGCGTTCCCTTCCGGCTCCAGTATGTCCGCTATCACCACCTTCGCGCCCTCTTTCACAAACAACTCCGCCTCAGTCGCCCCCTGCCCTCGCGATCCACCGGAAATCAGCGCCACTTTGCCTTCGAGTCTCATGTTATCCCTCCTATGTCAGCTATCCAAGTTAGATGCGCTGATTGTAGCATCGTGTCAATTCTTGGCAAGCCACCCAAAGTAGAGTCTGCCGCGCTGTGGTATAATAACCGCAACAACAGAGGAGGCTGGAGTTGGCCAGCGATTACAACATTCAGCAAGTCTGGCTTGGTCTTCTGGATTCGGAGAGGTTGGTCCGATACTATGGACGCTTGGGTTCGCGTCTGTACCGTTGGCACCTGGTGGCCACGGCGTTCATCGCGATAGGGTCAACCGCCGCCGCCGCGTCCCTGCTGACCCATCTCCCGACCTATGTATCGGCTTCACTGTCCATGGCGGTCGTAGCGGTAGCGCTGTGGTCGTCCTATTTCGACTATTCCAAGAAGGCCGCCATCGCGTCAACGACCGGAGACCAGTGCGGCAAGATCGCGCTCGAATGGGAGAGACTCTGGATCGAGTTGGCAAACCTGGAAGATAGCGAAGCGCATGAGCGCGTCATATCGCTCAAGCGCGACATGAGCGCCGTTACGTCCAGCGCGGTCCAGTACAATCTGATGAACGACAAGCTGAATGAACAGTGCGCCAGGGAAGCCTATGAAGCCGCCCAGATCCAGTTCGCCTTCTCAGGAAGAGATCAATAGCTATCCGCCAAGACCAACCAGACCTGTACCGCCGCCACCGCCACCAGTCCCTAGACCTTCGGGGAAGCGGGACGCGGAGTGAACAAGCAAGGAGAACTACGATGACTCTGCCCGCCGTCTCGGACATAGCGCTCAAGGAGTGGGCCGTAGCGGTGAAGACGCTCGGACGCGGGGAGCAGATTCTCGCGCTCAGGAAGGGAGGGATTCACCGCGAGGACAGGGATTTCCGCTTCGTGCATCCCGAATTCCTGCTGCTCCCGACCTACGAGCACCAGAAAGAGGAACTCATCAAGCCGGAGTTCCACGACGCGCTGCGGGATACCTATAACGGGAATGGCGTCGCCGACTCGATTGACTTCACCCACTTCTGCCGCGTCACGGACAAGTTCGAGCTTAGGGACGCGGCCGACCTGGACAGGCTATCCAACCTGCATATATGGACGGACGACTACGCCCATAAGCGGCTGCACTGGCGGCCCAAGCAGCCGCTCACCGTCGCGCTGCTCAGGGTGTACGAACTCCAACGAACCCAGTCGCTGCCCGTCCTGGCCGAATACTCCGGTTGCAAGTCCTGGGTGGAGCTGGGCAAGGATGTCGCGCTCGGCGACATGACGCCCGTTCTGAGCGACGCCGAGTACGAACGCCAGGCGGACAGGGTAATGGACGCGCTGGGCAAGGCCGCCGCCGTCGCATAATCAGCCCATGAACTACCGCCAACTCGCCGACACCGAACTCACCGTTTCCGAAATCGGTGTGCCGCTGCGTCCTCTGGCGACCAATGACTACGGTCACGTCACGGAGCAGGATACTATCAACATCCTGGGCCGCGCGTTCGATACGGGCTTCACGTTCTTCGACACGGCTGACTCCTACTCCGAGGGCTACGGCGAGCGGATTCTGGCCAGGACGCTCGGACGCCACAGGCACGACATCGTTATCTCGACAAAGGCGGGATACGACTTCTACCGGCCCGTGCTTGATCCAGACGAGCGCGGCAGGTCGCGGCGCTGGACGCCCGGCTTCATCAAGTACGCCTGTGAACAGAGCCTGCGACGGCTGGACACGGACTACATTGACCTCTTCCAGCTTCACCATCCGGGGCCGGACCAGATAGAGGACGACGAACTCTTCGGGATGCTGGACGACCTTGTGGTGGAAGGCAAGATACGCTACTACGGCGTCGCGATTGACGATGAACCGGAGGCCGAGGAAGTGGGCGAGGGCGCGATTGACGAGCGCGCTGTGGCGTCGCTCCAGACCGAGTTCGGCTTGCTCAGGCAGCGGCCCGGGCGCAACCTGATAGCGCGGGCGCAGGGCGCGACTACCGCCGTTATCGCTTACGACCCGTCCGCGTCGGGCGCGCTGGAAAGGCCGCCTGACGAACAATCCGCCGATCCCGCCGAGAGTTTCAAGAGGGACGTTTACGAGCGGCGGCAGTATGGGCGGGACGTCCTAATAAGCGCGTTGCGGGAGTTCGGGGGAGACGTGAGCGCGTGGGCCATCAGGTTCGCGCTGGCGTCGCCCGTCGTGGCGACCACTCTACCCATCATCACCTCATACGCTCGCCTGCTGGAACTGGCGGACATAGCGGAGGCGCCCGATCTCCCCAGGGAGTTCGTCGAAACAGCGTTCAATGTCTATGACGAAGAGCTTGCCGACCGGCAAGTGTGGCGGTGAATGGGCGTCTGGTACATCAAGGCTCTCAAAACCCGGCCTGAAGTGATTTCACCCTCTGTTCTGTGTCCCAGACCACCTCCCACCACTGTATAATCTAACCTAGTTATTGCACAGCGAGGAAGACAAAAATGTGGATAGGAGCGATCCAGGCCATAGCAGGCATAGCCGCCCTTATCGCCCTCGCTTGGGCTATCAGCGAAAACAGGCGCGGCTTCCCTTGGCGGACCGCCGCGGCCGGACTGCTGCTGCAATTCGCCCTCGCGCTGCTGCTCATAAAACTGCCCGGCTCCCAGACAGTCTTCCGCTGGATAGGCAACGCGGTCGAAGCCCTCATGCGCTCCACCGAGGCCGGAACCTCCCTCGTGTTCGGCTACCTCGGCGGCGCGCCCCTGCCCTTCCAGGAAACCTACCCGGGAGCGGCCTTCATATTCGCCTTCCGAATCCTGCCCTTGGTCGTCTTCATCAGCGCCCTGTCCGCCGTCCTCTACCACTTCCGCGTCCTGCCCTGGGCCGTGCGCGGATTCGCCTACCTGCTTACCAAGACCCTCAACATAGGCGGCGCGGTCAGCTTCGCCACCGCCGCCAACGTCTTCATCGGCATGGTCGAAGCTCCGCTCCTCGTCCGCCCATACCTCGACCGCATGACACGCTCAGACCTCTTCGTCGTCATGGTCGGAGGCATGGCCACCATAGCCGGAACCGTCTTCGCCCTCTACTCAACCCTGCTCAGCGACCTCATCCCCGACTCCGCCGGACACCTGCTCACCGCCTCCCTGATTAGCGCCCCGGCCGCCATCCTCATAGCCCTCATAATGATACCCCGCGAACCCGACAGCGACGACCAGATCGAACAGAGCGTCGAACTCGGACACATCTACGAAAACGGCATAGACGCCATCACACGCGGCGCGATAGACGGCCTCCGGCTCTTCGCCTACATCATAGGAATGGTCATCGTCCTGGTAGCCCTGGTCGAGCTCGTCAACATCATCCTCTCCACAGCCCCCGACGTCGCCGCCGAACCTCTCACCCTCCAGCGAATCATGGGCTGGGCATTGGCCCCCGTCGCCTGGCTGCTCGGCGTCCCCTGGACGGAAGCCGTAACCGCCGGCCAGTTGCTCGGAACAAAAGTCATCCTCAACGAACTCATAGCCTACATCCAGATGTCTGAACTTCCCCCAGGAACCCTCTCCGAGCGCAGCGCCATAATCATGGCCTACTCCATCTGCGGCTTCGCCAACATCGGAAGCGTCGGCATAATGATAGGCGGCATCGGCGCGATAGCCCCCGACCGTCGCTTGGAGATAGCGCAACTCGGCCTCAAGTCCATCCTCGCCGGAACCATGGCCACCTGCATGACAGGCGCGATAGCAGGCATCCTCCACCTCATATAATGCGGACATGAACGCGGGAAGGTTAGAAAGGGGGTGACCAACCCCCTCGCCTGTCAGCGAACCAACCCTACTTCCCGTACCAGCCCGCGCCAAACAGCAGGTCTCCGCGCCTCTCTACCCATGTATGCTTCGGCGCGTCCTCCCGCGTCGTCGGATGCGTGAACAGATAGCTTATCCACTCGCCGCTCGCCTCGGTCACCGCCGCGAACGCCTCGCCGTAGTTGTAGCCATTCGCGTCAATCCGCTCCCGCGTCGTGCCAACCAACTCAGGCCGCGACGGATGCGCCACCGTATAGAGCGCGCCGTCCCGGTCCTCCAGGACGAACACATACCACTGGCCATCTATGCTCTCAGCCGTGTTGTAATACGCAAGCGTCGCCTCGCGCCCGTTCGCCTCATAGTACTCCAGCGCTTGGCTGACGAAGTACTCCGTATAGCTGGCCGGGTCCGTGTACCACCCCGAACCGAACAGCAGCCCGTCGCGCCGAATCAACCAAGAGTGCTTGGACGCCGGTTCTCCGGTCAGCGGGTCGGTGAACACGTAGGACACCCACTTGCCCGATTCGTCCGCCGTAACGAACTCCGAACCGAACTCGTACCCCGTCGCGTCCGTTCCAAGCGGCCCTTCTATGTTCTGGCCCACGACCTCCGGGTTGTAATGGCCTATCACGTCGCCCGCCTCATCCAGTATGAAGGCGTACCACCGCCCATCCAGGCTGTCCGTCGTATTGTAGTAAACCAGCGCCGCTGCCAGCCCCTCCTCTTCGTACAAGGCGATTGCCTCATCCACGAAGAACTTGGTATAGCTCGCCGGGTCCGTGTACCACCCCGAACCGAACAGCAGCCCGTCATGCCTGATCAGCCACGTATGCTTGGAAGCGAGTTCATCGGTCGCCGGATTGTTGTACACGTAGGAAACCCACTTGCCCGATTCGTCCGCAGTCAGGAGCTCAGAGCCGAAATCGTAGCCGGTTACGTCCGTTCCGATAGGCCCCGTAGCGATATTCTGACCGCGAACCGCCGGGTCGTAATGGGCGAGGGAAACGCCGTCTCCGTCCACTATCCCCACGTACCACTGCCCGTCAATGTTCTCAGGGTCGTTGTAGTATTCTATCGCCGCTTCCAGACCCTCCGCTTCGTACAGCGCGACTGCCTCATCCACGATGAACTTGGTGTAACTCGCCGGATCGGTGTACCACCCCGAACCGAATATCAGATCGTCGTACCTGACCACCCACGAGTGCTTGGACTCGATTTGCTCCGTGGCCGGGTTGTTGAACACGTAGGAAACCCACTTGCCGTCCTCCGTGGCCGTGAGCATATCCGCCCCGAAGTCGTATCCGTTCACGTCCGTCCCAATCGGCCCGCTGAGATTCTCCCCAACGACCTCGGGGTCGTAGTGACCGATGAGCTCGCCTTCCTGCTCAATGACGAACACGTACCAGTATCCATCCAGGCTTTCGGCGGAGTTGTAGCGATCCAGCGTGGCTTCCAGGCCGCGCGCTTCATACATCGCCACCGCTTCGGCGACCTTCATCTGGGTGTACTCCGGCATACCGGAATACCACTTGGACGCGAACACCAGGCCGTCATGTCGCCGCGCCCAGTAGTGGTTCGACTCCAGTTCCCCCGTGCGCGGATGTCCGCACACGCAGGATACCCACTTGCCCGATTCGTCGGCGGTTACTATGTCCGCTCCGAAATTATATTCATTGGTGTCGGTATATTCGGATATATCGTTCCCAAGTTCGTCCGGGTCCACGCTGGCTATGATCGAGTTGTCTTCATCTATTACCAATATGTCCCAGCGTCCATCGGCGCTGTCCGTCGAGTTGTAATAGTCCAGCGCGGCCTCGCGGCCCTCCGCTTCATACCGCGCGATTGCCCCGCTCACGAAGAACTGCGTGTACTTGGCGGGATTAGACCTAGGCGTCGCCGAGATTACGTGAGCCAGATGCTCCACCTCCGCGCGCGACAGGCTCGGTTCGGGCGGAAAGGGCGGCGGCGCGACGGCCCTCACTATCGCCTCCACGTCCACCGCCGTCAAGCTGGGTTCCGTCTGCGGAACATCCGCCATCGCGGCCCGGACTATCCGCTCCACGTCCGCCGACGACAGGCCGGGCGCGGACGGAACGGGCGGAGGAATCTCCGCCACCGCCGCCTGTACTATCGCCTCCACGTCCGCCCGGGTCAGTCCCCCGTCGCCGGGAGTCATGGCAACCATATCGCTCATGGATGCCCGCGCTATCGCCTCCACATCCGCGGCGGTCAGGCTGTCGGCGGCGGACATGGCCACGGCGGCCTGCGCTATCTCCGCGACCTCTTCGCGCGTAAGCCCGGCCTCGGACGCGCCCGCCACCTCCGCCCGCGCTATCTGCTCCACCTCGGCGCGGGACAGACCGGGATCCGTATCACTGTCCGAGCTGTCTCCGCAGGCTATCGCCAGCGCCAAGACAAGAGCGGCCGCGGCCGCCAGTGTGATTATCTTGAATGTTCTGTTCATCGTTGTAGTTCTCTTTCTTCTTCGCTAAAAGATACGCGCCTCTCCAACCGAATGTCGAAAGGCGCATATAGTTTAGCGAAGCGAGCGCAGAGGATTCTACGAAAACGCGAACTCCGTCCCGGCGCCCTCTTCCAGCGCGCGCTGATACACGTAGTGCGCCGCCGATATATCCTGGATGGACAGCCCCACGCTCTTGAACAGCGTGATCTCGTCGTCGCTCTCCCGGCCGGCCTTCGCCCCGGTGATGAGTTCGCCTATCTCCCCGTATATGTCCTCGGCGGACATCGCGCCCTCTTCTATCGGAATCTGCACGTCGCCCGCCTCGGCAAGACAGGCGTCCACCTGGTCGCAAACCAGCTTCGACTTCACCATCGTCTTGGTGTCGAGCTCCCTCACCCCGACCGCGTGCGAGCCTATCCCGTTGATGTGAAGACCGGGCTGAACCCAGTCGCCGTCAATGATGGGCGTAGTCGCCGTAGTCGCCATCGAGAGTATGTCCACGCTCCTGACAAGTTCCTCCCCCGACGACGCCAGTTCCACTGGAATGCCCAGCAACTCCGAGCATCCGTCCGCGAACGCCCTCTGCGCCTCCGGCGGATCCAGCGAGAACACCAGCGCCTTTTCCAGGTCCGCGCCCGAGGCCATTCCCCACAGCTGCGTCCGCGCCTGCACGCCCGCCCCCATCACCCCCGCGACCCTGGCGTTCTCGCGCGCCAGGTACTTGGTGGCCAGGCCGGTGACCGCCCCCGTCCGCATCGCCGTGATGTACCCGCCGTCCATGACCGCTATCGTCCGACCCGTCTGGCTGTCCATCAGAACTATCGTCGCCAGCGTCGCCGGCAATCCGTGGCCCGACGGGTTGTCCTTATACACCGTGACGGACTTCACGCCCAGCGCGCCCATGTCCTTCAGCTGAGCGGGCATGAAGGCGTACCAGCCGTTCACATCCGCGTCCGCGACGGCGGTGCGCTGCGGCATTATCGCAGAGCCTTCGGACAATTCGCCGAAAGCCCGCTCCAGTATCTCTATCATCTTATCCATGTCCAGCAAACCTTCTATCGTCTGCCTGTCGAGTAGTAGCGCCATGATGGGATTCTCCAGATTCTTATTGTAGATTTGATTCAGATTGTCCAAAATTTAACCACAGCGCAAAACCAGCGTCAAACTTCCCGCCGCGACGGAGTAGGTAAAAGTCCCTTTCCCGTTGATGGGGGAAGGTTAGAGCCATCCCCGTACCTGGATACGGGGATAGGGGTGATTCCCCATACCGCCAAACTAAACGAACGAATCGCAGAAGCCGAGTCGCGTACCGCGTCCATTTCGGGAACAAGTAAGATATAGTGTAATGGAAGCCCAATCTCGCGCGCCCAAAGGAGACGACGCCATGACAGACAAAATCGCCAACTTGCCGGAAGACCTTGGAGCGCGGACCCTGTTTGTCTGTATGAACGAGGACTACGTGGGTAACGTAGTCAACAGAGTCCTTGGCTCCCTGGGTAGAGCGTCCCCCGAATCGAAACGCGCCTTCCAGACCGAACTCGACAAGCTGAACCTGAGAATCCCGGGCTTCCGCAAAGCCTCAGTCGCGCTGCGTAGCAATCCACAGCGACTCAAAGACCCCGTTCAGGTCGGCCTGCGCCACTCGGACGAGCTCGCCGCCGCCGCGCTGAAAGTGTGGACCGAATCCCACCAACCCCTGCGCCAAATAGTGGAAGAGCGGATAAACGACGTCGGAACGTACATCGGCGTGTCAGCCGAGCCTCCCGACTTTTCGAAAAAGGCGCTCAGGGGCAGTTGGCCCAAAGACGCCTGGGAGCGCGAAACGGATAGATTCGCCACTCTTCACGACGACTACGACGAAGACGACATAGCGCTGATGATGTGCTACGTCACAGGCCGACTGCCGGGAATCGCCGAATCGAAGGAAGACGCCGATACGATGTCTGAGGCCGTCGAGCAAATCCCCGACATACTCAAACTTCTCGCCCTCTGCGCCGTTGACCTCGAACAACTCCCCGTCTCCGCGCCCGAATGGGAAAGCGCCATACCCGAATTCGCCCAGAAGATAGCCGAGACCGTCGCTGCCAAGCGGGAGGAGCGCAACCGCGCCGCCACCCTCGACTCGTTCATCGCCCAACTCAGGGACGAATTTTCATCCGAACTCGCCTACATCGAATCCGACACGACCGACTGGTCTTCCGCTAACCTTCCGACGCATGAGTTCATCGCCAAAGCGCTAGACACCTGCGAAGAACTCCGCGCCGCGCTGGCCGAATACCGCGCTGTCCGCGAAAGTCCGCCCGCCACAACACGTACTGAGGAAAGAGAGCGCCGCGACAAGAACGACCAACTCGAAGACCGGATAGAGAGCCTGCTCGACAGCGTAAACCGCCTCATGGCCGGCGAACCCACGCCCGACGACGACCCGCCCCGCAAGACAACCCGCGCCCAACAGCGTACCGAAAGCCGCTCCGACGCCCAAACCCAACCGCCCGAGACCCGACAGGACAACGCCGCTCCAGCCTCGCGCCACCCGCAGGCTTTCCCCGATTTCGATTTGGACCATTTGGCGCATGAGAACATGGATCTGAAATCGCGGATAGACGAACTGAATCGCCGAAACGAATCTCTCCAGGCCGAAAACGGCAGGCTGGAAGGCGAGAACGAAACGCTGCGCTCCGAAAACCGGACGTTAGCCAACGAAGTCCAATTCCTGCGAGCGGACAAATCCGACATCGAGCGCGGCGTCGAGGCGTTGCAGTCCAGGTTGGCGGACAGGGAAAACGACGCGGAATACTGGAGACTCGCCTACGAGGAAGAAGCCAGCAAACCCCGCATGACCGTGAAAGACGTGCCTACGCGCATAGAGAACGTGAGCGACGCCGTAAGATACGCGGAGGATATGTTCCCGGACAGGCTTCTGCTGAAGACGAACTCCAAGTCCCAGGTCCGCGACAACCCCTTCGAGAAGCCCGAAGCCGTCTGGGAAGCGCTCAAGTGGCTGGCGACCGACTATCGAGACGCCAGGGCCGGCGTATCCAGCGTCCCGGACTTCGACCTGTCGGTCAGGGAAGCCTGCGGCTGGCAGTACAAGAGCGACCAGCACGAAACCACCAGAAATAAGTATCGGGAGTGGTACACCACCAAGACCAACAACAAGACATACTGGCTGCTCGAACACATAGGCACCGGCAGCAGCAAGGACGGCCGCCACACCATCCGCGTAGCCTTCGACTGGGACAAGGACGAAAAGCTGGTCGTCGTCGGCTACATCGGCCAGCACCAGCGCACCGACGCCACATGACTTCCACGCCCCAAGATGGTATCTTTCATCGTCACAGGAAAGGACTCGTAGCATGACCCCCGAATTTTGGGCAATCATAGGCGTGGGCATAGGAATATCCTCAGTTTTCGGCACTCTGTTCACCATCCTCAATATGCGGATTTCCGATATGAAGAAGGACATGAGGGATATGCGTGAGGATATGGCCCGCATGGAGAGACGGATGAACGACAGGATTGACGCGGTTGAAAAGAACCTCGGCGATAGGATTGACGCGGTTGAAAAGAACCTCGGCGATAGGATTGATGCGGTTGAAGCCCGGATTGGCCGAGTTGAAACAGAACTCGGGGCCAGAATTGACGGCGTTGAGGGCCGGCTTCGCGTTGTCGAACAGGGACAGGCCAGGGTCATAGGCGCGGTGGAAATGATGCAGACCATTGTGGTCGCGACTCTGCGGGGCGAAGAAGTCAACGCCGACTAACGTATTTACCATCCAGGAGACGAAATGAAAGCTGTCTATATAACCGAGCACGGCGGAACCGAGACGCTGACCTATGGCGACCTGCCCGAACCCCAAGTCGGCCCCAACGACGTAAAGGTGCGCGTCCGCGCCTCCGCCCTCAACCGACTCGACGTCTATACCCGCGCCGGCGTCCGCGGAACCCGCCGACGCAACTTCGACGCCCCCCACGTACTCGGCGGCGACGCCGCGGGCGAGATAGTCGAAACAGGCTCAGCCGTCCGCGGACGACAGGTCGGCGAGCGCGTCGTCGTCAACCCCCGTATGACCTGCAACCAGTGCCGCTTCTGCTCATCCGGCGAGGACGAATTCTGCCAGAACTCCGGGATGCTCGGCTCATCCAGAAGCGGCAGTTACGCCGAGTTCGTCAGCGTACCTTCCACCAGCGCCGTCCCCATCCCGGACTCGCTCCCGTTCGAGGAAGCCGCTTCCCTGCCCACCGTATATCTGCCAAGCTGGACTATTCTCGTCCGCAAGGGCGCGCTCAAGCCTTGGGAGACCGCGCTCGTCCTGTCCGCCTCCGCCGGAGTCGGCACGGCTGGCATACAGGTCGCCAAGCGCGTAGTCGGCGCGACCGTCATCACCACCACCAGCACGGACGAAAAGGCTGAACTCGCCAGGGAGATAGGCGCCGACCACGTAATCAACTACTCCAGCGAGGACATAGCCGAGCGCGTCAAAGAGATAACCGGCGGTCGCGGCGTGGACGTCGTCCTGGATCATGTCGGCGCCGACTTCTGGCCCGCCGCCACCCGCTCTCTCGCCGTCGGCGGACGCTACGGTATATGCGGCGTCACCACCGGATACCGCGCCGAACTCCAGATGGGCGCGATGTTCACCCGCTACCAGACCGTCTTCGGCGTCTTCATGGGACGAAAAGAGGATATGCGCCAGATAGTCGAATTCGCCGGACGCGGCCTGATTCGCGGCATCGTCCACCAAACCTTCCCCCTCCAGGACGCGGCCAAAGCCCACGAGGTCATGGAAAGCCGCAACTTCTTCGGCAAACTAATCCTCACGATGTGAGGACTGCTACCCAAACACACATACTCTTGTCATTCCCGCTTTCGCGGGAATCCATTAGAAACCAAAGAGGCCGGGACTGCGCCCGGCCTCTCTGCGATTATCCTAGTCCAGCGCGCCCTTCGGCCAAGGCGGCTGCGGCGACTTCACCTCGCCAACGTATGTCCTGCCGCCGAACAGCGACACGAAGCTGTCGAACACCTCCACCGCTTCGTCTTCCGGCGGTATGAACGTCTTCATGTACGCGGAGTGTCCATTCTCGAACAGGAACGTCGGCGTGCCGAATATGCCCCGCTCCCCGGCGTCCTCGTGGTCGGCGGCGACAGTCTGGACAAGCTCCGGGTCGTTCAGGTCGTTCCTGAACCGCTCCACGTCCAGGCCCGCCTCCTCCGCTATCGCGATGAGAGGCTCGTCCTGGTTGAGCGGAACCCTGTCGCCCGCGTGCCGAGCGGTCAGCAGAGCCAGGTGGAAGCGGTCGAACGCCTCAGCGTCCCCTTGCCGCTTCGCAGCCTCGCCAGCCACCGACGCCAGCAGCGCGGCGGCTTCACGCACCTCCATCTCATTCCAGACCTTCCAGTCCTCTCCCTCTCGGCTGTTGATCTGCTGGAGAGAGAAGTGTCGCCAGTTGATCTGTAGATTGTCGCCGTATTCCTTCTTTACCTGATCCAGCCACACGGCTGCATTGTAAACCCACGGTCAAGCGTAGTCGTACCAAACGTCCACATTCACTTTATCTGCCATTCGTATCCTCCATAGCTGCCCCGCTTCTCGCGGTCATTGTCGTTAGCCGCATTGTAAGCCCGCCATCGGCGTCTGTCAAAAATCACCGCAGGACTTCGTTCACAACAGACAGTCCTGTATTCAGCCTGCAAAGCCAGTCCGGCTGAGGATGGCGAACGGCGTTCGTGCATATCCTGAACAGACAGACACCCTCGCGCAGGGACAAGTCTCGCTCATCCCACCCGAAGCGTTCCAGCGCCGCGCGTCGAAAGACCTCGTGGTACGCTCGCCTCGCCTCCGCCTCGCGGCCTCTTCCAAACTGATAACCCCAGCGCAGATGCGCCAAAAAGTTGCCCACGTCCAGCATGGGGTCGCCCGGCCCCGTTTCCTCGAAATCCACCAGGGCGATGCCGCCGTCGGGCAGGACGAGCATCTGGTCGTCGTAGAAGTCGTTATGGGCAACGTGGGAAGGTCGCCAGGATTCTACGAACGAATCAAGCGCGTTGGTAGCGTCGCGCAATGTTCGACGCTCGGCCTCGCGCTCCCGCAGCGCGCGCCTGAAGACCCGTTTCGCGCGGCGATACGCGCCCGAAAGATTGAAGGCGCGCGCGCCGTCCGCAGGATTCGGAGCGTCCCACAGCCTTTCGAGGCCGTCCAGCAGCAGGTTGGGGTCCGGCTGATTGCCGCGCCTTATGTACTGGCGCATATTCCTGCCGGGTATCTCCGAAAGCCATATCACGCCGCCGTCAGCCCAGCAGCCGGCAATCCGGGGCGAGATGAATCCCGAATGAGCCGTGAGTTCAGCCGCGTCCAGCAGGGGCGATACAGCCGAGGGGCGCACCACGCGCGCGTAGAATCTAATCCGGCCGACGCGATGGCGCAATACCGCGCGATTGCCCGGCCTGTATCGAACCATGTCCACCCGTAGCCGCCGCGCCGGAACCGCGAGAACGTATCTGTTGACGAGCCTGAGCGCGGATTCCGCCGAAGCCGCCTCGCTAAGACCCGGAAGACGCGGATCTTCCGGATAGCGAAACAGCCTGGCGGACTGGTCTCTATCAAGTTCGACTACAAAACTCTCAGGCGGAATGAACTCGTCCGGATCCCACTCCGCCAGGTAGGTGACCGTCATGCGCCTGCCGGGGGTATGGCTGAGTTGGCGAACGCGGATTCTATACGGATCGGTTTCAGTCTCCCCGATACGCGAGCGATACGCCCGCCATACCCAATCGCCTATGAACAGGTTGGCTACGCCGCGCAGATCGCGGTCCTCGAAACTAACCTCCGGGTATATCGGTATAGTGGCGCGCGACTCCGACATAGCGCCTAGTCGCTGTCGGAACCGCTATCGCCGCTGTCAGGGCTATTGTTATTATCGGACGCCAGCAGCCCGGTGGTGTCTATGCCGTCGGAATCCGTGCCGTCATTGTCGGTCGGTGTCGGTGTGTCAATGCCGTCGCTGTCCGTGCCGTCGTGGTCCGTGTTGGCGTCGGTGTCGTAGCCGTCGTTGTCCGTGGCGGGGGTGTCAATCCCGTCGTAATCGGTGTATGGCGTGGCTACTCCGTCGTTGTCGGTGGTCAGAGGGGTATCAACGCCATCGTTATCAGTAAGCGGGGTGTCAATGCCGTCGTAGTCTGTGGACGGCGTATCGAATCCGTCGTAGTCCGTGTAAGGGGTATCAACGCCATCGCTGTCCGTTCCGTCGTGATCCGTGTTGGTGTCGGTATCGTAGCCGTCGTTGTCCGTGTTGACTTCATCGGCGGTATAGTCGGTGTCCGAAAGCGAATCTTCCGTGTCCGTAGCCGTGGCAGTCGCGGTCATATCTCCGGTCGCCGTATTCGTCGCGGTGGCCGTTAAACCATCGTCGTCAGTGTCCGTGCTGTCCCCTTCATCATCTCCTTCGCCATCGTCATCCTCGGGGACCGCCGATCCGCGCTGATTCAGCGCACCCTCCGTTGACGTTGACGCGCCGCCGTCATCGCTGAAAGTCGCGCCGCTTTGTCCGAGCGCCAACGCCAGCGCGATCGCCAAAACCATCAGAAGACCAAGCAACCTTTTCATCATCTCACGCTCCGGGGGCTGCAAGCCACGAATAATGCAATATAATATACGCTATCATACTATCATAGAAACTCGTCCGATATCTGGCGAATAACGCCGACGATGACGTAATCGCTCCGTTCTCTTTCTACTGCCTGCTGACAAGAATCATCGAACAGGCGGCGGACGACACGAGTGAAAGCTGACCTAGCCCTTGCCCCATTTCCCCAAAACCCTGCTATAATGCCCCCAACAGTCTCGGAGGTGCATTGCTGTGAAGGTAGAGACGATCATGACCGATAGTTGCCAGGAGCGCATTCTGCTGCTGTTCGACCCCAACGAACAAGCTGAAAAGGACAGGGTTCGCTCTTACCTGAACCAGAATGACATTTCGCCCAGGCGCGAGTACGCCGAGACCAGAGACGACGCCGAGTACGAGGTGTACTATTTCGGGAGTTGCTACATCCAGGGGCATCTGGACAATCTGACCGAAGTGGCGTCGGGAGACTAGGCAAGCCGCCGCTCTCGACCCGTTTCACACCCTCAGCCGCAGAAATGGCTTATTCTGCGGCTAGATTCGGTTTGACATCCATCGGCTGATATGATAACCTGCTAACCAGTCGCGCTATGTCCTTTCCAACTACCCGTCACTTTCCATACAATTACCATCTCCGACATCGCGCTATGCGTTTGTCAAAAATCCCCCTCGATCCACAGGGCATGGCCTCATCATTAACGGCTTAACGGCTAACCCAAGTTAGTCTTCACTTTTCAGCAAGGGAGTGTGAGAGCGTATGACCTCAACCGCTTTGCAGGTGACCAACGGTCAGAACGGCAGCGTTTCAAAGCGATCCTATTCCAGGATACCGACCATAATAGACGTCCCCAGTCTCATCCAGGTGCAGATTGATTCATTCGAGCACTTCATGACGGAGGGCCTTGCGGACCTCTTCGAGGAGATCTCGCCCATAGAGGACCTGCCCGGCGGCCGGTTCGAGTTGACCTTCGGCGAACACTACTTCGACCCGCCCAAATTCAGCGAGGAAGAGTGCCGAGAGCGCGAAGTGTCCTACTCCGCGGCCCTCTACGTCACCGTCCAGCTCAAGATCAAGTCCGGCGGCCCCGGACAAGGCGAAATCAAGGAACAGATTCTGTTCCTCGGCGACATACCGATGATGACCTCAACCGGCACGTTCATCAGCAACGGCGCCGAGCGTGTCGTCGTCAGCCAGCTTGTGCGCTCCCCGGGCGTTTACTTCACAACTGACATAGACGCCAACACCGGCAGGCCGCTCGCCGCCGCCAAGCTCATCCCGTACAGGGGCGCGTGGATGGAGTTCGAAACCTCCAACCGCGACGTCATATCCGTCAAGGTTGACCGCAAGCGAAAGACCCCGGTCAGCACCCTGCTCCGCTGCCTCGGATACGAGACGAACGAAGAGATACTGTCTCTGTTCGAGGACGTGGACACCGATTCCGAACACAAGTACATAGAGACCACGATAGAAAAAGACTCCGGCGTATCCGACACGCACGACGCGCTGCTCGAGTTCTACCGCAGGTTGCGCCCCGGCGAACCGCCCAACGCCGACAACGCCAAAGACCTGCTCGAAAACCTCTTCTTCAACCCGCGCCGATACGATCTCGGTAGGGTCGGACGCTACAAGCTCAACCGCAAGCTCCACCCAGAGAACGAGGACGACTTCACAGAACATACCCTCACGAAGGAAGACATCGTAGAGCTTCTCAGACGCATGGTGCAGATCAACAACGGCGTCAGGGGGCCGGACGACATTGACCACCTGGGCAACCGGCGCGTCCGCGCCGTCGGCGAACTCATACAGAACCAGGTGCGCGTCGGCCTCATCAGAATGGAGCGCGTCATCAAAGAGCGCATGACCACCCAGATGGACCCCGCGACCACCACCCCGGCCGCGCTGATAAACATCAGGCCGGTCGTCGCCTCCGTGCGCGAATTCTTCGGCGGCTCCCAGCTGTCCCAGTTCATGGACCAGACCAACCCGCTCGCCGAACTCACACACAAGCGCAGGCTGTCCGCCCTGGGCCCCGGCGGCCTCTCCAGGGAGCGCGCGGGCTTCGACGTCCGCGACGTTCACCACTCGCACTACGGACGCATCTGCCCAATCGAGACGCCCGAAGGCCCCAACATCGGCCTGCTGGGTTCGCTCGCCACATACGCCCGAACCAACGACTACGGCTTCATCGAAACCCCGTATAGAAAGGTTCATACCGAGATACTCAACACCGACCCGGGCCTGGAGAACCGCCAGATAACCGCGGACGTGATTGACGATAACGGCCACGCCGTCCTCAAAGCCGGAGGCATACCCTCCAGGCGCAACGGCAGGCTGACACAGATAGCCTCCCTCTCCGAGCGGATGGTCAAAGTCAGGCCCTATGTCTCCAACAATCCGGACGACGTGGTATATCTGACCGCCGACGCCGAAGAAACCGTGCATATAGCGCAGGCCAACGCCGCGCTGGACGAACTCGGACAGTTCGCCGACGAAAGGGTCGAAACCCGCATGGGCGAATCCGTCGGACTCATGGAGTCCCCCGACAACATCGAGTACATGGACGTCGCGCCCATACAGCTTGTCAGCGTATCCACCGCGCTCATCCCCTTCCTCGAACACGACGACGCCAACCGAGCCCTCATGGGTTCCAATATGCAGAGGCAGGCCGTGCCTCTGCTCCGTCCCGATCCGCCCCTCATAGGCACCGGCATGGAGGAGCGCGTCGCCCGCGACAGCGGACAGGTCATCCTGTCCGACGTCGACGGCGTAGTCACCCACGTCAGCGGCGAGCGCATCGTCATTACCGACGACTACGGCGAGAACCGCTTGTTCAAGCTGATGAATTTCGTGCGCTCCAACCAGGGAACCTGCGTCAACCAGCGCCCAATCGTCAGCCGCGGCGACGTGGTGAAAGTCGGCGACGTGCTTGCCGACAGCCTATCCACAGGCCAGGGCGAACTGGCGCTCGGACAGAATCTCCTGGTCGCTTTCATGAGCTGGGAAGGCTACAACTTCGAGGACGCCATAATCCTCAGCAAGCGCCTGGTCAAAGAGGACAGGTTCACCTCCATCCACATAGAAAAGCACGAGGTGGAAGCTAGGGACACCAAGCTCGGCCCCGAAGAGATAACCCGCGACATACCCAACGTGGGCGAGGAGAGCCTGCGCGACCTCGATGAGGAAGGAATCATCCGAGTCGGCGCCGAAATAGGCCCGGGCGACATCCTCGTCGGCAAAATCACCCCCAAAGGCGAGACCGAACTGAGCGCCGAGGAGAAGTTGCTCCGCGCCATATTCGGAGAGAAGGCCCGCGACGTCAAGGACACCTCCCTCCGCGTACCCCACGGACAGGGCGGCAAGATAATCGAAGTGCGCGTGCTCAGCCGCGACAACAACGACGAACTCCCGCCCGGCGTCAACAAGCTGGTGCGCCTTTGGGTAGCGCAGACCCGCAAGATCACCGAAGGCGATAAGATGGCGGGCAGACACGGCAACAAAGGCGTAATCGCCCGCATACTGCCGGAAGAGGATATGCCATTCCTCCCCGACGGCACGCCCGTTGACATTATTCTGACACCGCTCGGAGTGCCTTCCCGCATGAACCTCGGACAGGTGCTGGAAACACACCTGGGCTGGGCCGCGAGCATACTGGGCTTCAGAGCGATGACCCCCGTGTTCGACGGCGCGCCCGATACCGCCATCGAAGACTCGCTCGGACAGGCTTGGATAGTTCAGCAGTCCGGCGCCGCCGACCCCAGAGCCATAAACCGCGAGGACGGCGGACATATAGACCAGGACGTGGTGCGCGAGTGGCTCTCCGAGCGCGACTACGACTACGACGACCTGTTCGGCGCGGGCGCCCAAACCGGGGCCGCCTGCGAGGCCAGCGTCCGCATCTGGCTTAAGGACGAAAGGGGCATGGACGCCTCCGCCATGAGCGCCGAGGAAGTCCGCGAAGAGGCTCTGCGCCTCAACCGCGACGAGCAAGTCGCCGCGCCCTTCGTCGGCAAGTCCACGCTGTACGACGGACGCACAGGCGAACCGTTCGACCAGCCCATCACCGTAGGCCAGATCTACATGATGAAGCTGATCCACCTCGTCGAAGACAAGATACACGCCCGCTCCACAGGCCCATACTCCCTCATCACCCAGCAGCCGCTGGGCGGCAAGGCGCAGTTCGGAGGACAGCGATTCGGCGAAATGGAAGTGTGGGCGCTCGAAGCCTACTCCGCCGCCTACAACCTCCAGGAAATGCTCACCGTCAAGTCCGACGACACCGTTGGCCGCGTCAAGACCTACGAGGCCATAGTAAAGGGCGAGGACGTAATACAGCCCGGCATACCCGAATCCTTCCACGTTCTCATGAAAGAACTCCAGAGCCTCGGCCTTTCCGTCGAGCTGATGTACGAAGAACCGGAAGTTACGCTGGGAGACTTCGACGACGACCTGGAAGACGTCATATCCATGGCGAACTTCGTCGAGAGCATGGAAATGGAAGCCGCGTCTCCGTTCGCCATGCCGGGCGATGCCATAATCGAAAGCGAGGCGGGACAAGAGGAAGCGCAACAGCCGGATAACGAACCCGTCGAGACCGCGAATCCCGAATTCGTCGGCGACGACTAGCCAATAACCTACCCCTGTCTTGTCAACGGAGAGGGGTAAACAAAAGTCCCTTCCCCCGTCAAGTGGGAAGGTTAGGATGGGGGTGAATCTCACCTTATCCCTCGGAAATACGTCGGGACTGGCGCTGAATGGCCAACCGGAAATTCAGCGCCACCCCCGAATAAGGGTGAAGGCTCTGCCTTCTGATGGAGTGTAAATATGGCCCTGGGCGGCAACGATTTCAACGCGATTCGAATATCCCTGGCTTCCCCCGACCAGATAAGAATCTGGTCCTACGGCGAAGTAACCAAGCCTGAGACCATCAACTACCGTACCCTGAGGCCCGAAAAGGACGGCCTCTTCTGCGAGCGCATCTTCGGCCCCACCAAAGACTGGGAGTGCTACTGCGGCAAGTACAAGAAGATCCGCTACAAGGGCGTCATCTGCGACCGCTGCGGCGTCGAAGTAGCCCGCGCCAAGGTGCGCCGCGAGCGCATGGGACACATAACCCTCGCCGCGCCCGTAGCCCATATATGGTTCTCCAAGGGAACCCCCAGCAGACTCGGACTCATGCTTGATCTCTCCCCCAGGAACCTCGACAGGGTTCTATACTTCGCGCAGTACCTCATAACCCACGTGGACGCCGAACACCAGCAAATACGAATCGAAGAGCTTCAGAAGGAACTCGACGACGGCGTTGAGAAAATAGAGGGCGAGGGCGAGGCGAGGCTTGAAGAACTCAACGCCCAACTCGCCGAACTCGGCGATCCGGTCGAGACCGACGACGATGAGGACAACCCCGACGATCCCAGGATGATACTGGAAGCCGAGATAAACAGGGCGACCCTCGAAATAGACGAGAAGCGAGACGAACTGGAAGAAGAACTCGCCTCGCAGATAGACGACCTCGAAAGCCTGAGCGTGGGCGGACTTCTTACCGAAAGCCGTTACCGCGAACTGCGCGACCAGTTCCCGGGCATATTCGACGCGGGCATGGGCGCCGAAGCCGTCCTGCAGGTTCTCGCCAAGCTCGACGTCGAAGAACTCCGCGAACGCCTGCGCGAAGAGATGCAGTCCACCTCCGGCCAGCGCCGCAAGAGGGCCATCAAGCGCATGAGCGTCGTCGAAGCCTTCCGAAACAGCGGCAACAAGCCCGACTGGATGGTTATGACCTCGCTCCCGGTCCTGCCGCCCGAACTCCGACCAATGGTCCAGCTCGACGGCGGAAGGTTCGCCACCAGCGACCTCAACGACCTGTACCGCCGCGTCATCAACAGGAACAACCGCCTCAAGAGGCTCATTGACCTCTCCGCCCCGGAGATAATCGTCCGCAACGAAAAGCGTATGCTCCAGGAATCCGTGGACGCGCTCGTGGACAACGGACGGCGCGGACGCGCCGTCGCGGGCAGCCACAACCACCGCCTCAAGTCCCTATCCGACCTGCTCAGAGGCAAGCAGGGACGCTTCCGGCAAAATCTGCTCGGCAAGCGCGTGGACTACTCCGGCCGCTCCGTAATCATCGCCGGTCCCGAACTCAAGCTCCACCAGTGCGGACTGCCCAGGCGAATGGCGCTTGAACTGTTCAAGCCGTTCGTCATGAACCGCCTCGTCATGAAGGGCTACGCCCACAATATCAAGAGCGCCAAGCGAATGGCCGAACGCATACAGCCCGCCGTCTGGGACATCCTCGAAGAGGTCGTCAAAGACCGCCTCGTGCTGCTCAATCGCGCCCCCACGCTTCACCGTCTCGGCATACAGGCGTTCGAGCCTGTGCTGATTGACGGCAGCGCCATACAGCTTCACCCACTCGTATGCACCGCCTTCAACGCCGACTTCGACGGCGACCAGATGGCCGTGCACGTGCCGCTCTCACGCGAAGCCGTCCTGGAAGCCAAGCAGATGATGCTCAGCACCTACAATATGCTCTCCCCAAGCTCCGGCGAGCCTATCGTCGCGCCAACCCTCGACATCGTGCTTGGCACCTACTACATGACCATCGTGGACGAAAAGGCGCGCGGCGCGGGACGCGCGTTCAGCAATCCCGAAGACGCCCTGCTCGCGCATGAACTCGGCTCCATCGAACTGCGCGCCCCAATCGCCGTCAACATAGAGGGCGAGAGGATAGAGACCACCGCCGGGCGCATAATCCTGAACAGCACCCTCCCCGACCAGATGGGCTTCCGAAACGAGGAGATAGAAAAGGGCGTCCTCAAGGACATAGTAGCCGAGGTTTACGCGATACTCGGCAACGAGGGCGCAGCCGAAGTCCTCGACCAGATAAAGAACCTCGGCTTCCACTACGCCACCCAGGCCGGCATCACTATCGCCATCAGCGACGTGGAAGTGCCGCGCGAAAAGGGCGACGTCATCGCCGAGGCCGAAGACAAGCTCGAACGGATTGAGCAACTCTACATGGACGGCTTCGTCACCGATCAGGGCAGATACGAAGCCGCCGTAAATATCTGGACCGACGCCAACAACGAACTCACCAAAGTCATACAGGACAACCTCCACAACTACGGCGGCATATACCTCATGGCCAACTCCGGCGCTAAGGGCAACATAGCCCAGATAAAGCAGATGGCCGGTATGCGCGGCCTCATGTCCGCTCCCAACGGACGCATCATTGACCGCCCCATCAAGTCCAACTTCCGCGAGGGCCTCAGCGTCCTGGAATACTTCATCTCCACGCACGGCGCGCGAAAGGGCCTGACCGACACCGCGCTCAACACCGCCCACTCCGGCTACCTGACCCGCCGCCTCATAGACGTGTCGCAGGAAATTATCATCCTCAGCGACGACTGCGAGACTCCAAACGGAATCTGGATACACGCCGACGACATAGAAGAGGGCGCGGCTCCCTATCTCGAACAGATAAGAACCCGCTACCTCGCGCTCCCGGTGGCCGACCCCAACACCGGCGAGATACTGCTCAATCGCAATGACGTGATTGACGAAGCCCTGGCCGAAATCCTTCAGCAAACGGGAGTCGTCTCCCTGATGGTTCGCTCCCCAATGACCTGCGAATCCGAGCGCGGCATCTGCCAGATGTGCTACGGCCTCTCGCTCGCCAATATGCGCCCGTCCATGATAGGCGAGGCCGTCGGCATCATCGCCGCCCAGAGCATCGGCGAACCCGGCACCCAGCTCACCATGCGTACCTTCCACACCGGAGGCGCGGCGGGAGCCGCGGGCGCGGACATAACAAGCGGTATGCCCCGCGTGCAGGAACTCTTCGAGGCCCGCGCCCCCAAGGGCGAAGCCGTCCTCTCCGAGATAGACGGCGTTGTCGAGGTCGTGGAAGAGCCTGATTCCCGCAGCGTACTGGTGTCCAGCGTCGAGGAATACACCGACGAGTACTTCCTGCCCGAAGGCTTCAACCTGAAGGTCGAAGACGGCTCGCTGGTAAGCATCGGCGAAATGCTCGCGGAGCCGGACGAAGACTACGAATCCGACCAGGATGACGAGTCCGGCGCGCTCGCCGCCACCGATCTTATGGCCCGCGTGTCAGGCGAAGTCACCATAGACGGCGACTTCATCACCATCGCCTGGAGCGACGAGGAACGCCGCGAGTACAAGAACATACCCGCCGCCTCTCACATAACCGTCAGAACGGGCGACAAGGTGAACGCCGGCGACGCCCTCACCGAAGGCTCAAAGAACCCCAAGGAGATACTCCGCATCCAGGGCCGAGACGCCGTGCAGCGATACCTCATTGACGAAGTGCAGAAGGTCTATCGCTCACAGGGAGTCCCCATCCACAATAAGCACATCGAGCTGATAATCTCCCAGATGCTCCGCAACGTCGAGATAGACGACCCGGGAGACACGGACCTGCTCCCCGACGACAGGGTTGACCGCCGCGTCTATGAACAGCGCAACGCCGAGGTGCTCGCCGAAGGCGGCGAACCCGCCACCGCGACCCCCGTGCTTCTCGGTATAACCAGGGCCTCGCTCAACACCGACAGCTTCCTGTCCGCGGCGTCCTTCCAGGAGACCACCCGCGTTCTCACCGAGTCCGCCGTCAACGGCAAGGTGGACCACCTGCGCGGCCTCAAGGAAAACGTCATCATCGGCAGGCTCATACCCGCCAGGCTCAACCTCACCGAGGACGGCGTATCCGGCCTCAGCCTCGAAGAAGCCAACTCCTCCACCCGTGGAATGGGCATTATGACCACCGGAACCTCCCGCCCCGAACCCTTCCTCGGCCCCGCCGACGACTTCGGACTGGGCGGCGACTTCGTGAACGAGGCCATAGACCCCGAACCCATCATAATGGAAGAGATGGCCGAATTCCCATCCGACGACAACGACTAGCCCACCGGCCTGTCCCCCATCACACAGATAGGCAAAAGTGTCCCTTCCCCCTTGACGGGCAGGGGTATGCAAAAGTCCCTTCCCCCATCAAGGGGGAAGGTTAGGATGGGGGTGAAACCTCACCTGCCGGTCCGATGCAGGTTCGTTTGCCTTGCGGCGCGGCGTCCTGTACTATTACATAGTGTAGATATACGCGCCACCCGGAGATAGAAATGAGCTATCGCTGGCTGCGAAACAGCTTCATATACCTTCTTCTCATAGTCGCTTTGGTGGCCGTGGTCTTTACCTTTTTCTCCAACTCCCTCAGCGGCCCCGAAGAACTGCCCATCAACGAGGTCATCACGATGGCCAGCCGGGGACAGGTGGAGAGCATCGAGGTCAGGGGCGACTCCTTAAGCGTCACCACCTTCTCGGGCGAATCCTTTGAGTCCAGAAAAGAGTCCGGCTCCTCCGTAGTCCAGATGCTCAACGACGCGCAGGTGGACCTCAGCAGGGTCAACGTCTCTGTCAGGGGTTCGGGCGGTCTCTCCGCCATCTTCGGACTGCTGTTCAACTTCCTCCCTCTCATCTTCTTCGGAGCCGTCCTGCTGTTCATGATGAGACAGGCGCAGGGCAGCAGTAACCAGACCTTCAGCTTCGGCAGAAGCAAAGCGCGGATGTTCATGGGCAACGCTCCACAGGTCAGCTTCTCGGACGTGGCCGGAGTGGAAGAGGCCAAAGAGGAACTCCAGGAGGTCGTCGAGTTCCTGAAGTATCCCGAAAGATTCCTCGCGCTCGGAGCGAAGATACCCAAGGGTGTTCTGCTGGTCGGCCCTCCGGGAACGGGGAAGACGCTGATGGCGCGGGCCGTCGCGGGAGAGGCCGGCGTTCCGTTCTTCAACATATCCGGCTCTGAGTTCGTTGAGATGTTTGTCGGGGTGGGAGCGAGTCGTGTGAGAGACCTGTTCGACCAGGCGAAGCGCAACTCGCCTTGCATCGTGTTCGTGGACGAGATAGACGCTGTTGGCAGGCATCGTGGAGCGGGGCTTGGGGGAGGCCATGACGAGCGTGAGCAGACGCTTAACCAGATACTGGTGGAGATGGACGGATTCGACACTGAGACGAACGTTATCGTGATAGCGGCGACGAACCGGCCGGACATACTGGACCCTGCGTTGCTGCGTCCTGGGCGTTTCGACCGTCGGGTAGTGTTGGACAATCCCGACCTGAAGGGTAGGAAGCAGATACTGGACGTACACGCTAAGGGCAAGCCGTTGGAGGAAGAGCTGGACTTGGAGCGTGTGGCGAGACAGACGGTTGGATTCAGCGGGGCTGACTTGGCGAATCTTGTGAACGAGTCCGCGATATTGGCGGCTCGTCGGGCGAAGAAGTTGATAGGCAGTTCAGAGTTCGCCGAGGCGATAGACCGAATCATCGCCGGCCCCGCGCGTCGGAGCAGGGTGATAAGCGACAGAGAAAAAGAGATGACCGCCTACCACGAAGCCGGTCATGCCTTGGTGGCCCACATCCTGCCCAACGCCGACAAGCCTTTCAAGGTAACGATAATCGCGCGCGGACAGAGCGGAGGACACACCCGCTACCTGCCCGAGGAAGACCGAAACCTGTGGACTCGCGAACAGTTCCAGGATATGCTCGCCGCCGCCATGGGCGGACGTGTCGCCGAGGAACTCGTATTCGACGAGATAACCACCGGCGCCGGAAGCGACATAGAGCAGGCCACCAACATAGCGCGCCAGATGGTTACCCGCTACGGCATGAGCGAGAAACTCGGCCCTCGCACCTTCGGCAAGCGCGAGGAGATGGTCTTCCTGGGCCGCGAGATCTCCGAGCAGCGCGACTACTCCGACAAGATAGCCGAAACCATTGACCAGGAAGTCCACCGGATAATTGATGACGCTTACCAGTCCGCTTATGAAGTCATATCCGAATATATGCCCAAGCTCAAGCAGCTTTCCGAGTACCTAATCGCCAACGAGACCATCGAGGTGGACGAACTCGACGAACTCTGGGAAACCCCGCCCGATGGCGACGAGAGCGCTCAGACGGACACCGACGGCGGCGTCATTGACCCTACGCCTCCCGCGCCCACAACCCCACCCATATCCTCTGCCCCACCCGCCCCCTCCCCCGCCGGCGACTGATCCACATCAGTCCGCGAACAATCACACCGCGCATATCTAAGCCACGGAGGTACAATATGCGGCAGACAACGCGAAGACTTAAATTAAGGTTTTGATCCCGAATCGCATGATTATATGCACATTGCTAATCGAGCGATTGGGACACCCCGCAGGTAGAAGGTACCAAGGTATATTCCAAGGCCCAACTTCTCAGAGCAATGATTCTGAGAGTAGTTGATTAGGCCGTGTTGACATTTACCGTCATTCCCGCGAAAGCGGGAATCCAGAAGTGCGGAGTGCAGTCGGTGTTGCTACCGAGACGACTGCTTGGAGCGCTAAATCATCAAATGTCAACAGAACCTGGCGACCGATTCCGCCGTCCTACCGCCTCGAAATCCTCCGCCGAATCCTGTCCAGCCAGGAATCATCATCCTCAATCGGCTCCCCGCGCCACTTCTTCTGCACCTTCGGCGGCCTCGCCAACACCATCCCATACCCGATTATGAAGATGATCAGCCCGGCCCATCCCAGCAGTCCGGCCCTTCCTCCCACCAAAGGAATCACCAGCAGGGCGGAAAGAAGCAGCACGAACCCGACCAGCATCACCCGGCCCGGAGAGATAGACCAGAACCGGCCGCCCAGCGACTGCCTGACATACAGCCAGACCAGCCGGAAGAAGCCGATGCTCCGGCCCGAGGATTTGCGCTTGGGCCCTCGTCCGCCGTCTCCCGGACCGTCCGTCTTCTGAAGGATCTCCTCAATTTCGCGCTGGTACTTGCTCGACACCTCGAACTCTCCCGCTCTCAGCCGTTCCTGAACCGAATCCTAAACAACAGCCAACATCGTGTCAAGCCGCCTACCCACATTGAGATGACTGCCAAAGCCCCCTACCCCACCAACCAATTCTATGCTACAATTACCAGAACAAAAACACTATACACATAAAGAGGAATTTATCAATGACCACTCACCCGTCAGAAGCGCTCTGGCGCAAAGGAGCGAACATGAACATAGCCCGCTTTCTGCGAAACGACCGAGTCCGTTGGGGCATAATCGAAGGCGAGGACGTCCGCGCCCTGAGAGGCGGCGTATTCAGGTCGCCCCGACCGGGCCGCGTCCTCTGCTCGCTCTCCGAAGTCCGCCTTCTCGCGCCCATTGACACCCGCGCCAACAAGATAGTGGCCGCCGCCGCCAACTACGGCGAACCCGATGAGCGCGACGGCCCGGGCATCTTCCTCAAGCAGCCCGGAACCGTCGTCGCGCACAACGAACCCATCATATACCCCCGCGTCTGCCGCTCCGTAATCCACGAGGCCGAACTAGGCATAGTCATTGGCAGAAGCGCAAGGCGCGTCAGCGCGTCCGACGCCCTCGATTACGTCTTCGGCTATACCTGTGTCAACGACGTGAGCGCAAGCGAAATGGCTACCAGCGACATTGGCCGCGGAACCAGCATGAGAGTGAAGCATTTCGACACCTTCTGCCCGATAGGCCCCTGGATAACCACCGGACTGGACGGCGACAACCTGCGTATCCAGTGCCGCGTCAACGGCGACACCCACGTTGACGGCTCCACCGCCGGCATGATCTGGGGAGTCGCTGAACTCGTAAGCTGGATGTCCGAGGTCATGACGCTCAACCCGGGCGACATAATCCCCGGCGGCTGCCCGGACGTCAGCGAGATAAACGTCGGCGACAGCGTTGAAGTTGAGGTAGAGGGCATAGGCATACTCAGAAACCCCGTCGTATCCGACTTCTGACTACCATAAGAGGATTCGGAAATGAAGGACAGCCATACCGATACCGCCGCGTCGTTGTGGGAGTTCGTCAGCGCGCGAGGGATGGAGCGCCGCCAATTCCTGCGGCTGATGATGGCGGGCGGCGCGGCGGCTGTCCTTGCCGCCTGTACACGCTCCGATTCGCCCAGCGAGACGCCCGGCCCGGCTTCGGCCCGGCCAGACGCAAGTCACGTCTCAGCCTCACCTTGGTTCAAGGATCCCGCGCCCTTCATCCCGCGCGGCGACAAGGGCCTCGAAGCCAGGCTGGAGAATATGCGTGGGCTTATCACGCCCAACCGCTTCTTCTTCGTCCGAAACAACTCCGTCAGCCTTGATCTGGACGCCTCCGACTGGCGGCTCTCCATAGAGGGCGACGCCGTATCCGAACCGATGCAACTCACCTACGACGACATCATAAGCCTTCCAAGCCGAACCCTGACCGCCTACCTGGAGTGCGCCGGCAATCACCGCGCCATGTTCGACCTGCTGAACGGTCAAAAGGCGTCCGGTACGCAGTGGATGACCGGCGCGGTCGGCAACGGAGAATGGGTAGGAGCCTCGCTTAGAGACGCGCTGGAGCTCGCGGGCATCCACGCCAGCGCCGTCAGCGTGACGCTGGTCGGACTGGACGACGAATCGCCGGAGGAAGGCTTTCGCTACGTCCTGCCCGTAGAGAAGGCGACGCGCACCGATACCCTGCTGGCCTACGCCCTCAACGGCGAGACCCTGCCCAAAGACCACGGCTTTCCGATCCGTGCGATAGTCCCTGGTTGGGTGGGCAGCGCGAACATAAAGTGGCTTGGGCGCGTCGTTGTATCCTCCAAGCCGATGTGGACGCGCAACAACACAACGTCCTACACGCTGATAGGCGACGGCTACCCGCCGGAGGGTGAATCGCGTGGCAGGCCGGTGACCGAGCAGGTCATCAAGAGCGCGCTCGCCCTGCCCTGGCCGGCCGAGTTGTCGGCGGGACAACGCCGCGTCCACGGCTACGCTCACTCCCCATCGGGGCCAATCTCCCGTGTCGAGTGGAGCGCGGACTCAGGGCGAACCTGGAATGACGCCGAACTGTCCGCCAGCCAACCCGATTATTCATGGGCGCGGTTCGAGTTCGCGTGGAACGCCCAGCCAGGCGAGCGAACCCTGATGACCCGCGCCACGGACGCCGAGGGTAATACCCAGCCCGACCATGTACCCTTCAACGAGAAGGGCTACCTCTTCAACCAACCGCTGCCTCACCCGATACAGGTGACATAGAGAAGAAATTTTGGCGACTCCGCGCTATCATACAAGCGCCAACGATATACAGGAGAAGAGCTCATGACAGACATCACGCCCACCGACCACAACGTAGAAGTCAACGGCCTGAACATCCACTACCTGGACTGGGGAGGCCCTTCCAACCGCAACCTGCTGCTCGTTCACGGGCAGGGAGGCAACGCGCACAACTGGGACCACATAGCCCGCGAACTGCATGACGAGTTCCGCGTCATCGCGATAGACCAGCGCGGACACGGCGATTCCTCCCACACCTGGGAGGGCTACGGAGTGGCGGACTTCGCGCGCGACCTCGCGGCGTTCGTAGAGAAGGTCGGAATCGCGCCCTGCGACTACGTGGGCGCGTCCCTCGGAGCGCGCAACGGCATAGCCTACGCGGGCGACTACTCCGACCACCTCAAGCACTTCGTATGCCTGGACTACGGCCCCGAGATGAGCGTCGTATCCGCCCGCAACCAGATTTCGGGCATGAACAAGCGCCTGCTCGGATACCGCAGCATAGATGAGTACGTCGAACTCCAGCTCCAAGGCAATACGAGACCCGGCGCGGACTACTACCGCAACCAGGCCGAACACGGCCTGCGCCTCAACTACGCGGGCAAGTACGTCGCCAAGTCCGACCCGGATATGTTCTGGATAAACGGCAGTTTCGGCGTGAGAGAAGTTCCCTACCTCTGGGAGCAGTGGGCCAAGATAAGCTGCCCCATCATGGAGATGAAGGGCGGCGAGAGCGATTTCCTCTCCAACGAGATCAAGGGCCGCATGATAGAGGCGCAGCCCTCCATGACCTGGATTGACGTCCCCGACTCCGGCCACGGCATCACCGGCGACAATCCCGACTTCCTAATCAACGAACTCCGCGCCTTCTTCGTGGACTGAGCGGACGCGCTATCGTGTGGATGTGGGCCGGGCATCGGCGGGTTGTGAGACTGGCTCCGGGCGAGCGTCGCTCTTGAAGGCGGACGCGGTGGCTCCGATTACCTGTAGGACGCCCATTGCGAAGAACGCGACCTTCAGCCCGGTCATGAATGAATCGAGAATGCCGGAGCCGGGGCCGGCGTCAAGCACGGCGTCTATGTTCGGCTCGAATCCGCCGCTTGCCATGACCGCCGTGACTATGGACGTCGCTATGGCTACGCCGGTTACGTTGCCGGAGTTGCGCGACAGGTTCACGAAGGCCGCCACGACTCCATGTCTGCTGGAGTCGGCGGCGCTGAATATGGAAGCGGAGTTGGGGGACTGGAACAGGCCCGAACCTACGCTCTGTATCAGCACTCCCACTATTACCAGCGCCACGGGCGAAGACACCGTGAGAGAGGCGAGCGTGAACAGTCCGGCGGCGGATAGAAGAAGCCCGATTATGTTGAAGAGCCTCCAGCCGTAGCGGTCGGAGAGCCGCCCGCTGAGCGGCCCCATCACGATTCTGCTCAAGGCGTTGGGAAGCAGCACGAAAGCGACCAGCGCCGGCGTGTATCCGAGCGCGGCCTGAAGGTAGAAGGGCATAAGGAAGCGCGCCGATGTTATCCCCAGGAAGGACATGAAGTTGGTGGAAATGCCGATGCTGAATACCCTGCTTCTGAACAGGCCCATGTCCAGCATAGGCGACGGCGCGCGCAGTTCCCACCAGACGAAGGCAGCGAGGAATACGACGAATCCGAGCGCGGCGACTATTATCTGGGGAGAACCCCAACCCATGCGCGCGCCATTGGAAACGGTCAGCAGGAAGGTCAGCAACACGGCGGTGGACAGCGCCGCGCCGGGGAAGTCGTAGGTTCGGTTGCGCGTGTCCTGTCTGAAAGCCTGGCTCCTGATTATCAGGATTACGGCAAGCGTGGCGGCGAGCGCCATCAGGAAGTTCACGTAGAAGAGCCAGCGCCAGTCGAACGCGGTTACCAGGAATCCGCCCAGCACCGGCCCAAGAACACCGCCGCTCCCGACTACGCTGGCGTGGGTTCCGATGCCCTTGCCGCGCTCATCGCCCGGGAATACGGACGTGACCATCGCCATGCCCGTGCCTTGTGTCATAGCCGCGCCGAATCCCTGTACGGCCTTGAAGGCTATCAGCGCGAGGATGCTCTGCGAACTCGCGCAAAGAATGGCGGCGACGGCGAATATGACGAGACCGGACATATAGACGGTCTTGCGCCCTATGATGTCCGATAGCCTACCCATCGGCAGTATGAGCGCGCTGATGGCGAGTCCTTCGGCGATCACGACCCACTGGGCGGTCGAAAGGTCCGCGTTGAAATGCTGGGCGATGGTGGGCAGCGCGACCGACATTCCGCCGTGGTTGACGACGGACGTCAGCGTCCCAAGCGCGACCGCCGAGAATACCCACCACTTATAGTTTGGTTTGTCGAAGATGCCTGAAGCGAGCATAGGGCTTTATTCTAACGACCCGTCCGGTGTCTGCGGGACGACCGGCTCTGATTCTTCCTGAACGGTCTTTCTGGGCGCGGGCGTCGCCAGGGTGAGCAGCGCGGCGAATGCCATTAGCGCTACGCCCGTCCACCACGCGGGTTCGTAAGTGTCCCATCTGTCGTGCACATAGCCCGCGGCGGGCGCGCCGAGTCCGCCGACCACAAGGTTGATGGGGTTCACCAGCCCGCGTATCGCGCCCACGCTCTCGCGCCCGAAGTAGTCCGCCCAGATGAAGTTTTGCAGGAACATCATACCACCGATTCCCAGCCCGAATATCGCCATGGACGTGAACATGATTGTGTCATTGTAGGCGTAGATGGTCATGACGCTGGCCGTGGCGAGCAGCATGAATCCGATAGCTCCGAGGATACGTCCGGGGACGCGCCTGACCAGCATCCCGAAGGTGAAGGTCGCCACGCCCGCGCACACGGCGTCGAACGCTGTGGCGAAGGATATGAGCGTGGGATCGAATCCCTTGTCCATGAAGTCGGCTATCCTGTGGAGCGCGACTGTGCCGGTGGCGAGCGAGACTGCGCTGAACACTATCACCAGTCTCCAGAGCGTGGTGGTGCGTACCGCTTCCGAGACTGTCCAGGATACTTCGGCCTGCGCGGTTCGCGGCGGGCCGGATTCTGGCTCTATCGAGTCGGGGCTTACGTCGCCGTCGGGCAGCAGGCCCATGTCCTCGGGCTGTCGCCGGATGAATATGGCGCCGAGGGGGACGATTACGCCGACGCCAATCATGGCGAGGATTATCCAGGCCATGCGCCAGCCGACTTCATCTATGAGGTACTGGGTGAGCGGCACGAACAGCATCGCGCCGATGGGAATGCCGAGCGACATGAAGGCCAGCGCGCGGCCCCTGTCCAGCACGAACCACTTGAGCACCGGCACGGAGGTGACGAGCGCGCCGGGGCCGCTCATGCCTACGAGTCCCATGATGGCGAACAGGGTTACGAGGTGCCAGGCGACGCTCATGTTGGCGAGTCCTATCATCGCGCCGCCGGTGGCGAGGGCAGCTATGGGAAGCATTGCGCGCGCTCCGAAGCGGTCCAGAAGCGGGCCGATGACGGGGCTTGAGAGAGCGCCCGCGCCCTGTCTCGCCGTCTGCGCCCATCCGAACGCGGCGCGGCCTATGCCCAGTTCGTCGCCCATCGGCTTGATGAACAGGCCGAAGTTGAGCGATCCCATAGCCATGCTGACCGCGCCGGACGCGGCCATCACCCCGACTATCACCCAGCCGTAGAAGAGTCGGCGCGGCTTATCGTTCATGCGTCATCTCGTTGATATGGGCCCTTCTCATAGGGGTTCAGTTCCCTCGTTCAGGATGGAAATATACCGGTCGTAGGCGAATATCCGGTTGCGAGGTTGTCCGGTTATCTCGCGGGCGATTTCGAGTTCTTGTAAGAGACGCATACCGGAGGACGCGCCAGGGAATGCCAGCCGTGTCGCCTTACTGACGTCGGTAAGCGATGATATAGGGCGGGTGGTCAAGGCCTGGTGAACTCGCAAGGCGGAGTTGGCGCGCCTGCCACCTTTTCCCTCAATGATAGTCCTGTCCTCTTCAAATATAGCAAGAAGTCGCTGACAGGTGGAGACAGCGCCCTCCGCGGTTTCCCTGACGCCCTCAAAGAAGAAGGAAAGCCACTCTTCCCAGTCGCCCGTCATACGCACGCGCTGGAGCAGATCGTAGTATGTGGCGCGATTCCGCTTCAGGTACAGGCTCAGATATAGGGAGGGTTCTCTCAGCGCTCCGTAGTGGTATAGCAGAAATGTGATGAGAAGGCGTCCCACGCGCCCATTACCGTCCAGAAAGGGATGGATCGTCTCGAATTGGGCGTGCGCCATGCCCGCTCGCGCCAATATGGGCAGGCCGTCGTCTGCCCCGTGGATGAACCGCTCCAGATCTCCCACGCAGTCTGCCAACTCGGTGTGCGGCGGCGGTACGAAAACAGCATTGCCTGGACGCGAACCGCCAATCCAGTTTTGAGACCTGCGGAATTCGCCGGGGTCCCGGTCGCTCCCACGACCTTTCGACAGCAAGACTCCGTGTATCTCGCGGATAAGCCGGTTCGAGAGGGGGAAGCCTTCGCTCAGACGCGCCAACCCGTGTTCGAGCGCGGCTACGTAGTTTGATACCTCTGTAATATCGTCAAGGGGGACACCATGCGCCTGGTCGTTTTCGAACATAAGAAGTTCTGAAAGGGACGACTGCGTTCCTTCTATTTGCGAGGACAACAGCGCTTCCTTACGGATGTACGCGTATATGAAGAGGGTAGGGTCGGGCAGCAAGACAGAAATGCTGTCCAGCCGTCCGAGCGCCATGGACGCCGTTTCCAGCGCCTGCTGAAGAGCGCCATCCATGGTGATTGGAGGGTTGGGCGGCAGAGGCGCGGGGATGTAGGCTCGAACCTGTTCCCCGCCATAATTGGTTATGTGATACCTACCTGTTTCTTCCCGTCGCATGACAGATATTGCCTTCCCCTTATCAAGCAAATCTTAATAGCGAGTTGGCTTATTAAGATTTAAGGCCTAAATCTTAATAGCGTTCGGTCTTATTAAGCAAACCTTAATAGCGAACTGCCTCATTTTCAACAAGGTCGGACCGCTACGCTCTATCCACTACCTGCCCCCGGCCCCAAACTCGATACGCGGCAGATCCATGACGATGTGACTGTCGGCGTTCTCGCGTATTTCAAGGGCGGTGTCCAGAGGGATGTTCTCGAATGTCTGGTTTACGCCGGACGCGGGCCAGTGGATTTCTAGTGATTCTATCGCATCCGCCGTTCCAAGTCCTATCTCTTGCTCCAGGCTGGACGCGCCGAAGCTGCCGCCGCCGCTGACTACGGCGTGAATGTCTCGCCTGACGCCGCCCTCCATGATGGTCACCTTGATCCTCGCGCCTATGGCGGATCGGTTGGACTGTACGCCGATGAGCTTAAGCGTCAGCCACCTGTTGGCGCTGCCGGGGTTCACGTAGAGCGCGTTGAGGAAGCCGTCGCTGGGGTAGAAGCCGCCCACCTGCATGAATATGTCCTGGTCTCCGTCGCGGTCCAGATCTCCGAAGGCTATGCCGTGTCCCTTCTGAATGTGACCGAGTCCGGCGGAGAAGGTGACGTCGGAGAAGGATTCGCCGCCGTTGTTACGGTAGGCGACATTGGGAGCGAGGGCGTCGAACGACGGAAAGCCGGTGCCGAGAAGCGCGTCGGAGAAGCCGTCGTTGTCCAGGTCGCCGAAGTTCGCGCCCATCGCCTGGCTCACCCTGTTCAGTCCGACGCGCTTGGTTACGTCCTCGAAGCCGCCCGCGCCGTCGTTCCTGTACAGGCGGGGACGCGCGCCGTCGTTTGGGACGCCGAGATAGTCCTTAGCCACAAGCTCTATGTCCCTGGCGTACCCTGCGACGAAGATGTCCAGCCAGCCGTCGTTGTCGTAGTCCCAGAACCAGGTGGGGAAACTCTCCAACGGCTCGGTCAGGCCCAGCGCAGGGGCCACGTCGGTGAACGTTCCGTCGCCATTGTTGCGGTAGAGGCGGTTTTCGTCGGCGTAGTTGGACACGTAGAGGTCGGGATAGCCGTCGTTGTCGTAGTCGCCCCAGGCGCTTCCCTTGCAGTACCTGAGATTGGCTACTCCGGCGGCGTCCGCGACGTTGATGAAAGCGCCGTCGCCGTCGTTCCGAAACAGGCGGCTGGGGAAGATGATAGCCGCGCCGACCTCCGGCGATTCGGGCATGGACTCGGCGCAGGAGAACAGGTCGAGGTCGCCGTCGTTGTCGTAGTCTGCCCAAGCCGCGCTCTGGCTGGGGTAGGCGGGAAGCGCGAGTCCGGCGTCTCGCGTAACGTCGGAGAACGTTCCATCGCCGTTGTTGTGGAGCAGGGACATACGCATCTGGCCGCGCGACAGCAGCCAGCCGCCGCGCATTACGAGTACGTCCGTCCAGCCGTCGTTGTCGTAGTCGGCCTGGACGATGTTCAGTCCGCCAAGCTGTCCGCTCAGACCCGCGCTCTCGGTTCGCTCCGAAAACCTGCCGTCGCCCTCGTTGCGGTAGAACTTGAGGCTGCCGGACGGGTCCCAGGTGGAGGTCATGATGTCCAGAAGACCGTCGTTGTCGAAGTCCTCTATGATAGCGCCGCCGGCGAGGTCAACGGCGTAGATGCCTATGTCGGCGGCCACTTCCTGGAAGCGGGCCAGTTCGTAGTCGGGCGCGAACACGGCGGGCGGGATGAGGTATTCGGCGCTCACGCCGCCGGGGTATGTTCCGAGCGCCATGTGAGCTATGTTCAGCAGCCAGCGATACCTGACGTTTTCGGGGTCATGCGCTAGAAGCGATTCGAGCGTCTCTATCGCAAGGGTAGCGCTGGATTTGTCCTCGTGGGCGTAGGCCGAATCGAGGGGGAGGGCGCAGATCAGCCGGCCCTCGGGGCTGACGCAGTTGCGGAGTTCGCCTCGCTTCATGTGGGCGACGGCGAGGTCTTCCATGATTTTGACGCGATCAAAGCCGTCGGGGTGTGTGAGTTCCAGCGCTTCGGTCAGGAGACGTATGGACTCGTCCACGTCGCCAAGCCGCAGATGGTGGAAGGCGAGTTGGCTGAGTATGTTCACGCGCCAGGTGTCGGTGTCGAAGGTCGGGTTTTGGGCCTGCTCCACAAGGTAGTCAAGCTGGCGCGTTCCGAAGTAGGGATCGCCGCTGTCGGCGAGCGCGGCGGCGTATCCTGCCAGGTCTTCGACGGAGCCGCTTGCGGCGGGCGTCGCAGCGTCCGACCAGTGACCGGGCTGATTGCTGTCGAACAGTCCAAACCGCCACGCGATTATCGCTACGATGACGCACGCTAACAGTACGCAGGCCGACCCAAGCGCGATACGGACGGGTAGATAGAATGTAAACACCCTCACCCCCATCCTAACCTTTCCCCGTCAAGGGCTGAGAGGGTAGGCATTTCACCCTCACCCCAACCCTCTCCCTTAGGGAGAGGGGGTCTGTTGACTGGAGTTCGTATCTGACTTCACATTTGCCTACCCTTGTCAGCCCGTCGAAGAAGAGGAAGCCATTATAGACATCCTATCAGGTGGCGATTGCCTTGTTTACGGCGGGCAGGACTTCTTCGGCCATCAACTCCAGGGAGCGTAACCACTTGGGCCTGTCGGTGTCCCAGTCGTGGCACATGAGCAGCAGCGTTCCGAAGCCGCCTACGTCGTCGTGGATGCGCTTTATGCGGTGGGCGCACTCTTCGGGGTCGCCGACTATCCAGAAGTTTTCAAGCATATACTCCGGGGTCAGGGCGTCGTCGGGCATATCGGGGTCAATTTTCAGCCTGCTCAGTCCCATAGGGCCGCCGCCGAACAGGGGTATCCAGTAGTCGCGGAAGAAGTTGGCGAAGGGGCCGTTGAGGGCGTCTTCGCGCGCCTTGTCGCCGTCCTCGGCTACGAACACCTCGCGTGATACGCGCCAGTCGGAGGGAGGTTGCTTGCCGCCCAGTTTCGCGCCGCGCTCGAATACCTCGCGGTGGCTCGGAAGGTGCTTTTCGAGCAGGAAGGAACTGCTCATCGGTATCCAGCCGTTCTGTCCGACCATCTCAAGGGTGCTGGAGTAGGGGCTGCTTCCGGCGACGGCGATGGGCGGGTGCGGCTGCTGGTAGGGTTTCATGTGGAAGCCGAGACGGCGTTCGGGCTGGGGAGGGGACAGCCGGGTCGTGTAGAACTGGCCCTCATGCTCGAATGGCTTGCCCTCCCATATCTTGAGGATGACATCTACGCACTCGGCCATACGCTCGCGGGGGCTGCCTTCCTCAAGGTCAATGTCGAACATCTCGGCGTCCATCGCGCTGCCGCCCGCGCCGATGCCGAGATACAGCCTGCCGCGCGCCATGTGGTCTAGCTGGGCTATGCGGTGGGCTATGTGAGCCGGGTTGTGGAAGCCAAGCAGGGATACGCCGGTGCCGAAGGACATATTCTTGGTGACGCCGAGCGCCCTGGCGATGAACAGTTCGGGCGAGGGCATATTCTCGAATGGCAGCAGGAAGTGTTCGCCTATCCAGGCTTCGGAGTAACCGAGTCCGTCGGCGTACTCCATCAGTTCGAGGTCTTCCTGGAAGGTGTCCGCGTGCGGCCTTTCGGGGTAGTGCAGCGGCATAAGGAACAGTCCGAGTTTCACTTGATTCCTCCGGGTGGTTCTTAGTCTTTGGTTGTTAGTTCTTAGTTGTCAGTGGTTGGGCCGCGAGAGGTGGTTGCATATATTTGGGTTTATATTATGGCTGGTGGAGGGCTGGGCGATGGCTGGGGGCGTTCCAGGCGGATTTTGACCTGGAAATCGGCGGATTTAGCTATGAAATCTGCCTGATTTCGCGTACAAAAAATTTTGTGGGCCGGATTCGTCGTCATTGATAAACTCCAGGTTATATAATTGAGGTACTTTTGTTCTGTGATTGGCGTATTGTAGCATAGTGGGGGGAGGGTCGCGCAACACCCGGAGCGCGGATTCCTAGAGGTCGAAGATGTCGCGGACGGGGCAGGCGAAGCCGGGCAGGACCTCGCCGCCGTCAAGGGTGTCGTCCTCGGTGAGGGTGACGACGGGGGTGTCGGGTTGGTGTACTTCGACTGTGTGGGCACTGGGATGTACAACCCATACGAGGGGGACGCCGTAGCTCAGCCACATCCGGGCCTTGTCGTTTACTTCGATAGGTCGGTCGTTGGGAGAAACCACTTCGACTACGAGATCGGGGGTGACTTGGACGTAACCTGGATTTCGTTCTCCCCGGGGTCTCTTGGCATAGGATATGAAGGCTATGTCCGGTTCTCGAACGGTGTCTGGACCTCGTTCCAAGCGGACGCCCACATCAGTGAGCATCAGCCGTCCCAAACGTCTCGGCCTAACGAAACTTATCAAGAAATGGAATAAGAGTCCCGCAATCTCGCCATGTTCTTCACCTGCTGACATAGTTTCGCAAAACACTCCTCTTATGAGTTCTCCGCGCACACCTTCACTGTGCAGACGAAGAAGGTCGTCGGCGGTCAATAGCTTGGTTTGGGTTCTGGCCTTGTGTTCATATCTGACAGGCGTGGCTCCAACCAACTTTCCTCTTATGAGTTCTCCGCGAGCGCCTTCGCTACGCAGACGAAGAAGGTCATCGGCGGTCAGCAGTTCCCGCTTCTCTTTTGGCGTTGTCATGGCGGCCTCGCTGATTTGTCTTGGATTGAGCTTGGGGTCGATTATACGATTAAGGGTCGGGTTCGTCCATGATGACGACTATGCCGAAGCTGTCGAAGACTAGGGAGTTGACCTGGGAGGGGAGCATGAGCGCGCCGCGCAGGCTGGCTTTGACCAGGTTCGCGCCGGAGATGTAGGAGCCGCGCAGGTCGGCGCGGTCGAAGCGGGCGCGCTCGGATATGTACGCGCCGACCAGGTGGCAGCCATCAAATATGACGTCGCTGAAGTCGCAGCCCTCAAGGTCGGCTTCGGTGAAGTTGACGCCGACCAGTTTGCGGCCCCTGAAGCTGTGTTCGCGGAGGGAGGCGAGGCTGAAGTCAACTCGCTCGATGGTCGCGCCTTCCAGCCGGACTGTGGAGAGGTCAACGCCGCGGAAGCGGGAGCCGGTGAGGTCCGCGCCGAACAGGTTCGCGCCGTCCATGTCGGCGCCGGAGAAGTCGCAGTCGGTGAGACGGGAGAGGTTCAGGCTGGCTTTCATCATCCTGGCGGACATGAAACTGCATCCGGTTATCCGGGCTTCGTAGGCTTCTATGTTGTTCAGGGCGGCTTCTTCCAGGTTGGAGTCTTTCAGGCGCAGGTCGTGGCAGAGCAGGTTGGTGAGGTTGGCGCGGCGGAGGGTACAGTTCTCGATGGAAAGAAAGTCGGCTTCTATGCCCTCGAAGTCGGCTTCGTCGAAATCGCAGTTTCGGAAGACGGTCTCGCCGTCCAGCATATCGTAGAGTTGGTCGCCGTCGGTGATGGTGAGGTTTTCGTAGATGTCCATGGCTGAATCAGAAGCGCCACCTTGTGGCTGTTTTAGGGAAGTCGGATTCGAGCCAGGCGAGCGCCTTGGTGAGTCTGAGGCGATAGAGGCCCTCCGGCGCGTCGCCGAGCGAGATGCCGTACTTGCTTTCGTAAGAAGATACGATGGCGGGGGTGGCGGACGCCGGTTCGAGCGTTCCTTCCAGGATGACTACTTCGTCGCCGCTCTCGAGGTGGACGACGGCGCGGGGGTCGCGGCGTATGTTGCGCGCCTTGAGGGAATCGGGGTCGGCGAAGAAGTGGAAGGCGTTGGCGCGCCAGATGCCCCAGACGGGGGTGAGGTGGGGACCGCCGTCGGCGCGGGCGGTGGCTACCCAGTAGTTGCGGGCGGCGGTCACGCGCTCGACGACCCAGGGCCATTGGATAGGCTGGAAGCCGTATTGGGGGTCGTCCATGCCGTAGCCGGCGGGCATTTGGGGGCGGTCAGGGGCGGGGTTTTTAGTCATTAGTCGTTAGTTTTTAGCCGCCCCAGACCTGGCGGAAGAGGCGGAGCCAGTTGCCGCCCAACACCTTGGCTACGTCCTGGGGAGTGTAGCCGCGATTGAGGAGTTCGGCGGCGACGTTGTGGAGGGTGTCGGGGGTTTCCATGCCGGCCGGGTGCGGGAGGTTGTCGGGGTAGGCGTCGGACACGTCTCTGAGCTTGGTTCCCTGCTGGGAGAAAATCCAGTCGAAGAAGGTCTTGGGCTGGTTCTGGGTGTAGTCCGTGCCGATGCCCACGTGGTCTATGCCGACTCGCTCCACCAGGTCGTCAATGGCGTCCACGTAGTCGGTCAGGGTTGACTGGAAGCCGTTTCGGAGGAAGGGCGGGAATGCGTTCGCGCCGATTACGCCGCCGCGCTCGGTTATGAGGCGGAGGGCGTCGTCGGTCTTGTTGCGAGGATGTTCGAAGTATCCGCGCGCGTTGGCGTGGGTGCAGGCTACGGGCAGTTCGGAGAGTTCGGCGGCCTCGAGGGTGGTGCGGTCGCCGACGTGGGAGAGGTCTATCAGGATGCCCAGCCGGTTCATCTCGCGCACTACGTCCTGTCCGAAGTTGCTGAGTCCTTCGTCGTTGCGCTCGTAGCAGCCGTTGCCGACGAGGTTGCGTTCGTTGTAGGTTATCTGGATGATGCGGACGCCCAGCTTGTGGAAGAGCGCGAGGCGGTTCAGGTCGTTCTCTATCGGAGAGGCGTTCTGCCAGCCCAGGACGACGGCGGTCTTGCCTTGCTCTTTGGCCTGAAGTATGTCGGAGACGGAACCGGCCTGGGCGAGCGTGTCGGACAGGGACTCGAACCTGTGGACCCAGGCGGCGAGGTTGTCCATCGTCTCGCGGTAGTTCTCCCAGATGGCGATGGTGGCGTTGATGCCGGTGACCTGTCCGGCGCTCAGGCTGTCATAGACTCCCTGGCTGTCCCAGTTGCTGACGTTGAGGGCGTCGAATACGACGGATTCGGTGTAGATGTCGGGCATGGTGGTTAGTCTTTAGTTGTTAGTTTTTAGGGATTGGTGGTGCCGAAGGTCGGAGTCGAACCGACACGGGATCGCTCCCAACGGTTTTTGAGACCGTCGCGTCTACCATTCCGCCACTTCGGCACGTTGTCGGTCTTATTAGTGTACAGATTTGGGTTAGCGATTGTCAGTCCTATTTGAGAAAGGGTAGCGTTTCCTTTCTGGTGGTTGGGTTATAAGATGTGGTCAGAGACACCGCTCGGAGGCAATGAGATGTCGGGCCTGCTATATATGAGTTGGAAGAACAGAGAGACCGGACGATAGCCGAATATATGCAGGACAGAGTTCAGGAGGCTCTGGACGCATACAGACTTGAAACATCACACCCCAACTCACCGTCCGTCATAAGCCCTTCGCGTCGCCGACTCCACGAACTCCCGGAAATCGGTCTCCGCCCTACTGACGATAGCGCTCACGTCCCCCGACTCATAGTATTCCGGAAGCCATAGCGCCGGCGCCGGCAGTGGGCGCGCCGCGCAAGCCAATTCCCAGAAACCAAGATTCTCCACCGGCCCGGACTCCGATTCATAATAGTCCAGGAATATATCCGCCGCCTCTTTGATGCCTCTCAGGTACATATTCATCCTGAAATAAGCCACGTCCAGCGCCGGATCCCCATAAGAAGCCGCGTCCCAGTCCACCAGCCCCGATATTCGACCCCCGCGCCAAAGTATGTTGCCGGGCCAGTAGTCCATGTGCAGAAACACCGGACGAACGCGCCGCAGACTCGCTCGCAACTCCAGGACAGCCTCGAAAATCGCGTCGGTAAGCGGGTGCCCCGCCATAGTCTCCGGCCAACTGTCTCTGAGAAAGTACAGCCCCATCCGTCTTCCCTCGTATATGTGGAGGCGCTCCTCGGCGGACGGCCTTACGTCGTGGACGCGAAGCAATGTCCGCGCGATGTCCACCGACCACGCCCTCACATCCTCCGGGTACGAGACCTGCTCCCCCTCGACGAACCCCGACACGATTCCGGGTATGCCAAGCAGGTCGCCCGTACTGTCCAGATACAGCGGCTCCGGCGCGGGAATGCCATGCCGCCGCGCGGTTCGCAGCCCATGAAAATCCGCCGTCGCCCGTTCAGGATCCGGGTCGTCCGTCATTCGCTTGACCACAAGACGAACTTCATTCCCCGCCGGCGACACGCAGCGAAGTACATGAACCGAGTTGGTGAACGCCGCCTCCGCCTCCGTCGCCGACAGCAAACGATAGCCTGGAGCCACGGCCTCTACTATAAGCTGGAACTGTTTCCTAGTGAGTTCGCTCATGTGAAACGGAAACCCCCCTCTCCCTCAGGGAGAGGGCTGGGGTGAGGGTGAAAACACACAGGTCCCAACGAGTGTGATGTTTACGAGATAGCTTCTATGCCCTAATCCAACTCATAGCGCCCCGGTCATCACATCATCGGAACCGTCCCAACCGACCGAGGCAGGCTAGTCTTCCCCATCAGGTACTCATCAATCCCGCGCGCCGCCTCTCTGCCCTCCGCCAGCGCCCACACCACCAGCGACTGCCCCCGCGCCATGTCCCCCGCCGCGAACACGCCCTCAACCGACGTCATCTTGTTCGGCGCGGTAACCACGTTCCCCCGTCCGTCCAACTCCACCCCGAGCTGCTCAAGCATACCTTCCCGCTCCGGGTGCAGGAAGCCGAGCGCCAGCAGAACAAGGTCAACGTCCAGGTCGAACTCCGACCCCGGAATCTCTATCATCGCTGGCCGTCCGCTTTCGTCCGGCGCTCCCCACTCCAGCCGAACCGCGCTCATCTTCTCGATCTTTCCATTCCGGCCCGAGAAGCCCTTCGTCAGGATGTTATAGTCCCGAACTCCCCCCTCTTCGTGCGAGGATGACGTTCGCAGTATCATCGGCCACTGGGGCCAGGGGTTGCTGTCGCGGCGCGCCACCGGAGGCTCCGGCAGCAGCTCGTACTGGTACACCACCTCCGCCCCCTGCCTGTGCGCCGTCCCAACGCAGTCCGAGCCGGTATCGCCCCCGCCCAGCACCAGCACCCGCTTGCCCTCCGCCGCTATGCGCTCATTCGAATCAAAAGCCTGCCCCGCCAGTACCCGGTTCTGCTGAGTCAGGTACTCCATAGCCAGGTGTACCCCTCCAAGTTCCCGGCCCGGTATCGGCAGATCCCGCGCGATGGTGGAGCCGCCCGTCAGGCATATAGCGTCGAAATCCGCCCTGAGTTGGTCGGCCTGAACATCCTGCCCCACGTAAACATTGGTCCTGAACTCAACGCCCTCAGCCGTCATCTGGTCAACTCGGCGCTGAACGACGCTCTTTTCCAGCTTGAACTCTGGAATCCCCAGCCGCAGAAGACCGCCGATATATTCGTCGCGCTCAAACACGGTTACCGTATGCCCCGCGCGGTTCAGCTGCATCGCCGCCGCCATACCCGCCGGCCCCGACCCGATCACCGCCACGCTCTTGCCGCTTCTGAACTCCGGCGGCTCAGGCGTTATCCACCCCTCGCGCCAGCCCCTGTCCGCTATCGCCTTCTCCATATATTCGATAGTCACGGGGTCGCTGTTTATATTCAGAACGCACGAACCCTCGCACGGAGCGGGACATATCCGACCCGTGAACTCCGGGAAGTTGTTCGTCGAATGAAGTTCCGCCAGCGCCTCCCGCCACTTCCCGCGATAAACCAGGTCGTTGAAGTCCGGGATGATGTTCCCCAGCGGACACCCGCCCATGCAGAACGGCACGGCGCAGTTCATGCACCTCCCGCCTTGCGCCCGCGCCTCTTGCTCAGGCCAGTCCTCGTAGAACTCCAGCCAGTGTTGCGTTCGTTCTCCGGGTTCCTGCGTCGAAGGCGTTATGCGCGCCCACTCCATAAATCCAGTAGGTTTTCCCATTATCGGCCTGAATGTCCTTTAGTCAGTCGTCTGAGACGATTAAGAAATAAGTCGGGGCAAGTGTGATCATGTCCGGCCTGCAGCCATCGTTTCCGAATAAGGGTGAAGGCTCAGCTTTCCTCTCTGCGCCCGTTCCGCCAGGACGCGCTTATAGTCAATCGGCATCACCTTCACGAACTTGGGCAGCGTCGCCTCCCAGTTGTCCAGAATCCGCCTCGCGTTCACGCTTCCCGTGTAGCGAAGATGATCCGTCAGCATCCGGCGAACCGCCTCTATGTCCGCGTCCTCAACCACGTCTTCCAGCGCCACCATCTCCGTGTTGCACAGATCCCTGAACCGTCCGCTTTCGTCCAGCACGAACGCCTCGCCGCCGCTCATGCCCGCCGCGAAGTTGCGTCCCGTCGGCCCGAGAACCACCACGCGCCCGCGAGTCATGTACTCGCAACCGTGGTCGCCCACGCCCTCCACCACGGCCTCAGCGCCCGAGTTCCGCACGCAGAACCGCTCTCCCGCGATTCCCCTGATGAACGCCTTGCCGCCCGTCGCGCCGTACAGCGCCACGTTGCCGATTATGATGTTCTCTTCCGGAACGAACCCGGACTCTTCCGGCGGCCTGATTACCACGTTGCCGCCCGACAATCCTTTGCAGAAGTAGTCGTTCGCGTCCCCTTCCACCCGGAAAGTTACCCCCTTCGCCAGGAACGCCGCGAAACTCTGCCCCGCCGATCCCTTGAAGTTGATCCTGATGGTGTCTTCCGGCAGCCCGTCCTCGCCGTACCTCAGCGCTATGCCATAGCTCAGCGTCGTGCCGACCGTCCGGTTCGCGTTGGATATCGGCATATCCAGCTCAATCGGCGCGCCCGTCTCCACCGCGTCCGCGCACAACTCTATCAGCCTGTTGTCCAACGCTCTGTCCAGACCGTGATCCTGCTCCTCGCGGCAGTACGTCGCTATGTCCTCCGGTACGACCGGCATCTTCAGCAGCCGAGAGAAGTCCAGCCCCTGCGCCTTCCAGTGGTCAATCGCCTTGCGCGTGTCCATCCTGTCCATCCGCCCCACCATCTCGTTGACGGTGCGGAATCCCATCTCCGCCATTATCTGCCGCAGTTCCTCGGCCACGAAGAAGAAGTAGTTGATGACGTGTTCAGGCTCGCCCGCGAACCGCTTCCTAAGCTCCGCGTCCTGCGTCGCTATGCCCACCGAGCAGGTATTCAGGTGGCACTTTCTCAACATGATGCAGCCCATCGTGATGAGTGGCGCGGTCGCCATTCCGAACTCTTCCGCCCCAAGCAGGCACGCGATAGCCACGTCCCGCCCCGTCTTTATCTGACCGTCCGTCTGTACCACTATCCGCCCGCGCAGATCGTTCTCCACGAGAACCTGCTGAGTCTCCGCCACGCCAAGCTCCCAGGGCAGCCCCGAGTACTTGATAGAAGCCTCCGGCGACGCGCCTGTGCCGCCGCTGTCCCCGCTTATCAGCACAACGTCCCCGTGTCCCTTCGACACGCCGGCCGCTATCGTCCCGACGCCCGCCTCGGCGACCAGCTTGACGTGAATCCGCGAACTCGGATTGGAGTTCTTCAGGTCATGAATCAGCTGCGCCAGGTCTTCGATGGAATATATGTCGTGATGCGGCGGCGGCGATATAAGCTCCACCCCCGGCGTCGAGTTCCGAACCCAGCCGATATACTCATCCACCTTGTGGCCCGGAAGCTGACCGCCCTCGCCGGGCTTCGCCCCCTGCGCCATCTTTATCTGCAGGTCCTTCGCGTTCGCCAGGTAGTTTATCGTAACGCCGAACCGCCCCGACGCCACCTGCTTGATTGCGCTGTTGCGCGAGTCGCCGTTCGCGTCCGGCGCGTAGCGGTTGAAGTCCTCGCCGCCCTCGCCCGTGTTCGAGCGCGCCCCGATGCGGTTCATCGCTATCGCCAGCGCCTCGTGCGCCTCCCGGCTTATAGAACCCAGCGAAATCGCGCCCGTGGCGAACCGCTTCACTATCTCGACCGCTGGCTCCACCTCGTCAATCGAAAGCGGTTCGTCCGCATTCCTGAACTTCAACAGCCCGCGTATCGTGCACATCTGTTGAGCGTAGTTGTCCGCCCAGTCCGAGAACTCTTTGTACGTGTCCCAGCTATTCGACTTCGCGGCGTACTGCAACTTCGCTATGGTCGTCGGATTCCACATATGGTATTCGCCGTCCCGACGCCACTGGTAGAAGCCGCCCACCTCCAGGTCCATGTTGCCCGACACCACAAGGTCGGTGTAGGCGAACGAGTGCCGCGCCCTGGACTCTTCCTCTATCTCTTCTATCCCTATGCCGCCGATGCGCGAGGGCGTCCACGCGAAATACCTGTCAATGAAATCTTCGTTCAGCCCAACCGCCTCGAATATCTGCGCGCCCCGGTAGCTCTGGATGGTGGATATGCCCATCTTCGCCATTATCTTCACGACGCCCTTGTGCGCCGCCTTGATGAAGTTCTTCTCAGCCGTCTTGTAGTCCACGTTCGACAGGAAGTAGTCCTCCCGGATCATGTTCTCCATAGACTCGAATACCAGGTACGGGTTGATTGCGCCCGCGCCGTACCCGATAAGCAGCGCCAGGTGCGCTATGTCGCGCGGCTCCCCCGACTCCACCACCAGCCCGCACCGTGTCCGCGTCCCCTCCCGTATCAGGTGGTGATGCACCCCCGCCGTCGCCAGCAGACTCGGTATTGGCGCGTTATCCTCGTCAACCCCCCGGTCCGACAGTATGAGGATGGAATGCCCATCCTCGATAGCCCGCGACGCCTCAGCGCAAAGCCTGTCCATAGCCTCTTCAAGTCCGCCCCGCTTCTCCGGGTCGAACAATGTCGAAAGCGTCTTGGCCCTTATGCCATTGACGTCAATCTCGCGTATCTTCTCTAGCTCCGCGTTCGTTATGAACGGCTCTTTGACAGTGAGTTGGCGGCAGTGTTCCGGCGTCTCCTCGAACAGGTTCAACTCGCGCCCGATCATCGCGCGCGTCGAGGTAACAAGCTCCTCGCGTATCGAGTCCAGCGGCGGATTCGACACCTGAGCGAACCTCTGCCTGAAGTAGTGGAACAGCACGGGCGACTTGTCCGACATCACCGCCAGTGGCACGTCAGTCCCCATCGAACCAACCGGGTCGCCCCCGGTCTCGGCCATCGGCTCCAGTATCATCCGCAGGTCTTCCAGCGTGTAACCGAACGCCGCCTGCCTCCGGGTGAGCGTATCGAAATCCGCGCCGTGTACGCTCTTCGGTTCCGGCAGATCGTCCAGCGTCGCCATATTCTCCCGCAGCCAATCTCCGTATGGCCTGCGCGACGCCAGTTCCGCCTTCAGCGCCTGATCCTGGACTATCTCCCCGCGCGACGTGTCCAGCATGAACATCCGCCCGGGATAGATGCGCTCCTTATACAGAACGTCCTCCGGCGGCACGTCCAAAACCCCCGTCTCCGACCCCATCACCAGAACGTCGTCCTTCGTTACCAGGTAGCGGCACGGACGCAAACCGTTGCGGTCCAGAATCGCGCACACCTTCGCCCCGTCCGTCGCTATCACCAGCGCCGGCCCGTCCCACGGCTCCATCATGGACGAATGATATTCGTAGAAGTCGCGCTTCTTCTCATCCATCGGAATATGATCGCCCCACGCCTCCGGTATCAGCATCATCATCGCGTGTTCCAGCGACCGCCCCGACGCCATCAGCGCTTCGAGCGCGTTGTCCAGCGTCGCCGTGTCGCTCTGGTACGGCGTGACTATCGGGACGAGCTTCTCCACGTCCTCGCCCAGAACTTCGCTCTGGAAGTTCTTCTCCCGCGCCGCCATCCAGTTGATGTTGCCCTGGAGCGTGTTTATCTCCCCGTTGTGGATGATGAAGCGGTACGGATGCGCCAACTTCCACGCGCCCAGCGTGTTCGTCGAGAACCGCGAGTGAACCAGCGCGAACGAGGTGACCATCCTCTCATCCGCCAGATCGTGATAGAAGCGCTCCAACTGGTGAGCCATGATGAGGCCCTTGTAAACCAGCGTCCGCGCCGACAGGCTGCAAATATAGAAATCGCCGCCCCCCGACAGGTCATCGCCCAGTATAGCCTTCTCCGCCTGCTTGCGTATGGCGAACAGCCGCAACTCGAACTCGAACTCGCTCTCCACCGAATCCGACCGACCGACCAGGAACTGCCTTATCGAAGGCATCACCCGCGCCGACAACTCGCCTATCTTGTCCGGCGACACCGGGACGTCGCGCCACCCCAGGAAACGCTGCCCTTCCTCTTCCACCGCCCGCTCTATCACCGCCTCGCAAGCCGCCCTCTCCCCCGCCTCCGACGGCAGGAACGTCATTCCAACGCCATAGTCGCCCGGCTCAGGCGCGGACACTCCCAGCGCGCCGAACTCGCTCGCTATGAACTCGTGCGGCATCTGCATGATGAGGCCCGCGCCGTCCCCCGTCTCCGGGTCCGCGCCCGCCGCGCCACGGTGGCCCAGGTTTATCAGGACTTCCAGACCCTGCTTTATTACGCTGTGAGACTTCCGCCCCTTGACGTTGGCGACCAGGCCCACCCCGCAAGCCTCATGCTCGAAAGATGGGTCGTACAGTCCGTCCGTCGAAAGACGCGGCGTGTAGTCCTTGTTATAGCTCTTGCTCATATATATGCCCTGAATGGATTCATTCCTCGAATATATCGGGATACGCGGGACGATGCTCTGCGTGAAGGGACTCTCAGTGTCTTGGCCTCAGAGCGTCGGTAGGTATCGGCCTATCTCGTACTCGGTCACCTGCGCCCCGTATCGCTCCCAGTCAATCTTCTTGTTCTTCAGGAAGTTCTCGAACACCGTCTCACCCAGCGCCTTTCTCACCAATTCGCTATCCTCGGTGATTCGTATGGCTTCCAGCAGGTTGTTGGGCAGCGACTCGATACCCCGTCCGACCCTCTCCAGGTCCGAAATCTCGAATACGTCGCCGGCCGCGGGTTCGGGCAGATCGTACTCACGCTCCACCCCTTCCAGCCCGGCCGCCAGCATCACGCTGAACGCCAGGTACGGATTGCACGCCGGGTCCGGCGCGCGATACTCCACGCGCCGCGACTCCTCCCTGCCCGGCTTGAACGACGGAACCCTCACCAGGTCCGCCCTGTTCACGTTCGCCCAGGTCACGTGCACCGGAGCCTCGAAATTCGGAACAAGCCGCTTGTACGAGTTCACCCACTGGTTCGTTACGGCGGTTATCTCCCTCGCGTGCTTCAGCAGCCCCGCGATGAAATGCTTCGCCGTCTCCGATAGCCTGTCCGCGTCATCCGCGTCGTAGAAGGCGTTCCTGCCCCCCTTGAACAGCGACTGGTTGATGTGCATACCGCTCCCGTTGACGGTCGCGATTGGCTTAGGCATGAACGTCGCGTAGCAGTTGTGCCGCTGCGCTATCTCCTTCACAACCAGCTTATACGTCATCACCGCGTCCGCCATCGAAAGCGCGTCCGTATAGCGCAGGTCAATCTCATGCTGGCTCGGCGCGACCTCGTGGTGGCTCGCCTCGACGGGTATGCTCAATTCCTCAAGCATCAACACCGTCTCGCGGCGCAAGTCCGTGGCGAAGTCCGTCGTGTCCTGATCGAAATACCCGCCCTTGTCCACAGTGTTCGGCCAGGTGTCGTCCTTGAAGTAGAAATACTCTATCTCCGGCCCCACGTAATACGTGAAGCCCATTCGCGTAGCCCGCTCTATGTTCCGCCGCAGCACGAAGCGCGGATCCCCCTCGAAAGGCTCTTCGTCCGGGGTGATCAGATCGCAGAACACGCGCGCCACCGCGTTCTCGCGCGGACGCCACGGCAGTATCGCGAAGGTGTTCGGATCGGGCAGCGCGTACAGGTCCTTCTCCTCCACCCGCGCGAACCCCTCGATAGCCGACCCGTCAAACCCCATACCCCTGGTCAGCGCCGTCTCAAGCTCCTCCACCGTAATGGCGAAGCCCTTCAGGTTGCCCAGAATGTCGGTGAACCAGAGGCGAATGAACTTGACGTCGTTGTCTCTGGCCTCTTTCAGCGCGTATTCGATTGCCTGGTCTCGGTCCACCATAGCTTGCAAATGGCCTGGTATCTGCTGTCAGATACGGGTTCGGATTCCATCTGGGTTGACGCCGATTTCAGCCTGTCACAGACCGCGAAGCCGCCCAGAAAAACAGTCAAAAATATAGCGCTTTGTGAAAGTTGTGTCAAACTTTCGCGCCCCCCGAGCGGGGTCTTTCGGTTATTTCCCGATACCGCTTCTGTCGTTCGCCCTGAGCTTGTCGAAGGGCCTCCTTCCCCCTCGATGGGGGAAGGCTAGGATGGGGGTGATCAACTTCCCCATCCACCCTACCCACCCATCCCGATATGTAGTATCCTGCAACCGCCAACCGCGAACCACCCAACCAGGAGACGCCCCATGACCGAAAAGCTGATACAGGGAGACCCCTTCCCCACAATCCAACTCAACCTCACCGACGGCTCCACCGTCACCCTCCCGGACGAGATAGAGGGCCGCTACCTCGCGCTCATGTTCTATCGGGGAGAATGGTGACCCTACTGCCGCCGGCAGTTAGCCAGCTACCAGAACAACCTCGACAACCTCCAGGAACTCGGAATGTCCGTCATCGCCGGCACCGTCGAAGACCGCGACACCGCCACCCGCATCGCCGAAGACCTCGGCCTCACATTCCCCATAGCCTACGGAATCACCGAAGACCAGGTAGCCGACCTCGCCCCCCTCTGGACCGAGGACGACCGCCACGGACGCTACCTCCAGCCCTCCGAATTCCTCATCGCCAAGCGCCGCCGCATCGCCTTCGGCACCATGTACGCATCCGGCCCCATCGGTCGCATGAGCGTCGACGAAGTCCTCTTCCTCCTCCGAAACCTAGACCGCTCCCGCCGCCAAAGATCCGCCAGATGATGTCCCCGCGCGACCAAAATCCCTTCCCCCTCGACGGGGGAAGGCCAGGATGGGGTGAACCCAGCCTTCAGAACCCCACCCCAATCTCCCGCTCCACCCGCAGATCCCGCCGCATATTCCTGTCCACTATCCCCTTCACCAGCCACGTCACCGACGACTTCTCCGTCTCCAGGCTCGGAACGCTCACATCCCCCACGTCCAGCGAAAACCGCCACTCCCGCCTCTCCCCCGACTCCATCCTCACGTCCCGCTCGAACTCCGTCCCATCCACCACGTGATCCTGCGCCTCATTGCCGAACTTCTCCTTCCTCACAAGCTCCACCCTCACCCCGGCCGCCTCCAAATCCTGAAGCGCCTCCGCCCGCAGCCTGCCCTCTATCCTGTCCCCCGACCTCGCCTCCCCCCGCGACAACTCCAGCGTCAGCTCACACTGCCTGTGCGCCGCCTCCTCCACCACCGGAACCGCCGGAACGTCATCCGGCGCCACAACCCTGTCAACCGTGAACCCCTGGCTCTCGCTAATATCCCGCGCCCGCGCCACATCCAGCGACACCCTCACCTTATACCCGATCCCCGGCTTGATCTTATCCACCATCGCCCCACTCATCGTAGGCAGCGCGTCCGACGGCAGCGCGAACCTGAAATCCTTGCGAACTCCCCCCATCCTGCGAACCGTCTCATCCTCCATCAGCGTCTCTTCCCCCAGGCTGGTGACATGAGACTTCTCAGAATAATGCGTGCCATACTGGCTCCTCGTTATCTGAACGCAAGTCTCCACCCGAACCAGCTCCACCTTCCCCGACCGCGCGTGAAAATCCTCTCGCGGCAAAAGCTCCACCCGCGCCTCCACCACATCCCCCGGTCGTACCGGGTCCCTGTCAACCCGAACACTCAAATCCACCTTAGGCCGTCCAAACCCCGAAAAAACCATACCAACGCCCTCCAATCTACTACGCCAAACATCCGCTCAATCTCCCGCCATTATAGCGCATCCCCCCATCCCGCGCAGACCGTCCCGCCACCGGCCCTTTCCCTGAATTGAACGCGGCCTATACAATATGAAAGAATAAACGCGGGAGGAAAAAATCATGGTGACCATAGACACCTCCGAAGACATTGTTCGCGCTCTCAGAGAAGACCCCGACCTGCTCGACCGGGTTCGGCGAATGATAATGACCGACGAAGTTCTCGCCCTGCCGCGCCAATTCGCCGCCATGCTGGAAACACAGACCCGCATACTCAGCGAACTCGCCGACACCCGACAAACCCAGAACCGCGCACTCAACGAACTCGCCGACACCCGACAGACCCAAGCCTCTATGCAGGAGACCCAAACCCGCGTACTGGCCGAACTCGCCGACACCCGCCAAACCCAGAACCGCATTCTCGACGAACAGGCTGGTATCCGACAAACCCAGAACCGCATTCTCGACGAACTCGCCGACACACGTCGAACCCAAGCCTCTATGCAGGAGACCCAGAACCGCATACTCGACGAACTCGACAAGACCCGCCAAACCCAGAACGAACTGCTCGAAACCCAGAACGAACTGCTGCGTCGCGTGGGCAACCTCGAAACCCGCTTCGGTCGGCTGACCCACGACTTCGGAAACTTCCGGGGCAACTACGCCGAGACCGTCGCGCGCAAGCGCGCCCCCAGCATAGCCATGGACATTAGCGACGAAAACAACATCGCCATTGACGAACTCTCCATAACCGCCCTGGAAACCGAAGACATACTCGCCCTAGCCGCCGAATACGGCTCTGAGAAACTCGCCTCCATACCCCGCGAAACAAGGCGCAGCTTCTACGAATCCGACCTCATCATACAAATCGCCAAGCTCGACGGCTCCATCTTCTACATCGCCGTCGAGGCATCCTACACCTGCGACGCCAGGGACACCACCAGGGCCACAACCCACAGCCGCCTAATCACCCAATTCACCGGAAGAGAGGCTTGGCCCGTCGTCGTCGCCCTCCGCCTCGACCGGAACATCAAGCCCGTCATAGACAGCGGCGAGGTATTCTGGTTCCAGATAACCGAAGAAAACATGGACCCTCGATAGCCCCCGCTACCCTCAGTCCCCCGTCCCAACCGGCTCCCGACCTCTGCCCGTCGTGGCAAGCCCGGCCGCCCCCTTCAACTCCCCGACATCATTGATAAGAATCTTCACGTCATTCTGCGTCTCCCGCAGATCATCCTTCAACTCCCGCCGCGCGTCCCTCACTTCCTGCCGCACATCCCCCAGCTCCCGCCGCACATCCCTCACATCCCTCCGCATCTCCCTGTGGAAGTATATCTGCAATCCCGCCAGAAGAAGGCTGACGAGAAAGGTAAACAGATCCATCAACTGCTGAATCTCGGTCATTTCATCCTCCCACCCGTATCATAGGGACTCAAATTTGGAACTGATCAGTGTTTTATTATGCCCTTCCCTTCCTCTAACATATTATACTGATTGATATCCTGTCAATAGCGAATTTCAACGCTAAGGCTATTGCTAGCCTCCCAATTCCTTATGGGCTATAATCTGACTGCCTTACTAACAGAGGAAGGGAAGTTGCGGTTTGCCCCCGATCTCCCATCGGCTATAATTAACAGGTTCATCGCGCCCTTGCCCGCGCTGTTGCGGTTTGCCCCCGATCTCCCATCGGCTATAATCCGGCGGCATAACACTAAATACCACTCACAGTTGCGGTTTGCCCCCGATCTCCCATCGGCTATAATGTGTCGGTGTCGGTGTCGGTGTCGGTGTGCAAGCTGTTGCGGTTTGCCCCCGATCTCCCATCGGCTATAATGCCCGCGACGGGGCGCACCCCTATCTCTCGTTGCGGTTTGCCCCCGATCTCCCATCGGCTATAATTTGGCGAACTCTGATTCCTTGCCCGCGACGTTGCGGTTTGCCCCCGATCTCCCATCGGCTATAATCGTGTCAAGCTCATGCGCCGCAAGCGAGGCGTTGCGGTTTGCCCCCGATCTCCCATCGGCTATAATCTCCGACGCTGGCAATGACGCGACCATTTCGTTGCGGTTTGCCCCCGATCTCCCATCGGCTATAATATTCCACCATCCGCGCTTCTACCGCTTCGTGTTGCGGTTTGCCCCCGATCTCCCATCGGCTATAATGATCAACAGACATTTGGCTTCGTGCTGTCCGTTGCGGTTTGCCCCCGATCTCCCATCGGCTATAATGCGCTCGTATCGCTGGCTCTCACCGACTTTGTTGCGGTTTGCCCCCGATCTCCCATCGGCTATAATTAATTCACCGTTATGGCGTAGGCCTGAGCGGTTGCGGTTTGCCCCCGATCTCCCATCGGCTATAATGACAGCCTCAATGGCTCGCTGCGCGAGACCGTTGCGGTTTGCCCCCGATCTCCCATCGGCTATAATCGAAGGCGCGAGCGAAAATCGTCTCCAACAGTTGCGGTTTGCCCCCGATCTCCCATCGGCTATAATGCGTTGCGCGACATTCCACGCTTGCTGGCTGTTGCGGTTTGCCCCCGATCTCCCATCGGCTATAATCGTACGAAGCACACAGTCGAACGCTCTAGGGTTGCGGTTTGCCCCCGATCTCCCATCGGCTATAATCGAAACGCTCAAAAAGCTACAAGCGGAACAGTTGCGGTTTGCCCCCGATCTCCCATCGGCTATAATTGAGTGCCGCAGGTGCGAACGGCGTTATCCGTTGCGGTTTGCCCCCGATCTCCCATCGGCTATAATAACACGCGGTGACCGAACATGGTATCCGTGTTGCGGTTTGCCCCCGATCTCCCATCGGCTATAATTGATGTTGCCTTTGGGCGGCATCATCTTGTGTTGCGGTTTGCCCCCGATCTCCCATCGGCTATAATTGCGCGAGGAACTTGCCGAAGCCGTTGAAGTTGCGGTTTGCCCCCGATCTCCCATCGGCTATAATTGGGAATGAATGGTGGATAAACAATAGCCCGTTGCGGTTTGCCCCCGATCTCCCATCGGCTATAATCATTCGAGCGCGTCCCGCGCCACCAGGCCGTTGCGGTTTGCCCCCGATCTCCCATCGGCTATAATTTCTCCAACAGCTGACGCCTGGTCAGTCTAGTTGCGGTTTGCCCCCGATCTCCCATCGGCTATAATACTCCGCCCACCCCGCCATAGCTGGAACAAAGCTGGCGGGAAGGGTGGAGGACCGCGAAAAACCGGACGCGGCGACCTCAGAACAGCGTGAACTGCTGCGGATTTTTGTTGGCGGCCTTCCGCCTCGCCCCGCTGAAACTCACGATGTTCTCATACTGCTTGTCCGTGAAATAGATTATCTGGACGTCCCCAGACGGCGGAAGCGCCGACTCCACCCGCTTTGTGTACGCTTCCGCCTGCTCCTTCCCCGCGCAAAAACGCATATACACCGAAAACTGGCACATATCGAATCCCTGGTCCAGAAGGAACTTCCTGAACTTCGTCGCGTCCCTCCGCTCCTTCTTCGTCAGAACCGGAAGGTCGAACAGAACCATCATCCACATGAGCCGGTACCCGCTGAGCATTGCCCGACACTCTTAAGACGCCGCCGGGAGCGATTCAGCCGCCAGCCCGTCCGGGAAGACCAGCGACGCTATCCTGTCCTCGAAAGACACCGCCAGCGACTGCGCCGCGCGCTCCACGCACGTTTGAAGAGGCGATACGCCCCTGTCCGTGTTCATGTCAACCGCCAGAACCCCCGCCAGCGCGCGCTTGGCCTCCGGGGAAACATCCTCGCAGCCCGACCTGACAAGATTCACCACCACGTAGTCCACCATCGGCCTGAACGGCTCCATCAGGTCGTCCACCAGGCACATCGGATTGTTGCGGTTGTGATGGTGGATTCCCAGCGTCGGATGCAGTCCGGCGGACACCACCGCCCGCGCCACCGCCGACCGCAGAACCGTGTAGCCGTAGTTCAGCAGCGGATTCGGCATATCCCCAAACCGCTCTCGCCTGAAATCGCCCCCGAACAGCAGCGGCCAATACCGACGCGCCGCCTGAGACTCCACGTTGCCCGTATCCCCAGACCTCACCCGACCGACCAGCGACTTCAGACCGCCCTCTATCCCAAGAAGCCCCAGCGTATTCTCCTGCTGGACTATCTTCGCCCGCACTATCGCCTGCCACAGCCGCTTGTTCAATGGCTTCGACGCCTCCAACTGGCAGCGCATACGCAGCGTCTGAACGTGATTCCCCTCCAGCGGCCACAGCCACGAGACCGGCAGGTAGTTCGGCCCGCACAGAACGACCCCCACGCCCCGACGCGCCAATTCCGTCATAAGGCTGTTGGAATACGTCAGACCGCGCGCGCTGCACAACAGAACCCCTATATCGTCCAACGGCACGCGCCCGTCCTCGACGCCATCCCCCGACACGACCATGAACCCCCGCGACTTCGACAGGTGCCGCCCGTCGTTCGCTATCTCGATTACCCGGCCTATCATGATGAATATGGGCCCGGGTCGCGGATGACTTTGCCTATCTCATTCACGCGAACTTTGCGGAAGCCATGCTGATGGAGTTGCCTGGCGGAGTATTTCATGTCTCTTATTTCCCTTTTTCCCACGCGAGCGGCTACATTGGCTTCATTGTGGTCATCCAACCAAACTAGGGCCCCGCTCTTGGAATTAGACATCTTCCGAACTCTTACTATGCGCTGTTCGGATCCTTCACCCAGCGCTCCCATGTCGTCTATCTGAATTCGCATGAGCCTCTTTGCGGACGGATCAGGCTTCCCCTTATATTTGCCCTTGGTCGTAAGCGGCCTGAACTTCTCTATATCGAAGCCGGGCTGATTAGCGTCGAATGTTGGCACGACAACAACTCTCCAACTACCATCCCGCATCTGCCATATATCCGCGAACTCATTCCCACCGGGCAGATAGCCCTTGTACGCTTTCCCTTCACTGTCCCTGATTGGTATGACTCGCTGCTTTTCGACAACTCTGACACGCCGCACTTTCTGGACACGCCCGTTCACAACTACGCCCTTGCGCTCCGCGTGTTCGGCGAACTCCGTCGCCTTGCCGCCTAGATCATCCCACAATTGGTTCAGAGCGTCCCTCAGCGCGGGGTCTCTCACCGCCTCTATGTGCTTCTTAGACTTGAAATCGCTCAGAGGCTTCCGCCTCACTACTTCGGACGAACCGTCTTCCGACGTTTTGATTATCCCGTATGCCGTATCATTGTGCAGTTGCCCCGTAGTCTTGCCCATGACGCCGCGCGTTCCTCTATCCAACCTGTGCGAAACGACCATCTTATCCAGAAACGGTCTCAACTCGTTCCGGCCGAATCCATCCCATGGCTTGGGCGTAAGTTCAGCCAGACGCTCGGCGGCGTCCTGCCAGGACGATCCCGCCTCGCGCGCGAATTTTTGGAGCAATCTCTGCGTCGTGTTCGCCACTATGAAGGCGTCTATCGCGTGGTGGCGATGATCGTCGCGCTGCTTGCGCTCAGTCTGCTCTTCGCCCGACTCGCTCAGCATCCCGTTCAGTCCCCAGCCACGCCTTAGCAGCGCCGTCATCTTGCCGGGTATCGCAAACACCCTATAACTACCTTCGGCCTTCTCGTTATACAGGTGCGCCAGGTATGTCCGCGCCGTCCGCGATAAGTACTGCGTTTCGTTCAACTGACGGTCTAGGAAGTCGCGTTCACCTTCAAACCAATCCATAGCGTCTTTCTCGAACCGCCGCCGTTTCTTGTATGGGAAGTCCGCGACATTCGCCAGTATGTAGTCATAGTCGTACCCCGGCGGGTTCTTCTGTCCGAACGCCTCGTATGGGGTGTTGTTGCCTTTAACTCGATTGGCTTCTGCCATGCACACGACCAAGTTGCTCACCGAGTTGTCCAATGTGCGAGAGAACGGCAGTATGTGGTCAATCTCGGTCCGAGCCGTAACTATCATCTCGCAAGAGAGTTGTTTCCCGGTATATGGACAGATGCGATTCTGAGGTGGCCCCTGTTCTTCCCACAGCCGGAGCTTTCTAAGTACATGGTGAGTGACGGGTTCTTCCATAGACTTCAGCATCTCCACGAAACGCTCGTTGCGCTCGCCGCCCTCTTTCTGACTACGCTGGTAATTGAGCTTATCCGCTCTGTTCATCTTCAGATCGCGCGCCAACTCCACCACTATCTCTTCCGGCTTGCCGTAAACCTGGATGAGGCCGTTCACCACGCGCCTCAGTTGCCCCAGCCCGATATGCACCGTCGGATTGGCGATGCGCCCATATCGCGCCGGTTCGCCGTAAATCTCAGGGTCTTTCTCCGGGTCCGCGCCAACCGCGTCCCGCGTAAGTATCTCGCCGTAGTATGGCAGCCTTTCATGAGCCTCCTCATTCCGAAAGTCCGAGTGATGCGGATAGCCCGCCGCGATAACCGCGTCCGAATATCCCAATCCCTTTTCCAGATGCGGCAGTATCTTCCGAATCGCCTTCTCGCTCAGGTTGCCATACCCGCTAACCAGCGACACGTTAGACAGCGCGACCGCCTGCGCGTCGCTCAGCCCCCACTCCCTCACCGCCCTTTCCCGCGCGACCTCAGGATCCTCCGTATCGAGCAGAAATCTCGCTATCTCATTCCGTTCCTCAAGAGAAAACTCCAGCCACCTCTTGCCGAACATCCCCGGAGTGGCCGGCCTCTTGGTCGTAGCCTTCTTGGGGAGAGCGGCGAGCTTGGCGGTTGTCTCATCGCCAGTTACCCTCTTGCGCCCGCCCGCCGCCAGGTTGAACTTCGCGCCCGACGGCAGACCCAGCGACGCCAGGGGCTTGTCCACGTTGAGATTGATATTGCTGCCCAACCGCAGCCGACGCAGCGCCCGCCCCCGTTCACCCACGTTCAGGAAGCGGTCTTCCACGCCGTCCTGTATCTTCAGGTTGTTCACCTCCTGGAGCATTCGGAATTCCTGGAACAGTGGCAGCGCCTTGGCCGCCCTCTGTTCCTCTTCCTCAAACAGGCACCAGCCCGGATCAACGGGTTTGAGCGGACGCTGGAAGAATATGACCTCGCGTAGTTTGTCCCACTGCTCCGCGCTCAGACTCTGATGAACTTCCTGCGCCGCCCGAATCCTCTTGAACTCTTCCTCATACATCGCGCGGTCGGGATACAAACCCTCGCCAGGTCGCGCCCGGACGCTCTTGCCCTTCCCGCGCCGCTTAGCCAGGTACTCCCCTAGCGTCCGCGCGCCGCTTTCCTCCATGCTCTCCCGCAGCCTGCTTATATCCGAGCGCGTCTTCTGCGCCTCGTCTTCGTTGTCGCCGCTTTCCGACTTTCGGTTAGACTTGAACCCGCGCCTCTGGTCAAGATGGAAGATAGCCCGCCCCAACTCGAACGGAGTCAGCTGTCCATCCAGCGCCTTAGCCCGCAGTTCGTATGGATCGAAACGCTCATTGTCATTGGCGATTCTTTTTCTTTGATCCGCGTCCTCCGGCATCAGCCCATACTCGACCAGCGCGCCTATCAGGTCTTCCCGCCGCTTCAGATATCGGTCCCGCCGCCGCCGCTGGCCGCGCGCCATTCTGCGGTCCACCGCGTTCGACGTCTTATCCGTAGGATTGCGCCCGTCCGGGAAGATGCGGACACCCATATCCACTATCCCGCATGGTTCGCCGTCATCATCAAGCCTCACCGCCGCCCAGCCAATCGAGTTCGTCCCCATGTCCAGCCCCAGCCGGTATCTCATATCATTCGCTGCCATGTTCACAACCCCTCGACGATTCAACTTGCATGAGTGTTCTATCAATGATATACTATTCCCCGCCAAAGGCCAAACGTTCGACGGCCAAAGTTATAACCGATGGGAGATCGGGGGCTTTCGGGCTATGTCGCTCAGGCGACATCCCAACCGTTAACAAGTCCTTTGTGGCACAAAATAGAGGGCGGGCCACGGTCTGCCCTCTTCCTCTTCTCCAAGCCCTTCCCAAGACCCCTACCCCTCCACCCCCTCCCTCCGCTATAATACGAACATACAAACTATCACGGGACAACTTACACAGGAGGTCAGCATGGCTGATATTTCCAAATCCGCAACCATAGCCAGCGTGGCCGAGTCCGACGACCTAGACATCCAACCCCCCGACCGCGACCGCTTCAACAAACTCGCCTACCAATGGGAGAAAGAAACCGTCCTCCATTCCAATTCATACATGAAAGTCAATCACCCCGCCTACCGTGAAATCATCAGCATGGGTGAGCCCGTGGTGCCTCTGATACTGGAAAGGATGCGAGAAACGGGCGGACACTGGTTTGGAGCGTTGCGCGCCATCACCGGAGCCAACCCCGTAAAATCGGAGAACAGGGGCAAGATCGCGATAATGCAGGCATCTTGGCTGGAGTGGGGCGAAGCCAATGGATACATCTAGCTGGGCAGACGTCCTTGCTCAAGCGTTCCCAAAACTAACCAGCCAAGGATTCCAGATAGTAGGACAACCCTCAGCCCGGTACAACTGCATCGCTTACGCCGCCCCCCAAATCTCCCCTACCCTTCCACCCCCTCCCTCCGCTATAATGCGAACATACAAACTAGCAAAGGAGCGCCGACCCCGATGACCACTCTGAACCCCAATTTACATAAACCCGAACTTATCCAAACCTCATTTCCTGCCCGGCAAAAAATTTTTCCAGGCGAACCAGGTCAAAATCATAGCTAAATCGCCCGATTTCCAGGCCAAAAACCCATCTGGGCATCCCCAGCCCCCCACCAGACCTCGACCTGGACTACTATAAACAGACATATATACTAAGAAGACATTCACGAATAAAAATTCACTATTCGCCCTTCACGGCGCGATTGACACAAAACCCGCTCGGTGATACCTTCTCACCGATTCGGACAACTCCGCTTCACGCCCTATCTCCCACGGAGGAACCAACATGAACCTCAGAACCCTATCAACCCGATACATCGCCCTGGCCGCCCTAGCTCTCGTAGCGCTCATGGCCCTCGCCCTCGCCGCTTGCGCCACCGAAGAACGAGTGCCCGGCCAGGTCAACTTCTCCACCCCCGTACCCAGAACTCCCGCCCCGCCCACAGCCGCTCCCGCAGCCGCGGCCCCGACCGTCGCGCCTACCGCGGCCCCCGCCCCCGCGCCAACCACGCCGCCCGCCATGCCCGTCGAATCCGCCGGAACCCTCAACGTCGCCATGGTCAAGATAGGCGCCCCCACCGGACTGCCCGGCAAACAGACCGGCGGCGGCCCCGAGCAGATGCCCGAAAGACTCAGCGTCATGGAAAAACTCGTCGAGCGCGAAGTTGACCTCAGCTACACCCCATGGCTCGCCGAATCCTACACCCTCTCCGACGACCTCACCACAGTGACCGTCAACCTCAGATCCGGCGTCCAGTTCCACGGCGGATGGGGCGAACTCACAGCCGAAGACGTAAAATGGAGCTACGGCGACGCCGGCCTCGAAAACCCCGAATCCATACACGGCTCCGTCGGCTTCATCAACAACCACCTCGAACCCCTCGTAGTCATTGACTCCGACACCGTCGAATTCCCCGTCGAACAATTCACAATCGAATGGGACCGCATATACCTCGGCATAGCCAACATAACCAGCAAGAAACACGTCGACGACGCCGGCCCCGACATGGCCCTCCAGACACCCATAGGCACCGGCGCCTTCCAGATGTCCAGCTGGACGGCCGACAACGAATTCGTGGGCGAAGCCTTCGCCGACTACTACGGACAAAAAGCCGCCTTCGACACCCTCCGCGTCATGGAAATGGGCGAAGCCTCAACCCGCGTCGCAGCCATCAAAACCGGCGAAGTCGCCATCATAGACTCCGTTCCCATCAGCTTCCTCCAAGACCTCAAAGACTCCGGCATACAGCCCATCAACGACCACATCGGCGGCTCTCAGCAATTCGCCGGCATGGGCGGCAACTTCTGGCAGCGAAAATACCACGACCGCGACGAAGACGTTCCCGCGCGGCCCGGCTTCCTCCCCGACGACGAACACCCTTGGATAGGCGATCCCTCCGACCCCGAACGCAACGAAAGAGCCCGCAAAGTCCGCGAAGCCCTGGCGCTCGCCATTGACCGCGAACTCATCAACGAAGAAGTCCTGCTCGGCGTCGGACGCCCCGAATACGTCCCATACTTCGTCAGCGTACTCCCCGAACACCCCGACAGGTGGATAATCCCCTACGACCCCGACCGCGCCATAGAACTGCTCGAAGAAGCCGGCTACGCGGACGGCTTCGAAATACCCATCTTCGTAGCCCCCGACATCGGCGCGCTCAACCAGGAAGTCTGGGAAGCCACCGCCACCATGTGGGCCAACATCGGCCTCACCCCCAGGATAGACCGAACCGCCTACCAGGCATTCAGGCCCAAACTCGTCGAGAGAAAGACCGAATACCTCTACGCCTGGCTCGGCGGAAACGAAACCGCCACCATGGACCTCCCCCGCTTCGCCGCCGCCGAAGGCTCCACCTGGAGCGAAGGCGACTGGAACTGGGGCATCGAGGTCATAGAGGTGTACCAGGCCATGGAGAAAGTCAACGACGCCCCGCGCGACAAGGACGCCCGCATAAAAGCCAACATGGAAATGGGAGACTTCCTCTTCGACACCAAGCTCGGCGTCGGAATCGTCTTCTCCCCCGACCCGCTCTACTTCAACCCCGCCATAGTCCAAAGCTGGGGCCTCAAGCCCGGCAACCGCCGAAACTTCGAGTCAATCACCCTCAGCCAGTAGCCCCGACGGGGGTAAGCAAAGTCCCTTCCCCCTCAACGGGGGAATACGCAAAAATCCCTTCCCCCTTGATGGGGGAAGGTTAGGATGGGGGTGATAAACTTCACCCCCTTATTTCTCGGGGAGTACGCAACGTGGGCATGAGACAATTCCTCGCCCGTCGCCTCTTCTATTCACTCTGGACAATCCTGCTGTCCTCCGTGATAGTCTTCGCGCTGTCCCGTATGTCCGGCGACCCCCGCCTGCTCTACCTCACCGAATACTCACACCTCGAACCCGAGCGCTGGGAAGCCTGGGGCAAAGCCATGGGCCTCGACAAACCCCTGCCCGTCCAGTACCTGATATGGCTCGGCAAAGCCGCCACCGGCGACTGGGGCCAGTCCATAGTCAACGGACGCCCCGCCTTCGAAGCCGTCATGGAGCGCGTCCCCGTCACCATGCAGATGACCGCCGGAGGCTTCATCTTCGCCGCCGTCTTCGGCATACCCCTGGGCATAGTCTCCGCCGTCTATCGCGGCACCCTCTGGGACTACATCGGCAGAACCTTCGCCATCCTCGGACAATCCCTGCCCGCCTTCTGGCTCGCCATAGTCTTCATCCTCATATTCTCCGTCCAGCTTAATTGGCTGCCCACCTCCGGCAGAGGCGGCATAGAACACTTCATCATGCCCTCCGTCATACTCGGCTGGCTGGCCGCCGCCGGATTCCTCCGCCTCACCCGCTCCGCCATGCTCGACGTCATGGACTCCGAGTTCGTCAAGTTCGCCCGCGCCAAGGGCGTCGGCAAGATGACCATAGTTTGGAAGCACGCCCTCCGAAACGCCATCATCGCCCCCCTCACCTTCGGCGGCCTGCTCATGGCCGGCTTCGCCACCGGCAGCGTCCTCACCGAAACCATATTCGCCTGGCCCGGCATAGGCGTCCTGGCCCTCAACGCCGTCTTCAACAACGACTTCCCCATCCTAGTCGGCGCGGTTCTCGTGTTCGCCGTCATATACGTAATAGCCGCCTTCCTCATAGACGTGCTCTACGCCGTCGTAGATCCCCGCATCAGGTACAGTTGATTAACCATGACCGAACAGGACAACCAACTCGCCCAGCTTGATCTGAAGCCCAGAAGAGGACTCCGCCAGGCTTTCGACCTGTTCAGAAGGTGGCCCGTGATACCCGTCGCCATCCTCTTCATCCTCGCCTTCGCCGCCATATCCGCGCCGTTCCTCGCCCCCTACCATCCGGTTCGCGGCGACCTCAGAGCGCGAGAGACTCCCCCCTTCTGGCAGGAGGGCGGCTCCACGGCCCACATCCTCGGCACCGACCACCAGGGCCGCGACCTGCTCACCCGCATGATGCACGGCGCGCGCGTCTCCCTCACCTTCGCCGCGCTCACGATGGCCATAGGCGTCGCCCTCGGCGCGCTGCTCGGCGCGGTATCAGGCTACTTCGGCGGCCACATAGATGAGGTCATCATGCGCCTTGTCGACCTCACCAACGCCCTGCCCTTCCTGCTCGCCGCCCTAGTCGTCGTCAGCGTCTTCGGCGCGAGTTTCCGAACCCTGCTCATAATCCTCTCCCTGTTCGCCTGGGGCGGCTACGCCCGCCAGGTCAGGGGCGAGGTCTTGCAGCTAAAGGAGATGGACTACGTAGCCCTCGCCAAAGTCGCGGGCGCGTCCCCCATTCGCATAATATGGAAACACCTGCTCCCGGGCGTCACCAACACCCTCATAGTCGTGGCCACGCTCGGAACCGGCCAGATAATCCTCGCCGAATCAACCCTCAGCTTCCTCGGCGTCGGCATCCCGCCCCCCAACCCCGCCTGGGGTAGCATGGTCGCCGACGGGCGCAACTACATAGCCACCTCATGGTGGATAGCCATCATACCCGGCGTCGGCATCGGCCTCACCGTCCTAGCCCTGAATTTCCTCGGAGACTGGCTGCGCGACTACTTCGACCCCCGCCTCCGCCAGCTATGACAACATCCGCATCTTGTCAAATCATGGAATCCTGTACATCCTGATTCTGACAAAAAAAGGGGCGACCGGCACGGTCGCCCCTTCTGCTAGGGTTCTCTGTCGGACGCGCTTAGGCGTCGTAGTACAGGAAGAATTCATACGGATGCGGGCGCAGGCGCATCTCGTCAACTTCGTTCGTGCGCTTGTAGTCCAGCCACGTCTCCACGAGGTCCGAGGTGAACACGTCGCCGACCAGCAGGAATTCATAGTCGGCTTCCAGCGAGTCCAGCGTCTCTTCCAGGCTGCCCGGAACCTGCTGCACGTTCGCCGCCTCTTCGGGAGAGAGATCGTACAGGTCAACGTCCAGCGGATCGCCCGGATCTATCTGGTTGCGTATGCCGTCAATCCCCGCCATCAGCATCGCGCTGAACGCGAAGTACGGGTTCGCCGTCGGGTCGGGGCAGCGGAACTCGATGCGCTTCGCCGGAGGCGTGTCGAAATACACCGGTATGCGGCAGCAGGCGCTGCGGTTTCTGGCGGAGTAGGCCAGGTTCACCGGAGCCTCGAAGCCCGGAACCAGCCTGCGGTACGAGTTGGTCGTCGGAGCCGCGAACGCCAGCAGCGCGGGCGCGTGCTTCAGCAACCCGCCGATGTAATACTTCATCGTGTCGCTCATGTGAGCGTAGCCGTCGCCCCAGAATATGTTGTCGCCGTCCTTCCAGATGCTCTGGTGGGTGTGCATACCCGTGCCGTTGTCGCCGAACAGAGGCTTCGGCATGAACGTCGCCGTCTTGCCGTGACGCGCCGCCACGTTCTTCACCAGGTACTTGTAGATCATTATGTTGTCGGCGGTCTTGACCAGCGTGTCGTACACGATGTCAATCTCGCCCTGTCCGGCGGTCGCCACCTCGTGGTGCTGCTTCTCTATCACCATGCCGAACTTCTGCATCTCCAGTACCATCTCCGAGCGGATGTCACTCAGCGTGTCAACCGGCGGCACAGGGAAATAGCCACCCTTGTGGCGTGGCCTGTGACCTCTGTTCAGCGTCTCGCCGTCCAGGTTGTACGCGCTGCCGGCGTTCCACACGCCCTCGTCCGAGTCCACGTTGTAGTAAGCCGAGTGCGCGTCCTGGTCGTAGCTCGCCGTGTCGAAGATGAAGAACTCCGCCTCAGGTCCCCAGTAACTGGTGTCCCCGATGCCGCTGGAGGCCAGGTACGCCTCCGCCTTCCGCGCCACGTACCTGGGGTCGCGGCTGTAATCCGTTCCCGCCAGCGGATCCCGGATGTCGCATATCAGGCTCAGCGTCTTGATGTTGTAAACCGGGTCTATCACCGCCGTGTTCGGGTCCGGAACCAGCAGCATATCGCTCTCGTCAATCGTCTGGAATCCGCGAATGCTGGATCCGTCGAATCCCGTCCCGTTCGCGAACAGCGCTTCGTTGACCTCGTTGGGCGGCACGCCTACGTGCTGCAAAGTTCCCGGAAGGTCCGTGAACTTGAGGTCAATCATCTCGACGCCCTCATCCTGGATCAGTTGTATTACCTCTTGCGGGGTCATGCTTCCACTCCTTGTACTTGTTTTGGCTTCCCGCCGCGCTGCCGTCGGCTGTTGGGGGCTGAGCGGGCTAACGCCGAAGCCATTTTATTCATTACGCTCTTACATTACAACGCGCCTGGTCGAGTGTCTCGTCCCAGGCGCTGATCTCAGTGAAAGTTACCGGTTTTGATTCTCCCGCCGCTTGGCGGAAAAGACCTCAACTCGACTACTGCTCTTTGTTCTTCCGAAGCCTGCTCGGGAGGATTACCCACAGTCCGAACAGTCCCGCGAATGCGATGCCGCCGAGAATTGCTTCGATACCCATTTCGTCCTGACTCCTGTTTCGAGTGATCCGATGCCGGGGGCCGCTCTATCGGGTCGGCATCGCGTTTAATCTATGCTTCACATTATCCAGGACCATTGTTTCGAGGGTGTTACCCAAATGTTAAATTTGTGTAACATATCCCAAGTCTATCACAATTCCCCCAAATCCGCCCACGATACCAAAAGGCCCCGACCGCTCAAGCCCCCTTGGAGCGGTCAGAGCCTTGTGAATGAAGGAAGGGTTATTCGGTTGAGTTAGTGGTTAGCCTGTCATCTCCGGGTAGGCCGAAGCGCCGTGTTCGGGAACGTCCAGACCTTCGAGTTCCTCTTCTTCCGAGGCTCTCAGGCCCATGCTCAGGTCAATTGCCTTGAACAGGACGAAGCCCGCGCCCAGGCCCCAAGCCGCCGCGACCAGCAGGCCGACTATCTGCGGAACCAGCTGTCCGGCGTCTCCGCCGACCAGACCGGTCACGCCATTGTGTCCGACCGCGAATATGCCGACCGCCAGAACGCCCCACGCGCCGCAGATGCCGTGCACCGTAACCGCGCCAACGGGGTCGTCCGCCTTGACCACGTTCTTTATGAAGTCAACGCCGAAGATCATTATCACGCCCGAAATGAGACCGATCACCACCGCGCCCCAGGGGTCAACGTAGGCGCAGCCCGCCGTGATTCCGACGAGTCCGGCCAGGGCGCCGTTGCAAGCCATTTCGATGTCGGCCTTGCCCGCGCGAAGCAGGACGACGTATATCGCCGAGGTCGCGCCCGCCGCGCCCGCCAGCAGCGTGTTCACCGCGTTCAGGCCCAGCGTGTCCGAGTTGATGTTGAATCCGAACCAGCCGAAGAACAGGATGAACGTCCCGATTACGACGTATGGTATGTTGTGTCCCTTCAGGTCCGCGCCCTCGCGGAAGCCCCGCCGGGGGCCGACCACTATCGCTCCGGCCAGCGCCAGGAAGCCGCCTACCATGTGGACGACCGCGGAACCGGCGTAGTCCGCCATGCCCAGGGACGCCAGCCAGCCGTCGCCGCTCCAGGCCCAGTGGCCGTATATGGGATAAACGACCGCGCCCACCAGGAAGCTGTAAGCGAAGTAGGCGTTGATCTTGGTGCGCTCCGCCACCGCGCCCGCGATTATCGTCGCGGCGGTGCCGGCGAACACCATCTGGAAGAACCAGCTCACCAGGCCGCTGTCGTCGAAGTCAACCAGGAAGAAGCCTTCCAGGCCGATGAAACCGGAAGCCGCGCCTCCGCCCATCATCAGCGCGAAGCCGAACGCCCAGAAGCCCAGCGACGCTATGCAGAAGTCCAGGAACGACTTGGTCATGTAATTGACCGTGTTCTTGGAGCGAATCAGGCCCGCGCCGAGAAACGCGAATCCCGCCTGCATGAAGAAGACCAGCGCCGCGGCGAAGACCGTGATGGCGTTGCCCACCGTGTCGTTTACGCTATCGGCTGTAACGTCCTGCGCGTAGGCCACGCCAATCGTGCCGACGAAGACACCGATGCCCAGCAGCGCTATCATTACCAGTTTGAGTTTGAAGGGTGTGGGGCTAAGTATTTTGGTGCTTGTCAATTCTGATACCTCCTAAGGTGGATGGGGGCTGATACCTTTTCGATAATCCACGATACTGAACGGATATTACCGAATCTTTTCCAGTATGTAACAATTTTGTTGATTTTGTGTTAAGAAAATGTTAACTGTGTGTTCACGGAAGGATGCGCCGACCGCCGACCGAACCCTCTGGCCGCTATGGAACGCCGCCGGAGAAGGGGGAAGAAGGCCGAAATACCGGAGAACGGGGCCGGAGTAGCCATCTGACAACACTTGTGAATAGTGGTACAATGTCTTCGACACACCCCGGCGGCGGGATTCAGGACGGACGACTGTGATCAAAGAATCTATACACCAACTGGTTGACGAACTCCCCGAGCGGGAACTCTCCACGGCCCTGAGGTTCCTTCAGTATCTCAAAGACACCGGCGGCGAGGACCCACCCGTCCAGACCATGATCCACGATCTGGACGACCTGGGCGAGTTCGACTACGACTACGACGACGAGCCTCTCAGCGAGGAAGACGAAGGTCTGTCCGTCGCCGACGCCTGGCAGAGCTACCTGAATACCAAAACGCGGCCCTGAATCCAGGACCGCGTTCTCTCACCGTAGCCTATGTTCGTTCGCTAGGCCGCCTTGCCTATCCTGAACATCGTCGAACCGCAGACGCCGCACTTGCCTCTGGTCGCCGGTCGGCCATTCTTCATGGTCACCTGCTCCGCTTCCTGTATCTCCCGCGACTCCCTGCATTTCATGCAGTATCCTGTCATCAATGCCCCTCCTGAAAGTATAATGTGTATGGATGAAAACTGGATTATGGTTAATCCGAGTCCCAATCATACCCCACTCTCGGCGGTTCGCCAACGCTGAAATATCCGCAACTCTGTCTTTCGCGTATAGTTACAGTACGCGCCCCGCGTCCGCGCTCGCCTCATCGTCCCCCGGAGCCATCGAATCGTTCGCTCGGTCTATCGCCGCTCGAATCGCGTCCGGGTCCGCTACCGACGGATCGTATGTAACCGTCGCCGCCTTCGCGCTCAGATCGAATTTCACGTTTACTATTCCCTCAAGAGCGTTTACCTCACGGGTAACATAGTCCGCTCAGCCGTCTCAATATGCGTTCGGCGCTTGTTTGGTCAGTTCCTGGTGTTCCATTCAGATGTCTCCTTGCCAGAATCGAGGCGATGTCATTCGCCGTCCGTATATAGCCCATGTTCGCGGATGTAGTCCAACGCTGCGGCCGGCACGCCCCGCAATGGCGAATCGCTTCCAACGCGAGAGCGGATATCCGTCGCGCTCATATCCACCATCGGGCCGCTTACCATCTTAACCCTGCCCGACGATAAGGGGAAGTCGCGTTCCAGGTCATGCGCCGAAACGTCCGCGACGCCGGGGCGCGATACCGCAGCCACCGCGCACATCTCGAATATCCGCTCCGGCCTGTGCCAGCGGCCCAGTTCACGCATCGAGTCCATCCCCAGAATCAGGTACAGTTCGACGCCCACTCCCAGCCGACGCCGCAACTCGGCCAGCGTGTCCACCGTGTACGTGGGGCCGGCGCGCTTTATCTCCATATCAGACGCCTCGAAGAGCGGATTGTCCCGTATAGCCAGTTCCACCATGGCCAGCCGATGCGCCGCGTCCGTCACCGCCCTGTCCGACTTGAGCCACGGGCACCCCGCCGGAATGAATATCACCCTGTCCAGCCCCAGGCATACCCGCGCCGACTCCGCTATCAGCAGGTGTCCCTCGTGAACCGGGTCGAACGTCCCGCCCAGTATCCCTATCCTCGCCATGGCGTTTTCCCTGCGTATCTCATGTTCCGACGCTGCGCCAATCTGGTCAGTGCGCCGTCTGACCACTGACAACTAACCACTAGCCACTGACGACTGTTTCACGCCCCCTTCACGTTCACTATCTGCCTGAACGTGTGAACTACGTCAACCAACTCTTTCGACTGCTCCATGACCAGATCAATGTCCTTGTACGCGCCGGGCAGTTCGTCCAGGAACGCCTCGGAGCGACGCACCTCGATACCCTCCATCCAGCGGTCGAAGTCCTCCATGTCGAAACTATCCCTCGCTCGTCTGCGAGAAAAGCGCCGTCCCGCCCCGTGCGGCGCGGTCTGGAACGACTCCACGTCCCCCTTGCCCCGCACCACGTAGCTCCTGGTTCCCATCGAACCGGGTATCAGCCCCATCTGCCCGTCCAGCGCCTGTATCGCGCCCTTGCGCGTAACCCACACGTCATCCTCCCCGAAGTGGCTCTCCTTCTGCGTGAAGTTGTGGTGGCACTGGATATTCTCGACTTCCTCGAAATCGCCCGCGCGATAGCGCAGCGCGCCCAGTACCCGCTCCATCATCTCCTCGCGGTTCAGCAGCGCGAAATACTGCGCCCAGTACAGGTCGCGTATGTAATCCTCGAACTCTTCCGTGCCGCCCGACAGGTACGCCAGGTCCTTGTCCGGCAATTCGACGCCCTCTTCCACCATCAGCGCCTTCGCCTTGCGGATGTGATGCGTGGCTATCCTGTTTCCCACGCCTCGCGAGCCGGAATGCAGGAACGCCCACACGCCGTCATTTTCGTCCAAGACTATCTCTATGAAGTGATTGCCCGAACCCAGCGACCCGAGCTGCTTGCGCCAGTTCTTGGAGATCTTGTCGTAGAACGCCAGACGCTCCCCCGCTCTCTCTTCCAGCGATTCCACCCTGGGCCGCGCCGTCTTCCTCACCCTGCCGTTGTACCGGCCCGCGCTCAGCGGGATGCGACTCTCTATCGCCACCCGAAGATCCGCGAGGTCTTCCGGCATATCCTCTTTGCTCAGCGATGTCCCGACCGCTATCATCCCGCAGCCTATGTCAACCCCGACCGCCGCCGGAATGATGGCGTCCTTCGTTGGAATGCACGATCCCACCGTCGCCCCCATCCCGAAGTGGCAGTCCGGCATCACCGCCACGTGCCGAAACACGAACGGCATACCCGATATATTCCCTATCTGCTCCAGCGCCTGATCCTCTATCTGCTCCGGCGGAACCCAGGACAGCGCCCGCTCGTTTATCTTGTATGGAGCCATGCCAATTCTCCCAACATCTGATTCACTTCTCGTATCTAATGTTAGCAAGAATCCAGGTCAACAAAGAAGCGCGGCGGATATGACGCCGGCGCGATAACCCCCTCCACCACAGCGGCCCGATTCCTGTTATCATGTCCGCGTGAATCACTGACATGAACGATGGAGGTTCTATCATGGCGGGAATGACAGGAACTATCAGGCTGAGGCGAGTCAACCATCTCACCTACTGCGTCAAGGACAAAGAACGCGCCACACGCTTCTGGGTGGACGTGCTTGGCGTCCAGGAGATACCTAGCCAGGTGGACTCCGACCACATAGTCTGGCTTCAGCTTCCCAGCGGCACGATGGTGCATCTGATAGAGGGCGAAGTGGCCCCCTCGGTACCGTCCCACCACGGCGCGTTCGAGGTGGAGGACATCGAGGAAGCGCAGAAGTATATGCACTCCCACGACGTGGAGACGACGGACATAACCACGCGGCACGACGGCCAGCGCGTCTTCTTCATCGAGGACACCGAGGGCAACCGCATCGAGATTTGCACCAAGTCCGGCTTCCCGATACTGGTATAGAGAAGACGATTGCGTAATTTCCCTCTCCTTCGCTGAAAAGGGTAAGCAAAAGTCCCTTCCTCCTTGACGGGGGAAGGTTAGGATGGGGGTGATCAGCTTCAACACCTAAAGACAGGAGACGAGGCCATGACCGAGCGACAACCTGAATCCGGCCAAGCGACTGGCGAAGTCTGGCCCGACATCCGCCCCAACTCCAGAACGTTCTACGGCTGCCCGCTTCTTGAAGACCTGGACCAACTCGACGCCATGGTGGCGTTCGTCGGTATGCCCTTCGACCAGGGCACTTTCGGCAGGCCGGGCGCGAGATACGGCCCGGACGGGGTTCGGGACGCAAGGGGCTATTCCTACGTCGGCTACGGCGGGATGCAGTTTGACCGACAGGCGGCGGGCTATTTCGACTCGGACAGGGGCGTCGAACTTCTCGCCGGCGTCACCATGGCCGACTGCGGCAACATAACCGTCGTCCCGTCTGACGTTCTGGACAACTTCCAGAAGCTGACTAACGTGGTGGAAAAGATAGTCTCCAAAGGCTCCATGCCCGTAGTCGTGGGCGGCGACCACGCCATCACCTTCCCCGTCGCGCGCGGTCTTGGGATACATGAGCCGCTGGACGTAGTTCACTTCGACGCCCACATGGACTACACCCACGAGACGCAGGGCGTACTGTACACGCACGGCAGCCCGATACGACGCTGCCGCGAACTGCCCTTCGTCCGCAACATAAGCTCAATCGGCATACGCAAAGAGAGCCGCCAGGTTTACGACGAGGCCATAGCGGACGGCAACCTGGTCATGACCACCCGCAGGTTCAAGGAACTCGGCCCCGAGGCCGCCATGGCCCAGATCCCCGAATCCGAGAACCTGTACGTCACCATAGACATTGACGTCCTCGACATCTCGCACGCGCCCGGAACGGGAACGCCGGAGGTCGGCGGCCTGTACTACGAGGAACTGCGCGACTCGCTGGTCCAACTCGCCCGCAATCACAAAATCGTCGCCTTCGACATGGTGGAAGTCGCGCCACCCTACGACCCCGCGCAGGTGACCGCCATGAACGCCTCCCGCCTGATCATAGACTTTCTGACGGAGATATTTCCGCCGACAGACCAGCCATAAGCGGGGCGCTCAACCGAACGCGCGCGAAGGGAAAACAAAGGGCGGGATTCGTTTGCGGCGAATCCCGCCCTCTTGATTATCTGCGCGTTCCCAACGACCCAGGGACGAACCTTCCTACCTTCAGGGGCTTCCCCCCTCCGGCGGAACTTCTCGTCCAATTTCTGGAGCCTCCGCAGTAGTGCGGGAATCGAACCCGCCGTAATCCACCTTTGGTACCTGGCTCCGAAGCCCGGCGCCGACCTTTCGGTCCGCCTCACGTCCAGCATTTGGGCTTTCTGGATGCCCCGTGGACGCCCGACTCATCGTCAAGGACACCGACACCTTAGCCCTGCGTAGCAGCTTATTCAGTCACAGAGCCGTTGGCAACGTATATAAGTATGACTCTCACAGGGTTCAGCAGTCAAGAGCGACTCAGCCGAGCAGTTCCCGCCTGATTTCGTCCAGCCGCTCCCGTTCCTCCGGCGTCGCCTCCGGGTACGGCTCGCCCTTCATGCGTATCGAGCCCGTGAACTCCGGCGCGCGCTTCTCCAGGAACGCCGCGCGACCCTCATCGCCGTCCGCGCTGAACTGCGTCAGCAGCGCGTTCATCAGCGTCTGCACCCGCCACGCCTCGGTCACCGGAATATCCCCGAACCGGAGTACCAGTTCCTTCATCATCCGCGTGGCAAGCGGCGGCAGGTCGGCGATGTGCGCCGCCAGTTCCTCCGCGCGCGTCATCAGCTTATCGTGCGGCACCACCTCGTTTATCAGATTGATTCGCAGCGCTTCAGCCGCGTCGAAAGGCTCGTCCATCAGCAGGATTCGCATTGCGTCCGCGTGCGCTATCTGCCGCGTCAGGTACGTCGCGCCCGGCCCGCCGCCGACCCAGCCCTGGCTCAGCAGCGCGAACTTGAACCGCGCGTGTTCGGCGGAGGCTATCCGTATGTCCATCGAGGTCAGCATCAGGTAGAACCCAGCGCCCGCCGCCCAGCCGTTTATCGCGCCTATCACCGGCTTGTATATCTGCGGGTAGTGATCCCCAAGCCTGCCATCCGCTCCGATTCGCGCTCCGTTCACCGTTCCGCTCAGAGGCCAGAACACGCCCTCCGCGCGCAGCCGCTCCCGCTCCTCCGGCGTTATGTCCGGCCTGGTGGCCAGATTATGCCCCGCGCAGAAGTGGCGGTCTCCAACGGCGGTCAGGATGGCTACCCGGATGTCGCGGTCGTCCCACACCTCTTTCCATATCTCCGCTATCTCCATAGAGGTCTGCCTGTCCAGTATATTCGCCTTCTGCGGATTGTTGATAGTTATGTACGCCACCTTGTCCCGCTTCTCGTAATCTACCGGCATTTCGTATTCTCCCTGTGAATCTTGGTGTGTTGAATTTCGGGGTTGCGCCCTTATCTGGCCTGCGTCCATTCTGTCAGAATAAGGGTGAAGGCTCAGCCTTCTCGGATTCTATGCGCCATCAGGTAGTAGGTCAACGGAAGACTACTTATTGTACAATGACCCCAGTGATTCACAGACATAGTGAAAGTACTCTGTGGGAGACCGATTGAAGAAGATAACCATCTATACCGACGGCGCGTGTTCCGGCAATCCGGGGCCCGGCGGCTATGGCGCGATACTCCAATACGGGCAGAAGAGCAACGAACTCAGCGGCGGCTTCCGCAGGACGACCAACAACCGCATGGAGCTCCTCGCCGTCATCAAGGGCCTGGAGATACTGAAACTCCCCTGCCGGGTGACCATTTACAGCGACTCCCGCTATATCGTGGACGCCGTGAACAAGGGCTGGGCCAGACGCTGGCGGGCGAACGGATGGCGCAGGAACAAGAAGGATAAGGCCGTCAACCCAGACCTCTGGGATCGCCTTCTGACTTTGCTCGATACCCACGACACCGAATTTCGCTGGGTCAAGGGACACGCGGGCAACGCGGGCAACGAAAGAGCGGACGCGCTCGCCGTGGCCGCCGCCAACTCCGATGATCTGGCGGTTGACCGAGGATACGAAACCACGGAATCACGCTCTCCGTCGTCCCTCTAGCGCCTACCCATCCATACACGTATCTGCTACAATACACGTATGAACGTTCTGATATAATATAAACAGAGATTTATCCTAAGTGGAAAATCGGGCGAGGAGACTACCACTTCATAGCTAACGCTGGGCAAACGCTGGACAAAACCGCCTATTAATCCCTGTGAACTCCCTGTCAAACGCCTGTTAAACGCCACAAAAATTATAAACTGAGATATATGTACAAGTGTCTTAAGACACTTTCGGCTTCGTCCTGTCCAGAATAGCCAATCCCGTTGTCACCGACTCTGAAAAGCCACTGTCTGAATGCGCGAGGCTGGACATTGACTAACACCAACCAATCCCAACTTACCCACGTTGACCAAAGCGGCAAGGCCCAGATGGTCGACGTCGGCGACAAGCCCGACACCCGGCGCGAGGCCGTGGCCAGGGGCCGCGTCGTCATGCTGCCCCAGACCCTCGCGCTGATACGCGGCAACGCCTTCGACAAGGGCGACGTCCTGGGCGTCGCGCGAATCGCGGGCATCATGGGCGCGAAGAACACGTCCCAACTCATCCCGCTCTGCCATCCTCTCCCCCTCAACAAGGTCGCCGTGGAGTTCGACCTGGACGCCACCGACAGCGCCGTCAACATAACCGCCACCGCCCGAACCACCGGCAAGACCGGCGTAGAAATGGAAGCGCTGACCGCCGTCAGCGTCGCCGCGCTCACCATCTACGATATGTGCAAGGCGGTTGACAGGGGTATGCGGATCGAGGCCGTGCGCCTCGCCCGAAAGACGGGCGGCAAGAGCGGCGACATATTCCTTGAAGACGTTTAGCGGGCGAGTTGCAGCGCTCGTTATAGAGGATTCACCATGCCCGGTTCCCGATCCATAGATTCGATATGCGCGGCGGCAGGCTCCGATATGCCGTCCGCCACCAGGCCGCTCACCGCGCCTATCTACCAGAACTCCGTGTTCGAAATAGAAAGTCTTGAGCGGGTGGACGACATATACGAGGGCCGTCAGGACGGCTTCATCTACTCTCGCGACGCCAACCCGAACGTGGCGATACTGGAGCGCGTTGTCGCGGACCTGGAGGACGCGGACGACGCCGTGGCCTTCGCGTCCGGCATGGGCGCGGTGGGCGTCACGCTGCTGGCGCTGGTGGAGTCGGGAGACACCGTGCTTGCCGCCGACGCCCTCTATGGCGGAACGAACCTGCTGCTGCGACAACATCTGACGCGGCTGGGAGTCAATATAGAGTTCGTTGACGCGACAGATCTCGACGCGGTGGAACGCTCGCTCGCAACCGCGCCAAAGCTGGCGCTAATCGAGTCCATCGCCAACCCCCTGCTCAGCCTTCCCGATATAGAGGCCATAGCGAAGTTGACGCGGGAGCGCGAAACCGCCCTGGTGGTTGACAACACCCTCACCACTCCCGTCCTGCTGAGGCCGCTGGAACTCGGCGCGGACGTCGTTATCCACAGCGCGACCAAGAGCCTGGGCGGACACTCCGACGTGACGGGCGGAGTCGCGGCGGCGCGCGCGGACATCGCGATGCGGATTAGCCAGTCCAACCGCGTATGGGGCAGTACGCTCGACCCGTTCGCCGCCTGGCTGATAGCGCGCGGCATACGAACCCTGCCTCTCAGAATGGAACGCGCCTGTGACAACGCGACGCGCGCGGCCGCGTTCCTGTCAGACCATCCTAAAGTGAGCGCGGTTCACTACCCGGGCCTGCCCGGTCATCCACAGCATGAACTTGCCAAGTCCACCCTAAACGGCGGCTTCGGAGCGATGGTTTCCTACGATCTGGACGGCGGCGGATCAGCCGCGTCCCGGTTCGTCCGCGCCCTGGACATGATAAAATTCGCGCCCAGCCTCGGCGAGTCGCGCACGACCGTATCCCACCCCGCCAAGACCTCGCACCGCTCCCTGTCCGAGGAAGAACGAACCTCGTCCGGCATATCCGACGGCCTGATAAGAATGTCCTGCGGCCTCGAATCCGCCGAGGACATAATCGCCGACCTAGACCGCGCGCTCAGCCAGGTCTGAGTCGGGGAACGCGGACACTACACGCCCCGCCAGTACCGCCGTCCGTTGACCTTGACTATATGCCCGAAGCCCGGATCCGGGAAGTGGCCCGCCGAAACGAGATGGCCTTCCCGCTCCAGCTTATCCAGAACGGCCCGCCGAGTTCGCCGCGCCATAGCCGGGTTCATGTCGAATATGGGCGTCCACTGCGAGTGGGTTATCTGGATCGGGTTGTTCGCCACGTCCCCCAGGATGAATCCCTTCTCGCCCGCAGACGAAATCACCACGGACGTATGCCCCGCCGTGTGGCCCGGAGTCATCATCGTCGTCAGTTCGCCCGTAATCTGGTATTCGTCCTCGACGAGGTCCAGAACGTCTAGGTCTTGCAGCGGCGTAACCTGCTGGCCGATGTGGGCATAGTCAGCCATCACTTCTTCCTGCGTCCAGAAGTCCCAGTCCGCCTTGGGGATGAGGTATCGCGCATTGGGGAATGTCGGCTGCCCGTTGGTCAGATTCCAGCCAACATGGTCGCCGTGAAGATGCGTCAGGAAAACCAGGTCAACCGCCTCCCTGTCCACCCCGCGCCGCTCCATGTCATCCAGAAGTTGCGCGCCGGGCATCTGCAAGCCGGTGTCCACGACGATCAGCTTGCCCTCCGACCTCACCGCCGTCGTCCCAACCCGCGACTGTATCTGGTCTCCCGCGTACAATACCCCCGGCGCCAGCCGCCATTCCTGGAGCGCCGAACCCGGAAATATCGCCAGCGGATCCCGCATAGACACGGCGTCCGCCAGCGCGGTCATCTCTACGTTGCCAACCCTGATAGTATAGTCTGCCATTCGCTCATCCCCTCTCTCATTTTCGCTCACCTGAGCGGCCTGAACGACTCGCGTATGTCCTGGGCCAAAAGCTCCGGCTCCTCTGCCGCCGCGAAATGTCCGCCGCTCGGCATCTCGGTGTACCGCGCCAGGTTATAGAACCGGCGCAACCACTCTTCGGGCGGGTAGCTGATTTCCACAGGGAACTTGGCGAAGTTCGTCGGAACGGTCACCGGATTGTCCGAGCTAAGCCGCGACGGGGCCTTGCCGCTTTCGTAGTAAAGCCGCACCGACGAGCTGATAGTCTGCGTAGCCCAGTAGATGGTCAGATGCGTGAGAAGTTCGTCCTTCGAGAAGCGCGACTCCACGTCGCCGCCACAGTCGCCCCACGTCCGCCACTTCTCCACTATCCAGGCCGCCACTCCGACCGGCGAGTCGTTGAGTCCGTAGGATAGCGTCTGCGGCTTGGTGCGATGCTGATGCCCATACGCGCCCTCCGCCTGCTGCCACCAATCGCGGTGCGCCAGGAACTCTTTCTCCGCGTCCGACAGTTCATCCTCCGACGGTATCGGAGAACCACCGCCCGCCATAGTTAGATGTATTCCCCTTACCGTTTCGGGATATTCCAGCCCCAGCGTCGTGGTCACCAGCGCCCCCCAATCGCCTCCCTGCGCCACGAAGTTGTCATACCCTAGCCCCTCGGTCATAAGCGTATGCCACAACTCCGAGATTCGTCCCGGGCTCATCCCGCGCTGAGTCGGCCTGTCCGAGAACCCGTACCCGGGCATGGACGGCGCTATCACGTCGAAAGAGTCCGCCGCGTCCGCGCCATGTCCCGCCGGATCGCTCAGCAGCGGGATTATCTTCAGCATCTCCGCGAACGTGCTGGGCCACCCGTGCGTGATGACGAGCGGAATTGGATTCGGCCCCGTCCCTTTCGCGCGCGCGAAGTGGATACCGAATCCGTCAACCTCAGCGCGGAAGTGATCGAACTCGTTTATCTCCCGTTCCCGCGCCCGCCAGTCGAAATCGTTCAGCCAGTATTCGCACAACTCGCGGATGTACGCCAGATTCGATCCATAATCCCAATCCGCGCCCTCTATCTCGTCAGGCCAGCGAGTCCGCGCCAGCCGCTCTTTCAGGTCTTCGAGAGTCTCATCCTCGATATGTACTGTGTACGGTTGAATATCCATTGTCAGCGTTCCTCCGATTAAGCTAAGGACCGGACTGCCGTCAGGGACTATATCTCCCCGTTGGCCCACGTATTGATCAGGTGGTGAGCTATCGCCAGGGGTTGCGGCACGGCAAGGCGTCGGCTGCGACCTTCCAACGCCAGAAGAACTTCCTCGCGCTCGAACCACTGAACATCCGTCATCTCCTCGGCGTCCATGCGGATATCCGTAGTGGCGGCCTCGGCGTGACAGCCTATCATCAGCGACGACGGGAAGGGCCAGGGCTGCGAGGAGTGATACCTGACGTTCTTGACCTCGATGCCCGCTTCCTCGCGCACCTCTCTCGCCACCGCTTCCTCTATGGACTCTCCCTGATCCATGAACCCCGCCAGCGCCGAGTACATCCTCATCCGAGACAGCCGCCCGCGAGACTGTCCCAGAAGACACATCTCCCCGTCATGCACCAGCATTATCGCCACCGGATCCGTGCGCGGGAAATGCTCCGCGCGGCAGCCCGGACACTTGCGAACGTGTCCGCCGCGCCCCATCTCGGTCCTCTGTCCGCACACCGAGCAGAAGCCGTGCCTGTTGTGCCAGTCGAGTTGCGCCCTGGCCTGAGCGACTATGCCCGTCTCATGCCCGCTCAGGAAGCCCGCCGCCGATCTCGCGTCCGCGAAACGGAAGGAACCGTCCTCCCTCAGCAGCGCCGCAGCGCCGCTCGTGGCCGGGACATAGACCGCGAAGCGCGCTACGCCGTCCAGCAGCCCGAGAAACACGGGTTCGCCGTCTATCCCGAACCACCGAACATCCTGGGGAGACATCCAGCTAAGCGAGGGCGTCCGTCCGTCGGACATAGGCACCTCCAGCTCGGGCATCACCAGAACGCGGGAGTCGGGATCCGCCGCGCGCTCCCTCAGCCAATTCTCATCCCGGCGCTGCTGGTCGCCCCTGTCCATTGGGTTGTCCGCGAATACGTGAAGCTTGTATGGCATGAGTACGGGATCCTTGGCTGCGTGGATAGTCGGGTAGAGTGGCGATTCCGCGAGGCGGTCAAGCCGCCTCACAGTGTAGGAAGGGCGGCCAACCCTGTCAACAATGACAGCGCTGGGTTCAGGGTCTTTCCGTTATTTCCCGATACCGATTCTGTCGTTCGCCCTGAGCTTGTCGAAGGGCCGCCCGTTCATGATTCGTCCTGAGCCTGTCGAAGGGTCACCACGAACGTAATTGGTTGACAATCGAAAGACTCAGCGTTGGGTTGACCGCCCGTCTAATCCTGAGTCTACGACCAGTTCGTATCCTGCCGGGAGGCGATAGAGCCGTCGCCCGCCCGCCAGACCGCCGCGTCGTCTCGCCACGGATTCGCCTTCACCCAGTCCTCATCAACCTCGACGCCCAAGCCGGGGCCCTGCGGCAGCGGCAGGAAGCCGTCCTTCTGCTTGGGGAAATTATCGAAGCAAACATCTTGGAACCAGGGGTGTATGCCGCCTTCCTGTATCATGAAGTTCGGAACGCAGGCATCTAGGTGCAGCGACGCTATCGTGCAGAGCGGGCCATAAGGGTTGTGCGGCTGGAAGCCAACGTAGTGCGCCTCAGCCATGGCCGCTATCTTCTTGAGTTCCAGTATGCCGCCGCCTTGAACGATGTCCGGCTGGATCATAGCCACTATCTGCCTGCTCAGAAGGTCGGCGTAGTCCCACTTGGTGTACAGACGCTCCCCCGTCGCTATCGGGATGCTCACCGACTCCGCCACTCGCTGGAGCGCGTCCAGGTTCTGCGGAGGAACCGGCTCCTCGTAAACGAAGGGGCGGTAAGGCTCCATGGCGTTGCCTATCCTGATGGCGTCCGACGGCGCGAGGCGTCCATGCACCTCTACCAGAAGCTCAACATCGTCCCCCACGGCCTCGCGCACCGCTTCCAGCTTCTTCACCGCGATCCGTTCCGCTTCGATTGGGATAAACAGCCCGCGATGGTCGAACGGGTCGCCCTTGAGCGCGGTTATGCCCTGCTCCGTGAAGCTGAGCGCGCGTTCGACGGCGGCCTCCGGCGTCGCTCCGTCCCAGCGTCCGTAGCACCAGATGCGATCTCGCATTGGCCCGCCCAGCAGTTCGTACACCGGCGCGCCCAGCGCCTTGCCCTTGATGTCCCACAGCGCTATCTCTATGCCGCTTATCGCCGACATCTGCACCACGCCGCCCCTCACGTGGAAGTGGTGATACAATGTCTGCCAGTGCTGTTCGATCCGCCCCGGATCCTTCCCGATGAGCTGCTGCCCGAACTCCTCCACCATCGTAGCCACGGCCAGCGGCCCCGACGTGGCCTCGCCCCATCCGGTAATCCCCTCATCCGTCTCGACCTTCACAAACATATAATTCCGCGCCCCGAAAGGGGTGCTGCTGGATACGGGGACTGGCGTTACGGCGGTGATTTTCATTGGGCATTCTCCTCCGGAGGTCTTTCCATACAAACAACGGGCAAACAAACTGATTTGTGAATAACACACACATATAGCCTCAATACTACAAAACTAACGTATATAGACGAAACATAGCTTCTATATCCCAAATCATGAAAGAATGTAGTACGTTCTTGCTAGAAATTTATATCTCCACGCAAACAACGGGCAAACAAAATTCATGTTGCCCAGAAGGGCAGGTATGTCCGGTTTCTAGTTCCCGCTTCGGGATTGCGTATGATGATAGCTTCCGAATCCAGGGCTTCTCTGAGTAATCTTGACGCAACGGAGACTTTCTTCTGAGGAAGTCCGAACCGCTCCCTGACGGATGTATTGTTCATGGGTTGTCTGTTCACATACCGCAAGCATGCGTGTAGGTAGCAGGCGCGGACTCGTTCTGGCCTGTCCATAAGCACTAAATCCTTATGGGCGAACAGGGTAGCGCGGGTAAATTCTCCGGGGGCCTCGAATAGAGGAGCGGGAAGTTGGCGAATCTCCACCTCGAATATGACTTTATCGATTCCGCTGCCCCGTTCTTCGCAAAAGCCGAAGCGACGCATACGAGCGGCGCTGTCCTCGTTGCGTGACTTTGCAGGGGTGTCCACAAATCGGTGAGTGTCCACCAGTGGATCGCCTGGGTTAGTAATTTCTATGCGGTCGTCGAATATCTCGACCATCGGCCCAGCGCCGGAAACCGTGAAATCTTGATGGATGAGGGCGTTCGCTACTAGCTCACGTATAGCAATGTCCGGGAACATGGGTACTGTACGGCGCAGGGTTTGTTCAAACACTTCATTCGATGGCACAAGTGCTATTATGTAGTCCACCATACCTTCAAATCCAGCAGCATAGCCCCTCAGGTCAGTCTGTTCCTTCAAAGTTTCAATTCGACCTGTACCTTTGTATTGTATAATCCGCAGGGCTTTTCGACCAAGGCGGGGGAAGTCGTCGAGTCTCCTTGCAAAGAGAATCGCACCCATATTTGTGATGTTCCAACCACCCGCGTCGCATGGCGCGGTCAGATCCTCTTGGGCAAGCGCGTCAAGGATAGCCGCGCGTCCGTCCGGGAGAGGATATCCCCGCAGGTTGAAGTAGGCTGGATAGTCAATACTGAGAAGAACGTCTTCATCGCTCATCCGCTCGGCGGCTATACCGTGTTCGAAGGTTGACTGAGCGAAAATCTGCCAGAGGGACCGCTCCTTCTCAGGATGTTCTCTGAGTCTCTTCTTGACGCTGCCCACACGAATGAATTCATCGGTATTGAAGGCGACTGGGCTATGGAAGGCCGGTTCTATTTCCATTAGCACTACTAGCTTACCATCAATCGGGACTTCGTGGAAGCGAAAGTCAATTTGTGGACGCAAAGCTCTGAGTAGCCAGTTTTCCAGCGGCTCATTTCCAATCTTGGTGGTGGATGGTGAGAAGTTAGTGCCTACTATATCGTGAGTAGAATCTTCGATCCCCCATACTTGATAGGCAAATGGCTTCCCAATCAGCGCGGCTCCGTTGGACAGAGCGGAAATGTACTCGCCGATGTCTTGTGGATTGTCGTTATTGACCTTGAACTCCACCCACTCTGTCTCACTGGGCAAGTGGCGCAGTTCGTTTACCAAGTTGCCGATATATTCAGAGTCTCGATGCGGGAGCATATCTTTACAGTCTCGCTCAATCTTTGTATGGGGCGATTATATATGTTTCCGGGAATAGCGGGGGGCGATGGATTTAATTCCATGCAAACAACGGGTAAACAAATCAAAATAGCTATTCCAACGCATATATGGCTTTATGAGAATATTTCCGTATTACATACTAGATTATAGATGGTAAATCCACGATTATCGCGTAACATCGGAATGCGATGAATCGAATTTCAGTCCTCTATGCAAACAACGGGTAAACAAACTGACGAACCTCCACACCTCCAATAGTACCAGAATCCCGCCCAGCCGTAGAGTACGCCCCGATTCACCTTCCCCCGTAATCCAGATGCGACTGCAATATGACCGCCGCCGCCGCCGCGTCCAGCTGGCCCCTGTCGCGCTGGCGTCGGCGGCCGGATTGATGGAGCATAGTCTGGGCCTGGACGGTGGAGAGGCGTTCGTCCACGGTCCTGATGGGCAGGTCGGTCTGGGATTTAAGGTCGCGGATGAAGGCGCGTACCTTGCCCGCCTGGGAGCCGGAGCCGCCGGACATACTCAGCGGCAGCCCGACGACTATCTCCGACACCTCGTTTTCCTCGGCGACGCGCAATATGTCCGCGATGTCCGACGCGCCGCGCTCCACGACGCCAAAAGGCGACGCCAGCATACCCGTCGGATCACTCAGCGCGAGACCGATTCGCCTGTCTCCAACGTCCAGTCCCAGCGCTCTCATTCCGATACGCTTTCGGATACTATGCCCGGCGCGAGCGCCAGCGCGGCGTCCAGCTTGGACGCGTCGCGCCCGCCCGCCTGGGCGACCTCCGGCCTGCCGCCTCCTCCTCCGCCAATCGCGCGGGCCGCCGTTCGCGCTATGTCGGCGGCGTTCAGTCCCTTCTCGCTAACCAGGTCAGACGTCACCATGCACACCAACATTGGCCTATCATTGATGACCGAGCCGAGTAGGACCACGCCGCTCCGCATCTTGTCGCGCAGATAGTCGCCCATCTCGCGCAGCGAGTCCGCGTTCGCGGCCTGCGCCCTTACCGCCAGTACCTTCACGCCCCCGACATCCTGAACCGAGTCCAGAAGCGCCTCGGCGGACTGGAGCGAAAGCCGGCGTTCCATCGCCTCGCGTTCGCGCTGAAGAGAATCCAGTTCGTCCATCAGTGCGCGGACGCGCGACTCCACTTCCTGCGGGGAGGTCTGGAGCGTTCGCGCCAACCGTTCCTCGCGGTGGAAGCGTTCCCAGACCATGCGCTCGGCGGCGCGTCCGCTGACCGCCTCGATGCGCCGCATACCCGCGCCGATGCTCGACTCGCCAAGCACGTACACCGAACCCACTTCGCCGGTTCGATCGACGTGAGTTCCGCCGCACACCTCGAAACTGAACGTCTCGCCGTTCGCTATCTCCACCAGCCGCACGCGCTCGTCGTATCGGTCGCCGAAGAAGGCCAGCGCTCCGCGCCTTATCGCTTCCTGGTATGTGTCTTCGTCCCTTAGCACCCTCGCGTTCTGCCTTATCTTCTCGTTCACCAGGAGCTGAACCTGCCACATCTCATCGTCCGTGACCTGCTGGACGTGAGTGAAGTCGAATCGCAGCCTGTCCGGCGACACTAGCGAACCTGCCTGTCGCACGTGCGGCCCAAGCACCTGCCGCAGCGCCGCGTGAAGCAGATGCGTCGCGGTGTGATTGCGGGCCGTGTCCTCGCGCCGAATCGGGTCAACGTATGCGTCAACCGTCTCACCCATGCTCAGCGAACCCCGCGCCACCTTGCCGAAATGAACAGTGAGCCCGGGCATGACCTCCTGTGTATCGTGGACGACAACGCTGCCGTCCGCGCCCGCTATCTCGCCCGCGTCGCCAATCTGTCCGCCGCCCTCTGAGTAGAAGGGAGTGGCGACCATCACGACCTCGACCTCCTGCCCCTCGGAAACCGAATCCACCGCCTCATCGTCCGCTATCAGCCCGACCACCACAGAGGACGCGCTGAGCGTCTCGTATCCGAGGAACGCCGTCCCGCCCACGCCCAGGCTCTCATATACACGTATCTTGGCGCGGTCGTCGCCGAACTGCGCTCCGGCGCGCGACTGCTCCCGCTGCGCCGCCATCGCGCGCTCGAATCCCTCCATGTCCACCTCGACGTCCCGCTCCGACGCTATCTCGCTGGTCATCTCCACGGGGAATCCATGCGTATCCCAAAGCCTGAACACAACCTCGCCCGGAAGTGTATCCGCGCCTTCGAGTTCCTGCGTCAGCAGCGCGTAGCCGTTCTGGAAAGCCTGCTGGAAGCGGTCTTCCTCCAGCCTCAGAACCGTGTGAATGAATTCGCGGTTGTTGACCAGTTCGGGGTAGATGTCCCCCATCTTCTCAATGGTCGTGTCCGAGATTTCGCCCAGGAAGTTGCCCTCTATGCCGAGACGCCGAGCGTAGCGGATAGCCCGCCGGATAACGCGGCGCAGCACGTATCCGCGCCCCTCGTTGCCCGGAACGACGCCGTCCGCCACCAGGAACGTCACGCTGCGCCCATGCTCGGCGACCACCCGGATGGCGTATGTGGACTCCGTATCCTCGCCATACTTATGCCCGCTTATCTCTTCGACCTTCGCGATGATGGGCGTGAACAGGTCGGTCTCGTAGCCCGTATCCACGTCCTGCATTATGCGGACCAGCCGCTCGAATCCCATGCCCGTGTCCACACTGGGCGCGGGCAGGTTGTCGCGGCTGCCGTCCAGGTGGTGGTAGAACTGCATGAACACCAGGTTCCACAGTTCTACGTAGCGGTCGCACGCCTCGCCGTTGTCCTTGTAGTTCTTGCAGTTCGGAACACAGTCGTCCTGTTCGCAGCCATGCCCGGGGCCGTAGTCGTAGTGAAGCTCGGAGCAGGGACCGCATGGGCCTTCGTCGCCCGCTGGCCCCCACCAGTTCTCATCGTCGCCGTAGCTGTAAACGCGCTCTCTCGGGATGCCCTTGTTCACCCATAGTTCGCGCGTCTCGTCGTCAGTCTCGTGAACCGCGGCGGCGAACATCTCCAGCGGGATTCCGTATCCCTCGGTCATAAGCTCCACCGCGAAGTCCACCGCCCGCGCCTTGAAGTAGTCGCCTATGCTGAAGTTGCCCAGCATCTCGAACAGCGTGTTGTGCGTAGCGTCGCCGACCTCTTCAATGTCCGGCGTCCTGAAGCACTTCTGGGATGTAGTCAGCCTGCGGTTGGGCGGCTCCGCCTCTCCGGTGAAGTAGTGCTTGAACTGCACCATCCCCGCGCTGGTGAACAGCAGCGTCGGGTCTCCGACGGGTATCAGCGACGCGCTCGCCATTCGGCTGTGTTCCTGCGACTCGAAATAGCCCAGGAACGTCTCGCGCACTCTCTCGCTTGTCCAATTATCGTTGTTCTCACTCATGTCGAAACTCTCACTTTGCGGCTGGTAAGCCCGTCCCAAAGGCGCAATGCGTCCATGGCGGACTGTAAGTGTTGGGAATACGAAACAGGGTTGAGCGCCGAGCGTCGGGGCCGGCGCGTATCACGCCGCTACAAGGCGGGAATTCGTACTAGACGAACCCGCCCGCGAGCGCCTCTCAACCAAGGAATATGTGTATGACACCAGAGAACTCTCTGATCTTATGTGGGGTAGATTGAACATAGGACGACCCTGATTTTAGGTCACCGCTTCGCCGGGTGTCAATTTGGAGTCGCCTTTCCCCATTGTCTCAGAACGCCGCGAATCGGCATAATCTTGGGCATGAGAGCGAGAGTGGAATTTCAGCGCCGCCGCGCGCGCCGAGCGGCAAGCCTGAGCCTGTGGACGGCGCTGGCGGTCGCCGTCTGTCTCGCGCTTGTCGCCTGCGACGGCGAAGACGCCCTGCTGGTCTTCGCCGCAACCAGCCTGCGCGACCCTCTAACCCGGATTAGCGAGCGTTACGAGAGCGAAAGTGGCGTGAACGTTGACCTCAGCTTCGGCGCGTCCCAATCGCTGGCCCAGCAGATAGCGAGCGGCGCGCCCGCCGACGTGTTCATATCCGCGGGCATGACGCCCGTTGACTTTCTGCAAGAAAGGAATTTGACCTCGAACGACGACGCCCACCAACTGCTTGGCAACGAACTGGTCATCGTCGCGCCGGACGAAAGCGGCGAGATTGATTCGCTGAAATCGCTGGCCTCCGACGCCATAGCCCGCCTCGCCCTGGCCGACCCGGCGCTCGCGCCCGCCGGAGCCTATGCCAAAGAAGCCCTCCTATCGGTTGGAATCTGGGACGACTTGCAGAATAAGCTACTGTTCGGAAAGGACGTAAGAGCCGCCATGACCTACGTCGAGGTCGGAAACGCCGACGCCGGCGTCGTCTATCGCACTGACGCGCGCAGTTCCGACTCGCTCCGTGTAGTTCACGCCCTCGAAGCCGCTCTGCACTCCCCCATAGTCTATCCGGCTGTCGCGCTGAGCGACTCTTCCAACCGGGAAGAAGTCTCCAAGTACCTTGAATACCTATCCTCCGGGAAAGCGACAGCCGTATTCCGCCGATTCGGATTCTCCGATCCTCCGCCTGAGTGAACCCACCTTGTTGTTCGAGACCATTCTCCTCACCCTGCGCGTCGCCATAGTCGCGACGCTCCTGAACCTGCCGCTCGCGCTGGCGCTCGGCTGGCTGGTGGTCAAGAGACGGATCCGGGGCGCGTTCATCCTGGACGTTCTAGCCTCGCTGCCCCTGGCCGTGCCTCCGGTGGTGGTCGGCTATTTGCTGCTTCTTCTGCTGGGACGCCGAGGCCCAATAGGTTCGCTCGTCGAAAGCTCGCTCGGACTGGAGATAGCGTTCACCTGGATAGCCGCCGTTCTCGCCGCCGCTATCGTATCATTCCCACTGGTGGCCCGCGCCGCAATGACCGCCATGGAAGAGGTTGACGAGCGGCTGGAAAGAGCCGCCCGAACCCTCGGAGCTGGAACGCTCCGGGTCGCGCTCACAATCACCCTGCCCCTTGCGTACAGGGGAATACTGGCCGGCGTCCTGCTAGGATTCATCCGCGCGCTGAGCGAGTTCGGCGCAACCATCATCGTGGCCGGCAACATCCCGGGCAAGACGCAGACCGTCCCGCTCGCCATATACGACAGCATACAATTAGGGCGCGGCGACGAAACGAGAGCGCTGGTTATCGTGGCCCTCGCGCTGGCGTTGGCGACCCTCGCGGTTCACAATTGGCTCTTGAGACGCTCGCGCGGAAGGGATAGTTGACCATGCCCGAATCAAACGGGACTCAATCCGACGCCTTCCTCAAGTTCAGCGCGCGCAAATCCTACAAGGGATTCACCCTAGACTGCGCCGGACGCTTCGAGCGCGGCGTCACCGCCGTCTTCGGCCCTTCTGGCAGCGGAAAGACAACGCTGCTGGACTGTCTCTCCGGTATGCTCTCCCCGGACCAGGGGGAAATCCAGGTGGACGGCGCTACCGTCTTCTCATCCTCCGACAGAATCAACTTGCCTCCCGAAAAGCGTCGCTTCGGATACGTCTTCCAGCGCGGCGCGCTCTTTCCCCACATGAGCGTGCGCCAGAACGTCGAGTACGGCTACAAGCTCACCCCGCGCTCCGAGCGCCAGTTCGAGCCGGACGACCTGGCCGACCTGCTCGCGATAAGCTACCTGATGGACAGGGGAGTCCAGAACCTCTCCGGCGGAGAGAGGCAGCGCGTAGCTCTCGCCCGCGCTCTCGCCTCGTCGCCCAAGCTGCTTCTGATGGACGAGCCTCTAGCGTCCCTGGACGCCGCGCACCGCGCCTCCATCCTCACCCACCTCAAGAGCGTCTCAGACCGGCTCGATGTCCCCATGGTATTCGTCTCGCACTCGCTGTCCGAGGCGCTCGCACTCGCGCCGAAGATGTACGCGCTGGACGGCGGCAAGATGGTCGCCTACGGAGACACCCCCGAAGTCATGGCGCATCCCGCCGTAGCCCGCATCGCCGACTACGGAACGCTGGAAAACATCCTAACCGCCCGCGTCCTGGAAGAGAACGAAGAAGACGGCACATCCCGGCTGGCCGTAGGCGACACCGCGCTGGTCGGCCCGCCCACCGATTTCGACCCGGGCGAATCCGTCTCCGTCTCCATCCGTTCCGGCGACATCATCCTCAGCCTCGGAGCGCCGCCGCTCACCAGCGCGCGCAACGCCGTCCCCGCCATCGTGCGCGAAGTCCGCGAGACCGGGGGATTGGCGCTCGTGTACCTGGACATGGGCGAGATGATTGTCGCCGAGGTCACGCCCGGCTCCGCCCGCCAACTCGACCTGAGACGCGGGCGCGACGTTCACCTCGTCATCAAGACCAACAGCATCCTTACCTTCGGAATTGACCCAACCTGATTCTCGTCATTCCCGCGAAAGCGGGAATCCATCGCTCAATCCCTTATGATCTATTTCCGAAGTAACCGCTAGACCCCAATCTTCGGACACGCCGAATCCAGCGGACACTCGGAACAAACCGGCCGCGTCTTGCACACCGCCTTGCCGTGCATCACTATCAGCCCGTGATACTCGTTGTACAGCGCTACGTCCCGCGGAACGCTGTCCTGGAACATAGCCTGAAGCGCCGCGTACTTCAGCTTCGGGTCCACCAGCCCAAGCCTGCCGAAAATACGGCGGGTGTATGCGTCCACCACGAACAGGGGACGCCCGAAGGCGTAGAGCATTATGTCGTCCGCCGTCTCGTCGCCGATGCCGTAGATGGACAGCAGTTCGTCCCTCAACTCGGCGTCCGGTCGTCGGGACATCGCCTCGAAGCTATCCCCATAGCGCTCCCCCAGGAACTCGCACAGCGCGCGCAACTTCTTGGCCTTCGTCCTGAAGAAACCGGAGGGCCTTACCAGTTCCTGGAGTTCAGCTTCCCCCGTATCCCGTATAGCCCCCGGAGACAACTTGCCCGCCGCTTTCAGATTCTCAATCGCCATGCGCGTGTTCGTCCACGTCGTCCGCTGAACCAGTATCGCGCCGACCATCACCTCGAACGGCGTATCCGCCGGCCACCACCGCTGCGGCCCATGATGATCCCGCAATAAATAGTACACGTCGGTAAGCGATAGCCGCGCGATGATTCTCTCCCTGTTCCAAAGACGTACCCTATCGTCATTCCCGCGAAAGCGGGAATCCACAGGACTGTCTGCTTCAAGGCTGCTGCAATCCTACTTATGCAATTGTCTCCCGTTCCACTCGCCAGTGTTGAGTTGTCCGTCAGTATGATTATAATGAATCCTAGTAAATTTGCACCGACGAGGTGAGACCATGAAGATACGAGGAACCATAAGGGGGCGATCTATATTCTTGGATACTCTTCCCGGCTTTGGAATGGATCAGCGCGTCGAGGTTGATATCACGCCCGTGGCAGACACGACTGAGACAGACGAAGCCCGGAAGGACGAAACTGATACGACCGAGTCTAACCAAAACCGCAAGCGCGTCACCACGCTCTCAGACATACTCTCAGAGTTGGGGATGACTCGAGAAGAACTGGACGCCCGGGTTGAGACCAGCCCACTCATCAGGCAGGCCCGTGAACACAGGAAGAAGCGGGAGAAACTGCAAGGGGGCAAGTCCTACCCGATTACACAATGGATAAGGGAAGATAGAGACCGTTGACTACTTACGTCATTGACACCAGTGCATTGGTTAAGCACGTCTTACCTGCGGAATACGATGATAATCTCGAGCGCATCGTCTTGCTCCACCAAGCATCTGATATACAGTTGATCGCGCCTAGCTTTCTTCTTGTCGAATGCGCGAACGTTCTGTGGAAGAACGCTTTGCGTACAGGCGATCCTATTGAAGATGTCATAGCCGCGCTCGATGACCTGCGGAGAATCAGCGTCCGCCTTGTGCCGCAAATAGACCTTCTCGAAGACACCCTCCGACTCGCGCTGGACATGGAAATCACCGTGTACGACGCCCTGTACTGCGCGCTCGCCCAACGCGAGAACGCCGAACTAATCACCGAAGACCGAAGACTCCGAAACGCCCTCGACCGAACAGACATACGCTACCTGACCCTCCAAATGTGGGCAGAGTAATCCATATTCATACAATCATACCCGAGGCTGCCCCCATGCTAGACCTGCTCATCCACAACGGCCTGATAATTGACGGAACCGGAAACCCGGGCTACTACGGCTCCATAGGCGTCCAGGACGAAACGGTCCGCGTCTTCCGAGGCGCTGTCCGCGACGCCGAAGCCGCCCGTACCATTGACGCCACAGGCATGGTCATCTGTCCGGGCTTCATTGATATGCACGCCCACTCCGGCCTCGTCCTGCTCTCCCAGCCCGAACACGAACCCAAAGTGCGGCAGGGCGTCACCACCGAGCTTATCGGAGTAGATGGCAACTCATACGCCCCCTTCAGGTCGCAGGAAGACTTTCGCCAATTCGTCGAGATAAACTCCGGCCTGGACGGCGACCCACCCCTGCCCGGCTCCTGGTCAACCGTCGAGCAGTACCTCAATATGTTCGACCGCAAATCCGCCGTCAACATCGCCTACATTCTCGGCAACTCCCCCGTCCGCATTGACGCCATCGGCTGGGACTCCACCCCCGCCACCGAGCGCGACGTCGCCAACATGAAGGCCATGATACGCGAGGCCATGCAGGAAGGCGCGCTCGGCCTCTCCACCGGCCTAGACTACCCGCCCGGCGGATACGCCAGCACCGACGAACTTGTCGCGCTCTCCGAGCAGGTCGCCGAACTCGGCGGCATCTACCACACCCACGTCCGCTACAAGTCCGGCGATATGTTCATGGATCCGTTCAGGGAGGCCATCGAGATAGGCGCGCGCAGCGGCGTTCCCGTCCACATCACCCACTTCTATCAGAAGGCTCCCGCTCCGGGAGGCGCGCCCCGACTGCTCGGACTCGTCGAGGACGCCGCCGAATCCGGCCAGGACGTCACCTTCGACAGCTACCCGTACAGCCTCGGCAGCACCCGCATACTCATAGTGTTCCCCGACTGGGTTCACGAGGGCGGCCCGGCCCGTCTGAAAGAGGCGCTCGCCGACGAGAACGCCCGCGCCCGCCTGCGCGATGAGGTCGTCCCCCGCGCCCCGACCTGGCACGATATGTGGCTCACCTACTTCAAGCGCCCCGAAAACCACGCCTACGAAGGCCGCTCCATAGCCGAGATAGCCGAATCGCGCAAGCAGCATCCCGTTGACGCGCTCTGCGACCTGCTGATAGAGGAAGACCTCCAGACCTGCTACGTCGCCGAGGGCCTGAACCCCAGGACGCTCCCCGCCTTCGTAACCCATCCGCTCTCCATGGTCGGCAGCGACGCCGTTCTGCTCGGCGACTTCCCAAGCCCGCGCACCTACGGCTGCTTCCCCGTCATTCTCGCCGAATACGTCCGCGAAGAGCGCCAGATGTCCCTGCCCAACGCCATACGCAAGATGACCTCATTCCCCGCCCAGCGTCTCGGACTCCAGGACCGCGGCGTCCTGCGCGACGGCATGAACGCCGACATAACCGTCTTCGACCCCAACTCCGTCAGCGCCCCAGCCACCCGCACCAACCCCAAGCAATTCCCCATCGGCATAGAATACGTAATCGTCAACGGCGTCCCCGTCATAGACGCCGGCCGCCACACCGGCGCGCTGCCGGGCCGGGCGGTCAGAAAAACCTAGCCCCTTGCGCTACCTCAGACTTCTCACCCTTATCAGGTGGATTCCCTGTTCAACGGCCTCCGCCTCGATAAAGGTCGCCATATTCATATAGTAGAGCGCTGCATGAACTTCAGCGTCCGGGAACACCTTGCCTAGCACCCTGGCGGTTTCCTTCACCTTTCGGATGTCGTCTCTGGTCACGCTGTACGACGCCTCAATAGCCGTATAGACCTGATTCGACGCCCCCGGCCTGAGAGCGCTGACGATCATATCGGTTATCAGAACCCTATCATACTCATCAATCGTAATGACGCCACTCTCCAGCGCCTGGCGCATACTCGCGTTGAACGCCTCTGAGTTATCATCCTTCTCCGCCATTCTGATACGCGCGACCTCATATACTCTCAGCAGCGTGGCTATATGCGACGGCCCGCGATTGTAGAGCTTATTTTCCAGTCCGACGCCTTTCAGTTCCCCTATGTCGTTCGTATGGCGTCTCTGGCCATCTTTGAGTTCCCTAATGTCAGCGCGTACCTCAGAGAAGTCAGCGCGTACCTCAGAAGCGAAGTCAGCGAACACCGCAGGAAGCGTAAGTAGCTCCTCAGTCAGAATAGCCCGCCTCACCGCCTCGCGGAACTCCTCATTTTCGTCTAACAGCGAAAGCAGGTCGTCAGATGTATGTATCATAGTCATGTCAAGCCCCCGGTCACCCTTGATTATATTCGCTCACCCGCTTGACAAGTCAAACCCCCTCCCCATAAATCCTTCTCTGCAAAACAACCGCCACCAGCATCACCACCGCGGCGGGCAGAAAGAACAACCCGAAGCTCATAACCTGAACCAGAGACAGGATCAACAGAAGCGCAGTCACCGCCCAAGCCCCCCACCTCGCTATCTTGGTTCCCCGCGTAGCCCACATATACAGCGCCACCGTCCCCCCAAGAATCAACGCCGACGGCGCGAACAACATCGGCAGCACTCCCAACCCATCCACCTCCACGATACTCACCTCCGAATAATACACAGGCCCAACCCTCAGAGGCCATATCAGCCATAGCGCGGCGAGCACTGCCAGGAATTGCGCGACGGTTGACAGGATTAGCGGGACTTCTGGGGACAGGCGTTTAGGCATAGCAAATTCCAATCACCACCTGCTAAAACGCCGTCATCGGCACCGTTAGGCAAACCTCTGTTGAAGAGATCACTCAAACCCTGACCTAATCCCACTTCATTATAAGTACCCTACAAGACGACGTTACCCTGGATTAGGTATTAAGGAACCCTTCGTTTAGCAACCTCAATGACACTCCTTGTAGCTTCTATTAGGTATGTTGCACGCATGATGTAATTTGGATATCTGCCCTCCTCAACGAGGTATCGCCAGTTTTCAAATGCCTCGCTGCAGATCTCAAATATCTGATCAACCGTCTCCCACTCCTTTTCAGGAAGGTCTGTGATACGCCTTCCGTATTCTTTCTCAATTTCCTCCTTAAGATTTCCCGATAAGCGGCGAAAGCATTTGAGCAATTTATGGCCTTTAGGTGCCGCACTCCGATTCTCCATTTCCCAGGCAAATTTGAGAGCCAATTCTGCAGCTAACGCCGCCAAGACAACCCGACCCTGGTATTTACCCAATTCTTGTATCTGTGCGGGACTTAAGCCGGAGATTTTAGTTTGCAGATGCGGTATTATCTGACGTGGTTCATGTAATATTTCTCCGTCCAGTGCTCCGGAAATTGCATCTGCCGAGTTCAACAGACCTTCGACGAAGTTGAGCGTTTGTGGTACTTTTCTTTTCATCTGTGGCATTTCTTATCCCCTTTGGTATAAATGTATCTGAGTGAGTATTATCGGTGCATTAACTTCGGTTTTGTCCGGTATCAGTATGCTCTCACATCGCCAGTATGGCCTCACAGGTGTTTGTTTGACTCTCGCCGTGTCAGGCAGTGTATCTTCCCAACCCTGTCTAGGTTCTGTTGACATTCTGTAATTCAGCTTACGCAAAGACTTCAGACAGTGGCTGTTAGCAATGAGATTGGCTACACCTCACGCTTGTGGATTCCCGTTTTCACGGGAATGACGGTAAATGTCAACACAGCCTAGAGTGAAAGTAGAATTCTTCCCAATAGAATTTTAAGATAGTTCTTAAGAATTCTGTGCAGAAAGTGTCTGTGCATTCTCTCGAATTGAAGCGATAGCTCGCTCAGTTAGCTGAACGTAGTCTTGTGCGTAATCAGCATTGATATCTATGTCTAACTGATGGGCTGCCATGTTTCTGACCTCACGTAGCTCTATTAGAAGTTCATATATATTCCCTCGCAATAGCTGATGTTCTTGTAAAATTCGGATCATTTGTATTGGAGACCTTGGGTGCACTTGTATATTAAGTTCCTGTAGAATATCCTGTGCAGTCCATTCCAAGCGAATCCATGCCTCAATAATGGCAGCTCTAGGGTCGCGTTGAATTGCATTATTCGCACGTTCATCAATCTTGACTGGATAGTCTATTTCAAACGATTCATTCTGCAATGACTCTAAGTCTATTATGGTGCTATTGTGAGTGATTCTAGTTACTCGGGAGATCAGTTCTGTTATAGGTCCCTTTAGAAAAAGCAGCACGATTATTACCGTCAGTGGCCAAGCTGCTGCACTCACCAATGCCGCAATAAAATCTAAAGCGTCCATGTAACACCCTTTCACTCTTATGAGGCCACGTAGTCTTCAGATAGTCCCTAGACATTTCGCCTGATCTACTCCTAACTAACCAGGGACTTAACTCGCTCAATAAATTCATCTCAGGACTGTACGTGTGCAATACTATCGCCTAAAGCACCCCACACACGAATACCCCTGAAACGAATCGCCATCCTTGTCAGTTTCAACGTAGAACGTCATGAACCTATCTGCGCCATCTTCTAATGCCGCCAAGCCACTGCACTCAATCGAGTAATCAGGATCGGAAGGAGACTCTATTTCTTCTATGTCGTATATCTTCAAGATTGGTATCGAGCCAGATGCTCTATCCTGACTCATTTCAATGATTTCTTCACTGAGTCGTTCGCAAGTGAATACTCTGACTGTGGTTGCATCATGTATCAGTTCTATGTATGCGACTAGCATTATGAGAATGACTACCAGTACGCCAACTACATAACCCGGCCAGTGTTCTTGAATGCTCTGGAACATATCAGTTGCCCCCTCTAGGCTTTGGATAGCGCGTACTCGCCAAAGTCGCCATTACCCTGTGAGCGCTTCAAGGGGGCGCGTGAAACGCGCACTCCAAACTGAAAGCGCTCACTTTTCAGAGTAAGTGGACTTTGGCGAGTCGGAGCGTATCATGCCAACCCCGCCCGCCCATGTCAAGAGGAAATCCGCCGCGAATCGCTACCAGGCTAAGGCCAGCGTCCATTGTGGCCACCTCGAACCTGATGACCAACCCCTCACCCAGCCCCAATCACCCCCCGCAGAAACGCCCCCATCTGCCCCTCGTGCGCCGGCGCGAACCCCGCGAACTCCCGCAGGTTGCGCCGCGACTCCACCTCCGGGTCGAACTCCGGCCCCATCAACTCATAATCCCCCGCCAACTCCCGGTTCCACACCCTCAATTCCTCCAGCGTAAGCTGAGGCTCGAACTGGACGCCATAAGCGTTCCTGTACCTGAACGCCATGTTGATACGCCGATACCCGCCGTCCCTTCTCAGCATGAACCCCTCCGCCAGCCCGACCGCCCCGCTAGGGATCGAGAAACACTCCCCGTGCAGCGTCGGAACGAGCGGTATCACAATCTTGGAGAACGCCGGATCCGCGTGTCCTTCCTCCGACACCCACAACTTCCGCAGCCCGAACTGGTATCCCCCCGTCGGCTCCACCGACCCGCCAAGCGCCCGCGCCAGCAACTGCGCCCCCAGGCATATCCCAAAAACCGGCTTCCCCATCTCTGCCGCCGCCCTCAGATACTCCATCTCAGCCCGCAGCGCCGGGTACCCATCATTCGCCGACATCGGCCCGCCCAGCGCGATGATAAAGTCCACCCCATCCAGGCCCGGCGCGTCGAACTCCCCGAACTCCGGCTCCCCCTCGAACACCCGAACCGGCACAACCTCATATCCCGCGTCATCCAGGACAGAGCCAAAATTCGCCCCCAGCGTCTCATACCTGTGATGCTGTATAACTACCGCCGTCTTCAATGCGCCGCTCCGCCTATATAGGCCCTCCTCGCCCTTCTCTGACTATCTCAACTATCTCCTCGGTCGTTATATCGAGGTCAACCCCTTTGATGTCGGCCAGCGATTTGCCGCTCTTGATCTGAGGCTTCCTCTCGGCCTTCACAAGAAACACATCCCCCAAATCGCCATGAATGACGACCACGCCCTTCTTCGACTCTTCCAGAAGGGTCGGCAAATTCTTCTGCGCTTCGGCAATCGTATAAGCCTTCACCTGTTCACCTCCAGGACGTGTATCCCAATCCGAGACGCGGCAACCGCCATCCCTCTGTCCAGAGTAAGCAACGGCAACCTATGGTTGAACGCGCTAACCAGTACGTATGCGTCGTATGCGTCGTATGCGTATATATCCAGTTGTTCGGACAGTTCCAGCGATTGCTCCAGGTCAACGTCTATGAATCGAAATCTCATCAGTCCGTATTCACTTAACGCAATCTTGGACTCCGCTATGGTAATGCGGTCGCGCTTGAACATCCGGGACAATGCGTTCCCAATCTCCCAATGGACAGATCTGGGCGCTACCGGAGTGGAGTCAGCTATGTACTCCAAAATAGCCTGCTTCTCGGGCTCATTAGCCATAACCGCGATTATGGCAGATGTATCTATTACCAAGTCCATGTCGCCATTGTACAATACTGAGTATCCCCATGACTCCATTCAGAACTATACAATTCATCCAGCGCTATGCTACAATCCTTACATCGCAGAACAAAAGTATCAACTATATAGTGAGGCTTATGAATGAAACCATCCGAAGCCCGAAAAAAGCCCTGAACTGGTGAATACAGGCAAATACAGGTCTTTAACAGGTGAAATACAGGTACCAAGTCCCCCAGCAGGCCACCAGCAGCCCGCCTGCATAGCCACCAGAACACTATAACCCCAAGTATATGATCAACCGAGCGGAGGACTCAATATCATGCCAAGAATACCCCAGATACAGGAACGTTCCGACATCCCCGAAGACATGGCCCACCACTTCGACGCCATCGCCAGCAGCCGAGGCCGTGTCAGCGGCCCCTTCTCCATGCTGCTCAACAGCCCCGAGATAGCCGGACGCGCCGCCCATCTCGGCTCCTACATCCGCTTCGAGTCCGTCCTGTCCGCCGACATCCGCGAACTCGCCATCATCACCGCCGCCCGCGAGTTCGACTGCCACTACGAATGGTCCGCCCACGTCGTCCTGGCCCGCGACTCCGGCGTCCGCGAGGAAGCGATACAGGCCGTCGCCAACAGGCGCGCCCTCGATGGCCTCACCGACGACGAGAGCCTGGTCATCGCCTACGGACGCCAGATGCTCGGCGGCAAGCGCGTCTCCGACGCCACCTTCGGCAAAGCCGAGGCGCGTTTCGGAGTGCAGGGAGTCACCGAACTCACCGCCACCATGGGCTACTACGCCATGCTCGCCTGCGCCCTCAACACCTTCCAGGTCGAACCCGCCCCCGACGCCGAACGCCTACCCTGACACAAAGACACCATTGCCAAAAGTCCCTTCCCCCTTGATGGGGGAAGGTTAGGATGGGGGTGATAAGGCCGAACGCCTACCGCAACACAAAGTCCCTATCCCTTTGACAAACTCACAAGGCAACCAAAGTCCCTTCCCCCTTGACGGGCTAACAAGGGTAGGCAAATGTCCAATCAGCTATGAACTCCAGTCAATAGATCCCCTCTCCCTCAGGGAGAGGGCTGGGGTGAGGGTGAAATGCCTAGACCTGTGAACCCTCGACGGGAGAAGGTCAAGATGGGGGTGACCGACCTACCCCGACACCAGAGGCATAACCCGCTCCGCGAACCCTTCCTGGATCCGCCGTATCCTGTCCAGATCGTTGTCGCTGATACCCAGAACGATCTCCGACACGCCCAGCCTCTCATACTCGGCCACGGCCCGCGCCAACTGATCCGGCGTCCCAACCATCGGAGTGTCAGCGTTGTCGGATGGGCTGTCCAACACGTCCACCTCGCACCGCACGACAAGCTGCATATCATCCGGGTTCCGGCCATGCTCCCGCCACATCTCCCGCAGCGTCTCCACGCGCCGCGCCATATCCTCGATTGACCCCGAGTTCGGATGCCAGCCGTCGCCCAGCCTCGCGCTCCGGCGCATCGCCGCCCGGCTCATCCCGCCTATCAGGATGGGCAGCGGATTCTGAATCGGCTTCGGCGAGAACTTAAACCCGCCCCCGAACTCGAAGAACCGCCCGCTGTACTCAGGATCATCCGCCGTCCACAGTTCGCGCATTATCTCGATAGACTCGTCTGCGTAAGCCCCCCTGGTTCTGAAATCGCTGCCTAGCGCCTCATTCTCCTCTAGCAGCATCCCTACCCCCACGCCCAGCGTCACCCGCCCGCCCGACATCGCGTCCAGCGTCGCCACCGTCTTGGCCAGTACGAGCGGATTCAGATACGGAAGCACCAAGACCGTCGTCCCCAGCCGCACCCGCTCCGTAAGCGCCGCCACCCACGTCAGGAATGTCAGCGCGTCATAGTACGGCCTGTCCCCAAGCCTGTCGTAGATGTACCCCACGTTCAGTATATGGTGATTCACCCACACCGAGTCGTACCCCAGTTCCTCCGCTCTCACCGCCAGGTCAACAACATCCTGCGGGTCTTCGATACCCCAGTTCTGCGGCGTCACATATCCAAACTTCATGGCTCACCTAATCTTCCCGTTATATGCGTAAGTCCCCTCTCCCTCGATGGGTTCATAGGGGTGTAGGCCAAAATCCCTTCCCCCTCGACGGGGGAAAGTTAGGATGGGGGTGATACCCCTCTACCCAGCGGTAGGCCAAAATCCCTTCCCCCTTGACGGGGGAAGGTTAGGATGGGGGTGATACCCTTCCTACCAAATTGATACAGACTCACCCCAGTATCCCATTCACCTCTTCCAATTCCTCCCCCGTTAGCGACCATGCCGCCGAGGCCGCGTTCGCCTCCACCTGCTCTACTCGCGTCGCCCCCGCTATCACCGAACTCACCATCGGACTACTCGCCAGCAGCCAAGCGAACGCCAACTCCAGGATAGTATGCCCGCGCTCCGACGCGAACGCTTCCAGCCCCTCCAGTATGTCGAAGTTGCGGCTTGTGAGCGCGCCCCTGTCGTTCTCGGCCAGCCGCGTCCCGTCCGGCGCCGGCTGATCCCTCCGATACTTGCCCGTGAGGAAGCCGTTCTCCAGCGGATAGTACGGCAGAATCCCGATCCCGTATTTCTCGCAGAACGGTATCATCTCCTCTTCCGGCTGTCTGTACAGCATGGAATAGTGCGGCTGCATACTCACGAAGCCATTTATCCCCAGCGTCTTCGCCGTCCAGTGAGACTCGCACACCTGCCACGCCGAGAAGTTCGAGCAGCCCGCGTACCGCACCTTGCCCGCCCGTATCAGTTCATCCAATGCCCTCAGCGTCTCTTCTATCGGCGTGTTCGGGTCCCACCAGTGAATCTGGTACAGATCGAGGTAGTCCGTCCGCAGTTTCCGAAGACTCACGTCCACCTGGTCGTAGATGTGCTTCCTCGAATTCCCCGCGTTGTTCGGACCGTCCGAGATACGGCTGGACACCTTCGTCGCCAGAACCGCCTCATGTCGCCGCCCCTTAAGCGCCCTGCCGATGAACTCCTCCGAGTCGCCGCCCCCGTAGCTGTTCGACGTGTCAATCGTGTTCACCCCGGCGTCCAGCGCCGCGTGAACCACCGTCTCAGTCGCCGCCGCGTCCAGCCGCCGCCCGAAGTTATTCGTCCCCAGTCCTATCGCCGAAACCTGAAGTCCAGATTCCCCCAACTGTCTGTACTGCAAAGCAATTCTCCCATGTCTTTATATTGAAATTCTACCAAGCCGCTATCATACCGACCTGTCCACGCCGTCGGCGTCCCGCAAAAGAGCCGCGAACCCCGCCTGCTGAAAGTCGCGGTCGTATGCCAGCGCCTCCGTTATCCCGCGTTGCTCCATCACTAGAAAGCTCGCGCAGTCCGTGACGCCCCAACGCTGATCCAACCTGTCGGCGTATCGGGAAGCCGCCTCCCTGAATTGACCGCTCGTCTGCGGCACAACTTCCACATTGGCGTTGTTGTATATGTCAGTTACCATCCCGGAGGCAAGTTCTCGATTCTGTTGACCGCCTTTGCTCATCGCGTTGAGCAATTCCACCAGAATCATTTCGGTTGTGACTATCCGATGCGGCGGCAATTCGTCGGTAATTCTGGACGCTACTTCATGTAGTTGGTCGCGGGGCCGGATTAGAGCGACCCAGTAACCCGTATCCGCGAATATCTCCCTCACAAGTCGCTCTCCTTTGGAGATCCGTACAGGTAGTGGTCAATGTTCTTGGACAGGTCGGGTGGCAGATTGTCGTCGTCCGCCAGGTTGGGATATTTCTCCCTCAGTCGGTCTATCATAGCCAAGACAGGGTGAGTCCCGGAGCCAGGCGTGCGTTCTTCCTCAGTCTTCGCTCGCGTGGAAGCCGTCGGTTTCTCCGGATCCACCTCCACGATTCGCAGCGTCACCTCCGCCCCTTCCTCTATGTCCAGAGGCTCAAGTGGCCTGAGCGCCCCGTTCGAGAACCTGGCCTTTACATCCGTAACCATCGTTTCGCTCACTTTCTCAGAACTCCCGCCGCGCCACCAGTAGCCCATCCTCGCGCTCCACCCTTATGGCGAAGTCATGCGAGTCAATCCTCAGCGCCATCTCACGGTCTTCCGGCGGAAAGTGCGGCCTCGTCGGATCGTCGTACTTCTGCGATTCCTCCCCCGCCATAACCAGCGTCCTCACCGCCTCATGATCGGCTCGCCTGCCTTGGAACAAGTTCTTCAGGAACAGCGCGCACTGTTCGTCCTCATCCACGCGGACGATCCCTTCCGAACCCATCGCCACTATGGTAATCAGCTCAGGCCTCCGGCGCTCGACAGCCCTGACCGTAGCCGACGCCACCGCGAACGACCCGCCGTACAACCTCTCCGCCCGCGCCGCCGCGGCCATCCCGACCGTCCCCGCCCGCGTCGACTGGATGATAGTCTTCCCCTCTATGTCGGCGTTAGCCATCTGGGACGGCGAATTATTGAAATCGAAACCCTCCGGCCTCATTCCCCCCACCTCGCCAACACACAACTCCCCTACGCCCTGCTCCCTCAAAGCGATAGCTTCCTCAATCTCAGCTACCAAGACTATCTTCTCCACGCCCCTCGACAGAGCGACCGCCGCCGTGGTGTACGCCCGGAACACGTCAATGATGATAACGACACCCTCCGCCGAGCGAGCGCCGTCCAGAAGGCTTGCCAACCTGATTTCCATGTATATGCCCTATTCCCTGAACTCATGCGGAAGAACGAAAGTAATGTCCTCTTCAGCCCCTTCGATGGTGTTGACCTCTTCCGGCTTTAGGACGTTTATGACCTCCATGATAAGCTCCTCCGGCGTCGAGGCCCCGGACGTAATCCCGACACTCTCCACGCCTTCCAGCCAGTCAAAATCCAGTTCCTCCGGGCCGTTGATGAGGTACGCCGGAAGCCCGTTAGCCTCCGCCACCTCGCGCAGCCGATTGCAATTGGAACTGTTATGAGCGCCGATCACCAGAACGACGTCCACCAGGTCGGACAACTGATCCACCGCCTCCTGCCGGTTGGTAGTGGCGTAGCAAAGGTCGTTCCGCACCACGACATCCGAGAAGTTCCCCTCTATCTCGTCAATCGCTCGCTGTGTATCCCTGACCGAAAGAGTAGTCTGGGTAAGCACCGCCACGGGCGTATCGCTGTCCCAATCCGGCATATTGTCCCGCTCCCGGTCGTCAACTAGGTGCATATCGGTCTGGCCCATCGTGCCTTTGACTTCCTGGTGACCGCGATGGCCCACCAATATCATCCGTCTGCCCTCATTGGTGTACCGCTTCGCCTCGTTATGCACCTTCGTAACCAGTGGGCAGGTCGCGTCTATCACGTTCAGTCCGCGCCTTTCGGCCTTCTGGAAGTCATCCGGCGGCGAGCCGTGCGCCGAGAATACCACCGTCGCGCCCTCCGGTATCTCCTCAACGTCCTCCACGGTCCTCGCGCCCTTGTTCTCAAGCGACCTCACCACATAAGGGTTGTGTACTATCTGGTGCTTCACGTAAACAGGATGCGGATACTTCCGGAGAGCCAGCTCCACTATATCTATCGCGCGAACCACGCCCGCGCAGAACCCTCTCGGAATGCCAAGAAATACCTTCATTTGAACCTCTCCCAGCGAATCGCTGCCAACGGATTGTAGCATAAGCGCGGATTCATAGTTATACTACGCAGGGAGTTTTCCCAACTCTCGAACTCCAGGGGGTTCAACCTGATGAGACTAGCTGAACGAATGACAAGACTCGGAACCGAAACCGCCTTTGAGGTGCTGGCCAAGGCGCGCCTGCTCGAAGCCGAAGGAATGGACGTGGTGCATCTTGAAATCGGAGAACCCGATTTCGACTCGCCGCCCAACATCGTCGAGGCGGGCAAGAACGCACTGGATGATGGCTTCACCCACTACGGCCCCTCTCCCGGATTCCCCGATCTCAGGGACAGGATAGCCCAGGAGATACGGAACACGCGCGGCGTCCACGTCACCGGCGACAACGTAGTGGTGACGCCCGGCGGCAAACCCATTATGTTCTTCCTGATAATGGCCCTCGTGGACCGCGGCGACGAGGTTCTCTACCCCAACCCGGGCTTCCCCATCTACGAGTCCATGATCAACTTCGTGGGTGGAGTCTCTGTGCCGATGCAATTGCACGAATCACGGGACTTCAACATAGACATAGACGAAATCGAGGGGAAGATTACCGACCGCACTAAGCTGATGATAGTAAATTCCCCCAACAATCCCTGCGGCTCGGTCATGTCGCGGGACGACCTCGAACGCTTAGCCCAACTCGCCATAGACAACGACATAGCCGTTCTGTCCGACGAGATATACAGCGGCTTCCTCTACGAAGGCGAACACCACTCCATATCCTCTTTCCCCAACATGAGAGAGAGAACCATCATCCTGGACGGCTTCTCCAAGTCCTACGCCATGACCGGATGGCGCATCGGCTACGGCGTCATGCCCCTAGAACTGGTCGAGCCGATTTCCAGGCTGGTCACCAACAGCGTCTCCTGCACCGCCGGATTCACCCAGGTGGCCGCCCTGGAAGCGCTGAACGGATCGCGGGAAGATGTCCACTCCATGGTCGCCGAGTTCAAGAAGCGCCGCTCCATAATCGTGGACGGCCTCAACTCCATCAAAGGCATCCGCTGCCCACTTCCCAAGGGCGCGTTCTACGCCTTCCCCAACGTGGAAGAGACAGGCATGACCAGCCGCCGGTTCGCCGACGACCTGCTCACCGAGGGAGGCGTGGCCTGTCTGCCCGGAGAATCCTTCGGCCAGTTCGGAGAAGGGTTCGTCCGCTTCTCGTTCGCCAACTCCGCCGAGAACCTCGAAAAGGCGCTCGACCGCATCGAGAACTTTGTTAGGAAGGCGACCGCATGACACTTTCAGAAGAACAGACAGGCCACCCCTACTATATGCGCGACGCTATCCTGGGACAGCCGCAAGCGATAGCCCGCGTGATTTCTGAGGAACAGGAGAATATCCAGAATCTGGCCGACCTCGTTCGAGCCGCCCAGAGGGCGCATATCGTCGGCATAGGCACGTCCTGGCACGCGGCGCTGATTGGAGAAGACCTGCTTAGAAACCATGCGGGAAGGGAGGACGCGCGCGCCTGGAACTCTTATGAGTTCTGTCACCGCCCTCCCGCGCTCAATGCCGATGACGCTGTTATAGTCCTCAGCCACCGGGGCACCAAGACATACTCGGCCCGCTCCCTGGAACTTGCGCGCGAATCGGGCGCGAATACCGCCCTGCTGACCGGAATAGGCTCGGACGCGCGCCGCGATCTTGTCCGGATCGTGGTGGAGACATCCGAACCCGACCCTTCCTCCGCCTTCACTATCAGCCACACGGCTGCGCTAACCGCCCTAACCATGCTCGCAGTTGAGTTGTCCGGCGAAGACCCCGCCGAGTCACTCTCTGGTCTGCCGGACGCGGTCCAGGACGCGGTCTCGACAGAAGACGCGGTAAAGGAGTGGGCGGCGGCGTCCACGAACATTCAGCGCTTCTACTTCGCCGGAACGGGAGCCAACGCGTCCACGGCCTACGAAGCCGCCCTCAAGATGAAGGAGGCCAACTACACGACCACCGAGGGATTCCATCTCGAACAATACCTGCATGGGCCGTTCGTCTCCACAGACGAAGGATGTCTGGTGACTTTCATCGCGCCTCCGTCAGATGATTCGGAGGACAGGGTGATTGACATCATGAAAGCCGTTGCCGAGGTCGGCGCGCGGACGGCGGCTATCCTGCAAACGGGCGACGACGCCAGGGCCGATCTCGTTGACACCGTTATCAGCGCGCCGGAGTGTCCCGAAATCTTCTCCCCAATCGTGTACCTGGCGCCGCTCCAGCTCTTCACATACTGGCTGGCGGTGGAACTCGGACACAATCCCGACGTGTTCAGGCTTAATGATCCCAGACACCTGGCCGCTCGCCGCCACTACACACTTTAGCGGTCCTACCCATGCGTAATTTCAGAATCGCGCTGGCGCAAATCAACCCAACCGTCGGAGACCTCGAAGGCAACGCCCGGAAGGTCATCCGGTACATCGAGCGGGCGCGCGACGCGAAAGCCGATCTGGTCGCCTTCCCCGAACTCGCCATACCCGGCTATCCGCCCGAGGACCTTCTTCTGAAGCCCCAGTTTCTGGAAGAGAACCGCCGCTACATGGAGAGCGTCGTCGCCCGCTCACAGGGCATCGCGGTCGTGGTCGGATTCGCCGACGCGCTCGGCGCGGAGGCGTACAACGCCGCCGCCCTCGCCTACGACGGCAAGCTCATAGACGTCTATCACAAGATGTTCCTGCCCAACTACGGCGTCTTCGACGAAGATCGCTACTTCCGAGCCGGAAACGTCTGCCCCGTGTACCGCATCAACGGCGCGTCGGTCGGCGTCAACATCTGCGAGGACATCTGGTATCCGGTCGGCCCCACAGTCGTTCAGCGCGCCGCCGGCGCCGAGATAATAGTCAACATCAACGGCTCACCCTTCCACGCCGGAAAACGCCGCTTCAGAGAGAAGATGCTCGCCACCCGCGCCGCCGACAACGAACTGTTCCTCGCCTACGTCAACATGGTCGGCGGCCAGGACGAGTTGGTCTTCGACGGCGCGAGCATGGTCTTCGACCCGCAGGGCGACGTGATTGCCGCATCCGGCCAGTTCGTGGAAGAACTGCTCATCGCCGACCTAGACGTCCAATCCGTCTTCCGCTCACGCCTCCGAGAACCCAGGCCCCGCAAGGAAAACCCCGAGTCTCTCAGAGAGATAGGCGGCTCCCGGCTGGTTTATGTCTCCGACCGCGACGAAACGCGCGAACCCGCGCCGGAAGCCGTGACTGAAACATTCGCAGACCTATACGACGGCCCCGAGGAGATATACGAAGCGCTCGTAATCGGAACCCGCGACTACGTGCGAAAGTGCGGCTTCGGCAAGGTTCTGGTCGCGCTCTCCGGCGGCATAGACTCCAGCCTAGTCGCTGCCATCGGAGTGGACGCGCTCGGCGGCGAGAACGTGGTCGGCGTCTCCATGCCCTCCGAATTTTCGTCCGAAGGCAGCGTAGTTGACGCCAGGCTGCTGGCCGAAAATCTGGGCATAGAAATCTGGACTATCCCCATAGAGCGAACCTTCGACGCCTTCATGAACTCCCTCGCCCCGCAGTTTCATGGCACAGACTGGGGCGTGGCCGAGGAAAACATCCAATCCAGAATACGCGGCAACCTCATAATGGCGCTGTCCAACAAGTTCGGCTGGCTCGTTCTCACCACAGGCAACAAGAGCGAAATGGCCACCGGCTACGCCACCATCTACGGCGATATGTCCGGCGGATTCGCCGTCATCAAGGACGTCCCCAAGGTAATGTGCTACGACCTCGCCCGGTTCAGGAACGCGAAAGCGGGCAGGGACATCATCCCACAAGCGGTCATCGAAAAGCCCCCCAGCGCCGAACTCCGGCCCGACCAGCTGGATGAGGACAGCCTGCCCCCCTACGAGGAGCTGGACCCCATCCTCAAAGCCTACGTCGAGGACGACATGAGTTTCGAGGAAATAACCGCCATGGGCAACGACCCCGGCGTCGTCAAGCAGGTCATAGCCCTCGTGGACCGCTCCGAATACAAGCGCAGGCAAGCCGCCCCCGGCATCAAGATAACCCCGCGCAACTTCGGACGCGACCGCCGTATGCCCATCGCCAACCGCTGGCGCTCATACTAACGCCCCAAAGTCCCTTCCCCCTAGAAGAGGGCGCTCACAAGGGTAGCCAAAAGTCCCTTCCCCCTTGACGGGGGAAGGTTAGGATGGGGGTGAAACCCCAACCGCGAGTGCGCTCATTTTCAATGCCTACCCCTCTTAGTCCTTGACGGGGAAAGGCTGGGATGGGGGTGAAACCGCAAGCGCAAACCACGCCCGCCCCTACCAAATCCTGTGAGTCAATATCCTCGACCTGTCCGCCTCCGTAAGGAACGGCTCTATCTTCCGCGCGAACTCCGCCACCGATTCTTCCACCGTCGCCTCGCTCGTATCCAGCGCTATCTTGTGCCTGAACAGAGAGCGGGCGCAAGCCTGTTCATACCGTTCCAGCAACTCAGGAATATCCTCAGCCTTCACAGGGCTGTGCGGATGCGGATTCTCTTTCATGCGACTCTCTATCACCTCCGCCGAAGCCTTCACGTGAACCAGAACTGTGTCCGGCGCGAACCTCAGCATCGAGCTTTCCACCTGCTGACCCACCACCTTGCGGTCGTGGTCTTGGCCGTCCCCTCCATAGCCGTAATACATCGGGCCGTAAACGCCATCGTCTATATGCAGACCTATCGCCATCCAGTCCGGCCCGTTCCACGAGTTCGCCTGAATGTGATAGTACAGGCTGTGCCGCTGCGTCATCTCCTTCAACTCGGAGCTTAGCGCCAGCACCTGCTGTCTTTCGTCCTCGCTCATGTCCGCCTGTGGATGCCCCGACGTATGCGGCAGCTTCCAGTGGTCATGTATAAGCGGAAACCTGACCCCTATCGTCTCGCGCATCCAGTCGTCAATCGCGAACGTCAGCGTGGAAGTGCCGGAATACTCGCACCCCGCGATTACCAGTCTCATCGCTCACTCTCCTCTATGCTGAGTTTGAGAGGCACTGTATCAGAAAATCGCGCCGAATGCCCGACGGCCGAGGTCTTTCCAAAGTCGGCGGCGGACTATCGGGATTCCATTATACGACGGCATATCGTAAACTAACTGCCAGTTGAACATTTCGGAGGTCGCGCGAATGCAACCCACACTTCCCTTAAACACTCCGCGTGTCAATTTGCTCGAGGACGAAGAGATAGTCTTCGAGGACGAGCAGACCATCATTACGAACAGAAGGCTGATAGGCAACTTCGGCGTCTCCAAAGACGAAGAATTCAACGCCTACGACCTGGCCGAAGTCGGCGCTCCGAACAAATTCAACGGAGGGCAGTACGGCAGGCGGACTATCGGCGTCAGGCTGCTTATTGGCGGCGCGGTCGTGGTAATCGCGGGCGCGATTCTCCAGCCCATAATTCAGCCCGACCAGCGGATAGAGGCGCTGGTGTTCGTCATCGGGGCTGTCGGCTCCATGGTGGGCCTCTATATGTTGCTCAACGACCTCTTCCGGCCCAAGCCCAACACGACGGTCATATTCCCCATATTCGACGGCAAGGACATAATCTCCTCCTACCCCGACTGGGACAACCCCGACGCCGAGGAACTGGTTCGCAGCTACGCCCGCGTCAAACGCGGCATGAGACGTTGATTCAGTCCCCGCCCGACGCTGGTGCGCTCTGCGCCGGTCTTACTGGAGCTGGCGGCGGAGTTTCCTTCTTTTCAGTCCTGAACAGCGTCAGCGCCAGCGCGAGCAGTATCAGGCCGCACGACACCTTGAGCGCGAGGCTAAGGCCCTGCACGAACGCGATCCTCACGCCTTCGCCTCCGCCCTCAGTTAGGACCGAAAGGTTCGGCTCGAAGCCGTAGGATGCCATGGTGATGGTCACGAAGGTCGTCGAAAGCGCGATTCCGGTAACATTCGCGGACGTCCGCGCCAGGTTCACGAATCCAGACACTATCCCGTACTTCTCAGGCTTCAGCGAACCCATTATCGCGCTGGTGTTGGGCGAGCTGAACGTCGCCATGCCCAGGCCGGACAGGAATATCCCCAGCACGATCTGCCAGGCGGGCGACCCTATGCTGAGCAGAGACATATTGAACATACCCGCCGCGGAGAACGTCAACCCCGCCGCGGCCAGCCAGCGAGTGCCGAATCGGTCGGACAGACGGCCAGCGAATGGCGCGACGACGGCCATGCACAGCGACCCCGGAATCATGAACAGGGCCGCGCGGCTGGCAGGGTGGCCCAACCCCTGAATCAGGTAGAACGGCATAAGGAAGAAGATAGCCGAGCCTCCCAGGAAAGACAGGAAGCGCGCGCTGATAGCCAGGGAGAATACGCGGCTGCTGAATAGGGAAAGATCGAGCATTGGCTCCGACACCCGCATTTCCCAGATTATGAACGCCGCTACCAGAATTATCGCCGCGCCGAACCCCGCGACGATTGGCGGCGAAGCCCAACCGACCTTCCATCCATTCGTCATCGCCAGCAGGAACGCGACCAGCGCGGCGGATGAAAGCGCCGCGCCCACCCAGTCGAACGAGCCCCTGCCCGAACGAGTGGCCTGTTGAGCGTTCCGTCCTTTGAGGGCGAGAGCCGCCGATAGCATTGCCAGAATTCCGACGGGTATCCCGGCGAAGAAGACCCAGCGCCAGCCGAAGTTCGACACTACCAGCCCGCCCAGGATGGGGCCGGAGATAGCGCCCGTCCCGATTATGGTCATGTACAGCCCCATCGCCTTGCCGCGCTCGTTCGATGGGAACACCTCGGTAATCAGCGCCATGCTGTTCGCTTGGACGCCCGCCGACGCTATCCCCTGGAGTATCTTGGCCGTGATGAGGAAGCCCAGACTCTGGGACAGTCCGCCTATGAACGCGAAGACAAGAAATCCGGCGTATCCGATGAGATAGACACGCTTGCGCCCTATCATATCCGCTAGCTTGCCCATCGGCATGAGCATCGCGCTGGTGGCGAGGCTGTATCCGAGCGTAATCCACTGTACGGTCGGAATGTCCGCCGTGAAGTGCTCGGATATTCGCGGCAGCGCGATGTTGATTCCCGTCTGGTCGGCGACCGACAGAAACATACCGATAGCCACCGCTCCGTATGCCCACCACTTGTAGTTGGGGCTGGAGGTGATGCGGTTCAATGGTCCGACGCTCAGTGTAGCCAATTAACTGTCACCGCCCGTCTGCGCTTTGGCTTCCATCTCAATCCTGCCGTCCGCCGCCGCGACTTCGCTCTCGGCCTGAACCGACGCGGACGGTTTCAAGATTGTAAGCAATACCGATACCAGATTGAAACTGCCAAGAATCAGGAAGGCGATTCTCAGTCCCGCCGTGAACGCCGACTCGACTCCCGCGCCGCCCGCGGCCACCGCGTCCAGGCTCGGCTCGAACCCTCTGGACGCCATAGCGAAGGTCACGATGCTCGTTACCATCCCGACGCCCGCCACGCTCGCCGCGTTCCGCGTCATGTTCAGGAACGCGGTCGCTACGCCGTATCTCTCTCGCTCCACCACGCTCAGCACTGACGAGGTGTTGGGGGTGTAGAAGATGCCCATGCCCAGCCCCTGCATGGACATGGCCACCGCCACGTTCCAGGGAGCGGTGTCCGTCGTCAGCCGTCCCAGGAACAGCAGCGACGCGATAAGCATACCCAGTCCCACGAACTCGATTCTCTTTGGGCCGAAGCGGTCCGACAGAGGCCCTGACAGCGGCCCCGCGAGCGCGAAACCAAGCGCGGCGGGCGTTATGAACAGCCCCACCACTCGCGGCGACAGGTCCAGAACGCCCTGGAGGTAGAAAGGCATCATGCTGAATACCGCGTTGCCCGCTAGGAACCCGAAGAAACTGGCCGAGACTCCCAGCGCGAATATCTTGCGCCTGAACAGTTCCAGGTCCAGCATCGGCATCGAGGCGACGCGCTCCCAATAGACGAACGCCGCCAGCAGGCCCGCCGACAGCGCCAGGCCGCCTATCGCCAGCGGCGAAGCCCAGCCGATGCGGTACGCGGTGGTCATCACCAGCAGGAGCGCGACCAGCCCGCCCGCCGACAGCGCCGCGCCCAGCCAGTCGAACCCGCCCGAAAGCCGCCTCAGGCCTCTTACTCTTGGCGTGTCTCTGATCAGAACCACTGACGCTGCCAGTATCGAGATAAGACCCAGAGGCACGCCGAGCAGGAACACCGCCCGCCACCCGAACGTTCCCACCACGAAGCCGCTGATTATCGGCCCCATTATCGCGCCCATGCCCACCATCGTCATGAACAGCCCGATGACCTTGCCGCGCTCATTAGCGGGAAATGTAGTGGTCAGTATCGCCATTCCGTTGGCCTGGATCATCGCCGCCCCGGCCCCCTGGATGAAGCGAAATCCGATGACCGCCATCAGTTCCGACGACATACCCGCGAGTCCCGCGCCGATTATGAACACGAAGAACCCGCTCACATAGACGACCTTGCGCCCTATCATGTCCGACAGGCTTCCGGCGGGCAGAAGCAGCGACCCGGTAGCGAGTATATAGCCGAACGCGACCCACTGCACGTAGGGGATGGTAGCCCCGAAGTCCGACGCCATTATCGGAAGCGCGAGGGTGACGCCTGTCTGGTCCATGACGGACACAAACGTACCCGCGGCGATTGTCAGGAGAATCAGCCTGCGCTTGCGCGGGTCGGCGACTGGAACGTTCGGAGAGTTCAATATGAGATGATTGTACCACGACAGGCGGGCGTAACCGAAATGCGAATCTCGGACGCGGCGCGATTTCGATGGCGGAGAGGAGAGAGGCTTCGCCGGAAGTCGGGGCAGCTACCTTCCGTTATGGTCTAACCCGGCGAGGAGGGACGCAATCCGCCCAGACGGTAGAACCGCCCGCGCGAACATCCGAAAGGTCAATGACAACCGGCGAAGCGTGAACTCATTATCTGCCCCTATGCCCTTTTCCTTCTACGTGTTTTCAGGCGAACTTTCGACGGAATAGTGGACACTACGGCGAATGGACGCCGTTCAACCACGCCAAACAGTCCTGAAGGCTCAGCCTTCCTTGACACTCGCGCATACTCAACTACAATGTCCCTAACACCAATACGGGAGACGCGACCATGATTGATAAATTCGGAAGCCTGTTCGCCGGACACATTGACCTGGACAATATCGGTTTCGCCGGAACCGCCGCCAACGACCGCTTCTACTCCAACGAAGAACTCATAACCGTCTTCGACAAGACCGAGGCCATCTGCACTTTGATGGATGACCTGGGCTACGACGTATTCTGGATGGCCGAACACCACTTCCAGCCCGAGGGCTACGAGTGCATCCCGAACATCCTCCAGCTCAGCATTCACCTCGCCCACATAACCAAGCAGATCAAGCTGGGCTGCGGATTCAACATCGCCCCCATGTGGCACCCGCTCCGCATGGCCGAGGACTTCGCCACCGCTGACATCCTGACCAAGGGCCGCGTCATCTTCGGAGTCGGGCGCGGATACCACACCCGCGAGGTCGAAGCGTTCGGCGCGCCCATGATGGACCAGGACGAGAACCGAGACTACTTCGAGGAGCAGGTCGAAATCATCCTGAAGTCCTTCGAGGAAGAGTCCTTCTCGCACAAAGGCAAATACTACACCATCCCGCCCGAAGTTCCGTACAGGGGCTACACGCTCAAGGAGATAAGCCTCGTGCCGCGTCCGGTGAATATGCCCGTCGAGTGCTGGCAGCCCGTAGTGAGCGCGGGCGACCGCGGCCTCAACTTCATGGCCAAGCACGGCATCAAGGGCGTAATCGGCGGCGGAGCGGCCCCGGGCGGAGCGTCCGAGACGGTCGTCCGCAAGTGGCAGGAAGTGCAGGCCGCCCACGGCAACGAGATCGAACTCGGCGGCGACCTCATCCTGGGCATCTCGTTCTTCATCGCCGAAACCCCCGAAGAGGCCATCCGACAGGCCAGGCCCTTCTACGAAGAGAACATGAAGATGTTCGCGCCGCTCGGATTCGTGCGCGGCCTCAGCGACGACCAACTCGCCGCGCTTGCCGACCCCGCCCGCGCCCCGAGCGCCGACCTGCCCACCCTGGAGTCCGCCGTCGAAGCCGGTTCCTGGCTCGTCGGAACGCCCGAGCAGATAATCGAGCGGATGGAAGACATCGAACGCCGCTGGCCCGGCCTGGATCACGTCAACATGGGCCTGCCCGTCGGCACCCCGCAGAGCGTCATCCTCGAACAGACCGAGGCGTTCGGCAAGGAAGTCATGCCACACTTCAAGAACCGCATGGCCACCGCCGCCGCTGCCGGCGACAACTAGCGCGCCAATGTTCCCATATCTACGCTGGCGGCTGTTTCGCTAAATTCCGCCAGCGTAATCTGAACGCTATCCCAGGTTGCGAAATATCTGGAACTCGCCACTCTGACCCGCGCCCAGGAACTAAAAACTAAAAACTAACCACTAAGAACTAAGAACTTGAGAAACGCCATGCCCCTAATAATCGGAGTCACCGGCTCCATAGCCACCGGAAAATCCACCGCCTGCCAGCTAATGGTCGCCGAGGGCGCGATTCACTGCGACGCCGACCGCCTCGTTCACAGAATGTACGACCCCGGCACCGCCGCCTTCGATCGCATCGTCACCATATTCGGCGATGCGATAGTCGGCGACGACGGCTACATAGACAGGCGCAAGCTCGGCGCGAAAGTGTTCGGCAAGCCGGAGGAGATGAACAAGCTCACCACCGCCATCGGCAGCATCGTGGACGCCATCAAGGTGGTCATTGACGAATGGAACGATACGCTTGGCCCGGATGAGGTCGCCGTGCTGGAAGCGGTGAACCTTGTTGAAGCGGGCTACGGACGCTGGTGTCACCAGACCTGGCTGTTCGCCGCCGACCCGGACATCGTTCGCCAACGCCTCGCCGACCGCAACCAGTACACCGACGACGAGATTGACGGACGCATGGCCAGCCAGCGATCCTGGGAAGACCGCGCCCCCGCCGCCGACCTGCTCATATTCAACAACGACTCCCAGGAGCGGTTCGAGTCCGAGGTTAGAAGCCACTTTGCGCGCGCCCGCCACCTCTGGCGAAACGCCGAACTCGAACCCTCGCGCTATCTAGCCTGGTGGGAACAGCGCGCGGATGGTGTATAATTCCCCCATGGCAACGATAATGGAGGCGAACGACCTCACCAAGCGATATGGCGGCACAACCGCCCTGGACGGCGTGAACTTCGCCATAGAGCGGGGGATAACCGGCCTGCTCGGCCCCAACGGAGCGGGCAAGAGCACCGCCATAAAGCTGTTTCTCGGGCTGCTCACTCCAAGCGAGGGTTCGGCCTCCGTAATGGGCGAGCGTCCCTACGAGAACGTGGAGGTCAAGAGCCGCCTCGGATATATGCCCGAGCACGACTGCCTGCCCGACTCGATGACCGCCTCCGAGTTCCTCACCCACATGGCGCAGGTCAGCGGACTGCCGCCCGCCGCCGCGCGCACCAGGGCCGCCGACACTCTCCGCCACGTCGGGCTTGACGAAGAACGCTACCGCTCCATCGGCGAATACTCCACCGGAATGATTCAGCGCGTCAAGCTCGCCCAGGCGCTCGTTCACGATCCCGTCATAGTGTTGCTGGACGAACCGACCGCGGGCCTGGATCCCGTCGGACGTGAGGAGATGCTCGCGCTCATCCGCCGAACCGGGCGCGAGTTCGGCATCAGCATCGTGCTGTCCACTCACCTCATGGGCGACGTCGAAACCACCTGCGACCGCATAGTCGTCCTCGAAAGAGGCCAGGTCGTGGAATCGGGAGAAGTCTCCGGCTTCACCCAGGAAACCGAAACCATCTTCATAGAAGTGGACGGCGGGCTGGAGTCCCTGGTGTCCGCCCTTTCTGAGCGCGGGCTGGACTGCGCCCTGGATGGCTACTCGGTAGCCGTTCAGGACGTCGGCGCGGATGAATACGACAAGATTCGGGACACGCTGGCCGACTCAGGCGCAAGGCTGCGCCGACTGGGCCCCCGTCGCCACCGCCTCACCGAGATTTTCAGAGAACAGCGATGACCACATCCGAAGGACAGCTTTTCGACCTCGGCTACCAGCGCTACGACGGCCCGCGCGAGGGCAGGGTACGCGCTCGGAAGGCGCTGTTCGTCAACGGCGTCCGAACCTGCTTCGGACTGGGACGCGGCGCTATGGCCAAAATTCTGCCCATCCTGTTCTTTGGCGCGGTCATGGCCCCCGCCATCGTCTTCATAATCATCGCCGCCACCACCGAAAGGATGATAGGCGTCGCCCTGGACATCCCCGGCCACGCCGACTACTACCAGATAGTCTCGCTGGTACTGCTGCTGTTCTCAGCGGTCATGGCCCCCGAACTGCTATGTCCTGACCGTCGAAGCGGCGTCATAACCCTTTACCTCGTCCGCTCCCTGACCTTCACCGACTACGTTCTGGGACGATGGATCGCTTTCTTCGCGGTGAGCCTTCTCTTCATATACACGGGCCAGGTGGTTCTCATAGTCGGACTGACCATGAGCGCGACCGAGCCGCTCGAATACCTGCGCGACAACTGGGCCGACATACCACGCTTCCTCGCCGCCGGATTGGTCATCGCCATAATGACGACCACGATTCCCCTAGCCGTAGCCGCCTTCACCACTCGGCGCGTGTACGCCTCCGCGTTCGTCATCGGACTCTGGCTGATAACGGCGGCGGCCGCCGGAATCCTGGTCAGCGGGACCCAGCAATCAGAGACTACGGTCAACGGCGTCGTTGTCGAGCGGGAGAGTAATTCCCTGCTGGGCGATACCGACTTCGCCCCACTGGTCGCGCTCATAGACATAGGCACCGCGCCCATCCACATAAGCGACATGATCTTCGGCAAGGAAGACAACGACAACCCCGTAATGGAGCAAGCCGCCGAACTGCCCGACCTCGTGCCTATCCTCTGGTACGTGATAGTAGTCGGCGTCCCCGGCTTCCTGCTATGGAATCGCTATCGGAGGCTGCTGGCTTGAGCGCGCCCATCGAAGTCCTGGATGTATCCAAGTGGTACGGCAGCGTCGTCGCGGTCAACGACGTCACCTTCGACGTCGGCCCTGGCATAACCGGGCTGCTCGGCCCCAACGGAGCGGGCAAGACGACCCTGCTGCACCTCATAGCCGGACTCGCCGGCTGCTCCAGGGGCGAGATAAGGATGCTCGGCGAACCTGTGCGCGACAACCCCGACCTCTACCGCCGCGTGGGCTTCATGCCCGAACACGAGTCGATCTACGACTTCTACACCGGCAGGCAGTTGGTGGAGTTCTCCGCCCGTCTCTACGACCTGTCGCCCATGAAAGACCACGTTGACCGCGCTATCTCCATCGTCGGCCTCGAGGACGCGCAGAACCGCAAGATGGGAACCTACTCGCGCGGCATGAAGCAACGCATGAGGCTCGCCGCCACCCTTGTCCACGACCCCCAGGTCATCATCCTGGACGAGCCGCTCAACGGAACGGACCCCCGCCAGCGAATCGAGTTTCAGGACGTTATGGAACGCCTCGCCAACGAGGGCCGCGCCATTCTCATCTCTTCCCACATTCTGGAGGAGATAGAGACCCTCGCCAGCCACATACTGCTGATGATTAGCGGCAAACTGGCCGCCGCGGGCGACTTCAGAGCCATACGCGCCAAGCTAGACGAACAGGCGTACAAGGTGCGCGTAGTCGTGGATTACCCGCGCCTTATGGCCTCCACCATCGTCGGCATGGAAGACGTTGATACCGTAACCGTCTCTGAGGACGGATCGCTGATAGTTTACAGCCGAAACGTTGCTGCCCTGCAAGGTTCGCTGGCGAGGCTGGCCCGCGACAATTCCATCCGGCTTATGCGAGTAGAACCCCTGGACGACTCGCTTGAGAGCCTGTTCGAGTACGTGGTGGAGGCGTAGATGGGCCAGATACTCAACCTCTCCCTGCGACAACTCACCGGCAAGTGGCGCGTGATACTCACGGTCCTGTTGGCCCTGATACCCGTTGGACTCGCGTTCGTTCCGGGCGGAGACGGCGCGGACTCCAACGAAGATTTCATAAACGGCCTGCTCGACGGCCTATTGGTCGGCGTCATCATGCCCCTCGTAACGATAGCCCTCGCCACCGCCGCGTTCGGCAACGAAATCGAGGACAAGACCCTAAGCTACGTCTTCCTCAAACCCGTCGCGCGATGGCGCATCGCCATCCCCAAGTTTCTCGCCTCGGTCGTCATTGCCGCCCCGCTCGCCCTGGTCAGCGGCGCTCTCGCCACCTACGTCGGCATGGACGGCGACCTCCGAACCACCGTCGCGGTGTCCGTCGCATTGCTGGTCGGAGTGATAACCTACGCCTCCGTCTTCACCTGGGCCGGACTCGTCACCACCCGCGCCCTGCCCTTCGCCATCGTGTACGTATTCCTCTGGGAAGGACTTCTCAGCACCTTCATAGGCGGCGTGAGATACCTGAGCGTTCGGGGCTACACTTTGGCTATAATGAACGGACTGGACGAAAACGGCTTGGAAACCCTGGGTGACCGCGTGATAGAATTCCCCGCCGCCATCATCGGCGCGATTCTCGTAACCGCCGTCTTCCTCTGCCTGACCATCTACCACCTCAGAAAGATGGACGTGCCATAGCGATGAGAACCGGAAACTCTTGAAACTACAAGCCATATCATAAATACCGACACGTCCCTTATGGGGCCCTAATCCCCTCTCCCTTGATGGGAGAGGGCTAGGGTGAGGGTGAAAACCTACGGATCCTACCGAGGGCTGATGTTTGTGAGATAGCTTCTAACGACTAATAACTAATAACTGAATACTACCCCTGGACGTGACAAGCGATGATTGACAAATTCTCCGTACTGTACGTAGGCAACATAGACTTGGATAACGTTGGCGGCGACGGAACGCCCGCCGACCGGCGACGCTACCCCAGCGAGCGGCTTTCCGAAAGCCTGGATACCGCCGGGCAGGTCGCCGAACTGATGGACGAACTCGGCTTCTACGCCCTCTGGATGGCTGAACACCACTTCCAGCATGAGGGCTACGAGTGCATCCCCAACATCATCCTGCTCGGAACTCACCTCGCCTCGCGCACAGAGCGTCTGAAATTCGGCTGCGCCTTCAACATAGTCCCCATGTGGCATCCAATCCGTCTAGCCGAAGACTACGCCATGGCCGACCACCTGACCGATGGCCGCATAATCTTCGGCGTGGGACGCGGATACCACAGCCGCGAGGTCGAATCGCTCGGCTCTCCGGTCATAGACAACGACGCCAACCGAGAGATATTCGAAGAGCAGATGGAGGTCATCTTCAAGGCGTTCAACCAGGAATCCTTCTCTCACCAGGGAAAGCGTTACTCCGTCCCCGCGCGTGTCGAGTATCGCGGCTACGACCTGGAGGAAGTGACGCTCGTCCCGCGCCCCAAGCGTCTCCCAGTAGAAATGTGGCAGCCAATCGTAAGCGGCAGAACGATAGACTTCATAGCCAAGCACGGCATCAAGGGCGTCGTGGGTTTGACCGGAGAGACGCTGGTAGAAGGAATCTTCGACCAATACCGCGATGCCCGCGCCAAGTATGGAAGCGAGTTAGATCGAGGCGAAGACCTCGCCCTGGAGTTCGGCTTCTACATAGCCGACACCCAGCAAGAGGCTATGGACAGGCTCAGGCCCTACCACGACGAGCGTTACAAGTGGTTCGCGCCCTTCGGATTCGTGCGCTACGCCGACGAACATGGCCGTACTTGGGGAACCCCGGGCGCGCCCGCCCGCACTCCCTACATCGAGGACGGCGTTCAGCAAAAAGCGTGGATATGTGGCCCGCCCGAGGACTTCATAGCGTTCCTCAAAGACCTGGAGAGCAAATACCCGGGCCTGGATCACGTAATCCTGCACTGGGCCGAGGGAATGCCCCGCGCCGAATTCATGCGACAACTCCGCCTCTTCGCCAAAGAAGTAATGCCCGCCTTCACCAACCGCCAATGAGCGCCGACCTTACGAAACTGTCCGACCGATTTCCATTATCCCGACGCGGACGCTATCGTAGCTATGATGAAACTCGAGTCAACGCTGAATTGAATCGGGGGATGTCCGGCTTCTTTCAGCAGGCGTTCGGCCAACGGAATTCCTATCCCGTAACGCTGTACGAATCCCATGTTTCTCATGGCCTCCGCTAGGTTGGGATTGCGATACGCCGTGACGCCTGCCTGACCGAAGTTGTCAGACGTTACGTCTCCGAACACGCCCCCTGGGCTGATAACCTCAATGCGGTCGTCGTACCAGTAAACTCGTACAGGCGCGTTGTTTCCTTCGTATGATCGGTGCATGATCGCGTTGCGAACGATCTGCTGAACAGCCGTTATTGGATATGTGCATACCCGCTTCTCCAACGAACCTGACGTGACGTCCACCGCCGTTCGGTTGTGAGCGTTTAGCTTGTCATCGAGACGACGGAGTATATCTGAGATAGTTCCCCTGATTGCCAATTCATCAGATATGGGATCTGTCATATCATTCCCGGAGAATCGCAAAAACTGTATATACGCCCCTAGAATATAGCGCAGTGTCGGTTCGCCCAGCACGAGAATTCCCAGGATGGTGGGAACCGGATTGTCTATGGAAGCGATCATCTTCATTGCCGCCAGACGTTCTTCTACGCTGCGGTCATTGGCTTCCAGAGTTTCAGGGTCAATAGCCTGCGGCAGATATTCAAGCTCGAACTGGAGCAGATTCAGGTCGCTCAGAGTCGCAGACTGTATCGGGTGAATGTCAAAAGGAATATCCCGATAGCGCCGCTTTTCGTTGAGTATCCTTTCGTCCTGCGCCCTCGCGGTCCCTCGGCGGGGGCCGATACGCACATGGACTCTGCCCCTGTAACGCGCCGGCGGAGAGTCCGATGGCTGTACAGCGACCGCCGCGACGTCGCCGCTGCCAAGCGATAGTCTTTCCACTGTCATCGTTGGCGGCGGGACTATGTTGCCCTCGGTCTTCATGCCTGCCAACTGCCTGAGCAATTCGTCCGTGATTGGCAGTCCCGCGATAGACCCATCATCATTGACGCCGACAAATATCACCCCCGGCTCGCGGTGATCGGGCAGGTCGTTGCAGAAGGCGCATATCGCCTCCTGAATCTCGTTCCGAGTATTCCTGCTCAGCAAGCTCTTGAAATCGACACGGTCCGATTCGCCCTCTTGCAATAGGCGGATCAGGTCTTGACTTTCAAGAGTCATAATAGCGCCCTCTACGCCGGAATAAGCGTTCCGCCTATCGAATTGACATATCGGGGAAGGGCTGCTCTCAGATGGCTTCGGAAACAAGCGCGGCTACTCCCCGCCTATACTGCCCCCCGCGCCGCCGCCGTCAGCGACGCCCGCTGGTAGAACGCCTTCTGCGCCATCTCGGTCGCGCTATGGTCCGCGGCCCATACATCAAGCGGCGCGGACTGGAGCGCGCGACCATAAGAGAAGGTCAACTGCCAAGGCGCGCCCACTTCCTTGCCCCGGACGTTTATCGCGCGCAGATTCTCCGTAGCTTCGTCGTCCGACTGTCCGCCCGACAGAAACGCGATTCCCGGCACAGCCGCCGGAACATTCCTCATCAGGCACTCAACGGTCCTCTCCGCTACCTCATCAGGTCCGGCGCGGTTGGAAGCGTCCTTCCCCGACAGTACCATGTTCGGCTTTAGCAGTGTCCCTTCCAGCGTAACCCGCTGGGACGCGAGTTGACCGTAAACCTCTCTCAGCGCGTCCTGCGTCACGTCATAGCATCTATCTATGTCGTGGTCGCCGTCCATCAGAACCTCTGGTTCTACGATTGGAACAAGGCCCGCTTCCTGAGCGAGAGCGGCGTAGCGCGCCAAAGCGTGAGCGTTCACCTCTATGCAGTAATCGCTCGGGAGACCCGGCCCAATTGCGATAACCGCCCGCCACTTGGCGAACCGCGCCCCAATCTCATAATACTCCGCCACGCGCTCCCGCAGCCCGTCCAGCCCCTCGGTCACCACCTCGCCGGGCGCGCCCGCGAGCGGATGGGTGCTGGTGTCCACCTTGATGCCCGGAATGATCCCCCGCTCTTGCAGCAATTCGACTATCGGCGTACCGTCCGCGCGATTCTGCCGCAGCGTCTCGTCGTACAGAATCACCCCGCTTATGAACTCCGACGCGCCCTCCGTACTGACAAGTGTCTCCCGGTAGTCGCGCCGGTTGCGCTCCGTATTCTCCACGCCCAGAGCCGCGAATCGCCTGCCAATCGTGCGCGTGCTTTCATCCGCCGCGAGTATGCCCTTGCCGGGCGCGACGAGCGCTTTGGCTGTCTTTACTAGAGATTGGGCGTTTTTCATCCTCGCTCTATCCTCATCGTTCGCTATGTATTATACCGCCCCAGCGAGCTCGACCACCTTGCCGAACCTGTCCGCGAAATCGTCCGGCGTCATTCCCGCCGCCTCAGCCAGCCGTTTCTTCATTCCACAATCGGCGAGGTCAGATTTTTCTAGCCGAATCATATACTTGCGCGCTACCAGGTAGCTATCCCCCTCCACGTCCACGGTTCGGACGCGGGTGCGCCCCGTCTCCGGGTCTCGCAGTTGGTCGAACGGCATTACCTTGATGTCGCCTCCGACCAGGCATATCAGCCCGCCCTGAGCGGGATACCGCTCGCTCGGCTCGGACAGCAGCGCCTTAGCCGCGCCGTAGCCCAGCGCGCGAGTGTAATCTATGTCGAACGGGATTGGCGCGTGGGAACGCAGTTCGTATCCCACCGTGCTGTCAATGATCGGAAACGTTTCGCCCCTGTCCTCGAAGCGCTTCTGTATCGCGCGCTTCAGAATCTTCTCAAGCTGTATCTCTCCGAGTCGAAGGTGTCCGTGCTGGTCCTCCGAAACCTCCACTCCCGGAAAACTGGCGAGTTCCTCCGGGTCGAACTTCTCAGCCACGCCCTCCGCGATCACCGCCAGCCCGCGACTCTTGCCCATCACCCGCCGCTTCAGTATGGCCGTTTCCAGCACGTCGCACACGTCCGATACGCTGATGCGCTCCGAGCGAAACTCCTCCGGTATTATGGTGAGCGTGGCCCCCGCCGACTTTCCTATGCCGAGCGCGAGGTGTCCCGCCGCCCGGCCCATCGCTACCACGATGTACCACCTATTGGTCGAGCGGAAGTCCTCTATCAGGTTGCGGACTATTTCCGTCCCCAGGTGTCGCGCCGTCTCATACCCGAACGTGGGCATCCCGTCCGGCAGGGGCAGGTCGTTGTCAATCGTCTTGGGAATGTGCGCGACCCTGATTTCGCCGCAGGCCAGCCGTGAGACCTCAGACGCGCTGAACGCGGTGTCGTCTCCGCCTATCGTGGCCAGGTACGAGACGTTCAACTCCCGCAAAGAGTCCAGCGTGTTCCGAAGATGCGCCGGCCTACGCGTGGGGTTGGCCCTGGAGGTGCGTATGATAGAGCCGCCCCGGTAGTGTATCTGGGACACGTCCTCTATCTTGAGGGGGCGAAACATATCGGTACGGCCTTCCATCAGGTGTGAAAAGCCGTCGTAGATACCGATTACCTCATAGCCCCTGTTGACCGCCTCTATGGTTACCGAACTGATAGCGCTGTTGATGCCCGGCGCTGGGCCTCCGCCCATCAGGATTCCTACCCGACCGCGTTGACGGTTCATGGAGATTCTCTCCTCGGCGAAGCTATACGCGCTTGGACGACCATCAAGTTCGAATGAGGCGCTTGCCCTCCCGGCTTGGGATGGGCTGGTCGGGGCGACTGGACTTGAACCAGCGACCTCCACGTCCCGAACGTGGCGCGCTACCGACTGCGCTACGCCCCGACTAATTCGCTAAACCTATTGTAGCGACTTACACCCCGCTACGGCAATACGCTCTTCGCCTGAACCTCTATCAATTCACAGCGCCGCCCAAAGTCCCTTCCTCCTCGACGGGGGAAGGCTAGGATGGTGGTGGACACCTCTCCCCAGTTGGGCAAAAGTCCCTTCCCCCTTGACGGGGGAAGGCCAGGATGGGGGTGACTCCCCTCCCCTAGTTCATCCGTATCCCGCCGTCAACGTTTATCGCCTGCCCCGTAATGTTCCGCGCGTCCTCCGACGCCAGGAACGCCGCCAACTTCCCGATGTCCTCCGGCGTCTGCTCCCGCTTCAGCGGCGTCATATTCTCCACCGCCCGCTCGAACAGCGCCCGCCCTGAAATATCCTCGCCGACCGCCGCGCGTCGCCTTACCGAAATCGCCTGCCACATATCCGTCCACAGCAGGCCGGGGCATATCGCGTTCACCGTTATGCCGTATGGCGCGAGTTGATGCGCGCTGGATTGCGTCCAGCTTACCACCGCCGCCTTGGTCGTCGAGTAGTGCGGTATGTCCGGGCTGCCCTGTCTCGCCGCGATGGACGCTATGTTGATGACCCTTCCCGAACCCCGCTCGATCATCTGGCCCTGCACCGCCTCAGTTACCATTACCACGCCCCGCACGTTCACCAGATGCGTAAAGCTCCAGTCCTCGTCACTCGGCTTGTCGCGCTCCCACCACTCGCCCGCGCCCACGACGCCCGCGTTGTTCACCAGTATGTCAATCCCGCCCATCCCGTCAAGTATCTGGGAAACCGCGTCCTTGATAGACGCGCGGCTGGTCACGTCCACGCTCTCCGCCCGCGCCCTCCGCCCCATACGCTCTATCTCTTCCGCCACCGACGCCGCGCCCTCCATGTTCAGGTCCGCGACCGCCACGTCCGCCCCCTGTTCCGCCAGTACAAGGCATATCCCGCGCCCGATACCCCGCGCGCCTCCGGTCACCAGCGCCACTTTGCCCGAAAGGTCAATCATCATAGCGGTTGCTCCATAAAGTCCCTTCCCCCTCGACGGGGGAAGACTAGGATGGGGGTGCTCCTCTCCACCTTCTTCTAAAATCCCTTCCCCCTCGACGGGGGAAGACTAGGATGGGGGTGACACTCTCCACCTTCTTCTAAAATCCCTTCCCCCTCGACGGGGGAAGACTAGGATGGGGGTGACCATTGGTGAACATTATCAGGACGCCGACACCAGGTCCGCCATCGCCTTCTTGTCCGTCCCGACGATCAGCGTTCCTTCAGCCGTCATAATCAGCGGCCGGCGTATCAGGCGCGGCTCCTCAGCCATCAGTTCCAGCATCTGGCCATCGCTCATCTCTTCCCGCTTCATGCCCAGCTTGCGGAACGACGGAGACCGCCACGAGAAGTAATCCGACACCGGCGCGTCGCCAAACAACTCCCTGAGTTCCTCTACGCTGAACGGCTCCGCGAAGAAATCGCGCTCATCCAGTTCCATGCCACTCTGTGAAAGCTCCGCTTTCACTCTCCTGCAAGTGCTTCATCGCTTCCAAGTATAGTATGTGCCAGCCATATCGCCATCACCTCATTGCTTAATTCATTACGGGGGATCAATCCTGCCGGGCGGTTCTTTGCGCTCAGCTCGATTCCAAGCCGCGCGCAACTCCGCTTGTCGAGCGGACGCCCATCGTCGAACCAATCGCCTTTCGCGGGTAGGCATACGCCCCCGGAACCTGAGCGACTCGATATTTACCTCTACGTTGTATTCCCCATATACCGCGTGGAAATGTGGATGCAGATGATCGTCGTGAAACATTCGTATCACGATTCCGTTGAACCGGCATAGCTCAGGCAATTTCTAACGCGACCGCGCTGGGAATTTCTTCATCCTCATATTCTTCTTCGGGCAAAATCTCGTCTATGGACTTGCCCGTAATCTGCATATAGAGCGCGTTGGGGCAGAGTTCGATATCATCCACGTCTCCCCAAGCGATACTCCCGTACTCTGTAACTCGCGCGGTATCGAAGTAGCCGGGGGTATCCCATGCCTTGAACACGCCTTGTCCTACGAGATGTCCCAGGTCAACCTCTCCGCTGACGCCATCTTCGTAGTTCAGCCAAATCTTGTAATCTTCCCTCGCTTGCACTTCGATTGGTCGAATCATATTTCGCTCCCGTCGCGGCGCGTCGAATCGTTCCTAGGGCCTATTTTCTACCACTCTTCCACCCGAACCATATTCCCCACCTCGGCCACCGTATCCAGCGCTTCCAGTTCGCGTATTGCCTGCTGCATATCCCTCTCATTCGCGCGATGCGTCATCAGAACTATCTCCGCCCTCTGCGCCACTTCGTCCGTCTCCTTCTGTATCGCCGAGGCGATGGAGATATTCCTGTCGCCCAGAACGCCCCCGACCTGCGCCAGTACCCCCGGCCTGTCCGTCGCCGTCAGCCGGATGTAGTACCTGGTGCTCAGTTCCGAGATAGGCTGTACCTTCGTGCGCTCGGACAGCGCCCCAATCGGCGGCGGAACCACGTTCCCCGCCAGGTTGCGCGCTATATCAACTATGTCCGCGATTACCGCGCTCGTGGTCGGCATCGAACCCGCGCCCGCGCCGTGGAACATCAGCTTGCCCGCCAGATCCGTCTGTATCTCCACCGCGTTCAGCGCCCCGTCCACCTTGGCTATCATCGCGTCCTCGCGCACGAAAGCCGGATGCACCCGCGCCTGCACCGAGCCGTTGTCCGAAGTCGCTATCCCGAGCAGCTTGATAGCGTAGCCCAGTTCGCGCGCGTACTGGAAGTCGCGCGTTCGCAGCCGCGTTATCCCCTCGTGGAACACGTCCGTATCCCTGACCCGCGCGCGGAAGCCCAACGTCGCCAGAATAGCCAGCTTATAAGCCGCGTCAATCCCTTCTACGTCGTTGGTCGGGTCCGACTCCGCGTATCCGAGACGCTGCGCCTCGGCCAGCGTCTCCCCGAAGTCCGCCCCGTTCTGGCTCATGCTCGTCAGGATGTAGTTCGTCGTGCCGTTGATAATCCCGTGTATGGTCAGAACCTCGTTGGCGACCAGGTCCCTCAGCAGCGGCGCGATGATAGGCGTGCCGCCCGCCACCGCAGCCTCGAACAGAGTCTGCGCGCCCTTCTTGCGCGACAGCGTGAGTATGTCCGGCCCGTGCCTGGCCATCACTTCCTTGTTCGCCGTTACGATGTGCTTGCCCAGCGATAAGCTCTTGAGGATATAGTCGAAAGCCGGATCCTGCCCGCCCATCACCTCCACTACCACGTCAACCTCGGGATTCGAGAGGATGTCCTCCACGTCCGTGGTCATCAGGCCGCGCGGCAACTCAGTCGCGCGCGGCTTGTTCACGTCCCTCACCAGTACGCCCTTGAGTTCGATGGGACATCCCACCATGTCTTTCAGGTGCGACCGCTTCCGATTTATCACGTCCGCCACGCCGCCGCCCACTACGCCCATTCCCAGCAGCGCGATTCCAACTGTGTCCTTGCTCAAACCTCTGACCTTTCGATACTTAGGTTGCTACTAAAATCCCTTCCCCTTCGACGGGAGAACCTCCTTGCCCAAAGTCCCTTCCCCCGTCAAGGGGGAAGGCTAGGATGGGGGTGACACCTCCGCTATCGCCCCATCAGACCCTCAAGAGGGTTCGCCGCCGCGGGCGTCGGAGTCGTGCTCGCGCTCACCCGAAGCTGTTCCACGAACCAGGCGTAGATGTCCGAGTTGAACGTCGCGTAAACGTCGTGGTTCTGGCGCTCGTCATTCACCCATTCCTGGAGCGCGTTCGTCTTTAGCTGCTCCCTGTTGATGCGGCTTATCTCCAGAACTTCCTCGCGCCCCGACACCACGAAGAAGAACGACATCTGCGGATTCTCCACGTTCGGCGTCGGCTCCGACATCTCGCCCACTTCCAGTTCCCAGAAGTCGCGCTCGTAGTCCTCCAGTATGCCGAGCGGCATCCAGCCCATGTCGCCCCTGCTCTGAACTAAGTCCGGGTCCCTGGAGAACTCCCGCGCTATCGTCCTGACCGTGTTCTTGATGTGTTCGGAACTTCTATCGTCGCCCAGCAGATCCGCGTACTTGGTCTGCATTATGTCAATCTCGTCCTGGTAGCCCATCGCTATGCGGTGCACATAGACCTGCTCGGCGTACACCGGAACCTGGTCGCCCACGAACTGCCTGAACTTCTCTCGCAGAATCGCCTTTCTTATGAGGTCGCGGTGTTCGTCTTCGCTCACCTGCGCCGAGTTGAGGAATTGCCGATAGCGTTCGTGGTACTCGCGCTCTATCTGCGCCGCCGACTTCCCCAGAGACTCCGATTCCGAAGGCGCCATCGAGCTGCGTATCTGGTTGTCCACTTCCTCGCGCGAAACCGAGATACCCTGGCTCGGCGCGACCTGCGCTATTATCTCGTTCTCCACGATGATCTGGAGCGCCTGGAATATGTCGTCCGTGCTTCTGAGCGTCTGTTGAGAGTTGTCCAGCTCCAGCGCCTTCTGCCGTATCCGCAGCAGTTTTACCATGTCGCCGCGCGTGTAAACCACGTCGTCCACCCGCACTATCAACTGCTGTGGCGGTAGAACAAAGATGATGACGTATCCGGCGACCACGATTCCCGTAATCAGCAGCAGCAGAACGCCGATGATGATGAGCGCGAGCCGCCGCCGCCGCCGTTCTTCAGGCGAACGCTCCGCCGCGACTCTGCGCCTGTCCGATCTTGCCGTTCGCCGCGATGGCGCTTGACGCGCTTCATCTACCACTATTCAACCCCGAAAAATCCCTCTATCTCGACGGGAGAACGTCCCTGCCCAAAGTCCCTTACCCCTCGACAGGGGAAGGTTAGGATGGGGGTGAACCCCTCTACCTGCCAAATTGATACAGTACCTACCTCGTCCATCGCATCGGAGGGCCGGCGTGGTCGGGACTGAACGGAATCAGCGCGATGTGCCTGGCCCGCTTGATAGCGGTGGACATAGCGCGCTGGTGCTTGGCGCAAACGCCCGTCTTGCGGCGCGACTCTATCTTCCACCTGTCTGTCATGTACCTGCGAAAGCGGTCGGTATCCTTGTAATCAATGTACTCGATATGGTCAACGCAGAAGCCGCATATCTTCCGGCGGCTGTAATAGCGCGGCCTTCCCCGTCGGAATCCGCCCGGCCTGCCGCCCGGTCGTCCGCCGCCCCTGTATCCACCGCCGCCGGGTCTGCCGCCCCCACCGCCGGGACGATAACCACCACCGCCGCCGGGCCTGCCGCCGCCACCGCCGGGACGATAACCACCACCACCGCCGCCGGGCCTGCCGCCGCCACCGCCGGGACGATAGCCGCCGCCCTGTTGGCCGCCGGGCCTGGGGCTGTATCCGCCGCCGGGCCTGGGCCCTTGCGACTGTTGCGCTCCTGTCTGTTGCGTAGTCATGTCAACTCACCTTCTGCTACGTGGCGTAAAGTATTGTCGGTTTTCGCTGGGCCGAAAGCGTGGGGCATATCGTACCCCCGCCTCCGGGGTGAGCATTGTCGTTATATCCCTGAGCTACCAGGGCAGATCATCCGCGTCGTCATCTGTCGGAGGGCCGTCCGGCCCCGCGGCTCCGGTTCCAGCGCCCGCGTCGCCTGACCCGCTGAGGAACTTGACTTCCTGGGCGCGTATCTCATTGCTGAACCGAGTCTGTCCATCCTGACCAACCCAGGATCGGCTGCTGAGACTTCCCTCTACATATACAAGCCTGCCTTTTTGCAGGTACTGATTGGTCACTTCGGCAAGACGTCCCCAGGCGTTTATCCTGAACCACTCGGTTTCGTCCCTTTGCTCTCCGTCACGGGTCCTATATCGCCGATTCGTAGCCACTGAGAAACTGGTCACAGCGTCGCCACTTGGCATATAGCGCATCTCTGGCTCAGTACCCAGATTGCCGATTATGGTTATCTTGTTATACATGGCTCTTGTCCTGTCGTGTGTCGGCTATGGCCTGGAATTTTCGGGATAGTTCGTCCGCCGCGTCACGGAGCGCGGTGAACACTCTTTCAGGATGACCGGATTCGGCGACCGCGCTACGCGGACGGTTGCGCGCGCTCTCCGCCGCCTTCGCCTTCGGTCTGCGCGACAGGAGTTGCCGGAGCTTCCGGCGAGGGCGCTTCCCCGTCGGCTGATTCCGTCTCATCCGAGGGCGTTTCGGCTTGGGCCGCCTGGGCCGCCTGGGCTGCTTGCGCCGCTTCCCGCTGGGCCGCCATTCGGGCGGCGGACTCCTCGCGCTCGCGCGCTTCACGCGCCGCCGCGGCCCTGGCGTCCGCTTCCTGCCTGGCAAGCTGCTGTCGCTGGCGCTCCGCCTGCGACTCCATCGCCGCTATCTCGGACTTTTCCAGCTTGAACACCAGGTGGCGCATCACGTCCTGAGCCGCGTTCAGCGTCTTGTCCAATTCCGCCGCCGCCTGAGCTTCCATCTGGCAGCGCGTAACGAAGTAGTTGCCCTCGATGAATCTCTGTATGGGATAGGCCAGCCGCCTGATGCCCCAATTTTCCTGATGCGCTATGCTTCCTCCGCCCTCGCTTATGATGTCGGAAATGCGCTCCACTGTCTGCGCCGCCTCCGACTCCGTAGCCTCCGGGCTGAGTATCATCACCAATTCATAGTCTCGTATCCGTTGCGAAGTCAAACGGGTTTCTCCTGAATCTCATAGGGAATATCTACGGGATTATACCACGCGGCCCAAAGCCGCTACAACGAAGGTTTATAACCCAAAGTCCCTTCCCCCTTGACGGGGGAAGGTTAGGATGGGGGTGAGTAGCCTGAAACTTACCCAAGCCGCGCTGCCATGTCAGACAACCCCAAAACCCTGGGCCAGCGCCACCATCTGATACAAAACCGCCACATTCCACATCAGCGAATCCATCCTGTCCAATATCCCGCCATGCCCCGGAAACAGCCCGCCCGAATCCTTCACCCCCGCCAGCCGCTTCAACCTCGACTCATACAGATCCCCAAGTTGTCCCGTCACCCCCAGCGCCGCGGACATCAGCGCGACCGCAATCAGGCCGGCGTCCAGTCCCAACGCCAATTCCAACCCGACCCCGCACGCGACAGCCCCGCAGAATCCGCCTATCGCGCCCTCCCACGTCTTGTTCGGGCTGACATTCGGCGCCAGCTTGCGAGAGCCGACCGCCCTCCCCACGAAGTACGCCGCCGTGTCCGTGGCGAAAGTCACCGCCAGCAGGAAGATAATCCAGGAAAGACCCTCCGCGGACCATGGATCGAGCGACCTGAATACATCCACCCGAACGAGTAGGTTTGGCCCTTCGCTGATTAGCCATGAGTCTAGCGACCTGAGCGGAATAGCGTGGAACAGCGTTCCGCCCACAACCCCAATGACGCAGCAGGTAGCCAGAACGCGACCCCAGACGCCCCTGATTCTATGGCCGACCAGCATCACAGCCGCGCCGGCCAGCGCGAGCGGAGTGATGACGCCGGGCAGAATCTCCGCGCCCGGCAACGGCGCGAAGTCGCCATAAATGAGGCTGGCTGACAGTGGAAACGCGACGGCCAGAACTATCGCCACAGACATGACCGGACGCTGCCCCCACCCCTCCGCCATCCGCCCCATCTCCCACGCCCCCAGCCCCGCCGCCGCCGCGACCAACCCCGCGAACCACAGCCCGCCCTGCCACACGACCAACATGAGAACCGGCAGCGCCACCGCCGCCGTCAGAATCCGTCTGCCCACTCTTCACCTCCCCCCATTCCCGCCTGCAAAAGTCCCTTCCCCCTTGATGGGGGAAGGTTAGGATGGGGGTGAACCCCCAACCAACCTTCAGCCGTCCAGCCTTCCGAACCGACGCTCCCGCCGAGCGTAGGACTCAAGCGCCTTCTCCACCTCCACCTCGTCGAAGTCCGGCCACAGCGCGCTCGTGCAGTAGAACTCCGAGTACGCCGCCTGCCACAGCAGGAAGTTCGACAGCCGCATCTCCCCCGCCGTGCGGATGATAAGGTCCGGGTCCGGCATCCCCGCCGTATCCAGATACGCCGAGAACGTCGCCTCGTCAACATCCCCCGGATCAACGCCGTCCGACATCATCTTCCGCGCCGCGTTCAGGATCTCCGTCCGCGCGCCATAGTTGAACGCCACGCACAGCGTCAGGCGCTCGTTGCGCTCCGTCATCGCTATGCTGTTCCGAATCGCCTCGCGCAGATTCTCCGGCAGACGATCCAGGCTGCCTATGTGCCTTATCCTCACGCCCAGCTCGTGCAGATTCTCCGATTCCGGGCCGATGACGTCCAGCATTATGGAGATGAGCGCGTCAACCTCGTCGCTGGGCCGGCCCCAGTTCTCGGTCGAAAAGGCGTATATGGTGAGATACTCCACGCCCGCCCTGGCGAACGCCTCGATAGTCCGACGGATATTGCCCACGCCCGCGCGGTGGCCCTCCGACCGCGACATATCGCGGCTTTCCGCCCAGCGTCCGTTGCCGTCCATGATGATGGCGACGTGACGCGGCGCGCGGACCGAAGCCGCGTCCTTGGAGTCCGACGCCCTAGAGCGCGTGAGCGGAGTGACCAACGGAAGCCTCAGACCTCCATGACCTCGTTCTCTTTGTCCTTCTTCATATCGTCCATCTCGCTGATATGAAGATCGGTAAGCTCCTGGATCTCGCTCTGAGCGCGCCGGCTTTCGTCCTCGGAAAGCTCCTTGCTCCGCTGCATCGAACGGAAGCTCTCGATACCGGAGCGCCGTATGTTCCGCACCGCCACGTGGCCATCCTCCACCTTCCGACCCACAAGCCGCACCAACTCCCTGCGCCTCTCCTCCGAAAGCTGCGGAATGTTGATTCGGATTACCGTCCCGTCGCTGTTCGGCATAAGCCCGAGGTCCGACTTCATTATGGACTTCTCTATCTCTTTCGCAGCCGACCTGTCCCAGGGCTGTATCATCAGCAGCCGCGCCTCCGGCACCGATATGCCCGCTATCTGGTTCAGCGGCGTCGGAATCCCGTAGTAGTCAACCATCAGGTTCTCCACCAGCGTGGGCGACGCCCGGCCGGTCCGTATGCCGCCAAGCTCCCTCCCAAGCGCCTGCACCGATTTCTCCATCCGCGTTCCGGCGTCGTCCATGACTTCTTCGACTGTTGCCATAGCGTTATCCTCCGAAAGTATCTTAAACGAGCGGTCAAGACCCCGGCGGCCAAGCCCGACGTTCGTCATTCCCGCGAAAGCGGGAATCTAGGAAATTTGGCTGACCGACATTTGCGCTATCACTTCTGAAATCTCTCAGTCCGGGCTGCACGTCCCTAAGATGATACCACCGAACCGATCGCTTCGCCTCTAACTATGCGCTGCAAATTGCCGGCCTCGAACAGATCGAACACGATAATAGGCATCTCATTGTCCATGCACAGCGAGAGAGCCGTGGTGTCCATCACCCCCAGACGCTTCTCGATAGCCTGGAAATAGGTCACGTGATCCAGCTTCTTGGCGTCCGGGTTGGTTCTCGGGTCCGCCTCGTAAACGCCGTCCACGTTGTTCTTCGCCATGAGCAGCGCGTCCGCCCCTATCTCCACCGCCCGCAGCGCCGCCCCCGTGTCCGTCGTGACGAACGGGTTGCCCGTCCCCGCCGCGAACAGGACGATTCTGCCCTTCTCAAGGTGCCTTATGGCCCGGCGGCGTATGTACGGCTCAGCCACCTGGGACACGTTTATCGCGCTCTGCGTGCGCGTCACTATCTCGAACTTGCGCTCAAGGGTGTCCTGGAGCGCGAGCGCGCTGATGATGGTCGCCAGCATACCGGCGTAGTCCGCCGTCGCCCGGTCCATCCCGTCCACCGCCGCCTGAGTGCCGCGCCAGATGTTTCCGCCGCCCACGACTATGCCCATCTCGACGCCCAGTTCCAGCACCGAGCGTATCTCGCCGCCCATGTACTCGACCGCTGAAGGGTCAATGCCAAAACCACGGTCGCCTTTAAGCGACTCTCCGCTCAGCTTGAGCAGAATCCTGCGGTAGTTTGGAGCTTTGGCGCTGTCTATGGTTATTCCCCGAGAGAGAAGCGCCTGAAGCGGCGCACTCGAATGTTCTCGCCCAGCTTGCCCACCGTCTCGTTCACCATGTCCTGGACGGTCACGGACGGATCGCGTATGAATGGCTGCTGCATAAGGCAGTCCTGGGAGGCGTCCGCCGTCTCGCTTTCCGGAACGTCGGACTCGTCAACGTAGCTTGGAGACATAGCGGCTATCTGCATCGCCAGGTTGTTCGCCAGGGCCTGGAAATCCTCCGTGCGCGCCACGAAGTCGGTCTCGCAATTGAGTTCGACCATCGCGCCTATCCGGGCGCCGCTGTGTATGTACGATTCTATTATACCCTGGTTCGTCGCGCGGTTCGCCTTCTTCGCCGCCGAGGCGATTCCCTGCTGTCGCAGAAACTCCTCCGCCTTGCCGATGTCCCCGCCCGTCTCTTCCAGGGCCTTCTTGCTGTCCATAACCCCCGCGCCCGTCAACTCGCGCAGGGCCTTTATCTCTTCGACTGTAACTGCCATTTCGTCCTTGGTCTTCCTCGTAATTCCCGTCTGCCTGACCTTGTATCCCTTCCCCCTCGGGGGAAGGTTAGGATGGGGGTGAAACCCCAACCGCAAGTACGTTCATTTTCAATGACTGCCCCTCCCAGCCCTTTCTGGGTGAGGGTGAAAACGCTCGGTTCATGCCGAGCGCTAATGTATATGCGATAGCTTCTAGCCGCCTGAAGCGCCTGTTTCCCCTTCGGACACCGCCTCGGCCTCGCCGTCCTCCGACGAAATCTCCTCCGTCTCAAGCGACATTCGCCTGTTCTGTCCGTCAATCACCGCGTCCGCCATCTTCGCCGTGATAAGCCTGATGGAGCGGATAGCGTCGTCATTGCCGGGTATCGGATAGTCAATCAGATCCGGGTCGCAGTCCGAATCCACCAGCGCCACGATGGGAACCCCCACCTTCCGAGCCTCGGCTATGGCGATGTGTTCCTTGCCTATGTCAATCACGAACAGCACGCCTGGCATATCCGTCATCTCTTTGATGCCGAACAGGTTGCGGTTCAGCTTGTTGATGGTATTCTCCATGCCGAGCGACTCGCGCTTGGTCAGCCGCGTGAACTCGCCCTTCGCCTTATCGGTCTCCAATTGCACAAGGTAGTCAATGCGCGACTGGATGGTCTTGAAGTTCGTCAGCGTGCCGCCCAGCCACCTGTTGGTGATATAGAAGGCGTTGCTGCGATCCGCTTCCTGGATGATGGTGTCCTGGGCCTGCTTCTTCGTGCCGACCATCAGCACCTTGTGACCCTCCGCCACCATGTCCGACATGAACTGCGTCGCCCTGTCCAGCATCCGCAGCGTCTTCTGCAAGTCAATGATGTGGATGCCGTTGCGGTGGGTGAAGATATACTGCTTCATCTTCGGATTCCACCGACGCTTCTGGTGACCGAAATGAACCCCCGCCTCGAGCAGCGACTTCATAGTCACCGGCCCTGGCGGAACAAGAAAATTCCGTATCGGATCAATAGGTGGCCTTACCGGCGCTTCCGCTGGACTCTGAACCTGAACCATATACTCCCGCCTCTGTTCGGGACCGCTTCCGGGACATCGCTCCCTCGCAGCCGACACACTGAATTTACAGACACCCCGAAAGTATAGCACAGCCCCAAACCCCTATCAAATAGAATCATTCCAATTTCCGCCCCCGACTCTCCCATCAAATCAGAGTTGTCACGCGGCTTCTATATCCGTTCGAGTGAAATCATCGCCCTTGAACAAAAGCGGCTCCTTGGCGACCTCAGCCAGCGCATAGGCAAAGCAGTCTCCGAAATTCAGCGCGGCGGGATGATTGCCCCTGCCATACCTGTTCATCGAAGAGTACGGCCAGCAGCGCGGACGTATCGAGGATCACTTCGGCAGTCCATTCTCATCATACAGGAAGTCGCCATGCTCGACGGCGGATGGTCCGTCCTTGAGCAGACTGCGGCAACGTTTGCGTATCGCCCGTAGCCGGAGTATCCGGCCCTCCACGCCGCGCTCGCGCCTCTCCCTTTCCAGACGCTCCCTGAGAGCCACGGTGACCGCGCCCGTCATCGTCTCTCCCGTAAGCCGCGCCAACTCGCTGGCCAAGCGGCGCGCCTCTTCATTCTTGATATTCAGACTCACGAAAACTCTCCGCTCGGTAGAAACTCAGAATTTCATTCCACCCTACCATCCCCACCGATTCCCCCGCAACGCGCTTGCCCCCCCGGCCTGGAGTGTATCGCACAGATTCCAACTGTCGTGGTTTGCCCCCGATCTCCCCTCGGTTACACATCTCGCAGCCCCGCCAGCGCTTCCTGTATCTCTTTGCCCTTCCGCTCGATTATCTCTAGCAGTTCCTCCGTGGTGCGCGTGTCAACCTCTTCCTTCCTGTTCGGATTGACCGCCTTGAGGTCGTAGTTTCGCTCTTCTTAGGCTTGTTCATAATTCATTCCACCCGCCCGGCGGCGTGAAAGCCGTGTGGGATAGGCGCATCCTACCGGAATCTCCCGATGTTATCCAGCCTGACGCTCATAGTGGGTTTCCCACACATACAGGCGCAGGGAGAGCATCCGCGGTGAAGCGGGACTGCGCCTGAAATCGGACAAACGCCAGCGCCGGCTCCGTAAGGGAGTCGGAAAAGTGGGGCGCACCCCGGTCTGTGTCTACGCCGCCATCGGCGGCGCGTGGATCTTGTTCACCTCCGCTATCCTGGCGGATACGTCCGCCAGCGCGTACAGCAGCGCGAGCAGCCTTATCCTGGACAGCCCCCTGAATGAGTGGTCTTCAAGGGACCCTCTGCTCTTCCAACCGCTGAACACGCGCTCGACGCTCCAACGCTTGGCGTAGGTCTTCTTCCACTCAGGGCTGTCCCTGCGTATCGCGCCGCCGAACAGCCTCACGTCGCTCTCGGGGTTAACATTCATGGGGAACTCGCAAGAGGAAAAGCTCTCAAACTTGCCGCCGCGCTCGCAGCCTTCAACAGGGCCGTACACGCGCTCTCCGGTATCGGGGTTGGTTCGGACGAAGGGCCTTTCGCGTCCACACTCGCAGAGTGGAGTTCCTGTCAGAGAGTATTTCCTCTTTCCCCTGACATGGATTCCGCTTGGTGTCTTCTTCTTGTGTATGACGGGCGCGATTCCACACTCATGCAGCCACTCGCTGTTCTTCTTTGAGTCGTAGCCCCTGTCCGCTATGACGAACTCGGGCCGGATTCCCGCTCGCGCCATCTTCTCTACCGGAGCGGCCAGATTGTTCATGTCGTTTTCGTTTCCGCTCGTAACGGTGAGGGTGAGCGGGACGTCGTGGTTGGCATCGGCTGTGGCGTGAACCTTGTATCCGAAGAACCACTCCCCACCGCCTCTGGTCCTTGCGCTGTTCTTCTTTCCCAATCCCGCCTCCGGGTCGCTGACCGGGTCTCGGTTGGGGTTGGCGTTCGTCCTGACGCTCGTGGAGTCGACCGCCACCTCTCTTCCCAGGTCTGGCAGACGCTCGTGTAGCTCCTTCAATCCCCGTGTCCAACTCTCTTCCAGCAGTTCGGGCATCTTCGCAAGCTGACCGAACACCCTTGAGAACGTCGGTCGGGAGGGAACGAGGCCCGCGAATCCGCAGACGTCTCTCAGCGCGGGGTTGTTCATCAGCCGCTCTCTCAGGGCGGATATGTTTTCGATGCTCAATATGGGCATTGCCATGAAAGCCCGTATCATCGGTCGTCTCGGGAGCGGCCTCCGGCCTCTCGCTCCCGCCGGCGGCGTCAACGCCTTTTCGATTGGCGATATGTCCGCCGCTTCCAGTTTCTCTCTCAGGTCTTTCAGGTCTGGGAATCGGAATTCCCCCGGGTTCTGTGGGAGAGCCTTTTCTCTCCGGACGGACTCTGCCGTCAGCTCAGCCACGAACGCTCCTATGTCGCTGAATCAATTTGAGGATGCTTCACGTTTCCTTTCTTTACCGCGCTCACTGAGAGCGCGGAGTCGTTCTTCCAGTTCGAGACGCGCGCCAGAAGACCGCTCGGTCGGCGCGTCTCGGTATTCGGCTGTTAAGGTGCGGGGTCGGGATATTGCAATGCCCGACCATTTCAGTTCAGCGCCGGGTGGGCTTGGCCCGCGCGGGGGGCGCTTTCGGATTTGCGATGTTCGGTTGCCCTACGATGCTGTTACGGTCAGCAGGGACAAGTACGACTCCAACTTCGCCATGTATGGCCTTAAGTTAACGCGCCCTGAGATGTTTCAGATACTCGTGGAGACACAGGCTGCTGATGGTGGCGTCGTATGTGGCGGGCGCGGGCGGGTTCTGCCATCCGGCTATATGCAGCTAGACCACATCGTCCGACGGGTTGAATGACATCACGAACCGAATCCTGATATGCGGCCCATGCAACTTGGACAAGTCCGACCGCTTTACCCTGAAAGGTCTCATCCGGGAGAACAGGAAAACCGGATGGATGATTGACGAAACTCTGGCCGTAAACGCTCAGAAAGCCGCCCGCGCCTGCGCGGACAGGATACGCTTCGAGTGGCGGAGCCCGGAGGTTCAGGAAATCGTTCAGCGGGTCCGCGCTGGGGTTGTACAGCTTAAACGCTAAGTTCGGACCTGTCAACCGTTAATCTGGGAGAGCATCTTTCATAAGTCGCTGACCCCGAAAATTAGCTTGGAAAGACACGGAATCCGCCTATAAAATGAGCAACAGCCACAGCGGGGAATCACTGATTTCATAGCTAAATGCTTGCTACTTTAGCTTAAAAGTAGTGCATTTGCGCTATAAGCCAAAGGGGCTGCCGACGGTCCAGGTCGGTAGCCCCGACAACCACAGGAGAATGATCATTCCTCCTACAGTGGTGCGCTGTCAAAATAAACGTCTGCACGATGATAGGCAAGCAGAACTGCCGCTTGGCTGGCAAGCTAAGTCTGGCTACGGCTTCCTGGCTGTCGTCTTGGATGAGCTCGAGTCCCACCAGACCGTCCAGGCGTTTCTAAACTCCATCCTTGAGTCCCGCCGCAAGGCTCGACCAGGATAGGATACCCGCCCGCCACCATGTTCCGAACCGTCTGCCTCAAGTACTTGCTGGCCGAGAGGTTCATGGTCGGGCTGCTCCAGAGGCTCAAGGCATCCCCACGTCTGGCCGAGATCTGTGGCTTCGGCAGCTCACGACCGCCCGAGCCCACATTCAGCCGGTTCTTCAACAAGCTCGCGGACGTCCCGCTGGAGGACGCCATTATGGAGGTCGTGGACTAGCTCAGGGAGAAGTTGCTGGACATTGGGGACGACGTGGTCGTGGATTCCACTGATTTAAAGGCTTGGGCCAACCCGGACCGCAATCCTGTCCGCGACTCAGATGCATCTGGGGCCACCGGACGACAAAGGCCAAGTCGAACAGCAAGAAGGGCGACGAGATGTTCTTCGGCTACAAGGTTCATTCCCTAACCGACTCGGTGTACGGAGTTCCGCTGGCCCATATGGTCTTGCCGGCTAATCAGAACGACTTTCCTCAGCTACGCCAGTTGGTGAGATAGGCTCAGATGGTTCAAGCCGAACCACCTACTGGCGGACCGAGGGTACAACGGCTACCTCAACTTCGCGTTCCTCTACGGTGAGGACATCATCCCGATCATTCACATCAAGAAGCCCACAGCTAAGGATGGTCTCTACGACGGGATGTACAACCGGGACGGGATCCCCGTCTGCGGCGATGGGAAGGTCCTATGGGCTTCCTACAGACCGATCCGGAGACCGGATTCTACCTGTTCACCTGTCCATCCGCAGAATGTTCTCTCAAGCCCAAGAGCAACGGCACGATGCGCTACTGTGTACTGAGATCCATATCGAGGGACCCTAGGGTAACGTGAGGTCATGGGCATCGTGGGACGCTGGACTAAAGAGTGGGAACGCTTGTACAGCCGGAGAACCATCATCGAGAGGATGTTCAGGTCGATGACGCGGATGCGGCTTCTGGACAAATATCAGTTCTTCCAATACAAAAAGGTCGAGATGCACATTGGCATCTCGACCTTGACTTACCTAGCCACGATGCTCGGCGGGGTTCTGGATAGCGACATGGACAGGATTCGGCGTATGAGAGTTATGTAGCCTCACGATGGTCTCAGCCTTACGCGAGAGCGTCTAGGGTCATAGTACATCTGGTATTGGTTGAATACATCCCTTCCAAGTAGAGAAGGGATGTCGCCCGCTTTCAATTGAGATATGTCTGCAATCCTCAGTGATATGCGGTGGACTATGTACCCTTGGTCGCTGTCAAACAACTTGATGTCTGCCGGAACCACAAAATAGTCTGCGGAACCTCCGATGCCATTCATGGACTTCTTCGGGAACCCGCGCAACCTGAATGGGTTTATTCCTGCCATAAGGACATCTGGGTAATGCAAACACGTCCGGTCCGCACCAGTGTCCAAGAGGAACTGTACCGGATGTTCCACTCCCAGTTCTGCAATGGCTACCATCGCATTCATACGTGGTGCCCCTTTGCCATCAAACCGACCGCTGATCACAGTATGAGACCTTTCGGCTCGGTATCGAGAAACCTAACGACAACCTGATGGTTGTCGTATCCGGCCTCCTTAAACAAGACAATCAGCTGTTCCAAGTCCTCGTGGTGGTCGATCAGACCGTCCTTGCTGGCCGCCGCCCACTCGTTGGGGAAGTCCGCCAGCCACTCATCGTAGTGCTCGTCAAAGTAAAGGAAAGCCTGATGAGACTCCTCAAGGATCTTGGGCATCCTGCGGCTCTCGTGGACAATGTTGGCTTCTGTTGCCGTAGTCATAATTCGCTCCTCCTTGTGTGGTTGTTGGCCCAGCTGTGACAGCAAAGAGGCCGCAAGGCACCTCGGAAGATGCGAGCGACCTCTTTGCTAACAATGCGAATAGCCTATGGAGTAACGCCCGCCATAGGTCATGTAGGCCGAAGCCAAACGAGGAATTTCCAATTGTCCCAATGTGATCCCTTCGGCCACTGCAATCCGCTATGTCCCTGAAGTGTAGCGGATTGTAGCAAGCTCGGCCCCCCGCGTCAAGGAATGGATTCGCGGGCATTCATAGTACGCGCTGATAATATAAAATAGGGACGCATCATCACAGTTAGGATAAGGCAGATGGCCCGACCACGCGCATACAATCACGACGTTCGCTGTCCGCACTGCGGTTCCAACTGGACGCCCAAGGACGGACACTCAAGAGGCAAGCAGACATACCGATGCAAGGACTGCAACCACCGTTTCACTCCCGACGGCAACCGCCACTACTACCCTGAGAAGACCATTCGGCAGGCGCTTGCCATGTATGCCGAGGGCGGAAGCATATCGGCTGTGGCAAGGGCGATGGACATACACTTCGTTACCGTGTACACCTGGGTCAAAAAAAGCGAGATGGGCGCGGAAGGGTTTGGACATAGAGCGCGGGAGGCGAGTTCGGTCTGAACCTGACCTGCCGGCCTCTGTGAGGAAGATACGCGGTATGGATACACGTCGCGGGCGAGCCAAGGTCATATCCTTCGATGAGATGTGGACGTATGTGGGTGTGAGGAAGGGAGAGAGACGACGGTCTGTGTGGATATGGACGGCTGTCGTGGAAGAGAACGACGGTGAGCGGTGGGCGGACTTCGAGGTGGGAAGTCGTGAGAGCGAGACCTTTATGCGGTTGTACCGGAGACTGCCCAGGGCGGAGAAGTACAGAAGCGACGCCTATGAGGCGTATGGCTTGCTTGACCCTGGCTCTCACGTGGTGGGAAAGGGAAGCGAGGTGAACCGCAACGAAGGACTGCACTCTGTGCTGAGGGGCAAGTTGAACCGTCTGGTACGCAGCACGAAGGGTTACTCCAAGAGCGTGGAGATGCTGGTTGGATCGTTGGCTATGGTGTGGCTCAGAGAGGGGCTGATCTAATGACAGCGCGTTCTATGAACGCCGATTCGCATTGAATCCTCACGTCATCTCAATTGTCGTAGAGCCGCGGTATTTGCCGTACCATACCCGACAGTAGGACCCTGGCCCCAAGCTAAGCTGGTCGAGATCGAATCCCCACGACACGCTGCGGATTGACCAAGCCAGCGCTCAAGAAGTAGCTGAATTGCCCGCGCCTTTCTTTGTGGTACTCTCTATCCTCTTCGGTTACGCCGATGCCGCGCGAGTTTTATTGAGGCCGAGGCGGCGGCCTCAATCGAGCGGGCGGTCTGGGCATCCCAATCTCTGTATTGCCATATCATCGCGGCCTGAAGGGCCAACCTCACGGACAGGTCGAAGTCCTGGTGGTAGGCGATGCCCTCCTTCGCGCTTTCGGCGAGCGCGTCGTGGATGAGGGAGAGGGGAGTTTCCCTGTCCGTTCCCCCGGCGTCCAGGACGGCCTGCCGCGCCATGAAGGCGACTCCCAGGCGGCGTATCTTATGATGGTCGCGGTCGAATTCGTAGGTGGATCCATGGAGGTCCTTTACCTGGTATTTCAATGCAACTCTCATTCGCGGCGATAGACGCCGACTTATTCTAGGCTCATAGTCGTTCCGGTTCACAGACCGAGGCGAGGGCTACTGCGATTCCTTCCACTCCTCGAGAAGTCGCGCCACGGTCAGGCGAACCGCCGGGTCCTCGTTGCCGAGAGAACCTGTGATACTCTCAATGTCCCGCCGCTTGCCCAGTCTGCTCAAAGCTCCAACCACAGCGTCACGAACCCGAGGCTCCTCGCCGTTCAGACTGGATGTAAGAGGCTGGAACGCCTCCATGTCTCCTATCTGTCCCAGCGCGTGAGCCGTTACCGCCCGCAGCGTATTGTCCGGATCTTCAAGCGTCTGTATGAGCGCCTTCACTGCCGTCCTGTCTCTGAGTTCGCCCAGTACAACGACGGCTTTCTGTCTCTCATGGGCGGTCGCGCCCGGAGAGACCAGGCGGTCGGTCATCACCTGTACGGCCAGCGTGTCGCCGAGCAGTCTCAGCGACCGTCCGACGCTACGCGCGACCCGCGTGGCGTCATCGTCGAGCGCGGCAAGCAGGTGCGGGATGGCGCGAACCGCTCCCAAGCGGCCCAACGACTCCGCCGCCGCGCCCCTGATTTCCGAGTTTCCTGACATCCTCAGCGCATGGAGCAGCGACGGTACGGCGGACCGGTCGCCCAGTTTTCCCAGGGATAGAGCGGCGGCGGCTCTGACCGGCCCTTTCCCAGACTCCACCGCATGTATGAGCGCCGGAACGGCCTGCGGGTCTCCAAGTTCTCCCAGGGCCCAGGCGGAGTGTCGGGACACATCCTTATCGTAGGAGTCAAGCTGTTTTATTACGACCGGAGTGGCGTGGGGGTCGCCCAGCTTGCCCAGAATCAGTGCCGCAATCGCCCGAATGTCGTTATTGAACAAGCTAAAGCCGTCTATCAGGTCAATGAAGGCCGTTACCGCCGCTTCCGAGTGATCGCTCAGGTCAAGTCTTTCGAGCGACTTAGCCGCCGCTCTGCATACTTCGGTTTCGCGGTCTTTCAGAGCTTTTATCAGTCTGGGCGCCGCCCTGGAGTCTCCCAGTCTTCCCAGAGATTCCGCGGCTATCTCGCGAACCTCCGCGTCCAGATCCGACAGAGCGGCGATTAGTCCCGGTATGGACCGCGGGTGATTCAGAGTCCTGAGAGAGCGGATAGCGCTCACGCGAACATCTCTGTCGGTGTCTACCAGCGTATCCATAAGGCCGGGAACGGCCCTTGAGTCTCCCAACTTCCCGAGCGACCTGGCGGCCGCCGAGCGGACGGCGACGCCGGAGTCGCCGAGTAGGTTGATAAGACCGGGCACAGCCTCCACGTCGCCCAGCGCCCCCAGGGCTGTGGCGGCGGAGGCGCGAGTGGATTCGTCCGAGTCCGATAGAGCGTTGATAAGCGCGGCCACAGCTTCCGGGTCTCCCAGTCGCCCGAGTGAACGCGCGGCGTTTGACCTTGTCATGCCGTCTGGGTCGCTCAGCGCTTCTATCAGGCGCGGAGCCGCCTCGGCGCTTCGCAGTTCGCCCAGGGCCAGCGCCGCCTCCCGGCGAACCCGCGCGTTCGGGCCGCTCAGGGCCTCGATCAGGAAGGTTCCCACGCTCGCGTTGTCTCGGATGTCAAGCAGCCAGGCGGCGTAGCGTCGCACAGAGGCGTCGGAGCTAACCAGCGCGGGGATGAATTCTTCTATTAGGAGCTCAGTCATGGCTTTCCTCCTGTAAATCTATGTTCGCTCACCGCTGGCGACGCGAATCACGCGGTATCCGAGGGAAGTCGCGGCGTTGATCCAACAGCCTTGAGAATGGACGCTGCGCTGTCCCCGGTTAGTGTCTTCCCACGGCAGGTTGGCGGTCGCCCGTTTTCTTACCGTGTCGGAACTTGTATTCGAGCAGACGTTCTTAATTTGTAAAGATTCAGATTAGCAACGTTCCTGAACCAATGTGAAGACTAATGTTCCCAAAGAGATCTTCTGAGCAACCCACTTGTGCGAGGGGTAATTCGGAGGGCAGGCGCGACCTGGCGAACTCCATCAGATGCCCCCTGGGATATATCCCCATCGTTCGATACTCGCCCGCCATGCGCTGTTCCTCCGAGAAGTTCGCGAGATTGGGAATGGAATCCTCCATGGAGAGCGGCAGCGTCGCCCGGCCGTTCCTCTTCGGACTCGCGTAGAGCCCAGCGTCCCACAGCGACTGGCGGCGGTTGGGCGCCACGCTGTCGAACGCGCCCGCCATCACAAGCGACTCGATGGCCCGCGGCAGTGTCCATGAAGATATATTCCCAGCGTCGGGGATAGCTCCTTTGTCCAAGCGTGTGGACCTATACTGGGAAACGGGCTTTGCGATTTCTCCCAAGCATATTGATTATCCATACTCCAGTTTGACAATATATCGGAGAGGTGTAGTACATATGCGGCGTTTCATCCATATTACTGGTAGCGTACAGGTTAGCGACGGACCTGAGACAGTCAGGCTTGTTAGAAGGTTGGCGCGTGACCTGTCTTTCGCTCTTCTGAGTAGAGATTGTGGTCTGGTTGCGTTGGTTGGCGCAAGTTCGACCAGCGACACAGTTGCTTTTGATGACATCATCATCAGAGCCGTTGCCGATTATCTTCGCGCTGGGAATGAGAGTCATGGGATTTTGTTGAAGACGGTGAGACGTTCGGATACTTGGCTTGAGAGAACTGGTAATGAAATTTTGCGAGAACTTCAGGAAATAGGCGATAGGGTGGAAGATGAGGCCATTGATTCAGATGACTATACTGGCGGCTATATCCGAGCGACACAGTTTGAGTTGGCGGATGGGGTGGTAGTGATTGGCGGCTTCAAAGGAGTTCACGACACAGTGGACCTCATGTTGAATGATGGTCGAGTGGTTGAGGAGGTTTTAGTGCGTGGTCTGTCCGGGGGACTGAACGACGCTACGCGTGGTCGTTTGGATAATTTGCGAGGACGCATGAGTCGACCTGACACTCGCATGGTACTGGATTCATCCGACTCCTCTACAGTAGCGGAACGGATCGCTCAGGATATTGTAAGCCGGATGGAGAAGCGTGAAGAACTTGGGGATTCCGAGTCTCAAGGTATTCTCCCGAAGTTGCGTTCTATGATCAGGGATGCTCGTACTCCTTCATGGCTCGGCGCGGGGATGGGTCTGTTCAGAGTGATTAAGTCGTTTCTGAGTTAGGCGAGCGGCCCTCTCCTACTCAGGAGGCGAACAGATTGTCCAAGTCGGCCTCGGAGCGACAATTATTTATGTTGTTTCGGATAGCGGTGAAAGTCCTTACAGCCCTTTGACGGGTCGGACTATTCTGTGGGCCCATGTAATCATCAACGTTACGAGATTGCCCCGTAGAGTCCTTGATGGGCTGAACCACGGCTTTCGAGGAATAAGTGGTTAGGTGGTTGACCATGCTCTTATGGTCATACGGTCCGTTATAGTTCCTGAAGGCGTCTATGGCAAGCGACTCAATGTGATAGCCGGATATATGGTCCCTCTTACTCTGGACTTGCCGCTCGACAAGCGCCTTGGTCAGTTTTATCGCGGGGACCACCCGCCCATTATTGGCTTGATTGGTCTGAGTGAGCTTCCGTGCGAATCTCTCAGGATGCACGACATTGCTCCATTGGTTCTGGGAAGGGTTCGCGATTCGGACCCCCGACTTAGTTTTAATCGCGGGCAGGACTTGGACTTCATGTCCATCAGAATACTTGACAGTGACTGCAAGATCACCAGTGGATACGTCTGTCCTGGGCATACGTCTCTGAATCAATTCCGCCATCCTGGCGATTGCCGTTCTCGGGTCTCTTCCTGATAGCGTCGTATCATTCAGAATTAGAAGCGCGTCCACATCGCTTAGTCCGTTCACATAGGTATGTCGTATGACGGATCCTCCATATCTGATTTCGATCACTTCGTCACCGTCCTGCCGGAGCGCGTCACGCAGTCCTCTTAGGTGTCTCTGAATGGCTTCCGTATCTCTATCGTTGTAGTCACGCAATCTGTCGCGCAGGTAGCCATTCACCTTGTCATCGCTTAATAGCAATTGCATTCTGGGTCGGTACGCGCTGCCTGAACCACCACTCATTGACATTACCTCCAGTTTCGGATTTCCGCTCCGGCTATGTCAGCTATCTCAGCAGCCTTATGAGCGGCGGGGAGTTCGTCTTTGAGATTCTCAAAGTTGTATGTAGTGCCATAAAGACGCAATCTATCTTGTAATTGGTAAAGAGTTCTAAGGTTGCGTGTCCGTTCCACGTCAAGAATATCTAATTCTGATATGTTCCAGTTCGGCTTCTCAAACGCTACCTCCTCTATTGGTACGGATGTAATAGTCTTGAATGATAGTCGTAACCAGTTTAGGCCATCAAATACATCTGCCCCACAGAAGAAATATGTCAATATTTCAAGAGGGGTTATCGCGCCGAATATATGGATTGGCATATCAAGGCAGGCGTCGTTTAGTATGTCTCGGAGCATAATGACAGACCTGCAACGCTTGATAAGTGAGTTGCCCGCTTCACGCGCAGTGATCCCGATAACATCGAATTGATTGAGGTCCCGCGTACATAGAGCCAATTTTGAAATATTGACCATTTCAGTAGCTGGTTCAGGTTTTAGGAGGAAGTCTGTAGCCGCGCTCGGAACTATGGAAAAATCCTCCGAGGCGAATTCGAGTTGCTCTTCCAGTATTCCCCGATGGTCAAAGTTTACTAGCATGATGTTGGCGGTACTGTCGATTTCCGCTATAGTTTTATGGTATCGGCTTCGTGTCCAGTTGGTGGAGCATGGCAGCGTGTGTTCTCCACCGGCGCTGGCAAGTTGCTCGCTGGTTTCATACAATCCGCTGTCATATACTGTGAGATTCATGGTGTCTGTTACATTGGCGGGAATTAGTCCTTCCGCTATATCAAACGAACTCACTAAGGCTACGCCATAGAGCCTGTGTCGGAATTCCTCCCAAATTCCCGATACCTGTGAGAAGCCGCGACTTGAGAAGGAGGGAACAATCAACGGGGTCTGTACTTCTACCTTCCCTATTTCTCGGCTCTGCGCGTGAGGTCGTTCAGTTCCCATAGAACACCCCCCGGCTATGGCATGATGGACATTCGCCACATACGGGTGAATTCTGTCGCTCACAGCTATATGTCAGATGTAATGGTATCGCTCTATCTTCAGCAAACTCTATGACCTCCCGCTTAGTATTCGCTAAGAACGGGAGTTTCAGCGATACTTCTCCATCAGAGTACCCGTTTAGAATCTGTTCCACGTGTCTGACGAAGAGCGGTGTGGTGTCGTAGTATCCGGTGAGCGCGTGAATGCCGAGAGCGACGGTGAGCGGTCTTTTTCCAGTCACTCCAGCCGCGGCCAAGATGAATAGCGTGTTCCGGCCAAAGAACTCGCCGCTGCGGTCAACAAGGCTGAAGCCTAGTTCGATTCTCTGGATTGGCACATTGTAGTGAGCCGCGATACGCCGCGCAGCTTCCCATTCGCTAACTGCGGCAGGCTGTCCGTAGTCTATGAAAATTGCCGATACGTCCTCGGCGATGTCTTGGCACGCAACGATGGTAGCGGATGAGTCAATCCCTCCGCTTAGTAGAATCACTATATGGTTTTCATTGGCAGCCAAGTTAGCCCTTCCTTGATCTCTGATCTCTGAGCGGTGAAGATGCAGTTGATCCGAATTCTGAATATGGTAGGCAGACAGCATGAATGAGTCAATGAGGTGACGGGCAGTCTGAACAGATTTTCCGAGATCGGCCTATCCCCCAACTAATGCGGAGAGACTGATTTACGACCATTCGCTGGATTGTCCCATGTCTTCCGGCTTCACCGGCTGGGCGCCCAGGGCCAGCAGATTGGCGTTGGCGGGACTGTCCAGGGTAAGCATGGGTTTGCCGGACGCGGCGAGTTCGCGGGCCAGGGATTCGGTCTTCCCTCCCAGCGCGGCGTGAGCGATGAAGATGCGCTCGGAGATCGCGGCGACTATGCGATTGCGCTCGGCGGCGAGGTTCCCGTGGGACGGCGGTGGGCGCGAGAGAATGATGACAGGATGAGCAGCCGTCCGTCTTCCAGGGCAGGCCGCCAGTCGTGCGGGATTCGCATATTCTCGATGCTGCGCGCTGGGCAGACGACTATGGGCTGGCCGCCGCGCAGCAGTAAGCGCAGGCACTCTTTCTCCATTGGAGTCTGGAAGCCGCCCACTACCGGGACGCCCGCGTCGCGCATCGCTCTTGCAAGGTCGTATATCTTCAGGATGAGGTCGCCGGGGCAGCGATTGGAGCAGAAGAGGGCGGTCAGCCGCTGATTGAGCAGAAGTGGATTGCCCTAAAGCTGATATGAGTACCTAGTCCACCACCATGTCAGTTGCCCCGCTCGGACAGGGTTCTGAAGCATATCAATGGTTACCGGACAATCTTAGGAGTTCTAGGCGTGTGGTAGCCTCTGGTCTTCGACTGCTGGCGTTCAACGCGCAACGCTCCTCGCCTAGTCTTGGCCCTGCCGTTCACGGTCAGCTTTCCTCCCGGACGAGCCCGTCGGTGTTCGCCTTCGCGCCGCTTCGGATTATTCGTAATCCCACGGTGCGACACCTTGCGACCGACTCTGTAAGTGTAATTGTAGGTATCCCGTCTAGGCATGATGAATTCCTTTCAATGACTTAGATAAACATCACTTATTGCTCGTCAACAAGTAGCGAGCTATCCGGCTTTCAATCTCCGACTTCGGCAGTCTGCATCTGGGATGGTCCCTGATAGTCAGAAGACCTGCGACGTATTCTTCCCGACTGGCGACCCCCGCTTCAAGTATCCGGTCAATCAGCCATAGAACTCCATGGCAGACTACATTCAGGGTCGCCGCGAACGCTCGCATCACGCGGTCTCCTGTAAGCAGCGTCCAATCTCTATTCGCCGCGAGCGAGAGCGCGAAAGAGTCTGCAAGTGAGAGGGCAGGACGACTCTGGCGGTATCGAAGCGCGTCGCTCACCTCAGCGCCGTCCAACTCCTCCACCCTGAGTCCAAGACCCAGAAGAGTCTCGCCCAACCCTGGTCCGCCTTCTCGACCCGCAAGTTCGTTCCTGTAAAGCAGGTCCGGTACCGTGAACCGATACGGAAGACCGAAACACTTCTCAATGAACAAGCCTCGCTCAAGGTCTATCAGCACGGAGGTATCGGCGACCATCACTTCCATATCAGCCTATCCTCCCTAGCGCGGTCTTCTCACCAGAGAAACCCACGCCTGGAAACGAAGGATCCTCCATCTGGCGATTCAGGTCGTACACGGACATCTCCAGAAGTTCGGACGCCTTGGATTCGGAAATCGCACCCTCGGCGAGGGCGCGGAAACACAGACGCTCGAAGCGTCCGGACCGCTCTCCATCTGAGGCTAGGGGTTCCTCATACGGCGGGCTGCGCCAGCCGCGTTCCGTGAAAACAGTGAACATTCGCCCCATGAGGGCGGGGCTGATGATCCCCAGGTCCTTGCATCGATACGTGATGGCCTGAACGCTCGCGCCAAACACCAGCTTCAACTTGAAGAGTTCAGCCCAGCCGATGGCCGAACGGCGCTTTCCAATCTCCGCCCAGATCGCCTCCTCGGGCATCAGAAAAGCTCCGGCGAAGCGATGGGCCGCCTTCTCCTCGTCAACGCCTGGAGGTACATCGAGAACCAAGTGTCCTATCTCGTGGGCGATGGTGAATCGCTGCCTCTCCCCGTCATGGTCTTCGTTGACCACTATCACCTGAGCGTCAGGCATACCCTCTCTGCGAACGTGAGCCGTCAGACCGTCTATGTTCGACAGCGGCCTGAAGATAACCTTCACTCCCCTGTCCTCCATGAGTTCGACCATGTTGGGAATCGGATCCAGCCCGAGGTTCCAGTCCTGACGCAAAGCGGAGGCTGCCCGGTCAGCCTCCGACACATCGCTAACGACTGGATATGGGGCCGAACGCGGCTTGTCCCAACGAACGCTGGGCAGGCCCAGAATGTCCTCTATCGTGAGGTAGCGTTCCAGCATATGGAGAACCATCGCGCTGACGCGGGCCTCCTCACGTTTGCTCGCCACCTTCTTCGTCCGAAAGTCCACGGACTGAAGAACCATGCCAGGATCTCCCATCAGATATTCGACCGACACCCCTAGGGCGTCAGCCAGGGCGATCAGAACTCCGGACCTGGGCATAGCTTCGTCTCGCTCGTACTTCCCTATCGACTGGGCTGTGACGCGATTTTCCATGCGGTCGCTTAGACCGCGAAGCGACAGGCCGGCGGCTGAGCGGGCCAATTTCAATCGGTTGCCTATCATGTTCATTCCCCTCAGTTAAATCTCCATTTACAGAGTTTACAATAATATGATATGCTATGCAATCGTAAACTTTGGTAACCTGAAGGATAACTGAGTGGGGTATCCGATATGCGTGAAGACAAGAACTTCTACATACTAGCGCTGGACGGCGGCGGCGCGAGAGGAATCTATTCGGCCCAAGTCCTCGCCAAGTTGGAAGACGCGACCAGCGCGCCGGTTCGAGACCGATTCGACTTGATCGCCGGGACAAGCGCGGGTTCGATTGTCGCGGGAGCGACGGCAGCAGGTGTTCCTCTGGAAGAAGTTGTCGAACTCTTTGAGAAACACGCCTCGCGTATCTTTTCAAAGAGCCTGTTCCGAAGGGGCATCTTCAGGAGCAAATACTCTCAGAAGCCCCTCAAGGATGTATTGGGGGAGACTCTGCCCAGCATAACCATGGGCGAGATCGCGACGCCCCTCATCATAACCGCTTCCAATATATCCACCGGCGACGTTCAGGTGTTCAAGTCTCGCTATCTGGATGACCTCAACCTTCCGTACCATCGCGACCGCAACGTTCCCCTGGTGGAAGCCATACTAGCTTCCAGCGCGGCTCCCACTTACTTCAATCCTAGGCGGGTTGGCGAAAGCCTCATGGCGGACGGCGGCCTCTGGGCGAACAATCCCTCGATTCTCGCGGTCACTGAAGCGGTTTCTAAATTCGAGCGGTCATTGGATCAGATTCACATCCTATCCATTGGGACCGGACACTCGACCAATATGTACAAGAGCGAACGCTCTTGGGGAATCATGACTGGATGGGGGAGTACGAAGTTAGTCTCATGCTTTCTCAACCTCCAATCGCAGGCTTCGACGAATATGGCGAAACTTCTTATGGGGGAGAGATACATACGGCTGGACCCGGAGATAGAGAATTGGGACCTGGACGATACCGGGCGTATCGACAACCTGAGAGCGCTCGCTGTCAGAGACTTCACCCATCGGAGCGAAGAAATCCTGAACATCATAAGGAGGCAAGGCATGGAACCTGAAGCGGCGTGATACATGAAGAACTGGCAGAGACCAAGAGAAGCGCGACCACAGAAATATCACCGCGGCGAAGCCCGCGAACATATACATGGAGGCGACCATGACGAAGAATAGCAAAGAGTTCCAAGAGTTCCTCAGAGATGAGGTGAATATCAATCAGTCGCGGCTGGACAGACTGCACACCGCGGTCGGCGCCGTGAGCGGATACCTAGAAGAGAACCTAACGGGTTATCAGAAGATGGAGCCACAAGGGTCATTCGCGCTTGGGACCATCATCAAGCCGGTGGACGACAACGACGAGTACGACGCGGACATCCAGATCGTGATGAATCCACGACCCGGCTGGAAGCCCAAGGACTACATCAAGGCTGTGTACGACACCCTGAAGGAAAACAAGACATACGCCGATAAGCTCAGGCTCAAGACCAGATGCGTCACCGTGGACTACGCGGGCGACTTCCACCTGGACGTAGTGCCGCGGATCACCATCAGGGGACAGCATTACATATGCAACAGGCTGGAAGACAAGTTCGAGCCGACGGATGGCAACGGCTATCGAGACTGGTTCAATGAGAAGAATCGGATCACCGGGGGCAATCTGAAGAAGGTCGTCAGACTGCTCAAGTACCTCAGAGACCACAAGGGCAACTACACCGCCAAGTCCATACTGCTCACCACGCTCGCCGGGCAGTTCATCAGAAAGTCCGACGAGGGAACTGAGGCTGTCAGGACGGTGGCCGATACTCTCGTGACTGTCCTGACCAGGATGAACGCCTACCTACAGAAGAATCCCAGCATGCCTGAAATCAGGAATCCCGTGCTGCCGAGCGAAACCTTCAATCGACACTGGGACCAGACGAAGTACGCCAATTTCAGGAATATGGTTGACTCTCACACGCGGAGGGCCCGCAGAGCGTTAGAATCTGATTCAAGCGACGAGGCCATCAAGATATGGCAGGACCTATTCGGCGAAGAATTCGGCAGGGGTTCCAGTTCCAATAGTGGGAATGGAACCAATTCAGGAAACAGATCCAGCCGCCGAGCGGCGCCTGCCGCGTCTATCCCTGTGGCCCGGCGACAGAACGAGGCGCGGAGGTTCGGATAAACATGGTTGGCGAAGACCACTTCCATCTGGATTCCCTCCGTGAATTCACTGAGGATCTAGCGACAACAGGTTTCGATCCCATCGAAGGTTCTGATAATCAGCGATGGAGAGGCCCGATTCACGAGGCTTTCGTGTCGCTGACCGACGCGGAGACTATGGACGTCGTTATCCGATCTGGATGGCCGTTCATTTCTCCGGCCATTATCGTCGACGGCCTCAACACCAACCATTCGACCCTCGGCGGATATGTCTGTATGTGGCACGATGACGATCCCAGTCTGGAATGGACCACCCTTGGCGGCCTATTCTCCAGGATCGAAGAGTGGTGCGAGAACGCCAAGAATGGCTGGCGAGATGACCAACTAGACCAGGACGCCTACCTGAACTTCCACAATAAATACGCGCTTGTCGCCACCTTCGACCTGTCCGAACTCGGCGTTCACAAGGGCGGATGGGGCGAATTTCATGCCGTGATGAATCAGAGTCCAGCGCGAGTGGACATCTCGGCGGGGCACAGACGGTCGGCGAACCATCTAAGGGGCTTATGGTTTCACGCGGGAAAGTTTGATGGACCGCCCCCTCGTCAACTCTCCGAGGTCGCCGCCCATCTGCCGAGACAACAGCGCAAGAGCTTGCAAAGAGCGTTATCCGCGCGCAGAGGGTCAAATCCCCTAGTAGCCAGTGGAGGAGTGGACCTCATCCTCTTCTGCTGGGACCGCCACGCCCGGACCGACCTGCTGGCGTTGACGTGTACGGGAAAGGATAACGGCGTGGAAGCGGTTGCTTTGCAACCTGGGCCACGAGACGAAGACAGCCTCATCCTGCGCGCCGGGCCGGACGCGCCCATCTTGCGCGCCAGAACCGCGGTCATGTTCGGAGCGGGAGCGCTGGGCGGACACACCGCGGCCATACTTGCGGAAAGCGGCATCGGAAGCCTGGAGATAGTGGACCCCGACGTACTGTTGCCGGGCAATGTTGTGAGACACGTCGCCGACCACTCGTATGTAGGATACCCCAAGATTCAGGCCGTGCAGATGGTTATCAGGAATCACGCGCCCTGGACAAAGGTCGCCGGATACCAAGAACGGGCGCGTACACCGAAACAGATAAGGGAGCGTATAAGCGGGACCGACATCATCATAGACACGACCGGGAACGAGGCTCTGACGAACTCGTTAGCGATGGTGGCGCAGGAAGCGGAGGTGCCGCTCATAGCAGGCGCGCTCTACCGAGGTGGGTTCATCGGACGGGTACAGCGACAAGCACTGCCAAGCGACACTCCCATTCACCAGAGGGAAGACCGAGCGCCGTATCCACTCATACCGCCCGGAGAAGAGCGCGAGGATTTCCCCACTTCACAATTGGGCTGTTCGGCTCCGGTCAATAACACGCCGCCCTCGGCGGTACTCGCCTGCGCCTCCCTGTTGGCCCAGGTCATTATAGATACGCTTACTGGACGATACGAGTTTGATGATGAAACCATAGATGTCTACCGAGCCGTCGCGGCCCCGCCGTTCAATCATGTTGGACGGTTCATCCAGTGTCCATGATTCGAACTGACACGCCTCCAATGGAGCGAATCGCTCCATTGGAGGCACTCTGCAATAAATACGTGTAGTTTCCGAATCAGACTTGCTTTCGATGGACCAGGCGCTGCCTATTGGTGGAGGCTTCAATTTCTAAGCGCGGCTTGGAGTCCCGAATATGTTTTCGTGTTCGGCGATTTGGCTGGACAGTGGCGCGTCGTATCGGATGACGATTATCCCAAACCCCAGGTCTTCAAGTTCTTCACGGATTTCCGCGTCCTTTGTCCGCTGGCGCTCTGAGTCGTGACTAGGACCGTCAATGAACACGCACACTCCCCGGCGTCCATCGCGGTTGTAGTAGAAGTCCGTCTGCGCGAAGACTTCCTTCGTTGGCCTGTACTGCGCGGCGTCGGGCAGCCTGTGTCCGTTGTCGTACAGGACTCTCAGAAGTTCTCTCTCGAGCGAGGAATCGGTCTGCGCCGACAGCCAATCCATGTGATCGCCGCGTGAGCGGCCTTCCGTAGCCAGCTCGATGACCGAGCGGGACATATCTATGAGGAAGTCCTTTATGATTCTTCTGTCGAGAAGGTCATGCTCTCTCTGGTTCGAGTAACTCATAAGGCACTGGTAGCAGGCCACGTCGCATATCGTCTCTTCACCCTCTTCTATGTCCTCGCCGGTATCGGGGTCGTAGTGGCAGGCCCTGAGCGCCTGGATAGCGATGCGGGCCAGAGACTCTCTCTCGTCCATGAGCCTTTCACCTACACCAACGCCGCCTTCGGCTTCTTCCCATAGAAGGATGCGCCGGTGGTTCCCCTCTCCGATCAATTCAGCGGCCAACTCGCCTTCTTCTATCTGGTACTCGGATTGAATGCCTCTGCGAATCGCGTGAGTGAGCGAGTGAAGGAATGATTCGCTCGCATCTCTGTCGGCTACGCTGAGCAGCAGGATGTTCTTGGTATCCCAGACATAGGGTCTTACACCCGTCAAGGTACCTTCTTCGGTGGATTGACTTGGGCTCGATTGAGCGCCGCCAGTAGGCTCCGTTCCCCAATCTCCTTCCGTAGAGAGCGTGAATCCAGTCCTGTTACCGGACCGCCAACCGTGGTTGATCCGCCATATTGTCGCTGTGGGAGCGAATTCCAAATTTAGGAGCGCGGTTGAGTTCTGTGAAATCGCGGAAGCTGTCGCCACTTCTTCCGTGGCGTCGAACCTGAAGTGTGTCGTGATGTGGTAGCCATTGCGTATGCGCTCCTCCTCATCCGAGGAGATGCGCTCTGTCGGGTAGGTGCGAACTGTGGGCATATCCAGCAGTCTCTGCGGGAACTCCATGTTCGCGCCGTCCAGCTGCGTGTCGCATCCTTCGCATCGTTCCACTGAAATGCTGTCGCTGTCGTGAAAGTAGCCGCAGTCGTTGCACAATTTGGCTTTGGTCATGCGGCTTTCTATTCCACTCGCCGGAACCACAATCGAGTTCACCCTGTGCTTGCGGCCCTCGTCATAGATGGCGTTCTGGGGACCGAACTCATACAGGGCCAGGAAGCGCGATCTGTCAATGTAGTGATATGAGTTGGCCCCTCTGTCTCTGACTCGCGCTCGCACCGGCAGTCGCGGAAAGTTGTAACCGGGCAGGAATCCCTCGGTAGCCAGATACCTGTATGGGTAGAAGTCCGTCTCCTCGTATTTATTGGTATCGTTCAGAAGCAGGTCCATATCGCGTCTCGCCTCTTGTTGCCGACGCTCAGCGTTCTCACGTTCCTGCCGACTGACTAAGGGGGACATTAGTTGTTTCGACGCTTCTAACATCGCGTGTCGGTTCGCTATGTAAAGTTCGCGCCAACGCTCAAAGGCTTGGTCGAAGTCTTCCATGCTGGTATTGACGACTTCCGATAGCCATTCCGCGCTGTACCAACGGGTTTCCTTTATCTCAAGGGTTCTCTCCACAAGTTTGTACGCCGCCGACAGGGTGGAGTCGAGATGCGTATTCTGCTCCATAGCCGCGCGGATGTCCCTCTTGATAGGGAAGCCGTCTCCCATCTCCAAATCTAAGACGTCTTTCATTGATGTACCGAGCTTTTGCCCTGTCTCGGCCAGCCATATTGAGCGAATATGCGCTTTCAGCAGTTCGCTATTGGTCAGGTCCATCCTGGATGGCTGCACTACGCCCGCTATCATCTCATTTCTATGTATGAAGAAACGCTGGTCATGGGGGCTTTGGCCCGCGAATACGGTGATGAGCGCGGGTTTGCCGCCGCGTCCGGCGCGACCACTCCTCTGGGCGTAGTTAGCTGGCGTGGGCGGAATGTTTCGCATATGGACGGTCTGGAGTTCTCGGATATCTATTCCCAGCTCCATCGTTGGCGAGCAGAACAGCGCCGGTAGCCGGCCTTCTCTGAAATCGCGCTCGCGTTCCTCGCGCAGATGCGGCTGAACCTGTCCGGTGTGCTCGCGTCCCAGCATACCTTTCAGGTTCACACCCGCGTTGGAGTACAGATTGGTGAAATATCTATTGGAGCCGCGGTCGCTCGGATTCTGTCTCAGGTAAAGCGACCTGGCGCGCACGGGGTCCGGCGGCGCGGGGTTGCCGTCCCCCTTTGTCCAACGCAGCGCAGCCGCCAGGACTCTCACGCCAATCTCGCGGCCTTTCCTGTCGGACTCCACCGCCAAGATATGGCCTCGCAGGGCATTCACGACGTTTTCCACCAGACGGATTCCCTGATCAGCGTCGAGTGGTTGGTCAATGCCCCATGTATGGCGGTCGCGCAGGTATCTGAGAATCGCGGACCTTGGGCCTGTGGAGAAGTACGCCGCGCCGCTCCACCTGGGTCGCTCGGCGTTGGGAAGCAGCGCTGCCATCTGGGAACGAACGCGCTCGTCGTCGTCCATGGCCCAGGGCTGACGCAGCCATTGACCTGAGCGGCTTTTCAGCCCCTTTACCGAATCATCAGACAGGAGCCGCGTGTCTATCGCCAGTTGCATTCTCAGGTGGTCCAGAAATGCCTTGAGCACCCGCTTCCTGCGTTCGGGCGACACTTGTGATATGGCGGGCGTTCCCTCCCATATTTCATCATTCGCGGAGAGCTCGTCCAGGCCCTCGTACTCTATTCGCAGCAGTCCGGTCTGCTCCAGGTTAGGCTGGACTATCCGCCATCCGCGGCTGAGGTCTTCCAGCGCCCGGAATTGGAGAATGTCTTTCATCGCCGCGGCGCCCTGTTCAAGTCCCGCGCCGCCAGCGACCACTTCTCTCAGGAAGTCCTCCGGTTCTAAGGCCAGAGCTTCGAAGATAGCTGGGCCGAGTTCGTCGAAACTGAGCTGTTCTCGATTGTTCAGGGCGCCTATCAAGCCGGCGCGTATCTGCGCGGTCTGAACGAAGTCGCTCAGGTGGCCCGCCTGGAGCGAGGCGTCCTGCCGATTGTCGGTGAATGACAGCGCCTTGGCGTCCTCTTTTTTCATGTTCTGATTGAGCATCGAGGCGACTACCGAATTAACCGCGACTGTGGTGGCGGTGGAGCGTCCTATCTGGCTCAGCAGGCCGAGCTTTCCGAACTCGCGTCCCCGGTGGCGGTCATAGACCGCGCGACATCGCAGACAGAGTGTGAGCGGGGCGGGCTGATACCAGCCTCGGACGCCTTGTTCGCTGTCCTGCCGGATTTCTCCCTCTGGGCCGACTCGCATCTCTCGCGGTTCATGTTCGATAAAATCCCTCTTCATGCGCGGCCCGCTCTTGAGGATGTCGAACCAGGACTCCGGCATATCAGCGCGATTGCCCGACCACAGGTTGTCGCTCTCTATGGCAAAGTAGGCTTCATCTGAAACACTGCGGAGGTCGGGGTTGCGAGGCGAGAGTCGTCGGCCACTTTCACTATCGTCCAGGCGTACCAGGTAATAGTCCTGCCCACATTCGCGGCAGAACGCCAGTGGATACAGCAGCCGTCCGTCTCTCAGTTTATTTTGATTGTCCATCGTCAGGTAGCGACTGGAAGCGTCTTCTACTGTGGCGTAAACGCCGCCGCCTGAAGATAGAAACTGGTGAAGCCTGAACGCGAGAGCGGGTTCGTCGGAGCCGGGCGGAATCGCCTCGCCGCCCGCTTCGAGCGTCGCCAGGATGGCGCGCTCGCACTCATCGTCTGTCAGTCCGGTCTCAGACACGAGTTTCTCTACCGCTCCTCTCAGAGTTTGCGGCTTGCGGCGCGCGAGGCGACCCTCTTCTTCGGATACCCCGAAAATATCCTCCACCCAGGCTGTGAGCGGATGACGAAGGAAAGATTCAGCGTCGCAGGGCGGGAGCTCCCGAACAGCGTGTCGCAGTTCCTCCGCCGTTTGAGGAACCGGGGAATTGGCTATTCTCTTCAGGTCCTCGTCCAGTACGCTCTCGGGGGATACCGGCGCTCCGAACAGTTTGGACGCTACGTCCGCCGCGGTCTGGCGAAGCTCGTCCGGCGAGCCTCCGCTGACCATCGTCGCGCTCGTGCCTATGTACTGAATGTCGGAACTTGCGTGTCTGGAAAGTTTGCGTATCAGCATGGCGACGTCCGCGCCCTGCCTGCCGCGATACTGGTGGAGTTCATCAATCACGATGAAACGCAGGTTCCGCGTAGCCTGCGCCAGGATGCCCCTGTCGGCGGGCCTGAGGAGCATATATTCGAGCATCATGTAGTTGGTGAGAAGTATGTGCGGCGGGTCTGCCTGAAAGCGGTTGCGCTCGTCCGGACTGGTCTGTCCCGTGTATCTCTCGAAGCGCACTTTATTGGAGGGATATTCGTCCTGGTATCGCCTGAGAGATTCGAGCTGACTGTTGATGAGAGCGTTCATGGGATATACCAGAATGGCGCGGACGCCGCCCCGTTCGGGCTCGTCCCGCATGATGGCGTCATATATCGGCGTCAAGTACGTGAGGCTCTTTCCTGACCCGGTGCCGGTCGTGACGAGATAGTTGACGCCGCGTTGGGCGGCGTCGAGCGCCTTTCTCTGATGGCTGTACAGTTGAAGGTTCTGGCCGAAGAACCTGGATGTTTCGTCTCGTATGACTCTGGCCGCCGCCAGTTCGCCCAGGAGCTCGGCCTTTTGGTATTCGGGGTTGAGTTGAAGCGCGGGGGCGGGCCATAGTTCGCCGCTTGAGAGTCGGCTGTTGACGAAATCAGCCGCTCTCCGGTCGAGTATGTTGATGAAGCTCTGGACATATTCGCTGTACTCGTCAACCACGGAGTCCCGCAGCTTGAAGACGTCCAGCGGCGATGTGGAGTCGTGAGTCATTGCATATTCTCCGGTGATCCTCTATTCGGACAGATCAGGCGGTTGACCGCGCGACATCTGGTCGTAGGCTTGCAGCACGTAGCGCTGGGTTCGGTACTCGCCGAACTGCGATATTTCGTTGCGCTTGAGCGTCGGGAATGACGCGCTTGGCGGCGGCGCGTCCAGAATCCACTCCAGTTCGTCGCGCTCGAGGCTGTACATATAGGCGAAGATGGCGTCCAGTTCGCAGCGCAGACGGTGGCGGCGGTCTTCGTCCCACGTAAATGGAGGTCCGTCATAGCCCAGGTCCAGCGCGAACCCGGCGAGTTCGTGGGATGTGTAGGTCAGTTCCAGTACCCTGGGAACGACCATCTCTACATACTTCGCTCTGGTCGGAGACTCTTCGAGATACGCTTCGGGCGGGAGAACAGGGAGTTGTCGAATGATAAAGAAGTTCAGATTTACGCCACCAACCGACATGCGCGCCGCCCAATCCAAGGGGATGCTGTTCATGTTCGCCAAGACCAGAGACGCTGTCACAGCGTAGGAGTAGTCAAAATCAATGACTGGCGCACTATTACCAACTCCGCTGGAGGGCAAGTTTCCAGATACTAAGGTTCGCTCATCGGTTGCTCTGGCTATGTTCCTGAACGCTTGCAACCAACTGTCGCTATTAACGTTCAGAACAGTCCTCTTATTACTCACTGCGACTCCCTACAATATGGTACAAATAAGCGTTCTTTCGTTAGTAGAATTCGTTATGTTCCTGAAAACGACGACCCAAGAGTAATTCTGATTGCTGAGTCTCCCATGCTGCTTAACGGCATCGCCGCTAATACTCCGGTCCGCTCGTCGGTGGCGCGTGTGATTTTTCGGAGACCGATCTGCCAGCCAATTCTGCGAGCGCGTCGAGTCGTTCGTTCGTTCGTTCGTTCGTTCGTTCGTTCGTTCGTTCGTTCGTTCGTTCGTTCGTTCGTTCGCAGTGTGTCGTTTATTTCCCGTTTGTCAATTCTTTTTCGGACCTCTTTTTCAGCAACCCAGTATCTGGGTATGACAGCCGACGCGGGATCCACCTTTTCTTCTAGCGTCATGTTTCGAGCATTGCCGCGACTGAGCGCACGATCCGAGACATCCTTGAATGTAGCAAAGTGATGGTCGTACTGATGAAATAGCTTCGCCTCGTATAGCGGCAGATAGCGGTCTTCGCCCTTCTCAAATATGTTGCCGCTCAGAAACCATCCCGCCTTTTCCAACTGAGTCCGCGTTCGAAATAAACCGGAATCTCCGGTCATATCAAACATTCTCAAGAAACTCGCGCCCCATGGATTGCCGTCATCTCCCGATTCATCTATCAGGACACCCGCGCGCTGGTACATCTTCCTCGCAATCTCCATATCGCGCCTAGTCCTGAATATCGGACAGGTACGCGTGTTCGGGTTGAACAGCGCGAAGTCGTCCGCGGTGAGAGCGAACCGGCGGTCGTCGTCCCGAAGTTGGTTCGTCTGGGTGAGGAAGAACGCGAACTCAGCCTCCTCTATCGGCTTTTCTAAGCCGCTCATCGTCAAGAGGCAGAACTTGTATGATCGGTGGACTCCGGGAAACACACTTTCCCTGTTCTCGAAGTCATACAGGCTGGCGAGCGAGCGCGAGTTCACCAGCCTGTTGAAAAGGCGGCTAGTGTTGTTATCAGTGGAGATTCCGGTCGGGACGATAATTCCTGCGCGTCCGGTGGGGTTCAGCAAACTGGCAGCCAGTTCTGTGAATACGGCGTATGTGTTAAGAGTTCCTCTACTGCCTAACGGGAAACGTCCACCCGCTCGCGCGAAGTTGCTCAGAGACATGACCGAACGGCTGTAATCACTCCAGAGCTTGGCGAGAGGTGGGTTGTCCTCTGGCAGCGCCTTGATAGCGCGCTTGCGAGTGGCGCCGGCCAGGTTCGCTATGTCCGGGTCGTGGATACCGAAGAACTTGCGCTCTTCCGGCCTAACCACTTCCCAGGGCGGGTTGCCTAGAACCACGTCGAAGCCGTCGTCGTCCTCGAACACGTCAGGGAACTCCAGCGGCCAGTGAAAGAAACGCGAGTCCGAAGCGATTCGCTCCACGCGCCCGGTCAGCGGGCCGTACACATCCTTACGCGCCATCCACTTGCGTATCATGCCGGTCGTTGGCGTGGCGTCTTCGCTATATTCTTCGATGGTCTGCTTGGGCAGGAAGAAAGCGGCTGTCCACAGGTCGCACGCCACTTTCGTCTTGAACCAGTCGGTTTCCGATCCGCGTGTGGCATTGTACGTATCGCGCTTCTCGCGCACGTCACGGGCGTTCGCTTCCGGAGCCTGGGCGAGCGTCTGGTACTGCCGCGCAGTCTCCCTGATAACCTTGTCCGGTTTATTTGGACTGGCGAGTGGGTATTGAATCCCGCCGCCCCTCTCCGTCCTGTTGCGCCTGCGGAGCGCGGAGGCGACAGTTTTGTCATCATCGCCAATGGCTTTGTACGCGCCATTGGGAATACCCGCGTCGAGCGTCTCCATATCCGCGACTCCGACCAGGCTGTCGCCGTTCTTTACGCGGTAGTCCAGAAAGCTGAGCGGTAGTCCGGGTTCGTGTCCCTCTATCCAGAGCGCGACCTTGCACAGGTCAACCGCGAGCGGGTTCTTGTCCACCGCGTAGATGCAGTTGCGTATGACGTCCCGCATCGCGGCGCGGTAATCGCTGGGAGTAGGCTCGGCTTCGCCTGAGCGGAGACTGGCGACCTCGCGCGCTATGCGCCGCGCCGCCGCGAGCAGAAAGTGCCCGGACCCGGCGGCGGGATCGCATATCTTCATGCTCAGAAGCGCGGCTTCTTTCTCCTCGGGGGTTTTGGCTTGGGTCATTCTGTCGCGCATCACCGGAACCAGCGCGCTATCAACCAGTTCTCGGGTGAGTTCGGGCGGAGTGTAGTATGAACCCGTCTCCTTGCGCTCCGTTCCGGTGAGAAACTCGAAAGAGGGCCTGGGAGAGAGTTCGACGCGCGGATGAAGTTCGAGAAGGCTCTCATAGACCGAGCCGAATTCCTCCGTGTCTATGCCCGCGTAGTTCACCCTTCGGCGAACGCCGCCCTCGTCCATGAAGGTGGACAGGTTGAGCATGGCCCTGAGCATACTGCGGTTGTCGCAGCGCGCCTGCTCAAGGTCCTGACACGCGGCGCGGCTGAACAGTTCGCCATCAAGCGCGCTCATGCCCAATTTGGAAGCGGTCGAGTCATCCCTGAAGAGCAGAAAGGTTTGCTTCAAGCCTTCCCATATATCGGATTCGCGCGCGTGGCTGTTCGCCAACCAACGTTCGGCCCGCTCTCTGAGTCGGGATACCGAATAGTGTCTGTCATAGACACGGTGGAGCGCCGCGTCGCCGCCGGAGTTCGGCGGGTACAGCAGACGCCGTTCCTCAGCTACCATCAGGAACAGCAGACGATAGACCAGGCGCAGCAGTTGGCGGAAGTAGTCTTCGGCGTTCAGCGAACCGGAGCGGAAGACCTCTCTCAGATCGGAACTGTTCTCATGCGCCAGGAATCCGTTTCCTAGCTCTACCAGAGACTGTTCCACGCCAACCCGGAGCCGGTCGCGCACGCGGCTGTGGTCGTCTATTCCTCGCTGGTAGTATTGTTCCAGAAAGCACTCCTCCGGCGGAGTCGTCTCCGAGGGAAGCCGGCTGCGGTGCAGCAGGCGATACATTGCGGCGAAGTCTGCGTACTGATTGCTCTCCACCATGCCCTGAACATCGAACTCGATATAGGTGGGCCGGGTTACTCGCGCCGAATCGCGCAGCAAGCGTATCCTGCTCCCGTTCGACACGACGCCCCACAGCGCGTCGGAGTTGTTGAGATACTCCTGCACCGTGGAGTGCGGGCTGCGCCTGCCCTCCCGCCTGTCCATTGACTGGTCTATCGCCACTACGTGAAATGGCGGAGCGGCTTCTATATCGCCGACGCTGGCGTAGATGTTGTAGGATTGCCCTCCGGCTTCGAGCGACCTTCTCCGAAGAACCAGAGGCTCATAACCCATCGTCTCTATCAGCTTGTGCATCCAGTCCTGGCGGGTAAGCGTGGTCCTGGACTCTCGGGATCGGTTTAGCCTTCTCTGGAAGGCGTCCCAGTAAGAGCGGGAGTCGGAGAAGGCCGCCTGTATTTCGCTGGTCAGTTGGCGGCTGCGGTTCAGGCCGAAGTCCGGGGAGCGCTGACCGTCCACGTCCCCGGTCGCTACGCGGTCCAGAAGTTCGGACGGAAACATTCCACCTTCCACGATGATAGAGGAATTATCCATCAACCCTCTCCACTTGGGATAAGCGCCCAGCAGCCGATGATGTCCGGCGGGCCACTGAAGGCCACGCTGATTCGAGAGCCGCGAAGTTCGGCGCGCAGCCTTTCATGCGACGCTTTGAGCGCGTCCAGCCGCTCCTCGACGACAGGTTTCGCCCAGTCGTCGCCGGTCAACATTCCAAGGCAGGCATTCACATGACCAGCCGCTTCTCCACGGGCGACTTGCGTTCGGCCTGTCGTGTCGGAAAGCAGTTTCAACGCGATTTCCTGGTAGGGTTCCAGCCACTTTATCTGTCCGCGAACGCGCTGGAACGCCGCGGCCACCACCTCTTCGGCAAACTGCTCGCCGCCGCCCTCGCGTATGAGATAGCGCAGTCTGAGCAGAAGCGCGAACGCGCGGCGGCTGACCGCGCTGGTCGTGATCGCGCCGCAACGCGCGAACATTGTATCATCGCCATTCAGCGCGCGCTCAAGAGTCGCGTCGGATAAAGCCGCGACCACTGGGTGATTCCTGCCCAACTGCGTTACCCTCTCGCGCGGAACGCCATCGAAGGAGACTCGGAGAGGGAATCGCAGGCCGGCGCTTCTGCTGAGAACGAGATCTCTAAGGTCGCCCGGATACAGGTCAAACACGGAGTCGGAATCCGCCCGCCTTAGTTCACCATTGAAACGCTGAATAGCGTTCTGGATGAATGTGAGGATGTCGGACGCGCTTCCGAGCGCAGGCTCCATCTCGCGCAGTTCTCGTTGAACCTGGTCGGGCTTGATGCCGCGCTGGGCGAAGTAGGCGCGGTTGCGGCTTTCGCGGACAGCGGCGTTCTGAACCGCGTCGTGATATTCACTCACTCGCGTATCAGAAATGTCGTCGTCGGAGCCGAGCGCAAGTTGGTAGCCGCCCCGCTGCATGAATACGTCCTCGATGACCGCCTGGATAACCGCGTCGGATTCGACGGGAGCGGATATTGAGATGCCGAGTCTATCTCTTATCTCGCGCGCTTTGCGTATCAGAACTCTGAGAACCGCGCGGTCTATCGCGTTGTCTTCGCCCCAGAGCAGAACAGCCTTGACCCGCGATTTCTGCTGCCCGTAGCGATCCACTCTGCCCTCGCGTTGTTCCAGCCTGTTGGGGTTCCATGGCAGATCATAGTGCAACACCGCGTCGAAATGCTCCTGAAGGTTGATGCCCTCGCTCAAACAGTCGGTGGCTACCAGCACGCGGAGGGGACTTTTTATCAATTCTGAGACGATTTCGCGTCGCTGCTCGTCGTTGCCGTCTCCGCCTGTAACCGACTGCGCTCTGAGGCCGGGATACTTGTCCTCAAGCATCCGCTGAAGCTGATCCGCCACGTACTTGGCGGTATCAATAAACCGACAATAGACTATGGGACGGAAACCCTCAGACAGCATTTCGTCAATGGCCCTCGCGGTCTCAGCGAGTTTGGCGTCCCTGTCGGGACCTTTGAGTTCTCGCGCGCGTTTGAGGAAGTCCTCCAGTCTGCGTATCTCCCTCGCATTGAGAGAAATCTCATCGGCGTCTAAAACCGAGGTAGGCGCGTAGTCCGGCGGACTGTCCTGGTCGCTGTCGGCGTCCAATATCTGGGAGGCGAACTCTTCTTCGCCGGCGAACTGTTCGGACGTTTGGTTCCGCCTACGCTCAGCTCGTTTGCCGAGTGTGGCTTCCGCGGCGGCGGGACTTGATAGAACGCAGCGCAGTATGGCGATTGCCGCCCAGTAGCGCACTCTAAGTCGCCTGCCGTCTGCATGGGAGACAGTCTCTTGGCAGAAGCGCAGTATGGACTCGTACAAACTGGCGTATTCCCTCGACATCAAATAGGTACGCTCCTGGTTGTCCCGTTCAGGAAACGGCGTGGTTTCTCCCAGCCAGTTGGAAAGGTCGGAACGCCTGCGCTGTACCAGATGAGGCAATAGCCTTCGGCGAGGTACATTCTGGTCGGGTGGGAGATCCAAGTCTTCGTTCAGTAAACCGATGAGCGACCTGAAGCCCTCCTCCACGCCACTGTGCGGCGTCGCCGTGGCGAGCAGAATGTGTCTGTTCGGATCTTCCGCCAGGTCTCTCAGCAAATGATGCCTTTGTTGCTGAGAGCGGGCGGCGTTCTGGCCTCTGGGACGGGCGGCGGTGTGCGCCTCGTCCACGATTATGAGGTCAGGCGCGTACCTGATGAAGGCGTCCCTATGCCGGTCGGACTTCACGTAGTCAATCGAGGCGACCAGATGGGTGTAATGCTCGAATACGTGAATATCCGGCCTGGGTACGCCTCTTTCCAACCTGCCCATTCTCGCGGGCTGGATAACCGCGGTCTCGATTCCGAACTTCTGCGATAGTTCCCCACTCCACTGCTCGCACAGATGCGGGGGACACAGAACCCCGATACGACGAACTATGCCTCTATCGAGCAGTTCACGCGCTATCATCGCGGCTTCTATGGTCTTGCCAACGCCCACGTCGTCCGCTATCAGCAGTCGGACTGGGTTCATCCGCAGCGCCATGATGAGCGGAACGTACTGGTAAGGCCTGGGGATGACGGACAATCTGCCAACGGACCTGAATGGCCCCGCGCCCGCTCTCAGCGTCAATCGAACCGCGTCCCTGAGCAGCAGCGCGCCTCGGAAGTCGCCCGACTTGTCCGGTTCGGGACATGGATATGTCGCTTCAGTGATGGTATCCGGCTCCAAACGGTCGAAGACTCCAATCGCGTCTTCCTCGGAGCCGTCCACAGGGCGAAGCAGCGTCACTCCCTCATCCTCAGAGGGAATCACGACCCACATCCGTTCTCTGGCCGAGACCAGAGAGCTGGGGGTCCATCTGGTCGCCGCGTTCCTAGCCATCGCGTTTCTCTCGCTCGATAATTCATCCATCCTTGGGATAGTTTATCTTATCTTGCGTTCTCTCGGCATACAATCCATGTCTAGTTGAATTAACCATTTTCAGGATCTTCAGTGCTGACGGTAAGAGACATTCATGTAGGTAGGCTAGTATGCCCAAAGACACTTCGACAGACTTGCGATGTCTATCGAAGTGTCAACTACATCACCCAAATTCACCCCGTCCCGCCATCTCTTTCTGTTGCGCTTCGCGGCACGTTACAATTCTCAGAAAGGCGTTCTAATTTAGCTTGAAATAGCCTCGTTTCTCGTTGCTTTTTTGAGAACGGTATAGTACAATAGTCCTCTCAGAAAATCATACAAACATGGGTCGCCAGAGTACCAGTCCGACGGCCCGGAAAGCCACTGGGTAGCGTGATGAGCACCCCCACAGCGGCCTACTCGGATTGTACATCCGCGGACGCCCCGTTACAACCTTCGCCGTTCCCCGACCTAGCCGAACAGCGCGACATACTGGACGGCCTCAACCTCGATTCCATCGTCGAGGCCGTCTCCATACCCTACGCGGGCGTCGGCCCCAGGCCATACGACAGGCGGCCCATCGTGCGGGCGCATCTGCTGTCGTACATTCATCCGTCCCCCATCGGTAGCGTAACCGCGCTCCACCGCGTCCTGCTCAATAATCCCGCCGCCAGGGACGTGTGCGGTTTCTCAGACAGGGTTCCCTTCAGGGTAACGCTCTCAAGGGTGTTCTCCGAAATGGCCGAATATCCTGAGATGATGGGAGGCGTCATGGACGACCTGGTTAGGAAGGCGAGTGAGTTTCTGCCCGGCCTGGGCGACGATCTGGCGGTGGACGCCACGCCCGTCCCCTCATACGCCAACGGCAACGCGAAGCCTCCCACCGACCCCGACGCGAGATGGGGAAGACATCAGAAGGCCAATACCAAGGACGGCTTCGAGTGGGTGTACGGATACAAGCTCCACCTGGCCGCCGACGCCAACCACGACTTTCCCATAGCCATGAAACTCACGCCCGGCAACGTCCACGACTCCCCCATGATGATTCCCCTGGTGGAGAGCGCGGAGCGGCGTCTGAGGGGATTCCCCAGGGCGGTGATAGCGGACAGGGGATACGACTCCGAGCGCAACAGCGAGTGGGTGGACGGCAGGGGCGCGGCTCCAATCATACACAAGCGAAGGCCGAAGAGCGGCCTGCACAGGGGCGAGTACGCCACGGACGGCGTTCCTGTCTGCGAGTGCGGAAAGAAGCGCGGGTACCTGTTTACCAACCCTGACAGTGGGGTTCACTACTACGGACGCGCCCCTGAGTGCGCCTCCGATGATGAGGACTCGCTGTGCTTCATGGAGATACTGGTGAACCCGCGCGAGGACGTGAGGCTGTTCGGCGGCGCGGTCCGTTGCGGAAGCTCCGAGTGGGAGAGCGCGTACCGCAAGCGCTGGAGCGTTGAGCGAGTGTTCAGCAGGTGGAAGGTGAACGGACGGCTGGGCGGCCACTGTTTCCGGCGTATGGGAACGATACGGCTTCACGCGATGTTCAGATGCTCGCCCTTCAGGCGACGATACTGACGCGGCTGAGGGCGGAGAGGTCCGGTTGGGTTGCGGCCTAGTCGTCTGCCCACCCGCGACCGGGTTATGCCTCCGTAGCGGCGCCAGCGCCGATGGGAAGTTGCGCCTGCCCATCTACGACCCGGTTACTCTCTATCCCTTGCTGTGGTAGAGTATTGGCGTGGCTTGGAACGTCCGCGTCCTTGCGTCGCGCCTGCTCCGCCCGGTCGGGATTGTCGTCAGTCTCGCCAGTGGTTGGTTATTCCACCAATATGGGGATATAGTCTACGGCTTTCGCAATTCGGATATCCTGCCCTCAACTTGGGGAATCACACTCGGGTTTCGACCGATGAGCGGGCGGCGTGGAATTATGAACAAGGCTAACTCTCTATCCCTTGCTGTGGTAGAGTATTGGCGTGGCTTGGAATGTCCGCGTCCTTGCGTCGCGCCTGCTCCGCCCGGTCGGGATTGTCGTCAGTCTCGCCAGTGGTTGGTTATTCCACCAATATGGGGATATAGTCTACGGCTTTCGCAATTCGGATATCCTGCCCTCAACTTGGGGAATCACACTCGGGTTTCGACCGATGAGCGGGCGGCGTGGAATTATGAACAAGGCTAGAACACAGGCCAAAACGCCCTGTCACTCCCTGTGAAATTCCTGTCAAATGCCCTGTATCATTATAAATTCAGATATATGAACCCACCTCGAAAGACGCCCGCAATGTCCCCCATCTACCACTCCGGCCAGACCCTCGACCACATCCCCGGACGCTCCATATTCGACTACGCCGACAACCTCAGCGTCCGCGTCCCGACCTCCTGCGGACGCACCGGCGAGTGCCACGAGTGCATCGTCGAGATCAGGCGCGGCATGGAAGCGCTCAGCCCGCCCACCGACGCCGAGCGCTTCCTCCGAGACAACTATCGCCTAGCCTGCCAGGCCATCGTCCAGGACCCCGACGCCGACGTCGAGTTCGCCGTCCTGCGCCGCCAGCCCCGAATCCTCACCCACTCCATCCGCCGCCAAGTCCCCCTAGACCCGCTCACCACCCGCGAGCGCGACTCCGTTCACCATCGCGGCCAGAAAATAGACGACTACCGCGGCCGCATCTACGGCCTCGCGGTGGACGTCGGCACAACCACCGTCGTGATGAACTTGGTTGACCTCCAGACCGGCGACATCATCCACACCGCCTCATTCGAGAACCCGCAGCGCTTCGGCGGCAGCGACATCATGCACCGCATATCCTACGACGGCGGCGAGTATCGCGGCGAACTCCGCCAGGTCATGCTCTCCTCCATCAACTTCGAGATAGGCGACATGGCCCGCGCCCTCCGCTTCCACCGCCGCCACATCTACGAAATCGTCATAGTCGGCAACTCCACCATGCGCGACATCCTCTTCGGCCTCGACGTCCAGCCCATCGGCGAGAAGCCGTACAGGTCCGTCATCGAAACCCAGATGCGCGACGGCCTTCGCTCCACCACCGCGCTCGAATCCACCGCCCGCGAGATCGGTCTGCGCGTCTTCCCCCAGGCCGCCGTCTATGCCGGCCCCCTCATCGGCAGCCACGTCGGCGCGGACGTAGCCGCCGACCTGCTCGCCGTCGGCATGGACGAATCCGACGACGTAGCCATGCTCGTGGACGTCGGCACCAACACCGAGGTCGTAGTAGGCGACCGCCACCGCATGATTGCCGCCTCATGCCCCGCCGGCCCCGCCTTCGAGGGCGGCCAGATAACCTACGGTATGCCCGGCTACGACGGCGCGGTCGAATCCGTCCGCATCCGGGACGGACGCGCTCTCTGCGCCACCATCGGCGACGCGCCCGCCCAGGGCATCTGCGGCTCCGGCCTCGTTGACCTTCTAGCCGAACTCCGCCGGACGGACATGATGAACCAACTCGGCGCGTTCAGCGACGCCCGGAGCGAGTTCTTCTTCGACCCCGACCGCCGAATGTCCCTCTCCCGCGCCGACATATCCGCGCTCGCCCAGGCCAAGTCCGCCAACTACTCAGGCCAGTACATAACCCTGCGAAACTACGGCCTGCCCATATCCAAAATATCCAGGATGTATCTCGCCGGCGGATTCGCCAACTACCTCAACGTCTCCAACGCCCTCGACATCGGCTTCATAGCCAACCTGCCCCCCGAGCGCATCGTCAAGGTGGGCAACGCCGCCCTCGAGGGCGCGACCATCATGCTGCTCTCCGCCCCGATGCGCGACCGCATAGAGCGCATCGCCGCCACCATAGAACACGTCGAACTTGAGACCACGCACGACTTCTTTGATATATTCGTAGAAGGCTGTATGTTCAAGCCCATGGAACTCGAATAGAGGAGACCCCCGTGCCCAAATACAAAGTCCTCATCACCGATTACGTCTGGCCCACCACCGAGCCGGAAGAAGCCGTCCTGCGCGAAGAAGCCGACGCCGAGGCCATAGTAGCGCCCGATGGCGACGAAGACACCCTAATCTCCCTCGCCGGAGACGTTGACGCCATAATGACCTGCTTCGCGCAGGTCACGCCCAACGTGCTTCGCGCCGCCCCCAACTGCGTCGCCGTCGGCAGGTTCGGCGTCGGCGTTGACAACATCGCGGTGGACACCGCCACCGAACTCGGCATGGCCGTAACCTACGTCCCCGACTACTGCGTTGACGAGGTTTCCGACCACGTAATGGCGCTCCTGCTCACCTGGAACCGCCGCGTCGCGCTCTTCGACAACTCCGTCAAGTCCGACGGCTGGGGCAGCGTCCCCCTCACCATGCGTATGATGCGTCTGCGCGGAAAGACCATGGGCGTAATCGGCTTCGGACGCATCGGCCAGGCCGTCGCGCAGAAGGCGCTCGCCTTCGGTATGCGCGTCCTAGCCTCAGACCCGCTCTTCAACCCCCAGACCGCCGCCCTCCGAGGCGCGCGCTACGTGGACACCGACACCCTGCTCCGCGAGTCCGACTTCGTAACCCTCCACGCCCCGCTCAACCCGCATACCCAGAACATGATAGGCGAGCGCGAACTCGCGATGATGAAGCCCGAAGCCTTCCTCGTCAACTGCGCGCGCGGCGGCCTGATAGACGAAGACGCGCTCCACGCCGCGCTCACCGGCGGAGCCATAGCCGGCGCCGGCCTCGACGTAATGGCCGACAACCACCCGCCCAGCGACCACCCGCTGCTGTCTCTGGACAACATCATCATCACCCCCCACGTCGCCTTCTTCAGCCAGGAATCCACCCTTGAACTCGAACAACGCGCCGCCCGCGAAGTCGCCCACGTCCTAACCGGCCAAATGCCCGACAACCTGGTAAATCCGGCGGTGCTGGATCATCCGAATCCGAGGCACAGCCTGTCGAACTGAAAACAGGAGCGATTGCTATGAAACCCAAAATCCACTACGACAGAGAAACGGATACCCTCTCCATCTGGAACGGGATTCCAGCCAGCGAAGCTGAAGATGTCGCCGAACATCTAGTAGCCGACTTCGACGACGCGGGCGAAGTCGTAGGCTTCACCCTGGAGCGCGCTTCAGAATTGCTAGGTACGGTTCCGTCCATACCCGACAGCCCCGACCAGTGTTCCGAGGGTAAATCCGTCAGCAGATTGTTCGGGATACTCAAATATGAAGGCCCTCCCGTGACTCTGGAAGAGATGGAAGACGCCATCGTCAGCGGCGCGTGTGAGATATGATAGCCATAGATACGAACATCTTGGTGCGCTATCTTGTGAATGACGACTTAGCGCAGGCTAAAGCGGCTCGTGAGTTGATGGAGTCGCTCACCCCTGAGCGGCCGGGCTTTATATGCCGTGAGGTCGCTATTGAGGTCGTGTGGGTACTAGAGCGGTCATACAAGTTCCCGCACGCTCGAATTGTAGCCGTCTTGGAACAACTGGCAGCCAGCAATAACATTGTGATCGAATCCTCGGAAGACGTAGCGACAGTGGCGGTGGCCTACGAAGAGCGTCGCGCCGACTTCGCGGACCTTATGATTCTGGCGGCCTCTGAAAGGGCAAACGCTCGACCGCTCTACACATTCGACCGGAGGTTTGCGCGTCTGGACGGCGTAAGCCTCTTAGCCTGACATGAATACCCAAATACCCGACAAACTAGTAAACCCCGCCGTCCTGGAGCGCCCAAATCCGCGGCATAGCTTGTCGAACTGAAAAGCAGGAGCGATTGCAATGACCATGCAGGAACACATTCGACACTATCTCAGAATATGGGACTGGCGATTGTTCCTGTTTATACTGCTGTTCATTGGTTTGCCGAATATATACCAGCTATACCGTGTATATCTCATAGGGAATGAACTGCCCGATCCCGGAAGCCTTGCAATCGTATCTCAATGGCAGTTCGTCGGACTTGTCGTAGAAATCTTTCAGGAAGCCACAGTTCTCGCGATATTCTTCTTTTTGGGGTCTCAGATAAGAAGCGGGGCCGCGGTCCAGATAGACAGAGCCAAGAGCGTCTTGGCCTTCATCTTCGTGGCCTCGCTCGTCTTCTCGGTTGGCGTATTCCTTTTCAGAGACGCATTTATCACTCTCATAGGTACGTCAGACACAATTCAGGAACAGACCAGAGGCTTTCTCGGCGTCAGTATATTCAGCATCCCATTCACCCTGCTGAGCGCCGCGATAGTCGTGCTGTTCGAGGCGCTCCGAATGCGACGCCTGGTATTCATCATGGCGATTGTGAATGTCGCGCTTCGCTTTGCCCTGGACAGCCTATTCTTCGGTGGACACGGATTTTCGCTTGACGCGGACGTGGTAGGCGTGGGCTGGTCAACCCTGCTGGCAAGCGTGGGTATGTTCGTCATCGGTCTGATTCTTCTGATTCGCGCGCGGCGTCTCCGCGTCGGCGAACTTGGCGGTCTTCCGTCTTTCGCCGATATGCGCGAGTATTTGCGCGTCGGACTGGGCAGCGGCGCGGACAGCCTAATTCGCAATGTCGCCTACTTCTTCATGATCATACGCATAGTGAACACCATTGGCGAGACACAGATTAGCGGATACTACCTTGTCATGCAGATTCTATGGAGTTTCATGCTCGTTCCGGTTCTCGCTTTCGCGGACTCGACCAAAGCTATGGTGGCCAATTCTTCAGGCGACATAGTGAGAATCAGGGATCTGTGGCGCGCCTCCATGCTCATCACGGCAGGGATGATGGTTATATGGATAATGCTGACTCCCGGCTTCTCAACGGTCGCCGCCTTGCTGAACAACGATCCGGAAACTCTGCGTTGGGCGATGGTGGCGTTCGGAATCCTTTTCATCCCCTACGTTCTGCTATCATTCAACGTCGTGATGGACAGCTTCTTCTACGGCACGGGAAAGACGCAGTACCTCGCGTACCAGGCTGTGATAACTAATGGCACAGTTTACCTGGTCGCTTTCCTGCTTTACGCGTCGGGCGTCTGGAACGCGACGTTCGAGGGAGTGATGATGCTGTTCGCGCTCGGGATAATCGTTGACTCTTTCCTAACCCTGTTCTTCCTCTTGAAAGCGCTGTACATAGATCCTTCGAGACAGCAGGGGCAAGAGACAGAGGTGAGACTATGAGAGTACGGATAGGCTATCACTTGGGGACCCTTTCAGCCATCACCCCCTCATACACCCCATAATCCCTCCCCGAAAACGCCACAAACGTCACCCTCTCTATCTCCGCGTCCCGCTCCAGCGCCGCCAATACCTCCCAAACCGCTATCCGCGTCGCCCGTTCCTTCGGAAATCGGTACACCCCCGTGCTGATTGCCGGAAACGCTATCGTCCTGATCCTATGCTCCGCCGCCAGCGCCATCGAACTGCGATAGCGCGCCGCCAGCAGCGCGTCCTCATCGAACTCCCCACTCAGATACACCGGCCCGACCGTGTATATCAAGTAGCCCTACCATCCCCGCGACCAACTGTGCTAAAATGCCTGTGTGATGAACCCGTCTCACACCATACATCATAAGGAGAGATTTATGCGAAAGCCTCGCGGGGACGAAGAAAAATTTTCCCCATAGCTAACGCTGGTGAAACGCTGGTCAACGCTGGTGACTTTTTCACCTGTTGCTCACCAGTTAACACACCAGAAGCCACTTGTATGAATATAAACCAGAATATATGAGACTCTGAAATCAAACTCGGTTGCCTACACCTTATTCTATTTTCTGAGACTTTTCTCCGAAAGTCGAATATAATGCCTTCCGTACCAGACGACCAAGGAGAAGACCAACATGGCGAACACCGACCTGGCCCTGATTGCCCACCTGATGCGCCGCGCCGGATTCGGAGCGACACGCGACGAACTCGAATCCCTCGCGTCCCAGCGCTACCAAGACATAGTCGAAGACCTGCTTCATCCCGAACGCTTCCCCGAAGTGGACGACGACGTGGTTATCCGCTACTGGCTCGAACTCAACAACCCCGACTCCGTTGAGCCGTGGAACACCCGCTGGATATACCGCATGGTCAACACCCAGCGCCCGCTCGAAGAGAAGATGGCCCTCTTCTGGCATCACGTCTTCGCCACCTCCGTCGGCAAGAGCGAACACGGCCCGTCCGCCAAGACGCAGATAGAACTCTTCCGAACCAACGCCATGGCCGATATGCGTACTATACTCACTGACCTCGCCAAGGACCCCGCCATGATATTCTGGCTGGACAACTGCGAGAACTTCGGCGACCGACCCAACGAGAACTGGGGCCGCGAACTGCTTGAACTGTTCTCCATGGGCGTCGGCAACTACACCGAAGACGACATCAAGATGGCGTCCCGCGCCTTCACCGGCTGGACCTTCACCCAACCCATCCCGCTCGACCCCTACGGACGCTACCCCTCCGAGTTCGTCTATCGCGACCAGGATCACGACCACAGCGAGAAGACCTTCCTGGGACACAAGGGCCGTTTCAACGGCGAGGACATCATCGCCATCATCGTCCAACAGCCCGCCACCGCGAAGTTCATCTCGCGCCACCTGTACAACTTCTTCGTAGCGGACGAGCCGCAGGTGCCCTCATGGAACGACGTCCCGCCCCAGGATCCACGGGCCGTCGAAACGCTCTGCCAGGCCTACTTCGACAGCGACGGCGACATCCGCGCCGTTCTGCGCGTCCTGTTCAACTCCGACTTCTTCAAGGAAGCGCGCTTCACGAAGGTCAAGAGTCCGGCGGAACTGGTCGCAGGCACTATCAAGCTGGCTGGCAACCACGACTTCCCCGAACCCAGCCTGCACGGCGCCCCGGCCGCCGCCGGCCTCATGGGACAGCGACTTATGACGCCCCCCACCGTCGAGGGATGGCACACCGGAGGCGAATGGATTGACTGCGGAGCCCTAGCTGAGCGCATCAACTTCGCCGTCAACGAACTCGGAGACAGCGACCTGCCCGGCGTCCGCGCTATCTATAACAGGCTCGCCGCTGACGACAAACCCATCCCGCCCGGCGACTTCGTTGACAGGACGCTAGACCTCATCGGCCCCCTCACCGTTGATCCCATGACCAGGGAAGCCCTGATGGACTACGCCCAATCCGGCGGCGACCTGAGTTTCGACAGCGCCGAGCGCCGAGACGACAGCGCCGAGCGCGTAGCCCGCATGGTCCAGTTCATCGCCGCCTCAGTCGAATACCAATTCGCCTGAGCATATAATCCCCTCTCCCTCTAGGGACAGGGTCTTTCGATTATCAACCAATTACGTTCGTGGTGAGCTTGTCGAACCATGAACGGGCGGCCCTTCGACAGACTCAGGGCGAACGACAGAAGTGGTATCGGGAAATAATCGAAAGACCCCGCCTCTAGGGTGAGGGTGAAAACCCAGCGTATAGGAGAATCCCAAGTGGAACCAAACGACAAGCAGACAGTATTCGTAGTCGTGCAGCTCACAGGCGGCAACGACTTTATGAACACGCTCATTCCCTACGGCAACGACATATACTACGACTCCAGGCCGGTCATCGGGATCCCGCAGGAGGAAGTCCTGCCCATGGACGACTACCTTGGCTTCAACCCCAACTTCGCCCCGGTCAAGGAACTCTACGACCAGGGCGACGTCGCCATCGTTCAGGGCGTCGGCTACCCCAACTCCAGCAGGTCCCACTTCCGGGGCATGGACATCTGGCACACCTCAGAGCCGGATAGGATTGGAACCGAGGGCTGGCTCGGCCAGGTCGTCGCCCAGATGGACCCGCTCAAGGAAAACCCGCTCACCTGCGTCAACATAGGGCGCGGACTCCCCCGCGCCATGGCAAAGCGGGGCGTCCCCATAACCTCCGTCGGCGACCTCGACAACTACGGCGTCATGACCGGCATATCCGAAGAGTCTCAGCGTCAGCAGGCGCTTGAGGTATTCCAGAAGATGTACGGCCAGGCTATCGGAAGCGGCCCCACGCGGGAGTACATCGCCAGCACCGGCCTCGACGTTCTCAAGGGCGCGGACATTCTCAAGAAGGCCCCCGAGACGTACATATCGGACGTGGAGTACGCCAGCAACCCGATAGCCCAGAGTCTCCGCGACGCCGCGCGCGTCCATCTGGCCGACCTCGGAACGCGGGTCATCTACACCCAGCACGGCGGCTACGACACCCACGCCAACGAGGTCCCGACTCACCCCCGCCTGCTCACCGAGCTATCCGGCGCCATCATGGACTTCTTCCAGGACATCCGAGACCACGACGCATCGGACAACGTCGTGATGCTCGTGTTCACCGAGTTCGGACGCCGCGTCAGGGACAACGGCAGCGGCTGCGACCACGGCGCGGGCGGCGGGTCGTTCATCATAGGCGACCGGGTGAACGGCGGCCTGTACGCCGAATACCCGTCCCTAGACCTGGACAAGCAGACCGACGGCGACATGGCGCACACCTACGACTTCCGCGGCCTCTACTCCACGCTGCTCGAACAGTGGATGGGCGTAGAAGCCGCCCCAATCGTCGGCGGCCACTACGAACAACTCCCCATCTTCGCGGCGTAGCGCACAACAACGACAACCCGACCCCGACCGTCATTCCCGCTTTCGCGGGAATCCACAACCAGCAATATCAGACAAAGGTGAAAAGAAATGGGCAGGCCATACGCGCTACTCAGGGTAGGATTCAGCTACGACAAGACGCTCGGCATGAGACGTCTGACCAACACGCCGGTTGACCTCGCCGTTGACGGCTCAGGCGACCTCTTCATCCTGTGTCGCGGCGGCATATCGTTCATCAGGCGTCTCTCCCAGGACGACGAAGACCTCGGAGCGATAAACCTCGCCGCCGGGGGCGCGGCCCAGATAGGCGGAACCCACTCGGTCAACGCCAAGTTCGTCTGGCCCGCCTCCATGGTCATGGACAGCGATGAGAACCTCTGGATCTCCGACGAAGGCACCAACCAGATAACCATCATCAACAAGCAAGGCGAGATACTCGACCAGTGGGGCGAGACTGGCGGCGGCGAGGGCCAGTTCAACCGGCAGTCCGGCATCGCGCTCGACCCCGACGAGAACGTGTACGTAGCGGATACCCGCAACCACCGCGTACAGAAGTTCACGCGGAATGGCGAGTTCCTGATGGAGTTCGGCGGCTACGGCTCCGCCAAGGGCCAACTCAATATGCCCTGGGGCATCTGTGTGGACGAACTCGGCGATGTCTATGTCGCCGACTGGCGCAACGACCGCGTGCAGAAGTTCAGCGCCGCCGGCGAGTTCATCTTCAGCATAGGCGGGTCGGGCGACGGCGAAGGCCAGTTCAACCGCCCGTCCGGCGTCACCGTGGATGAACACGGCGACATATACGTCGCAGACTGGGCGAACAACCGCGTCCAGCTATTCAGGCAGGACGGCGTTTTCGTCGAACTATTCCGAGGCGACGCCACCCTCTCCAAGCAGGCCCTCCACTACATGCGCTCCAACGTCAAGGCGCTCAGGCTGCGCGAAATGGCCTCCATCGAACCGCAGAAGCGCGTCCGCTGGCCGGTGTCGGTGCGTGTCTATGACCAGATGATGTACATAGCCGACTACGGCTCCGACCGCATCCAGATATACAAGAAGGAAGCCTACCCGCTCGGCCCCGACGAAATCACCGAGGAGCAGAGGTCGCCCACCCTCTACACCCAGTTCTGACCTCACAATCTCAAATCGCCGCGTCATCTGGCATCTGACGAACGGATGCCTCGTATGCCCGCGCGCTTGAAACAAGCGCGCTTAATTGGCCGCGCCATACATGCTACACTTAATCGCGTGAACCTCATATCGAAACAGGAGATATATTATGACCATCAAACCAGAGAAAGAAGAAATCCACGTCCCCAAGCCCATATTCCTCACCCAAGAAGAGGCGCGGGAAATGAAGGAAAACTTGGCCCGCAAGAACTTCGGCATGAGCCTCGACGAATTCTTCCAAGCATGGAAAGCCGGCGAGTTCGACGACGACCGTGAGAGACACGGTGATGTTATTGAGTTAGCAATGATGATACCTGAAGCGTGGGAGACGTCGGAAACCTGATGCGAGGCAGAACGCCTGTCGAGGCGGTCAGCAACTACATTGCCCCGATTCAACTCGCCGTTTCGTGCGTGACAGACTCTGTTGTCTCAGTTGACGGCGGTTACTACCCTTCGGCCATGCCTCACCTTCTGACTATGAACAGGCAAACTCCGGTTAGACTTGGTGGTCAGTCCAGACTACGGTTCCGGTTGCGCCAATACTACCGAATAACCGAATCCGACTCGCCAGGAACTTCTTGGATGGTCATGGAAACGGGCTATCGCTACGCGGTCACTGACGCAGACGGCCGGGATGTCTTCGAATATCATTGGCATCCCGTGGGCCAAAGTCCCATCGTAGCGCCGCATCTGCATATCGGCTATGGCGCGATGGCGACGCGCCCCGAATTCAGCGGCGCCCATCTGCCCACGGGCCAGGTGTCCATCAGTGAAATCCTGCGAACGCTCATCCGGGACTTCTCAGTAACCCCCAGGCGTAGCGACTGGGAATCCGTCCTGGACGAATCCCTGGATTCCTGAGACCTGTTCAGCCCCCCGTCGCAGACCGGCAGCCCTCCCAAAAAGCCGTCAACATCCTTAAGCCGAACGGGGACGCAGCCGCTCAGATCGTTGCCCTCTATGTTCAGGTAGTCTAAATTCGGCAGGTCTTGGAGAGTCTCGGTTACGCTGCCTGTAAGCTGGTTCTCCGCGATGACCAACCATTCGAGCCGCTCCAACTCCCCAATCCGCGCCGGAATCTCCCCGCTCAGTTGATTGACACTCAGATCCAGCGACACCAGCCCCGCCAGATCTCCAAGTTCGGGCGGAATCTCCCCCGTGAGCCGGTTATCGCCCAGATCCAGCGTGTCCAGCTTGGTCAGCCGTCCGAGTTCGGGCGGAATCTCCCCGCTCAATTCGTTGCCGTACAGGTGCAGCGCGCGCAGATCAGACAACCCGCCCAACTCCGGCGGAATATACCCCGACAGCCCCGCCGTCGTCAGGTTCAGCGCGACGACGCGGGGCGGCTCCCCGGCCTCGACCACCCCCTTCCACTCCGACACCGGAGCGTCCGCGTCCCAGCCCAGTTCCGAGCCACCCGCGAGCGCGGTTCGTACAGACAGCAACAAGGCGCAGTCCCGCGCAAGCCCCTCGTTGTCCGAACACTCGACGGGCTGCCCGGATCCCGCTACGCCCAGCCCAAAGCCGACCGATGGCCCCGCTTCCGCCTGGTTCCGCGCTAAGGCGGAAGACAGCCCCCGGTCCTCGGAGATAAGCGCGTACCCTATCGCACACGCCACGACCAAGAGGGTTGCGACCTGTCCAACCAGGAACTCGCGCGACCACCCGCCTTCTTTAGCGTCGCTCGACAAGACGATTCTTCTAGTGCGCGATAGCGCCGGTCACCCAGCCGCCGTACACCGGATACTGGCAACAGATGAACTCGATGTAGGACGGCTGCCCATTCTCGTTCGCGGCAAGCGCGCGATGGAGCGCCGGTACGACCTCCGAAGGCTCCGTCACCCGCTCCGTGTGCAGACCGAGCTCCCCGATGACCCTGGACATATCCACCTCGTCCGGTCCAAGAACCAGATGAGTATATGGGTCATGTCCCTCGCCCCAGAAGCCGGGTCCGTAGCCCGCGAACCCGCCGTTGCTGATATGAACCACTGTCACGCCCAACTTCTGCCGAACCGGAACCTCCAGGTTGCCGAGCATATACCCAACGCCCGCCTCGCCCGTAACCGCTACGCACTGCCTTTCCGGGAACGCTATCTTCGCGCCCATAGCCGCCGCCAGGCTGAATCCTAGAGTAGAAACGTTGCCCCAACCCAGGAAGCCGCGTGGTATCAGCGTGTCGTACACCGTGCTGAGTTGGTCGCGGGTGTTGCCCGAATCGTGCGTCACGAACGAGTTGCGCGGATCGAGCGCTTCCATCAGGCCAGCGTACACCCGGTACGGGTTGATGGGCTTTTCATCCGAGTCCATAGCCTCCCGGTACACGGCGAGGCCGGCGTCGCGGACTTCCTTGATCTCCGCCTCTACTCTGTCCGCGCTTCTGCCAGCGCCGCCCGTTCTGTCCGACACCTCTTCGGCAAGCGCCCGCATAGTGAAGCGCGCGTCGCCAAGCACGGCTTGAGACATAGGATATATCTTGTTGACGTGCAGTTCGTCCAGGTTGCACTGGATTATCGTCTTGTTGGCCGCGTCCGGGATAGCGTGGCTGAACCGCGCGGGAGACAGGCTTGATCCTATCGCTAGTATCAGGTCGCTTTTGTGCAGGTAGTGGGCGGATGGCTCCCCTCGAACCCCCACGAACAGCGGATGGTCTTCGGGAAACGCGCCCTTCGCCTTGAGCGTCGTTATCACCGGCGCGCTTACGAGTTCGGCCAGCGTCTTCAGTTCAGCCGACGCTCCCGCGTAGATGACCCCTTCGCCCGCGTATATCAGCGGATTCTCCGCGTCCAAGAGCAGGTCAACCGCAATGGACACGTCCTCGGGATCGGGCGCGGACTTCCAGCCCTTGACCGGCGTGTATGGGTCGGCTGTTTCGTCATAAGTCCCCGCCGCGTTCGGAACCGACAGCACCACCGGGCCGGGCCGTCCGCTCCTGAGCATCGTGAAGGCGCGGCGCATGAACTCCGGCACGCGCTCCGGCCTGTCTATATATCCGTACCACTTCGAGACCGACTTCAGGCTGGTCGTGACGTCGAACTGGCTGTTCTCCGAGCTTCCCGCCGGAACGCCGTCCGTTATGCACAGGATAGGAGAGCCGTCCTCGTAAGCCTGCGCCAGCCCCGCGTATGCCACCTGTATGCCCGCCGCGTTCACGCCGCCCTGCACCGTGCATACGCCTATCCTGTCGCCGCCCGTAACGCGCGAGAAGGCGTCCGCCAGCGCGATGGCGTAGCGGTCGTCCCGCATCATCACCATCGGAACGCCCTCGCGTCCCAGGGCGTTGTTCACCCTGCACACCGGGAAAGTCGAGACCCACTCGATCCCCTCACGCTTCAGAATTCGGGCTATCGCGGTCGCTGCGTCTATGGTCATCTAAGTTTTTCCTTTCTTGGTAAACGGCCTATCTGCTGATAAGAGTTGGAATCGCTGGATCTGGATGGTGGGAATCTCTAACCCATCCCTTCCCTCCGACGGCGTTCCAGCCTATCCTCATCGCGGCGTCGCTCTTCTCGCGCCACCTGTTCGCGGCGAAGGTCAACCGCCTGCGGCAGATACTCCGAGTCGGTTTCCCTGAGAATGTCTATGTTGTCCCTGGTGATGGGATCGGACATGAGAACGTTGTTTATGGCGTCGCGCAGCCTCTGCTCCTTCTCTTCAGCTTCGCGCTTCTGACGCGCTTTCGCCGTGAAGTAGAGGTATCCGCCCACGCACACTCCAGCTATAACGATTATCAAGACCACGATGACAATTGGGTTATCCATTGATTCAGCCTCTTTAGCTTCAGTGTCTCAAGACTGTGTTGAGCCTGGCCCATCTCTGAAATCTGAACCAGGCTCGCCTGAGTCGCGTCTTAGTCCGCCGCCGCCGCCTTCGCCCCCACCATCTCGCGCACCGCCGGGAACACCTCTTTGCCGAATAGCTCTATCGAACTCAGAACCTTCTCGTGCGGAATGGTCTCGGTCTGGATGATCAGCATCACCTCGTCCACACCTATCTCGTCGTACTTCATGATAGCGTTGACGCAACTTTCCGGGTCTCCGGCTATCGTCACTCCACGGTCAGCAAGCGTGTTTCCGTCCAGTTCCGCGATGGCGGCGCGCGCCGCCCCGGGGCCGGAGTCGAGCGATATGCCCACTTCCTCCGCCTGCTGCTTGTGATCCTCGTCCGACTGTCTCAGCCAGCGTCCGAAGTCCGCCCGCAAGTGGTCTGGCACTCCGCCCCACGCCTCAAGCAGTTCTTCGTATGCCCCGACGCGCCCCGCGATGTACGGCTTGTCCGGGCCGAAGAACGTCTTCATGGACTCCGCCGCCAGTTCGCGCGCCTCGCCGTTGTCCGGACCGCAGTAGGCATGAACGTTGTTCGCCCAGTAGTCCGTAGCGAACGCGCCCACCGGGTTGGCGTTCTTGACCTTTTCCTTGTAGGTCTTCACGTGCTGAGCCAGCACAGTGGGCGCGTAGGACGCGGACGACAGCACGCCGATACCCTTCTCAGCCGCCAGGTCGAAGCTGGCCGACTGCGTGCAGGCCAGGTAGATATTCGGGTGGGGCTTCTGGTATATCTTCGGAAGCACGCGCCGCTCCGGGACGTTCCAGAACTTGCCCTCCCAGCTAAACTCGTCCTCCGCCTGCCAAATCTGCGGAATCATCTCTATGGACTCGCTCCACATCTCGCGCGTGTCCCTGGGATCAACTCCAAGCCCCATCTGCTCGTAGGCGTTAGAGCGTCCCGTGCCGAACTCCACGCGCCCGTCCGTAAGCTGGTCAACCATCGCCACCCGCTCCGCGATGCGAACGGGATGCGCGTGCGGCAGGATGGACACCCCGAACCCAATCCTGATCTGCTTGGTCCGCTGGCTCAGCGCTCCAAAGATAACCTCCGGGCAGGGCGATCCCGAAAACCCGAGCAGGAAGTGATGCTCCACAAACCACAGCTTGTCGAAGCCCACTTGGTCGGCCAGTTCGCACTGTTCCAGCGTCTCCTTGTAGAGCGTATTCCAGTCAATATCATTGCCCTCGAACGGGCGCTGCATTTCAAACAGAAGTCCGAATTTCATCTGGATTCTCCTTTAGTCAGGTTTGTGTACATATTTATAGGTCGACGAAGTAATTTTCATCCAGTTGCTTCACTTCGTAGGTAGTTTCGGTAATTACGCCTACCCCATGATTTATCATCAGACGAGCGAGTTCTTCCCCATTAATCAGTCTTATAAACTTGCCCCCAGCTGAGATGAATTGTGCTGCTTGTCGTGCGTTTGACCTGAAGGATGAAGTCGTAATGAATACGCCCTTGCTTGCACCTTTCGCTTCCAGACTTGCGGAGAAATTGCGAATTTCAGGTTCGCCGACCTGGTTTTGCCAACGTTTCGCTTGTATATAGACCTTTTCCAGTCCTAGTGGGTCTTGATTGATGATGCCGTCTATCCCTTTATCACCGCTGCCGCCAACGACTTTGCCATCACCATATCCCATTCTCTCGAGTAGCCTGACCACCAAGCGTTCAAAGCTATCAGGTGATATGTCTTTTACGCCATCCAACACTTCGTCGGCAAGCCTGTCATTCAATTCCCTGTGAAGGGATCCTATCTTTTCTTCTGGGCTTGTATCTACATCAACTCGTGTACTGTCGACTGCATCAGACGTATTTGTCTCCTCTATGTCGTCTGAATGTCCTTCAAGCCATTTGCGACCGAGTGGAGCAATTTGGTAGCGACCATATGAAGATTTCTCCAATAAACCTCTCTTCCAAAGGTCATACACAACCCCTCGCATCCGACTCTCAAACACTGTCCGCGCCCCCGAATGAATCATTTTCCTTCGTTCGTTATCGGTCAATGTGAATCGTTCCTTGAGCGACTCTTCGATTTCTTTGTGACGTAGAGGCGATCTCATCCCCTCTACTATCTCAAGAATCGCGGGGCGTAGTTCTTTTGCTGTTGGGAGTGCCATGTCATTAGCTCCTGAGATTAATTTGTGTTCCGCTACACTGTACGTTAAATTTATTCACTCTACTCTGACTCGTCCGTCCTTCTCCGACTCGGCGGCTCGTATCTCGGCAGTTCCTCTACCCTCGTCAGCGCCTTGATTCTCTCCTCGATAGCCGACACCACCCGGTCTATGGTGAAATACAACTCGATGGGATCGTCCATAATCAACTGCGCGCCTTCGTAGCGGTACTCCACGGCGTATCGGGTCAGCCACGCCAGTTCTTCGCCCGCCGGAGTGTCGTACTCTTGGGAGTCGCTTCTGATTATACCGATTAGCTTCCCCAGTTCATGGGTGTTCCCATACTCTGCCCCGAACGCCGAAATCCAGCCCTTTAGGATATTCTCCAATGCCTGCTGAGCGTGAAAGCCCGTCGCTTCCTGGGGGGCGCTTCCGGCTATCAACACGTCCATTGTCATAAGTTCCCTGTTGGCATTGATGACTCTCTGACGAACGTCCGCCCAGTCGAAAGCGGTTTCGGCGTCGCGCTCATATTCCTGCTTCTCTCCGTTCATGTCAACTCCGTCTCGCGCCGCCTGCGCCGCCAGGTGGTTGATGCCGTTGCGACACTCCGTGTACTTCTCATGCGACATCCATACCAGGTCCGCGCCGAAGTAGTCTCCGTATATGCGCTGCGCCGCCTCTCTAGCCGCATCCTGCGCCTTCATGTATCCGCTCTTGGACGGGCCGTCGGATATTATAAGCAGATCAATATCCGAGTCGGGGCGGTAATCCCCCCGAGCGCGGGAGCCGAACAGTATCACCGACTCCGGTCGCGCGGCGTCGTACACGGCGCGCGCCACCGCGACCGCCTTGGGGTCTGCTCTGTTTGCCAGCGCGGATGTCACTTGAAGCCCTCCATCACACCGCCGCCGCGTGGCCGTCCGTCCTCGGATCCGATCCTGCCATCCGAACCTGAGTCGCCGGGTCAATCACTATCAGCTTGGCCGAACCGCCGAACACCCTGCCCGGATGCGTCACTACCGTATGCCCCCTGTCCCTCAGCGCCTCTATCTCGCTCTCTTCCATGCCGCCTTCCAGTTCCAGCACGAACGGGTCTTCCACGTTGTGCGGATCGGTGCCGGGCGTGGATGTCCAGCGCGGCGCTTCGACCGCTTCCTGCGCGTTCATGCCGTGATCCAGCACATTGGTAATCACCTGCGCGTTCCAGGCTATCTGCCTGTCTCCGCCCGGCGTTCCGCCCACAAGATACGGCCTGCCCTCGCGCATCACCATGTAGGCGTTCAGCGTGTGCATCGTGCGCTTGCCACCCTCTATCACGTTCGGATGTCCCTCGACCAGGCTGAACCCGCGACCTATGCGGTTGTTCAGCAGGACGCCCGTATTGCCCGCGACGAATCCGCTGCCGAACCCCATCGAGAGGCTGTGAATGAACGAAAGCGCGTTGCCCTCTTTGTCCACCACGCAGAAGTAGCTCGTGTTGCCGTCGCCCGGAATCGGCGCGGCCACAGGGCCGGGTTCGTAGTATCCCGCCGTCGCTTCTATCAGCCGACGGCGCAGCGCGGCGAACGGCTTGGAGATTAGCTCCGACAGTGGCGTGTCCACGAAGTCAGGGTCGCCCGCGTACCTGTTGCGGTCCGCGAAGGCCAACTTCTTGGCCTCGACCATCGTATGCACCGACTCCGCCGTGTAGAAGCCCATGTTTGCCAGGTCGTACCCTTCCAGTATGTTCAGGATTTCCAGCAGCATGAACCCGTGCGAGGGCGGAGTCGTCTCGTAGATGGTGTGACCCCGATAGGTTGACGATATGGGCGGCTGATACCAGACGTTCCGGTGGTCGGCGAACTCTCGCTCCGTGTACAGACCGCCCGCTTCCTGGAAGGCCCGCGCCATCTCTCGCGCTATGTCGCCCTTATAGAACGCATCCGCGCCGCCCGCAGCCACAGCTTTCAGTGTCTTGGCGAGATTCTTCTGCACCAGTATTTCGCCCGGCTGAATTGGGCTGCCGTCCCGCGTGAATATCTCCCGCGAATATGGGAATCTCGCCAGTTTCTCATTGAGCGCCTTGAACCCGCCCCCCAGTTGCTCGCTGACCGCGAACCCCTCTTCCGCGTAGCCTATCGCCGGCTCTATCAGCTTGCCCAGCGGCCTTGTGCCGAAGCGCTCGGTTATCTGCTCCCACCCCAGTATCTCGCCCGGTATCGCGGCGGCCAGCGGCCCTTGCAGCGGCATATGCTTGTGTCCGCGCTTGACGAAGAAGTCGCGGTTGGCGGCCATTGGAGCCTTGCCGCTGCCGTTCATCCCATGTACCTGGCCGGTCTTGGCGTCGTGCATGATGACGAAAGGCTCGCCGCCCACTCCGCACGCCGGGGGAACCGTCACCGCCTCAACCGCCGCGGTCGCTATCGCCGCGTCGAATGCGTTGCCGCCCTCCGCCAAAATCCTCGCGCCCACCGACGCCGCCAGTGGCGATATGGACACCACCACGCCGCCGCTACTGTACACTGTGTTTCTTCCTGTCTCGATTCTCGGCCTCGTAGCTGTAACCATGGTAGCACCTGCCCGCGCTTTCAGTATTGGTCCAATCCTATCATCAGCGCAAGGAATTGTGAATTTGGAATAGCGTACTCCGCTCGAATATGGAACGAACTAACGGCCCGTTTGTGATTTGGGCTATAATACGCGCCGAGTAATCTAGGAAGGAACGATACCCTTGCAGCCACCAACCCTACACGACGTCATACAGGCCAAGAAGCGCATAGCCGGATACGTTACCCGCACTCCCCTCCACAGGTACATCGGACTCGAAAAGCTCATCGGCGCGGACGAGGTGTACGTCAAGCACGAGAACCACCAGCGACTCGGCGCGTTCAAGATGCGCGGCGGCATAAACCTGCTCGCCCAGATGTCCGACGCCGAACTGGAGCGCGGCGTATCCACCGCGTCCAGCGGCAATCACGGCCAATCCATAGCATACGCCGCCAGCGTCTTCGGAGCGAAGGCGTACATCGCAGTCCCTGAGAACGCCAACCCGGGCAAGGTCGCTTCCATGCGAAACCTGGGCGCGGAGGTGATTCACCACGGCGCGTTCTTCGACGAGTCTAAAGACTACATCGAGCGGCTCTCCAAAGAGGAAGGATATCGCTACGTCCACCCGATAAACGAACCCCGCCTGTACGCCGGCGTCGGCACATACACGCTTGAGATACTCGAAGACCTGCCCGACGTCGACGTGATAGTCGTCCCCGTCGGCGGCGGCAGCGGCGCGGGCGGAACCTGTATCGTGGCCAAGTCCATAAATCCCGACATACAGATAATCGGCGTGCAGGCAGAGCAAGCGCCCGCCGCGTACCTGTCCTGGAAGCGCGGCGAAGCCCTTGAGGCCCCAATGAAGACCGCCGCCGAAGGACTCGCCACCGGCGCGGCCTATGAATTCGCCATCGGAATCCTGCGCCGACACCTGGACGACTTCATCCTCGTAACCGAAGAGGAGATGAACGCCGCCATAGTCACCCATCTCGAACAGACCCACAACCTGGTCGAACACGCGGGCGCGGCGTCCCTCGCCGGAGCGCTCAAGATACGCGACCGTCTGGCGGGCAAGAAAGTCGTCCTGATATGCAGTGGCGGCAACCTATCCATAGAACACCTGAAGACCGCCCTTGCCCAGAACGCCTAACCCCACACGAGAGGTCCCGCAATGACCAACCAACCCATCACCGACGACTCCCCGGCCTCAGCGCTGTTCCCCGAATTCGACACCCTCTACGACCTCATAGCCAACGAAGCTCAGGGACTAACAGACGCCCAGCTTGACTGGACTTCCGACGAATACGCCTGGGCTGAGTGGAGCGTCCGCAACCAATTCAGCCACATGGCCTCGCTCCTCTACCGCTGGCTGGTACTCCGTTGCGGCGACACTCTCTTCCCCGACGGCGACCACGGCGTCGAGGACGTCCAAAGTATCGCTGACTCCCCCTCCGACCGCCGCCTCGACGACGACAAATACTGGGAAATGCCCGTCATCCTGGAGATGCTGGACGGCGGCATAAAACTCGCCCGGCGCGTCCTGTCCGAGCGCAGCGTCGGCTTCCTGCGCTCCCACTCCATATCCTCCGAAATGAGCCCCTACTGGGACCTGATGCTCCGAGCGCACCCCTCCGGCATATCCATCTCCGAAGACAGAACCATGCGAATAATGGACTTCGAGGCCATGATACGCCACATATACTTCGAAGAAACAACCCACCTATACAACATCCAACGCCTAAAGCGCGCCCAGGACATCCCCACCGTCTCCCAAGTCCCCCGCGTCGGCTACTGGGCCATAGAAGGCTGGGACACAAGCGAGGCTTAAAACATCCGTTCATCCACACTCAAAGCAGACCACGCCAAATAGGTCTGCTTTGTTGTATAATGGGGTCTAGGGATAATCTAAAACGGGTAGGTACATAGACATGGCGAACTTCCTGAGCACCGATGGCATATCACACCACTTGTCTGAAATCATAAAAAATCCGAGCGGCGGTCGTCTGTTGCTGATTAGCCCCTACCTTAAATTTAGCCGCCGCATTAGAGAACAACTCGAATACCAAGATATGTTGAAGCGAGACATCAGGGTGGTGTATGGCAAAAGCGAACTTAGTCCCGAAGAATCTGAATGGTTGTCAAGCACCAAGATAAGAACCAGCTTCCGGGAGCCTCTCCATGCCAAGTGCTACATGAATGATAGCCACGCGCTCATCACATCCATGAATCTCTATGAGTTCTCTCAACGGAACAACGATGAGATGGGTATCTTGGTCTCAATTGAAGACGACTCGGAACTCTACCAATCTATCAAGGAGGAAGCCGAGCGTATCCTGAGACTAAGCGAAGAGGTCGAACTCAGAGTCAAGCGAGTTGAAGATGGCGTTGACGCTCCGCCTTGGGGTGATAACATTTTTGCGCCTTCGGTAGATTACCCTGTCCAATCGGAACCCCAACGTGCGCCAACCAGCCCCCCGCAACATACTACACTCCCTGAGTTAGGGTTCTGCCTGCGGTGTCGAACGGAAATTCCTCTAGTCTTAGACAAACCGTACTGCAATTCGCATTACAGGACTTGGGCAAGGTTCAAGAACGCAGACTACGAAGAGGATTATTGCCATACTTGCGGCGCGGAACATGATACCAGCATGGCGAAGCCCCTATGCTTGTCCTGCTTCAGAAAATACCGCAGCGCGTTCAGGACGGCCAGCTAGTGGAGCGTTGGAGGCAACAAGTATATGGATTGGCTCTCGGATAAAGAGATCACCCAGCTTTGGGTAACAATCATAGGAGGGCTTATAGCAGGGCTCGCAGTATTATTAGTCGTATGGCTTTTCAAAGCCGTAACACCCAAAGTATTTTGGGACGGTGTTGGGCATCGCTTGAAGGTATGGTACAACAAGATTAGGCTATATATCCGCCTATCATCTTTATCATCTTGCGACCGCGATATCCTAAAAGCTCTGTATGACAGTGATACTACACAACTTTCACTGCGTTACGATGATGGCCTACCGCCAATCATACAAACCAAGCTAGACCGTATCTTGGATATTCCAGTCGCCTGCCGATTAATGGTTAGTATCCATTACACAGAGAATTTAGAACATCTTGTGAGTCACGGCTTACTGCGACACGATGCGCCTTGGCGGTACCGAATAAGAAGCTATTTCCAAGTAGATACGCGATCATACCAACTTACAGAGGTAGGAAAGCGATTCATATGTAACTACGATATAGGCAATAAATGGAGAAAACGATTCATACGTAAGTGGATCATAAGATTGGACAGACACAAGTATAAAGGTCATTATATTGATAAGATTGGAAATTATACACGCCGTAAGCTACCCAACCTATTGCGAGGCGTTGTGTATCACAAGGTATTTTATAGTGGAGCGTCTTCAATGAATACTCAATTAGACAGAGATTCCAACATAGACATATATGAATATCCTTTGAATGCCAGAGAAGATGGGGTAGAGTGTATGGTGGTGATTCATCGGTATCCTAATATATTCAATGTTAAAGAGGGTGATCGAGTATTTCTTCTGATTCACACCGATGAAACGCTGCGAAAGCAGGAATGTCTCCGCGCTATTATGTGGGAGCAAAACCTCAGAAGCATTCTAGCCACCCCATCTACAAATAGCGTAGATACGCCTGTTATTCCTATCGTGCGGAATCAGGCATACGGACATACCAATAAGCCACTATACCTTGATACTGACCCTAAACTAAAAAGCCGTTTCGACACCTATTCAGTCAAAGCTGTCGTTATCAGCATACTAGGATGCGATGATCCTGTATGCACCATTCTTAATCTCGGTCACACTCAACCGTTTGACCTTGATTTGGAGAACGAGCGTTATCAGTCTGTCGAACACTGACCGCCGTTACCATAGATATATCCGATCATTCACATCCATCCCCCCTCGGCTCCAAAAATTTGCCAGCCAACCAACGTTCTTGTACGTTTGTGCTGATCCTGTTATAATGCTTCAGAGACTTCCGGATGCTGGATTCCCGCGTCCCAATACCGGCAATTGAACCCTGAAACTATAAACGGAAATATATGACAACCCTGGTGGAAGAAAAAATTTCGCCTATTAGCTACAAATGCTGGTGGATGCAGGTCAAATGCAGGTACCAGACCTCACCTGCAGCCATCTGCAAAGCCGCCAGCAGCCCACCTGCAGAATCATCGAAAACATAAACGAAGATATATAGAACCTTATCGGGCTGCCAGCATGAGCGAGCTGGAGCGCGACGGCGCGAAAGCGGTGATAAGCGCCATAATACTGATGGAGGTATGGGACACCATGATGGCAACGAGAGACACGGTGAACGACTGGCTGGAAAAGCGCAGAGAGAAAGCGCGAGTCGAAGGCATTGCGGAAGGACGCGCAGAGGGCCGTACCGCCGAACGCGCCAAGTGGCAGGCGTGGTACGGCAGGTGGGAAGACGCCCGAGCGCGGAACGAGCCGTTTGACGAACCGCCGCCCGGCGCGGATGACGAATAAGGAAGCGCGTCCGGCTGAAGTCGCGCCGGAGATAACGCTCCACTAGGCGTGTCCCATCATCCGCGCCCGAATCTCGCCCGGTACCTCCCGCACCCTCTCCCTCGCCGGAGACTCATTCCGCGCCCCGACGCTCTTCGCCGCCTCGGTCAGCAACTCCACGCCGCCCATGAAATCCTCCACCCGGATGTACTCCGCCCCTATGCCCGATTCCGGGTCGCGTATGCCCGTCGTGGCGTTGTGGTAATTGCCCAGAGGAAACGCCATCCCCGTCGCCCTGTATCCCCAGACCGCGAACGCCGTTCCCTCGCACACCCCGCCGCTCATAAGCTGGCGCTGACACTTGAAATCCGGGTCGCGCCGCCTGATAGCTTCTCGCGCCACTATCAGAACCTGCTCCGCCTCCGCGTCGAAAGTATAGAGCGCGTCCCCCGTCCTTATCACCGGCCCCGCGCCCTGTTCCACGCCCGGAATTAGCGGACTGGACTCTATGGACACCACCAGCGTTTCGGGCGGCAGCGTCCGCGCCTCAGCCATCAGCCGCGCTCCGAACAGCCCGCCCTCCTCGGCGCGGGTGAAGACGGCGTAAACGTCGCACCCCGCGTCCTCCGCCACCAGCCGCTCCATTGCGGACAGAGACGCCGCGCACCCCGCCAGGTCGTCCAGCGCGCGCATCCTGATAAACCCGTCTTCCAGCATGAAATCCGGCAGATCGAACACCACCGGAACGGGCGGCTCTATCGGCCTGTCCTCGCTCAGTTCCACCCGAACTGTCCTGCCGTCCCCGTCCGCGAACGGAACAACCCGCGCTGGCAGCCTAACCCCGTCTTCCAACAGGACAAGTGTGTCCGCCCCCTGTGTCAGCGACACCTCCGGCACACCCCCAAGCGCGACGGCCAGCAGCCCGCGCTCCGACGCCTCCACTATCTCGAACCCCGGGTGATCCATGTGCGCCACCAGCGCGAGCGGCGGATAGCCGCCGTCCGAGTTTCGGTATCGCGCTATCACATTCCCGAATTCGTCTGTGTCAGCGTCCAGGCCGATGCGCTTCAGAGTTTCGAGGATGTACCCGGTAGGCGCATCTTCGTGGAACGGCGCGGCCGGTCGTTCGCCTAGTCCTCTGAGTATTTCGAGGGCGCGGTTGTCTCTATCGTTCATCTTGGTATCTCTAATTCTCGTAGTGACCTAACAGGATTCTCACGATACCCTGGACTCTTCCAGCGCTTCTAATTCGTGTTCGAAAACCATTCTGACGTGCTCCGCTTCGACTCCAGGGAACCATTCCAAGAACTCATCCACGGAGGCCCCGTCTCTCAGGTTGGCGAAAAGAGCCGATATAGGCACCCGCGTGCCTTTGAACAGCCATGCGCCACCTAGTTTTTCAGGGTCGCGTTCGACAGCCTTGCATGTATGCCATCCGGTCATTGGTCTGCTTCTCCTTATCAGAAATTCTATCGGGGACACGCGAGTTTGGTCATCCTTTCCCGTTCAGATCCGCCAGCCGCGGCATCACCTCTTGCGACAGCAACCGCACCGACTTCTCATAATTCTCCCTATCCTCCGAGTGGTCGAAGGTGAGCCAGAGCAGCGTTCCGAAGCCGCCCACCGTCTCGTACAGCGCGCGCAGCTTCTCTTCCACCGTGTCCGGCGAGCCTACTATCCACAGGTTGTCCATCATGTACTCCAGCGTCACCTCATCGTCGGGGATGGACTCGTCATGCTTCATAAAGCTGACGAACGGGTACGCGCCATAAGAGAACAGCGGGTGCAGATAGTCCCGCCAGGCGCGGCCCAGCATCCCGTTCATCGCGCCCTCGCGCGCCTCTTCGTCGGTGTCCGCGACCCATACGTCGCGCACTATTCGCCACTCGCCGCGAGACGGCGGCTGCCTGCCCGCGCTCTCCGCTCCCTGAACAACGGCGTCCCAATGACTTGCGACGTAAACGGCGTTCAGCCCCAGGCTCATCGGGATGTATCCGCGCTCGCCCACTATCTTGAGCGTCTCGGATCCCGGACTCGCGCCCGCCACCCCGATGGGCGGATGTGGCTTCTGGTACGGCGTCAGGAACGTCTTCAGGGTCGCGTACTCGTATTCCTTCGGGTCGGGTATATTGAAGTTCCAGAACTTGCCCTTGTACTCGAACGGGCCTTCGATATGTTCCCAGACCTTCAGGATGATGTCCAGCGACTCCCGCGTCATCTCGCGGTGCTGGCTGGCGTCGAAGTCCACGTCGAACAACTCGTGGTCGGACAGCAGCCCACCCGATCCTATGCCGAACATATAGCGGCCCTGCGCCAGGTGATCCAGGTACGCCACCCTGTGCGCCAGTTCGACCGGATGATGAAACGGCAGCAGGTGCGCGCCCGTGCCGAGCATGATGTTCTTCGTCCGCATCAACGCCTGCGCGATGAGCAGGTCGGGCGTCGGCACAGGCTCCCAGGGCGCGGTGAAGTGTTCGCCTATCCACGCCTCGCTCAACCCGTACCTGTCCGCCATTTCCAGGCAGTCAAGGTCCCACTGGTGGGCGTCCCAGGTCGAGCGTTCCGGCGGGTGTGATGGCATGAGAAATAGGCCGAGCTTCATTTCGCTCCTCCTTTGCCGCGTAGGCAATCGTATCCGACTGGGCGACGAGAAATGACCGAACTTGTATCAACCCGGCCGGCGTCGCCTTTGGCGAGAATATCCCCTCTCCCTTGATGGGAGAGGGCTAGGGTGAGGGTGTTCCCAAACTTCGCGCTGACCGCATTATATCCGATGGAGCGGAAGTTGTGGGGAAGCTCAGGCTTCGCGGCAGGGTCTTTCCATTATTGAGCGTCACTAGAGCAGTCCGTTCGTGGTGAGCTTGTCGAACCATGAACGGACGGCCCTTCGACAGGCTCAGGGCGAACGAGAGATCGAAGACGAGGCGAAAACGAAAAGGCCCTGAGCCTAGCGGTCGAAAGCGCTGAGGCCGGCGTTGACCGCGCTCACGAACAGGTTATAGTCTGGCCCGTACTGTATGAACGTGAACCCCTGTCGCTGTCTCTCCCGCAGTCCTTCGGGTGTACCGGCGGAGACGCCTATCTCCACGCCGCGCGGTCGCGCTATTTCAAGCGCCTTCCGGGATATTTCCTCTATCTCTGGCAGCGGCAGCTTGCGCGGATCCAGTCCAAGTTCCAGGGAAAGGTCCCAGGGGCCGATGGTCAGAACGTCCACGCCCGGAACCTCGCATATCTCTTCCAGGTTCTCAACCGCGTCGCGGGTTTCCAGTATCAGGCAGACCAGGATATTGTCGTTGGCGCGAGCCAGATAGTCGTCGTTATCCAGCGTGTAGTCCGACGCGCGGAGCGGCCCCCAACTTCTGACCCCGACGGGCGGAAAGCGCGTGTATGAGACTATGGCGCGCGCCTCGTCCGCCGTCCTGACGCCGGGAACCAGTACGCCCATAGCGCCCATGTCCAGAGCGCGCTGGATATAGACCTGATCCCTGTTCGGGACGCGCACTATGGGAACGGCGTCGCCGCCGTTCATAGCCATGAGCATCTGCTGAATCTCGGCTGAGTCCAGGCCGTTGTGTTCGGTCTCTATCACGAGCCAGTCCATGCCCGCGCGAGCCATAAGCTCAGCGACGTTGGGACTGCCCAGCCCCAGGAAGCATCCAATGGCGGGCTTCCCTTCTTTAACACGCTGTCGGACTATGTTGTCTTTCATGGCGTTACCCCAATCTGGAAATGCGCGACGCGGGCGGACTATTCGCGGCTAGGACTCGTTGATGGTGATGGAGGCCACCGCGTCGCCCGGCGTCCTCGCGGACATCGGGTCTCGCGGCGATATGGCGTTCACCACGTCCATGCCCTCTATCACTTCGCCGAACACCGCGTGATGGTCGTCCAGGTGCGGCGTCGGGACGAACGTTATGAAGAACTGGCTGCCGTTGGTGCCGGGGCCGGCGTTCGCCATGGACAGGACGCCGGGCTTGTCGTGTCTGAGGTTCGGGTGGAACTCATCCCCGAACTGGTAGCCGGGGCCGCCGCGTCCGGTTCCGGTCGGGTCGCCGCCCTGTGCCATGAAGCCGGGTATCACGCGGTGGAACGTAACCCCGTCATAGTAGCCGTCTCTCGCCAGGAAGACGAAGTTGTTGACCGTCCGGGGCGCTTCCTCGGCGAACAGCTTGATAGTGAACTCCGAACCGTCCTCCATGTTGAAGGTGGCGGTGTAGCTCTTGGACGGGTCAATCGTCATGGCCGGAGGTGAATTGTACTGTTTTGCCACTTTGGGACATATCCTTTCTTCGGTTTCTCGTATTTCGATTGTGTCCGCTATCCGGGTGAACAGCGGATCAAGTTCGTCCGCGCTCTCTTCGGAGGCTGTGAACGTGAGTATCACGCCCGTGGAGCAGCGCAGAAGCATGAACTGGGTTATCCTCGCCCCTCGAGGGGCTCCTGAAAAGGGAGAGGCACGGTGTACGCGACCTTCACGGCCTCGCCGGACGCCAGTCCGACTTTTTGAGCTTCGATGTCAGTCAATCCCGTGAAGGCTTCCAACTCCCGGAGATTGGTTTCCGCGTATGCGTCGAGCGCGTCAGGCGCGCGGGATTCGTCCAGAAGGACGCTCATGTTGGGGTGGAAGGCTTCGGGCGGGGACGGCTCCTGCTCAAATCCGAACAGCTTGAATTCGAGGCCATGAATGTCCCGATACTCTTCAAGCTGACCTATCATTATCTCATGCCTCGCGTCGCCCAATGACGCGAACGCTTCCAGCGCCGAGTCTATGGATTCCTTGTCAAGCGGCAGCGTGAACCAGGATGGTGGAACGCTGACGGACAATCCCTCGGCGGGCAGATCGGCCCTTATCCATCCCGAATCGAGCGTTGTATGGACTACCTCTATCCCGCGCGAGTCTCCATCCTCTCCGAAATCGGGGATGAGCGACTGTGATTCGATGTAATCCTCCGGCGCTTCTATCTGAACAGGAGCGTTGAACTCGGAGTATTCGATTAGGATTTCAAAGCTGGTGTCTCCGCCGCCGAAGCCCTCGAACAGGCCGCCTGACTGAGAACCGTCCGTATCGGGCATTCCAAGCTGTCCGCTCGCCGATATGCGGCGCAGAACGCCGTCCTCGACGCCGACCCAGAATGTCATGTCCAGTTCGCCGTCAATGCCTTCCAGCATGGCGACGGTCGCGCTGTCGGCTGAGGCCGCTATCCGGTACGCGGAAACGCCGTCTATATCCTCCTCGCCTTCCAGCGTCAACTTGGCCTCGCCGTCCAGCAGTTCAGGGCCGACCAGGTTTTCGGCGTCTGAGAAGTCGGACGGGTTCAGCGGCAGGAGGTCATCCGCGCTCGCGCCCAGAACCCATTCGCCGGTCTCGGGATCGGTCATGTAGAACTCGCCGTCCACGCTTATGAACTGCATCTCTATGCTGAAGAAGCCGAGGTCTATCTTGACCGAACCCGCCGAGTCGAAAGGCTTCTGGAAGACGGCTTCCAGCGTAATCGGGAATTCTATGGAAGTCCCTCCCTGCGCCGTGGAGATGACCAGTTCGGTGAAGAGATGGAAACTGTCCAGTTCGTCGAGCGCGTCGGTGGCGTCCGCGAGTATCTCCGATGGAGAGCGGTCGTCTTTGGCGGCGGGCGCGGGCTCCGGCGTGGGCGTATTGGCCGGTATCGGAGTCGCGGCCTGGGATGGCGCGCTGGCCGGGATGGACGTCGCGGTAGGCGGTATGGGCGTATTAGTCGGAGTGGGCGTAGCCGTCGGCGGTATAGGCGTGTTCGTCGGAACGGGCGTCGCGGTAGGCGGCATGGGCGTGTTGGTTGGAACCGGAGTAGCCGTCGGCGGTATGGGCGTGTTGGTTGGCGGAACCGGAGTAGGCTCAGGATCCGAGCCGCAGGCCAGCGTAATCGCTATCAGGACGGAAACGAGAACGAAAGGGACTATGGACCAATTTGATATGTTGTTCAACGTTTCTCCCTGTGAGCGCGTATCGCATTATCTTGAAATACATTATACCCAAGCGCGGAATCGGCGGATATGGCAATCACGCCTGGATGCAAGGTCTTCCAGTTATTTCCCGATACCGCTTCTGTCGTTCGCCCTGAGCTTGTCGAAGGGCCGCCCGTTCATGGTTCGACAAGCTCACCACGAACGTGATTGGTTGATAATCGAAATATCCTGCGCTTGGGTGGGGCTGAGTTCAACGCTCAGTTTTGACGCTGAGCGTCCTTCCGTCCGTCTCGAAAGTTATGTTTCCGCTCTCGTAGGTCTTGAATATATGGGACGCGGGCATCAGTCCTTCCAGCCGCTCCACGACCACCGGGTCCGGGTGCCCGAACCTGTTATCGCGCCCCGCCGATATTATCGCGACGCTAGGCGAGACTGCGCTCAGAAAAGGCGCGCCGGATGACGTATCGCTGCCATGATGCGATACTTTCAGAACGTCGCTGTCCAAGGCCTGGCCGGAACCGAGAAGCCATCGCTCCCCGTTCCTGAACACGTCGCCGGTCAGCAGGAAGCTGGCCTTTCCATATACGACCCGCGCGACCACAGAGGCGTCGTTCACGTCCACGCGAGGCTGACCCGGAAGCGTATCGGGCGGGCCGAGTATCTGAATCTCAACACCGTCGTCGAAGGCCAGGCGCATCCCGGCGCTCGCGCGCAGCGTCTCCGCGCCCTCGGAGTCGGCCAGCCTCACCCATGCGTTGTAGTCCGCGCTTTCGTATTCGGCGCGGAGTTCCAGAATACGCTCGACGTCGTATCTCCGCAGAACTTCGTTCAGGCCGGAAACGTGATCGCTGTGCGGATGGCTGAGTATAACCAGCGACAGCGTTCGCTTCCAGAAGGGCGTCCGGGCGTCCAGAACCCGAATGGCGAGTTCCGGGTCAGGACCTCCGTCCACCACGATTGCCCTACCCGAGGGCGTCGTTATGATAGTCATGTCCCCCTGTCCCACGTCGGCGAACACGACCTTGAGCGTTCCGTCGGGCCGGCTCAGCGCGACTGTCCACACGACGACCGCCGCGACAAGCGCCAGCGCCGCGAACTGCCACGGAATCCCGACATTCCAGATATTGGATTGCCTTGGCAGTCTCGGACGGCTCCACCTTATCGGGCTGTACAGCAGGACGGCCCACCCCGCTATCGCTGCGTAATACGCCCAGACGAATCCGCGCTCCAACTCGCCCGTCTCCACCGACACCATAGGCAGCCCGGCGAACAGCGAAGCGACGCCGATGATGTAGCCGGAGATTCCCCAGGCCAGCCATCCGAAGGGCAGCGCCGCCGTCTCGGACGCCAGCCCGACCAGCGCGGTCGCTCCGTGCGCCACAAGCGCGAGCGGCAGCGCCGGCATACTCAGCAGCGTAGCGGGCATCCCTACGAGGGAGAACCGCTCAAAGTAGAATTTCAGCAGGGGCGCGGTAGCCAGGGTCGCGGCAAGCGTAACGCCGACCGCCCCGCTGAGTCCGCGCAGCGCGGTCGCCCGCCACCCTTCCCGCTCCGGCCCAATTCCGAGCCACTCCGTCACCCTATCCGACAGGATTTCGTAGTAGATAGCGATTCCGGTCATCGCTGCGAAGCTGAGTTGGAAAGATACCCTGGACAGAACCCGGGGTTCGAGCGCCGCCATCAGCGCCGCGGCCAGCGCGAGCGCGGGGATGAGGCTTCGCGGCCTTCCCACCGCGATTGCGGCTATGTAAACGCCGCCCATTATCGCCGCGCGTACCGCCGACTCCGACGCGCCGGATATGAGCGCGTACACCCAGATCGCCAGCAGCGGCAGTACCAGGTAGATCTGCCGCCGTCTTCCTACCAGGAACTCGCTCGCCGATATGCCCAGGACCAGCAGTATCCCCACGTGCAGTCCCGATATGGCGAGAAGATGCGAAGTCCCCGCCGCGCGGAAGTCTTCGGTCAGCGAGTCGGGCAGGCCGTCGCGTATGCCGAGCAGGATAGCCCGCCCGAACGAAGCCTGCGGCTCCGGCATGACGGCGGAGGTGGCGCGCGCCATGTCGCGGCGCAGCGAGTACAGCCATCGGTAGAAGCGCCCGCCGCCGCCCTCGCCTGTCAGCCGAACCTCGGGGAAGCGCGTCACCGTCCCGATGCCTTGCGCTTCCAGGTAGGCGGGGAAGTCGAAGACGCCGAAATGCCCCGGCGCTTCGAGTCTGCCGGTGAGCGCCAGCCTGTCCCCGTACCTGATGAAAGGCGCGTCTCTGGAAGCGGACAGCGCGGCGGGAACTCGCGCCGTCACCCTGACATCGCCCGATACCTCACGCCATTGGGAATCGCCCTCAGCCCTCAGCTGTTCGATGGACAGGCGGAACGTGAGAAAAGTATCCGATCCGGTCGGGTCGTCGGTCACTACGCCCTGAACTTCGGTACGCGCCAGATCGTGGTATGGCCTGAGTTCCGCGCCGGGCGGCTCCACCGAACCCGCTCTCAGGACGCCCAGCAGAAGCGCCGTCAGCGCGAGCGCGGGCAATACGGACCTGCGAATCGAGAAGGACAGCGCCGCCGTCAGCAGCGCCGCTACCAGAAACAGCGCCAGCGCCCCAACCGAAATATCCCATCGCGCGCCCAGTATCAGGCCGCCCAGGAACGACGCGGCCAGGGTTGGAAGAAGCGCCGCCCTCTCGGAAGCGTTCATGCCTGACGGACGGCTACCTGGCGGCCTCTACCCACAACTCTTCGACGCCTCTGAGAACGATCTGCTCCCTGAACTCAGGCTCGGCCACCAGTTCTATCGAGGAAAAGCGGTCGAGAAGCGCGGCGAAGGCTATGCGTCCCTCCATCATCGCAAGGGGCGCGCCGAGGCAGTGATGTATGCCGCGCCCGAAGGATATGTGGCTCTTCTCCCTGCGCGCTATGTCCAGCGCGTTGGGGTTGGTGAACACGGCGGGGTCGCGGTTGGCCGCGCCTATGGCGGAGATGACGCGCTCGCCCGCCTGGATACGGGTGTCGCCTATCTCCACGTCTTCCTGCGCGAAGCGTCCGTCGAGCTGAACGGGGCTGTCGTATCGCAGCAGTTCGTTCACGGCTGAATCCAGCATATCCGGGTTGTCCCTGAGTCTCTGGAGTTGGTCCGGGAACCTGAGCAGCGCCAGCGTCCCGTTTCCGATGAGGTTTCTGGTCGTCTCATTGCCCGCCACCAGCAGCAGCAGGAGCGTGCCTAGCAGTTCGTCGTGGGTGAGCTTGTCGCCCTCTTCTTCGGCGTTCATCAGCGCGGTTATCATGTCGTCCCGCGGCTCGCGCCGACGCTGTTCCATTATGCCCTCGAAATAGTCGAACAGTTCCTCCGACGCGCGATTCACCCGCGCTTCCTGCTCCTCGGTCTGATACGGCTCTATGACCAGCGAGATGTCGTTCGACCAGTCCTCGAATTTGTCCATGTCCTCGGACGGAACCCCCAGCATCTCGGCTATGACCGTTATGGGAATCGGAAAGGCGAACTTCTCTATCAGGTCGAATCGGCCTTCGCCCTCCATGTCGTCCAGAAGTCCGTTCACTATGCGCTCTATCCGGGGATGAAGTTCGGCGACCGACCTGGGCGTGAACGCCTTGGACACGATGGCCCTCAGGCGAGTATGGTCGGGCGGATTGCTGTTGAGCATACTCCGGTACTCTATGATGTCGTCGTCTTTGAGGAAGCGCCTGTGGTCGCGCAACACCATGTCCACGTCCTCGTACCGGGTCAGCGCCCAGGCGCTTATCAGCCGCATCTTGTGAACGGGGTCTTTCTCTCGCATCCGGTCGTAAGTAGGGTAAGGGTCGTTCCTGATGCGCGCGGAGGTCGGGTCGTAGCTCACGCCGGACTCCATGCGTTCCCACGTCGTCATCGCCCTTATGGCGACGGGCGTGAGAGCGTTCTTTACGGCTCTGGATACGGCGGTGGACATCGCGGACCTCCTCGAACTACGCGACGGGGGCGGCTTCACTAGGGCCGCCCCCGTCATATTCAGTCAAAATTTCGCTAAGCCAAGCGCGCTTAGAAGCGGGACTTCTTCGCCTCGAAGTTGGAATGCACGTCTATTATGACGGTGCGGCCCTCTTCGTTGTGGCGCTGGGCGTCTATCAGCGCCTGCTTCATCTCGCCGGGCTGGGTGACCGTGATGCCCACGCCTCCGAAGGCGTCCGCCAGGCCGGCGTAGTCGCCCGTCATGCGGGTGAAGCCGTACTGCTCGTTCGCTACGGGATAGCCGCCCGGGTAGGTCGCCATGCCGCCGTTGTTCAGCACCACCGTGGTTATCGGAGCGCCCGCGCGCTGCGCCGTCTCGGTGTCCAGGCCGGACATTCCGAACGCGCCGTCGCCCATCAGGTTCAGGCAGAACTTGTCCGGGTTGGCGAGCTTGGAGCCTATCATCAGGGGGATGCCGAAGCCGAGATGCGTCGTCTTGCCCCAGCCGACGTAGCCGTGCGGCGTGGTGGCTTCGTAGAACGGAATGATAGAGTCGCGCGGCGCGCCCGCGTCATGCGTCACCACCGACCTGGACTTGTCCAGCGTGGTGTTTATCTCGTGAATGACGCGGTAGGTGTTGATGGGCGTCTCGTCGGACTGGAGGAGCGGCGTCCACTCTTCCATCCACTTCTCGCGCTCTGCGGCGATGCGGTTTCGCACTCCGGTGTCCCTGGGCGTCTCGCCTATGGCCGCCTTCACCTCGTCAATGACCATCGCCAGCGTGGCCTTCGAGTCGCCGGGCAGCCCTATGTCAACGCTCTCCTGCTTGTTGATGTCGTCAACGTTGTCCGTGTTCTGTATGAGCGTCTTGACCGTCGGAACGGGCTGGCCGTAGCCGGTGCGCGTGAGGCTGGAGCCGATGGCGAACAGCGCGTCGCACTCGGTCAGCCACTTGCGCGCGGGCCAGGTGGTCGCGCCGGAGCCGGCGCCCAACGAAAGCGGGTGCGTCTCCGGGAACGAACTCTTGCCCTGCATCGTGGTGTACACCGGAACGTCCAGGAGTTCGGCCAGTTCCATGAGTTCCTCGGTGGCGTCGCCGTACAGCACTCCGCCGCCCGCCCACAGGACGGGGTTATTCGCTTCAAGCAGGACCTTCACGGCGTCCTTTACGTCGGAGCGGGAGGGAGACATGACCGAGCGCCTGGGGGAGCGGTAAGCGTCAACCAGGTCGTCGGGGACATCGGCTGCCATCACGTCGGCTGGCGTCTCGACCGTCACCGGGCCGCCGCTGCCGTTTCTGAGCGCGTGGAACGCTCGGCGCAGCGCGTTGCCCACCTCGGACGGGGTGAATATCGCCTCGGTCTGCTTGGATATGGGGGCATAAGCCCGCGCGGGCGAGAAGTTGGGCCTGACGCTCCAAGCGGACAGCGCGGACCCGCCGGGCAGCAGCAGTATCGGCACGTTGTCGCCGAACGCCTGCGCGATGCCGCCCATGGCGTTCTCAGCGCCCGACGCGCCCTGCGTAATGACCACGCCGAACTTCTGCCGGTTGTTCGCTCGGCTGTATCCGTCGGCGGCCATCACCGCGCCGCGCTCGTGCCTGAACATGACCGTGCGAATCCCTTCCATCGCCACAGCCTCTATGAGGTTGTTCGACGGATAGCACGCCACCCATTCCACGCCTTCGATCTTGAGAATCTTCGCAATAGCGGAAAGTCCGTCCACCTGTATCTCCTTTCATTCCCCCGCCTCGCGCGGAGCATGATGTTTCACTCTTGATGATTCATGGCTAGGATACTCCAAAGGCTAAACACTCGGCAACCGCCAGACTCCCACGCCAATAGGCGCGTCGCCATATAGCCGCTCGTATTCTCCTTGCGCGCTTGGCCCAGCCTCATTAACCTTAACTAGCCGCAATTTGAATCAGGTCTTAGAAATGTCCAATCGTCCTACACGTCGCCAGCCTCGTCCGAGACTGTTCCATCGCCCGAATATCCAGATGCCGCATCTTCACAGGCCGGACTTGCACGGCGTTCATATACCCCATCCGCATATTCCGCATCCGCACTTCAGGCCGCAGACCATCTGGTTCCTGTTCGACAAGAACCTGAGACCCAAGATGAAGAACTACCTATTCCAGTGCGGGCTGGCTATCCTGTCGCTGATAGTTATTCTGATGGTTCAGAACGCTCTGTTCAGCGAGGCGATAGTGGTTTCGGTGGCCTCGGCGGCGTTCACGATATTCGTGTTCCCGGACAGCATCGCGTCCACCCCTCGCAGGGTAATCGGCGGACAGCTGGTGGCGATTCTGGCGGGCGCCGCGTTCTTCGGGATACTGCATATCCCGGCGCTGGCGTCCGCGGCGGAGAGCGTGAACCTGATAACCAACGTGGCCGCCGCGCTCGCCGTCGGGCTGAGCATCATGCTGATGGTGGCGACCAACACGGAGCATCCGCCCGCGGCGGGCGTGGCGCTCGGACTGGTGATTGACCCGTGGCAATGGTCGGCGATAGCGTTCGTACTTCTCGGAGCGCTGGCGCTGAGCGTCATTCGCGTCATCTTGAAGCCGAAGATGATCAATCTTCTCTAGCCGGATGGGGCGGGCGCAGAAGTTGGTCACCCCCATCCTAACCGGTAGCGTTTCCTTTCTGGTGGTTGGGTTATAAGATGTGGTCAGAGACACCGCTCGGAGGCAATGAGATGTCGGGCCTGCTATATGAGTTGGAAGAACAGAGAGACCGGACGATAGCCCAGTATATGCAGGACAGAGTTCAAGATGCTCTGGACGCACTACTTCAGAGGCGCGGACTGCTGAACTCAACCGCCTAAAAGGAAACGCTACGTCTGGCGACTAGCGTCTTGTCGCGCATGGAACACTGGCATATACTAGGGTTGACTTGGGACATACGCCACTCTGAGAGGTTTTGCAATGCAGGTCGGTTTCTTCACAATGCCGCTTCATCCGCCGGGGTCGGACATAACCCAGACGCTGGAGGATGACCTTCACCAGCTGGAGGTCCTGGACTCGCTCGGATACTCCGAGGCTTGGATAGGCGAACACTTCACGACGGTCTGGGAGAACATACCCGCGCCGGATATGTTCATCGCGGGAGCGCTGGCCCGAACCCGGAACATCAAGCTGGGGACGGGCGTGACCTGTATGCCGAATCACAACCCGTTTATGATAGCGCACCGCATAGCGCAGCTGGACCACATGGCGAAAGGGCGGTTCCAGTGGGGCGTCGGGTCGGGCGGGTTTCCGGGCGATTTCGAGGTGTTCGGATTCGACCCAAGTGCGGGCGACCATCGCCGAATGACGCGCGACGCGATTGATACGGTGCTACGCATCTGGGAAGACCCCAAGCCCGGCTCTTATGACAGCGAGTTCTGGAAGTTCACCATCCCCGAACCGGATGACGAATTCGGGCTGCGGTTTCACCTCGCGCCGTACCAGAAGCCGCATCCGCCTATCGGAGTGGCGGGCGTGTCCCCGAACTCCGACACGCTGATACTGGCCGGAGAGCGCGGCTGGATTCCCATGAGCATCAACCTCGTGCCGTCCCGCATCCTGAGCACTCACTGGGATGCCGTTCAGAAGGGCGCGGACGGCGCGGGGCTGTCTCCGAAACGCGCGGAGTGGCGGATAGCGAGGGAGATATACGTAGCTGAGACGAGCGAGCAGGCGCGGGAGGACGCGCTGAACGGAGTGCTGCGCCGAGATTTCGAGCAGTATTTCCTGCGGCTGATGCCGAAGATGGGAATGCTCAGCCTGTTCAAGACGGACCCGGATATGCCGGACTCGGACGTGGATGTCGAGTACCTGGTGGACAACGTGTTCGTGGTGGGAAGCGTGGACGAGGTTACAGAGAAGCTGGGCAAGCTGTACGACGACGTGGGCGGATTCGGCGTCCTTCTCGCCATGGGCCACGAGTGGCAGCCCTACGACAAGTGGGCGCGCTCGATGGAACTGCTGGCCAAGGAAGTCGTTCCCGCGCTTCCGACGCCGAGCTAGTCGCTCAGGTTATCCTCATGCTGCAAGGTGACATAATCGTCGTCAGGCTGGACGCGGGCCCGCGTCTCGCTCGCTTCATAGAAACCAAGTCCAACAGGGCGCGCGTCTCCATAGGCCGCAATCGCGAAGCGCGTCTTCCGGTTTCGCGGGTGATACAGGAAACGGGGCTCACCGCGGAGCGATTCGAGGCGGTGGAGGAGCTGAGCCAAGAAGTAAACGCAATCGCGGAGAGCGTTGACCTAGAGGAGGTGTGGGACGTGGTGTGCGACGATGGGGACGCGCTCACCCTGACCGACATCGCGGAACTGTACTGGGCGGAAGAACCATCGCCCCAGCAGTCCATCGGGCTGCTATTCCACCTGCTGGCGGACGATATGAGATTCGCCAGGGACGGCGACTACTACCTGCCGCGCGACCGGGAGACCGTCGCGCAGACGCTGGAGCGGATACAGCGACAGGCGCGGCGGGCCGCCGACGCCGAGGCGCTGGTGGCCGCGTTCAGGGCTGGGGCGCTTCCCGGCGAACTGACGGATTTCCAGTCGAATACGCTTGGCCAGGTGCGCGGCTTCGTCCTTCACGGAGAGGACTACCCGCGCGCCAATCCGGTGAAACGCTTCCTGGACGACGCGGGTGTGAAGGGGCGCGATCTCCAGCGGCAGGCGTTCGAGAGACTGGTTTCGCTCGGACTGATGCGCGAGGACGAACATCTGGCGCTCGAACGCGAGGACATCGCCCCGGACTTCCCGAACGAAGCGCTGGACGAAGCGGAGACGATTGAAGTCGCGCCGCTCATTTCAGACTCGCACCGCCTGGATCTGACCGGCTTGCTCACGTTTTCCATTGACGACGCCGAAACCAGGGACAGGGACGACGCCCTATCCATAGAGATACTTGACAACTCTGGCTCCCGCCGCGTCGGGATACACATTACCGACGTGGGCGCGCTCATTCCGCGCGGCTCTGCGCTTGACGTGGAAGCCGACCGACGAATGTCCTCGCTCTACCTTCCCGAACAGACTATCAGTATGCTTCCTCATTCGGTATCTACCGACAGGGGCAGCGTCAACCCGGGTGAGACGCGCGCAGCTATCAGCCTGATAGCCGAACTGAGCGCCGACGCAGAGTTGACCGACTGGAAGGTGACGCCGTCGGTCATTCGCAGCGATTACGCGCTCTCATACAGGGAAGCCGACCGAATAATCGCGGACGCCGAGCGTCCGCTTCACGCGGAACTGAGCGCGTTGAACGAACTGGCGGAGCGGCTGCTAAAGCGTAGGGAAGCGCGGGGCGCGCTGAATTTCGACCGTGACGAACTCTCGGTGAAAGTGGACTCGGACGGCGAGATAAGCGTCGCCGTGATACCGAGAAACGCGCCGTCGCGCGGGCTGGTGCAGGAGTACATGGTGCTGTGCAACGCGCTGCTGGCTCAATACTGCTCGGAGGCCGGGCTGCCCGCGCCGTTCAGGTCGCAGACCACGCCGGACGTGTCCGACATAGAGGCGCAGTTCGCGCCCGGGCCATTGCGCGCCTACCTGATGATACGCAGGCTGAAGCCCGCCGTCGTCTCCACCAAGCCCGGAGCGCACGGCGGACTCGGCGTGGAGGCGTACACCCAGGCCACTTCGCCGCTCCGCCGCTATCCCGACCTGATAGCGCAGCGCCAGATTTCATACCATCTGCGGACCGGGGAGACGCTGTACGACGAGGAATCGGTCACCTCGATAGCGCATCGCGCCGACACGCAGATTCGGCAGATGTCCAGGATAGAGTATCAGCGTCGGCAATACTTCTTCCTCAAGTGGCTGGACGCGCGCCGAAGAGAGGTGGAGGAAGCCGGAAACCAGTACGTCCTGGACGGGATAGTATTGGAGAATCCGCCCAACCGCGCCGCGACGGTGGATCTTGTGGACTGGCCGTACAGAACGCGCGCCGCGCTTCCGAACTCGACTTCCCCGGGCGATCAGGTGTCGCTTCAGCTTCACAGCGTTGACCTGTGGCGAAGAACCGCCCAATTTACGCTTGCGATTGGACAATTCTGAAAAATATGATTATAATATCTCAACCTGCTCGATATGCAGCGTCGTGTCCTCAGAGTATGCCGAGGTGGTGGAATTGGTAGACACGCAGCGTTGAGGGCGCTGTGGCCGCTTTGGCTGTGGGAGTTCGAATCTCCCCCTCGGCACCAAGCGCGACCCGGCTGACATATACGAGCGATGAACGAGGCGACGTAGCCAAGCGGTCTAAGGCGGGGGTCTGCAAAACCCCTATTCGGCGGTTCGAATCCGCCCGTCGCCTCCAACCTCGACAATCAAGGTGGCCTCCGACACAGCGCGGAGGCCATTTTCATGCAACAACTAATCTCCTCCCAACCACATTGCTCCCCGACTCCAGCGCCCGCGCCAAAAAATAATTGATAATTGATAATTCCCAATTGACAATTGAAAAATCCGACCCACGCCGTCCGGCCGGACTTCTTCCCAGCGTCTTCGCCGTATTCATATCGCTGCTGTGGGGCGGACTCCCCGTAAGCATCAAGGCGTCGCTGAAGTACGGCGAACCCCTCCAGATAGGCTGGATGCGGTTCGCTCTGGGCGGCCTGGTGACGCTGGTCTATATGCTCGCGCGCAGAGAATCGTTCAGGCTCCGGGCGTCGGAGATCAAGCCCATCCTGATAGTGAGCCTGCTGTTCTCGGTCCAGCTCGTGTTCATGAACGTCGGACAGGACCTCACCACGGCCGGCCACGCCACCGCCATCGGAACGACAATGCCCATCTGGGCCGCGGTCATAGCCCAGTTGCTCATACCTTCGGAGAGGCTGAATCGCTGGCAGGTTCTCGCCATCGCGCTCTCATACGCGGGCGTTCTGGCGGTGGTGTTCGGAGACGACGGAGGTTCAACGGAGGGCGTCACCCTCATGGGCGACATCCTCAGCCTCATCTCCGCCGTCCTGCTCGGACTGCGGATAGTGCTAATCTCCAACTACGCCCAGAACGTATCCGAATCCAAGCTGATGATGGGCCAGCAGGTCATCGGAACGGCGCTGTTCCTGGCGGCAAGCTACGCGCTCGAAAGCCCGACTTACACGCTCGAAGCCGAATTCTGGCTTGCCCTAGCCTACCAGGGCCTCGTCATAGCCGGCTTCGGATTCCTCGCCAACGCCTGGCTGGTAAAGAGATACCTGCCCTCCACCATCACCTTCTTCTACTTCGTGATGCCGGTGGCAGGCGTCGCCCTCGCCTGGCTGATACTGGGAGAAGACCCCGGCCGCGGCCTCATCGCGGGCATAGCGCTGGTATGCGTGGGGGCGTTTGTTTACGGCGGCGAAGCGTACTTCAAGGCGATGCGCCCGGCGACGCGCTAATCGGAATGGTCTATCCTGTCAGGGAGATAGTTAATCAGAGCGCAGGACGGAATGTGCAAATGTCCCCAGAGCGTATCAAGGAGTACAGGAAGCGCTTCAAAGAGGCGAAGGCAAAGCGCGTCCGGCGAACCCTTGACCCTCCCCCTCGATTCGATAGTGTGTACCGAGAAGCGGTTGTCCGCATGGACAGAGAAGAACAGGCGCATGGAATACTTCCAGGTCCCGTACATATCTCAGAAGAAGTGAAAGCGCATATCCGAGAACAAAAGGACGACATGGGAAAGGTACTGTACTATGGCTGATATAGAAATTCGAGAAACTCACACCCGCCTACTTGACGTTCATAAGAGGATCCGCCGGGAATTCTCCGACCTCGATGAGAAAACCCTTCTTGATATTTACGGGAGAGAACATCTCAGTGACGTTCGCAAGTATGGGGATGGCCACACCCTTTGGGCAGTGCCAAGCGGCATTGACGAATTGATAGACATATTATCCGACAGTGAACTTGTACTGGTAGTTGCAAAGTTCCCCTATCTCGGCAAGAATTCAGAATTCAACCCGCATGAGAATCTCGCCAATATAAACTCTTGGCGCGAATACATAGAGGATAAGAAAGAGGAGCTATCGGACTCAGCAACTCAAAAGCTTCATTTCTTGGTCTGGCAAAACGACTGCCCTGTGCATGACAAGCGTAACTCCAATGCTGAGGCGAATATGAAACGCTTGCTGCGCTGCAATCATGACCCCAAACCATTGATACAGGAGCAGAAGGAAGTATCTAGGTGCTTGCTAATGGTATGTGATAAATGGTTGCGGAACCAAGGTAGAAAATTGAGAGTATGTAAAAGATGGCGGCCCGATAAGAACCTGGACAGTGTGATAAAGCAACTTCAAGAGAGTCAGCCATCATAATAACTCATCAGCAACACGCTCTTAAAGCGAAGACCCCTGTTCCAAACACGCTCGGTTAAAGACAGGGGTCTTTTTATATCAAAAATGTATTTCATGTAATTTGCTTGGATGATACTTACATGGTATAGTCTGTGTCTCACTACAACAGCCGTGCGGGATTCACGTCTCGCTTGGAGCCAACAGGCGTGTATGGGCAACCATGCCCCCTTGAGGCTCCAATGGCTGTTGTAGTGAGCAACCATACTCCGCCAAGAGGGGGCAACTATGAAAAAGTGGTTACTAGTGCTAGGTATAGCAGTAATACTAGGCTGCTCAAGTTCACCGCAACCACCAACTGTTGTATATTATGATCCGGCAACTCCAATATATTCAGCACCGATGCCAACGCGAACCCCTGTCCGAAAGGGGTACACAATGGTTGAACAACGCATACCGCCAATCCCAACACGCACACCTACACCACTAGCTAGATTTGACATTTCTTCATTTGATAATCCTGCCGCGCTTATGAGTACAGCAATAGCTGTCCTAGAACAACCGCTCGATAATACTCCTCCTCGTATGCTTGGTATTATCGAGGCAACACTTAGAGAAGATTGGCCTACGGCTAAAATAATTTGTCGTAGTTCGATTAAATATGAAATCGAAATCGTGGACTGTGAGATACTGGCGACTAACGAATTCCGTTTTGTGATGGGGCAACATGATATAGGCGTAAGTGATCCTGAACGAGTAGAGCCACAACAGCTATTTGCTATGGCATTTTGGCCCTATGAGGGACAAGATATGTATGGTGACTTGCAAACTTGCCCTCCAATATCTGAATGTGTGTACGACTATGGTGTAAGTGCTATGGAGTTTGCTTTAATCACACAAGTAATAAAAGCAAAGTGGATCAGTGAACTTGCTCAATGGAAATGAGCATATATCAATAAACTATAAAACTTTAGAGGGGACTATGACGACCACAGGACAGACAGTACTAGACAGGCTCAGACAGGCTTTCCCTCAACATTACATTGGGCTTAGAGCCTCGGGAAAAGACCATGAATTCAACTTTGGATTTGGGGCAACGATTTATATCCGCACAGGCACACTCAACATCGCTCGAATCCGACGCGGTGCTATGGAGAACAATCGTTTCCTCAACAGTGACAGACTTCTAGCTTATGTGGAAGACAATAGGAATGGCGTTTATCGCCACACAACCCGAGGTAGGGATGAATATCACTTTGAACTACGGCACGTAGATGCCCTAATACGCATCTTGAAGTAGAGGGCGCATTTGTATCTACGGACAACTATTCCTCCCACAGCCCATAAAAATGATTCAGCGGCCCATGTCCCCGCCCCACTGCATAGCTCGCCCGCATCGCGGCGGTCACGTAGTCCTTCGCCTCTTGAATCGCGCTGGGTACATCCAACCCCTTTGCCAGCCCTGCCGCTATCGCCGACCCCAGCGTGCAGCCCGTTCCGTGCGTGTTCGTGGTGTCAATGCGCTCCGCGGTGAAGGTGGTGAAGTCTGACCCGTCGTATAGAACATCGGTCGCCGGGCCTTCCACGTGACCGCCCTTGACTAGGGCGTTCTTAGCGCCGAGTTCTTCGACGAGTATCTGGGCGGCGACTTTGGCATCCTCGACGGTGTTGACCTCCATGCCCGTCAGCGTCCTGGCCTCACGGGTATTGGGCGTCAGCACCAGCGCCTTCGGGGTGAGAACGTCGCGCATCGCGTCCACGGCGTCTTCGCGCAGCAGAGGCGCGCCGGTCGAGGCGACCATGACCGGATCAATGACTGTTATTTCCAGGTTGTAGTAGTCCAGCCTCTCGGCGACGGCGTGAATTATCTCCGCGCTGGAGAGCATACCCGTCTTCACCGCGTCCGCGCCGATGTCCGACATGATGGCGTCAATCTGGCCCTGGATGAGCGGCACGGGCGTCTCCAGAACGTCGGTCACCCCCAGCGTATTCTGCGCGGTAATCGTCGTGACGGCGCAGGTGCCGAACACGCCCATCGCGCCGAATGTCTTCAGGTCGGCCTGGATTCCGGCCCCGCCGCCGGAGTCCGAACCCGCTATCGTCATTACGCGCGCGACGCGCCGTTCGCTCATCGTGATCTCCTGTTCCTGGCGTCGGACGCCGACTTGGGCTTCGCGTCTCGGCTCTTCTTGAGGATGATGTCCTGAAGCGAGCGCACACTCGCGCCGCTGACGCCCATCTTGCGCCTGCGCCGACGTTTGTTCTCGCGCCGTTCGCCTTTGGTTATGTATTCGTCTCGCATCGGTTCACCCTGAAAGCTATCTTATAGACGGCTGACTACGAATCCCCTCTCCCTTGATAGGCTCACAAGGGCAGGCAAAAGTCCCTTCCCCCTTGACGGGGGAAGGTTAGGATGGGGGTGATCCTACCCCTGATTGTACTTATCTTAATGACATGACCTCTAATCATCCGGCCACTCATCCCCATTATAGGCCGCATCCCAGAAGAGGTACTCGTAGCGCAGCGCGGTGTGGAACGCGGTCTCTATCCGCGCCCTGCGTTCGCCACCGTCGTCGGCATTATCCACAACGCTCTCGCACCAGGCCACGAAGTCGCCCAGATAGTCCGGGCCGTGCAGTTCTATCCATTCCTTGTAGATTGGGTTGGACGGGTTCTTGCCCTCGTTCAGGAAGCGCGTTCCCCAATCGAGGTAGGTTCCCTCGGTCACATAGCACACGGCCACCACTTCCTCGAAGCTGCCGCCGAGTCCGGTTCTCACCAGGAAGTCGCCGAAGGCGCGCGTGACGGGCGACGCGGTGGCGGATGAGTAGTCTTCCTCGCTCGCGCCAAGTATATCAAATGCGCGCATGAAGAAATCGTTCTCGTCCGCGCTCTCCGGGGAGAGTATGACCGACAGGAAGGCGTACAGGTGGCTTGCCGCCTCGACGCTGGGAGCCTTGGCGGTGCCGTGCGCTATCATCGCCACCAGGTCGTTGACGAAAACGTAGTCCTGGAGGAAGTACCTTCGCGCCCGCTCACGCGAGAGCGTTCCATCGCCCATTTCCTCGATGAACGGGTGGAAGACCATCTTGCGCCAAAGGTCGGCGCGCTTATCCTTTAGTTCCTGCGTGAGTGACATTCGATTCCTCGCTTTCCAGGCAATGTTGGCGCTTCTCGTCATTTGTATGCTGAAGAAAGTCCCTTCCCTCTTGATGGGGGAAGGTTAGGATGGGGGTGAAACCCAATTCAGTCATTCCCGCTTTCGCCGCAATCCAGAACAGAACCTAGTCGCCCAGATCCGCGCGATACGCCGCCGAGGCGTCCAGCGACTGATCCAGCATATCGTTGTCCTTCATCCACTGCACGAAGCTGTTCCACCTGGCCGGCTCCTGCGTTCCGAAGCCGCCGCCGGACGGGAGTTGCCACATTTCCACGAGCAGGTTCGCGCCCGGCCTGTCAATGTCCTCGTCTATCTCGCCCGGATTCTCGGCGACCAGAACGTCCACGCCGGCCTGCGGATTCGCTATCGCTTCCTCGAATCCGCGCTTGATGGCGCGTATGAACCGCTCGGCCACGTCCTCGTTCTCTTCCAGATAGTCCTCGCTGGTGACCAGCACCAGTTCGTAGTAGTCCGGCACTCCCCACTCTTCCATTCGCATGACGTTCACGGGGTAGCCGATGTTCTCCATGTTGATGCTCTCGTGCGTCCAGTACGCGCCTACCACGCCGTCAACCTTCTCGCTTATCAGCGACTCCGATATGTTCCAGCCGATGTTGACGAACTCAATATCCTCAAGTCCGTTCAGCCCGTCCGCCTTCAGCATCGTCTCCAGCAGAGGCTCATTTGTGGGGATGCCTGGGTAGCCGACCTTCTTGCCCGCGAGTTGGCCGGGGCGGGTAATGCCGGAGGATTCCAGCGTCATCAGCGAGTTGAGCGGATGCTGCACGACGCCCAATATCGAGACGACCGGCACCCCCTCATTGCGCGCCAGAAGCACGTCCGGCTGGTAGCTCATTCCGAAGTCGTCCTGCCCGGCTCCGACCGTCTGAAGCACGGTCGAGGGGTCGGACGGCGTGTACATCGTCACTTCAAGGTTCTCTTCCTCGAAATAGCCCTTCTGCTGAGCGATGAACAGGCCGAGGTGGTTGGCGTTCGGATACCAGTCCAGCGCCAGCTTGATTGACGCGGTTTCAGGCTCATTGTCGCAAGAAATCGCTAAGAGAAAGGCGAGCGACAGCGCCAGTATTGCCATGGACATCGTGATTAGCTTCTTCATGGGCGTATATCTCCTCCGAATGTCTGAATCAGGATTTGCCGGATTTTTAGGATTTACAGGATGATTGCAAGTGTGGGTGTCCTAATCACAGGGTCTTTCAGTTATTTCCCGATACCACTTCTGTCGTTCGCCCTGAGCCTGTCGAAGGGCCGCCCGTTCATGGTTCGTCCTGAGCTTGTCGAAGGGTCACCACGAACGTAATTGGTTGATAATAGAAAGACCCTGGTCCTAGTCATCAGTCTCCGACTCTTCCCCCGCCAGGCGTCGCCAGGGTATCGCCAGCCGCTCGATTATTCCCACCGACGCGAACAGCCCTATGCCCAGCGCGGACAGTATTACGATTGAGGCGAACACGCGCTCGGTTAGGAACTGGGGCTTGGAGCGGAGCATCAGGTATCCCAGGCCCTCGCTGGAGCCGACCCACTCGCCTATGACCGCGCCGATGACGCTGACCGCGATAGCGACCCGCATCCCGCTGAACAGGTATGGCAGCGAGGTTGGAACCTGTACCTTGAAGAACACCTGCCGCCGGTTCGCGCCCAGCGTCCGCATCAGGTTCACCATGTCGCGGTCAACGGACTTGAGGCCGTCAACCATGTTCACCACTATCGGGAAGAAGCTGATGAGCGCGACCACTATCACCTTCGGCGCGAGTCCGTAGCCCACCCATATCAGCAGCATCGGCGCTATCACGATGATGGGTATGGTCTGGGACGCGATGATGAAGGGATACAGCGCGCGCTCCAGAGTGCGCGACATTCCTATCGCGGTCGCCAGCAGAACGCCGCACGCCAGCGCGACCCCGAAGCCCACGATTATCTCAGTCAGCGTCGCCCGCGTGTGATACCACAGCAGCCCGGCGTCCTGAACCAGCGCGACGGCAATCGCCGAGGGCGCGGGCAGCAGCCAGGTCTGCACGTCGAACACGCGCACGTATGCCTCCCACGCCGCGAGTATGCCCAGCACGATGAGCAGCGCGGGCAGCCATCGCCTGGCCGTCCTGTCCAGGCTCTTCGTCCACGACCTTGTTCTCGTATCGGGAGACACCTGGGAGACGCCCGTTTCCGCGCTCATGGCAGGCCCTCCGAGTGGTCTTCTTCCCTTATCGCCTTCAGCAGCGCTGCCTTGATGTCCATGAACTGCGGCGTGGCTATCGCGTCTATGCTCCTGGGGCGGGGTATCTCGACGGGCGTGACCATCTTCATCGCGCCGGGCCGCGCGGTCATTACGTAAACGCGGTCGGACAGGAAGATAGCTTCGTCAACGTCGTGGGTCACCATTACGATGGTCTTCCGCAGCGATTCCCACAGTCCGGTCAGCCACTGGTGTATGCGCGTCCTGTTGAGCGCGTCCAGCGCTCCAAAGGGTTCGTCCAGCAGGAACAACTCCTGGTCGGCCAGGACGGTGCGAAGGAAGGCGGCGCGCTGGCGCATCCCTCCCGACAGGCTGTGCGGATACGAATTCTCGAAACCCTCCAGGCCGAAGCGCCCCAGATGCTCTTTAGCGCGCGAGACGGCCTCCCGTTTCGGAACGCCCTGGAGTTCGAGTCCGAGTATCGCGTTGTCCAGCACGCTTCGCCAGGGGAGCAGCAGGTCTTTCTGCTGCATATAGCCGACCGAGCCTAGCCGCGCGGCGTCGCGCCTGTCGTAGAGAAACACGCCACCCGACGTCGGTTCGTCCAGGCCGGCTATGATATTCAGCAGCGTACTCTTGCCGCACCCCGACGGGCCGATGATGCTGACGAACTCCCCGTCGCGCGCGTGGAAGTTGACCTCGCGCAGTGTCGGCAGGGGCTGTCCGTCGCGCTCGAACGTCTTGGAAAGCGCGTCCGTCCGAATGGCGTATCTCGCGCCGTTCAGTTCGGGGAAAGCCGCGCCTTGTCCGGCGACCCTCTCTTCTGTTTTGTCCGCAGTCAACATAAGCCCACAAAGTAAACCGCCCACCTGCGGGGGTGGGCGGTCGTTTGTCTCTGTGGACTCTACCACATCCCTCCGCTGGCATTACCCAGATCAGGTTCTTAGGGGTCGACGGCATTTTGGGCCGCCCTCTCAGCCTGGCCTACCAAGCTCCCCCAGGGCGCGTATTCGATTTTCAGAGCAGTCTATCCTGAAGGATGGCGGGTGTCAACCACGTCTTTATTCACTCCACAGGGCAATCGCATCTTATTGAGCGAGAACCTTGAGCGGATACTGAGTGTCCCAACCGGCCTTTTTGCGCTTGGCGGCTATGCCGATTATGAGCGTGTTCTCCCGCTTGAGCATATTCAGCGCCATTCGACGCAGAGCCGCCAGGTTCTCCGCTCCGTTGCCCTTCCTCACCCTGCCGTCATCCTCCCCAAACGACACGTCCAACACCCAATGAACCGAGTTCCCCACTTCCCAGTGTCCACGAACAGCCGCCAGCGTCCGCTCGGCGTCCCCCGCCAGACTCGATATGTACTAGCGTGTCTGTGAAGACACGTTCCCACAGAACCACGTATAAGAAACCGTTTAGATGCGATTGCCCTGCCTAATTGACGAGGTAGCGTTTCCTTAAGAGTACGCTTAGCAAGTGGATAAGAGGTGAGAAGCTCAAGATAGAGATGACCTATGGCAATGAGGCCAATCATAAGTTGTGTCAGTTCCATCTGCTCAGAGAGTATCTTAGGAACATAGGGGAGGCGGGCTTTTCCGAAGCGCTGAAACTGTTGAGGTCTGAGAGCGTGGCTCAGGCCCGGATACACGCCGAGCGCGCTGTGTATCTGAGCGGGGGCGAAGCCGGATACTGGTGCGAGAAGGCGTTGAGCAAGGGACTGGCGCATCTTGCGAGCGGACACTCGCGTTACAAGACCACCTCGCTGCTTGAAAGGTTGAATCGTGAACTTCGGCGTCGGGAGAGAATGGGAACCTCGTGGAATCCGCGCAACCTGTTGGTCCTGCTTCAGAGGCGCGGCCTGCTGAACTCAACCACCTAAAGGGAAACGCTACGAATTGACGACAAAGGGTTGCAATCCCCGCCTTGTGTGATATACTGCGCGAACAAGCTGATCAAAGTTGCTAGAAGAGAATAAGTGGGAGGCAATAAATTGACTAGCCGCATAACATATCCTAGGCACATAGCATATCCCATTAAGGCAGAGTTTGATAATGCGCTCGCAATATACAAAGACTCTATGAGAGCGTTTATAGTGAAGACGCTTAGAGAAAAATACAATGACGATGAAAAAGTTGGTGAAATAATACTTGAAGTGCTCAAAGGTTCCCACAATGAAAGTCTTCACGCACGGGCTGAAGATGATCTGAGAAAAGGCGATAAGCTAGAAAATTTGTTTGAAGAAGGAAGTTTCTACTTTCTGGTACGGAGACCCGAATTCCAAGATGTCTTCAATAAACCGGGAATAGATATACGACGTGAATTAAGCAACATTCGCGATGTAAATTTTAATCGCAATCTGTCAGCCCATATAAGGTTTGAAGAAGATCTAGACTCACAACAAGCGACGTCTTCCACAGGTTATATGATTCAGGCATTGCGGCTGATAGATGCTCAAGAAGACTGGATAGATAAAGTAATTACCTCTCGGAATATAATCATTGACATAGAGAGAGGAATACATACTATATATGAACCCGCTCAGGCTCATATATACTCGTCCTCAGAAACGATGGCTATGCCTCCCAACGCTGTAGCGTCAATGTTCGGATTGCTGATCACTGAGGGCTTGGATAAAGGAAAATCTATCCTACTCAAGGAAGGTTGTAACACTATCGGGCGTTTGCCGGAAAACAGCTTGCAGACAGACGATCTTTACGTCTCTGGCTATCACGCCGCGGTGATAATGGAAGAAGATGATTTCACGCTGCTTGATCTCGGAAGCGCTGGCGGCACCCGGATAGGCCAAAATCGTATCTCAGGCAAGCGTATTGAAGCGGGGAGCGTTATCACTGTAGGTCAGACCAAACTGTTCGTGAGCGTGATGGATGATCCCGGGCCGGTTTCTCTTGGAGCAACGATGGTAGCTCCTCCGTCAGGCCCCCCGTCCCTGAAACTCACAGCGCAGTCCGGTCCAGACGAGGGTAAGAATTTCCCCCTTTCAGATGCCTCAAACATCATAGGACGTCCAGATGACCTGTCCGCGCGGGTGAACCTGCCTGATCCAGAGGTGATATTGTCTGATCAAACTGTGAGCCGACGCCACGCCCTGGTTTATGTCGGCGCGGACCGCGTCGCGATAGCGGACTTAGGCTCTCGGTCTGGCACTCGTGTGGACGGATATTCCGTATCGTCGGGCGTTCAAATTAAGATGGGCGACCGTATAGAAATCGGTCGGTCGGAGTTCACGCTGACGAGGAATCCTCTTGCATGAAGCGGCCCGGTTTCCAATGCATAGAACGCCGCTATACGAACTTGACGCGTCCGCCCCGCTCTTTGACCGGCGAGAAGAGCGTTCCGGTTGATCAAGAAGCGAAGAGTTGACTCTTATACACCGCAAGATACACTGTGCGAACAGGTTGATTAGAGTCTAGATAGACTGGGATGGAGGTAGCAAGTTGACTAACCAAGATGCGTTTCCCGTTAGAGCAGAACTTGATGGTGCGCTTGCAATTTACAGAGATGCCATGCGGAGGTTTATTGTAAACCGGCTTAGAGAAAGATACAAAGAAGATGATAATAGGCTTGCTGAAGAAATACTCGAAATTCTTAAAGACTACGAAACACACGATGCAGACTATATCAGAGCTAAAGAAGCTCGAGATAAAGGTGACAAGCCAGAAAATTTCTTTGAAGAAAAGCATTTCACATTGTTGATGTTTCGCACTGGAGCTTTTAACGATATTTCGAAGCCTGGGGTGAATCGAACCCACGAACAAAATAGAATCGCCGGATTAGGTCCACTACGAAATGTCTCAGGTCATCGAGGATTCGAAGATGACTTAGAACCAGTAGATGTGCTATCCCGCGTTGGTGACATGATCACAGTGCTGGAGTTAATAGGTGCGCCAGAGAGTGTAATAAATGATGTAAGAGTACATCACCGAATACTCATGCCTATGGCAGATATGGCGGAGCCATCTGAGCCTGAACCTGTCCCTGCGGAACCTTCTCTATCTGAACCTGAACCCACTCAGGCTCAGATAGATCAGATAGAACCGTCGTCCGAAACGATAGTCATGCCTCCCGAATACCAGTCGTCCGAAACGATAGTCATGCCTCCCGAATACCAGTCGTCCGAAACGATGGTTATGCCTATAACATCAATGTTCGGATTACTGATCACTGAGGGCTTAGATAAAGGAAAGTCTATCCGACTCAAGGAGGGTTGCAACACCATCGGACGTTCGCCTGAAAACGACTTGCAAACAGACGACCCTTACGTCTCTGGCTATCACACCGCGGTGATAATGGAAGAAGATGATTTCACGCTGCTTGATCTCGGAAGCGCCGGCGGCACCTCGATAGGCCAAAATCGTATCGCGGGCAGGCGTATTGAAGCGGGGAGCGTTATCACTGTAGGTCAGACCAAACTGTTCGTGAGCGTGGTGGATGATCCCGGGCCGGTTTCTCTTGGAGCAACGATGGTAGCTCCTCCGTCAGGCCCCCCGTCCCTGAAACTCACAGCGCAGTCCGGTCCAGACGAGGGCCAGAACTTCCCGCTTTCAGACTCCTCAAACATAATAGGACGTCCGGATGACTCATCGCCTGATCCAGAGGTGAGCTTGTCTGATCAAACTGTGAGCCGCCGCCACGCGCTGGTTTACGTTGGCGCGGACCGCGTCGCGATAGCGGACTTAGGCTCTCGGTCTGGCACTCGCGTGGACGGATACTCCGTATCGTCGGGCGTTCAGATTAAGATGGGCGACCGTGTAGAAATCGGTCAGTCGGAGTTCACGCTGACGAGGAACTCTGTCGGATGAAGCGGCCCTGCTGGTTTCGGAAGTTGCCCCGCTGGTTTCGAAGGCGTAGAAACGCGCCCCGGATGTCGGCGCTCGGCTTCACCGATGTTGGCGTAGTTCGTCCTTCAAACGAAGATAGCTTCGATGTTCTCTTGCACGGAGACGCTCCGGTGGGAGACGCTCTCTTGGCGGTCGCCGACGGAATGGGCGGACATTCCGCAGGCGAAGTCGCCAGTCGGATGGCGTTGGACATACTGAAAGACGAACTGTCGAATGAGTCTTCGGCGACAGTGCGATCACTGCGTAGCGCCGCGCTCCGCGCGAATGAAGGAGTTTATTTAGAGTCAACCTCGAAATACGATTTGCGAGGAATGGGAACTACGCTAGTCGTGGGACTGTTGGCGCGCGATGTATTGCATATCTGCAACATCGGTGACAGCAGGGCGTATCTCCTGAGATCCGGCGGACTCAAGCAGCTGACTACAGACCATAGCTGGGTGAGTGATATGGTCGCTCGAGGCGCACTTACGCCTGAACAAGCCTCTACCCACCCACGCCGAAATATACTCACCCGCGCGCTGGGGATAGGCGAATCTGTTCAAGTGGATACGACTCGCGTCACCCTTCGACAGGGAGACCGCGTACTGCTCTGTTCCGATGGGTTGCACGGATTGGTGGACGACAGCGGGATTTCCGAAATTCTGAGAGAGAGGACACTGGAGAAAGCCGCTCATGAACTGGTCGAATCGGCCAAGCGCGCGGGCGGCGACGACAACATAACTGTCATAGTGGCTCAGATGGATCTAGAAATTCCTATCACCTAGCCATGCGATACCGACGACAACACTGGTATTACTTTGACATCAGGTTAAGAGAGTTATGACGACCTCACGTCCAGAAAGTATAGGAAAATACGAGGTCATCGAAGAACTTGGAGCTGGCACTCAGGGCACAGTTTTTCGCGCGCGTGATCCGGACCTTGGCCGCGTGGTCGCTGTGAAGCTATTAAATCAAGGTCCGGGAGCACTCACAGACCGCAGGCGCTTCCAGCGTGAGGCGCGGATGCTCGCGAATATGGATCATCCGAATATCGCCCGTGTCTTAGATTTTGGCTATCTTTACGGAAGTATCCCTTACATTGTAATGGAGTATGTTCCACATACAGTCCTCGAACTCATAAGCCAGGGTCCGCTGGACATAACTATAGCCGTCTCCATTGCGTACCAAACGGCCCTAGCGCTTGAAGCCGCGCGAGCGAGCGGTATAACTCACCACGATATCAAGCCCGAGAACCTGTTGCTCACCACTCTCGGGTCCGATGGCGTCGTAAAGCTGGTTGACTTCGGGCTAGCGCACGCTGCCGACATGGATCTTATGACCGAGGCCGACGACGGTAAGTGGGGATCACCAGCCTATATGCCTCCGGAGCAGTTTGATGGATATCGAGGCAACACCCGCTCAGACATATATTCATTGGGCATTGTGACCTACCGGATGCTGTCGGGACGGCCACCCTTCAGTTCGGACGAACCCACTGGCTCACGCGCCAGGTGGGATGACTTTGCGAATCAACACAGTGACCACCCACCTACTCCACTGCGTTCTATAAGAGAAGATGTCCCTGAACGTCTTGAAGAACTTGTAGATAAATGTATGGCCAAGTCCCCCCAAGACCGCTATCAGACCCCAAAAGAACTTGCTGACGAGTTAGAGTCTATAAAGACTATGCTAGTGGAGCGGGAGTCCCCGAACACTCCAGAGCCTGATTCTCCCCCGGAACCCTCGCCTCCGGTATCCGAGGATGTACAGCCTGATCCTGACCCACCGAGCTCACCGGATCCGCCATCTCCCGTATCCCACGACCCACAACATGCTGAACCTGACTCTTCACCGGACTCGCCGCCTCCGGCCTCCGATGACCTACAACCTGACCCTGACCCACCGCTCCCTCCGGATCCGTCCCCTCCGGAATCCGAGGATGTACAGCCTGAACCTGACTCTCAACCGGATCCGTCGCCTCCTGTATCCGACGACCCACAACCTGCTGAACCTGACTCTCCATCGGATCCTCCCCCTCCGGCCTCCGACGACCCGGAGCCTGATCCTGACTCGCCAAGCCCACCGGACCCGCCGAACCGACCGGATCCGCCGCCCCCATCGGACCCTCCCGACCCAAGCAGGAGAAATATCTTTATAATAGCGGCGACAGTTATTGGAGTAATAGTCGTCGCCTTAATGGGGATAGCATTCTCTCAGATAATGTCGCCAGACACGTCGCCGACGCCAACGCCGACGATCACGCCGACGATCACGCCAACGCCAACGCCAACGCCGACATTCACGCCAACGATTACGCCAACGCTCACGCCAACGAGTACGCCAACGCTCACGCCAACGAGTACGCCAATGCTGACGCCGGCGGATATACCCACCAAAACGCCGAGGCCGTTTCCTACAACTATTCCTAGGATAGATATATCCGAAAAAGTAAAGGTGAATGAAGGCGAGAGCGTTACGCCCACATTTCCCTGGGACATCGCCGCTTATGGTGAGGATACTCTCGACATCAAGGCCTCCGTTAGTGCGACTTCAAGCAAAACAGTTCTTGTTGACCTTAAAATAGAGGAGTATCGCGATAAAGATATTGTAGTTCGTATAACAGCGAAAGATGATCAATATATCCCAAAGGAAGGATCCGTGACAGCAGAGATATCCACCCCCGGGGGCTGCGAGTCTGACGACGACGGCGATGTTTGCATCAAACTTAACGTGATTGTGATAGGTGAAGACCCTGATCCCACATGGACGCCGACACCACGGCCACCCACAAGGACGCCGGTCCCTCCGACGCATACTCCAATACCTCCGACGCCGCCTAGGCCGCTGCCTGCCCCATACACGCCGGTCCCTCCGACGCATACCCCGGCACCACCGACACCACCGCCGCCCACATGGACGCCGGTCCCTCCGACGCATACCCCAACACCAATGCCGTTGTTGCCAAATCTCGTTCTGGAGATATTCGAAATTTGCGTAGAGGGTATGTCGTGCTGGCAGTATGTCGAGGGCCAGGCCGAAATCTCGGGAAGCCGCAGAGTCAGCATCACCTGGAGAGTCGCCAATCTCGGAAACGGCCCAACCCAAAGAGAAACCGACTTGAGAATATACGCGGACGGACAGTACAGCAGATATAAACGCATGTCGGATGCCACGTTCGACATCCCAATCCTCGCCGCCGGAGAACGCGATGAGGCTGTAGCGACCAGGAAGATCCCCGGCGCTCTGCGCGAAATCTCATTCCATTTGACAGGAGACAACACTATCATCGGCGTAGTGGACAAGGAAGATAAAGTCGAAGAGATAGACGATAATTGCGGAGGCTTGGCGGACATGGACATAGTCTCAGCTATCAGATCAGCTATTAATTCAGAATGCGACAATGTGAGATACGTGAGCGACCTGCCCTTCCTGCCCACTCCGACTCCGACACCCATCCCAACGGTCACCCCAACCCCCAACCCCGAACCCTGACCAACTGAAAGCGCCCCCACAGAACTTTACATCCACACCCAATCTCTGCTACCATACGAACATACAAACTAGAACGGAGCGCGACAACCAATGCCCCTGAGCCTGCACACACATAAATCTGAACTTATACAACCAAGAATAGAGGAAGCGCGAAAAAATCCCCCAAAGCTAACGCAGGTGAAACACAGGTCAACGCAGGCGTTCTTATCACCTGTTGCTCACCAGTCAACGCACCAGCGTCCACCTGCTGAACTATAACCCAGTATATATGACCCGGCGAATCACGCGCTTCTAGCAGGAGGACGCGACATGACCATCCCCGAATACGGCGAAGCTCCCCGGTACGCGGCGGACATCCCGCTTCAGGACATGATTGAATTCGCCGATAACCCCGAACCCAGGTGCCCGGTCGTTCTCATTCTGGACACCTCCGCCTCTATGTATGGAGCTCCCATTGACGCGCTCAATGAGGGAGTCAGAACCTTCAAGAAAGAGCTTGCGAAAGACCCCCTCGCCGCCCTGAGAGTCGAGGTGGCCGCTATAATCTACGACGGCCCTGATGGGAGTCGCGATATGACCTCAGTGCGTCTGGTCCAGGACTTTACAACCGTGGACAAGTTCAATCTCGCCGAACTGAGATTGTTTACCGGCAACCATGAGGCCAAGGCGATCCACCTCGCCCTGGACACGATAGAAAAGCGCAAGCGGTCGTACAGAGAGAGCGGGATAAGCTACTACCGGCCCTGGATAATTCTGATAGCCGATGGCGGTCTGACTGAATCGGAAGAAGACATAAGAACCGCGTCCGAAAGGGTCAGGAAAGCCGAGCGAGATAAACAGGTCGCCTTCTTCATCATCGGCGTGGAGGGCGCGGCTATGGAACAACTCGCCCGGCTGGGAACCCGCCCGCCGCTGACCCTGAAGGGACTCGCCTTCAACGAACTGTTCATCTGGCTCTCCGGCTCCATGAGCCGCGTTTCCAGTTCCAGGCCCGGCGATGAGGTCCAACTGGATGTGGACGGTCTGAAAAGCTGGGCCGCGATATGAACGCGAAGACTTTGTGACGCGGGATCCGCCAACTTCTACCAGGAGGCTTAAACATGACCACCCCCGAATCGCAAGACATATCCGCCGCCGACATACCTCTTCAGGACATGGTGGGGTTCGCAGACAACCCCGAACCCAGGTGTCCGTGCGTGCTTCTGCTGGACACCTCCATTTCGATGACCCAGAACGACGCCATCGGAGCTCTGAATCAGGGAATCCAGACTTTCAAGGGCGAACTGGAGAAAGACACCCTCGCGTCTTTGCGCGTCGAAATAGCTATCATAACCTTTGGAAAAGGAGTAGAGGTCGCTCAGGACTTCGTGACCGTGGACAGGTTCGATCCCCCCAGCCTGAGCGCCGACGGCCCCAGCACTCCCATGTCCCAGGGAATCGAGACCGCGCTCGACCACATCGAAAGCCGCAAACAAGCGTACCGAGACAGCGGGATAAGCTATTACAGACCCTGGATATTTATGATAACGGACGGAGAGCCAACCGGCGAAACGCGCGAAATGGTGGACGCCGCCACAGAACGGCTCAAGAACGCCGAGGAAGATGAGCGCGTCGCCTTCTTCGCCGCGGGCGTAGAGGGCGCCAACATGGAAACGCTGTCCTCGATAGTCCCCCGAACCCCCCTGCCCCTGAAGGGACTCGCCTTCAATGAACTGTTCGTCTGGCTGTCGGCGTCTATGAGCCAGGTTTCAAGCTCCAGGACGGACGACGAAATTAAGCTGGACGTGGACGGTCTGAAAGGCTGGGCCGCGATATGAACGCCGCCACTCCATCCGATACTGTCTCGCGCACACGTAACTGGCGCGTCGCCAGCGCGTCCGCGCGCGGAACCAGCCACGTCAAGACAGGCAAACCCCGCCAGGACAGCGTTTACCACTGCGTGACCTCCGGCGGCGCGCTGATAGCCGCCGTCTCGGACGGCGCGGGCTCCGCCGCGCGCTCCGAAATAGGATCCGCGCTCGCCGTCAAAAAAGCCGTCGAATCCGCGCGGCTCTCCATATCCCACACCTCCGCGCGCCTCTCCGAAGCCTTCCTGCGCGACACGGCCATAGCCTCCGTCCTGCTCGCGCGCTCCGGCCTTGAAGATGAAGCGCGGCGCATCGGCCTGAACGTCAGGGATCTGTCCGCCACCCTCATCCTCGTCATCTGCGCTCGCGACGCCATTGCCGCCGCCCAGATAGGCGATGGCGCGGTCGTGGTGTCCGACGAATCGAGAGGATACAGGATATTCACCACTCCCCAAAGGGGCGAGTACGCCAACGTCACCGTCTTTCTGGTGTCCAGAAACGCCCTCGATTCGATGGAAGTGAAATCCGAACCGACAAGCCCCGCGCGTATCGCCATGTTCACCGACGGACTGCAGAACCTCGTTCTGGACGCCGCCACCGACACCCCCCACGCGCCGTTCTTCGCGCCCGTGTTTCAGTGGCTGGAATCTCATCCGGACGGGGCGAACTGCGACCCTGCGCTGGAAGGGTTGCTGACCTCGCCCAGAGTCACCGAGCGCGCCGACGACGACGTAACCCTGCTGCTGGCGTCCGCGTCCCAGCGGTCTGATCCGTGACCTCCGGTTCATCTGACCGGACGGTGACCGTTGGCGGCACGGGCGATACCGTTATCCTGCGCTCGTCGGAACTACTCGCCTCCGGCGGTGAGGGTTCGGTCTATCTGTCCGATCAGTTCCCTGACCAAGCCGCCAAGATCTACCACCGACCATCCGACGACATCGCGGTCAAGCTGGGGTTGATGATAGACAATCCACCGCGCATTCCCGACGACGAAGAGGGACTCGTAGCCATAGCCTGGCCTGAAGACGTTCTTCTTGACCCCGGCAGTCCACGCAGAGTATTGGGCTATCTGATGCGCCGCGTTTCCGGCAAGCCCGCCGTCGAGTGTTACTCTCCTCTCAGACGCCCCCGCGCATTTCCCTTCTTCACCTACGAGCGCCTTCTCGCCACCGCGAGAAACCTGGCCAGGGTTATCGAGATATGCCACGGACAGCGCTACGTCATCGGCGATATAAACGAATCCAACGCGCTTGTGTCCGACACCGCGTCCGTCTCTCTGATAGACACGGACTCGTTCCAGGTCTTGGACCGCAGCGATGGCCGAGTTTACAGAAGCCCCGTTGGAAAGCCCGAATACACGCCCGCGGAGTTGCAGGGACACGCCTTCGACAGCATAGACCGAAACCAGGATCACGATATGTTCGGCCTCGCGGTTATCATATACCAGATTCTCATGGAGGGCGTTCATCCATTCGACGGAGTGTACACCGGCCCGGGCGACGCGCCCCAGAGAGAAAGCCGAATCGCCAACGGACACTTTCCGCACAGCCGAATCCGCGCGGTCCCATACCGGCCATCTCCGCTTTCCCCAAGCTGGGACACTCTTCATCCGTCTCTGCGAGACCAATTTATCCAGTGCTTCGACAACGGGCATGACTCTCCCGAAACGCGCCCGACCGCGCACGAGTGGGTACAGACGCTCGAAGACGCGCAAGCGTCCCTGGTGTCATGCGCGCGCAACGGACAGCACAGCTACTTCGATCACCTCGCGACCTGTCCCTGGTGCCATCGTTCTGCCAGAATGGGCGGACGTGATTCATTCCCGCCCCTGTCGGGTTCCGCGCGTCCCGTTCCCCCTTCGTTCACGCCGCCAAGTTCCGCGCGAGTCGCGCCCGGCCCCGCGCCCACGCCCGCCCCGCCCCGTCCGTCCCCAAGTCCGCCGCCGGCGCCAGCCACGACGCCAACGCCAGCGCCCAGCCCGCATAGTGTAGCCACTCGTCGTAACCTGTATACTAACATACTGGTAATCGCAGAAGGTATCTCGGTTGGGATTGCGCTGCTGCTCGTTGGGATAAACATTGGATTGCCTACTGGCGAGTTTATCGGTTCAGGCGGGTTAATCGCATTCACGTTCTTGGTTGTGTCGGAAGCTCTTGCGCTTATTGCTATGTTTTCGATACTTCTTATCATTCGACTCATATTTTGGATTCTGCCATCGGGAACGGTCTCATCGCTGTCGAAAAACGTCTTTGGCGGCGTCGGAATTACAATTCTGGCTCTGAGTCTTATCGCCTGGACTTGTTTGTCATTATTCGATATCATATCGTTATCGGGTATAGGAGAGCTATTTACTCGAAACGATACGATTGTTGACGGATTTCTGGATTGGGTTAGAATTGTTATTCTAGCCATTGTTGGAATTGCTGTAACCTCAGTTAGCGGACTTGTTGCCTATACGCTCGACGACGAGGAACGTGTCCTCCGTAACTTTTCCATTGGAATATGTTTGGTGCCGATTGGTACTATCCTTGCGCTGATTGCCGCGATTGCAATTGCAATAATAGGTCTTATAATAGCCATAATATATCTTATAGGCGTGGCGATAGTCGGTGTGTTTACTTGGTTCTTTTAGATCGAAAACCAATCATGGAATACGACAAACTCAGCAAACGCCTATTCGCCGCCTGGTACGACCTTCTCAACTCCGGCGTCGAATCCCGCGTCATCCCGTATCGCAGGCTCACCGCCGGCCTCAGCCTCGGCAGAACCCTCGAAATCGGCGGAGGCACCGGCGCGAACATCCCCTTCTATCCCCCCGGCGTCCGTCTCATAGCCGTCGAACCCAACCCTCACATGGCCCGCCGCTTCATCAGGACGTCCGAGGAACGCCGCGCCAACGCCGTTGTCATCCCCGCCATAGGCGAGAGCCTGCCCTTCGCCGACGCCACATTCGACAGCGTAGTAACCACCCTCACCCTCTGAATGGTCAAAGACCTCGATCTCGTCGTGAGCGAGATACGCCGAGTTCTCCGGCCCGGAGGCCGCTTCCTCTTCTACGAACACGTCATATCCCGGCATAAGAGGGTAGCGCGGCTTCAGACGCTCGCCAACCCAATCTGGAAATTCGCCACCACCGGCTGCAACCTAGACCGCGACATAGAAGCCGCCATAAGAAAAGCCGACTTCCAGCGCGTAGAACTCCGCCGCTTCACCCTCTCCGTCGGCCTCCCCATCACCATCCCCAACATAGTCGGCGCGGCCCACCCCTGAATCAAGCCACCCTTCCAAAAACGACCCCCCTGACTACTCCAACTTCGGGAGAGGGCACTCTCAGCGCGCTTGTCATCAGGGGGGAACCTTTGGACTGATAGTAGCGCACCGGCCCCGACGCCGCAAGCCGACGCTTAGGAAAAGACGATTGCAACAGTACCCCCATCGTCATTCCCGCGAAAGCGGGAATCCACACGCTACGGCGCTATGAATCTGGAAAATCGAAAGCCCCTGCCTTAGCAGGGCTTGTGCAAAGTCTGTTCAGGCGGAAGTTATGAGTTTGAGCGCCCGTCCCCAGTGAGCGGCATAGAGTCGGCGTTGCTTGGGCACGTTTCTGATTCCCATCCTCAACAGCAGTCCCAATATCAGGTTGTTGATAGTCGCCATCATGCGTTGTATGTGTCCGCCGCTCAGGTGACACCAGTCCTCACGCAACGTCTCGTCTCGACGATAGTGCAGTCCGTTTTGATCTGCCAATGGGTTCTTACCATCTCCAACAGCTTCTGAGGGCTGGCGCGGCGCTTGTCCAGGCTTGTTATCCCGTAGCTGAGTTGTCGGGTTATCTTCCCGTCTCTGACACGTTGGACTCTTCGCTCCAACTCGAAGACCTGACGCGCATATGGCCAGTCCAGATAGTCATTCAACTCAGAACTGGCTCTGAGTACGCGCCGCTCGAGTCTTCCATGTCCTTTGTCTATGGTCTCGGCTCTGGCGATTGTGGGACCGAGACCGACGGTCTGTGAGCTTTCATTCTCAAACAGTGTGGCTATATCCTCGCGCAACTGTGGCTGATTGTCTTTGACATTCCACACATACTCACCGCCCGACTCTACTATCTGCGCCGACAGTCGGCGCTGTGTGAGCATCGCGTCGGCCGTTATCACCTTGCCCCGCAAGTCTATGGCGTCCAGCAGACGCGGGGCCGCCGAAACCTCGTTCTCCTTCCCATCCACTTCTACCTGAGCCAGAACATAGCCTTCTTCGGGAACGTAGGCCGCCAACAGATGCACCCCACGTCTGCGACCCACTCCTATACTGCCTCGCAGCGTCTTGCCGTCTATTGCCACCTGAATACACTGACCACTTGACCTAGAGGCGGTGAAGAAGTCGCGCACCACCCTCTCCAACTCTGACGCGCCAACCGCTTTGGACAGTATCCGACTATAAGTCGTCCGGTGAGGAACCCTAACCTTGCCTAAGCCCATCGCCCTGCACAGACCTTCCCGTCTGTGCCACACCCACTCCGATATGCCTGACAATCTGTCTTCGCCAGCCAGCTTAGCTAAGACGATGAACACCAGAATGTCCACCAACTTATAGCGAACGCCCCGAGTGTCTCGGCAGTCTCTGAGCCGACTCAGATAATCGTAGAGACTGCCAACGTCCAGCACGAACCCTTCGCCAACGTCATTGACCTCTGACTCAACTGGGATATACTCCATATGACCTTCCTCCGAACGATAGGTGAGGTTTATTGTTCCTATCTACGGGGAAGGTCTTCCTTTCTGTCAATCTACTTTGCACAGGCCCTGCTGCCTTAGCGATTCGCTTGACAGCGTTACTCCCATCCGATAAATTCCGTTTCGGACTCTGCACAAGTCTAACCGACGGACTCGCTTCGCGTGAGCTGAGACGAGGGGTGTCGCACTATGCGCCCCCTCTAAGGTTCACGCGGGTCAGTCGGTAACTTGTGCAGAGTAGCCACATCCCAAGCCTGGAGGGGGTTACTAATGAAAGCCAAGTTAACCGTAGGTATAATCACAGTCACCGTTCTCGTCATAGGACTCGCGTGTTCATCTGGATTGTCTGAATCCGAGGTCGTTCAACTCATTCAACAACATTCCACCCCCGGCCCACAGGGTGAAACCGGCCCACAGGGTGAACGCGGAGAACCGGGTCCAGGGGGAGAGCCAGGTACACAGGGACTCCAAGGCGATCAAGGTGAACGTGGCCTGCAGGGTGAACCGGGTCCGCAGGGTGAATCAGGCCAGCAGGGCCCACAGGGTGAGCAAGGGCCTCAAGGTGAGCAGGGCGACCCAGGTGAGCGGGGGCCGAAAGGCCAACAAGGCGCGCGCGGTCCTCAAGGTCTTCAAGGCGAGAAGGGAGATAAAGGTGAACCCGGTGAGTCTGTTACTGTCCTGCCCACACCTGTACCGCCAGCCCCTGCGGCAACTGCTGTCCCGCCAGCGCCGGCGCAAACACCGGTTCCATCAACGCAAGCCGGGGTTTCATCCTCCGACAGAGACACGCTAATTACACTCTACAACGCCTTGGATGGGCCGAAGTGGGACAATAGCGAAAATTGGCTGACCGACGCTCCGCTCGGAGAATGGCACGGCGTCAGAGTTGATAAAGACGGTCGCGTTAGCAATTTGAGCCTTGGAGGGAACAAACTGAGAGGTGAAATACCTCCCGAGATCGGGAATCTGACCAATCTGGAATACCTTGAACTTTGTTGCAACAAGATAACGGGTAAGCTACCTCCTGAAATCGCCAACTTGTCCAGATTGGAAAACCTGAGTCTCTCAAGCACCTTCTTGGTGGAACTAACCCCTGAGATTGCTAAATTGACCAACCTTGAGTATCTGAGAATTAGTAACAGCCGATTGAAAGGTGAGATACCCGCCGAAATCGGCAACCTGAGTTATCTGGAGTCATTGAGTCTGTCCGGAAACGGGCTGAGCGGGAAAATACCGCCAGAGCTAGGCAACCTGGAATTTCTCAGATACCTCTATCTTGCAGACAATGAACTGGAAGGTGAAATACCTGCCGAACTCGGTGGCCTGGCATATCTTGAGACATTGAACCTGTCCGGGAATAAACTAACGGGATGCTTGCCGAGTACCTGGAAAGAAATCGAAAGTAACGACCTCGGACAATTGGGCCTGAACTACTGCACCCCCCCTAGTTGCCAGAGGCACAGACCTCTGGAAGAACCATCCCATACGCCTGCATATCAGAATCGTCCTTGACAGACTTGATATGCAGGTGTAGTATCGCCTCAGACCAACCCCACGGTCAGGCGCGGTGCCCATTCCAATATAATGACCTCCCATCCAAGGTGAGAGATATGTCCGAAGACACCAAGCAACCTATCGAAATACTGTTTGAAAATCTTGATAAATGGCGGCACTTCGCTGGATTTCCTCTTGAGGCACGCGTAGATGCAATGATCGGTCTGTTCCTTCCAAGAATCCTTGAACGCCACTTCAAGATTGAAATGTGCAAACAGGTCATTCCACAGTTCCCGCTGAGGCAGGAAGGAGACAATCGCTCAGACAAGGTTGACTTCTTAGCATTGTCGGAATGTGGCACGCAAGCTTTCCTTATCGAGATCAAGACCGACATGACTTCTATTAGAGACCGCCAAATAAAATATCTTAAGAGAGCTAAGACCGAAGGTATGTATCAAGTCCTATGCGGACTAAAGAAAATTGCTAGTGCGAATACACGTAACAGGAAGAAATATCTTCATTTGCTCTATGCTCTGTGCGAGCTTGGCTTCATTGAGTTAACAGATGAACTCAAGTCCAAGATACTAAATGGGGAAACTACAGACACATCCGAGCTTATTAAGCAGATTGATCCATGCAATTCTTCCGAAACTAAACTCAAAGTTGTCTATGTACAACCCAAAAAACATAGAGACGATAAAAAACATGGTTTCTGTCACATATACTTTGATGAAGTCTCCAAATCAGTTGAGGGTCAGGGCGATATAGGCAATCAACTTGCTTGCTATCTGCCAAAATGGAAGGAAGCCCCTGGATTACGCTCTCCCGAAAATTCATAGACACTCTGGACTGTGGAAACCTCAACAACAGTTGCCCGATTCAAGAGTGACTGAGGCCGCCCACGCCTAAATCCGCTCGAAATACCGCGCCCGCTCCCAGTCCGTCACCGCCCTCCGGTACGCCGCCGCTTCGGTCGAGAAGAAATGCGCGTAATGCTCCACTACGTCCGCCCCGAACGCCGACCGCGCCAACTCGCTTTCGGCGAAACTCGCTACCGCTTCCTCAAGGCTGCCCGGCAGCGTCCCTACGTCCGACGCGGCGTACACGTCGCCCATGTACGCGGGCGGCGGCTCTATCCGCTCCTCGATGCCCGCCAGACCGGACGCTATCACCGCCGAGTACGCCAGGTACGGATTCACGTCCGCGCCCGGAATCCGGCACTCTATCCGCAGACTCGCCCCTGAGCCTACGACGCGAAATCCCGCCGTCCGGTTGTCCGGCGACCACGCCGTCGCCGTCGGCGCCCAACTGCCCGCCTGGAAGCGCTTGTACGAGTTGACCGTCGGCGCGTAGTACGCCATCAACTCCGGTACGTACCGCATCCAGCCGCCCAGGAACCATCGAAACACGTCCGAACACGCGATCCCGGCCAGATTCCCGTCGCCGGGGAAGGCATTGACCAACTCGCCGTCCTTCTCGCGCCACAGGCTCACGTGCAGATGCGAACTCGACCCCGCCTGCTCCGCGTCCGGCTTCGCCATGAACGTAACGCTCGCCCCAAGCCGCTCCGAGACTTCCTTCACCGCCTGCTTCAGAATGACGTGCCTGTCCGCCATCTCCAGGACGGGCGCGTAGCGGATGTTTAGCTCATGCTGGCCGCGCCCGAACTCGCCCTTCGTGGACTCCACCGGAACGCCCGACGCCGCCAGGTGACGCCGGTACGCGCCGTTCATGTCCTCCGACCTCGCGCCTTGCAGCAGGTTATAATCCTCCAGGTACCACCCCGTCTCGCGCAGCTCCCGGTACCCGCTCCGCGCCGCCTCCATGTACGATGTCCGATACTGGTAATACTCCAGCTCCGACCCCGCCATCGCCTCGAAACCCGCGTCGCGCAGCCTCTCCACCTGCCCGCGAAGAATCGAGCGCGGCGCGACCTCCACCGCCTCGTGACTCGGCTCCAGTTCCGCGTCGCATATAACCAGCGCCGTCTTGTCCAGCCACGACAGCTTCCGCATCGTCCCCAGGTCCGGCGCTAAGTGAACATCCCCATAGCCACCCTCCCAGTTCGAGAACTTATATCCCGAAACCGGCTCCATCTCCATGTCCACCGTGAACAGATAGTCACAGGCGTGAGTCCCACCCGCCACGTCCGACAGGAAGAAAGAGGCGTCCAGCCGCTTCCCCATCAGCCGCCCGTACAGGTCGGGAAAGGCCAGAATCACCGTATCAACCGACCCATCAGCGACCGCGGACCGCAGCCCTTCGATGTCAAGCGTTCCTCTGTTCATTGTCTCCCTCGAATTGCGGATTTCCGCGCGCTTCAGGATGGTTTGATATACTTGGATTTATAGTAATACAGGGCGTTTGACAGGGAGTTCACAGGGAGCGACAGGGGCTTTTGCCCTGTGTTCATCCAGCGTTTTCCCAGCGTTAGCTATGAAGGGGGGTCTCTGTCGGCCCCTTGAGTAGTTATCATAAGTCTTGGTTTATGTCTGTTCGGCGCGATTGGGCTTGTTTGGATGGTGGGATTGTAGCACAGGACAGAACCGATGCGCTAGGGAAGGATTGTGGGAAGCGGGATTTTGGGGTAGTATGATATAGTGCCTAAAAGGATGCGGCTCCGTGGTGCGCGATCCGCTCTACGGTCGGGGCGAGCGGATAGGTTTATCCTGAAGCGGGAGAACTCCGATGCTCAAGAAGACATATACCCCAGAGGATACCGAAAAGCGCGGACAAGCGATTTTCAATCGGCGCGTACTCCCAATGGTGAACCGGGACGAAAAAGGCGAATTCGTAGTCATTGACGTGGCTACGGAAGAATACGAGATTGACCGACGTCACGCCGACGCTATCGCGCGCCTGTTGAAAAGACTGCCGGAAGCCGAGATATTCACGGCGCGGGTAGGCTACCCGATCCCGTACCAACCCCGTTGGCCGCGACTCAGGCCCGCCGAAGATGATTAGTGGCAGAATGGCAGAAGATGGCGAAGCGGCGATTGTACCTATCGCGATTATGGACAACGACAACCGCTTGTGGCCTGTTGAAGCTGTAATAGATACCGGGTTCATCGGAGACTTGGCGCTTCCTTCCAGCATCATCCGTCGGTTGGGATTGACTCGATCAGGGAGTATAAACTACATACTCGCCAATGGTGAACCGGCCAGAATGAATATCTACCGCGCTAATGTACTCTGGCACGAACAGATCCGCAATGTGGTCATCGCTCAGACGGACGATATTCCTCTTATCGGCATAAAGTTGCTTTCTGGCAGCAGAATCACTATGGACGTTTCACCCAATGGAGAAGTGGTTATAGAAGAAACCGAATGAAATCGCTATTAACAAAGACTGCGGGGAACGAATGGTGTGAAGTGGCTCTTGGTGAGTTCGCGCCGTTCATCTACGGGAAATCTCTACCCGTAAGAAAGCGAAATCCGTCTGGACAGGTTCCAGTGTTTGGTTCTAATGGCATTGTTGGCTATCACGACTCCGCTCTAACGGATGGCCCGACAATCATAATTGGGCGCAAAGGAACTGCGGGCGCTGTTCACTACTCACCTATCCCGTGCTGGCCGATAGACACAACTTTTTTCTTCACTGATGATGACGCTGAGTTAGTCAGGTTCAAGTATTACACGCTTGACTCGCTCGGTCTCGGCGACATGAATACAGACAGCGCCGTGCCCGGTCTTAATCGCAACGCCGCGCACGCGCGCGTTCTGGAAGTTCCGGGAGAATCCGAACAGCGCGCCATAGCCCACGTCCTCGGGACGCTGGACGACAAGATAGAACTGAACCGCCGCATGAACCAGACGCTGGAAGAAATGGCGCGCGCTATCTTCAAGGACTGGTTCGTGGACTTTGGGCCGACGCGGGCGAAGATGGAGGGGCGCGAACGGTATCTGCCGGCGGAGGTGTGGGATTTGTTTCCTGATAGGCTGGTGAGGTCGGAGGTTGGGGAAGCGCCGGAGGGATGGGGGGTGAAATCCGTCGGAGAATGTTTCAATCTCACGATGGGACAATCGCCGCCAGGATATACTTATAACGAAGATGGCGAGGGAATGCCTTTCTTTCAAGGTCGTACAGATTTCGGTTTCCGCTACCCCGAAAACAGACGATACTGCACAGACCCCAAGCGTATTGCCCAAGCCGACGATACCCTCGTCAGCGTCCGCGCGCCCGTCGGCGACATAAACATGGCTTGGGAGAAATGCTGCATCGGGCGCGGCGTGGCGGCCCTACGGCACAAATCAGGCTCAAGCTCTTTCACATACTACGCGGTCGGCGCGCTCCAGCGTCAAATCCAGCAGTATGAGCATACAGGCACGGTATTCGGAGCGATCACCAGAAAACAGTTTGACTCTCTGAAAATAGTAGAACCTGCACCTGACATAGCTTGCGCGTTCGGAGCATACGCGCTATCCTTAGATGAGCGGATTCGGTTGAATGTCGCCGAATCTCGCGCTCTAGCCGCTCAGAGGGATGCGCTGCTGCCGAAGTTGGTCGGCAGTGCGTTAGGGGCAAGAACAGGGTGAGGAATTCAAGATGATTGATCCCATAGATTCGCTAGCGTTCTCTATTCAAGCTAACCCTGGGGTCTATGCTCTGCTCCTCGGCTCGGGTGTGTCCAGGGCCGCTCAGATTCCAACAGGCTGGGAGATAACACTTGACTTGATCCGCAAATTGGCAATCGCGTCGGATGAGTCTGCCGAACCTGACCCAGAGCTATGGTACAGGGAGAAGTACCAAGAAATTCCAGACTACTCCAAGCTCATTGATGGACTTGCCAAGACTCAAGCCGAACGTCAGCAGTTGTTGCGTTCATATTTTGAGCCGAGTCAGCAGGAACGTGAAGAGAACGCCAAGCAACCAACAGAGGCACATAGAGCAGTCGCGCGACTGGTTGCCCAAGGGTTTGTCAGGGTAATCCTAACAACGAACTTTGATCGCCTATTAGAAAAAGCTCTGGAAGATGCAGGCGCTGCGCCTATCGTGTTGAGTTCGCCAGACCAAGTAAAGGGTATGCTTCCGCTCGTTCATACTCCCCATTGTGTAATCAAGTTGCATGGCGATTATCTTGATACTCGTATACGTAACACACCCTCTGAGCTTGACACATATCCCGATGAGTTCAACCGGCTCCTCGATCAGATATTTGACGAGTTCGGGCTTGTCGTGTGCGGATGGTCTGCGGACTGGGACATCGCACTGCGTAATGCGTTGCACCGCGCTCCATCCCGACGCTTTACTACTTATTGGGCGGCTCACGGAGAAGCCAGTGATGCGGCTCAGCAACTCATAATTCAACGCAGCGCGCAAGTGATTGATATTGAGGGCGCTGACAAATTTTTCGGGATCGTTCAGCAGAAAGTTGAGTCAATTGACCAGTTTTCGCAACCGCACCCACTCTCAGTTGAGGCTGCTGTTACAAGTCTGAAGAGATACCTTTCCGAACCACGATACCGAATACAACTGTCGGATCTAGTTGATGAAACTGTCGAGCGAGTAGTCACGTCGGTTTCCACCCAAGCCTTTGATTTAAACAACCCTGAGCAGAACACCAAAACAATTACAGCAAGAGTTCGTAACTATGAGGCAGCGTGCTCAACACTGCTCCCGATGGCTGTGATCGGAGGAACATGGGCAGAAGAAGACCATTTCGACGTCTGGCAACGAGCGTTAGAACATCTCGCCGCCGTACACTCTAATTCCCGTGAAGTAATATGGCTAGGGTTACAACTGTATCCAGCGACCTTGACGCTCTATGCCCTGGGACTAGGAGCGCTCTTATCCAACAAGCTTGAATTCCTTGGTCGCATATTTTCAATCACGATACCTCAAGCTGATCATAAATCGAGAACTCTTGTACAGTTTCTTCCGCCTCCCTCCATGTTTGGATCTTTTGGATCCATTAATACACAAAGAGCAATGCAATTTTTGGAGGGCATGGAGAGACGCCACACACCATTTAACGATTGGATACATGACACACTGCAGCAATACATGAGCAAGACTACTCATAGTAGCCAGCAATATGATCTTATGTTTGATGAACTAGAAATTCTGCTAGCTCTTGGCTACGCCTACCAAGAACAGAGACCAGAAGGATTGTATTGGGCCCCCATAGGCTCATTTGTGTACCGAATTCAGAACAGGATGCAGATTCTAGAAAAGATGGAAGGTTCTATCTCGACGCTACAACACGAGTCTCCTTTTGTAGAAAGCCGCATATTCGGTGAAACTCCTGATGAATGCATAGCATCAATTGAAAAATTCAGAGTATTTATTGATAACACTGCTCGGTCTATGGGTATTTTCTGGTGACTAGGACCGTCACCGAAGCCGAAGTCGACCTTTTGACCTAATCCGTATTGTGTGCGTTTGACCGAGTTGGTAAGCGGGCTGCTCACCTTGTCGTTGTACATTCAGCCTTCGTTGCCCATGTTGTAGGGCGGGTCAATGTAGATGCGCTTCACCCAGCCCGCGTGTCGCAGCAATAACGCCTTGAGCGCGTGGAGGTTGTCGTCAACGCCCCCACCTCCATATCCCCCTAGACGAACATTCATTCAGTCCGCTATAATACCCCCATGAAAGACGCGACTCCGACCATTCGGTCCATAAACGAAAGGTTATATTATGAAGAGTTCAGAGGCTAAGAAAATTTTCTCCAAAGCTAATGCTGGTGAAATGCAGGTGGATGCTGGTGACTTTTTCACCTGTTGGTCATCAGTTAACTCACCAGTTGCGACCTGTACTATTATAAAGCGAAATATATGAGACCACTGAAAAAAGGTACGCCCCCCGGCTTAGCCGCAAAGCCGATTGCGCGGGCGGCGCTGAGTGTGAAAGAATGAGCGCATGGTGACGATAGAAACAGAAGCGGATGTCATACGGGTGATACGACAGAACCCGGGCATCGTGTTCCGCGCGCTCCAGGAAGACGCGGAACTGCTGGCCGAGGTGCGCCGCCTCATCCTGACCGAAGAAGTCCTGGCCATGCCCGCCCGACTGGATGAGGTCATTGAGAGGCAGGACCGCATGGAGACCCAAATCGGACACCTGAGAGGGGCTGAATTGGAGCAGCGAATGGTGAGGATAATCCCGCCTCGTCTCAATAGTATGTACAATCTCTACCGCCCGCGAATCATGCAGGGCTATGGCGTCTGGACCACTCCGTACACAGAGCCGTTCCTAGATAGCGTCGAGGACGCGCACATCGCCTCGATCATCTCCGACGAACAGTTTCGGCGGATTCAAGAGACGGATATGATAGTGCAGGCGCGAAGGCGCGGAGTCCAAAACCCCATCTATATCGCGGTCGAAGCCTCCGCCACTGTCAGGCAGTCCGACATCGTTCGCGCGAAGGACGCGGCGGACGCGCTGCAAGCCGTGTTCGAGGTCGAAAGCGAGGCGGTCGCGACAGGCTATCGCATCCGCCCCGAAGACCAACGCCGCGCGGAGGAGATGGGAGTGGCGGTCGTCGTCCTGGAAGAGCCGCAGCCTTAACCCGGTCGTTGACCTGCGCGACTGCCCGCGCATATCATTTGAGCGTGAACCAGCCCACAAACACCGGCATACTCCCGACTATACGCGCCTTCTTGAGGTCGGCGCGTCCGCGCCAGTGGGTCAAGAACCTCGCCGTCTTCCTGCCGCTGTTCTTCAGCGTGAACGAGGCCTGGACGCTCGGCGAACCGCAGACCGCGCTGGAGCTCGCCGTCCGCGCCGCCGGGGCCGCCGCGGTCTTCTGCCTGCTGAGCGCCGCCGTCTATCTCATCAACGACCTCGCCGACAGAGAACGCGACCGCGCCCATCCGACCAAGCGCGACCGGCCCATCGCGTCGGGGGAAGTCTCGGCGCGCCTGGCGATGATGGCGGCGGTCGGGCTGATACTCGTGGGGTTGATCTGCGCGTTCGCTCTGGACGCGCTGTTCGGCGTGGTCTCAACCATCTACATACTTATACAGGCCGCCTATTCCGTCCGCCTCAAGAACGTGGCGCTGCTGGACGTGTTCTCCGTCGCGTCGGGATTCGTGCTGAGGGTATTGGCGGGCGCGGTGGTCATCGGCGTGCCAATATCGCCCTGGCTGTACATCTGCGCCGGGCTTGGCTCGCTGTTCATCGCGCTGGCCAAGCGCAGAAGCGAACTCGCGCGGGCGGGCGAGTCGGCGAGCGAACAGCGCGGTATCCTGGGCGCTTACACGCTCGGAATGTTGGACCAGATGATAGGCGTGGTCGCCACCTCCGCGCTGGTGAGCTACGCGCTCTACACCTTTACCGCCGACAACCTTCCCGACAACCACGCCATGACGCTCACCCTGCCCTTCGTCCTGTACGGCGTGTTCAGGTACATCTACCTCGTCCACACCCGCGACATAGCCGAAAGCCCCGAGGACATACTGCTGAGCGACCGCCCGATGATAGCGGCGGTCGTCCTGTGGCTGGCGACGGGGGCGGGGATTCTGCTGTTGTATAGATAGGCGGTCACCCCCATCCCAGCCTTCCCCCATCAAGAGGGAAGGGACTTTTGGATAAGGGTTGGCTAGGGTTTCATCTCCATCCCAGCCTTCCCCCATCAAGGGGGAAGGGATCTTGGGATAGACGAATAGCGGCGCAATCGGGGCTGTGCTAAACTCCGCTACACCAATTCGGACTATCGGCGATTCGAGTTACTCAGGAGTTTCACAATGGTCCCGCCAGGCGACGTGTTCGGAATCATCCCAATCTGGCTAGCGGTTTACTCGCTGTCCATCGGCGCGTTCGCGACGGCGGGCTACATCTTGTACCTGCGTGTATTCAGGTTCGTGCTACTCGGCAAGGACCCCGACCGATTCGACCAGCCCGTCCGGCGCTTCTTCGGCGCGCTGCCCTACATATTCGGCCAGCGAAAGGTGCTCCAGAGCGTCTCGCTCAGAGACCGCGCCGGACTCGCGCACTTCTTCATCTTCTGGGGATTCCTGTCCTTCACCGCAAGCTATATCCTGTACATCTTCGCCGACTCGATATGGGCGCCGTTCTCGGAAACGATACTGACCGACGCGGGCGTGAGGATATTCACGGCGTACCTGGACATACTCGCGGTCGTGTTCTTCGTCGTGCTGGTGTGGGCCGCGATTCGGCGCTGGGGAATAAAGCCGCGCCGTCTCAGTTTCGACCTGACGCAGAAGGCCGAATCGGGGATAATCCTGCTGCTAATAGCCTGCCTGATGCTGTTCACGCTGCTGACCGAGGCGTTCTACGTGGCGTCCGGCGGACACGGCCCGCACGCCGACGCGCTCATTGGCCGTCCGCTCGGAGAGGCGTTCGCCAGCGTGGGACTCGACGGCGATCTCGCTAACGCGCTCCAGGGCGTATTCTGGTGGCTGCACCTCGCTATCATCCTGGGCTTCGCGGTGTACATACCGCTGTCCAAGCATATGCACATCGTCGGAGCGCCCATCAGCTTCTTCACGCGCAAGCTGGACGAGCGCGGAACGCTGACCACGCCCGACCTCGAAGCCGCCCTGGACAACGAGGAAGCGCTGGGCGCGAGCAAGATACAGGACTTCACCTGGAAGGAACTGCTGGACGGCTACTCCTGCGCCGTCTGCGGACGCTGCACGGACAACTGCCCGGCGAACATCACGGGCAAGATACTGTCGCCCATGCACATCGTGGAGAACATGAAGGAACACGTCCTAGAGTTCGGGGACGGCGTGGCGTCCGGCGGCGACGAGCAGGAATCCAAGCCGATGATAGGCAACTGGATAGCCGAGGAAGCGCTTTGGGACTGCCTGACCTGCGGCGCGTGCGTGCAGGAATGTCCGGTGGGCGTGGAGCATATTGACTCCATCGTGGATATGCGCCGCTTCCTGGTGATGGAGCAGGCGTCCATGCCCGACACCGCCATGAACGCGCTTCTGAGCATGGAGCAGCGCGGCCACCCCTGGCGTGGCACGACCTACTCGCGCACCGACTGGGCGGACGGCCTGGACGTTCCGACGCTGGCCGAGAAGCCTGATGCCGAGATTCTCTTCTGGGTCGGCTGCACCGCCGCCCTCGAACAGCGCAGCCAGAGCGTGGCGCGCGCCATGGCCTCGATTCTCAAGCGGGCCGGGGTGAACTTCGCCATCCTGGGCGACGAAGAATCCTGCACAGGCGACCCTGCGCGGCGCATGGGCAACGAGTACCTCTACCAGATAATGGCGCAGCAGAACATCGAGACGATGAGCGCCTACGACGTCAAGAAGGTAGTGACCATCTGCCCGCACTGTTTCAACACGATAAAGAACGAGTACCCGCACCTGGGCGGCGACTACGAAGTCCTGCACTACACCGAGTTCGTCAACGACCTCATCAGCGAAGGCAAGATAAGGCCCGTCGCCGAGATAAACACGACGGTCGCCTACCACGACTCCTGCTACCTGGGCCGGCACAACGGCATCTACGACGCGCCCCGCCAGATAGCCGAGTCCATACCAGGCGTCAAGCTGGTCGAGATGAACCGATGCCGCGAGCGGGGCTTCTGCTGCGGCGCGGGCGGAGGCCATATGTGGATAGAGGAATCCAGGGGCCCGCGCGTCAACCATGCCAGAACCGAGCAGTTCTTCGACACCGAGGCGACGACGGTCGGCGTCTCATGCCCGTTCTGCCTCCAGATGTTCGAGGAGGGAATCGGCTCGCTGGGACAGGACGGACAGAAGCGAGCCAAGGACCTGCTGGAGGTGCTGGACGAAAGCCTGTCCGGTGGATAGACTCGGAGTATCTCCGGACCCCCAAGAGTATGGAGGTGGACAGATGGTCACGGCAAAAGTCCGAAGAAAGTTCACATACGAAGACTACCGCAACACGCCCGACGATATTCGATACGAGCTTCTGGACGGAGAGTTAATAGTGGTTCCTGCCCCGAATATGTTCCACCAGACGACCAGCAGCAAGTTGTTCTGGAAGTTGAAGCCTCTGGAAGAGTTGGGAATGGTCTTTCACGCTCCCACCGACGTCGTGTTCTCAGACACGGATACCGTGCAGCCGGACATAGTCTTCGTCTCCGCGGAACGGGCGTATATCATCACCGAGCGAAATATCCGTGGGGCGCCGGATCTCGTCATAGAAATCCTTTCGCCTTCCACCGCTAACAGGGACAGAACCTTCAAGCGCACACTCTACGAACGACACGGCGTAAAGGAATACTGGATGGTGAACACCGACGCCAAGAACGTCACCGTCCTGCTGTTGGGCGAGAACGGATACGAGCTCGCGGGCATCTATGGCGAGGGCCAGACGCTCACCTCGCCGACGCTCCCCGGATTCAGCCTCAACCTCGACGACATCTTCTAAAATTAGGAGGCCGCCATGGTCACCGCAAAAGTCCGAAGAAAGTTCACATACGAAGACTACCGCAACACGCCTGACAGCATACGCTACGAACTTCTGGATGGAGAGTTGGTCGAGATGCCTTCGCCTAAAGAGATTCACCAGAGACTGGTTTTGTCGCTGGGGACTCTGTTCAATATCTTTGTTTCCACCAGGAATCTGGGCAGGGTGTACATAGCTCCATTCGACGTCGTACTGTCCGATACCATAGTAGTACAGCCCGACGTGATGTTTGTCTCCAACGAACGCTCGCATATCATCACCGAGGATAATATTCGTGGCGCGCCCGACTTGGTTGTAGAAATCCTCTCACCCTCGAACGTGAGAAACGATACGGAAGTCAAGCGCGAGTTTTACGAACGCCACGGCGTGAAGGAATACTGGATATTCGACCCATACGCCCGAAACATCACCGTCCTGCTTCTTGGCGAGAACGGGTACGAGATTTCGGGCATCTATGGCGAGGGCCAGACGCTCACCTCGCCGACGCTGCCGGGCTTCAGTCTGAACATGGACGACATTTTCTAGGCCACTCGCGAGAAAAAGCCCTACAACACCTTCGACGCCCGCAGCCTGGAAGTCTCCTCTCCCGTATAGCCCAGCATCTCGGCCAGAACCTCGTCCGTGTGCTGACCCAACAGCGGCGGGGACGTCACCTGCACCTGCGAATCCTCCAGCTGCACAGGGCAGCCGGGCATGGTGAACTCCCCGCGCTCCGGGTGTTCATAGCGCACTATCATCCCCCGCTCTTTCAGGTGCGGGTTGTTATAGATGTCGTCCGCGTTCAGACAAGCGCTGCACGGCACGCCCGCCTCGCCCAGAATCCGCATCGCCTCATGCTTGGTACGCCGCATCGTCCAGGCTTCTATCATGTCGTTGATCTCTTCCGAAACCTCCGGGTGGTTGTTGGGGTCGGAGTACACCGGGTCTTCTATCAGATCTTCCCTGCCGATGGTAGTCAGCAGCGCGTTCCACATTCTGCTTCTACGAGCGAGCGCGGTCATGTAGATATAGTCGTCCGGGCCGCCCGGAGCGCACTTGAACAGGCCGGAGCCGGGGCGTCCGGGCCAGCGTTCCGCGCCGCGTCTCGGCGGAGACTGCCCGGTGTCGGCGTAAGAGTTCATCCATATCCGCGCGACGTTCACCACCGCGTCCTGCATGGACACCTCCACCACCTGCCCCTTGCCCGTCGCCTGCCTCTGCCACAGCGCGGCGAGTATGCCGATGACCGCGTGCATCCCGGTTCCGGTGTCGCCTATCGTGATTCCCGGTCGCACCGGGGGCGAGTCCGCCCAACCTGTCGCGCACACCGCGCCGCCCGCCGCCTGCGCCACCGGGTCGAAGCTCTTGTACTCGCTGTACGGGCCGTAAGTCCCGAACCCCTTGATGCGCGCGAGTATCACCCTCGGATTCGCTTCCTTCAGCGCGTCCCAGCCCACTCCCAGCCTCTCGATAGCGCCCGGCGCCATGTTCTCGGCTACGATGTCCGCTTGCTTCACAAGATCGAAGAAGATGCCGCGCCCTTCCTCGCTCTTGAGGTTCAGCGTTACGCTTCGCTTGTTGGAGTTCAGGTTCAGAAAGTAAGAAGAGTCCACGCCGTTTCCGGAAGGGCTGGCCGTAACCGTCCGACCCGGATCGCCCCGCGTCGGCTCCTCCACCTTGATTACGTCCGCGCCCAGCCAGGCCAGCATCTGCGTACAGGAAGTCCCCGCCTCGAACTGTGTAAGATCAATTATCCGCACGCCATTCAGAGCCTTGTCCATCATATTCTCCCTTCGTTGACCGACGCCTTTACGCAATCCCAAGTTGAATCTATTTCAACTCATTATTCCCGCGCCAACCCTTGATGTGTATGCTATCCTATTTGGGCCGAATCGCCACCCCTGTGTTCGTCGCCAATGGAGACCGTCCCATGATTGTCGCTCAAAAGCCGCTGACCGCCGCCGACCTTCTGGCTTTGCACGATGACGGCAAGCGCTATGAACTCATCCGAGGAGAGTTGATCGAAATGCCGCCGCCGGGCATTATGCACACTATAACGACTGGACAAATCGCCTGGCTGTTTGGCTCTTTCATCAGGCAGAACAACCTGCCTTTCGTTGATGGGCCTGAAGCCGCCGCCTACATCGAGCGCGCGCCGGACACAGTTCGCGCCGCCGACTACGCCATTATAGCCCTTGACCGCATCCCGCAACCCATACCTGAAAGCGGCTACGTCTTCGGGGTCGTTCCGGAACTCGTCGTGGAAGTAGTCTCTCCGGGCTACCGCGCCTCCGCCGTCTCTGAGCGGACGCGGATGTGGCTGGACGCGGGCGTCCGTCTCGTTCTGGTCGCCTACATTGACAGCCGGGAGATAGTAGCCCACCACGCGGACGGCGCGACGCGCGGATTCGGCGTGAACGATACGCTCACCTGCGAACCTATCCTGCCCGGATTCAGTTGTCCAGTCTCCGACATCTTCACTCCTCACCCAGAACGCTAGACAACAGCCACGCCCGCAGTTCGTCCGCCGAGTCCTCACGCCTCAGCGCGTCTATGATAGATGCCTTCAGCGCGCCCAGCGGCGTCCCGACGTCCTGGTGCCGGCCGCCGAAATGATAGCCATACACGCCGGGCGACTCGATACGCCGCGCTATCGCGTCCGTAATTTGTATCTCCCCCAACGCGCCCGCCGGGGTGTTTTCCAGCGAATCGAATATCTCCGCCGTCAGGACGTACCTGCCCACTATCGCCAGGTTCGAGGGCGCGTCCTCCAGCGCGGGCTTCTCCACCATGTCCAGGACGCGCGATGTGGTCTCAGACAGCCGCTCTATGGCGACTATGCCCTTGCTCGGCACGTCCGCGTCCGGCACCTCTTCCAGCGCCACCACGCTGCCGCCCGTCTCCGCGTGAACCTCCATCATCTCCCCGATTGTCGGGCGGTCCGACCATATCACGTCGTCCGGCAGAAACACTGCGAAAGCCTCGTCGCCGACCGCTTCCCGCGCCATCAGGATAGCGTGTCCCAGCCCCTTCTGCTCGGTCTGCGTTACGCAGACGACCTTCGCCATGCCCGCTATCTCCCGCATCCGTTCCAGCAGCGCGGCGTCATTCCTCGCCTCCAAAGCCCGTTCCAGCGCGGGCTGCGGGGCGAAGTAACGGGTTATCAACTCTTCCTGGCCCTCCGACACGATGAACACGATGTCCTCTATGCCCGCGCTCACCGCTTCCTCGACGCACAGGTGGACGGATGGACGGTCGAACACGGGCAGCAGGTTCTTAGGCACGGCGCGAGTCATGGGCAGGAACCTAGTCCCGAATCCAGCCACCGGCATTACCGCTTTGCGAATAGTCAAAACGCTCTCTCCCTATTAGCGGGTAAGGCATTCACCCTCACCCTAGCCCTCTCCCATCAGGGGAGAGGGGACTGGGCGCTACCGACTAGATTGGCGCGCGTCCGTCTCTACGCTCGCTACGCGGTGGCGCGGCCCGTTCTGTAAACCCGCCGAAGATCAGGCAGGCTAATCCCGAACGCCGACAGGAATCCCAGGAACACTATCGCCGAGACGTACATGATGGGCGGCGAGGAGAATGCGTCCGCGATGAACCCGTACCCCAGGTTGGCGAAAGCCATTATCCCGCCCGCGTGCAGTATGTACAGGCTGGATATCCTGCCCCGCAGCCTGTCCGGCGCGAGCGTCTGCACGTAAGTCGTCGTCAGCGCCATGAAGGTTGACTGCGCCCCGCCCATTACCACCGAGACCGCGATAGCCGTCGCCGTATTCGGACTGAACGCGAGCAGAATCGGCGTCAGCCCGCTTATGATCCCCGTCCACAACAGCCACTGCCCCTTGCGGCTCTCGCTTCTCACCCCGGCCATCAGGATAGTGCCGACCAGCGAACCGGCCCCGAACGCCATTACCATGTACCCGAGTATCGAGCCGTCCACCGCGCCAAGCTCGTTCCTAGAGAAGACCGGAAGCACCGAGTCGAACGACATCACCAGCGCGCAATGGAACGCCACCAGCAATATGAAGATGGAGATCATCTTGTCCGTGTAGATATAAGCCAGGCCGTCATACATACTCCGGGCCAGGCCCCTCTGAGCCAGCGGCTCCCCGGTGGAGCGCGTTCTGGCGAACGATATGAACAGCGTCCCCATGACCTGGCAGGCAACGCTCAGCACGAGAACGCCCGACACGCCGATGAAGGGTATCGCCAGCAGCGGCGAGGCCACCAGCAGCCCGAAGAAGCGCGCGCCGTGCCGCGTCGCCGCGTTCAGCGTGATGGCGTTCAGCAGGTCTTCCCGCGGCACCTGGTTCGGGATGAGAGAGGCCATGGCCGGCTCCTGCATTGACCTCATGCAGCCCGACACGAACGTCAGCGCCGCCAGATGCCAGAGCGTCAGCACGTCGGCGAAAACAAGCGCGGTCACTACCGCCGTTACCGTCCCGTTCGCTATGAAGGTGAACAGCGCCACCCGTCGGCGGTCGAACAGGTCCGCCACCAGGCCCGCGATTGGAGACACCAACAGGAACGGCAGCATGGACGCGAACGTCACGATGCCCACGTCGCCCGACCTGTCCGACTTCTGGAGAATCAGCCAGGACACCGCCACGATGAACGTCCACATCGCCGCGCCCGAGAACATATTCGCGGTCCAGGTGAAGCGATAGTCCCTGTGTTTCAGCGCCGCCAGGTGCGGCAGCCGCCGAACATCCCGAATTTTGGTTAAAACCATGCGCTCCACGCCTGTCCCTTCTCTCGGTTAGGATGCGATTATAACAGCCAATAGCCATATCCGCATTGTAGGAAAAGGGAAAATTTGTACTGAATACCCTTGACGCGAACTCAGGTTCGTTCTATATTTGTTCTGCACAAACGCTAAACAGCGTACAATTTTCTCAGAAGGAGAAGAAATGGGAAATCCAGTAGTACACTTTGAGATAGCCGGCCCCGACGGCCCGGCCTTGCAGCAGTTCTACCGAGACCTGTTCGGCTGGAACGTGGAGGCGCAGGGCGAAGAGTTCGGCTTCTACGGCGTAGCGCAGCACAACGAAGGCGGCATCGGGGGCGGCATACTCCAGACCCAGGAAGGTATGCCCTCCAATTACGTTACGGCCTACATACAGGTTGACGACCTCCGGGCCGCCCTGGACAAGATAGCCGCCGCCGGAGGCGCTTCCCTCATGCCGCCCATGGAGGTAGATCCCAGCGTAGGCTCCATTGCGATGTTCACCGACCCCGCCAACAACTGCATGGGCCTCTACTCGCAGCCAACCGGAGGACACGGCGAAGCGCCCCCGAAGGAAAACGCTCCGCCCGTCGTGCATTTCGAGGTCGGCGGCCTAGACGCCCAGGCCCTTGAAGACTTCTACACGGCGATGTTCGGCTGGAAGGTGAACTACATCGAGCAGGCGAACTACCGTATCGTCCAGCAAGAGACCGACGGCCAGGTTGAGGGCATCGGCGGCGGCATCTTCGAGCATACGGAAGGAATGCCCCCGAACGCGCCCTCGATAGCCATTCTGGTTGACGACCTCCAGGCGTACATTGACAAGGCCGTGGGCCTTGGCGGAACAGCCCTGATGCAGCCCACCGACGTACCGGGCGGATTCGGCGCCCTCGCCATCTTCAACGACATAGCCGGCAACCGCATATCCCTCTTCAAGTCCCCCGAGGACTAGACTCACGACCAGCCTTCCAGGCGCGGATACCCCTCCCCGCGGCTAACGCTCCAAATACGCGCGGTCGCGGGGAGTGAGAATAGATGATAGAATGTGCTCACGCTGACGCGCTGACCGATTGCGAGATGGGACATGGCCGCCACGGATACACTCACCATCAGACCAAAGTCCGCAGACACCTTCGTACTGCCGGACACACCTCCACGCGAGCCTGACGAGATGACCAGTTTCGACTCCCTTCACTCACTCGGCAACTCTCACCACATCATCCGATACCTCGGAAACGAGGAGACCACCCTGGTATTCACGGACAAGTTCATCTCCCTTAATCCGATTTTGGGGCCGGACGACCTGAGAAGGAATCCAGACCTCGTGGTCGCGCTCAACGCCGACCGCGACGCCTTCAAGCGCAGCAACGGCTACATCATCAGCGAGCAGGGCAAGCCGCCGGACTTCGTTATCGAGATAGCCTCCAGAAGCACCGCGCGCATTGACGTGGGCCAGAAGCGCCGAGACTACGCGCTGATGGGGATACCCGAGTACTGGCGGTTCGACGAGACGGGAGAATTTCACGGCGCCAGATTGGCCGGCGACAGGCTAGTGAACGGTCGTTACGAACCGCTTCCCATCGTGGAATTGTCTGAGGGCGTATTGGAGGGATATATCGCGGTATTGGACCTGAACATTCGCTGGGAGCATGGTTTATTGGGCTGGTACGATCCCGCTACCGGGCTTCACATCCCCACGTTCGACAGCGAACGCGAACGCGCCGACAGCGAACACGAACGCGCCGACAATGCCGAAGCCCGCGCCGACAGCGAACACGCCCGCGCCGACAGCGCCAGCGAACGCGCCGATAGCGAACGCGAACGCGCCGACAGCGCCGAAGTCCGCGTCCGCGAGCTGGAAGCCGAGATAAGGCGACTCCAGGACTCCTGACCGGCGACTGGCGCCGCAAGTACACTTCTCCCTCCGGCGGAATGTCCCCCTTGGTCCAGAGCGGACGATGGCTACTGTTTGTTTCCCACATCACTACACCCCATACCCCATACCATGCTACAATGATCCCAACCGAAAGCTGGCTGCCCAAAAGCTGAGAACTGAAGACTGGCTACTAGAAATTATAAGTGTCAATTTATCAATAAGCGCTTGCCGGACAGAAAAATTTTCGGTCCGTAGCTAACAACAGGTGATTACAGGTCACTTTCCACGTAATATGCCACCTGTCACACTTGGAAACTCACTTGAAACTCCACCAGTACGGTATAAATTAGAATTTATGCAAAGGCCGACCGATCGCGTTCCGCTCGAAAAATCCTCTCGACGGAGGTGGGCGGTTCGGGCGGCGGCGAGTGGCGCGCGCCGCCCTTGCCTCGTATGTTCCAACATCCCTATACTCTATGAGACTCATAAGACGAAAATTCTAAATCCTCGCAAGGAGGCAAGTCGGTGAAGGTAGGAATCATCAACGTAACCGGATACGCCGGAATGGAGTTGGCGCGCATTCTGCGTCGCCACCCCGAAGTTGAGATAGCGGCCGTCACCGGACGAAGCGCGGCGGGCAGGCGACTGGCCGAGATGTTCCCGCACCTAGCCGACTGCGACATGGAGATAACGCCGGAGATAACCGAGAGCGTTGATTTCGTGTTCTCCGCGCTGCCCCACGCCGCCAGCGCGGAGAGGCTTGAACCCTTCATCGAGCAGGGCGTCAAGGCGGTGGACATTTCCGCCGACTTCCGCCTCAAGAACCTGGACGACTATTCGTACTGGTACAAGATAGAGCATCCATGCCCGCAGTACATGGAGAGCGCGGTTTACGGACTGCCCGAATTGCACCGCGAGGAGATAGCGCAGACGCCGCTGGTCGGCAATCCGGGCTGCTATCCGTCCGCCGCCGTTCTCGCTCTCGCGCCGGCCGTCGCCGCGGGCGTAATCGAGCCGGACGTGGTGGTTGACGCCAAGTCCGGCGTCTCAGGCGCGGGCAGGGGAGGGTCGGTCGAACTCAACTTCTCCGAGGTCAACGAGAACTTCAAGGCTTACGCGCTGGACGGACACCGCCACCATCCCGAAATCATCCAGGAACTCGGCGCGCTGGACGGCGACGATCTCCGGCTGACGTTCCTGACCCACCTCGTCCCGATGACGCGCGGCATACTGGTCAGCTGCTACGCTCCAATCAAAGAGGGCGCGATACCCGAAGGCGAAGCGGGCAGGGCAGCCGTGCGCGAGATATACGAAGACTACTACGGCGTCGAGCCGTTCACGAAGGTGGTTCCCGCGCCGCCGCAGACCAAGCACACCTCCGGCAACAACGATTGCGTGGTCTATCCGACGATTGATCTGAGGGCCAACCGGCTCATTGCTATCGCGTGCCTGGACAACCTGGTTAAGGGCGCGGCTGGCGGCGGCGTGCAGAACATGAATGTCATGTGCGGCTTCGACGAAACCGCCGGGCTGGAACAACTCGCGCTCTATCCGTGATCACCCCCATCCTAACCTTCCCCCGTCAAGGGGGAAGGGACTTTTGGCTACCCCTGTGGAACCATTGAGGGAGAGGGGACTTTTTCAACCATCGCGCTCTATCCGTGATTGACACGCCCGACGGGGTTCACCTAACATAAACGCAAGGTCGTGCTAGGCGGGGAGTTAGCGGCGCCCTATGCTCGAAATCCGCTATAGCGAGGCTGAATTCCTCCCCGAGGTCCTGCACCGGCGGCCTCTGTCGGGCGGCGCTGGATGTTGATAGCTGGGCCCCGCGCGGCGAAGGGCCGTGAACCCCGTCAGGTTCGGAAGAAAGCAGCGGTAAGCGGTAATCTTCGGGTGACGCGGGACTACCTGGCTTGAGTCGAGTCCGTTTGACACGCCGGACGGAAGGGAACGAAGGGACGGTGCACGACCCTCCGACAAATCCCCTCTCCCTCGATGGGTTGAGAAGGGTAGGCAAATATGCGCTTAGCTATGAATACCTATCAACAAACCCCCTCTCTCTCAGGGAGAGGGTTGGGGTGAGGGTGAAATTCCTACCCCTGCGAACCCTTGATGGGAGAGGGCTAGATTGAGGGGTCATTAGCCTCAGCGCCTCCCCACTCCAGCGGACTGCCCACGAAAGTTGCCCCAGCGTTGACTACCCGGACTGCCCGAACCAACAGACGCGCCGCCCAATCGGGACGAAGCAGACTCGGACAGAACTTCCTGGTTGACTACGACGTGGCGAAGCGAATCGTGGCCGCCGCCCGACTCGCCGGCGGCGACGAGGTTCTGGAGATAGGGCCGGGCAAAGGCGCGCTCACCCGCGTCCTGGTACACCGGGCGTCGAAGGTGGTGGCCGTCGAACTCGATCCCGAACTATCCGAGGCGCTCTCCCATAAATACGCCGAGCGCGAGAATCTCACGGTCGTCAACCGCGACGCGCTGGACTTCGATCCCGCCGACTTCTTCATGGACGGCTACAAAGTCGTCGCCAACCTGCCGTACTACGCCGCCACGCCCATCATCAGAAAGTACATATCCGCCCAGCCGCGTCCTGACTCCATGGTCGTGATGGTTCAGAAGGAAGTCGCCGCCAACATAGCCGCCGCGCCCGGCGACATGGGCCTGCTCTCCGTGATGGTCCAGCTATACGGCGCGCCCAGGATGCTATTCTCCGTCCCGCCCAGGGCGTTCAGGCCGAGGCCGAAGGTGACCTCAGCCGTCATGCGGATTGACCTCTACGACCAACCCGCCGTCGCCATCGGCGACCCCGATTCGTTCATCGAATTCGCAGCCGCCGGATTCCGCGCGCCGCGCAAGCAGCTTAGCAACAGCCTGCAACTTGGCCTTAGCGCCGATTCCGAACCCGTCCGCGCCGCGCTCGCCGACGCGGGCATAGACGGCAGACGCCGGCCCTCGACGCTCAGCCTCTCCGAGTGGGCCGACCTCTACAACGCCTGGAACGACTATCAGCCCCAGTATCCCGAATAGATTCTTGGACTCACTCACTTGACTCACGAAACATCGGAACTCACTAACTACTTCGCGCAACTTAGCGCCCTTCGTGGATGAATCAAGATGATAACCATAGACGCTCACGCCAAGCTGAACCTGACGCTCGAAGTCATGGGCAAGCGCGAGGACGGCTACCACGAAGTCGTCTCCATCATGCAGACGCTCGAACTCGCCGACACGCTCACAATCTGCCCCGCCGACACGCTGGCGCTGACTTGCTCGCTGCCTGAACTGGACGGCCCCGGCAACCTTGCCTTCAGCGCCGCCGAGCTTCTGCGCTCCGAGACGGGCGTGAGCGACGGCGCGGCGATACATATAGAGAAACGCATACCCGTGGCCGCCGGACTGGGCGGGGGAAGCGCGGACGCCGCCGCTACGCTCGTCGGGCTGAACAGGCTTTGGGGCCTCGGACTGTCTAATGACCGGCTCAGGCGGATAGGCGCGAATCTGGGTTCGGACGTGCCGTTTCTCATAGAAGGCGGAACGGCGACCGCGATAGGCAGGGGCGAGCGCGTCCGGCATATCCCGATGCCGAAACTGCCCTGGATAGTGATTGCCGTCCCGGACGCGAACATTCCAGACAAGACCGCCGCGATGTACCGCGCTCTCACGCCCGACAACTTCACGCGCGGCGCGCTCACCTTCAAGCTGGAAGCCCGCATCGGCCACGGCGTCACCCACGGCGGCGACGTTCCACCCCAGCTGCTTTTCAACACGTTCGACACGGTTGCCAGGGAAGTCGTACCCGAAGTGGATAGATGCTGGAACGATATGTACGCGGCGGGCGCGAGAGAGATACACGTCGCGGGCAGCGGCCCCGCCATCTACGCCGCCGTCGAGCGCAGGGAGATAGCCACCACCATCCATCTCCTGATGGAGCGCGTCAAGGGGTGGCGCTCGCTGGTAACCCGCGCCTGGTCGCCCCCGGACGCGCGCTGATGGCGATTCTGATAGCCGGCCTCGCCTCCGGCGTATTCATGGCGCAGGTCTTCATAACGGTGGGGTGCGTAACCGCCTTCTTCGCGCTGAAAGACCCGCCGCCCGCTATCGCGGTCATGCTGGCCAGGTTTCCGCCCGGCGTCTTCGTGATGACGATTGTGATATTCGCCTATCCGGTCTGGGGAGTGATCGGCATAGTGTCCGCCTTCCTGTTCATCGCGCTCCAGAACGCCGCGCCGGGCGGGGGATTGGGAAGCCCGAACATGGTCTATACAGTCGGCGTGTCGCTGGCCGCGATTGCGCTCGCGCTGCCTCTCACGGTTCTCGCCGGGCGGCTGTGGCCGGGCGTCGCGGGCGTGTCGCTGGCCGCGATTGCGATATTCGGCTGGATGCTGCCGCTCTTCGCGTCCTGAAATCGCGCTCTTTTCACCATTTTCTGACCAAACCGCTCTTGGGATAAGCCGACCCGTTTGCGCTATCATTGTTCAATACATTTGAGCGAGTTGAAGATACGCATGACCAACACCCCGTTTTCAGGACTCCGCGAGTGGGTCGCCTTCGACCTAGAGACGACCGGACTGTCCAACAAGACCGACCAGATAATAGAGATTGGCGCCGTCAGGTTCAGCGCGCGGGAGACGCTCGGCGAGTTCCAGACGTTCGTGAACCCCAACCGGCGGATTCCCAAGTTCATCACCGGCATGACCGGCATAAGCCAGTCCGACGTCAACTCCGCGCCGACCATATCCGAGATAGGCGGCGAGTTCGAGGAATTCGTGTCGGGCGCGACGCTGATAGCGCACAACGCATCGTTCGACATGGGCTTCCTGCGGGAGAGCGGCGTATCCCTCGCCAACCCGGTGTGCGACACGATGGAATTGGCCCAACTCACCCGGCCATACGCCAGGTCATACGCGCTTGAGCAGCTGGCCAAGTCTGAGTCCGACCCCATCGAGCGGGCGCACCGCGCTCTACACGACGCGCGCGCCGTCCAGAGCGTGTTCCTCGCGCTCATATCCGACCTGGCGGACATGGACCCCACGCTTCTGGCGCAGTTCAGAAGGCTTTCGGACCGCTCCGGCTGGGATATAGAGGCGCTGTTGGAATCGGCGCGCGAGTTCACGTCGGCTTACCCGCCCCGCTCACGCTCGATGTCCGTGTCCGGCATAGACGAAAACGCTCTCTTCGAGAGGCTGTCGCAGCCGCCACCGCTGAGGGCCGTCGCAGAAACCATCCCGATTGATCCCTACGACGTAGCCGAGGCGTTGTCATACGGCAGCGGATTCGCGGACAGCGTGCCGGACTTCGAGGAGCGGCCACAGCAGATAGATATGGGAACCGCCGTCGCCGAGACCATCAACTCCGGCGGCAGGCTGATGGTGGAGGCCGGAACCGGCGTCGGCAAGTCGCTTGCCTACCTGCTGCCCGCCGCGCTCTACGCCCTCGCCAACGACAAGCGCGTCGTTATCTCCACCAACACCATCAACCTCCAGGAGCAGCTGATACGAAAAGACCTTCCGATGGTCAAGAACGCGCTAAAGGCGGTTGACCCGGACATGGCCGAGAAGATGCGCTTCACCCAGCTAAAGGGCAGGGCGAACTATCTGTGCTACAAGCGTTGGCGACAGGCGGTGTCGTCCGGCGAACTGGAAGAGAATCTGGCGCGTCTGGTCGCCAAGACGATGCTGTGGATGCCGGAGACCAACACCGGAGACCGCGCCGAACTGAACCTCGGCCCCAGGCCGGCCGCCGCCGCTTGGGGCAGGGTGTCCGCCGAGCGCGCGCATCAGTGTCCGTCCCAGACCGGCCCCTGCTTCCTCAAGTCGGCGCGCGACAAGGCCGCCGGATCACACATCATCGTGGTCAACCACGCGCTGCTGCTCTCCGACCTCGTGGCGGGCGGAAGCGCGATACCGGACTACGACGCGCTGATTCTGGACGAGGCGCACCATCTCGAAGACCAGGCCACGAAGCAGCTTGGATTCTCCATCGGCCCAACCAGCGTTGACGACATACTGTCCGAGCTTCTGGGCGAGCGCGGGCTGCTCAACCAGTGTACCCAGACAGCCCAGCGAAGCGCGCTGGCCGAGTCCAGGAAGGAGTCCGCGCGAGAGACGGTATCCCTCGCCATCCTGACCGCCCAGAGGCTCAGGGAGGAAGTATCCGATCTGTTCAGGACGGTATCACGAGAGGTCTTCGGGGGACGGAGACGGTCATCCGGCGGGTTCGCCCAGGACAAGCGGCTTACGGAGAAAGAGCGAAGTTCTCCCGGCTGGAGGGCCATCGAAACCGCCTGGGAGAACGCCGAGATTCTGTTGAGAGACCTGTCGCGCGCGCTGTCCAATCTCGTAACCGCGATGGAGGGCATAGACGCCGCCGCCGAACCGGGCTACGAATCGCTTGTGTCGGACGTCGTCGCCAACGCGCAGAACCTGGACGCGCTGAGGTCGCAGGCGGGCGAGTGCCTGGTCAATCCGACCGAAGCGGGCGTGTACTGGATAAGAGAGGATCCGCGCTCTTCGGACGTCACGCTCAACTCCGCGCCCATCTACGTCGGCGACCTGCTCGAAGACGCGCTCTACTCCAGAAAAGAGACGGTGATAATGACGAGCGCGACGCTCAGCGCGTCGGGCAGCTTCGACCACGTATCCGGCAGGCTTGGCTTCTCGGACTCGCGTCACCTGTTCCTGGGGTCGCCTTTCGACTTCTACAAGTCCGCGCTGATATACGTGCCGCGCGATATGCCCCAACCCAACGCGCAGGGTTTCCAGCAGCGGGTCGAGGACCTGGTAATGGAAGCGGCGACGGCGGCTGAGGGTCGGACGATGGCGCTCTTCACCTCATACGCCGCTCTCAGGGCCACCGCGGACGCGATTCGCGCGCCGCTGACCAGACACGGCATACAGGTGTTGGCGCAGGGCGTGGACGGCTCGCCCATGCGTATCGCCGACCGCTTTCTGGAAGACCCTCGCTCCGTCCTTCTTGGCACATCCAGTTTCTGGGAGGGCGTTGACTTCGCGGGCGACGCGCTGACGGTGCTGATAGTCGCTCGGCTGCCGTTCTCGGTGCCTTCGGACCCGGTGTTCCAGGCGCGGGGAGAGCGGTACGATAATTCATTCAACGAATACGCCGTTCCGCAGGCCATCATCAGGTTCAGGCAGGGATTCGGTCGGCTGATAAGGACGAGCCGCGACAGGGGAGTGGCGATAGTGCTGGACTCGCGTATCACCGGGCGGCGCTATGGACGTGAATTCGTAAAGTCCCTTCCCAAGATGCGCGTCACCGACGGCAAGGGCAAAGGGGCAAGCAATACCATCAAGCGATGGCTGGAGTATTCCTGATGAAAGACGACTGGACCACTATTCACCCGTCCGGGCCTATGGCGCTGGCCGAAACGCTCGAAAGCGGCCAGGCTTTCCGTTGGCGCAGAGTATCGCCCGGCGATACGGACGACCACTACGAGGGCGTCATATTCGGCAATCTCGTCAGGGTAAGACAGGTCGGCGGCGACATCCTGTTCAACTCCGCGCCCGATCCTGAATCCGCGCTCAAGCCGATATTGGAAGACTATCTCGGCCTCAATCACGACCTCGAATCCATATACGCCGAGATAAGGTGGGATGAGCAAGTTGGAAGCGCGATAGACGAGTATCCCGGAATGCGTATCCTGCGGCAGGATCCCTGGGAGTGCCTCGTCGCCTTTATATGCAGCGCGAACAACAACATACCGCGCATATCCCAGAACGTCGAGGACATAGCCAGCGCGTTCGGCCCGCCCATACGCGGCGCGGACACGGAGCGCAAGGCGTTCCCAGGCCCGGACGCCATAGTCGAGGCCGGAGAAGACGCTCTGCGCGAATTGCGTCTCGGATTCAGGGCGAAGTACATCGCGGCGTCCGCCGAGCGAGTCGCCAACGCGGAGATTGACCTGTTCGCTCTCAGGGAAGCGCCTTATGACGAAGCGCTGACCGAGATAGTCACGCTCGCGGGCGTCGCGGACAAGGTGGGCAACTGCGTGCTGATGATGTCCATGGACAAGCTGGAAGCCTTCCCCGTGGACGTCTGGATTGACCGCGCGCTGCGGGACTGGTACTTCAGCGAGTCGGAGAGCAAAAGTATGCCCCGAACCCGAATGAGGGAGTGGGCGCAGCGCCGCTTCGGTCGCTACGCCGGATACGCCAACCAGTACCTGTTCCAAAGCCGCCGCTTGCAGGGGAAGTAGCGGCTTCGATCAGCCTGGTCGACAGTGTGGAGCGACGCGCTCGGCCTTCTGGATTGAGCGCGGTATAGGTGTCGTCTTATTCGCAGAACTCCAAGCCGGTAGCGTAGAAGTCATTGTGAGGCACATAATCCAACTCTGAGGGAATGCACCCGCTCAACTGGTTGAAGCCGAGCCAAAGACTTCTTAAGTTAGACAAGTTGCCGAGTTGTCGCGGAATTTCTCCGCTCAATTGGTTATTGCTGATACCTAAATCCTCTAACATGGACAGATTGCCGAGTTGATACGGAATCTCTCCGCTCAGTTGGTTATAGCTAAGGTCTAATCCTTTCAACTTGGACAGGTCGCCAAGTTGATGGGGTATCGGTCCGCTCAATTGATTAGACTTGAGGTCTAATCCTTCCAACTTGGGCAAGTTACCGAGTTGATGGGGTATCAGTCCGCTCAATTGATTGTAGCTGATGTCCATTCCCCATAAACTGGACAGACTGCCCAGCGAGGACGGTATCGGCCCACTCAACTGGTTCTCCCCAAGACTCAGCGCTTCCAGCTTGGACAGTTTGCTGAGTGCTTCTGGAATCTGCCCGCTTAATTGATTGTCGTAGAGCGAAAGCACTTTCAAGTTGATCATATCTTCCAGCCAAGGCGGTATCTGTCCACTCAACTGGTTGTATGATAAGTCCAGCGTTTCCAAGTTGGTCAGGTCGCCAAGCGCGGACTGTATTCGCCCAGTTAATTGGTTGTCCCTGAGATCCAGTGTTTTCAGGTTCGTCAGGTCGCCTAGAGAGGATGGTATCCGCCCGGTCAGATAGTTCCCATTGAGGTTAAGCTCTACAAGGCTAGTGAGGTCGCCGAGCGCATACGGTATCTGCCCGTTCAACCCGCTTTCTCCCAGGTTCAGTACTTTCAACATGGACAGAGTGCTGAGTTCCGCCGGAATCTCTCCGCTCAAATGATTTTCACTGAGGTCCAAGCCTATCAAGTTGGTCAGTTTGCCGAGCGAGGACGGAATCCGCTCCCTCAACCGGTTGCCGCTGAGGTTCAGCGTTTCCAGATTCGTTAGGTCGCCAAGCGCGTCCGGTATCTGCCCTCTCAATTGGTTTCCAGAGAGATCAATCTTGCTAACCCGTCCATCGCTGTTCGTGGTAATGCCGTACCACTCTCCAACCGGCCTGTCGCTCAGCCAGTTGGTGTTCGTTGACCAGTAGCGGCCGGAGGCAGAGTCATAGAGTGTCTCCAGAACGATGCGGTCTGATGTAGTCGAGTTTGGATGGTCTCCATACGGATTCGGGTCCGGTGGTTTGGGGGGCCTGGGTATGTTCCAAATTGCCCATTCGGGCGTGTAGTCGAAAGCGATTACGGTATCGTAAAGTTCGGTTTTAGTGTCCAGTATCTGTGACGCAATCGCCCAGTGCGTTATTGTCAAAAGATAGCATTGACCATCATGCTGTCCCGCGCACTCGCCAGCCGTGTATGACTCAAGGATAACGGCAGTGTGGATTTCGAGATCGCTGGGGTTGGGGCCTAGCGCGGACAGAATCCTCGCTTTCGCCGTCTGCAAGTCCTCCCCCGTGTTCGGCATTACGAAATTTCGGATGTAGATGTCTGATAGTCCGTAGAGGACTGAGAGGATTGGGGAGTCGGGAGTCTGTTGGCGCGTCTTCCAGACTGATTGAAGATACCACTCGCGGAAGATGTATATCTTGTAGGACGGTGTGATGCTATGGGATTCAACTGTTGGAAAGAGCGCCGCCATCAATCCAATTCCGGCGGTGACCACGATTAGTCCCACGGCAATCTTGACCTTCATGCCGATACTCCCTTTTCAGTCATACAACTGTCTGGCGCGAACGGTATCGTGGCGGAGTCGTCGTGTCAATTTGTAGATCCGCCAGACAGAAGTTTCATCTTGGGCCGTTGAAGCTATGGTGTCAAAGTCGAGACATACCCTTTCTAGTGCAGGAATCTTGGAATGGAACGGCCCTGAGCGTCGATCCTTTACTCGAAAGGGGTACGCCGCAACCTGTTGATACCAAGCCGAATCGTGTGCTATCTTATAGACATCGGGGAGTGGCGCAGCTTGGTAGCGCACTTGCATGGGGTGCAAGGGGTCGCTGGTTCGAATCCAGTCTCCCCGACCATAAAATAGAGATACGCTTAGGACGACCATCCGAATCGGGTGGTCGTATTGCTATGGGAGCGCGGCCTTGCTCAGGGTCGAGTCCCGGGCGCGAAATCTCGGCTTTCGGCGGAGGGGTACCATGTCCGTGCGGTCAGGCAAAGAGTTCCTTGAAGGGTTGAGAGACGACAGGGAAATCTGGCTGGAAGGGGAGCGGGTGGAGGACGTGACCGCTCACCCCAAGCTCGCGCGCATGGCTAAGACGCTGGCGGGCGTCTATGACCTCCAGCATAACCCCGAAACGCGCGACCTCATGGCGTTCGAGTCCCCGGCCAGCGGCGACCCCATATCGCTGTCCTACATGATTCCCCACTCGGTGGACGACCTGGTGGGAAGGCGCGGCGCGCTGGAAGTAACCGCCCGCCACTCTTTCGGTATGCTGGGACGGACGCCGGACTATGTGAACATAGTCGTGGCCGCCATGCGCCAGATGGCAGACTGCTACGGCGAGAACGATCCGCGATTCCGCGACAACGTGATCAACTACTACGAATACGTCAGCGAGAATGACCTGTGCCTGACGCACACCTTCGGACACCCCCAGGCGAACCGCGCCGCCGACATCAGCCAACTCGACGATCCCTATATCGCGCTCGGTGTGGTGGACACGACCTCGGAGGGAGTCATAGTGAGAGGCGCGAGACTGCTGGCCACGCTCGCGCCGTTCTCGGACGAAATCGTAGCTCCACTATACCGGCCCCTCCGACCGGATTTGCCGGATTCTTCAAGGTACGCGATAGGGTTCGCCCTTCCCGTCGCCACTCCGGGCCTGAAATTCGTATGCCGCCAGTCCTACGACCGGGGCGAGTCGGCGTTCGACTACCCGCTATCAGGCTTCTACGACGAAATGGACTGCATGGCTATATTCGACGACGTTCTGATTCCCTGGGAGCGCGTGTTTTCGTACAACGACGTGGAGTTGGGAAACGAGAACATACGCAGGGGCAGGTGGTGGCGTCATTATATGCAGCAGGTGGCGGTCAAGAATGTCGCCAAGCTCGATTTCATGCTGGGCATAACGCACAAGATAGCGGACGCCATAGGCATCAACGTGTACAGCCACGTCCAGGAGAAGATTTCCGAGATAGTTGACATAAGGGCAACCGTCCACGCTTATATGAGGGCGGCGGAGGTTGACGCCGGCCCATTCTTGGGCGGGGGGATATGGCCCGCGGAGGAACCCTGGCACGCGATGCGGCACTGGTTCCCGGACGCGCACACCCGTATCGTCTGGATAATCGAACAGCTATCGGCGAGCGGCCTGATGCTCACCCCAACCGAGCGCGATGTTCAAGGGCCTATCGCCGACCTGATAGCCAAGTATTACCAAGGCGCGTCCGTAGGGGCGGAGGACAGGATACGGCTGTTCCGCCTCGCCTGGGACCTGGTTGGCTCTCAGTTCGGGTCGAGGCAGGCGCTCTACGAACGCTTCTTCAACGGCGACACCGTTATCCTGAGACAGCGCAGGTACGCCACCTACGACTACTCTGAGGCGCTGGCGTCCGTTGACCGCTTCTTCGAGATGGCCGCCGCGCGCGACGGCGGGGAGTGAGGGGTTATCTTAAAATTCGGCGTAAGCTCCGTTTGATGCTGCCAGTTTCGCTGTGCTAGGCTTGAAGCATGAGCAAGGGCAAGGTAATAGTCGCAATGAGCGGCGGCGTGGATTCGTCAGTCGCCGCGCTTCTGCTGCATCGGCAGGGCTACGACGTCGTGGGCGTCACGATGCGCCTATGGGCGCTTGAGCGGGACGATGTTCCAGCGGCCAACAAGCGCTGCTGCTCGGTAGAGGACGTGGACGACGCGCGCCGCGTCTGCCACGCCATCGGCGTTCCCCACTACTTCGTGAACTTCGAGAAGGAGTTTCAGTCCCACGTCATTGACTACTTCGTGCGGGAGTACGACCGGGGCCGCACTCCGCATCCATGCCTCGCCTGCAACGACAAGATAAAGTTCGACTTCCTGCTCCGCCGCGCCATGTTCCTGGACGCGGACTACATCGCCACCGGCCACTATGGGCGCGTGAGTCGAGACGCCGAGGGCCGCTGCGAACTGCTCAAGGGCGTTGACGCGAGCAAGGATCAGTCCTACGTGCTGTTCACTCTTGGACAGAGCGAGTTGAGCCGTCTTCTGTTGCCGGTGGGCGAGTATCGCAAGGAAGAGATACGCGAGATAGCCGCCGAGTCCGGCCTGCTGGTCGCGGACAAGCCAGACAGCCAGGAAATATGCTTCATCCCTAACAACAACTACCGCGAGTTCGTAGCCGAGCGCGTGAAGCCGAGGCCCGGCAACCTGCTGAATGTTGACGGCGAGATCCTGGGAACCCATCCAGGGATACAGTTCTTCACCATCGGACAGCGGCGCGGTCTTGGTCTGAACGGCAACACCGAAAGGCCGCTCTACGTCACGCGCATAGACGCCGACTCCAACGAGGTGATTCTGGGAAACAGCGAGGACCTGCTGCGAACCAGCCTGTGGGCGTCCAGGGTGAACTACATATCCGACGACGCGCCGACGGAAATGAGCGGAGTGACCGCCAAGATAAGATACAAGGCGTCCGAGGCGAGCGCGAGCGTTCTGCCCCTCGATGACGGCTGGGCCGAGATAAGGTTCGACGAGCCGCAGAGGGCCGTGACGCCCGGCCAGGCGGTCGTGTTCTACGACGGCGACAGGATACTCGGCGGCGGATACATCGAACTTGAGGCTCCGGTCGAGGCGGCTGTGGCCTGACAACACACTCACGCGGAGAATGAAATTGGACTTCAAAGACCTCATCAGGCTGGGCTACGACGAATATCTGACCGACCTGAAATCGCACCTGTCAGGGCTTACGCCGGAGGAACGCCGCTTCCAGCCCACACCGGAAGCGAATCATATTGACTTCATCGTTTGGCACATGGCGCGCGTCGAGGACGATTTCGTACAGCGTTTCGCCCAGCAGCGCGACACCGTTTGGCAGCGCGACAACTGGCACGGCAAGATGGGGCTGCCCGAAAAAGAGAGCGGCTTCCGCTATACCGCCGAACAGGTGGCGGACTTCCCCGCGTTCGACATGGACGAAATGCTCGCCTACTATGACGCGGTGCGGGTGGAGACATACAAGTTCTTGGACTCCATTTCAGAAGCCGACCTCGCGCTGAGGCCGCATCCACGCAGGCCGGAGTACTCGCTCGCGAATATGTTCAGCCACCTGCTGGTCGAGGAGAGCCAGCACGTCGGCCACGTAGCCTATATCCGGGGCATCCAGAGAGGCATGGAAGAGTAGCGCCAGTTTTCGCATGGCGGCGAAGAAAGCCATCCCCGACTTCGAGCTTGAGAGAGAGCTTCACCGGCAGGGCTATGAGTATGTGGCCGGGCTGGACGAGGTGGGGCGCGGGTGTCTTGCCGGGCCGGCGGCGGCGGGCGCGGTCATCCTTCCACGCAATCCCAGCCGGGAACTGTTCGCGCTGGCGCGAGACAGCAAGCAGTTGAGCGCGGCGCAAAGAGAGACCGCCTACGAAGTCATCACCAGGTCCGCGCTGTCCTACGCGGTCGGCTGGACGCCTTCCGCCGAGATAGACAGGATTGGCATTGCCCCAAGCGTCAGACGCGCGATGCGGCGCGCGCTGAGGAAGCTAAAGCCCGGAGCTGATCATCTACTCATAGACGCCATTCCTTTGCCCTCGTCGGGCCTGCCTCAGAAGTCAATCATCAAGGGCGATTCCAAGTCGCTGAGCATAGCGTCGGCTTCCATCGTGGCCAAGGTGGAGCGCGACCGATACATGGTGTCTCTCGCCAAGCGATATCAGGACTACGGATTCGAGTCGCACAAAGGCTATGGCACGAGGCGACATATAGACGCGATAGCCGAGTTCGGCCCCTGCCACGCCCACAGGATGAGCTTCTCCCCGGTGAAACGAGAAGCGCACCGAATCCAGCCCCAAAGCCCTGGCGTAATCGGCAGGTGGGCGGAGTCGTTCGTGGCGGCGGTTCTGGAAGAGCGGGGGATGCGGATAGTGGATAGGAACTTCAGGACTCGGTTTGGCGAAGTTGACCTGATAGCGGCGGACGGCGAGACGCTCTGCTTCGTCGAGGTGCGGGCGCGCAAGCCGTCCAGGTTCGGAACGCCGGCCGAGACGGTAACGGCATCCAAAGCGAGGCGGATAGTGGTGACAAGCCAGCAATATATTCAGCTAAACAGCGCGCGTTGGCGCGACTGGCGCATAGACGTGGCGGCGGTCGAGTTAGACAAGTGGAGCCGCCCGGTTTCGGTGGAGTTCATCTGGTCGGCAGTTGAAGGACTGGAGTGAGTCTCAGGTTTGACCCCGAAAACCCGCGAACATATAATACCCCGCATGATTGAACAGACCATCATAGAATCTAGGAACTGGGCAGAGGCCGCTTTCGACGCGGCCGACGATATGCAGGCTTCCAACATCGTCCTGCTGGATGTCCAGGAAGCGTGCGACTTCGCGGACTACTTCGTGATACTCACCGCCGAGTCCAACCGCCAACTGCGGGCCATCGTCGAGGACATCGAAGAGAAAATGTCCGCGATTGGCGCGAGCGCGCACCACGTAGAAGGCGCGCGCGACAGCGGTTGGATACTCATGGACTACGGCGGCGTCATCGTTCACCTGATGGGCCCCGACGAGCGCGATTACTACGGCCTGGAAAACGTCTGGCCGCAGGCGCGACGGATACGGGTCATTCCGTAATCCAGGAATCGGTGGCTCTGTCGTAACTGAGCAGTTCGTCCTCGCTGAAGAACAGGCCGAGTTCCCTGATCGCCGACTCCGGCGAATCGGAACCGTGAACCAAGTTGCGGCCTATGTCCACCCCGAAGTCGCCCCTGATGGAGCCGGGTGGCGAGTCCGCCGGATTCGTCGCGCCCATCGTCTTTCTGACGATAGCGACCGCGTTGTTGCCCTCAAAGGCCATGGCGACGATTGGACCGGACGTTATGAAGCCGACCAGCCCGTCGAAGAACGGCTTGCCGATATGTTCGCCGTAGTGCCGGTTGGCAAGCTCTTCGCTCACCTGCATTAGCTTCATGCCGACTATCTTCAATCCCGTCCGCTCAAGACGAGCGATTATCTCCCCGCACAATCCCCTCTGCACGGCGTCCGGTTTCAGCAGAACCAGTGTCTTTTCCAATTTGGATACCCTCGTGTCGTTCTTTCAGAGATATTTCAGTTGGACCGTTGTGATTGCGCCCATCGCCTGTTCGCCGCGCTCACCTGAGAACTTCGCAGATAGACGGGACTGACAGTGGCCGCGTCGGACACGCCGCCCGATTGCAACTTGGCGTAGCCCAGGCGGGCAAGGGTAGAGGAATGTCGGGACGGCGGCCTGGCGTGAGACAGCCTTGCGCCGTCTCCCAGTCGCGCCTTTATTTCAGATTCCAGGTCGGGAACGGCCTCTCCGCAGTAGAAGGCGTCGGGGGAGAGAGATTCCAGGAATGAATCCAGGTCTTGCAGCCCTATCTCGGTGTCTTCCTCTCCCGGATTCAGGGTGCCGACGTACAGCCGGGTTCTGCCCGCGCTCATAATGGCGCAAACCGGCTTGGGCAGGTCGCCGAAGGGGTGAAGTTCCAGTTCCAGCGTGCCGACAGTAACCAGCGGGATGGAAGAGGTGAACGCGATTGCCTTCGCGGTACTCATGCCCACCCGTAGAGCGCTGAACCCTCCCGGCCCGGACGCGACGAACACCGCGCCCAGGTCGCCTATCTCCGCGCCCGCCTGCTCCAGCGCGCGGTTGACGGCTGGGACAAGCTCGACCGAGTGATTCCGCTCCGAGCGCCACGCGATTTCGACCAGCGTCCGGCCCTCGCGTGAAAGGCCGACGCAGGCGTACCGCGTTGAGGTGTCTATCTGGAGTTCTAAAGACATACCCGTTACGCCTTCTCTTTCATTTCGCTCAGCGCGGCGAAAAGCCGCTCCCTGCCGCCGTCTTCGGCTTCCAGTGTGAACATCCTCTCGCTGTCCGAAACAGTCTCGATGGAAATATCCACGTGATCCAGGGGAAAGTAGCCCTGAGCCTTGTCCGCCCACTCGATCACGCACAGCCCATCTCCGTACAGGTAGTCCTCCAGTCCCAGTCCGTCTATCTCCTCGAAAGTGTCCAGGCGATATAGGTCCATGTGGTACACCGGAACGCGGGCGTGGTACTCGTTCACCAGCACGAAAGTCGGGCTGCGCGCGTATTCCTCCGACCCTAACCCCCACAAGATTCCCTGCGTGAGTGTCGTCTTGCCCGCGCCCAGCCCTCCGGTCAGCAGAAGGATGTCGCCGGGGCGGATGTTCGCGCCGATTGCCCGGCCCAGTTCGTGGGTCGCTTCCACCGATTCGCTGTGAATGATGACTTTCATATTGGGCCGATCCCCTGAGCCGGCAAGTTCGTGTTTGGACAGTCGGACGTCGGCGGAACTTTAGCCGACGCTTGTGTATTATATTGACCTAACCAACCTACAACAAGGCGAGGTCACCCTTGAAGGCTCTCATAGTTTCCGACGTACACAGCAATCTCGAAGCGTTCACGTCCGTAATATCCGACGCGGACGGGCAGGGCGGTTTCGACGAGATATGGTCGCTGGGCGACCTGGTGGGCTACGGCCCCGACCCCAATGCGGTGATTGACCTGTTGAGAGAGTACCCGCACAAGGCGATTGCGGGAAATCACGACCTCGCCTCGGTGGGCAAGCTCAGCCTGGAAGCCTTCAATCCATACGCCGCCGCCGCGAACACCTGGACGGCGGGCGTACTGGACGAGGACAGGCGGCGGTACATCGCCGACCAGCCGCTCACCCTGGAGATAGAAGAGTTCACCCTCGCGCACGGCAGCCCACGCGATCCGATATGGGAGTACGTCATATCGGCGCGCGTCGCTGTCGCCAGCTTCAACCACTTCGACACCTACTGGTGTCTGGTGGGACACTCGCACGTCCCGTTCATCTGCCGCGCTGACGCCCAGAGAGGCGCTATCTTCATGAACCCGCCTCTCGGAGGCGGTTACGACCTGGGCGAAGAGAGGCTTATCATCAATCCTGGAAGCGTGGGCCAGCCCCGCGACGGCGATCCCACCGCGTCATACATGATCTACGACTCGGATGAAGAAACCATCAGACACCACAGGGTGGCCTACGACATAGAGGCGACGCAGCGCAAGATGCGAACTCATGGCCTTCCCGACTTCCTGATAGACCGACTAGCGCAGGGTCGCTAGGGCAGGGCCGCCCATGACCCGGATAGCTCCGGGCTAAGCCTTGTAGCAAGCCGCCATCTGACCACCGCCCTTCTCTTCGAGCGGAGGATGGTCGTTGTCGCGGCAGAAGTTGTCCGCGATAGGGCAGCGGTCGTAGAATCGGCAGCGCGCGGGCGGGTCAACCGGAATCGAAACGCCGCCCTCGATATTGACCGGGGGACGCTCGTAGGCGGGGTCGGGGACAGGGACGGCGGACAGCAGCGCTCGCGTATATGGGTGGCGTGGGTTTTGCAGCACTTCCTCAGTCTCGCCCATCTCGACTATCTTGCCCAGGTACATCACCGCTATCCGGTCGCACATATACCGCGCCACCGCGAGGTCGTGAGTGATGTACAGGTAGCTGATACCCAGACGCGACGCCAGGTCTTCCATGAGGCGCATCACGCCTGTTCTGATAGATACGTCCAGCATGGACGTTGGTTCGTCCGCGACCACGAACTTAGGCTCCACCACCAAGGCCCTGGCGATAGCCACCCGTTGACGCTGGCCGCCCGACAGTTCGTGTGGGTGTCTGAACATGAACGAGCGCGGCGGCGTCAACCCAACCATTTCCAGCATCCGCGCCACCCGGTCAATACGCTCGATAGCGTTCCCTATCTTCTGCGTCCTGAGCGGCTCGGCTACCGTGTCGAAGATAGTGCGGCGCGGGTTCATGGACTCGTAGGGGTCCTGGAATATCATCTGCGCCCGCTTGCGAAACGCCTTGAGGTCTTTGCCTTTCAGCGTGGCGATGTCCGTCGGTTCGCCCTCGCCGTCGTCGAATATGATATGCCCGTCCGTCGGCTCGGCAAGTCGAACGAGCAACTTGCCCGTCGTCGTTTTGCCGCACCCCGACTCGCCCACCAGCCCGAAACTCTCCCCTCTGCCCAACTCGAACCCCACACCGTCAACCGCGTGTATGAAACTCCGGCTCCGGTCGAACCAGTTCCCGGAGGACACGGGAAAGAACTTGGTCAGGTCTTCGACTCTGAGAAGGGGGCGGCTTTCTATTTGAACGGTGTCCATCATGCTTCACTCATTCCGGCGGATTCCAGCACGCCGCCCATCGCTCCCCCCGTCGCACAATCGGCGGCTCCTGCGTAAAGCACTCATCCGTCGCGTATGGGCAGCGCGGATGGAACCGGCAGCCCGGCGGTGGATCCAGAAGATTTGGCGGTTCGCCCGACAGCGTGGCCAATTCGTGCTTCTCCCCCGTAACGCTCGGAAACGCTGACATCAACGCTCGCGTGTAAGGGTGAATCGGATCGCTGAAGACGCCCCGCGCGTCGCCGAACTCCACTATCTTGCCCGCGTACATCACGCCCACCACGTCGCTCACCTCGGCTATGACCGCCATATCGTGCGATATGTAGATCATCCCCATGTCCAGTTCGCGCTGAACCTTCTTCATCTCGCGCAGAATGTGATCCTGCACGATGACGTCCAGCGCCGTAGTCGGCTCGTCCGCGATTATTAGGTCCGGCTCGCACGCCAACGCCATTGCGATGATAGCCCTCTGCTTCATGCCGCCACTGTACTCGTGCGGGTAGCGCGGGATGAAGGCGTGGTCGAGACTCACCAGGTCATACAGTTCACGCACCCGTTCCAGCGATTCGTCGCGGGCGGACTCCACATGATGCTCCAGCGCCTCGACTATCTGGTCGCCAACGCGATACACCGGATCCAGCGAATTCATCGCGGCCTGAAACACCATCGAGATACGCGCCCAACGGTATTCGAGCATTTCATCCTCGGACAGCCGCGCTATGTCAACGCCGTCTATGATGATCTCGCCTCCCAGGATGCGCGCATTCTCTGGCAGCAGCTTGAGCAGCGTAATCGCGATGGAAGACTTGCCGCATCCCGACTCCCCCACCAGTCCGAGCGCCTGCCCTCGCTCCACGGAGAACGATACCCTGTCCACCGCGCTCACCTCGCCTGCCCGCGTCGAGTAGCGCATCGTCAGGTCGCGAACTTCCAGAAGCGGCCGCCGGCCGCCGTTCCTTGCGATTCCCCTGTCGTCGGCGGCGCTCATAATCGCCTCAGCCTCGGATTGATCACTTCGTCCAGCGACCGGCCCACCAGGTAGAAAGACGAACACAGCAGCGTTATCGAGAGGCTGGCCGGGAAGATTAGCCACCAGTACTCGGTCACCTGCAAAAGGTATCCCGCCGACTCTGTGGTGTGTATCATCAGCCCCCAGCTCATTCGAATGTCCAGCAGCCCCAGGAAGCTCAGAATCGCCTCCGAGAATATGGCCCCGGTCACCGTGAACATCATGTATAGGAACGAGAGCGGCAGCAGGTTGGGAACGACGTGGACGAAGATGATGTGGAACGATCCGCCGCCCGCTATCCTGGCCGCCTCGATGTACGGCTTGACCACCACCGATAGTGCCTGCGACTTCAGCACCACCCCTGTGCCGCCGAAGCCGGACAGAACCCCGATAATCAGCGCCAACTCGAAATGCTCCACGCCGATAAGCGCGCTCAGCACGATAAGCACGCTGATTCCCGGCATCATTATCATAATGTCCGCCAGCCGCATCAGCAGCATATCCACCACGCCGCCGAAGTAGGCCGCCACCGCGCCGACCGTGGTGCCGATAGTAACCGTTACCACCGCTGCCAGCAGCCCAAGCAGAAACTCCGACCTCGCGCTGTACATCAGCTGGCTCAGAATATCCCTGCCGAGCGGGTCAGTGCCGAGCGGGTGACTAAGGCTGGGCGGCGCGGGCTGCCGAGTCTCGTCGAAAGAGTAGCCGATAACCGGGTCGTAGATCCGCTCTTCCCAAACGAAGTTCATCATAATCGGATGCGCCATAGCCAGCAGCGCGTAGAATATGATCACTACCAGCCCAATGACCCCAATCCGCGCTCCAAGAAACAGCGACCAGTTCCGCTTGAAATCCCGCGTCGCAAGCGCGAGCCGCGCCCGCCAGATGGAATCTGGCGTCTGGAGGGTGGGATCTGGTAATGGATGTTGGGTGTCTTGCATAGCCCTATGAATTCTTAGGATCGAAAGGCTGGTTGTATGATCGAATTACGGGAGTGAAAGGCGCGATGAAGTCCCAATGCTTTTCCCAGCAGGTGTTGTCAATATTGTCTTTGCAGTAAGACTTAAGTATGCCTTCCCATTCAGGTTGGGAGTAGAATAGCATCGTCTTTCCGCTAGCCATATCTTTAGCGTTCAGGAACCCGAGATAAACCAAAACCACTGGTACACCAAGCGAGGCGAGTTTCCATGACCAAGCGAACCTGTTGGAGAGTTGGTAGTGATCACATCTCGATAGATTCCAAGGGTTTTTGGTTTTCAGTCGAAGGTTGCAGTTCGCTTCGGATATAGCTTTCCCGATACGTTCACGGTTCTTCCAGTTTTTGCTGCTGCAATCGTCCGGATCCGTCAACTCAGTTTCGTGCGCTTTCGCCTCTACTAGGATAAGCCCCGGTTCGCCATTGATACTGCAAGTGCTGGCAATGTCCCAACTCGGAGTGATTGTCTGGGTCGCAAGCCACCATTTCCAAAGGTGTTCCTTATTTTCGGACGACACGAGGTAGTTTCTCTTGTCAAGTTGAACCTCAGCCGCCGGCGTCTTGTCCCAGGAGCCGTCCTCTTTCTTAACAGGCTTGTCGTAAGGCATCCATTTGTCGTTGGAGGATACTTTCACATCGGGAAGGCAGACCAATTTAGTGAGCCGAGCAGCAACTTCTTCACGGTCGCCGTCCATAAATAGAATGCAACGGGGTCTGCTCCCGTGACGTTCTTTCTTGCGTAGTTGATTAAGCCAACTCATGCTCTTATCCGCCCCAATCCTGAAAATCCCACTAATCCCGTAAATCCTGCTTCAGACATCATCCTGTCCATCACCAAAATCCCGTAAATCACAGTTCAGACCATCAATACCGTATCCTCGGATCCAGATAAACATACAACACGTCCGCCACCAAATGCGCCACCAGCACGAATATCCCCACGAACACGAACGCGCCCACCGCCAGCGGCAAGTCTTCGGACACCGCCGCCGCCACCAGCGTCTGCCCCATGCCGGGCCACGAGAAGATGGACTCGATTATCACCCCGCCGTCAATCGCGAACGCCAGGCTGAACACGAAACTCGTCACCACCGGCAGCAGCGCGTTGCGCGCCACGTGCGCGTCTCGCACCCGCTTCTCAGGCAGACCCTTCGCCCGCGCCGCCATAACGAAGTCCTCCCGCATCGTCTCCAGCATACTATTGCGCGTTAGCAGCATCGTTCCCGCGAAACTTATCAGCGCGAGAGTGAAGACAGGCAAAATCATGTGCGAAACGATGTCCCACGCCAGGTAGCCTATGCCGCTCGCCAGCCAGAAGCCTCCCACCGCCAGCAGCGCCAGCGCGACGCTCCCGACCTGTATGTACCGCGCTCCGGCCACCCGCCTTCTGGATGTGAAGAAGAACGCCAGAAAGACCACCACCGACACCGCTATCGCCGTCAGTATCATGCGGTTGAATACGGCGTTCGCGTCCGTCGGCGCGTCCCGCCAAATCACCGGATCCAGGAACTTGCCTATCGGGAACCAGCCCATCTTGAACGCGAACAGCCATATCATCATCAGCCCGAACCAGGGCGTGAACACCGTGTACAGCGTCACGCCCCCTATCGTCGAGGTATATTCCGTCCAGGTTCCCCTACGCCACGCGATTATCTTGCCCAGGGCGAAGCCCAGGTAGAACGACACCACCGTCGCCGTCAGGAACAGCATCAGCGTCCGCGGAAGACGCTCCGCTATCACATCCGACACGCTTCTCGGATAGTGGATGAACGACACCCCCAGGTTGCCCGTGAGCGTATTCCTGACGTGAACGAGATACTGCTTCCACAGAGGCTCATTCACCCCGAACATATCCCGCAGCCGCTCCCGCGTCTCGGGCGGCAGGTCCGGGTTCAGCGAGTAGATGTTGCTCACGTCCCCCGGCTGCGCGTTCACCACAAAGAACACGATGGACAGGAACACGAACAGCGTCAGAAGAATCTGCGCGCTTCTCTTGAGGATGTACTTGACCATCTCAAACCTGTATCAACTGATTAGCCTGCGTCGCGAAAATCATACCCTCTCCCTTCAAGGGAGAGGGCTAGGGTGAGGGTGACCCCTCGCTACTTTATCTCCGCGATAGTCTGCATTCCGTTCGCGCCTTCCACCCCGCCCAGCACGGTTATGTAAGGGTAGTCAATCCTGGACGCCCTGTAAGCGTCCAGCTTGGGAATCGTGAACAGTGGAACGTAGGGGAGATCTTCGGCCAGGTACTGCTGTATCTTCAGCACCTTCTCTCTGGCCGACTCCACGCTGGTTTCAGACAGCAGGCTGAAGGAAAGCTCGTCGAACTCGGGGTTCGCGTAGCCGCCCCAGTTGTATCCGCCTTCCTCGTTTTCCGGCGCGTGGCGCGAGTTGAAGAACGCCTCCACGTAGTCCGGGAACAGCGACAGGCTCCAGCCCAGCATCCACATATCCAGGTCTTCCTGCACCGTGTCGCTGAACAGGTTATCCACTATGACGTTGAAGCCGACCAGGTTGGCGCGCGCGGGTATGCCCACGTCGTTCAGCCAGCGCTCTATCCAGATGGCGAAGGTCGCCCGCATCGGGTCGTAGCCTGAACTTGGCGCTATCAGTTGCAGCGTAGGAACCTCCGTTCCGTCTGGCATCTTCAGGCCCTTGCCCTGCTTGGCTACGAAATTGCCGTCCTCGCTCATCTCAGGCTCTTCCTCGAAAGTAAAGCCCGCGCTCTTGAGCAGTTCGACCGCCTGCGCCAGCCGCTCGGTTCTGTTCAACCCCTTGCCGAACTGCGGAACGTCCGCGTTGTGCCAGAATCCGTTGCCATCCGGCACGACCGAGTACATCGGAATCGTCGAGTCCTGCAAAATCGTCTGCGACACGAATTCCTTGTCTATCAGCGTCGCCACCGCCTGCCGGAACTCCTTGTGGCTCATGGGCGCTTTGCGGGTGTTGAACCCCATGTAGAACATTCCGTTGTCCGTGTTGGACACGATTGTCAGGTCTTCCGCCCCCCTGATGCGGTCCTGGAATCCCTTCTCCAAGCCGAGCGGGTTGAACAGGAAGTCAACGTCTCCGTTGGTAAGCGCGAGTATCGCCGCGTCCTGGTTGCCGTATATGCTAAACAGCGCGGTGTCCACGTGCGGCCCGACCTCATATTCCAGCGTCTTGGTTCCCTCCGGCTCGCCATAGAAGGTGGACGTGTACCCCAGCTTGTCGTTCTTCTCGGAGTACGCGCCGTTCTCATATTGGGTTATGACCGCGCCACCGAACGAGTAGTTCGGGTCGGCTTCCTTCTCGAAGAAAGCGCCCGGCTCCCACTTGCTGAACGTGAATCCGCCCATCGTCGGCTCCCCGTCCGGCACGTGCGCGAACAGCGCCTCTATCTGCTGCTCTATCTCGCCCGCGCCCTTCACATCCTCCACGACCGGGCCCCAGTAGTGTTCCGGCATGATAGCCATGAACCCAAGCCCGAACTGCCACACGCTCAGGCCGGGCGTCTGAGGTTCACCCTCCTCGTCCGTCGCCTTGAATAATACCTTCAGCCTGTATTCGTCCAGAGCTTCCACATGGGAGACGAACGCGCTGTCAACCGCGTTAGCCCAGCCTGACCCAAGCTGAAGGTCCAGAACCGTATTCACCGTGAAAACAACGTCGTCCGCCGTAACCGCCTCCCCATCGCTCCACTGTATGCCCTCTTTCATCGGGACCTCGGCTGTCCAGAACTCATCGCCGCCAATCGTCTCTTTGATCAATTCGGTTGGGAAGTCCGACGCTACGCTCGGAATCCAGTCGAAACGCTGGTCTGAGTAAGTGTACAGCGCGCTTGTGTTGTCCCCTATTACGTATCCCGTCCAGACAGAACCGCCGGGACCGCCCACATAGTTCCAGTAGTTCCGCGTGATAGGCTCTTCGAACAGGCCCATCTGATAGATTGGAGGCCCGGAGTCCATTCCTGTCGGGGCGGGTTCCGGCTCTTTCACCACCTCGACAATCTTCTCCACTTCGACGATCTTCTCGACCTCGACCGGCACCTCCACCTTGATTTCCTTGACCACCTCCACCTCTTTTTCGACAATCTTCTCGACCTCGACAGGCACCTCCACCGTCTTCACGACCTCAGTAGGTTCGTCAGAACACGCCAGAACTATCGTGGTCGTCATCGCTATCAGCGCCGGAATCGCCCATATCGGTTTTCTAAGCAGTTTCATGGTGAAGCCATCCTCTCGCTGTATTACGTGTCTTGTATATATTGATACTTGAACGCGCCTGTCCTGGATTCTGTTCCAAGCTCAGCGTGGACACATACGAGCGCTGAGCCGTTGGTTCAGTCGCTTCCGCTACTCGGCGCGAGCGCCTGGAACCTCGTCTCGCTCGGCCCTGAACTCTTCTTGCGGGGTGGAAGTTCTCGAATCTTCCCCGCGATGTCCGACACGCGCTCCGACTCCGACAGCTGGACGACAACCCCGTCAACCCCGGCGTCTCTGAGAGCGGTGAGGTCGGCGGTCGAGATGTTGCGCGGACACTCCACCAGTATCATCCCTCCCACCGACGCGCCCATGCGCCGTATCGCCACCAGGTCGCTGAAAGCTATCTCAGTCAGTTCGGCGGGCGGTCTGCTGAGCGTACCGCTCACGCCAAGCCCTCTCAGCGCGGCGGCGGTCTCCCTATCCACCGGTTTGGGCAGCGTGACGATTGTGGTGGTATCGGCCTGGCTGACTATCGTCGCAGGCGCGGTATCGGGGTCTATCACGAAGAAATCGCATCCGGCGGACACCAGGGACGCCACGTCGTCGTTGCCCAGCGCGCCCGGCCCCACGCCCCACACAACCCCGTCCATCCCGCCGCCGTCCGCGATAGAAGCCGCGTCGCTCGCGTCCAGCAGAACCGCGTCCACCACGTCGCCCTCTATCGCCTCTAACCCGGCCGCCGCGCTCGCCGCTGTCGCCGTACATATCAGCGCCAGCGTCGGAGTCGTCTCCGACCTTCCCGCGAGCGCCCCGAACCCCAGCGGCTGCCGCGACTGCTCCCCCAGTTTCCTGATGATCTCAATCAATTTGCTCATATTGGCCTAGCTTCCTCCGCCTTTCAGCCTGAAGTATTCTGTAAGCGCGATTCTAATTGCTAGACCGAAAAGCATCAAGTATCTTGAGGGAGAGGGAGTTTGAGGGCGGCGCGCTTGGTCGCGCTCCAATTATGCCGAAGATATTCGCTTGCCACCCGGTTTGTGGTAGCATGGCTGTAAATGGTCAGCGTCTCCACTGAGGGATGGGAAGGATTCCACGACTTTGAGAGTTCAAAGCTCTTACACCTTTGATACCGACGTCAAGAGCGTATGGGACGCTATGCAGTCCCCGGATGTGCTTTCAGGCTGCATCCCGGGCTGCGAGAGTTTCGATCCCGCGGGCGAAAACCGCTATACCGTGCGGATGAGCGTAAGGGTTTCCGCCATAACCGGCTCCTACCAGGGCGAGGTCAGAATCGAGAACAGCGACTACCTGAAATCGTACACAATGGTCGTGCAGGGCAGCGGTCGCGGCGGCACCGTCAAGGGGTCAGGCGAGCTGAACTTCTCCGAATCCGATGGACGGACCAACATCCAGATAGCGGGTGACGTACAGGTCACGGGCGTCATCGCGCGGGTAGGGCAGCGACTGCTCGGCGGCGCGTCCCGCATGATGATGAACCAGTTCTTCGACTGCCTCAAGACCAAAATCGAATCCCAGTAAACGAAATCGCAGAGGTCCGGCTACATGGCTTACCAGTTCATTGACACACAGGATTTGGACGGCGTCCTCGTCATCACCATGGACGACCCGCCCACCCGAAACGCCATCGGCGACGAGATGGCGGGCGAGATAAACCAGGAATTCGACAGGCTTGAGGCGTCCGCCGACCTCCGCGCCGTCGTCCTCACCGGGCGCGACCCGTCCTTCTGCTCCGGCGCGAACGTCAAGCGCATGGACGACGCCAACCGCGCCCGCGCCGACCAGCCGCCGCTGCCCGACGACAGAACGGCCTGGGACGTTCTGAACGAGGAGTGGACTAAGCTAAGCGAGTCCGAACCCACCGGCTCCGAAGAGATAGACGGCGTGCGATTCGTCCCGCTCCGGCTGCACAGGCTTCAGAAGCCCTCCATAGCCGCCGTCAACGGCTACGCCATGGGCCTGGGCATGGGAATCGCGCTGTCCTGCGACATACGCATAGCCTCCGACAACGCCCGAATGTCCGAGACCTTCATACGGCGCGGACTCATACCCGCCGACGGCTCCTGCTGGCAGCTTCCCAGGATGATAGGGCTGGGAAACACGATGCTGCTCCAGTACACCGGCAAGGTCATGGACGCCCAGGAATGCGCGCGTCTCGGGATAGTCAACGAAGTTGTAGAACACCCCGACCTTATGGAGCGCACGCTAGACCTCGCGCGCCGGATAGCCGACGGCCCCACCTACTCCATGGCCCTCATCAAGAGGCTGGTGCAGGAATCCCTACACGTTGACTTCGCCCAAAGCCTCCGTCTCGCCGGCCCGGCCCAGAACATAGCCCGCCGAACCCAGGACCACAAGGAAGGCGTCCGCGCCTTCGTCGAAAAGCGCCAGCCGCGATACCAGGGTCGGTGAACAACCCAAAATCGCGTCCAACCGTCGGCGAAGAATCCTGGCGCGACGCTCTGAACTCCGACAGCCCCGACTCCGCCGTCTTCTCCGACGACCGCCGCTACCGTTACCTGCTCAGACGCAGGGTAGGGGATTCCAACAGGCGCGTCCTGTTCATCATGCTCAACCCCTCCAGGGCCGACGAGACGCGAAACGACGCAACCATACGCAGATGTATCGGATTCGCGCGCGGCTGGGGCTTCGGTCTGCTGGACGTCGTGAACCTCTTCGCCCTCATGTCCACGGACCCAAAGGCCCTTCTGCAAGCCGACGACCCGATAGGCCCGGACAACGACGCAGCCATTCGAGCCGCCCTGAAACTCGCCGATACCGTCGTCCTCGCCTGGGGCAACCACGCCCTCGACCACGAGGAAAGAGCGGCGTCAGTAACCGATATGGCCCGTCAGACGACGCGCCCCTACTCCCTCGGCCTCACCAAGCGCGCCGCGCCCAGACATCCCTTGCGCCTCCCCAAGACCGCGGCGCTCACGCCCTTCCGACCCACACATCCCCTCAGAACTAAAAACTAACCACTAACGACTAAAAACTAGCGCAAACCTTGACACCGAAAACCTCCAGACCCTAACATAATGGGACCGAATCGCCGAGGTAGCTCAGTTGGTAGAGCACAGCACTGAAAATGCTGGTGTCGTCAGTTCGATTCTGACCCTCGGCACCACACATTCGCTCCGAGCGAGAGTAGCTCAGTGGTAGAGCACTTCCTTGCCAAGGAAGATGTCGGGGGTTCGAATCCCCTCTCTCGCTCCACATCGCACCCCCGACCGCGATGCCCCGCCATTCGCCGAAGCGTGGAATCTACGCCGCCTTCTTCCTCAAAGCCCCCGCGAGTATCTTGGTGTATGCCGCCGCCAGGATGAAGAAGCCCGTGGCGACCAGCGCCATCGCAGGCCCGGACGGAAGGTTGTAGTGGAACGATAGGTAGAGTCCTATTATCGCGGACGCCGCGCCGACCGCCGAGCCGATTAGTATGGACTGGGTAAAGTTCCTTACCAGAAGCTGGGCCGTAGCCGCCGGCGTTATCAGCATCGAGATAACCAGCACTACGCCCACCGCCTGCAGCGCGATTGCTATGACAAGCGCGAGCAGCGCCAGAAGTATGTAGTCCAGCGCTTGTGTCGGGATCCCGATGACAGACGCGCCCGTCGGGTCGAATGATGTAAACACCAGCTCCTTGTGCAGTGCCCATATCAGGATCAGCACTCCCACCGCCAGGCCCAGGGTTATAAGCGCATCACTCCGAGACGTGCCCAGAACCTGTCCCAGGATCACGTCCTCGACATCCACGGGCAATCCCCCCGCCGTGGTCATCATGATCAGGCCAAGCGCGAACATTCCCGCGAACAGTATTCCGATAGAGGTGTCCGCGCTGACCCCTGCCCGCATCGTCATATATCCTACGAGAAGCGCGACGGCGATTGCGCCCGGAATTATCCCGATGAAGGGACTCAGCCCCAGCATGAACGCCAGCGCCATCGCGGGCAGCACCGCGTGCGCCAGCGCGTCGCCCATGAATCCCAAGCCCCGCGTAACCACATACGCGCCCACCGCCGGACACATTATGCCCACGATAACGGACACTATCAGCGCCCTTACCATGAAACTGTACTCGAAAGGAGCGATGAACGCCTCAGTGATGATGTCCATCCGGAATCTCTCCGTGAACCGGCGCGACGCCGTATGGCCCGTACATCTCTTCCAGAACCTCCGTCGTCAGCACGTCCCGCGGCGCTCCACAGGCGCACACATGGTTGTTGATGCACAAGCACTCGTCGCAGCAGTGCGCGACGTGATTGATGTCGTGAGAGGACATCAGGATGGTGCGTCCTTCGTCTCTGAGCTGATACAGCACATTCACGAGGGATTCTTGGGATGCTACATCCACGCCGCTGAAGACCTCGTCCAGCAGCAGTATGTCCGCGCCCTGCGCCAGCGCGCGCGCCACGAAGACGCGCTGGCGCTGTCCGCCTGACAGTTCGCTCACGATTGACGAGCGTCGCTCCCACATTCCCACCTGATCGAGCGCGCTCCGGACCGCCTCATGGTCCACCTGTTGGGGCCGGCGTAACCAACCGACCCTGCGAGTTCTACCCATCATCACCACTTCTTCCGCCTTCATTGGCATTCGCGCGTTGATCTTCTCGTACTGCGGCACGTAGGCGACTATGCCCCGCGAGTCGTCAATGGATCTCCCGTGAATGAGGACTCGTCCCTCATTCACGGGAACCAGCCCCACCAGCGCGTTGAACAGGGTGCTCTTGCCCGCGCCGTTCGGCCCGACGACTCCCATAAGGCAGCCGGGACCAGCGCTGAAAGAAACGCTGTTCAGGACTTTGACATCGCCGAAGGTTACCGTTACGTTTTCGGCTGACAGTGACGGAACGGAGACCTTCATCTCAGCGCCTCTACGATTGTGTTGACGTTGAATCTCATCATGTCTATGTAGCTGCCCGCCTCGCCTCCCGGCTCACCGAGCGAGCCGGTGTACAGCGAGCCTACGACCTCTGCGCCCGTCTCCTCCGCGATACGCTTGGCGAGCCTGTCGGAATGGATATTCTCGCCAAAGATAACCTTGGCTCCCTCGTGTTCGATAGTCTCCACCAGTTCCGCCAGATCCTGGGCGGTAGGCTCGGCTTCGGTGGTTATCGAAGGCATGATAGCTCCAACCACCTCGAATCCATATCGCGCCGCGAAGTACTGGAAGCTGTCATGCGACGTTACCAGCAGCCTGTTGTCTTCGGGCGCTGTCGCTACCTGTTCCTCGATCCACGAATGTAGTTCCCCAAGTTCGCGTATGTAGGTCGCGCCGTTGCTCAAGTAGTAGTCCGCGCCGTCCGGGTCAAGCGCCGAAAGTCGCGCCGCTATCTCGTTCACCGCGCTCTGCACCCTCAGCGGGTCGAACCAGAAGTGAGGATCGTGTTCGCCGTGCGCGTGGTCATGATGGTCGTGGCCATCTCCCTCGTCCTCGTGTTCATCTTCATGCTCGTCGTGACCTTCCTCATGGTCATCTTCGTCATGGCCTTCCTCAGGATGCCCTTCGCCGGAGACTATGCCCAGGAACGCCACTCTGCTCGGAGCGCCGTGAACTTCCCATTCGCGCTCCACTTCCATGTGTTCGAGGCTGAACTCTATCACGTGTTCGCTTGCGCGGTCCGCGAGATACAGCGCCTCGCCCACGATTATGAAGGAAGGCGGGGCTTCGGGGTCAACCGATTCCAGTATCTGGTATTCCCCCACAACGTCCCCGTCGTGAGCGTCCAGCGCGTTCAACATTCCGTCATAAGTCAGCGCGTACAGCGTCTCGCCGTCGTGGCTGAACGACGCGCCCACGCTTCGCTTCTCATCCGTCGCAGGCAGCGCCAGCGTCATTGTACCCTCTTCAGGGTCAATCAGCCAGATGCCGTCATCCATAAATCCGCTGTCGCCCCGGTAGGACGCTTTGCCGAACAGCGCATGGGCCTCTTCATGCCCGTACAGAGTCCCTATTCGGGATTCCGCCGCCATTTCGGGCGGATTCTCGATGAACCAATGGTCGAAGTGATCGCCGTGCATCTCTATGAACAGAACTCCGCCCACGCACCCAAAGGCTACGCCGTCGTGGTTGTGGGCCTCGCCGTGCAGTCCCGGGCATAGCTCCGAACTTCCGTCATGCACCACGCGGTCATTCAGGTCCCGCACCTCGACGCCTATGGGCAGGCTGCTTTGCGTCTTGTCCGGGTAGTCTGGATTGGCGACCGATACCGCGAAGAAGTCGCCTTCCATCGGAACCGCCGCGCCGTGCTGCAATCCCGTATTCAGGTAGGGAATTTCATACTCGCCGCCGGACTCTTCCATCTCGTGCTCGTTCAGGAGCGCGACGCGCCCTGTGCCGTCATGGAATATGGCTGTCCACTCGCCGGCGTTGGCGAAGTGTATCGGACGCTCGTCGCTGGTTCCTAGTTCCAGCATGGCAATCGGTTTGCTGACGCGGTCATAGTGATCGCCGTGTTCGACGAGGTAAACTCCGCCGTCGAATATGTGAACTCGGTCGTCGTCATCGCCCTCGCCGCGAGCTAACGCGAACCCAAATCTGTGATTCGGACTTGAATAGACTCTCGCGCCCGGAGCGGCCACCTCGAAAGCGTCTTCAGACACCTTGCCGTTCATGAGGTCAATGACAGAGAGACGCGGTTCGTCCGCGTCGGACACCAGCAGCCTTCCGGTCGCCGAGACGTGTCCCTCGCCCTCTGCTTCATGACCATGTTCATCTTCGTGGCCATGCTCGTCTTCGTGGAAGATGTCCACGAACTCGATTGGCTCCACCAGTTCGCCAAGCTCCACGATGGACTCGTGATCCCGCGCGGCGTTCTCGATAAGCTCTTCCAGCCAGCCTGCCTCTAGAGACAGCCCAACGCTGAACACTATGTCCGCGTCCGCTACGTTGGCGACATCCCTCGCGCCCGGCTGGAAGGTGTGCGGGTCGGCGTCGGGAGGTAGAAGGGAGAAGGAATTCACCCTTTCGCCGCCGACCCGCTTGACCCAGTCACCGACGATGTTGCTGGTGCTGACCACGTTCAGCGCTGGCGTGTCGTCGGGCTGGGGGGATAGGGAAGAAACTTGGGGTTGGGCCGTAGCCGTGGCGGCGGGAGCCATAGTGGCTTGCGCCACCGGCGGCGCTGTCGGCTGAGGCGCGCTTGTCGGAGCGCTCTGTACCGTTGGAGCGGCTGAAGTCATCGTCGGAGTGCTTTCCTCTGCGTCGTCTCCGCACGCGCTCGCGATTACTGCCACACTCAACATGGCGACTACTATAAGCGTGATGTATCTTGAGATCATGTTTTGCTTCCTCGCGTTAGTAATGATAATCAATCTCAGTAGAGATTCTGATTCATCTCCGAATTTTTCACTGTGCTTTGTACTGCAAGATGTATTGATACATAGTATCAACCACCCAGCGAAGATGTATTATACTTTCACGCTGTCTCGGCTGTCAAGCTCAGTTTTCCGCCCGCGGCGTTTTCTGATCTATCGCCCACGCCACAGGCGCCCACGATGCACAACTCTCGATTCTTGATGTAAACTGTCTTCAGCCTAGACCATAGAACTATCTTGTATGACCCAAGACACCGACCAGACACCAGCCCCATACAACCCCATGATACGCGATATGCCGGCGGACATGAGGCCGCGCGAGCGTCTTATCGGCCTCGGCGCGGGCGCTCTCTCCACCACTGAGCTTATCGCCATACTGCTCCGAGCGGGCGTCAGGGGCGAAAACGTCATAACCATGTCAGGCAAACTTCTTGCCAGGGTCGGCGGACTCTCCGGCCTGCCCGACGCTTCCATAGGCGATATGTGCGAACTGCGCGGCATAAGCGAGGCCAAGGCGTGCCAGGTAGTGGCCGCCGTCGAACTAGGCAAGCGCGCCGCCAGCATGAACCCCGAACACAGGCCCGCGATAGGCTCCCCCGACGACGTGAACAACATCGTCGGCCCCGAAATGTCGCAGTTGACACAGGAGCGGCTGCGCGTGCTGCTGCTCAACACCAAGAACCGCGTCATGGCGATAAGGGACGTGTACCAGGGGACGGTCAACTCCGCGTCCATACGTGTCGCGGAGATACTGCGGCCCGCCATCCGCGAAAACTGCCCGTACATCATCGTCGTCCACAACCACCCGTCCGGCGACCCGACCCCAAGCCCGGAGGACGTTCTGGTGACCCGGCGTCTGAACCAGAGCGCGGAGATGATGGACATAGAGTTGCTGGATCACATCGTCATAGGACAACAGGGCTTCGTCAGCATGAAGCAGAGAAGTCTGGGCTTCTGAAAATCCCCTATCCCTTGATGGGAGAGGGCTAGAGTGAGGGTGAACTACAATTCAGTCATTCCCGCGAAAGTGGGATTCTATATGTCAAAATGTGAAAAAACTAGACCGGCAAGGAGGCAGAGATGGAACGCGAACTCGGAGACGTAGGAACGCAATTACTCTGGGAAGACGACCACGTAAAGACATGGGACCTGGTTCTGGAACCGGGCCAGTCCAGCGACTGGCACAGGCACACCATGCCCTACGTGTTCACCGTAACCAGGGCCGGCAGGCTGAAGACCGAGTACGAAGACGGCTCGGTCTCGGTGAGCGACCTCGCGCTGGGCCAGGTCGTTCAGGGACACCACGGCTCGGTGCATCGCGTGACCAACGTCGGCGACGCGCTGTATAGCAACTCAATCGTGGAAGTGAAGCAGGAATAGGAGCGAACACCATGCCAAGAGGAAACGAACCCCTGGGCGACATAGCCACCGACGTACTGTTCGAGAACGACAACGTGAAGATCTGGAACCTGGTAGTCAATCCGGGCGAGGCCAGCGACTGGCATATGCACGAGCGCGACTACGTTACGATAGTGGTCGAGGGCGCGGGCCTGACCGTCGAGTACGACGACGGAACAGCCGAGGACAGCCCATCCGGCCCCGGAACGTGGAGATACCATGGCGAGCACAAGATTCACCGCGTGGTCAACAACTCGGACGCCCGCTACGTGAACGTGCTGGTCGAACTGAAGAAATAGGCGGTCTGACTGCAAATGAAGATTCTCATAATGGCCGCCGGCGCCGTCGGCGGATACTACGGAAGTCTGCTGGCGCGCGCGGACAACGACGTGATTTTCGTCGCGCGGGGAGACAATCTGGACGCCATCAGCCGGAACGGCCTGATAGTGAACAGCGTGAACTCCGGCGATTTCACCCTTCGCGTCAACGCAGTTGACTCGCTCGACGGAAGCTGGACGGCCGACCTTGTTATGTTCTGCGTCAAGGGCTACCAGAACGCGCTGGCCATCCAGACCATCGCGCCCGCCGTGGGCGACCACACTACCATCCTCACCCTCCAGAACGGCATCGGATCAGGCGCGGACCTCTCCGCCGCGTTCGGCGCGGACAAGGTTCTGCTCGGCGCGGCATACGTGGACGCCGCCCATCCCGAACCGGGCGTGTTCGACGAACTGGGCGGCACCTGCCGCATAGTGTTCGCTGAACAGGACGGCCAGCCCTTGCCGCGCTGTTCGGAGATTCTCAACACGCTGCAAGCCGCCGGAATCGAGTCCGAGATAGCCGACGACATAGACGTCGCGCTCTGGAACAAGCTGGTTTACATCTGCGGCCTGAGCGGCATGACCTGCATAACGCGCTCATCGTTCAAGGAAGTGATGGAGACGCCCCAGACCGCGGACCTGACGCTCGGCGTCCTGGAAGAGGCGGCGACAGTGGGCAGGGCGGCGGGAGTCAACCTGGCGGACGACGTTGAGGAAACGACCATGGCGCATCTCTACGAAGAGAAGGATGGCTTGGTGTCCTCGATGCGCGCCGACCTGGACGCCGGCAAGCCGCTCGAACTCGCCAATCTGAACGGCAAGGTGTCGGAACTGGGGCGTGAACTAGGCGTCCATACCCCGCTCAACGACTTCATCACCGCCTGCCTGACCCCGGCCCACAACCGCGCCGTGTCCGGCGGCTGAACCCCAAGCTCACCTACACTCGGAGGCCAGACTTGACCTACACCTACAACCCCGACGACATAACCCGCAGGGAACTCGCGCCCGGCGTTTTTCTCAGAACGATGTGGGGCGAGAAGATAATGATGAGCCTGGTGGAGATTTCGCCCAACTCAGAAGTGCCGATGCACGAACATCCGCACGAGCAGGCGGGCATGGTTCTTGAAGGCGAGTTCGACTTCACCATAGGCGGCGTGACCAGCAGGGTGAAGAAGGGCGACACCTACGTAATCCCCGGGGGCGTCGAACACTACGTGAAGGCCACCGACCAGCCCGCCATCGCCCTGGACATATTCAGCCCGCCCCGCGAGGACTACAAGCGCTGACCGCGCAAAGCCCCATCCAACGGATGCGGACGGGGCTGATTCTAACCTATCTTGTCTTGAGAGTCCTACACGCCGTAGCGTACCTCGGCGTTGGGGTCGCTGTACTCGACGCCCTTGGTGGACCAGAACACGGCGGCGATGTCGTCCACCGCGGCTACCAGCGCCTCGGCGTTCTCCATGCTGACGGTCTGCTTGCACTGGCTCGCCAGCTTCAGCGCCGCGTTGAACTTGGCGGCTATCTCGTCGGCGTCCGTGCCGGGCCAGGTGTAGTCGGCCCACAAAACGCGAAGCTCGTGCTTGGCCAGTTCGGCGTGCTCTTCCTTCACGGTGATGTAGCGGCCAAGCGTGTTCGCGGTAGCGGCGTCTCCGCCGTCCTCCAGGGCCTCTATCCGAAGAACCATCTTCTGGACGGTCTGGGCCGCTATCTTGGCCGAGATCGGGTCGTAGATTCCGCACGGGATGTCGCAGTGAGCGCTCGCTTCCCGCGCTCCGATTAGTCTTGTCAGGGCAGACGTGATTGTCATAGCCTGCATTCTCCTTTCAGAAAACTGTGGGTTGTATGTTGCGCCTATGAAGATACAAAAATCGGCGTGTACGCGCAACCCCGACGCCGGTTCACACCAGAGTCTTTTCGTTATTGAGCGTCACTAGAGTAGTCCGTTCGTGGTGACCTTGAGAGTAGTCCGTTCGTTATTGAGCGTCACTAGAGTAGTCCGTTCGTGGTGAGCTTGTCGAACCATGAACGGGCGGCCCTTCGACAAGCTCAGGGTGAACGAGAGATCGAAGACGAGGCGAAAACGAAAGACCCTGCTGTTCACACCCGCTCCGCCAGAAACTCCCTCACGTCCTTGCAGAACCGCGCCGGATCCGAGCGATGCAGCGAGTGGCCCACCCCGGAGTAAACCGACAGCCTCGACCTGGGTATCAGATCCATAGCCACCCTGCTCTGTTCCAGTGGAAAGTAGGCGTCCCTCGTTCCCCACAAAAGCAGCGTCTCGCAGGATAGCGACTCGAACCGCGACCGCTCCATCCCCTCCCTCGGAAACGGCGGTAGGCGCGGATACGGCGACTTCAGGCGCAGCAACTTGTGAATCCACCAGCGCGCGATACTGAAGGACCGGCCCCGCCAGGAGATCTTGCCGAAACCCATCGGCGCTTCCAATACCAGCGCGCCCACCCTTTCGGGATGCCTTATCGCCACCTCCAGGCAGACCGCGCCCCCAAGCGAATGTCCCGCCATCGCGGCCCTCTCTATCCCAACCGCGTCCATGAACCCGACGAGACGCTCAGACAGGTATTCGGGCGTGTGGACGCGATCATATCTGGGCGCGTCCCCGAAGCCCATCAGGTCCGGCGCGAACAGCCTGCTGTCCCCGGACAGCGCCGGCATGACTTCCGTCCACGTCTTCCGGCTCGATCCCGCGCCGTGAACCAGCAGCAAGTCGCGCCCGGAGTCCCCGGCCGTCAGGTACGGGATACTGTCGTCGTCAACTTCCGCCCACTTCTCCACCACCGCTGTGCTAATGTTTTGCGTAAGATTCGTCGAGGACATCCTGATTGCCTGCTATCCCATCCTGGCCGTCGCTATTCGTCGTAAGAGGCGCGAGCATGGAGCCGTCTATCTACGACGGCGACCTGCTTCTCGTCAGCAAACCCCGCCGCGCGCCGCGCAGGGGCCGGATAGTCGTGATAGACGCGCCCGGCGATAGCGGCCCCCGCTGGCAGGTCAAGCGCGTCGTCGGACTGCCCGGAGACCGCCTGACCTTCGAGGACGGCCTGCTGTTCATCAACGGAAATCCCCACGCCGAGCCGTATCTTCGCGGCCTGCCAGCCTATCTGGGACTCGACAAGATGAACTTCCATGTCGGCGCTGGTCGCTACTTCGTGCTGGGCGACAACCGCGCTCACAGCGAAGACAGCAGATCCTTCGGCGCGATTGGCATGAACCGCATAACCGGGATTCTCGCCGCTCGCCTATGGCCGCTCTCCAGGCGAAGCTAGACGCCCATCGGCGACAATTTCCGTCTTTATCTCTTCCTCTTCGGGCGCGACCGCGCTCTGCGCCAGAGGCGCGCCGCCCTCTCCGAGCCGGCCTATCGGAATAGCGGGCAGAGTCGTGATATGCACCCCCGCCCTGACGCCCAGGTTCATGGAGAACTGCGCCACTTCCTCATTGCCCGGCGCCGACACTATCCCAACGAAATCGTACTCGCCAAGAACCGCGTACAGCCCCAGGACTCCGGTGTCCGGCACGTCTATGCCCTGCGCCGAAGCCAGCATACTCTCCGGGTCGGCCAGCATCTTGCGCCTGCCCTTCTGGGTCATCTTCATAAGCAGAATGTACGTCGCCATGGGAAGCCCCCGGATTATGATTAGCCCCGCTCGGACTTGAGCCACCCGGCCACTTCCTTGGCGTGGTAGCTGAGTATCACGTCCGCCCCGGCGCGCTTGACGCTCGTGAGAATCTCCATCGTTATGCGTCTGCCGTCAATCCACTCGTTCTCAGCCGCCGCCTTCACCATCGAGTACTCGCCGCTCACGTTGTAGGCCGCGATTGGCGTGGCGAACTTCTCCCGCGCCGTCCGCAGAACGTCCAGGTACGCCAGCGCCGGCTTCACCATCACCATGTCCGCGCCTTCCTCTATGTCCAGCGCTATCTCCCGCATCGCCTCTCGGACGTTCGGCGTGTCCATCTGGTACCCGGCCCTGTCTCCGAACTGCGGAGTCGAGTCCGCCGCCACCCGGAAAGGCCCGTAGAACCCCGAAGCGTACTTCGCCGAATACGCCATGATAGGAATGTTCGGGAAATCCGCCTCGTCCAGCGCGGACCGAATCGCCGCCACCTGCCCGTCCATCATAGCCGACGGCGCTACCATGTCAACGCCCGCCTCGGCCTGCCGAACCGACATCCGCCCCAGCAGGTCCAGCGTCGCGTCGTTGTCAACCCCGTCCCCGTTCAGAACGCCGCAATGCCCGTGGCTGGTGAACTCGCACAGGCACACGTCCCCGATAACCGTCATCTCCGGCACCGTCTGCTTTATCACCTCGATTGCGCCCTGGATTATCCCGGTCGGGCTGTACGCGTCGCTGCCCACTTCGTCCTTGTACGCCGGAATCCCGAACAGCATCACCGACCGGATACCCAGTTCGTACAGCTCCGCCACCTCCAGCGCCAGGTGATCCAGCGACATCTGGTAGATGCCCGGCATCGGAGGCACCTCGACCCTCGTATCCCTTCCGTGAACCACGAACATGGGATATATGAAATCCGAGGCCGAAAGGCTTGTCTCCCTCACCATCCCTCGCAGACCTGGTTTATCTCTCAGGCGGCGCATCCTCACTGTTGGAAATCCGGCCATTCGACACTCCTTTACTCCGACGAAAAACGCTCTATCAGCGAATCGGCCAAACTGTCAATTGTGGCTTGCTCAGAAACTATATCAACTTTCAATCCACGCCTGCCAGCAGCGGCCGCCGTCGCCGGGCCTATGCACGCTATCGTCGCGCCCGACAACTCGGATACGTCGTCGTCCAGCAATCTCAGCAGGTTCGTGACGCTGGACGAACTGGCGAACGTAATCGCGTCAACTCCCCGCCGAATCGCCTCTTTGGCCGCCTCTCCCGAATCGTCGGGAATCCTGTTTCGGTACGCGCTCACTTCCTCGACGACCGCGCCCGCCGAGCGCAGCCTTTCGGGAAGTTCCGCCGTCGCTATCTCCGACCTCGGCAGCAGCACCCGCGCGCCCTCGATTCCGCGCGCCGCCATCGCGTCCGCCAGACCGCGCGAATTGGCCCTCTCCGGCACGAGTTCGGCCCTCAATCCCCTATCCAGCAGCGCGGATTGCGTAGCCCGGCCCACCGCCGCGATCCCTACCCCGTGCAGCGCCCGCGTATCCAAGCCAATCTCCATGAGCCTGTCGCACACCGCCCGAACAGCGTTCGCGCTGGTAAACGCCACCCAGTCGAACCCGGACAGCGACCTCAGCCGCGAATCCAGTTCGCCGAAATCCTCAAGACGGCTGACCTCTATCGTCGGTATCTCAACAGGATACGCGCCCAGTTCCGACAGCCGCGCCGACAGCGCCCCGGCCTGCGACCTCGTCCGCGTCACCATGATGCGCCGCCCGAACAGAGGCAGCGTCTCGAACCAGTTCAGCGACTCCCCGAGCCCCGCCACCGCCCCGACCACTATCGCCGCCGGAGCGCCCAGCCCCTCTTTCACCGCGGCCTCGTATATAGAGTCCAACCGCCCATAGACCGACCTCTGAGCCGCCGTAGTCCCCCAACTCACCGCGGCGGCCGGCGTATCCCCCGGCTTTCCAGCCGCGATAAGCGCGTCCGCTATCTCTCCAAGCCGTCGCCATCCCATCAGGATGACCAGCGTCCCCGGCATCCGCGCCACGTCCTCCCAGTCCGGTCTCATCTCATCCCGTCCCGGCGCGAAACTGCCCGTGATTACCGTAAACGCCGACGCGAGGTCCCTGTGCGTCAGCGGTATGCCCGCGTAGGCCGGAACCGCCACGACGGACGTGACGCCCGGCGAGACCTCGAACGGAACCCCCGCCTCTCGCAGCGCCTCCGCTTCCTCGCCGCCCCTGCCGAACACGAACGGATCACCCCCCTTCAGCCTCACCACCCGCTTGCCCTCTCGCGCCTTCTCGATGAGCAGCTCGCTGATGCGCCTTTGCGTTCGACCGCGACCGCCCGGAAATTTCCCGACGTCCACCAACTCCGCGTCCGGCCCGCAATGATCCAGCAGCCGCCTGTCAATCAGGCGGTCGTACACAACCGCGTCCGCGTCCCTGAGCAGCCGCAGCCCCTTGAGCGTCAGAAGCTCCGGGTCGCCCGGCCCCGCTCCCACCAGGTAAACCCTCCCCCCGCTCAACTCTCGCGCTCCCCGTACACAATCGCTTCCGCGCCCGTATCCATCAGCGAACGCGCCGCCTCGCTTCCCGCCGCTTCGGGGCAGGACGCGAGCGCCTCTACCCTGTCCCTGTATATCCGCGACCCGTCCGGCAGGCAGGCCACAGTCCTTATGTCCAAAAATTCGCCCCTCGCGACCGCGTATGCCGCCACCGGAACCCTGCACCCGCCGCCGATAGCGTCCACGAACGCGCGCTCCGCCGTTACAGCGGCCCACGTCGGCGCGTGATTCACCGCTTCCACCATCTCGCGCATCCGTCCGTCCTTCGCCAGAACCTCCACCGCCAGCGCGCCCTGTCCCGCGTCCGGCGCGCACAACTCAGGATCCAGAAACTCTGTCGCCTCGCCGATACGCCCAAGCCGCTCCAATCCCGCCGCCGCCAGCGCCACCCCGTCAAGATCGTCCGCGCCAACCCTCGACATTCGCGTGTCAACATTGCCCCGAATCGGCTCTATCTCGATGTCTGACCGCGCCGCCAGCAGCTGCCCCGACCTTCTCGGACTGCTCGTGCCAAGTCTCACGCCCGGCGGAAGTTCCATGAACCCGACGCCGAACCTGTTCACTATCACGTCCCGCGCGTCCTTTCGCTCCGGGTACGCCGCTATCACCAGGCCCTCCGGCAGAATCGTCGGCATATCCTTCGCCGAATGAACCGCCATGTCAACCCGCCCGTCCAGCAGCCACTCCTCAACGCCCTTGGCGAACGCGCCCCGTCCCAGGCTCAGCAGCGGCGCGCTCTTCCTTCTATCCCCCACCGGCGTTATCCGAACTATCTCGAAAGCCGCATCCGGCCACGCCTCGCCCAGCGCCGACACGACTTCCTCGGTCTGCGCTATCGCCAGCGCGCTCCCCCGCGTTCCGACTCTTACGACTTCCCCACTCATGGCTATCTAAAGCGGCTCCGAGCCGGCCAGCAGACCTTCCAGCAGCGTGTCATACGCCCTCTCCGACTCTCCCGCCTGCACCGTATCCAGCAAGTCTTCCGTGATGCACGCCTGCCAATGGTCCGGAGGAACGCGCAAACCCCTGCGTCTCAACTCCGCCCTCGCGTCCGCCAGAACCGGCGCCAGGTCCGCGTACTCCAGTATCCGGCTGCTCTCCAACTTCTCCCTGAAAGTCCGAGCCAGCGCCGGACTCGCGCCGCCCGTCGAGGTCGCCACCGTAACCTCTCCCCTCCGCGCCACCGACGGCGCGATGAACGTGCACAGATGCGTAACGTCCACCACGTTCAGGATAACGTTCCGCTCCTCCGCCTCTTTATAGATAAGCCTGTCCGTTTCGGCATTGCCCGTATTCGCGATAGCGATGAACGCCCGCTCCAGGTCGCCATACTCATAATCCCGCCGAACCCACTCCACCGCGCCATCCTCCGCGAGTTCCCGAACCCTGTCCGTAACCTCCGAACTCACCACAACCACACTCGCGTCGCACTCAAGCAGCTTGACCACCTTCTCCTCCCCCAACTCGCCCCCGCCGACCACCACGCAATCGCGCCCCCGAACATCAATGAAAGCCGGATAATATCTTGGCAACGCCTTTCCCTCCCCCGAATCTAGCGGACTAACTCCCCCATTATAGCCCACACAGCCCCACAACCCAAAAGCCCATCAGGGGTCCTTCGATTATCAACCAATTACGTTCGTGGTGAGCTTGTCAAACGTTCGTGGTGAGCTTGTCGAACCATGAACGGGCGGCCCTTTCGATTATCAACCAATTACGTTCGTGGTGAGCTTGTCAAACGTTCGTGGTGAGCTTGTCGAACCATGAACGGGCGGCCCTTCGACAAGCTCAGGGCGAACGACAGAAGCGGTATCGGGAAATAACCGAAAGGCCCAAAAGCCCACTGACCACTGACCACTGACCACTGAAAACTACCCTTCTATGGTACTATACATCCAAGACCCAACAGTTCCACGACCCTGAGAGGTCTGTATGACAAGCAGAACCGCCACGCTAACCATAACGGAACGGGATTTCGAGCCGTATCCCGAATTTCCGCCCAGAGACGATATGCAGAACTGGAATCATCTCTACTCAAGAGGCCAGGCGACCACGCTCGCCGCCCACGTCCGCGATGACAAGACCGCGACCGTCTGGTGCGCCGTCCCCGTAGGCCCCACGTTGGACGACCACGACGACCTTCGCGTCATAGACATGATGCTGTCCTGGAACTCGAGGCCGGAACTGATAGACGAAGACGGCGGATACGCTATTGACCGACAAGGCAAGCCGCCGGACTTCGCTCTGGAGGTGGCGTCCAAGACGACAGGCGTGATTGACTACACCGAGAAGCGCGCCGACTACGAACGATACGAGATAGCCGAGTACTGGCGGTTCGACGACACCGGGGGCCGCTATCACGACGTCGCCTTGGCCGGTGACCGTCTGGTGAACGGTCGTTATGAGCCGATAGAGATACAGTGGCTGGACGATGTTCGCTGTCGTGGGTACAGCGAGTCTCTGGGCTTGTACGTGTGCTGGGAAGACGGCGACCTTCGCTTCTACGACCCTGTATCCGAGGACTATCTGCGCGACTACTACGAGGCGGACGAACGCGCCGAAGCTGAGGCCGAACGCGCAAACCGCGCCGAGGCCCGCGCCCAACGCGCCGAGTCCGAACTCCGCAGACTCCGCCAACGACTAGCCGAACTGGGAGACGACCCGGGCCGCTCCTGACTCCTCCACACGCTCACAAGGGCAGGCAAAACTCCCTTCCCCTCGACGGGCTGACAAGGGTAGGCAAAGTCCCTTCCCCCTTGATGGGGGAAGGTTAGGATGGGGGTGATACTCTAACCACCCGTGTATAATACCCCCCACCATGCCCACCTACCCCCACATACGAACCTACCGCTCAGCCCTCGAAGAACTCATCGAGTTCGGCGGCTCAGACAGCGAACTCAATATCAGGGCCGCGTTCCAGAACTGCCTCGCCGCCTACTGCCGCGACCACAGGGAGAGCCTTGCGCTGGTGCCGGAACTGCGCGCCGCCAACAACGTAATCCCCGACGGAACGGTCAAGGACGCGCTGCGAATGGCGCGCGGCTACTGGGAGGCGAAGGACTCCCGCGACGACTTGGACGCCGAGATACGCCGCAAGTTCGACCGCGGCTACCCCCGCGACAACATCATCTTCGAGGACTCCCAAACCGCCGTCCTCATCCAGAACCGCCATGAGGCGATGCGCGTTGACATGACCCGCCCGGGCGAACTCCACCGCCTGATACGCCGCTTCCTGGACTACGAACTGCCGGAGATAGAGGAGTTCCGACAGGCGCAGACGCAGTTCAAGACCGACCTGCCGGCCGTCATAAACAGCCTGCGCGAAGCCGTGGAACAGGCCGAATCCGACAACGCCGACTACCGCGCCGCCGCCGCCGAGTTCCTTGAACTGTGCAGGCAGAGCGTCGGCCCCGACGTGTCCGAGGCGGACGTTCGGGAGATGCTGCTCCAGCACATCCTGACGAAGGACATCTTCCTGCGCGTGTTCGCCGAAGACCAGTTCCACGGCGAGAACAACATAGCGCGCCAACTGGACGCGCTGGAGAGAACTTTCTTCACGGGCGATACCCGGCGGCAGGCGATTGACCGTCTGCGCGCCTACTACGGCGCTATCGGGCGCGCCGCGGACGAGATAGCCGACTACGCCGAGAAACAGAGTTTCCTAAAGGCGATATACGAGGACTTCTACAAGGCGTACAACCCCGCCGCCGCCGACAGGCTGGGCGTCGTCTATACCCCCAACGAGATAGTGGACTTTATGATACGCGGAACGGACGACCTGCTCAGGAAACACTTCGGGCGGTCGCTGGCGGACGAGAACGTCCAGATACTCGATCCCGCGACCGGAACCGGAACCTTCATCACCAACCTCATCGAGTACCTTCCGGCGGACAGCGTGGAGTACAAGTACCTGAACGAACTCCACGCCAACGAGGTCGCCATACTACCCTACTACATAGCCAACCTGAACATAGAGTACACCTACCGCGAGAAGACCGGGGAGTACCGGGAGTTTCCCAACCTGGTCTTCGTGGACACGCTGGACAACACGAACTGGAAGGGCGCGAGCGGCGACGCGGTCCAGAGACAGGGCGCTTTCGAACTTGGCGGCCTCTCATTCGATAACTGGTATCGGATGCAGCAGCAGAACGAAAATCCAATCAGCGTGATAATCGGCAATCCACCGTATAACGCGCATCAGATGAATTTCAACGACTTCAACCCGAATCGCGCGTATCCTGAAATAGACCAGCGCATACGCGAGACATACACCGCAGCAAGCTCAGCGCGAAAGACAAAACAAGATGATATGTACAAACGCTTTATCCGATGGGCGTCGGATAGACTAGATGATGATGGCGTAATCGCCTTTGTTACCAACCGAGCGTACATTGACAAATACCAAGATGACGGCTTTCGTAAGACTGCTGCCAGTGAGTTCAGTGACATATACATTCTCGATCTTGGTTCCGATGTCCGTCGAAACCCAAAGATTTCAGGTACGACTCATAATGTGTTCGGCATACAGACCGGAGTAACAATAGGGTTCTTCGTACGTGAAAAAACCAAACTTGGTGAATGCGCTATCCACTACGCCCGACGTGAGGATACCGAACTTGCGGTGGACAAACTCGCCTATCTAGCAAAATCTACGTTGGAAGACGTTCAACTTGAGGAAATTATACCTGATAAAAAGCATAATTGGCTTAACCAAATCAATTCTGATTTCGAGAAATTACTGACTATTGCGGATAGACAGACAAGGTTTGCCAAATCCGCTAAAGAAGAACAAGCGGTATTCAGTCATTACTATATAGCGGTGAGTACCAATCGCGACAATTGGGTTTATGATTTCGAGGTAGCCAATCTCCGCGATAAGGCAGTTTTCTTTGCAGACACCTATAACAAATTCCTAGACAATAACGATGAACCTAGTAATCCAGTTATTAAATGGAGTCGTGACTTACGTAGAGAATTTATGCGTGGTCGCCGTATCCAGTACAGCACTAATAATTATGCCCAGACACTCTATCGTCCATTCGTCGTAAAACATCATTATGCTGATACCACAATGAACGACCGACTTACTCAGAATCATTGTGAGATGTTCGGTAACGATCTAAAACAGCCCAACAAGGTCATTTACTTCCAAGGTACAGGCGCTCGAAGGCCGTTTGCCGTTCTTGCCTCGGCTAGACTAGCCGACCTGCACCTGTTCTTTGACGGCACTCAGTCCCTTCCCCTCTACCGCTACACTCAGGACGGCGAGCGCGTATCCAACATAACCGACTGGGGCCTCAAGCGAATCAACGACCACTACCGAAAAGAATTCGGACAGCACTTCCAGGAAGCCGTCGGCGCAGACAGCATCACCCCCGAAGACATCTTCGCTTACACCTACGCCGTCCTGCACGACCCCGTATATCGTCTCGACTACAAGAACGACCTGCTCCGAGAATTCCCGCGCCTGCCCCTCTACCACGACTTCGACCTGTGGCGCGACATGGGCCAGGAACTTCTCGACCTGCACATCAACTTCCAGTCCGCCGACCCCTACCCCCTCAAGCGGGTGGACAAGTCACCCTCTTCCAACAAGAGAGAAGGGGCAACCGCTCCCAGGGTAATGCTGCGCGCCAACGCGAAGGACAAAGAAAACGGCGAGATCCACATAGACAGCCAGACCAAGCTGACCGGAATCCCGGAATCCGCTTGGCGATACAAACTCGGCAACCGCTCCGCCCTCGAATGGGTCCTCGACCAGTACAAAGAAAAAAAGCCCCGCGACCCAACCATCCGCGCCCGCTTCAACGCCTACCGCTTCGCCAACCACAAGGAAGAAGTAATCGCCCTGCTCCGCCGCGTATGCGCCATAAGCCTCAAGACCATGGACATAGTGGACCACATGGCCCGCTGGGACGACGAGGGAAAGCTCGCAGTGTTCAGGGATAGGGACAAGCACGAGTGGCGATGATGGGGCTGGCGCGTTGGTTCAGCGAGCCGGAATATGAGGAATGACTGGCTGAGTGGGCGGCGATGCCAGATATTCGAGATATGGAGAAGTGATGGAGGGAGATATGCAGGACAGAAAAAGTGAACCTGACATGGAAGCGATAACTAAAACATTCAGGGATTTGGGACTAGATCGCGAGGATACGAGATACAATTTGCAGAGACTATCCGAACTTGCAGACTCGGGCTGGCCCGTGCGGGAAAAGCCATCAGAAGATTCTCCGATTACTCGCAACAATACCGCATAAGAAGGAGGGGGAACCGAGACAGGGATTATGTATCCGCAGGTCTTGGAATCCCCCTGTTCTACTGAATCAACACTTAGGAATTAAACTGTTTGACTGCTATTGCTCCAAGTAGGATGATTGCGGCCAAAACAATTCCCAGTATCAGGGTATCAAGGGTGCCATCGGCTTTCGCGTTCCTGATGGCCTCGCTAACGAGGGTCGCTGTTATGCGGACAGCAAGGAAGACAACCAAAGCCAGTATCGGGATTGCAATTATCTTCTGAATCATTTTCATCAATCCTTTCGTGTATGAATGTACTTGGTGGATTTACACGAAAGGAATTAGTCATTCTAGCTGTGGGTTAGCAGAGGGTATCCAGCCAATTGCTAGATGTTGTGGCGGTCCGTTCAAGACAGACAGTCTCAGAGGGTCTGTTTGGAAGAAAAGAGTTATCCAGTATGATGACAATGCAATGATTTGACACCATCCGGTTACGACTCTTTTTCCCATTCCCAGGAACGCGCTAACTGACTGAAGCCATGTTCGGGCTATGAGCTCAGGTCTGCGAATCAGAATGGCAAGCGCAAAAAGGATAATCAAGTACAGGTATGCGTAGAGAATCCATGCGCCTAGTAGCTTTGCGACAAGTGGACTGAGTGCTATCGCGGAATCACGAATGAATGTTATCACTAAGTCCGTGGTATCTATGCCATGTACAAGCAGGAACAAATAAATCGACATTACAAGCAGAAACGCAAGTAAGACAGGCAGAATCACACATACGAACATTACCCAGCCCACACGAGCCGGGCTGATATATGCGAGTTCCTCTCGGATTCGATTGTACAGATTATGTGTCATGTAGAAAGAATATACGATATATTCAGAGCCGTCAAGTCTGAGTTGGTATGCTCGGTTATCCAGATCCGTAGAGTTGCCGCCTATGGATTCCCGCTTTCGTGAGAATGACGGTCAGGATGGGGCTGATTTCCCCGTCGCGACCACACCACCCATCCCCACTGTCCACCAATCATCCAATTAGTGATATAATCAAGGAGACGACTCTATGAGCAAGTTCCTCAACGTACTCCGTGTCTCAGCGATGAGCGTCCCAGAAGCGTGGTGGTACGCCTATCTGGCGCTCTGCTTCGCCCAGATGGTCGGCTGGACCGCCATGGTCGCCTGGCACGAGACCGCCTACGGCGACCACGCTCACATCATCGAATATCTCAGAACCGTCGGTAGGGACTCGTCCCACATGATTCAGATGTTCATTCTGAACACAATCGGCATAGTCGAACTAGGGAGGCTAATTATGGTACTGGCCCAGGGCATGGCAGAAAGACTCAAACGGCGCAAAGAAAAATTCAGAGCAGAACTCATAGCCCAAGGCGAAGCTCAAGGCCGGGCCGCGGGCCTAGCTGAGGGAGAAGCTCGAGGCGAAGCCGCTGGCCGCGCAGCGCTGGCATCCGAAATCGCCGACTGGAACAGGCGCCGACTGGAGGCCGATGAGCGCGGAGAGCGCTTCGACGAACCCCCTCCAATGGAATAGCCACAATCCCACAACAAACCGGCGTATCCCCCCGTAGGGGCAACCTTCGTGGTTGCCCTTTCCTATATCCTCGCCCTTTTCCAACGGCCCTCCAACCTTAGTATCCCCTTCGCGCCCTCCGTGAACAGAACCCATCCCCACCGACATACGCGCGAAAGTCCCTTCCCCCTCGACGGGGGAAGGCTAGGATGAGGGTGATTCCCCGTCGCGGTCACACTACTCATCCCCACCGTCCGCGTCCACCAATCATCCAATTAGTGATATAATCAAGGAGACGACTCCATGAGCAAGTTCCTCAACGTACTCCGCGTCTCAGTGATGAGCGTCCCTGAAGCGTGGTGGTACGCCTATCTGGCGCTCTGCTTCGCCCAGATGGTCGGCTGGACCGCCATGGTCGCCTGGCACGAAGCCGTGTACGGCGGTCACGCTCACGCCGTCGAATATCTCAGAGCCGTCGGCGGGGATTCGTCCCACATGGTTCAGATGTTCATTCTGAACACAATCGGCATAGTCGAACTAGGGAGGCTGATAATGGTACTGGCCCAGGGCATGGCGGAAAGACTCAAACGGCGCAAAGAAAAATTCAGGGCCGATCTCATAGCCCAAGGCAGGGCCGAGGGAGAAGCTCGGGGCAGGGCCCAAGGCGAAGCCTCTGGCCGCGCAGCGCTGGCCGCCGAAATCGCCGACTGGAACAGGCGCCGACTGGAGGCCGACGAGCGCGGAGAGCGCTTCGACGAACCCCCTCCAATGGAATAGCCCCAATCCCACAACAAACCGGCGTATCCCCCCGTAGGGCAACCCTCGTGGTTGCCCTTCCCTCTATCGTCACTCTTTTCCAACGGCCCTCCAATCCCTTAGTATCCCCTTCGCGCCTTTCCTGGACAGAATCCATCCCCACCGACATCCGCGCGAAACTCCCTTCCCCTCCGCCCCTCCAATACGCTACAATACACCCGTAAAGAACAAAATTTCTTCCATCTCTTACATAAACGTGAGATTATATTATGAAGAATCGGGAATCGGCGAAAAATTTCTCCATAGCTAACGCTGGTGAAACTCTGGCGAACTCTGGTGGGTTTTCACCTGTTCGGTCAACAGTTAACCCACCAGAAGCCGCCTGCTGGATTATAAACCAAAATATATGAACCCCAACCAAATGAAGGACAAGAATAACGAATACGCCAGGCGCGAACTCATTCGGAAACTCGCCTCCGAAATATCGGACGACCGGGTTCTGGACGCCATGCGCCGCGTTCCGAGAGAGCGATTCGTCGCGCCCGCCACCGCCCATCTCGCCTACCAGGACATCGCCCTCCCCATAGCCGCCCGACAGACCATCTCCCAGCCCACCATGATAGCCATCATGGTCGCCGAGCTAGAACTGCGCCGCTCAGACAAGGTCCTCGAAATCGGCGCCGGCAGCGGCTACCAGGCCGCCGTCCTAGCCGAACTCGCCAGCGAGGTCATCACCCTAGAGCGCATCCCCGAACTCGCCGACTCCGCCAGGGACAGGCTGGCCGCGCTCGGCTACCGCAACGTCCGCGTCGAACTCGCCGGTCCCCGGCTCGGCAGAGAAGAAGACGCCCCCTACAACGCCATCATCGTGGCCGCCGCCGCCCCTCGCCTGCCCCTGTCCCTGCTCAGCCAGCTAGAGCCGGGCGGCAGATTAGTCGTCCCCGTCGGCGACCGCGAAGAACAGACCCTCATGAAGATAATCAAAACCCCCGACGGCTTCACCACCCAAACCCTCACCCCCTGTCGCTTCGTCCCCCTCATAGCCGAAGACGCCTGGCCCCCCGAACACGCCCGATGATCGGACGCCTCGGAAGCCTAAACTCCCAACTGAACCCTTATCGCCGCGTTCAGGGTTTCGGTGTCGCCGCCCGACAGTTCGCCAAAGAAGCCCCTAATACGTTCCTTGCTCACCGTAGCTATCTGGTCCGCCATCGCCTTGTGCGGCCTGCCGTCTATCACCACTACGGCCTCGCCCGGATACACCCTGCTGACATTGGTGGTCAGGGGAACAACCTGAACCCTGTTCAGGTGGGGTATGGCGGCGTTGTTGGTTACGACGACCGCGGGCCTCTGCTTGCGTATCTCTCCACCCACAGACGGCCCGAACCTCACCCACCAGACTTCACCTCTCCGCATCAACTATTTCCTCAGCCGTTCCTTCTATCCACTCCATAGCTTCCGTCTCTCTCTCGGCGTCGCTCGCCATTGCGCGGTAGCCATTCTCGATGTCGCCGTATATGACGTATGGCCTGACCACCGACTCGATGAAGCGGCTGATCTTGCCCTTGCCCACGACCTCGTAAAGCCCCTCGTACACTTCTTCATCTATGGTGATTGTGAGTCTCTTCTGCATATCTGTCCCCCGCGTCGTATGTTACAAAGTAAACTCACAGGGCGCAATTGGTATAGTGCCAAAGTCTGAGCGAGTGGGAAGACAGCTATGGTGTTGTAAACCCCCCACCCCGTTAAATATACTGATAGCTAAGAACTAACGACTAGAAAATCAAAGACCGAGCCATGAACTACGAAATCGTCATAGGACTTGAAGTACACGCCCAGCTACTCACACGGAGCAAGATGTTCTGCTCGTGCAGCGCCGCCTACCAGGACGCCGCGCCCAACACCGTCGTCTGCCCCGTGTGCATGGGTATGCCCGGCGTTCTGCCCGTCATCAACCGCAAGGCCGTCGAACACGTCGTCAGAACCGGCCTCGCCCTCAACTGCGAGATAGCCGAATACACCAAGTTCGACAGAAAGAACTACCCCTACCCCGACCTGATGAAGGGCTACCAGATTTCGCAGTACGACCTGCCCATCGCCTCCAATGGAAGCATGACCATCGAGGTTGACGGCGCGGAGCGCGCGGCGGGCGTCACCCGCGTTCATCTCGAAGAGGACGTGGCCCGCCTGCTCCACCGCGCCGAGGACTACGGCGAGGGATACTCTCTGCTGGACGTCAACCGCGCCGGAGTCCCCCTTATGGAGATAGTCGGAGAACCCGACCTCAGAAGCCCGGAGGAAGCCCGCGCCTACCTCACCCAGCTGCATTCGATCCTCCAGTACATAGGCGTCAGCGACGCCAATATGGAGGAGGGCAACTTCCGATGCGACGCTAACATCAGCGTCCGACCCGAAGGCGAAACGCGGCTTGGAACTAAGGTCGAAATCAAGAACATGAACAGCTTCCGCTCCGTCCTCCGCGCCCTTGAGTACGAAGCCGACAGGCAGGTATCCGTCCTGGGAAGCGGAGGCCGCATAGTCCAGGAGACGCGGGGCTGGGTCGATGACGACGCTATCACCGTATCGCAGAGAACCAAGGAAGGCGCGTCCGACTACCGCTACTTCCCCGAACCCGATCTCCCCCCGCTCAGCGTCTCCCGCGAGTGGGTGGACGAAATCGGCGCGTCCCTCCCCGAACTCCCGCGCCACAGAAAGAATCGCTTTGTCAGCGAACTCGGACTCCCAGACTACGACGCCGACCTGCTTACGGGAGACAGGGCCACCGCCGACTACTTCGAGAGCGTCCTGGAAGAAGGCCCCGCGCCCGCAACAGCCTCTTTCGCCAAGTCCGCGAGCAACTGGATGCTCGGCGAGATGGCCCGCCTGCTGAACCAGGAAGGCGAAGACATCTCCGACGTGAAGATAAGCCCAAAGCAGCTTGCCGACCTGCAAGGCATGGTTGACGACGGAACGCTAAGTTCCACCATGGCCAAGACGGTCTTCGAGAAGATGTACCAGACCGGCGACAACCCCGCCGACATAGCCCAAGCCGAGGGACTGTCCCAGATTTCGGACGAGGACGCGGTTCTAGCCGCCGTCCGGCAGGCCATCGAGGACAACCCCGGCCCCGTCCAGGAATACCTCGGCGGCAAGCCGCAGGTGATGGGATTCATCATCGGGCAGGTGATGAAAGCCACTCGCGGCAAGGCCAACCCGCGCGTCGCCAGCCAGCTTGTCAGAGAAAGCCTTGAGGCCATGCGCGAATGAGCCTGTACGGGAATGGAACAAGCGCCGACGCGAACGGCTCCCTAGCCTACCGCGCCCGCGTCTTCCTGCGTCTGCTCTACCCGGGCATAGGACTCAAGCGCTGGGCCGCGATTGGCGCGATTGGCGTCTTCATCTGCTCCATAGGTATGGCGTTCCTTCTCCGAAAGTTCTTCGCGCTGCCCTTCCCCGACTTCCTGCCCTGGTATTTCGAGGGCTTCCTGATGCTGGGAGTGGGCGGCGGATTCATTCTGCTCTCCATGTACGGCTTCTACAAGACGCTCACCCCATTCATGGCGCGGTCTCAACCAATTGACTCCCTCGCCGACTCCATCTACAACCGATGGCACAGGGGCAGGGGGCCCAGGATAGTGACGATAGGCGGCGGCACCGGGCTGTCCGTACTGCTCAGAGGCCTCCGAAAGCACACCGACAACCTGACTGCCGTCATCACCGTCGCCGACGACGGCGGCAGTTCCGGGCGTCTCAGACGCGAACTCGGCGTCCTGCCCCCAGGCGACTTCAGGAACTGCCTGGTAGCCATGTCCGAGGACGAATCCTTGCTGGCCGAACTCTTCCAGTACAGGTTCGAGGAGGGCGACGGCCTGAAGGGACACAGCTTCGGCAACCTGTTCATAGTCGCCATGGCGAACGTAACCGACGGCTTCGACCAGGCGCTCGTCGAGTCAAGCCGCGTCCTGGCGGTGCGCGGCAGGGTCGTGCCGGCCACTTCGTCCAACCTGCAACTCTCCGCCCGGTTCAGGGACGGCGGTCTGGTCAGGGGCGAGTCCAGCATCGCCCAACGCAAAGGCGAGATAGAGCGGCTGATGATAGAGCCGGAGGAAGCCGCCGCGCACCCGCTCGCGGTTCAGGCGATAGAGGAAGCGGAACTCGTCGTAATAGGCCCCGGAAGCCTGTACTCGAGCATACTGCCCAACCTCATGGTGAACGGCATATCTGAAGCGGTCAGGCGTACCTCCGCTACCGTCGTGTACGTCTGCAACGTCGCCACCCAGATAGGCGAGACGGGCGGCTACACCCTCGCCGAACACGTCTCGGCTCTACGGCGGCACACTTTCGAGGAGATAGCGGACTACGTGGTGGGCAACAGCAACCCACCCGACATCGGGGACCGATTCGAGGGCGAAGGCGTCATACACGACGGAAGCGCCATCAGGAGCGCGACAATACTTCTGTCCGACCTGGTTGACGACTCGCACCCTGTCCGCCACGACTCGGACAAGTTGGCGGATGCTATAATGCGGATCCACGGCGCGAGCGACGGACGGATCTCCACCATACCGGCCGGATAGCGCGACGCGCTAACCACGACGCAATCAGTAAACAGGAGCGCTGAATAGGAAAATGGAACTGGCCTTCAACATAGTTCACATCTTTGTATCAATCCTGCTGGTGACCGTCATCCTTCTCCAGGTGAAGGGACAGGGCACCGGCCTGTTCGGAGCGGCGGACAACTCTTTCAGGACGCGGCGCGGATTCGAGTTGGCGCTGTTCAGGTTCACCATAGGGCTGGTAGTCGTGTTCATCCTGCTCTCGATAGTGAGCGCGAGCAATCTGATAAACCTGACCTAAGCCGGCCATGGGCGCGTCCGCGACCGAGCGAGCGAACTAACCCCACAACTTGCCCGGGTTGAGTATGCCCGCCGGATCGAGCGACCTCTTTATCCTGCGGGCGGCGGACATCCCCGTTCCCAGTTCGGCGTCCAGCAAGTGCGCCAGTTTCAGACCGACGCCATGGCAGTATTCCATCGTGCCGCCCATGCTCTGCGCGAGGGTAAGTACGCTGTCAACGCTACGGCTGAGAGTATCGGCGCCATCCTCCGAGTTCGAGTTGTCCGCGACCAGCAATGAAAAGAACTCCGGCCTGCCCCACACCGACCACTCCCTCACCGACACCCCCTCAGCCGCCAGGATTCTCTCGCACCTCTTCCGATATTCGAGTACCTTGCCGACCGGCAGCGCGACGTGCAGATAGTCCATCCTGTACGCGGCCCTGTTTCTCCGCGCCAGGTCGGGCCTTTCGCTCTCAAGAACGCCCTCCTTGTAACGCTCGGCGGATGCGTGGCGAGTCTTCCAGTACCGTTCGACCTCCACCTGATCGCCGCGTCTGCCGTCATGCCGCGCGCAGATTGCGGCGGTCTCGGAGATACTGGATTCGACTACGCTCTCCGCGCCCTCGAACGCCAGATACAGCGTCGCGGTCTCGCGCCGACCTGAGCCGTCGGACGCCAATTCGTCGCCATAGTCCATTACTATCGGCCTCAGTCCCTCGGCGTACATGGCGTTGACAGCCTCGAAGCCGGAGTCGAATTCAGGAAAGTCGTAGCTGACCATCTTCCGGCAGGCCGGAACGGGGAACGCCTTCACCGTCGCCTCGGCGATTACCCCAAATGCGCCTTCGGTTCCGATGACGAGATGGTTTAGCGACGACCCGAAGAAGGCTTCTGGCGCGGCGCGAGTCTTTACGATTTCGCCGTCTCCCAGCGCGACCTTCATTCCCAACACCTGGTCGCCCATCGCGCCATGCCCGGACGCGGTGTACCCTACCCCATTGGTGGAGATAGCGCCGCCAATAGTCGCGATTGGCCGACTCCATGGATCGTGTCCGAGCCTGAGTCGGCGCGACATCAGCGCGCGGTGCGCGTCTTCCAGGATAATGCCAGACTGAAAAGCGCCCGTCCGGCTCTCAGCGTCAATCCCGACAACGCCATTCATGCGGCCCATGTTCAGGACGATGGCCGAGTCAACCGCCGTCGCCGCGCCCATGACCCCGGTGCCGCCGCCATACGGCACGACCGGAACTGATCTGCGAGTCGCGTATACCAGGGTATCGGCAATATCCTCGGCGCTCCCGGGCCATACGACCACGCCGGCGCGCTCGTCCAGCCGATGCGCCGACCGAAAAGCCCTGAACACTCCTAGCGCGTCGCCGCCATAGCGCAGCAAGTCGGCCTCGTCGGATGAAACCGCGCCTCGCCCGAGCAACGCTACCATATCTTTCGCGAGCGCGTCTGACATCATTCGCTCGTTCGAATCAACAATTCATTTCTGAACTCAATCGAGGCCGTGTGAACAAGGTTGCCATTTCCAAGAAAGTATTCGATGGTCTTGTCCAGATATTCCAGTATCGCCAAGTCAAGGCTGTCCTTTGACTTGACTGCTACCTCTTCCAGATAGGGAAACCGCGCCACCTTGCGCGGATCGAGTTTGTCCGCCAGAAAGACCACTTTAGCGACGTCGCCCATGCCCGGCCTGCCTGTCGTGTGCCAGGCGACCGACTCCAGGACGGCCTGGGCTATATCATCGTCGTCGCTCTCAAGCCATCGAGCGGCGATTGGCCCATGCAGCAGAATCGGCTCGTGTCTCTCTACGATACCAACGCTAAGGTTCAGGCTCTCGGCCTCGGAAAGCAACCCGCCGCGGCCCAACGCTCTCGCCAAGTCGTGCGCCGCCGTCCCCATGTCGGCCAGCCGGGCGTCAACGTTGTGCCGGATGGCGAGTTCCTGGGAGACGCCCCGCGAACGCTCGATGTGGTCTCTCAGCCCGGAGGGGAGCGCCCTCAATCTGGCGTCAATGGCGTCTGGTAGGTCAGCCACGTTGCGGGATACCCATTCCGCCGAGACGACGCCCGCCCATGAGGTGAACATGAAGATGCGGCACTTCCTGGCCGCCGTCCCTGCCTTTGTTTATCATCAGGCGGTAGCCGCTGTCGGACACGCCCTCGGCGCTCGCGGCGTCCCTAGCGGCGGAGAACATAGCGCCAATCGTCCGCTCCAAGCCCGAACCCATCCCTTCCAGACTCTCGAAATGCTCCACCGAAATGACGAGCAGGTGCGTCGGAGCGACGGGCGCGATGTCGCGTATCACGAAGCAGAAATCGTCCCGATACAGGATGTCGGACGGTATCTCGCCGTCCCTTATCTTGCAGAATACGCAGTCCTCAGCCATCCGTCTCACTCCCCGACATCAGATTACGGCTATCGCCTCTATCTCGACCAGATACTTGGGACTCACCAAACCGCTGATGAAGACAGTGCTGGACGCGGGGCCGGGATCCCCAAAGAAGTCCAGCCTGGCCTTCGCGTATTCAGGGTAATCGTCAGCGTTGACGAGGAAGGCCGTAATCTTGGTCACGTCCGCGCGGGTCGCGCCCGCCGCCTTCAGCGCCGCGTCAATGTTCTCAAGACACTGAACCGACTGGGCAAAAGCGTGGTCCTCGCCAACAAGATTGCCCTCGCCGTCAACCGACACCTGGCCGGATACGAATACCGTGTTACCCGCTCGCGTCGCGGGCGAGAAGCCCGACGGCTTGTTGTCAGGATTCGGGAAGAAAACTCTTCTGGGCATCTTTCACTCCCTTCGCTGCTTGCGATTCTAACTATCCGGGCAATTGGAGCAGCTCTATGCGCGTGTCGTCCGGCCCGGCTATGAACGCGATGCGCGGACCGTTGGGAACGTCTGTCGGCCCCTCTTTCAGAACCGCGCCCATCGCGGTCAGCCGCTCCAGCTCCGCGTCCATATCGTCAATCGTAATGCCGATATGCTCCAGGCCCCAGTGAACGTCGGCGTTGCCCTCTCCAAGTTCCTCCCCCGTCCGAGCGCCGGATATGTTGACTGTCACCCCGTCCGGCGTCCTGGTCACCACGAACTGGTCGCCGTAGGGCCGCGTGACTTCGCTCACGATGGTGAAGTCGAAGGCGGTGGCGTACCACTCGGCGGTCTTGTGCGGGTCCGGCGCTTTCAGATGAACATGATTGAACTCGTAACCCATCGAAACTCTCCCGTTTTGTTTCTAACCTATGAATCTGCCAATTGGCAGTTTATAGCATTGCGCCGCTTGCGACCACCGATTTTGTCAGTCCATCTCGCGGAGGACGTTATACATATGCAGGTACAGCTTGAACAGTTCCCTGGCATAGACGGGAGGGCTTACGGGGCGAGTGGGGTCAACGTGCTGGAACAGTGAGAACTCGGTGTGGTACACGCCGCCTCTCTCCGAGAGGGCGTCCGCCAAGCGGCGAGATTCCTCGGAGGGAACGAGTTTGTCCGCCCTGTCGTGCATTATGAGAACGCGCGCGTTCAGGTCTTCTATTCGCGCCGCGGGCGAGATGGCGTCCAGGTCGGCCCTCATCGAAGCCGGGAGGCCGGATATGAGTTCGCGCGCCTCTGCCAGCGTCGCGCCCGACAGTATCCGGTGAACGGCCCGCGCCTCGTCGGACATAGAGGACAGGGCGGCATCTTCCAGAATCGCGTCGCGCTCTATGAATACCCGGCTTAACAGCGCGCGTTCTCCGGCGTCTGGAATGCCATCTATCAGGTGTGAGGTGACAACCTCGACGCTCAGCTTGTCCGGCGTCCAAGGTTCAGAGACGTCGCCGTAGAAGCGGCTGGCGGAGGCGACGGACGCGGCCAGGTCTCTCGCGTCGTAGTAGCCGCCGAAGAAGTTCACGAAGCGAACCTTATCCCTGATACGCGCGTCCTGCGCGGCGACGGTGGCGAACGACGCGCCAACGCAGAATCCGCCCATGCCCGACCTTTCCGGGTCCGCGCGCTCATGTTCCAGCAGGTATTGGTAGGCTTGTACCAGAGATTCTATCTCATCGGGGGATACCTTCTTCTCGGTCATCGTGTCCGACCAGGGAATCATCACTATGACTCCCGACTGCGCCAGCCCCTCGGCCAGGCCGACGACTCTGGGATCGTCCCTGCCAGCCGGATTGACCCCGAGGAATAAGAGTACCGCGCCATGCGTCCCGTCGCCGGCGGGCGTATAGAGGTCCGCGATACCGGATCCGTCCGCCGTCGGATAGCTAACTTCCTCCACAGTCGGGTTCCCGGTGAACCACTCCTGCGGCTTGACCGGAATGGTGGGTAGCACCTGGGGAATGAACAGCGCGGTCCTCACAGCCGTTCTACCCTGCGCCGTAATCGTAAGGAGCAGGGCTATGGCCACGAGGACGGCCAGGAGAGCCAGAGATATGCGTTTTAGCCACATTTTTAGCGATACAACTGTAAGCGGTGTCTGTTATAATAACATCAATATGGTCGCGGATATAGTTTCCCGTATCGTTGGGGGCGCTTTCCTCGCCATTGCCGGATGGGGCCTCGGCGGATACGTAACGGACATTTGGGGACCTGAGCGCTATGTGCTCTGGGCCTTTGGACTTGCTGTCTCAGGCGGACTCATCGGTCTTGCCGCGACGCCGTTCGTACTGGGCAAACTATATAGAACCGTCTCGGAACAGATCCACCCTATCCCCACCTCCAGGATGCTGTCGGGCGTGGTCGGCGTCATAATGGGTCTGCTGGTCGCGCTGCTCTTCTCCATTCCGCTCTGGCGCATACCGGGCTGGCCTAGCGTAACCTTCCCCATCGCGCTGAGTCTGCTGCTGGCCTACCTGGGCGGGATGATAATGTTCTCCCCTTCACGCGACCTGTTTCGACGGTTCATGCCGGAATCGTCCTCACATTCGCTCAACGGCAATCCCGGCGCGCGGAGCGACAGCGCGGGTATCATGCTGATAGACACCAGCGCGATAATTGACGGGCGTATCGCGTCGGTGTCCCAGACCGGATTCCTGCGGGGAACGCTGGTCATACCGCGCTTCGTCCTAAACGAACTCCGCCATGTTGCGGATTCCGGCGACTCCATGAGAAGAGCTCGCGGCAGACGGGGCCTGGAAATCCTGAACCAGATACGGATGGACGGGAAAGTGCGAACCGAGGTGCTGGAGATTGACTACCCACGCGCGCGGGACGTGGACGCTAAGTTGGTAGGGTTGGCGAAGGACATGGGCGCGGCCATAGTGACGACGGACTTCAACCTGAACCGCGTGGCGCAGATAGACGGCATAAGGGTTCTGAACGTGAACGAATTGGCGGGATCGCTGCGCCCGGTCGTGATTCCGGGCGAAAATATGCGCTTGAGAATCATCCAAGAAGGCAAGGAGGTCGGACAGGGCGTTGGCTTCTTGGAGGATGGCACGATGGTGGTGGTCGAATCCGGCATTCGCTACCTGGATACCGAATTGAACGTAACCGCGACGCGCATATTGCAGACGTCCGCCGGCCGCATGATATTCGCCCAACCCTCGCAGGACTAGCCGAAGTTGGCGAATCTGATGCAGTCCGAACCGAGTCCCAAGGTGGGAGTAGTCGTAGTGGCGGCGGGCGAAAGCCGTAGAATGGTCGGCGTTGACAAGTTGTTCGCTCCCATCGGAGGAGTTCCACTGCTCGCGCATTGTCTAAGAGCTTTCGACGACTCTCTGTCGGTTCATGCCATATCCGTAGCCGCGTCCGCCCGAAATATCCGACCCACGCTGGAATTGGTGAGAAGATACGGGATCAAGAAGGTAGAATCGGTCGTCGAAGGCGGGGAGCGAAGGCAGGATTCAGTTCTGAACGCGCTGCGGAAACTGGAAGGCTGCGACATTGCGCTGATACATGACGGAGCCAGGCCGTTCGTGAGTCAGTCCATCATAGAGCGAGCGGTCGCGACGACCTCTGAATCGGGCGCATCTACAGCCGCGGTTCCGGTCAAGGATACGATAAAAGTCTCCAACCCGGACTTGACCGTCTCCAAGACGCCACCCAGGGATTCGCTGTGGGCCGCGCAGACTCCCCAAGCGTTCGCGTATGACCTGATTATCGAAGCCCACTCACGAATAACCCAAGACGCCACCGACGACGCCGCTATGGTAGAGGCGATTGGACATCCGGTTAAGCTGTTCATGGGGTCTTACGACAACATCAAGGTGACGACACCGGAAGATATGCACATAGCCGAGGCGATTTTCCAGTCGCGCAAGGGAGACGGCGTGAGATGAACTTCAGGACTGGAATCGGGGTGGACGTTCACCCGCTGGTCGAAGGGCGGGAACTCGCGCTAGGCGGCGTCATCATTCCGCACAGCCACGGCCTGGACGGCCACAGCGACGGCGACGCGCTCATCCACGCGATAATAGACGCCTGCCTCGGCGCGGCCAATCTAGGAGACATAGGGACTCACTTCCCGTCCGGCGACCCGCGCTACGCGGGCATTCGCAGCTCGAAGCTCCTGTCCGAGACAGCGCGGATTCTGGAGCGCATGGATTGGCGAGTGGAATACATTGATGCTACAATACTTGCCGAACGTCCCAGGCTCAGGCCATACATAGCCGATATGCGCGCCGCTCTGGCCGAAGCTCTGGGCATAGGAATCGAATCGGTCAGTCTCAAGGCGACAACCACCGACCATCTGGGTTTCGTGGGACGCCGCGAGGGTATCTGCTGCATGGCGGTCGCCACGATAACTAAGATATGAAACTCTACGACACTCTCAGAGCGCAAGCCAGCGACTTCGACTCGCCCAACGGACTGGTCCGTATGTACGTGTGCGGAATAACCCCGTATTCGTCCTCGCACATCGGACACGCGATGTCCGCCGTCACGTTCGACGCCCTTCGCAGATACCTGGAATTCCGGGGATTCGAGGTGCGCCACATCCAGAACTTCACCGACATTGACGACAAGATGATAGTCGCCGCGAACGAGCGGAACATAACGGTGGCCGAACTCGCCCAGGCGAACATCTCCGAATACGTCAACGCCATGGGCGAACTGAACGTCGCGCCCGCGCACGAATACCCAAGGGCCACCCGCGAGATAGACAAGATAGTGGAGATAATCGAAAGTCTGATAGAGAAGGGCTACGCCTACGACGTCGAGGGGGATGTCTATTTCAGGGTGAGGCGGGACGAAGACTACGGCAAGCTGAGCCATCGAAGCGTTGACGACCTGCTCTCGGGCGCGCGGATAGAGATTGACGAAAGGAAAGAGGACGTTCTGGATTTCGCGCTCTGGAAGTCTCAGAAGCCCGGCGAACCGGCGTGGGACAGCCCATGGGGAAAGGGACGCCCGGGCTGGCATATCGAATGCAGCGCAATGTCAATCAAGTACCTGGGCGAGACGATTGACATACACGGCGGCGGCGAAGACCTTGTTTTCCCCCATCACGAGAACGAGATAGCGCAGTCCGAGTCATACACCGACCAGGTTCCCTTCTCCAGGTTCTGGCTCCACAACGGTATGCTCAGGCTCGGCACTGAGAAGATGAGCAAGTCGCTGGGCAACATCATCTCCCTGCCCGAAGCGCTCGAATTCTACGAACCGCAGGCGCTCAGGCTGTTCTTCCTGAGTTCCCACTACCGCTCTCCCCTGTTTTACAGCGAGGAAAGCGTCCGCTCCCAGGAGCGCGCGCTCCAACGACTGCGACAGGCGGCGAACGCTCCCTCGGAGGACGGCGCGCGGCTTGACGCCGCCGGGTTCAGGGAGCGTTTCATAGAGGCGATGGACGACGACCTGAACACTCCCAGGGCTCTGGCCGCCCTGTTCGACCTCGCGCGGGAGATAAACCGCGGACGCGAGCGCGGCGTGGACATAACGGGAGCGCAAGATACCCTGCGGGAACTCGCGGGTGTCTTGGGACTCACACTAGAAGAGCCGCAAGCGGACAGCGCGGAAGCCGCGCCCTTCATCCAGACGCTGGTGGACGTACGGACCGAACTCCGCGCGGCGCGCCAGTTCCAACTAGCCGACGGCATACGCGACCGCCTCTCCGAACTCGGCGTGACCCTTGAAGACGGCCCGGACGGCACAAGTTGGCGGATGGGCTAGAGGATTCTCCCAACATAGACGAGGAAGCGGGAGAAGTGGAGCCAACGGGCGGATTCGAACCGCCGACCTGCGGTTTACGAAACCGCTGCTCTACCACTGAGCTACGTTGGCCTTTCCCGGTTAATTGTACTATGTCCGAGACTGTCTTGTACAATCTTCTATTCGCTGAGAAAATTTCATAAGCCTCGTCTGTTATCCCGCAGTATCACCCCCATCCTAACCTTCCCCCATCAAGGGGGAAGGGACTTATGCAATCATATCCTTCGCTAGACGTAGCCGTTTCGTCGGTCCCATTCGCTGGACTCGCGCGACCTGAGCGTGGGGTCGCCGTATCCGCCTCCGCCGGAGGAGAGCGCGACTATCCTGTCCCCCTGCCTGACCACCACGCCCGTCTGCTTGGTTCGCAGAACGGTCTCCTCGCCGCCCGAGACGATAGAGTACCTGTGCGGAAGGCCGGGTTCGCCGCCCAACGCTCCGAACGGCGGCACGACCGCGCCGTCTCCCGCCGTGTTGAGCAGGGCGTCGCCATCGCCTTCGTAGATGATTTCGCAGACCGCGCCCAGTCCGCCCCTCCATTGGCCGTTTCCCGCGGATCCCGGCCTCAGTTCGTGGTTTATCACGAAGAGGGGGAAGCGTTCCTCCGTCACCTCAACACTATTGGCGCGGATTCCGCCCGCGACGTTCACCTCGCCGACGCAGCTCCAACCGTCGTGGCCGAGGGACGCGCCGCCGCCACCTCTGGCCATGAAGAAGTGCCACAGGAACGACTCGCCGGTCCTGGGATCCTTGCCGGTGATGGCGTATCTCAGGCGGCGGGAGAAGCCCGCGTTCACCGCCTCCGGGACGGCCTGGGCCAGCGCCTTGAATATGGCTTCCACTATCTCCTCGGCGCAGTGGTTGGTGCTCATGCACACGGGCGCGGGGGCGTCGGCGTTGACTATCAGGCCCCTGGGCGCTATCACCTTCAGAGGGCCCATAGAGCCTTCGTTCTTGGGAACGTCATAGGGCGCGAGATACATTATGGCGGCGTGCGCCAGCGACCGCGTGTTGGCGTAGGCGCTGTTGATGAACCCGGTCACCTGCGGCGCGGACTCGCTCAGGTCTATGGTCAGCGTGTCCCCGGCGATGGCGACCCTGGCCCTTATGGGGATAAGCTCGGAATCGAAACCGTCGTCGTCCACGAGCGATTCACCGAAGTATTCGCCGTCGGGCCAGTCGGATATGAAGTTCCTGACCTGCGCCTCGGTCGCGTCCAGGATGCCGTCAACGATGCGGGTAAGCCTATCGGGGCCGTAGTGGTCGCTGAGTTCGCGGATTCGTCGCTCGGCGGTCAGCACGGAGCCTATCTGCGCGTTCAGGTCGCCCAGGAAGTTCTTCGGATACCTGACGTTCGCCGCCATCATCTGGAGGAGGTCGTCGCGCGGAACGTCGCGGTCGTATATTCGCAGGGGCGGAATCCGCAGGCCCTCATGGAATATCTCGCTGGCGGACGGATTGTAGCCGCCGTGAGTTCCGCCGCCGACATCCGTGTGGTGCGCCCTGTTCACGGTCATGAACCTTAGCGCGCCGTCCACGAAGACGGGGCGTATCACGGTGATGTCCGGCAGGTGCGATCCTCCGAAGTAAGGGTCGTTGAGGAGGAACACGTCGCCCGGAGCGATGTCGTCTCCGAAGTAGTCCAGCACGGCGCGTCCGGCGACCGGGAGCGCGCTGACGTGAACGGGTATGCCCTCGCCCTGCGCGACCAGCCTGCACTGGCCGTCCAGTATCGCGGTGGAGAAGTCCCTGCTGGCGTTCAGTATCTGGGAGAGCGCGGTGCGGAGCATGACGTCCATCATCTCGACGGCGATTGACTCCAAGCGGTTGCCGACCACTGAGAGCGTGACCGAATCTCCTTCCCGGGAATCGTCGCCGGCTTGCGCGGTGGTCTCTACTTCGATATGCAATACTCCGCTCCGGTCAAATCTCGCGGAACATCCCTCGCCTACCACCACGGTGTTGTAGTCCGTGTTGATGACGGCGGGGCCGTTCGTGACTTTGCCCGGCGCGCCATCGCTTGGGGAAGCGGTCGCGCCTTCGTCCTGAGTGGCTGCGCCGCCATCTACCGACAGACGGCCTACCGCGCTCGCCCTGAGCGTGACTATCCTGATGTCCTGCTCCTGCTGGCGATAGGCGTATAGTCTCTCGAATCGCTCGTGCATATTTTCGGCCCAGCGCGTTCTCAGGTCATCGTCGGGCAGATCGAGGTCTGGAACGTCCACCGTTACTTCGTATATCTGGTCGAGGTAGCGCATATCCGCCGAAAGGTGGACGTTGATGTCGGACTCGGACGCGCCCGCCGAGCGGATACGCTCGCGGCCCTCTTCTGTCAGGGCAGCGAACGCTGAGCGAACTCCATCGAGGTCAACGGAGCTGAGGCTGGACGGGTGCGACACGGCGAGGTCGCGCTTGAGGTCGGACGCCATCATGCCGAAGGCGGACAGAACGGGGCCGGCGGGCGGTATCAGGACGCGGCCTATCCCGATTTCACGCGCTACCCTGGTGGCTATGAGGCCGGCGGCTCCGCCGAATCCTATCAGCGCGAACTCGCGGGGGTCGAGTCCGCGGCTGACCGAGGCCAGCCGTATGCCCTCGGCAATAGAACTGGACACGACGCGCAGAATCCCCTCAGCCGCCTCATCCACGTCCAGTCCGAGCGGCTGCGCGATCTGGCTCCGTATCGCTCTGGTCGCTAGGTCAAGATTCAGTTCCACCGCGCCGCCCAGGAACTTATCGGCGTCCAGCAGGCCGAGAACCAGCGCGGCGTCGGTCACCGTCGGCTGCGTTCCGCCCCTGCCGTAGCACGCAGGGCCGGGGGCCGCGCCCGCGCTGGTGGGGCCGACGCGCAGCACGCCGCCCTCGTCCACCCGCGCAATGCTTCCACCCCCGGCTCCGAGCGTGTGTATGTCCACTGTGGGAACGGCTATCTTCCAGCCCGCCTCGAATTTTTCGCCGGTTACGTGGGGAGCGCCGTCCTCTATCAGCGTTATGTCGGTGCTTGTGCCGCCCATGTCGAGCGCGATTACGCGATTCTCTCCAAGTTGGCGGGCGACGTGGGCCGCGCCCGCCGCGCCCCCGGCCGGGCCGGAGAGTATTGACCTGACGGCCTGCTCCGAACTGTCGGCGACAGTGGCGATGCCGCCGTTGGACTGAATCACGAACAGCGGCGCCGAACCGCCCGCCTCAGAGACGCGGGTTTCGAGACGCTCCAGGTAGCCGGAGAGCGATGGGCCGACGTAGGCGTTCAGCGAAGTGGTTGAAAGCCTGTCGAATTCCTTTATCTGCGGCAGTATGACGTGGGAAGCGGAGACGTAGGCGTCGGGCATCATCTCCCGAACTATCCTCTCGGCCTCTATCTCGTGGTCGGGATTCAGGAACGAAAACAGGAAGCAGATGGCCACGGAGTCCACGCCCTCGGACTTGAGATACTCTATTTCGCGCCTCAGCCCTTCCGCGTCAAGTTCGCGCCTGACCGCGCCGCCGGAGTCCACGCGCTCAGCGACGCCGACGCGCAGATAGCGCGGCGCGAGAGGCTCAACCTGATCCATTCTCAGGTTGTACCTGTCCTCTTTGAGACCTTCGCGTATCTCCAGCAGGTCGCGGAAGCCTTCGGTGGTTATCAGGCCGACGTTCGCGCCCTTCCTTTCGACGAGCGTGTTGGTGGCGACGGTGGTGCCGTGGATTATGACTTGCGCCCTTTCCAGCAGGCCGCGCGCGTCCAGTCCCATGGACGCGGCTAGGCCCTCTATGCCCGCTATCACGCCGTCCGAGGGGTCGGCGGGCGTGGTCGGTGTCTTGAACACCACGGGCGCGGTATCGCCTTCGTCCATGGCTACCAGGTCGGTGAAGGTGCCTCCGACGTCAATGCCTATTCTCAATCCTTGTGTCCTTTCATCTGAGGGGGCGGAAGAATTCGCGGATTTCCTGGGCCAGCAGTTGGGGTTCTTCGAGCGCGGCGAAGTGTCCGCCGCGCGGCATCTGAGTCCAGCGCTGAAGATTGTAGGAGCGTTCCGCCCACTCCCTGGGCGGTCTGCTGATTTCAGCCGGAAACGCAGCCACGCCCGTCGGCGCTTCTATCTTTTCGTCCCTGTCCATCGTCCAGTCGTAACGCTGGTTTTCCTTGTACATCCGGGTGGAGGAGCCGATGGTCTCGGTGGCCCAGTAGATGGTGACGGTGGTCAGCAGTTCGTCCTTCGTGAAGCGTCGCTCCACGTCTCCGTCGCAGTCGCTCCACGTACGGTACTTCTCAACTATCCAGGCGGCAAGGCCGGCGGGCGAGTCGTTTAGTCCGTAGCCGAGAGTCTGGGGCTTGGTTCCCTGGATGTGAGCGTAGCCGCCCTCGGAGCGCTGCCACTCCTCGCGCTCGCTCATGTGGGTCTTTTCGGCGTCGGTCAGTTCTGCGGATCCAGGGCCAAGGTAGGGCGTGGGCCTGGTGACTGAGGTCAGGTGAATCCCAATCAGGCTGTCGGCGTGGCGGTGTCCAAGCCGCGAGGTGACGCCCGCGCCTATGTCGCCGCCGTGAGAGGCGAAGCGCGGGTAGCCGAGTCCGGCCATGAGTTCCACCCAGAGAGCGGCGGTCTTTCCGACCTCCACGCCGGTTTCCCGGGGGTGATCCGAGAAGCCGAAGCCGGGCAAGGACGGGGCCACGACGTCGAACGAGTCCGCCGGATCGCCGCCGTGGGAGGCGGGATCGGCCAGCAGCGGGATTATCTTGTGCATCTCGAAGACGGTGCCGGGCCAGCCGTGCGTGATTACGAGCGGCATGGGGTTCGGGCCATTGCCGCGTTCGTGGATGAAGTGGATGCCCAGTCCGCCGACATCCGCCTTGAAGTGGCTGAAGGAGTTGAGCAGCCGTTCCTGCGCGCGCCAGTCGAAATCGGTTCGCCAGTATTCGACCAGTTCCTTCATGTAGGCGAGGTTGGAGCCGTAGCGCCAATCCGTACCGGGCAGTTCGTCGGGCCAGCGGGTTGACGCGAGGCGGCGGTTCAGGTCGTCCAGAACTTCGTCGCTTACGCTTATCTGGAATGGGTCTATCTTCATGGCTTGGCTCCTTTCTAGTGGTTCACCCTCACCCTAGCCCTCTCCCTGAGGGAGAGGGGATTTGTTGGCTGCACTACTGGTAGTTCACCCTCATCCTGGCCTTCCCCCATCGAGAGGGAAGGGGTTTTTACGGCTAAAACATTCTGAAGGGCATATCCTTTTCGTCGGCGTCGGTTACGATTTCGAGAAGGGCGGTTCGGCCAGACTCGACTATGCCGGCGCATCGTTTGACGGCGGCGGTTACGTCGGCGGGCCGGGTTACGCGCTCGCTGTACGCGCCGAAGGCGTCGGCCATCTTCACGAAGTCGCCGCCGGTGGTCTTGGTGCCGTAGAGTTCGTGGGCGGTGGCGAAGTGTTCCGGCCTGTATATGCCCATGGAGGAATTGTTCAGCACGACGGTGAGGATTGGGATTTCCTCGCGGACGGCGGTTTCGAGGTCGGTTCCGACCATGCCAAGGCCATAATCGCCTATCACGTTGACGCAGAGCTTGTCGGGGGCGGCGAGTTTGCTGCCCATCGCGGCGCCGAGGCTGTATCCCAGCTGGGTTGACTTGCCCCAGGCTATGAAGCCGCGCGGGGTAACGGTCTTGTAGAACGGAATCATCTGGTCTCTCGGGCTGCCGGAGTCGTGGTTCATTATCACGTTCTTATGGTCTATCGTCCTGGACAGATCATTGAGCGCGCGGTAGGGGTTGATGGGAACGGCGTCGGAGTACATCTTGGGTAGCCATTCTTTCATCCATTCGTCGCGGACGGCCTTTATCTCGCCCGCCACGTCGCCCCTATCGGCGCGCTCGGCGTTCTGGTCGGCGAGAATCGCCTTGACCTCGGCGATTAGCTGGCGCATGACCAGCTTGGCGTCGCCTACCACCGCAACGTCGGGGGAGTAGTCCTTGTTCACGTCGTTCACGTCGTTGGTGACGTGGACGAGAACCTTGCTATCGAAGGCGTCCGCGCCGTAGTGGATGCGGGTGAAACTGCAGCCGATGCCGAACACGACGTCAGCCTTGTCCAGGAAGTGGACGACCATGCCGGTGGTGGTGCTGGAGCGCGTTCCGAGCGAGAGCGGATGATCCTCGCGGAAGGCGCTCTTGCCGGCCATGGAGGTCATCACGGGCGTCTGGGTGAGTTCGGCGAGTTCGCGGAGTTCGTCCCACGCCTCGGCGTAGAGAACGCCCTGGCCGGCGTGAATGACGGGGCGCTTGGCTCCGAGCAGGACCTTGGCGGCGTCGCGCACGTCCTGGGGGTCTCCGGCGGAGCGGCGTCGGCGCGCGGGCATATAGTCAGCGCCGCCGTCGGGCAGTTCGCCACGCAGGATGTCGCTGGGCAGTTCGAGCAGGACGGGGCTGGGGCGTCCGAGCCGCAGTTGGCTGAACGCTCGGCGCATGGCGTTGGGGATCTCTTCGGGCAAGTCCACTCTGCCCGACCACTTCACGACGGATTCGTAGGTTCGGCTGGGGCTGAAGGTGGGATGGACGCCGGCGCGGTTTCGGGGCGCGGAGGCCGGAAGCAGCAGTATCGGCACGGAGTCGGCGTAAGCCTGGGCGACGCCCGCGAAGGCGTTCTCCGCGCCGGGGCCGGCCTGCATGGCGAACACGCCGGTTCCCCTGCCGTTGGTGACGCGGGTGTAGGCGTCGGCTAGGTTTACGCCCACGCGCTCCTGCCGGAATATGAGCGGCCTGATGCCGGCTTTGGCCGCCGCCTCTTCCAGCGAGTTGAAGGGGATGACCCCCATGAAATCCACGCCCTCTTGTTTCAGTATCCTCGCAACCAGGTCCGCGCCTATCATGTCGTTCGCCTCTCTCATTTCAGTGAGCTATCGGGGTTTGCAATCCGGTGGGAATAGTATCAAGAAAATTGCATAAGCCTAGTCTGTTGTCCCGCAATGGCTGGGATTGAACCCAATCACCCCCATCCTAACCTTCCCACATCAAGGGGGAAGGGACTTACGCAATCGTCTCAAATACTATCATCTTCGCGCCGCGTCGGGTATGGCCTATTCGATTAGCCTTACCGGCTGTATATATATCCTGATTTATATTGTTCCAAGTCGTGCCCAGGTGAGGGCTGGATGAGGGCTGGTGTTCGGAACGCCTGGAAATCACCTGGAAATCGGCGGATTTAGCTACGAAATCGGCTGAAATTCGGCTGTGAAAAAAATTTGTCGGTCGGATTTGTCGTGATTGATAAACTCCGGGTTATATTATGCAGGCACTTTTGTTCTGCGATGGGGGTATTGTAGCATGGCGGGGGGAGGGATGGGTAGGGCGAGCGCGTTGCATGGCAGGGTCTTCAATTATCAACCAATTACGTTCGTGGCGGCCCTTCGACAAGCTCCCTTCGACAAGCTCAGGGCGAACGACAGAAGCGGTATCGGAAAATAACCGGAAAGACCCCGCGTTGCATGGGCGTATGGGGGTTTGGTATATTTAGGCTTGTCTTCCGCGCGGACAGTGTGGGGCTGTAGCTCATCTGGGAGAGCGCTTCAATGGCATTGAAGAGGTAGGGGGTTCGAGTCCCCCCAGCTCCACCAGCCCCTCGGCAGACATCGGGCGAGGGGATTCCCGCTTTCGCGGGAATGACGGTAGGCGTCTGGAAGGCGTTCTGACGGCTAGAGACTAGAGGCTATCTCATAAACATCAACCCTCGGTGGGAACTGTGTGTTTTCACCCTCACCCTAGCCCTCTCCCTGAGGGAGAGGGGATTATAGAAATACTCCCAGGCGTGGGCCGGCATTTATGAGATGGCTTGTAGAAAACCAGCGCTTGTAGAGAACGCGCGCCTGTGGCCTCGCTCCCCGGCTTGGCGTTCACTCCCCCTTACTGTGGCCTGGTATCGCCCTTGGCCATGCGGTAGCCGACTCGGGCGTCGGAGAAGATGTACTTGGGATTTTTCGCGTCATCGTCCAGCTTGCTGCGGAGCCTTCTCATGTGAGCGCGGAGCGACTGCACTTTGCCGGGCTTATCGGGGGCCCAGACCCTTCGCAGAAGCTGATCGTGTGTCAAGACCCGTCCGGCGTTGACTGAAAGCTCAAAGAGTATGATGTACTCCTTGGCGGTGGTATGCACGGGGCGTCCGGCGATGGATACGCGGCGTTCGGCGTAATTGATGGTCATATCCCCCAGCTTGAAGGGTTCGGATGGCTCTAGCCGGTAGCTCTCGTCCCGTCTCAGCAGGGCGGCCCTTACCCTGGCCACCAGTTCGGTGGGCGTGAACGGTTTGACGATGTAGTCCGCCGCGCCCCTCTGGAACGCTCTGGTGATCATCTCTTCCTGTCCGTAAGCCGACAGGAAGACCACGGGAACGTCGGTGATGGCGAGGATGTCCCTCATGATGTCTATCCCGTCGTGGCCTGGCAGCATCATGTCGAGCATAACCATTCTGGGCCGTTTCTCCCCGACGAGTCGGACGGCTTCGTTCGGGTCGGCGGTCACCTCGGGTTCGTAGCCGGCGTTGGAGAGCGTTCTGCGGACGTACCTGAGCGTATGGGGGTCGTCGTCCACCACGAGGATGGAGTCGCCTGTTATGGTATTCTGATTGGCCGGCGCGTGGGGAGCGACGGGGTCCTGGACAGCCGGAATAGTGAAGGTGAATCGGGAGCCGAGCCCGATTCCGTCGCTCTCGGCCCAGACGCGTCCGCCGTGGGCTTCCACAATGCCTCTGCATATCGCGAGGCCCAGTCCCGCGTTGTCGGACTGGCGCATGGATTCGGCGGGGAATTTATGGAACAGGCCGGACAGCCTTTCGGGTGGTATGCCGCGCCCTTCGTCGGTGACCGAGATGGCGACGTTCAGGCCCTCCCGCGCGGCGGCCAGCCTGATTTGGGACGAATCTGGAGAGTGTCTGGCCGCGTTGGACAGCAGGTTGCCGATGACCTGGGTGACGCGCCTTCTGTCGACCATTACGAGGGGCAGGTCCGGCTGGATAGCGATGTCGAGGTCTCGCCCGCCGCCGCTCGTGAAGATGTTTCTGGCGCGGTCTATAATCGGGGCTATCTCGGCGGGTTCAAGGTTGACGGGCAGGGAGCCGGACTTGATGCGGGCGACGTCAAGCAGGTCGTCTATCAGTTCTCGCATATTGTCGGCCTGCTCGACGATGATTCGCGCGAACTGGCGCACTTCGGCGGGGTAGAGATCTAAGGCGGCGTCAATCATGGTGGTCGCGGAGCCTTTGATGGAGGTGAGCGGGATTCGCAGTTCGTGGCTCACCATGCCGAGGAACTCGGCTCGCATTCGCTCCATCTCCTCGAGTGGAGTCATATCCTGGAGCGTGACGACGAAGGACTCGACCTCTCCGGGTTCGGAGAGGATGGGCGCGCCGTTGAGCAACACGGTGACGCCGGGTCCGTCGGGGACGCTGAGAATTATCTCTTCGGCGCGCACTGTTTCTCCTGAGCTTAACGCCTCGGCGAGCGGCCACTCCCGCAGCGAGAATTCACGCCCGTCGGCGCGGCGGCAGGTGATCACTTCGAGGAGGCTCTCGGGAGGCTCCTCGTCAGTCAACAGGGTTGACACTATCCGAAGCGCTTCCTGGTTGAATGATATAGGCAGTCCCGCGCGAGCGTCGAAGACGACGACACCGACGGGGGAGGTGTTGATGAGGGTTTCGAGGTCGGACTTGGCGCGCAACTCATCTCGGAGGCGGCGCGCGTTGACGATTGCGAGGGCGGCCTGGGACGCGAACATCACCAGCGTCTCCTCGTCCTCGCGGCTGAATTCCTGGCCCGGTTCTCTCTTGGCCATGTGGACGCTGCCTACATCGTCTCCCCGGTGGCGCATGGGCACAGAGAGGAAAGAGCTGGTCGGGACGGGCGGGCTGAACTCGGGCAGGTCGAGCGAGCTGACGTGTTCAGCGAAATCCGAAACGCGCATGGGCGCGGACAGGGTTCTGAGGTAGTCGAAGATCTCTATTCCGCCAGGCATTTGCCAGAGTTGCCGCACTTCGCCCGGGGTCATGCCGGAGGCGAGGAAGTCTTCGATTTGGCCGGAATCGTCCAGGGTGGTCATCACGCCGTAGTGGGCGCCGGTGAGCGAACGGGCGCTGTCCAGCACCTTCTGCAATACATCTTCGAGTTCCAGGTTGTCGTTTATGAGAAGGCTGGCCTCGCTGAGCCGGGTGAGTCTGTCCTGGAGGGCTTGTATCTGTTGGTCTCGGGCTGTCATCTGTCACCGCACCGTGAATTTGTCTCGGATGGTCACGTTGACCAAGTGTTTGTATGTTTCATAATACACTATCACAACGTAATCTGAAAGGGATTGAAAAGTGGCCTTTCCGTCTCATTTCAGGGGCTTTCATTGCGGTGTTTTGGCGGTCAGTTCGGCGTACAGGCGCGCGATGATTGCGGCGGCGGCTTTCCATGTGTATCGCCGGGTGACGAGTCTTCGGCCTCGTTCGCCCATCTGGGCGGAAAGGTCGGGGTCGGAGAGCAGCGCGCTCATGGCTTCGGCCACCGGCGCGTCGCTTGCCTGGACGACGAAGCCGGCGCGATGTTCGGCGACCTCGGGGAAGTTGCAGCCTTCGCTGATGACGACGGGGAGACGGGCGGCCATGGCTTCGAGTATGGCTATGCTGAAGCCCTCGGAGTAGGATGGAAGGACGAAGAGGTCGGCGCGGGAGAGGGCGGCGAACTTGTCGGCTCCGGTCAGCATACCCGTGAATATGGCCCTGTCCAGGACGCCCTCCGAGCGCAGAATGGACTCCATGGCCCGCTGACCGCCTTCTTCGTCGGGGCCGGCCATGAGCAGAATGGCGTCGGGGAAGCGGCGGGCGATGGATGAGAAGGCGCGCGCGAGTATGTCGAGGCCCTTCGTGGGGTTCAGGCGGCCCAGGAACAGGATGACGCGCTTGCCGTTCAGGGTGGGGAATCCGGCCAGGAAGTCGGACGGGTCGGGCAGGTTGTGGAATGGCGCGGGGTCTATTCCGTTTGAGGCTACGGTGACGGGGGTTTGGTATCCGAGTTGGGCTATCCTATCCTTCTCGGCGGGGGTTATGGCGTGAAGGGCGTCGGCGTTTCGCAGTACGCGGTCGAGTACGGCCTTCGTGTATATGCGTTTCTTCCAGCGCTTGTGTCGCATACTCCACTCGCTAAGCTCGCCGTGCGGGGTGAGGATGTATGGGACGGCGTTCTTTCTGGCGGCTTGGAAGGCGGCGTATGCGGGGTGGTGCCAGATTTCGTGGGCGTGAACGAGGTCGAATTGGGTTATGTTTTCATCTAGGAATCGGGTTAGGTCTTTGGAGTAGGCGGTCCAGATTCGGGCGGGAAGGTTGGCGTGGAAGACGTGGGTGGGGACGTCTCTAAGAGACGCCGGATCGTGGCCGACTCTGTGGCCGCTGGCGGTGGCTATCTCGCAGTGTATTCCCTCGTCGGACAGCGCGGGGATGAGCTGGGAGACGACGGCGACGGGGCCTCCCCACTGTGGGGACATACTGGGGGTTACGTGGAGGATGTTCAAGGTGTGGGGGACGGGGGCTTTATGAACCTGCGGAGCCGCTTCTGCCGTCCAGTTCCTCCAGGGTCTTGCGGATGAACGCGAATTGCGCCTCGTGCAGCCATTCGACCATTCCGTATTCTTCCATAAGGCCGGTTCGGCGTGAAGGCGCAGGTTCCTTCCCGCGCCGAATCTATCGCTGTAGTAGAACCGGCGGCCTTCCTCTTTGCCCATGGCTATTGCCATGGCGAGATGGTCGGATGGGTCGAATCCACTCGCTTCTGCCAGCATATCGAAGAGCGCGTCAGTGGCGTCGGCGAGCAGGCGGGCGGATTCGCGGTCGTTGCCGACGGCGTACTCTCGCTCGGCGGCTTCGACGTATTCTACCGGGGTTATGGTCTTTGTCTGAGTGGTCACTGTCCCTCCTCTTCGTATATTTCCATCATGATGGTTATGAATAACTGAGACCTATCCCAGCTTTCTTGATATTCTTCCTGAGTTAGATTGCCCTGGTCGGCGTGAATGTGCAGGGACATGGACGCCTGCCAGCCATTTTCCAGATCGTCTCGTACGTCTGGATACAGAATCCTTATGACTCCAAGCTGCTCCATCTTGTACCTAGTGTACAAGGGATCATGGCCGCGGCGGTTGGCGACGGCGTTGAGGCACTGTTTGGCGGATTCGTAGAGCAGCGTCCCGGCGGAGTGCGGGCTTTCGCGCTCAAGCAGCAGGGTGGCGTCGGCGCGGTAAACGCTTGCCATGGACAGATGCCAAGTGGCTTTTTCGGCGGTATATTCAAGCATCAGGAAACGGAATCGACTTTCTATATAAGCTATACTCGGGAACCTTTGCGCGGACTTTGTGAACTTTCGGCATTGCAGTCGCGATAGGATCTTCGAAGTGAAGTTCGATGGCTTCGCGCAGATTGTCCAGGGCGGCTTCTACTGATTCGCCTTGGCTGGCTATGTCAATCTCCAGGGCCTGGGCTACGTACCATTGGCCTTCTCGCCAGACGCTTGCGGTGAATTCCTGGCCTATGGCGGTTGTGTGGTTCATTTCGGAGTTCTCCTTTCGGGGGCGGTTGGGGGTGTCATATATTTTGGTTTATAGTTCAGCAGGTGGTTTCTGGTGGGTTAAGTGTTGACGGAACAGGTGAAAGGCCACCAGCGTTCGCCAGAGTTTCACCTGTGTTAGCTACGGGGAAATTTTTCGCCGCTTCCTGATTTTTCATATTATAATCTCACGTTTATGTAGTGGTGGAAGAAATTTTGTTCTTCACGGGGATATTGTAGCGCATGGGCGGGGCGTTTGTATAGTGGAAATGGGAGCGGTTATGGATTCCCGTTTCCGGTTTCCATGAGGACAGGTTTCTCGGAAAGGCAGAAGAGGTCGCAAAGCGGGTTCGGTCTATCTTTCCAGAACGCGACCGTCGTCGTCGCTGGCTTTCCAGACAGGGGGCGTCTCGGATGGCTTCCCTGTGATGACTTCCTCGTAGATAGAGTTGGTTCGGGCGGCGACTACGCGCCAGTCGAATATGTCCTCTGCCAGGCAACGGGATTGGCGGCGCATTAGGGCGAGTTTGTTGGGCTCTTCCAGAATGGATTCCAGCGCTCGCGCCAGCGCCGCGCCGTCGCCGCGCGGGAATAGCTCGGCGTTTTGGTATTCGGACATACGGGCGATGTAGTAGGGGTTGGTGTGGATGATGGCGAGGCCGCAGGACATGGCCTCTATCATGGCGATGCCGGGGTCTCCGGGCCAGACGCCTATGTCGGCGGCGGAGAGGTAGGCGGGCAGGTCGGAGTTGGGGATGTGTCCGGTGACCTTCAACATCTCGCGATGGCGGGCTTCGACAAGCGCCAGCAGGCTTTGTTCCATCGCTCCGGTGGCCGGGCCTATCAGCAGCAGGCGGGCGTCGCGCTTATCCGCGAGGCCGCTCCATGCGGACACGAGTGCATCAACCTGCTTTTCGGGGCCTATGCGTCCGAGGAAGGCTATTACGGGCGCGTCGGATGGGATGCCCAGTTTTTGCCTGACGCGCTTTCTCATATTGTCGCTGTGTCTGAAGGTTTGGGTGTCCGCGCCGAGGGTGGAGTGAGCCATTCGTTCATAGGGGATTCCGAGTTCGTTGTGGAGAACGGCTTCGCTGTCGGGCATGAGGGGGATGTAGCGTCCTACGGTGGAGTCGAAGCGGGGCAGGATAGCTCGTCGGAATAGGGAGCGGTAGTAGATACGCTTCTTGAGGTCGTAGGGTCTGAGGTTGAAGTAGCAGAGGTGGTTGTCCACTACGGCGGGGATGTCGAGTGAGCGGGCGGTCAAGAGGGCCTGGACGCATAGCGCGCCAACGGGACCGTGTATATGCAGGATGTCGGGGCGAATGTGGCGAAGGGTGTCTCTGAGGCCGCGCAATACGATTTGGGAGTTGTCTCTGGCGCGAAAACTCGCTTCCAAGCGATGGATGCGGACGCCCCTGTCTTCATAGGGATCAAGGGCATTGCCCACGTTGGCAAGCTCCGTGTCGGAGGTCTGCTGCCACATACCGGAGGGCAGGACGGAGGTTATGAGGGAGACTTGGGATCCGGCGAGCGTCTGGAAGTGTCCGAGGTGGTTTTCCTCGTATCCGAGTCCCTCACGGTAGGAGGCGATGATGTGGGTTACTCTCACTGATGAACACTCCGAGTCAGGAAGGATGGCGGGCTGACTTCTTCGCGCATGGAAAAGGTTCACCGAAAACTATCTCTGGCCACTGTTCTGCGGGGTTGCAATTCTGGCGACGGGTTTGCGCAAGATACGGACAAATAGCTTGGCGGCCAGTCTCCGGTTTCCGAGAATCGCACGGATAACGCCCACCGGGTCGAGTTGGAAAGCGGAGGCGAACGCCGACAGCGCCGCGCGCCGGTTGCCGCGCATCATCTCGACTCCAGCTAGGCGGCGGAGCAGGATCGAGCGGGTTCTAGGTCGTTCGTTTAGCTCTGTCGAGAACCGATCCATGTGCATTCTCAGGAAGTTGGCCGCGTCTGCCAGATACTTTGGCGTATTGTCGCCCATCCGCTCATGTTCGTGGTCGAAGTGAGCCTTTGCTACGACTTCGGGGAGGACAGCCACTCTATATCGTTGAGAGACGCGGCAGATAAAATCTGCGTCGTTGTATCTGGACAGGCTGGCGTCAATACCCCCAACTTCTCTCGCGACTGAGGATCGCACCAACAGTACGATAGTTGGTCCCGGTATATTCAACGCCAAAGAATCTTCGAATATATCCCCCTCCGTAGTGTTGCGATAAGTAGGTGTCTCGCGGCCAGTAGAGTCTTCAATACTGTCCATCCAGCCGTAAACCAGTCCTACATCGTTTGCGGAGGCGTCAAGGATCTGAACCTGGCCTTCCAGCTTGTTTGGAAGCCATTCGTCGTCGTCGTCTAGGAAGGCTATGTATTCTCCCCTGGCGCTGGCGATTCCGGTGTTGATGGCGGCGGACTGTCTGCGGTTGGTTTGGTGACGGATGGAGCGGATTCGCGGGTCGGAGAAGGCGGCTATCACGTCCTGGGTGTTGTCGGGAGAGTGGTCGTCAATGATGATGATTTCGTAGTCGTGGTAGGTTTGGGACAGGACGCTGTTGACGGCGCGAGGGAGGAGGTCGGCGCGGTTGTAGGTGGGGATTATGACGCTGACTTTGGGGGTTGGGGATGGAGTCATCTTTGTATGCAGGGTCTTTCGATTATCAACCAATTATGTTCGTGGCGGCCCTTCGACAAGCTCCCTTCGACAAGCTCAGGGCGAACGATGAGCGGGCGGCCCTTCGACAAGCTCAGGGCGACAAGCTCAGGGTGAATGACAGAAGCGGTATCGGGAAATAGTCGAAAGCCCCTGTCTTCATTCGCGCTCCATGTTCCAAGCGCTCTTTAGTTTTTACCTGTGACAGAATAGCAGACATCCTCGTAGGCCGCGACGACGCGGGGCCAGTCGGACTCGCGCGCCTTGCTCAAGCCGCCCGCTATCAGCCGGTTTCTGAGAGGTTGGTCTTTGGCGATGGAGATGATGTGGGCCGCGAATCGTTCAACATCGTCCGGGGACGCCACCAGGCCGTTGACGTTGTGTTCGGTCACGTCGCCGCAGCCGGGAGCGTCGGTTGTAACAACCGGGAGATTGGCGGCCATGGCCTGTATGACTACCTGGGGAAACAGTTCTAGCCTGGACGGGAATACGAAGACGTCCGCGGCCTGGAACACGGCTATCAAGTCGTCGCTTGGGATTTGGGGGAATCCGCCGGAAACGTCTCCGGACAGGGAAGGCGCTATCTGGGGGAGGGCGCGGACGGAATCGGAGACTCCGGCCTCGCGCAGGGCCGGCTCAAGTTGGTCGGTTTCTCTGCCGACGATTCTCCAGTCGAAACGGACGCCCCTCTGTTTCAGCAGCTTGGCTATGGACGGGATAGTGTCGAAACCTTTCTTGGGATCGTTGCGGCCCACGGTGAGTATGAAGAGGCTGTCGTCGGGTATGCCGTAGGCTTGGCGAACCCGGCCGTCGCCGCGCGCGGACTGGAATCTGGGGACGTCCACCCCGTTGGGTATATCCACTATGCTGGACTCGGAGACGCCCATGCGGAGGTATTCGGCGTGGACGGTCTTGGTCATGGCTACGACGCGGTCCATCTTGTTGACGGCGTAGATGGCCCGTTCATTCACCTTGGGATCGCGCCTGTCTCCGTGTTCGATTTCCTCGTCAATCTGGATGTCAACGCCGTGGGTTCGCAGAATGATGGGCGCGACTCCGGCGAGCGAAGAGGCTATGTAGGCGTCGGGATAGACGCCAATGACTATCCATACGTCGTAGCGGTGTATGGCCTGAAGAGAGCGGATGTATTGCTTGCCGAGGAAGGGAAAGCTGTTGAACGTTCTACCAATGGCGGGCGGAAGGATGTAGGTTTTGATTGGCAGACTGAGATAGAAACGAATGTCGGCGAGGAAACTATCGAAGCGGGCCCTGGTGTATATGTGGACGTCGTGTCCGCGCTCGAACATCCTCTGGGACGTGTTGTACAAGAAGATTTCAGCCCCGCCGATTCCGGCTAAGGGCAGGGTTGAGAGGAAGGCTATTTTGAGTTTGGACATGATTATATTTTTCCCGACGCCATGCGTTCGAGGGCTTCCACGTAACGTTTGGGGCTGTGTTCCGAGATTACGAGTTCGTGGCTGCGGCGGCCCATTCGCATGAGTCTTTTCCTATCGGTCAGTATCTTATCAAGGCATAGCTCCAGGTGGTCGGCGTCGTCGGCGCGGAATACGAAGCCGTTTTCGCCCTGACGAATGTAGCACATCGTGCCGTTGGAGTCGCTACACACTACCGGGAGGGAGTGTGACATCGCTTCGAGGGGGGAGACGGCGGCCGGCTCGTCGCTGCTGGCGAGGACGAATACATCGTGTTCTCGGTATTCTCGCTGAACCTGGCTGAAGGGCAGGTTGGTCTTGATGGCTACTTTGTCCCGCAGCCCGAGAGAGTCGCGATACCGCTCAACGCTTTCCAGTTCTCTCCGATGGTCCGGCGTGGAGCACTCGCCTATTATAGTGGCTTGAATCGGATGGCGCTCTGAAAGGCGCGTCAGGACTTGCAGGAACAGACGATGATTCTTGCGGCGCTGGTATTTGCCTATGGCGAGAATGTTTATGGCGTCTCGCCTGAACCATCGCTTCCCGGACGGGCAGGTCTGAGGCTCTGTGACGAATGGAACGTAGTTCAGGCCCGGCATACCAGGGGGAGTGTCGGATGGGCCTAGCACGGGCGTCATCCACTGGGAGTCCGACGTTATCCAATAGAGTATGCGACGGCGAAGCGTTTTGTGTTCTTGCGAACGCTCTTTCGCCAACTGGTTCAAGGGGATCTGTGTGTACAGGACAATTGTGGTTCCCGTTAGTTTAGCCGCGAGTATGGACAGCCGTCCGTACTGAGAGTGTGGATCGCGAATTACTACGACGTCCGGGTTCATCCGTCGTATCCGGTTTAAGAACTTGATGGCCGGGGGAATGCCGCCGGCCGGTATGCCGCCTCCGGGCGGGACGCCAACGAAGTCTTTGCCGGCCAGTTTTCCGAGAAGACGGCGGGCAAGATCGTAGGCGCGGGAGTATCCGAGAACGGTTGGAGAGAGCGCCGAGTATTCCTCGCTTTGTCCACGTGTCAGAGCGAGAAATGAAACCTCATGCCCGGCTTCGATGAGGGCTTTCATGGCGGAGCGCTGGTTGGTGTGGTACCTGGGGGCGGTGAATACTATACGCATATTCATTCAGCGCGGCGGCTTCATGGTGAGCAGGGCCAGGGAGTAGTCGTCTCCCTGGTAGTCGCCTCGGGAGGGCATCGTTATGACTTCGAGGGACCAGCGGTCTGTTCGCTCTTGGAGGAATTCGCGGACCGCCTTCTTGACGCCGTAGAATTTGTGTCTTGTGATGATGTACTCGTTGTCATTCCCGAAAACGCTACGCAGCATATTGGCGGGTTTTGAGCCGATTTTCCCGAAACAGCGTTCCAAATAGTAACTGGTCAGATTCGCAACGCGGGAAGGGTAGGGGATACGCGCCGCGCTTACGCCGGTGTGATAGTCGTCGAGCAGGATCTGCCCGCCTTCGGCCATCAGGGCGTCCAGCAATTCCAGGTCGGCTTTGACGGCATGGTATCTATGATCGCCGTCTATGAAGGCGAAGACTATATCTCCGTAAGTCCAGAATTGGAGAACTTCATGGGACTTGCCGGTGACCGGTGAAATCCTGTCGGCCTCCTCGGGATACCAGCGCTCCCATATTTCGGAGCGGGCTATCTGCATATCGGTGAGCGGTTCATCGGGCCGCTGCTTGCTGACGTGCCAGTTGAGGGATTCATCGTGTCCTATTATGTCAATGGTGAAGATTTTGCCCGGGATATTGGCGTCCAGTATGGCCTTCGCCATGGCAATCGCGGAGAAACCCCTGGCGGTTCCTATGTCCAGAACTGTGAGCGGACTCTGGCGGGCCGAGTTTTGGAGGATGAGTTTGTATAGAAGCAGTCCGTGTTCTCCTCCGTCGCCGCCTCTGAGGATACTGGACGCGCGGCGATAAAAGCCTTCGGACATATCATCGGCGTGTATCTCAGCCAGCTTTCCTTCTAGCGACGTTGCGCGCGCGATGTTTCTCATTGAGATATAAGACCTCTGAGTCAAGTTGATTTAGAGCTTAACTGTGTAGTATTGCTGAGCGACTGGGGACTGGACTATCTTTTCAGGCTTGTCGTAGAAGAATTCGTCAATAGCCTGGGTGGCTCCGGGCCAGTGGTCCAGGCGATACTCGTCGAACGCGATAATTCCGCCCGGCGCGACCTAATCATACAGGCGTTCAAGGGCTATCTTGTAGGATTCGCAGATGTCGCAGTCAAGGTGAAGCAGCGCGATAGGACCATTTTCCCACGGAGGCGACAGGGACTGACTAAATTCTCCTTTGACAAAGGTGATATTGGCTGAAATGAAGTCTTCATCCAGTCCGGCTAACATAAGCTGGTCTCGCACCTGTTCCTGGGAGTTGTTCCAGAATCCCTTCGCTAAGGCGTTCCATTCTCCGTCTTCTGATGTCGGGGCGGGCAATCCCTCGAATGTGTCGAATCCGTATATGTGCCGGGGTCTGTTCAGCGCGGTTGAGATTACTGAAAAATCGAACAGGGACAGTCCGGGTCCGACACCGCACTCGACGATTACGCCATCAACATCTTTGATTTCGTTCAGAACGTTCTCGAAGTGCATGAAGCGGCTTATCCACTTGAGCCTGTACTCGTACTTCTGTACGTGGTAAGGGGCTATGCTAATATCAAGACCGAATACTTTCCATGCAACGGTCTTGACAGATTTCTTGACGAGTGTCAGTTTGTTTCCTTTTAAGGCGTTGCAGCATATCAGTCCTTTCAAAAGGCCGCTAAACGCCCGGTGGCGGTTCGTCGAAGGGTTGGCCGCGTTTTTCGGCGTCGAGTCGTCGTTGGTTCCAGTCGGCGACTTCGGCGGCGAGGGCTTCAAGTTCCTGTCTGCCTTCTTCGCGTCCTTCTTCGCGCCAGCGCTCGCGCCGCTCTTCTATCTTGCCCTGTAGATAGGCTTCTACGGCTCGGGCCATTACCATGATTCTGCCTTTCGGGCGTAGTCGCAGTTGGGGATGTCGTCTTTGGTAGCCAAGCGTGCCTGAGACGCTTGTACGGTAGCGATAGCAACCGTCCGTCCACCGGGTTCCAGGAACTCGACTTCGTAGGCTCTTCCATTGTCCTGTACATACACAATTGTGCCAATGTCACCCTTTTTCATGCCTTCATGGGCCCATCCGTCTTGGGTCAAAGGACTACCGGGCGGAATGTCCCAGACGCGCGCGCGGGGAATCGGCGATGTGAGCGCGATAATATCCAGTTCCTTGAACATACTCGTCTCCTAATCAATCGGATGCGCTGTGATGAACCTCGGATAGTCGTGTCCTGTGTCCACTTGCCAGACTGTTCTCACAAATGGATTCCGTTCGTCGGGAGTCTCAATCGCCCCATCTACAACGTACTTCACACCATATTCCGTATTGACGACTGCGGTTACCTCATTCCGCAGACAGTGATTCAGCAATGCTTGCTCAAGGTGTTCCGGGTTGTCTGAGCTAAAGCCGAATCCTAAGAAGAAATTGGCCTTTCCCGCGCCTTCGCGATGCTCAGTCGAAAGTAGGTAGCCTGTGATTTTCGCGCCTTCGATCTGGGCTTGCTGTGCATTAGGTAGTTTCAATTGTACACCATACGGGTTAGTCAGCGCTTCCGCTTTCGATTAGAACGGACGCCTGGTGGCCGTTTTGGGTTGTGGTGGAGGCGAGGGCCTGGCGGTCGGCCATTTGGGTGAATTCGCCGTTTAGGTTGTAGAGGGTGTGGTAGTCGCCACGCTCGATTACGCGGCCTTCTTTGAGGACGTAGATGGTGTCGCAGTTTCGGACAGTGGAGAGGCGGTGGGCTATGATGATGACGGTCTTGTTTCCGCGCAGGGCGTCTATGCTGCGCTGGACTTCGGTTTCGGATTCGGTGTCGAGGGCGCTGGTGGCTTCGTCGAAGATTAGCAGGCGGGCGTCTTTGTAGAGTTCGCGGGCTATGGAGATTCGCTGGCGCTGGCCGCCGGATATGTTTATGCCGTTGTCTCCGAGGAGGGAGTCGTAGCCGTCGGGGAGGGACTGGATGAAGTCGTCGGCGCGGGCGGCGCGGGCGGCGGCGCGGATTTTGTCGGGCGAGTCGTCGGGAGACCAGAGGCTGATGTTGTTGCGAACGGTGTCGTTGAAGATGACGCTTTCCTGGGTTACGTAGCCGACGCTTTCTCTGAGGGCGCGCTGGTTGATGGCGTCGTAGGGGACGCCGCCGATGGCGATTTGGCCGGAGGTGGGCCGGAGCAGGCCGGTGAGCATGGTTACGATGGTGGACTTGCCCGCGCCGGACGCGCCGACGAAGGCGACCATGCCGCTGGGGGGGATTGTGAGATTCACGTCGTCGAGAACCTTTTCGCCGCCGTCGTAGCTGAAGGATACGTCGGTTAGGGTTATGGGGCGGTCGAAGTCGGGCGCGGGGCCGGATTCGTGGACGAATTCCTCGCGCTCGGAGAGTTCGGCGCTGAGCCGGCGGAACTCGCGGACGCTGCCTGAGTATCTCAGGAAGTCCTGGAATGACCTCTGCGCGCTGAGCGCGTACACCATGCCGCGGCGGACGATGAACAGGATGACGCCGATTTCTATGAGGCTGTTGCGCTGTATTTCGACGAAGTAGAGCAGCAGGCCGGCGATTACGAGCATGAAGAAGAGGTCCGTGCCGTTTTCGAGCGTGGCGGAGAGGGCGTTCTGCTTGTAGTCGAGGCGTCCCTGCTCGCGGCTGGTGTCGCGGATGCGCCCGAATATGCCCGGGTGGGAGCCGGTGGCCTTGAGGTACTTGAAGTTGGCGAGTCCCTGGATGATGTAGGACTGGAGGCCGGCGTTGGCGGTGGTTGACCTGATGGAGAATCGGCGCGCGACGTTGAAGAGCCTCTTGATGAGGAAGTATCCGGGAACGCCGACGATTATTACGATGCCGCTGAAGACGGGGTTGATAGCCAGGGGGATGGCCGTGAAGACGATGGCGAAGCCCACGTTCACGATGAACCTGTTGCAACTCTCGAAGGCGCGGGAGACGTTGCTGAGTTCGATGGTTACGGCGTTTGTGAAGGCGCTGAGGCCGCGTTTCAGGAAGTACTGGTAGTCGGCGGCGTAAACCTGTTCTACGAGGGTTATCTTGAGGCGCGCCATGAGATTTCCGATGATGTCGGCGGCATAGACGCGCTGGTAGATGATGAAGCCGGTTCGGAGCAGGTAGAGTACGGCTATGCCGGCGACGGCGACGGGGAGGGTGTATGGCAGGCCGATAAACTCGGCGCCCTGGGTGAGGAATTGGTACAGGGGGCTGTCGGCGGAATCGGAGCCGGCGAGAATGGGAAGGATCATGCTGACGCTCAGGCCCTCGAGGAGGGCGGCTATCAGCAGCAGCGCTATCCAGACGAACAGACGCCATCGGATCATGGAGTAGAGATAGCGTATGAGGTAGATGAATTCGTTCAAGGCGGGCCGCCTAGGGCAAGGGGCTTGGGTGGTTGTTTCTGCCGACGCTGCGGTACTCGAAGCCGATGCGCTCCATTTCGCGCGGGGAGAGGCAGTTGCGCCCGTCGAAGACGAATCGGGGAGGTCTCATGCAGCGGGCGATTTCGTTCCAGTCGGCGTCGGTTATGTGATTCCATTCGGTGAGGATGACGACGGCCTGCGCTCCGGCGGCGGCTTCGGCGGGGTCGTCGGCGACGCGGACGGCGGACGGGAGTTCGCGGGCGGCGGTCTGGGCGGCGCGGGGGTCGAAGGCCCGGACTTTTACGCCTTCGTCAACCAGGGCGCGGATGAGGTCTAGGGATGGGGCGTCGCGCACATCGTCGGTTTCGGGCTTGAATGCGAGTCCCAGGATGCCGACCTTCAGCCCGGACAATGCGCCGCCGAATCGGGATCTGAGGGCGTACAGGGGCAGAAGGCGCTGCTTGTTGTTGACGTTGATGACGGAGCGGAGGAGCTCGAAGTTGACGCCGCTGGTGAGTGCGAGGTAGTCGAGGGCGCGGACGTCTTTTGGGAAGCATGAGCCGCCGTAGCCGACGCCGGCGTAGATTCGGTTGCCGGTCCTGGGGTCCATGGCGAGGCCCTCGCTCACGGCGTCAATGGACGCGCCCACGCGGTCGCAGAGGGCGGCGATTTCGTTGATGAATGAGATGCGGGTGGCCAGGAAGGCGTTGCTGGCGTACTTGGTCATTTCGGCGCTGGTGATGTCGGTTATGACGAACGGGGCGTCGAGGCCGGAGTGCATCTTCTTGACGGCCTCGATGGTCTCATGGTCGCCGGGTTCCGCGCCGATGACGACGCGGTCGGGGGAGTCCCAGTCCTGGACTGCGCGGCCCTCGCGGAGAAATTCGGGGTTGGAGGCGTAGCGTATGCCGGTTCCGCGCAGGTCTTCGCCCAGGATCTTGCAGCCGGTTCCGGGGGGGACGGTGCTTTTCATGACGACCAGGAGGTTGTCGTGGGGCCCGGACTTTATCCAGTCGAGCGCGGACTTGACCTGGCTGAGGTCCGCCGCGCCGCTCTGTCTGGGAGGCGTGCCCGTGGCTATGAGCGCGATGTCGCCGAGGGGTTCGCGGATGTCGTCGGGGTGGGAGAAGCGCAGGTTGCGGTCGGCGATTCCGGCGGCTATTCTGGCTTCCAGTCCGGGTTCGTATATGGGGACTCTGCCGCAGGATAGGGAATGGACGCGGGCGCGGTCAATGTCCACGCCGAGCACGTCGTGGCCGGAGGCAGCGAGTCCGGCCGCCGCGACGGCGCCGACGTATCCGAGACCTATGACGCTTATCTTCAAGTGGGTATTCTCCTGTCGGGATAAGATAGGGGCAAAGGCCAGTTGGATTATAGAACAGAGGCGGGGGTTCTATCCAATGGGAAGAGCTGTAATAGATTCCCGCTTTCGCGGGAATGACGGATAGGCGAGGGTTGTCTAGCCCCGGATGTCTTTGGCCCAGTCTCGGTTCTGGAGATACCAGTCCGCGACGCCGCGGACGCCAGTTTCGAGGTCAACGCGGGGCCGCCAGCCGAGCAGAGATTTGGCCTTGGCGATGTCGGCCCAGGTGGAATCCACGTCCACGGACGGCCTGGGAGCCACTACTACCCGGGCTTCTTTGCCGAGCGCGTCTTCTATGAGAGAGATGAGGTAGGCTATCTTCACGGGACGGTCTCCACCGAGGTTGATTATCCGGTGTCCGAGCGGCCTTATTCCGGCCAGGACGCCCGCGGCCACATCGTCAACGTGGGTGAAGTCGCGCTCTCCGCCGTCGCCGAACAGGGTTATCGGCTCGTCCTCGGCTATCGCTCTGACGAATTTGAAGACAGACATATCCGGCCTTCCCGCCGGGCCGTAGACTGTGAAGAAGCGGAAGACGGTTACGTCCAGGCCGTAGTTGAAATGGTATGAGTAGCAGAGGGATTCGGCAGCCTTCTTGGAGGCGGCATAAGGGGATACGGGCATGGAGGCGGGAGCGGACTCGGCGAAGGGTGGCGTGGTATCGTTCCCGTAAACGCTGGAGGTGGAAGCCTGCACGAACTTATCAATCCCGTATTCGCGGCATAGTTCCAGCAGGTTGATGACGGCGAGGTAGTTGGTCTGGGCGTAGAGCCAGGGGTCTTTGACGGACTGCCTGACGCCGGCGCGCGCGCCCAGGTTTATGAGGGCGTCGTGTTCGGCGAGGTCAAAAGCGGGGATTAGCGATTTCATGTCGCGTATGTCGGCCTTGTAGAAGGCGAAGCGTTCGTCGGCTTCGAGCGACGCCAGCCGGTATCTCTTGAGCAGTGGATCGTAGCCGTCGCTGAGGTCGTCTATGCCGGTTACGGAGTGGCCCTGTTCCAATAGCAGGGCGGAAACCCTGGCGCCGATGAAGCCGGCGCATCCGGTTACGAGATAGCGGGGCATGGCTCTGAGGCTCGGCGCTAGTACTGGCGCGGGACGGAGGGGAGCGGCCTTTCTACCTGGAGAAGGCGGAGGAACGCCTGCTTGACGGTGCTGATGTGTCCGTCGTCGCGGTAGAAGACTATCAGGGGACGCTCGCATTTCCAGCCGCGCACGCGCAGGACGCTCAGGAAGCCGGCCACCACGTCGGGGCCGACGGAGAATTTGGACAGCAGGCCAAGTCCCAGTCCGGCGGCGGCGGCTCGCTTCACGGCCTCGTTGCTTCCCAACTCCATCGCGACGTTGACTTCCATGTTGTGGGCCCTGAAGAAGTCGGTGGCGGCGTTCCGAGTCGCGGATCCGATCTCGCGCATTATGAGGGGCTGGCTTTCGATTTCCTGCAAGCTGACCCATCTGCGGTCACGGGCCAGATGGTGGGTTGGGGAGGCGACGACTACGACTTCGTCTTCGACGTAGGGGAATGAGCTCAGTCCGGCTATGTCCACGTCCGCGCCCGCCATGCCGAGGTCCAGTTCGTGGCTGAGTATCTGCTGAACCACGCTATCAGTGTTGGAGATGGCCAGAGAGATTTCTATCTTTGGATAACGCTCGCGGAATATGCCCATGGCCAGGGGGAGTATGTATTCGCCCGGAGTGGATGAGGAACCGATGCTGAGTCTTCCGGCTTGCAGCCCCTCCAAGTCCTGAATGGCGAGTTGCATCTCGTCGGCGAGGGAGAATATGCGCTTGGTGTATCGGTAAACCACCTCGCCCGAGTCCGTCAGGAAAACTCCCCTGCGAACACGGTTGACCAGGGTCGTATTCAGACTGCGCTCAAGTTCCTTGACCTGAATCGAGACAGCGGGCTGGCTGATGTTGAGTTCCCGCGCCGCCTTGGTGAAACTGCCCATCTGAGCGACATTGTGGAATATGAGAAGTTGATGGAAGTTGGTGTCTGGCATAGGGTTGTTCTTGACTCAGCCGAAGCGGGTTCTCAGGTACTTAGTTCAGAAGGCTAAGTTATCACATCCAAGACGGAATTGCATCCGAATCAAAGCGCGAACTGGGCGGCTACGTTCCTGCGCTGGATCTTGCCCGTGGCGGTTCTTGGCAGAGATTCCACAAGATAGACTCTATCCGGCACTTTGAAATCGGCCAGGTGTCCTCCGCAGAAAGAGCGGATGTCGTCCTCGGAAGCGGAGTCGGAGAGCACGACAGCCGCCTGAACGGCCTCGCCATACTTGACGTCCGGCACGCCGAAGCAGACCGCTTCCGCAATGCCGGGGTGTCTGAGAAGCACCGCGTCGACTTCCAGGGGCGATATTTTCTCGCCGCCCCTGTTTATGAGTTCCTTGATGCGTCCGGTCAGGGTTAGCACTCCGCCCGTGTCCAATATGCCCTGGTCTCCGGTGCGGAACCAGCCATTGGTGAAGGCTTCCTCGTTTGCCGTGGGGTTGTTGTGGTATCCAAGGGTTACGTTGGGGCCTTTGATTACGACCTCTCCGGTTTGGCCGGAACTGAGAAGCGCGCCGTCGTCGTCCATAGTGGCGATTTCGACGCCTGTTCCTGTTCCGACGGTGCCGGGCTTCCTGCTGCCGGGCGGCAGATGGTTGGAAGCCATCTGGTGGGAAGCCTCGGTCATGCCGTAGGCTTCCAGCACGGGCGCGCCGAATCGGGCTTCCAGGTCGCCGAAGACCGAGGGCGCGAGCGCGGCGGAGCAGGAACGGATGAACCTGAAACTCTCTCTGGGCGCGTTGTCGGCGTCGGCTCTCATGAGCAGGATCTGGTGTATCGTCGGCACGGCGGAGTACCAGGTCGCGTTGGTGGAGCTTTGTTCATGCCAGAAACGGCTGGCGCTGAACCTGGGAGGGACAACTACGCTTCCGCCCGTGTTGAAGGTGGAGAGGGCCACGCCTATCAGTCCGTGTACGTGGAAGAGGGGCATGACTACCATCGCCACGTCTTCGAGCGTGAGCGCGTATGTGTCTCCGATGTTGTTCAGAGAGGCGAGCAGGTTGGCGTGGGTGAGGGGAACGCCCTTCGGCCTGCTGGTCGTTCCCGAAGTGTGAAGGAAGAGCGCCACGTCGTCGGGAGACGGGCCCGGGGCGTCTTTCCTGTCGGTCAGGTCGGCGCCGTCGCGGGACAGCCGCACTTTGCCGTTGGAATCGAGGCGGGCGTCGAGGGTAGGGATTCCGAGTTGCGCCGCCGCGTCGCGGCCGGCGTGGTCGCCCTGGGGCAGAATGACGAGTTGGGCGTCGGCGTCTTCCATAAAGAACTTGAACTCGTCGAGGGTGTAGGCTGAGTTCAGGGGGGCGGCTATCGCGCCCGCGCGGGCGACGGCGAGGAAGGCTACCAGAAATTCGAGGCCGTTGGGTAGGACGATGGAGACGGCCTGCCGGGGCTGGGTGACGCTCGCGAGGGTCTCCGCGACCCGTTCCACTTCATCCCTGAGTTCGCCATAAGTGACCGTCGGGCCGTTAGGTATGAGAACCGAGGACTTGCCGGCGGGATGGTTGTCAAGGATGTTCGCGAGTGAGTTCAATTGTTCCCCCTGATGTCGTCTCTCTGCCGCTACAATAATTTCACATTCATTCTACTTGATGTCAAGCGCCAAAACCAGATTGTGGGGCGGAGGCCAGCTATGGCGTCAGACCGTTCGCGAGGGATTTTCTGAGTTCGGGTCTGAAATCGGGATGGGCGACGGCGATGAGGGCCTCGGCGCGTTCCCGGTGATTCTTGCCGAGCAGGTCGGCTACACCGTACTCGGTGACGATGGTGTCCGCCCAGAAGCGGGGCATGGTGACCAGTTCGCCGGACTCCAGTTTCGGGACGATGCGAGAGACCGCGCCATCGAGGGCGGTGGAGTAGAGCATGGTTATGGCGCGACCGCCTTTCGAGTACAGGGCGCCGATGTGGGTTTCGGGCTGGCCGCCGATTCCGTTGATCATCCTGCCGCCGAGGACGCTTTCGGAGGCTATCTGGCCGGTGAGGTCAACGGACAGCGCGTTGTTCATGCCGACCTGGGCGTGGTTTTGGGCTATCAGCCAAGGGTCTAGCAGGTATTCGGGCGAGTAGAGTTCGAAGATGGGGTTGTCGTCTATGACGCGGAGGTCTTCGTCGTTCGCGCCCGACCAGGATACGGCTACGGCGCGGTTCTTGTGGATTGTCTTGCGAGAGCCGTTTATCACGCCGGCGTCCACCAGTTTGGCGACGCCCGGCACTGTGAGTTCGGTGTGCAGGCCGAGGTCAATTTTGTCGTCGAACACGCCGAGCCGGGGCATATAGGACGATGGCGTGCCGACGCCGACCTGGATAGTCGCGCCGTGTGGAATGAGTCGCTTGACGTTTTCGGCGATGGCTATTGTTTCGGGAGATGGGTCGTCTATGCCGAGTTGGGTTCTGAGCCTGTTCAGGTCAATGGTGTCCAGGACGGGTATGGATGGGACAAGGCGATTCGGGTTGACGCGGGAGATTATGTCCTCGAATATCGTCCGGCGCTCATCGGGGAGGGCTGCGATGGCCTGAGACAGACGCTCGCGGCTGTCGGTGGGCGGCTCGACATCAATCAGCGCGTCAATTTCGTCCAGGGGCATGAAGGTGTCGCCGTATGTGCGTATGAGCGCGGGGTTGACCTCGGCGGCGACGCGGTTGGCGCGCCGGGCGTAGCCGCGCTTGTACCAGGATTGAGGGCCGAAGGTTACCTGGCCGTGTTTGTTGGGCGGGGCGACGGTCACCAGCGCGACGTCAATCGGCTTGGCTTCGTCGCCTCTTTCGTCGGGCGACTTGAAGGTGAGGGAGAAGGCGAGCGGCAGGTATGGGGCCAGGCCGTCGTTTTCGTAGGGTCTGCCGTAAGGGCCGATGAAGTTCTCTATCTCGACCTTCCAGCCCGCTTCGAGGAATGGGCCGACGTCGAACTGGGGGACGGCGACGGAGAGTGTGGCGTCCCTGACTTCGTGGGCGCGTTCGGCGAGGGCGGCGATGAGGGTCATCGGCTGCTCGGAGAGAGGCACGACAACGCGGTCGCCGTCTCGGACGATGGAGACGGCTTGTTCGGGGGTGGTGAGTTTTTTGTTGTAGGGGTCTTGGGAGGTCATGGCGCTTCTGGGATTTAGTTCTTCGTGTTTTCGATTATCTTGCCGATTCGCATGGCGAGCGGGCCGGCGCATTCGGTTGCATTGCCCATTATAGCGACATCCAGGCCGGAATGGGGATAGTGGTGGAGGCGGCAGCTGGCCCCCGCTTCCTCGCCGCCGTGTCCCCAGCGGATGACGCGCCCGTCCATGTCGGTTACTATCTCGACGCCGTAGCCGTACCACCAGCGGTAGCCGAGTTGGGGACTGAAGGGGGTTTCGACGGCGGGCGTGAGCATTTCGCACAATAGGTTGGGGTGGATGATACGGCCTTGCCTGAGTAGGCGGGAGAATAGTACCAGGTCGTCGGCGGTGGAGGTGGAGCCGCCGTCCGCGCCGCCCTCGATGGTGAGGTCGTACACGTTGATCTTCCAGCCGACTAGGTTTCTGTCGTCGTCAAGGATGGGGATGTAGCCCTCGGCAACGCGATCTGCCGCGGCGTCGGCGGGGAGGAAGTCGGTGTCGGTCATGCCAGCCGGATGGAAGATGTTCTCGCGTATATAGTCGGGGTAGGGGACGCCGGACGCTTTCTCGATGGCCATTCCGAGAAGAACGTAGTTAGCGTTGCAGTATGACCAGGACTGTCCGGGCGGGAAGCGAGGTTCTCGTTTGACGAACAGGGGCAGGTAGTCGGCAGCCTCTCTGAGAAGGTAGAGCGGGGTGGTTCGTTTGAGGGCTTCCCAGTTCCAGCGGCTGGTTGGGGATTCGTCTATCCAGTCGGCTATGCCGGAGGTCATAGTGAGCAGGTGGTGGATGGTGACCTCTTTGGGGATTTGGGTTCCTTCCAGTTCGAGAAATTCGATGATTCCGGTGTCCAGCGAGAGTAGGTCGCACTCTACCATTTGGAGGACGGCGGCGGCGGTGTGCGTCTTGCCGACTGAGGCTATGCGAAATCGGGTGTCGCGGCGGTTAGGAACTTTCCATGAGCGGTTGGCGTAGCCGCAACATCGTACGAATACGTCGCCTTCGGTGTCGGACACCAGGACTACGCCGGAGAAGGGTTCGTCGCGGCAAACGCGGTCCAGCAGCGCGCCGAGTTCGCGTTGCAACCGGGGCTTGTTGAGAGACATGGGGCTATGGATAGACTGCGCCGCCGACTCCGCCGCCCGCCGCTACGACTTCGCCCGCTATGGCGGTGGACTTGGGAGAGGCCAGGAAGGTTACGACGTAGCCTATCTCAGTGGCGTCAACGAGTTTGCGGATGTGGTTGGACTGGGGCGCGTTGGCGGCCTCTTCGGTGGTGCGCTCGGTGCGGGTGCCTCCTGGGTGAACGAGGTTGACGTTGACGCCGTGGGGGCCGAGTTGGATTGAGAGGGTCTTGGTGAGGTGGGCCAGGGCGAGGTTTCTCATGCCGCTGAAGGTTCCTGCGTTCCGGGCGGCGAGTCCGCCGATATTGATGATGCGTCCCCAGCCCTGGGCGGTCATGTGGGGCGCGACGGCCTTGGCGCAGCGGAAGTAGCCGACGACCTTGGTGTTGATGTCGAAGAGAAGGTCTGAGTCGTCGGATTCGTCGAGGGGGCCTTGCACGAAACCGCCCGGGGCGGCTGCGTTGTTCACGAGGATGTCAACTCCGCCGAGTTCTTCGACGGCGCGGGCGACCATGGAGTTTACGGATTCGGTGGATGTGGTGTCGGCGACGACGGGGATGATGTTGCGTCCGGTTTCGGCGGCGAGTTCGCTCGCGGTCTGTTCGAGGATGTCCTGGCGGCGGGCGCAGATCAGGATGTCCACGCCCTCTTTGGCGAGTTCTCGGGCGGTGGCTTTGCCGATGCCGACGCTGCCGCCGGTGATGATTGCGCGTTTTCCGGTTAGTTCGAGATCCATGTTGTAGCTCCGTTTGTCTGAATCAGGATTTACAGGATTTTGAGATGTTCAGGATAGGTTCGTTCACTGTTCGCCAGCGTATCATATTGGGGGTTTTTGCCAGCCGCCGAGGGCGGATTCGAGGAAGGCGGCGACGGCGAGGGATACGTCTTCGCGCCAGGGGCGGGCGGCTATCTGGACGCCGATGGGAAGGCCCTCGGAGGAGGTTCCGCATCTGACGACCGTGGCGGGCCAGCCGGTGAGGTTGTAGGGGTGAGTGTAGATCGCGTAGCCGCGCTGCTTGGAGTATTCGCCGTGCGGCTGGGCGGCCGTGGCGGTCGTGGGAGATATGATTATGTCGTAGTCGCGCATGAATTGGAGCATTTCGCTTCGGTACCGGTCGAGGTCTTCGAGAGTCTTCGTGAACTCTTCGGTGGGGATCAGTTTCGCCTCATCCAGCCACTTGGCCAGGCGAGCGGATATGTCGGTGGCTCCAATCTGGTCGAGCAGCCTGCGGGTTCCGGCTCCGCCGTCGCCTTCGCTGGACTTGTCATTGAGATCAGGCACGCGGCTGAGGGGCCGTGGGACGTCCTCCTCGATTGAGGCGACTATGTTCGCCAAGGCGTTGACCGCGGATAGCGTTGCGCTACGGGTATTCTCGTCGGGAGGCGTGAATCCGGGCGGGTCGGTGTAGAAGGCGACGCGGAGGTTGGGTAGGGCCACGTCGGCGGGGTCGCCTAGGGGCATATCCAAGATGGCGGGATCGCGCCAGTCGGGGCCGGAGATGATGGGCAGGATGAGGGCTAGGTCTTCGACGTAGCGGGCCATTGGGCCGTTCTGGGTGTATGAGTCAATCGGGCCCATGGTGTAGCCGATGACGTGGCCGGTTCGAGGGACGCGGCCTGAGTTGGGCTTGATTCCGGCTATGCCGCAGAGGTGGGCCGGGGCCCTGATGCTGCCGCCTGTGTCGCTGCCGATGTCGAAGGGGGAGCCGCAGGCTGAGACGATTGCGGCGGCTCCGCCACTGGAGCCGCCCGGGTTTCGTTCAAGGTCGAAGGGGTTGTTGGTGCGTCCGTATATATCGTTGTCCGTTTCTCCGGACCATGTTATTTCGGGGGTGTTGGATTTGCCGAGTAGTATCGCGCCAGCGGCCCGGAGGCGGGCGGTTATGGTGGCGTCTCGGTCGGGGATGAAATCGCGGCGTCCGATTGTGCCGGCGGTGGTTATGACGCCTTCGGTGTCGAGGGAGTCTTTGAGGGTCATGGGGACGCCGTGGAGCGGGCCGACGCTATCTCCGCGCGACAGGGTGGCGTCGGCGGCGCGCGCTTCTTGCATAGCGCGGTCGGCGCAGAGGCAGACGACGGCGTTGAGCTTGTCGTTTACCTCTGCGATGCGGTCGAGATGCGCTTGGACGACCTCGACGGCGGATACTTCCTTGTCGCGTATCGCTTGCGCGATGGACTTGGCTGAGGCGCTGGTTATTTCTGTCATAGGCGCTTCCTAGATTGGGGGCTTTTGCCAGCCGCCGAGGGCGGATTCGAGGAAGGCGGCGACGGCGAGGGATACGTCTTCGCGCCAGGGGCGGGCTATTATCTGGACGCCGATGGGGAGGCCCTCGGCAGACGCGCCGCAGCGGACGACGGTTCCGGGCCAGCCGGTCAGGTTGTAGGGGCCGGTGTAGAAGGCGTGGCGGTTGATTTCCTCGAAGGACGCGCCGTGCGGCTGGGCGGGCTGGGCGGTTACGGGGGAGATTATGACGTCGTAGTCGCTGATGAAGCGGATCATGTCGCTGCGGTACTGGTCTAGGTCTTCCAGTGCCTTGGTGAACTCTCCAGTGGTGATGGGTTCGGCTTCGGCGATGCGCTTGGTGAGTATGGCGGATATGTCGGTGGTGCCGGCCTTGTCTAGCAGGCGTCGGGTTCCGGCGCGGCCATCGCCTCCACCGACCCTGGCGGTTATACCCGGGACGCGCTCCAAGGGGCTGGGGGCGTCTTCTTCTACGGAAGCGGCTACGTCTGAGAGGGCGCGGATGGCGGCCAGCGTGGCGTCGCGGGTTTCCTGGGCGGGTGTCTTGAAGCCGGGCGGGTCGGTGTAGAAGGCGACGCGGAGGCTGTTGAGGTCGACGTCGGCGGGGTCGCGCAGGGGCATATCCACTATGGCGGGGTCTATCCAGTCGGGGCCGGAGATGATTCGCAGTATGAGCTCGAGGTCTTCTACGTAGCGGGCCATGGGGCCGTTCTGGGTGTAGGAGTCGGTCGCGCCGAGGGTGTATTCAATGATGTGGCCGGTGCGGGGTACGCGGCCTGAGTTGGGCTTGATTCCGGCGATGCCGCAGAGGTGGGCGGGCATTCGGATGCTGCCGCCGGTGTCGCTGCCGATGTCGAAGGGGGAGCCGCCGGATGTGATTATCGCGCCCGCGCCGCCGCTGGAGCCGCCGGGGCTGCGCTCGAGGTCGAAGGGGTTGTTGGTGCGTCCATAGACGCTGTTGTCGGTTTCGCCGGCCATGGTGAGTTCGGGGGTGTTGGTCTTGCCCATGAGGATTGCGCCGGCGGCGCGGAGGCGGGCGGTTACGGTGGCGTCGGCGTCGGGTACGAAGTCGCGGCGTCCGGTGGTGCCGCCGGTGGTTACGACGCCCTCGGTGTCTAGGGAGTCTTTGAGGGTCATGGGGACGCCGTGGAGGGGGCCGGTGGCGTCGCCGCGGGCGAGGGCGGCGTCGGCGTCGGCGGCTTCCTGGAGGGCGCGGTCGGCGCAGAGGTGGACGACGGCGTTGAGCTTGTCGTTGACCTGGGCGATGCGGTCGAGGTGGGCCTGGACTACTTCGACGGCGGATATTTCTTTGTCTCGGATGGATTGGGCTATTGAGGTGGCGGAGGAGTAGGTGATGTCGGGCATAGTTTTTAGTCCTTAGTTATTAGTTGTTAGTTTTTATACTACGTCGAGGGCCATCATGTCTTGGAAGGATTCGCGGCGGCGGATTAGGGTGGGTTGGCCGTCGGCGACTACGACTATGGCGGGGCGTCCGTTGAGGTTGTAGTTGCTGGCCATGGAGGGGGCATAAGCGCCGGATGATGGTATGGCTATGAGGTCGCCGGATTCGAGGGATGGCATTTCTATGTCTCGCACCAGGACGTCGCCGGATTCGCAGTATTTGCCGGCGAGGGTGACTAGCTCGCTGGGTTCGGCGGACATACGGGAGGCGAGGACGGCTTCGTATTCTGAGCCGTAGAGGGCGGGGCGTATGTTGTCGCCCATGCCGCCGTCAACGGAGACGTATTTGCGGACGGTGGGGATCTGTTTTATCGCGCCGACGGTGTAGAGGGCTACGCCGGCTCTGCCGACGATGGAGCGGCCGGGTTCGAGGAGCAGGGCGGGCTGTCCGAAGCCGAGATCCTGGCAGCGGCGGGTGAAGGCGTTGGTTATGACTTCGGCGTAGTCTTCGACGGCGGGGGGGAGCTGGTCGCGGACGTAGCCGATGGCGAATCCGCCGCCCGGGCTGAATTCGCGCATATTCAGGCCCTCGTCTATGAACTGGGCTAGGTAGGTTAGCACGGTGTCTATGGCTATGGCGTATGGCTCTAGCTCGAAGATGGGGGAGCCGAGGTGGAAGTGGAGTCCGAGAAGGTCGAGGTTGGAGGCGGCGAGGGCCTGGCGGATGGCGTGGGTGGAGTCGCCGGTCTCGATGGAGAAGCCGAATTTGCTGTCGAGGATGCCGGTTGTGGTGTGGACGTGGGTGTGGGGGTCGACGCTGGGGGAGAGTCTGAGCAGGATGGGCTGGGTCACGCCGCGCCGGGCGGCGATGTCGTTGAGCAGGTTTAGTTCGTAGAAGCTGTCCACTACGATGCGTCCGCAGCCGACGTCGAGGGCGTATTCGAGTTCCTGGGGGGTTTTGTTGTTGCCGTGGAAGTAGACTTTTTCCATGTCGGCTTCGGCGGCCACGGCTACGGCGAGTTCTCCGCCGGATACTACGTCGAGTCCGAGTCCTTCTTCGGCGACTAGGCGGGCTATGCCGGTGTTGACGAATGCCTTGGATGCGTAGAGGACGCGGCTGTTGGGGCAGCGGGAGCCGAAGGCGTTGACGAATTGGCGGCACATACCGCGCAGGGTGGCGTCGTCGAAGACGAGCAGCGGGGTGCCGAATTCGTTGGCGAGTTCAACGGTGTCGCAGCCGCCGATGGCTAGGCGGTCGCGGTCGTTGACGTCGGCGGTGAATGGGAAGAGGTCTATGTTGTCGAAGGGCATTTTGGGTTGGGTCTCCTATTCGCGGTCAGTCTCGGGTGTATGGGATTCGATAAGTTCACGGATGTCGGAAAGCAGGGACGGCAGGTCGTTGGTTATGGTATTCCATACGATATCGAAGTTGATGTCGGAATACCCGTGTATTAGCCTGTTTCTCATGTCCGCCATGTCTTGCCAGTCCATACAGGAATGGGATGCCTTGAATTTGTCCGGGATGTATCTGACGGCTTCTCCAATAATCTCGAAGTTTCGGATTACGGCGTCAATTCTCATCTCGTCCTGGATGAACGTGTCGAAATCCATTCCCTGGACGTATCGCAGGATCTTCTCTGTTGAGTCGTGTATGTCGTTCAGGCGGAAATGCCACTCGCGTTCATTGGACATAGAATGTCTCCGTGGGTATCCGTTATCGGTTTCGGCTCCGACGTAGATTAGTTCATCGTATATCCGCTCTCGAATCGGGGACCTGAGGGCACCCGGGGTTACCAGGTCAACCTTCGCGCCCAATATATCTTCGAGGTAGAAATTCACTTTGGCTATCGTGAAGAATCCGGCGGGGCGTTCTATTTCTATCAGCGTGTCCACGTCGCTGTCGGGTCTGGCTTCGTCGCGGGCGGTGGAGCCGAAGATGGCGATGGAGGTGACGCCGAATCTGTCGCGGAGTTCGTCCTTGTGGTCGGACAGTTTCTTGAGGACTTGGTCTCGTCGCATATCGGCTCCTCTTCAAGGTGGATTCAGGTTGTTGGCAGCGCCTGCGGATATTATCGTACAGATTGGGCTTTGGGACAACAATGTCGGTTGATGGGCTGGATTCCGGGGCTTTGGGGTTGGCGTTCGGTTTGGGTCGGAATCGGCTTGGTCATAAATGCTTCTTTATGTCGTACTGGTGCGGTTTCAAGTGGACTTTCAAGTGGGACAAGTGGCGGGTCACGCGGAAAGTGACCTGTAATCACTTGTTGTTAGCTATGGATCGAAAAATTTTTGGCTGCGCCAGTCCTCCTAGATAAACGCGAGGTTATAAAACCGGCGCTCATTTCTTGTTCCTCCTGAGGGTATTGTAGCACGAATGGTCTTTGGTTGGAAGGCTGAAATTGGGTCTTGCATGGTCCGGGTGGTCCGATAGGATGGCGGTCCTGAAATTTGGGGGAGAGGTGAAATCATGTCATTGAGTATTGGAGTGGTTCGGATAGAGTACCTGGGTTATCCGGGACGGGCGGCTAATGGTTTCGCAAGTCATCTAGCGACGGAATGGGATGACGACACTTGGCGAGTGGTGGATGGGGGTCATGTCTTCTTAGAAATTTATCGAGATCACATGATTGACCGCGCCAGGCAGTACATCGCGTCGGAAAATCTTGGGACGCCTGAGGCCGACGAGATTTTGGGCTGGGTGAGAGACTTGCCCTGGGACAGATATACGACGGTCATGCTCCACCTCTCATTTTAGTGGATTCATGGACGGCAAACCGCTTGCCTAGCGCCAAGACTCGTTGTAGAATACGTGTTCGTGATGGGAGGTGCATATGGAATATCTGGACAGAATCATTCATGGCGACTGTGAAGAGGTGTTGAAGGGACTTCCCGACGACTCGATAGACCTGATCTTCACGTCGCCGCCATATGCCGACCAGAGGCAGAGAACATACGGCGGCATCAAGCCTGACCACTATGTGGATTGGTTCATGCCGAAGGCCGACCAGTTCTTTAGAGTGCTCAAGCCGTCCGGCACGTTCGTGCTGAATATCAAGGAGCGCGTGGTGAACGGGGAGAGGCATACATACGTGATCGAACTGATATTGGAGATGCGAAAGAGGGGCTGGCTGTGGACTGAGGAATTCATGTGGCATAAGAAGAATTCCTATCCGGGGAAGTGGCCTAATCGCTTCAGGGACAATTGGGAGCGGCTGATACAGTTCAACAAGCGTCGCAAGTTCAGTATGTACCAGGATGAGGTCATGGTTCCAGTGGGGGACTGGGCGAATGGCAGGCTGGCGAACCTGAGCGAGACGGACAAGATACGGGACGAATCGCGGGTTGGGAGCGGGTTCGGCAAGAACATCTCGAATTGGGTAGGGCGCGATATGGTCTATCCGAACAACGTGATACACATGGCGACGGAGTCGTCGAACAAGAGGCATAGCGCGGTGTTCCCGCTTCCGCTGCCGACGTGGTTCATAAAGCTGTTCACGCAGCCGGGGGACGTGGTTCTGGATCCGTTCGTTGGGTCTGGCACAACAGCGGTGGCCGCGCTGTCTCTGGCCAGGCGCTATGTGGGTATAGACACGAATGAAGAGTATGTGCGACTATCTGAGGAACGCTTGGCGGATATGCAGGCTCGATTGCCGGGCGTGGCGGAGCGCAGGGACAAGTATTCTGAAGAGGTCGCACAGGGGGCGTCTGGTGGAATCGCTCAATCTTCCGGCGGTGGAAGAGTATGTGAATGAGAATATCGGGGTGTTCCATGAGGGACGGCTGGATTCGCTCAAGAATCTGGATATGAACCGGCTGCTGAGGAAGAATCCGTATCTGTTCAGGGCCAAGAATATATTGACCGCTTCGGAGATGGTGGATGGGTTCATGGACGCTTTCCTGTCGTCGTCGGAGGAAGAACGGTTTGGGCAGTTTCTGGAGGGTCTGGCGATATTCGTCGCCGAACAGACTTCGGGCGGGCGCAAGTCAACGGCTCCGGGGGTTGACCTGGAGTTTATGAACAGGGGAGTTCATTACATCGTTTCAATCAAGTCTGGTCCCAATTGGGGCAACTCGTCCCAACAGGATCAGCTAGAGGAACACCTGAAGACGGCGGTTGCCCGCGTTAAACAGAGGGACATGATGGCGAATGTTCAATCTGTGCTGGGAATCTGTTATGGGAAGACTCGAACCAGTTTTCTGAGGGGGTATCTGAAAGTTGTCGGACAAAATTTCTGGTATCTCATCAGCGAGAATAAGGATCTGTACACGGAGATAGTTGACCCAATCGGATACCGGGCGAAGGAACACAACGAACAGTACATGACGAGGAAGGCTGAGGCGGCGAATCGAATCACGCGGGATTTCGTGGATGAATACTGCCATCCGTCGGGGGCGATTGACTGGCCGAAGTTGGTTAGGGTGACTTGCGGGAATTATGATCTGGATAAGTCTATGTCGGCGGACGATATGACGGGATAGGATGGCGAGTTTTGGTTGAGCGTAAGAATCTTGAGCTGAGTGTGAGGGACTTTGGCCCTATCGCGAGGGCTGATATAGATTTGCGTCCGATGACTGTGTTCGTCGGGCCGAGCAATACGGGGAAGTCGTATCTGGCGATTTTGATATACGCTCTGCATAAGTTCTTTGATAGCTATACCCACGATAACCGAATTCTTTATTCGATATCCGATCAGGGTGTGTCTGATGAACATATCTCTGAGTTGATTCTCTGGATAAATTCCGTGTATTCAGAATCAGCGAAAAGGATAGTCTCCACAGAAGATACTCATATTCCAGTTGCAGATTCGGTAAGTGTGTTTCTCAGACCATTCCTACACTTCATAAAGATTTCAGGAGATTTATTACACGGTGAGATAGCGCGATGCTTTGGTATGGCGGATACGAATAGGCTGGTGCGTCATTCAAGTAGGAACGGCGCGCGTATCTTAATGAAGCGGGGATTCTCAAACCAGTCCAAGCCAATAGAGCCTTTCGAGTACGAACTAGTGATTTCTCGGAAGGGGTATGAGTTCATCCCATCCATCCCTGATAAGACTCCGCTATTCTTTGAGGATCCTGACCATGAGGAAATTGAGGATCTCAGGGAACGCGCATTATATATCAGACATTCTTCACGACAAGCCGAGAATGACGAAGACTGGATGCTAGATTTAGTTTTCCTTGTAAATGATCTTATAAGACTTGTCGAATCCTATATTCGCTACCCCCTGAATCAACCGGCGCACTATCTGCCTGCCGACCGCGCTGGGGTGATGCACGCACACAGGGTAGCGGTGGGGTCATTGATCCGGCGCGCGTCGTATGCGGGAATTCAGCAGGAGGAGTCATTGCCGATTCTCTCAGGGGTTCTCGCGGATTTTCTCCGTCAACTTGGGGAATTGGACATTGATTCACATACGCGGCTCAGATTTCGGCGAAGCAAGGCTGAACTCGCCAAACAGATCGAACAGAATATGTTGAGAGGCGCGGTGCGTTTGGAGAACTCGGTTACGGGCTATCCGATGTTCTATTACAGGCCGGAGGGGTGGAAAGAGGATATTCCCCTTATGAATACGTCTTCGTCGGTGTCGGAGCTTGCTCCGGTGGTGTTGTATCTGCGGCACGTGGTTCAGCCGGGGGAGACGCTGATTATCGAGGAGCCGGAGTCGCATCTTCATCCGGCGATGCAGGTTGAGTTCACGCGGCAGTTGGCGGCGGTGGTACGGGCAGGGGTGCGGGTGATTATCACGACGCATAGTGAGTGGGTGTTGGAGGAGCTCGCTAATCTTGTGAATCTGTCGGGGCTTCCGAAGTCTCGGCGTGAAGGGATAGGTGGGGCGGATTACGCGCTGAGTCCTGAGCAGTTGGGGGTGTGGCTGTTCGAGCCGAAGCGTCGTCCGCGCGGGTCGGTGGTGAAGGAGATTCCGTTCGATAAGGACTTCGGAGGGTTCAGGTCGGGGTTCGACGTGGTATCTATGGGAACTTATAATGACTACGCGGCGATTTCCAACCGCTTGGCGAGGAGTGGGCTTTAATGGCGGGACTTGTTGAGGCGGTTCGGGCGAGAGTGGACGAAATCTGTATCGTGAGAAGGTGCAGGACGCGAGGATGCACGGTGGGCATGAAGGACGCGCCGCGTCCGAATGTCCTTATCAAAATGGATTGCCGCAGATTGCCGATTGGCGGAAGTGACACCAGGTGCGACTTCATGTTCGTCAGCGACGATTGCGTTGTGGCGCTGGAGCTGAAAAAGGGCCGGGCCGATGCAAGCGAGATAGTGGAGCAACTGAGAGCGGGGGCGCGGTTCGCAGACAGGATCGTTCCTCGCGGCGCGAGGGTTCGCTTTCTTCCGGTTGCGGTCTTCGGAGGGATTCGCAAACAGGAACGCGAAGAGTTTCGACGGGCGAATTTCCTGATTAGGTTCAGGGGCAAGAGTGAGGAAGTCAGGTTGTTGGAGTGCGGGCAGCTTATGGTTGACGCGCTGAGGCGAAGTTAGAGAGGAGTGAGTTATGAGTGTGTCGGAAGGGGCTGAGCAGGAAGTTGTGGCGCGGCTGGACGCGGCGGGGGCGGAGTATGAGATGTTCGAGATAGATCCGGAGTTCGCGGATACGGCGCAGTTCTGCGAGAGGTATGGGTTTCCGTTGGAGAAGTCGGGGAATACTATCGTGGTGGCGTCTAAGCGGGGGGCGAAGAAGTATTGCGCGTGTATCGTGGCGGCGACGGATCGGCTGGATGTGAATAGGCGGGTGAAGGGGCTGATGGAGGTGTCGCGGGCGTCGTTCGCGAGCGCGGATGAGACGATGGAGTTGACGGGGATGATGATAGGGGGGGTGACGCCGTTCGGTCTACCGGATGATCTGCCGATTTACGCGGACGCTAAGTTGCGGGATCTGGATTACGTGATTCTGGGCGGGGGGAGCCGGTCGTTCAAGTTGAAGATGGCTCCGTCGGAGCTTGGGAAGTTGGGGAATCTGGAGTTTGTGGAGGGGTTGTCGCTGCCGCCGAGGGGGTAGGCGGTTAGCGTTTGGCGGGTTGGGGTTGTTTGGATTGGTCGGAGGCTTTTTGGGCGGCCTCGGCTTCGCGTCGTTCTATGTCGGCGAGGAGTTTGGCGGTCATGGCCTTGATGCGTTGGCGGCGCTCGGGCGTGAAGTCTTTGGTCAGATTGCTGAATGGGTGGTGTCCGCTCATTGTATCAGTCCTTCGTTGAGAAGTTCTTGTAAGTATATGTGGTAGAGATTGTCGGCTATTGGCACGTACACTTCGTAGAAGCGGTCGTCGCCTGTCTTGTCGCCTCCTATCAGTAGGATAGCCATACGCCTGGGATCGAATGCGTAGAAGATTCGGATTGGCCTGCCTCCGCTCTGTACGCGAAGCTCTCTCATTCGTCCATGTCGGGATCTAAGCACACTTGATGAATAAGGGTATGCCAACCTTGGCCCGCGCTCTATGAGCAAGTTGACGCTAGACTCTATGGAGTCTTGCTGGCTTTCGGATAGTTCAAGCCACCAGTCTTCAAATTCGTCTGTGTATTCGACTTCCCAAGCCATGGGGGTATTGTATTGCTTGTCGCGGGGTTGGGGCAAGTGGGTTGGGGCTTGGGTTAGAAGGGGATGCCCCAGAGGGGGTGCCATTGTTCTAGTTTGCGGGGCATGGGGATTTTTTGCTGGCGCATGGTTTCGCCGAGGCGCATTTCGGCGGCGTAGTCACGCTCGCGGTCGGCGATGGGGATGAATGGGTAGAAGCGGCCTAGTTTGTAGTTGTAGAGCCAGTAAGCGGGGCGGCCCTGGTAGTCGAAGAGGAAGGCGGCGGCGAGAAGGCGGTCGGCGAATCCGTGTTCGATGATGGTTTCGGCGGTGGTGTGTATGAGGCTTACGAGGTCTTCGAAGTCGGGGTCGTCGAGGATGACCCAGCGGGTGCCGAATTGGTCGTCCTGGACGCGGAAGCGGGTTCCGGTGGCGCGGCCGCTGATGTCGAGGATGGTTCGGAGTTCGGCGTCGAGGTTGTCGAAGTAGGATGATTCGACGGGGTTGACTATGAGGCCGGCCATTTGGGTTGGGCGCAGGTCGGTTCTTCCCTGGAGGGTGTAGGCGGCTCCGATGATGGAGAAGAATTCTTCTTTGCTGGGGGCCTTGAGTTTGGTGTGTCCGAAGATGGCGTTGAAGATTCCCATGGTGGTGAGTTGTTAGTTGTTAGTTGTTAGTCTTTAGTTTTTAGTTGTGGTATGTGCGCTGATTGTATTCCTGAATTTGGGGTGGCGCAAGGGGGTGACCCGAGAAGGGCAACCACGAGGGTTGCCCCTACTGGGGACGCGGGGCTAGGGGCGGAAGGGGCGGGGGGATTCTAGTTCGCGCTGCATTTGTTGGAGTTTTTGGATGCGTTTTTCGGTGGGGGGATGGCTGGAGAAGAGGCTCATGATTCCCTGGCCGGATAGGGCGGGGGTGAACATGAGGGCGCTGGCGTGGCGGACTTCTCGCAGGTCGCGGTCGGGGATGCGGTACATATCGTCGCTGATTTTGGCGAGGGCTGAGGCGAGTTGCATGGGGGCGCCGGTGATTATGGCTCCGCCGCGGTCGGCGGCGTATTCGCGGTAGCGGGATAGGGCCATGACGAGTATCTGGGCGATGAAGTAGATGATGATTGTGCCGATGTACACGGCTATCATTATGAGCATGAGGCCGGGGCCGCCGTCGTTGTCGTCGGAGTCGCCGCCGAAGAGTCCTCCGAAGCCGCCGAAGAGGCTCATCCAGAAGAGCATTTGCATGAGGTATCCGGCCATGATGACGATGAGGCCGGCCCAGGTCATTACGGCTACGTCGCGGTTTTTGACATGGGCGAGTTCGTGTCCGAGCACTGCTTCGACTTCGCGGTCGGTGAGGCGGGCGAGGAGGCCGCGGGTTACGGCCACGACGGCGTTTTGGGGGTTGCGGCCGGTGGCGAAGGCGTTGGGGACATGGGTGTCCATTATGGCGATTTTCTTGGGTTTGGGGATTTCGTACATCTGGGCGAGGCGCTCGATGGTGGAGTGTAGCCAGGGTTCTTCCTGGGGGGTTACTTCGCGGGCGCCGGTGGACATGAGGACGAGTTTGTCGGACATGAAGTATTGTAGGGCCATGCCGATGAGGGCGAAGGCGAGTATGAGGATGGGGGAGATGCCGGCCCAGAAGAGGAGGCCCATGAAGATGACCCAGAGGCCGGCGAGCATGAGGATGGTGAAGGTCATGCGGAGGGTTAGGCCGGTGTCTGTTCCGTAGGATCGTTGTCTCATCTGTGGGTTTTCCTCCTATCGGGCGTCGGGTTGTATCCACGAAGGACACTAAGGGACACGAAGGCGGGCGGGTTGTTTATTGGAACGCTGTGGGTTGGGAAAGGTTAGGTTTTTGGTTGTCACCCTCACCCTAGCCCTCTCCCTGAGGGAGAGGGGATTAGTCGACACATTTGCCTGCCCTTGTGATCCCATTGAGGGGGAAGGGATTTTCTAGCGGGCGGGTTGGACTAGTTCTATGAGGACGTCGTCGGGGCCTTCGATGTAGGCGAGGCGGGTGCCGCCGGGGACTTCGGTTATGGGTAGGACTACGCGGATTCCGGCGGCCTGGAAGCGGGCGATGTCGGCGTCTATGTCGTCGACGTCGAAGCCGAAGTGTTCTAGTCCGAGCCGGTTTAGTTCGGCTTCGGCTGGGTGGTCGGGGGTTCCTTCGGGTTTGGATGATATGTTGAGGCGGACGGGGCCGCCGGCGTCCATGCTGACGGTGATGGTGCCGGGCATGACTTCTCGCGCGCCGAGGACTTTGGCTCCGAAGTGTTCGGTGTACCAGGCTGCTGAGGCGTGGGGGTCGTTGGATCTTATGTGGACGTGGTTTATGGAGTAGGGCATGGAGTCTCCTCAATTGTCAATTTTCAATTGTGAATTATCAATTTTGGTTTAGAGTATGCGGTTGGTGGGGAGGTTTGTCCAGGCGCTCATTTCGTGGGGGGTTGTCGTGGGTTGGGCAGGGCAGACGTAGCTGGGGTCGAGTTGGTCTATGGAGGTTACGCCTAGCAGGCCCATGGCGATGGTGAGTTCTTCCTGGAGGATTTGGAGCATACGGGTTATGCCGGCCTGTCCGTCGGCGGCTAGGCCCCAGCCCTGGAGTTTGCCGAGGGCTACGGCGGTTGCTCCGAGGGAGACGGCTTTGGCGATGTCGGCTCCGCGCTGTACGCCGCCGTCGAGGACGATTTGGGCTTTGCCGTTTACGGCTTGGGCGATTTCGGGGAGCATATCCATTGTGCCCTGGCCGTGGTCTAGCTGGCGGCCTCCGTGGTTGGAGACCCATACGACGTCGACTTCGTGTTCGATGGCGATTTTGGCGTCTTCGGCGGTGGCTATGCCTTTGAGCATGAAGGGTAGGCCGGCGAGGTTCTTGATTTTGTCGACGGTGTCCCAGGTGACGGCGGCGGCGTGGGAGAGGTTGGATGAGGATGCGCGTCGGCGGCGCTGGGTGGGTGGCATCCAGCGGGTTAGCAGGGGGCGTTCGCGGCGGCTGTAGTGGTCGGTGTCGACTGTGATGCAGAGGCCGACGTATCCGGCTTCCTGGACGCGGGCTATCATTTCCTGGACCCAGCCCCAGTCGCCGTGGATGTATAGCTGGAAGACTTTGGGGCGGTCGGCGGCCTGGGCGATCTGTTCCAGTGTGGGTTCGGTTACGGAGCTTACGACGTGCATGATGCCGAAGTCGGCGGCGGCGCGGGTGGAGGCGGCTCCGCCTTCGGGGTCGAAGACCTGGAGGGAGCCGATTGGGGCGAGTAGGGCGGGTATGGCGAGGTCGTGGCCGAGGAAGGTTGTGGCGGTTTCTATGTTGGAGACGTCGCGCAGGACGCGGGGGCGGAAGGCGAGGCTGTCGAAGGCGAGGCGGTTGCGTCGCATGGTGGTTTCGGATTCGGACGCGCCGACGAGGTAGTCCCAGGCTCCCTGGGGGAGGTTCTTGCGGGCGCGCTGGACGATTTCTTCGTTGCTGAGGAATTGGGATGTCACGGGTGTCTCCTAGTGGTTAGTGGTTAGTTTTTAGTTGGTAGTACTTAGGAGTGATTGTATATATTCTGGATTATAATTCAACAGGTGAGTTCTGGTGGGTTAAGTGGTGAGCAACAGGTGAAAATGTCACCAGCGTTGACCTGTGTTTCACCAGCGTTAGCTATGGAGCGTTTTTTCTGAGGTCTGTATTTTTCGTATTATAATCTGGCGTTTATGTGTGGGCCTCCGTTGGATTTGGATGTGGGTATTGTATCAGAGAACGGATGTGTCTGGGAATGGGGATTTAGGGGATTGGGGGGAATTATATCCACGAAGGACACGGAGGGGCGCTAAGGGGGTGTATGGCGGTCTGAACTGTGATTTGGGTGATTATTTTGATGGGCTTTGATTTTTGGGCTGGCGATGGCGGCTTTATCCATGAAGGATACGGAGGGGCACGAGGTTTGACAGGGTGGGGGTGGGTTGTGTATTGTTTTGATAGAACGAATGATTTGGGCTAGGTGAGGGGGTGAGCGCTGGTATGGCTGGGGAGCATGAGCATACTTTGAATGTGTGGATGGCGGGGCTGTTGCGTGAATTGCACGGGTTGGACGCGCGGCAGGAGTCGAGGCAGGCGGGGGGTAGGCGGATTGATGTTGAGGTTCGGGTTGGGCCTGTGAAGGTCGCGCTGGAGGCGGAGCAAGGTCAAGGGGCGGCTAAGCGGCGGGAGGCTATATCGGACGCGGATAGGCGGCTGGATCAGAGGAACGCGGATTGCGCTGTCGCGGTGTGTTACCCGGAGGGGATAGGTAGCGAGGGGGAGATAGCGGAGTGTCGCCTTGTCTGGACGATTCGCGCTCCGAATAGCCGGGTCGCGGCGGATGAGGCGCGGTGGACTGAGGGTAGCCTGGGGGAGTTGGCGTCGGTTGTGAAGTTGGCTCCGATGCAGCTGGGGGATCCGGACCTGGCGGCGGCGGGTTTGTCGGCGAGTTTGGATATGGCGGTCGGGCGGCTGAGCGAGGGGCAGAAGCGGGAGATTGCGCGGGCGCTGGATTTGCCGCAGAGCAAGAGGGGGACGCGGTTGGCGGGTCAGTCGTCGGCGAGCCGGTGGAATCACGCGGCGAAGCGGGCGATGTTGGTGATAGCGACGGCGATAATGTTTCATTCGCGGCTGGATGGGTATAGGGATGAGCTGAGGCCGGAGTTTGATAATAGGGTGACTGGTGTTGGTGGTGGTGATCACCCCCATCCTGGCGTTTCTCCGTCGAGGGGGAAGGGACTTTCTTCGGACGGCGTGGTTGGTGGGGATCACCCCCATCCTAACCTTCCCCCGTCAAGGGGGAAGGGACTGTTGGCTGACGATGTGAGCCCGTCGAGGGGGAAGGGACTTTTGGACCGCGCTGCGGGCAGGACGCCGTTCGCGGGGGAGTGGCCTCCGGAGATGGCGCAGCGGTGTGTGAGGGAGGCGGATCCGATAGGGGCGTTTTTGGGGGCGTGGGATTTGTGGCTGGCGGTGGATTATAAGCCGATTTTCGCTACGGCTCAGAGCGCGTTGAATGGATGTCCGCAGGATTCGGCTTTCGCGGCGGCGGTTCGGGAGACGGGGGAGGCGGCGCTGGCGCTGACGCGGGATATAAGCGGGCTGCGGCATGATTTGCTGGGGCGGATATTTCACACGGTTCTGGATTCGGCGCGGTATGACGGGTCGTTTTATACGACTACGGCGGCGGCGACTTTGCTGGCGTCGCTGGCGATACCCGATGATATGCGGGACTGGAATGACGCGGAGGCGATTGGGGAGTTGCGAATCACTGATCCGGCGTGCGGGACGGGGACGCTGTTGATGGCGGCGGCGGAGCGGATACATGACCTTGCGCCGGGTTCGCGGGACGACGGGCGGATGGCGCGGACGCTAATCGAGCGGGTTCTGACGGGGTATGACGTGAATCTGACGGCGACGCACATGGCGGCTACTACGCTGGGTCTGCTGTCGCCGACTACGCGGTTTCAGAATATGAAGATAGGGCGGGCGTTCCTGGGAGTGGACGGGGAAGGGGACGCTTTTCTGGGTTCGCTGGAGATATTGGACAGGCAGCCGAGGATGATGTCCTGGCCCGGGTCGGCGCGGGCGGTTACGCAGATTGACGATGAGAGTGACATGGTTCGACCGGATCCGTCGGACGTAGTGATAATGAATCCGCCGTTTACGCGGGACAGTCTGCGGCATGACCAGTTCAGCAGGGATGATGAAAGGAAACTGAAGGCGCGGGAAAAGGCGCTGTTCGCCAACAAGCCGGTTCATCTATCTGGAAATAGCAGCCCATTTATAGTTCTGGCGGACTATTTACGCAAGAGTGACAGCGGCACGATAGCCGCTATTCTTCCATTGGTGACCGCGACTAACGCATCGGCGCTTGAGATACGCCGATTTCTGGGCAGGAATTATCATGTGGAAACGGTGGTCACGTCTCACGATCCCGAGCGTATGTATTTCTCGGAGAATACCAGCATAGGCGAGATTCTGTTGGTATGCCGTCTGTGGCCGGACTTTAGCAAACCGAAGCCGCCGACTCGTTTTGTCAACCTAGCTATAAATCCCGCGACTCCGGCGGAGGCTGTCAGCGTGGCGCAGGCTATCGTGAGCGACTCGCTGGGGGACATGGGAACGGTTCAGGAATGGCCGTCCAGCCGGGTGGCGCTTGGAGATTGGGGCGCGGTTCAGTTCTTGTCGCCGTATCTGTGCCGCCAGTTCGTGGAATTGAAAGAGGGTAGGCTTTTCGACGCGGCATTGTTGAAGAGTATTGCCGATGTTGGGCCGGAAGGTCGGAGGATAAGGGACGCTTTCCGAAAGAGCGCGATGCCCGATTCTCTAGGCCGAATGGCGCTATGGCAGCACGATACAACGGTCACCAAGTCTATGTCCGCGCGACCAGATACACACATTGTCGTTAAGAATTCGCGTCTGGCAGAAAGATACTGGAATCAGAGAAGCAATCTGCTATTGACAGGGCGGGCAAGACTCAACACCGTCAGAATGGTCAGTGTATTGACAGAATCGCCAACTGTCGGTTCGTCTTGGTCTCCGTGTAGGCCGATAATTGACTTTCCCGGTGACAAGACATTGGAAAAGGCGATTTGTGTATATCTGAATTCGTCTTTGGGTGTATTCGCTTTAATCGGAAATCGTTCGAGCAGGGACACATCGTACACGCGGTTCTCACTGGACGATCTGAGAAGTCTGGTTGTTCCAGACTTCAAGGTGATTGGGGAGGAGGCGGTGAGTAGGCTGGCGGCGGCGTATGATAGGTACGCGGAGGATACGCTGCTGCCGTTACCGCGGATGGGTTCTTGCGAGGTTCGGCGAGGGCTGGATGACGCGGTATGCGAGGCGCTGGGGATGGATGGGGAGTTTGTGGGGGTTGTGAGGGGGCAGATTGCGGGTGAGCCGTCGGTGAGGGGGGAGAGGTATAAATGAAGATTCTTAGGCGTGTGAAAGTGTGGTTCACTTCTCCCGTCAGAGTCGGAGATTCCAGGTTCAACGCGATTTTCGTTGGTTTGGCGTTGGGCTTGGGAGTGGGTGGGATGGTTCTCGCTTTGGTGTATTGGGATTGGTTGCAGGTCGGCGTGGATAATCCTGAGTCCAACAGCGCGACGCTTCGCAATGTGGGCCTGCTGATTGGTGGGGTAGTGGCGTTGGTATTGGCGCTTTGGCGGGGGATAGTGGCAGGACATCAGGCAGACGCGGCGCAACGGCAAGCTAAGGTAGCGCAGGGCCAGATCGAGTTGGGGCAGCAGGGGTTTTTGAATGAGCGCTATCAGAAGGGCGCGGAGATGCTGGGCGACTCGGTTCTCTCTGTTCGGCTGGGTGGGATATACGCGCTGCAACGGCTGGCTGAGGAATATCCTGAGCAATACTATTTGCAGATTATGGATTTGCTGTGCGCTTTTGTTCGTCATCCGACAGAGGATAAGGTGATGGAGAAGGGGCAAAAGGATAGGCGGACGAAACTGCGTGAAGATGTTCAAACGATAATGGAAATCGTTCGCAAGCGTGGCGAGCATCTGATTGCGCTAGAGAAAGAGAATGATTTCAGGCTGAACTTTCAAGACGCCGATCTCATGTATGTCAACATTTGGTCAACAGACTTGTCACGCGCGAATTTTCAAGGCGCGAACCTAGCTATGGCACGTCTGATTGAAGTGAATCTATCGGGCGCGAGGCTCTCCGGGGTGAATCTGTCTCGTTCTCGACTTACTCGGGCCAACTTGTCTCATACGGAAATTCATCTCGCGAATATGTTCAATGCTATTCTTATTGATGCTGATCTGACTGGCGCGCGGTTTGACCGCGCTAACCTAACCGCCGCACAGCTAGACGGAGCGAAAATATCCGAAGCTCATCTTGTCGGGACATACCTAACAAACGCTAGTCTAAAGCGGTCGGATTTGTCCGAAACTTTCATGCGCGACGTGAAGTTGGTCAATGCTGATTTAAGCGATGCTATATTGAAAAACACCTATATAGCCGGGGTTGAATTTTATGACACCCATGAGTGCGCTGATACGGATGAATGCGGTATCACTCATGAATGCTTTAACTATGATATGTGGAATGATACGGGTCGGTGCTATGACGAAAATCAGTGCCACAGTGCTCATAGGGAAATCGGTAATAAGAAGCCTGCCAGGGGCCTAACACAGAAGCAATTGGATGAGGCTGAGGTTGACCCTAGGGATACTCCGCCAAGGTTGGATGGGTTTGTCATGGACGCGGAGACGGGGGAACCGCTGGTGTGGAGGGGGTAGGTTGGGGACGGTGGGGTGGATTCCCGCTTTTGGGGGAATGACGGTCAGGGGCGTGGGTGGCATTAGCTTGCGGATGGATTGGTGGGGCTGTTCAGGATTTTCTAACTTGAAGTCGGGTTGAAGAAGTCATTGGGCAAGGTCAGGTGGGCGAAGCGGGCTTCGGATTCCAGTCTCTTGGTGAATGGGTCGTAGTAGGTGGACCAGAAATCGAATACGTCTCTTCCGAGGATAGAGGGTAGAATCCAGTTATAGCTGTTGGGTTTGGCGATATTGACGGATATGTGGTATAGGCGGGTGACATCGCCGTCTATGAAAAACAGGGTGGCGTCTTCGCTGAAGTACTCGGCCTCGCCACTGCCGATTCCATGAGCGGTTTGGGGGTTGCGGAGCGAGTCGAAAGGGATGCCGACTTCTCTGGAGAGGGTGGGATGTAAACTGGTGATGTCCGCGCCGGTATCGAATAGCAGTTGTATAGGGCGATAAATGTTGAATCGCGCTATGTGCAGCCTGCAATTGAAGTATGGCCGACTATCGGGATCAAAGTAGCCTTGTATCATAGGATGAAAATTGAATTTTCTGTGTTGATGTATTCAAGGGCGACGTCGGAGGTGTCTATATCCGATTCGCTAAGCGCGTTCATCACTTCACGCTGGGAATCGCCGGACGCAAGCACGCCCATCTCATTGATGGCGACCCATTGGTTGGGGTAGTCCTTTTTGAGCTGAGGATACTCCGCGTACAGGAGAAGGCGGAGATTATGGAAAGCGTCCATTTCGGCGCGTAGGGTGGCGATGCCGCCTTTTTCTTGAAAGGTCGCCACCGCCGCGTCCAGTGCGGCCTTGTCGTGGGTCATGCTGGCTCTCCGGTTCTTATGTCGCCATGATGTTTTCGCTATGAGATGGGCTAAGGTCGGCGTGTCGCGTGAACTGAGCATGGCGTCCCGCGCGTCCATCAGCCGAGCTATCTGTCTCAATGTGAAGATATTATATTTTGGAAGCTGACGCAAGGGGGATGTGGGCGACAAGAAAATTGCATTAGCCTTGTTGCTTGCCCAGTCTATTCCTCAGCGATGATAAGCGTTGAAGCTGGTCACCCCCATCCTGGCCTTCCCCCGTCGAGGGGGAAGGGGATTTCTTCGACGTGCAGATGAGGGTTAGGGGCGCGGGTGGCGGTCGTTGGTTCCGGGAATTGGTTCGTCGAAGGGTTCATCGTTGGCTTCGGCGGCCAGTCGTCGGTCGTTCCAGGCTATGACTTCGGCGGTGCGTTCGGCGCGTCCTTCGGCGCGTCCTTCGACGAGGGCTTTCTGGCGGCGTTTTTCGAGCCAGTCGTTAATGGCGTCTCTGGTGCCCATCATGGCGTCCCATACCTCCATCAAGATTACTGTGCTTATTATGGCTTTTGCGCCGTCGCGTTCGAGTTGGCTGAGGCTGACGGCTAGGATGTTCAGGATGTCGCCATCGGCCAGGGCTGTCCAGAGTGAGTCGGACCGCTCGGTGAGCGCGATGTAGAATCGTCGGGCTACCAGGCCGAAGGTCTGCAAGATGAACAGGGCGGCGAAGAAGGGGCGCAGTTCCCTGCGGACGGTCAGGGCGGGTTCTCTTCGACTTTCGGAGGGGTTGTCCATCTGTGGGTATGAATGTAGTCTAGTTTGGGGGTGAATGCAAGGGGAAGGGAGATAGACCTAGCGATTGGGGGATGGTAGATTGCGCGGGGATGGCGGGTGAATGGAAAGGGGCGATGTGAATGAGTTTTAGAGGGGTTGTCTGGGCGGCGCTGTTGATGGCGGTTGTGGCGGTTTTGTACGCGGTGGCGGTTCCGATGGTGAATGATGACGCCTGTATCGAGGCGGCGAATACGCGGTACGCGGATTTGTTGCGGTTCGTCTTTGGGTGCTGGCTGGGGTAGAGGGCATCAGTTGGGGGCGCTGGTGAGGAGGAAGCCGCCGTCCACGGGGAGGGTTACGCCGGTTATGAAGCGGGATTCGTCGCTGGCCAGGAAGAGGGCGGCGTTGCCTATGTCCCAGCTCCGGCCCTCGATGGGGAGCGGGGTGGAGGCGCGTCGGGTGTCGCGGGCGTCGGGCGCTCCGCTTGCAAGTCGGGGCGTCCACATGAGGCCGGGCATTATGCAGTTGACGCGGATGTTGTCTTCGGCGTGGTCGAGGGCGAGGGCGCGGGTGAGTCCGACGACGGCGGATTTGTTGACGGTGTACTGGGCGGATGAGCGGCCGGGCTTGGGTCTGAGGGCGGTTACGGATGAGATGTTGATGATTGAGCCGCCGCCGGCGGTTTTCATGTGGGGTATGGCGTGGCGGCTCATGTTGACCATGCTCATGAGGTTGACGGAGGCGCTGCGAAACCAGTCTTCGTCGGTGGCTTCTACGACGTTTCCGCCGCTTCCACCGCCGCCTACGTTGTTGTGGAGGATGTGCAGGCCGCCGAATCGCTGGATGGTGGCGGCGATGGCTCGCTGGCAGTCGTCGGGGTTGGTGGCGTCGGCGGCGATGGGGATGGCGTCTCCGCCTTCTTCGCGGATGATGCGGGCGGTGGCTTCGGCCCATTCGTCCACGGCGTCGAGCAGGGCGACTTTGGCTCCGTTTCGGGCGAAGAGTATGGCGGCGGCGGCTCCGTTTCCGACTCCGCTGCCGCCGAAGGTGCCGGCTCCGCTTACTATGGCTACTTTGTCGGTGAGTCTCATTTTGGGCCTCCGAGGGGGTGAGTTATTAGTGGTTAGTTTTTAGTCTTTAGTTGTTGGCGAGGCGGGTTTGCGGCATATAGTGTCTATAAATTCGGTTGTCGTCAAGGATGTGGGGTATGATTGGCGAGGTTTTGGTATAGTTATGGGGGTGAGGGCTGAGAGGGGTAGGCTAGGGGGTTGGGGTTTCACCCCCATCCTAACCTTCCCCCGTCGAGGGGGAAGGGACTTTGCCTACCCTTGTCAGCCCGTCGAGGGGGAAGGGACTTTTGCCTATCCCTTCAAGCGGAGGTGAGTGTTGAGATGTGAGTGTGGAATGAGTGAATTAGATACGGAGGAGCGCATTGCCGGAGTACGAGTATATTCTATATGAGGCCAAAGGGCCGACGCGGGTGATAACGCTGAATAGGCCGGAGACGCTGAACGCTATGACTGAGCCGATGGAGGCTGACCTACATGAGGCTCTGGACATCGCGGAGGCTGACCCGGAGGCGCGGGTTATCATCATACAGGGGGCTGGCAGGGCGTTCAGTTCGGGGTATGATATAGCGTCGTTCGGGGAGACGGATCCGGTTTCGATGATTCCGAAGGGGCAGAGCGCGGCGGAGCATACTTCGCGCTGGTTCTATCATGACCGGAATATGCTGAAGAATCAGACGCATATCCTGGAGTTGTCGAAGCCGGTTATCGCGTGCGTGCATGGGGGGCGGGACGTGGTTGTCGCTGACGTGCGATATGACGTTCTGCTCGGAGGACGCGGTGTTCGCGCAGCCGGAGGTGCGGCAGATCTCGAATACGAGTTTTCTGTGGGTGCTGATGGCGGGGTACAAGAACGCGCTGCGGTATTCGCTGACGGGGGATCATATTGACGCTCAGGAGGCGTTCAGGATTGGGTTGGTGAATGAGGTGTTCGCGGATAGGGAGGCGATGATGGCGGAGGCGTTCCGGCTGGCGGAGCGGATAGCGCGGATAAGCCCGGAGACGGTGGCGGCGAATAAGTATGTTGCGACGCTGGGGTTGGAGATGATGGGGTTGCGGAACGCTATCACGACGAATTGGTTGCTGTCGGCTATCGCTCATTCGTCGCAGAGGCCGGAGTATAACCGGCGTGAGATGCTGGAGGCGGCGATGGAGAGCGGGATGCGGGGATTCCTAGACGTGCGGGACGGGCCGTTCAGGCCGGAGCCGTTTGGGCCGAGGTCGGAGGGTGGTTCTGCTTGACCGAGGTTTCGGGGCAAACCTATAATTTAGGCTGATGTCGCGCGCTGGCGAGGGGAGTCCATGTTGAGCGAAATGGCTATTGGCACGCAGATAGAAGAGTTGAGGTCGAAGGCGCTGGATGGTCTGGATTCGGTTTCGGACCTGGAGGCGCTGGATGAGTGGCGCATAGCGTACCTGGGCCGGCGCGGGGAACTGACGCGGGTTCTGCGCGGGCTGGGGGCGCTGCCGGCGGAAGAGAGGCCGGCGGCGGGGGCTGCGGCGAACGCGCTCAGGCAGGCGCTCCAAGGGGCGATGTCGGCGCGGGAGGAGGCTATCAAGCGGGCGGCGGCGGAGTCGGCTCCGGTGGACGCGATTGATGTTACGCTTCCGGGGTGGCCCTCGCCGCGAGGGGGGATTCATCCTACGACGCGGATAGTGAGGGAGATTTGCGCGGCGTTCGCTTCGATGGGGTTCAGCGTGGTGGAGGGGCCGGAGATCGAGTGGGATCACTATAATTTCGAGATGTTGAACATTCCCAAGGACCACCCGGCGCGGGATATGTGGGATACGCTGTGGATTGATTACGAGGATGAGAACGGGGAGCGTCCGATGCTTCTGCGGACGCATACGTCTCCGATGCAGGCTAGGACTATGGAGGCGACGGATCCGCCTGTGCGGGTGGTGGTTCCGGGCAAGTGCTATCGCTATGAGGCGACGGACCCCAGGCATGAGTGGCATTTCTACCAGATAGAGGGGCTGGCGGTGGACAGGGGAATCACGATGACTGACCTGAAGGGGACGTTGTACGAGTTCGCGCGGCGCGTGTTCGGGGTGGATCGGAAGGTGCGGTTCAGGTGCGACTACTTCCCGTTCGTGGAGCCGGGTGTGGATATGGCGATAGACTGCTTCCTGTGCGACGGCGGGTGTCGCGTGTGCAGCGAGACGGGCTGGATAGAGATAATGGGCGCGGGCATGGTGCATCCGAAGGTGCTGGAGGGTGTCGGATATGACCCTAACATCTACACGGGGTTCGCGTTCGGCATGGGGCCGGAGAGGATTTCGATGCTGAAGCACGGGATTGAGGATATACGGCTGTTCTATTCGAACGACCTGCGTTTTCTGCGCCAGTTTAGCTAGGGCAAGCTGGTCGGCCGCTCAGGGTAGATATGGGGCGACCGGGCGGTCGCTCTTATTTTTTGCAAGGACATGGTAAGAGAGGAGTCTGTATCAGTTTGGTTGGCAGGGGAGTCACCCCCATCCTAGCCTTACCCCGTCAAGGGCTGATAGGGGTAGGCATTGAACTTGGATTGGCGGAGTCACCCCCATCCTAACCTTCCCCCGTCAAGGGGGAAGGGATTTTGGCTACCCTTGTAAGCCCGTCGAGGGGGAAGGAACTTTGCCTACCCCGGTGAACTCGTCGAGGGGAAGGGATATTTTCTCGCCGCAGGCGACGCCGACTAAATTAGCGCAGTATCGCAAGAGAGGAACAGATGCTAGTACCAATCTCATGGCTGAAGAATTACGTGGCGGTTACGAACTCGCCGGACGAGCTGGCTCACAAGCTGACGATGGCCGGGGTGGAGATAGGGGAGGTGGAGACGGTCGGGGAGAACTGGGAGGCGGACAAGATAGTGGTGGGCCACGTGCTGGAGGTGAATCCGCATCCGAACGCGGACAGGCTGATGTTGCCGACGGTGGATATTGGCGGCCAGACGGCGACGGTGGTATGCGGCGCGCCGAACGTGGCGGCGGGACAGAAGATAGCGTTCGCCAAGGAAGGGGCGCGGATGTTCAGCCCACGCTCGGGGAAGGTGGAGACGCTGAGGCGCGCGCGGATTCGGGGGGTGGAGTCGGCTGGGATGGTGTGTTCGTCGCTGGAGCTCGGGCTTGGGGAGGATCACGACGGGATTCTGGTACTGGATGATGACGCGCCGGTGGGGACGCCGCTTGCGGAGTACCTGGGGGACGCGGTTCTGGACGCGGAGGTTACGTCGAACAGGCCGGACTGTCTCTCGATACTGGGCATCGCGCACGAGGTTGGGGCTATCAACGGGGAGAGGGTGACGGAGCCGGATTTGTCGTATCCCGAAGAGGGGGACGATATAGAGGATCGGGTGAGAATCGAGATAGCGGACCCGGAGTTGTGCTATCGGTACACGGCGAGCCTGGTTACGGGGGTGAGGATAGGGCCGTCGCCCGCGTGGATGCAGGACGCGCTGGTGAAGGCGGGCCAGCGTCCTATCAACAACGTGGTGGACATCACGAACTACGTGATGCTGGAGTACGGCCAGCCGCTGCACGCTTTCGACTTCGAGAAGTGCCGGGACGCGACTATCGTCGTGAGGGCGGCGCGGGAAGGGGAGACGCTGAGGACGCTGGACGGGGAGGTACGGGAACTGAGGCCGCCGATGCTGACTATCTCGGACTCGCGGGATGCGGTTGGACTGGCGGGCGTGATGGGCGGCGCGAATTCGGAGATGACGGAGGATACGAGCGCGGTTCTGCTGGAGTCGGCGAGTTTCAATCCGGTGAATACGCGGCGGACGCGGACGGCGCTGGGCATGAGAACGGACGCATCGGACAGGTTCGAGCGGGATATTCGGTCGGCTCTCGCGCCGGTCGCGCTGCGACGGGCGACGAAGCTGATTGTGGAACTGTGCGGCGGGACGGCGGCGAAGGGGGTCATTGACCTGTATCCGATGGAGTCGGAGCGGGAGCCGCCGACGGTGAAACTGAGTCGGGCGCGGATAAGGCAGGTACTGGGGGTTGACTATCCGACCTCGCAGATAAGGCGGACGCTGGAGTCGCTTGGATTCGAGGAAGCGGAGCAGCCGGGCGGGCTGATTGACCTGATAGAGACGCTGGAAGGGGGGCCGTCGTCGGAGCGGACGGATACGCTGTGGCTGAAGGTCCCGTACTGGCGGTCGGACGTTTCGATAGAGGACGACCTGGTGGAGGAACTGGCGCGCATCATCGGGTACGATTCGATTCCGACGACGATGCTTTCCGGCTCAATACCGCACTGGCAGCCGCAGCCGATGACGCAGTTGAAGGACACGGTGAGGGACCTGCTGGCGGCGGCGGGTATGCAGGAGACGATTTCGTACTCGCCGACGACGCTCCAGAACCTGGAGGCTGTGGACGCGCTGGACGAGTCGAATCCGCCGTTGCGGATAGCGAATCCGCTCAGCCGCGAGTGGGAGTATATGCGGACAAGTTTGCGGTCGAACATCCTGAATACGCTATCGTACAACCGGCGGATAGCGCAGGGCGAGGGGATTCGGATATTCGAGGTGGGGCGGGTTTACATACCCAAGTCGGAGGCGAAGGAGCGAGACCTGCCGGAGGAGCGGGAGACGCTGGTGGGCGTGGTGTCGGGGCCGAGGTTTGGGGCGTCGTGGATAGCGCGGGACAGCGAGATGGGGTTCTTCGACGCGAAGGGGGGGCTGGAGTACCTGTTTTCCGCGTTGGGCATAGAAGTAGCATACGAACCGTCGGAGGACTCGATTCTTCAGCGCGGTCGGACGGCGCGGCTGACGGCTGGGGATGTGACGCTTGGGGTCGTGGGGGAGGTTCAGGGCCGAGTTCTGGAAGGGTTCGACCTGGAGGCGTATCCGGTGGCGATGTTCGAGGTGAGCATGGAGGCGCTGCTGTCGGCGGTGGGCGATGTGAGCCTGACATACGAGAGTTCCAGCCGGTACCCGGAGTCGTACCGCGACCTGGCTATCGTGGTGGATGAGGATGTTCCGGTGTCGCGCATCAGGGAGATAATCGAGCGGCACGCGCTGGTGGTTCGGAGCGCGCCGTTCGACATATACGTAGGCGAGGGCGTTGCGGAAGGGCGGAAGTCTGTGGCGTTCCGGGTGGTGTTCCAGTCGGACAGAGGGACGCTGACTTCGGAGCAGGTTGACCGCTTCCAGAATGATATATTGCGGCAGTTGGGCCGGAATCTGAAGGCGGAGTTGAGGGGGTGAGGCGATTTTCCGAATACTGAAAGATGATTCAGGGAGGGCGACATGAATAAGACGGAAGAAGTAGCCGGGCAAGAGCGGGTAATCCTCTGGAAAGACATAAATGCGAATGACCCGGAGATTGCCGCGCTGCTGAGGCAGGATTTCAATGAGCTGATAGATGAAGCGCCTGACGACATGATGGACAAGGCCGCCGGGTATATGCTCGAAATACCGGACTGGCCTGAAGACTACCGCGAAGGTGAGATAGCGGATTTCGAGCGAGGCAAAGAGGAATTTCGACGAAATATGAGCGCAGAGGTGAACGGCGGCTCAGAGAGATCGGCGTCTCTGATTCGGGCCGAACTGCATCGGCTGTCGGAATCTATGAGCGCCGCGCTGCTTGCGGAGGGCGTGGACGTTATGTGTTCAACGGCGTTGCTCAGTATTCCGGAGGATATGACCGAGGAAGAGATCGCGGACTTTATCGCCGGAGATGAAGAAATCAAGCGGGGCGAGTATGTAAAGTGGGAAGATATAAAGAAAAGCGATGTATAAAGTCATACTTTCCCGCCGCGCTAGGCGATACCTCCAGCGAGTAGATGCGAGAACGGAGAGACGCTTGAACAGGTGTCTGGATGAACTTAGAGCCAATCCAATCACGCATCGGGATGTATCACCTGTGCGCGGCAGTCCCGGTTCGTACCGCTATCGAGTCGGTGGCATACGAATACGATATGTGTTAGATCGGGAGAACAGGATTGTCAATGTGACAAGCATCCGTCGGCGAGGCGAGGCATACGGGAATCGGAGGAGGTAGAGCGGGTTGGATTTCTCATATCATTACACCGCGGAACAGCAGGACTTTCGACGCGTTGTATCTGACTGGCTGGATAAGAATGTTCCTGAGAACGTTGAGGCTTTGTATGACGCGGTGGATGGGGGGACTGCGCTCGCTCAGATTTCACGCGCGGTTGGTGAGATGGGATGGCTTGTGCCGTCGGAGTCGGTGGAGAATGGGGGGGCGGGGTTGTCCACGGATATGACGGTTGTGGTTCTGGAGGAGTTGAATCGGCGGGGGTTGCTGTGGATGGCGCAGGGGGAGGGGCAGGCGTTGAGGGCGGCGCTGGTTGGATGGGGGACTGAGGGGCAGCGAGGGCGGCTTGTTCGGGCGTTGTCGAGGGGGGAGCGGTCTGTTTGGCGGCATGAGGTTTCGGTGTCGCGGGGGACGGATGGGTCGGCTGTGTTGGATCCGGATTCGGTTGGGCTGACGGCTACGCCGGACGCGGACGGGTATATTGTGAATGGGGTGGGTATGTTTCGGGGGCTGGGCGGCGCGCCGGATATTCTGTGGGCGGTCGGGCTAGTGGATCGCGGCGACGCTGAGCGGCTGCCGGTGTGCCTGGTGGTGGATGGCGCGTCGGATGGGATCGCGCTTGGGTCTTCCAGAAGGCTGTCGGGGGTGGCGGCGCGCGCTGTTCGGTTCGATGATGTGTGGGTATTGCGGACGGACGCGCTGGGGCCGGAGGGGGACGGGCACCGCGTGGTGAGTACGCAGGTGTCGATGGACCCGGACGCTGACCTGCCGGGCTGGGTGGAGACGGAGACGGACGCGCTGCTGGATTACGCGCGGCGAACGGAGTCGGGGGTGGGGGGCAAGCCTCTGGGCGCGGATCCGATACGGGCGCGGATATTGGTGGAGGCGTATATAGCGAGCCGGGTGTCGCGTTTGCTGAGGATGCGGGCGGATTGGGCGCGGAACCAGGATGGCGAGACGGAGCGGGCTGACGGGCTGGCGTCGTTGTGGAGTCGGGCCGCCGGGGCGGAGTTGTCGGACGCGGCGCGGCAGGTTGTGGGGCCGCGGGCGATGCTGGCGGCGGATGATCCGGCGTCGGCGGACGGCGGACGGTTCGAGCGGGTGAGTCGGCGGGAGTTGGGGGAGAGGGAAGCGGGGGATTCGGATAGGGAGAGTCTGGCGGGGGAGATTGGGATGGGTGTGATGGATGAGCAGGATAGTTAGAATTCCAGTTGAACATAGTTAGAGTCGTAGATTTGGCCGCCAGAGCGCAATTGCCTAGCTTCCACTCTCTATATCAAACCCTGATAGAATGAACGGACCGACTGATACACGATACGCACTCTGGAGAAGGACGATGGCAACATCCGAGGCCACCAATGATATAAAGACGATGATCCAGGACTTGCTCGATGAACGTTTCAAGGACGAATTCGAGTTCGGACCCATAGTGGTGAGGTCTCGTGTTGATGACGATGGTGAGGTGTACCTGCACTCGTACATCGTTTTTCATGGGGACCAGAGCAAGTTGGACCCAAGATGGACACTCAGGCTATCTGATTCTCTGTGGGCTCGGGCGCTAGAGCTCGGATACCCCGGAATACCGATACAGTCATTCGTAGAAAAATCGGAGTGGCCGGAATTGGAGAAGATGCTGTCGTGAGTCCTGACGATCTTTTAGCAGTCGCGGATAGCCTGGCCACCGGTGAAGGACCTGGGATGCCTGGGCAGATCGAATTACGGAGAGCCGTAAGCACAACCTACTACGCGTTGTTCCATACTCTAGCCAACAACTGCGCCGACCTGCTTGTCGGTCCAAGGTCTCCAAGCCAGACTAACCAGGCATGGAGACAGGCATACAGGGCGTTAGACCACGGAGAGGTCAAAAGGAAATGCACCCAGGGTCCAGGAAAGCCAATCTTGGATGCACACTTCCCACAGGGAATCAGAGACTTCGCCGGTCAGTTCGTGAAGATGCAGGAGATTCGACACAAAGCCGACTACGACCCATTTGATCCATTCACACGGTCTGACGTCTTGCAACTTATTGAGGAAACGAGGGCGGCTATCGAAGTCTTCGAGAATGTTCCCAGCAGAGACCGCCGGGCGTTTGCCGTGTTCGTTCTGTTCAAACTCAGAAGGGACTAATAACATTTCAATTTGGACGTGGCGCGGCAGGTTGTGGGGCCGCGAGCGATGTTGTCGGCGGATGATCCGGCGTCGGCGGAGAGGGAAGCGGGGGATTCGAATAGGGAGAGTCTGGCGGGGGAGATTGGGATGGGGGATTCCGATACTATGAAGCGTTCCTGATTTAGCTCATCAAAATTTGCCATTGACCTGCCAATCAACGATGTTGACAGACCTCAGAGTTAGCATCACAATACAGTCCAATATACGCATACCAGATTCTAGAGATTGCTCAATGGTCGGCCATTCGCAGGATATAATCAGGGTTAAAGCCGCCGTCAATGACTGGATGTCGTCAAACCTTGATGGCGTTCGGACCAAGCTCGCGCTTGGCAGGCCCTCGCGACTCGGCAGTCATCGGTCGCAGTGGATAGTGCCGTTGGTCATCAAGCAGGGCCGAAAAGCCCACTCGGTTGGGGAATTTCATTTGGATGGCGGGTTGAAGGTGATACACGCGCCCGAATACCATACCATCGAAATAGCCGTTGAACAGGTTTTTAGAAGGACTGATTCTAATGAGACGCTTGAAGTTCGACAGTCCGACACCGACTTCGGGCTGTTCTATGGGGACGGAATCGAGGGTTCGTCCAGGTTGGAAGATAAATCTGTTGACTTGTTGCTGACGGACCCGCCGTACTCCATCAGCAACGCTTATACTTCTGAAAGGCAGATTCCACGTCGCCTCCGAACTAATGGCGGGGATTTCATCATGCCGAAGGGAGATTTCGGGGCTTGGGACAAGGATTTCAGTCCCAGGGCATGGACGGATGCGGTCATTCCCAAGGTGGGAGGCTGGGCTGTGATCTTCTGCGCCCAGGCGCAAATCGGAGAGTATGAAGAGATCCTGAAATCGCACGGTTTCAACGCTGTGGGAACGATTGTCTGGCACAAGACCAACCCCGTTCCTTTCAACACCCGGTTCAAGCCTGTGAATGCCTGGGAAGCGGGGGTTATCGGCAAGCGACCGGGAACGAAGTTCCACGGAAACGGCACGATTCACAACGTGTTCACCTACAAGTCTCCCTCTCCGCAACATCGCATCCACCCTACGCAAAAGCCGTTGGCTTTGTTTCGTGAACTAATGCGGCTATTCAGTTCTCGCAACGGACTGGTGTTAGATCCGTTCGCAGGTTCAGCGACTACCGTTTGCGCGGCTTTCGAGTTGGGACGGAAGGTTATCGCTTTCGAGAATGACAAGGATCACTACTTAGACGCCCGGAAGCGCGTTTCAGCCGTTCAGATGCCGATTGAGTGATTCTCGCCAAGCCTGGATGTCGTACCAGCCGCAGCCGACGCAACCTTGGGGGTCTTGATCATCTTCGCCTTCCCAGTGGTCGCCGCCGGAATAGAAGTATCGGATTCCAAACGGCGTTCCGCGCCTGCCGGTGTCGAAGCAGACTTCACAAGCGCGACTCTTGAGCAGGTTGTGGCTGACGTTGCCGTTGGACTTCTTCAGAAGCTGGAAACGCTCGCGGATATCGTCGTCGGTCATGTCCTGATAATCGGTTTGCTGTTTAGAAGTTTCCTCGTTCCACCGCTTCATCGGAAACTTGTGATCCAGCGTGACCTCGTTGACCGAACGAGTTACGTTGTCCACGACATCTCGGCCACCTAGAACTCTGTGCGCGCGACGGGTAAGGGCATCAGGAATTCCGGCCATGTGCAATAGGGTCGTGAATTCGCCCGTCCAACGGTCATGTCGCTGGTTGCTTTCGCATTGGGCGCAATAGCGGGATTCGTGCTCTATGACGAGGCCAGGTCGTCTGGCCGATCCCCGCCGCAAACCCTGAATTCCACCACTCCCCGCGATTTGAACCGATCCGATGTGGTCGTAGGCGTGATTACGACAGTGCCAGTTCTGGTCTTCCAGCACCAGAAAGGTTTGGAGTTGCTTGGTTCCAGGGCGATGCAGGGCTTTGTACTGGTCGGCGTCCATGTCAGAAGTATAGGTGAACCTGCTATTGCCTACAAGTTGTGGGTGACTAGAAGCTATCTCATAAACATCAACCCTCGGTGGGAACCGCGCGTTTTCACCCTCACCCTAGCCCTCTCCCATCGAGGGAGAGGGGATTGGGCGCCCACAAGGGACGCCCCTACGGTGTGATCGGTATTTATGAGACGACTTGTAGGATACCGGACGGGACGTTAGCCAACGCTCTCCGGTGAGGGCGACTGCGCTACTCATTTCAGGTTTCCACTGGGCGACCGCTGTCCATCCACTCCGCGTAGGAGCCGTCGTAGAGTCGAACGTCGTACCCGGCCTGCCGCATGGAGAGGTAAGCCAGTGAAGCCCGGACACCGCTGCGGCAATACGCTACGACCGCATCGTCGGGCGTTATGCCGACCGCCGCCAGCCGCCGACGCAACAGGTCCGGTTCGATGAGTAGTCTTCCTCCGACGCCGGCCATCTCCGAATGGGGCAGGTTGACTGCGCCAGGAATGCGTCCGGGGCGATGGTCCGTCTCGGTTTGTCCGAGATATTCTTCCTGGGCGCGTGTATCCAGGAGCTTCGGTCCGCCGTGGGTGGCCAGGTCGTTCATCGTAGCCCGCGCCGACGGGTTGAGGCGAGGCGCGAAAGCTCTGGGCTCTGTTGGGACAGGCCGGTAGAGGACCTCCCGGCCTTCTTCCTTCCAGGCTTCGAACAGCAGGTCCATCACGTGAACGTCGTTTCGGCCCAGGTATTCCAATACCCAAGCGGCCATAGCGGCGTTTCGGCCATCCTGATGGTCGTAGATCACGGGGGTAATGTCGTCGCCCAGCCCGGCTTCGCCAAAGGCGGCGGCGAGTTGTTCCGGCGGGCCAATGCGTCCGTCCGGCCCCTGCAATTTCTTGAAGGGGACGTTGACCGCCCCTCTCAGATGGCCCATGAGGTAGCGCATGGCCGAGCGGGGGTCAATTACCAGGTATCCGGGCCGTCCGATACGCTCGGAAACCCAGTCGGCGGAGACAAAGGTGACCATCAGCCGACCGCTTCAAAGTCGGTCTCGACGGAGGTTTGATTGGCTACGGACTGGGTGACGGGGGATCCCTCGACGGCCAATCGCCAGATTTCGCGCAGGGTGTCCTGGTCGGCGTCGGCGCGCACGAAGCACTTGGCCGATATCCTGCCATAGCCGGGGTTGCCCTCGTCCTCCACGCCGGCCCACTTGCGTATGTTGTCGAAGTACCCTTCCACGGCCACTTCCAGGTCATGGACGCGGACGCCTCGCTTAGTGGCGTTGACAACGAATCCGACGGTCATGCAGCTGCCGATAGCGGACAGCAGTTGCTCGTGTGCGCTGGCGGCGACGTCGGTGGCGGTCAGGTCGCCGGGTTCGTCCATGTCAACCTGGTGATTTCTCATGTAGGCGCGGGCGCGCATCCCGTCCTGCCAGACGACGCGCGATTTCCATGGCCCGGTTACGGCGTTGAACACCTCCGGGTCGCGAAAGGAATCCAGGACTTCGGCCAGCTTTTCGCTGGGCAGCCCGTTGAGGTCTCTCTCTTCAGCCATTTCCAACTCCTTTGTGAATGCCGATTGATAGCAATTCGGCGAGAATTCTGAATCCAGGCGCTACCGATATTCCGCCCGCACTTGTTCGGCGGCGACGGCGATTACCCGCATCTTTTCGAAGGCCATCTCGTGGGTGTTGACGTTTCTTTCGGCGAAGGTGCCGAATCCGCAGTCCGGGTTGAGGTATATCTTGTCCGGGTCGAAGTATTGAAGGAGTTCCTTGACCCTGGCGACAATCTGATCCGGCGATTCGATATCGTCCGAGCGGGGGTTCACTACTCCAAGGCCGATCTCCTTCTCGTTCCGGTACTCCTTGAAGACCTCCATCTCTCCCGCCCTGGGCGTGGCGCACTCCAGCACCAACTGGTCTATGTTCATCTGGACGAGGTGGGGGAGCATCGGCCCATAGTTGCCGGAGAGCAGCACGTCTTCGCGCTTGCTCCAGTTGCCGCGGCAGACGTGAACACCCGTCTTTATCCCGGTGATTCCCTCTGTGGTCTCGTTCATCAGCCGCAGCGCGAATTCCAGTTCGTCCGTGGGGTCGCGGCGGTTGGGGAGCGCGGCGCACATGAAGGTCTCGGTGCTTTCCTCGCCGAAGACCACCTGGCTGAGAATGGGTTCGTCCAATTGCACGAAGTCGCAGCCCTGGTCGCGCAGGGCGATTATTTCTTCCCGGAGGATCGCCACCACGTCGGCGGCCAGGTCTTCTGGGGTAGGGTACACCCGGTCGGAGATGCCCTCGAACCAGCTGGAGCGGGTGAGCATATAGGGGCCGGGCAGAGGAATCTTGATTTGGCGGTCGGTGTGTTCGCGCAGGAAGGCCAACTCGTCGCGGGCCAGGCCCTGTCGTCTGCCGAGGCGGTCAACGGCGATGGGGCTCTTGATGCCGAAGGCGGGCACGTCGAGGGCGCGCAGCATCTCTTCCATCCGGGCGCGGTCGCGGGAGTAGTCCATCACTTCCGACACCTTCATCAGGCGCATTCCGGTCAGCTTGTCGGTGACGAAAGAATAGAAGTTGTCCCGGCGCAACTCTCCGTCGCTGATGATGTCCACTCCGGCTTCTTCCTGCGCCCGGATGCAGGCCAACACTTCGTCGTCGGCCACGGCGTTGAATTCGTCCAGGGTGATCTCGCCGGCTTCCTTGCGGCGCAGGGCCCTGATCAGCTCGGTGGACCGGGGCCAACTGCCGACGACCGTTACGGGGAACAAGGGGACGTTCATTCAGTTTCCTCCAGAATATGGGTAGCGTGAGAATCCGCTGCCTACCCTCGCAGGCCGAACCAGTGTATATCAAAGCGCAGGTCGGGACAAGTTGCGCCATTTGGGCAAGGCCCCCCCGGCAGGATGCATGGACGGAACGTATTACAGGACCGCGATAGCTGAATACAGATAGTCGAAGCCCGTGAGACATATAATTCCTAATGGTCTAAACTGGTTTGGTCATGCTGAAGGAATTCGGACATCTATATCACGACGGTATTCGCTCCGAGGCGGAACGTAGATTTGGCCTGAAACGCTCGGATTCTATCTCATTGCGGGGAAGCCACAGTTACGTCTATGAGTATCTTGGCGGTAAGCAGTCCGTCATCCTCAAGATAACGCACAGTACCCATCGGCGTGAGCGGCAGATTTTAGGGGAATTGGACTTCACGAATTACCTCGCCGACAACGGCATGAGGGTTTCGCGCGCCATAATGTCTTCGGGCGGAAACTGGGTAGAAACGATGGAGGCCGAACCCGGGTACTTCCTCGCTACCGCATACGAGAAGGCTCCGGGCGCGCTGGTGGACTGGCGAGAGTGGACGCCGGAGTTGTATGAGCAATGGGGAGCGCTGATTGGTCGGACGCACGCGCTCACCAAAGGCTATGAACCCTCGGACGAGTCCATACGTCGCAGGCATTGGCATGAGAATCGGGACTGGGATCTGGAATCCAGCGTACCGGAATCCAAGGTTGAGTTTCGGCGCTACGGACAGGGTATCAAGGACTGGCTGCTGTCGCTGCCGACGGAGCGCGACTCATACGGACTGATACATTCCGACCTTCACCAGTGGAATATGCTGTACGACGGAAGCGAGCTATGGCCGATTGATTTCGACAATCTGCACTATGACTGGTTTCTGTCTGACTTCACAACGGTCGTCATCAACGCGGTCATCAGCCAGCGGCGCAGCTATGAGAGAGGCCGGTATGACGAGTGGACGGGCGGGCGGCGGATGGACAGCGCGGAATTTCTGGACTACTTCATGGGGGCGTTCGTAAGCGGGTACAAGACGGAGAACATCCTGGATCCAGTCTGGACGCGGTGGCTGCCGAGGTTCCTGAGCCGCCACTATTTCACGTTCTACGTGGGCGCGCTGTGGGATCCGCAGTTCGTTCACCTCTCGGAAGCGGAGCAGGCCGCCGAGTTTCCGTGGCGGACCTTGACGCAGTTAGAGCGCGAAGTTAGAGACGATTTCTGGGGGCAGTTCGACTTCTCAAGGTACTCCAGGCGATGGAAGTTCTCGACCTGAACCGCAAGCTATTTCCGCGGGCTATCGGACTCGTCTTCGTTGCCGGAGCGATTAGTCTTTAGCTCGACTGTCCACTCCCACGCCGCAACTCCACCCGCGCCCGCTCCTCCTGCACCTGGACCACCGCCGATCCGCCAAGATGACCAATCCCCGCCGCCAACGCCGCCACGTATTTCTGGTCCACCACGGCCGCGATGTCCGCCGGCGCATCCACCTCCCGCGCGAGTTCAGTCGCCAGCCGCACGTCCTTCGCGTCCGAGCGCACGAACGCGAACCCCGCCGGGTCAAAGTCCCGGTCGAACACCGACTCGAATCTGCGTATCCTGGGACTGGACGCCGACCCCGCCGCCATCACCTCCGCAAGCGTCTCCAGCGGCACGCCCGCCTTCAATCCAATCGTGAGCGCCTCGGCCATCACGCCGAACGTCGCGTGGCTCACGAGATTGTTGCACAGCTTGCAGACCGCTCCGGCTCCCACCGGCCCGCAGTGAAAGATGAGATTCGGGTCCGCTATCGCTTCGAGCGCGGGCCGCGCCCTCTCCAGCGTCTGGGGATCGCCCCCCGCCATCACCGTCAGCGCGCCTCGGTCCGCCGAATCCGCTCCCGATCCCTTGCTCACCGGCGCGTCTATGTATTCGACACCCTTCGCGGCGCATATCCGGTGCAGCTTTCGAACCATGCTCGGCGAGTTTGTCGCCAGGTCAATGTACACCGTACCCTCCGCGGCCCCGTCGAGAACGCCAGATTCTCCGCTCACCACCGCCTCCACCTCCAGCGGCCCCGGCAGCGATCCCATCACCAGATCGCTTCCACGCGCGACGTCGGCCGGCGTATCCGCCCACGTCGCGCCCGCCTCCAGCAAGTCCGTCGCAGCCTCCGGCCTGATGTCGTGCACCACAGTTCGATGACCCGCGCCCACGACATTCAGCGCCATCGGCTTCCCGATATTGCCCAGCCCGATAAATCCAATGTTCATGCCGCTCTCCTTATGACGACTTCTGTTCACCTACAGCTGCCAGCGCCGCCCGGCCGGCCTGTTCGGTTTGTTCCGCGTCGGCGGGGTCAACCCAAGATGGGCCGTTTACATGGTCGAATGTTTCTTCGATCTCGCGGGTTGGCGGGGCGGTGAGCAGCGTTACCGCGATGGCGATGATGGTGGCGGCGGCGAATCCGGGGGTGGCGGGGTTCATCTGCCAGACGCCGACTTCTTCCATCAGCCTTACGGTTTCCTGGAATCCGAGAAGGTCGGTGACGGTCTCGGCGCGGTCGTAGCCCAGGCCCATGAGCCACCACCAGGTGGATACCAGCGCGCCGGACAGGATGCCTGCCAGCGCTCCCCAGTAGTTGAAACGACGCCAGAAGAGGGCGAGAATCAGGACGGGGCCGAAGGTCGCTCCCATTCCACCCCAGGCCAGAGATACCAGGGCGTATATGGACTCCGGCGATATTATCGAGATGACGGCGGCTACCAGTCCGACCATCACGAGCATCCCGCGTCCCATCCATACCCTGTACTGGGTTTGGAGCGTAAGGGTGAGTCGCCTGATGAGGGGGATATCGTCGGTGGCGATGGCGGAAGCGAGCAGCAGTTGGGAGTCGGCGGTGCTCATCACGGCGGCGATGACGGCGGTGAGCAGCAGGCCCGCGACTATGGGGTGGAAGAAGACCTTGGAAACGACGAGGTAGAGTCGCTCGGCGTCGGGCAGGACTTCGCCCCTGTCGAGGAGGGCGGGCGCGGCCACCAGGCCCATGAGCAGAGCGAAACCGAATATGAAGATGATCCACAGGGTACCGATGTCGCGGCTTCTGTTGATGGCGGCTTCGCGTTCCACGGCCATGAAACGAGACAGTATGCGCTGAGCGCCGAACGCGCCGAGCGCCCAACCGATGGTGGAGAGGAAGAACATCACTCCGAGCCCCTGGTTATCGGCGTTGGTGAAGGGATTCCAGAAGCCCTCGGCGGTGGACTGTACGCCCTGAAATGGGTTGCTGACGGTCAGCAAGAGGGTGACGGGTATGATGATGAATCCGGCCAGCATTATCAGGGCCTGGAATACGTCGGTTCGGGACACGGCCAGAAAGCCGCCGATGAATGTGTAGGACACGATGGCTATGAGGCTGATGATTACGCCGAGGTCGTGTCCGGCGGCGGTGTCGCTCACGCCGAAGACCTCTTCGAGTAGCTTGGCGCCGGCTATCAGGCCAGAGCAGACGTACAGGGTTATGAAGTAGAGGCTGATGACGGAGGATAGGGAGCGAAGCGCGCCGGTGGTGTCGCCGAAGCGCTTTTCGAGGAACGCGGGAATGGTCAGGGAGTTGTCGGTGGCGATGGTGTAGCGGCGCAGCCGACGGGCCAATATGGTCCAGGAAAGCCATACTCCCAGAACGATGGCCACCACTGTCCAAAGGTGCATCATGCCGGCGGTGAAGGCGAGGGCGGGGAAGACCAGCATGGTCCAGCCACTGGTGGCGGAGGAGCCGGAACTGAGGGCTGAGGTAATCGCGCCCATCCTCCTGCCGCCAAGCACGTAGTCGGACATATCCCTCATATCGCGGCCGCGGACGACGGCGATGCCTATGAGAATGGCGAAGTAGGCCACGAAGACGAACAGTATCCAAACCCAGGCGTATCCTTCTATGAATATGTCCATCGGCTTTCCTGTATCCGGTTGTCAGTGGTGGGGCGGAAGATGTTTAGAAGCCATCTCATAAACATTGGCGCTCGGTGGGATCCGTCGGTTTTTACCCTCACCCTAGCCCTCTCCCATCAAGGGAGAGGGGATTAGGGGCCCACCTTGCATATGCCGGTCTAGCGCCAGTAGCGGGAGATGTTTTCCTCTTCCTTGGTCTTCATCTCCAGCAGGGCGGGCTGGCCTTCGCGGTTGGCGGCCAAGGCGCGCTGTATGGCGGGGGCTACCTCGTCGGGGTCGCTGACCTTTTCGCCGTAGGCTCCGAGTCCGCGCGCGACTTCGGCGTACTCTCCGCCGAGAGCGTTGCTGTTCCAACGCTCGGTGGCGTAGGGCATATGGTCGTAGTAGTGGGTCATTACGCCGTTGTTGAGGACGACGGTGAGAATGGGAATCTCGGAGCGGGAGGCTGTCTCGATGTCGAGTCCGGCCATACCGAAGGCGGCGTCGCCCATGATGTTTATGACCTGCTTGCCAGGTTCGGCCATCTTCGCGCCGAGCGCGAGTCCGAGTCCGTAGCCAAGCTGGGTTGACTTGCCCCAGCCGATGTAGTTGCGCGGGGTAACGGCGGGCCAGAAGGGGACAATCTGCTCGCGGGGGTAGCCGGAGTCGTGGGTGATGATGGTCTCGCGTACGTCGACGGCCTTCATGAGTTCGGTGAAGACGCGGTAGGGGCTGATGGGAACCTCGTCGGAGTTGAGGGAGGGCGTCCATTCGGCCATCCACTCGGCCTTGACGCGGGCTATCTCGTCGCGGACGCCGTGGATGTCGCCGCGTCCGTGTTCGCCGAGTTGGCTCTTGGCTTCCTCTATCATCTGGCGCAGCACGACCTGAGCGTCGCCAATCGCGCCGTAGTCGGCTCGATGGTCCTTGTTCACGTCGTCGGCGCAGTTGGTGGCGTGGGCGAGGGTGACGCCGGAGGGCATGGGCGCGTTGAAGTTGGATATGGTGAAGCTGGTTCCCATGCCGAGAACGAAGTCTGTCTTCTCCAAGAAACGCTGGCACATGAGGGTGCCGGAGGACGCGCCGGTGCCGAGCGCGAGCGGGTGGTCTTCGGGGAAGGCGCTCTTGCCCGCGAGGGTGGTCATGACCGGGATGTTGGTTAGCTCGGCGAACTCGACCAGTTCGTCGGTGGCCTCGGCGTACATGACGCCTTGGCCGGCGTTGATGACGGGGTTGTCGGCGGCCAGAAGCGCGGTAACGAGGTCGCGGACGTCTTCGGCGCTCGCGCCGGACCTGAATTTCCTCACGGGCTTGTAGCTGTCCACGAGCGCGTCGGATATGTCTCCGACCATCACGTCGCGCGGCAGTTCAAGCAGGACGGGGCCAAGCCTGCCGTGCTTTAGCTGGGTGAAGGCCATGGCCATGAGTTCGGGGATGCGCTCTATCTTGTTGACGAGGGCCATCCACTTGGTGATTCCGCCGTAGTTCTTGACGGCCTCGAAGTTGGGGTGGACGTCCATGCTGTTGAGGGGCTGTCCGCCGGGTAGGCAGAGTATCGGCACCGAGTCGGCGAACGCCTGGGCGACGCCGCCGAAGGCGTTCTCTGAGCCGGGGCCGGTCTGCATAGTGAAGACGCCGATGGTGTTGCCGTTCTTGATTCGGCTGAAGCCGTCGGCCATGTTGACGCCGGCGCGTTCCTGCCGGGAGAGGATGGGGCGTATGCCCTCGCGGGCGCAGGCGTCAATGAGGGATTGGGCGGGGAAGGCGGCTATCCACTCGACGCCTTCTTTCTTGAGTATCTTGGCTATTGCCTGGTCTCCGTTCAATGTTGTTTCTCCTTGATTTTAGTTTTTAGTGATTAGTTTTTAGTCTTTAGATGTGGTCGCCGCGGTCTCGGATGAAAGGCGGGATCTTGACGGGTGGATTGAGGTGTCGGCGTCTGAATTTTTTGAGCCATCCTCGCCAATTCTGTCAGGGAAGTGGCTTAGGATGGCTCATTATAGCAAGTGCGCGGGGATTCGGGGGTTATCTGACTCTGGCGAATTTCTGGAGGCGCATACCGTCGAGTACCTCGCCGATGTACATATCGCCGCGCGAGTCCACGGCCACGCCGTGCGGGGCCCAGAACTGGCCGGCTTCGTGGGTGCGCTCTCCGCCCCACTGGGACAGTATGTTGCCCTCGTCGTCTATGATGGTGACCCTGCCCTGGAGTTCGGGGACGTAGATTTCGCCCTCGGGGCCGACGCATAGGTCGGTGGGCTGGCGGAATCCGTCGAACATCTGCTGGAACTCGCCTTCCTGGTCGAATACCTGTACGCGGTCGTTCTCGCGGTCGCAGACCAGCACGAAGCCTTCGTGGTCAATGCCGATGCCGTGGGGCAGGTGGAAGTCGCCGGGGTTGGTCTTGCCGGGCAGTCCCCAGGACAGCAGCAGGGAGCCGGTGTCGGTGTAGCGATGGACGCGGGCGTTGCCGTAGCCGTCGGAGATGAAGATGTCGCCTTCGTCGGAGACGGCTATGCCGGTGGGCAGGTTGAAGGGGCCGGCGGCGCGCGGTACAGGCTCGGCGTTGGTGGTGTAGCCGGTGTCGGACGCCCTGCCGGTGCCGATTTTGAGCGTCATTCTGCCGCTGGTGTTGTACTTCATGACGGTGTGCGCGTCGCGGTCGGCCAGGTAAACGCTGTCGTCGGGGCCGATGTGGATTCCGTGGGGCCCGGCGAACACCTCAAGCCATGTGTCGAGAAAATTGCCGTCGCGGTCGAATATCATCAGCTGGTGGTCGCTGCGGTTGTAGGCGTAAACGTTGTCGTTGCTGTCCACCGCCACGCCGGCCACCTGGTGCCACTTGTAGCCTTCGGGGAGGTTTCCCCAGTTTTCGACCAGTTCGTATTGATAGTCTCCTTGTCCGTAAGTCATAGCGCGTCCCTCCAATCGTGGATGCCGCCCGAATCCGCTCTTGGGATTGGGCGTAAACTCTCTCCCAGTTTGGAGCGTACTATACGATTTAGGGTTGGGGCGGTCAAGTTGGGGGCTTTCGAGGACACCCCTGAAGTCTTAGCGCCGAACGCCCCAGGGACGGTTGCCGCCGAATCGCGCCTTGACAGCCATTGCGCCCTCTACTATAATCCGACAGGCTATATAATTGATATAAAATATCAATTACTACTCGGTAATTCCTCCATTAGGGCTAAATAATAAAGATAATAATGATATTTACAATCAATTATATAAGAAGGGAACTATGAGAATGGCATCAAGAAACGAGTGGGTTTTCTCGCTAGTCCTCGCGACTGTCCTTGCGGTTCTGGTCGCCTGTGGCGAGAATGTAGTTGAGGTCCCGGTGGAGAAGGTGGTAGAGGTGGAGGTACCTGTCGAGAAGGTCGTAGAGCGGACAGTTGAGGTCCCGGTGGAGAAGGTGGTAGAGGTGGAGGTACCTGTCGAGAAGGTCGTAGAGCGGACAGTTGAGGTCCCGGTGGAGAAGGTGGTAGAGGTGGAGGTGCCTGTGGAGAAATTGGTGGAGGTGGAAGTTCCGGTTGAGAAGGTCGTAGAGCGGACAGTCGAGAAGGTGGTGGAGGTAGAGGTTCCCGTGGAGAGGGTGGTAGAGGTGGAGGTTCCTGTCGTAAAGAACCTCATCGTCAACAATCTCCAGGAATGCGCGGCGTCCTACGACCAGGAAGCGGATTACTTCCCGGACAAGACTGAAGCTCAATACGCCAAGGAGTGGTGGGTCGAGTACTTCAATAACTATAAGGTCGTAACTGTTGATACGGACACCAGTCCGGACGCGCAGAATCTGATTCGGTACGTCCTGGTGCAGTGCGGGACGCCGGAGCCGGAACTTTCCGGGGAACTCGCCGACGCGATGGTTGTGGAAGTGCCAGTGCAGCGCTTTTGGGAAGGTGGCGGCGCGACGTTCGCCGCGCTGGACGCGCTCGGCGCTCTGGATCGGCTGATTGGAGTCAACACGAGGACTTCAGGCCACAAAAACCACTTCCTCCCGGACGTGGTGGCTCGAGTCACCCGGGATGACATATTCGAGGAAACCAGCTACGGGAACGACCTGGAGCTTATCCTGAACGGCGACCCTGACGTGTACTTCCAGTACAACGGCGACGACTGGCGGAACAACGCGCTGCAGGTTGGCGTGCCCGCCATTCACTACTCTCCCTTCTCCGAAGGCCCTCTGGGGTCCGCGGAGCAGGTGAAGTTCGTGTCGCTGTTCTTCAACCTGGAGGGCAGGGCCAACCGATACTTCGAGCCGATTGCCGAAGAGTACAACACGGTCAAGGCGCTTGCCCAAGGCCAGCCTGCGAGTCCCTCCGTCTTGCTGGGAACTATCGCGAGGTCCGGACAATTCCAGAGCAGGAATCGCACCCGCCTCGAATCCATATTGATCGAGGACGCGGGGGGAGCGCGTCCTTTGCTGAAAGCGGTTGACCAGGGCTTGCTGGACGGCACGGCTCACCTGGGCTTTGGAGGGGTCGCGGTGGAGACGGCGCTCGAACATGGGCAGGGCTCAGAATACTGGTTCGACATGGCCTATATGCCAGCGGAGCGGAATGTCCCCGAATTTCTCGAGCGCAACCCGCTGAACGAGGATTTCGCCCCGATGTCCGCGGGCAACGCTTTCCACAGGTATGGGCGAGCGAGTGATTACCACAGCACCGGAGCCGTGCGGGCGGACATCCTCCTGAAGGACATCGTAAGCATAATCCATCCGGGGCTGCTCCCCGACCACAGGCTTGTGTTCCTAGACCGGATCGAAACGGCGGCTGAGATAGGAGTCATCGCGAGCAATCCACAGGTCCCGGTGGAAGAATATGTTCCAGGGACGGACTACTTCCCGGACAAGGTCGAGGTGAAGTGGGCGAAGGACTGGACGGTCAGCTACCACGGAAACTATAAGATCGTGAACATGGGGCCGGTCGGAGACGCCAACGCCGGAAGCAGGGAAACCTACGCGCTCGTACAGAAGGGAACGCCCGCGCCGGAACTGACGGGCAATCTCGCGGGGGCGGACATCATAGAGATACCCGTTGAAACCCTGTATGAAAACTCCGGCGGCGGGTCGGTGGTTACGGCTCTTGAAGAGCTTGGAGAAGCCGACGCCCTTATCGGCCTGGGATACGTGCCGTTCGGGGACTTTTCCGAGATCACGCCCGAATTGGATAAGCGATACAAGTCCGACGACTTTCTGGTGGCTAATGTCTCGGCGGACGGATGGGAGCCTGTTGTCGAGGCCGACCCCGATGTTGTCGTAGTGCCTTACAGCGCCGACCAGAGGGAAACCGCCAGATCGCTCGGCCTGGGCGCGGTGTTCTACAACCCCTTCTGGGAAACTCCCCTGGGATCCGCGGAACACTTGAAGTTCTGGTCGCTGTTCTTCAACAAGGAGAAACTGGCGAATGAACTGTTCGCCCCCGTCGAGAGCGAATACGTGGCATTAGCGCGGCAGGTGGCGGAAGCGAAGCCCGCCGACAGTCGGCCAACGGTGATCCGGGGCGCTATCAACAGAAGCGGTTCGTGGTCAGTCACCGGCGCCGACCGGGTGGACTATCACCTCATCAGAGACGCCGGCGGAACGCCCCTGTTCATAGACTCCGCTCTGGGCCTGGACGCCTTCGCGAGCGTCTCCATAGAAGACGCTATCGAGGCGAGCGCGGACGCGGACTTCTGGTGGAACCCTTCCTATGACGCATTGCAAAACGGCGCGGACGGCGCGGCGTGGATTGAGCAGAATCCCTTGAACGCCGAGATTCCCGCGCTCGGCGAAGGCGCGGCGTTCCACATCTTCAAGCGCGGCGAGGATTACTACAAAACCGCCCTCAATTACAGAGTGGACCTGCTGCTGAAAGACTTGGTGAGTATCCTTCACCCTGACCTCGCGCCGGATCACGAAACAATCTGGCTGGAGCTCATAACTCCGCCTTCGCAATAGGACTAACGCAATGCCCTACGCATCCAATCAGGGAGTCCAGATTCATTACGAAGTCGAAGGAGAAGGCACTCCGCTGGTTCTGCTTCACGGCTTTGGGGTGTCGGGAGACGCTTGGCATACCGGTGGACACGTCATCGCTCTGAGCGATGGGTTCCAGGTCATTACCATGGATGCGCGTGGGCATGGCAGAAGCGATAAGCCTCACGACCCGGAGGCTTATCGCCTGCCCGAAAGGGTCCGAGACGTTACAGCGGTTCTTGATGCCGTTGGAGTGGAAACAGCCTACTTTCTCGGCTTTTCGCTTGGAGGCGTCACGGCCTTTGGGCTGTGCAAGTACGCCCCCAGTCGCTTCCTCTCGGTGATAGCGCTGGGGGCTCAGCCATACTCAGAAGAGTTTCCTGAGGACTTCGAGGAGTGGGGGCAGCGATACATTAGCCGCGGTGTGGAGGCCGCGATAGAACGCGAAATCAGGGAGTCCGGAGCTGTCAGTGAGAAGAGGAAGGAGGAATTGGAATCGCGCGATTGGAAAGCTCTCGGCGCTACGCTTGTCGCTACCAGGAGGATCAAAGGGTTGAGCGAAAGTCTGTTACAGGGTCGGATACCCTACTTGCTGATATGCGGGACCGAAGACCAGGACCATGATCTTGCCAGAAGGTCCGCCAGCGAGTTCCCAAGCGTCTCCTTTGTGTCTCTGGAAGGGCTTGATCACCATGAGAGTCGCTCCCGTCTGGATGTTCTCATACCGATAGTGAGAGACTTCTTCAGCGCATCGCCAGTTGACGCCGGTACTAGGTCAAGATGAGCGCACCCAATTCGACAACCTCGATTCCCATCCGACCTGAGAATGTTCAGGACGCTGAACAGGATCAGGTTCAGGTTGACGCCGGTTCTCACGCGAGGCGTCAAACGGCCACGTTCGCTTGCTTGGCGGTTCTGGGGGTGGTCGCGATCATGGCGTCCCTGAGTTGGTCGTCGGTTAGCATACCGGTTGACCAGGTGGTGACAATCCTGCTTGGGCGGGAAGCGCAGAAGAGCACGTGGGAAACCATCGTCATGGACATCCGGCTTCCAAGGGTGTTGACTGCCATGCTGGTCGGCACCGCCCTGGGTCTAGCGGGCCTCCAGATGCAGACTGTGTTCAGAAACCCTCTCGCCAGTCCATTCACTCTGGGGGTGTCTTCCGGGGCCAGCCTTGGGGTAGCGCTTGTCATCCTGGTGAGTCCGACTTCGTTAGAAGTATTCTCCGGGGTTGGTAGCAGTTTGTTCGCCAACCTGGGGACGGTTACGGGGGCGGCGTTGGGCGCGGCGGCGACGCTTTCCATCATGCTCATGGTGGCGTCCAGAGTCGGGGACATGGTGGTAGTGTTGCTGCTGGGCGTCGTGATGGCCTCGCTGATAGGCGCTATCGTGACAATCCTCATCTTCTTCGCGAACGAGCAGCAGACCAGGGAGTTCGTGGAGTGGGGTTTGGGCAGTTTCAATCGGGTTCGCTGGGGGGAGATGCCCTTTCTTTCGTCCTCAATCGGAGTCGCGGTCATAATGGCCGTACTTACCATCAAGCCCTTGAACGCGCTGCTTCTTGGGGACAATTACGCGCGAAGCATGGGGCTGAACGTGACGTGGGCGAGAGTCATCATCATGGGCAGCGCTTCTCTAATGGCCGGAGCGGTCGTAGCTTATGCCGGGCCGATAGGATTTCTCGGCATCGCCATACCTCATATCGCTCGCGGGATATTCGGCACATCCGACCATCGAATCCTGGTTCCAGGTTCGATACTGGTCGGAATCGCAGTCGCCCTGGCCTGCGGGATACTCGCCGAACTCCCAAGCAGCAGCCTCAATCTTCCCATAAACGCCGCGACAGCCTTGTTTGGAGGGCCGGTGGCTATGTGGGTGCTGCTGAAGGCGAGAAGGGGGTTCGCGCTGTGAACAAAGTGGCGCTGTCCGCTCATTCTCTCGCCGTCGGCTACAAGACGGGCCGAAGAAAGAGTCGCGCCGTCTTGCAGGACATAGATTTGGAGTTGCGCCAAGGCGAATTCGTCTGTCTGCTTGGGCCTAATGGCACCGGCAAGTCAACTCTCCTAAGAACAATTGGCAAGATGCAACCGGCACTTGGCGGAAGCGTGGAGATTGGGGGGCGCGACATCTATCGTCTGAGCAATCACGCGTTGGCGACGCTGTTGAGCGTCGTACTGACAGACCGTCTGGCGGTGGGCCGTCTGACGGCTTACGCGCTAATTGGCCTGGGGCGCTATCCGTACACCGGCTGGGCCGCCGGACTGACCGCTGATGATCACAGGATAATCCAGTGGGCCATACGCGCGACCCGTTCTGACGATCTGGCGGCGCGCGACATCTCGGAGTTGAGCGACGGCGAGCGCCAGAGGGTAATGATTGCCCGCGCCCTGGCTCAGCAACCCACCGTGATGCTGCTCGACGAACCCACCGCGTTTCTGGATCTGCCCACTCGCGTCGAGATAACGGGTTTGTTGAAGCGATTGAGCCGCGAAACGGGTTTGGCTGTGCTTATGTCCACCCATGACCTGGATCTGGCTCTGAGGGCCGCCGACACGCTCTGGCTGATTACTCCCGAGGGTAGAGTCGAACATGGCGCGCCGGAAGACCTGATATTGCGGGGAGCGCTGCAATCTACGTTTTCCAGTTCTGAGCTTATATTTGATTCCGATATCGGGGGCTTCAGGCACCACGCCGCGGTAGTGGGCAACGCTCTGCTTATCGCGGGAGGGCTTTCTGGAAAGTGGATGCGTAGAGCCTTGGAGCGCGAGGGATTCAAGGTCTTCGACAACCGAACCGATAGTGAGGATATAGATATTGAAGTAATCGCGAATGATCTGTCTGAAATGCCGGCGTGGAGCTTAAGGACGGGCGGTCAAGAGCTTTATTGTCCAGACATTGGCTCGCTTTTGGCCGACCTCAGAGCGCTATACTGAGCCGCCGGACAATGGACGATTGTACAACTGGGACGCTGGCATACTGTAAACCGGATATGGTCTCTTGGAGGTGATGATAATGAACTCAGCGATTGAATCTTGGCGCGAGCGGATATTGGCGTTTGACCGAGATATGGAGGAGATACGCGGGGGAGGACATGAAGGCGGACACAGACGTCCCGTGTTCGCCGCCAGGCCCTTGGACCCGTTCCGCACCGACGATCCCATGCTCAGCGCGCTCTATGAAATCGTGGATGAAGGCGCGGAGGTTCTGGACGTTGGCGGCGGCGCGGGCCGGTTCGCCCTGCCCCTGGCGACGCGGGCCAAGAGCGTGACAGTGGTTGATCCCTCCGCAGAGTCTTTAGATCTGCTAAGGAGCCGCGTGGCGGAATTCGGCTTCGACAACGTGACCGTCGTAAACGAGCGGTGGGAGGACGCGGAGGTTCCCCGGGCGGACGTAACCTTCTGCTCGCTGGTTCTGCATCATGTGCTGGAAGCCGAGCCATTCGTGAGGAAGATGGAGGAGCGCGCGAGTGAGCGCGTGGCGATCCTGGAGATGGTGGAGACGCCGGGCGCGATGGCGGTTCCGTTCTACGAGCGGGTGCGCGGCAAGGCTCCCACACCACTACCGGGCGTCCCGAAAGTGGTGAACCTTCTGTGGGCGATGGATATATTCCCGGACGTGAAGATGCTCAACCCTGAAATTCCAGTATTGGACGCGGATCCCGGTTCAGCGCTGGAGCATCTTCAGCGAATGTTGGGCGTGGAGGAAGGCACCGAGGCGGACGAAAGGCTGCGCTCGGCGGCGGATGAGTTGCTGGAGGAGACTCCTGAGGGCGTGACGGTTCGGGGCGTGAACCTGCGGCGGCAGGCGATCATCTCTTGGAGGCCGACACACTGAGGGGTGAGGGGCGCAGAAATGTCAGGGATTGAACCTAGTCACCCCCATCCTGACCTTCCCTCGTCAAGGGGGGGAGGGACTTATGCAAATCAAACCGCTTGCAATCCGTGTTTGGATGGGGTAGAGTGGGCAGGCAGCATTGGAAAGGCGAATAGTAGTAATCAGTGGAGACGATAAGATGTGTAGTTGCACATGTATCAGGGCTGGGCTGAGCGCACCCACGGAAGTCGCACAGATCTGGCCAGATGACGAACTCAAATCCCGGGTGACCATAGAGCGCGAGCCGATGATCGGCGAAACTCCTCAACGCGCGCTTGACGAATGGCTTACCCCCAACCCTCTCTTCTACGTCCGCAACCACTTCGACATTCCCGATATTAGCTGTTCCGAATGGAACCTGCGCGTTGACGGGGTGGTATCGCGGGACACCCAGTTTACCTTTGACGAATTGAAGGAACTTCCGCGCGTCACGCTGCCCATTACTATGGAGTGCGCGGGCAACAATCGCAGCGACCTCGATCCGCCGACTCCGGGCAACCAGTTCCAGAACGGAGCGATAAGCACGGCCTACTGGGCGGGCGTTCCGCTCAAGGACGTTCTGGCGATTGCCGGAATAGGCGACGGCGTGAGGGAAGTCCTGTTCGAGGGTCACGATTCGGGCGTTCCGGCTCCGGGCGAGCCAGAAACGCCGTACCTTCGCAGCCTGCCGATTGACGTCGCCACGCACCCGGACACGCTGCTCGTGTACGAGATGAACGGATGCGTTCTGCCCAAAGAACACGGCTACCCGCTCAGGCTGATGGTGCCGGGCTGGTACGGCATGGCCTCGGTCAAGTGGCTGAAGCGGATTACCGCGCTGGACTTCGACTACGAGGGCTTCTTCCAGACCGACCGATACATCATCGAGGACGAAGCGGGCAAGACTGTGCCGCTGACCAGCATCGGCGTCAAGTCGGTGATCGGCTCTCCGGCCGAGGGCGAGGCGGTCCGGATGGGCGAGGCGTGCGTGAAGGGCGTGGCCTGGTCGGGCGACGACAGAATAGCGGCGATTGACGTAAGCTGCGACGGCGGCGATAGCTGGGAGCGGGCCGAGGTGTTCGGGCCGTCCGAGCGGTACGCCTGGCAGCATTGGCGCTATTGCTGGAGCCCTCCGGCGCCGGGCGAGTACACGCTGATGTCCCGCGCGGTTGACGCTCGCGGGAACGTTCAGCCGATGAAGACGCACTGGAACCGGCTCGGATACATGGTGAACGGAGTCAGACCGACGCCGGTAACCGTAGTTCCGTAGCTGGGTCTTTCGATTATCAACCAATTACGTTCGTGGTGACCCTTCGACAAGCTCAGGACGAACCATGAACGGGCGGCCCTTCGACAAGCTCAAGGCGAACGACGGAAGCGGTATCGGGAAATAACCGAAAGACCCTGAGTTCCGTAGGCTACCGATTGGCATTCGCGCGGTTATAGTGTAACCTTCGCCAGACGAAGAACCGCGGGGGAGCGAGGGCGGTTTCCGACTCTCGCTCCCGCCCACAGACCGCCGAGAGGGAGGCCCCAGATAAGAGACGCAAGGTCCCATGTATCGGCTATCGTTCACCGCTATACGGCGGCGCTCGCTTACCCGGACTATGTTACGCTCTGGACGGCCAGCCTGTCGTCGGGGGCCGCGGCGTGGGCGCTGATAGTGGCGCGGGGCTGGCTGGTCTATGACCTGACGGGCGGCGAGTCGCTGTGGGTCGGGATAGTGACCTTCGCGGCGATGATACCGCGCGTCCTGATTCCGCCGTTCACGGGCTATCTGGCGGACAGGTTCAACAGGCGCAACATAATGGCGGCTATGTTCGCGGTGAACCTCGTTCACAATATCGTCCTGGCGGCTTTGGTGGTTTTCGACGTGTTCACTGATTGGAGCGACGTCCCGGTTCTGCCGTCCGTGTCTCTGAGCCTGCTGGCGCTGGGGATTCTGTCTTTCGTGAACGGGTCGGCGCGCGCGGCGCAGATGCCGGCCGGACAGGCGCTCATTCCGAACCTGGTGCCGCGCAACCTGCTGCTGAACGGCATAGCGCTGAACCAGGCAACGATGAATGGTTCGAGGCTGGTGGGGCCGCTGGCCATCGTTCCCATGCTCTACATCATGGGAGTGGAGGGCGCGTTCATACTTTGCTCGGCCTTCTACGCCTTCAGCCTGATTCAGGCGCTGAGGATAAAGACCTACTCTACCGGAAACATAGACAGTCGGCAGAGCTTCCTGAACAACCTTCTGGAAGGGCTGAAGTACGTCTATCGCCAGCCGATTCTGCGCGCGGTGGTCATAATGGCGCTGTTCCACTGCGGCCTCACCATGTCGTTCGAGTCGCTTCTTCCGGTGCTGTCGGACACGCGGCTGAACGCTCAGGACGCGGGATTCAGCCTGCTGATGATGGCGGTGGGCGCGGGCGCGATGGTCTCGATAGTGCTGCTGGCGGGGGTGACCAGCGAGTCGCTCAAGGGGAAGCTGTTCCTGAACCTGGGGGTTCTGAGCGGTTTGGCCCCGGCGGTGCTGGCGATGTCGGTGAATATGCCGACGGCGCTGATAGCGGCGGGAATCATGGGCGCGACGCAGGCGGGGTTCATGACGCTCACCCACACGATGATACAGTCGGTGACGGACGACGGCGTTCGGGGTAGGGTAGGGGCGGTGTACTCGGTGCATATCGGCGGGATGATGGCGTCGGCGAATCTCATAAACGGCTGGTTCGCGGACATCATAAGCGCGATGCTGGCCTCGGCGAACCTGTTCAGCGGGACGGCGTTCGGGGATATGCTGAGCAGCAGCGGCGGCGCGTCCTTCCTGCTGATTCTTGGCGGCGTCGGGTTCATCGTGGTGATGATGGCGAGCTGGCAGGGCGCGACCATCAGGCGGATCTATCGGGGCGAGATGTTCTACTCTCACGCGGCGGCGGACTAGCCCGCGCCGCGTCGGTTTGGTGTAGAATCAGGGTAATTCTCAGCGCGGACCGCATCAGACGTTGCTCAACAATACCTTCATACACATTCCCGGAATAGGTTCGGTGACCGAGCGCGAACTGTGGGACTCCGGCGTTCATACCTGGCGCGATTTTCTGGACGCGCGCAGACTGCCCGGCAGGGCGAAGGCCGCGCAGACTATGGCGCGTCCCATCCTGGCGAAGTGCGTAGAACGGCTTGGAGACATGGACGCGCGCTACTTCTCGGAGAACATACCGCGCCGCGAGTCCTGGAGAATGTACGCAGACTTTCGGGCGACCGCGGCGTTCCTGGATATAGAGACGACGGGGCTGTCGCCGCAGTCCTCGATAATCACGCTGGTCGGGATACTGGACACGGACGGATACCACCCGTTCGTCTATCATCGCAACCTGTCCGACCTGCGCGAGGCGTTGGAGAAGTACGACCTCATCGTCACGTACAACGGCGCGTCGTTCGACCTGCCCTTTGTGGAGCATCACTTCGGGTCGGTGTTCAGGCACAAGGCGCACATTGATCTGAGGCACGTCTTGGGGCGGATTGGTATGAAAGGCGGGCTGAAGGCGATAGAGAACCGGATGGGGGTAGCGCGTCCGTCGGAGCTTTCGTCGCTGAACGGGTACGACGCGGTGAGGATGTGGCGGATGTGGTCGCGGGGCAATGAGGGCGCGCTGGATACGTTGATACGATACAACGCCGAGGACGTGTACTCGCTTCCCAAATTGGCGGAGATAGCGTATCGGCGTATCGCGGACAGTATAGGCGCGCCGAACGGGGGTCTGGATTCCTGGACTTATCCCGATTCCGACCTGCCATACGACTTGGACGTGATACGGGAGCTCAGCGCGGCGAGGTGGGGGAGATGAGGGTCGCGTACATAGGCCATGACCGGGTTCTGCGCGTCCATGACACGCTGAGGCCGGGCGGCGTGGACATGGCGCTGAGCGTGCCGGGGCTGCGGTGCAGTTGGCCGGCGTGGTCGCCGGACGGGGAGAAGGTGGCGTTTTCGGGGTATTACGACGGAGACAGCGGAACTCTCGGAGTCTATGTCACGGGATACGAGAATCCCGGGCCGGGGCTGATCTACTCCAACGAAGCCGGAACGGGCGAGATAGCCAGGGCGACGCCTCACTACTGCTCATGGTCGCCGGACGGGTCGAGGCTGGCGTTCGTGGCTCAGACGGGCAGGGGGTTGACGCTGTTCGTGTGGGACGGGGACAGCCGAGAGTCGCCGCGAGTGGCGCAGGACGGAGGGCCGATGTACTTCGCGTGGTCGCCGGATTCGTCCCAGATATACACTCACTCGTTCCTGGATCACTACCTGATAGACGTAGCGGCGGAGGCTTCTCCCCAGCAGTTTCCGGGCAGGGGGACGCAGTACATGGCTCCGTCCTGGGGACGCGAGGAGGACGGAATCGCGTTCTTCCTGGACGGGGAGCATGGGAAGCAGAGGCTGGTGGCGATAAATCTGAAGGACAGCACCGCGAAGATGCTGAGCGAGTTCTATGGCTTGGCGGCGGTGGCCTGGCGTCCGAGACACGCGCAACTAGGCATGGTCAGGGAGACGATTCGGAACACTGGGTTCTACTCGGGGCTGTGGCTGGTGGATTATGAGACGCGGGAGGAGGTTCAGCTATCGGATGATCCCGCGCTGGCGTTCTACTGGTCGCCGGACGGGTCGAAGGCGGCATATCTGACGCCCTCGGACGGCGCGGAGGGTTCGCTGCGCTTCTGCGTGGTGGAGGTGGACAGCGGCGAGTTGACCTATCTCTCGGACTTCGTTCCGAGCCAGGAGCAGTTGATCCACTTCATGTTCTTCGACCAGTACGGGCAGTCGCACCCGGTCTGGTCGCCGGACGGCGGATCGCTTCTGGCGTGCGGGCAGTTGGGGTATCGGCTGATACGGTCTGAATTGCCTGCGGGGGAGTCGAATAGGGTCATGGTTCTGGACGCGACGGGTGGGGAGGGGCCGCGGGATGTGGCGGGTGGGTTCGTGGGGTGCTGGGGGCGGGATTAAGCGAACGCCGCATCAGAAGATCGTTCTGGCGGTTAGGGTGTCGGCAAGGGGGTTCACCTCGTCGCGGGGGAACGCGGTGGGGCCGACTACTGTGCATTTGAGCGAGGCGGCGGCGACCGCGAATCTTAGCGAAGGCTCGAAGTCCGCGCGGCTCAGGTGGCTCATGATGTAGGCGGCGGAGAAGGTCGCGCCCGCGCCGCATACGTCCACCACGTTCACTTCGGGCGCGTCCACTCGGATAGCGCGGTCTTCGTACATTCCCAGGACTCCGCCCGACGCGAGGGTTATCAGGGCGGTGGAAACGCCTTGATTGAGCAGGAGGTTCGCTACGGCTTGGGCGTCTCCGCCAAGCTGGGATGCGTCGGTCACCGCCTGGCATATCGTGGCATATTGGGCGAGGGAGGCCAGCGCGTCGGCGTCCTGGTGGCCGTGTTCGATGTTCAGGAATACAGGGACGCCCAGCCTTCGCGCCTCCTTCATGGCGCGAAGGATGTGGGGCGCGTCGTACCAGTCCACGTAGAGCAGGGCCGCGCCGTCGAGCGCGGACAGGTTGGCGTCGTTCAAGGTCTTGAGCAGGTCGGGACGGCGGTTCCAGTAGTAGGTTCTGCCTCCTCGGGGGTCGGAGATGTTGACCTCGAAGGGCGTTTGTATGTCCGGTCTCAGGTCGAACTTTCCCCTGACGCCCATCCGTTTGAGCATGGAGACAGTGGCGCGGCCCGCGTCGTCGTCGCCAAGCGCGCTTCCGACCAATTCCGCCTCAACTCCCCAACTCGCCAGCAATCCTGCGACTATGGCCGCGTCGTCGGATACGAATTCCGCGCCCTCGGTCCAGACCGCGCCCGAATTCCACTCCGGCAGTTTGTCCACGACCAAGACCCTGGCGGGGGTTATCATCCCGAAGCAGACGACTTTGGGGGTGGCGTCGGGCGACGGAAGACCGCCGCTTGTTTTGCGCTCGGACGCCCTATCCATGACGCCCGATTTCCCGTGTAGTTCTCATGGGCGCATGATACCATGAACCGGTGGGTCTATATTCCGAAGGTGGACGGGTGGGGCAAGTCTGGGAAACGATGACTAGCCCTATTGAACTATCTTGCCATGGCAAAGGCCCTGCGCCTCTTCGATCATACGCTCTCGCGCAGTGGCAAGCTCTGGAGATGATGGGTCGAACGTCGAAATGGTGGCTATGTCGTCTAGGAAGGAGTGCAGACCGTGAGAAGTAGATTCGACCATGAAGTCGCCTCCGTACACAACTGCGATGACGTCACCCCCGTGGCATCCGAGGATCGCATCATCGGTTTCGAATGGCCACTCAGCGCCGTAGTCGCTGCGTGTGATGGTTTGAACGGTGTCCGGGTACATCTCCCACCAGGCAGGGCCAGATTGTAGCGATGGCATATTCAAGACCGACAGTCCAGGCCGCGTGATTTGCGGAATCTGTAGACTGACAAGATGTTCGTCTTCTACATAGACGCCAAGCGATTGCAGCCTCAGCGCGCTAAGGTTGGGAATGGATGGCGCTGGTCAAGACCTAATGAGTCTTTCATATTCATCGTGGTCACCTATCCAAAACCATACGAGACCCTCACCATCTTCTTCCGCTAAGGCTCTGCGCCCGCTTCCCACTCGAACCGACCAGTATTTGCCAACTTTGCGGAAACGTAAGGATGGGTGTCTCGGATTCGATTTGAGCAACTCGAAATTCTCTCTTGCGACTTCTTGAGCAGACTCAGAGAGTCGGTTGAAATATCTCCAGAAGCGAGGATTTGCTCGATGCACTAGAGTTCTTCCAACAGGCCGTTCTTTTTGTCTTGGCGGATTTCATCAGAGAGGAAGTCCAGCGCGCCGCTCTTCGAATCCCTTCCGATTTGCTCATCCCACCTGTCCCAGTCGTGTTCGACCAGCCAGGCTTTCAGTTGGCGGTAGTCGTCGTCGGACAAAGCGGCAATAGCTCCGAGAATAGCCGAAAGGGATTCTTCTTTGGGATTTGAGGAGGAAACGCTGAGTCCGACTTCAATCATCTGTCTCTTTGTTGCCATACGCGCGCATCTCCTAAATGTGACCTAGTTTCTATTCCGAAATATAGTCGCTAGTGGCGTGAATGTCCAATGGACACATCGCTATTCCCGTGAAAACAGGAATCTATGGCCGCCGTTATCTAAGGCTCCAGCCGTTGCTCGTCTATCTGGTGCCAGAAGACTTTTCTGTCGTCTATGTCGGGCTGTATGTTCCAGTCCTTGCGGACGCCGGCTATGACGGGATGGGCGGGCTGTCCGGTGAATCTCTTGATCAGGCGGGCGTGGGATATTGCCCTGGCGGTGTCCCGACCGTTGCAGGTATAGGACGATTCGACCGCGATGTAGTGAGTTTCTCCGTCTTCGTCCGGCGCTTGGATAACGAGGTCGGACTGGTAGAAGCTCCGCAGTTGGCCTCGGCTGAGGTCGGAGGTGTCGCCGGAGTGGTGGGCCATGGCCATCAGGTCTTGCTGAGTGACGATTCTCGCGCTCAACGCATCCAGGTTCAACCTCTCCACTTCGCTGAGGTCCATGACGATGATGACGAAGTTCTTCTCGGCGGCTGTCTCGGCGTAGGCCCCTCTGAAGTTTCCGAAGTCGTGATGGATTCTCTGGAAATTCTTGTTGGTAGCCTTCACGAACTCGCGCACTTCCGCCACGAACTCGGCGTGGGCCTGGGGCAGGTTCAGAAGTTCTTCGGTGAGTATGCGAACTCTGAGCGCTTCGAGCAAATCGGGGTTCGCGTCCAGTATCTGGATCAACTCTTCGACGGTGCTGAAGGTGTTCATGGTTCGGTTCTCCGTTGTCCTATATGTCTTGGTTTATAGTCTTGCAGGTGGGTTCTGGTGGCTTAAGTGGTGGGCAACAGGTGATTAGAACACCAGCGTTGACCTGTGTTTCACCAGCGTTAGCTACGGGGGAAATTTTTCTTCCGTCCCGGGAGGCTTATATATAAGTCCTGATTTATGTTTAGTGAGGTTAGGCTTGTTTATCACGCGGGTATTTTAGCACAGTTGGTCGGTGGGAGTACAGAGGGGATCAGGGTCTTTTCATTATTGAGCGTTACTAGAGTAGTCCGTTCGTGGCGGCCCTTCGACAAGCTCAGGACGAACCATGAGCGGGCAGCCCTTCGACAGGCTCAGGGCGAACGAGAGATCGAAGACGAGGCGAAAACGAAAAGACTCTGAGAAGGAATCGGCAACTTTCATTAAGTTAGCGCATCAAGTATATTATTGGGTGGAAATTACGCCCGCCCGCTGCGGCGGGGCTATGAATCGAGACAACAATCAATCAATGGAGGTGATACATGGGCAACCGTCTTGAGGGCAAGGTTGCGGTGGTTACGGGCGGTGGTCGCGGCGTTGGTCGCGGGATCGCGCTTCTGATGGCTGAAGAGGGCGCGAAGGTCGTGGTGAACGACCTGGGCTGCGAGGTGGACGGAAGCGGAAGCTCCCACGCTCCCGCCGACAGCGTTGTGGAGGAGATAAGGGCGCGCGGCGGCGAGGCCGTAGCGAACTACGACAACATGGCGCTGATGGAGGGCGGCGAGGCGGTCATACAGCAGGCGGTCAACGCCTACGGGCAGGTGGACGCGCTCGCCAACTGCGTCGGTTCTCTGCGGGACAGGATGATCTGGCAGATGACGCCGGAGGACTGGGACAGGGTTCTGGTGAACAACGCGAAGTCGGTGTTCACGGCTACCAAGTTCGCGTGCATCCTGTTCAGGCAGCAGCGCAGCGGGCGCATCGTGAACATGACGTCGGACGCGGGGCTGGGCGACGTGGGTCGCTCCAACTACGCCGCGGCGTCCGAGGCGATAATCGGCCTCACCCGGACGGTCGGGCGGGACATGGGACGCTACGGCGTCACCTGCAACGCCATCTCCCCGATGGTGGATACCAGGCTGTTCCCGGGCTCTGTTGACGCCTACCGAGTGGCGTCCGTCGAGGGGCCGACGCGAGACCAGCGCGCTGGCATATTCAGTCCTGAGGACGTGGGCTGGGAAGGCGCGGGCTGGCCGGACGACCCGGAGAACGTCGCTCCGCTGGCGGTGTATCTCTGCACATACGCCTCTCCGAACATCAACTGCAACGTGTTCGGCGTTCGGGGCGGCAGCATCTATCTCTACTCCAATCCGAGAGTGGAGCGCGCGGTGCAGAAGTGGGGCAACTTCACGATGGAAGAGATGGACGTCCTGTTCCCGAAGATGATCGGGACGGGGTTCTAGTTAGTTCTTAGTTCTTAGTTCTTAGTGGTTAGTTTTTAGAGGGCGTCTTGCCAGAACGCGAGCTAATGGCCAGAGACTACTAACTAAGGACTTAAGACTCATGCGAGGTAAAACGACATGGGCAACAGACTTGAAGGAAGAGTAGTAATCGTAACGGGCGCCGGGCGCGGAATCGGCGCGGAGGTAGCCAAGTGGATGGCGGCGGACGGCGCTTCCGTGGTGGTGAACGACATTGGGGCGTCGCTGGACGGAATGGGGGAGGCGAGCGCTCCCGCGGAGGTCGTCGTCCAGGAGATACGCGACGCGGGCGGCTCGGCGATAGCCAACTTCGACTCGGTGGCGGAGTATGAGTCCGCCGGACGGGTAGCGCAGTCGGCGATTGACAATTTCGGGCGCGTTGACGCGCTGTGCCACGTCGCGGGCATACTGCGCGACCGCATGGTGTTCAACATGACCGAGACGGAGTGGGACGGCGTGCTGTCTGTCCACCTGTACGGCGCGTTCAACATGGTGCGCCAGTGCGTTCCGCACATGATGAACCAGAACTACGGGCGCATCGTGCTGTTCTCGTCCGGCTCCGGTCTGGGCGCGTCTGGACAGGCGAACTACGCCGCCGCCAAAGAGGGCATGGTCGGGTTCGCTCGCGCGCTGTCCAAGGAGCTCGCTCCTTATGGGATAACGGCGAACGCGGTGTATCCGGGCGGCGCGACTCGCATGACCGCCTCCATACCCGAAAGCACAACTCAGTTGCGACAGCAGCAGAGATCGCAGATGCAGGCTGGGGAGACCTCCGAGGACGAGATTCCGACCGCTCCGCCCGAATCGCGCGACCCGGCGAACAACGCTCCGAAGACGGTGTATCTCTGCTCGGAAGCCGCCGCCGACATCACCGGGCAGGTTGTGGGCGTCAGCGGCTGGCAGGCGACGCTCTACTCGCCGCGCCACGTGACAGGCAGCATTCACAAGGACGGACGCTGGACGCTGGACGAACTGGACCGGCTTATCCCCATATCGCTGGGAGCCGATCTTATCAACCCCGTTCCGACCCAGCAGCCTAGATAGTAGGCGTATCGGCGCGTTTCAGAAATCAAAGCCAGTGGCGGGATTGAATTCCCGCCACTGTGAGTTTAGTCGCCTGACAACTGTTTGCCGAGAAGGTCAATGACCGCCTGGGCGGCTTGTCGCTTGTTGCCGTCGCGGTCGCCGGTGTCGGTGTGTATGCGCTCGGCGACCTCGAGGCCGTCCGGCCCGGCGACGCCGATGTAGAACGTGCCGATGGGCAGGCCGGAGCGTCCGCCCGTCGGCCCCGCGATTCCGGTGACGGAGACGGCGTAGTCGGTTCCAGTAAGGTCTCGCGCTCCGGTCGCCATGGCGACCGCCATCTCCGGGCTGACCGTGCCTTTGCTCTCGTAGAGTTCGTCCGAGACGCCCAGAACCTTCTGTTTCAGTCCGCCGGTGTAGGCTATGACGCCGCCCGGGAACCACCTCGAACTGCCCGGAACCGTGCTGAACAGGTATCCGACCAGGCCGCAGGTGTCGGCTTCGGCTACCGATACGGTCTGGCTTCTGGACGCGAGAATGTCCGCGATTTCCTGCACTTCCATGTTCGTCTCCTTCTTCATTGTGATTTGCTTTGCCCAAGTGTATCAGAGAGAGTATGATTGAGAAGGTTCGGTTGCGGGCGTACCATATACTCAGTAGTTCATCAGGCGGTGACGCAATGAAAAGCCTTGACAAGATAGCGGGCGTGAAGATAAACGCGGAAGAGCCGATGGGTCAGCTTGTCGTCGAGCTTGACAAGGCGGAGTCGAAATATCGCCATGTCCCTCTGGCGGAGTTCCGCGACCAGGTTTTGCCTCGGTCGGGTTTGGATTGGGCTAAGGACTCGGCGAAGGTTAAGTCTTTGCTGAAGGACGCGATAGACCGGGACCTGGTCCTCACGTACAGGATGCTACTCACCCACAACATCATGGAACCGACCACTACGGTGCGCCTGAATAGAAGCGGCAAACGGATTCGGTCTAAAGGCAATACCCGCCGTCCTAAATTCAAGCCGATACGGATTCGTGGCGGTCCTATCTCGGACACCGTCATAGAGGATAGGGAGGATAGGGTCTGAGCCGAATCCGATGGCAAGTTACTATTTCGATACAAGCGCTCTGCTCAAGTTCTACATTCAAGAAGAGGGCAGTGAAGTTGTCACCGATCTGATACAGAACCTCGGGGACGACGGAATATCTATTTTGGATATTACCCTGCTTGAGTTGCGCTCGGCGGTTCGCAGACGCGAGCGACAAAGGGATATGTCGGAGCGGGAAGCCAACCGGATCATTGATAAAATACACCGAGATGAGAGGTTGGTGTATCTCGTCCAATCCTTGGATTCCTCGGTTACTGAAGAAGCCATTAGGATACTTGACACTCATCCGCTCAAGACATTGGACGCTCTTCAGCTCGCGGGATGCTTGATAATCAGTAGGGATATGCTCGAACCGCCTACCTTTGTCTGCGCCGATACGCGCCTTGTTAACGCGGCCAGGCTGGAAGGGTTGGTTACGCTAAATCCTCTTTATGACGCCTGACGAGTAAATTCGCCTTACGCCTCGACGCTTTAGACTGCTACACTTTCCGTTGGAATACGAGCGAGGCGTGAAATGACCCAGATATCCTCAGACGAAGTTCGGCACTTGGCGCTGCTGTGCCGGGTCGCTATGAGCGACGATGACGTGGAACTTATGCGCGACCAGATGTCCGACATATTGAGCAACATAAGCGTTCTCAACCGGGTTGACACCGAGGGTGTCGAGCCGACCGGCCACTCGGTTGATCTGGTGTCCGTGATGCGCGAGGATGAAGTGGAGCCGTCCACCGACATAGAGGACATACTAGCGAACGCGCCGACGCGCGAGGGCGATTTCATACGGGTCAGGGCGGTGCTGGAGTAATGGACGCCACGCAACTTGCCAGCCTGACTATTCACGAGGCGCGGACGCTTTTGGACAGCCGCGAGATTAGCTCGGTGGAACTTACTGAGGCCGTCCTTGAGCGCATCGCGCAGGTCGAAGATCGGGTCAAGGCATTCGTGACGGTCACCGAAGACCTGGCTATCGAGCAGGCGGAGCGGGCGGACATACGCATCTCCAAAGGCGAGGCCGCGCCGCTCACAGGCGTTCCGATGCAGCTCAAGGACAACATGGCGACGCGGGGCGTGGCGACAACCTGCTCGTCCAGGATGCTTGAGAACTATGTCCCGCCTTATGACGCCACGGTAACGCGGCGGCTCTACGCCCAGTCCGCCGTCCTCGTGGGCAAGGGGAATCTGGACGAATTCGCCATGGGTTCTTCCACCGAGAACTCCGCCTTCTTTCCGACGCGCAACCCGTGGGGTCTGGACAGGGTTCCGGGCGGCAGCAGCGGCGGTCCGGCGGCGGCGGTGGCGGCGTCCGAGTGCTTCTACTCGCTCGGATCTGACACGGGGGGCAGCATCCGGCAGCCCGCATCGCTGTGCGGCGTGGTCGGCCTTAAGCCGACTTATGGGCTGGTGTCGCGGTATGGACTCGTGGCCTTCGCGAGTTCTCTCGACCAGATAGGGCCTATCACGAAGGACGTGACCGACTGCGCGCTCGTCTTGAACGCCGTAGCCGGACATGATCCCAGGGACTCGACCTCGCTCGGAGTCTCGACGCCGGATTACACACGCGCGCTGGGCAAGGACCTGCAAGGGCTTCGAATAGGGGTGCCGACGGAGTATTTCGTCGAGGGCATGGAGCCGGGCGTCGAGTCAGCCACCCGTGAGTCAATCGAGATTCTGAGGCAGTTGGGCGCGGAGGTGGTCGAGATGTCGCTGCCCCATACCTCATACGCTCTCGCGGTGTACTACATACTCGCGCCGTCGGAGTGTTCGGCGAATCTGGCGCGCTACGACGGGGTGAAGTACGGCTTTTCGGACAGGGAAGCGGATACGATGTGGGACGCGCTGGAGCAGACCAGGGGGCGCGGCTTCGGGCCGGAGGTCAAGCGGCGCGTCATGCTAGGCACATACGCGCTGTCCGCCGGGTATTATGACGCTTTCTACCTGAAGGCGCAGCGCGTTCGGACGATAATCCGACGGGAGTTCGAGAGCGCCTTTGAGAGTCTGGACGCCATAGTGTCCGCGACTTCCCCCACCGCTGCGTTCGAGCTTGGCGCGAAGACCGCCGACCCAGTGCAGATGTACCTGTCCGACGTGCTTACGCTGCCCGCTAATATCGCCGGAATCCCGGGAATGTCCATCCCCGCCGGTATGTCGGACGGCCTGCCCGTTGGATTGCAGATACTCGGCAAGGCGCTGGGCGAAGAGACGATATTCAGAATAGCGCACGCGCTGGAGCGGGCGACGGACTGGCATAAGCTCAGGCCCGCCCTGTGACGCCAACGGAATAACCCCATGACCTCAGAAGTTTCCATACGGATAGTCGGCGTCGAGCCGTGGGAGCCGCCGGACGGTGAACCCGGGCGCGGGATGCTTCTTCGCACCACGCGGGGCGATGTCCACGTCATCGTCCACAACAACCAGGAAGGGCGAACCACGAAGGGGATTATCTGGGTGTGGGGAGCGCGAGGGGGATTCGCGGGGCCGGCGGGCGGCCTGTATCGAGACTTGGCCGAGGAACTGAAGCAGGACGTCACATCGGTTCGGATTGACTACCGACTGCCGAACAACCTCCAGGAGTGCGTCATGGACGCGCTGGTGGGCGTTTCGTTCCTGACCGGCACAGGGCATAGTGAAATCGCGCTGGTCGGACACTCTTTCGGGGGCGCTGTGGTGATAACAGCCGCTCCGTACAGCGAGGACGTGAAGGCGGTGGCGGCGCTGTCCAGCCAGACGTTCGGCGCGCGCGGCGCGGACAAGGTATCGCCACGTCCGCTGCTGCTGGCGCACGGAGAGTCGGACACCCGCCTGCCGCCCTACTGCTCCGAGCAGATATACTCCTGGGCCAAACAGCCCAAGGAACTGATACTGTACCCGGACGCCGAACACGGTCTCATGGAATGCAAAGACGAACTCCGCGAAACCCTGTCCGACTGGCTTAGAACCAACCTCGGCGCATAACAGGGTCTTTCATTTTCGCCTCGTCTTCGGTCTCTCGTTCGTCCTGAGCCTGTCGAAGGGCCGGGCCGCCCGTTCATGGTTCGCCCTGAGCTTGTCGAAGGGTCGCCACGAACGTAGTTGGTTGATAATCGAAAGACCCAGGACCTAACCCGATTTGCCATACACCCAGGAACCAATTGTATGCTACAATACCCCTGTTACAGAACAAACATACTTGACATACATAAGGAGAAATTTATCAATAACCACTCCACCGACCGAAAATTTTTTCGGTCCATAGCTAACAACAGGTGATGACAGGTCACTTTCCACGTGCCCGCGTCCTGTCCTACTTGGAAACCCAGTTGAAACCGCGCCAGTAAGCTATAAAGGATAATTTATGACGACCGCTTCCGCCGCCCCGATGTCCGCGTCAATCCGAAGACACATATCGGACAGCGTGAGAGCCGCGCTCGACGCCGCCCAGGCTTCCGGCCAGTTGCCTGAAGCCGAAGTGACCGACCTCTCCATAGAGAGGCCGCGCGACGCCGGGAACGGCGACTACTCATGTAGCCTCGCCATGAAACTCGCGCGGCCCATGCGAATGAACCCTCGCGCCATCGGCGAGGCGATTGTCGCCGCCCTGCCCGACTCCGGGATGGTCGGCAGGGTGTGGGTAGCGGGGCCGGGCTTCGTCAACTTCGCGCTCGACGAGGATTGGCTCAGGTCCCGGGTGAACGAGGTCATAGAGGCCGGCCAGACCTTCGGAAACTCCGACATCGGCGGCGGCGAGAGCGTCCAGGTGGAGTTCGTCAGCGTCAACCCCACCGGCCCGGTCCACGTCGGACACGCTCGCGGCGCGGTCATCGGCAGCGCGCTCGCCAACGCCCTGGAAGCGGCGGGCTGCGACGTCCAGCGCGAATACTACGTCAACGACGGCGGCACGCAGATGGAGCTCTTCTACCAGACCGCCTACGCGCGCTACCTCCAGCAGTGCGGCAGGCAGGCCGAGATCCCCGAGGACGGCTACCGAGGCGAGTACATGAACGACCTCGCCCGCGCCATAAAGGACAAGCGTGGCGACGAGTACCTTGACATGGCCGCCGAACAGGCCACCGCCGCCATAGGCGAAGTAGCCCTCGAAGAGATGGTGGACTCCATCAGGGGTTCGCTGGACAGGCTGGGCGTCGGCTACGACGTGTGGTTCAGAGAGCGCAGCCTGTACACAGAGGGCGGCTTCGATGGCGTTATGTCCCTGATAGACGAGCGCGGCTACCGCGCCGAGCGCGACGGCGCGGTCTGGTTCGCTGCCTCCCAACTCGGCGCCGAGAACGACGCGGTGCTGATACGCTCCAACGGCGCGCCCACCTACTTCGCCTCCGACGTCGCCTACCACCACAACAAGTTCGTCGAGCGCGGCTTCCAGCGCGTCGTGGACATCTGGGGCGCCGACCACCAGGGCCACGTCAACCGCATGAAGGCCGCCGTCTCAGCCATGGGCGTTGACCCCGACCGCCTCACCCTGATGATCTACCAGATGGTCACCTTCAAGCAGGGCGACGACCTTGTGCGCCTCTCCAAGCGCTCCGGCGACATCATCACCGTTGACGACCTGGTTGACCAGGTTGGCGCGGACGCCTGCCGCTACTTCTTCCTCTCCCGCGCCGCCGAGACCCAGATGGAATTCGACCTGGAGCTCGCCGCCCGCCAGTCCTCGGACAACCCGGTCTATTACGTCCAGTACGCCCACGCGCGCATAGCCAGCATCATCGCGGGCGCGAAGGAGCGCGGCATCGAGTTCGCCGCCGCCGACCTATCCCCGCTCGCTCACGAGGCCGAGTTCGCGCTGATACGCAAGATAGTCCAGCTGCCCGAACTGGTCGAGGTCATGGCGACCAACCTGGAAGTCCACCACCTGCCCCACTACGCGCAGGAACTCGCCACCGCGTTCCACTGGTTCTACCAGCAGTGCCGCGTCATCTCCACCGTCGAGGGCGAAGAGGAACTCACCAAGGCCAGGCTGCGCCTCTGCCTCGCGTCGAAGACAGCCCTAGCGCGCTGCCTGTCTCTGATGGGCATGAACGCCCCGGACAGTATGTGAAACGGGTCGCTGATTATTCCAGTCCGCCGTTCCTCTTGTAGCGCTGCGTCTTCAGGACGTACACCTTGTTGAAGTACTCGCCAAGCTCCAGGTGCCTGTCCTGAACCTGCCCGCGCACCCGCCCGGGCACGCCGACGACTATCGAGCGGTCCGGCACCCGCATATCGTCCAGCACCACCGCGCCGGACGCCACGACGCACTCGTCGCCGATGTTCACGCCGTCGTTGACCACCGCGCCGTTGCCCAGCAGCGTCCGTGCGCCGACGTTCTTCGCATGGCACACGACGCGGTGGCCTATGACCACGTAGTCCCCAATCGTCGCGTCGGTGTCGCAGTGGACGACCGAGTTGTCTTGGACGCAGGTGTACTTGCCTATCGTTATCTTGCCCATGTCGCCCCGTATCACGCTGCCGGGCCACACGCTTGAGCCTTCGCCAATCTCCACGTCTCCGATTACATAGGCCGCCTCGCTCACGAAGGCGGTCGGGTGTATCCTGGGCGCTATTCCGTCCAGAGTCTTTATCATCGCGCTTCCTCGAAAGAACTTATCCGAATCAATGTCCCGCATACTCTATTCCATCGCGGGCGCGGAGAAAACCCCCTACCGCCCGCCGCGCGTATGCTATCCTGAAAGAGATAGAACTACTCTCAGCCAAAACTACGGACTTGCAAATGACCAAGACCATATCCATCATGGTGCTGGCGACCGCTCTGGCGCTGCTGATAGCGGCCTGCTCCGAGCCGGCCCCAGCGCCAACGCCTACCCCGGAGCCGACTCCCGTCCCGACCCAGACACCTGCGCCAACCCCCACACCCGTACCCACGGCGACGCCTGAGCCAACCGCCACGCCCGAACCAACGGCGGAGCCGGAACCCACCCCGACCGTCCAGACGGCGGCGCTGTTCGAGTACAGCCGAGCCGTGAGGCTGCTGGAAGTCCAGGAGTTCGACGACGCCATCACGGCCTTTGACCTTGTGATACGCAAGCTGCCCGACTTCGGGCGGGCGTACTACCGGCGCGGCCTCGCGTTCTACGGCGACGAGCGGCTCGCGCTCGCTCTGGAAGACTTCGACAAGGCCATCGAGCTTGAGCCGGAGTACGCCGGAACCTACGTCGCTAGGGCGAAGGTCCACCTGGACGAAGGCCGGAAGGTGGAGGCGCGCGCCGACCTGGAGAAGGCGCTGGAAGTCGCCAATCCTATAAACATATACGACAGAAGCGTAATCAGAGAGGCGCGCGAACTTCTGGCCCTGTTCTAGCGTCCGCGTCTAAGCGCCGCCCGGCCAGGAGAGCGACTTCGCCAAAGCGTGCAGCCCCGAATGTTGCGCGGCGTTCGCCGGCCTGATTCGCGCGCCCATGACCTTCGCGATTCCCCTCGTAACCGAGTCTGCGGGCAACGCGGGCATCTTGCGAAATTCCGACACTATTCCGTCCGACGGCTGAATAGCGCACAGACAGGGTAGCAGAACATTTGACGTAATTACAAGCGCGAAGCCGCGACCGATATGCGGCGCGTCCGAGACCGTCTTCACGAGCGCTTTAGCGCCGCCGCGCTCTAATAGGGCTCGCGCTCGCTCGGACAGCCCTTCGTCCATCGAGTCAGCCAGGATATAGGCCATTGCCCTCATGCGATTGACCGGGCTGGCGCTCGGCCTGACGCGGAACATACTCCAGTCATCGGCGGACAGGCGGCGGCGCGCTCCAAGCGTGGAAGCCACCCGGCGAACCTGATCGCGCTCCGGGGCCGGGACACGTTCGAGCGCGTTGCCAACGGTCGCCAGCGCCGCGAACGCGCCGAACTCCGCCGTCCGGCGCGGTTCGTTCCTGAGCGGCGCGAACAGCGACAGCGGCGCGGCCCCGGACAGCGCGAGAAACGGCTTGCGGTTCCTCGCGTAGCCCATCGCCTCCATCACGCCCCGGTACATCGCCTCGTTGGGCGTCACTCCCGCGTCCAGATCCAGCCGGAAGCCCTCGCTCTTGGCGAAGAATCTCTTCACTCCCAGTTCCTCCAGTTCGGAGGGCGAGACGGATTGCGAGCTCGGCGGCGTGGGAGGTTCCTCGGGAAACGTGGCGGCCACGGTCGGCGGAGAAGGGTAACGCTCTGGATCGCTCGCCAGCCTGAGAACTATCTGAAGCGCGACTCCGTTGTACGCGGGATCCAGGTGGTGACCATGCGCTCGCCAGCCGGACTGATCGAGGTGGAGTTCCACGTCGCCGCCGAATGTTCGCCCGTCGCGCCTGAGAACCGCGCCCCTGAAGTCGGGGCCGGCGCCCTGGTTCCTGATGCCGGGGAAGACCACCTCGTACCTGCGTCCCTCGCCGTCCACCACGTCGGGACGAAGGTCGAGAGAGCGTTCCCAGAGATCCGAGAACGCCTTTTCGGAGGTGACTTTCGCTTCCAGCGCAGTCATGCCGGCTTCCTCCAACGCTGAACCGTTCGGCGAGACGCGCCCGCTATATCACCGGCCAGCGCGACTCGAACGAAACCCCGGAGCGGGCGAGCATACTCTCCCCGATTCGCTGGACATCGGCTATCAGTTCGCGCTCGTCAACGAAGGTGGGCACGTGATCCTGGACGACCACCCTGCCGTTCACGATGACGGTGTGAACGCTGCGCCCGTCGGCGGAGTACACCAGGTTGTTGACCGGGTTGAACAGCGTCCGCCACTCGGGGCGCATCGTGTCGAACAGAACCAGGTCGGCCTTCTTGCCTGCCTCTATCGAGCCTACGCCGTCCGCCATGCCGAGCGCGTCCGCGCCGAGTATGGTTCCGAGTTCCAGCGCGGTCTCGGCGGGTATCATGGACACGTCTTGCCTGCCGTCCTTGTAGAGGATGGCGGCGAGATACATCGCTCTGAGCGTCTCTATCAGGTTGGAGTTGTTGGGCGCGTCCGTTCCGAGCGCGACGCTGACGCCCGCGTCCAGCAGTTCGGGCAGCAGCGCGTCGCGCGTCATGCCGGAGCCGCCCTTCGCGGCGGCCGGCGGACACATCACGACGGACGCGCCGGAATCGGCTATGAGGCCAACGTCGTCCTCGGTTATGCCGAGCGCGTGGGCGAGCAGAACGTCCTCGTCCAAGAAGCCGATGTTTCGCAGGAAGCCTGTGGGCGTGTCTCCGGTTCGCGCCTTCCAGCCTTCCACGGCGGCGCTAGTAAAGCTGTGGTGAATCGTGGAGCGCGTTCCCTTGTCCTTCGCTATGCGCGCGACGCCGGAGAGCAGTTCGGGAGAGGCGTACTCTGAGGAGAAGGGCATCGCCCAGGCGGACACCATGCCGTCCAGTTCTCCGTCGAACTCGGCTATCGTCCGCTCGGTCAGGGCGAGCGCCTCGTCGGTGTCGTAGGTCGGCACGTTGAGAGGGTTGGGCCCGTCCGTCACCTGAGTTCCGGTGACTATGCGGCAGCCGGCGGTTCGGTAGGCGTCCATGCAGGCCGCTATGCGCTTCGTGCTGCCCGGGTCAACGAAGGTGGTCACGCCGTACTTCAGCAGCTCGGTTATGGCGAGAAGCGAGGTGAGCCGCTCCTCCTCGGGGGACATGATGGCCTGGAGCCTGAACACGTTGGGCAGATAGTCGGGGCCGAGGTCGTCAGGGAAGATTCCGCGCGTGGCGTGGGCGTAGCTGATGTGCATATGCCCGCCTATGAAGCCGGGGGTGACAACGAAGTCGCTGGCGTCAATAATCCGGTCGGCGCGCGCGTCCGCCAAGTCGGAGGACTTGCCTACCCCTGTAATGGTGTCGCCTTCCATGACAATCGTGGCGTCGGTGATGACGCGCCTGTCGGCGTCCATCGTGAGCGCGTAGAGCGCGTGGTCTATCTTGATGGAGGGCGCGGCCATGGACGGGGCCTATCGCCAGTGTTCGGGCAGGATTGGCGCGTCCAGTCCCAGATTGTCCGCTATCCAACGTTCCTGGTATAGCCCGTCCTTGTAGCTGGAACGCTCGGAGGCGTACACGGTCACGTCGCCGCTCATGGCGTCTGACAGCGGGCGCAGCGCGTCGGGTTCGAGGATTGATCCCTGCGGGCCGGCGTTTATCAGCGTGGTCGCGCTGACGCCGCTTGCGAAGGCGCGCAGGTCGAAGCGGGAGAGAGCGCCTGCTACCGATTCACGCTCCGACGGGTAGGTTCTGAGGTAGTCGTTGTACTCTTCGAGGGGGTAGCCATGGGTTCTGGCCGCCAGGTTCAATGGGTCGAAGAAGAGCGCGGGGGTACAGACCAGGTGGGTGGCGTCGGACTTGAGCGCCAGCGTTTGCAGGGCGACGTCGTTGCCTATGACGACGATACGCGATTGGTCAACGAAGTCCAGGGAGTTGACGAACTCCAGGCCGCGTATGGCGTCCGCGACGATGCCCCGGAAGATGTAGCTGTCCGGGGAAGCGATGCCCTCTGTGAGCAGGCCCGGGAACATGGCGGCGAAGGGTTTGTCGGAGTTGCGCTGTCCCCTGCCCGCGAGCGAGAAGGTGACGAACTGGGCGCGGACGGCGTTGGCCGTGCCCTGCGGGATTATCTCCAGGACGCTGGCGTACTTGGGCGGCCAGTAGATGGCGGGATGCGGGCCGTCGCTCTTCGGAACGCTCAGGTAGCCGAAGAGCCTGTACGGGCCGACGCTTGTGATATGGACGCCGTAGAGCGTGGCGAAGTCGGTCTCGCGCAGGGGTATGACCTCTATCTCCGGTTCGGCGGGGGTGGCGGCGAGTTCGGTGAGAACAGCGTTCCAGTAGTCGTCGAATCCGTCCGGCTTGGTGTAGGTCGCGTCGGCCATCAGGATACCTCCCGCGCCAGGTGTCGGTCGAAGAATTCGGCGATTATAGGGTCATGTTCGTCGCGCCCGGCGCTGTGTCCCTGTCCGTCGTAGGCGTAGAGGCGCTTGTCCTCGCTGGCTATCTCGTCAAATAGCGCGTAGCCCGTCTCCGGCGGACAAACGTTGTCCTGGAGGCCGATATTCACGATGATGGGGCAGGTAATGCTGTCGGCGAAGTTTACGCAGTCGAAGTAGTTCAGCGTCCGCTCAACACGCTCGCGCCGTTCGGGGTGAAGCCTGAGATAGTCGTTTATCTCCTGGTAGGGGTAGGTACTGGTCAGCTTGATGGAGTCCATGAAGCCGGTGAGGTACGGCGCGCCGGCCGCGGCGGCCTTTATCTCGTCTCGCATGGCGGCGGTACAGAGGGTCAGCCCTCCGCCCTGGCTGCTTCCGGTGACGCCTATCCTGTCGGAATCAACCTCGTCTCTGGTGAGCAGGAAGTCAACGCCGCGCCATGCGTCCACGTAGAAGCCGCGATAGGAATAGACGTTGCGGTCAACCATGCCGTAGGTGAGCAGACCCGGGTATCCGGGGTTGAACTGGGCGTTGGAGCGCAGCTTGCCGCGGGGGGCGGCTCCGAGCGCGGCGTATCCGCGCCGCGCCCACTCCTTGGGGATGGGCGGGTCGCTCTGGTAGCCCGGCACCGCCAAGATAGCGGGCAGCGGGCCTTCCGCGTCCCTGGGAAGGCAGTACCAGGCGGCGACTCTCACGCTGTCCAGGCTGTCGTAGAAGACCTGGAAGACCTCTACCTCGTCGTCGGAGCGCAAGGGGTCGGCCACCGCCTCGGGGTTCAGGGGAACGCGGGCGACCTGAGCCTTTACGTCGTTCCAGAAGGCGTGGAAATCGTCCGGCTTGCGCGCCTCGCTCCGATAGTTCTCATCTACCACGTATGCCAATGGAGTTCCTCGCTACACGAAACAGCCGCGCGCCAATTATGGGTGGAGCGGGTGATGGGATTCGAACCCACGACATTTTGCTTGGGAAGCAAACACTCTACCCCTGAGTTACACCCGCTCGACGGTGGCGAGATTGTACCAGCGTTGCATACGGTTGGCAACCGTGGAGATGTGATTATTCAGTTTTCAGGTGTGGGAAGGGAATCACCCCCATCCCCGTATCGGGGTACGGGGCAGGCTCTAACCTTCCCCCATCAGGGGGGAAGGGATATTCAGTTTTCAGTTGTCAGGTATGGGAAGGGAATCACCCCCATCCCCGTATCGGGGTACGGGATTTTTGGTTGGCAGAGGTCAGGGGTCGTCTTCGGACTCGAAGCAGATTTCGCAGTTGCAGTTGCCGTAGTCGTCTTTCTCGTGATCGTCGCAGTCGTCGCAGTAACATTCTACGTCGAGCGGGTGGTCGTCATAGTCGCGCAGACCGTACAGCAAGTAGTCGTAGGTCTTGTCCACCAACTTGGGGTTGTAGCCGTCGGGATAGTTCTCGTCTCGCTCAAGAAGGCGGGTGTACCAGCCCGGAATAGGGGCTATGATGGATTTGGGACACTCACGCCTGATGAACGCCATGTACTCGTTCCATGCCAGGGTGGCTTCGGTCATCAGCTGAAGGTCGTCGTCGGTGGCCGTCATTGCCTTGCGGACTATGTACTGGTGTATGTACTCGCCTTCCTGGCAGCGCAGTTGCTTGAACCTGTCCATGGCTGAGCTTTCGCAGGTTCTGCATGAGCAGCGTTCTGGGTGTCCGTTGAGGGACTGGACGGTGGGCTGGGAGACGGCCTGCGCGGTCTCGGGCTGAGGCGCGGGCGGCGCGGTCTGAGAGGTTGGCGCGGTTGTCTTGCGTCGTTTGGCCTTAGTCAGCAGCGGGAAGGCGCAGCCTATGAGTTCTTTGGCGGCGGCTATGCGGATGGACGGGCTGAAGCTCTTTACCAGTCCGTTCATGGCGTCGAGGAAGAAGCGGATGGTCTTTCGTCCGTTGCGCGTCATCCTGCGGGCGTAGCCTATGAGTTCGCGTTCGGCTGCGCTGAGGTCGGAGTCTAGTTCGTCCGGGTCTATGCGACGCCGGGGAGTGGTTCTTGGCAGGCTGGGCGGCTTGTTGGCATCTACAAACTGAACGCCCTGCTCCACGCCGATGATGGCCAGGACTCTTCCGGCCATGAGTTGGCGCTGGGGGGTGAATCTGTCGAATTCGCCCTCCATGGCCTGGGTGAGGAAGCGGACTATCTTTCGACCGTTGTCGGTTTCCTCTCGGATTATTTGTTGTAGTTCTGGGTATGGGGTCATTTTCAATTGGGAATTATCAATTAAGAATTTGGAATTGGAGGCATGATAGCACTTGTGTTCCGTAGAGGTCAAGTGTTCTTTTGTGTGAATCAGGATTTGCGGGATGTTGGGATGGGCAGGATGAATCGGTGGCGGGGGACACGTATGTATCGCGGTTTGGTACAATGGGGCGCGTCTAGCGACGATGTTCAGAAGTTTGAGTAGAGAGGGAAATTACGATGGCGCTTCAGCCCGCGATACTAGAAATCGGAACGGGGATTGATCTTCACGGACAGGACTACACGGAGGCGGCGCGGCGCGCAGTCTGGAACGCGGTTCATCAGAGCAGCCTGATGTTCCTGGGAATGCTGGGGCCGGATACGTCCAAGGAGATGATAGTGGACGTCACCGTGGCGATACCGCAGCCGGACGCGGTGGACGCGGAGACGGTGCTGGCGGCGCTGCCGCACGGCAAGGGGCGGCTGACGACCGTCCAGGGCGGGCTTGAGATAGAGCCGCGCGAGGGGTCGGGGGACAAGACGGTGATAGCGAACGCGGCGGTGGTGGTGCGGGTGGATGTGTAGGGCTACGCCTCCGGAGCGGCCCTCGCCAGTCCTGACAGGTCGGGCAGGTCGTCGAGGGGGATGACGCGGCCCGTGTCTTCGTAGGTCTGGATGAGGGTTCTCATGTCGTCCGGCACACGGCGAGATACGCCCGCGTCGCTGTCGTAGTCCACGTAGATCAACTCGGCGCGCAGTAGAGGGTCGCCGGAGGCGCGAGCGTATATCTCGGAGCGGGCGGTCAGGCTGGCGTTGCCTATGCGCTCAATCTTCCAGCAGACGTCTATCAGGTCGTCCACCCTGGCCGGGGACAGGTATTCCAGCGTGGCCTTGACGATGGCGGTGTCGAAGTGGCGTCTGCCGTCGGGGTCGTAGATGGCGAAGCCGAGATTCCTGAAGTATGCGGCCTGCGCGACTTCGATGTAGTCCAGGTAGGAGCCGTTGAAGGCTATCCCCTGCACGTCGCACTCGGACAGCCTGACCCTGACCGCGCAGCTAAATCTGAAGTCCCGTCTGGACAAAGTGAGGCTCGCTTTCCTAAGCTGTGAGAGGCGACCTGATCTAGTTGTAAGAACCGACGATCACCGGCAAGCGCCCCTAAATACGGGTGAAGGCTCAGCCTTCCTTCCTTGACACTGATTTTGGGGTAAAGATATACTCAACGCGATGAGTACGCAACTGACAGCAGAGTGCCAGGTCGTCCACCCGGACGGCCTCGAGGTGGAGATAAACTCCGGCAGCATGACACGTCTGGCCGGGGTGTCCCAGGCTCTTGGCGGCGCGGAAGGGATACACCTGGCGATAGCCACTATCCCGCCCGGATGCGCGTCGAGTCCGCACTATCATGTCAACTGCGAGTCGGCTATCTACGTCTCCAAGGGCAAAGGGCGGTTTCTCACGGGCGTGCACCTGGAGAAGTCGCTGGACATATCGGCGGGCGATTTCATATACGTGCCGCCGGACTCGGTTCACCAGCCGGTCAACGACAGCCTGTCGGAGACGATGGAGCTGATCGTAGCGCGCAACGCGCCCGTGGAGATAGTGGTCGAGTTCGACCCGGAGACGGGCCAGCCAGCAGAATAACCCTCCCCACATCCCTTCCCTCCTCCCTTCATAGTGGGCCATTAGCTCAGACGGTTAGAGCGCAGTCCTGATAAGACTGAGGTCCCTGGTTCGAGTCCAGGATGGCCCACCAGATTGGCGCTGTTTCAACTTTGTGTATCCCCTGGCGTCAAGGTACGTTATTGGCTGATGAGTGACCACCCAGCGCGGTTCATCGCGCGGACGCTACCGCCCTGTTATGATGATGTATCAGATTAGTTGGCGCGAGTTAGAGCGCAGCGGGAGGATTGCATTATGGCGGAGGAATCCGGGGCGGTGGGAGCGCTGACTCACATCGGGATAGACGTTTCCGACCTTGAGCGGGCGGAGGCGTTCTACTCGGCGTTGCTGGGCGTCGAGCGGGATACGGCGTGGGATCAGTATCTCGCGTTCAAGCCTCTGCCCGGCGGCCTGATTGTGTATCTCCAGCGCGTTCCCGAAAAGAAGACCAGCAAGACGCGGCTGCATATTGACCTGACGGTGGAGGATGTGCCGGCCGCGCTGGCGAGGGTGGAAGCGCTTGGCGGAAGGGCGCTCAGGGATTTCATAGAACCAAGCGAGGATCTGGCGGTGGTGGCGGATCCGGATGGGAATGAGTTCTGCCTGATTACGGGGTAGCCGCCGTTACTGGTTGCCGCCGCCTGCGCCGTGATTGGCGGGGGCGGAATTGACCCAGCCGCTGCTACCACCTGAGTTCTTGGCGCGGACGCCGACGATATACGTCTTGGCAGAGTCAACGCCGCTGATGGTGATGGTCGTATCGGCGTGATCCAGGGCGGCCAGGCTCCACGACGCGCCGTTGTTGTCGCTGTATGTAACATGGTAGGTCGCGGCTCTTGCCGCCGCCGGCCAAGACACCGATAGGCTGCTCCCGTTGTGTGTCACGCTAACATGGCTAACCGCATCCGGCGGCGTGGTAGCAGGCATTGGTGTCGGTGTGACCGTCGGTGTCGGGGTAGGCGTAGCAGTCTGCGCGGGCGTCGGCGTCGGGGTAGGTATAGCCGTCGGGGTAGGCGTCGGCGTGGGTGCGCCTCCGCAAGTGGGACCCTTGTAGCGCCAGAGGGTATCAAGCCAATCCTGGAACTTCTCATCGCTCGGCGCGCAAAGCCCGTTGTTGTTTTGGAAGTACAGGAATCCGAAGTCCAAGTAACCTCTGTCCGCGAACGCGCTGGGCAGGGTTCCGGTCAAACGGTTCTCCTGCACATACAGATTCATCAGTTCAGGCATACTGGCTATGCCGGACGGAAGCGTTTCCGTAAGACTGTTGTTCGACAAGGACAACCACGTGAGTTCGGGTAGATTGCCGAGTTCGGACGGTATCGCTCCCGTTAGGCCGTTATGCGACAATTCCAGGCTCTCGAGTTTGGACAGATTGCCGAGTTCGGACGGTATCGTCCCAGTAAGATCGTTTTTGTACAACTGCAAGCCTATTAGCTTGGACAGATTGCCGAGTTCGGACGGTATCGTTCCGGTAAGACCGTTGTCTGACAAAGACAATGCCCACAGATTCGACAGACCGCCAAGTTCGGATGGTATCGTCCCGGTTAGGTTGTTGCCCGCCAGACCCAATACCTCGAGTTTCGACAGGTTGCCGAGTTCGGACGGTATCGTTCCCGTTAGATTGTTGTAGTACAGGTGCAAGTTTCTGAGGTTGGACAGTCTGCCGAGTTCCGGCGGTATCGTTCCGCTAAGGCCGTTGTGCATCAAAGTCAGTGTCTGAAGTTTGGACAGGTTGCCAAGTTCAGGCGGTATCGTCCCCGTAACGTCGCTGAATGACAAATTCAAGTACGTGAGTTTGGACAGGTTGCCGAGTTCAGGCGGTATCGTCCCGGTTAGGTCTATATGAGACAGATCCAATCGCCTCAGTTCGGACAGGCTGCCGAATTCTGGCGGTATCGTTCCTTTAGCTCCGTAGAACCTGCCAAGCTCGATAACCCGTCCGCTCGCGTTGGTGGTGACGCCTTCCCACTCGCCGATAGGCTTGTCGCTCAGCCAGTTGTGGCCCGGGGGCAACCACCAGTTCGGGCCGTCCATAGCGTTGTAGAACGCTACCAGCGCGGCCCTGTCTGTCTCGACCGGCGTCAGCGTTGGCGTCACGGTGGGCGTCGGCGTGGGTATGCCTAACCTGTCAGGCGTGGCCGTCGGCGTGGGCGTGGGCGTCGGGGTAGGCGTGGCCGTGGGCATGGACGTAGCCGTAGGCGTCGGAGTTGGAGTGGCCGTCGGGTTGCCGCAAATAGATCCATTCACCTTCTTGACGACATTCGCCAGCCACGCCACGAACTCGGGGGTGTTCGGCGCGCAAAGCCCGGCGTTGTCGTTGAAGCGCAACTCATCGAAACGGGTTCGACTTGTCAGACCGCTCGGCAGTGTTCCGGTAAGGCTGTTTTCATACAGCCGCAGATAGGAGAGTCTGGACAGGTTGCCAATTTGGGAAGGTATCGTCCCGGTAAGGCTGTTTTCATACAGAGACAGGGAGGAGAGCTCAGACAGGTTGCCGAGTTCGGAAGGTATTGCACCCGTAAGGCTGTTTTCATGCAGATACAGATTCGAGAGCTTGGACAGGTTGCCAAGCTCGGAAGGTATCGCACCCGTAAGGTGGTTGTTCGCCAAGTCCAGTGTCTCGAGATTGGGCAAGTTGCCGAGTTCAGTTGGTATGGAACCGCTGAGGCGGGAGGTTCGGATCTCCAAAGTCCTCAGCTTGGACAGGTTGCCTAGCTCAGACGGTATCGCTCCGACGATTCCTTTATTGCGGAGCATATTCACGCTATCCAGTTCGGACAGGCTGCCCAGTTCAGCCGGCAGAGAGCCGTCCAGCTTGTTATTGGCGAATAGCAGACTGGCAACTCGTCCGCCGTCGTTCACGCGGACGCCGTACCATTCGCCGATAGGCTTGTCGCTCAGCCAGTTGTCGTTGCGTCTCCAATTCGCGCCGTTCGTGGCGTTGTAGAGAGCGACGAGCGCGGCCCTGTCGGTTTCGACCGGAGTCGAAGTGGATGTAGGCGTGGGTGTGGGAGTGGGAGTGACTGTCGGCGTTGGAGTCGGGGCCGGCTGTGGGAATACGACCACATTGGATTTCAGATACAGCGTGGCGCCGTTTTGGTTGACGCCGACGAACAACTTCGCCTTGTACGTCGTCCCGGACGCGAGGGCCGGTATCTGGTAGCTCGAGACACTCTGCGAGTAGAAGACCTGAGAGGAGCGGTCCGACCAGTCATTGAGATTATCATTCGGGTCGTACACCTTCCAGCGAACCTCGGAGTAGGCGAAGGTCGCGCCCTGCGGCATTGTGTAGGTCCATGAAGCGAAGCCCGTGTCGGACACGCTGAGAGTGGGGGCGTTCCCGGTCTGCGCGTCGGTGTCGCGCCCGCCGCCCGCTATCAGCAGAGCGACGATAACAAGAGCGGTGGCAAAAGCGATTAACGGAAGTGTCCTGATCTTCATTTGAGGCTAGTGTCCCTTCCTGAATGTCCAGTTCGTTTCGATATCGTGTCACGATAACATATTTTCGCCGCTCACCAGCGTGAGCGGCGAAAATACGCGCGATTTTTTTGAGACCATTGAGTTTCCACACAAGTTGCCAACTAACCTCTGGGCCGGGAATTCTGCTGGTGAAGTGGGGGCGGGAAAGATGGTAGAATGGCTTTTGGCGATACAGTCGCGCTTTCACTTGAATCTCGCGGAGGTGGGAAAGAGTCTCGATGACTACTGACGCAGCGCCGGCCAGGCCGGAATACAAAGTTGTTGGAACGCGCCCTATAAGGCATGACGGCGCGGACAAGGTGACGGGCAAGGCCATCTACGGAACGGATCTCAACCTGCCGGGTATGCTGTGGGGCAAGGTTCTCCGTAGCCCTCATGCCCACGCTCGGATAAAGTCGGTTGACACGTCCAGGGCGGTGGCGCATCCGGACGTCAAGGCGGTGGCGACTTACAAAGACCTCGCCAACGTGGAGGACCGGATAGAAGAGGTGGGCGAGGACGTCTATACCAGCATGAAGTACATCCGGGACAACATCCTGGCCTCGGACAAGGCGCTGTACAAGGGCCACGCGATAGCGGCGGTGGCCGCCGTCTCCGCCCACGCCGCCGAGGAAGCGCTGGATTTGATTCAGGTGGAGTACGAACCGCTGCCCCCGGTGACGGACGTGGAATCCGCGCTCGCGCCGGACGCCGCGATTCTGCACGACCACATGACCACCGCCAGCCTGGGCGACGACACTCCCACCGGCACGAACATCGCCAGCCATCAGCAGTTCGCGCTGGGCGACGTAGCCGCCGGATTCGAGCGGGCCGACCTGGTGGTTGAGCGCGAGTTCAGAACCAAGTCGGTTCACCAGGGCTACATAGAGCCGCAGAACGCGACGGCGGACTGGAACTCGGACGGCAAGGTCACCATCTGGTGCTCCAGCCAGGGACACTTCGGAGTGCGAGACACCACATCCACGGTTCTCGGACTGCCCGTGTCCCAGGTCAAGGTCGTGCCGCTGGAGATAGGCGGCGGATTCGGCGGGAAGTTGGCGAGCTACTTGCAGCCTGTCGCGGCTGTTCTCTCCCGCGAGTCGGGCGCTCCGGTGAAGATGTACATGACCCGGGCGGAGGTGCTTGAGGCGTCTGGGCCGACGTCCGGCTCTCACGTCAGGGTGAAGATAGGCGTCACCAACGAAGGAAAGATAACCGCCGCCGAGGGCTACCTGGCGTTCGAGGCGGGCGCGTATCCCGGATCGCCGATTGGCGGCGCGACGGCGTGTATGCTCTCCCCTTACGACATAGAAAACGTGAGGATTGACGGCTACGACGTGGTGACGAACAAGCCCAAGACGACGGCGTACCGCGCTCCGGGCGCTCCGCTCGGCGCGCTGGGCGTGGAGACGGTCGTTGACGAAATCTGCGAAAAGCTGGGCATAGAGCTAACCGAGTTCAGGATGATGAACGCGGCCAAAGAGGGAACGCGCCGCGTTGACGGCGTTGTGAACGGCAAGATAGGCATGGTGGAGACGGTTGAGGCGGTGAGGAATCATCCGCACTACTCTGCCCCGCTCGGCGAGTCGGACGGCAAGCTGAGGGGGCGCGGCGTGGCGTTCGGCTTCTGGCGGAATAACGCCGGCCCGTCGAACGTAGTCGCGGGAGTTATGCCGGACGGCAAGGTGACGCTGAACGAAGGCTCGGTGGACATCGGCGGATCGCGCCCCGCCGTCGCGCAACAACTTGCCGAGGTGTTGGGAATCCCGGTCACCGACGTGAACCCGCAGGTGATGGACACGGACTCCATCGGCTACACCTCCAACACGGGCGGCAGCGGCGTCGCGTACAAGACGGGATGGGCCGCCTACGAGGCCGCCCAGGACATCAAGAGCCAGCTCATAGAACGCGCCGCGCTGCTGTGGGAGACCGACGGCGACAACGTGGAGTACGACGACGGCGTTCTGAGGCACAAGTCGGACCCGGAGCTGAGCGTGACGTTCAGGGAACTCGCGCCAAGCCTGAACGCGACCGGAGGCCCCGTAGTGGGGCGCGGAAGCGTGAACCCGATGCGGGGCGTGGGCGGGTCTTACGCCGCCAACCTGGTTGACCTGGAGGTTGACCCCGAAACGGGCAAGGTGGACATTCTAAGGTTCACCGCGTTTCAGGACGTTGGGACGGCGGTTCATCCGTCCTACGTGGAGGGACAGATACAGGGCGGCGCTGTCCAGGGAATCGGCTGGGCGCTGAACGAGGAATACTACATGAGCGAGGACGGCGCGATGCTCAACGCGACGCTGCTGGACTACCGTATGCCCACCAGCCTGGACGTTCCGATGATAGAGGCGGTGATAGTGGAAGTGCCGAATCCGGGGCATCCTTTCGGGGTGCGCGGCGTGGGCGAGGCGAACATAGTGCCGCCTCTGGCCGCGATAGCGAACGCGATACACGACGCGACCGGAGTGCGTGTTGACGAACTGCCGATGAATCCTGCGGCGATAGTGAAGGCGCTCAACGACAAAGATAGCGAATAGAAGGATCGCCCTCACCCGCCAAGGGCTGAGAGGGATAGGCTGGGATTAGGGTCTCACCCCCATCCTGACCTTCCCCCGTCAAGGGGGAAGGGACTTATGAAATCAAGCAAGCAAATCAGAATCTAGCGAGGTGTACCGGAAATGGCGAAACAGTTTCAGTTCGACGTGGACGCGCGCCGCCAGTTGATGGACGGCATTGACACGATGACCGCGGCCGTGGGCGCGACGCTCGGGCCAGGCGGGAGAAATGTTGTTCTGGATAAGGAGTTCGGGCCTCCGCACGTGTGCAGCGACGGCGTTACCATAGCCAAGGAGATAGAGCTCGAGGAGCCCTTCCCGAACATGGGCGCTCAGCTTCTCAAAGAGGCGGCGAGCAAGACGAACGACGACGTTGGCGATGGCACGACGACCTCCACGGTCGTGGCGCAGGCGATGATACGCGACGGCTTCAAGAACCTCACGGCGGGCGCGAACCCAATGGCGGTCAAGCGCGGCATCGAGTTGGCGGTGGCCGGGGTGAGGGAAGAGATCCGCGACATGGCGCGTCCGGTCAACGGCAGGGAGCAGATAGGCCAGATAGCCGTTCTGTCCGCCCACGACCCCGAAATGGGCCAACTCATCGCGGACGTGATGGACCAGGTTGGGCCGCAGGGCATCATAACGGTGGAAGAGTCCAAGGGCCTGGACTACGAGATAGACTTCGTGGAGGGTATGCAGGTTGACCGAGGCTACCTGTCCCCCCACTTCGTCACCAACAAGGACAGGATGATTGCGGAGATAGAGAACCCGCGCATCCTGGTTACCTCCGAGAAGATTTCGGCGGTGAGCGACTTGCTTCCCCTGCTGGAGCAGGCGGCGCAGGTCTCGCGGGACCTGGTACTCATAGCCGAGGACGTTGAGGGCGAAGCGCTGGCCACGCTGGTGGTGAACAACCTGCGCGGGACGCTGAACTGCGTCGCCATCAAGGCGCCCGCGTTCGGAGAGCGGCGCAAGGCCATCCTGGATGATATGTCCGTGCTGTTCGGCTGCCAGGTGATAAGTAGCGAGTCGGGCCGCAGCCTCGATTCGGTCACCGTCGCGGACCTCGGAACCTGCGGCCGGGTCATCGCGGACAAGGACAACACCACCTTCGTCCAGGGCGGCGGATCAGAGTTCGACATACAGGCGCGCATCGGCCAGATACGCAACCAGGCCGAGGACACCACATCCGACTACGACAGGGAGAAGCTGGAAGAGCGGGCGGCCAAGCTCGCGGGCGGCGTCTCGGTCCTGAAGGTCGGCGCGGCGACGGAGATAGAACTGCGCGAGAAGAAGCAGCGCCTCGAAGACGCGCTCAACGCCACCCGCGCGGCGATGGAAGAAGGCATAGTGCCGGGCGGAGGCACCGCCTTGCTCAGGGCCGCTCAGAAGGCCGCCGCCAAGCTGGACGCCACCGGAGACGAGCGCACCGGCGTGAACATAGTTCTCAGGGCCGCCGAAGAGCCGGTCAGGGTAATCTCCTCCAACGCCGGAATAACCGGGGAGGTTGTTCTGCACCAGATCTCCACGGGCGCGGACGACTTCGGCTTCGACGCCGAGACGGAGCGCTACGGGGATATGTTCGAGCTTGGCATCGTTGACCCGGCGAAGGTGACGCGCTCTGCGCTGGAGAACGCGGCCAGCGTCGCGGGCATGGTGCTGACCACCGAGTCGCTGATAACCGAACTCAACCCCATGCCGCTGCCAGCCCCCTACGACGACTAGGACGCGCGCGGCGACAGGCAAGAATGACGGCAGACCCTTTTCATTCGGATGAGGGTCTGTTGCCGTCCAACTTACGAAAACCGATAACTAAAGACTAATAACCGGCCGCAGAAAACCGCTTTGGCGACGCGTCGCGTATCCATAGTGAGGTACGCCGAAATGTCACAACAAACTGAAGAAACCGCCGTCCGGGATTCGGACGCGGACGCCACCATACAGGTCAAGGGCGTGACGAAGCGATTCGGCGCGCGCGTGGCCGTGGACAACCTCTCGTTCGACGTGAAGAGGGGCGAGATAGTGGGCTTCCTCGGCCCGAACGGGTCGGGCAAGACGACCACGATGAGGATGCTAACATCCTTCTACACGCCGGACATCGGGGCTATCGCCATAAACGGCATGGACACGCAGGAAAACGACATCGTGACGCGGGAAGCCATCGGCTATCTGCCTGAGAACAACCCGCTCTACGAGGATATGCTGGTGTCCGAGTACCTTGCCTTCGTGGCCGAACTCAGGGGGCTGACCGGCGCGGAACGCCGTCGCAATCTTGATCTCACCGTGGAAGAGACGGGCATACAGGAAGTCTTCTACCGCCCGATATACGAACTGTCGAAGGGCTACCACCAGCGCGTCGGGCTGGCGCAGGCCATCCTGCACAGGCCGTCGGTGCTGGTGCTGGACGAACCCACGGAGGGACTCGACCCCAACCAGCGCATCACCATCCGCGACCTCATCCGACACCTGGGCGGAGAGCGAACGGTCTTGCTCAGCACTCACGTCATGCAGGAAGTGGAGAACACCTGCCAGCGCGTACTGGTAATCAGCCGGGGCAAACTGGTCGCCAACAGCCCGGTTCAGAGCCTTCTCCAACAGGCGCTCGAACTCAGGAGCGTACACCTGGAGGTGGAGGGGAACGGCGTGGAGTCCGGCCTGGCGAAGATAGAGGGAATCAGCGAGGTTCAGAGCGAGGGGATACGGGACGGACGCAAGCGCTACCGGCTGTCGGTCACCGCCGAAGCCGACCCACGCCCTGAGATATTCCAGATGGCGAAGTCGAGCGACTGGGTTCTGTGGGAATTGCACGAGGAGCGTCCGCGCCTGGAGGACGTGTTCCACGACCTGACGGCGGAATCGGCCGGCGCGGGAGATGGTTCCTGAGATATGAGTTCACCACTGTTCGCTCTCGTCAAGAAAGACATCAAGAGCTATTTCGACCAACCCGCCGCGTACATTCTGATTGTGCCGTTCGTGGCGGTTCTGTCTTACGTATTCTTCAGCCAGGCGCTGCTGACAGCCGAAGCGTCGCTGCGACCGCTGTTCACGGTTGACTTCCAGATAGACAACCCTTCCCTGCCCTGGCTGCTGGCGATATTCGTGCCGGCGGCCACCATGAAACTGCTCGCCGAGGAGAACAGGGACGGCACGCTCGAGCTGCTGCTCACACACCCGATACGGGGCTGGATAGTGCTGCTGTCCAAGTTCCTGTCCGGCTTCCTGTTCGTCGCGTTCTCCATACTGGCGACAATCGGCATACCGATAGCGGTGCAGACGGCGGGCAACCTGGACATCGGCGCGGCGGCGGGCCAGTACGTCGGCAGCCTGTTCCTGGCGGCGTCCTTCGTGTCCATCGGGCTGTTCACGTCCAGCCTCACGCGCAACCAGGTCGTCGCGTTCATACTGGGCCTGTCGCTCACTATGATGCTGATGATAATGGGCCTGGACATCGTGGCGGTCACGCTGCCGCAGCGTCTCGCATCACTGCTCCAGGACCTCAGCCCGGTCACCCACTTCTCCAGCGTGGCGCGGGGCGTGATACACCTGCGCGACGTGCTGTACTTCATCGCGCTCGTCTCTACGTTCCTGAGCGCGACATTCCTGATAATACGCGGGCGCACGCTGAGCCACAGTTCGACGCAGTATCGCAATCTTCAACTCGGAACGGCCGGGCTTATAATCTTCAGCGTTCTAATCGGATGGTCGGGCAACTCCATCGAGGGTCGCTTCGACTTGACGGAAGACAAGCTGTACACGCTAAGCCCTGCCACGGCGGACATAGTTGACGGGCTGGACGACATCCTGACCCTGGAGCTGTACGAATCGCGTGAGCCAGCCGTGCCAATCGCGCTGGCGACACGCGACATCGGGGACTTCCTGGAGGACTTCGCCGCCGGTTCGGACGGTCAAGTCAAGCTGGTGCGAAGGTTCCCGGAGGACGATGAAGACGATCTCCGCAAGGCGCAGATAGCCGGAGTTCCGCCCCGGCAGTTCAATGTCCGCAGCCAGGGCGAACTCCAGATAAAGGCGAGCTACCTGGGCCTGTCAATGACTTATGTTGACCAACGCGAAACCATCGCGTTCATCAATACCTTCGACGGCTTCGAGTACCGCATGGCCTCACTGATTAACAGGATGGTGGAGGACGAGAAGAAGTCCGTCGCCTTCCTGACCGGACACGGACAGGCTGGGCCGTCCGGCGGCTACCAGACCTTCGCCGCGCTTCTGACCGACTCTTACGAAGTGCGCGAGATGAACGCGGCGGAAGACCCGGCGATAGACCTGTCCGGCGTCGACGTCCTCATCATCGGCGGCCCTACGCAGGCCATACCGGACGAAACTTCCAACGCGGTCGTCGAGTACATCACCAACGGCGGCAAAGCGCTGATGATGATTGAAGCTATCCTCATTGACCAATCCCAACTGATAGCCGGAGAGAACCGTTACAGCTTCAAGGATGTTCCGGAGAGGTTCGGCGTCATCGTGGAGAACGACCTTGTTTTCGACCTGCAAGCGAACGAAACGCTGTCCTTCGGGACGCAGGTGGGAAGCGTATTCCTGCCATACCCGTACTGGGTTCGCGCTCCGGTCATAGACAAGAAAGTGGCGGGCAACGTCGAATCCGCCGTGCTTCCCTGGGCGAGTTCGCTCGGCATAGCGGAGTCCCAGCGCGACAGCGTGGAGGTCATACCCATACTGGAAACCAGCGAGTTCGCGGCGATTGACTTCACATACCGCGACCTGCGCCCCAACTCGCAGACCTTCGAGGAGCTCACGCCGGACAACCTGGTGCAGAGCCTCGTCGCGGTCGCGGTGGCGGAGAAGGCCGGCGCCGGCGCCGACGCCTACCGGATAGTGGTTGTCGGAGATTCGGGCTGGCTCACCGACGCGATGGTGGCGCGGACTCAGCAGAACGCCGCGCTCGCGCTAAACCTGGTTGACTGGCTGGCGCAGGAAGACAGGCTGGCGTCCGTGCGATCCAAGGTCGTCTCCTCGCGCGACCTGCTGTACTCGTCTCCGACTCACGAGAACGCCGCGCGCTGGCTGAACATCGCGGGCGTACCGTTGTTGTTCATTCTGTTCGGCGCGATTCGCTCCATCAGAAGGCGGAGATTCGGGTTCACGCTGTACGGCCAGGCCGCCGGAGGCAGGGCCGCCAGAAGACGCGCCGAGTCCGAACAGGAGGATGAAGAGTGAAGAGCAGGCAGGTCGGATTCGTCCTGATGGCGCTGATAGCGGTCGGAATAGCCGGGCTGGTATTCCGAATCGTCGCGGGCGGCTCGGACGAAGAGATTCTCGAAGGACTGGTGCAGGTATCCTCGCAGGCGAGCGACCGCGTTCTGGTGGAGGGCGACGGCCTCGCGACCGAGTTGCAGCGTCTAGGCGACGCCGAACAGGGCGCGTGGTTCGTTGACGACCAGCCCGTGTTCGAGCCGTGGCTGCGGCAGTTCTGGCAGGGAGTTGACGACCTGTACGACGCCCAGCTGATTTCGACCAACCCGGCGAACCACGCGCGCATGGGAGTCGCCCAGGGCGACGCCGTAGAGATGTCGTTCTTCCAGGATAGGCGCTCGCTCCAGGAAAAGTTCTACGTCGGCTCATGGAATCCCAACGCGCGCCTCTGCTATGTCAGACGCGCCGGGCAGGACGAAACATACGGGATACCCTGCGCGGGCGGCAACATCTTCGACCCGGATCCCGACCGATGGAAGAACCCGGTCGTGGCCTCGGTTCCGCCCAACGAGATAGCGGAGATACAGTACACCTACCGCGATGAGCAGTTCCTGCTGAGGCCAAACGAAGAGGGAGAGTGGTTCGTCATGGGCGCGGACGGCATGGAGAATCCGGCAATGCCCGCCGCCCTGAACAGCATCCTGGGAACGCTGCAACTGGTCATCGCCGCCGGGTTCGAGGACGAGGAAGTGGCGGATACGCTGAACTTCACGACGCCGGACGCGATGGTGCGCGTGATAACCCACGAGGACGCGCCAACGCCGGGGACGCGGCTGCGCTTCCTCCAGCGAGACGACCGATCCTTCTACCTGAAGACGCCGACGACCTCGACTGTCTATATAGTGGAAGCGCAGAGGGTCGCGCCCCTGCTTCTGAGAATGAGCGACGTCGCCGAGCCGCAAGCCGAGAACTAGGAGTTCTCGATGGCCTGTCCGTCGGCGGGGAATTCGTCTTCGTCTTCCGACCTGTTGCGTCGCGCGTGTCCGAACACCGCGTATCCGAACACCACTATCGCCAGCGCGCCTATCGCCAGCGCGACGTTCATCTCGTCGGGATTCCAGAAGCGCGTGAGCGCGATTACGACGATATACCCCGAGAGTACGCACAAGAGAGAGGTATAGCGCATCTTCTGCCCGCCCAGCGCCACCGCTATCCCCACCAGCACCCCTATCACCGATATGGCGTAGCCGATTGGCTCCGAGAATACCACCAGGCAGATTCCGCCCAAGACTACCAGGCCGTCCCCGCCCTTGAAGCGCGAGAAGATAGATTTCCAATGCCCGATGACCGAAGCGGCGGCGGGCGCGAAGAGCCACACGCCCTCTATGCCCATCTGCTTGGCGGCCAGAATGGCTATCATGCCCTTGGCGGCGTCTCCCAGGACAACAATCGCCGCGGGCTTGGCGCCGACGTTGCGCCGCACGTTTGACGCTCCGGCCAGCCCGGTGCCTATGTTGAATATGTCAACGCCTCTGCGCCTGCTGATGCGGTCGGCCAGGGGAATCGCGCCCAGCAGATACCCAACCGCCACTGAAATCAACAGGCTCAGAATTTCAGGAGTAGGACCCAATTTCTCGCTCCGTCAACTGTACAGACAATCTCGGCTAACACAGATTATACACGCAATCGCGCTCAAGCTATCAACTCGGATTCTATCGCAGAGCGTCAGCTTTTCCTAGAGCGGCGACCAGAACCCCAGCGTCCCCTCAGCCACGGGCAGCGCCGAGCGCATGGGGCCGGTGTCCACTATGAAGACGCGGCTGGCCTCGGCGGGCTGAGCGCCGAACCCGGCTGTCACCGCGGACTCGTTCAGCCTCCCTGCGAAAACCAGGTAGCGGCTGTCCGGCGACCAGAGCCGATGCGAGTAGGCATACTGGTCGAAGAACTGGAACATCGTCAGCTGATCCGAGGAAGGCAGGAAGTCCACCAACGGAGCGCTCGCCCCCGACGCCACGTCCAGAACCGACCACTTCAGCCCGCCCGACGGACCGACAAGCGTGACATACGCTATCCTGGAAGAGTCCGGCGACCAGAAGTACGCCACGACGTTCTCGTCCAGCTCGGCTGCCGCGTCGAAGCTCTCAGAATCCAGGACTCTAAGCTGCCTGTACACGAACATGACGGTGTTTCCGTACAGAATCGGCCTCACGTCGTCCGCCACCGCCAGGCGCGAACCGTCCGCAGACCACAGAAACGCGGCGCTGGCCCCGACGCCCGCCAACAGCCTATCGGCGCCGACGCCCGACGCGGGCGCGGCGTACAGGCCGAACACCGAACCCGGCAGCGCCTTGACCGCGCTGAACTCGTCCGTCCCCGGAAGCCAGGCCGGAACCCGGTACGCGCCGGATCGGAACGGCGTCCTGGATACCTGCGGGGAGTCCTCCGCGCTGACGACGAAGTGGTCTTCTCCCCTGTGAACGGCGAGATTGGCGGAGTCCGACGACCAGGACATCCACAGCGGCCCCTGGTCCAGAACGTATTCGGGCGCTTGGTCGTCCGCCGGATCGTCTATGAACAGCGTGAGGCCGCGTCGCTGGGTGGCGGCTATGAACGCGAGTTTGCCCCCGTCCGGCGACCACAGCGGATAGTGAACCACGCCGTCCGCCAGAAGGCCGGCGAATCCGGGAGCGCTCTCGTACAGCGGACGCGACTCCCCGCTGGCGGACTCGTACAGAAACAGCGTGGTGACCGGCCTGCCGTCCGCGTTCTCCACAACGCCCGAATAGACCACGCGGCGTCCATCTGGCGACCAGGTGGGCCATGTGAAGTATCCGGGGCCTGTGGATATAGAACGCTCACCCTGCCCATCCGGCTGATATGAGCGTACCTGTCCGTCGGGCGTCACGACCGCTATCCGGTTGACCAGGTACTTGGGAGGCCATGAATCGCGCTCTCCGGCTATACCTCCCATCTGTCCCAAGACCGCCAGAACGATGAGTACGGCGGCCAGTGCGACGAGGAAGGAATACCTGCCGGGCGAGAGGGTCATCCGTCTATCACCATGTCCAGGCTGACGTTCATCGCGGGCGCGGAGTGCGTGAGCGCGCCGACCGAGATTATGTCAACGCCGGTTTCCGCGATGCCCCGGACCGTATCGAGCGTGACTCCGCCGGACGCTTCCAACGCCGCCCGTCCGTCCGCTATCTCGACCGCCTTTCGCATCCGCTCATTGGACATATTATCCAGCAGCACCAGGTCCGCGCCCGCGTCCAGAACCTCTTCAAGCTGCGCGATGGTTTCCACCTCTATCTCGACCTTGATGGTATGGGACGCGCCGGCCCGCGCTCTCTTGACCACCTCGCCGATGCCGAGTCCCCGCAGCGCCAGCGCCTCTATATGGTTGTCCTTGATGAGAATGCCGTCCGCGAGATTCTGGCGGTGGTTGTGTCCGCCGCCCATGGTCACGGCGTACTTCTCCAGCTTGCGAAGGCCGGGGGTAGTCTTGCGGGTGTCCACTATCCTGGCGCGAAGGCCGGAAACCGCGTCAACATAGCGGCGCGTCTCCGAGGCGATGCCACTCAGGTGCTGGAGGAAATTCACCGCCGTCCGCTCCGCCTTCAGTATGGACGCCACGCCGCCGCTAACCTGGGCGAGACGGTCGCCCGGCGACACGCTTGAGCCGTCCTGAATGAGTACCTCAGTCCGCAGAGACGGATCGAACCGCTCGAACGCGGCGGTCGCCACCTCGATTCCGGCCAGTACGCCCGAATCCCGCGTCACCAGCGCGGCCTGTCCGGTCAGGTCGGGCGGAATGAGGACGTCGGTCGTCGGATCGCCAGTCAGGACATCCTCCGCGAAAGCGGCGTCTATAAGATTCTGAATGTCGAAGGTGATTAGCATGGTAGTAGCGGCTCCATCATAACACGATCTCGATAAACCAATGCCGATTGCTATACTGAAGACGATTGCATAAGTCCTCTTCACGGATTTCCGTCATTCCCGCGAAAGCGGGAATCCACAGGTTGACGGACTTCCTGATTGTTGCGATTCCACTTATGCAATTTTCTCATACTGAGTATAGGCAGATACATTCAGGGAGGTCTGACGTGAGACTGTTGCTATTCGTCCTGTTCATCATGGCTTTCGCGTCACAGGCCGCCCTGATATACGCCTACTATATAGTGGGCATGAATCCCAATAACCACCAGGACTGGGCGGCGCTATCTCTAAGCGGCGTCTGCGTCGCGATCATGGTCGCGCTGGCGATAGCGACCCAAAATCCGGGTACGAGGTGGCTGTTCGTCGGACTGATAGGGATGGTGGCGCTCGCGTTCTCCGCGCTGACCATCATCAGCATAGGCTTGCTGATAGCGCCGCTCGCTCTCGCGCTGATAGTCGTGTCCGCCGTCATGCTGATACGGAACAGACGCGCGGCGCCCGCCGACGAGTAACGGCTGACCCCCTACACCACCGACAGCATCCTGTCGAGAGCCACCCGCGCCTCCGACGCCGTATCCTCGTCCACCTCTATGCGGTTGACCACCACGCCCTCGTTGAGGCCGTCCAACACCCATGACACGTATGCCGGGTGAATCCGGTACATAGTGGAGCATGGGCAGATAACTGAGTCCAAGCAGAACACCAACTTGTCCGGGTGTTCCGTGGCCAGCCGGTTGACAAGGCTTATCTCGGTGCCGACCGCCCACGCCGAACCCGGCGGAGCGTCCGCTATCTTGGACTTGATGTACTCTGTGGAGCCGTTGTAGTCCGCCGCCTCTACCACTTCCATGGTGCATTCGGGATGGACGAGTATGTTGACCTCCGGGTACTTCTCCCGCGCCTGCTGTATCTGATCCACGGTGAAGCGGGTATGAACCGAGCAATGCCCCTGCCACAGAATCACCTTGGCGTTCACCAGGTCTTCCTCGCTGTTGCCGCCCAGTTCCTTGAACGGATTCCAGAGAATCATGTCGTCAAGGTCAACGCCCATCTTGAGGCCGGTGTTGCGGCCCAGGTGCTGGTCGGGCAGGAACAGGACGCGGCTCCCGCGCCCGAACGCCCACTCGAAAGTGGCGGGCGCGTTGGACGACGTGCAGACTATGCCGTCGTTCCGCCCGCAGAGCGCCTTTATGTCGGCGGTGGAATTCATGTAGGTGATCGGCGTCGCGCCGCCGTGGTCGCCCAGGACGTATTCGAGATCGTCCCAGCAGTCCAGCACGTCGTCAATCTGCGCCATGTCCGCCATAGAGCAACCGGCGGTCAGGTTGGGAAGGATGACCTTCTGCGAGGGGCCGCTGAGTATGTCCGCCGTCTCAGCCATGAAGTGGACGCCGCAGAACACGATGTGGTCGGCGTTCTCCTGCGAGGCCGCGAACTGGGACAGCTTGAACGAGTCGCCCTGGAAGTCCGCGAACTTGATAACCTCGTCGCGCTGGTAGTGATGTCCCAGCACCACGACGCTGTCGCCCAGCCTTGCGCGCGTTTCCGTGATTCGCGCGTCAAGCTCCTCCGGTTTCATCCTCATGTAGTCTATCGGCAACTTCTGCCAGCGCACGCCGACGGCGAACTCGTCGTCCAGCGTTCTGGAACTCAGTTCGTCGTCCGTCGTGCAGAACGCGGACTGCTCTATCTCGGTTATGGGAATCGTCGGTAGTTTCGTCTCTGTCTTTAACATAATGCTCCAACCCCAAGCGGATTCAGGCCACTACCGCCCGGCTGTGAGTATGTCTTTCTTCCTGGATAAGCGCGCCCTGGAGAGACCAGGGACTTGTTCGCTCTATCCTGACGCTGACCATCTCGCCGGTCAGGTCTTCCTCGCTATCGAAGAATACCAGTTTGTCGTTGCGGTTTCTTCCGAAGAGTCTTCCCCTGCGCCTGCCCTCGACCAGCGCCTGCTGGGTGGATCCGAGCAGTCTCGAGTTGATCTCGGTGGAGACCTCTTCCTGGAGTTCCTCTATCACTTTCAGACGTCGGCGCTTTTCCTCTTCCGGCACGTCGTCCCGCATGAGCCTCGCGGCTATCGTGCCGGGACGGGTCGAATAGGCGGCGGCGTGAACCTTGTCGAATTTTATGTCTCGGATAAGCTCGACAGTGCGCTCGAACTGCTCCTCCGTCTCGCCGCAGAAGCCGACAATCAGGTCGGTCGCCAGCGAGACGCCGGGGATGCGGTCTCGGATTCTGTCAATCTTCTCGCGGTACTCGGCGTTAGTGTACCCGCGCCGCATATCCGCCAGAACGCTGTCGTCGCCCGCCTGGAAGGGCAGGTTGACGTGTTCGCACACCTTGTCCAGGTCGGCTATCGCGCCGATTATATGGTCGCTCATGTCGTTGGGATGCGATGTGAGGAAGCGAACGCGCTCCAACTTCTCCACGTCGTTCACCGCCGCGAGCAGATCGCCCAGGTCAACGTTTCCGGGCAGGTCGTGGCCGTAGGAGTCAACGTTCTGCCCAAGCAGAGTGACCTCTTTCACGCCGCGCCGCGCCAGGAGCGTCGCCTCATTCAACACGTCCTCGACGGTTCGGCTGATCTCCCTGCCCCGCCGATACGGGATTATGCAGAAGGAGCAGAACTTGTCGCAACCGTGGATGATGGGTATGTAGGTGGAGACGCTCGGAACGGCGGACAGCGGCCCGACGCACCCTTCGGGATCCACGCCAAGCCTGTCGCCGAGAAGCTCTATCAGAGGGTCGTACTGCTGAGGCTGCATGAACACGTCAACATAGGGGAACCGTTCGCTGAGCGCGTCCTTGCGCGGGCCGACCATGCAGCCCATCAGCGCCAGCACCTTGTCCGGGGCTTTCTGCTTGACGGGCTTGAGGTGGGTCAGCATCCCCACAACGCGGTCCTCGGCGCTCTCGCGCACCACGCAGCTATTCAGAACGATAACGTCCGAGTCGCGCGCGGACTCGCCGGGCGACAGTCCCATCTGGCCGAGAGCGCTTTCGAGACGCTCCGAATCGGCCTTGTTCATCTGGCAGCCAATCGTCCAGACATAGTAGCTTTGCATTCTAAATTCTCGTTGTCTCAATGCGTCGGAAGTTAAGACAAAACTATATCAGAGACCGCCCCGCTCATCAAGGAACATGATTGTGAAATTCTGCACTATCCGAATAAACAATGTCGAATATCATGTCATTCTACCAAGTTCATAGTGTTTTTCGCGCAGTTTATATATCATGCCAAGCGCGAATTTGGCTTGTCGCGCGAATTGTTCCTCAGATTCCCGTATTTTCGCATCCCGAGCTTGCGGATCAAACCAGCGCCTTGTCGGAGCGTATGGGATCGAAGTCCGACTGGCTGCCCACCCAGACCTCGCCGCCCTCGAAGAACTCCTTCTTCCATATCGGCACTATCTGCTTGATGCGGTCAATGCTGTAATGGCACGCCTCGAACGCCTCTTTGCGATGCGCCGAGGACACCGCCACAACCAGGCTGGCCTCGCCTATCCCCAGCTTGCCCAGCCTGTGATGTATGGAGACGCCGGTCAGCTTCCAGCGGTCGCGCATCTCCTCGGCCACCCGCGCCAACTGCTCATCGGCCATCGGGCGATAGGCTTCGTACTCCAGGAACAGCACCCGACGCCCCGCCGTGTTGTCCCGCGTCGTGCCGACGAACGTGACCGTCGCGCCCGCGCCCGGATGCGCCACCTCCGAAACCGCCTGTCCCGCGTCCAGTTCCTCATACGTTATCACTATCATGGAAAGACAACCTCTCGCCTACCCGCCGCTGACCGGGGGAATCAGCGCCGCCTCATCCCCGTCGCTCAGCGCGAAATCGTGTTCCTGGTACTCATTATTCACCGCCACCACGATACGCCCCGGCTCCGGCAGCCCTGGAAACCTCGCGCGAACCGCCTCAGCCAGTTCCCCGACCGTCGCGCCCTCGCCCAACTCCAACGCCAGCCGCCCGACCCCGGCCTTCTCCCGATAGCTTGCGAACAGCAAGACTTCTACTTTCACCAATGACTCCCTGCCAGCTACGAAACTATCTCCCGCATACCAGTTCCAACTTGCATAGCAGGATAGCATATTTAGAGCGGAGTCGGCGGACCGAAACGATCCGCTCTAAGAATAAGCCTCTCCCATCTGAACGATGCGCGAGATAGCTCGGTCCAGGCTCGGCGCGTTGGAACGCGCGACTTCAGGATTCCATAGCTCAGCCACAAAGTTACCCAACAGAACATTGTAGTCCGGGCCTCTTTCATGCAGGCCATCAGGATAAATGCGAACTAACCCGGCGCGCAAATCGCGTTTTCTGCTACGCAGGGCCATCTCGATGAGGTCCCTCTTGGGATCAGGAAGTTCTTCTGGTCGTCGGGAAGCCCTGGATTGAGCGATTCCCAACCATTCCGTGAACGCTCTTCTGTCGGCCATTATCCAGGATTCAATTTCCAATACCGCTACCCGTATCAGCAAAGACGGGTATATTCGCAAATCCCCGGTCCATTCCCTGAGCAATTCGGCGGGACAGGATTCTGGCCTGTCCAGGTCGGTCAGTACAAGAACAGGGCCTTTGTAGCGGGCGATCTGATTAAATTTACCGATATTCTGCCTGAGATAATCGTATCCGGTTAATCCCATGGTAGATACTATCTCCGCTCCTGAGACATATTCTGCAATCAGGCGACTCGCGACCGACTCTGATAGGGCATCTTCTACCCCAAGCGTGATAAACATAGGGCTATATGTTCAAATTCAAGTCCATTGGAAGTTGTACGGCAGGATCGCGGAACGGAACGATCTCTCCGGGCATTATTCCGGCCGCCAGCATCTTACGTGTCGCCTTGTCGTTGTACATTGTCTTTATGGTCGAACCGCCTTTCCCGGGTGTGATGTAGAGCACCTCACGCCCGTCTATACCCTGATCGCATAGCAAGTATGAACTGTGCGTAGTGAGTATCACTTGACGCTGTTCGCTAAATCGCTGCCCTCTACGCCGTCGTCGGACTGGACGACTCAGACGATACACCAAACTGGAAAGACGCAGTATGATATCGCGATTCAGAGAAATCTCCGGCTCCTCCAGAAGAAGCAGCCCGTCATTTTCCAACAGAGACCAGAAAAGCCCGATCAATCGTAGTGTACCGTCCGAGAACTGGTTCTCTCTAAGCCAAGCGTCATGCTGTCGCCAGTTGTCGAATCTCGCTTTCAGGTGAGGGCGCCCGGTGGCATCATCACGCTCGAAGACGATTTCTTTCAACTGTGGAACTATATAAACGATAGCGCCCTGTATTTTATTCAGACGGCTCGCGCGAGTTTGCGCGTTAGTGGCGGCTATCTTTTCCAGGAATCCCTGTCCGAAAGGATCGTTCTCCATCCGGTTGCCGCCTATTTCAGCGCCATGCCGCACTAATTGGGGCACCAGATGCAGATAAGTGATGGAATCGAAGAAATCCGCCACTTGGCGAAACGGGCGATTGACGTTTATTTGCTCCAACGCGGTCGCGGTCAGCCTTTCAGTATCTTCATCATCATCGCAATCAGGTCGGTTTAGGATTACTTGCCCGTTTCTTGCTACCACCTCACCTTTCACCAGGGTGCGTCGGTTGCCAGCAGGTTCGACCGCGAACGCCAGAGTGTAAACCCATTCGGCAGGAGTATCTGCGTCCTTACTCAGGTGCACTTCAATCCCAATAGACGGATCGCTGCGAGCGGAAAGGCTTCTCAATTCACGGACACCCCCGCGTCTCGCCACCGCCGATTGCAGTCCCCCGCCCTCGCGTTTGGCTACATCGCGCAGGAACCGAATCGCGTCAAGTAGATTGGACTTTCCCGATGCGTTAGGCCCTACTATAAAGGCGCGGTCACGCAGCGCGACGTCAACTTCAGTGAAGTTGCGCCAATTGGTCAGCTTCAAGCGCGTAATAATCATCTGTAAATCTCAGCTATGAGATAAGCCCTCACTCCCTCAGCGCGCCGCCGTTCACGTGTATCGTCTGGCCCGTGATGTAGTTCGCGCCCTCGGATGCGAGGAACGCGACCGTCGCGGCTATCTCCTCCGGCATTCCCAGGCGGCCTACGGGTATCCCGGCAGGCTGCCCGGCGGCCGCGCTCTGGCCCTCGACGCGGCTAGTGTCGAACGCGCCCGGCACGATATGGTTCACCAGTATGCCATGCGGAGCGAGTTCCACCGCCAGCGCTCGGGTGAGTCCGAGAGCGCCCATCTTGCCCGCGCACACGTGCGCCCACTCAGCCCTCCCCGTGAAGGCGTTCAGCCCGGAGACGTTGATTATCCGTCCCCACCCGCGCTCTATCATGCCGGGAACGACCGCCTGGCAAGCGTAGAACGGCCCATCCATGTTCACGCCGTTCACGACGCGCCAGTCCTCCACCGTCATCTCGGTAAACGGCTTGGATTGCCTCATACCCGCGTTGTTCACCAGTATGTCAACGCGCCCGAACTCCGCGATGGCGGCCCCAACCATATCGTAAACCTGTCTCTGGTCAGCCACGTCCGCCATTGCGACGACGGCGTTCGCGCCAAGCTCCCGCGCCTCCGCGGCCACAGCCTCCGCCTCATCGCGATTCGACCTCGAATTGACCACCACGTCCGCGCCCAGCCGCGCAAGTTCAAGAATCGTGGCCCGGCCTATGTTGCGCCCCGATCCGGTCACAAGCGCGACCCTGCCTTCAAGCGGTCTGGTTTCGTCTGTCATGGTTGTCTCCCTGTCCCGGGTTGTCTCCAATCTAGTGAAGGAGGTCCCTGTGCATCGTCTTTATGTCCACCCGCATCGCCCGTATTTCCGCGAGGATTTCGCGCTGGACTTCCAGCGTCTCTTTCTGCACCTCTAAGATGGGTTCCGAAACTATCTCCCTCAGCAACGCTTTGATTTCGGCGTCCTCTTTGATCAACCTCACCAGGTCGTCTTTGGTGTTTATGGCTACCATGTTCGTTCACCTCTGCCGTCGCCTGAGATTCCGCTCAGAATTCTCTCCAAGCGCGGCTCGAACACGGCCTTGAACTTGATTAGATTCTCGACCATCCATGCCCTGGTCTCTTCCAGTTTTTCGGGCGGGTCGTCTATCGAGCAGTCTGTTCTTACGTGTACGCCGGAATAGCCAGTTCCATCACGCCTGAGCCATTCCAGTTTGGAGTTGTCGATAAAGTTAAAACTCGCTTCTATTTGTTCACTTTCCTCCTGCAATGCGTCGAATATACTATTAGTTCGCTCGTTGCCCTCAATTCCAACATATAGAGATACCCAAGCATCATTAACCCGCTCAAGGGAGGCTTGATACCATATGTTTTCTTCCAAAGCAGAAGCAAAGCCTTGAGTACCACCAACATAGTAGTTGCGTTTAATGGGGGTCACCTCGAAAAATTCGGTCTGCCACAGCTTTTGCCTCAGAGATTGAAAGAAGTCGCGGAGCTTCAAAGTTCGCGGAGATACTTCTACTTGGTCGTAGTCCTTCACATATTTCATAGTGGGAGATGCGACTAGATGTAAACGCGGTTCGGGAGGTGAACCTTCTCTCTTGATGACTTTAACCTCGATACCATAGAACTCAACTTTCCCGCCCGTCCATTCGTTGAGTCGATTTATAGCCTCGCCATGCTCATACCCAACCCAAGTTGTAACCCATACCGCCACATTCGCGTTGCATCCTGCCGCATATGTGAGTAGTTGCCCAAGATGGGTATGGTCTGTCCACTCCAGCTGGTTCTCGATTGCCACCAGTGCGCCACTATTGACGTCTCTCGCCAAAATGTCAAGAGAATACGGACCGACTGGCTCCTCCATCGAGACAAACTCCAATTTCAGACCAATCTCCTCACCCAGCAGCCCCAAGTTCTTGGCAAGCCAAGGCGTGAAGTCCTGAGCCTCATCAGGCCACCGCTCCCTGACATCAACTTCTTCGGTCATTTCTTCACTTCCCTCCGATTCTACCTCTCTAACGCCAGTATCCCCCTCCCGAATCACAAAATCCCGCCTATCCCTGTACAGCAACGCCCGATTCAGGATTATTTCGTCCCCGTCCTGCAATGCCCAGTACTTATACTCGCCCAGAAAGAGATACTTCTGTGTCCGGTGGAAGAATCGGCACTCCACGCCCTCGCCCTGCGATACGCGATGATGGAAGGCGGCCAGCAGTTCTTGCTGACCGTCCTTCTCAACGACCACGTACTCATGCGGCCATGTGTCGCGGTACGTGACAGCCTCGCGCCATGGGGCGCGGGCTATCAACTCCATTATCTCCAACGCGAGCGCCTAGTCCGCCGCGGCCGCCGCCACTTCCGCCGACCGCACTACCTGGCCGTCGTGCAGCGACTGGATCCTGTCGTCGCCGTAGCCCAGTATGTCGCGCAGAATCTCCGTCGTATGCTCGCCGACTAGCGGCGTAGCGCCGACGGTCATCGGCGTCCTGCCGAACTTGATGGACTTGCCCGTCACCCACATCGTGCCGGCCACGGGGTCCGGGATCTCCATCATTATCTCGCGCTCGGTCAGGTGCGGATCGCGCGCCGCCTGAGCCGTCGTGTTCACCGGGGAGCATGGCACGCCCAGCGACGCGAGGTGATCCGCGGCCTTCTGCATCTCCTTGTCCGCGAACCACTCCGACAGCCCTTCCTCCAGCGCGTCGGCGTTCTGGGAGCGCAGTTCGCGGGTAGCGAAACGCTCATCCTCAAGCCACTCCGGCCGCTCCACCGCCTCGCACAGCCGGCCCCACATATTCTCGTTCGTGGCGGCAATTATCATCCAGCCGTCGGCGGTCTTGTAAGTGCCGCCAGTGCCGCGCCCGTTGCCCTCGCGCGGCTGTTCATAGCCGTCGCCCAGGTAGGCCGAAATCGGAATCTCGTTCGTCGTGTATCCGGTGTCCGCGAGGCACACTTCAAGCTCCTGCCCCATCCCGGAGAACTCACGCTCCCTCAGCGCGGCCAGCGCGCCTATGGTGGCGTGCAGCGACGTGATGCGGTCTATCAAGGGGAAGAACGTGCGGATGGGCGGATCGCCCTCGAACCCGGTCAGCGACATCAGCCCGCCCATCGCCTGCCCTATCGGGTCGAACCCCACGCGCTCTTTGTAGGGCCCGTACTGCCCGTAGGCGGACACGTTTATCATTATGATGCGCGGGTTCAGCTTTTTCAGTTCCTCGTAGCCGAAGCCCATTATGTCTATCGTGCCGGGCCTGAAGTTCTGCAGGAAGAAGTCCGACTCTTTAACAAGGTCGCGCAACACTTCCTTGCCCTCGTCCGTCCGCAGGTTGATAGCGAGGCTCTTCTTGCCGGAGTTGTACTGCACCCAGTACGCGCTCTGGCCCCGGACCCTCGGCCCGTTGCGCCGGCTCTCATCCCCGCCCAGCGACTCTATCTTTATCACCTCCGCGCCCATGCGCGCGAACATCAGCGCGCAGCGCGGCCCTGCCTGGTAGCGTCCCAGGTCCAAAAGCCTGAGACCTTCGAGAGGTGTGCTAAGTTCTGTCATGTCTAAATCCGTCCCTTTCTGTCCAGGAATGGCTTGAAGCCTTCCAGCACCGGCGTCGGAGCGAGTTCGTCCGCCTGCGCGTTCAGTTCGTTATCGTAGTGGGCGCGCCAGTCCTCGCCGATGTCCCTTATCAGCAGCCGCTTCACGCCCTGCACCATTCGCGCGTCGTTCGCGGCTATCAGCCCCGCCAACTCCATCGCCTTGTCCATGAGCTGATCCGACGGCACAAGGTGGTTCAGAAGCCCTATCCGATGCGCTTCCTCCGCCTGCACCACCCGCGCGGTGAACAGCAGTTCCTTGGCCATAGGCCAGCCGACCTGCTGAGGAAGGCTCCATGTGGAGTTCACCCGCCCGTACTGCACCGCCAGGAAGCGGAAGCGCGTCCGCTCGCAGCCGACGCGAATGTCGAAGCTGGAAGCCAGCACCGCGCCGCCGCCGAAGGCCAGCCCGTTCAGCGCGCCGATGGTCGGCTTGGTGGCCGCCGCTATGTGCCATGAATACTCCGGCCGCCTCGGGTCCGGCGGCGGAGGGTTGTCCATCGTCGCCTGCTCGGCCATCTCGTGTATGTCCGCGCCCGCCGAGAACGCCCTTTCGCCCGATCCGGTGAAGATGATGGCGTGAACGTCGTCATCGTCCTCCAGCTGCGTCACCGCCGCGTCAATCTCGCTGAACAGCTTGCGGTTCATCGCGTTCAGCACTTCGGGACGGTTCAGCGTTATCACGCCAACGTTGTCCTGTATGTCTAAAAGAAGGTGTTCGTAGCTCAATCGCCTCTCCATATACGTGTAGTTGCCGCCATTATATGAACGGCTAGAACAAGGGTCAAGAAGCCCCGAACCGGAGGCGGGGTCTTTCGTTTATTTCCAGATACCGCTTCTGTCGTTCGCCCTGAGCTTGTCGAAGGGCCGCCACGAACGTAATTGGTTGATAATCGAAAGACCCTGGGACAGAGCGTGGGCGTCGGGGAGCGAAGCGTATGAGCCGGGTTAGTATAGCTGGTCGGGCTCAAAGTCCTTCAGATCGAGCTGAAACCAGAGCGCCGAGTCTTCGTCCCCCGCCCTGATGAAATCTTCAACGTCTTTGTACAGCAGGAGCTCGATGGAATCATTCCTTCTGACTCCGGCGACGACCGCGTAGGCGGCCATGTCGCCCGCGCACCTGAGCATCTTGGCGTGTTCAATCGCGCGCCGAACGTCTTCGGAGTCCACGGTATATGACGCTTCCACCGCCAGGTAGAAGCCCGGGCTGTCGCCCATCACCTCGGTGACCCTGGCGATGATGTCTCCCTTCAGGAACGTGTTCCACGCTCTTTCTCTAAGGCCCAGCGCGTCTATTTCATCGTAGTTGCTGGCCAGGAAGTCGTTGATGTCCGCCTGGGTGAAATCCATCATGGATACGCGACGAAAGCCGTGCGCTCTGGACCTGGAGAAGAGCAGCGCGATATCCCCCGCGTTCCGCCTCGTCGCGTCAATCGGCGTATGCGCCCCGGAATCTGCCGAAGTCCTCATGCTCCCGCCTGTACATACCATGCAGCGCGGTGATGTCTCTGCGGACATTGGCTTGCTCCTCCAGCATCGCCTTTTGGACCTTGAGCATCTCCTCCTGGGTCTTGAGCATCTCGCTCTGGGTCTCCCGCGTCTCAGCCAGACTCTTGACGACCTCCGCCAGTTGCTCCGGCATCGCCAGCAGCTCGTCGGTCAGCACCACGCGCCGCACCTCGGCTACCAGCTCAGGGTGAGCGGTTAGCGCGTCTATCAGAATTCGGGGGTTCTCTCGAATGACCCGGATAACATCGGCGTCCGTGTTGATAGTCATGTCTGCCCTCCCGCCCAGATTATACAGCCGGCATAACGAGGAGCGCTACGCTTCGACCCTCACGGTGATTATATCCACGTCGTGGTACTTGCGGTGCTGCACCGAGGAGGCGTAGTGACGCAGCAACCGGAAGGATATTTCCCTGTCGTCCTCTATTTCGGGTTGGTCGCCCAGATACGCGATCTTGTCTTCCAGGTTATCCCCTTCCGAGGTAGCGATGAACTCAAGCTCTATCGCGGAGTCCGCCCGTCGCGCGCTCACCACCAGCCGCTTTCCCGCGCCATCCTCGCCCTGGCTTTCCAGGGACAACAGGCTCGCCAGCGTCTCTTCTCCGGCGGAGCGAAGTCTGTCCGAAGACGCCTCATCCCATCTCGCTTCCGCCGCGACGTCCCGCACGAACCGGTCTATCTCCGGCAGAGCCGACATACTCACTTCGGTATCCAGGCGCTTGGGCCTCCGGGATCTCAGTCCCATGAGAAGCGAGAGCGCTATCACGCAGATGGAGCCGGTGGTGATCCCGCTGCTCAGAAGGGTTTGCGGCGTTCCGGTAAGCAGGTCCGGGAAGATGATCTGGTTCTCGAACCCTATGCCTACCCAGAAAGACAACCCGATAACCGTCGCCTTCCGCCCGTCCATGCCGTCGCTGAGTACGGTTCTCATGCCCTGTACGAACAGCAGCGACAGCATGAAGACCATGTACGCCACCAGAATCGGACGCGGGATAGAGATGGCCAACGCTATCAGCTTGGGCAGCAGCGCCACGACTATGAGAATGACCCCTCCATACACGCCCATCCGGCGCGCCGCCACGCCCGTCAGGATTACCCGCGCCGAACCGGACCCTCCTAACGTGTTGGGCAGAGCGCCCACCGCCGCGGCCATCAAGTTGGTGAGCGCGACCACGTTGAGCGCGCCCTGAACCACTCGAAAGTCAGTCGCCTTCGGCCTGCGCCACGCTACCTGCTGGATAGCCACCGTCTCGCCGATAGCCCTGATAGTCGTAGCCATGACCACTATCGCGAAACCCGGCAAGAGCGCCCAGAACGTAGCGTTGAAACTCAGGTCGAAGCCCAACTGCGGGTTTGGCGGAATGCCCAGCCAGGGCGCTTCCAGAGCGCGCTGAAAGTCGAACAATCCCCAGATAGAAGCTATCGCGCAGCCCACCACTATCCCGACGATAAGCGCCCACTGCTGCAATGTGGGCGGCGCGAACATCCGCATCCCTACCAGAACGATAAGGGTGACGCCCGCCAGAACCGGGGCCGCGACGTCCGGAGCGCCCGCCGGCATATCCGGCAGCCTGTTCAACACCGATAGGATGACCGTGGCGGCCACCAGCATCAGAACCGTGCCGGCGACCGTCGGCGTGATGACCTGGCGCAGCAGCGAGAGCCGGGAGACGAAGACGAACTGCAGCAGCGCCGACACCCCAATCAGGCTGGACAGCATCGCCGGGCCGCCGCCGGCCAGCGACGTTATGCAAATGGATATGAACGCGGATGATGAAACCAATCTGAGAGGATAGCCAGAACCAAATCGCCATACCTGGAAGGTCTGCAAAATCCCGCCCAGGCCGCACACCGCCAGGCTGGCGAAGAATATCCATGCCGTGTAGTCCTCGGACTGTCCGCCGGCCAGAGAAACGATTGACACCATAGCCGCCATGGCCCCGATATTGCCCATCACGTTCTGAAAGCCGTGCAGGAAGGACGCCGGATGACTGGGGCGTTCGTCAGGCTGATAGAGAATGTTATCGTTTGTCTGAGTCGCGGAAGCCATTAACTCGGTTTAGGCGCGCTTACTGAAGTGTGATAGTCATGTTTGGATATTCTATCCAGGGTGAGTGTTTCATTGAGTCGGATGTTACGCCAAGCCCCGATTTCTCGCAACACAGACCCGCCCGCTCATAGTTCGCCCTGAGCTTGTCGAAGGGAGCTTGTCGAAGGGCCGCCCGTTCATTCCAAATCCCAAATTCACAATTCATCCCTCTGGTGTATAATGCGGACGAAACCAAATTCTGATAACGGAGTGATAGACATGACCACAGGATCTTCGTTCGAGACGATTCACAAGCGACCCGTGAGCGACTTCGACGTCGCTCCCAACCTGGACAGGGACAACGTTCAGGAATACGACTGGCAGGGTATGTACGACGAACTGGACTGGCTGCCGGGCGGCGGCCTCAACAAGGCGCACGAGGCCATTGACCGACACGCCAACGGCCCCAAGCGCGACAAGATTGCCATGATATGGGAAGGCAAGAACGGCGAGCGCGAGGACTACACCTTCGGCGACATGAAGCGCGAAACCGACAAGTTCGCCAATGTCCTCAAGAGCCTCGGCATACAGACCGGAGACCGCGTGTTCACCTTCATGGACAGGCTGCCCGAACAGTACATAGCCGTCTTCGGCATCCTCAAGGCGGGCGCGATAGCCGGCCCCCTCTTCTCAGCCTTCGGTCCCGATCCCGTCAAAGACCGCATGGCCGACTCCGGCGCGAAGGTGCTGGTCACACAGCCCGACCTGCGACGCAAGATAGCCCACATCATCCCCGAACTCTTCGACCTCCAGCACATCATCATCGTCAACAAGGACGGGCGCGACCCCTTCCCCATTGACTCCCAGGACCTCGACTACTACGAGGAGATGGGCAAGGCGCCCGCCGACTTCACCACGGTCGCCACCTCCCAGTACGACTACTCCATCATGCACTACACCTCCGGCACCACCGGCAAGCCCAAAGGCGCGGTTCACAGGCACCAGGCCGTAGTCCAGCAGTACGCCACCGGCAAGTGGGCGCTCGACCTCCACGACGACGACATATACTGGTGCACCGCCGATCCGGGCTGGGTCACCGGCACTTCCTACGGAATGCTCGCCCCCTGGACCAACGGCGTCACCCAGCTCATATTCGAAGGCGGATTCCGCGCCAGTTGGTGGTACGAGCAGATCCAGAAGCACAAGGTCACCGTCTGGTACACCGCCCCCACCGCCATCCGTATGCTGATGAAGGCGGGCGACGAAGTTCCCAAGCGTTACGACCTCTCCTCTCTCCGCTTCACCGCCAGCGTCGGCGAGCCGCTCAACCCCGAGGCCGTCGTCTGGGGCGAGCAGGCCATCGGACACGCCTTCCACGACAACTGGTGGCAGACCGAAACCGGCGCGATAATGTGCGCCAACTACGCCTCAATGGACATAAAGCCCGGCTCCATGGGCAGGCCGCTGCCCGGCGTCCGGCTTGCCGTCGTTGACGAAAACTTCGACCCCGTTCCCGTCGGCGAGGACGGCAACCTCGTCGCCCGTCCCGGCTGGCCCTCCATGTTCCACACCTACTGGCAGAACACCGAAATGTACAACTCCCGCTTCAAGAAGGGCTGGTACATAACCGGCGACACCGCGCGCGTGGACGAGGACGGCTACTTCTGGTTCGTCGGACGCGCTGACGACGTCATAAACACCGCCGGACACCTCGTAGGCCCCTTCGAGGTCGAGAGCGCGCTGATAGAGCATGAAGCCGTCGCCGAGGCCGGCGTCATCGGCAAGCCCGACCCCCTGGCCATGGAGATAGTCAAGGCGTTCGTCTCCCTCAAGGACGGCTACGAAGAAAGCCCCCAGCTGCGCCGCGAGATAATGCAATTCGCGCGCACCAAGCTCTCCGCCGCCGTAGCCCCCCGCGAGATAGACTTCATCCCCGGCCTCCCCAAGACCCGCTCCGGCAAAATCATGCGCCGCCTCCTCAAGGCCCGCGAACTCGGCCTCCCCGAAGGCGACACCAGCACCCTAGAAGACGACTAAAGAGTTCGACTAAATACCGGTCACACCGTAGGGGCGTCCCTTGTGGTCGCCCCTAACCCATATCAGGCGACCATCAATGACTGAATTACGAATTTGCGAAGATTCTCTAGTCTCCCCGATTGAGTCTCTGGAATACTACTTTATGAAGGGCGGAGTTTCAATAATCCAAGCCGCGTTCGAGCATACGTATTTTGTTCATCCAGACAGCGTACGAGACAGAACACCCTACTACCCAGACCGCGCTCGTTATAGCAGGCAACACTACTCTGGCAAGGGAAAAGGAGACACCGCTGTATGGCTTGGAGATGGTCGGAAGGTGGTTCTGGATGATAACCAGTACGCGCAGAGTGCTTGGGAGAGATACACGAAGCATAGAATTGCGCGGAGAATAGGCTACAGTTTGCGTCATATCTGGGGCGATCCATGGAACCCTGATATGTTCACAGCGGGCTGGAACTTCTGCTATATGCCATTCTGGGCTGGAATGCTGACGGAGCAGCATCATCCACATCCCGAATTGCAAAAGGCAATCCGCCAAGCATCTTGGGATCTGTACTTTAAGGACAACCCCGTTTGTGAACCGCCCGACTGCGTTGAGAATCCTGGTGTGAATTTAGATTCGATACTTGGCGGTCAACCGCTCTTGATCCTAGACAGGGAATCCCAGAATCAGACGTACAGCCCAAGTCCTAAAACTCATGAATCCACTTTAACTGTTACCGACGACGAAGCATTCGGACGTGTGAAAGAACTAAAACAGCGAAATCAGAGTTGGGTGAATATCCGTAAAGCTGCTAGGCTTTTCCAAGGAAAGGATCATGAGAAGTTCGGAACGGTAAACGTAGAAAACACCGCCAAATCGCACGTTCGGAAGATTTGTCGTGAAACGGGCCTATCTTACGCTCAAATCGAAACTATGCTGGAAGAACGCGGACTAGGTTAGGGATGAGGTCCGCTAGAAGGGGAAAATGCAATGCTCGCTGAGACCCATGTAGAAGTAAGCCGCGAATTCATCACCCATGCCAAAGAGCAACTGGACTTGGGCAATAGCCTGCAAGCCTCCGAAAAAGGCTGGGGCGCGGCGGCCCACGCCGTCAAGGCCGTAGCCGAACGGCGCGGCTGGCGACACAAATCTCATCGTGACCTTTTCGTAGCCACTCGCAGAATAGCCCAAACATACCGCAGTCCGGAAGTTATCGAACTGTTTGGCGTAGCGAGCGCTTTGCATCAGAACTTCTACGAGGGCTGGATGGACGACGGGTTCATAGATGAAAGCCTTGACCGTGTAGAAAGACTTCTGGACACGCTCGATGAAGTGGTCTGAAAACACCCGACACTCTTATAACTTCCAGAGTGGAGTCAAAATTATGACCATCGCAGAATGAGGTAAGAGATGAGAGTTAGATACGACCCCGAAGTCGACGCCCTGCGAATTACTACGGACACTCCTGCAGTCGTTTCCGCTTCTCTTTGGGACCCCGAGTATCATTCGGTCGTGGTTGACCTCGCTACTGAGGACTGCCACGATATAGTGGGGCTGGACGTCTTGGGCGCGTCTGCTTTCATTCCCCTGGGCAAACTGGGTTACGACACCGAGACCGACACCTTGACCATGGGCAAGACGACCACCGACCCCGACCTCATCACCGAGAACGGAGACCTGATAGGATACTGGCGCGTGGACGAATACGACCCTGACGGTTATCGAGACCCCATCGGCGTCGCCATAAGACAGGCAAGCGTACACCTGGCAAAAGTGTCTGAAGAGATGTCCGCCATTCCGGTCAACGCTGATTAGCCGATGCGATACCCTCTTCTACCCCGCCGAGTACGGCGTAACCGCGTCCAGCTTCCGCGCGATGCGGTCTTCAGCGGTCTCCAAGTCATACTGACCCTGGAGGCCCATCCAGAACTCCGCGCTGTTCCCGAAGAAGCGCGAAAGCAGCAACGCCGTCTCAGCGCTGATACCCCGCTCCCCGTGTACAATGGCGTGAATGCGACGCGGATCAACCCCAATCTCCTTGGCCAAACGATACTGAGTGACGCCTAGCGGCTCCAGGAACTCTTCACTCAGTATCTCTCCCGGATGAATCGAAGCCAGTCTTTCCATAGTCTGAGTTGTCATATATACTCGCTTTCCCTCTTGAATCTCAATGATAATCCACTAGTTCCACATCCCAGGCGTCCCCGTCGAGCCATTCAAAACACACGCGCCACTGATCGTTGACGCGAATGCTGTACTGACCGCTTCGGTTCCCGGTCAGCTTTTCCAAACGATTTCCCGGCGGAGTCCTCAAATCATTTATATTGGTGGAATTATTCAGTATCATAAGTTTCATCTGCGCCTTGCGCTGAATGTCATTGGGAAATTTCGATACGCGCCGACGCCTGAAGACCGCTTCAGTGTGTCTATCGCTAAACGACCGGATCATAGATTCCTCTCGATACTTTCCACTTTCAGCATCCATAATAGCGAGTCGCGCTAATGGCGTCAACCGCTATTAGCGCGCTTGAGCAATAGAAGCGAGACGAAAAGCCAATGCCCCACCTCTTCTACCCAGCCGACAACCTCGCCGGCCTCTGCCTGCTCGCCCAACGCGACATCCGCGTTGACCTCGTTTACATTGACCCGCCCTTCGCCACCAACAACCAATTCCTCCTAGACTCCGACCGCGCCAACACAATCAGCGCCTCCGGCAGACTCGCCTACGCCGACACCACCCGCGGCCCCGACTACCTGGACGCCCTAAAACTGCGCCTACTCGCCATCAGGAACGTAATGTCCCCCACCGGCTCCATCTACCTCCACATCGGCGTCAACATGGAGCATCGCGTCCGCCTGCTCATGGACGAAGTATTCGGCCCACAGAACTTCCGCAACGCCATCGCCCGAATCAAGTGCAACCCCAAGAACTTCGCGCGCCACTCTTATGGCAATGTAAGAGACACCATCCTCTTCTACTCCATTTCCCCGGGAAAGATAACCTGGAATCCCCAGAGAACCCCGCTCAGCGAGGCCGACCTCAAAAGACTCTACCCCCGCGTTGACGAACAAGGCCGCCGCTACACCACCACTCCCCTGCACGCGCCCGGCGTAACCCGCGATGGCCCGACCGGACAACGCTGGCGAGGTATCAGGCCGCCGCGCGGTCGCCACTGGCGCTATCCGCCTGAAAAATTATCAGAACTCGACGACGCCGATCTCATCCACTGGAGCGCCACCGGCAACCCGCGCAAGATAAACTACGCCGACCAAGCCGAGGGCAAGATGCCCCAGGACGTCTGGGAATACAAAGACCCTCAGCGTCCTATCTACCCCACCCAGAAGAACGCAGCCATGCTGAAGCGCATCATCCTCACCTCATCCAACCCGGGCGACACCGTCATGGACTGCTACGCGGGCGGCGGCGGTACGCTGGTAGAGGCCGCCCGTCTCGGACGCCGTTTCATCGGCATGGACGACGCCCCCGAATCCCACCGCGTCATCCACAAGCGAATGAAGGACATCGGCCTCGCTCACCGAATCCAGAACGACTTCACCATCTTTGAGCCAGCCCACTCCGTTTCTGTCGTTCGCCCTGAGCTTGTCGAAGGGCCGCCACGAACGTAATTGGTTGATAATCGAAAGACCTTGTCCAGTTTCCCATAACGCTATACACAAATCCCCGTTCCATGCTACAATATCCGCATGAAAAATCACCGCAGAATACATAAATGAGAGGTTATACATAATGATTTATTCAACCGCGAAAATTTTTCCCCGTAGCTAATGCTGGTGAAATACAGGTGGATACTGGTGACATTTTCACCTGTTCCTCACCAGTTAAGCCACCTGTTCCCACCTGTTGAACTATAAATCCAAATATATCAAACTATCCAATCACCGATATCCAGCCCAGCTTTACAAGCGCCGCTAAGAACTAACAACTAATAACTCAAAAGACTGGAGCGTCCCAAATGAAACTCTGCTGGTTCCACCTCATGCCATACCGCTATCTGCCCGAGGACTTCGAGGAGAAGTACCGCAGCGTCTGGGTGGACGTCCCAAGCCACCTGTTCGATCCGGTCAAGGCCAACCAGCTCTACAACGAATACCTCGACGAGCTTGAGTTCGCCGACCAGGTTGGCTTCGACGGCATCTGCATCAACGAACACCACAACAACGCCTACGGCATCATGCCCTCGCCCAACATCACCGCCGCGACGCTCACCCGCCGCACCAAGGACGCCGCCATAGTAGTCCTCGGCAACAGCCTCGCGCTCTACAACCCGCCCCTGCGCGTCGCCGAAGAGTTCGCCATGCTAGACTGCATCAGCGGCGGAAGGCTCGTCGCCGGATTCCCGGTCGGCACCTCCATGGACACCAACTACGCCTACGGCGCTACACCCGCCAGCCTGCGCGAGAAGTATTACGAGGCGCACGACCTGGTGATGAAGGCTTGGACCGAACCCGAACCCTTCGCCTTCAACGGCAAGCACAACCAGGTTCGCTACGTCAACATCTGGCCCCGCCCCCTCCAGGACCCCCACCCGCCCGTCTGGATTCCGGGCGGCGGCAGCGTCGAGACCTGGGAGTGGACCGCCCGCATGGACTACGTGTACTGCTACCTCAGCTACTTCGGCTACAAGCGCGGCATCCAGGTCATGGACGGCTTCTGGAAGGAGATGGAGCGGCTCGGCGTTGACGACAACCCCTACCGCGCCGGCTTCCTCCAGCTAGTCTGCGTCGCCGAAACCGACGAGAAGGCCAAGGAACTCTACGCCGAACACGTCGACTACTTCTACAAGAAGTGCCTCCACGTGTACGAAGGCTTCGCCGAGGCGCCCGGCTACCGCACCATCCGCACCATAAAGTCCGGCGCGGTTCAGCAGGTCGGAGCCGCCGCCAGCCGCTTCAGGCAGCGCCTCACCTGGGAAGACTACGTTGAGCAGGGCTACGTCATAGCCGGCAGCCCCAAGACCGTCATAGAGCAGCTCCGCAACGCCGTCGAGGGCCTCCGTGTCGGACACCTCATGACCCTGCTCCAGATTGGCTCCATGCCCAAAGACCTCACCATGAAGAACACCGAACTCTTCGCCACGCAGGTCAAGCCCCACCTCGAAGATATGTGGGATGAGTACGAAGACCGATGGTGGGTACAGCCCGTCGCCGAGTCCGAACGCGCCGAACCCGCCCTGGTCGGCTAGACCGAAAAGTCCCTTCCCCCTCGACGGGGGAAGGTTAGAGCCATCCCCGTATCGGAGTACGGGGATGGGGGTGATTCCCCTAACCGACCATAGAACTACATTCTCTACAAATCAACAGGAAGACAAAATGACCAAAACCCCCGAACAACTCACCGTCCAGGTCGGACCTATCACAACCAAGTACCGGAAAGCGGGCGAAGGACACCCCTTGCTCTACCTCCACGGCGCTTTCGGCTACGACCGCTGGCCCGAATTCCTGGACATTCTCTCCCAGGACTTCACAGTCTATGCCCCGCTTCACCCCGGATTCGAGGGCGACGCCGGCATTGACCACATCGAAGACCTGCTAGACCTAACCCTCTACCACGACGACCTCATTGACGCGCTCGGACTGGAATCCCCCCACGTCGTCGGCCACTACTCCGGCGCGATGGCCGCCGCCGAGATGGCCGTCATCTGCTCCTGCAAAATGGGCAAGATAGTCCTAGCCGCCCCCGCCGGCCTCTGGCAAGACGACAACCCGGGCCGCGACTACAACACAACCCCCATAACCGAGATGCGCCAGGCCCTCTTCGCCGACCCCGACTCCGACGTCGCGCTCAGCATATACCCCAACCCGAAGGACGACGAGGAACTCGGCTGGCAGATAATCCACCGCGTCCAGTCCCTGAACGCCGTCGGCAAATTCCTCTGGCCCATACCCGACAAGGGCCTTATACGCCGCGCCCGCCGCATAAAGAACCCCACCCTGGTGGTAGTAGGCGACCGCGACCAAATAGTCCCGCCCGCCTACGCCGACATCCTAACCTCGCTCATCCCGGACTCAAAATCGGTCACCATCCCCAACTCCGGCCACATGGCCCCTCACGAGCGCCCCGCCGAGTTCGCGAGAGCCGTCAGTGAATTCCTGGAGTAGGTGCGCGCGTAGTGAAGAAGAACGCGCGGCGCAAAATTTACGCCTCAGCGTCATAATCGCGCTGAGGTGACGGTCAGTTTTTCCTCCAGTTCTTCCTTCTTAGACCAGAGGATGGAATACTCTTCAACTGGTGTTACGGCATACCGACTCCATACGGATGAGCGTTGGCCGCGGTCATCGAGAACAACCACAGGATCCCAATTTGAGTGCGCGGCCAGAATATCGGTGAAACGATAAGCCAGCCTCTCAGACCTTGATCGGGCGGATGAAATATCCGCGGCTGTCAGAGGATGTATCAGCAAGGCTCTCCCTGAGTCCACGTGGAACTTGATTGTGTGAACCTCGCGTTCACCGCTGACCTCGAATCCAACATCGTATGTGACGCCGCTGTGGATAATTAGAGATTCCACCTCATCATCAAAATTGACCCTGGAAGTTGGACGCCGCTTCTGTATCAGGTCAGTCACGCTGATAATCGCTTGTATCAGTCCATGCACACCGCGTCCAAGCGACTCAGGCTCCACTGTAACGCTTAATTCATTGTTCGTTAAGGAAACGTCGTAAGGCTTTGATATACGGCGAGCGTCAGCTATGAGATTTCTACTCAGCGTCATCCCGTTTACGTACAGATAGCCAAGTGTATCGCCCATGTCGCCAATACGAACGCGACCATCCGGCAGCGCCTCCAACTCGATCTCGATACCCTCGCCATCAGGTCTGATGAACGGAGTGGCTAACATACAGCCGCTGTCTGACGGCGCAACGTGAAAGTCGTCCTTCAAGATATCTATGTAGTCGGCGACCATGTCGTGACAAGTCTGGGGCGTCATCAGCCTGAACCCCTCCGTTCTGTTGAAATGTAAATAGAGACCTGTATGAGCCTCTTAATTCAATGTTGCATTCCCGCAAGAAATCCATCAATTCCTCATTTATGTTGCCTATGCGTATGTCATCGGGGATATAAACCCGCCGATCTTCCCATTCGTCATCCCAAGTGTGCTTGTGTGGCTGCCGAACGACAACCTTGGTTTTCGGGTCTCGGTGAAATGCGTGAACTGTATATTTGCGGATAGGCGTATTCCGGTACAGGAGCGCGAAACTCCTATTCTTCTTTCCTGTAAATCCACGCAGGCTGAGTATCTCGTCTGAGTCCAGACACAAAACTTTGGACTCCAGCCGAAACCCCTGCCCCGATCTCTTCCAAGACAAGTTCATCCCAATGATTTAGGGCTCGTCAATAATCCGACGGGCTTCAGCCTCCGTAACCATATCTAGCGCGGAATCACCGGCAGCGTAATCCGAGACGGATACTCCGACGTGTGATACACCGTCTGGAGCGCTGGAATGAACGCGAAATCCGAACCGATCCGCTCTCCGGTGTTCATGTTTCGGTCAAACCTGGGGAAGTTCGAGCTTGAAATCTCCACCCGGATCCTGTGTCCCTTCTTGAACAGGTTCGAGGTCGCCCACACGTCTATCTCGTACTCGACTATCGCGCCGGGTTGGATTAGCGACGCGGGCTGTCGCGGATTCCTGTACCGCGCCCTCACTATCCCGTCCGTCAGGTTTCTCGCGTAGCCCGACGGCTCCACGTCAACCAGTTTGGCCGTGAAGTCCGTGTCCGGCGTGTTGCTGGAAGCGAACAGCGTAACCTTGATCCACCCTGTCACCTCCGTATCCTCGGACAATGGCGGAGTCGAATACACCAGCACGTCGTCCCTCGCCTCCACCCAGCGCTGATCGTATGCCCCGTTCGCCATGAACGCCGGATCGCAGCACAGCCCGCCGCCCACGGTCGGAACGGGACTGATGGGATTGTAGATATAGGCGTCCGGCGGCTCGTCTCCGGGCCGCTCTTGGCTCAGCGCGCCGTCCCCGTTGAGCGAGTTCGCCTTGCCTCCGCTATGCAGGTAGTAGTCCGTCTCCACCGCTCGAGACAGCGGCCAATCGTCCTCGTATCGCCAAGCGTTCTCACCCATCACGAACACGCGCACAGGCTTGTCATCCGTGAAGCCGTTGTCCTCACCCAGAATCACGTAGTCATAGAAGCGCAGAATCTCGCCCATGAGATCAATCGCCGCGCCCGCCGCGCGCGTCCCGAAGTTGTACTCGCCCGACACCGACGGCGGAGAGCCGCCGTGAATCCATGGGCCGAGCGTCAACCGCTGCCCGCTCCGCGCCAGGTCGGTCGCGCCCATTGCCTTCATGCGCTCGTAGTTCCTGATAGTCCCGCCCAGGAATATGTCGTACCAGCCGCCGAAGTTGTACGCCGGAATCCCTATGTCGGCGTGGGATTCCTCGATGGACACCCGCCGCCAGTAGTCATCGTATTCGGGATGGTCCAGCCAGTCGTAGTAGTACGGCGCGACATCCTTCAACTGGGGCATATCCCTCATCGGAAGATACTGGAACCACTCGGTCAGCCCGTCCTTCGCGGCCAGCAGCCGCTCGAAATCATCTTGATGAAGGTGAAGTCGTTGCGACAAGTTCCCCCAGTTGGCGGCCCCCAGCGAACCTATCCCCCAGGACAGGTTGAATCCAAGCTCGAACGCGCCGCCCTGCCAGGCCCAGCCTTCCTGGTAGTTCGAAGCCGTGACTCCGGGCGCGATCCCCGCCAGCGAGGGCGCGCCGGACTTCGCCGCAAGCCACTGCGTCGCGCCGACGTATGACACCCCGAACATCCCGACCTTCCCGCTGCACCAGGGCTGCGACGCTATCCACTCAACCGTATCATGCCCGTCGTTTATCTCGTTGAAGAAGGTGTAGAACTCCCCCTCCGACAAGTACCTGCCCCTAACGTCCTGTATCACCACCGCGTACCCGTGGCTCGCGGCGCGAATCGCGTCCAGCGTTCCCGTCCGGCTCGCCGGCGAGGACTTGTCGTATGGCGTCCGCTGTAGCAGCGCCGGAACCGGCCCTTCCACCTGCGGCCTGAACACGTCCGCGTAGGTGGTGATCCCATCCCTCATCAGAATCGGTACGTTATAATCGAAGGTAACGGAATACGAATTCGGCATGACAAGCGCTCCAGAATGTGATATGTCGTTCCCTGACGACCATATTCCGAATGTAGCACAGCCAATATGAGCGGGCAACCCCGCCGAACAGAACGCAGGACGCCCAATGCTGCTCGCGGGCCACATAGGAATAACCCTCGCCCTGGCGAAATACGCTCCCCGCGCGTTCCGCGACATACGGACGCGCGTCAGCCCGCCCCGCCGCCTTCATACGTTCAGGCAGCCCTGGACCGAACGCCTCGACGACCGCGTACTCATCCTCGGCTCCATGCTCCCCGACATAGTGGACAAGCCGCTCGCTCTGTTCGTCTCCCCCGCCCTCGTCGGACACAGCTTGCGAAGCTACGGCCACACCCTCATCTTCGCCGCCATCCTGTTGGCCCTCGCAATCGCGCTCTCCATCTGGCTGAAACGCGAATGGCCGATTGCATTCGCTCTCGCCTCGGCTGGTCACCTCGCGCTGGACATGATGTGGTACAGCCACCGCATACTGCTCTGGCCGTTCACGAATCCCGACTTCAGCCCAAGATACATACACGAGTGGGGGCCGAACCCTGGCCCCATCTACATGGCCGCCGAAATAGCGGGCGTCGCGGCAATCTGCTGGGTAGCGCTCAGGCTGCTGTTGACGCGCAATGTCCAAAGCTGGCTGCTCACCGGACGCGGCGCCTAGAACCCCCGTCATCGGTGGAATGAACAGTTATCCCCCACTCCTTGAAAGAACGTTCCCGTTCACCCACCTCCTCCAGTACCTCCAGATGGTCAACGACCAACTCCCGCAGTTCGGCCCGGCAATCTTCCAGAGAATCGGCGAATGTGCTTGTGCTGGTTTCCAGGCGCTCCCCCACCCACTGATCGCCTTCGCGCTCAAAGCTAAGCGTAAGCGCCACATACCCTGACGACATGGTAGTACCTCATTCTCGCGCGTCTTGATTCAGGAACATCGCTAGAAGACTATATTGAAGCAACCATTTTTACAAGGCGCTCCCCTTTGTCCCATCAACCGACTATGTGCTACAATTCCAAGAACAAACGCGCTAGGCATACATGATATACATAAGGAGGAATTTATCAACAACCACTCCACCGACCGAAAAATTTTCGGTCCATAGCTAACAACAGGTGATTTCAGGTCACTTTCCACGTGACTCAAGACCAGTCCCACTTGGAAACTCACTTGAAACGTCACCAGTAAACTATAAAGGACGATTTATGACCAGTCGCTTTTCGACCAAAACCACGGGCTAACAGGACGGGCGGCAACAAATAGCCTGCCCATGTTACAATCAAGCGAATTAGATTAGGAGAGGGCGATGCCCAGCGTTGAACAACTAAAAGCCAAAGCCTGCGCCGAGATAGACCGGCGAGGCGATGAGCTAATCGGCATTGCCAAGACGATACTCGATAATCCCGAACCCGGCTTCAGGGAGTTCAAGACGGCCCGAACCGTCGCCGAAGCCTTCCGCGGATTCGGCATACCCTACAAGGACGGCATCGGAATCACCGGACTCAGGGGCGACCTGCGCGGCGGCGTGGAGGGGCCGACCGTAGCCGTCATGGGCGAACTCGACTCGCTCAGGGTGCTGGGGCATCCCCACGCCGACCCGGACACCACCGCCGCCCACGCCTGTGGACACCACTGCCAGATTGGTATGATGCTCGGCGTAGCCGCCGCCCTCCAGGCCGACGGCGTTCTCGAACAACTTTCTGGCCGCGTCGCCCTCATGGCCGTTCCAGCCGAGGAATACATCGAAGTCGAATACCGCGACGGCCTGCGGCGCGAGGGCAAGCTGGAGTTCATAGGCGGCAAGCCGGAGTTCATACGCCTCGGCGCACTCGACGACGTTGACCTCGCCATGATGACCCACACCTCCAGTGGCGACGCCGACGCCGGAGGCATAGCCTTCGGCGGCACCAACAACGGCATGGTCGCCAAGAGCGTCCGGTTCCTCGGCAGAGCGTCCCACGCGGGCGGCGCTCCGCACATGGGCGTAAACGCCCTCAACGCCGCCATGATTGCCATGAGCGCGATTCACGCCCAGCGCGAGACCTACCAGGACCCAGACACCGTGCGCGTACACCCCATAATCACCCAGGGCGGAGTGGCCGTAAGCTCCGTGCCGGCCGATGTCCGCATGGAGACCTACGTGCGCGGCTCCAGGATAGAAGCCTTCATGGACGCCTCCGACAAGGTTGACCGCGCGCTGAGAGCGGGCGCGATGGCAGTCGGCGGCTCGGTCGAGATAACCACCCTGCCAGGCTATCTTCCCATCCAGTCCGACGAAAGTATGCTGGAACTCTACGGCCAGAACGCCGCCGGCCTCGTCGGAAAGGCCAGGGTTCACAGACTCGGACACCGGACCGGATCAACCGACATGGGCGATGTGTCCCAGCTTATGCCGGTCATTCACCCTTACGTAGTAGCCGCCACCGGCAACGGACACGGCATAGACTACGTTGTCCAGGACTACCAACTCGGCGTCCTGACCGGCGCGAAGGCCATGGCGATGACCGTCATAGACCTGCTGTATGACGGCGCGAAAAACGCGCGCCGCGTCGCTGGCGAATACCGCGCGCCGCTCACGAAGGAATCCTACCTGAGCCTCATGCGCTCCATGCTCAAAGAATCCACCCACACCAAATAGCCCAACCGGAGACCCCGATGCCAACACTCGAAGAACTCAAGTCCATCGCGCGGGCGGCGATAGAAGACCGCTCCGAGTGGCTCATTGACGCCGCCAGGACAATCCTGGACAATCCCGAACCCGGCTTCACCGAAGTGAAGACCTCCAGGTTCGTCAGCGAGAAGATGAGCGAACTGCGTATCGCCCACCAGTCCGGCATCGCGCTCACCGGACTAAAGGGCGTCGTCCGCGGCGGAAAGCCGGGGCCGACGGTCGCGGTCATCGGCGAACTCGACTCGCTCCGCGTGCTGGAACACCCTCACACCGACCCCGAAACCGGCGCCGCTCACGCCTGCGGCCACCACTGCCAGACCCCGATGATGCTGGGCGCGGCGGTCGGCCTACTCGCGCCCGAAGTGCTGGAATCCCTTGCCGGAAATATCGCGTTCATAGCCGTTCCCGCCGAGGAGTTCATAGACGTCGAGTACCGCTGGGGCCTTCACCAAGAGGGCAAACTCGGCCTCATGGCGGGCAAGCAGGAGTTCATCCGTCTTGGCGCGTTCGACGACGTTGACATGGCGATGATGGTTCACACCGCGTCCAATTCCCAGGAAGCGGCGAAGTTCGCGGTCGGCGGCACATCCAACGGACACGTGGTCAAGTACGTCAAGTTCATCGGAAAGGCGTCTCACGCGGGCGGTTCGCCGCATCTTGGAGTCAACGCGCTCCAGGCCGCCATGGTCGCGCTCAACGCCCTGAACACACAGCGCGAAACCCTTCGCAACGAGCATAACGTCCGGCTGCACGGCATAATCACCAGGGGAGGCGCGGCGGTCAACTCTATCCCTGCCGACGTCAGGTACGAGGGCCGTGTCAGGGGCCGCACCGCCGAGGCCATAGCGGACGCCAACGAGAAGATGGACAGGTGCCTCCGAGCGGGCGCGCTCACCATGGGCGGCAGCGTCGAGATAGTCACCCTGCCGGGCTATCTGCCCATGAAGAACGACGCCGACATGATGGACATATTCAAGAGCAACGCGACCGAACTGGTAGGCGAAGATGATGTAGTCGAGCATCCCGCCAACCTCAATCGAGGCGGCTCCACCGACATGGGCGACCTCAGCCAGATAATGCCCGTCATACACCCCTACACCACCGCCGCCGTCGGCTCCGGCCACAGCGTGGACTACGTTGTAACCGACTACGAGCAGGGGGTAGTGAACCCGGCCATCGCAATGGCCATGACGGTCATTGACCTGCTCCACGACGACGCCCAGACCGCCAAGCGAATACTCGATTCGAGCCGTCCCACCATGAGCAAGTCCCAGTATCTTTCATTCCAGAATTCACGCCTTGCCGAAGAGTTGTACGAAGGCGTCTGACGGCTTTCCCAAAACCGAGGTCACGCCGTATTTCGTAAATAGATATAAGCCGTTTGCGTCAGTCTGAATGTCTAAACGCGGGTAGGCCCTTACCGATTATCAAGCGATTGTCAAACGGAGGCTTGAATGAACCTGAACAGCATTCAGGAACTGAACGAACACGTCCAACGGGAGTCCGAGTTTCTGAACCGTCTTCTGGACGAGATTCGCAAGGTGATAGTCGGCCAGGACGTTCTGGTGGAGAGAGTCCTGATAGGTCTGCTGGCCGACGGGCATATCCTTCTGGAAGGCGTGCCGGGCCTCGCCAAGACGCTGCTGGTAAACACTGTGTCCAGCGCCATTGACGCCGAGTTCTCAAGACTCCAGTTCACCCCCGACCTGCTTCCCGCCGACCTCATTGGCACTCAGATATACAACCCGCGAACCTCCGAGTTCAGCGTTCACCAAGGCCCTATCTTCGCCAACCTGGTGCTTGCCGACGAGGTGAACCGCGCCCCGGCCAAGGTGCAGAGCGCCCTGCTGGAATCTATGCAGGAACGTCAGGTTACCATCGGCGACACCACGTATCCGATGGAAGAACTGTTCCTTGTTCTCGCCACCCAGAACCCCATCGAGCAGGAAGGCACTTACCCGCTGCCCGAAGCCCAGGTTGACAGGTTCATGCTCAAGGTGCTCGTTGAGTACCCCGACAGAGACGAGGAAAAGGCTATCATAGACAGGATGACAGGCGACGACCTGCCCCAGATAGAGCCTGTCGTGTCGCCCGAAGACATCCTCCGCGCCCGCAAAACCGTCCGCGACATATACGTTGACGACCAGGTGAAGGACTACATCCTCGACCTTGTTATGGCGACCCGCTATCCGCGAGACAATGGACTGTCCAGCCTGAGCTCCCTGATCTCATACGGCGCGTCGCCGCGCGCCAGCATATACATGGTGACCGCCGCCCGCGCCAACGCGTTCATCCAGGGGCGCGGATACGTGTCGCCCGAAGACGTGAAGGCCATAGCCCAGGACGCGCTGCGCCACCGCGTGATTCCCACCTATGAGGCTGAGGCCGAAGCCATATCCTCTTCCCAAATCGTTTCTACCATCCTCGAACACGTCGAAGTTCCATGACCAGGGGATACGCGCCATGCTGGACCAGGAACTCATCGAACAGATCAACCGCATCGAAATCACCGCGAGGCACCTCGCGACCGACGTGTTCGCCGGAGAATACCAGTCGGTCTTCAAGGGCCGGGGCATGGAATTCGACGAGGTGCGCCCCTACTATCCGGGCGACGACGTGAGGCGCATTGACTGGAACGTGACCGCCCGTATGGCCGCGCCCTACATTCGCCGGTACCAGGAGGAGCGTGAGCTTACGGTCATGCTGCTGGTTGACGCCAGCGGCTCCGCCGACTTCGGCACGTCCGGCCAGTTCAAGAGAGAACTCGCCGCCGAACTCGCCGCCGTCCTCTCATTCGCCGCCACCGCCAACAGCGACCGCGTGGGACTCACCATATTCACCGACAAGACCGAACTCTTGGTGCCGCCCAAGAAAGGCAGAAGGCACATCCTGAGAATGGTGCGCGACCTGCTGGTATTCCAGCCCGAAAACAGCGGCACTGGCATAGCGCTCGCTCTGAATACCGCCCGTCTGCTCCTGAAGCAGCGCAGTATAATCTTTCTTATCTCCGACTTCATAGCCGATCCCGAATCTTACAGGCTGGCGCTGTCCGCCGCCGCCCGCCGCCACGACCTCATAGCCCTGGACCTTCACGATCCGGTCGAATACGAGATCCCCCGCGTCGGGGTCATATCGCTCGAAGACGCAGAGACGGGAGAGATGGTCTGGGTGGATACGGACAATGAAGACTGGCGCTGGTCATACGGCGTGAGCGTCGCCGAGCGTCAGCTTGAAAAGATACAAACCATGAACTCGCTCGGAGTGGACAGAATTGACCTCACGACCGGCCAGCCCTATGTGGCCGGACTGAACGAGTTCTTTCACAGAAGGGCGGTCAGGCTCTCCCGTTGATAGTACCCGTCGCCATACGCCCGCGCGCAATGCCTCGGATGATACTGGCCGGAGCTTCCGCCCTCGCGCTATTCATCTTCGGCGCTTTGCCCATCCTCGCGCAGAGTTCTCCGGTGGAATTGACTATGAAGGTCGAACCCGAAACTATATACGTCGGCGACCCCTTCACCATCACCCTGTCCGCGACATATCCGGGCGATCATTTCGTAATCTTCCCGCAGTTAGAGTCGAATTGGGGCGAGTTCGAGGTCAGGGACCAGACTTCAGTGCCTACCGTGGATAACGGAGACGGAACTCTCACATCCTCCATCCTTATAGAAGCGGCGCTGTTTTCCATCGGAGACATACCCACGCCCGAACTGAGCGTAGCCATCCGAAAGCCGGACGGCGAAATCATAAATAGGCCCGTACACCCAATAGACGTCAGCGTCGAAAGCGTATCCGGCGACGATGACGAACTCAAGGACATCAAGCCGCAGGCCGAACTCTCCGTACCCCCCGACCCGCTATCATTCGCCCAAGAGCGGCCGGGGCTGACCGCCGGGACATTGGCGGGCGGCGTAGGCTTGGCAATACTCGCCTTCTACCTGTGGCGCAGAAGGTTGTACCCGGCGCTGCCCGATCCGGGTACGCCCGCCGAAATCGCGCTGCGCGAGCTTGACCGGATAGCGTCCCTGCCTCTGCGATCCGACGCCGACTTCAAGGAACGCTACACCCTGGTATCCGACTGTCTCAGAGTTTACCTGTGGAATCAGTTCGGCGTCCCCGCGCCCGAACTCACCACCCGCCAGATACTGAGAAGCCTGGAATCGGTCGAAATCAAGGCGTCGGATGCCGACGACCTTACCCGGATACTGGAAGAGTGCGACCTGGTAAAGTTCGCGCGCTTCCTTCCCGATGAGGACGACGCAAGTCTCATCATCGAACGATCCCGCGAGTTCGCTCGCCGTACCGGGATTGTCCCGGCCGCCGAACAGGGCGCGGTCGCAGTGGGAGCGCAGTCCGCATGAACTACGATTTCGCCACCCCATACCTGCTCTTCCTGCTTCCGGTGGTTCTCGCGCTGGCGCTGATGCCCTGGTACGCTCGGGCCAGGTCTCGCCCCGCCGCGATGCGCTTCACCAGCGCCGACGCCGCGAGACCGCAATCGCGCGGCTGGAAGCTCAGGATTCGACCGTTCCTGCCCCTGCTGCGCTGGCTGGCGCTCGCTCTGCTGATAATCGCCGCCGCCAGGCCGCAGTCCAGCGAGGCGCGCGAGGTCATCAAGGGCGAGGGAGTTGACATATCTCTCGCCGTGGATATTTCCGGCTCTATGGCCGCGCTGGATTTCGACCCCAGCAATCGCCTCGACGCCGCCAAGGACGTCATATCCGACTTCATCGAGCAGAGAGAATACGACCGCATCGGAATCGTGGTGTTCGCCAGCGACGCCTTCGTCCACAGCCCCCCGACCGTAGATCACGACACCCTGGACCTGCTCATGGAGGACGTGGAACTGGCCTCGGAGCTTGGAATCGAGGACGGCACGGCCATCGGAATGGGACTGGCCACCGCGGCCAGCATCCTGAAGGATTCCGAGGCCGAGAGCAAGGTTGTCGTCCTGCTGACCGACGGCGTGAACAACTCCGGGGAGATAGATCCCATCACCGCCGCGGTCGCCGCCGAGACACTCGGCATCAGGGTCTATACTGTGGGAATGGGTTCGCCGGAATTCTCCTCGATTGCCCCCTGGACTCAGCCCAGAAATCGGAGGGGCGTCCAGAGATTCGACCTGGACGAAGACACGCTCAGGGAGATTGCCGCCAGAACCGGGGGCAAGTACTACCTCGCCACCGACACCGAGGGGCTGCGCCAAATTTATGAAGAGATCAACAGCCTTGAGAAGTCCGAATACGAAGTGTCCGTCTATACGAAGCATGAAGAACTCGCCTACTGGCTGCTTATCCCCGCCGCCTTTCTCCTGATCATGGAGATTATCGCGCGTGGAACTATATTCAGGCCGATGCCGTAATACCAGCAGAATGTCATTCGCCAACCCACAATATCTGCTCTTCCTGGTCGCGCTCCCCATCGCGGTCGGAGTCGTCTATTGGTCGGTTCAGAACCGGAACAGGACGCTCAGCCGCATCGGAAACCCACGCCTGGTAAGCAGGCTGACCGCGACCGTGAATCTCAGGGGCAGGATGATGGTCCGCGCGCTGACCATTCTGGCGCTCGGCCTGGCGATACTGGCCCTCGCGAGACCCCAGTGGGGCGAAAGCGTCCAGACCGTCGAGCGAGAAGGCGTCCAGATAATCATAGCCCTCGACATTTCCAGATCAATGCTCGCCGAGGACATCAAGCCAAGCCGCCTCGTCCGGGCCAAACTGGAGATAGCCGACCTGCTGCAACGGTTGCAGGGCGACGAGGTGGGTCTTGTCCTGTTTTCGGGAACCGCCTTCCTCCAGTTCCCTCTGACCTTCGACTACCTGAGCGCGAGAAACTTCATCGAGAACGCGAACACCGAGATGATAACCAGACAGGGAACAAACATCGCCCGCGCGATAGAAATAGCGAGCGGCGGTTTCAATGAGGAACTGATTAGCCAGAAGGTGATTCTGATATTCACGGATGGCGAGAATCAGGACGGCGACGCGATTCGCGCGGCCCGCGACGCCGCTAAAGACGGAATCCTGATATACACTGTCGGCATAGGCTCTGCCGACGGCGAGCCGATTCCCCTTTACACTTCCAAGGGCAGATTGACAGGGTATGTACAGGACAGGGAGGGAAACATGGTCTTTTCCCGCCTGGATGAAGATACGCTGATTTCCGTGGCCGAAGCCGGGGGCGGCGGTTTCATAAGACTGAGCGGCTCGTCGAACGCCGCCAACCAATTCATCGAAGAACTCGCCGCGCTGGAGAAGGCGTCGGTCGGCAGCGAAGTGGAGGTCACCAAGATAGAACGATTCCAGATTTTCGCGTTCGCGTCCGTCCTCCTGCTGATAGCGGGCGAGTTGATACCGGACAGGCGACGGACTGCCGAACGCTCAGGTCGAGGTGGCGGTTGATGATTCTCAGAATCTCCATACTGCTTGCCGCCGCGCTCTCCGTTTGGATACTCGCGGCCTGCGATTCCGAAGGCCCGGCGTCCGTCCGCGAGGGTAACCAGGCGTTCGAGGTGGGTGAGTACGAACAGGCGCGGGAAGCCTACGACCGCGCGCTTGAGGCCATGCCCGACAGCCCGCAAGCGACCTACAACTCCGCCAATGTATTCTATAAGCAGGACCAGTTCGGCGAAGCGCACGACAGATACGACGGCAGTGTCGAAACCGCGCGCGCCGAACTATCCCAGAAAGCCACTTACAACACCGGAAACTCGCTGTACCAGTCTGAAGAGTACGAAGGGGCGATTGAAGCGTACAAGCAGGCGTTGCGACTGGATCCAACGGACACAGACGCCAAGCACAACCTGGAACTCGCGCTCAAACGGATAGAAGAGCAACAACAGCAAGAACAAGAGAACCAGGAGCAGCAACAACAGGAAGGCCAGGAACAAGGTCAGGAAGAAGAGGAAGAGGGAGAACAGCAGGCGCCCGGGCAGCAGCCCCAGGACCAAGAGCCTCAACCCCAGGACCAGGAGCAGCCCCAGGATCAGGGAGAGCAGAACTCCCAGCAGGATGAACCATCCGAAGAGATGGAGCCGGAGGAAGGCGAATCCAGCTCGACACAGTCACCTTCCGATCCGGGGGAGGTTCCACCGACCGGAATGACGGAGGAGCAGGCTGAACAACTCCTTGAATCCGTCGCGGACAGCGCTGAAACCCTGAGAAGCCGCATTATGACGGGAGACATCCAGGACATCCTGGCCCCGCCCGTCGAAAGGGATTGGTAGCTATGAAGACAACGAGGACAGGACTGATTCTGTTGCCTATCCTGGCGCTCGCGCTCCTCGTCTCGGCGCGGCCGCTGTTCGCTCAGACCCCTACCACCGTCTCCGCCGAAGTGGACAGCGCCGACCTCACGATCTACGACACGGTGACACTCACAGTCACCGTGAATGGCGCGAACAACTTCCGCGGATCGCCCGTCCTTCCATCGCTCGGCAGTCTCCAACAAGTGGGAGGAGGGATCCATTCTCAGCAAACTATCACCAACGGCCAACTGATAGCCACGTTCAAGTTCGAATATACCTTCCAGCCCAGGCACACGGGCGCAATTGAGATAGGGCCGGTGCGCGTGCCAATCGGCGGGAGTATATACGAGACCGCGCCTATCACCCTCAACGTCACGCCGGGCATTCCCTCTGCACAGATGTCCCCCTCGCCCACACAACCGTTTCGACCCGCTAACTCATTCCTCAGACCTCAAGCACAACCAAATCAGGGCGACCCTTCTATCCAGACCGAAGTGGAGGACGGCACATACTTCATCGAAGCCGAAGTTGACAACGACAGCCCGTACCTGGGGGAGCAGATCACATACGCTTCCAGGTTCTATTCGGCTGACCCTTATTTCATCAGGCCGATACATAACTCCCCCGATTTCGTCGGGTTCTGGAATCCGGACCGCAGAGACAGGCGCGAATACCCCGAAGTCATCAACGGAGAGGGCTATTCAGTGGTCGAATCCAGCGCGATACTGTTTCCCACAATCGCGGGCGACATAACCATCGAGCCCAGCGCGGTGGGAGTGCCGGGCGGGATCCTGTCCGGATCGTTCAGAGAGTACGCGTCGCCCCCGGTCGAAGTCCGGGTGCGGCCTTTGCCCATGAACGAACCCACCTCTTTCACGGGCGCGGTTGGCAGGTATGAGATCGAGGCCGACTTGGACTCGGACTCGCTCACACTGGGGGAATCCGTCACGATGACCGTTACGATAAGCGGACAGGGCAATTTCGATACCCTTCCCGATCCGGTGTGGCAGGAGGCGCGTGGATGGCGCGCGTTCGAGAATGACTCATTCCACCGATCTTTCGTCCAGGACGGAGTAATCAACGGATCGAAGACTTTCGAGCGCGTCCTTGTGCCGGACGCCGCGGGCGACTACGACCTGCCGCCAATCGAGTACTCGTACTTCGACCCACAGATTGAACAGTACCTTACTATCTCGACGGACGCTATGCCGGTTCAGGTCGCGCCGGACCCAAGCGCGGCGGCCATACCCGACCCGGCCCTGACGGTCGCGGAGGACGGCGCTGCGTCGGTGCCTGACATCAGGCACATAAAGCCCGCGCCTAGTGGCATAGGCGCGCCTTCCAATCCTGTCCAACTCAGCCCGCTTATATGGGGACTCGGCGTCCTGCCCGTAGCGGCGATTGCGGCGCTCGCGGCGTGGCGCTGGGCGGCGACCAGAAGGGAAGCCGCGCTGCTGGCGAGCGCCCCGGTTCGAGCGCGTCAACTCGCGCTGAGCAGGCTGTCCGGCCTTGACCCAACGGCAACAGGAGCGGACGCGGCAACCGCCGCCCTGCACGGCTACCTGAGCGCGGTACTGGGGCGGTCGTCCTCATCGCTTCGCGTGACCGACCTCAAGGCGCTGCTACAAAAACGAGGCGCAAGCGCCGATACGCTTGAACGACTCGAAACTCTGCTCCATGAGCTAGATCAACTGCGATTCGCCCCGCAAGGGATAGCGGATTCGGGAAGTGTCGGCAAGTCCGTAGCCGAGACAGTTCGCAGAATCGAGGGGGAGGTTCGATGATGAAGGCGCTACTTGCGTTTGCCCTGTCTGTCGCGGTGACGCTTGCTTTGGCGAGCGCCGCTTCAGCCAACGAGTTGAGCGACTCGGACATCTTCACTATCGGCGGAACTCTATACGAAGAGGGCAACTATGAAGAGGCGGCCCGAACGTACCAGCATCTGGTTGACCTGGGCCACCAGGATCCAACTCTCTACTACAACCTCGCTAACGCCCACTACAAGTCCGGGGACATGGGCCGCGCCGTCCTCAACTATCTGAGAGCGAGAAGGCTCGCGCCATTCGACGAGGACATAGCGGCGAACCTGTCATTCGCGCGCCAGCAGTCGGACGCGCCCAATTCGGAACAGGCCACGACACCGGCGTTCGTCCAGATCGCCGAGTTCGTACCCTGGATAACCTTTAACCAGGCGGCGATTGTCGCGCTCGGGGCGTGGCTGTTGCTGGGACTTCTGGCCGCGCTCTTTCTCTACGGCGGACGATTCCGCCGATCAATGGCCGTCAGTCGTCTGGCCGCGGTCGCTATCCTGTGCGTATTCGTATTTGGCTCCATCGCGATTGGCAAGCACACGGAGCGAATTCACTGGGAGGGAATCGCGGTGGTAACTTCGGATTCCACCGGAGTATTCCACGGACCGCGAGAGAGCGACGAACCCAGATTCAGCCTGGACGCCGGAAGCGAGGTCAGACTCACAGAGGCGAGGGGCAGGTGGTCGAAGATAGGCATATTCGATAGCGGGGTGGAGGGCTGGATCGAGTCGACCAGGGCTGAGAGTGTGCTGGAACCGAGGGGATAGTCCCCGTAGCCTCGGCGTGACGTTGAAATCCCGCCAAGTCATGCCCGCCCTCCCCTTTTTCAGCCGGCGTCTCACGATGTACAATCGGCGCGCGGTGACCTATGGCTAGACATTCACTACTGAGACCCAGGCGGACACGCCTTCCCCCAACGCTGGAAGCATTCAGGAATCCAGGATTCCGGCTGTTGTGGCCCGCCAACTTCTTTTCATACATCTCACGCTGGATGCAGATGACCTTCTTGGCGTGGGTCATCTTGGAGAAGACAGGGTCACCCTTCCTAGTGGCGTTGGTCGGTTTCTTCGGTATGTTCCCGCTTCTGGCGTTCGGCGCGTTCGGAGGAGTGCTGGCGGACAGAATGAATCGCCACACACTGTTGCTGAGCACCCAGATTCTCAACCTGGTAGCCGCAGTGTTCATGACTATACTTCTACTGACCGATATGTTCGTATTCTGGCATTCATACATCGTCGTGTCCGCCAGTGGGCTCGGCTGGGCTTTCGATATGCCGTCGAGACGAGCGGCGGTTCATGACTTGATAGGCAGGGCCGGCGTCACCAACGGAATGGCGCTCGACTCCGTTGGTATGCACGCGAGTAGAATGGCTGGCCCGGCGCTTGCAGGAGGTCTGATAGCTCTAATCGGTGTAAAGGGCGGATTTTTCGTCATCATCGCCTTCTACCTGATTGCCATCGTATTCATGACGTTCCTCAAACTGCCCACACGCAGTAGCTCAGTGGTGTCACGTAGCATAGTGAGAAACCTGGCTGAAGGCTTTAGCTACGTTCGCGGCAATCGCGTCATCCTCGCCACCGTGATAATAACGGTGCTGATGAATCTCTTGCTGTTCCCGTATATGCAGATGGTGCCGGTCATCGCTGTTGAGATCCTTAAGGTGGGACCGGGGCTGATGGGGATAATGATGGGGGCGGACGGACTAGGGGCAATAATCGGATCTATATCCATCGCATCGGCGGGTCGGCTCAGGCACCATGGCAGGGTATATCTGGGCGGTTCGATAATCGGGCTGGTCATGGTTCTGATGTTCGCGGGATCTAGCGTTTTCGCTCTGTCTATGCTGATTCTCTTCTTGCTCGGTTTGGGTACAGCCGGGTTTGGGACGATGCAGTCAACGATCATCGTTATCTCGGCAAGCGAGGATATGCGTGGCAGGGCGCTTGGGATCATTTCTCTTGCAATCGGCGCGGGGCCCATTGGCGCTCTGCTCATCGGCGCGGTGGCGGAGACGACATCCCCGCCGCTGGCGATTGCGATATTCGCGGTCCTGGGCCTGGTGACGGTGGGCGCGGTGGGAATGCTCATGCCGGAGATACGCGGGCCGATAGGTCAGCAGGGGGATAGACCGGAGTCTGAGGTGTCGCGGTCAACGGGAATGACGCGAAATGTCAACTCCCCCTAACTGTCGAATATGTCGGTTACGGAGCAAGTGAATCCCGATATGGCAACGCCGCCGTCCAGAGTTTCGCCATCGCCTAGAGTGAATACCTGGCCGCTTGGCGGGTAAACGTCGACTGAGCGCGTTTCCGGGAGTACAACCCACACCAGAAGAACGCCGTATCTCTGCCACATGAGGGCCTTGTCGTTGACTGACTGGAGCGTATCGCTTGGAGAAGCTATCTCAACTACCAATTCTGGAATGCCTTCGTAGTAGCCTGAAACGCGAGTACCGAGCGGATACTGTTCCGCCGATATGAAAGCAATATCCGGCTCCCGAACAGTAGTGGGGTCTCGCTCCAGCAGAATGCCTGAATCCGAACCTATAATTCGTCCTAGGCGGCGGGGTCTGACGAAATTCCTTAACTCGCCGCCCAAGTTCATGACAATTTCGCCGTGAGTTACACCTGTGGACATAGTTTCGCAGAAGACTCCCCGTATAAGCTCGCCTTTTATGCCTTCGGCGTCCAGACGCAAAAGATCTTCGGCGGTCAGCAGTTTTGGCTTTGTGAGTGTGGTCATCGTGGTCACCTGAGATTGTTACACGCCGTAGGAAGCCCTGAATCTATGGAGGGTCAGTTCGGGTTCTATGGGAGCGACCGGAAGATACTCTTCTTCCTCTATCTTTGCGACTATGAACCAGGGGCCGTCCTCTTCGAGGGCCTGGATCAGCGCGGATTCGAGTTCCTCTTCGTCGGTTACGGTGGCGGTCTTATGGACGCCGCAGCTCTGGGCCACTTGGGCAAGATCCGTGCCGAAGGCCGTATGGCTGGCTTGGTACCCCGTCTGCGCCCACAGTTCGTTGTCCCAGACTATGACGATGAGGTTGGCTGGATTCTCGCGGCCTATGGTGGCTATCGCGCCCATGTTCATCAGCAGCGAGCCATCGCCGTCGAGGGAGATGACCCTCTCGTCAGATGAGAGGGCCATTCCGAGCGCGATGGACGAGCAGAGTCCCATAGAGCCGTAGGTATAGAAATTCCTGTCTCGGTGTCCGGCGTGCCACAGTTCGTCGGTCGTTGGGCCGAGGTTGGCGACGACGGGGAGGTCGCCTATTATGGTCAGCAGTCTTTTGGTGGCTGAAAATCTATGCAAGTTTGCCTCCGTGCAGAAGTGGAGTCAGGCAGAGCGCGAGCGGCTGGCGCGAGGCGTAGCAGAGCTTGAGCGCTCCGGACACCCGCATTTCGAGCCTGTCGTCGGTGTCCAGGGTGTAATGCTGGATGCCTAGGACGTCGAGGATGGGCCGGGTGGCGCGTCCCATGGCGACCTGGGCTATGTTGAATTCGCCGACCTCGCCGCGCAGGTTGATGAACATGGGAATGGGAGTTCGCGCGGGCAGGCAGAGACTGGCGAGAGCGTTGACGCAGTTGCCGAAGCCGCTGGACTGCATGAAGACGGCGGCGTTCCTTCCCCTGGCATACGCGCCGACGGCGATGCCGATAGCCTCTTCCTCGCGGGTGGCGGAGACGACATGGAAATAGTCGTCTTCCTCCATGAGGCTGGTGACCCGATGTATGCTCACGTCCGGGACGTAGGCTATCAGGGACACCTCGGCGTCTTTGAGCGACTTGACGATGGTTTCAGCCCAGTTCATGCTTGCTCTCTCTCTACTAATTTCTGAATCAGGATTTTATAGATTACTTGATTGATGTCATATACCCATGACGTGGTAGCCGGTATCTACGTGGATTACTTCGCCGGTGATGCCCGAGGACATAGGGCTGCACAGGAAGAGCGCGGTGTTAGCGACTTCTTCGTGGGTGATGTTGCGTCCCATGGGGGATCTGTCGGCGTGGGCGCGCTTCATGTCGCGATAGCCGCTGATGACGCGGGATGAGAGGGTGTCAACGGGGCCGGCGCTGATGGCGTTGATACGGACTTCGTCGCGGCCAAGGTCCCATGAGAGCTGGCGGACTTCGTTTTCGAGGGCGGCCTTGGCGGTGCCCATGACGTTATAGCCCGGGAACACGCGGTTGGAAGCCTGGAAGGTCATGGTGATGATACTGCCTCCCCTGCCCTTCATCATGGGCGCGGCGTGTCTTGCGACGGACACGAGGGAGTACGCGCTTATGTCGAGCGCGAGGCGGAAGCCCTCCCTGGGAGTGTCTATGAAGGGGCCGCCGAGGTCTTCCCTGTTGGCGAAGGCTATTGAGTGGACAATGATGTCTATGCCGTCCATATCCGAGGATAGGGTATCGAAGGCGCTGGCCACATTCGCGTCGTCGCTAACGTCGCACTCGACGAGGATAGGCGGAGCGGATAGCTGGTCGCCGAGCCTCTCCACGCTCCGGCGAATCCTTTCGTTGATGTATGAGAGCGCGATGCGCGCGCCGGCCTGGTCGAGAGTCTTAGCGATGTGCCAGGCGATGCTGCGCTGGTTGGCGACTCCGAAGACGAGGGCGTTCTTGCCGCTGAGGTCTATGTTGTACAAGCTGTTCCTCCGGGAGTGGTTTCGTGGATTCCCGATTTCGCGGGGATAACAGGGTTTTAGTATATGGAGACGCTGGAGGCTCCGGCGTCTATGTTTATTTCAACTCTGTTCTGGGCGGTGTCGTATCCGGGAGATTGCCATACTTCGCCTGTCCGGGGGAACCTAGCGTCGTCTATGTCAATGGAACTCGTGCCGGAATCGGATTCTATCAGAGCGGCAACGCCGTCAGGAACGGAGATGTCAATATCGGCGGCTCCGGCGTCTATGTAAACGCTGGTGTGTCCGGCGTTCGCGGGCAGGTCTATCTCTACGTCAGCCGCGCCGATGTCCATGTCGAGGGTCTTTACGTTCAGGTCGGTCAGACGCAGGTCCATTTCCGCCGCGCCGCCCTCGATGTCCAGTTTGACCTCGGCGACATCGGGAGATATTCCAACATCCCAGTCCGTGTCATGCAGCCTGTAGAACGGCCCCCACAGGTCTATATCAAGGTTCCGCCCGCCATCGTAGGCGAACCTGGGGGAGCGGGGAGATTCGGGAGAGAGCTTTACAGCTACGTTCCCTTCTATCGCAAGTGGTCTGTAACCTATTCCCCCGCCGCGAGGGACCGGATTCACAGCAACGCCTGATCCGGTGGAACGCGCGACAAACAGTTCGTTCGCGCCCGGTGAGACGCCGGAGTCAATAACGAGCGATCCGGCGCCAAATTCAATCTCCATTTCCAGCGCGCTGATGTCGTCCAAAGCCCAAGAATGGTAGGAAAGGTAGCCTGGCCCGGCGCTTCGGTCGAACAGATAGGCCGCGCAGACCCCGGCTGCGAAAATCAGAGCTACCGCAAGCGCGGAGATCAGAGGAAACTTGGGCGCGAGTATCATATTCAGGCCAACAGCTATGAGTATGACGGGCCAGAGGTGGACGAACTGTAACCAGATACCCCATCCCACGACGCCGGTGGTGTTGAGAAGCAGCGCGATTCCGATAGCCAGCAGCAGAATCGCGGTGAATGGAAGCCATGTCCCGCCGCGCGGGTTGTTTTCCTGAGTGGACATTTGATGTTAGTTCCGATTGCGGAGCGACATGAACAGAAGGACGGCTCCGAGGGCGATCACGGCAATAGCGGCCAGTACGCCCCATTCAACCGAGCGCAGACTCAGAATGTTCAGGTTGTTGAGCAGAATGACGACTCCGGCTACGACCAGTCCGATTCCCAGCCAGTAGCGATTGCGTTCCCTGGATCGTGGGACGGGTTCGTTGAACTCCGAGGTATCGGCGGCCTCGGACGTATTCGCCGCCGAGGGAGCGTAGGCCGGCTTTGGCACGACTATCACCATGACGATATAGACCAGAATGGAGATTCCGCCCGTCACGAAGACAGATAGCACCCATCCGAGCCGGACGAACACGGGATCAATGTCAAAGTATTCGGCGATGCCGCCGGATACGCCGGATATCATCTTGTCGCCTGAGCTTTTGTGGAGTCTTCGGGGCTGGGCCATGTCAGTCCTCCTTGTCTCAGTTTGCTAACGCCATATTCCGATTGTAACACGGCTGTGCATAGGGTGGAGAGTTTTCATCAAAGCGCCTGCCAGTATCGGCGTCCCTCTACCCTAACAAGCCTGCCGAAACCGGGAACGGGGAAATGGCCCGAGATGACCAGAGAGTGGTCTTTCTCCATGCGGTCGAAGAGGTCAGCGCGGTTTTGGCTAGAGAGTTCGGGATCGGTGTCGGCGCGGGGGCTCCAGTCAGTGTGATGGGCCTGAACCGGGATGTGGGCGGCGTCGCCGAGGACGACGGCGCTCTCGCCTGCGGAGGATACGAGGACGCTGGTGTGGCCGGGCGTGTGGCCCGGAGTGGGGAGCGCGGTGAGGTGGTCGCCTATGGGCTGCTCGCCTTCTACGAACTCGATGAGGCCGAGTTCCATGAGAGGGGTTACCTGCTCGGCGATGTAGGCGAACATTCTCATTCCGGCGCGGCGGGTGAATACGTCCCAGTCAGCTTTGGGGATGTAGTACCTGGCGTTCGAGAAGAACGGAGTCGGAGCGCCGTCCTCCTCAACCATGTTCCAGCCCACGTGATCGCGGTGGAGGTGAGTAATGATGACGGCGGTTATCTCATCGGGACTGACGCCCTTGCCTGCCATGTCGGAGGCGAGAAGGCCCCACTCGGAGTTGTCGAAGGGGTGATCGCCCTCGCCGAGGCCGGTATCCACCAGCGCGACGTCGTCCCCTACCCTTATGACAAATGATCCGACGTTCATCCGGATGAGGCCGTCCGGGGTGAGTTGGTCGGCGTAGGCGTCCCACTCGGAGGATTCCACCGAGGGAAAGAAGTCGGACGGGGCGAAGTGTATATGACCGTCGGAGACGGAGATTATCTGGGCGTCCCCTACTTTTACCGAATAGTCGGGCATTGTTTGTCGTCCCTTCACGGCTTAGTTGTGGTAAGTGGGCAGAACATCGGCGGCGAGGACGTCGAGCTGCTGGGTCATCATTTCGGGCGGACAGGCGGGCCTGGCGACGAACTTGGTCGCGCCGGCGTCTATGTACGAGTCTATAAGGTCGCGCATCGTGTCGGCGGTTCCGAATGCTGAGAAACCGTCGTAGTCAATGTCGGTTCTGCGGCGCAGCATATAAGGCTCGGCTATGCGGCGGGCCTCTTCGTAGGTGTCGGCGATGCAGTAACTGAAGAGCGCGCCATAGTGGTCGTCTTCTATGTCGTTTTCGAACTCGGCTGCCAGCGTCTTTATCTGGGAAACGCCGACGGATACCTCTTCCGGGGTGGCTTGGGACACAAGCCAGCCGTCGCCCAGCCGGGCGGTTCGCCGGATGGCGAACTCGCTACGGCCTCCAATCCAGACAGGGGGAAGTTCCTTCTGGACGGGCTTAGGCTGGATGGTGACGTTGTTCAGGGTGAAGTAGCGCCCGTGGTAGGTGACGTCGTCCTGGGACCAGAGAAGTTTCATTATCTCGATGGACTCGTCAGTCCTGCCGCCGCGCTGCCGCTTGACGGTTCCACAGGCCTCGTACTCGCTGGCCTCGCCGGTGCCGAGTCCAACGGCGGGCAGAGAGCGTCCGCCGGAGAGGAAATCCAGTGTGGCGACCTCTTTGGCAAGGACGGTTGGGTTTCGGAGCGGCAAGGCGAGGACGTTGGTGCCGAACTTCAGGTTGGTGGTGCGGGCGGCGATGAAGGACAGCGCTATCATCGGCTCCATGTTCAGCGCTTCGGAGACAATCCTGTCACTGAGCCATAGGGAGTCAACGCCGTACTCCTCGCACAGGTCGGTGTATTCCCAGAGGTGATCCGGGTCGGACGACGGGAAGGGCCATCCGCCGAATCCTATTCCTATCTTGACCGACATTTGACTCTCCTTTTCGGTGTTCAGTTATCAGTTGTAGGTTGCTCTCAGCGCGAATGCTTTCATCCGCGCAAGAGACGTTTGACGCCGGGGGGCGGAAGCCCGATTATCGGAATATGGTATCAAGGCTGACGGAGAAGCCTTCAAGGGTCGGGGAGGTGAGGGTGTCCCGAAGGCCGTATTCGCCCACAGTTTCGTATTGGCCGTCTTTGAGGAGCATGACAGTTATCGCGCGGGCCTCGGGGTCGGCTATCCAGTATTCTTTCACTCCGTGCCGAGCGTACAGTTCCAGCTTTGTGGTCATGTCAAGCCTGCGGGTGGAGGGCGACAGGATTTCGACCAGCAGGTCGGGTGCGCCCTGTATATTGGCGGGGGTGATGATGTTTTCGCGCTCCCTGGAGACGAATATAAGGTCGGGCTGAACTACGTTGAGACTACCATCAGGTTCGGTGAGAAGAACGTCGAAGGGGGCATGATAGATATGGCCCAAGTCTCTATCTTCCACAAAGAAGTACAATCGCGCGCCCAAACTGGCGTCAACGGTCTGGTGGTCTCTATTCGGCGATCCAACCAATATCAATTCTCCGTTTATCAACTCGTAGCGGTCATCGCCAGGGATGTTGAGATAGTCTTCGTATGTTAGCTTGCGTTTCGCGGTGGAGATGACCATGCGAGTCCTCCGAGGTTCGCTATATGCGCTTTGAGTCAGAAGAAGCGGGCGGGATCGAAGTCGGAGAGGGAATCCGCGGCGGACCCTTCCAGCAGGTCGACGACGGCCTCGCCCGTGGCCAGGCTAAGCAGGATTCCGTTTCTGTAATGGCCTGACGCGATTATAACGTTATCATACTCGGGCATTCGTCCGATTACGGGCAGTTCGTCGCCTGAGCCTGGGCGCAGCCCGGCTACGCTCCAGTTGATCTCGGCGTTCTGAAGCGAGGGCATCAGGGCGGTGGCCAAGCCGAGTATAGCGTGTACATCACCGGCGGTGACTCGCGCGTCGAAACCCGCTTCTTCGACCGTCGCGCCGACAATCATGGAGCCGTCGTTGCGCGGGACGAGGATTCCCCAGGAGCCGTGAATGATTCGGCTCAGGGCGGCATTCGCGGGCTGAACGTTCAGGTTGACTCCCTTGACGGGCTTGACCATCGCGGTTCGCGCTGAGCTCGGGCTTCGGTCTCCGTAGAGCCAACTGTCCATCGCGCCCGTCCACGCGCCAGCGGCGAGGATGACGGTCCCGGCGCGGGCAATACCCTGCCTCTCTATGACGCCCGCGACGCGCCCGTTCTCTATAAGCAGTCCGGTGACCTCGACGCCCTGCCTGACTCTCGCGCCGTGTCTCTGAGCGGCCAGCGCGAGCGCGTTCGCCAGCCTCTGGTTGTTGACGCGGCAGGATTCGGGATCGAACATCGCGCCGGGTATGGATGGGTTCAGAGTCGGCTCCATCTGGCGCAGTTCGGCGCTGTCCAGCCATGAAGTTTCTTCGCCCATGGCGGAAAGCTGCGCGGCCAGACCGCGCAGGGCTATGACGTCGCTTTCGTTCATGGCGAGCGTGAGGTCGCCGCACTGGGCAAATTCGATGTCTATGCCGGATTCTTCGCGTATGATCGGGGTCAGATCATGGAAGAGTTGGAGGCTGCGCTGGGCGAGGCGCGAGTATTGGGATTGGCCCGGGGATGAACTCAGGATGCCGGAGGCGGCGTTGGACGCGCCGCCGCCGATGCGCCCCCTATCGAGCAGCGAACAGGGTATTCCGCGTTTGGCGAGGAAGTAAGCAGTCGCTGCGCCTATGACTCCGCCGCCGACAATGATTACGTCCGGGCTGTCAGCCATGTCTAGTTCTCCCCTAGCAGTACGTCGGCGAGTTGATTGAAATCGGCGACGATGATGTCGGGCGCGTATTGCGTGGAGTCCTCGTATGGGAGGGAGTAGCGGTTGACATACGCTCCCTTGAACCCGCAGGCGCGCGCGCCCATTATGTCGAATGAGTGCGCGGCGACCATCATTATCTCGGCGGGTTCGGCGTTCAGGATTCGGGCGGCGGAGCGATAGACGGCGGGGTGTGGCTTGAACGCGCCTCCCTCCTCGACCGAGATAACGGCGTCGAAGTCGAATTTTATGCGGTTGTCGGCGAGGTGGCGAAGGTAGTCGGGTTCGCCGTTGGACAGGGCGACCAGACGATACTTGTCCGCCAGCCTGCGAAGGCCCTCAAGCGAGTCCGGGTACGGGCTTAGATACTGCCATACATCCATGAATCGTCGGATGCGTTCGGGCTCGAATTCGACGCCGTTGGCGCGGAGGGAGTAAACGAGGGCGCGGCGGCAGGTTTCAAGGTAGCCGCTGTGCCCGAGCATTATCAGGGAGTCCTGGAACTGCTCGATGCGCTGTCTGGCCCGCCATTGGGGGTAGAATTCGGCGCCGGTGAGGTCGGAGCCGAGTTCCTCTAGCAGTTCGCCCGTTGGCGCCTCCAGGCTTCCGGTCAGGTCGAGAACGGTGCCAAAGATGTCGAACGTGAGAGTGGTTACGTATTCTACGGGGCTGTTCGGCATATATCGCTCCGATGAGTCTTTTGGACAGTATGGCAAATTCGACTGCCAATGAAAAGGCGCGCCACGCAAGCGGCGCGCCTTTTGTTCGCTCTTGATTGGCGATTGTTTCGGACGCGGCTACCAAGTGGTGGCGGCGAGGTTGACTCCCTGCTCCGCCGCGCCGCTGATTGTGCTCCAAGGAGTGATGGTCACCCAGTGATCGGGTTCAATCTCCACGAGGGGTGGGCGGGCGTTCGCGTACTCATGGTTGGGGTCAACTTCGAGCGGGGTTCGGGTCTGGAAAACGTCTCCCGGCGGGGGGTCAACCGGGGAAACCACTTCACCGGGCAGGATGATCTCCTCCCTCTGGATGTCCGGGTGGGAGGATAGCGCGGCCGAGAGCAGGGCGTTGGTGTATAGATGTACCGGGTTGTTGAATATGCTCTCCGTGTCGCCCATTTCCTGGAAGACGCCGAGGTACATAACCGCCATTCGGTCGCACATATATCGGACGGTGGCGAGGTTGTGGGCAACCATGAGGTAGGCAAGGCCGTGTTCCTGCTGGAGGTCAACAAGCAGGTTCATTATCTGGGCGCGTATGGAAACATCCAGCGCCGAGACGGGCTCGTCCAGTACGATGACCTGCGGGTTTAGGGCGAGCGCCCTGGCGACGCCTATCCTCTGGCGCTGGCCACCGCTGAACTCGTGGGGGAAGAGGGTGGACTGGTCGGGCCGGAGTCCGACCTCGACAAGCAGGTCGCCTACCCTGTTCCTGATCTCCTGCTTGGTCATGTTGGTGTTGACTTCGAGAGGCTCGCCTATAATGCTGCCGACGCGCATTCTGGGATTGAGCGAAGCCCAGGGGTCCTGGAAGACGGCCTGGACCGAGCGCTTCAACTCGCGCCTTCCGGCGCGGCTCAGGGTGGCTATGTCCTCGCCTTCGTAGAAAATCTGACCGTCGGTGGGTTCTTCCAGACCGAGAAGCACTTTGAGGGTGGTAGTCTTGCCGCAGCCGGATTCGCCAACCAAGCCCATCGTCTTGCCTCGGTCGACGTCGAAACTCACGTCGTCCACAGCCTTGAGGATGCTCTTCTTGCGGCTGAAGAGCGAGCCTCCGCCAACGTCGAACCACTTGCGGAGGTGGCGAACCGATATTATGGCGTCGGCGCTGGAGTCAACGCCGGGGGCCGAATCTACGCCGTACTTGTTTGCAGTTCCATTGGAGCCGTTAGTCGAAGCGTCCGCTACCATTTGGCATCACCTCTCGTTGCTATTTCTTGTATCCGGGACTACCTGTATTCCGCGCCGTAGGGTACGAGGTGGGCGTACTTGTCGAATTCGGCTACCGAGCTGTGGGAAAGCTGTACCCAGTGTCCGGGTTCGACTTCCACGAGTTCGGGCCTTATCTGGAAATCCTTGTCTTCGGTGGGAAGCGGCGACCTTTCCGCGAAGGCGTCTCCGGGCGGAAGGTTGTAGAGCTGCGGGGGCTGTCCGTCAATCTGAGCGAGGCGTCCGGTCTTTTCCTCCAGCTTGGGAACGGAGTTGATGAGCGCCTTGGTGTACTCGTGCTTGGGATCGTTGAAGATGGTGCGAACGTCGGCGAGCTCGACGATTCGGCCGGCGTACATGACGGCTACCCTGTCGCACATCTTGGCGACGATGCCGAAGTCGTGGGTGATGAACATGATGGCGACGCCGGTCTCCTGCTGGAGGTCGTTGAGCAGCCTGAGGTACTGCGCCTGAATCGTGACGTCGAGAGATGTGGTAGGCTCGTCGGCGATGAGAACCGCCGGGTCGCAGGAAATGCCGATAGCTCCGACGACGCGCTGTCTCATACCGCCGGAAAGCTGGTGGGGATAGTCTCTCATCCTGACTTCGGGCGCGGGGATACGCACCTTGCGGAGCATATCAACTATGGTGTCTTTGAGAACCTCGCCACCGAAGCCCTTGTGAATCTTGAGGGCCTCGCCAACCTGGTCTTCGATGTCGAAGACGGGGTTGAGGGCGGTCATGGGGTCCTGGAGAACCATACCGATGCGGCTGCCTCTGATCTTCTCCATGTCGCCTTCGCTGAGCTGGAGGATGTCGTCGCCTTCGAGAAGGACCTGTCCGCCGACTATGTGACCGGGGGGCGAGGGTATGAGGCGCATTATGGAAAGAGAGGTAACCGACTTGCCGGAGCCGGATTCGCCGACGATGCCGAGCGTTTCGCCACGCCTTAGCTGGAAGCTAACGCCGTCAACCGCCTTCACCACTCCCCAACGAGTAACGAAATATGTACGCAGGTCTTGGACGTCTAGCACGACGTCGCCATTGCCGCCATTGGATGTGGTCATCCTGCCCTACTCCTTGAAACGAAGCTAAATCCTGTATATCAATCACTCGCGGGAAACGCATAGAAAGAAGCGTTCCGCACTCAAACCAACCTATCTCGCGGATAGGGGTTCAAGTTTGCCCAATATAGACAAAATGGAGGGAAAATGCAACCCCACGAAAGCGGAAATCGGTCGTTGCGGGAACTATTGTCCAGTATCGGCTCCCGCGCCGCCCGCCCACGCGCCGAGCGCCATGTAGCCGCCGTCTATCACGATATGCGCTCCGGTCATGAAAGAAGACTTGTCGCTCGCCAGGAACATAACGAGGTTTGCTATGTCCTGGCCGGTTCCGATTCGGCCTATGGGGTGCCCCGCGCCGTAGCGGTCGAGGGTTTCCTCGATGTCTCCGCCTTCGGAGGAAGCGACCGTTCTGACCATGTTGGTGTCAATGGTACCGGGGCAGATGGCGAGGACGCGGATGTTTTCGGGGGCGTAGTCGAGCGCTATCTGGCGGGTGAAGGACAGGACGCCGCCCTTGCTGGCGGCGTAGGCGGGAACGAGATACTGGGACTGAAGACCCTGTACGCTGGCGTTGTTGATGATGACTCCGCCGCCGCGCTCGCGGATCCGGGGTATGGCGTACTTGGCCATGAGGAAGTAGCTCTTGAGGTTGACGTCGAGAATTCTGTCCCAGACGGATTCGGGGGTGTCTTCGACATTTCGGTAGGAGTCAACGGGCTGGATTCCGACGTTGTTGAAGAGGATATCCACGCCACCGAACTCGGCGATGGCGCTCTGGACGACTCTTTCGGCGTCTTGGGACTTGGCTACGTCTGCCTCTACGAAGAGGGCAGATCCGCCATCGGCGCGGATGTCGGACTGGCGTCGGAGGCCGGCGTCGCGGTTGAGGTCGGCTATAACGACGCTGGCGCCGTGTCGGGCGAACTCGGAGGCGGTGTCGCCGCCCATGCCGAGCGCGGCGCCGGTGATTATCACTACCTTTCCGTCAAAGTCAGTCATTAAGGTCTCCGGGACAACAGGGTCTGAATTTCAGGGTTATTGTAGAGGAACCAGCACGAATGTACAAGAACGCTATCTTGCTCTGAGACAAGTCCCAGCACACTCCACCCTGGCCCACAAAGTGGAGAAGACGCGCCCTCGTTCCTTATTACTCCAGGCCGTCGAAGCCGACTACCGATGTTGGGGTTATGCGGAGCAGCGCGAACTGTCGCTTGTCCAGGATTTCTTCGACGTAGGGGCCGGCGCGTTCCTCTCCGAGGTAATGGGCTGAGACGGCGCGAACGAAATCGAGAGCGCCGTCCTCGGATAGCCGCGCCGTTCCGCTGACCAGTATCCATCGCTGCGGCGATTCGTCCGCCGCTACGCACAGCGCGACGCTTGGATTGTTTATCACGTTCCGCGCCTTCACTGTCCTCTTGTCCACCGCTATCACAACCTCGTCGCCGTCCACCATGTGCCACACGGGGGTCATGTGCGGGCTGCCGTCCGCGCGAAGCGTCGTGATTATGGATATTATTGGCTCTCGCAGAAGTTCGTCCGTCTGTTCACGATTCAGGTATCCCAAATCCATACCTCCAGGGATGACTAACGGCAATGTGGATTTCCGCTTTCGCGGGAATGACGAATAGAGAAGCGGGAGTGGCGAGAGGCGAGAATGACGGGGTATGTCAGCGCCGCCTGATGCCCCACCGCTACAAGATAGCGCCACTTTCCTGAAGCCGCTGTATGTCGTTCCAGTCGCGGCCAAGCTCTTCAAGCAGTATCATCTCAGTGTCCTGGCCGAGTTCGGGGGCCTCTTTCCAGACGCCCGCCGGGGTCTCGCTGAAGGTCGCCGGGAAGTTGCACATCTTCACGTCCCCAATTACGGGATGGTCAAACTCCGTGATGTAGTTGTTCGCCAACACTTGGGGGTCATGCTCAAGCTCCTCGATTGTCTGAACCTTCGCGAATATCAGGTCTTCGTACTCGTCTAGTATTTCCACCCATTCGTCCGCGGGCTTGGTCTTGAAGCGTTCAGCTATGATGGCGGTCAATTCCGGCGAACCTGCCGTCATTCCCCGAATGTCGCCCACCATGGGGTCGTCTATGAGATGTTCCAAGCCAAGCGCGGCGGCGAAGTCGGGCCAGTATCTCTGGAACTGCGCGCTCATGAACTGGAGCCAACGTCCGTCCTGGCACTCGTAGGCGTTGACCAGCGGATTGAGGGGGTTCGTCCGATCCATAAAGCGGTAGTGGAACCCGGACAGGAGTTGCATACTCACGGCCAGCCCCTGAAGCCACATCGTGCTGCTCAGGTGTGAAACGTCCACGCGCTGGCCGACGCCGGTCACCTGCCTGGCGTACAGCGCGGAGACCACGCCGAGGCACAGGATGATGCCGCCCATCTGGTCGGAGGCCGCGCCGGACACGTAGGACGGCTCTGAGTCGTCGGAGATGGACGCGGACATCATCAGCCCGGAGCGCGCCTGTCCGCAGCCGTCGAGCGAGGGCTTGCGCGAGTCCGGGCCCTCCGGGCCGTATCCACTACCCGACCCGTATATCAGACGCGGGTTTATCTTGCTGAGCGTCTCGTAGTCCATGCCCAGCCGTTCAGGTATGCCCTTGCGGTAGTTCTCGATGAACACGTCCGCGCTCTCCACCAGTTCATGGACTATCTCGCGGCCCTCCTCGGTCTTCAGGTTGACCGCTATGCCACGCTTGTTCCTGTTGCAGGTCTCGAAATAGGCGTTGCGGTCGCCCGCCAGCGCGATGGGGCGCGAACTCATCCGGGCGACGGCGCGCCCGATGTCGCCGTCCAGCGCCTCTATCTTGATTACGTCCGCGCCCATGTCGCCCAGCATGGACGCCGCCACCGGGCCGAACTGGTACATCGTCCAGTCCAGCACCCGCAATCCCTTCATAGGACCGTCAACGCCGTTTATCTTCTCTTGGTTCATGTTCCGCTCCATGCGCGAATTGTCAATTTGGAATCATCAGTTATGAATTGGTGGACGCCGCCCGCTCCACTCGGTCGCGCGCTCGTAGGCGTGTCCCACCCGGCAAAGCAGAGGCTCGGACAAATGATTGCCCACAAATTGAAGGCTTAGAGGCAGTCCGTCGCTACTGAACCCGCAGGGGGTGGAGAGCGTGGGCGCGCCGTTGAAGTCGTAAGGCACAGTGTAGCGCTGGAACGCCGTCCCGCGCCGCGAGTCCATCGGGCCGTAGAGCGTCTCGGGCGTCACGGGGTAGGCGGGGCCTATAGTGGACGGGCAGGCCATCAGGTCAATGTTCCTGAACGCCTCGCGCACCAAACCGTTGCACTCGGCTCTCATGTTGTTGGCCTCGGCGTAGTCCGCGCCAGACTTGCCCGCGCCCATGTCCAGCCAGCCCCGGAACCATGGGCCGTAGTCGTCGCGGCGGGATGGGTAGTTCTCACGGTGCGCCGCGACCGCCTCGGACGAGCATAGCACAGGCCATGCCGGAAGATACTTATCCACGTCCGGCATACGGATATCTACTATCTCCGCGCCAAGACCCTCCAGGACTTTCACGCCGTCCAGGACAGCCTGGGCCAGTTCGGAGTCAACGCCGTCGCTGACGTGATTCTCGTCCAGGCCGATTCTTATTCCCTCGACACCCGCGTCTATGCCCGCAAGCATATCAGGCACAGGGTCGGAGAGCGATGTCGGGTCGTTGGCGTCATAGCCCGCGATGGCCTGGAGCATGATGGCCGCGTCCGCTGAACTGCGCGTCATTGGGCCAACGTGATCGAGCGACTCCGCCAGCGCGAGGACCCCGTATCGGCTGACGCGGCCCCAGGTTGGCTTCAGACCCACGATACCGCAGGCCGCCGCCGGAAAGCGTATCGAGCCGCCCGTGTCGCTGCCGAGCGAGCCGAAGCACAGGCCGGCTGCGGTCGCCGAACCGGATCCGCTAGACGACGACCCGGCCCAGCGGTCGTTGTTCCATGGATTCAGCGGTATCTGGAGCGCGGGATTGTATCCGCCCATAGCGCCCTCGGTGAGGTTCAGCTTGCCTAGCAGAACCGCGCCTGCCGACTCCAGTCTCTCTACGACCGTCGAATCGAAGTCCGGGACGTTATCCATGTACACCTTCGCGCCGCCCATAGTGCGAACTCCCTTGGTGAAGCACAGGTCCTTGACCGCTATGGGGACGCCGTGCAGGGGGCCGCGATACTCTCCGGCGGCTATCTCGCGCTCGGCATTTTGCGCGGCGGCGAGCGCGTGGTCGCGCGTCACGGTGGCATAGCTCTTCAGATGCCCGTCCAGCGCGTCAATCCGTTCGAGCATGGCGTTCGTCAACTCGACGGGCGACAACTCGCGCGACTCTACCAGCGCGGCGACTTGGGTGATGGTCATGTAATGCAGCGGCGTATCGGTCATGTTTCTCTCTCCAAGCGTTGGATGCGACGAACACAGGATACACTAAAACGCGAGTCATGGAACGCGCCGCGCGCCGTAAGCCATTCTGAGAGCGACAATACTGCCTGAACCCATTTGATACTCGGTAGAATCCCAATATCCTCTACTGAGCGGACAGCCGCTTTCGTACCTCGTCCGGCGTCTCGCCCGTAGCCGGCGCTATCATGTTCTCTATGAACAGGTCGGACAGCACATCTGCTATCGCGTCGGATAGAACCTTGATGGCCGCCGCTTCTCGCAGAACCGCGATAGCCGTGTCCAGGGACTGACCGGCGGATAGGCGTTCCTTTACCCGCTTGGCGGTCTCGCCCGTCTTCGGAGCTATCATGTTCACGATGAACCAGTCGGACAACAGGTTGGTCATTTCGTCGGACATAGCTCCCAGGGATACGGCTTCTCTAAGAACGACTATCAGGAAATCCAGCGAATCGGTCGAGGGGATTGGTGTCGGCACGGGAGTCGGCGTCGGTGGGGTGGCATTGGCTCCGTAGTAGTTGCCCGCCAGATCGCGCACATCCCCGACCATCTTGACTTCGGGGGTCGCGTCGGCGGCCATAGGCGGTACGGTGAGGAAAACATAGTCTTTGCGCCCGTCGAACACATCCGCTTTGAGCGGTATCTCGCCGTCCACCCTGAAGTCTGAACTCTGGACGGTGGACGAGTCCAAGTTCTCGCTGAATATCACGAGAATGCTGGTGTTTTTGGCCTTCGTCGGGTCGTACTCGGTCTTGTCGCCGCCGCTCTTGGACGGGTCCCACCAGCGACCCGTTATCACTCTCTTTATCGTGGGGCCGGTGTTGTCAATCTTGGCGGTGTGGGGCATACAACCGCCGACATGAATGGCGGCGGTGACGTCCGTCCCATCCAGGTCTGCCCTCGGAAAGTCTGTTGGGAAGCACAGGTGATAGGTATCGTCAGTCGGCCTTGGCCTGTCCAGAATGCCCAGATTGCCGGCTGCGTCCTGAGCCAGCGCCCACCAGTAGATGGTAGCGTCCGAACCGATGTCGAAAGTGTGGGGCAGTCCCATCCTGACACGGAAACCGTTTTCTATGGGGTCAACGTGTCCGCGCGGCGCGCCATTCACCCTATATTCACGCGCTTCCTCGATGATGCCGTCGTCGTTCCTATCAACGGCGAAGATGACCCATACGCTGTCTTCATCCGCGACGCCGGAGCGGGCGTCGGTTACGTCGAACTCGACTTCGGGGTCTACCCTCTGCGAGTGGTTGTGCGCCGGGATGATATTGGAGAAGACAGGGGGCGTTGTCTCCACCTTGAGCTTCCTGAAGATAGTATCGGACGGATCCGCGTCCTTGTAGGTCAGCGTGATTACGTCGTCCCTGCCGACCTTCAGGCGCGGGGGGTTGGAGTCCGCGTCGGAGTTCCTCAAGCCGACATTTATCGCGAGACGGAAGACGCCGCTTGTCGGGGTGGTCTCCTTAAGAGTCGTCGTGAAGCCCGTCGGGTCGGCTTGGGACTTGATTCTTACCGCGTCGCCGGTGTTGTGTTTTCTGGCGCCCCAATATCGGACATAGACCGTTCCGGTATGTGGGTCGAACAGGTCAACCCGACCATCCACGCCTGCCCTGTCAACAGGGATTTTAGTCCCGTCCACCTTGAACACGTCCACATCCCGGTAGTTTATGAATCCGTCGTCGTTCCTGTCGACGACCGGGACATTCTCCAGATAGAAAGTACGCTGATTATTCAGCGTCTTCACCTCGGCCGGGGCGCAATCATTGCAATTATCGGGGGTTCCGCCCGGAATGTTGACGTGTTTTATGACACCGGACCTTATGCCGGACAGGTCGGGGTCCGTTAACTCAATGCCCACCTGTCCGCCCTGCCTGGCCCATGTTAGCTCCTCGCCGGCGTCGGACGGGTCGTAGAACCTCAGCGCGCCCGTGTCGGAGAAGACCGGAAGAGTGGCGACGAGGGACAGGACAAGCGCGCCAAGAAGTACCAGTGATATGAACAGCTTTCCGCTTTTCACGCCGCACCCCCCTGTGAGACTCTACCGGTGTGAGTACATACGCGCCCGCCCCGTTATTATAGTACGATGGAGATTAGTCCGGGGGATTGTCCGCCGTCTCTGTAGGGCTTTCGATTATCAACCAATTACGTTCGTGGTGAGCTTGTCGAACCATGAACGGGCGGCCCTTCGACAAGCTCAGGGCGAACGACAGAAGCGGTATCGGGAAATAATCGAAAGACCCTGGCCGTCTCTACAATCTGTTCCCGCGCGCTAGACCAGCGGCAAGGTTACTCTCTCCCCCCTCTGCATACTGATGTTCACGGCGTCGGTGAACTCCATGTAGCGAACGCCGTCGAAGAAACTGGTGTGGGTTACGGGTTCTATGCCCCGAATCGCGTTGATGAACTCTTCCTCGACGCGCCATCCGCCCTGCTTCTCTTCGGGTATCTCTATCTCGGACAGTTCGGAGTCGCCGCGCCGACCGCCTCTGAGGGTCATCGAGGCGGAGTCCACGTGGGCGGTGGCTTCCGAGCCGAATATCCACACCTGGTCGTCGGGCGCGAGGCCGGTGACCGCGCTGAGGCGCATCCTTGCGACCAGGCCGGACGCGAACTCTATCAGCAGCTCGATGTGGTCGGGTATGCTGATGTAGGCGAGACCGCCGTCCCATCCTTTGCGGTGGGTGACGTTGACGCGGCCAACGGCAGTAACGGCGGCGGCGGGGCCGAACCAGCGCATTATCGCCTCGTACCATATCCCCATCTGCATGATGTTGTTGCCGGACAGGTCGCGGCTGTGACGCCAGTGGAATTCGGCGTCCGTGTCCACGAACCCGCCCTGGTGAACGGTTATGTCCACCGACAGCACGTCGCCGAAGTAGCCCTCCATAATGAGGTCTTTGACTGTATTGTCTATCCTGAGCGTGTGCGGCGCTGGGACTATCTGCGTGACCAGGTGAGGCTTGAGCAGCGATGCGTCGAGCATCTCCTTCGCCTCTTCTGAGTTCATCGCCATGCGCGCTTCGGTGAGAACGTGCTTGTCCGCGTCCAGCGCGGCCAGAACCAAGTTGCGGTGCATATAGGGCCAAGTGCCGATGCAGATGGCGTTGGTGTCATCGGCATCTATCAGGTCTATCCACGAGTCATAGACCGTACTAAGTCCGAAGTCGTCCGCCACACGCTGGCCGGACTCGCGGCTGCGGTTCGCAACGCTCACGCTCTCCACGCCGTCAATCGCGGCGAAGCCGGGCAGGTGCCTAAGTCGCGTATTGCCGCCCGCGCCAACATATCCAATCCTGATAATCTCGTCCGTCATTAGACATTTTCCTCCACGATGGTTGAAACAGGGTTATTCTGTGTAACGCTCGGATTATATTTGGACGACGCGGCGCTAGTCTATCAGTCCGCCGCCTCGCTGTGTCCCACAGGGCTGACCATTTCCGGCCTCAGCCAGGTCGAGCGTCCGTAGTTGGCGGCTTTGCTGACGTGGAAGCCCTCGACGGGGGCGAAGTCGCCGGCTCGCAGCGCTTCCAGCAGATCCGCCTCGTTTCGGACGTCCCCCCTGAAAGCTGTCACGCCTCGCGCGAAGCCGTCGAGCGAGTGGGCGTCCGAGCCGCCCGTTCCCCAGAATCCCATGACCGCCGCCACTTCCTGGGCAAAGCGATTCTCTTCCTCGATATTTCCGCCGTTGACCACCTCTATCTCATCAACTATCTCGAAGACGGGATGTTTCGCCGCTTCCTCCGCAGTCTTGGGGATTCTGTCAGCGTCCTGGAACAGCATATTCTGGGTGTAGTGGGGAAGGTCAAATAGGAATCTGAACGGGTGCGCCAGTATCATGAAGCCGCCGACCTTGTCCACTTCCCGCCTGAGCGTGCGTATGACTTCCACGCCATCGCCATATCCGGCTACGTGGCCGTCCAGCCCCATCGTGATGACGTGTCCGAGAGGGGTATAGACCTCCAGGGCGCGAATCAGAACGATGTCGTCCACAGTCGCCCTGAACGCTTCGAAGTCGTGGCGCGGCCAGCCGTCGTGTTCGGTGACCATGACGCCGGTCAGTCCGAGACGTCGCGCGTCCGCGACCATCTCTTCGGGGGTCAGGCCGCTGTCCGGGCTGCCCTGGTTAGTGTGTACGTGAAGGTCGAGTAGCGAGGTCAATTGAATACATCTCCGAATCTATCCCACTCGCTCCGCGAGAATGGGAGTCTTCAACTTAGCAGGTATCCACGATGCCGCCTATTACGCTGCGAATCTCTCCCGTATCCTCATAGAGCCGCCAGAACGCGCCGCTGAGTTCCTCGGTTACAGTCCACTCTCTCATCCCTCTCTCATAGTAGTCGTCGGATCGGGGCTGATACAGCCATTTGGCTATGAACTGGCCGCTTTCCAGGTACTCGTCAGGTTCGGGACAGGACTCGCGGATGTGTTCTTTCACTATCGAGATGACTTCCAGGCGTTCGTACTTAGGCGTATGTTCTATGGCGGTGGCGGTTCTTCTTTCGTCCGAAATCGCGCTCTGCTTTCCAGTTCCCGGTATCCTACCCATCGAGGCTATGACCAGAATGGCGACCGCGATTCCGAATACGACGATGTATTTCCACATAGGCTAGATTCCGTTGCTACTGAGAACCGCTCGTACAGTAAGCGCGTCTTCAGTATAACCAACTTGGAGGCTATTTCTGAAATCCGATGCTATGGCGCGCGCTTGTATATGTCCATGTCTTTTATGCCCAGCATCTTCAGGGTATCACCGCTGGCCCCCTCCATGATTGCCCAAGCTATGGCTTCCCTCTGGTCAATGGCGCTTGTCCACTTCACGCGTATCCCAAGTATGTCTATGTTGAAAGTCTTGAGCATCCATAGTCTTCCGTCGTAGTTCCTCATCAGGGCGCGCCACCCGAAGAACCATTTTTCCGGCCAGATTACATCCGCTGACATGAAGTTATAGGGTTCGTCGGACTCCGGCGGATTCAGGATTCTTACTCCCAACTTCTCAAGCGTTTCGTCGGGCGCCTTTTCCTTTGCCGCCCAATATATGGCCGTGGCCTTGAAACGAATTGGCAAGACACTGATCCTTGGCCCAAACAATCCGTTCCCGAGTATCGCGTGAAAGTAATGACCGCTTGGAGTTACCGCCAGTATAACTCGGACGGAGAAACGGTCATGCCAATGCAGAATGTCCGCGGTGTCCGAGTCGTAGATAACCCCATCTTTTTCCTCTAAGACCCTTACTTCTGTTCTACCAAACATTGACTTGCCCCAAACCCCCCAGCGCCGTTATATCTGTCGCAGCCTGGGGTCCCACCTGTCCCGCAGCCAGTCGCCGATGAAGTTGAACGACAGCACCGTCAGGAATATCGCTATGCCCGGGAAGAAGGCGACCCACCATGCCGAACCGAGATACTCGCGCCCGTTCGATATGTCCGCGCCCCAGGACGGCGTGGGCGGCGGGACTCCGGCGCCCAGGAATGAAAGTATGCTCTCGGACAGGATGGTGTTTCCCACCTGGAGCGTAGTCGCCACGACGACCGTATTGGCGACGGCAGGCCACAGGTGCCTGGCCATTATCCTGGGGGTGGACGCTCCCGCGACTTTAGCGAGCGCGATGTAGTCGAAGTTGCGGACCTGGAGCGTCTGCCCGCGCACGAGACGCGCTATCCCCGCCCACGCGCCCAGTGACAGAACGCCCGCGACGATAGTGAAACTCTGGCCCAGCACGAATACGAGAGCGATAGCGATGAGAATGAACGGCACCGCGCTGAACACGTCTATGGTTCGCATGATTATCTCATCCACCCAGCGCCCGAAATAGCCCGACACAAGCCCGACGGAAGTGCCGAATATCGTCCCCACGGTGATGGCGATTGTCGCCAGGCTGAGCGAGAGGCGCGCGCCGTAGATGATTCTGCTGAGCAGGTCGCGGCCAAGCTGGTCCGCGCCCAGCAGGAAGTAATAGACATCCTGGTTTCTTCCCAGGGGTATCCCGTTGGTGTTGCAGGGCTGGAACTTGTTGGTAAGCTGGCCTTCCTCGCAGGCCGGATACCAGGGCGGCGCTCCCAAGACGGCGCGGAGTTGGTCTTTTTCAGGCTCGTAAGGCGCTATCCAGGGGGCGAATACGGCGCACAGCGCCAGCACGGCGAGAATGAAGAACGGTATCAGGGGCCACCTGCGAAAGACATACAGAACTTTCTGAAGGGTGGACTCTCGTCCCAGTTCCTCGAGTTCTGAAACTGCCATTGAATGCGCCGGGGTGGTCAATTGCAAGTCCTTAAGAGTAGCGAATTCTGGGGTCTATGACCGCGTACAATATGTCTATCAAGAATACCACGAGGACATAAGCTACGGTTAGCACCAGAACCCCGCCGGTCATCAGTGGGAAGTCGTTGTTTATGACGGCGGTATAGACCATCTGGCCCAGACCGGGCCACGCGAACACGGTCTCGGTCACCACCGTTCCACCTATGAATCCAACCAGTATGAGCGCCGAGAAGGTCAACGGCGGTATCAGAGCGTTCTTGAAAGCATGCTTCCACACCACCGCGTTCGATCCGACGCCCTTAGCCCGCGCCAACTTGACGAATTCCGAGTCCAGCACCTCCAGCATCGAGGAGCGCACCAGCCTCATCAGGCCCGCCGACGCCAACCATCCGAGCGTTACCATCGGCATGATGAAATAGGACAAACGCTCCAAGATGTTCGTGGCGTCGTGTCCGCGAGTGCCGGAAGGCAGCAAGTCCAGATTCACGGAGAATATGAGGATGAGCATGATGCCAAGCCAGAAGGGCGGCAGAGCCTGACCGAAGACCGCGAACGTTCTTCCTATCACGTCCCATATCGTGCCCCGCTTCACGGCGGACAGCATCCCGAGCGGGATTCCGGTTATCAGGACGAATATGGTGGCGGCCAAGCCGAGTTGGAGGCTGGCGGGCGCGAACCCGACTACCATCTGCATCACCGGCTGACCGGTCTTGAGGGAATATCCAAAGTCGCCTTGGAATATGCCCTTGCCTATCCATATAAAGTATTGCACAATTAGTGGCTTGTCGAGGTGGAGATCCTTTCCCCACTGCTCCCACTGCTCAGGCGAGACATATCCCACGTTCAGCATCACGTTGCGAGGGTCGCCCTGGAGCCTTGACAGCGCGAACACGAAAAGCGTGGCCGCTATGATAGCCATTACCAAGAAGGCCATTCGTCTGATTATGAAGGTCCTCATCTGTCGCGTCCCAGCCCTTGCGCTCTACGAATCAGGCTTATCGCCGAAAACTCGATAGCTGCCCCAGCGCGATAATGCCGGGGCAGCTATGTTGGGTCAGTGAATCGTCATCCTACTTCTTGGCCGGAATGACCGTCTCGAACGAGTTGGGCAGGTCCCACGGATTGAGTGTCCAGCTCTCGACAGTCTCGGGGTTGAACCCAATCAGCACGGGAACCTCGACCACGCCCGTGGAGAGCGTCAGGTCGTATGCCTCGTCCAGAATGCGCTCGCGAGAGGCGAGGTTCTCGGGCGAACCTTTCTCCTGTACGCGGGTCTCTTCGCGGTTCGACCACCAGCGGTTGTCCTCGATGCTGGGGTTCCAGCCGCCGGCGGGGAGAGGCCACAGGCCGCCACCCGGCAGCGTTCCGCCCTTCTCGCCCAGGCGCTGCTGCTTGCTAGTCGGGCCCCAGCGAGTCATCCACGGCACGTGCAACTGGCGGCCCAACATGGTCGGGCGGCGCGAGGAATACTGCGTGCTGTCTATCCAAGGCTCCAGGCCCAGGTACTCTTTCCACTGTCCGACGGTGGCTTCGCAGACCTCAAGCGAGGTGCCGTTGCCCTGCGAGCAGAAGAACTCGAACTCGAACCCTTCCGGCACGCCCGACTCAGCCAGGTACTCCATCGCCTTGTCCGGGTCGAAAGCGTAGTTCCAGCGGTCCTGGTATTCGGGATGGAGTTGGTGCAGCGTCATGCCCGGGAAGGCTCCGCCGTACACCGCTCCTCCGTATCCGCCCGTGACCGACGCGGCTATAAGCTCGCGGTCTATCGAGTAGGCCAACGCCTTGCGGAACGCCTTCGCCTTCATCATGGAAGGCGTATCGTAGGAGAACTTGTCAGTATCGTTGAAGTCGAATCCCACCGAGTCCTCGGTGAACCGGGCGTCCATACCGTCGAACTCGACAAGCTCAAAGTTCGCCACTTCACAGCCCGCGCCGGGGGTGTCCTGTATCGCGGGGTCGGATCTGTCTATGCCGACACACTCGGTCCGGGGATCGCCTATCCATGGATACTTGTCGGTGGGAATGAATCCCTGCCTCAGAACCGGCTTGCCGGAGAGGTCGTCGTCTCCTATCTTCGAACCCGGCGGGTAGGCGAACGCCCAGTTGTTGCCGGCGAAGTAGTAGAAGTTGCCATTGATGGTGTCAAGCCCTTCGTGGAACTGGAAGCCTTCCGACTCCAGCTTGCCGACGTCCTGAATAGACGCCATGGCTATGTCCGCCGCTCCTGTCTGGAGCATCGCGGAACGCTGCTGCGCTTCGTTGGCCTGCACGAAAACCAGGTTCTCGTACGCGGCGTTGGCGCGCCAGTGGTCAACCCTGGCTTCGGCCTCGATGCGCTCGGCGGGAAGCCACTCATGCACTACGAAAGGCCCGGAGCCGTGCGGGACTCCGAACGTGTCGCCAAGCTCGTCGAATAGCTGCCTGGACTGTATCCAAACCGCGTCCTGGCACATCGAGGAAGCGTCCTGGAGGCCGTCGGAGCGGAACGCCCTGTTCTCGGTCACCGCGACATACTCGCTCTCCGCGCGCCACGGCTTGTAGTACTCGTAAGCCTGCGACGAGTTGGAGTGAGCGGAGCTGGTGTCCTCGGAACCTGCGTCGTTGAACGACCACGCCACGTCTTCGGCGGTCAGCGGGCCGACGTTGACGAGTTCGCCGTCAACCGAGCGGTAGAAGTCAATGCCCTCGCGGATGAACACCCTCATTATACCCTGGTTGTCCATGTCGGACAGGTCCGCGTCGTCAAGGCTCTCGCCCTGGTCGTTCTTGAGCGTCTTTCCGTCCAACTTGACGATTCCGCCCGACTTGCCGGGCAGTTCCCACTCCCAGCCCGTGGCGATGAAAGGCGCGTGGCAGGCTTCGGAGGTGGAGGTAATCGGGTTGTCCATGTCGTCGAACGTAGGCTCCCATCCCAGGACGGGTTCCTGGAAGCCGAAGAAGCCGTGGAACATCACGTCCGGCCAGGTGCCCTTCACGTTGCGGAACTGGGGCGTGCCTACGTTGTCCAGCACGACGGTTATCGTTACGCTCTCCATCATCTCCGCGGGCGCGGCGGCCGTCGGAGCGGGAGCGGGCTGTGCCGCCGCCGTCGGAGCGGCCATAGCCGGAGCCGCAGCCGTCGGCGCCGGAGCGGCAGGGGCCGCCGGGGCCGGAGCCGCCGGAGCGGGCTGGGCCGCAGGTTCCGGCTCTTCTTCCGAACTGCAAGCCATGGCGAACGCGGCTACCAGCGACGCCAGCAAAGCCACGCCGAGCGCCAATCGCCATTTCGATTGAACACGTTTAAGCATCATATTTTCTCTCCCCCTTATTTCTCTGGCGCGGCTGTCGTCCCTCTGAACTGAACGCATTGCCGCCAAATGTTACCAAATGGTCTGTGATTATATTCACAGACACAACGCCAATGTCAAATTTTCGACGACGCGCCTCAATCCGTTACTCAATCCATTCTGCTATACTTGTCCCCCGTAGAATCTTCACAAGGGATGAAGTATGTCTTTGGAAAGAATTCCCATCAGCGGCGCGCGGGAAGAGCATGAGCTTGTGGCGCTGCTGCGCCGGCAGGGTGTCGGTTCGGTGTTCTTGTCTTCGGACGAAGAACTCTCGGCGCTCGGCGACGCCCCGGAAGCCCTCCCCGACCTGGCCCTGATAGACACCGCCTACATGACCTCCGCCGAGATGGAGCGATGCGTCCAGGCGTGTGTGGAAGCCGGCGTTCCGCCGCTCGCGCTCGTGCCGCGAACCCGCCTGCCGGGACTTGAACCATCCCTTCCCCTGGCCGACTTCATCACCAGCCCGCCCGACCCGGACGAACTGGTTGTCCGCGCGCGCCGCGTCCTTGAATCCGGAAGCGAGGCGAAAGAGGACGACAGCCACATCATCCGCGCGGGCGACATTCAGATAGACACCTCCAGCTATGACGTGACGATACGCGGAAAGCGGGTGGGACTCACATTCAAGGAGTACGAACTGCTCAAGTTGCTGGCCGAAAACCCGGGCAGGGTATTCTCCAGGTACGCGCTGCTCAACCAGATATGGGGCTACGAATACTTCGGCGGCACGAGAACCGTGGATGTCCACATCCGCCGCCTCAGAAGCAAGATACAGGACGCCGAACACAACTTCATCGAAACCATCTGGAACGTCGGATACAGATTCAGGGAAGACAGATAGACCACGCCGCGTAGGGGCGTCCCTCGTGGGCGCCCTTCAAGAACGGCAAAGCGCAACGGGAGATAGAAGACATGACACAGGAAAGAGTCGCTTACGTCAACGGCAACATAGTGCCTGAGAGCCAGGCCGTCGTATCCATCCGGGATAGAGGATTCCTCCAGGGCGACGCGGTGTTCGACACCACGCGCACCTTCGGACACAGGATATTCAGGCTGGACGAACACCTCGACCGCTTCTTCAACTCGCTCAAGTACATGAGGATAGACCCCGGCCTCTCCAAGCGAGACTTCGCCCGCATCACTATGGAAGTGCTGGAATCCAATCTTCCCCTAATAGGCGAGGACGACGACTACTGGGTCAGCCAGCGCGTGTCCAGGGGCGTGATGGTTGACAGCGAATACGTTCCAACGGTGGTGATAGAGTGCGCGCCGCTCCCGTTCGACGTGAGGGCCAAGTATTACCGCGACGGCCTGCCCGTCATAGTGCCATCGGTGCGCCGCACACCACCCGAAGCGCAGAGTCCGAGGGCGAAGGTTCACAACTACGTCAACCTCGTTCAGGCCGAACTTGAGGCCAAGGCGCACAACCCCGACGCCTGGCCCATCCTGCTCGACACCAATGGCAACCTGGCCGAGGGGCCGGGCAGCAACATCTTCGTCGTCAAGGACGGCGAACTGCTCACCCCCAAAGAGCAGTACGTTCTGTCCGGCATCAGCCGTCGCGTCACGATAGAGATCGCTCAGGAGCTTGGCATAGCCGTCCACGAGGCGGACATTGACCTGTTCGACGCCTACACAGCGGACGAGGCGTTCGTCACCTCCACCAGTTTCTGCATCTGCCCGGTATCCTCGGTCAACGGCTCCGACATAGGCGACGGATCAGTTCCCGGCCCCGTCACCGACCGCCTGACCAAAGCGTACAGCGGCATGGTCGGCATAGACATAGAGGCGCAGTACCTATCCAGGCTGGACAGGTCAACCAGCGGATGGGCACTGTAAAATCGCATGAAACAAGTCAAAGTTACAGTAAAAGTCCCCGCGACCTCGGCCAACATGGGCCCGGGCTTCGATTGCCTCGGCATAGCGCTGGATATATGGAACGTCGTCAGCGTGGAGGTCGGCGGGCATGGGTTCGAGATATATGGGCATGGCGAGGATGAACTTCCCCGCGACGAGTCGAACCTGGTGTGGGCCAGCGTCGCCAGGGTGTTTAACGAGGCGGGCAAGACGATGCCTCCCATGTCGCTGACCTGCCACAATGAGATACAGACGACGCGGGGGCTGGGATCCAGCTCCGCCGCGCTCGTGGGCGGTCTGGTGGCGGGCAACGAACTCTGCGGCAACCCGTTCGACCAGAGCGAACTGCTCCGGATGGCGGCGGATACCGAGGGACACCCCGACAACGTAGCCCCGGCGCTGTTCGGCGGAATGCGGATAGCGGTGTCCCAGGACGGCAGGGTTCTCAGCGCGCCCGTTCCGATTCCCGAAGACCTGTCCGCCGTCCTGTATATCCCCAATACGCCGATGCCCACCGAGGAGGCGCGCGGCCTTCTGGGAGACAGCGTGGCGAGGGCGGACGCCGTGTTCAATATAGGAAGGGCCGCGCTGCTGGTTCGCGCCCTCGCCACCGGCGACCTTAGACACCTTGATATAGCCACCGACGACCGCCTTCACCAGCCCGCGCGACAGACCATCTTCTTTCCCATGAAGAACATCATCAGGGCCGCGCTGGGCGCGGGCGCGTTGGGCGCGTTCCTGTCCGGCGCGGGTTCGACCGTCCTCGCCTTCGCCACCGAGAAGGAATTCACCATCGGCTACGAAATGGCGGACGCCGCCGTCAAGTCCGGTCTGAGCGGTGAGGTTGTCATAACCAGGCCGACCAACCAGGGAGCGCATATACTGGCATGACCGTCTCGATATTGAGTAACGAAGACTCGGATCAGGAGGCCGAACATGGTAGCGCAGAAACCGCCAAATTTGACATTCGGCCCTCTATCGCGCTAAACCATTCATTGCGGAAGCGCTTGACCTTCCGACTCCATGCGACGGATACATCCAAGAAATGGACCTGATTGTACAGAAGTACGGCGGAAGCTCACTGGCCGACGCCGACAAGATAAAGAACGTGGCCGGGCGCATCGCTCGGTCCAAGGAAGCCGGAAACAGCGTCGTCGCGGTCGTAAGCGCGATGGGCGACACGACGGACGAGCTCATCGAACTCGCCTCACGGGTGTCCGACAGCCCTGACCGGCGCGAACTGGACGTCCTGCTCTCCACCGGCGAACTGCGCTCCTGCGCCCTGGTCGCCATGACGCTTATGTCGCTGGGCCACAAGGCCGTCAGCCTGAGCGGAGCGCAGGCGGGCATACGCACCGACGCCCAGTTCGGCATGGCGAAGATAGCCGGGCTGGACCCGCAGCGCATAACCGACGAACTGGACGAGGACAAGATAGTCGTGGTCGCCGGATTCCAGGGAATCACCCCGGACATGGACACGACCACTCTCGGGCGCGGCGCGTCCGACCTCACCGCCATAGCGCTCGCCGCCGGGCTGGACGCCGCGCGCTGCGAGGTCTATACGGACGTTGAGGGCATATACACAGCCGACCCCCGACTTGTACCGAGCGCGGTCAAGCTGGACGAGATTAGTTTTGAAGAGATGCTGGAACTTGCCAGCTACGGAGCGAAGATGAACCCGCGCTCGATAGAGCTTGGCATGGTGTACGACACGCCCATACTCGTCGCCTCAAGTTTCTCCCACGAGCCTGGCACCCTGATTCACGGTGAAGTTGACATGAACAGAAACGTTGGCGAGATAAGAAACCGAGTGTCCGGCATAGCCACCGACACCAACGTAGCGAAGGTGACCGTGCAGGGCGTCACCGACAGGCCGGGCATAGCCGCCGGCCTGTTCGAGCCGCTTGCCGCGGACGGCATCAGCGTTGACGTGATAGTGCAGAACGCAAGCGCCGGAGGGAAGACCGACCTGACCTTCACAGTCAAGCGGGACGACCTGGACAGGGCCGAGGGCGTCGTGCGGCAGGTGGCCGAAGATATGGACAGCGACGACGTGGTAACCTCGCTCGGCTTGGCGAAGGTGAGCGTCGTCGGCACCGGAATGCAAGACGCGCCCGGATACGCCGGAACGATGTTCCGCGCGCTCGCCGACGAGGGCATAAACATCGAGATGATAACCACCTCCGAGATACGCATTACCTGCATCGTGTCCGAAGAGCAGGTGGGAGCGGCCTCCCGCGCGCTTCATACCGCCTTCGACTTGGATTCTCCTCAGTAGAATACGGCGCTCCAATCCGGCAGTTCACATCGGCTTTAGAAATAGATCAAGGTTGCGATCCTGTCCGACCTGCAATCATCTTGTGAGAATAAGGGTGAAGGCTGAGCCTTCTTTGGAACCGTGCGGTGGATACACCCGAAAGACCACACCTATCCGTAATCATTCCCGCCTTCAACGAGGCCGAGCGCATCGTCTCCAGTCTGAACAGCGTCGCCGCCTACCTTGGGGCGCAGACCTACGCTTGGGAGATTCTGATCGTTGACGATGGAAGCGCGGACGACACCGCGTCGCTCGTGAGCCGCGCCGCGCAAGAATTGAACGGTGTCAGGCTTCTTCGCAGGGAACATTTCGGCAAGGGCTGGGCGGTGAGGGCCGGTATGCTGGAAGCGCGCGGCATATACAGGTTCATGTGCGACGCCGATCTCGCCATGCCTATCGAGTGGCTGAACGAGTTCCTGGAGAAGATGGACGCGGGCGCGGACATCGTTATAGGTTCGCGCGAGATATTCGGCGCGAGGCGCTACGATGAGCCACTCTACCGCCATCTCAGAGGCAGAATCTTCAACTGGGTGGTTCGCGCCGTCGCGATCAGAGGGTTCCAGGATACCCAGTGCGGGTTCAAGTGCTTCAGCGAGGCGGCGGCGGACAGTCTGTTCAGCCGTCAGCGAACCAGGGGGATGGGCTTCGACGTGGAGATTCTGTACCTCGCCGCGAAGTTGGGCTACTCGGTGTTGGAAATGCCGGTCGAGTGGCGTCACCAGCCCGGAAGCAAGGTCAGGCCCGGACTGGACTCCCTCGATATGCTGAAAGACACTCTTCTAATAAGACTCAGAGATATATTCGGCAAGTACCGCTGAAACGCGAAAGCCGCCTTCCCGACAGGTGAGAGCGAATGTCATCCCCAAAAGTCGCCGTAGTAGTTCCAACCTACAACGAAGCCGAAAATATGCCCGAACTGGTCAGCCGCCTGTTCGCGCTCGGAATTGACGATCTTCGGCTGTACATAGTAGATGACAATTCGCCCGACGGCACCGCTGAGACAGCGCGTCGGCTGTCCGACGAGCGCGGCGGCGGGATAGAGGTCATATCCAGGCGGGCGAAACTCGGACTCGGCACGGCGTATATCGCCGGGTTCACAAGGGCGCTGCGTGACGGCTGCGACTATATAGTCCAGATGGACGCCGACCTCTCCCACGCGCCCGACCACCTGCCCGCCATGCTTCGCAAGCTTGGAGACGCCGATGTCGTGGTCGGCTCGCGCTACACCCAGGGCGGCGGCTCGGACCCAAGCTGGGGACTGCGACGCCGCCTGCTCAGCGCGTTCGGCAATCACCTCATACGCTTCGTAACCGGTCTGAAGGTGAAGGACGTCACATCGGGATTCAAGGCGTACACCGCCGCCGCGCTGGGTTCCCTCGACATGGACGCCTTTTGCTGCAAGGGATTCGGGTTTCAGTCCGAGGTCGCCTACCAATGCCAGTCTAAGGGCCACGTCGCGCTGGAGCATCCCATCATCTTCATAGACAGGACGAAGGGCAAGTCCAAGATGTCCGTCCACATAATAGTGGAGGCGGTCTGGAAACTTACCCTGCTGAGGCTGAGAAATTTCTAATACTGTTTCAAAATGCCTTGACAATGCCTTGCCGAGATTTTCCCATATTCGCTAAGATTTCCACACTCCACCAGAGAGGCGATGCAAATGAACGCGCGCGCGCTGGATGAAAAGATAAAGAACGACAGGGCCAGGAAGGCCGTAGCCCTCGCCATGAACAACAGGTGGGAAGAGGCGGTCGCGGTCAATCAGACCATCACGCGAGACTTTCCCGAAGATGTCGGAGCGTACAACCGTCTCGGCAAGGCGCTGAGCGAGCTCGGGCGCAACAAGGAAGCGCAGGAAGCGTTCCGCTCCGTGCTGAAACGTTCGCCCAACAACTCCATAGCAAAGAAGAATCTCAGCAGGCTCATGAAGCTGGCAGACGCCGACGCGCCGCGCGCCGCGAAGACCGCATCGCGCAGGTCGCAGACGTTCATCGAAGAGAGCGGAAACGCGGGCGTCACCTCCCTGATAAAACTGGCTCCGCCCGACGCGCTCGTCAAACTCACGCCCGGAGACGTGGTGCGGCTCGAACCCGCCGGGTCCGGGTTGATAGTGAAGGACGAAACCGGCGCGTACATCGGCCAGGTGGAGCCGAGGGTTGGAACCCGCGTCGCGCGCCTGAGCAGGGGCGGCAACCTCTACGAGGCCGCTGTCACCAGCGTTGAGGAGCGCGAACTCGCTATCATCATACGCGAGACCTACAAGACGCCCGCCCAGTCCGGCGTCGTGTCATTCCCGTCGCGCGGCGGCGCGGACTACCGCGTCTATGTGCCGAGCGCGGTCATGGGCTACGAGGTGTCCGACAGCGAGGAAGAAGAGCGCGAACTGGCAGCCGTCGCGGTCAAGGACTGGTCCGACGACGACACCGAGCCCGGCGACGACGAAGCCTTCGCCCCGGTCATCCACCGGATAATCAACTCCCCCGCCGCCGACATAGCCGGCGCGGACGACGATTTCTAGCGCGGACGAATGAAAATCAACTTCCGCATCGCCTCCCCGCGGCGACAGCCACAAGACTCTGAAGGCGATGGTGAAATCGGTTGCCACCGGCAAAGTGGCTTGGGTAATACTTACGTGTCGCGCCTGAGCCACAAACTCATCTTAGCCGCGCGAACACCTTTCTACCCCCCCCCCCCGAATAATCGTTCTGGACTAGGCCGTTACCTCTCGATTCCGCTATCTCCGCCAGTCGCAATTGCTACCGTTCTCACAGCGATGGCCGTCGCGTACTTGTCTGGCGCGCGACACGATTATGTCGCTTACGTACAGCAATGGGAGTTGATTCTGTCCGGGGGAAACCCATGGTCAGCCGTTGCGGGCAACGCCTACGGCCCCGCGTACAATCTGCTTGCCTGTCTGTTCGCGTTCCACCCTCTGTTGCCCAAGATGGCCTTTGTCCTCTCATGGCAAATCAGCAGTTGGTACCTGGTGTATCAACTCGCGCGCCGAGGCGCATCTCTTCCTTGGCTGATCTTCTGGTTGACGGCGCTGCCTTTCAATCCGCTCTTCTGGTCATTCGGAGTCATCTATGGATCGGTGGATTCGCTGGTTGCCGCCCTTTGCCTCATTGCGCTGGCCTATCATCAGACTGGCCGGTGCTCGGTCGCGACTATGGTGTTGGCGCTGGCCGCATTGACGAAGATATATCCTATTGTCTTTGCGCCATTCTTGGCCTTGGACGGTCGGAGGATCAATTGGCACTTTCTGGCAACGTTCAGCGCTCTGGTAGCGGCCGGATTCGCGCTTAGCTTTCTCATGTGGGGAGAGTCAACTTTCCACTCGATCATGCACAATTCTGGCAGAGGATCGAAAATGCTCTCGATATTCCGATTCTTGCGAGGTGATGCTGTTCCATGGGTGGATGATGTTGACCATCTGAGTCTGCCCGCGATGGCGATAGGTGGCGGTCTGGTTTTCTTTTTAGCATGGAAGTGGCGTCTCCCCGCTATATCGGGAGTGCTTGCGGGCATCCTTGTCACTCTTCTTCTTTATAAAGTAGGCCACCAACAGTTCTTCCTGGTCGTCCCGCTCGTGGCTGGTCTGTGGTACGCGCATAGACTCCCGCATAGTGACCGGCTGCTCGGCGGCGCGTTACTCTTGTGCTTGTCCTGGACCGCGTTCATGGGAGCGCTTTATCTCGTTACTCACTACTACGTCAGAAAGGAAGTGGCAGGCGAGTTCGTGAGATTAGGCATAGGGCTGGCTGGAGAGTGGAGCTTCCTCCGCGACTGGGTAGGGTTGCCCACGTTTGTGATTCTCTTGGCGACGCTGGTAGCGGTTATGCGATACGAAAGGAGGGAGGCGCGGACGACGCCTTCTAACGCGGGCGGGAGATAGTGAATCTCCGTCTGACTTGCTCCTCGAAGTCGGGTTCGTACCTAATTATGCGGCCCTGCTCCAAGAGCAGGTCGTTGGAGGGCGGGTTTGTGGCCCTCTGGCGCGTGGGCGCGGTTCCGATTATGCCGGACTGTTCCATGGCGTCGGTGTCAGATTCGGACAGGCCGAGAATGGCGTTCAGGACTTCGGCGTTGTGTTCGCCGAGCGTGGGCGCGGAGCGGCGGATGGAGCCGGGCGTCTTATCGAACTTCCAGGGGCGGCTGGCGTAGGGCAGCGGGGGGATGTTCGTGCCTGGCGGATGTTCCACTATCTCGAAGAAGCCGCGCTCGTTGAGATGGTCGTCGAAGAGAAGCGCCTTCCCGTCCAGGACGGCGCCGGCTGGGATTCCGCGAGACTGGAGCGCTGATTCGAGTTGGCGGGCGTCCCAAGACAGCGTGGCCTGGCCTATCATCTCGTCCAGGGCGTCGTGGTTGGCGGCGCGGGATGCGAAGCGGGGGTCGGCTGTCCATTCGGGGCGATTCAGAACATGGCAGAGCGCGGCCCATTCATCGTCGGACCTTACGCTGATGGATATCCAGTTGTCTTGCCCGGCGCAGGGGTATGTTCCCTGCGGGGCGTAGGCGCTGTCTCGGTTGCCCTGCCTGCCCAGAACGCGCCCGTTGAAGGTGTAGTCCATGAGGGGTTCGGGGACGGTCGCGCTTAGGGTCTGGGTCTGGGATATGTCAATGAACTGGCCCTGCCCTGTCATGGCGCGGTGGGCGAGCGCGGCCATTATGGCAAAGACTGTATGCTCGCCCGCGGTGTAGTCGGCGTAGGGGAGTTCGGGTATGGTGGGCGGGCCGTCGCGGTAGCCGGTGACCGAGGCCAGGCCGGACGCGGCCTCCGTGCCGTAGCCGATAGCGCCGAATCCGCTCCAGGGGCCGGTATGCCCGTATCCGGTGGAGGATACCATGATGATGTCGGGGCGTATGCGGCGCAGGTCTTCGTATTCGAGTCCGAAGTTCCTGATGACGCGGGGGGTGAAGTTCTCGGCGAACACGTCGCTTATGGCTATGAGATCGCTGAGCGTCTCGCGGGCGCGTTCCTGGGTAAGATCGAGGGTGAGGCTCTTCTTGTTGCGGTTCTGCTCGTAGAAGTTGACCGCCCTGTTCCAGAACTCGCCGGAGGCGTCGTTCTTGTAGAAGCCGGAGACGCGGTAGCCGTCCAGCCGTGTGCAGGACTCGATGCGTATGACCTCCGCGCCCATGTCGGCGAGCAGCTTGGTGGCGAAGGGTATGGCGATTAGCTGGCCGAACTCGACGATTCGGACGCCTTCGAGGGCCATCTTGGTCATCATATTACTTTCTCCGCGCTCAGTTGGACCAACTCGTCCGGGGATAGTCCAAGTTCGTCGCAATATACTTCGCGGTTGTGCTGTCCGAGGGTCGGAGCGGGTGAGTTGACAGCCCAGGGGGTGCCCTCCATATTCAGAGGCGGGCCGGGCATCTCGGCTGTTCCGGCGACTGGGTGGGAGACCTCGAGGAAGTAGTCGCGGTGGACGTACTGGGGGTTCTCGCGCAGTTCGGATGCGTCCTGGACGACGCCGTAGATTAGGCCCCTGACGCGGTTGGCGCGGTAGAAGAGGTCGAACTTCTGGTGGGCGGCGAAGGTCTTGGTGACTATGCGGTCAAGCTCGGCGGAGTTGCGAACGCGGAGCTCGGGCGTGGAGAACTTCTCGTCGGCGAGTTCTTCCGAGCCGAGGAACTCGACTATGGCGTCCCAGTTGGGGCCGCCGAAGGCAATAGGGACGATATGGCCGTCGGAGGTGGCGACGGGAGAGCGAGGAATCTCGCCGGCCTCTCTGGGCTGACGCCACTTGACCTGGCCGTTGTAGGCGTAGGCGAGGGTGGTGTCGCGGAGTCCGGTGGCTATGGATTCCTGTATGGATATGTCAACGCGCTGGCCTTGGCCGGTCATCAAGCGGTGGTAGAGGGCTATGAGCGCGGCTGAGGCGGCGTTCGCGCCGGCCTTGTACTGCGCCTGGCTGAAGGCGTGCTTGAGTGGCTCGCGCTCGTTGGAGCCGAAGATGTACTGCAATCCGCTGAGGGCGTATTGCACTATGTCGGTGGCCTCGTAGTGGCGGTATGGGCCGGTCTGGCCGAAGTTGGATATGGAGACCATGATGAGCGCGGGGTTGTCGCGGCTGAGGCTTTCGTAGGTTATGCCCATCGCGGGCAGGGTTCGGGGTCGGAAGTTCTCTACCAGGATGTCGGCGGAGGCGGCCAAGCGGTGGAGCAGGTCGCGTCCGGCGTCAGTCTTGAGGTTCAGGGTGACGGAGCGCTTGTTGGTATTGAGGTAGAGGAACGGAAGGGACTTGTCGGGATTAGGGTCGTCGCCGGCGAACGGGGGCATGGCGCGGGCGGGATCGCCGGAGCGGGGTCGCTCTATCTTGGTGACGTGAGCGCCGAAGTCGGCCATGAGCTTGGCGCAGTAGGGGCCGGCCACATGGTGGGTGAGGTCGAGTACCTTTATGCCTTCGAGCGCGGCGGGCAAGTCGTTCTCCGGGATGGGGGATGTTGCGAGGGGGATTATAGCAGTTATTGGATGTTGGTGGGATCGAAGCCGAAGTCTGCGACCGGAGTCTTTTCATAATTAAGAGTAGTCCGTTCGTGGCGGCCCTTCGACAAGCTCAGGGCGAACGAGAGATCGAAATTAAGAGTAGTCCATTCGTGGCGGCCCTTCGACAAGCTCAGGGCGAACGAGAGATCGAAGACGAGGCGAAAACGAAGACCCTGAGTCTGCGACCGGGTGGGGGAGGTCTTGGCGGGGGGATAAAGGGATAAGCGGGGTGGTCGCTATAAGATAGGGTTTATATATGAACAGGTGGCTTCTGGTGAGTAACTGGTGAGGCAACAGGTGAATTTCCACCAGCGTTTCACCTGCGTTTGACCTGCGTTAGCTACGGGGAAAAATTTTCTCATCCCCGCGAGGCGGTCTTGATAAACCAGCGTTTATGTATATGGCGGTATAGCTTGTATGTTTCATGGGGGTAGTATAACAGAGGTCGGGGTCGGGGTGGAAGGCTTCGGAGGAAAAAGAGACGCCCTCATGCGCACTGAGGGCGTCGGCCCAGAGGCGTCAGCCACTGGGGGGGTGATATGATTGTCGCCCATGATGGGTATAATGTCAAGGGTTCTTGACGAAAAATCTTAAAGCCGAGGATAGGGCGTATGCAACGAGTATCGGTTTATGTTGACGGATTCAACCTGTACTACGGACTCAGGGATAGGGGATGGCGACGTTACTACTGGCTCAACCTTAACCTCATGGCAGAGAGATTGCTTCGCCCGGGCCAGATTTTGGTGGGAGTCCGATACTTCACCGCCGAAATTGTGCCTCAGCCCGGAGAGCAAGACGCGAGGATGCGCCAAGACACATATCTGAGAGCGCTGGCAACCCTGCCAAACCTGAGCGTCCACTATGGGCGCTTCCTGCCCAGGCAGGCGAGTTGTCGGCATTGCGGGGCAACATGGATCAGATACGAGGAGAAGATGACCGACGTGAATATCGCGGTGGAATTGCTTGGGGACGCTCAGGATGATGTCTTTGACACCGCGATAATCGTCTCGGGCGACGGGGACTTGAGTGGCCCGGTTCAGGCTGTACGACAGAGATACCCGGACAAGCGCGTGGTCATCGCCTTCCCGCCGAGGCGACATTCGATTGGTCTCCGCAACGCCGCGACTGCCTCTTTCACCATAGGGCGCGACGTGTTCAGGGATAGCCAGTTGCCGGAGCAAGTGGTCAAGTCGGACGGATACGCGCTGACGCGGCCAGCTAGTTGGCGGTGAGAGTCGTCAGACAGTGGAGAATCTGTTTCGTCTGGACGCCAGAGGGCGCGGAGGAAATAGAAATCAACAATCACTATGAGAGATAGGAGAATCCAATGGCGGTTGTGCCTATGACCCATCCGGGTGAATATCTTGCGGAGATTCTTGAAGATTTGGGGATAAGCGTAAACGAGTTCGCTCAGGCGACAGGGATAGACGCAGGGCGACTAGACGCTATCGTCGAGACTCGCGATCCTATAACGGCGGATGTGGCTGTCAGAATCGGGAAGGCGCTGGATATGACACCGGAGTTCTGGTTGAGCCTACAGTCGGACTATGATTTGGAAATGGCGAGTGAGGCGGCGGTGGGGGTTGAACCTATTCCGGAAGCGGTTCTCACATAAACCGCTGGATGACAGATCCTTATAGTACCGGACTCAGTTGGACAAAAATTAGCCACCATATTGTTTCTTCACGGCTTCTGCTTCCTTTTCGAGTCCTGGATACATCGTAGCCTCAGTGATGTTTAGATTAGATAATTGTTTCATAACACGCCCCTTAGATTCACATGGTATCTTGAACGTGTATTGATGATATATCAATATGTCCTTGCTAATGGCATTCACTTCTTTCTCATCAAAGCACTCATGGAAGGCTGACAGTAAGAACGCGCCTGACTGAGATCGGATGCGTTCTATTGACCGTCGTGGTTCAACTATGAAGATACGAAACAGGTCGTGAGGATCAATGCGTTCTTCAAAAGAAGGATTCTCTAATCTAACAGATTGGACCAGACGAGCCATAGCAGAGCTATAATCACTGGACCGCAGCTGCGTCTGCTGAGCAAACGGGGGAGAGTCTTTTTCCTTTTCCGTGTACTCTTTAGTCTTAGTCAAAAGAAGATTTTGCTCACTTCTTCGTAATTTGGTAAAGTTAGCTATCACACTAATACTATGACTGTTGTAAGGTTTAATCATAGATTGAGGGACAGCGAATGCATGAAGTTGTCCGGTGCCAGATTTGCCAGAACTCTCTGTCTCATATATTGCATTGAACAGGGCGACTAAAGGGTTTCGAGTCACGTCTAGAAGTCTAGTCGGCAGACGGTAATGTTGAGCAGTCATCAGTTGTCCGAGTGCAGTCAAGTCACTACTGAAGTCATCGGGACGACGTGTAATTAGGTCAACTAACATTTCTGCTTCATTAGATCGTAAAAGATAATTGCCTATACGTGTTTTTCGCATTACGCTCGGTACTATATTTCTATATACTTTTGGTTCTCCCCGAAAGTATAGATGAAATGGTTCGGATCCTGGCTTGGAGATATAATTATCACCAAGAGTATCTACGTACTTTAAGAGATCTGATACACTAGAAATCGGTTTACCTTCGGGAATATCCGCACGAGGATGATCCGAGACAAAATTGGCGGGCCAGAATAATTTTGCTTTCCACAGAGTGCAATTTGAGAGGTCTGCACCAACTAATTGGGCACCATATAGGTGAGCATCAGTGAAATTGCATTCAGAAAGATATGCATTGCTGAAATCAGTCTTAAAGCAGCGTGTACCTACAAGTTCTGTACCAACTAGCCGTGAATTCGAAAAGTTAGCTCCCCTTAGATCTGCTTCAGTAAATTTTGATCCGCGGATATTAGCGTTTTCGAATCTAGTTAAAATGCAATTCGCACCAGACAGGTCAACGTCAGAGAGGATAGACCCTGAGAAGTTCGCGCCCGACAGATTGTAGGAGCGTAAATCAAGTTTGCTCAACTTCGTAATTCTGGCACAGTCTTTAAGTAGAGAAGAGATATTAGCCTTACTTAGATCAGGCCAAGAATATGCGTCCTTTTCCCTTCTTTCATTCCACGCTTTCGGACCCTTTAGTAGCCACTGAACGTCTTCATGCTTTGCCATGCGATTTCCTTTATGCAATATGGAATTGCAGACACTATAAGCCCAGGACAATATGCCTAGCTGTCTGACCGGCGCAGTCTTTGTTCTAGTTGGCGGACGCGGGCGTCGCGCTGTTGGAGTTCGGAGCGCCTTGCTTGGTGGGCGTCGCGTTCGGCGGCGAGGGATTGTTCGGCGCGTTGTCTTTCGGCTTCGGCTTGGGCGGCGCGGGTTCGCTCGGCCTCGCGCTGGGATTCCAGTCGCTGGCGTTCGGACTCGGCCTGTCGGTACTCGGCTAGGGCTGTCCTCATGTTTATGAGGTAGAGTCCTGTGTCCGCGTCCTGGAACATGAGCTGCCAGGGCTGGTAGTTCGCGGTTATAACCAGCCGCAGATTGGGCTGCGCTTGCAGAAGGGCCTCTCGCTTCGACCACTCCAGGGCGCATATTCTCAAACCGAGTTCGTCGCTGTATCCGCTCGGAAGGCCGCGCTCGTTCGGCGATGTGTCAATCGGCTCGTATTCGCCTTCCACCAGATTGAATCCCATCAGCGCCTGTCCGTACAACTCGCCTCCGGTGGGGTCGAACATCCATAGTTCGGACACGCCGATGCCGGCGTATATGCCCGGCTTTTCGTATAGGTCTCTCCGATATGTACTCCGCGAGGCGACTTCCAGAACCCACTCAGGGGGCTTGCCTATCTCCCACAGGTTGTATCCGGTGTCGTCCCTTATTCGGGCAACATCAACATTCCTGGCTCGATAGAAGTCAGGGGCTATGGAGATTCGAAGGTCGGTCGGGTCGATCCGAATGGGAAGGTTGGAGTCCATGTACGCGAATTCATCGCTTTCAGGGAGGTGGTCAAGAGCCGCGAGGGCCTGTTTGATGGCGTTGGATTGCATCATTTCGATAGGAACTCGACCGTCAATGATATTGTCCTCGTAGAAGACGAGTTTGCCTTTGGGCGGGCGTATTCTCTGGATTGTGGCTGTGGGCATGGTAGCCATTTCGAGATTCCGTGATGGCGGTTGTCGTATACGATGTGTCTATGATAGCCGCGCGGGGGCGGGTAGGCAAGCGCGCTGGTGGACTGGGCAGGCGTGGGTTGAGAGGAGTGATTTTTCAGGCTGGTCACCCCCATCCTAACCTTCCCCCGTCAAGGGGGAAGGGACTTTTGCCTATCCTTGTGATCCCGTCGAGGGGGAAGGGGGGTTCGAGACTTGCGGCCTCAGCCCAGCGCAGATACACTTGGGGCTGGATATGCAGGCCCGGATGGGCAGGGAGTAGAGATTATGGTCGCGCAGAGAACGGCTGAGGCGCTGAGACGGAGTTCGACTCGGTATCTGTGGATGCACAACCGAGACTGGGTTCAGATGGCGGAGGAAGGGGACCCGATGATTGCGGTGGAGGGCGACGGTGTGAGGATCGTGGACTCCGAAGGGAATAGCTGGATTGACGTGAATGGCGGATACAATTCCGTCAACGTGGGCTACGGTCGGCAGGAAATCGCGGACGCGGCCTACGAGCAGATGAATCGCCTCGCGTATTTCCCGAATGGCACGACGACGGAGCCGACGGCTCTGCTGGCGAAGAAGCTGGCTGAGATCACCCCTGGGACGCTGTCGCGGGTGTTTCCGGTGTCGGGTGGGTCTGAGGCGAATGAGACGGCTATCAAGATAGCGCGGGCGTACCACAGTCGCAGGGGCGACAAGGGCCGGTACAAGGTCATAAGCCGAGTGGGGTCGTATCACGGCACGACGGCGGGCGTTGTGTGGCTGGGCGGGACTCCGACTACCCAGCGGGACGATTTCGAGCCGGCGTATCCCGGGATGGTTTACGCTCCGCAGCCCCTACCCTACCTGAGCGACGAAACGCCTTCGGAGTGCGCGATACGCTGCGCCGAGGCGGTGGAGGAGCTAATCAAGTTCGAGGGGCCGGAGACGGTGGCGGCAGTGATAGCGGAGCCTGTGGCCATGCCGCTGGGCGCGGTTGTGCCTGGGGATGAGTACTGGCCGACGCTGCGCGAGATATGCGACCGATACGGGGTTCTGCTCATCGCGGACGAGGTTATCAACGGGTTCGGGCGAACGGGGAAGATGTTCGCGGTGGAGCATTGGGGCGTCGTGCCGGATATCATGTCGGTGGCGAAGGGGATAATCAGTTCGTACCTTCCCCTGGCGGCGACCATCGCGACGGAAGAGGTGGCGGGAGTGTTCGCGGGCGAGGATGATTACCTGCGACACGTGCTTACGTCGAGCGGGCATCCGGTGTCGGCGGCGGCGTCTCTGAAGAACATCGAGATAATCGAGTCGGAGAACATGGTGGAGAACGCGGCGACGGTGGGCGCGTACTTCAAGGAGCAGGTGGAGGGGATGATGGGCGACCATCCTTCGATGGGAGACGTGAGGGGAATCGGGCTGCTGGTGGCTATCGAACTGGTGAAGGACAGGTTGACCAAGCAGCCGTTCGCGCCGGAAGATCAGGTGGCGGATCGGCTGAATGAGAGTTTCAAGAAGCACGGCCTTATACTGCGCGTAGGCGGGCCCATCATCAACATGGGGCCTCCGCTCTGCGTAACCACGTCGGAAGTTGACGAGATAGTACACGCTCTCGACCTGAGCCTGTGGGAGTTCGAGGGCGAGATGGGGATGGGACAATATGCCTGATACAGCAGCGAACCGAATCGGCGAGGCGCGGAACGCCGCGCTGGATCATCTGTGGATGCACAACAAGAGCTGGGCGGCGACCGCCGAGACGGGCGGCCCCGCGCTCATGAGCGGCGGAAGCGGCATTCGCGTCACGGACGCCGAGGGGCGCGAGTGGATAGACGTGAACGGCGGCTATATGTGCGTGAACATAGGCTACGGCCGGCGCGAACTCGCCGAGGCGATGCGCGAGCAGATGTCGAAGTTGGTCTATTTCCCGCAAGGAACGACCACACAGCCGCTCGTGGAACTCGCTGAGAAGTTGGCGGAAATAACGCCCGGAAACCTGGAACGGTCGTGGCCGGTGACGGGCGGTTCCGAGGCGAATGAGACGGCCATCAAGATAGCGCGCGCTTATCACAAGCGGCGCGGCGAGTCGGGGCGGTACAAGATAATCAGCAGGCGCGAGTCGTATCACGGCGCTCTGGGCGCGACGATGTGGCTGGGCGGCGGCGGTGGACGCGAGGACTATGAGCCTGCGTTCCCGGGGATGGTTTACGCTCCGCAGCCGGACGCCTACAACTCCGGCCTGGACGAAAGCGACTCAGAGGCAGCCGTCCGCGCGGCGCAGGCCGTCGAGGACCTTGTCAAGTTCCACGGCGCGTCCAGCGTGGCGGCAGTGATAGCGGAGCCGGTGTCCTCGTCGGCGGGCGCGGCTGTGCCGGGTGACGAGTACTGGCCGATGCTGCGCCAGATATGTGACAGGTACGGCGTAATCCTGATAGCGGACGAGGTGATAACGGGCTTCGGTCGGACGGGCAGGATGTTCGCCATGGAGCATTGGGGGGTTACGCCGGACATAATGACGATGGCGAAGGGGATAACGTCGGCCTACGCGCCTATGGCGAATACGATGGTGACGTCTGAAGTCGCGGACGTGTTCGCCGGGTCGGACAACATATTCAGGCAGGCGCTGACGTTCGGCGGGCATCCGGTGACGGCGGCGGTGGCGCTGAAGAACATCGAGATAATGGAGTCGGAGGGCATGGCGGACAATTCGCGCGACGTGGGCGCTCATCTGCTCGAAAACCTGGGGGGCCTGGTGGACGAACATCCGATAATCGGCAACGTTCGCGGGCTTGGGCTGATGATAGGAATGGAGATAGTGGCGGACAGGGACAGCAGGACTCGATTCCCGAAGGACGCGCGGGTGGGCGATAGGCTGAATGAGGCTTTCGAGGCGGAGGGGCTGATTCTGCAAAGTCGCGGCGACAGGGTGACCATCGGCCCGCCGCTGTGCATCACTCACGCCGAGGCTGACGAACTGGCGGCGAAGCTGGACAGGGCTATTGGCGGGGTGGGGAGGGCATTGGCGTCTTAGTCCGACGCCCCCGGCTATCTTTAATCGCCCTGGGCGGACGCTCTGCGGGTTTCCAGGGCGATGATGGCCTTTGCCATTCGCTCGTTCTCAGACTTGGTGACGATAGCTGCCATCAGGTCCACTTTACCCTTGATTTCGGCTAGGTCTTCGCGGACCCTGGCCAAGTCTCTACGGACTTTCGCCAAATCCCCGTCGGTCCTGTCAATTCGCTCATTGAGCCGCCTTTCGGCTGCGCCGATCTGCTTCATCAGGAAGTAGCCTAAACCGAAGATGGCGCCGAGTATCGGTATGATGATGGTCAGAATCTGAGCAACATTGTCGTCCAGCATTTCATTCTCCTCTGGTTGGTATGATAGAGACATTGGGCGATTCAATCAACCCGTCGGCAAAATCGGCTGTTTGTTCATGGCGCGGCTTTGATATAATGAAAGATGTGTGTGGCCTCATACGCCTATGTTCCCCCTCGCGTAGTCAATGTCGGAGGGGTTTGCCACGCGCCGAATTTTGTCTGACAGACTTGAATCAGAGATATGACAGGGGTTAGGAATGCCTGCTTACGCGGTCTTGGGAGCTCAATGGGGCGATGAAGGCAAGGGCAAGATAGTTGACTATCTGGCCAGGGACGCGCAGGTGGTCGCGCGATTCGCCGGCGGCAACAACGCCGGGCATACGGTCGTCACGGACGACGGCAAGTTCAGCTTCCATCTCATACCCTGCGGCGTGTTCTGGCCGCGGGCGCTGAACGTCATCGGCAACGGAGTCGTGGTTGACCCGGACGTGCTTCTGCAAGAGATAGACGACCTGAAGGGGCGCGGGATTGACGTATCAGACCGCATCGTGGTGAGCGAGCGCGCGCACCTGATAATGCCGTATCACGTGATGATAGACGAACTGGCCGAGCAAGCGCGCGGCGCGTCCAGGATAGGCACGACGGGCAAGGGCATCGGGCCGGCCTACGCGGACAAGGCGGCGAGAACCGGCATCCGCGCCGCCGACCTGCTGGACATAGAGGCGCTGATACCCAGGCTGGAAGGCATACTGGAGTACACGAACGCGGTCATCACGAAGATATACGGCGGCGAGGCGCTTGAGTTTGACGCCGTGTTCGACAAGTGCCGCTCGTGGAGCGAGCGCATGGCGCAATACATCGGCCCGGCCGAGAAGATAGTCAACCAGGCGCTGGCGGCGGGAGAGAACGTGCTGCTGGAAGGCGCGCAGGGCGTCCTGCTGGACCTGGACCACGGCACCTACCCGTTCGTTACGTCGTCCAACCCCACGATTGGCGGCGCGTCTGTGGGCGCGGGCGTGAGTCCTACGCACATAGAGGGAATAACGGGCGTGTTCAAGGCATATACTACGCGGGTCGGGTCTGGGCCGCTGCCGTCGGAGTTGACCGACGAGACGGGCGACACTATCCGCGAACTGGCGCAGGAATTCGGCACCACGACCGGCAGGCCGCGCCGGGTGGGCTGGTTCGACGCGGTGGCGGCGAAGTACAGTACCCTGATAAATGGCTACACTTCCGCCGTGCTGACAAGGCTGGACGTGCTTGACGGATTCGAGACGGTGAGGATCTGTACGCACTACGTCAACGAGGACGGAGAGGTGACGGACGACTTCCCCGGAGGCGTGGCCGCGCTCGGCAAAGTGCGCCCGGTGTTCGAGGAGATGCCCGGCTGGGACACTCCGACGGCCAGCGCACGGCGCTACGAAGACCTGCCCCAGGCGGCGCGGAACTACGTCGAGCGTCTGGAGGAGCTAATCGGCTGCCCGGTGGACGTGATTTCAACGGGGCCGCATCGGGAGGAGACGGTGATGGTGCGCGCGATGATGCGGGTGGTGGCGTAGGGATGAAAGCGCGCTAAGGGAACGCCATCGCGACCACGCGGAATTGGCGGGGACCCGGAGGAACATGGTATAATAGGCGCGTTCCTCAGCGTGGGGATATAGCTCAATTGGGAGAGCGCGGCGTTCGCAATGCCGAGGTTGGGGGTTCGAGCCCCCCTATCTCCACCACTCCCCTCTTTATATCCAGTCACACCCATCTTAGCCTTCCCCCTTGACGGGGGAAGGAATTTGTGCCTACCCTTATCGGCTCGTCGAGGGGGAAGGAATTTCAGAATCCCTACAAGGCCATCGCGTAGCCGATTGTGTTCTTGGCGGAGGAGGCGCCGGATATGACTCCCTTGTCGGCGTTCCAGCGTATGCCCATTACCTTGCCGTTGGCCCAGGCGTCCGTCATCTCTATCTCGTGGCCGCGGCGTTCGAGTTCGCCCAAGACGTCGGAGGGGATGCGAGACTCGGCTACCACTCGCGCGGGGAAGGCGACGCGGGGATAGAACGAGGACGGGAAGTGGGTAGTATGGACGGTGGGGGCGTCCAAGGCTTCCTGAAGGTTCATGCCGAATTCGACGTGGTTCAGGAAGAATTGTATCGTCCACTGCTCCTGGGAGTCGCCGCCCGGAGTGCCGAAGGCCATGAACGGCTCGCCGTTCCGGGTGACCATCGTGGGAGTGAGCGTCGCGCGCGGGCGCTTGCGGGGCTGGAGCGCGTTGGGACGGTTGGGGTTGAGATAGAACATCTGGCCCCGCGTGCCGAGCGGGAAGCCGAGTCCCTTTATCACGGGGGAAGTGCCGAGCCATCCGCCGCTTGGCGTGGCGGCGACCATGTTGCCCTCGGCGTCCATGGCGTCCAGGTGGGTGGTATCGCCAATGTGGGCGTGTCCGAGGCCGAGGTCGCGCACCTCACGGGCCTCGACGCCGAGCGCGGCGCGGTTGTCCTCGGCGACGCTGATCGCGGTATATCCGGGGACGCCATTCCCAACGTCGCCCGGGCGGAGTTCGTAGGATGCGCGTTCGCCAATCTGGGTCGCCCGCGTCTCGGCGTACCTGTACGACAGCAGTTCGTCGAGGGGAACATCGTCGAAGTCGGGGTCACCGTAGTAGGCTTCGCGGTCGGCGAAGGCGAGCTTGGAGGACTCTATCCAGCCGTGCAGGTAGTCGGCGGTGTTGTGTCCGAGCGAGGCGGCGTTCATCGTTCCCAGTATGGAGAGATGCTGGAGGAAGGTGGGGCCCTGCGTCCATGAGGAACACTTGTGGACATCCAGATCCTTGTACTCCAGGGAAACCGGCTCTTCGACGACGGCGTTCCATTCGGCGAGGTCGTTAAGGGTCAGCAGACCTTTGTGGGCAACGCCGCTGGCATCCTCGACCGGGTTGTCGTTGATGAACTCGACTATCTTCTCGGCGACGCCGCCCTTGTAGTATTCGTCACGCGCGGCCTCTATTCCGGCGATGCGTCCCCTGCCCTTCGCCTGATCCTCCGCGGCGCACAGGGAGCGCAGCATAGCGCCGAAGTCGGGGTTGCGGACGAGTTCGCCGACCTGCGGAACGCCGCCGTTGGCGTAGTATATCTCGCCCGTTGTGGGATATAGCTCGGTAAACTTCTCGAAGCTGTCTGCGAGGGTTTGACCGAGGCGTTCGTATATCGGGAAGCCGTTCTCGGCGAGGTCAATCGTGGGCTGCGCTATCTCGGAGAAGCTCATCGTTCCGAAGCGGGCAAGCGCGGTCGTCCATGTTCCGACGACAGCGGGGACGCAGGCAGGTAGGTAGCCGTCGCCCGGTATCAGGTCTATGCCGTTCTCCCGGCACCATTCGATGGTGAAGGCGGCCGGGGACCAGCCCATCCCGGAGATGGCGTAGGTCTTGCGCTCTCTGGCGGAGTAGATCAGCGTGGGAACCTCGCCACCGATTCCGCAGGACTGGGGTTCGAGCAGAGTTTCGCAGATGCCCATGGCGGCGGCGGCGTCTATCGCGTTTCCGCCGCGCGCGAGTATCTGGAATCCGACAGAGGTTACGAGGTAGTGGCCGGAGGTTACGACGCCCCTCGCGCTCATTACTACGGGTCGCGTTGTGAAATTCGCCATTGCGCTCTCCTATGCCATTGTCAGTATTCAGTCGTTAGCTCCAAGTTCAAGCGCAAGTTTATACGAATTGGGCGAGGAATTGTATATACTGTTGTCCACCCCTAGGGTCTTTCGGTTATTTCCCGATACCGCTTCTGTCGTTCGCCCTGAGCTTGTCGAAGGGCCGCCCGTTCATGGTTCGACAAGCTCACCACGAACGTAATTGGTTGATAATCGAAAGACCCTGTGTCCACCCCAGAGAGAATGGCGCGTATTAGCTTGAGCCTGAAACACAGAATCGCGATGCCCTCGATATACCGGGGATGGTGGGTTGTATCCGTGCCATTTCTCGCGGCGGCCATAGGCACCGGGGCGGGACAGTACGGGTTCGGGATATTCATCGAGCCGCTGGAGGAGACGTTCGGATGGACGCGCTCGCAGATAAGCGCGTCGCTGTCGTTCACGGCGGTGGGCAGCCTTATCGCGCCGATTCTGGGCCGAATCATGGACAAGTACGGCGCGAAGCACGTTATGACTGTATCGCTCGCGCTGACCGCAGTCGGGTATCTGCTCAGGCCATTCATGACCGAGTTGTGGCACTGGTACGCGCTGAGCCTGCTCCAGTACGGCGGATATACGGGGGCCTCGATGCTTCCGGCGGGGAAACTGGTCGGGCTGTGGTTCCACCGGACTCGCGGGCGGGTTATGGGCATAACGGCTATGGGGAACAACTTCGGCGGACTCATCGTGCCGCCGATATTGGGCGGCATCCTCACGCTGGCCTCGTGGAAGGAAGCCTACGTCGCGCTGGGGATAATGAGCGTCCTGATGGTGATTTACGCGCTGTTAGCGGTGCGGGACTTCCCGTCGGCGTCCGAATTGGGCGACCAGCTTGACAGCGCGCCGGACGACAGCAACGCCTCTCCCCTTCTGAGCGGCGTGTCCGTTCAGGACGCGCTCAGGAGCAAGGCGTTCTACGCTATCGCGCTGTCTATCGTGATGGGAACTTTCACGTACTCGGCGATACTGCCGCAGATAATCACCCACCTGGTTGACCAGGGGGTATCGCTCGCGATAGCGACGACCGCTCTGAGCGTGTTCGCCATCTTCGGGATGATAGGCAAGTTCGTCATGGGATTCGTCGCGGAGAGGATTTCGGCGCGATACACGCTCATGGTGAACCTGCTGGGACAGGCGGCGTTCCTGATCATGATGATATGGGCGGGTTCGCCGCTGATAATGTGGATTTCGGTGCCGCTGTTCGGCTACTTCAACGGCGCGTTCGGGGCGCTGTTCCAGCTTGTGGTACAGGACGCCTTCGGGATACGCAACTATGGCAGCATCATGGGCATAATCAATATGTCGTCCATGATTTCATTCGGGATAGGGCCGCTTCTGGCGGGAGTTTCCTACGACATAACGGGAAGCTACGAGTTCGTGTTCGCCGCGGTGGCTGTCATGTTCGCGGTGGGCGCGCTGGCACTGACGCAGGCCAGGACATCGTTTCCCGCAATGGCGGCGCGATAGACGGACGCGGGCGGTGTCGGCGGCTAGGCTCCCCACCTGTCATCGCTCGCGCTCCAGCCGTTCTCCCTGTCTCGCCAGTGAGCGCGTCCCAGCGCTATGTTCGCCTGACGTTGCGCCTCGCGTTCCTCGGACGCCACGATTTCGGCCTGCCTGCTGATTTCCTTGGGTCTCAGATCGGAAGACTGCTTGGTTATGGCCGCGCCGTACAGGAATATCATGCCGGCCACATGCGACCATATCAGAACCAGCACCACGGAGGATATAGGGCCGTAGAGCAGGTCGCGCTGGCTGAACAGATTAACGAAGAAGAAGATGTACTTGGCAGTCTCGAACAGCACGACCGTGACGACCCCTCCGAAGGTGGCGTCGCTCCATTCAATCGGCCTGTTGGGGAAGTGCTTGAAGACCACTACGAAGACCAATCCGGCTATCAGGGGCGGGACGACCGCCGTAACCACGCTCGCTACCGGGAGAAGCGCGATGCTTAAAGGTCCGCCGAAGACCGGAATCCTGTCGGACAGGCCCAGGCTCGCGTGAAAAGCCGCCGTAAATCCGATGGACACCAGGAAGAGAACCACGGTCAGCAGCCAGATAGCGACGGTGGAGATGGTGGTGCCGTACAGTTTCTTGGGAGTGGTTTCGAACAGTCGGTTCACTCCCCTGTTGGCGGCTACGAATAGTCCCAGCGCGCCAACGAAGATGCCCACGATGGCAATGATGCTGGCGAGCAGCTGCGCCGTGTAGAGATGGTCTATGGTGTGGGAGAGAAATTCCTCCGCGCCCGGGAAGTAGAATATGAACACTTCGGTCACCAGCCCGCGAACCGTTTCGGGATCCAGGAAGGCGGAAAAGCCCAGCACGAACAGGGCGGTAAGGGGGAAGAACGCGATGAGGGTGTAGTATGCCAGCGCGGCGCCTGAATCTATTCCCCCGACTCTCATCAGCAGTTTTCCGGCCCTCCACAGGGCCACGGCGCGCCAGAACTGCGGGCGGGCACTCAGATCCTCGGTCAGGTCGGAGATAGCCAGGGAGACGGACTGCCTGATTGGTGGGGCCAAGGTGTTCACAGGCGCGTCCACCAGGACCAGGAGCGTGACCCTGACCGACTCGCCGGTAGCGCGGTCAATCTCATAAGCCGCTTCTATGCAACCCCTGGCCGCGCCCATTACGGCGTCGCTGGTTCCCACGTCATAGAGTCGCGTGGCGCGGATGGCTTCGTTCACTATCAGGCTGGCGACCTGGGGGACGTCCTGTTCCAACTCAACGCCGCTGTTCACCAGGGCGATGGCTGTCTCGTGGGTAGCGTCCAACAGGTTGCCGGACGTTGAAATCACGCCCGTTATCACGCCGTGAATCGCGGGCGAAACCACGTCGGTGAAGTCAATCCCAAGATCCTGCACAGCCTCGGCCACGCCCTCGGATGCCTGGGCCCCGGCTTTGACATCGCCCGCTCCGACCTTCGCCGCTCCCACCACTACGCCTTCGACGGCCTGCTTGATGTATTCGGGCGCGTTGCCGCCTCTTTCCGATGAACTCAGGACAGCCGCAGCCGCGACTTCCCTGACGACGGGCTTGCTGACCTTGGCGACCTTGCCGGTGCCCTCTATCACGCCGATTACCGCGTCGCGGACGAACACGGTAGCCTCGCCGCTGATTTCATCGGCGGCCCTTATGGCGCCGGACACCGTGTCGGCGGCGACGCGCGACGCTCCCTTGCCGAATCGCCTGGTACGGGTCAGGGCGGAGGATGAAGTATTCCTGAACGAGTCCGGGGCGGGCGCGGTCCGTTTCAGACTCGCCGCGTCGGACGCCCCATTTCCTTCCCGCCCACCTGTTCTTCCCAGCTTGAATCGCCGATTCAATCATCGCTCCCTGATTTAGTGATGATAACTCAGTATGACAGTCTGATACATATTTAGCAACAGCAGTCGGTACGATAAGGGAAATACCCTTACCTAGTCGTGGGTTCTTCCGCGGAGTCGGATTCTTCTTCAGAGGCGTCCAGGAAGGCGAATCTGAAGGCGTCTTCCATGGACCTGTGCAGCCGGATCATGAGCCTCCAGGCGCCGCCTACTATCACCAGGAATATCAGGATAGGAACCGGCGCGGCGAAAGCGCCAAGCGAGAATAGACCCGAAAGGAACGGTAGGCTGAACACGGCGAGAAGGGCTACCAGCGCGACCAGAATAACGTCTCTGATTATGGCGCGAAGAACCATTTCCCAGGCGAAGCCAAAGAACGCGCCGCCGCCCAGCAGGGCGTTCACCACGGCGTCTATCATTCGGCGGAGCGCGCGCCAGATGAATACGCAGGGAGGCACGGAGAACGCGACCACCAGAATAGTCACGGCGACGCCCGTGAAACGCTGGCTGACGCCGAACAGGCCGGAAATGGGTTCGGCGTAGCTCAGGGCGAACGTGCCCACCGCTATCACCACGACCACGACGCCGGCGTTGGCGATTATCACCTTCGCCGAATCTCTAATCTGGTCTCCGACCGAGGCCGCCGCGAGGCTGAGCGCGGTCCTGCTCGACTCTATCCAGTTGGACGCGAGGAATACGTACCGCCTGACGAAGAGCGGGGACACACTGGACACCAGCCGGGTGAAGGCGTCCGCCGAGCGGAATATGATTGGATAGACCAGCGCGGTCAGCGCGACGGACATAGCCATTACCGGGTACATGAAAGTCCCAACCGCGCCGTGGTCGCTTCCCTCTTTGACCATGGCGAGGGAGAATTCTCCCATCTGGGGCATTCCGAAGCCAACGCGGGCGGGCGTGTCGCCGATGTGTCCGGCCATTAGGGTGGCGGTGGTATCAATGAATGTCTTGCCACAGATGAAGACCAGGGTGACGAGCAGGGCGGGCAGAATGAATCCGCCGACTTCGGAGAGGTCTATCAACATTCCGATAGAGACGAAGAAGAGAGCGGCGAATACGTCGCGGACGGGGGTCATGTTGCGACCGAGGTCTTCGGAGTAGTCGGCGTCGCCCAGAACCGCGCCTATGATGAACGCGCCCGCCGCCGCGGACAGCCCGAGCCGGTCGGCGACGAGCGCGAGACCGAAGCAGAGCGCGAGGCCGACTATCATGAGCATTTCGGGCGAGTGGAAACGTCCGACGCGCCTTATCAGGCGAGGGGCGAGAACGCCGCCCAGAATAAGCACGGACAGCAGGAATAGCAGCAGCTTCGCCACAAGCGGGCCGAGGTCGGCAAAGCCTCCGGCTTCGGCGGACGGGACGCCGGAGAGTACGCTGAGCAGGATGACCGCCGCGAAGTCCTCGACGACCAGGATGCCCACTATCATGCGCCCGTGCCTGGAGAAGAGCGCTCCGGTGTCTCGGAGCATCTTGAGGATTATCGCGGAACTGCTGATGCAGACCGCCGCTCCGAGGAATATCGCCTCTGTTCCGGTCCATCCGAGAAGGCGACCCAACTGATATCCGAGCGCTATCATGAAGGATATTTCGATTGCGCCGATGAGCAGTATGATAAATCCGAGGTCTCGGATGCGCCGCCAGCCGAATTCCAGGCCGATGGCGAACAGCAGTATGGAGAGTCCTAGTTCGGCGAGGGTCTTGATGGTTTCGTGGGAGTGAATCGGGGACGCGACGCCGAACAGGGGCAGCGTGAAAGGCCCGACTATCACGCCGACGACGAGGTAGCCCAGCGCCGGGGGCTGGTTTATGTATCTGAACAGAACCAGGGCTATTCCGGCGACCGTCATGATGATCGCGAAGTCCTGGAGTAGGAAGTGTTCCGGCAAGGCAGGGTATCCGTCTGGCAGTCGAAATGCGAGAGATAGTCAAGGATTGATGATACCGGGTCGGAATCGGCGAGTTCTAGCTGGATAGCGTTCCCCGCATTGCGATATGCGGCGCGTTAGAGTAACAATGTATGGACTGGCGATGAACGGAACAGAGCGAGGGGGAGAGGATATGAGCGGCAAGAGCGACGTGGAATTGCAGCTGAGAGAGTCGAGGACGATTGCGGTCGTGGGGATGTCGCCGCGTCCCGACCGTCCGAGTCACTACGTGGCCAAGTACCTGATGGAACAGGGCTACAAGGTGATTCCGGTCAATCCGGCGGTTGACGAGGTTCTTGGGATGAAGAGCTACCCGGATGTGGTTTCGATACCGGAGCGGGTTGACATGGTGGATATATTCAGGCGTTCGAGCCAGGTTCCGCCAGTGGTGGAGGACGCGATAGCGGCAGGCGCGAGGTTCGTCTGGATGCAGGACGGCGTTGTCCATGAGGGAGCGGCGGCCAGGGCGCGGGCGGCGGGGATGTCGGTCGTCATGGATAATTGTACGCTGCGGGAACACGGCCGGATATATGGCGGTTCGGGGGCAAATAAACACCGACCACCCTCCGTTCATCTGGATTCCCGCTTTCGCGGGAATGACGCAAGATGGCAAAGTTGACTAGCCGTCAGGTCAGGGTCTTTCGATTATCAACCAATTACGTTCGTGGTGACCCTTCGACAAGCTCAGGACGAACCATGAACGGGCGGCCCTTCGACAGGCTCAGGGCGAACGACAGAAGCGGTATCGGAAAATAACCGAAAGACCCTGGCCGTCAGGCTTTGATGGAGGATTCGTAGAGTTCGAAGCGCTGGCGTATCATGTCGCAGGCGAGTTGGACGCCTTCCAGGATTCGCTCGGCGCTCATGCCGGACGCGAAGTTGCCGGATATGGTCGTTTCGTCGTATTGGGCGGATACCCCGGCGCGGTAGAGCCAGCGGGTGTAGCCTCTTACCCAGTCGGCCAGGACGGGGGAAGCGTCGGAGGTGAACGGGATGGTCGCTCCGGACTCGTCCAGAGCGGAGAGAGAGAACGCGCTTCCCGCGTCTGCGTCGGCGGACTCCCCTACCCTGATGTCGAATTGGACTTGGGCGGCCTCGAAGGGCAGCGTGAGATTCAGGTCAATGGTGTGGTCGCTCAATTCGCTTACTCCAGTAGGGACGCCTGTCGCTCGGTGGGAGTGATGGGCAGGTTCTTTTCGGGGTTGATGGGCCTTCGCTCGATGAAGGCCAGCCTGCGCTCCTCGGCCTCGTCGGTTTCGGAGTAGCGCGGGGCGTAGCGTTCGGTCGCGCTTGGGACTTCTTCCAGGTATTCGGCGGATTCGTTGAAGGTAATCTTCTGAAGCTGGAGGATTACCGGGCTGTTGTTCTTTATGAGGTTGCAGTAGCGGATAACCTCGTCCCTGAGTTGGTCGTGGGGGACGACGGAGTTGGCGAGTCCCATGTCGAGGGCCTGCTGGCCGGAATACTGCTGGGTGAGCATCCAGATTTCGCGGGCGCGCTTCTGGCCTACGACGTGCGCGAGGTATCCGACGCCCGCGCCGGAAGCGGGGCTGCCGACGCGGGGGCCGGTCTGTCCGAAGATGCTGCGGGTGGAGGCGACAGTGAAGTCGCAGGTGTAGGCGAGGATGTTGCCGGAGCCTATGGCGTATCCGTCCACCATGGCGATGACGGGCTTGGGGATGTGCTTGACCAGGTCCATGAAGTCGGACTCGCTGCTGCCGGAATATTCGGGGCTGTTCCTGTCCTCGCCCTGGTCTCTGCCGGAGCAGAAGGCGTTGGGGCCGGAGCCTGATATGACGACTACCCTGACGGAGGCGTCGTTGCCGGCGTCCTTGAGCGCGACGGCCATCTCGTCGGTGGTGCGGCCTCTTATGGCGTTGTACACCTCGGGCCTGTTGATGGTGAGCCAGGCGATGCCGTCCTCTTTCTTGTAGATGATGTCTATGAACTTCAAGCGGGTGGCCTCCGGGGGCTGTGAATTATCAATTGGCAGTTTTCAATTATCAATTTAGAATTTGGGTGATGGTACTAGGTCGGCGGGTTTCTGTCCACCGGCCAGTTGAGCGATGTTCATATACGTTGGTTTATAATGCGATAGGCGGTTCACAGTAGTCAACAGGGATTAGAACGCCAGAGTTTGCCCAGTGTTTTCCCAGCGTTAGCTATGGGAGGGGTTTTCGTCCCTGTGGTTTCCGGTCTGCATAAATTCGGGCTTATATAGAGAGAGAGGTTCGGGATCATGGTTGGACACGCTCCTTGTTAGTTTCTATGTTCGCATTATAGCGGAAACAGGATGGAGATGGGAAGCGTACAGAACCGAATCCGAGCTCCAGCGATCCGAAAAAATAACAGCCCATCGCCCCAATCACCCGAATCACGGTCCAGACCGTTGACAACTCCCTCAGAACTCATGTACTCTACTCATATTGCAAGAACTTATATGCGACGGCGCTGACCGAAAACTGACAGCCATCATCAGCGATTTGGTGATATAGTTGGGAGGAATCTATGAGCAAGTTTCTCACTGGACTTCGCATATCTGTGATGAGCGTCCACGAAGGATGGTGGTACGCTTATCTTGTGGTTTTCTTCTTGCAGATGGCGGCGTGGACCGCCATGATAGCGTGGGACGAGGCAGTCTATGGAGACCATGCTAGGGTCGTAGCGTACCTGAGAGCGGTCGGCGAAAGTTCGTCCCGGATGGTTCAGTTGTTTGTTCTGAACACGATAGGCGTAGTAGAACTAGGGAGGCTAATGATGGTACTGGCTGAGAGGATGGCTCAGAGACTCAAAGAGCGCAAAGAGAGATTCAGGAACGAGCTCATCGCTCAGGGCAAAGCCGAGGGGATAGCTGAAGGGGAAACTCGGGGCCGCGCTGAGGGCCGCGCTGAAGTGATGACCGAAGTCGAGGCCTGGAACGAGCGAAGGCTGACGGCGGAAGCGAAGGGGGAACCGTTCGACGAACCGCTTCCGGGCTTTGATGACGGACAGGTCTGAGCATGGCCAGGACGCGGGCGCGGGCTTATAACGCGGCTATGCTGGTTAGAGACATAGGCGAGTTTGAGCTGATAGCGCTGCTTGAGGAGCGGATACGGGGGCGCAATCGCGTTCAGATCCGCGAGTTGCGCGGGCTGGGCGTGGGGTGGAGCTTGGGATTGGGGATGACGCGGCGGTGTGGCGGCAGAGACTTCCCACCATGTTACAGCCTTGACCACTGAACAGTCGGGAGCGTATCTTTGAAGATGAGGAATCCCACTAGGAGGAGTGCGCTATGACAGCCCGCGCCTATGATCTCGGAGAAGTAGCGGCGCAAGGCCAAGCCATCTACCGTGAGCAAATTCAGCCGAACATCAATCTGGTCGCCAAGGGTAACTTCGTGGTCATTGACGTGAATACCGGCGACTATGAGATTGACTCCGACGACGCCGAAGCTACCTGCCGGTTACTGGTCCGAAATCCTGAGGCCGTGACCTACGGTATTCGCGTCGGACACCGCGCCGCCTATAGCCATGTGGGCGGCTTTCGGACGCCCGGCCGCCAATGATCCGGGGCCGAGTAACTGAAGATCAGCAAGCCCTGGTAACCATTCACATCATGGACGCAACGGGCCAGCCCCATTCCCTAGAAGTGGTCCTAGATACCGGGTTCACCGGCTACCTAACCCTACCCGGCGAGGTCATTCGACAACTAGGACTACCCTCAGCAGGAGGGAGGACTTTTGAGTTGGCCAACGGAGAGAGGTTCGAGTTCGAGGCGTATGTCGCTGTGGTGTCTTGGCATGACCGCCCCCGGAATGCCCTCGCGCTCCGCTCCGACAGTACACCGCTACTGGGCATGACCCTGCTATGGGGCAGCCGGGTCACCCTAGACACGCTTTCAGAGGGTGAAGTCGTCATCGAAGAGATGGATCCCCCGCGGTTATCCAAGATACTGTCAGCGCCAAAGTCCACCTGACATGGGTTCCGATACCAGCATCAGTGTGTCTTCTCCCATTCTGGGCAGTTAACTCTTCGGATAGACGGCAAGTGTGAAAAATGCTCGGTTGAGTGGATGAACGGCGCGCCTTATAATGCGGATATGCTGGTTAGAGACATAGGCGAGTTTGAGCTGATAGCTCTTTTGGAGGAGCGGATACGGGGGCGAAACCGCGCTCAGATAGGGAAGTTGCGCGCGCTTGGGGTGGAGGTGGAGTTGGGGATTGGGGATGACGCGGCGGCGTGGCGGCAGGGCGCGGCGCGGGTGGTTTCCACGACGGACACGATGGTGGAGGGGGTGCATTTCAGGGTGGGCGCGACGCCCTGGCGGGAACTGGGGTGGAAGGCGATGGCGTCGAATCTGAGCGACGTGGCTTCGATGGGCTGCTCCCCTACCCTCGCGCTGGTGACGCTGGGGCTGCGGGGGGATATTCCGGTGTCGGGGCTGGTGGAGATGTATGACGGGATGATGGAAGCCTGCGAGTACGCGGGCGGCGCTATCATGGGCGGGGACGTGGTTCGCTCGGATACTTTTTTCGTAACGGTCGCGCTGGAGGGGGTTTGCGGAGTAGAAAGCGCTGTCATGTCTCGGAGCGCGGCGCGGGCCGGCGACCTGATAGGGGTCACGGGACGCCTGGGAAGTTCGGCGGGCGGGTTGGCGCTGCTGCTGGACGCGGAGGCGGGGCGCGGCGTTTCGGAGGAGGCGAGGGCGCATCTAGTAGAGGCGCATAATCGGCCAATGGCGCGAGTGGCGGAGGGCGTAACGCTGAGAGAAGTCGGGGTTCGGTGCGCGATGGACGTGAGTGACGGGCTGACGGCGGACCTTGGGAAGTTGTGCGCGGCGAGCGGGGTTTCGGCGGTGGTGGAAGCGGACAGGCTTCCGGTGGATGGCTATCTGAGAGAGGCGTTTCCCGACAGGTGGCGAGAGTTCGCGTTGAGCGGAGGGGAGGATTATGAGATAGTTTTCACGGCGGACGCGGATGTGATGGAAGCGGCGGCGGAGCGGCTGGGGGAGGGAATGAGGGTGATCGGCAGGATTGAGGAGGGGGAAGGTGGTCACCCCCATACTAACCTTCCCCCGTCAAGGGGGAAGGGATCTCCGCGGGCGTTTCGGGTGAGGGTTCTGGATTCGGAGGGGAATGAGATAGAGACGGGGTCGGGTGGATGGGATCATTTCGGGGGGCGGGATGGATAGCGTGACGGTCAGGCTGGAGTCGGATTCTTCGTTTCGGCCAACGGAGATAATGGGCGATCTTCGGATGGTGGCGGAGACGCTGTATTTTCCGATGAAGCTGGTGGGGTTCTGGGACGAGACTGCGGGCGGGAATCATTCGTGTCCGGAGGTGGAGATAGGCCAGCGGTGTCCGCACGGCTTGGCGGAGGATGATCCGGGATATGTTCCTTATACTCGCTCGATGGAGAGGCTGAAGCAGGCGGTGATAGAGGTGAGATTCCCGCACGCATCGGTTAGAATGTTTCTAAGTTAGGAAGGCTGAGCCTTCACCCTTATTTTCACAAGATGGTTGTGAACGAGACAGGGCTTCAACCCTGCCCCATCTCTTATAGCATCAAGGGAAAATCCAGTTTCTTCTCCCGCATACTTTCAAGACAGGAGGCGCGACAATGGCTCTCGCAACGGCTCAGGAACTCAGGAAATCGTTGGCCCCATACGAGTCGTATCCGCTCCAGGATATGCTGACGCGGGCGGCGGCGCGACACGGTGGCAGAACGGCGGTCATTGACGGGGAGCGCAGCTTTACGTACAGCGAGATGAGCGAACTGTCCGACCGGCTGGGCGCGGCGCTGGCGGGGCTGGGAGTCGGCAAGGGCGACCGAGTGGCGATTCTCGCGCCGAACTGCGTGGAGTTCGTGATAGCGTTCTTCGGGATACTGAAGGCGGGCGCGGTGGTGACGACGGTGAACTCCGGCTACCGCGAGCGGGAGATAGCTCACCAGCTGAACGACAGCGGCGCTGAGACGCTGATAGTCCACGAGGCGCTGAAGCCGATGTCCGATTTGGCGCGGGACGACGTGAGCAGCCTGAAGCGCGAGATAGTGATAGAGGCGGACTCGTCGGATTCGTCGTCGTTCTGGGGACTGCTGGAGAACGCGCCCGTCTCGCCGCCGAGCGTGGAGATAGACCCCAGGAACGATGTGGCGGTTCTGCCCTACTCGTCCGGCACGACGGGTTTGTCCAAAGGCGTGATGCTGACCCACTACAACCTTAGCTCCAACGTGGAGCAGTTTACGCGGCGCGAGGGCGAAGAGGCGACGCTGAGAACGAGCGACGTCATCCTGACTCACCTGCCGCTGTTCCACATATACGGGATGAACGTGCTGATGAATGGCGCGATAGGCGTTGGGGCGGCGCAGGTGATGATGGGGCGCTTCGACATGGATGAGTTTCTCAGCCTCTTGTCGGAGCGTCGGGTGTCCGTCCTGTTCACCGTGCCTCCGGTGGGTCTGGGGCTGACGCAGTATCCGGGCGTAGCGGAAACGGACCTGTCGGCTCTGAGGGTGGGCTTCTTCGGCGCGGCGCCGCTGTCGGAGGATATGCAGCTACGCATCCAGGAAGCGCTGGGCGTTCCGATAATCCAGGGGTACGGAATGACGGAAGCGTCGCCGGTGACGCACGCGGACTTCATGGAGCCGCATCTGATAAAGCACGGCTCGATAGGCCCGGCTATGCCGGACACGGAAGCGAAGGTTGTGGACGTGGAGACGGGCGAAACGGAACTGCCGCCGGACGAGATAGGCGAACTGCTGGTTCGCGGGCCGCAGGTTATGAAGGGATATTACAACAACGAGGCGGCGACGGCGGAGACGCTGAGCGAGGACGGCTGGCTGCACACCGGGGACATCGTTCGGATGGACGCGGAGGGCTACGTGTGGGCGCTGGACCGCAAGAAGGAACTCATCAAGTACAAGGGGTTCCAGGTTCCGCCCGCCGAACTGGAGGGCGTTCTTCTGGAGCATCCGGGGATTTCGGACGCGGCGGTGATAGGGAAGGAAGACCTGGAATCGGGGGAGATACCGAAGGCGTTCGTGGTGGCTGGACCGGGCGCGGAGCTGAGCGCGGATGAGGTGATGGGGTTCGTGGCGGACAAGGTGGCGACGTTCAAGCGGGTGCGGGAGGTGGAGTTCACGGACGCGATTCCGAAGAATCCGTCGGGGAAGATTTTGCGGCGGACGCTGATAGAGCGGGAGCGGGGGGAATCGGTCTGAACCGGGATTCGTGTGATTCCTGTGATGGGCAGGATGGATTCCCGCTTTCGCGGGAATGACTGAATGTAGTTCACCCTCTCCCATAAAGGGCTAGAGAGGTGGGCATTTCACCCTCACCCTAGCCCTCTCCCTCAGGGAGAGGGGATATATTGACTGAGTTCGTAGCTGATTGGAATTTTGCCTACCCTTGTGAGCGCATCAAGGGAGAGAATTTATGCAATCGTCTCATTCTCCGATTATGCTGGCGTGGGCTATGTTGGAAACTTTGTCGAGGCGGACGCTGTGCCAGGGTTCGGGGGACATAGAGTTGGACAGGTAGGTGAAGGATACGCCGGATTCGGGGTCGCCCCATGAATACGATGTGCCAGCGCCGCCGTGTCCGAATGTGGTTGGCGAAGCGATTGTTCCGAGTCCGCGAATGGTGGGGGTGAAGCCCCGGACGTGCGGGCCGATGCCCCGGTGCATGGGCATACCCATGTTCTCGTCAACGCGGTCGGCGGTGTGGTTGCGGGTGGCGTACTGTATCGCTCGCGGACTGAGGACGCGGCTTCCGTTCAGCGTTCCGCCGGCGAGAAGCATCTGGTAGAAGGAAGCGATTCCTCGCGCCGTGCCGTATCCGCCCGCGCCGGGGACGCCCGCCGCTCTCCACGCTCGGGTGTTGCGGGATGAGCGGACGATGCCGCGGACGTCGGGGTTGTCTTCGTCCTCTTCCGTGTTGTGAATGTCGGCGCATCTGTGGTCGGCTTCCTCGCTGACGCCGACGAATATCTCGTCTTCAAGTCCGATGGGGCGCAGCAGGTTCTCTTTCACGTGATCGCGGAAGTCGGAGCCGGTTACGGCTTCTATCAGAGCGGCGGCTACCCAGTGGGCGGCGGTGCCGTGATAGTGGACCCGGGATCCGGGCGTCCATTCGAGGGTGAAGTCGCTGACGGTCTTTCTGAGCAGGTCGTGGTCTTCCCACGCCTCTTCGGGGACTTCGGCGTTGGGGAAGCCGCCCTGGTGGGTGATGACCTGGAAGAGGGTTATGTCGGCCTTGCCGTTGGCGTCGAATTCGGGGATGTGGTCGGCTATCCTGTCGGCGAAGCGGAGTTCGCCGGCCTCGACAAGCTGCCAGAGGGCGGCGGTTACTATGACCTTGGTCTGGGAGAACATTAGCCAGAGGGTACGGTCGTCAGCCTTGACCGTATCGGGGTCGAGTCGCGCGTCTCCGAATGTGGCGACCTTGACCAGTTTGCCGTGACGGGCGACGGCGTACTGCGCGCCCGGGTAGCGATTCTCGGCTATGTGCGTCTCTATGAGTCTGTCCAGAACGACGAGCCTTTCGGGGTCGAGTCCGGCGGACTCGGGGGTGGCTGTGGGAATCGGGGCGGCGGTCATGGCGGGTTCCTCTTGTCTGAATCAGGATGTTCGGGATTGTCGGGATAATCAGGATACTGAGAACGCTCTATCCAGACCGCTCAAGTACCCAATGGACGGTTTCAGTCAATTACCTTTTGGAAGGCGGCGGCTAGTCTTGGGCCGACCTGTTTCATCTGCTTGACTGAGGCGCTGCTGAAGGCGAGACGGAGATACTTGTCGCGGGACTTGTCGGGGTCGTGGAAGAAGGTAGCGCCGCTGGGAAAGATAAGCCCCTCCTCGGCGGCGGCAACTCTGACCTCTGAGGCGGACGCGCCTATACACTCCAGCCAGAGGAAGAATCCGCCTTCGGGACGGGTGAACCGGACGTACTGGGAGCAGTGTTCTTCAAGGGAGTCGCAGAGCGTAGTGAGTTTTAGGGCGTAGAGTTCGCGCATATCCTCCAGGTGGGTTTCGAGGTGTCCCGTCCGCAGGTAGCGGGCCATTGCCCTGAGAAGGATGGGGCTGGTTCCCATGTCGTACCTGACCTTGGTTAGCGCGTTTATGATTTCATGCCTGGCCTGCACCCAGCCGATTCTCAGGCCGGTCGCGGCGACCTTGCTGAAAGAGCCGACGCGCAGGACGCCGTAGCCATCGGAGAGGGAGTACATCGAGGGGGGCGGCGAGTCGCCGAAGTAGAGTTCGCTGTACGCGCCGTCCTCGACAAGCAGGGTACGATTGCGGGCGCAGAGTTCAAGAAGCGCGCGACGGCGAGCGGTGGACATGGTGACGCCGGTGGGGTTGTGGTAGTCCGGGATGGTGTAGATCATCTTGACGGTCTTGCCGGCGGCTTCGGACTCGGCCATGACCGCGGCCACGGCCTCGAGGGATACGCCATCATCGTCAATCGGAACCTCGACGACCTCCGCCATGTAGCCCCGAATGGTCTCGACGATGCCGGAGAAACTGGGGCCCTCGACAATCACGACGTCGCCCGGCTGGATGAACGCCTTGGAGATGTTGTCCATGGCGGCGGAACTGCCGTTGTGGATGATGAAGTTGTCCGCGTCCAGGTTCAGCCCTTCGATGCGGTTCTGGCGTTCGGCCATCACTTCTCTCAGGCCGTCGAAGCCCATCCATCCGCCATAGACCATAGCGTCGTCGGCTTCCTCGTCCAGGACGGCGTTGAGCGCTTCCCTCAGTTCTTCGGTGGGAATGGAGGGCGCGTCGGGTATGCCGCCGCCCAAGGGGATCAGGTCGGGGTATTCGGAGGGCAGCGTCCATGTCCAACCGGCGTCGGCGGGATCGCCCACCCCGGCCATCTTCGCGGCCTCGGACGCGAGATCGCTTATGGGCGTATCCGTCCAGACCGCCCGCAACATTTCGTTCGGTTCCATCTTCACCCCACTGTCGGCGGTTCGGAGACCGCGATTAGGCTATCGGCATGATAATTGTAACCGAAAGTGGATAGGGACTGATAGCGGAGGGCTTTATACCAGTCTGGCAAGTTAAGGAGATCACCCTCACCCTAGCCCTCTCCCATCGAGGGAGAGGGGATTTTCCGAGGTCAGGGATTGAGCGCCCTGACCTGGGCGAGAATCGTTTGGGCGGACGCTCGGTTGGTGTAGTCCTGGTCAACGCGCTTCCACCGGATGATTCCGTCGGCATCTATGACGAAAGTGGCGGGATGGGCGAGTTTGCCATTCAGGACGCCGTACTTTTCGACGGTCTCCCGCGAGGCGTCCCAGAGTATCGGGAACTTTACGTCCGGCCTGCCTGGAATATAGGTCGCGCCCGTGAAATCGTCCGTGCTGATGGCGAAGAACTGAGCGCCGAGCGCGTCTATCTCGCTCTGTTTACCTGACAACTCGCCGAGTTGCTGTTGGCAGTACGGTCACCAAAATCCTCTATAGAACACCAGAACGGTCAGGCCGCCGCGGAAATCCTCAAGGCTGTATTCCTCGCCGTCTATGGAGGGCAGCGTGAAGGGGTGGGCGAGGTCGCCGACCGATGTTCCATACGAGGCCGCTGGGGTTTGAGTCGGCTCTGGCGTGGGCGTCGGGGTGGCGGTGGAGGTTGGGGCCGGCGTGGGGGTATCGGGGATCTTGGTCGCTGTTGGAATGGCGGTCGCTGTGGGGATATCCGTCGCGGTTGGAACGGCAGCCGCAGTAGGGGCTGCTGTCGCGATTGCAACAGGCGATAGAGGTATCGGAGTGGCGGTGTCGGACGGATCGGGCGTGGAAGGGGGCGGCGGCGCGACCGTCGGTATGGACGTCGGGGTTTCGGCGACAGATGCCGGGGTGTAGGTTGGTCGCGCGGGGTCGGGCGCAGGAATCGAGGTCGAAGTCGGCGACGCCATACCGGGCGCTGTCGTTGGGACTGGTATCTCTGTGGGCGTCGCGGCTCGCGATACGGGCGCGGATATCGGAACGGAGGTGGGCGTATCTGGCGGAGGAACGGGCGTGACGGTTGGCGGAGCGGTTGGGACGGGAACGGCGGTCGCGGGGGTACCTGTCGGCTGATTGGCGTCGGAACAGGCGACTAGCGCAATCACGGCGGCAGCCATGAGTATGACGGTGTGTATGATTCGAGTCGTCACGTCGCGCGGCTATGTCCATTCTTCTATGTCTGTAATACGCCGATGCAATTGGCGCGGTTTTGCGCCCAGTCTCAGACGCTTGACCATTATGCCACGCGATTCTACACTTTGCCGAACCAGAATCCATGGAAGAAAGCCTTGTCTCAGATTTCCTTCTCAGAATCCCTGTTCACCGACCTGTACCAGTTGACGATGGCGCAGTCATACTACCAGAGCGGTCAGCGTGGACGCGCCACTTTCAGCCTGTTCTTTCGGAACTTCCCGCCGAACCGGGCGTACTACGTGTTTTGCGGGCTGGAGTCGGCGGTGGAGTACCTGGAGAATCTGGCATTCGGCGACGATGACCTGAAAGCGCTGGACGGGCTGGGCATATTCGACGCGGGCTTCCTGGAGTACCTGCGGGGGCTGAGGTTCGGGGGCGACGTTCGGGCGATGCGCGAGGGGGAGGTCTTCTTCGAGAATGAGCCGGTGATGGAGGTGAGCGGGGACATAATCGAGTGCCAGTTGGCGGAGACTTTCATCCTGAACCGGGTGAACCTGGAGTCCATGCTGGCGACGAAGGCGGCGCGGGTGGTGGACGCGGTGGGGGGCCGGAGCGTGGTGGACTTCGCGGCGCGGCGGACGCACGGTTTGGACGCGGGCATGAGGCAGGCGCGGTCTTCGTACATCGCGGGCTTCGCGGGAACGAGCAACGTCGCGGCGGCGGCTGAGTTCGGGATACCGGCGGTGGGAACGATGTCGCACTCGTATATATCGTCGTTTGGGAGCGAGAGAGAGGCGTTCGCGGAGTACGCCAGATCGTTCCCGGATTCGTCAACGTTCCTGGTGGATACCTACGATACGCTTGGCGGCGTGGCGAACGCGATAGCGGTGGCTAAGGACATGGAAGCGCGCGGGCATCGGCTTCGCGCCGTTCGGCTGGATAGCGGCGACCTGGTGTCGCTATCTCACGGCAGCCGCGCTATGCTGGACGACGCAGGGCTGGGCTACGTCCAGATACTGGCGAGCGGCGGGCTGGATGAGTACTCGATTGCGGAACTGGTGTCGGCGGGCGCGCCTATCGGCGGGTTCGGGGTCGGCACGCGGGTCGGGGCGTCGGCGGACGCGCCTTATACTGATTTCGTGTATAAGCTGGTGGAGTACGACGGCAGGCCGGTCATGAAGTTCAGCGAGGACAAGGTTTATCTGCCGGGGCCCAAACAGGTCAGCAGGCACATAGGGTTTGACGGAACGATGAGGCTCGATATGATACACGGAGCCGACGAGCGCGCTCCGCTTAGAGGCGGCGAACCGCTTCTGCTGCCAGTGATGGAGAACGGCAAGCGAGCTCGCGCCCTACCCTCGCTCGATGAGATACGAACCTTCCATTCGCGCAGAGCGGCTATGCTGCCCTTGGGTCTGCTAGGACCGGAACCCCGGGGCCGATATCGCGTCCGGGTGTCGGACGACCTGGAGAATCTGGGCCAAAGGACAAGGGAGAGAATCCGTTCGGGCGCAGGCGATTGATCGGCGTCTGACAGAAAGGACATACAAGATGGCAAGGGTTCAGTACGTAGAGCGGGATCAGTTGAACGAAGACGGTCAGCGGATATTCGACCATATAGCGGAGACGCGGGGGAGCATAGAGCCGGACACGCCAATGCCCAATTCATTCAGGGCGCTGATGAATAGTCCGAAGGCGGCTGAGGCGGTCGGGCAACTCGGAGAGTACCTGAGACTGCATACTACGCTGGACCCGGTGGTGCGCGAGATAGCGATAATCAGCGTGGCGCGGCACACGAACAGCGACTACGAATGGGCGCATCACGAACCGATAGCGCGAGAGGTGGGCGTAAGGCCGCAGGTCATCGAGAGCATCCGAACTGGCCGGGCGCCGATGGGTCTGCCGGCGAAAGAGGGGGTGTTCGCGCAGGCGGCGAAGGAACTGGTACTGAACGGCGACCTGACGGACCGCACCTTCCAGGCGATAGAGCATCTGCTGGGGCCGCAGGCGGTGGTGGAGTTCGTAACGCTGGTCGGCTACTACGCGATGCTGTCGGTGGCGCTGCGGGCGCTGGGGGTGGAGATGGAGGAGGGGCTGGGATCGGATTTGGATGGGTGAGGGGGGCTATCCCTAGTGTAAAATGAACTGCCGAAACTGATACGAGTTCCTCAATGACTGATACTATCACTGGGACAATAGAATGAACATCTTCGAGACTATCAAAAAAGCCGGTGCTCTAAACGAACGCTGTCACTCACAATTTCTTGCAGACACTCTGAATGAGAGTATAAGTCCGAATGGGGACCGCTCTCTGTTTGATAGATTCTGGAAGCTAATTACACCGTATAATTGGGATATTCCAATACACGCTGAAATCACTCCAGAATATGTAGTACGCACAGGGAAAATTGATATTGTCATAAGAAGCGGAGACTCCCATGACCGAATTGTAGGAATCGAAATCAAGATTACGGATGACTCTGTGGAAGAGGGACAACTTGAGAAATATAGAGAAGGTCTCGCGGAAAAGCATCCTGATTCAGAATTGGCTATGGCGTATCTTACGCCATTCAACCGCGAGTGCGCCGGAAAGTCGGTGGATTCACGAAAAGATGTCAGAGAGTTTGATAATTTCGCGAGGAATTTCGACAATGCGCGGCACATAAGTTGGCTAGACGTAGCTGACATACCTTGGGACGGCAATCTGCTGTGGGAACAGCATCGAGCTTTCGTGCGTGGTGACATATCGTCGAAAGAATTTCTGGACGAGAAAATATCAGAGAGACAGACCTCCGAGGGATTCTTGGCCTCATGCGAAGATGTTAAAGTATGTGATGCGGCGTCTAGATTATTCGATACGGCTACCAGAGAGGGCGCTAACATACAATCATTAGGCAAAGATGGGCTTTGGATTCAGATTTGGTGCTCACTGGTAAATTTCCAAGTTAGCATCGCTTGGATGTATCCACCAGGCTTATCTGGTGGATATGGATTCGAGCATTTCAAAGATTTTTCATTCGGGGCTCGTGTCTCCACCCTTGACTCTTCACATCCACGGCTACAAGAAATTCTTGAGCAGTGGATAGATATTTGGTGTCTCAACCGAAGATTCCCAACTCAGAACGTTGATAACGATGAAGGCATCAAGGCTTACTCTGTCAGTCCCGATGATGCGGTGGAACATATTGACTTTGTAGAGAATAGGTTAAAGTGGGTCATAACGGAAGTGAGCAAGCTCCGATAGCCTATTCGGAAGTTTACAAGGTCTGGATTCCACTTTCGCAGGAAAGACCACAGGCAGAGGAAACGAATTATGGCCATTATTTCAGAGTACGAAACTGAGCGGATTCCCATAGGCGAGGCGCGCGCGATGCTGATCCAGTTGCCTGAAATGCTGACGGCGGAGAAAGGCGCGATAGCGTTGACCCGGTATAACAAACCAGTGCTGGCGGTGATGTCCTGGGACCTGTTCGAATGAATAGTGGAGACGCTGGATATTATGGGGGATCTCGAAATGATGGCTGCGTTGCGGCGGGGTATCCAAGACGCTCGAGAGGGCAACCTCGTGCCTTTCGAAGAAGTTAAAGCCGAACTGGGTTTATAGGGGTGACGTATGGTTTACGCGATCCCTTCCAAGATGGCGTGTCTGACTTCGACATCAACTTCGACCAACCCTACCGTAGTCTCCATTTCAGGAACTGCGATTTCGCTCTCGGCAAGAATTTCGCTATGAAATATCATAGCGTCGGCAACTGACATACACGGATCTGGAACAGGTTCACCTTCCATGGTCAGACCTTCAATGTGAAAGGCCATCGCCTCTTGGATGTTCTCCTGAATTTCATCCCAACTGTCTCCCGTACTGACACAGCCCGGCAGGTCCGGCACATAAGCCCCGTAGTTATTCGGGGTTCTCTCATAGACAACCGCGTATTGGAGTTTCATTGATTCCTCTCCCTGAGTCCAGCCTGTTTCATAATGCTGTACCACATCGCCGGAGACAGGTCATCGCCCGGCTTTCCGGGGATGGTGACCTTCCCGGATTTTACAGGATGTTTGTACTGCCTATGGCTACCGCGCGTCCGAAGATGCTGCCATCCGTCTCGTCTGACCAATCGTATAGCTTCTCTGACTTTCGGCATATGAAGTAAGGTCCGGCCTTTCGCCGGTTCCGGTTCAAACTACCCTGTGACCACCGCCTTGATTTCGTCGCGTTCGGACGCGGAGAGTTGCCAGTCGGCGGCGGTGGCGTTTTCCTGGATTTCTTCGGGGCGGCGGGTGCCGACCAGGGCTACGGAGACGGTTGGTTCGGAGGCGACCCAAGCCAAGGCTAGTTGGGCGACGGAGAAGCCTTTGTCGGCGGCCATCTCTTTCAGGGTGTTCACCTTCTTGAGGTTGTCCAGGAAGTTCTGGCCCTTGAAGATTGGCTGGCCGAAGGCCATGAGGCTGCGACGCCAGTCGTCTTCCTCGAATGTGGTGTCGGGCGTCATGGTTCCGGTCAGAAGGCCGTGCGCGAGCGAGCCGTAGGCCATGATGCCCATGCCGTTGTCGGCGCAGAAGGGGATTATCTCCGGCTCCGGCCTCTGGTCGAACAGGTGGTAGCCGACCTGGTTGGTGACTATCGGGAACACGTCCAGGCAGTCGGACATCTGCTGAGGGCTGAAGTTGCTCACGCCGCCGTAGCGTATCTTGCCCTGACGCTGGAAGTCGGCGAAGGCTTCCATAGGCACGGACATCGGGCGGGATTCGTCGGGCCAGTGGATGAGGAACAGGTCGAGGTAGTCGGTCTGCAGGCGCGTCAGGCTTTCGTTCAGCGACTTCTCCAGGGACTCGCGTGAACTATCCCTGCGTCTGCCGCCACCCTCCTCGTCCCAGGGTATGCCGGCCTTGCTGACGATAACCACGTCTTCCCTCTTGCCTTCCATCGCGCGGCCCAGCAGCTTTTCGCCCTCGCCCCAGCCGTACACGGCGGCGGTGTCGAACAGGGTTACGCCGAGGTCAATCGAGGCGTGGACGGCTCGGATGACTTCGTTGTCGTCGAATGAGCCGTAGTGTCCGCGTCCCATCGGCCAGCCGCCGAATCCGACGACGGAGGTTTCAAGGTCGGAGTTGCCGAATTTCTTGTAGCGCATAGTTGTCTCTCCCTGCTCAGTTCTGGAGTATCTGCACCTTCACCGAGCCACTGTTCTTGTCGTAGGCGGTCTCGAACGCGGTCTGAATGTCGTCCAAGCCGTACCTGTGGGTGACCATGCTCTCGATGGACGCCTTGCCGGAGTCCATCATGTCAATCGCCACCTCGTAGTCATGCCGTCCGTCCAGCACGTTGTAGCAGGATGAGAAGACGAACTGCTGCTCCTTGAGCATGGGCGTGAGGAAGTCGAACTCGAACGGACGCCTGAAGCCGCCGATTATGACGATTCTGCCCTGTATTCGCGTCACCTCGACGGACTGGTGCATCGTGGCGGACTGGTGGCCGCCGACGGTCTCCACGGTCATATCGGATCCGCGCCCGTCGGTGGCGTCGGCTATGGCGTCCCAGAGGTCGGGGCCGGTGTCGGGATATACTTCGTCCGCGCCGACCAGTTTGGCCATGGTGGCCTGCTGTTCGTACCTGGCGGACGCGATGACCTTGCCCGCGCCGAGCGCCTTCGCGGCGGCTATGGCGGTGAGGCCGATGTTGCCGGAGCCGAGGACTGTCACCACTTCCCCGCCCTTCAGGTCGCCCAGTCTGACGCCGTGAACGGACACGGCGAGCGGCTCCACCAGCGCGGCGGTTTCCCAGGACATCGAATCCGGTACCGGGTAGCAGCCGATGGCCTTGCGCTTCATGTACTCGGCGAATCCGCCGCCCTCCGACGGGGCCATGTTCCGGCAGGCGCGGAACTGTCCCTGCCGACAGTACCAGCAGGTGGTGCAGGCGCGCCCGTGGCCGATTATCTCCACGGCGACGCGCTTGCCCAGCATGGAAGTGTCAACGCCGTCGCCGATTTCTACTATCTCGCCCGCGACTTCGTGGCCGGCGGGGAGTTGGTCGGGTTCGGTCTTGTCCACGTTCATCTGGAGGTCGGATCCGCAGATACCGACGGAGCGGACGCGCAGGATCATGTCGCCCGGCCCCGCTTCCGGCTTGGGGGTCTCCCTTACCTCCATCTTTCCCGCGCCGTCGAAGAAAGCGGCTTTCATCGTCGTCATTTTTCGCGCTCCTATCCGCTTCAGGTCAATCTACGAATTAGATTCGAGGTAGGCCCTCGCGCCGCTGAGAATGATTTCGGGCAGTCCCGCCGCGCTGGATATGTCGTAGGACATCTTGCGTCCGGCGGCGTGTATCCGGTCGGCCACGCTGGCCTCGGCGGCCTTCACGTCGGGATGGTCGGGCTGGCCGGGCAGCCCCATGGACTGGGCGAGGTCGTTGGATCCCCAGGCGAAGGCGTCAATCCCTTCGACTTCTAGTATCGAGTCCAGGTTCTCGAAGGCGGTGGCGGTCTCCAGCTGCGCCATCACGAGCATCTCTTTGTTGGCCGCTTCCATGTACTCGGTGCGCTTGAGTCCGGGCTGACCGAGAAGGCCGCCGTCGTTGTAGAAGGTGCCGCGACCGCCGCCCCAGCTGCGTTGTCCTTCGGGGACGAAGCGGCAGGCGTCAACCAGCGCCTTCGCGTCCTCAGCGGTGTCAACGTGCGGGCCGAGAACGCCGATGACGCCCCTGTCGAGGAACTGGTTAATGGTGGAGGACATTAGGTTCGGCACGCGGGCGGTGACCGTGAGTCCGTAGCCGTCGGCGACTCTCACCATCGCGTCAATGGATTCCGGGGAGAACAGGCCATGCTCTCCGTCCAGGTTGATGTAGTCGAATCCGCCGAGCATCCCGACGAGCTCGACGGCCTCGGCGCTTGGGTAAACAAGCCCCAGTCCGAGGCCAACTTTGCCCTCGCGGTTCTTGGCGAATATGTTGTTCTTTCGGAGGGTTACCATTTGTGTCTCCTCTATTAGTTCTTAGTTGTTAGTGATTGGTTATTAGTTTCAGAGTCGCAGGGGCGGCATGACGTTACGCAGCCAGGGAACCAGATCGGATATTACATCCTGGTTTATCTCGTGCGCTATCTGGTATTCGTGATATTGGGGGGAGTAGCCCTGCGCGGTGAGGAAATCGCGGGACTCGCGCGCATCGGCCACGCCTATCATGGCGTCCTGTGTCCCGTGCGCGACGAAGATCGGCTGATCGCGGCGGTCGGGCAGGTTTTCAGAGAGAATTTCAGGCGACGAGACGCGACCGCTCAGTATGACCAGGCCGGCGAACATCTCCGGGCGGCGCAGTCCGAAGCGATAGGTCATCATGCCGCCCTGTGAGAAGCCGCCCATCACCATGTCGCCTTCGGCGAGTCCGTGACGCTCCATCGCCTCGTCGAAGAAGCCGACTAGAAGCTCTTCGGCGCGGGTCGCGGCGTCCTCGCCGCCGGGCTGTCCTCCGGGCGGAGTCCATGCGAAGCCCGTCATGCCGTAGCCGATTTGCATACGGATAGGGGCGTTCGGGAAGAGGTAGATATATCCGCTCCGGTCTATGGCGGGAGCGAGGCCGGCGAGGTCGCTCATGCTCGCTCCGAACCCGTGGAGCAGGACGACCGCCGGGTATTCCTGGCTCTCGTCGTAGTCGTCCGGCTCCACCAGAATGTAAGCCAGCGAATTGCCTTCTATTTCACGCGCTTGCAATTGTCACGTTTCCTTTTGAGTTATCGGGCATAGGTTAATATCCTCTTCCCGGTTTGGCAATAGCTGAAAAGCCAACCAGCGGAGGTTGTATGTTCAGACGATGGGAAGTATCATACAAGTTGGGAGGTAGGCATGGAAGGAATCAACATCTCCTCCAACATTACGATCATGCTGACCGTAATCGCTGTGGGAATCGCGGTTATGGTTTTCCAGTGGCGTCAGAACGCCAATATGGAGAAACGTTTGAGAGAGGACAGAATCGAGTCTGATAAGCGGCTCCATGGTGAAATCATCGCCTCGGAAGACAGGCTCAGGGGCGAAATCACCACCGTCGCCCAGTCGGTCGAGACCGCCAAGTCCGAACTCAGAGGTGAAATCACCGCCGCAGAAGACAGACTCAGAGGTGAAATCACCGCTGTCGCTCAGTCGGTCGAGACCGCCAAGTCCGAACTCAGAGGTGAAATCACCGCCGCAGAAGACAGACTCAGAGGTGAAATCACCGCTGTCGCTCAGTCGGTCGAGACCGCCAAGTCCGAACTCAGAGGTGAAATCACCGCCGCAGAAGACAGACTCAGAGGTGAAATCACCGCTGTCGCTCAGTCGGTCGAGACCGCCAAGTCCGAACTCAGAGGTGAAATCACCGCCGCAGAAGACAGACTCAGAGGCGAAATCACCGCCGTCGCTCAGTCGGTCGAGACCGCCAAGTCCGAACTCAGAGGTGAAATCACCGCCGTCGCTCAGTCGGTCGAGACCGCCAAGTCCGAACTGCGCGGCGACATCGCCGGTGTCTCGCGCCGTCTTGAACGCAATGACGATAATGTCAAGAGACTTATCCAAGATGTCGGTGTAGTTCAGGGCGCGGTGCTGGGCATTTCACTCAAGCGCGAGGAGCAAGAACCCGCCGCTAGGACTTAGGTCGCGCTGTCTGCCTACGCTCAAGTCTGAGATGCCTACGGAGTTAGGCCAATCTTGGTTTGGAAGAGTGGGCCCGATGAGAATTGCGTCCATCGGGCCCCCTTCTGTTTAGCAGACCGGCCTTTGTGTAATCTCCGCGCTTACCGAGCGCGAGAGCAACTGACCGTCGTTGGGCGATCCTGTCAGCGTCCGACCGTCAATCATTACCTTGCCCCTTAGCAGAACGGTCTCCGGCCAGCCGTGAACGGGCCAGCCCTCCCAGATCGAGTAGTCTTCGAGGTGCAGGTCGTCCAGAGTCAGTTCGCGCTCAACCGTCGGATCCAGGACGCAGATGTCGGCGTCGGAGCCGGGCGCTATCGCGCCCTTCTTCGGGTACATTCCGAATATCTTCGCAGCGTTCGCCGATGTTATGTCCACGAAGCGCTGAAGGCTCATGCCTAGGTCCACGACGCCCACCGAGTAGGCTATGCCCATGCGGGTCTCTATCCCGTTGTGTCCGCCGGTGACGTCCGCGACGGTCTTGAAGCGTATCTTCTCCTCCCACGTCGTTGAAACCAGGTCGGTGGCTATCGTGGATAGACGACCGTCCAAAAGCCCGCTCCAAAGTGTCGCTCTATCTTCCTCCGACTTGAGAGAGGGATAGGTGTGGTACTTCATGCCGTCTTCCTGATGGTAGTTTTCGGCGCTGAAGCAGGCGTAGTTGTGCAGCGTCTCGCCATAAACCGGCCTCCCCTCCATCCGCGCCTGTCCGACGGCCTCTACCCCCTCCAGCGCACTGACGTGGACGAAGTAGATCGGGCAGTCGGTTTTGGAGGCGAGCCGGAGCACGCGTCTGAAGGAGACGTCCTCGGATAGGTTGGAGTGGATGTGATGCATATTCCACCAATCCCACATACCGTCCTCCCGGGCGTTATCGTAGTTGTAGTGGACCATGTCGTCGTCTTCGGAGTGGACGAGCAGTATGCCGCCGGCCTCCGCCACGTTCTCCATGATCACATTGAGCCTGCCGAAGTCGGTCTTGTTGTTCTGCATCTGCGGACTAGGCGGGCGAATGGAGGTGGTGAAGACCTTGAAGCTCGGAAACCCGGCCTCAACCAGCTCCCCGACCTGTCCGATGGACTCGCGGTCGGCGCCGTTTGTGAAGATCGGGTGGTAGGAGTAGTCCGTGTAGGCGTTGCCCTCCCAACGCTCGGCGGCCTCCCCCAAAGCATGGTAGAGATCGAATCCCGGCACCTGGGTGGCGAAGTCCAAGACGGTGGTCGTGCCGCCCCAGACGGCGGCCTTGGACACCGGCTCCGCGCCCGACCGCTCCGGCTGGCGCGGCCCGCCGATGTGGGCGTGCGGCTCCACCCCGCCCGGCACGACTATCTTGCCGGAAGCGTCTATCACCCGCGCGTCGCCGTGATCCATCATTCCCGGCGCGGCCACAGCTGAAATGCTCTCGCCCGTTATGAATACGTCCAGATTGTCCGCCCCGTTGGGCGTTACCACCAGTCCCCCGGTTATAACGATGTCCGCCATGTTTCGCCTCCTATGTCAGCGCGGCGACTACGGCGTCGCCCACGTCCTCTGTCCTCGATGTTCCGCCAAGGTCCGGGGTCAGCGTTTCGCCAAGCGCGACGACGCTGAGTGACGCCTTCTCCACCGACTCGGCGGCGGCCTCTTCTCCCAGGTGTCGCAGCATCATCGCGCCGGATAGAATCGTCGCCAGCGGATTCGCTATCCCCTGCCCCGTGATGTCCGGCGCGGAACCATGCACCGGCTCGAACATGGAGGGGAACCTGCGCTCCGGGTCTATGTTGCCGCTGGGCGCGAGGCCCATGCTTCCGGTGATGATAGCGCCGATGTCGGTCAGGATGTCGCCGAACAGGTTGCTGCCGACCACCACGTCGAACGTCTCCGGCCTGCGAATGAAGTCCATGCAGGCGGCGTCAATCAGCAGCGAGTCGGTCTCGATTTCGGGATAGTCCTCGGCCACGCGCTCGAAAGCCCTGTCCCACACCAGCATCCCGTATCCCAGCGCGTTGGACTTGGTTATCGAGGTCACTTTCTTCGCCTTGTCCCGCCGCCGCGACACTTCGAAGGCGTGGCGGATGATGCGCTCGCAGCCCTTCCGCGTGAACACGGCGGACTGTATCCCCATCTCCTCCGGGAAGTCGGGATAGACGAATCCGCCTACGTCGGCGTACTCACCCTCGGTGTTCTCGCGCACGACGACCATGTCAATGTCGCCCGGGCCGTAGCCTTCCAGCGGCGACGCGATTCCCTCGTACAGCACGCTCGGACGCTCGCACACGTACTGGTCGAACGACCGGCGTATGGGCAGCAGCAGGCCGCCCAGCGTGATGTGATCCTGGATGTCGGGATGGCCGACCGCGCCCAGGAATATGGCGTCGGACTCGCTCAGCGTGTCCAGCCCGTCGGAGGGCATGACCGCGCCATGTTCCATGTAGTAGTCGCTGCCCCAGGGATGTTCAACCCAGTTCCAGCCTATGCCGTACTCCCCGCCGACCGCGTTCAGAACCTTGATACCCTCTTCTATGACCTCTATCCCTATCCCGTCTCCCCTGATAACCGAGATGTTGTACTCCGACATTAGTTCACTCCAGTTTGCATAGCGTCTTGTCGCGCCGCTATTGTAAGCCCAAGAACGCGAGATTGCATCCCGCATAGGTGTGCTACAATCTGAACTGTGATTTAGCTGATGTTAGGATGGACATGATATTGAATACATTCACAAAAGCTCAGAACGACGCCATCGCGGAGGGTATTCGCCTTCTGCAAACCTACGTCACCGGCCAACCGAGTCTTCTGGATGACCTCAGAGGGTTGCGCGGGTCATTGACTTCCCCATACGACACGCAGCCCGCCGAAAGCGTGAACGACAGGCCGGAAGACGCACTGAAGATAGCGTCTTTTCTTCGGGCGTCGGCGGAGACGCTCGACGACACAGCAGCCAGCGACGCGCGGCCGATACTGACGCGGGCAGAACAAGCCATCGCCGCCGACATCCGCGCCCGCATATCCCCCAGGCTGAACGGCATTTACGTCATCGTTGACCCGGAGGCCACGCGAGGCCGCCCGGTATCCGAAGTAGCCCGACGGTCTCTGCAAGGCGGCGCGAGGGTAGTCCAGCTAAGGGACAAGCTGAACGACAAGGGCGACATCCTGAAGTCGGCGCTGGAACTGAAGGCGCTCTGCGACGAGTACGACGCGCTGTTCGTGATGAACGATCACGCCGACCTCGCGCGCGCCTCAGACGCCCATGTCCTGCACGTCGGCCAGACCGACCTGCCCGTTCCGTCCGCGCGCGACATCCTCGCGCCTCGCCAGCTAATCGGCAACTCCAACAACGGCCTGCCGGAAGCGTTAGAGTCCTCGGCGCAGGGCGTTGACTACCTGGCGGTCGGCGCTATCTACGCCACCACCACGATGGGCAAGTCGGGCCGCTCGGCGCTCGGCCCCGAGGAGATAGCGCGGGTTAAGGACGCCGTTCCGCAGCCGATAGTGGCTATCGGCGGCATCAACAAGACCAACATAGCGGACGTGGCGAAGGCGGGCGCGGACTCGGTATGCGTGGTGAGCGCGATTACCTTCGCGGACGATCCCGAAGCCGCCACTCGCGAGTTGGTCGAACTGTACGAAGAAAACTCAAGCTGAACGCGGGAATTTCACTCATGCCGACAGAATTCGTCTCCACCGAACAGACCATAGAAGCGATACGCGCCGCCGGAGCCGCCGCGTCCGAGATGATGGGCGAAACCCACGCAGCGCGGGAGCAGGCCATCACCACATCGCGCCAGATAGTCCGATTCTCCGCCAACTCTATCCGCGCTACCCACCGCGCCGAGTACGAGGAAGCGCGACGGCTCATAGCCCAGGCCGCCGACCTTCGCGCCATGCTGGAAGAGCGCAGAGCCGCCCATCCGGCGGTGTACTACGGCGGCTACGTCGAGGACGCGCTCAAGGAGTTCGTCGAGGCCCACGCGACGCTGGCCTTCGCCGAGGGCTCGCGGCTGCCCACGATGGAGGAACTGGACGTCGGCGCGGCGGTTTACATGAACGGGCTGGCCGAGGCCATCGGGGAACTGCGCCGCGTCGTTCTCGACCTTCTGCGAGACGACGATTTCGACAGGTGCGAGACGCTTCTGTCCATCATGGACGAGATCTACGCCGCGCTGGTCACGCTGGACTATCCGGACGGCGTCACCCGCGGCCTGCGCCGCAGCACGGACGTTATGCGAGGGGTGCTGGAGCGGACGCGGGGAGACATCACGGTCGCGCTGCGGCAGAGGCGGCTGGAACAGCGGCTGGCGGAGGTTAGCGACAGGCTGCGCTGATCCCAGTTAAATGTCTGTATTCTTCGCCTTATGACGGTACTCCAGCAGGGCGGACCGACCGACGATATCCACAAATCGGGCAAGGGCTTCATTTCCCAGAGAATCTGTCAGCAGCAGATCCTCTCCAAATGTGAAATAGACCGGCTGAGGCTTCCCGCCGTTGATCGCGATGTTGGAAGTGTACAGGTACACTCTGTCGAGTCGATCCCGGATGGGATTCAGTCGCCCCGCCAAACCGGGAATGTCGCCTATCTCCTCCGGGAAAATTAAAGATCCCCCTTCCGGCAGGGGGTCCAATTCAACTTCAACTGACAGCGCGCGCCGAGACGGGACCCAGTCACGTTCGACGCGCGCTGAAAATCCGTCCGACGCCACGAACACGGTTATCGGCAAGTTTGCCTGGTTGAGATACAGATCAATAAACGCCTCTCCGTTTTCGTTCGCCGTGGAATGTCTGAACGTCCTATTTGGAAAGATAGCCAACACATCCGCGCCGGCAATAGGACTGCCTCCGCTCCGCGCCGCTATGAAGGCGGTCTCAGTCGGCTCATTGGCGAAGTCTCCCCCGGTCGGGTCTGGCATAATCGCCGGCGCTGACGGAATAGTGAGGCATAGCTCAGAGCCGTCAGTCAGTCGGTACTCCGGCGACCTGCCGCAAAGTTCCCGCGTTGTTCGCTGGATAATCGGAACGCCGTCGCCGCGTCGTTCCATGAAGAATTGTCTCCCGGCAGATCCGCCGATTCCACGGACTGGCATCCTCCCAAGCATGGAAGTCAGCGCTTCGTTGCGCGTGGATTGGCGCTCCCCCATGCTCTCTATCGTCAGATTATTTGGAAGAGACCCGGGAGAGCAGAGTTCAAGCCTGTCTTCAAACATGGAAAGCCTTATCCTGCTTCCCCGGATAGAATAGTCCCTGTGCGCCACCGCGTTTACCAGCGCCTCGAACAGCGCGTTGACGCTGTACTGCGGTATATCTCGCCTGGCCGGTTCTTTGACGGCGGCGACACTCATGTTGCGAGTGGCGAATGCCAACGCCTGGGCTATCTGCCTGTCCAGAGGCCCTGTAATCGTCTGAGCGTCTATCTGTCCGGACGCTCTGTCGGCCCCTCTGTATCGAGTCGCCATGACGCAGGCGTTCGGGAGCCACTCCTCAGGCGAGTTGGAGCAGAGTAGAATTCCCGCCACCGTCGCCCTCGTAACGCCGTTTTCGTCCGGGGCCAGGAGTCCCATCTTCTCCAGCGCGAGCTCGGGACTGGCAGCCCCCTCGACGCTCAACAGAGGTCTCCATAATTCAGCGTCCAGAGCGCCAAATCCCGTGCCGTCCACCGTCTGCTCGTCGAACCAGCGAAAACGCGCCTGGCTTCGTCTCTGAGCCAGACGCAACCGCTCCTCGCCGCTCAGCAATCTCTTGCTGCTTCCAACCCGCGCGTAACTCCCGCCCGGACTGTCATGTTGAGCGTCTCCCTCCGGCACTTCGACCATCAGATAGGCTTTGCCCTCGGCTATCTCCCGACGGAATATCCTGACCCTGACGGGAGGGTTGATCGAGTCCGAGCAGACCTCGAATATCAGGCGTTCCAATTCGTCCATCCGCTCGCGAGACATCCCCTGGACTTCGCCGTCGTCGCTGACTCCGCACAGCAGCGCTCCCCCGTCGGAGTTCGCGAACGCCGCTATTTCGTCCGCCCAATCGTCCCGTCGGGGCGCTACCGGACGATTCCCCCTGAACCCGACCTCCTTGAACTCCCAGCCGCTGTCCTCGCCAAGCCGCAGTTGACGCCTGACCTCTCCATCGCTGTAAGGCACTAGCCGCCTCCCCTAATTCTTCCGAGCGGAGTTAGCTCTCCTCATAAATTATAACAGCGTTCCTATAATGCGCCACTTACCTCTGCTTCTCCCGCCAGTTCTCACCTCCCATCCGTTCGTACTGCGCCAGATCCCGCATCCCGCGCTCACGCTGGCCCAGCTCTATGTAGGCGTTTCCGCGATGCTTGTACGCCTCGCCGTTCTTGGGATTCATCCTGATGGCCTTGTTCAGGTCTGAGACGGCCTTCCTGGGCTGGCCCATGTGCAGGTACATCTCCCCCCTGTTGGAGTAGTTCAGGGCGTTGCGCGGGTCCAGTTTGACCGCCATCTGGAAGTCCGCCATAGCCGCGTCGTAGTCTCCCTTCTCGTAGTAGGCCACTCCCCTGTTGATGTACGCTCCCGCGTGCTTGCGGTCCAGGCGCGCCGCCCTGTCGTAGCTGGCGACGGCGGTGTCCTGGTCGCCCTTGCGCCCGTATGCGATTCCCCTGCCCACGTGAAGGCCGGGGTCTTTGGGATGCAGCTTTATCGCCCTGTCGAAATCGCGGATGGCCAGGTCGTGCCTCTCGGTCTCCAGGTACGCGCTCGCCCTGAGCGGATACACGCTCTTTTCGTCCAAAGTTCCAAGTTCCAGCGCCTTGTTGAAGTCCTCCAGCGCCTTGTTCCACTCCTTCTTGCTCAGGAGCGAGCATCCCCTCTTGAAGTAGCCGTCGCCGCTTTCGGGTTTCAGCTTAAGAGCGGCGTCGTAGTCCGCGAGCGCCTTGTCCGTCCTGCCCGACAGTTCGTAGGCTATGCCCCTGTCCTCATACGCTTCCGCGACGTCCGGCGCGAGCTCAATCGCCTTGTTCAGGTCCCTGACGGCGAGGTCGTACTGCTTTCGCATTCCGTACAGCCTTCCCCTGGCGTGGTAGGTCTTGGAATTGTCGGGCGCGAGCTTGAGCGCTTTGTTATAGTCGCTCATCGCCTTCCTGTAATTGCCCTTGCCCACATACGCGACGCCCCTGTCGTTGTAGGACATGGCGTCCTCGGGGTTGTGCTTCAGCGCGACGTTGAAGTCCCTGATGGCGCGGTCGTAGTTCTTCTTCTTCAGAAACTCGTCCCCCCTGTTGCGGTGCGCGTCCGCGAAGGTGAGATGATAGCTCGTATCCCGCCGCTTATTGTACCTCATCGCCTTGCCCACGTCCTCGATGACGCGGCTGTTATCGAGCCTGTCAATGTGGACCCTCGCCCTGGCGTAGTAGAACTCCGCGTTGCGCGGCTCAAGGCTTATCGCGCGGTCATAGTCCTTCAGCGCGCGGTCGTGGTCGCCCTTTTCCAGATAGGACTCGCCGCGCCCAAGGTAGGCTTCGGCGTTGTCCGGCTCCAGCTTCAGCGCGCGGTTCAGACTGGCGATGGAGCGGTCGTACCTCTCCAGTCCGCGGTGCGCGTGCGCCATGTTGATGTAGATTCCGACGTAATCGGGCATCAGCCGAACGGCCTTCACGTAATCCTCGACGGCTCGCTTGTACTCATCTTTCTCCAGGTATGCGTTGCCCCTGTTGAAAAAGCTGATTCCGAATCGCGGCTCAAGTCGTATCGCCTTGTCGTAGTCCGCCAGCGCCGCCTCGATGTCCCCGTTCGCGCGCTTGGCGGCCCCTCTGTTCGTGTAGTATTCGCCCACATCGGGCTTCAGGCGTATCGCCTCGTCGTAGTCCGAGATAGCGCGTTCGTAGTGTCCCTTTCCGACGTGAGCGTTCCCTCGGTTCGAGTACAGCTCTGCGACGCGCGGAGCCATGCTGATAGCCTTGTCGAAATCCCGCAGCGCGCGGTCGAACTCTCCCATATCGCGGTAGCGGTTGCCTCTGTCGTTCAGCTCGACCACTTCCTGGGCTTCCGCCTCCCCGACCGCCTTTCTCAGTTCGCGCATAAACCGTCTATCGCGTATATACCGGCTGTCCATATCTCACCGCCCGTCCTCTGGTAGTGTATCCACCCCTATTCTACCCTACCCTGACGAAAGCGCAAAAGCCCCGCCGCAACTTCCCCTAGGGTCCTTCAATTATCAACCAATTACGTTCGTGGCGGCCCTTCGACAAGCTCAGGACGAACGACAGAAGCGGTATCGGGAAATAACCGAAAGACCCTGCAACTTGACCGCCCGCCGTTCGCTGTGTTACTTTTCCAGCCATAATGAACGCCAAGCGAATCACGGCCTCCCACAACTGTGGCGAGGCCGTTTCTACGACGGAGGTATAATGTGGAAATTCTCATCCTCGCGATAGTTTCAGGCGTAGTGGCCCTCGGGTTCGCGGCAATCCTCACGATGCGTATCCTCAAAGCCGACGAAGGCAATGAGCAGGTGCGCTTCATTGGGAACGCCATCCGAGAGGGCGCGAACGCATTCCTTTCGCGCGAATACCGGATGCTCGCCATTTTCGTGGTTCTGGTCTGCATCGTACTCGCGCTATTCATAGACTACGACATCCTCGGCCGGATTGAGGGTAACGCCCCCAGCGTACCCGGCACCGCGATCTCATACCTGGTCGGCGCGATAGGCTCCGGCCTCGCCGGGTACATCGGCATGGGCATAGCGGTCCGCGCCAACACCCGCACCACCGTGCAGGCGCAGGAGGGACTCAACCCCGCGCTGCGCCTCGCCTTCAACTCAGGCACCGTCATGGGCGTGAGCGTGGTGGGCATCGGGCTTATCGGCCTGACGGTCATGTACCTCATCTTCCAGGACATCAAGGTCGTCGCCGGATTCGGATTCGGCGCGTCCTCAATCGCGCTGTTCGCCAGGGTGGGCGGCGGCATCTACACCAAGGCCGCCGACGTGGGCGCTGACCTAGTTGGCAAGGTCGAACAGGGCATGGACGAGGACGACCCCCGCAATCCCGCCACCGTCGCGGACAACGTGGGCGATAACGTGGGCGACGTGGCCGGAATGGGCGCGGACCTGTTCGAGAGCTACACAGGCTCCATCATCGCCACAATCGCCCTCGCCGCCGTCGGAGCCGCCGCGCTCGGCGTAGCCAACGCCGACTCCCTGCCCTTCGACGCCGACCTGATAGTGCTGCCAATGCTCATAGCGGCCATAGGCGTGTTCGCCTCCATCATCGGGACGTTCCTCGTCCGCACGAAGGACGGGGCGACGATGGGTTCTCTGCTCTGGTCGCTGAGGACGGGAATTTTCGGGGCCGGGGTTATCGTACTCATAGGGACGGCAATCGCGATAGTGGCGCTCGACATGGATTTCAACCTGTTCTGGATAGTCCTGACCGGACTGATAGCGGGACAGATAATAGGCACTTCCTCAGAGGTCTATACCAGCTACGAATACAAGTTCACGCGCGACATATCCCAGCAGGCCGAGACCGGCCCGGCGACCGTCATAATCAGCGGACTCGGGCTTGGGATGGTCAGCACGGTCGTACCCGCGCTGGTGGTGGTCGCCGCCATGTGGATAGCCAACTCGCTCGCCGGCACATACGGCGTCGCGCTGGCCGCGGTGGGGATGCTCTCGACGCTGGGCATCACGCTCGCCACCGACGCCTACGGCCCTGTGGCAGACAACGCGGGCGGCATCGCCGAACAGGCCGGCCTGGATCCCGTAGTGCGCGAGCGCACCGACGCGCTGGACTCGCTGGGCAACACCACGGCGGCCACAGGCAAGGGCTTCGCCATAGGCTCCGCCGTCCTGACCGCGCTCGCGCTCATGGCAGCGTACTCGACGGTTACGGGCGTGGACGTATTCAACCTCACCGACATCAACGTTCTCATGGGCCTGCTGCTGGGGGCGCTCATGCCCTTCCTGTTCGGCGCGCTCACCATGCAGGCGGTGGGCCGCGCCGCCAACGCGATGGTTCAGGAGGTACGGCGGCAGTTCCGCGAAATTTCCGGGCTGCTCGAAGGCACAACCCCGGCGGACTATACCCGCGCCGTTGACATCAGCACGCGGGGCGCGATGAGAGAGATGGTGCTGCCCGGCGTGATAGCCGTCCTGGCCCCCGTAGTAGTGGGCGTGATACTCGGCCCCGAGGCGCTCGGCGGCCTGCTGATTGGCTCCATAGCGTCCGGCTTCCTGCTCGCCATAATGATGGCCAACGCGGGCGGCGCGTGGGACAACGCCAAGAAGTACATCGAGGCCGGCAACCTGGGCGGCAAAGGCTCAGAGCCTCACGCCGCCGCCGTAGTCGGCGACACCGTGGGCGACCCATTCAAGGACACCTCCGGCCCCGCGCTCAACATCCTCATCAAGCTAATGAGCATAGTCGCGCTGGTCTTCGCCCCGCTCTTCTTATAGCATCGCGCATCCAATCAGGTTATCGGTTTACAGTGGCGGGGAAACCCAAGCCACTGTAAACTGATAACCTAGCGTCTAATGGCCAGGTGGCGAAATGGCAGACGCGGCGGACTTAAAATCCGCTACCCTTACGGGTGTGGGGGTTCGAATCCCTTCCTGGCTACCACTACTCCCTCCCCGACGGCGGCAAGATTCAATCCCGTTTGGACTTGCGCGCGTAACCCATAGAGAACGGCGGGTGGCCGTACCCTGAACACCGGAATGTGGAAATGCGCTTCCCCTGGGCCAACACGCTTCTGCTCACATTCCTGGCGCTGGAGTTGGTGTCCGGGTTCTTCGGCCTGACTTCCGGCTCCGAGAACCGCGCTATACATATACAGTTGCACCGCATCGCGGGGTACGGAATCCTTATTACGCTGGTATGGAAGACGGCGAATGTCGCCCGCTCGCTGAAGTGGCCCCGGCCAGTCTCCGCCCGCGCCGCTTCCATCGCACTCTCAGCTCTGCTGGTCATCTGCCTGGCCACCGGGGTAGTATGGTCTCTCATCGGGCCTTACTACTGGTGGATATTCAGTGGCGTGAGCTGGCACATCTACGTCGGCGCGGCGATAATCCCGCTGCTGGCGTGGCACATCTGGCACATGATCCGGGGGTTCCCAATCGGATTCTGGGCGGATAGACGGCTTTTCCTGCGGACGGCGGGCGCGTTCGCCGTCGGACTGATAGCTTGGCAGGCCACGGAAGCCGTCGCAAGAGCCGCCGAGCTCAGCGGCCAGCGTCGCAGATTCACCGGATCGTACAAGGCGAAAGACTTCTCTGGGAACGACTTTCCGCGCGTCTCATGGCTCAACGACAAGCCCCGGCCCATAGACGCCGATACGTGGCGGCTGAGAGTGTTCGGCGCGGTGGACAGAGAACTTAAACTGGGCTACTCCGACCTGTCGGACATGGTGGAGACCACCGCGACGATAGACTGCACGGGGGGCTGGCACTCCACCCAGAGGTGGAGCGGCGTCCCATTGCGCGACTTGATAGAAGAGGCGGGGCCGTCGGAAACAGCGCGAAGCGTGATAGCCAGGTCGGTCACAGGCTATTACAGAAAGTTCTCGCTTGACGCCGCGCGGGATTTTCTGCTCGCCACTCACGTCACGGAGGAGACGCTATCGCACGGGCATGGGTATCCTGTCAGGCTGGTGGCTCCGGGCAGACGAGGATTCGAGTGGGTGAAGTGGGTGACCGAGATAGAGTTCAGCGAAACGCCTCACTGGTGGCAGCCGCCGCTGCCGATTCAGTGAGGCGTTTAGTCACGCTAATCGAATATCAATTACCAGGTTCTGCGCGCTTCTGGATTGCCGAGCGGCGAGCCCTTCGGGGTTCCCGCTTTCACGGGAATGACGGGAAATGTCAACACGGCCTAGGGCGAGAGGGCCAGTTCGGAGAGCATTCGCTTGGTGGAGACGATGTGCCGGTTGAGGCGCATCAGCTTGGGGTCTATGCCCATGGCCAGGCCGATTAGCTGGGGCAGGTGCAGGATTGGGATGTCTATTGGGGCCATTGGGCTGTTGGCCTTCGCCGCCTGGGGCTGGTAGCCGTCCAGGTTGAGGTGGCAGAGCGGACATGGGGTGACCATGGCGTCCGCGCCCTTGCCTTTCGCGTCCATGGTGTGGTTGGCGACCATCTTGAGGGAGTTGGTCTCGTTGATGGTGAGAATCGGGAAGCCGCAGCAGAGCGTCTTGCCCGGGAAGTCAACCACCTGCGCGCCGACGGCCTCTATGACCTGTTCGAGGGCGTCCTCGCGTTCGGGATGCTCGTCGAACTTGAGCGCGGAGGTGGGCCGCACGATGTAGCAGCCGTAGAACGGCGCGATACGCAGGTCGGGTAATTCCCTCACGATAAGGGACTTTAGCTTGTCTATCCCTACTTCCTCGACGATGACCCAGAGCAGATGCTTGGGGTCGGAGGTGCCGTTGTAGCGCAACCCTTCCTCGGCGAGGTCTTCGTTTATGGACTCGCGGTATTCGTCGTCCTGAAGCCTTTCGTCCGCCTGGGACATGACTCCCTGGCAGGTGGAGCATATCGTCAGGATGGGAAGTCCGACGCGCTCCGCCATTGCGAAGGTGCGCGCGTTCAGCGTGTCCCCAAGCCTGAGATTCTTCTCCTGAAGGACGCCGGCTCCGGTGCAGGAAGCGCCCTGCATGGTTATCAGGTCTAGTTCGATGCCCAGACGCCGGCAAATCTCCAGCGTGGAGGCGTAAAGTTCAGGGCACGCGCCGCGTGACACGCAACCCGGATATAGGGCATATCTCATCGCTTGTTCTCTACCTTATCGAAAATTCTCTGGACGTTTTCCACGCCCGGGATACTCTTGTGTACCAGTGGGGGACGCTTGCCCGCGAGTTGAGCGCGGATGCCGACAGGGATCAGCTTGAGCATCTCCTTGACGTTGGTTACGCCGTGGCTCTTTACGACCAGCTTGGTTTCGTCCAGCCAGCCGCTGTGTTCAACGGAGTCGGCGAAGGCGTTGGCGTGTCGCGCTCCGGTCGTGTTGGTGTAGCCTTCCTCCATGGCGCGGTCTCGGAGCGCCATTATCCGGCCCATGGGGTCAACGCCCTTGGGGCAGACCTCTACGCACTGCATACAGCGGGTGCAGTCCCATACGCCGCCGTACTCGTTGAGCGCGCCGAGCCTGGAATTGTCGGCGTCGTCTCGCGGGTCGCGGACGAAGCGGTAGGACTTGGCGAGCGCGGCGGGCCCCAGGAAATTGTCGTCAACGTTCAGGACGGTGCAGTCGGAGACGCACGCGCCGCACATTATGCAGGCCATGACGCCGGTGAGGTGCTGCATATCCTCGGCGGGGGCTATGTACTCGGTTTCGGGTTCGGGGCCTTCGGGCTGAAGCCAGGGCTGGACGGCGCGAACCTTGCTCCAGAAGGGAGCGAAGTCCACTATCAGGTCTTTCTGGACTTCCAGATTGCCGGCGGGCTCAACGATTATGGGGCCGCCGTCCTTCGGCAGCGCATGAATTATCAACGTGTTGCACGCCAGCCCCGCCTGGCCGTTGATACGCATAGCGCACGAGCCGCAGATCGCGCTGCGGCACGAGCATCGAAGGCCGAGCGTGCCGTCCATCTCTTCGCGTATGCGAATCAGGCCGTCCAGGACGGTGTTGGATTCGGTCATCTCCAGCGTGTATTCCTGGTATCGCGGGACCGCCGGATGGGTGTCCGGGTCGAATCTCCTGACTCTGAACGTTACTTGCATTGTGGTTCCTTTTGGATTCCCGCTTTCGCGGGAATGACGGTTATAAATGTAGTTCACCCTCACCCCAGCCCTCTCCCTGAGGGAGAGGGGGTCTGTTGGTCGGTATTCGCGCTTGCAGTTGGGGTTTCACCCCCATCCTAAACCTTCCCCGGTCAAGGGGGAAGGGACAATTGCCTGACCTCTTAGCCCGTCAAGGGGGAAGGGACTTTACTAGTAGCTTCGCACTTGCGGCTCCCACTGGGTGATTACCACGGACTGGTAATCGAGGGCGGGGCCGTCTTCGGTCTGTCTGACGAGGATGTGGCGCAGCCAGTTTTCGTCGTCGCGTTCGGGGAAGTCCTCGCGGGTGTGCGCGCCGCGGCTCTCTTTGCGCTCTATCGCCGACAGCGTGATGGCTTCGGCGCAGTCGAGCATGAAGCCGAGCTCAAGCGTGAAGACGAGGTTGGTGTTCCAGGTCTTGCCCTTGTCCGGGACATATACGGACTGGTATCTCTCGCGCAACTGCCGGATGGTATCCAGCGCGGACTCCATTCCGTCCTGGTGGCGATACACCGCGAGGTGGTCGTTCATGGTCGAACCCATGTCGAGGCGGATCTGGCCGAACATATCCTCGCTCTTGGGGTTTTCCATCAGTCTCCGGATGCGTCCCTTCTCGCCGTCGGCGGCGGAGTCGTCCAGGTCTTTGTGATCCTTCGACTTGGCGAGTTCGGCGGCGTGTTCTCCCGAACGGCGTCCGAAGACAAGCGTGTCCAGCAGAGAGTTCGCGCCGAGCCTGTTTCCGCCATGCACGCTGACGCAGGCGACCTCTCCGGCGGCGTAGAGGCCCGGAAGGGGCGTCTGGCCGTCCACGTCGGTCTTGACGCCGCCCATCTGGTAGTGCATACCCGGGCGTATCGGCACCGGCTCTTCCAGCAGGTTGACGTTGGCGAAGTCGCGGGCTATGTCGAGTATCTGGGTGAGGCGTTCGCGAATAAGGGGTTCGCCCAAATGCCTCAAGTCCAGAAACACGCTGCCGTCAACTCCCCTGCCCTCGTTTATCTCGGTCTGCTCGGCCCTGGAAACCACGTCGCGGGAGGCGAGTTCCATCATGTTGGGCGCGTAGCGCTCCATGAAGCGGTCGCCTTCGGAGTTGAGCAGGTGAGCGCCCTCGCCGCGTGCGCCCTCGGTTATGAGGACGCCGCTGCCCTTGAGCGTCGTGGGGTGGTACTGCACCATCTCCATGTCCATCAGGGGCGCGCCGACGCGGTAGGCCAGCCCCATGCCGTCGCCGGTGCAGATAAGGGCGTTGGTGGAGGGTTCGAAGACACGTCCGAGACCGCCGGCGGCCATTATGACGGCCTTGGCTCGGATGACGTGTATGTCGCCGGTGCGTATCTCCAGGACGACGGCCCCGGCGCACTCGCCATCTTCGACCAGTATCTCCAGGACGAACCATTCTTCATAGACGCGGACGCCGGCGCGCATTATCTGTTCGTAGAGTACGTGGAGGAGGGCCTGTCCGGTGAAGTCGGCCACGAAGAAGGTGCGGGCCTTGCCCTGCCCTCCGAAGGCGCGGGTGCCCAGGCGTCCCTCTTCGTCGCGGCTGAAGGTGACTCCGTAGTGTTCCATCTGGATGACTTCGGAGCCGGCCTCGCGGCACATGACCTCGATGGCGTCCTGGTCGCCCAGGTAGTCGGAGCCTTTAACGGTGTCGTAGGCGTGGTCGCGCCAGTCGTCGCCCGCGTGTTCGAGCGCGGCGTTTATGCCGCCCTGGGCGGCGTTGGAGTGGCTTCGGACGGGGTGGACTTTGGATATGACGGCCACATCCGCGCCGTTCTGACGCGCGGAGAGAGCGGCCCTCATTCCGGCCAGTCCCGCGCCTATGATGAGTACGTCATGGGAGTACATTCAACCTACCTCTTGGACTTGCGAATTCCGTCATTGAAGATAGCATACCAAGCGATGCGAGTCTAGGTTGCGCTGGCCCGCGGACAGGGTTTTTCGGTTATCCAGGTTCGACAGCCCGGCACTTACTGGATTCCCGTTTTCACGGGAATGACGGATAGCTGTGAGATATTCGGCAATACAATAATCGAAAAGGCCCTGGGTCTGCGAAGACGGTTTCTGAGGTCCCGCGCTGTTGGCGTGTCCAGATTAGGCCGATCGTCGAGGTGGGCAAGAAATCCAGGGATGGTTAGCGTAAACGCTATTTCGCGGCGGCTGTACCGACGTTGACGGTCACCGGGATGGGATGGGTTCAAGGGTCCCCAGGAGCACGGCATCCCAGTCACCGCGGACAGGTTGAACCGACAGGTCTTGGATGAGGAACCTGATTATCTCACCAAGGTTAACGTATCCTGTGGGCAGATGGGGTTTTGACACGAGGGGGTCAAACCCGACTCGCCCGCCGCTGCCCAGATGGAGGTGAGGCGTCCTGACGTACCCTCGGGACCCGGGGTGCCAGTGATATAAGAGGATTCCTCTTTGCTCACTGTCATAGACTGTGTAGCGATAGCCCACGACTTCAACGTGATGCAGGCCCCCTTGAGATTCGGTCCTGCGGACACGAAAGTGGGGCTCGATATTGAGCATCAGCTTATGAGTTCCGGCGAGCGCGACGGGCTCTTCGTTCGGTAGTTCCAGGTTGTGAGAGGAGCGAGGATTGCCGTAGTTATGGCCGCCCGCGACTTTGACGACTGAATAGGATATGCAGGACAGGAGGCGCTGGATGCGGCGCTGGTATTCCATGACAGCCGCATAGGGGGTCCTCTCGGCTATCAATCGTTCCAGTACTCAGGGAGTTTCATTGCGAGGCCAACCACATCGTCGTGCCTCTCGTAGTCATCGTCAAATTCCCCAGCGCGCCACGCCGTGGTGAATTCCTCCAGGCTCATGTTGAATTTGGTCTGAGCCCGGTTTTCCATGATCGTTCGCTCTTCTTCCTCTGTGAGAAAGATGTCCTGCGTCTCCTGTCGGATTGTTTCAGAGGGTTGGGCTACCATGTCAGACTCTCCTTCAAGGCTGGCAACTCATGTTGGAATGTCAGTTTATCACGATTGACAGAGATTCCGCGACTTGCCGCGAGAACAGAGGGCATTAGACACTTAGGCCGCCCTGGGCAGGGCAGGCACGCGCCCGATGAAGTAGTCTTCAACCGTATATATCTGGACTACGGGGGTCTCCATGAACCTGCCCGAGCTTGCCGCCGCGTCCCGCATCCCCTGAGTTACGCGGTCGTCAAAGCAGGTGAATATACCCAGGTCCGCGCCCGCCTGCTGGCGCGCGCCGTTGAACGCCTGAACATCCCCCGGCCCCGTGCTTCCTCCCTTGACCTGAGATACCAGGTCTATGAATTGTCCCTTGCGGATTGGCAGCCTGCCCCAGCCATCTATTCCCTTGTCTCCGCGCTGTCGAGTGTTGGCTTCCATGCCGTCCACCAGCGAGGCGGCCCATCTCTCGAATCTGAACTTGTCCAGACTTGCCAGCGTCTTGGCGTCTTCAACAGTCTTGGGCATACCGATGAACTCTATGTTGTCCCACAGACTGTCGAAGTGGGAGCGAAGGCGATTCTCTATGACCTTGCAGGCGTTGACGCATATATCTATCCCTATCCAGCGGCGTCCGAGCCGCTGGGCGGCATCTACGGTCGTTCCACAACCACAGAATGGGTCTAGCACAACATCGCCTTCGTTACTGGAAGCCTTGATGATCCGGTCCAATAGCGCTAGCGGCTTTTGGGTCGGATAGCCCACGCGCTCCGAGTGTGTGGTTGACAGCATCGAGATTTCCCACCAATCACGAGCATTGACGATTGAGTAGTATCCACCTTTGTCTTGGTAATACTTGACCTTTCCCCCTTGTCCGCCTCCCCTCTGTCCGTAAGACTTTACTTTCTGCACGTTGAACTGGTATTTGTCGCGCTTGGAATAGAACAGCAGGGTGTCGCGTTTTTTGGCAAAGTACCTCTTTGATGCTCCCCCCGACTTATAGCACCAGATGACTTCATTTCTTGGTGGCGCGATTATCTAATATCGTTTGACAACTTGCAATGCCATGCCGCAATCAGGTCTATGTAGCGCGGACACTTGCCCACGCCGTCCTGAACTATGATGCGTTAGCGCGGTGGGCTGGGGATTGCAGAGTGGCGAGTCTCTCAAAGAATATCCCACTCCCCGTTTCCACGATGGGTTCACAAACTGGCGGAGGGGATATTAGATCCGGGGTGTCTAAGTGAGCGGAATCATCCTCGCTCGGGGCTGTTGCCGCGAGTGTCCCGTTGAACCTCCACCCGCTTGATGTCGGGCTCGGGAATGCCTGCGTCCCGCAGCGCCTGAATCATCGCAGCGCGCTCTTCGACCCTGCCTTCTACACGGCCTTCCTCGCGGCCTTCCTCACGGCCTCTGTCTCTTGCCTCTCGTATCTTTCCCAATGCCATGACCATGTTCCACATCACTCCTTCCGTTACCAGCGCGAATAGAAATAACGCCCCGCCCACATCCGCCAGTCCGCTCAGGAAAGTTATCGGATCTCCCGTGTTCAGCAGTGCGTACACGCTACCCACGATACCGATGAGCGCGTAGGCCATGACCACCACAGGCTGTTTCCAGTCATCTTGGTCCCACTGAAAGAAGAACAATCACGACTCCCCGGGTATATTCATCTTGCGTCAATGATACCACAAAAGACGAGGGTCGGCGCGTCAGGGGTCGTGTTTGGGGTCGCTCTCGGGGTGGGCGCTGTGGGTTGGGCATGGCAGGCGGCCCTGGGTCTGTTCGCAGGTGATTTCCATGCGCCTGGCGAGTCCGCGCATGACCGATTCCTTTATCCTGCGACTGTCGTCTTCGGTGAATTCGGGGAATTTCAGGTCGGCGTGGGGACAGCCGCCCTCGGTTCCGACGCAATCCATGTCCTCATCCTCGTACTCGGCGATTATGCAGGGACATTCGGCGCTCTCGTCGCTTTCGACGGCGGCCATGAGGTCGGGGGATAGGAGTTCTCTGAAGACATCCCTGGTTGTCTCCCGCTCCTCTGTGGGGGGATGGTACATTGTCCAGGGGGGAGATTCGGGATCCAGGGGTTCGGAGGCGGCGTTTCGGGCCGCCACGACGGGCGCGGTCTGGGCGACGGGTTGGGATTCGACGTCGGGGCCGAAGCCGATTGCGATTAGTTTCTGGGCCGCGGCGATGCGGTGGTGGGGCTTGAATTCTTCGTAGGCGCTGACGCCTTCCATGACGTCGGAGTAGAAGCGGACTATCTTTCGACCGCCGTCGGTGATTTCCCTGGCGTACTGGGCGAGTTCGGCGCGGGCGGCCCGGAGTTCGGGCGAGGCGTCGGTGTCGGCGTCCGCCGGACGGTCGGCTTTTCGAGCGCGACGCTTGGGGGCCGGCGCGTTGGCGTCTATGTAGTCCTGGAATTCTTCGAGTCCTATCTTGACGAGTTCTTTGGCGGCGTCCATGCGGTGGTGGGGCTTGAATTCTTCCAGTTCACCCTCGGCGACCTGCCTGAAGAAGCGCGCGACGCGCCGTCCGCCGTCGGTTTCTTCGGCGACTATCTTGGCGAATCGTTCGCGCGGGGTGAGGTTGTCGGCGCTGGAAGTCATGGTTTTTGGTCGTTAGCCTCTCTTGGCGTTCTTATGTGCGGAAATTATGTTCTTGGGGTAGTTTACAGTATATTGGGGGTTGTGTAAAGGGCAATTTATCAGAGAGAAATTTGCATTAGTCCCTCGGATTTTCCAGCCTGTCGAAAAGTCGTGGGATTCCCACGATCAGAGTGAAATCTGAAACCGAAGACTAGAGTTGCATGAAATATGCGTTTTAAGACCGTTTACACAACGGGGCAACTATTCTCTTGCCGACATCAATGACCGATACGCGGGGATAAACCCCGCGTGTACGGGGTAACCTTGCCAAAGCGAACCTGCTATCTGTTTTCGCTGGGTCTATCCCCGCGTGTACGGGGTAACCATTGATTCGCGTCGCGCAGTCAAATCCTTAGAGGGTCTATCCCCGCGTGTACAGGGTAACCAATCCGATCCTCCGAAGGTGGTGGTATTTAGGGAGTCTATCCCCGCGTGTACGGGGTAACCGCTCTCAGAAGCGCGTACTAGCCTTGTGTGGCGGGTCTATCCCCGCGTGTACGGGGTAACCGTTTTCAGCTTGAAGGTCTCGAATCATCTGCGCGGTCTATCCCCGCGTGTACGGGGTAACCCGAAGTGCCTGGCTTCGAAGTCCGCGTAGTCGCGGTCTATCCCCGCGTGTACGGGGTAACCGTTTTCAGCTTGCAGGTCCCTAAGCATTTGCGCGGTCTATCCCCGCGTGTACGGGGTAACCACAAAGACAGCGTCAATCAACGCTTTGGCAAGGGGTCTATCCCCGCGTGTACGGGGTAACCCTGAACGTCTGCCAAGTGCCTTCCAGTACCAGTGGTCTATCCCCGCGTGTACGGGGTAACCTCACGTCATACCCATTGGCGTGCCAGCGATGGCGGTCTATCCCCGCGTGTACGGGGTAACCGCCCGGATCGACCAGCAGCTCCCACCCATAGAGGGTCTATCCCCGCGTGTACGGGGTAACCCGCTGGTCGAAGCGCGGCGGGTCGTTGAGGAGGGGTCTATCCCCGCGTGTACGGGGTAACCATCCAACGCAGCCGCGCTCCTGGGCCTGGTAGAGGTCTATCCCCGCGTGTACGGGGTAACCTCGCGCTGACCTGGCGACCTCCGCCCGGCGCGAGGTCTATCCCCGCGTGTACGGGGTAACCTTCGCGGACGCGCATACCCAGTTCGATGATGGAGGTCTATCCCCGCGTGTACGGGGTAACCTGGATTGAGCCACACGAAGGACATGACGTTGTGGGTCTATCCCCGCGTGTACGGGGTAACCCAACCATTATTCAACCTCCGCGTTTATGCTGTCGGTCTATCCCCGCGTGTACGGGGTAACCTGGATTGAGCCACACGAAGGACATGACGTTGTGGGTCTATCCCCGCGTGTACGGGGTAACCTTCGATTAGACTGCCGGACATGGAAGGTGGGGGGGTCTATCCCCGCGTGTACGGGGTAACCTATGTAAAGGTGTTTGGTTTTCCAAGTCGAAACGGTCTATCCCCGCGTGTACGGGGTAACCGTCAAAGTTGTATCCCTTAAACCTAATGTGGGAGGTCTATCCCCGCGTGTACGGGGTAACCTCCGTATCCGTGAATATGACGAACGGGGGTAGAAGGTCTATCCCCGCGTGTACGGGGTAACCGATTCTCCCGTCCATAGCCCTCGATTATGAGCGGGTCTATCCCCGCGTGTACGGGGTAACCAATGGCGCACACCAGCGACAGCCATGCGCCAAAGGTCTATCCCCGCGTGTACGGGGTAACCTCCATGTGGTACAGACAAAGAACAATGTATCTGGGTCTATCCCCGCGTGTACGGGGTAACCACAGGGCGGCGGTATGTTCCATAGCTGGCTACAGGTCTATCCCCGCGTGTACGGGGTAACCCAACGTCTTGGTCAACAACCCCGATGAAGTCCGGGTCTATCCCCGCGTGTACGGGGTAACCTAATCTAGCGCGTCTGAACGTTTCTTAAAGAACGGTCTATCCCCGCGTGTACGGGGTAACCCCCGCCTATCCGTACATATCAGGCCACAATTCAGGTCTATCCCCGCGTGTACGGGGTAACCCGTACTTGCCTACCTCTGCCCTAAGCCGACCCGGGTCTATCCCCGCGTGTACGGGGTAACCAGCCCCTCGGACAGCGGCGTCCGTCAGCTATGGGGTCTATCCCCGCGTGTACGGGGTAACCTCGCCTCCTCGGTCTATGCGGCAAATATGAATCGGTCTATCCCCGCGTGTACGGGGTAACCGTATGCCGCACTTCGACGAGCGCGACGGCGAGCGGTCTATCCCCGCGTGTACGGGGTAACCTCCCGTCAATGCGGTCCATAACCTCCTGTGGGAGGTCTATCCCCGCGTGTACGGGGTAACCCCGCCCGCCCTTCATCTCTATGCCCTATCGCAGGGTCTATCCCCGCGTGTACGGGGTAACCCGATTCCAGTCTGAGCGATTCCACCTTATCCACGGTCTATCCCCGCGTGTACGGGGTAACCTATTCAAGCGAGGCATAAAGAAGCCAGAGGACGGGTCTATCCCCGCGTGTACGGGGTAACCTTCGAGCGCTTGCGGCTGGGCAGGCAGCCAAAGGGTCTATCCCCGCGTGTACGGGGTAACCCGTCCATAGAAGATGACCCCGCCGGTTGGCGGAGGTCTATCCCCGCGTGTACGGGGTAACCCCTAGAAGATCTGATAATGGATAACGAGTTATATGCCGCCTCTCAATAAACCTAGTGGAGTTTTACCAGAAACACGCCGTCCGCGTCCACTATCTCCTTGGGTGGCTCTCCCAGAGTCAGTATGCGCTGCTCGCCTACGGCGGACGGGTCTCGCCATGTCATCACTATGGATCCATTTCCCAATTCTGAGCGCCAACGTTCCAGCACGTCCCACACCCGGGTTCTTATACCCTCGGTCATCTGGGGGGATGTGTAAACTCCGGGCGCTATCTCCAGCATGGCGGACGCCAGAAATCCCCGATACCTCGCCTCTACGTTTATCGTAACGACCACTGTCATGCCTGCTTCTCCAGGGGACTCATAACCTGCCGTTCATCCGTCGCCAAGTCGTTTGCTACCGGAAGAGCGTCTTCGAACAACGTCTTTATGCGATCAATCATCTTGGGGATGACGCTCTCGGTTCTTAACATCCTTCCAACCTTTCGCCGGGTGTGCCTCTCGACGTTCAGATTGGGATTCTTGTCTATTTCCGCCGCCGCGCCGAACGCCGCGGGGAGAAGAACGTTGTCCCTGAAGAGATCGGCTATATCCAGAGGGAACGCATCACCGCTATGCTCGTGAATGAATCCCAATTGAGGGATTGCGCCAACAGCGGTTACGGCGATGACCGCGGCTGAGGTGACCGCCACCGAGGCGTGATTTATCGCTTGGTTTGGAATATCGGCGGACATGGGGTTTGCTCGGTCATACCGCCGCCCGCGCCATACTATGCCGTATCTCTGAGCGAGGTTCTGGTAGGTTCGTCTCATCCTCGCGCCCTCGATGCCTCTGAGAGCCGCTATATCGCGGTGGGGCAGAATTTCGCCCAGACGCATGGCGTACATCTTGCGGGCTATCGTTATTCTGCTTCCGTTCGGATCGCCCCAGGCGCGCATCTGGCGGCGCGCTATGTCTGAGGTATCCGGCATGATGGGCGGCGCGGTGTAGCACCTAACCCCGTCCGCTCCGACGGCCACGAGGCCGGTTCCGTGCCGCGCCATCAGGCGCAGCGCGTCGTGGCTGACGGTCGAACCGGGACCCAGCAGTATCATCGAGAGACTCTGGAAGGGGATGCTGTACTCGCCTTCTTCCAGTCCGCTGTCGGCTCCTGAAGACCCGCGTCGCTCGAATCTGAGCGTCCCGTCGCGCACCGTGAGCGCGCCTCTGGACAGCCAGAGTAGTCCGTGTCTATCCGCGTGGGGAATTCGGGCTGTTTCCAAGCCCAATCTGCCGCTCAACATTTATCGCCCCCTTGCTGTCTGTCCCCGCGTTTGCGGGGGATGAATATATTCGCCTGTTAAGGTGCGTTCAGGCGTAGAAGACGCGCCTAGAGCGCCGGGCGCAATAGCAGCATTCCGTATCCGTATGCGCGATGTCTTCCCACTCCTCTGGTCAACAGATTCCTGAAGCCGTCGCTGTCGGCAATGGTCAAAACTCCGCGCATAACCGCGTCGGGGCCCTCGGTATATCTTGAGTTTGGTCTTCGGTAGGCGCGCGAGCGGCGAAACGAAACCATGCGAATTTCCTCAGCGATCAAGTTCGCGCCCCCGATTCTGCGAAACTGTTCGGTTAGCCAATCAGTATATACGGACTCCCTATCCCGGTCCATTTCGCCCTTGGGCCGCTGGATTGCCTCAAGCTGGTAAGCGTCGAACTCGCCGCCGGAACCGTAATCAACGCTTCTAGCTCGGCGTCTCACGGGACGAACCCTGACCTCGAAACCGAGGCGTTTGCCGGTTCGCCATTCAGCCGACATTGGCTTCGTATTCAACCTATCCGTCTGGATTAGGTTGAATTGAAGAGGGTCGGCTATGATTTGAGCCTCCTCTCTCAGAATCTCGGCGTCAACCTGAGAATATCCATAGAGAACGCCGCGAGTGCCGCCTCGAGGGGCAATCAGCCGGAAGGGCCCGGGGGCCAGGTCTCCGAAACACTCGGTCAGCAGACAGTGCATAGCGTGGTCCGGGTCTCTAAACCTTCGCGTTCCGGACCAGCGGTTGAACTCCCGCATATCTATCTCGGCGCGCGTCATGTACAGTGTCCCCGCTTTTAGAGAAGTCGTCATGGGCTATCCTTTCTTCTCGCTCGGATCATCTCGACTATGCGTGAACATATCCGGACTCGCGCTTCCCTCGCTCACCAGGCGTCCGCCGCCGTGCAGACCTGAGATCCAGTTCCGTTCGTCGGTGAGGGAGTATGTCCTGTTAGCTGGAATATCGCGGACGCCCTCGCCGGCCGGCCACAGCATTCGAATCGAGCGTCCGGTAGTAGGGGATTCCGACAGCGGCGCGGACATCAGGGCGGCCAGGGTCGTGTCGCCCTCCGCGTATCCCGCGAAGAGCGGTTCTGACGGCAGACACGGCTTGCGTCCTATGAACAGAGGACGCGCGGGTTCGTCCAGCGCGGCGGCTATGTCGTCCAGCGTTGGAGCGTCATCTTTGGAATCCAGTCTGAGCGCAACCGTAACCCGCATATCCGAATGATAATCGCGGTAGCGCAGATGCGGCGCGTTGTAGGTGTTGGCTCCTCCGGCTCTGCGTTCCGGCTGACCGCGCGTGGTCCAGCCGCGGTCGCCGGCTCCCAACTGGGCGGTCTGAAAATCGGTCAGCCGTCCGCCAACCGTCCGCTCCCTGTCTATTCGGACGGCGAAAATGAGTCTGTCCTGAAGACGCTGATGATTCTCCCGCTCGATTCTGCGCCAGCCCAGCGCGTTGGCGAGCAGCCCGGCGATCATTGACGCCGAGGGAAAGTCTCTGATGACTCCGTAGTTGTCTATCGTCTCTCCCCCGAATGCCATGAGAGGCGATTCGAGTGTCAATATGAGGTGGCGCATGATCATCATGCCTCGCTGTCTTTGACGGATTCGGCGGCCCATGCGGCCAGGTCGTCCAGGCTGAGACGTTCAGCGTTTGGAACGTCGCAGTCCTCGACTGACATAAATCTGCGAGATTCGCGGCATCCGTAGGCGTCGTCCATCCTGCGAAGATGAGCGGACATAGAGCTCGCGGCAACGGAAATCTGAGCGTTCACAGGGCTGCGGAAGGCATTGGCCAGGCTTCGGGGCTGACGCTTTCCTGCCTCTATCAACATCAGGTCGGCGCAGCTGTACGGCGCGGTCGAACCTAATTTCGCGCCCGGGGATACGGTGGCTATAAGGTGGATGAGGCTCTCTACCACACTGGCCGCCAGCGTCTTGTCGGCGCTGTTCCAGTCCTTCGCCTCGCATCCCTCCAGGTTGGAAACCAAGCCCGGCGCGTCCACCACCACGTAGCCGTAGAACAGTCCGGCGGTTAGCTCCATGTCGCCGATGTGGGCGGCTCCGGGGTCTTCGTCCTCGCGTTGGAGGTCGTCCACCACGGAGAAGTAGTCGCTCTCGCTCTCCTCGCCGTGCACGGTGAAGGCGTGGGCCACGTGCACCGCGGCGTCTATGTTCGCCGCAGGGTCAGAGGTCACCATTCGTCCGAACAGCGCGCCCTCCAGTCCGCCCGGAAGAGAAGCCTGTTCACGGAACGCCCTGAAGTTCTGACCTTCTCCTCCGCGAGCGCTGAATAGCTGGGCGGCCGCGTCCCCTGCATCTTTGGCGTCATCAGGGTGCCGTTGAACGATTTCCTCCGCCCGTTTTCTCAGATACTCCACCTCCGGCAAGCCCAGCAGCAGTGGTTGGCGTCCGCTTTCGGACGCCCCTCCGCTTCCATACACTCCGATATTAAGAGCGCTCTCGACCTGCGCGATGACGTCCTCATCAATTCCGCCGGCTTCTCGCAGGGGGGCTATGACCTGACGCTCTATGATGTTCCTCGAACGGACGGCCTGCGGAGCGTCGGCTATGTTTCGCAGGGAGTATTCGTCCTTGGCGACTCTCCAATGACGCTTGAGGCACTGGGACGATATTCGTGTGCGCGTGGCCTCGCCGAAGGGCATCCGCTTGGCGAGTCCGCTGTCGTCCCGGTTCAGCAACGCCGCCGGGTACGAGTGCAGTGTGTGGATTTGTAGAAATCTGGGGGTGGTCATTTGGGGCATACTCCTTGTAATTCTGATTACTGGGAACCGCGAGGCGCTATTCGATAGTAAGTGTCTGCAATTTTTATTCGGCTTTCTTTAGCCCTTTCTTCGTTGTGTGATTCATTGAGAATGAACCAAGCCATTTCACGCCAATTGAAAGCGCAGCCTCTATTTGACAGCAGACGGAAGAGTCTCGCCAAAAGACTGTGAAAGACTGACCCTCTCGCAGCAAGCAGTTTTGCCAAACGGTCCTCGCTGTAAAAGCCCTTTTTCCCCGGCTGTTGTTCGCCGCCGAGGTACAGAGCTTGTCCAACAGAGATTCTAGGCCGATGCGCCACGCCAGCGCGATGCGCCATCAATGCTATGCCGTGCATGATCAATCCCCACTTGACTATGTCCGGCTTTCTTGGCATTCCCTCTCTGGCCATGAGTCGCCAAAATATAGATGAATCAGGGTTATTGTAATTCATGCGTCGTAGCTGAGCTCTATTACCAGTGCCGAATTCCTTGGCCTCGATGGTTTCGGCCAGATTCGTAATCACATTGCCGAAATTGGCTGGTATATTACTGTTGCTCCAGCGACGTTCCTTACGTGGTTTCGTTGCGTCAGTAGGTTTGGGTCCGTCTCTTAGAACACTTTCAATCTCTTCCCAATCATCTGGACGCCACTCGTAAGCCGGGATATGTTGCCCTAGCGCTTCCAGCCATTCTGTCTGCTCTTCCAGCAACTCTCTGTCATAACCCCTCTTCAGCTCTGCCGCGATCATCTCTGTCCGACCAGTCTCAGGATCTCTTCTATACATCACCAAGTCAGGAAAGCCCCTGCCCCGAACGATATGTACGCTGTCTCTGTCTCGCAAATGAAACGATTGCCAGCCGTGATGGTGCGCGGTATCTATTACCTGATCAGTAAAGGAACTTTCTCGGATTCGTTGGAACTGTGATGGCACTACTAAATTTCTATCAGTTTCTGTGTGTCCTCTGGTTTGGCGTTTATGCATTCTCTATTCCCTTCTCTTTCCGTGTCAAACAAAAATGGCAATCCACTATTCCCTCTCAGCCTTCCCTCAAACAGATTCTCTGCGTTCACGCGAGCTCGGTATCTATGAATTCGGGGACAGGGCAGGGTTTCCACTGCCTCGCTTAGCAGAGAACGAGCGTGGTCAATCACCACGTCGCCGCCGTTCATCAGCCATTGACGTCGGATATTATCCTGGTCGCTCTCGGACGCCTCGAACTCTATCTGAAGGTCCTCGAAGAAGCGCGCGTCAATTATGTCGTCCAACCGATCCAGCCAGGGACCGGCAAGAGCGCGCTGTTCGGGACTGGCCGGTTTATTTTCTCCTCGGGTGAGAAATCTCTGGATGGCGTGGCTGAGTATGCGCCGAACAATGCCTATCTGATTGATTCTATCATTCGCGATTTCGCCAAGTTCTGGATCACGCCTGCGGCCCAGCATCGCTGTTCTAGCCCTATGTCTAATGGGGATGACGCGCTCATGGTAGCCTTCCGTCTTGCCCTGGCCCCTTACCATGCCGCGCGCGACCAGTAGCATTTCCGCTTCTGACGACTCTTCGAACGGCGCGGTTCGCAGCAGCGACGGATACTCCCAGTCGGCAGAGGTCAGATAAGCCGCGATTCGCTTATAGTTGAAGCCGCCGTTTGCGAGAGTCAGTGACTTCACATCTTTCCGGCTAACCATAGTCCATGGATCGCCCATCAGCCCCTTCATGCTCTTGGCTTCAATCCTCTCGGACTTGGAGGTCGCTCTGATGGCATACAGATTTCTTCGGGACTCGGACCGCAATCGAATCCTTCTGCATATTTCGAGATACAGTGGATTCAGTCGGTTTGGCAATATCTTTTCGCTCTTGGCTCCGTCCCAGGATTGGAGCCACAGAAGACGGATTCCGTCTTCTGTCATAGAGTATTCGTTGAGAATGGACTGGTAGCCCGCCAGCAAGGCGCGTATGTCCCGGCGAACATGAGCGCCTACTCCCCCAACAGGAGCCAGAGAGAGGGCCGGACGGTTGCCCAGCCCTCCGTTCATCCGCGAGATTCCGTAGTTGCCGGCCCCGCTGAATCCTTCCATCGTCTGGAGGGTAATGAGCGCGAAGATCCAGTCGTCAACTTCCGCTTGCAACGATACCGCCGACTTCAGGTCGTGGTTCTTGGAGGTGACCAGCATATCCAACTGGTCGGGCGTATCAACTGTGTTCTTATAGTCCGCTTCCTTCTCTTTGGACGACGCGGGTGGCTGCATGAACGCGGGCTTGGTTACGTCCTCAACCACCAGGCGCCACGGCTCATCGTCGGGATAATCCGGCGTCAGCCCGCGTATCAGCCCATCCCACTCCGTCGCCGTATGTGGCGGTTCGCTCGCGCCTCCCTCGCGCATCGCCATCACGCCAAGCTGAACCAGAAAGGCGTGCCAGGCGTGACGCTGGTGAGGTCTGAGCGCGGGAAAGGCGTCTATCTCATACCGTGTCAACCCCGCATAAACTTCGGGCAGAGAGGCGATGCGCGAGCCTTCCCTCGTTCTCATACGGATTAGCGGCTCTTCCAAGATGTTGAACATAGAGTATGCCTCTGCCACAGATTTCTCGGACGTTCATTAGAGCGGAACAAAAGCTCTGTTTCAAGTTAGTGTACTTGGTAATTGGTTGTCAAGGGCCATTGAAGGACTTTCACGAAATTATTTCAACCTCTGAAGGCCCAGGCGGTCATACCGAAAGCGCCGCTCGCCTATGCTGAAGACGAATCCGCCTTCGTCCGTCTTGGCTGTCTCTACCGACTCCGGCAATGGTCCGTCTGACAGCCAACTCTTTGAGACGGCCAGACCGTCAATCGGTTTCCCTGTTCCCAAAGGACTTGCCCGGGGAGACTCGATTTCTATATCTATGCGGTCATCTCCCAGCCGCGTTCGTATCTTCTCCTCGTCGCCTCCAGGGAACAGGAGGTCTCCGTTGTCTCCGTAGAATCTCTTGTCATGTCGGACTATGGACCGTTGTGCCGTGGATGAGTCGCCTATGGCCGCTCCTTCAATTTCGAGCGAGTGCGCCATCCAGTCATCGCCCATCTCTCGAGCGATGCTCTCCAGGGCATCGGGATGAGTGGAGCGCTCCACCAGTTCCCGGTTCATGTCAGGAATCCGCCAATCGGGATATTTGGCGATGAGTCTTCTGGTCGCCTCAAGGATTCTCAGGTCTTCATATACGTGTCCCTTTGGACCGAGTCCGTTCGCGTTCAGCCCGCTCTTCAGCAGTGGGGACAGGTCGCCGTCGGATGGAGTGAGCGCTACGCAGGAAGGCGTGGAGTAACCGTCCGGTCGGTTCGGGTCATTCGCGCTGTGGCGGTGCAGGCGGCCTATGCGCTGGAGCAACACGTCGGCGGGACATAGATCGGTTATGAGAAGGTCGGCGTCAATGTCCAACGACTGCTCCAGCGTCTGGGTTCCGACTACGACAAGACCGCCTGGCGGGCGGGGATTGCCCAGTAGATTCTCTATCCGGCTGTCCAACTCTCTCCGGTCAGCGACGGCGAACCGTCCATGGTGTAGGGTCGGAACACCGTTCAACGAAAATAGCGGGTCGCGTTCTTCATTCGAGGCGACGCGCTCAAGCGCCTGCTGCGTTCTGATGGCATAATCAACGGTATTGCGTACCACCAAGACCTTGGTCCCGGACACAGCCGCTTCAAGCGCGAGACTCGCCACAGCGTCGAAATCACTCATTATTGGACGGGAGGAGACGCGGACACTCTTATTCTGCCCACTTTCTCCCGGCGAAAGTATTTCGCCGTCTCCGCTGAAACTAATGACGGGGTAAGGCGCTTTGATGGACTCATCAAGCGCCGGCGTCTCGGCGCCAGGCAGCCATCTGGCGCGCGCCACCGAACCGAGTGTCGCGGACATGAGAAGCGCGTACCCGCCCGCGCCTGTGTGGATTCTAAGTAGCGCCGCCAGAATCTCGCTCATGTATCTGTCCGAGGCGTGAACTTCATCAACCACCAGAAGGTTGCGGGACAGGCAGGCCGCGCGCAAGTGAGAATGCTTTATCCTGAGCGCGCCCATCATCGCCTGGTCAACCGTGCCAACCGCGATCTGCGCGGCCAGATAGCGCTTTGGATTCTCGGCTGCCCAGGCGGTATCGTCGTGATAACTGTTATCCCACCATACAGGGTAGTCTTGAAGTCCCAATCCATGTTTTTGAGCCCGATGCAAATATCCTGGAACGGCCAGCGTAACGTCGGGAGCCTTTGCCGGATACAGATTCTTCGTGAAGCGGCGAACTCTCTTCCATATCTGAGAAGCGGCGGAACGAGTGGGCAGGGCAAAGTACATTCCGTCCACGAGATCGGCGTTATACATCTGGGCGAAACGCATCAGCGCCGCTTCCGTCTTCCCGGATCCCGTCTCGGATTCGATTATCACGATCTCGCTGTTTAATCGGTCTGAGGAAGCGTCAGACGCGATTTTCTGCATAGCGTTCGGCTTATCGAAGCCGAACAGCTTCTTGAAGGTTGGAACGACTGAGAACTGAGAACGCTGTTCAGTCAGATTCAGCCCGATCTGACTTACCGCGTGTCTGGCTCTGCTCCGGGCCTTCTCGATGTAATTCTCATCGTATTCGGATACGTACTCGAACCATTTTTCGTTCGAGCCTATCCAGTCGGCCAGAATCAGCAGTCCCAGGAAATGGTGCTGAAAGGCCGGAGCCGAGGGTAGAGGAGACGCGTCTTCGCTGAAAGCTGCGGAGAACCATTTGGTTCTGAGAAGCCTCGCCACGCTCTCGACGCATTCTCGGGGTTTTAGTTTCCCAAAGTCGCGCCAGATCGCCGAATTTGCCTGTGGGGTCGCGCTGTGAAGATTTAGAGGCATTCCGTGATGGGACAGCGCGGCTATCATCAGATCGCAGACCGTCTCTCCTCCTCGGTCATCCCACGTCAGCATTTCCTCCCACCCCAGAGAGTCGAAGAACCACATGGAATCGCGGTCGTCGCCTCTTAGAATTGGAGTGAGGTCCAGAGTATGACCCGCCCGCCTGACGCCCCGCGGCCAAAGGCCGCGGGGCCATATCTGGGTCTGAAAGCCCAAGTTCACCTTGCCTATGTCATGTAGCGCAGCGAAGACACACAGGCGCGCTATCGTGATGTCATCGAGGTCATTTAGTCCTCCCGCCCGCGCTAGACGCTTTCTCACGGTTTCCTGCTTCAGTATCTCTTCCAGACAGGCGCCGACGTCGGCGAGGTGGTGTTCGAGCAGGTGGATTCGGTTGGGGTTCTCCCTATCTGATTTCGCCCAATGACGAAGAGTTTCGGTTGAAGAATGATTCACTGTCATTAGAACTGTCCTGTTTTCCAGTTGGCCCGATGCGCTAGTTGGGAGTTATTTTACCATCCCTTAAATCTTCAACGGATTTTACTATGTGTAATCAGCGACATTATGGGGGAGCGATAATTGGGAGAATCCGTCCGCCGTCCGCGATAGTATTCGCCAAAGGGCTGATTTAGGGGGCTGGCATAATGGGTAGCCTGGCCACCGGACGCCGATGTTCATGTGCCGAATCCTGCCTACATCGCCCGTCTGGACGCGGGCCAGCATCGTCGCCAGGTAGGTAAGCGCGGACATATTCACGTGCATCTCAATCTTCTCTCGCTTGAGGTACTGATGTTGATTCAGCAGGCGAGAGTGCTTCAGTCTGCGGAACGCCCGCTCGATGATCGGGCGACGGCTGTACAGCCGTTTCCACTCCGCGCTCGTCCGCGCCACGACGCCGACCGCCCGAAGGTTGTCGGTCGGATCAACCCAGAAGGGATCCCGCGGGTCGCAGTATCGCATCGCGCCGTTGGAGCGCTTCTTCAGAGCGCATCCCTCGGGCGGGCATCTGAACAGGTGTCGTCCTGTCTCGGCGTCCGTTCCAACATAGGACATCGCTGTCCTGCTGTCCCCGCATACAGGGAAGCCTTCCTTGTTGTACAGGCCGTTGTATAGCCCGTCATCGGCGGTCGGCTTGCGCGGCAGTATGATGGGGACGATTCCCCTCTCATACAGAAATCGGTGATTGGATTCGGCGTCGTACCCCCTGTCGTCAAGAAGATACTTTGGCCTGAGCCACGGGTAGGTTTTCTGCGCCATTCTGACCAGCCTGGGAAGTTGGGGCGAGTCATTCTCATTGGCGGGCAGAAGCGCGTGGACAAGAGGAATCCCGGCCTGGTGTTGCGGCGGGATTCTACTATGTCGTCCAGCGCGGCCCTGACCGAGGGAAGTGATTCCACGCGTCGAGTGTATGCGCCAGAAACCTGGGCCCGCTTCTGGGCGGTTGCGTTTTGGGCGGTTGCCCATTACAATCGCAATGAGCGAAAGGTGGTGGGGACATTGTGACAGGCCCTCAACCTTGCTCTCAGAGGTCGCCGATGCGCCAACATCGGCGACCTCAATTTGTTTCCATGCAGATATACGGCAGATATACGGATTGTTTGGAATTTATGTATGTAATACTATCAAAATGCGGCTATTTTGGCAACCCGCTAATTGGTGATACGATGGTTAATTCGTATCTGGAAATCGTATAATCAGGGCATATTTTCTATACGCGAGCGCGATGTTCGACGCCCTCGGGCACCTCTCGCTCCCGCGCTCTCATGTCGCGGTCCAGAAGATTCCTGATGTAGCCTGACAGGCTACGATTATCCTCTTTAGCCTGTCTGATCGCCCAAGCCTTGAGGTCGGGTGGAAGCTGGATCCGGGTTCCTTCCATCGGCATGATTTCCTCCCTGAATGTGTCTATGTCCGGCTATTGTGGGTGAAATAAGGCATATACGCAAATCGCCCGGATTTTCTTAACCTGGCGATTTCAGAGAGTATCGCCTGTCTTCGCGACAGCAGAGCGGAATGAGCGATGCCATGGAGAGGGGGAGGGCGTCTGCTAGACTCTATCTGAGCGGCGACTGGGAGAAATGGCCGACTTCATAATTAGGCCAAAAGTCGTGGAAATCACACACGCGATTTTTCAGAGGGGACTAATGCAAATTTCTCTCTCAGAATCAGGATTTACAGGATTCGAGGATTTACAGGATGACACCGGTCGGGTGTCTCTGCGCTTCTGAGCGACAATCGCCAAGACTGCCCCTGCGGGGTTGGGCGGATGGTTCTGGCGGCGCGGGTGTGGGATCGGATGGTATAATGCGGGTGTGGATGGGTTGTCGGGAGTGGGAAATCAGCTGGAGGGATTGGGGATATGGAAGAGAAGAGGGATTTGTCTCAAAACGACGAGCTTGAGTACGTGATCGCGCTCCTCAAGTCCAGGGGCGGCACTGCGGGCCTCAAGAAAAGACTTGACGAATTCGACAGGATATACCACCGTTTCGACGAGGAGCGAGAGAACTTAGTAGAGAAACACCCGCGTAAATGGGTTGCCATGAGCAAGGACGGGGTTATCACGCTCGGGAATTCTATGCAAGAAGTGGCGGACGAGGCTAGGAGCCGGGGATACGGCGGCTCGGATTTCATCCTTCAATTCCTCGATCCAGACCCTCCGGTCTTGCTGATATGATAACCTGCGAATTCGATGAGTGGGGACAGCCCTACGTCAGGTGCGAAATAATTCTCCCGCGCCTAGACATATCCTACCAGATACGTTTCCTAGTGGACACTGGAGCGTATAAAACTTGCGTACACGCCTGGGACGCAGGCAGAATGTCCATTCCGTTCGACTTGCTCCAAGACAGGCGGGAATCCTTTGGTATCGGCGGAAGTTCGCTGTACTTTAATGAAAACGCGTACTTGATCTTCAACGATGGAAACCTGACAAGAGTGTACCGAGTGGAACTACTTATCGCCGAACCGGGCGGCAATGTTGCCGAGGGGTTTCCCTCACTGCTTGGCCGCGACCTGCTTCACAACTGGGAAATGACGTATTCTCCGATGCGGGACAGGCTGGAATTCGAGGTTCTAAGCGCTTACTTAACCTTGGAGAATGAGTGACTACGCGGTGAGAGAGAAGGGATCTGGAGCGTCCTATCGCAAATACGATTCTGGCTACATTCCGCTTGGCGGTAGCGCTAACACTTGCTCAACTCCGGCATCTATCACCTTTTCTGTGACCTTCCAGCCGAACTTGTTAACCATACCCCATCCAAACTTACGTAACTTATCCTTTAACGAGATAGAACCTTCCTCGTAGGGAGTACCTTCCAAGTCAGAATTGTGCCTGCTCACGACGCCTATGTATCTCTCTGTCGCTTTTTTAAGTCTGCGACACTATATAGATCGTAATCCGCGGTAATGTCCATAAGATCGTACAATGCGTCGAGGAGATTACGCTTTACCTCGCCAGGCAGGGATGAGGCACGAACTGAGTTTATCAGATCAAGTATCTGTGACTGAATATCGGATAGATCTTCAACTGTTATGGGGGACTCCACTTTCAGGTCTCCCCCGGGAATAAAGACAAACGTACGTAAGATGTCATCGTTAAATTTTAATCTGAAATCATCCCACATCATGGTGTTCATCTCACTTATAAATCCAAATATAAGACCTATGAACCTCAGCGATTCCATACGCTTCAGTTCCTCAACGTTCAAATCTCGCTCGACTCTCATGCGCCATTCATTTACTAACTCCAGTAGCTTGAACCAAGCAAATTTGAAGTGGGACACTTCCTTACCAGCAGCATTCACCCATAGTACAGAGATCGGGCTCGCAATCCCAGGATTGGGGATATCCCGTATCATACGCAGAGTTTCGTATATCTGAAGAGCAGGGTGCTTATCTGTAAGATTGGGGGTAGTTTCTTTGTCGTCTGCCACGGTGGTTACTCCTGATTTCCGCTAAACGATTGACGTCTTGTATTACACACTCTGCTTAGCGAGATTGGCTATGTGTCGTTCTGATGCCTTCGCGGGTTAGGCGGGCTATGAATTCGGGTTGGGAGCGGTCGCCTTTCATGGAGTTGCAGGCGGCGCGGAGTAGTTGGAGCTTGTCTAGGTGGTCATTGCCGCCTTTGGAGCACGGCACTACGTGGTCTATGGTCATGTTTCGGAAGGGGAACATTATCTCGCAGCCGGCGCATATTCCTTCCTGTCTGCCGAAGAGGGTGTGTTTGTGGGCGCGGTAGCCGGGCAAGCGCCGGTCTATCCCCGCGCTGTCCTTGACGACGATGGGCGCGGCGTAGGTGCGGTTGCTGTTGAAGGGCGGACCGAGGTATATGAGGTCAACCGAGTCGGAGTTCATTCCCCGCATGATGTCGAGGTTGTCGCCGGTCCAGATTGTGCGGTTGATCCAGTAGGGGGGCGTAGCTGTCTGATTTGGCATTGTTCCTTGTCACTCTCACCCTAGCCCTCTCGCATCAAGGGAGGAGGTTTTTATGCAATCGTCATTTGGAAGGGAGTCAGGGGCTGGGAGACCAATTTGGAGGGAGTGTCTTCTCGACGCCTTGGGGATTCAACAAGAGTGGCGCGCGCTATGCCGCGGACTTGACCGCGGCGGCGAACGCTCTTATCTTCTCGGCGTCCTTCAGGCCGTCGGTCTCGACGCCTGTGGATACGTCAACGCCCCAGGGGGCGGCGGTAGCGATGGCTTCCGCGACGTTCCGGGGATGGAGTCCGCCGGCGACCAGTACGGGACTGTCCGACGCGAGTCCGCGCGCGATACTCCAGTCGAACGCCTTGCCTGTGCCGCCGAGCGCGCCGGGCTGGTGCTTGTCCAGGAGGGCTATGTGTCCGGCGTCCAGCGTCTCGGCCACCCGCTCGGATACGAGGGACACGACTTCGGAGCGCGGCAAGTCTTCGCGCACCTTGACCTGCCTGATTACGGGCGCGGCGAGTTCGTCCCAGAATTCGGGTGGTTCGTCACCGCAGAGTTGAACGTAGTCCAAGCCGCACTGGTGAATGACGTCGTTGACGAACTCGGCGTCTTGGTTGGCGAAGAGGCCGACCAGCTTGGGCATCTTGTCACCGTCGAAGGCCATGCAGAAGTCGTATATGATTTGGCTGCCCTCGTCGGGTTGAAGTTGGCGTCGGACGCCTTCTACGAAGACGAATCCGAGGAAGTCCGCGCCGGACTCGGCGGCGACCAGGGCGTTCGGCACGTCGCGCAGTCCGCATATCTTGAAATGGGTCATGTCAGCTCCCTCAGCTTCGCGCCCGGGTCGGGGGCGGATACCAGCGCGTCGCCTATCAGGACGGCGGACGCGCCCGCTCGCCTGACGCGCTCAAGGTCGTCCGGCGTCCTCAGTCCGCTCTCGCTGACCAGGACGCTCTCGGGCGGCGCTCTGTGGGCCAGATTGTCGGTAATGTCCAGCGTGGTGTGGAAGGTTCGCAGGTCGCGGTTGTTGATGCCGATTATTTCGGCGCCTATCTGGATTGCAGTGTCCATCTCGGAATCGTCGTGGACTTCGACGAGGCACTGCATACCGTAGCTTTCTGCGAGGTCTTTCAGGGACACAAGCGTGTCGGCGTCCAGCATGGAGACGATGAGCAGAATCGCGTCGGCTCCGTAGGCGCGCGCCTCGTGTAGCTGGTAGGGGTCGAATATGAACTCTTTTCGCAGTACGGGAACCAGGTGAGTGTGGGCGACCGCGCCGGCGGCTTCGAGGTCGGTCAGGCTGCCCTGGAAGTGGTCTTTGTTGGTCAGGACGGATATGGCGGAAGCGCCGTTTTTCACGTATTGGGTGGCAAGCCAGGCCGGGTTCAGGTTCTCTCTGAGGATACCCCTGGACGGGGACGCCCGCTTGACCTCGGCTATGACCTTGACGCGGGGGCCTGTCAGCCTGGCGGCGAAGTCGAGGGGGTCGGCCTGCCACTCGATTCTGGCAAGCAGGGAGTCGAGCGGAGCTTCGGTCTTGAGGCGTTCGACCTCCTCGCTCTTGACCTCGACTATCTTCCTAAGTATGTCGGGGGAGTCCGTTCTGAGGACCATATCAGCGTATTCGCTCCTTCAGGGCTAGAATTCCGGCGGCGGCTCGTCGAAAGGCTCGTTTTTCTCTTCGGCCTCTTTCAGCCTGCGATACCAGTCGGACCACTTACGGTTAGCCTCCGATATACCTTGCTCGCGGCCCACTGATATATCCTTGGCCCTCTGTTCCTCTTCAACTTTCTCTCGAAGCCAGCGTGTAAGAGTCAATTTCAGGTTCTCCTTTCCATCCATTGCCAGCGCCATAATTATCACGAGGATCATTAAAGACCCTATCGTATAAGAAGCGTAATCCTTCAAGAAGGCCAAGCCGACAGCGACGTAATAACCCTGCTTGAACGGCCCATACCCCGTACTCGCGCTGTCGTTCGCGACTTGGGCAAAGTCGTATGCGGCCACGAATAGCGATGTTCAGATTATCAGGAACAGTATAAGAACCCATACAATCGAGTTCCAGTACTTCGCGAGTACGCTCCATATTGATACCCGTTCGGGCGATTTGTCGTTCATTCTCCACAAATCCTATTCTAACAGAGTTAGGTTCTAATGAGAGCCTCTATACCCGGAAGTACGGCGCGGTTCGGATAGTCGGCGAAGATTTCCCCAGGCGTTGTGCCGGATAGAACGGCTACGAAGGGCATACCCGCGGACTGAGCCGCTCCCGCGTCAACGTGGCTGTCGCCGACGTACACGCAGCGCTCAATTACGATACCCAGCTTTTCGGCGGCCTTGATGAGGCCCTCCGGCTCCGGCTTGTGGCGCGTTACGTCCTCGCCGCCGATGATTACGCTCAGGTCGTCCAGAAGGCCGTCCTTGTCCATCATGGACTCGATGCGATAGCGGTACTTGGTGGAGACGATGCCTACCAGATAGCCAAGCCTGTTCAGCGCCGGGATCACTTTCGCGGTGGCGGCGTATATGCGCGTTCCGTCGGCCATCACCTCGTCAGCTTTTTCGGTGAAATAGCTGAAGAACTCCTGCCCTCTTGGTCGGTATTCCTCGCCCGCGAGCGCGACCAGGGCCTCCGGGATGTACAGCCCAATCGTCTCCAGAATTTCTTCGGGCGACGATTCGGGCAGACCTATCTTTGCCAGCGCGTAGTTGATACAGGCGATGATGCCCACGGACGAATCGGCCAGGGTGAAGTCGAAGTCGAACAGGACGGCCTTCGCGTCTCTTATGGCCGGATGTATAGCGGCGCGTTGGGATGGCTTGTCCATCAGTCCAGGGTCCGGCTGAGTTCGACGAGCGCGTTCAGCCTGTCCATCGCTTCGCCCGTATCTATCGAGCGCGCGGCTACGTGAATAGCGGCGGAAAGCGTGTCCGCGCTTCCGGCGGCCACGAGCGCGGCGGCGGCGTTCAGCAGAACCACCAAGCGCGCGGGGCCAGGCTCCCCGGAGAGAACGGCGCGCGCGATTCGGGCGCTGTCTTCCGGGCTTTCGGCGCGGATAGAGTCGGCGTCGGACAGCGAGAATCCCAGCGCTCCAGGCGAGAACTCGTAGCTGGAAACCTCGCCGTTCTCTAGCTGCCAGACGGTGGAAGGGCCGGTTATGGTCAGTTCGTCCATGCCGTCCGAGCCATGCACAACGAGGGCTTTCTCGCTGCCGAGTTGTCCGAGGACCCGCGCCATGCGCTCGGCAACTTCTGGATCGGCGACGCCGATGAGTTGCCGGGAGGCGTTGGCGGGGTTGGTCAGCGGGCCGAGGATGTTGAAGACCGTTCTTATGCCAATCTCGCGGCGGGGGCCGGCGGCGAAGCGCATAGACGGGTGAAAGCCCTGCGCGAACATGAAGCCGAAGCCCACCTCGTCTATGCACCTGGCTACCGATTCGGGCGACAGGTCTATCTTTACGCCGAGCGCTTCCAGCACGTCCGCGGAGCCTGTGGAGCCGGACATGGAGCGGTTGCCGTGCTTGGCGACCTTCTCCCCCGCCCCGGCCGCGACTAAGGCGGCGGTGGTGGATATGTTGAAGCTGCCGGAGCCGTCGCCGCCGGTGCCAGCGGTATCAACAAGCCTTCCCGTAGCTGAGACGCGCAGGGACTTCTCGCGCATAACCCGCGCCATACCCGCGATTTCGTCAACCGTCTCGCCCTTCATCCTGAGCGCGGTAACGAGCGCGCCGAACTGGGCGGGCGTCGCGTCTCCGCTCATTATCTCGTCCATCGCGGCGGCGGCCTGGTCGGAGGTCAGATCCTGGCCTTCCACGACCGCCTGTATCGCATCCTGTATCATCGTTGCCCTCCTTGCGCCGTCGCAACGGGCGCGTCAAGAAAATTCTTCAGCAGGTCTTTGCCGACCTTCGTCATTATGGATTCCGGGTGAAACTGTATCCCCTCGATGGGGCGCTCCTTGTGGCGCACTCCCATTATCAGCCCGTTGTCGGTCCAGGCCGTAATCTCAAGCTCGTTGGGCAGGTCTTCCCGGTACACGGCGAGGGAGTGATACCTTATCGCCTCGAACGGGTTGGGCAGACCGGCGAAGACGCCCTCGCCCGTGTGGTGGATGAGCGACATCTTGCCGTGCATTATCTCTCCCGCTCCGCCGACGGTCCCGCCGAATGCGTAGCCGACGCACTGGTGGCCGAGGCAAACGCCCAGCGTGGGCGTCTCAGCGCCGAAGCGTCTCAGCGCGTCGTTGGAGATTCCGGCCTCGGCGGGGGTGCATGGGCCGGGGGATATGACTATCTTCTCCGGGGCCATGCGCTCTATCTCTTCAAGCGTTATCTTGTCGTTGCGGGCCACTTGCACATCCGCGCCAAGCTCGCAAAGGTACTGGTACAGGTTGTAGGTGAAGCTGTCGTAGTTGTCTATCAGCAGAATCATGGCCGCGCTCCCGTCGGGCTATATGTCTGAGTCTATCTCTTGCTCTGCCTGGTCTATCGCCTTGAACACGGCGGACGCCTTGTGAATCGTCTCCATGTATTCGTCTTCGGGATTGGAGTCGTAAACTATGCCGCCGCCCGCCTGGACGTGCGCTACCCCGTCTTTGAGGACGAGGGTGCGGATGGCGATGGCGGTGTCCATGTTGCCCGAGAAGTCGAAGTAGCCGACCGCTCCGGCGTAAACGCTGCGCTTGTCCGGTTCCAGTTCGGCGATTATCTCCATGGCGCGAATTTTGGGCGCGCCGGACACGGTGCCGGCCGGGAAGCAGGCCCTCAGCGCGTCGTAGTTGGTGTACTCGTCGCGGAGTTGGCCGGTCACGTGGGATACCAGGTGAATCACGTGCGAGTAGCGCTCGATGTCCAGAATCTGGGTCACCTCGACGGTGCCGGGCTTGGACACGCGGCCTACGTCGTTGCGGCCCAGGTCGAGCAGCATGATGTGTTCGGCGCGTTCCTTCTCGTCGGTGCGAAGTTCTTCTTCCAGTTCGAGGTCTTCGGCCTCGTCCCTGCCCCGTCGCCGCGTTCCGGCTATCGGATGAACCGCCACAGCGCCGTCAACCACCTGCACGAGCAGTTCGGGCGACGCTCCGACTATCTGGAAGTCGCCCATGTCCAGGTAGTACATATATGGCGAGGGGTTCACCGCCCTGAGCGAGCGGTATATCTGGAACGGGTGCGCCGAGGTCGGGCGCGACATTCTTTGAGCTACGACCGTCTGGATAACGTCGCCAGCGATGATGTACTCGCGCGTCTTGTTCACCATGCGCTCGTAGTATTCGCGGCTCATGTTGAACTCGATGTCGGCGTCGGTCTGCATATCCAGGTTCGGCTCCGGTATGTTCGGGAAGGATTTCAGCCTGCGGACTACCGACTCGATTCTGCTTACGGCTTCGTCGTAAGCCTTCTTGGCGTCGCCCTTCAGGTGGGCGTGGCTGACCACTTTTATCTTGTGGCGCAGGTGGTCGAACACCAGGTAGGTGGTGGAGAGCATGAAGATGGATTCGGGCAGTCCGAGCGGGTCAACGTCCGGCGTGGGCAGTTCCTCGAAGTAGCGAACGGCGTCGTAGGCGATGTAGCCCACCGCGCCGCCGTTGAACTTGTCCAGATAGTCGACGTCGGCCAGTTTGTACTCAGAAAGCATCTCCTCAACCGGAATCAGCGGATCAACGGAACCGAGTTCCTCGCCCGCGCCGGTCTTGATTATCTTCTGCGGGTCGGTGCCGATGAAGCTGTACCGCGCCATGCGTTCGCCGCCCTCTACGCTCTCCAGGAGGTAGGAGTACGGCCCGCTGGCGACTTTGAGATACGCCGATACGGGGGTCTCCAGGTCGGCGTTTATCTCCCGATAGACCGGCACCAGGTTCGCCTCGCCCTCGTAGGACGCGACCCGCTCCAATGATGGGTAGTACATTTCGCGTCTCCTTATCCGGGCAGGACGAATCCCACACGCTGTTTCATCTCTTCGAGCTTGGGTTCGGATACGGCGCGGGCCTGGTCGGCCCCGATGGTGAGCAGCCTGTCAAGCTCGGCGACGTCGTCCATCAGCTCGTAGTATCGCTCCCTGATTGGCCTGAGTTCTTCTATGACGGCCTCGGCGACGCGCCGCTTCAGGTCGCCGTAGCCGCGCGCGTCCGCGAAGTCGCGCTCGACCTCGCTCTCGGCCTTGTCGGTGATGACCTTATAGATTCCAAGCAGGTTGTTCACGCCCGCCTTTTCGGGCGATTCGCTGAAGGCTATTTCGTTGCCGGAATCGGTCACCGCTCGCATTATCGAGCGCTGAATCTCCTTCGGTTCGTCCAGAAGGCGCACGGCGTGGCCCCTGATGTGGGAGAAGCTCTTGGACATCTTGACGTTGGGGTCGTTCAGCCCCATAACGCGACCGCCGATCTCCGGTATCACCGCGTCGGGCATCACGAACGTCTCGCCGAACAGCCGGTTGAACCTGCCCGCTATGTCGCGCGTCAACTCGACGTGCTGGCGCTGGTCGTCGCCGACGGGCACCTCGTGCGCGCTGTACAGCAGTATGTCTCCGGCCATGAGTACCGGGTAGTCCAGCAGGCCGGTCGAAACGCTCTCCTGGCCGACGGATTTGTCCTTGAACTGCGTCATACGCTCAAGCCAGCTAACCGGGGTAACGCAGTTCAGGATCCAGCAGCCCTCGGCGTGAGTGGTCACGTGGCTCTGCACGAAGAGCGTGCTTTTGTCCGGGTCAATGCCGCAGGCGAAGAGTATCGCGGCAAGCTCCCGCGTCTGTCGGCGCAGGTCGTCCGGGTTGACCTCAACCGTGATGGCGTGGAGGTCAACGATGCAGAAGAAGTTCTCCTTGGCGTCCTGGTTCTCCACCCACTGCTTGAACGCGCCGATGTAGTTGCCAAGCTGCGGGTCGCCGCTCGGCTGAACGCCGCTGAAGACTCGCTTTCGGGTCACCGCGTCCGTAGTTCCTTCCAATGTTTCCGCTAGTTGAGTAGTCATGATTACCTCTGCGCGTGGGCGAATGCGCCCGTCTGTGTCGGTACATAGTCGTCTTCAACGATTCATCTTCCACAACGGTCGGCGGACTGTCTCTTTCACGCCTTCACCTCCAACGCGGAAAAATTTCTTCCAACAAAAAAACCCGACCCAATAAAGGGACGGGTATGGTGTATCCGTGGTGCCACCCTGATTCGCAGCCAAGCGCGTTACGCGCTCGACAGCCTCATTGACAGGCGCGGAGGCGTTTATCGCCTCGATGCCCCGGGCCTCGGTAACGGCGGCCCTCATTCCGGCCAAGCCTACAACCGCGTATCGCGGATTCGGTTGGCGGCTCCCAGGTCCATTCAGCCATCGCGCAAGCGCCGGGCTTTCACCTCTCCCCGGCTCTCTGCCGCTCCGCCTGACAGCGTACTAATCCTGTTCTCAGCCTTTGCAGATATGGATTGTGCGATTGAGTATAGTGACGGGGCTTTGAGGGTGTCAAGGGCGCTCAAGGCGGCGTCTATCGCGCGGGCACTATGTCCTCGGGGTTGTTCCAGGAGGAGTACAACGCTGTATCCATAGGCCACGAAGCAATCTTGTTCGGGTTGTACGTGATGGGACCGGGAATTCCGACCACGCCGAAGCTGACCGCGTGGTCATATAGATACTGAGCGAGTTCGTTGTTCAGCTCGATCTGCTTAGCCGGGTCAGATTCGCCATTAACCGCTATCCATGTATCCGCAACCTTCTTTATCTCTACGCCGCAGCCGAAGCCGCCGCGCGTCAGAGATGTGTAGTCGGCGGACTTGGGCCATTCCCAAGGCCAGGCGCTCCTGCCATCGTCACAGTCGGTTACCCACGGCATAGTCGTCGCGCGGGCGACGATTGACGGACGATACACCGAGTAGGCGTACTTCTGAACCGCCGTCTTAACGCCGATGTCTTCCCAGTATCTCGCTATCGCGTCCGCTATTTCCTGGTATCCGCCGGGGTTCTGCGCGTACAGAGGAATGTCGAAGCCGTTCGGATAGCCCGCTTCGGCCAGCAATGCCTTGGCGGCGTCAGGATCGTACGGGTACTCCCACTTGCTCTGCCAGTTCGGATTGTTCGGGCTGAACTGGTTGAGGTGTATCGGGTGTCCGATGCCATGCAGCAGGGATTCATTTATCTCGGTCCTGTTCACGGCCCTCGCCAGCGCGTTGCGTACCAGCCTGCCTTCCTCGAAGTCCGAGCAGCCCGCCGGGCACTTGCCGCTGTCGCTGGGATTGGGGTTGCTTATCCAGGGAAGGTCTCTCATGTAAACCGCCGCGGTGTCCAGAGGAGCACCGGACAGTATGTGCTCCGTCTCCCACAGGTTGCCGGAGAACACTACGGAGGCGTGCCTCGCAAGTCCATTGTCCGCCGCCTTGAAGCCGCCTTCCAGCATGGGCGGCAGGATCTTGAGCGGGATGGGCGCGGCGTCAACTTCACCTGTCCGCATCGCCGCGACCTGCGCGTCCTGACCGGGGACTTGCGTGAAAATTATCCTGTCCACTTTAGCATTAGCGTTCCAATGGTTGTATGGAACAGGTTCCAGGACAGCCCTGTTGTTGGGCGTCCATTCTATAATGTGAAGCGGGCCGGTGCCGATGAAGTTTGTGTCCCGCATCTCTGTCTCGCCGACCGTGTTGTAGCGGTTCAGGCTCTGCACGCTGTACGCCGGCGCGGCGTCGTTCATCAGGTTCGCGTTCCAGCGCGGGTCGTATATGGTATTGCCCCCATAGTTAGCGAACGTTACTTGCAGTGTGGTGTCGTCCACCGCCACCGCGGGGTTATCTCCGAACACAACGGCGAATTCGCCAGCCTGCCAGTGAATGCTGTCAGTGTTGATAGCGGCGTTTCCATCGTTGATGGTGAACGCGATGTCTTCCGCGGTCATCGGCCCCCAGCTGCCGCCGTTGTTGCTGCGGCTTCCAAGACCCTGTCCATGGAATATCACGTCGTCCCGGATCTTGAGCGTAGCGCCGTAGGGGATGCTCTGCCCTTCCTCGAAATCAAGCTCCCAAGAGGTAGCCAGCATGGGCGCGACCACTCCGACATCCTCCATCTTCATCGTTACCTCGCCGACGCCCCAGTAGTGAATGGCGTCGGTCAATTGAGCCGAACCCAGTCCGACGCCAGGAGGCACGTTCCTGATGGCGATGTTGATGACGCCCGCGTCACCAGTGCCCGCGGGCGCTTTGATCGCGGGGACGGGAGCAGGCTGGGTACCACCGGTCACGGACGGCGCGGGGATGGCGTAGTCCGCCGAGTCGAAGGTGTCGGCCAGGGTCTGGATATCCGCGCGAGCCATGAAGCCAGGCGCGCCGCCCAAGTCGGACGTGGTGAAGAGGTCAACATAGTACAGAGGCAGAAGTTGGTGGATTATGTCCAGTAGCAGCGGGTTGGAAGCGAGACGATACGATTCCACCATCACCGCTATGAATCTGTCTTCTTCGGGGACGGACCGGAGACGCGCTTTCACCTGTTCGGGCGTCTCGCCGGTGTATGGGGTTATGAATCCGGTTATGTATATGCCGGAGAGATTGGAGTTGGCTACGGACAGCAAAGGAATGTTGTCCGCGTGTACGTCGGCGGGGGTGGGTTCGGAGCGGATGTACTGTATGAGGGCGGCGAACTTGGCGAGGTGGTCGGAGTCCACATTGCTCTGCGCTTGGGATTGGGAGACCGTAAACGCTATCAGTCCGATGCCTATAATGGCGATGATTGCGCCCGCGACGACTTTGACCTTCATATCAGTAGCCTCCCTGCGACATGGATGTTGGCTACTCGCCAAAAGTCGCCTACCCGTTGCGCCGGCAAGGAGGCAAAATGCCATCCTTGTGATTCGGCGCAACTCTGGCGTTGTGGTAGTTAGACTTTTGGCGAGTCCGAAGACACCATACGCAAGTCGTCGGAGGTTGTCAATCGGATTGCGAAAGCGGCCTGTTCAATCTCGCACTCAGATTATATAATCAATGCCAATCAGGAGAATGCCCGACATGGTCACAATCAACACATCCGAAGACCTGCTGGCGCTGCTGCGCGAGAATCAGGAGTTCCGCGAGGCCGCGAGGCAAATCATCCTGACCGAAGAGTTGCTCACGCTTCCGGTGGAACTCCACGCATTCAGAACCGAATTCCGCGATTACGCAGAAAGATCCGACAAGCGATTTCAGAATCTCGAAGACGGACAGCAGGAACTCAGGACAGGACAACAAGAACTCAGAGACGGACAGCGACGACATACGAACGACATAGGCGAACTCAAGGGCATCGGTCTGGAGACGAAACTCTTCAACCGAGGAGTGTCGCTGATAGCTACCTTGCTCAAGATGCGAAACTGCCAGAGGGTCAGAGTCGCCGAGAGGGACGTGAACTCGGCGGACTTCAACGACGCCATGTACGATGCGCTGGAAAGTGACGCCCTGTCCGAAGCGGAGTATGACCGCGTTCTGGATACCGACATGATAATCAGCGGCGACAGGCCAAACTCGCCCAATCCCGTCTATGTCGCTATCGAGGCGTCATACGGCGTATCCAGAAACGACATCGCCAAAGTGAGCCTGACCGCCGGCATACTCGGCAGGATATTCCAGGACGCCGAGATACACGCGGCTCTGTACTACATGGAAATCGCGGACGCTATTCAGGAAGAGGCCGTCCGGCAGGGAATCCACCTGATAAAGGCGAGGTCTCTGCTCAATTAACTCTCACGATGACCCAAGGCGGAGTAGCGGACGAGCGGCGGGGCTATCCTCCTCCTACGGCCCGCACTATCTCCAGTTGGTCGCCGTCCTTGAGGGTAATCCCGGCCAGTTGGGTACGCGGAATCACCTCTCCGTTGTGCGCGACCGCGATTGCCTTCTGCGTAACGCCTATATCCAGCAGGTACCGCTCTATGGACACCGGCCCGCTCGCCTCGCTCGCCTTGCCGTTCACAGTAAGAGTTATCATCTTCTCCACTCCCAAAAACTTGGAATCAAAAGTCCTGCCGGGCGCCGCGATACAGGGGGTGAACACTATGCCGAATACGCCCTCCGCATCGCTTCCGAAATCCCGGAAGCCGCCGCTCTAGGGGCGCTCGCCATGGAGATGGCCGTAATCACCGCCGCTCCAGACGCCCCAGCGGCCACAAGTCTGGCGACGTTCGACGCGGTTATCCCTCCAATGCCTATCACCGGAACGCTCACCCTCGCGCTCACTTCCCTCACAAGCATCAGCCCTCCCGTCCGACCGCCCGGATGGGAGGCCGTCTCGAATATCGTACCGAGTACCAGGAAATCCGCTCCGTCGGCTTCGGCGTTCATGGCTCCCTCTACCGAGTGAACCGACCGGCCTATGAGCATATCCGGTCCGGCCAGCCGTCGCGCCGACGCCACGTCCAGCCCATTCTCGCCAAGCTGAACCCCGTCCGCGCCGCTCAGCAGAGCGATGTCCACCCGGTCGTTCACTATCAGCCGCGCGCGGCCCTCAGTCGCGGCCCTCAGTTCCCGCGCCAGCGAGAGCAGTTCCCGGGCGGGCAAGTCTTTCTCTCTAAGCTGAACTATCCCCACGCCGCCTTCGACAGCCGAGCGCGCCATATCCACCAGGCCTCCCGAAGCGACGCGGCCCCTGTCCGTAACCAGGCACAGGCATGGCAGGGCAAGTTCCGGCTTCACAGGGCTACGCCGTCGCCGCGGCGGCGACCCCTTCCACCGGACTTGAGGGAACGCCCGTCTCCCGTTGCGCTATCCGGCCCGCCTGGTACGCCATCCGTCCGGCCTGGACGCCCAGCTTGAACGCCTCGCCCATGCCCGCCGGATCCTCAGCCTGCGCTATCGCCGTATTGACCAGCACAGCGTCCGCTCCCGCTTCCAGCGCGAGGGAGGCGTCCGACGGAACCGCCAGCCCCGCGTCCACCACCACCGGCACGTTCGACTGCCTGATTATCAGCCGTATCTCGTCAATCGTCTGCACCCCTTGTCCTGAACCTATGGCCGAACCCAGCGGCATGACCGTCGCGCATCCGAGGTCTTCCAGATGCTTCGCCAGAACGGGGTCGGCGTGTATGTACGGAAGCACCACGAACCCTTCCTCTATGAGTCGCTTAGCCGCGTCATAAGTCCCCCTGGGGTCGGGCAGCAGGTATTCCGGGTAGGGAATCACTTCCAGCTTTATCCAGTCGGTCCCAGTCACCTCACGCGCCAGCCGCGCGGTGAACACCGCTTCCTCAGCGGTCTTGCACCCCGCCGTATTCGGCAGAATGGTGTACTCGTCCCAGTCGAAATAGTCCAGGATGTTCTTCTCTTCGAGGTTGTCCAGGTCGAGCCTGCGAATCGCCACAGTGATTATCTCCGCGCCCGAGGCTCTCACCGACTCGACCATCTCCTCATTCGTGCGGTGTCGTCCCGTGCCAACCATCAGCCGCGAACCGAACTCTTTGCCCGCTATCACCAACTTGTCTTCCATTCTTTCCTCCGTCATACGCAAAACGCCGCTGGCCTGTCGTTGCCAGCGGCGCGTCATAGTCTCTAATGCTGTCCCTGCGCTGGCATTACCCAGATCAGGTGATCGCGGTCGGCGGCGATGTTCGGCGTCCGCCCTCTCAGCCCGGTTTTCCCAAGCTCCCGCTACCCATCTGTCCAGTTCAGAATAGACGACGCCTCCCTAAATGTCAATCTGACCGAGATCCGTGAGAGTCGCGCAGCTGGAAGTACCTGACCAGCCGCGACAGCGCTTCTTCGTAGCGGTCTCTGGGGGAACAGCCGTAGGAAATGCGTATGAAGCCTTCCCACTGCTGGCCGAAAGCGCTGCCCGGCACGGTGAGAACCTGCGCCTCTTCCAGCAATTCCCAGGCCAGTTCCCTGTCCCCGCCCGCGACGTCGGCCCTGACCATGGCGAAGAGCGCGCCGTCGGTCTTTTGCCAGTGGAGCGCGGGTATATCGTTCAGCGCCTTCTCAAGCAGGCCGCGCCTTTCGTCGAGTTCGGCTACCATGCTCAGGGGGTATTCGGGCATCTGGTCAAGGGCGGCGGCGGCGGCTATCTGGGAGATGATGGGAGCGCAGATAGCCGTGGCGTCCTGCACTTTGAGCGCCTGGCGGCATAGCTCCGCGCCGGCGGCGATGTAGCCTATGCGCCAGCCGGTCATGCCGAAGGTCTTGGACAGGCTGCCGAGCGTGATGACATTGTCAACGGAGTCGGCGAACGCGGCGACGCTGGTATGCCGCGCTCCGTCGTAGCAGAAGACCTCGTAGGCGTCGTCGCTGATGACGTAGATGCCGCGCTTGGTCAACTCGCGGGCGATGGTCGCTATCTCCTCGGGGCGATAGACCGCGCCGGTCGGGTTGTTGGGCGATATGATGACCACGGCCTTCGTTCGCTCGCTCAGAACCGGCTCTATGTCTTCCATCGTCATCTGGAAGCCGTCTTCCTCGCTGAGCGGAATCTCCCTGACGACTCCGCCGCACAGTTCGATAGCCATGTGGTGATTGAAGTAGTACGGAGACGCGATTGCCACCTCGTCGCCGAGTTCGAGGATTGTGGTCATGGCGACCATGAAGGCTTGGTTGGAACCGGGGGTGACGAGCAACTGCGTGTCGGGGTCGAATGACACTCTGTTGAAGTCGTAGAGCTTTGCGGCGAGCGCGTTACGGAGTTCGGGTATGCCCGCGTCAGGGCCGTAGGTGTGCAGGCGCGGGCCGAAGCTATCCAGCGCGTCCTTTACGGCGTCGAGCATCCGGGTCGGCGGGCCGAAGAACGGCACGCTCTGGCCGAGGCTGATGACGTCGCCTCCCTCCGCGTTCATCCGGCTCATGTGGGTATTGAGCGCGTCAATCGGCGGCATAGCGACGTTTCGCACCCTGTCTGGAATAGTCGTCATTTCGGATCCCCGTTTCCCGCTTGAATCTCAGTCGTCATATCCAATTGCATAAGCCTCGCCTGTTTCTCCGCAACGGGCTGGATCTAAGATAAACACCCTCACCCTAACCCTCTCCCATCGAGGGAGAGGGAATTTTTGCGTTGATCTCCTCGCAAGTCCCGCTTCTGACAAAACGGAAGGCTTAGGGTATTATAATGCCAGACAACATGATTCGCAGAGAGGCGCTACCAAATGACATCCCAGAGAAACGCCAACGATATTGACCCAAAGATGCTGAACGCGCTGGAATGGCGCTGCATAGGGCCGCCGAGGGGCGGGCGCGTGGTGGCGGTGGCAGGGGATCCGGTTGACGCGGGAACCTTCTACTTCGGGGCGTGCGCGGGCGGCGTGTGGAAGACCTACGACGGCGGGACGTACTGGGAGAACGTGTCGGACGGCTATTTCAGAACGGCCTCGGTGGGCGCGATAGCCGTGTCCGACTCTGACCCGAGCGTGGTTTACGCGGGCATGGGCGAGTCGACCATCAGGCTGGACGTCACGCACGGCGACGGGGTTTACAGGTCGAACGACGCGGGCCATTCCTGGGTTCACCTGGGGCTGGCGGACACGCGGCACATCTCGCGGGTCAGGATACATCCCACCAACCCGGACATCGTGTACGTGGGCGCGCTGGGCCACGCCTTCGGGCCGAACGACGAGCGCGGCATATTCAGGTCCACCGACGGCGGCAAGAACTGGGACAACGTGCTGTACATAAGCGAGAACGCGGGCGCGGCGGATCTGTCTCTTGATCCGAGCAACCCGCGCCTGCTGTTCGCGGCGATGTGGCAGGTTCGGCGCAACTTCTGGAACCTGAACAGCGGCGGGCCGGACAGCGGCCTGTGGCGCAGTTCGGACGGCGGGGATTCGTGGGACGACGTATCCGAGAATCCGGGGCTGCCGGAAGGGCCTTTCGGTCGGATAGGCGTGGCGATTTCGCCTGCGAAGCCCGGGCGCATCTACGCGACGATAGAGGCGAGAGAGCCGGGGGTGTTCAGGTCGGACGACTACGGGGACACCTGGGAGCTTGTGTCGGACAACCGCGACCTCCAGGGGCGTCCGTGGTACTACCAGCACATATTCGCCGATCCGCGGGACGCGGACACGGTTTGGGTGCTGAACTACTCGGCGTGGAAGTCGAGCGACGGCGGCAAGACGTGGGTGGAGGTGAACACGCCGCACGGGGACAATCACGACTTGTGGATTGACCCGCGCAATCCGCGACGGATGATAGAGGGGAACGACGGCGGCGCGTGCGTGAGCTACAACGATGGCGAGACGTTCTCCACGATATACAACCAGATGACCGCGCAGTTCTACCACGTAACGACAGACACGCAATTCCCCTACCGAGTCTATGGAACGCAGCAGGACAACAGCGCGATAAGCGTGCCGTCGCGCTCGCACAAGGGCGCGATTCCGTGGGGGGACTGCTACACGGTGGGCAGTTCGGAGAGCGGCTATATCGTGGTTGACCCGACGAATCCGAACATCGTCATATCGGGGGCTATTGGGTCGTCGCCGGGCGGCGGCGGGAATATGCTGCGTTACGATCACTCTACCGGGCAGGTGCGAATCATCACGGTCTGGCCGGAGTTGAACACGGGCTACGGGGCGGTTGACGCGAGGTACAGGTTCCAGTGGACGTATCCCATACAGTTCTCGCCGCACGATCCGGGCGTCCTGTACGCGGCGGGGAACGTGCTGTTCAGATCAACCGACCAGGGCGGAAGTTGGGAACCCATCAGCCCGGACCTGACGCGGAACGACCCGGATAAGCTCCAGCCGTCGGGCGGGGACATCACCGGGGACGCATCGGGCGCTGAGACGTACTGCACAATCTTCTCGTTCACGGAGTCGCCGCATGAGAAGGGCGTCTTCTGGGCGGGGTCGGACGATGGGCTTGTGCATATATCGAAGGACGGCGGCGAGAATTGGGAGGACGTCACCCCTCCCGACCTGGAAGAGTGGACGCGGGTGGACATGATAGAGGTGTCGCCGCACGATCCGGCGACGGCGTATATGTCCGCGACGCGCTATAAGTTCGACGACAACAGGCCGTTCCTGTTCAAGACTACGGACTACGGCGCGACGTGGAAGTCCATCACCGGCGATCTGCGCGACTACGACTTCACGCGCTGCATCCGGGAGGACAACGAGCGTCCGGGGCTGCTGTACGTCGGGACGGAGACGGGCATATACGTGTCGTTCGACGATGGGGATAGCTGGCATTCGATGCGGGGCAATCTTCCGGTCGTGCCGGTCTATGACCTGGCAATCAAGGACGACGACCTGGTGGCGGCGACGCACGGGCGCAGTTTCTGGATACTGGACGGGCTGAGCCAACTTAGGCAGGTGTCGGGCGGGTTCGCGGACGAGGATATGCACCTGGTGAAGCCCGCGACGAAGATACGGATGGCCGCGCCGTTCAGGGGGCGCGGGGGCAGCAGCGACAAGAATTACCAGCTTTCGCTGGGCGCGGCGGTGGCGTTCATTGACACGAAAGAGCCGAATGGCGAGTTCAAGCGCAAGCTGCTGGACGCGGGAGAGAACGCGCCGGGCGGCGTCCGAGTGTGGTACTGGCTGAAGGAGAAGCCGGAGGATGAGGTTACGCTCACGTTCCTGGACGCGGACGGGGTTGAGATCAAGAGCTATTCGAGCGCGGAAAAGGACGATGACGATGATTCCAACGGGCCGCGCGTTCCGGATGAGGCGGGAATGAACAAGTTCGGCTGGAGTATGCGGTATCCGGGGGCGAACAAGGTTCCCGGAGACAAGACGACGGACGGCGTGGGACGCGGGCCTCTGGCTCCGCCCGGGACGTACCAGGTTAGGCTGAGCGTCGGGGAGCGGTCGCAGACGCAGAGTTTCGAGATGGTGAAGGATCCGCGTGTGGAGGCGACGCAGGAAGATTTCGACGCGCAGTTCGAGCTTCTCATACGCATCCGGGATAAGATTTCGGAGACGCACGACAACATCAACCGGCTGCGGAGCGCGCGGTCGCAGGTGTCGGAGTGGGCGAAGCGGGCCGAGGGAACGGCTGCGGAGGAAGCGGTTTCGACGGCTGCGGACTCTGTGAAAGAGAAGCTGGACGAGGTGGAGTCGGTGCTAATTCAGACGGAGTACAAGGGAGCGCGGGACAGGCTGCATCTGCCCATCAAGTTGAACGCGAAACTGGCGGGGCTGACGCCGGTGGTGTCGGCGGGGGATTTCAGGCCGCCACAGCAGACTTACGAGGTGTTCGGGCATTTCAGCGAGCTTCTGGGGGAACAGTTCGGGGCGTTGGAGCGGATACTGGATGAGGATTTGGGGGAGTTTGAGAATCTGCTGGCGGAGTTGGAGGTGAAGGCGATAGTTCCGAGGGCGGAGTGAATAAGGATACGGATGGCTTATGATCTTTGAATGGACAGGCTGACGGTTCTTACGGGCAACTGAGATAGAGTGGGCATGGTATAGTATCTAGGCGATGCGTTCACAATTCAGCCTTGCTAGGCTATCAAGAGGAGCGAACCAGATGGCTCTTGAGGAACAGAACATGGCAAGCTATGAAGGCGGTGGAAGAGTGGCAGAGGTGGTGGATCGGGATCTAGTCGAAGACCCCGACAGTGGTCTTGAATTACGGGAAGACTTCTCTGAGGAGTTGCAGGCGTCACTAGAAGCGGTGGCTCGTGGCGACTCAACCAAACCAGTCAAGCAGGTTGCTAAGAAACTGGGATTGTCCTGGTGAGTTACCAGGTCGAACTCACCAAAATCGCCGAAGACGACCTATCTAGCTTGGACGGAGCAATAGCCCAGCGGTCATTGGATAGGCTCCATTGGATGGCTGACAATGTAGAATCGGTGCGGCACAAAGCGCTGTCCGCACGATTCAAGGGTACTTTCAGCTTACGGATTGGCGACTACCGAGCCATTTATACTCTTAATCGAGCCGACTCTAAGGTTGTCGTTCATTTCGTAAGGCATCGCAGCGAAGTGTATCGACTGAGCTAAAGCGACTCTATCGTCAGAGACGGAGGTTCGTTTGTCCTAGGCGTTTGACTATACGCCCGAAACATGGCTCAGGATGCAGATGGCCTATGACTTGTGGCGGATTGGGGAGAGTGGGGAGCGGATTGAGGTTGAGAATTTCAGGACTTCTATCTGAGAAATAGATAGTATTGCAAGACTTCTCTAAGCCCGTTGAGAGTAGCTAGTGAGAAGCAGTAATCGCATCCGTCCCACATGGTTTGCAGTTCGTTGGAGCGCGATAACCAGCCGCCGCCATCAATCACATTTATGAACAGCACATTAGGGTTATCGCGTTGACTTCTTCTCCTATTGTGATTTCCGATGTCCTGATACATCCTTAGTTGTTCGTTGGCTTTGCTGCTCTGGGATGAAGAAGTGGTGAGTTGGTACGACGACATAATGAGAATTTGAGGTTCATCGGTATTAGGAATTGCTATATCTACTTCTTTATCGTCAACGATGTCCACTTTGCCTTTTCTCGAACTGAGACCTAAATCCGTTACTATCTTACGTATTTCGCTCTCCAACGCTTCGCCCATTCGGACCGCATATCTGGATTGCATATTGCCGTGAACGACCGCTTCCAGGTAATCCCTGTCTTGCAGCAACTCTATCCAATTGTCGGGGAGAAAGAAACTTCTCCTGATGAATGGCGGTATGAAAAATTCTTCCGCTTCAGGAAAGACGATGAATGAAGCTATCCTGCGTCGTTTATCTTCATCACGCCTAAGTCTGCTCCAACTCTCTCCGGGATATATACCCTCATAGATGCGTTTGACCTTTTCCAGCGAGCCATGTGAAAAGCCAATGATAACCTTCATACGCTCTTCCATCTCATTAACATTACGGGCATTCAAGTAATCCGTCAGAACATCTATGGGAAGTCTGCCGCCATTTTGGGCTTGCGCCAGCAATATCCTGTCAACTGTCTGTTCGATTTCTTCTTGAAGTTCTTCCTCGATATTGGGGAAATCTAGGAACACCTGCATCCCGTCTCTAAGCTCTTGAAGCGTGAGCTTTCTTGGTTCGAGCATTGCTTTTCCCTTTCCGCAAATCAACGTCCCTGACAGAGACTATCTTTTTCAGGTGTATGGATACGTACATATCGTCAACCATTACGGGCTGGGCTTGATCCAGCCTCGCCTGAGCGGCGTCGCAATAGCCCTGGTCTATGTCCACGCCTATGTACTGGCGTCCCAATTGCCTGGACGCCACAGCCGCCGAACCGCCACCGGAGAAGGGATCGAAGACAATATCCCCCTCGTCGGTTGTCATTAGTATCATGCGCTCTATGAGATGAATCGGCAGTTGGCAGGGATGGGAGTCAATGCGCTTCGACCTGTGACGCACTCTGTGAATGTCATCCCATACATCGCTGACCTGGTAGCCGAACTCGTGCCGAAGATGCTCTTTGCCACCGTAGTCTTTCAGATAAGAGTTGCAAATCCTGCAAGTCTTGTGCGGAGCGCGTACATCGTAGAACTTGCTGTTCCGGTCTTTGGTATAGAAGAGTATTCCGTAGTGCGCCGGTTGAAGCGTCTTCCCTAGCGGCTGACCGTTGGAGTTCCACGCTATCCAGTGTCGGAACTCGGCGAGACCATTGAGTATCGCGGATGTATATGTCAGAAGCCTGGGTATATTGTACACGAAGATACTGCCGTCAGACTTAAGAATACGGCAGGCTTCAGTAAGCCATTCCTCAGTCCAAGCCATGTATTCGTTAAATGGGAGGTTATCCTTGTAAGAGGAATACCTCTTGTTCAGATTGAACGGCGGATCCGCGAATATCATGTCCATCGAATCTGAGGGCATCGAGCGCATCAGATCAACGCAATCCATGTTATGCACCTTACCCAGCAGATGGCCTAGCTCTCCATCGGCGGACTGAACGGGAAAAACGCTGTCGTCCCGCGCATCGTCCAATTCCATCGGTATGTTCATTTCACCAGTCCTGTAAATTTCTGTCGGTCTGAATTTACAGCATGGTATAGAACGTTTGCACCAGTGTCAACTCGAATTAGGTTCAGTTCAGGGGCAATTCCGGCCTAAGCCGTCTCACGCCTCTAAATTACTCAACTAGGTGGGCTTTTAGGACGGATTGGTCGAATTGGACGCCTAGGCCGGGGGTTGTGGGTGGGGTGATTTGGCCGTTCTCGAAGATTATGGGTTCCTGGAAGATGGTTCTGTGGAGGGGGCCCATGTTGGCTTCCTGGATCATGAAGTTGGGGGAGCAGGTGTCTATCTGGATGGCGGCGGAGGCGGCTATGGGGCCGCAGTACATATGGGGGGCTATGACGGCGTAGTGGGCCTCGGCTATGGCGGCTATCTTCTTGGCTTCGGTTATGCCGCCGCACTGGCCGACGTCCAGCTGGATTATCTGGGCGGCTTTCTTTTCGAGCAGTTGGGCGAATTCGTACTTGGTGACGAGGCGCTCGCCGGTGGCTATGGGTATGGAGGTGTGGGCGGCGACGCGGGCCATTTCGTCTATGTTTTCGGGCGGGACGGGTTCCTCGAACCAGAAGGGGTGATAGGGTTCGAGGTAGTCGGCGACGCGGATGGCGCTGTACGTGGTTAGCTGGCCGTGGGTGCCGATGCCGACTTCAAGGTTGTTGCCGACGGCGTTTCGTATGCTCTCGAATATCTTGGCGGCGCGCTCGATTTCCCAGAGGGGTATGTCCCTGGGGATGGGGTACGAGGGCGGGAATGGGTCTATCTTGCAGGCGGAGTTGCCGTCTTCCAGAAGCTGGGCGGCGACTTCTCCGGCGGCTTCGGGGTTGTCCTGGAACGCGCCGCCGGGCATATAGGCGTAGGCGCGGAGGGTGTCGTGGTACTTGCCACCTAGCAGGTTGTAGATGGGCTGGCCGCACGCTTTGCCGGCGATGTCCCAGAGGGCCATGTCTATCGCGCTGATGACGGGGGTGGCGTAGAGGCTGGGGTGGCGGAAGTCGTGGCGGGAGGCGAACATTCTGTCCCAGGCTCTCTCGATGTTGAGGGGGTTTTCGCCTATGACGAAGTTGCGGACCATCTCTTCGATGAGTCCTATCTGGGTCTTGAGGTCGGCTAGGTTTTGGGAGTAGGCGCCGCCGGTGATGCGCTCGCCGAGCCCGGTTATTCCCTCGTCGGTGTGGAGCTCGAGGAACAAGAGGTATCTGCCGCCGATGTAGGGCGGTTCGTTGTGTACGACCATGGTGTTGAAGTCGGTTACTTTCACTTGGTTCTCCTTGTAGTGGTCGGTGGTCGGTTATCGGTGATCAGGTTCGGAGTTCTATATATCTTGGTTTATATATGCGCTGGTCTCGCGCTGGGCATTTAACAGGTCTGCCGCTGGGGGAGGCTGGGAGCGTTTTTCGCCAGCATTGCCCAGCGTTTGCCAGCGTTTATAGCTATGAGGAAAAATTCCCCGCGTCGGTGATTGATATTCATAATCTCTGGTTTATGTAGGGTTGATGGTTTCACACCGATATTGTAGCACAGAGGGAGTAGCCTCACAAGAACATTTGGACTTGCGGCAGGGTCTTTCGATTATCAACCAATTACGTTCGTGGCGGCCCTTCGACAAGCTCAGGACGAACGACGAATGGGCGGCCCTTCGACAAGCTCAGGACGAACGAGAGAAGCGGTATCGGGAAATAATCTAAAGACCCTGAGACTTGCGGCGGTCCAGAGGGTAGAATGGGGGTATTCCGATGGGGAGGTTGGTTTCTTGAGGGTGAATGATAGGGTCTATCCATTGAAGGCGATTCGGGGGCTGGCGGTGCATACGCAGGGGCTTGGGTCGGGGGGGCGGCGGCGGGGGAAGCCTACCATAGAAGATGTGTATTCGGCGGTGGAGGGGGTTGGGTGGATTCAGATTGACACGCTCCAAGTGGTGAATCGCAGCCAGTATATCGCGCTGTGGAGCAGGTTGGGGGATTATGACATGGGTCACCTGGACGCGCTTCTGTTCGACGGGGGGAGTACGTCGCCTGAGAACGGGCGGCGGCTGTTCGAGTACTGGGCACACGCGGCCTGCATCGTCCCGCTGACCTCGTATCGCTGGCTTATGCCGATGATGAGGCGGCGGGCGGCGGGCCGGGGGACATGGCATCGGAATTGGGTGGCGGACGCGGAGAACTCGCGGTTCGTGGAGGCGACGCTTGAGCGGGTGAGGTCGGAGGGGGCGGCGCGGCCCGCGGATTTCAGGACGGGGAAGCGCGCGCCCGGGTCGTGGTGGAACTGGGATGACGCGAAGATAGCGCTTGAGCATCTGTATGACGTGGGGACGCTGGCTATCTCGAACAGGGTGAATTTTCAGAGGATATATGACGTTCGGGAGCGGGTGATACCGGAGTGGGTGGACAGGAATGAGCCTACGGAGGAGGAAGGGTTGAAGCGGATGCTGGAAATATCGCTGCGGTCGCTGGGGGTGTGCGAGCCGGCGCAGGTGGGGGATTATTTTCACGCGAAGCGGACGGAGGCTAAGCCATTGGTGGAGTCGCTGGTAGCGGACGGGACTTTCGCGCGGGTGAGGGGGAAGATGGCGGACGGGGAGGTACGGGAGTTGCTGGTTCACCGCGAGAATCTGGGGATGTTGGAGATGGCGGCGGACGGGGAGTTGCGCGCGGGGCGGACTACGTTCCTGACGCCGTTCGACAGCCTGTTCTGGGCGCGGGGGCGGGACATGAGTTTGTGGAAGTTCAGGCAGACGCTGGAGTGTTACGTGCCTGAGCCGAAGCGGATTTGGGGGTATTTCTGCCTGCCGATTCTGTACGGGGACAGGCTGGTTGGGCGGTTCGATCCGAAGGTGGAGCGTCGGACGGGGGTTCTGCGTATCAAGGCGCTGTACCTGGAGCCGGGGGTGAGGCCGAGCGGTAGGCTGGTGTCGAGCGTGGCGCGGGCGATGCGGGATTTCATGCGGTTTCACGGGGCGACGGAGTTGGTTATAGAGGATAGCGAGCCGTTGGAGTTTGGGGATAGGTTGGAGGGGGCGATGTGAGGCGCCAGGGGGTCTTTCGATTATCAACCAATTACGTTCGTGGTGAGCTTGTCGAACCACGAACGGCTCCCTTCGACAGGCTCAGGGCGAACGATAGAAATCGTGTATATGGCAGGGCTGAGCGGGACGCAGGGGGGGAAGGGATTCGCGCGCTATGGGTGGTAGGGGGCAACCACGAGGGTTTGCCCCTACGGGATGAGCGCGGCGGCGGGCTAGGGGTTCACTGTGGCGGACACCTTGAACTTCGCGTCGAGGTGGGTGTGAGGGGCAACCACGAGGGCTGCCCCTACGGGATGACGCGCGGCGGCGGGCTATGGGTTCGCTGTGGCGACTACCTTGAGATAGGTAGTATCACTGAATACAAGGATCCATCCGCTATCCTGTTTGTAAATGTCCGTTGTGTCCGCCAGCGACCAGCCGTTGCCCACGGGCGTCAGGGTTTCGTCGTCCGACCCGGTGGAGAGCATCTTATAGTACTCTACACTGTTATTCGCTCCGCCAGTCGTCTTGAACTGCGCGAAGTAGGTCGTGCCCGGCGAGAGGGCGCAGCCTGAGCCTGAGCAGGTGTAGGTGTATTCGCCCGGGGTATCCGGGTTGCTTCCGTCCAGTGTCGCCAGCGTTGCGCTGGCGGGGACGCCGACGCCGGCGTTGTCGGCGTCGTGCAGCGACACTACGATGTCGCCCAGCACGCCGTTTGGGTCGGCTTTGTCACTGAATTTGGTCGTGAAACTGACCAGAGTATATCCGGCAGTCGAAGTTCCGGTGGTGAAAGCTACGGCGCCCCAATTCTCCGCGTTTATGTCATTAGTATATGCGTAGAGCGGCTTGTCCAGGTTGCTGACCGAGACAGTCTGAGGCAGCGCCGCGACCGTGTTCGAGGTCGTCCAGGCGCTCACGCCGACGTGGTTGCGGGCGCGGACGCCGACTATGTAGGTCTTGTCGCCGGACGCGCCCTTTATCGTGATGACGCTGGTGGTCCAGTGCCAGGCGGCGAGCTTCCAGGCACTGCCGTTGTCCGTACTGTATCTCACGTCGTAGCCGGTCGCGCCCTTTGAGTGATGCCAACTGGCGACGATGTTCCCATTTACCCGCGTGGCGGTGACCGACGCGGGCGACGCGGGCGCGGAGGGCGGCTCCTGGGGCGGCGGCGGCTCTATGTCCGGGTTGGGCGTAGCGGACACGTACCAGGGAGCGGAGGTAGGCGCGGACGGGCCGGCGGCGGTGTCGTTCATCGCGCGCAGCTTGAAGCGGTACTCGGTTCCGTTCTCCAGCTTGTTGATGGTGTAGGCGGTGGTATGCCCGCCGCTGCCGGGCATCGCCTGCCATCGGCTCCATCCGGGCGCGGGCGGGGCCTTTCGCACCTGGTACTGGTAGCCTGTGACGTCGCCATTGGGCCTGCTCCACCTGAGCGTCACGCTCTCATCGCTCCCGGTGGCGTTAATGCGCGCGGGAGCGTCGGGCGGCGGCTTCGGCGGGTCGTATTGCCCGATGGGCGGCGAATTGCGCCAGCCGCTGTCTCCGGCTGAGTTTCGGGCGCGGACGCCGACGATGTAGGTCTTGTTGTTGTCCACTTCGCTGATGGTGATGTAGTTCGTCCTGTTTTCGGCGGGGTGATTCAGAGCCGCCAGGGACCAGTTCTTGCCTTTGTCGGAGGTGTAGGTTATGTGGTAGCTAGTCGCGCCTGAGACGGCGGGCCAGGACGCTGTGAGCGTTCCGTCGGCGCGACTCAGGGCGATGGTTCCGGGCGTGGAGGGCGGATTCAGGTCGCCCGGCTGGTTGTATGGGTCGGCCGTCGGGGAGTTTCTCCAGCCGCCGCCGCCTGCTGAGTTTTTGGCGCGGACGCCTACGATGTATGACTTGGAGTTGTCCACCCCGGTGATGGCGATGGAGTTGGAGGTGTGGTCGAGGGCGGCGAGGGACCAGCTCTTGCCTTTGTCGGAGGTGTAGGTTACGTGGTAGCTGGTCGCGCCTGAGACGGCGGGCCAGGACGCTGTGAGCGTTCCGTCGGCGCGGGCGACGGTTACGTGGGAAGGCGTCGCGGGGGGGGGTAACTGCGCGTATGCCTGATACGCTCCGAAGGCGAGGGCGATGATGAGCAGGGCCGGGAGGGCGGCGAGCGTCCATGTTCGGGGTGTCGGCGCGAACGCGCGAAGGGAAGTCATCTTGGTATTCCTTTTATTCATATTGATGGTGGACGCGGTAGGTCTTTGACATTATTCAGCTATGTAGATGGGGATGACTCCGTTGCGCGGTTGGCTATGGGTATATGGGGCCGGCGTTCTTCCAGGGGCCCGGGCCGGCGGCGGAGACTGCGCGAACCGCGGCGTGGTAGAATTTGGCGTCGTCAATGCCGGTGGTGACGCGGTAGGTGTACGTACCGTTCACCGGCGTTGGGTTGGTCTCGGTGGCGGCGCGCCACCAACTGGTCTTGCTGTCGCTTACAACGATGTCGTAGCCGGTGATGGAGTTGCCGCCGTCGCTGGAGGGCGCGGTCCAGGACACGTCCAAGTATCCGGCGCCGCGCGACAGGCTCACGCTGGCCGGGGCGGTCGCTGTCCGGAGGGTATCTATGGCGTCGGAGTTGCGCCATCCGCCGCCGCCGACGGAGTTGACCGCCTGGATGGATATGTAGTAGGTGGCGGCGTTGTTTATCCCGGTCAGCGTCGTACTCGTTCCGCTTACGTTGCTGGCGGCGCGCTGCCAACTCTTCTTCCAGTTGGAAGTGGCGTTGATGTTGTAGCCTGTGGCGTTGGACGCGGCAGACCAGGTGACGTTCAGAGTTCCGTTGCCGCGCGTGGCGGACACGGATGAGGGCGTACCGGGCAGGGATTGCGAGGCTATGGGGCCGGCGTTCTTCCAGGGGCCCGGGCCTGCGGCGGACACGGCGCGAACCGCGGCGTGGTAGGATTTGCCGTCGTCAATCCCGCTACTGACGCGGTAGGTATGAATGTCTTCTATCAGAATCGGAGGATTGACATTGGTGGCCGCGCGCCACCAACTGACCTTGCCGTCGCCGCTTATAACGACGTCGTAGCCGGTGATGGAGTTGCCGCCGTCGCTGGAGGGCGCGGTCCAGGACACGTCCAGGTATCCAGCGCCGCGCGCCAGGCTCACGCTGGCCGGGGCGGTCGCGGTCTGGAGGGTCTGTATAACGCCGGAGTCGCGCCATCCGCCGAGGCCATTGGCGTTGACGGCCTGAACGGATACGAAGTAGGCGAAGTCGTTGTCTATCCCGGTCAGCGTCACGCTCGTTCCGCTTACGTTGCTGGCGGCGCGCTGCCAACTCTTCTTCCAATTGGAAGTGGTGTTGACGTTGTAGCTTGTGGCGTTGGACACCGCGCTCCAGGCGACGCTGAGAGTTCCGTTGCCGCGAGTGGCGGACACGGATGACGGCGTACCGGGCGGGGACTGCGCGGCGGCCTCGAACGCGCCGAAGGCGAGGGCGACGATGAGCAGGGCCGGGAGGGCGGCGAGACGCAATACGCTTAGGGGCAGTGGGAGCGCGCGAAGGGGGTTCATCTGAGTTCTCCTGTTGATGACGGAGGACGAGTCATTATTAAACGCGGTATTATAATGGTTTAGTTATATATCATGTTAGTAGTTGTTCGTGGGGAAGTCAATCTGAACTGTGATTCGTTTGATTGGGGGGATGGGCAGGATGGGGTTGTCTTCCCATGAAGGACATGGAGGGATTTGGGGTGTCAGGGGGTTGTGAGGCGGGATTGGCCGCGCTCGGGGTAGTCCTGGGGGGTTATGAGGCCGTTGAGGGCGTCGCGGACGTAGGCGGCGAGGGCGTCGTGGGTGAAGACGGGTATGGGGGTTGCGCCGAAGCCGAGAAGGGGGTATTGGTCGCCGCCGGAGGCGAGGAATCTGTTGGTGACGAGGTTGACGCTGGGCGCGCCATCTACAACCGCGCCGTCTCGGACTATTGGGGTTCCGTCGGCGAGGGTGACTTCTATGACGCGGCTGCCCTGGTCGGTGACAATGCCGTTGTCGTCGGCGGTTCTGGGTTGGGCGCTGGGGTCGTATATGAGGGTGTAGCCCGCGCCGTGGGGGAAGCGGCCTGAGTTGTCTTCTACGCGGGAGACGGCGTTTTCGAGGATGTCCTTGAAATCGGCGGGGGCGACGTCGCGCACTATTACCATGAGGTCGGGGAAGCGGAGCAGTGAGAAGAGGTCAAGCTCGGTGAGGACGCCGGGCGCGGGTATGGAGATGTGGCCGATTCCGCCGCCGTTGAATATGGCTACGGCGGGCGCGGATGCCATGAGGCCGGGTTCGGACTTGCGCGCCTGCCAGAGAAGCGCGTCGGCTACCAGGTTGCCCTCGTTGGTCTCGGCTATTCTCATGTCGGGGTATTCGGATACTATCGGGACCTGTATCTCCCCTACCCGTTCGTTGGATAGATGGGATATGTAGTCTTGGACCGGGGCTATCACCCTGGAGAGGATTTCGGGATCGGGAGGAACGGCGTCGGGGTTGTCTCCTCCGGCGACGCGAGAGACGCCGGATGTCTTGTCCACCCAGAGTACCTGTCCGGCTTCGTTGAAGGTGAGGGACAGCCTGCCGACATATTTGTAGTCGCCCAGGACGGTGGCTATTGGGACTGAGACGCCCAGGGAGTCTTTTGCGAATACGGGATATGGGCCGCGGACGCTATCCTCGTCGCCCGGAATGAGAAGGTCGTCGTCGTTGGCGAGCGCGTATCTGCTTCCCCTGGCGATAACGGCGTCCACGTTGGAGAGGCCGGATATTAGGGCCGTGTCCGCTTCCAAGCCGTAGAGGTGGCTGATGAGTATTATCTTGTTGACGCCTTCGGATGCCAGCGCGTCAACCTGCGAACGGACGGCGGAGAGGGTATCGGTGTTGACGGCGATGTCGCGGGGGCTGGATATGAAGGTTATGTCGGGCGTGGTGACGCCTATCAGCCCTACTCGCTCGCTTCCGACGTTCAGGATGACGCTTGGGGCTATGCGCCCGGCGTCGGCGAGGGCGGCGAGGCGGGGTTCGGGGCTTACGTCGAGATTGGCGCTTAGGAAGGGTATGTTGGACTCGAAGCTCTGGACGAAGTCGGCGAATGTGTCAGGGCCGAAGCTGAGTTCGTGGTGTCCTATGACGCCGGCGTCGTAGCCGATGATGTCCATTGCGAGGGCGTCGTAGAAGGGCAGTTCTCCCCTGTCGAGGCTGGCCCTGTACTGCGGGCCGGAGAGGGTGTTGTTTCCGGCGGAGAGGGTGAGAACGCCGTCGGAGTTCTGAGCAGCGTCTTCTTTCAGCGAGGCTATGAGAGAGGCGAAGCGGGCTACGCCGCCGAAGTCGCCGTCGGGTATGAGGCGGGATTCGGCATTGCCGTTGTGCAGGATGGCGAGGGTGAAGTCCGGCACGGGGAGCGCGGGCGGGAGGTTGGGCGCGGCGGGCGTGGGAGGTGGAGGGGGCGGGGTCGCTGTGGGCGGCGCGGGCGTGGTGGTTGGGATGGCGGGCGTCATGGTTGGCGCGGGCGAAACGGGTGTCGAGGTATGGGCCGGGGGCGCGGACGTGGCGGTTGGGACGACGGTCGGCGCGGGTGTGGCGGTCGGGACCGCGGTATGGGTAGGCGGGACAGACGTTGAGGTGGGCGCGACGGCGGGCGTTGGAGGTACGGATGTCGCGGTCGGAGCGGGCGGCTCTGGCGTGGTGGTTGGGATGAGGGCCTGGGTTATGGGCGCGGGTGTGGCGGGCGGCTGCGGTTGAGGGTCTTCTGAACCGCAGGCGGAGGCGACTATCAGGAACAGGGTGAGGGGTAGAAGAAGGGCTAGGCGTATATCGGGCATACTTGGAGTCACCATCCAGGGGTTGTTGGGGTTGAGCGAGGAGTGGAGGCGTCCGGCACTTATACTCTCGCGTTCAGTCTGATCAGTTGTCCGGGCCAGTCAAGTATCATCTCGTCAGCGGTCAACAACTGGTGTCCTTCTAAAGCGGTGGCGACAATGAGACGGTCGGCGGGGTCGCCGTGGATATTCTCGAGAAGACCGGCGCGGGCCGCGATGATGCCGTCTATCGGAATCTCAATCAGACCTTGATCAAGCATATCGCGTCGCCAGACAGATATAGCGAGGCTCAGATCAAGTTGTCCTTTCTGTATCCGCATGGCTACTTCCCAAAAGGATATGGCAGATACGGCAGCCTCGCCTTCTTGGAGAGCGCTGTCGAATATCTGGCGCGCTTGCCGCCCAAGTCTCCGGTCACCCATTTCCTGCCATAGTAGTACGTGCGTATCGAGAAGTATCAAAAGAGTTCCTCTTGATCGCTCGTCTCAAACCATTCTGTCGGCATGGGCGAAACGATGTCGCCCAGGATACGGATGTTGTCGCGGTTGCGGCCAAAGGACATTTTCGGCTCAGGCTGATATGGCGTCAACTTCGCCACAGGTTTTCCGTTCTTGGTAATGACAATCTCCTCTCCGCTATCGGCGACTTCGTCCATGAACTTGAGACACTTGGCCTTGAACTCTGAGGCTTTCACGGAGCGAGGGGTTGTCAAGACGTTGCTATTCTCGGACATATCACAACTCCCACTATATTTAAGCGCTCATCATCTTAGCATAGTGAGGAAAGTGGGTTGGGTCCATGCCTGCAATCCATTGGAGGATGTGACGTGGGCGCGGATGTAGCGCTCGTCTCCGGTAGGACGATAGGCGACTTCCCTTCCAACCTGTTCGCTGTAAATTTTACCATCCGCGCCGATGAACCTGGTAAGGAAGATGGATTCGGATTTGCGACGGATTTTCAGGGAGATTTGGTCGGGGGAAGCTCTGAGTTCGCGGAGGAAGACGCCGGTGGAGGAGTAGAAGCGGCCTTCGGCCATTGCTTCTACGACGGCGGCGGTCTCAAGGCTGTCGGATTCGACCATTACCCAGCCGCGCCCGGGGTTGTCCATGTCGGGGGAGAAGTCGTGGTAGTGGTGGGAGTCGTCGGAGGCGACGCCGAAGATGGGGACGCCCGCGCTCAGGACGTTGTCCCATATCTGGGAGGGGCTGAGGAAGCCGGGTATCGGGATGGGGTAGTTGTTGCAGTCGGTGGCGGCGTTGAAGACTTCGAGGAGGCTGGCGCCGCGCGTCCTGATGATGGGTTCGTGGTCGAAGGCCCACTTCCAGCTTGGGTGGTTGACGCAGGATATTCCGCCCGCGTCGCGGATGGCGTCTATGTTGGCCTGGAGCGTGGTGGCGACGTCGCCGGTGTCTATGGGTTCGACGACGCGGCTGATTCCGAGCGCGCCAAGATGCACGGGGATCTTGTTGTCGTTCATGGGGACGGTGACTTCTTCGCCCGGAATCATGAGGGGACCGAGGGAGCCGTCGCGTCCGTTGCCGTAGTCGAGAAGGGTAAGGTGGTTGTGGTCGGAGAGAACCAGGAAGTCGTAGCCGTGGTCTCTGTACCAGGCGGCTACCTTGTCGGGTTCGGCGTCGCCGTCGGATTCAGTTGTGTGGGTGTGGATGTTGCCGCGATACCAGGTTTGGGTGGTCATGGCGCTAGTTCCTAGTGGTCAGTGGTTAGTGGTTAGTTTTCAGGATTCAGCAGGCGGTTGACCCAGAGTTGGGTGAGGCGGTCGGCGTTGACGGTGAGGGCTATGCGGGCGTTGGGCGGGTTGTCGGTGAGGGCGTCGAGGTCGGCGACGGTCTGGCCGGCGGTGAGTTGGCTGCGGTGTTCGACGCGGACGTAGGCGGCTTTGGTGGTGAAGAGCGTGGGGTCAATGGCGTAGGCCATGGCGGGGACGTCGTTGAATTGCGCGCCGGCCGGGTTTCGGAGGCGGCCCCTGCTGTTGTAGGCGGCCTGTATGAATGAGACGGCGTTCTGGAGGATCCGGGTGGCGGGGGTGGCGGCGTCCCAGACGCGCTGAAGTTGTTCGGGGGAGAATTCGACCTCGCGGCATACGTCGAGGCCGACCTGTACGATGCGCGCGCCGGAGCGGTACACGACGTCTGCGGCCTGGGGGTCGCCCCATATATTGGCGGTGGCGACGGGGGTGGCGTTGCCCGGAACGGTTACCGCGCCGCCCATTACGATTACTTCTTTCAGCGACTCAGCAACCTGCGGAGCTATGTTGATAGCGAGAGCGAGGTTGGTCAGGCGTCCGAGTGCGATGAAGGTCAGCTCGCCGGGCGAATCGAGGACGCGGCGGACTATCTCGAAGACGGCGTTGGCGGGCCGGGGCGCGATGTCGGACGGCGGCAGACCTGTATCTCCAAGTCCGTCGGAGCCGTGGATGTGGGGGGCATAAGGCGGGTCTCCCAGTCCGAACGCTCTTGGCGCGCCCTGATAGACGGGGATGTCGGGGCGGTTGGCGGCCTGTAATATGGTGAGGGCGTTGCGGGTGCATTGTTCGAGGGAGACGTTGCCGAAGATGGTGGTCAGGGCTTCCACGCGGAGTTCGGGGCTTCCGAAGGCGAACAGAAGGGCGGCGGTGTCGTCAATGCCGGGGTCGGTGTCTATGATCGCGCGTTTCATTGTGAGTTATTAGTTCCTAGTTATTAGTTTTTAGTTCTCGGCTTATCAATTGGGCGCGGGGCTGATAAACTCTCAGGCGCACTCTGAAACTGTACCAGTTTGGCGGGTTGAGTGGAACACCCTCACCCTAGCCCTCTCCCATCGAGGGAGAGGGAATCTTCGCGCCATAGGCGCGCGCGACGCGAGCGGTATAGAATAACTTGAGTAGGAGGAATCATGAACGGCTATGAGTTGAAGCAGAAAGTACAATCCGGCGGGATAGTTTACGGGACGATGTTGAGCATGAGCCGCAATCCGCGCTGGACCGGGCCGATGTCCGGCTTCGGTCTGGACTACGTTATCATGGACAGCGAACATTCGCCGCGGGGACGCTCTGAGATGGCGGACTTCATCGCGGCGTTCTCGTTCAGCGGGGTCGTGCCGATAGTGCGTATCCCGATACCGGACTCGCACTACGTTACGATGGCGCTGGACGCGGGGGCGCACGGGATACTGGCCCCGTACTGCGAGACGGTGGAAGAGGCGAAGGAAGTGGTGGCGGCGGCGAAGTGGCGTCCGCTGAAGGGCGCGATGGTTCGCAAGGTCATCGAGACCGGCGAGTTCCCGTCGCAGGCGACGAAGGAGTACCTGGAGGAGCGCAACCGCAACAGCGTGTGCATCGTCGGCATAGAGAGCGTCGCGGCGATAGAGAACCTGGACAACATACTGTCGGTTGGCGGGATAGACGCGATCTTCGTCGGGCCGAACGACCTGAGCATCACGCTCGGCATACCCGACCAGTACGACCACCCGGACTACGAGGCGGCGCTGCGCGAGATAATCCGCGTCTGCCAGAAGCACAACGTCCCTAATTTGTTCCATCACCAGACGGTGGAACTGACGACGAAGTGGCTGAAAGAGGGCGTCCGGTTCGTGCTGTATAGTTCGGACGCGCGCACGATGCACAACGGGTTCAGGGATGAGTTCGGTCAGATAAAGGCGGTGGGCGCGGAGCTGGAAGGCACGGAGGTCGAGGATGTGGGCGAGTCGGACGAGGTGATCTGATCCGCTACGTCCGTCCGTTAGTGATAGAATAAATCCTAAAACACTGAGAGGGAAAAATGTCCTGGAATTTCACGAATGTAAACGGACCGTACGGCGGCACATCGGAAGGCCCGGCCTGGGACGGCAGCGGCCTGCTGTTCACTGTGATCCCGTACAGCTACATAATGCGGTACGACCCGGAAGCGCGGGCTTCGACCATATACAAGGAAGGCACGAACAACGCGAACGGGCTGATGCTGGATCCGTCGGGGACGCTGTTCGCGTGCGAGGGCGGCGGCAGGCGCGTGGTTCGCTACGAGGCGGACGGGAGCGCGACGGTGCTGGCGGACGGGTTCGAGGGCAGCAAGCTCAACGTTCCCAACGACCTGGCGATAGACCACGAGGGGCGCGTGTGGTTCACGGACCCGTTCTACGAAGGCGCGGGCGGCGCGTGGTCGGCGGACCGCTCGAACAAGGAACTGGATCACGATTCGGTTTACAGGCTGGACCCGCAGGACGACGGGTCGTGGTCTATCAACCGCGTGACGTTCGACACCACGCGGCCCAACGGCCTGCTGTTCTCGCTGGCGTATCACACGCTGTACGTGGCGCAGAGCGGTCGGCTGCCGGAGGAGAAGCGGGAACTGCGAGCGTATCCGGTCAATGATGACGGCAGCCTGGGCGATGGCGAGGTGATTCACGACTTCGGGGAGCATCGGGGGATTGACGGGATGTGCCTGGACGTGGAGGGCAACATAGTGGCGACGGCGGGCCACCGCGAGAGCGGCCCGGGGCCGATGATCTACGTCTTCTCCCCTTCCGGCGAGGTGATAGAGACGCATCCGCTGAACGTGGACAGGCCGACGAACTGCACATTCGGGGGCGAAGACCTTTCCACGCTGTACGTCACTACCGGAGAGGGACACCTTCTACGGGCGTTCACGGACAGGCAGGGAAGGCTGCTGTATCCGTAGGGTGAGAGGGGTAGGCATTGAAGTTGGATTGGCGGAGTCACCCTCATCCTAACCTTCCCCCGTCAAGGGCTGAGAGGGGTAGGCATTGAAGTTGGATTGGCGGAGTCACCCCCATCCTAACCTTCCCCCGTCAAGGGGGAAGGAACTTTTGCCTACCCCTGCGAGCCCGTCAAGGGGGGAATGGACTTTTGCCTACCCCTGCGAGCCCGCCAAGGGGGAAGGGACTTTTTCATGCCCATGTCGGCTATCCATAGGGGAGTAGAGTAGTATGGCGCGAGAGGCTGAGATACTGGTAATAGGGGGCGGCATCGCGGGAGCGGCCACCGCCTTCTATCTCGCTCGGCATGGGCGGGACGTGGCGCTGGTGGAGCGCGGGGAGATAGCGTCGGAGGCGTCGGGGGTCAACGCGGGGCAGATAGGCGCGACGGGCTGGGGCGATATGCCGGACCTGGGCGCGTACCTGACGATGGGCAGTCTGCAACTGTTCAAGGAGTTGCAGCTTGACCTGGGGTACGACATAGAGTTCCGACAGTCGGGTTCGCTGACCGCGATTCACACTCCGGCGCAGTACGAGTATATGCGCGACCGCGTTCTGGATATGCGGGCGCATGGGTTCGAGGTGGAGTTACTGACGGCGCGGGAGGCGCGGGCGATGGAGCCGGAGGCGAATCCCGCGCTGCTGGGCTTCATGTACACGCCGCTCAGGGCGCAGGCGGATCCGGTGAAGGCGACGCGGGCTTTCGCGGACGCGGCGGCCAAGTCGGGGGCGCGGATATTGACGAATCACGCGGTTTCTGACATCGCTCCCCGTCCGAGCGGCGGCTATTCGGTCGCTACGGACAGGGGGGAGTTCGCGTGCGAGTCGCTGGTTATCGCGGCGGGCGCGTGGTGCGGGCCTGTGGGCGAGATGCTGGGGCTGGATATTCCCATAGTTCCGGTGCGCGGGCAGATGTGGGCCACCGAAAGCCTGCCGCCGAGCGTGTTCGTCACCCAGTCGTCGTCGGAATCGGCTCACGCATGGAGTCTCGATGACGGCGCGGACGACAAGACGCCGCCGGAACTGACCCACAAGGATGGCAGGCGCGTTACGCGGCACCTGTACGGCAGGCAGCGTCGGAACGGGGAGATAATTTTTGGCGGCGACAGGCAGTTGGCGGGCTACGACAAGACGGTTGAGCATACGGGGATCGAGGTAAACAAGGGCCACGCTTCTGAGGTTCTGCCGATGCTGTCGGGGCTGCCGATAGCGCGGACTTGGGCGGGTCTGATGCCGTTCTCGATGGACGGAGCGCCGATTATCGGGGCGATACCGTCGCGGGAGAATCTGTACATAGTGAGCGGGCTGGCGAGTTCGGGGTTCGGTCGGGGGCCGATGGCGGGGAAGTTGCTGGCGGACTATATTCATACGGGACAGAGGCCGGGGGCGCTGGGGGAGGCGGATCCGGGGAGATGCGTGGGGGAACTAGCCTAGACTTAAACGATGTACATTCGATTTTACATAGATAGGGAAACAGGCTATCCTCATATCTATAATCATGGAGTCTCAGAGGATGAGGTTGAAGATGTTCTGGCTTCACCGGGAGAAGACAGGCGCGGAGACGGAAATTCACGTATAGCGATGGGGCGAACTTCCGGAGGACGCTATCTTCGCGTGATATACTCTAGGGACCCATATCCAAATAGCGTATTTGTTATTACCGCTTATCCGATGAGAGGAAATACACTTTCAGCTTACCGCAGACAGATGAGAAGGAGGGGAAGATGAAGAAGGACCCAAACAAATATCCACCCGGATGGGATGCGAAGCGTGTCCAGGACATAATTGAACACTATGATTCCCAGACAGAAGAAGAGGAACTCGCCGAGTACGAAGCCGCCTTCGAGGATGAAACTCTAACCGTGATGCTGATTCCTAACGACCTGGTTCAGGAGGTCAACGCGCTTCTGGCCGAGCGCGGGCACTAAGCGCGTCCATTGACTACGCCGGATATGTTGCCCAAGTACTCACGTACGTCATAAGTTACGACTTCCTCTATCAACTCGCCGGGGCATCGTCTATCGTGGAAGCAATCCCGATGTAGAATGAGTTCAATCGCCGAGAGTTGAGCGCTCAACCTTAGAGCGCGTACTCGAATGCCTCCCTTTTCAAGCGTCCGAATGGCGTACCGCCTGGCGTTGGTTCCTTCGGGAACGACTCGGCCCTGGGATTCCAGCAGGTCGTTCGCGCCCTGAGTCACCGCGCCCCACTCCTTCTCCGCTGAGTCCCTGAGACGTATGGTGTCTCCGGTTACACGCCAGTCTTCTAACTCTCCGACCGCGTGGTTGTACAGCGCCCAAGCGTCTTCCAAGTAACGTCCCATTTCGATTCTCCCAGCGCGGGTTTTCTTTTTGGATTATACTTGATTTCGTGGAGTGTGACCTATGTCCATGGAACGATTGAAAGTGCCTGGTGAACGGCTGACGCGGGTTTGCGACCCGGAGAGCCTGGGGTTCGAGACGACATCCGAAGTGGAGCCGCTGGCGGGCGCGATTGCCCAGGACAGGGCTATCAGAGCGCTGGAACTGGGACTCGGAATTGACGCCGAAGGGTTCAATATATTCGTGTCTGGGCCAGCCGGAACGGGCAGAAACGCGACTATCAGGGAGCGCCTGGAGCGGGTCGCGCGGGATAAGCCGACTCCGCCGGACTGGGGCTATCTTCATAATTTCCGGGATCCCTCCCAGTCGGTTGCGGTCGCGCTGCCCGGCGGGGAGATACGGACCTTCGCGCGAGACATGGACGCGCTTATCCGAACCTGCCGCGCCGAGATTCCGTCGGCGTCGGAGAGCGAGGACTGCGTCCATCGCGTCCGACTTATAAGATCCGTCCTGAATACGATGCGGGGCAAGTACGCCGAGCGTGAGGATTTGGCGAAGTATCTGGGGGAAGTGGAAGCGGACATGGTATTGAACATACACGCTTTCAAGTCCGCCGGGGATGTGGGTTCGGCGCGGCGCGGCGCGGATTCGGAGGATGATTTCTTCACGCGCTATCGGGTCAACGGGATTGTGGAGAACGCCCCGCGAGACGGCGCGCCGATAGTATTCGAGCATAACCCTAACTACTATAACCTGTTCGGGCGCATCGAGTATCGAGCGAGTATGGGCTCTATGACCACCGACCATACGGTGATAAGGGCGGGCGCGATACACCGAGCGAACGGCGGCTATCTAGTCCTCCAGGCGAACGACTTGCTGGGCAACCCAGTGTCATGGGACGCGCTGAAGCTATCACTGAGAAGCGGGGAGATCCGGGTAGAGAACATCGGCGAGCGGAACTCGGCGTTTCCGGCTTCCTCGATCCGCCCTCAGCCGATTCCTATGAACGTCAAGATTATCCTGGTGGGAAGTCCGGCGAATCTTCGGCGGACGCGAAGGCCGTATCTGAGCGCAGATACCGGGTTAGCCTGGCTGAAGAACGGATCCTGGAGTCCATCCAAAAGGATTCAGTCCACATATCCACGGAGGGCCGCGTCGTGGGACAGGTGAACGGGCTTGTGACGCGCTTCAGGGAAGGCCACAGTTTCGGCAGGCCCAGCAGGATAACGGCGAGGGTATCTGTGGGCCGGGGCCAGGTGGTGAACGTGGAGCGCGACGCGGGTCGAGGTCGGCGGGCGAACGCGGTTCCGAGCCGGGAAACGGCGGGCGCGCGGCGGACGGCGGCCCAGCTTGATACAGACACATCTGTGATCGTTCAGTGTCCCCTGCCGCCCGACCGCGTTACTCTGGTAGAATTCGCGGTGTGAGAAATCTGAGAAATTCAACCTACTTCACCAATCCCGTTTCGGCCTTCAGGGACAGTTTCTACGGCTGGAAGCTGGTAGCGCTGTCGGTGTTCATGCTGTCGCTGATGGCGCTGACGGTGTTCCAGGGGCTTGGGACGTTCCTGGTGGCGTTCGAGCGTCAGTTCGGCTGGACTCGTACGCAGATGTCCGGCGCGTTCGCGCTGGCGCGGGCGGAGGGCGCGGTACTTGGGCCGATAGAGGGCTGGCTGATAGACCGGCTGGGAAACCGGCGCATGATACTCATTGGCTATATCATCATGGGCATCGGATTCCTGCTGTTCTCACAGGTGAACAGCCTCTGGCAGTTCTACGGGGTGTTCATGCTGATTACGCTCGGCTCCGGGCTTGGCGGGTGGCTGGCGATGATAAGCATGGTGAACAACTGGTTCATCCGTCAGCGTTCGCTGGCAATCGCGGCGGCCATGTCCGGGGTTCACGTCGGCGCGCTGATGGTGTGGCCGCTGGCCTTCGGGATAGACAACTATGGATTCCGGTGGACTACTTTCGTAATTGGCGTATTCCTGCTTGTCATCATCGGGCCCGTAACGAAGGCGGTGCGAAACCGTCCGGAGGACATGGGACTGAGACCGGACGGGGATTCGGGGTCGGGCGCGAACCGGAGCGCGCGAAACGAGTCGGAAGACGACGGGATCGAGTTCACCGCGAGGCAGGCGCTCAGGACGCGGGCGTTCTGGGCGTTGACCATAGTGCACGTGTCGTCCAGCATCTCGATTGTGACGCTGGCGCTGCACCTCGCGCCGAAGCTGACGGACATGGGGTTCTCGCTGAGCGGCGCGGCGGTGATACCCATAGTCTATACGCTGGTGGCGCTGCCGTCCCAATTTCTGGCCGGATACGTGGCCGACAGGTTCCCCAAGCCGCTGGTGACCTTCGTCTTCCTGGTGTTCCAGGCTTCGGGGATAATGGTCATCGCGTTCGCCGAGACGGCTACGCTCGCCTACATATTCGCCGTTCTGTACGGAATCGGCTTTGGCGGTCGAATCCCGCTGCTGACGGCGATAAGGGGAGATTACTTCGGTCGGAAGGCGTTCGCCACGATAATGGGGCTGTCGCAGGTTCCGAACAACATACTGATGATATTCGCACCGCTGTTCGCGGGGTTCATGTACGACCTGCAAGAGTCGTACTTCGTTCCGTTCTTCACCTTCGCTATCATGGCATACATGGGCGCGGCGCTGATGCTGACCGTTAAGAAGCCCAAACTGAAGCAAGCGGCGGCGACGCGAACGGTGGGGAGTGAGCGGACATGAAAGTTCTGGAACGCGAGCTTGTTGATCCGTTCAGCGAGTTCTGGGATGAAGTGTCGCCCGAACTCCAGGTGGGCGCGGATGATATAGAGAGGGGTCTGAGTTCGGTGTTCGGCGACCAGGGGGCGGACTCGACCGCGCCTTACGCGCCGAGGTGGATGTCGCTGCCGGACGACGACCTGGCCTATCACGTGGCGCACGAACTCACGCACCAGGTCATGGCGGCGCGGAAGTATCCGAAGACGATGCGGGGCGTGGGATACCCGCCGGATTCGGCGGAAGCGCGAGTGGGAGAAGACCTGGAGGAGATGGCGCTGCATCCGTCGCTGGAGGCGATTCTGGAGCCGTTCGGATTCAGGCACGATTTTATATTGGAGAGGATGGCGGAGGGGGCGATGGGCGGGCTGAGTTCCGCGCCCGTCCCGGAGTACGGGACGCCGTGGCACTTCACCTGGGCTATTCGATACTGCCTTCTGCGGATGGAATTGCCGCGACGTCTGTGGACGCCAATCGAGAACATATACGTAGAGAGGGCACCGGAGGCGACGGCGCTGGGTCGGGAGTTGCTGGACATCATGATGGAGGTGGGCTGGGGAAGCCGGGAGTTGGCGCTTGAGGCTATGATACGGACGCGGGATTGCCTGGGGCTGGATGTTCAGGACAAGGTCTTGGCGCTGGACGCGGCGACGGGGCGGATACTGTGAATGGAGCGGTTTCACCCCCATCCTAACCTTCCCCCATCAAGGGGGAAGGGACTTTTGCCCGCTCCTGTGAGAGAGGTAGGTATCAAAGCGGTTCACCCCCATCCTAACTTTCCTCCATCAAGGGGGAAGGGATTTTTGACTGCCCTGTGAGACTATCAAGGGGGAAGGGACTTTTATCTGGGCGGAGCGCCGGCGGTGTATATGTCAACTGAGGACGCGACGATCAGGGGGTCGGGCGGGCAGGCGACGGAGGGGTCTTTGCCCTCGTAGTCGAGGACGCTGAGGACGTGGCGCATGGCGTTTACGCGGGCGCGTTTCTTGTCGTCGGACTTGATTATCGTCCAGGGCGCGCTGTCGGTGTGGGTGAGCAGGAACATGGCTTCCTTGGCCTCAGTGTACTCTTCCCACTTGTCAATGGATTGGATGTCAACGGCGCTGACTTTCCACTGCTTGAGCGGGTCGTTGGCGCGTTCCTGGAATCGCCTGAGCTGCTCGTTGCGGCTGACGGAGAAGTAGAGCTTGACGATGTGGATGCCACTGTCGGCTACCATCTTCTCCAAGAGCGGGGCCTGCTGGATGAACAGGCGGTAGTCTCTCTCGGATGAGAAGCCCATCACGCGCTCGACGCCCGCGCGGTTGTACCAAGAGCGGTCGAACAGGACGATTTCGCCAGCCGTTGGGAAGTGGCTGACGTATCGCTGGAAGTACCATTGGCCGCGCTCGACGTCGGAGGGCTTGTCCAGCGCGACTACTCTCGCGCCGCGCGGGTTCCAGTGTTCCATGAACCTGCGAATCGTGCCGCCCTTTCCGGCGGCGTCGCGTCCCTCGAATATGATTATCAGCCGCTCGCCCACTTCCCTAATCCAGTTCTGGAGCTTGACCAGTTCCACCTGGAGGGGCAGTTTGTGGGCTTCGTACTCTTTGTCGCGCATCTTGTTGGCGTAGGGGTAGAGGTTCTCTCGGAAGTACCTGATGCGGTTCTCCGCGCCGATGCCGGGCGAGTCGTCGCCGGGCTCGGAGCGGGGGATGGCCGCGGCTTCCGTTCCCAGAGCGAGCGACTCGCCGTTGACGGACGCCGCCAGGCCCGGGTTGTCCTCAACGGCGGATAGCGTATCGTCGTTCATGTCGCCCCCTTGATTTCGTCCAGATTGAGAGTGGCGAAAATCGCATAAGCCACTGTTATCCCACAATGGCAAGGATAGGACAATGACCCTCACCCTGGCCCTCTCCCATCAAGGGAGAGGGGACTTATGCAATCGTCTCCGCGGATGTTATCTCACAGCTATGCTATTACAAGACAGGGCCGAATTTCAATTTATACAGAGATTCGAGTCTGTACAAAATTATTCTCAAAAAGGTCTCAATTCACCTTTCTACCCAAATAACGCCGTGTTAGCATCCTGAGACTTGGGGAATTAAGAATTGAATAGAGTGAATCGGAACACGTGACGACTCGAATAAGCGGCGGGATTCATGGGGGGCGAACTCTCAGGGTACCGTCGGTGAGGGGGCTTAGGCCCACGTCGGAGCGGGTTCGAGCGGCCCTGTTTTCGATAATCGGGCCTGGCGCGGTGGAAGGCAAGCGGGTCGCGGACCTGTACGCCGGGGCCGGAACGCTGGGGCTGGAAGCGCTGAGCCGAGGCGCGGCGTGGGTGAGTTTCGTGGAGCGGAACGGAAGGCTCTGTTCGGCGATACGGGAACATCTGCGGCTGCTGGGTCTGGCCTCGCGGGCGGAGGTACGCCGGGGAACGGTTCTCAGGACAGTCGAATCGCTGCCGGGCGGGTACGATCTGGCGCTGGCGGATCCGCCATACGATTCGGGCGAGTTGGGGGAAGTGGTGGAGGCGTTACAGTCGCCCCGCCTGATGAATGCGGGGGGATTGCTGGTACTGGAGCATAGATCGGACGACGACGAAGAATACGCGGTTGGCAGGTTCTCGCTGAGGACGGCCAGAACGTACGGGGATACTGGAATAACTATATTGACGGCCGGAGAGGCGAATGGCTAAGGCGATATATCCGGGGAGTTTCGACCCCGCGCATTATGGACATATTGATATAGCGAAGCGCGCCGCGAGGGTCTTCGACGAGTTGGTGATAGCGGTTTACAAGTCGCCGCCGACGAAGAGGCTGATGTTTTCGACCGAGGAGCGGGTGGAGATGTTCGCGGAGGCGGTGAAGGACACGCCGAATATCAGCGTCGAGCCGTTCACGGGCCTTGCGCCGACCGTGGCGCGGGAGCATGGAGCGGAGTTCATCGTGCGTGGCGCTCGGGCGGGTCTGGACTTTGAGACGGAGTTCGAGATGACGCTGATGTGGAGGCATATCGCGCCGGACATAGACGTTGTGTGCATTATGAGTTCGCTGGAATACCAGTTCTTGTATTCGAGCAGGATAAAAGAGGTGGCGTCGCTGGGCGCGGACGTGTCGGATTTGGTTCCGCGGCACATTGACGAAGCGCTGGCGCGCAGATTGAACAACTAGACTGAATCTAACCCACTATACATCGTCAAACAGGCTAACAAGGAGGGATTAGGGTGAATTTCGAGCAAGCGTTACAGGAGTTACAGCAGCTTTACTCCAGCAGCAGCCGCGTACCGGGATTCGGGCGCAAGGTAATGGTGGACGCGGATTTGTTCACCAGCGTGATAAACAATCTTCAGACGGCGATGCCCGCCGACGTCCAGGAGGCGCGGGAGGTGCTGCGGCAGAAGGACAGCATCCTGAACCAGGCGTATCTGGAAGCGCAGCGGGTGAGGTCGACGGTGGAGGATGAGGTGGCGTCTCACATCGCGGCGGCGACGCGGGAGCACCAGGAGATGGTGTCGGAGTCGGAGGTGCTGAAGGTGGCGGAGGCGCACGGGTCGAAGATACGCGAGGACGCTATGGCGGACGCGGAGCAGGTGGCTCAGGACGCGCAGCGCAAGGCATACGCGATAGTGTCGGAGGCTGAGGACATCGCTTCGAGCCGTCGGGACGGCGCGGATCAGTATTCGCGTGAGGTTCTGTTCAGCCTGGAAGAGCAGCTTTCGGACATACTGGGTCAGATCCGCAGGGGCATTGACACGCTGAAGCCTAACCTGGATCCGATGCCGATGCAGGCGCCGCCGTCCCAGGCCAATGGCCAGAATGAATACAGCAACATCGGGGTGAGCGTGTAGCTTGGTTGGGGGTTCAGCCTAGTCACCCCCGTCCTAACCTTCCCCCGTCGAGGGGGAAGGGACTTTTGCGCTTACCCACGTGAACCCTTCATGGGGGTAGGGATTTTCGCCTACCCCTGCCCTTCTCCTATATAGGGAGAGGGGTGGCTGAACCAAGTCGCCGCCGGCAGCCCCGAATAAGGGCGAAGGCGGCGATATTCTATTAGGCGGGCTTGAAGGCTTTTATGTTCATGCTGTGGATGGCGGCGCGCCAGTCGTCGGTGGATTTCCAGGGGGTGTCGGAGACTATCTGGATGTCGGTGAAGCCGGCGTCGCGTATGCGCCCGAGATAGACTTCCCTCATTTCGGTTCCGGCCAGGCAGGATACCCAGTTGGCGGTGTCCTCGGCCTCTTCCTGGGGTATGTCGGCTATCTTCACGAGGTCGGAGACCATGAGGCGGCCTCCGGGCCTGAGAATCCTGAACGCCTCGGCGAATACGACGTCCTTGTCGGGGGCGAGGTTGATGACGCAGTTGGAGATGATGGCGTCGGTGGAGTCGTCGTCTAGCGGGGTGTTCTCCATCTCGGCGAGGTGGAATTCGACGTATCCGAGTCCGAGCTTGGCGGCGTTGCTCCGCGCGAGTTGGATCATGTCCTCGGTCATGTCTATGCCGATTACCCTGCCCGTCTGTCCGACGGCCTTGGCGGCTATGAAACAGTCAATTCCGCCGCCGCTTCCGAAGTCCACGACGGTTTCGCCCGGTTGCAATGTGCCGATGGCGTGGGGGTTGCCGCATCCGGCTGAGGCGGCGAGGGCCTCGGCGGGGAGGCCGTCGGTGTAGTCGGCTTCGTAGAGGGGGGCGATGTCGGCGGTGTCGGGGCCGCAGCAGTCGGTGGCGCAGCAGTCGTCGGCGGTGGCGGTGGCCGACTCTCTGGCGAGCGCGCCGTATCTTTCGCGGACCACTTCTTTTATCTGGGTGTCCTGGAGCAGGGTCATTTGGGTCTCCTGAGTCTTTAGTTTTTAGTTGTTAGTTCTTAGTGGATATATTGGGGTTTATAGTTATGCTGGCTGATGCTGGTGGATTAGCAGGTGGATGGCTGGGTGAGGGCTGGTGAGGGGCGCAGGTGGATTTTGACCTGCATCGTACCTGTATTTACCTGCATTTAGCTTTGGAGAATTTTTTTCTCCGCCATCGGCGTCGTCTATATAATCTGTGGCTTATATATGGTTTTGGTTTTCATGGGGGTATTGTAGCACATTTGGGCTTGGGGTGGTAGGAAGATTGGTGTGGGAGACAGGGGGTTTCGGCTATTCCGAATCGCCAGTTCGGCAGCGTGAGGATTTCCGAGCGGCGAGCCCTCGGGTTCCCGCTTTCGCGGGAATGACGGGTAGCCGAACGGTTCGGGCTACGCAAACAATCGAAAGACCCTGCCTCTGGTGACGATGGGAGTTGGCGTAATCGAAGTGGTCTCGGCAGTAATCCTAGGCGGCTACGCGACCTGAGACTCTTTCGCTCGCTCGGCGGGCGACGGTTCGTTGAATTCCTCGCCCCGAGCGTGGGCTTCATCCCGTTTCCGAAGCCAATCAGTCCAGGCTTCCCGTTCCTCTACCCGGCCCTCTGCCAAGCCCTCTACCCGGCCCTCTGCCCGGCCTTCCGCTCTGCCTTGTTCCAATGTCTTGCTTCTGTTGCCCCAGTCGAATAGCGCCATCGTGAACCTCCTACCGGCTATTAGCATAAGCGCGACAATCGCGGCTGACAGTCCGACGATTCCCATGTCTTTGGTGAACTCGCCCACCGTAAGCAGGATATGGGATTCGGGTTCTATCCAAAATCGCAGATAGGCGTGATATAGAGTCCCGGCCAGCCATAACCCGGGGAACAGCCACGAGTACAAGCGCTGGTCTTCTTCCAGTACACTCCATATCGGTACGCGTCCGCGCCGCGATTCTGTCTCTGGATTGTCCTCATTCATAGGCCGCTATGATTATAACACGGATGTATAGCGATGCAATCGCAAGCGCGCCAGAGGGGCCGCCGGTTGGGGATGAGGGCGGTTTTGGGTTGGGACGCGGGGTTCGTATGATACAGTTATTCCGCGGACGTACTTTATCGCGCCTGCCGCCTGCTTTGGAGGTTATGTCGTGCCAATTATTGAAGACCAACTCAATGGCTGTATCGCAACGCTGCTGGGACGTATGACTCCACGCTGGAATGTTCGGGGAGAGAACAAGGTCGTGTTTCAGGGCAGCCAAAGGCAGCCTGACGTCCTGGTCATGCAGACGGGCGCGCAGCCGGTGGTTATCGAGAATGAGTATCTGCCCGCGAATACCGTTGAGGATGACGCGAAAGAGCGGCTGGGGGAATCGTTAGACGCGGAAGTCGTTCAGGCGTCGGGTCGGATCAACGCGGCGGTAGCGCTAAGGTCTCCGACAGAGCTGCGGGACTGCGTTGGGCTGGATGAGGTGGATGCGACGCTGAGGCGAGGCGTCACGCTGGAGTACGCCCTGCTCACGGGGCCAAGTATCGTTGACGCCACGCGATTTCCCAAGTCCGGATTCATACGGGGGAATATCAGGGACCTCGCGGCCTTCGTGGAATACGCGGCGACGCCGGAGGACGCAGTGCGGGCGGCAATTCTTATCCTGGAGGAGGGCGTCCAGAACGCGGCGGCGATTCTTGGGCAGGCGGCGGAGCTAAGCGACGACACCAAGGCGGCGATTGCCGAGCATCTGAAGCAGTCGTACAGCGACCAGACGCTGAGGATGGCGGCGACGATTATGATAAACGCGCTGGTGTTTCATCAGAACCTCGCCGGCCAGCACAGTGTAAAGAATCTGGACCAGATAGCGAGCGCCGGTTTTCTGACACAGGCGAGCGTACTTGAGGAATGGGGCAAGATACTCAGCGTCAACTACTGGTCTATATTCAACATCGCAAGCGAACTGCTGCGCTCTATCAATCCGCCCAGTATGGCGATTGACGCGCTGAGAGTGATGAGGCGCACAGCGGACAGGCTGGTTGGACTCGGAGTGTCGCAGTCTCACGACCTCTCCGGAACGGTGTTTCAGAGACTGATCGCCGACCGCAAGTTTCTGGCGACCTTCTACACCAGACCGGAGTCCGCGGCGCTGCTGGCGCATCTCGCCATACCGGACGACGGCGGCTGGGGGGATAAGGAGCGGGTGAAGAAGTTCCGCATCGCGGACTACGCCTGCGGAACGGGAACGCTGATACACGCGGCGTACCGCCGGGTGAACCAGCTTCACTGGCTCGCTGGCGGAGATCCAGAGAAGCTGCACGCGCAGATGATGGAGAACGCGCTGACGGCGTGCGACGTTCTGCCGTCGTCGGTTCATCTAACGGCGTCCATGCTGTCGTCGTCGCATCCGAGACAAAGTTATGAAGGCTCACGAACCATCGTCATGCAGTATGGGAAAACTGAGCAAGACGGTGTATCTATCGGCTCTCTCGATTTGCTTGGCGAAACCGGAGCCGTGAGGCCGCTGATCCCGTTACACACCGCCACAGCCGTAACCGGCACTGGCGAGGCGCGTTCCGACCTCGACGTGGATATGCCGCCGTCCAGTCAGAATCTGGTAATAATGAACCCACCGTTTACGAGACCGGGATCCGACTGGGAAGGCGCTAATAGAGAGTCGGACTCAATCAAGCAGTTCCAAGGGCTCAGTACGGATCTGGAAACTCAGACTAAGATGTCCGCTATGGAGAAAGAATACACACAGGGAACCTGCGCGCATGGGTACGCGGGCATTGCGTCGTCATTTGTGGCGCTCGCTAATCGCATGGTGAGGAGATCCGGCACAATTGCGCTAGTGCTACCCATGACTGCTTTGCAGGGTATGAGTTGGCAGAAAGCGAGACAACTGATAGCCCATAACTTCCAAGATGTAGTCGTACTAACAATCTCGGCTGCCCAACAGGACAATCAATCATTCTCAGCAGATACCGGTATAGCGGAAACGATGATCGTTTGTCGCGAGTCCTCCAATGCTCCTAGCAGACGTGGTTTGTTCGTTTCCCTGCTCCGCAGGCCTGAAAGTGAGATGGAGGCAACCGAGATTGCCCGGGCGATTAGAGCGTCATCCGAAAACTCGACTATCAGAAATTTGGAAGACGGTCCATTCGGGGGAAGTCCTGTACTCGTCGGCGATGAACGTTTAGGTGAAATGATAGACGCGCCGCTGAATGTGGATACGCCTTGGTCAGCGGTGGGTATAGCCGACTATACTGTGGTTCAGTCAGCTTTGCAGATAGCTCGGGGAGTTGTCTGGCTACCCCAGATGGGGGAACGGGATACACTGGACATACCAATGGAGACTGTCGGACAAATATGTCAGGTTGGCATATACGACATGAACATCGTGGGAAGTGGCAGGCAAGTGGCTTTCAATCGCATCAAGCCTCCATCGTTCACTCCAACGTATCCGATGTTGTGGGGACATGACGCCCAACTTGAGACACGCATGGTTGTCGCGCCCGACAGCGAGGGACGGGTGAAACCGGGTAGGGAAACGAGGGCTGCCGAGATTTGGGAGACGCGGAGCCACGCGCATCACAGCCGGGATTTCAGGTTCAACTCCCAGCCGCTGGCGGTCGCATTTACAGAGACTCAGACGATAGGGGGAACTGCGTGGCCCAACGTGAAGTTCGACGATCCAAGACATGAAATCGCCTATGTCCTGTGGGGTAATACGACTTTGGGTCTGCTGTGTTACTGGTGGCACTCCAGCCGCCAGCAATCAGGGCGAGGGAGGATGCCGATTACGGCGATTCGCTCAATGCCGACGCTGGACGTGACCAAGCTGACGCGGGCGCAACTCGAGATGGCTGAGGGGATATTCGGGGATACGCGGGAGGCGCAGTTCCTGCCCGCGAATGAGGCGTATCGGGACAACAGCCGGAAGGAACTGGACTATCGGGTTCTGATTGATATGCTGGGTCTGCCGGAGAGTATTCTGGAACCTCTGGACCTGCTCAGGCTGAAGTGGTGTTCGGAGCCTAGCGTTCACGGGGGCAAGAGGACGGCGCCGGGGGGATGAAGCTAATCACCCCCATCCCCGTATCGGCGTACGGGGCAGGCTCTAACCTTCCCCCGTCGAGGAGGAAGGGACTTTTGACGATTGAAATGATTCAGGCTTTCCACTAGAATTTCCGACGGGAACAGCCAGAACCGCCGCTTAGGCGGCGGTTAGAATACTAAAGAGTATGGGAGAGGTTCGATGGCCAAGTTTGCCAGTGTAGCGGGAATTGCGCTTGTGGCGCTGCTGAGTATCGCCGTGTTCGTGTATGGCGGCGGTCGGATGAACGTATCAACCGTGTCGGCGGCGGGCGATGACGATGTGACCAGGGCATACGTGAATGAGGCCATCGGATACTACGCGGACAAGGGGCTGGGCAAGACGGTCAGGCATTACGGCAATCCGCTTAGCTGGGAGGGCGGTCGCTACCTCGTAATCGCGGACGCGCACACGCACGTTTTGGTGTCTTCTCCCCTGCTGTACCTGAACGGGAGGGGCGTTGACGCGCTGGTTCCGGGCGGGGAGTTGGGCGCTGAGATAGACAAGGCTACGGGTACGGGCCACTGGTTCGACGGCGAGGGCCTGAATATGCTGAGCGGAGAGCGCGAGGCGGCGCGGTATTTCGTAAGGATCGAGGACGGGCTGGCGTTTATGTCGGCGCGGTTCTCGGACGATCTGGACACGCCGATGCCAGAGCCGCCCGCTGCGGCTGCGCCTGATGATGACGCGCTAACCCGCGCATACGTGATGAAGGCGATAGAGCGGTACGAAAGCGAAGGGCCAGAGGCCGCGTTCGCCTACTACAACAACCGAGGGAGCCACGAAGGAGAGCGGGCTCTGTTCGTCGTCAACCAAGACTCCCTATTGAGCGTCGCTCCCTTCCCGGCGTTGGTGGGGTCTCCCTTGGGCCTTGGCAGAGGGGCCTTCCCCGCCCGAGAGGAAATTACCGAAGAAGGGATCTGGGCCGACTTGATTGGCTTGAATCCCGCCACCGGCGCTCAGTCGCCGATGCGAGCCATCTTTATACTGCGCGACGGCTTCATATTCGCCTCAGGACACTTCCCCGCGCTGGAAAATGTCGAGGCGGCCACACAGGATTACGTCAACAGGGCGATAGCGCTGTATGAGCGAGACGGGCTGGACGCGACGATTGGCTTCTACAACAGTCAACGAAGCCTGGAAGGACAGCTATACCTGTTCCTGATCGGAGCGGATGACAACTACCTGGCGCATCCGATATTCCCGCACCTGATAGGCACGGACATAAAGGACGTGGTGGCTTCGGACGGGCAGGAACTGGGCAAGGAGATAGCGCGGGCTACCGAGGACGGGATATGGGTGGAGTACCTGTGGCCGCATCCGACCAGCCGCAAAGAGAGAGAGAAGATCACCTGGGCGGTTCGACACGACGGGCTGATATTCGCGTCGGGCTATTACCTCGGGGAGGCCGCGCAAGAGTCGCCGCGATGGCGTGGAGTGGACCAGCGCGAGTACACAGTGGAGTACGTGAACCGCGCCATAGAGCGATACGACCGCGACGGCCTTGAGGCGATGAAGACGTACTACAACAGCGTGGCCAGTTTCGAGGGAGAGTGGTATCTGTTCGCCACCGACGAGAACGATGTCTATCACGTCCATCCGCTGATACCTCGTCTGATAGGCACGGACATAAAGGACGTGGTGGGTTCGGATGGATACGAGCTGGGCAAGGAGATAGCGCGGGCTACTGAGGAAGGGATCTGGGTGGAGTACCTGTGGCCTCACCCTGTGTCGCTCAAAGAGACGCAGAAGGTAGGATACGCGGTGCGGCATGACGGGATGATATTCGCGTCGGGCTATTACCCCGAGATTGAGGACCCGGCGGCTTACACGCAAGCCTACGTCCAGAAGGCGATAGACTACTACGAGGCGAACGGCCTGGACGCGACGGTCGCCCACTACAACAGCGAAGAGGGCATAGACGGAGAGTGGTTCCTGGTCCTGGTTGATGAGGATTACCGAGTCCTGGTTGATCCTATCTTCCCGAATCTGATTGGAACTGATTCCAGATTGCGAAGTTCGCCCATTGGCCCAGTCATGGAAAGTCCGGCGACGGAGAGCGGCGCATGGCATAGCACTCCGTGGTTCAGCGAGAAGACGGCTGAGAGATTGCAGCGAAACTTGTGGGTGATTCGGTATGACGGGCTGACCTTCATATCGAGCTACTTCACCGAGCGGGGCGAGGTCGGCCCGGCCGCCGAGCCTGACGCCGACGCGCTCACCCGCGCCTACGTGATGAAGGCGATAGAGCGGTACGAGCGGGAGGGCCTGGACGCGGTGGTCGCCCACTACAACAGCCGCGAGAGCGTCGAAGACGGGCGGTCGTTGATCGTTCTGCGTGGGGACGATCATACCGTCCTCGCCTCCGCTGTCTATGGGCCCCTAGTGGGGAGCAACTCGTTTACCGCCCCCGGAACCGCCTTGGGAACGCACTTATCGAAAGCGACTTCGGATGGATTCTGGATCACCGGTTTCGTCCTGGTCAATCCCGCAACCGGGCAGCGGGGAACTACCAGGTTCCTGGTTGTCCGGCATGATGACTTGATTTTCGGCTCCCCGCGCTTCATCGTCCGCGAGGAGTACGCGAAAGACTACGTTCGGCGGGCCATCGCTCTCTACGAGCGTGAAGGCCTGGACGCGACCATCGCCTTCTACGATAGCCAGGCCAGCGTAGATGGGGAGTTCTACCTGTTCCTGATCGGGGCGGACGACATCTACCTCGCCCATCCGATTCTCCCACATCTCAAAGGCACCGACATCAAGGACGTGACCGATTCCAGAGGCTATGCCCTGGGCGTGGAAATCGCCAAGGCCACAGAGGACGGCCATTGGGTGGACTATCTGTGGCCAAACCCCGTCACCAGGATCGAAGAGCCAAAGAGCGCTTGGGTTGTGAGGCACGACGGCATGATATTCGCCACGGGCTACTACACGCCCGATCCAAATGCCGCGACGCCGGCCTGGCGCGACGCCGACCCCAGGGAATACACCGTCACCTATGTCGAAAAGGCCATCGAGCGCTACGACCAGTATGGCCTCGAAGCGTTGCAGAGTTACTACAACAGCGTCGGCAGCTTTGAGGGGCAGTGGTACCTGTTCGCTACGGACGCCAACGACATCTACGTACTTCATCCGTTGTTCTCCCACCTGATCGGGACGGACATCAAGAACGTGACCGATTCCAGCGGTTTCGAGTTGGGCAAGGAGATCGCCAAGGCTACCGAGGAGGGCCACTGGGTGGAATACCTGTGGCCGCATCCCTTCACCTTGCAAGAGGTGCCCAAGGTTGCGTATGCTGTGCGACACAGAGGGTTGCTCTTCGCTTCCGGGTACTACCCTGAAGTCGAAGACCCGCGCGCGTACACTCAGCAATTCGTCGCCGACGCTGTCGCGCGCTACGAACGCGACGGACGGGAAGCGACCATCGCGCACTACAACAGCCCTGAGAGTATAGACGGGCAGTGGCTGCTGTTGATGGTGAATAAGCGGGACGGCGCGATCCTCGCCAATGCCCTCTCTCCACAGAGTGTGGGTACGGTAATCCCCGGTATCGCGGAACTAGACCTTATCGCGGAAGGGATGTGGTTCCCGCCCTATAAAGTGGACAACCCACTGGCGCCTGAGAAGAACACCCGGGAAGAGTGGGCGGTAGTTCATGACGGGATCATCTTCTTATCAGGCTACTTCTTCACCGAGTAGGCATCGGACGGACCGCATCGCATAGCGAGCATAGTTTCGGACGCGGACAGGTCAGATTGTCCGCGTCCGATAAGTTGATAGGAGCAAGGAGACGTTCGATGACCAGATTCACCGCAATGGGCGGGATAGCGTTGCTGGCGCTGCTGAGCGTGGCGGTATTCGTCTTTGGCGATGGCCGGGCGGCGGTATCAACCGTCTCGGCGGCGGGACATGGCGATGACGAGATGACCAGGGCGTATGTGAATGAGGCCATCGAATACTACGCGGACAAGGGACTGAGCAAGACGGTCAGGCGTTACGGCAATCCGCTTAGCTGGGAGGGCGGTCGCTACCTGGTAGTCGCGGACGCGCGGACCCACGTTCTGGTGTCGTCGCCGTTGCTGTACCTGAACGGGAAGGGCGTTGACTCGCTGGTTCCGGGCGGTGGATTGGGCGATGAGATAGATAAGGCTACGGATACGGGACACTGGTTCGACAGCGACGGCCTGAATATGCTGAGTGGAGAAGTGGAAGCGGCGCGGTATTTCGTGAGGCTGGATAGCGGGCTGGCGTTCATGTCGGCGCGGTTCGGCGACCTGGATACGCCGCTGCCCGACCCGCCGACGGCGGCTGAGCCTGACGATGACGCGGTGACGCTGGCATACGTTATGGACGCGATAGAGCGGTATGAGCGGGAAGGTCTGGAGGCGACGGTCGCTTACTACAACAGCGAAGATAGCGTGGAGGGCGAGCGGGGACTCCGAATCTACGACATAGAATCCCAGACGATGCTTGCGTCCGGGCTGTTCGCTGTGGAAAGAGGAGAGAAGCGTCTCTCTATTGGGTCTCTCGCCGAACTGGTGAAGTTCTTCGAGGGGGCGACTGAGGAGGCGCGGTGGCTGGATATAGTGGGCCACGACAGGAATTTCCAGGACGTGCCGAAGCGCGTCGTGGCGGTCCTTCACGAAGGACTGGTGTTCTCCGCCAGCCACGTCACGCTCCGGGAGAACGTGGCCGAGGCCACCAAGCATTACGTGAGCAGGGCGATAGAGCGCTATGAGAGCGAAGGGCTGGACGCCACAGTCGCCTACTACAACAGCCAGGAAAGCCTGGAGGGACACTTCTACCTGTTCTTCATCGGCGCGGACGACATCTACCTGGCGCATCCCATATTCCCCCATCTGGTAGGCACGGACATAAAGGACGTTGTTGGCTCGGACGGACAGGAATTGGGGAAGGAGATAGCGCAGGCGACGGAGCAAGGCATCTGGGTGGAGTATCTGTGGCCGAATCCTGTCACGCGGGTGGAGGAGCAGAAGACGACCTGGGCAATCCGACACGACGGATTGATATTCGCTTCGGGCTACTACACGGCCGGCGATGAGGCGGTGGCGACGCCGTGGAAGGACGCGGACCCGCGCGAGTACACTGTGGACTACGTGAACCGCGCTATCTCTCGGTACGAGCGGGATGGGCTTGAGGCGATGAAGGCGTACTACAACAGCGTGGCGAGTTTCGAGGGACAGTGGTATCTGTTCGCGATGGACGAGAATGACATATATATCGTCCATTCACTGTTGCCGCGTCTGATAGGTACGGACATCAAGGACGTGGTTGGCGCCGACGGCTTCGAGCTTGGCAAGGAGATAGCGAAGGCGACGGAGGATGGCATCTGGGTTGAATACCTGTGGCCGCATCCGGTGACGCTTAGGGACGCTCCGAAGGTGGGGTACGCCGCGCGCCACGACGGAATGATATTCGCGTCCGGCTACTATCCCGAGGTCTCCGATCCCGAGTCGTACACCAAAGACTACGTTCAGAAGGCGATAGACTACTACGAAGCGAATGGGCTGGAGGCGACGGTCGCCTACTACAACAGCCAGGAAAGCGTGGATGGGCAGTGGTACCTTATCCTCGCGGACGGCTCGGACGGCCTCGGCCTGGTACATCCGATTACGTCCATAGCCGTCGGCAAAGACATCAGGATACTCAAGGGCTTCATAGCGGGAGAGCCGGTCGGCGAGTTGATTTACAACGCGCCGGAGGAAGGACACTGGTTCCAATTCCTGTTCGCTCTCTCGAATACCTCGGAGACGTTGACCAAGCATATGTGGTCAATCAGGCACGACGGGTTGATATTCACATCGGGCTACTACGACGAGCGGGGAACGCCGCTGCCTGACGGCGGGGACTGATATCCATATCAGACTATCCACTAGAATTTGCAGAGCGAATAGGTTAGTCTGTTTTCGACTAATAACATAGAGTGCAAGGAGACGTTCGATGCCCAGATTCACCACAGTCGCCGGAATCGCGCTGCTGGCGCTATTGAGTATAGCTGTGTTCGTCTATGGCGGCGTCCGGATGGCGGCGCCAACCGTCTCGGCGGCGGGCCACGGCGATGACGAGATGACCAGGGCTTATGTGGAGAGCGCAATCGAATACTACGCGGACAGGGGGCTGGGGAAGACGGTCAGCCATTACGGCAATCCGCTCAGCTGGGAGGGCGGGCGCTACCTGATAGTGGCGGACGCGCATACCCACGTGCTGGTGTCGTCTCCCCTGCTGTATCTGAACGGGAAGGATGTTGACGCGCTGGTTCCGGGCGGAGAGTTGGGCGATGAGATAGACAAGGCTACTGGTACGGGTCACTGGTTCGATTCAGTGGGTCTGAATATGCTGAGCGGAGAGAGTGAAGCGGCGCGGTATTTCGTGAGGCTGGATGACGGGCTGGCGTTCATGTCGGCGCGGTTCGGCGACCTGAGCGCGCCGCCGCCCGACCCGCCGACCGCTCCGGTGGTGGAGCCTGACGACGACGCGCTGACCGTAGCCTACGTGATGACCGCGATAGAGCGTTACGAGCGCGAAGGACGCGAGGCGACGGTCGCCTATTACAACAGCCGCCAGAGCGTCGAGGGCGAGCGGTGGCTGAGCGTCATAGAGGCGGACACAACCATGCTGCTGGTCTCGCCCCTGCAACCAAGATTGGTGGGGGCGCGCATACCTTTGTCCCGCCTGGGATCGGATCCAACGTCCGAGGTAGGGGTATGGTTTGAGCGCCAGGGCGTCAATCCGGTTACCGACCAGCGGGAGCCGCGGCGCACGTTCCTGATTCAGCGCGACGGGCTGATATTCATGTCGTCCCATTCCGCGCTCCAAGAGAACATCGCCCAAGCCACCAAGAACTACGTGGCCAAGGCGATAGAACTCTACGAGAGCGAGGGGCTGGACGCGACCATCGCGTACTACGACAGCCGCGAAAGCCTGGACGGACAGTTCTACCTGTTCTTCATAGGAGCGGACGACATATACCTGGCGCATCCGATATTCCCGCACCTGAAGGGAACGGACATCAAGGACGTGGTGGGTTCGGACGGGCAGGAACTGGGCAAGGAGATAGCGCGGGCGACCGAGGAGGGCATCTGGGTTGAGTACCTGTGGCCCAATCCGGTGACCGGACTGGAAGATTCCAAGGTTACATGGGCGATTCGCCACGACGGGCTGATATTCGCTTCGGGCTACTACACCGGAGAGGCGGACACCGCGCCGCCGGCTTGGGAAGGCGCTGACCAGCGCGAGTACACGGTAGATTACGTGAACCGCGCCATAGAGCGTTACGAGCGCGACGGGCTTGAGGCGATGAAGGCGTACTACAACAGCGTGGCGGCGTTCGAGGGCCAGTGGTATCTGTTCGCCACGGACGCGGACGACATCTACCACGTCCACCCGCTGCTGCCTCGCCTGATAGGAACGGACATCAAGGACGTGGTGGGCGCGGACGGCTACGAACTGGGCAAGGAGATAGCGAAGGCGACCGAGGAAGGGCATTGGATAGAGTACATCTGGCCTCATCCTTCGACGCTCAGGAACGCGCCGAAGGTGTCCTACGCGGTTCGGCGGGACGGGATGATATTCGCGTCGGGCTACTACCCCGAGCCCGATGACCCGGCGGCTTACACCAAGTCGTACATCCAGAAGGCGATAGACTACTACGAGGCGAACGGCCTGGAAGCTACGGTCGCGCATTACAGCAGCGAAGATAGCTTCGAGGGCCAGTGGTACCTGAGTCTCGCCGACAGCGAGGATCGCATCCTGGTCAATCCTGTGGTGAGGAGTGTGGTTGGAACGCCAATCGGTTCCACCCTGAAGAACGCGATTGAGGCAGGGCAGTGGATTGAAGTCCAGTGGTTTGGCAGCCTGACGGCGGGCAGCACGTACAGGCATATATGGGGAACGGTTCACGACGGGCTGTACTTCACGTCGGGCTACTTCACCGAGCAGGGAACGCCGCTGCCTGACGCCAGGGACTGATTTTCGTATAATAGGGCAGCCGCCGCGGTCCGTTGGCGGCTGCCTTTCGATTATCAACCAATTACGTTCGTGGTGACCTTTCGACAAGCTCCCTTCGACAAGCTCAGGGCGAACGACAGAAGCCGAAAGACCCTGGATTCGTTGGCGGCTGCCTTTATGTCCCAGCCAGCCCAGAGTCGTTTATCCGGGCGCTTCCGGCAGAGATGAATCATGCTTCGTTACGAATCTGAAGAGAGGTGTCCGCCGACGCTGGCGCTCGTTTCCGCTCTTCAGATATTCGTGCCGAATACAATCAGCGTCATCCTGCTGACGACGATTGTGGCGCTGGCTTCAGGCCAGGGGGATGATTACCTGGCATGGGCGATTTTCTCGGGGCTGATCATAACCGGAATCAGCATAATACTTCATACGTTCCGATTCTGGCATATAGGGTCGGCCCGACTGGTGGTTACCAATTTCAATGTCCCGCTCCTGGCTATCACCACGCTGGCGCTGGCGACGGGCGGGCCGGGCCTGCTGGCGAGCCTGGTGATGGTTTCCACCTTTCTGCAATTCCTGATGACGATGCGTCTGGCGTGGTTTCGACGGCTGTTCACGCCCACGGTGAGCGGAACGGTGATAATGCTGGTGGCGGTTTCGGCGGTGCCGTTCATCGTGAGCCGCACGATAGCCGCGCCGGAGGGGGTGTCGCTGGAGCGCTACCTGGTTCCGGGCATAGTGGCGCTGGCCGTCGGAGCGGTGGTGTCGCTCAGAGGCTGGCCCGCGCTGCGTCTGTGGGTACTGCCAATAACGCTGGTGTCCGGCGTTGTGACGGCGGCGGCGATGGGGCTGTACGACATGAGCCCGGTACTCGAAGCGCCGTGGGTAAGCGCGCCTGACCTGGCATGGCGCGGGTTCGATTTCACGTTCGGGCCGGAGTTCTGGTCGCTGCTTCCGGCGTTCGTGTTCGTGAGCCTGACGGCGTATCTGAAGACGCTGGGAGACCTGTCGGCCATATACCAGGCTTCGTACAAAGAGCCGGGCGCTCCGGATCACAGAGTAATCCAGAGCGGGCTGAACCTGTACGGCGGCAGCACCTTTCTGACGGGTCTGCTGGGAACGGTTCCCATATCCGCGCCCTGGGCGGTGACGGTGGTGTACGTCGGCTTTACGGGGGTCGCGTCCAAAGTGGTGGGGATATACCTCGGCCTGGCCACGATTGCGGTCACGCCGTTCTCCAAGCTGATAGCCTTCCTGGTGGTGGTTCCGAGTCCGACGCTGAGCGCTATCTACGTGATCATATTCGGCGCGCTCTTCGTGGAAGGAGCGAAGATCGCGTTCGCGGGGCAGGTGGATCACAGGAGGGCCACGATCATAGGGGTGTCGCTGGTGGTGGGCATATCGGCGGGGAGTTTCGCGGGTCAGATAGAGGGGATTCTTGGGAATATAGCGGGCAGCGTGGTGGCCACCGGCAGCGCGGTGGCGCTGGCGCTGACGGCTATCCTGGAACTGTGGGGTTCCAGGCGCGATAAGCTGGTGGTTGACCTCAGACTGTCGTCGCTGACGGCTATCACGGAGTTTCTGGACGGGTTCGCGGCGAGCCGAGGCTGGTCGGAGGATGAAAGAAACCGGCTGCATCTTGTGGGGGAAGAGGTGACGCTGAGCCTGTTCGAACAGGGCGAGGATGACGGATTGTCGGAGGGGGAGAATCGGAGGCTGAGCGCGACGGCCCAGGCGGACGGGGATTCCGTTGAGATCGAGTTCGCGGTGTTTTCGCATGACACAATCGGAGATAATTTCGAGGATCGGCTGGCGTATATGGACAGCGATTCGGCGCTGGAGGACGAAAGCCAGTTTTCAATGCGTCTCCTGGGTCATTACGCCTCGTCGGTTCATCACCGGAAGTATTATGGGATAGATATAGTTACGGTGAGGGTGGATAGGTAGGGGGTGTGGCGGGCTAGACTCAGCGGCTGGTGTGAGTCGTTAGTTTTCAATTCTCCGGGTTGGTATTCGATGCTATGTCAGCAGTGATGCATTGCTTTATGAGAAACACTGAGAAAATCTCCTTGACTTCGATGGACGCTTGTTCTATAATGCTGGCTAATAAGATTGCTTGAGGGCTGATATGTCAGAAAACAGCGCGATAGAATGGACAGACGCCACATGGAATCCAGTTACTGGTTGCATAAAGGTAAGCCCAGGATGTGCTTACTGCTATGCCGAGAGTATCACGCTAAGATTTAAGCGAGGAGGGCCATACCTTCCTGGCAAGGCCACAATAAAAACACACTATGACCGCCTTGATACACCTGGGAAATGGAAGACCCCAAGGCGAATATTCGTCAATAGCATGAGTGATCTATTCCATGAAGAAGTGCCTTTTGAGTTTGTCAATGAAGTCTTTCGTCGTATGAATCAATACGATCACCACATATATCAAGTTCTAACTAAAAGACCTAAACGAATGCTGGAATACTATATATGGTCAGAAATTAATTGTTGGCCTGACCATATATGGGTAGGAGTTTCTGTGGAGAATCAATACTGGGCTGAAAAACGCATTCCGCTATTAGCGCAACTTCCTGCTAAAATAAAATTTCTGTCCGTTGAACCACTGCTTAAAGAAGTTGACTTGAAGTTGCATCTGAAGAAAGTTCAGTGGGTGATAGTGGGTGGGGAAAGTGGACACAAAGCAAGGCCTATGAAATCCGAATGGGCGACTCGCGTCCGGGATGACTGCCTAGCTTACGGAGTACCATTCTTCTTCAAGCAATGGGGAGGGCGGCACAGTAAATCTGGGGGCCGTGTCTTGGAAGGACAAACTTGGGATGATATGCCGGATTTCTTTTCGCCTGGCTAGACTGAATCGCTTCAAATCAGATACGTTACTACATCTCCTAACAGGAGTATCCTTATGAAGTACACGCTACCACCTATTCAACCGCACACCGAAGCGAAGCATCATATTCTTCAATATCACATGGAACAGTGGTTTCCTATTCTCGGTAGAACCTACAACACTCTTCGATACATAGACGGTTTCTCTGGTCCTGGTGAATACAGGGATGGAGAACCAGGTTCTCCTATTGTGGCACTTGATGCTATAAGTGAGCACAGTTATTTTGAAGAATTCATCTCTAAGGGTAAAACAGTTGAATTTCTCTTCGTTGACCGTGATGCTCAATACATACGACACCTCCAAAGTAAGTTACATCAAATGCGGTGGCCCAGTATATTTGAGATAGACGTGCAGAACAAACCATTCTCAGATGTAATGAAAAATCTCTTAGACGATACCGACAGTTTTCTACAACAGATGCCGCCGTCGCTTATATTCATCGACCCATTTGGACCTGCGGGATTCCCTCTTGAACTTCTGGCCAAATTAGCGAGAATTGACCGGGTGGAAGTTCTTATCAATCTCAACCATAGCGAGTTAGTACGGTGGATCCTTCCTGACTCATCAAAACATATCACTGCGGACAGGCTATACGGTAGTTCAAGATGGAGGCCTGCACTTAGCTTATTAGGACGCGACCGCTCTGAATTTCTTGTCACTGAATATGAAAGTGCTCTCAAGGATATAGGGTGGCACGGTACCAGTTTCGAGATGGTGAATTCACAGAATCAAACTGCATATCATTTGGTATTCGGCACTGGCAACCATAAGGGTCTAGAAGCGATGAAACGCGCCATGCGAGCAGCGTCGCAGACAGGCGAGTTTCGATACAGCGATAGAATCGACCCTTCGCAGCCTATTTTCTTGGGATTTAATAAAGAGAAAGAATATCCAACAGAGATTGGTGACTATTTGTTCCAAAAATACGATGGTCAAGAAATACACTTTAACCAACTTATGGTAGATGAAATTAACTGGCATAGGTGGTGGTTGCCTACTGATCTTCGTAAAGCTCTCTTATACCTAGAAAATGGAGGTGAACCTCGAATAGCTGAAGTACGTCGCGACGACGGTAAGAATCGCAGGAGAAACTCCTATACTGAATGCTACATCAGATTTGGAAGAGTTGCAACACAGCCCATGATGTTTTGACAAAGGTAGTCAAAGCAGTGACCATTCACTCATTGGTCTTGAATAAGATCGCTGATTAGGATAAATCACCTTGCCCAGTCTAGATTGAAGATGATCAGGAGTTCGGTCATTTCGGCGTGGCGGGTGTTTTTCATTGATATGGGTAGAGTGTCGAATTGGTGTCTGCCTGCCACGCATTGGACTTCGGGGCAGTTGTCGTGGCAGACGGAGTATTCACTCGGGGTTGGCTGTCTTACAGGAACAGCCTTAGCAGCGTGGCCACAGCCATTACCGTGCCGAGCGCTGTCCCTATCATTAGTCCAGCGACCCATTTAATCATGCGTACTTCGGAAGCGCGCACCTCGACTATCAGTTCTCCGCGAAGTCTTTCGAGATCGGCTTTGGTTGCCAAGTGGTCGTAGGCACTTTCTAAAGCACTCACTCTTTCTTCGAGCATGGTCATGGTTCTCGCCTCTCCTAGCAGCCTGGTTCGCTTGGGTTCATTGTATCACATAAGTCTAGTGCCTGAAGTGGCGGGTTCCGGTTAGGACCATGGCCAGGCCGAGGCGGTTGGCGGCCTGGATGGAGTCTTCGTCGCGGATGGAGCCGCCGGGCTGGGCTATGGCGGCGACGCCGCCTTGGGCGGCCATTTCTATGCTGTCGGGGAAGGGGAAGAAGGCGTCGGAGGCGAGGACGGAGCCGATGGCCTTGTCCTCGGCTATGCGGAGGGCCAAGTGGACGCTGGTTACGCGGTTGGGCTGGCCGGCTCCCATGCCGACGAGGTGGTTGTCTTTGGCGAGGACGATGGTGTTGGATTTGACGTGCTTGCAGGCGCGCCAGGCGAAGGCGAGGTCGCGGAGTTGGTCGGCGGTGGGCGCGAGGTCGGTTACGACCTGCCAGTCGGCGGGGTCTTCGGCTATGTCGTCGGGGGTCTGTATGAGCGCGCCGCCGGTGACGGGGCGGAGGTCGAGGCGGGTTCCGGGGCCGCTTTCGGGCGCGACTTTGAGGATGCGGGTTCTTGAGCGACGGCGGAGGGTCTTGAGGGCGTCTTCGTCGTAGTCGGGCGCGACTATTATGTCGAACAGGACGCCGCGCATGGCGCGGGCGGTGTCGGCGGTCACCGGGCGGTTGAAGCCGACGATGCCGCCATAGGCGGATACGGAGTCGCCCTCGAAGGCGAGGCGGTATGCGGTGGGCTGGTCAGCGTGGACAGCGAGGCCACAGGGGTTGGTGTGCTTGATGATGGCGACGGCGGGTTCGGGGAAGTCGGAGACTACGCGCCAGGCGGCGTCGGCGTCCAGGTAGTTGGTGTAGGACATATCTATGCCGTGCAGCCGCTCGGCGCGGACTATGCCGCCGGAGGATAGCGCGGAGGTGTAGAGGGTGGCGCTCTGGTGGGGGTTCTCGCCGTATCGGAGGTCGGCGGCGCGGTTGTATCCGAAGGTGAGCTCGGGCCATGAGGTATCATCCGTATCGCCCGTGAGGTAGCGGGAGACGGCGGTGTCGTAGAGGGCTACGTGCTGGAACGCCTTGCGCGCGAGTTCGCGGCGTTCGTCCATGCTGAAAGGGTCGGGGTCGAGGCCGCCGTCGGCGACGCGCTGGGCTATCCAGCCGTAGTCGGAGGGGTCAACGATTACGAGGACGGCGGGGAAGTTCTTGGCGGCGGAGCGAATCATGGTCGGGCCGCCTATATCAATGTTTTCGAGGGCGTCCTGGAGTGTCGCTCCGTCGGCGCTGACGGCCTGTACGAAGGGGTAGAGGTTGGATGCCACGATGTCTATGGTCTGGATGCCGCGCGCGTCGAGTTCGGCGCGGTGGGAATCAAGGTCGCGGCGCGCGAGGATGCCGCCGTGTATGACGGGGTGGAGGGTCTTGACCCTGCCGTCGAGCATCTCCGGGAAGCCGGTGAGGTCGGCGACCTGGGTGACGGGGAGTCCGGCGTCGGCGATGTCGCTCGCGGTGCCGCCGGTGGAGACGAGTTCGCAACCGGCGTCGGCGAGGGCGCGGGCGAGGTCGGCGAGTCCTGTTTTGTCGTAGAGGCTTAGCAGCACTTTCATGTCGGGATTTGAGTCCTTAGTTCTTAGTTTTTAGTATTGAGTTGCCAGTCATCGGTCATTCGTGGCGTGGCAAGGAAGGTTGGGCGCGGACCGCGTTTGACTAGCCGCCATGTAGGAATTAAAGTACCACATAGTGCTGGCGGGGAGATAGCGCTGGGATACCGAATAATAATTGATGATTCGATGGGAGGATAAGCCGATGGATCTGGGAATCAAGGGCAAGAACGCGCTGGTGACGGGAGGCAGCAGAGGGCTGGGGCGACAGTGCGCCGTTTCGCTGGCGGCTGAGGGCGTGAATGTGGCGATATGCGGTCGGACTGAGAGTACGATCAACTCCACTGTGGCGGAACTGGAGGCGCTGGGGGTGAAGGCGGTCGGGGTTGTGGCGGATGTTACGGAGATTGACGATTTGCCGCGCCTGCACCGGGAGTGCGTTGAGGGGCTGGGGCCGATTGATATACTGGTGAACAACGCGGGCGGCTCGATGGGCGTTACCGACCTGGCTGAGACTCCGCTGGACAATTACCGCGCGGTGTTCGACTTCAACCTGTTCAACGGGTACGAACTGGCGAGGCTTGCGCTTCCCCACATGAGAGAACAGCGGTGGGGCCGTATAATCAATATCGCCTCGATATGGGGGCGCGAGCATGGCGGCAACATCGGGTATATGTCGGCGAAGGCGGCGGTCATCGCTGCTACTAAGCACGCGGGGCTGTCGCTGGCGCAGGACGGGATTACGGTGAACTCAATCGCGCCGGGTTCGATTTCGCATCCGGGCGGCGGCTGGGAGCGATTCCAGAGCGATCAGCCGGAAGAGGTGGTGTCGGATTTCATAGAGACGCATCTGCCGATGGGCCGCTTCGGGTGGCCGGAGCCGGTGGGCGATCTGTGCGCGTTCCTGTCGTCGGACCGGGCGGACCTGATAACCGGGTCGTGCATCGTGGTGGACGGCGGCCAGAGCCATTCGATGATATAAAGCGGGAGGGTCGGCTTGGAGAATCTGGGGCCATTCATTGGCAGGGGGTATATAGCCGAGGTTTTCGCTTATGGCGAGGGCAGGGTCGTGAAGTTGCTGTTCGATGAGGACGGCGCTGAGGACGCGGAGCGAGAAGGCTATGTCACGTCGGTCGGCAGGGAGGTCGGACTGCCCGCGCCGAGGATATGGGGCGTGGAGGTGGTCAACGGGCGGCCGGGCATCGTCATGGAGCGCGTATATGGCGAGACGATGCTGAGATGGGGAACGGTGTTTCCCTGGCGTATCTATACGGGCGCGAAGATAATGGCGCGGCTTCACGCCGAGGTACACTCCAAGACCGGCGGGGATATTCCTAACCTGCGCGACAGGCTGAGGCGCGGCATATCAGAGAGCGAGGCGGCGGAAGAGGATATGAAGATGCTGGCGCTGGAGCGGCTGGAGTCGCTGCCGGACGGGGATACTATCTGCCACGGCGATTTTCACCCGGACAATATCATCATGTCGAAGGCGGGGCCGGTGATAATAGACTGGGAGTTCGGGACGAAGGGGGTTCCGGAGGCTGATGTCGCGAGGACGGTCATGCTGGTGGAGTCGGGCGTGCCGCTCGTAGGCTCTATACGCATGGCGGTTGTGGGGGTGGCCCGGAGGATATTCCTTTCGATATATCTCAGGGAGTATTTCAGGATTACGGGCATGACGTGGGATGAGGTGACACCCTGGCTGCTGCCCGTCGCGGTGAATTACCTGGACTCGGTATTCCCGGAACACCTGGAAAGCCAGTTGGCCTATACGCGGCGGTTCATGAGGGCTACCACCACTGTTCGTACTTGATACGGGAGCCGGGCGCGCCGAGTTCGACGAGCATCCCGATTACGTCGCGGATCATATCGGGCGGGCCGCAGATGAAGAAGAGGGAGTCGGGGGAGACGCGCTCGGAGCGCAGCAGGGCGTCGTCAATTCTGCCGGTATGTCCGCTCCATTGCTGACCTTCTGGGTGGGTTATCGTGAAGACCAAGCTGATATTCGGGTTGCGGCGGGCGATTTCCTCCAAGTCGTGGCGGAATAGGATCTCGGACGGGGTGGACGCGCTGTAAATGAGGGTAGCGGGCGTTGGCCGGTCGGATTCGGCGATGGCGCGGACAATGCTCATGAGGGGCGTGAGTCCGATGCCGCCCGCTATGAGGACGATTGGACCTGTCATGTCGAGGGTGTAGTAGAAGTCGCCGCCCAGACTGACCTCCACCTTGTCGCCTACTTGGGCCTCTTTGTGCAGCCAGTTGGTTACAGGGTGGTCGCCTTCGTCGAGTTTGACGGCGAGGCCGATGGAGGTCTGGACGGAGGGGGACGAGGTTATGGAGTAGCCGCCTATGGCCTCAGCGCCCTCGATGGTTACGAAGAAGTCCACCCACTGGCCAGGCTTGAAGCCGAGTTCGCGCCCGCCGAGTTCGAGTTCGAAGGACTTGATGGTGGGCGTCTGCCCGGCGATACGGGTGATGGTTGCGGGGATTCTCACGATTGGTTCTCAGTGGGGCGTGGCGTCTAGTCGGCTCCGACCGCGGCGGCGCGCTCGCTGTCTATCTCGCGATTGAGCGTTTCAACCACGATGGTCTGCATCATGTTCACGGCTCCGATTACCTCCGCGTTCCCTTGTTCAACCGCCCGAAGACGCTCGTCCACTATGTCAAAGCGATGGTCGTGCGCGTCCATACGAACGGTGAGACGACTTTCCATTCTCTCCATCCTGCCGTTCAAGCGTTGCTCAGCTTCGTCTATCCTGCCGTTTACTTCGTCTATTCTAGCGTTCAGGCGTTGTTCTACGCTGTCTATCTTGGTGTTCAGACGCGCTTCCATGTTTCCCATATCAGTTCTGACGTCGTCTATCCGGGTGTTGAGGTCAGCTATTCGAGTGTTGAGGATTCGGAAGAAGTACCCTACCGCTCCGACCATTCCCAAGCCCGTCCCGATTATTAACCACATTTCAGCTGTCATTTTTAGCCATCCTACGATTTTCATTCATTTAACTGTCGAGCCGACGACGGTGGAAACAAGTACATCTTACCGCATATCCAGGGAATTATGGGCGAACTCGGGGCGGACTAGGCGGGCGTAGGGGTGTCGGGCTTTGACCAGGCCGCCGTCTATGAGGATGTCGCGCATGGCGTTGAAGGATTCGGGGGTTATGAGAGAGCTTTGGGGCCAGGTTTGGTTGGCGCGGTATTGGTGGATGAAGTCTCGCAGAAGGTCTTGCGAGAGGTCGGGGAAGAAGGGGGCGGCGCGTTGGGCTACTTCTTCGTCCTGAGCGGAGGCGAGCCATGTTAGGGCGTCGTCGAAGGCGTTGACGAAGGACTGAATCGTGTTGGGGTTGGCGTCTATGTATTCGGGCATGGTGGCGAATGAGCTGTAGCAGATGTGTCCGAGTTCGGGGCCGAGCGCGACGGCTATGTGTCCCGCGCCCTCGGCTACGAGCGCGCCGGCCTGCGGGTGCGGGAGGTGAACGTAGTCCGCCCTGCCCGACCGGAAGGCTTCGATGGCGTCCTGGGCGGAGAGGCCGGCGGCCAGGTTCACGGCGTCGAGGTCAACGTCGTGTTTCAGTATGGCGGCGCGGAGGGAGTTCCAGGGGACGGGGGTGAAGCCGACCGGGGCTATGGTCGCGCCTTCGAGCGCCTTCCAGTCCCATGACTCGACGCTCTGGCGCGACACGAGGAAGAAGCCGTCGCGACTGTTTATCTCGGCGACGTGCAACGGGGCGTCCTCGTGGCCGAGGTCGAGTTCCATGAGGCTGCGGCTGATGCCGGTCTGGGCGATGTCCACCTGACCGGAGCGCAGTATATCCATTGCGGAGCCGCCTTCCGGCATGGTGGTTAGCATCACGTTCAGGCCATGCTTGTAGAAGAAGCCGCCGGATACGGCCACGTAGATGGGCGTGTAGAACAGGTTGCGGAACGTGTCCATCAGTCGCAGGTTGGTTGTAGGCGTGGCTGTCATATCAGGACTCGCTAATCTCTCTTCCCTCGTAGTCTATGCGGACGATGGGCAGGCCCAACTCGCGCAGGCCAGGTTCGACGGCGGAGGCGTCGCCGGCTATGACGATGTTGAGATGGCCGACGTCGAGCAGTTCGGAGGCGACGCGGCGCACGTCCTCCAAGTTTACCTGGGCGAGGCTGTCGGGCAGTTGGGCTAGGTAGTCGTCGGGCAGGTCATAGGCGACCATGCGGGTGAGCTGGGCGACTATCCTGGATTGGGTTTCGAACTGGGCGGGCAGACTGCGTAGGATGCCCTGAACGGCGTCGCTGAACTCGGTCTCGGTTACGGGACGCTCCCCTACTATCTCGTTGAACTCCTTGAGGGTCTCGATGACCGTCTCTTTGGTGACGGCGGTCTGGACTCCGCCTCCCGCGACCAGCATGGAGGGCGCGAGGTTCCAATCCACCGTGGACATATAGCCGTAGCTGTAACCCTTGTCCTGGCGGAGGTTCATGTTGAGGCGGGCTGAGAACTGGCCACCGAAGATGTAGTTGAACAGGTTGAACGGGAGGTAGTCGGGGTGGTTGCGCGGGACGGTGAGGTGTCCGGCGCGGACGACGGACTGTGCGGCGCCGGGCTTGTCGGCGATGTAGATGGTGGTGGGAGAGGGTTCGGGCGGCGCGACGGTTGCGCGGGCGCGTTCAGCGGAATCCGATGAGGCTCGCCAATCGCCGAAGGTCTTGTTCGCGGCTTCCACGGCCTCGTCGAGGGAGAGGTCGCCGACTATGATGAAGGTGGCGGCGCGAGGATCGAAATGGGCGTCGAAGTACGCCTGGAGGTCGGAGCGGGTGACGGCGCTCACGGAGTCTTCGTCGCCGGATTGCGGGTGTCCGTAGGGGGTGCCGGGGCCGAAGATGACGCCACGGGTGGCGCGGGCGGATATGGTGGCTGGGTTGTCGGAGACGCGGCGCAGGTCGGTGAGCGTGTTGGCTCGGATTCGTTCGAGTTCGTGGTCGGGGAAGGCGGGGTTCATGGCGACGTCGCCGAGGACTGCCAAGGTGTCGCGCCAGGTGGAGGTGAGGCCGTCGGAGGTTATCAGGATTCGCTCTCGGCTGGCCACGGCGCGAATCTGACTGCCGAGGAACTCCATTTCGTCGGAGATCTGGCCGGAGTCGCGGGAGGCGGTGCCTTCGGGCAGCATGGTGGTGGTGAGGTGGGCTATGCCGGCCCTGTCCGGGGTGTCGTCGGCTGAGCCGGATCGTATGAGCAGGCCGAAGGCGACGGTGGGTATGCCGCGCCTCTCGACGTGCAGGATGTTGAGGCCGTTGTCCAGCCGCGCCCTGTTGGGGACGGGGGCTGTGAAGGAGGGCTGCGCGGCGGCGGCGGGCATCTTCTCGCGCTGTATGGCGGTTGTGGAAGCGGAGCGCTCGGCTTCGGGATGGATTGAGAGCTTGACCCTAGCCTCTCCGAGCGCGGCGGCGGCTTGGCGCACATCCTCTACGGTGACGGCCATGTAGCGGTCTAGGTCCTTGTTGATGAAGGCGGGATCGCCGGTGTAGGTGTTGTAGTAGTTGAGTTGGTCGGCGCGTCCGCCGAAGCCGCCGGAGCGTTCCAGCTGGAAGACGTGGGACGCCTGAACGCGGTTCTTGGCGCGCTCAAGTTCGCGTTCGGAGACGTTGCCGGAGCGGATGTCGTCAAGCTGGTGGAGCAGTTCGGATTCGAGTTCGTCCAGCGAGTGGCCGGGGTTGGCGGTGGCCTGAACCATGAACTCGCCGGCTATCTCCTGGTCGTGGTGATAGACCTGCGCCTCGCGGGCGGAGCGGCGTTCATAGACTAGGGAGCGGTAAAGGCGCGAACTGCGTCCGTCACCGAGTATCGCGCCGAGTATGTCCAGCGCGGGCTGCTCGTCGGAGAAGGCGGGGACGGTGGGCCATGTCATGTAGAGGCGTGGGAGTTGCACGCGGTCGTGGGAGGTGATGTCCACCGCGCCGGAGAGGGAGGAGTCCATGCGCCTGGCGCGTTCGACCTGCGGGCCGGGCGCGATGTCTCCGAAGTAGTTCTCGACGAGGGCGCGGGCGTCGTCGGGATCGAAGTCGCCGACTATGGCGAGGCTGGCGTTGTTGGGGGTGTAGAAGCGGCGGAAGAAGGATTTCACGTCGTCGAGGGATGCGTTGTCGAGGTCTTCGGGGGAGCCGATGGTGGTCCAGTTGTAGGGGTGCGGCGTGGGGAAGACGGCGGGCTGGAGCATCATGTGGGCCATGCCGTAGGGCCGGTTTTCGTAGTTCTGGCGGCGCTCGTTCTTCACGACGTCTCGCTGGACGTCGAGCTTGCGGTCGGTGAGCGTTTCGAGCAGGTAGCCCATCCTGTCGGATTCGAGCCAGAGGATGAGTTCAAGGTAGTTGGAGGGGACGTCCACCCAGTAGTTGGTGCGGTCGGGGGTGGTGGAGCCGTTGAGGTTCGCGCCGACTTTCTGGAGCGGCTCGAAGAAGCTGGTGTCGTGGTTCTTGGAGCCTTCGAACATGACGTGTTCGAAGAGGTGGGCGAAGCCTGTCTTGCCCTCGTCTTCGTTCTTGGAGCCGACGTGGTACCAGAGGTTGACGGAGGTTACGGGGAGGGAGTCGTCCCGTGAGAGTATCACGTCGAGGCCGTTGGAGAGGGTGAATTTGTCGAATTCGATGGAGATCATGAAGCCTTCCCAGTCGCTTGGTTGTGGGGCGGGTGAGAGGCTCTCGTCGGCGGCCATTTCGCGTTGAGGGGCCTGTCCGCCCGCGCCGAATTTGGGGCGTATTTTACTTTGGGGCGCGGTCATTTACAACAGAGGCCGGGGCGGAGTCAGGGTCTTTCGGTCATTTCCCGATGCCGCTTCCGTCGTTCGCCCTGAGCTTGTCGAAGGGCCGTCCGTTCATGGTTCGACAAGCTCACCACGAACGTAATTGGTTGATAATCGAAAGACACTGGGGGCGAGGTAGGGTCTTCGATTGTTCCGAATCGCCAGCGCCGTAGCGTGTGGATTGCCGAGCGGCGAGCCCTTCGGGGTTCCCGCTTTCGCGGGAATGACGGATAGCTGAGCGTCTTGGATGGTTATATATTCTGATTTATAGTTTACTGGTGGGGTTTCAAGTGAGTTTTCAAGTGGGATAAGTGAGGGGTCACGTGGAAGGTGACCTGTAATCACCTGTTGTTAGCTACGGATAAAAAATTTTTCGGTCGGTCAGGTGGTTGTTGATAAGCTGTCGTTTATGTATTTCCTGTCTGGTTGGATGGGTATATTGTAGCGCAGAACGGATGTATGGGGGAAGGGGAGTTTGGATTCAGGAAACATGAATAGCGCATGGACTTTCAGGAAATAGTTGACAAGCGTCGGGTTGGGTTGTAGTGTGCGCCTCAGAGTTGGAGAGAGGTTGCGAAAGCGAGCGGGATAGGCGTGTGTCCATGATACGACGGTAGGAGCGTGAGTATGTTTAGTTTGCGATTGAGGAGTTTGGCGCTGGCTCTTGTCGTCGGCGCGTTAATGAGTGTGGGCCTGATGGCTTGCAGCAGCAGCGAGCCGGAGGTCATCGAGAAGATCGTCGAGGTTGAGAAGATCGTCGAGGTCGAAAAACCCGTCGAGGTCGAAGTCGAAAAGATCGTCGAGAAAGAGATAATCAAGGAAATCGTGAAAGAAGTGCAGGTGCCGGCCATTCAGTCGGAGATTACCGAGGCCGCTTCCTTTACCGAGTATTTCCAGAACCCGATGAACGCCAAGTACGGCGGCACTTTCAAGTGGGGCGGCAGGGCCAAGCCCTCGATGTACGACTTCCACCAGTCTCCGACGCACAACAACCTGACGGCTCAGCAGCCGATGTACAACACGGTGGTGCAGTTCGACCCGCGCGATGGCGGACTGACCATCGCGCCGGACCTGGCGACGGCGTGGGATGTGTCGTCGGACGGGAAAGAGTACACCTTCACTCTGCGTCGCGGCGTTGAGTGGCACGACGGGCCGCAGTTCGAGTGCGGCGGCGGGCCGTTCACGGCGAACGACGTGGTAGCCACGTACAACCGCATCATTGATCCGCCGGAGGGGATGATAAGCCTTCGGAAAGAGTTGATGGTTGACGGCGCGGACTTGCGCGAGATAGTGGCGGTTGACGACCATACGGTGAAGTTCGTGCTGGGCAGCCCGCGCACGACACTCGTTCCCGCGCTGGCGAGCGGCTGGAACATGGTGGTGTCGGAGAAGTACCTGGACTGCGTGAACAACAGTATGCGCGATTCGGCGTTCATCCCTGGCACGGGGCCGTTCATCATTACGGACCACACGCCGGGCGAAAGCTGGAACATGGAGAAGAATAGCGATTACTTCATCGAGCATCTCCCCTACTTCGACTACCTGGATCTGGCGGCGCTGGCCCAGGCCCAGGCGCGCGCGGCGGCCATATACGGCGGGCAGGTTGACGCTGTGATGCAGATTACCAAAGAGGATATGCAGCGAGCGTGGGACGACCCGGCGAAGTATCACTCGCAGATAGGCAACTTCTTCAACGGCAACATCTTCGCGTTCAACCCGAACCGGCCTCCGTTCGACGACGTGCGAGTACGCAGGGCCGTCCACCTCGTCGTGGACAAGATGACACTGCACGAACTTACCGCCAAGACCGGGTTCAACGGCGAAGAGCCGGGAGGGTGGTTCCTGCCGGACTGGCAGACGGGCGGATCGCCGTACTCCCGCTCCGGCGAAGAGCTTGCGATGACTCCGGGCTACCGCGTTCCCACCGCGGAGGACCTGGCTGAGGCCAAGAGTTTGCTGGCCGAAGCCGGATACCCCGACGGCGCGGGACTCAACGTCTCATTCCTACAGAGGGGGAACCAGCCCAGCGCGACCGTCGCCGCCATCCAGGACATGATACGGAAGAACCTGAACGTGGAGATGGAGATCGAGCTTACCGACGAGGGCGGCTACTACGACCGCGTTCTGAACAAGGACTTCGACACCACCGGCACGTTCACCGCCGCCGAGATAATTGACCCGGGGCCGTGGTTCACCCGGTTCTTGGCCGAGGACGGCAGCTGGAACTACGGCGGTTGGTCGGATCCGAGAACCGACGCGCTGATGAAGAAGATCAACGAGGAGCAGGACATTGACAAGCGGGTGGAACTCGTGCGCGAGATGCAGGTCTTGCTGGACGAGCTCGTGCCGATAATGCTGTTCAACTACCACGGCGGATACGACATATACCGGACGTACCTGGGCGGGCCGGGCATGACCGATATGTACTACGGCGGATACAACTCCATGCACCGCCGCTGGACGCACATCTGGTTCGAGCGCGAACGCGAGTAGTTGGTGATTATTGGTTAAGGACTGTCCCCGCGGCCTGAATGGGAGTCGCGGGGGAAGTTCACCCCCATCCTAACCTTCCCCCGTCAAGGGGGAAGGGACTGGCGGGCGTGTCTTTCGATAAATTCAGGGCGACATGAGCAAGTACATACTCCGCAGACTGATAATGACGATTCCCACGCTGGTGGTCATTTCGATGATCATCTTCGTGGTGCTTCGCGTTATCCCGGGCAATATCGTCGCGACGATGTTGGGCGGGGGTGGCGGCGGCGGCGGCGAAGGCGTTCAGATGGTTGACCCGGCGGCCATCGAAAAGCTGATGTCGGACCTGAAACTGGACAGGCCGTTGTATGAACAGTACTTCCACTGGGCGCGGGGCATAGTAACCGGAAACCTGGGCGACTCGTTCTTCCGAGGCCAGCAAGTGTCCGAGATGCTGCGGAACCACGGGCCTGTCACTCTTCAGATCTCTATTATGGCAATTGCCTTATCGTGGATAGTAGGATTGCCGATAGGCATTCTGAGCGCCGCGCGACAGGATTCGTTACTGGACTACTCAACGAGGCTCTTCGTCGTGCTGTTCCTCGCTATCCCGTCATTCTGGCTGGCCGCTCTTATCGTCTTGTTCGGCGTGCTGATATTCGAATACTATCCGCCCTTGTTCTATTCCCATATCTGGGACGATCCGGGCGCTAACCTGGCTAAGACAACGGCTCCGGCCATAGTGATTGGACTTGGCATGGCGGCCATGATCGCGAGGATGGCCAGGTCTTCGATACTGGAAGTTCTCAGAGAGGACTATGTTCGGACCGCAATGGCCAAGGGTCTCGGCAGCAGGGTCGTCATGTGGCGGCACGTCATCAAGAACGCGCTGCTGCCGGTCATAACGATAGCGGGCATAATGATGGGGTTCACGCTGGGCGGCTCGGTCGCGGTGGAGTACGCGTTCGCCATAAACGGGCTGGGCGTTACGATGCTGACGGCCATCATAGACAAGGACTTCAACGTGGTTCAGAACCTGGTGATGATATACGCCGCCGCGTTCGTTCTCATCAACCTGCTGATTGATCTCTCTTACGCCTGGGCAGACCCCAGGATTCGATACGAATAGGAATAGGCAAGCGGGCATCCGATGCAGATATCTTCAGCAGAAGTAGCAGCGACCATAACATCGTCGGGCAGTTCGTTGTTCCAGGGTCTCCTGCGATTCACGAGGAACAAGCCTCTCGGCGCGATCATGGGGGCCATCATCGTTCTGATAGTTCTGATGTCGGTGTTCGCGGAATTCGTAGCGCCGTATGACCCGCTCGATACAGCTCCGCTGATGGCCCGGGAACCTCCGGACCGGGATCACTGGATGGGATATGACGAGGTTGGACGCGACATACTCAGCCGCGTGATATTCGGATCGAGGGTGTCGCTCATCGTGGGCATCACCTCGGTCGTATTCGGCACGACGATAGGGTCGCTGTGGGGTCTGGCGAGCGGCTATCTGGGCGGCAAGTTCGACCTGGTGACGCAGCGCGCGGTCGAGGTGTGGATGAGTTTCCCAAGCCTTGTGCTCGCGCTGTCGCTGCTGGTGGTGCTCGGAGCGGGGCTGCACACGGTTATCATCGCGGTGGCGTTCACGAGGGTGCCATACGGAGTGCGCGTCATCAGATCGGTGGCAATCGCGGTGAAGGAGTTCATGTACGTTGACGCCGCGCGGTCGGTCGGTTCGTCGGAGTTGCGCGTGATGCTGCGCCACGTTCTGCCCAACTGCGTCGCGCCGTTCCTGATAATCCTGACCGCGCACATCGGCACGGCAATCGTCGTCGAAGCGTCATTGGGATTCCTGGGAATCGGGATACCCCCGCCGACAGCGTCCTGGGGCAATATGCTGGGAAGCGCGGTAGGACAGGCGATCAATCCACACTGGTGGCGGATCATCTATCCAGGTCTGGCTATCGTCATCACCGTACTTAGCTTCAACATCTTCGGGGACGCCATCCGGGACGTGCTGGATCCACGCCTGAGAGGCTCGGAGGCGCAGTAGGCCGCTACGTACCTACCTGGAGGTGGGACGTTATGCGGCGGAGGGTGGCTAAAGCGGACATCGCGGAGAGTTTGCCGGTCCGCGGGTTGGTTTCGGAGGGGGTGTTTTCTATGAGGATGGTTAGGCTGCCGAACTCGCCTCGGACGGCTATTTGGTGGGTGTTTTTGTCCACTGTGGGGTCGGCGTAGATGCGGATGCGGGTGCGGCGAGGGCCCAGGCCGGCCATGCTGAGGGCGGCGGAGACGTTTACGTTGGCGGGGAAGAGTTTGCACGCCTCTAAGGCCGGGCCTTCGTAAACGATGGTCGGCTCTGTTATGGCATCGAGGTCTATTCCCGCCTTTTCGATGCCGGGCGCGCCTTTCAATCCGGCGGGCGGCTTGCGGGTGGTCATGGTGAGGGAGTCTATGCGTCCGAAGGAGGCGCCGGCCACGCCGTCGAGTCCGACTATCGCGCCGGAGGGGATGTAGATGGTCGCGCCGTTCTTCTCGGCCAGATGGAAGAGGTCGTCGCGTTCGAGCAACGCGCCTCCGCTGAGGGCCATGAGGTCTTTGCCCGCCGTCAAGGTCGCCAGGGCGATGGAGTCCATGGCGCTGGCGGGCGCGGCTTCTATCACCAGGTCAACAAGCTCGACGAGGCGGTCTAGCTCGACGACCGGGACGGGGCGGCCGAGGGTGGCGGCGAAGCGGCGGGCGCGGTCGAGGTTTCGGCTGGTTATGCCGGCGAGGGTCGCGCCGGGGACTGTTCCGGCGTCGAGTTCGGAGGCGACTTTGCGCCCGATTGCGCCGCAGCCGGCTATTCCGATGGTCTTGGTTGGCTTGGTCATGCAGCCATATTATTGATATGGAACGCCACTGTCAAAGAGGGCGAGCAGGGTCTTTTCATTTTCGCCTCGTCTTCGGTCTCTCGTTTGCCCTGAGCCTGTCGAAGGGCCGTCCGTTCATGGTTCGACAAGCTCACCACGAACGGACTACTCTGGTGACGCTCAATACGGGCTACTCTGGTGACGCTCAATAATGAAAAGACCCTGGAGAGTAAGGGCAACCACGAGGGTTGCCCCTACGGAAGACACGCGCGTTGGGGCTAGAGGGTGGTGTTGGGGATGTCTTTGGATGGGTCGAAGAAGGGGACGCGGACTACCTGGGCGTCCACTATGCCGTCGGCGGGGAGCTGGACCTTGACCTGGGTTCCGCGCCGCCAGTGGGAGCGGGGCATGGCGGCCAGCGCGATGTTGGATCCGACGTTGGGCGACCAGAAGGCGCTTGTTATGTAGCCGACGTCGTCGCCGGAGTCGCTGTCCTTGACGAGGTAGAAGTCCTCGTTGTACCAGGTAATCGGCTCTCCGCCGACCTTCAGGCCGACGAGGCGCTGCTGGACGCCTTCCGCCTTTATCTTCGCCAGCGCGTCCTTGCCGATGAAGTTGTCTTTGTTGAGGTCAACCTGCCAGCCTAGCCGCACCTCGAAGGGGTTGCTCTCGATGTCCATGTCCTGGCCGTAGGATAGGATTCCGGCCTCCAGGCGGCGGATGTGGCTGGGAGCTATGACGCGCAGGTTGAACTCCTCGCCTTGCTCCAGGATGTGGGGCCAAACGTCGTCGGCGTAGCGAATGGAGTCGCGCAGGTATATCTCGAAGCCGACCTCGGCTGAGAAGCCGGTGCGCGAGATGGTGACCCGGCGTCCGTTCAGCGTGGCGTGGAGCAGTCCGTAGTACGGGATGTCGCGTATCTGCGGGCCGAACATCTTCTCCATGAGCGCGGCGGACTTGGGGCCCTGTATCTGCACGGGGGAGACGTCGAGTTCGCGTATTTCGACGTCGTAGTTGGCGAATGAGTTGACGCCCTGCGCCCAGAGCAGCACGTCTGAATCCGAAATGCTGAACCAGAATTCGTCCTCGGCGACGCGGAGCAGCACGGGGTCGTTGATGATGCCGCCGTACTGGTTGCAGAGGATGACGTATCGGGCGCGCATATTGGGCATGAGCTCATGTACGTCGCGGGTTATGAGCAGGTTCACGAAGTCGGCGGCGTCGGGGCCTTTGACGCAAATCTGCCGCTCGACGGCGACGTCCCACATACTGACGTGCTGGGTGAGGTACTTGTACTCCTCCATCAGCCCGCCGTCCTCGGGCGCGATGTAGGCGCGCGGATGGTACTGGTGGTTGTACACGGTGTAGGCCCGGCAACCGGCGGCTTTGGACAGATGCCACCAGGCGGACTTTCTGACGCGAGTGGAAATCAGCATCCGGGCGTCGCTGTTTCCGCTCTGACGGAGATTTATCGGCAGTGTTCGGGGCTTGAGGCCGTCAATTACCAGAGTCTGCTGCGCCATTTTGTTGCCTCCAGTGTTTAGTTTTTAGTGGCTAGTGGTTAGTTTTTGGTTGCAGGCCGGCGGATTCGAGGATTGCGGGAATTCGGGATTCCCAGCCGATAGCCATGACGTGCGTTCCGTCGCACATATCGCGGGTTTCGCGGATGAGGCGGGCCGTGATCTCCACGCCGGTTCGGGCGCGGTTCCTGGCGTTGTCCATTTCGACAATGAGACTGTCGGGGACGCTCACGCCGGGCAGATTGGCGTCCAGGAAGCGGGCCATTCGAGCGGACTTGAGGACTATCATGCCGGCCAGGACGGGGACGCCGAATCCGCGCGCCGACTCCATGAACTTCTCGAACGCCGCGGCGTCGTAAACGGCTTGGGTCTGGAAGAAGGCCGCGCCTCTCTTGGCCTTGTCCTCCATGCGCGCGAGTTCGGTGTCCAGGTCGTCCGCGCCGGGGTTGGCGACCGCGCCGGGGAACAGGGTCGGCGTTCCCTTGAGCGGGTTTCCGTACATATCGGTCCCTGAGTTCATGGCGGTCACGGCGTCCAGCAGGGTTTCGGCGCGGAGGTCGAAGACGCCCACGGCGTCGGGATGGTCGCCGCGTCCGGGCGGATCGCCGCTCATGCACAGGACGTTGGTTACGCCGAGCGCGGCGGCGGCCAGCAGTTCGCCTTCGAGCGCGATGCGGTTGCGGTCGCGTCCGGTGACTTGCAGGATGGGTTCGATTCCATTGTCGAGCATCAGGTGGGCCGCCGAGATGGGGGCCATGGTCATGTTCGCGCCGGCGGAGTCGGTGAGGTTGAAGGCGTCCACCATGCCGCCGAGCGCGCGGGCGTCGGCGAACAGCGGGGCCAGGTCGGTGCCCTTGGGCGGATTGAGTTCGGCGGTGACGACGAACTTGCCGGACTTTAGCGATTCTGAGAATGTAGGCAATTCCGCCTCCCTTCCTGAAAATGTGGCTTGGCGAGCGAGACGATGATTTGGGACGGGGGTTACGCCTTCATCTTGTCGCCTCGCGGGTCGTAGAGCGGCTCTTTGCGGACGGTGGCCTGTAGGCGTTTGTCGAAGTAGAGGACGTCAACGCCGGTTCCGGGTTCGGCGTATTCGATGGGCAGGTAGCCGTACACGATGCCGCGCCCGATGGAGTGGCCGTAGTTGGCGCTGGTGACGTAGCCCAGTACGCGGTCGCCGTCAAGTATCGGCTCTTTGCCCATGACGACGGCGTTGGGGTCGTCCAGCGTCATGCAGGACAGCTTTCGCCAAGGGCCGTTGGCGCGGACTTCCCTGAGAGCGTCGCGCCCGATGAAGTTGCCCTTACGCATCCTGACGGCGAAGCCTATGCCCGCCTCGTAGGGGTTGTACTCGGTGTGGATGTCGTTGCCCCAGAGCCGGTAGCCCTTTTCGAGGCGCAGGGAGTCGAACGCGCCGCCGCCCGCGGCTATGACGCCGAGCGGCTGTCCGGCTTCCCAGAGGGTGTCCCAGAGGTAGAGGCCGAGTTCGGACGGGGCGTATATCTCCCAGCCGAGTTCGCCGACGTAAGAGATTCGGAGCGCTAGCGCCGGCACTTCGGCTATGGTGATGGGCCTGGCGGTCATGTACGGGAAGCCGTCGTCGCTGAGGTCGTCGTCGGAGACGCGGCTGAGCAGGTCGCGCGCGCTGGGGCCCCAGAGTCCGACGCAGCATTGGGACGATGAAATGTCATTGACGGAGACAGAGCCGTCGTTGGGCAGGTGGGACTGTATCCACTCCAGGTCGCGCAGTCCCATCGCGCCGCCGGTGACGACCATGAAGCGGTCTTCGGCCAGGCGGGTTATCGTGAGGTCGCACTTGATGCCGCCGCTTGGGGTGAGCATGGAGGTGTAGGTTATCGCGCCAACGGGCTTGTTCATCTGGTTGGAGGCGAGGCGCTGGAGCGCGGCCAGCGCGCCGGGGCCGGAGATCTCGAATTGGGCGAAGGGGGTGAGGTCGAACAGCGCTACTCGCTGGCGGGCGGCGACGTGTTCGGCGGCGACCGTGGGCGACCACTCGCGCGCCTCCCAGCCGTCGCGCGTCTCTCCTGCGACGCTGAGCGAGTCGAGAAGGCCGGCGTTGGAGTCGTACCACTGCGGACGCTCCCAGCCCGCGTTCTCGAAGAAGACCGCGCCGAGTTCCTTCTGCCGAGCGTGGAAGGGCGTGAGCCGCAGATTGCGGGGATGGTCCATCTGCTGGCGCGGGTGGATGATGTCGTACACCTCGCGGTACTGCTGGGCGGCGCGCGCTCGGACGTAGGGGCGGCTGTGGGCGTGGGGGTGGAAGCGCAGGATGTCGCACTCGCGCAGGTCGGTGGTCGGCTCTCCGTTGACAATCCACTCCGCGACCGCCCTGCCGACGCCCCCGGCGTGGGTAATCCAGACGGCCTGGGCGGACCAGAATCCGCGAACGTCGGGGGATTCGCCGAGAACGGGGAAGCCGTCGTTGGTGAAGGAGAAGAGGCCGTTGAACTTGCGGGTCAATCCGACGCCCTCCAGCGCTGGCAGCAGTTCGCCCATGGCGGCGCTCGCGTTCTGGAAATGGGCGGGCGTGAAGTCCATCTCGGCGGGCGCGATTGGCGCTTGTTCGTGGTCGAGGATGTCTTCGGATTCGACGAGGAGGGGTTCGTGATTGTACGCGCCGATGCCGTAGGACTCGCCGACCTGCCGGAAGTACATCGCCTTGTCCTGGTGGCGCAGGATGGGCTGGGATACTTCCCGCGTCGCGCCCGCGAGTTTGGGGAGCGGTTCGGTGACGGCGTAGAGGTGCTGCATCGGGGAGAGCGGGATTGAGACGCCCGCCATTCCGCCGACGCGGGGCGCCCATATTCCGGCGGCGGACACCACAAGCTCGGTCCGGATGTCGCCCTGGGTGGTGTGGACGGCGGTTATGCGCCCGTTCTCGATGCCGAAGCCGGTTACCTTGACGTTGGCGTGGAAGGACGCGCCGTTGCGCTCGGCCTCTCGCGCCATGGCCTCGGCGGGCCTGGTGGCCTTGGTGTGGATGTCGGACGGGACGTGAAGCGCGCCGAGGATGCGGTCGGAGAGCATGGGGATCATATCCCGCGCCTCGCCCGGGCTGATTACGTGGGCCTCAATACCCCAACTCATGGCGAGTCCGGCCTTGCGCTTGAGGTCGGCGAGGCGCTCGGGCGTCCAGGCGACTTCGAGGCTGCCGACCGGATTGGCGCAGCGCTCGCCGTCGAGTTCCATGCTCTTCCAGAGATCCACGGTGTAGCGCGCGAAGGTCGCCATAGTCCTGGAGGGGTTGACCTGGAAGACGAGGCCGGGGGCGTGCGAGGTGGAGCCGCCGGTCTCGAACAGGGGGCCCTGCTCGACGACGGTGATGTCGCGCCAGCCGAGTTTTGTCAGGTGGTACGCGACGCTACAGCCCGCGATACCCGCGCCGATGATTACCGCTCTCGCTTGCTTCGACAAAGCCATATCGCAGCCTCCCGCGCCGGATATTTACAGAGCCAACCGGATGTCGAAACGGGCCTCAAATGTGAGGTGGTTCATTATGGACGCAGTTTTCGATTTATGCAAGAGGAATTTGGCGTGGAATCCGGCCGGAGTTTCGCATAGCGAGTTTCGCGGCGGTTCGTGATAGTTGCATATATCTTGGTTTATAGTTATATAGGACATTCGACAGGGGGTTCACAGGGAGCGACAGGGCGTTTTGCCCTGTGTTCATCCAGCGTTTTCCCAGCGTTAGCTATGAAGGGGGGTCTCTGTCGGCCCCTTGAGTGGTTGTCATAAGTCTTGGTTTATGTCTGTTTGGTATGTTCGGCTTGATTGGATGATGGGATTGTAGCACAGTATAGAACCGATGTACTAGAGAGGGTTGGCGGATAGGGATTGGCGGGTAGGTTGGGGCGCGAATGTCTAGGCGCGCGGTTGCGCTGGGGCTGTCTCTGTCTTATACTCACAGCTGTTCCAGCCGCCGGTCTTGGTCGCGCTCATAGGTTGCGAGCCGGTAGGCTCGGCCACAGTGAAACTTGAGACACTTGACGGCGCGGAGCTGGCGAACCTGTCGGTCAGCGTGGAGAGCGCTTCGCCGCCGATTGCGGTCTCGCCGCTAGACCTATTCCCCTCAGCCAGTTCGACACCGCGAGCGTCGCAGAATCAGCCTGAGGAGAATCATGGAAAGTCCTCATCGTTGCCGCTGCCGCCCGCTCCCTCGAATCTCGTCATGCAAGTCAGCAACGGGGACGACCTGCTGATAAAGATAGACCCCATGAGCGGCATAGAGAAACTGGAGAATGGACTTCGAGCGAAATATCCGACAGACTCCAAATGGGGATCATGGATGTACATGGACCTGCCCGCCACCTGGGTATCGAACGGAACCGCGAAGGACATCAAGTGCGGCGCGTACCAGGTGAAGTTTAGGGCTAAGGGAGACGGGACGACGCACAGAGCGGCCTGGGGGCCATGGACACATACGGCGACGGCGACGATACTGTGCGCCCCGCCCGCTCCGAAGAATTTCGCGGTGAGCAAGGTGGGCGCGGGAAGTGTTCGCATGAGTTGGACTAAGCTTAGCGGAATCCAGAAATACCAGGTGGGCTATGCGAACACGGTATCCAAGAAGTTCAAGATAGTTGACATTCACTCAACAGCCATCAGCCATACATTCAGCGGCATCGAATGTGGCGACGCGTACAACTACGGCATCTCGGCCATGGGAGATGGCTCAAAGTATCGCGGTGATTGGGGTTCGTCCGCACTTGCCTCGCTCACGCTCCAATGTCCGACTCCACCGCCTACGGATACTCCGACCGATACCCCCACGCCAACACCCACACCCACCGCTACGCCTACTCAGACTCCCAGGGCCACTAATACTCCGACGCCCACAGCCTCGCCTACTCCTACGGAGACTGCCACTAATACTCCGACGCCTACCGTCACCAGGACGTCCCGGCCTACGGCAACAAACACGCCCAACCCGACCCATACAGCGTCGCCTACTCCAACTCCCACGCCAGTCGCTACAAATACGCCGACGACCGGGCCACCATATGCATTTCCCGTCGCGCTTGTCATAGTCAAAAACGATGGAGTCGAATTGGATAAGCTGCAATCGTTCTTAAATCATGAATGGGGAATTATGTCACATATAGAAGTGGCGATACAAAAATATAGTACTACCCCTAGAGATATAAACCTGGACGATTATTCTTTCAGAATAAAGGCTTCTCGGGAGACAGGGATACAATTGGACGTAGATGAATGTGACTGGAACACATGGACAAATGAGACATCTATATGGGCATCGGCTAGTAGTGTTATTCTCAAGACATCTTCCAGCAATCAAAGTGACACAACGAAGATGGTTAAGTGTGAACTTGGGACAGGGAAAGCGAAATTGAAAGTCCAGATTAGACATGACGCGTCAGGAAAAATATATCAAACATACAGTTATGAAGCTAAACAAAAGCAGTCTTGGCATAGATCCGATCACGGAGTGATCTATGCGCTGGCAACTCCTTTTGTGCAACTAAGCGGAACGGCTACCCCCATACCCGCAATAATTGAAAAGGATCTTCAGAAGGGAGTGTCTCTGGCTGCCGCTGCTGGATGGAATAAGGTAAAAGGCTCTACAGGATTTAGAATCGGTAAAGCAGAAAATCCTAACTCGCCTATTACGGATGTCGCTGTCGGAGTTTCAACGGATCCGTATAAATGTGGTACGTCTATTGCATGCACATTTAATAAAGGTACAGTTACGTATCCTCATCTTAAAAAACAGACGCTAGATTTAGAGAATCCACCATGTTGGAATGGTAATGGCTGCAAGCTCTGGACAAACCAAGAACAACTATCAACGAATCCTCTATATGAATACTTGCCTGGATTCGCCATGCACGAATTCGGACATACGGCCGGTCTTGGACATAGTTCTAATCAGAATGACATCATGGGCAGCTGGGATCCCGATAATGATATTTTAAGTCCCTCTTCCAACGACAAGGACGCGATGGCGAGTATGTATAATAGTGGAAAGCATAAACGTCATTGAGGAGCGCGACAATGGGATCCTTCGTGTACATATATCATTCACAGAAATCAATTTGGGCAGTATCCTTATTCGTGCTGGCGCTGTTTTCAGTATCTATATCGGCTTGCGCCCAAACCAGTGTGAATTCTGACAGTATTTCTCCCGAATCTATCGAACTGGACGAAAGCGGAATGGTCATTCCTAGTCCAACTCCAGTTATGCACACGGCTGTTCGATATGTGTCTCCGTATGCTGTCCCGTCTCTGGAAGAGCGTATATTTCTCTCAGACGTCATAGCCAGAGTCAGGCCCCCTAGCATGACACCCAAAGCCAAAGAGATTCCCAGCGACCCTCTGTCTCCCCGCTACAAAGAGATACTGTCGGATTGGTTCAGTGTCCTTCCCCCAAGTGTAGCTCCCACGTATAGGGGAATGCTTGAATTCCGATTCGAGGTCATAGAATATCTGAAGGGAAGCGGTGGCTCTCATCTGGTTGTGGAGGAACACAGTCTACCCGATACATATCTATCCGAAGCGGAAGCTCTATCCACCGCTAACTCGATGGCGATGTTGAGAAACGACACTTGGGATGACAGAGATGCTATAATCTTTCTGACTTCGGTGGCCAACAAGAAATCCAAGGACAGCAACGCTTCCAGTGTATCAACTACAACTCCGGATAGCTTCTATATCTTTGCAGACCCAGTGTATCCATACAAACCAAGTATGCACGTCAGGGATAGGCATTACGTGAATGGGATCTACAAGACATGGTTGCCGGCCGCCGACACATCTACGCCATCCAAAATTTCCGGCCAATCGGGTGACGGACTATTATTCCTCGCCGATTCCAAGCCTGTCGAAGTCTCGGTTGCATCGGCGGCGTCTGGCGCCTCTAACATCCTTTCGGAAGGATTGGGAGCGACAGGGAAGACCACTTCGAACTTGCCAACTGTCTCGTTGGGACATATACGTTCCAAGATAGCGGATATGGATAAGTTGTTAAAGGCGGGAGAGAACGTTGATCACTATGAATTTTGTCTGAGGAGTAAGTTCACTGAAGAAAGAATGACCAGGGGAAGCGAAGCGGAAAAAGGACCCCGTGAGAGGACTGTGCTCAATTACTCTATCTCTTCGGGTGCGCCGGCAGGGACAGATATAGACAAATCGCTCAGAGAAGATACCTGGTTTGCTGGTATGGGATATGGACGGCACTGGCTCAGCGGCCCGGATAAAGACCTCTTCCGCTTCCAGATAATCGACGGTGATGGCAAAGTAATTGATTACGACGAAAACAGTCGGGAACTCGTTCTAATTTACGTGCCATATATGACAACACGCCCTCTTCCCAGCGGAGTTTACGAATTTGTCAAGCACGTACAACTCGTTCATCATATACCCTGCGATTTCAAGTACACAAATCTGGGCATAAAATTCGTTATTTCTGTCAGAGGAGCTAGATCAACGCTGCACGAGGCGTTCTTCGACCCGGTGGTGAATACGAGCACGTCGGCGGTCGGGGCGGATGGGTCGCTTGGCGCGCTGAAGCCGACGGATTTCAGGGTCACGGGGTACAGCGGCTTCAGGAGGGTCACCTCTACGACGACGGTGAAGGGGCTGTACTGGGGGAACAACAAGGTTCGGATGGAGTTCGCGGGCAGCGCGCCGAGGACGGAGTTGTCGGGCAGTTTCATGGACGTGATAGGGCTTGACGGGAAGGTGAGCCTGACGCTGGATTTCAACAAGTCGGCGCTGTCGTCGGACGGCAAGAGTCTCAGTTGGGACGCGAGCAAGCAGCCCTGGAAGGCGGGGGATAAGCTGATGCTGCGAATCCGGGAGGGTATGGCGGGGATAGGGGGCGAGTCGCGGGAGCCTGGTTCGGGGTCTGGTCGTTAGCGGCGGCGGTGGACAAGTAGGGAGAAAGGGGCTCTTCAGTCCCCGGCCATGCCGGCCCAGGCTTGGGGAGTCAGGCTGGCGTAGTAGTCCAGGGTTCGGTCGGCGACGTGGCTCCAGCTCATGCTGAGCGCCTTTTCGCGGGCGGCGCGGCCCATGGCGCGCCTGAGATCGGGCGCGGCGAGCAGGGTGTCGAGGCGCTGGGCGAAGGCTTCCGGGCAGCGCCAGGGGGCGAGGTAGCCGGTCTTGCCGTTCTCGATGAAGGTCTTGAGTCCGCCGACGCGGGAGACGACGACCGGGGTTCCGCAGGCCATAGCCTCAAGCGCGGCGAGTCCGAAGCTCTCGGCGTGGGAGGGCAGTACATAAATATCGGCTGCGCTGTAGTACGCGGGCAGCCGATCCTGTGGGACGGGCCCGGTGAATGTCACCGAGTCCTTTACGCCTAGCTCTTCGGCTATGGTTTTGAGACGCTCCATCTCGGTGTCGCCGCTGGGGTTGCCGCCGACTACCATCACGCGCAGGTCGCCCGCGCACTCCAGCAGTGGGACGGCGCGGAGCAGGATGTCTATGCCCTTGAGCGGCTCAATGCGCCCGACGTACAGGATGACGTTTTCTTCTTCTATGCCGAGTTCGCGGCGGGCGTCGTCCTGGTCAACGGGAGAGAACATATCCAGGTTCACGCCGGCGGGTATGACCTCGACCTTGTGGGGCGGAGCGTCGTACAGGCTGATGACGTCGCGTTTTTCTTCCTCGGTGGATACGACTATGCCGTCGGAGTCGGACATGACCAGCGCCTCGATTTCCTGCCTCAGCCGGGGTTCGCGCTCTCCGGCGCGCGCGCGGAGCTTGGTCTTGGCGAGGGTGTGGAAGGTTGTGGCGTGCGGGACGTTCCACTCGCGGCTGAGGGACATTCCTATCCTGCCGGAGAGCCAGTAGTGGCTGTGGATTACGTCGTAGCGCGTCTCTTCGGAGCGCTGGAAGTCGTAGAGTTCGCGGATGAAGGCGGGAATGTAGTTGAACAGGTCTTCTTTGGCGGCGTCTATGGGGCCGGCGTCCAAGTGAATGACCCGCGCGCCGTCCTCTAGTTGGACTATGGCGGGGTCATCGGGGTCGTGGTATCGGGTGAAGACATCAACTTCGTAGCCCTTGGCGGCGAACTCGCGGGCCAACTGAAGCACATATACGTTCATTCCGCCGGTGTCCTTCTCTCCCAACCTCGCCACCGGACACCCGTGGAAACTCAACAACGCCAGCCTACTACACATAAACATCTCCGACTAAGAGCGCGGCCCACCCAGTTCCATGATTCACGGAGGTTTCACCCCCATCCTAACCTTCCCCCGTCGAGGGGGAAGGGACTTCGGCCTGCGCGAGGGTTTTCACCCCCCATCCTAACCTTCCCCCGTCGAGGGGGAAGGGACTTTTGTCAGCGCGTGACCGTCATGTGGAACACCGCCTCGTCCCTGCCGCCCAGATTGTACTTGTATCTTTCGTTGCCTTTGAGGAAGTTGAACACCTTGCGGTTGTTCTCGATTGCCGTCTGAATGCTCAGCGCCTTGTTCAGCAGCCCGACGCTCAGCCTGGAATGGGCGGGTTCGTAGCCGCTGTTGTACAGCAGGAAGTCGCCGCCGTAGTCGAAGCAGATGCAGGCGGCCACATTCTCGCCGTCAACCTCGAGGAAGTATAGCCTGAACTGGTCTCGGCTTGCCAATTCGCGCGCCACGTCCAGGAAGAAATTCTCCCTTTCGGGGGTCAGGAACTCGTTCTTGTCCTCGCGGCTTGCCCTGAGCAGCGTGAAGAACTCACGCATCGAACCTTCCAGCGAGTCGCCGTTGGCTGCGTCGTACTGGCGATTTTCGCTCTCGCGGTCGAGCCGTCTGAGCTTGCGCCTGAGTTCGTGCCTGTCCTTCTTCCTGAGTCCGGCCAGGAACTCGTCCCAAGTGTCGGGGAGTTCGGCCTTCGGCGTCGTCTCTTCCTCCTCGACTGCGACCTGCCAGCCCTTGCGCCCGGCCAGGTCGGGGACGTAATCGAGGGTCGGCGAACCGCTGGGCAGCGAGGGGAGATCCAGGGTCGTCCAGTCCAGCGCCGACAGGTAATCCAGCAGCGCGGGATAGAATCGGTCTTGGGTGTCACGCGGAACCACGAAGTCGAAGTAGTCGGACAGGTCTTTGTCGCCCAGGAAGGTGAGCGTTCCGTTGCCGCCCGTCATGAGCGGCGCGACGCCGAGAAGTTCCGAGTCGTCGCTTATGGACAGGATGAGTGAGTCGCCGTCCTTGCCGAAGTTGTCCCACCAGGTCTTGTGCCACCAGGGGCTGACGAACACTGTGTTGGTCGCGGACATCGGGAGAAGGTTCTCCCAGCGTTCCCATACGGAGTCGAAATTTTCGTGTATGACCGAGACTGTCATGTAAGCGGGCGCTCCTATTCCAGCGAGAGGGCCTGTTCGACGGCGGACAGGTCCGGGGGGTATTCTTCCATCCATTCGGGTTCGATTTCGTTGGCGAGATCGGGGTCTTTGAGGCCGGAGCCGGTGATTACGCAGACGACCTTCTTGCCCTCCAGGTTCAGGCCGGCGTCGGAGCGCTTGAGCAGTCCGGCGACGCTGGCGGCGGAGGCGGGTTCGCAGAAGACGCCCTCTTTGTTCGCCATGAGCTTGTAGGCGTCCAGGATGGCGGCGTCGGAAACCATGTCTATCGTGCCGCCGGACTGGTCTCGCGCGTTTATGGCGGAGTTCCAGCTGGCCGGGTTGCCGATGCGAATGGCGGAGGCGATGGTTTCGGGTTCGGGAACGACGTCGCCGCGCACTATGGGGGCCGCGCCCTGCGCCTGGAATCCCATCATGCGCGGGCGGACGGAAGTCCACTCCGCGCCGAAAGCCTCCTGAAATCCCAGCCAGTACGCCGTTATGTTGCCCGCGTTTCCGACCGGAATGAATACGAAGTCGGGCGCGGTTTCGAGGTCTTCCACTATCTCGAAGGCGGCGGTCTTCTGTCCCTGTATGCGGTGCGGGTTGACCGAGTTGACAAGCGCTATCGGGTGCCTGGAGGTGAGTTCGCGCACGAGTTCGAGAGCGCGGTCGAAGTTGCCCTGGATGAGCATGATTCTCGCGCCGTAGGCGATGGCCTGCGCCAGCTTCCCCCTGGATATGTTGCCCTTGGGGACGATGATGGTGGTGGGGATGCCCATGTACGCGCCGTAGGCGGCGGCGGACGCGCTGGTGTTTCCGGTGGAGGCGCAGGCTATGCTGCGCCCGCCCGCTTCCAGCGCCTTGGCGACGGCCACTACCATGCCTCTATCCTTGAACGAGCCGGTGGGGTTGCAGCCCTCCAGCTTGAAGTAGAGTTCGTCGCAGCCGACCATCTCACCGATGGCGCGAGACTTTACAAGCGGGGTGTCGCCCTCGCCCAGCGAGAACATGGGGGTATCGTCCGTGACGGGGAGGTAGTCCCTGTATTTTTCGAGAACGCCTTTATTCATCATCCGCTCACGCCGCCGCGTCCGGTCATGGCGGACGCGGCGATTGGCTTGTCTGAGTCATTTTCTCAGAGAACGCGCATGGATAGCAAGCCGACCGTCGGTTGACACTAAATCCAAGCGTATGTAGGATAGCTAACGAGTTCACTGCGCCCAAGCGCGTGTAATTGGTGGTTGTCTTATCAAATGCGAGATAATTCAAGCATCCTGCCAGAAACGGCTGCGTCGGTCTATGACGTTCCGGCCTTCCGCGCCATCCAATACCCGGCGTACCGCGCCGAGTTGCGCGAGTTGCGAATCCAGCTTCTGCTCATGCAGGAGTGGGCGATGCAGAGGGGCGAGCGCGTCGCCATCGTCCTTGAAGGGCGAGACGCCGCCGGCAAGGGCGGCGCGGCCTCCGGCATAGCACGATACCTCAACCCCAAGACCGCCCGAATCATCAACCAGGGAATCCCAAGCCCCTCCGAGATGCGAAACTGGCTCGGCGCGCACTACAAGATGATGCCGCCCAAAGGCAACATCACCGTCTTCGACCGCTCGTGGTACTCCCGCGCCCTCGTTCAGCCCGCCATGGGATACTGCTCCATGCGACAGTACCACTACTTCATGAACAAGGTGAACGACTGGGAAAGAGACCTGGTTGACGAGGGCATATCCATCCTGAAGATATACCTGTCGGTTTCGCGCGAATCGCAGCAACTCCGCTTCAGGCTGCGCCGCCGCAGCGAACTCCAATACTGGAAATACTCCGCCAACGACCGCAAGGTCTCCGAACGCTGGAACTTGCTCACATATTTCAAGGAAAGAATGTTCGCGGTCACTTCCACAGACTACGCCCCCTGGGTTATAGTTAATTCGGACAACAAGCACCAGGCGCGGCTGAACGCGATTCACTACATCCTGAGCCGCTTCGACTACGACGGCAGCGACATAGAGATAGACCTGAACCACCTCGAAACCATCAACGAAGAGTCAATAGATATGGTTGTGGACGGCGTTCTGTTCACAGGGCTGAACGCCGACCAGGCGGCCATATTGGAACGGATTCATATGCATGAATAGAGACGACCTGCCGCAGATGCCGGCCGCCGGGGGGATTGTCCTCTGCGGCGGCTACGCCTTGCTAATCAGAAAACACCTCAGATGGGACCTGCCCAAGGGCAAGGTCAAGAAGCGCGAACCCGCCGAGAAGTGCGCCCTGCGCGAGATAGCCGAGGAGACCGGACTCAATAAGAAACTGCTCTCCATCCGGGAGCTCCTCTGCCGCTCCAGCTACATCTCATACTACTCTTACGGCCCCGTGAACAAGACGGTGGACTGGTTCATCCTCGACTACGCGGGCGACGTATCCGACCCCCTCGCGCCCGACCTGTCCGAAGACATAGATATGTGCCGCTGGGTGGCCTTCGACGACCTGCTGGAAACGATGCAGACCGCGCGCGCCTATCTCGACGACGTCAAGCCCCACATCGCCAACTACCTGAACGCCGTCCCCATAGCCGCCGACTCCTGAGCCCGCGTGAAAAGCCCTTCCCCCGGACGGACGCTTACCAGGGCAGTCAAAATCCCTTCCCCCTTGACGTGAGAAGGCTAGGATGGGGGTGAAACCCTACCCCTCTAAGCCAGACTCACGTAAGCGTCACCGGATCCACGTCCACGCTCCACCCCTGCGGAATCGTCACCATGTCCAGCAGCGCGCGCGGATCACGCCCCCGCAGAACGATGTGCCACCTGTACCGGCCCCTAAGCCGCGCCGGATAGGGAGGCGTCGGCCCAAGTATCTCCACGTTCGCCATGTCCGACTCCCGCCGCGCCGACCGCAGTTCCTCCGCCAGCCTGAGCGCGCGAGACTCGCAAGTCGCGTTGTTCGTGTGCGAATGAACCAGCCGTATCAGCCGCGAGAACGGCGGGTTGTTATGCTCGCGCCGGTATCGCGTCTCCGCCTCGTAGAAACCCTCGTAGTCCTGCGCCGCCGCCCTCTGGATAGCGTAATTCTCCGGCTGGTAAGTCTGGAATATCACCCTGCCCGTCTCTTCCCCGCGCCCCGCTCTGCCCGCCACCTGGCACAATAGCTGGAAAGTGCGCTCGCTCGACTTGAAATCCGGGATGCTCAGTCCCACGTCCGCCAGCGCTACCCCCACCAGCGTCACCCCCGGAAGGTGCAGCCCCTTCGCTATCATCTGCGTCCCGATGAGTACGTCCGCGTCACCGTTCCTGAAACCCGCCAGCGTCGCCTCGTACTCCCTCGGATAGCGCGTCGCGTCCCGATCCCATCTCAGAACCCTCGCGCCGGGAAACAGCCGCTCCGTCTCCTCGGCCACCGACTGCGTGCCTATCCCGTAGAAGCTCAGCCTGTAACCCAGGCACTCCGGGCAGCTGCGCGGCATACGCCGCCTGCGCCCGCAGTAGTGGCACAGAAGCCTCTGCATCGCCCTGTGATATGTCAAGGGAACGTCACAGCTTCCGCAGCTTATCCTGTACCCACAGCTTCTGCACTGCATCTGCGAAGCCGTCCCCCGCCGGTTCAGAAACAGGATAGCCTGTCGCCCGTCGCGCAGGCAGGTCTCTATCTCCGATTCCAACTTCCGCGAGAATATCCCCGTGTTTCCCTCCCGCAACTCGTCCCTCATGTCCACTATCTCGACGTCCGGCAGAGGCGCGACTTCGACCGCGCCGTCCCGCCGCCTATTGAGCCTGTCCGGCAGGGCGCGCAGCCGGTACTCCCCCCGCAGTCCCCGGTAGTAGGAAGCCACATCCGGCGACGCGCTTCCCAGCAGCGTGACCGCGCCCGTCAGCCCGCCCAGCCGCGTCGCCACATCCCTCGCGTGATACCTCGGCGCGGCGTCGGTCTGCTTGTACGTCCACTCGTGTTCCTCGTCCAGAATAATCAGGCCGGGCTTGGAGAGCGGCGCGAAAACCGCGCTGCGCGAACCAACCACGATGGGGTAGCGCCCTTCCTTGATAGCCCACCACTGGTCGAAACGCTGTCCGTCGCTCAGCCCGCTGTGCAGAACCGCCACCTTGCCCGCGAATCGCCCCGCGAACCGCTCGATGGTCTGCGGCGTCAGCGAAATCTCCGGCACCATGACTATGGCTTGACTACCCAGCGCGAGACACTCTTCGACGGCGGCCAGGTATATCTCCGTCTTGCCGCTTCCGGTAACGCCCTGAACCAGCATAGTCCTGGGCCGCCTGTCCGCGTCGCGCAGCGTACCTATCACGTCATCAGCGATCTCCGCCTGCCGCGCCGAGAGCGACACGGTAGGCTCGAGCTCGAACACCCTATCAGCAAGCGGGTCCCGTAGCGCCTGCGTCTTCTCTATCTCCAGCCACCCGCGCTCCAGCAGAGTCTTGACTATCGCGCTTCCAAACTCCCTGCGAACCTCCGACGCTATGACCGATTCGTTGGACTCCGCAAGCCTGGTTATGAGTTCCGACTGTCTCGGCGCGCGCTTCCCCACTCCTGATAGCCAGTCCGCTATCTCCTCCAGCGCGTCCGCGTTCACGCGCACACTCTCCACGTATCGCGGGCCGATGGCCGAGCGGTTCGTCTGCGACCGCCGTTTCAATACCTCGCGTCGGACGAGGCCGGACACCGCGCTCCGCGCCCTCTCCCCCAGCCTGGACACCAGCCGCTCCACGTCCACGGATTCCTGTTCACGGACTATCTCAATCACTTGCGATTGCAGTTCGTTCAGAGCCTCCCCGCGTGCGCTGTTATCCTCGCCCACACCCCCGTCATTCCCGCGAAAGCGGGAATCCACAAACTCCGGGTTGAGGGAAAGAACAGTGCGCGAACCCGTTCTCGACCCCGGCGGAAGCATCGGCGCGGCGGCCTCGAACAGAGAGCAGATGTAATAGTCGCTTATCCAGCGAGCGAGCGAGAGTTGACGAGGATTGAGAACGGGAACATCGGACAGCGCGCTGGAAACCGGGCGAGTCTCTTCGACTTGCGGCGACGGCGTAATCTCGAAGACGATGCCCTGCAACGTGCGGACGCCAAAAGGAACGCGAACCAACTGGCCGGGCGCGAGAACCATACCCTCCGGGATGTGGTAGCTGAACGTCCGAGAGTGTCCGGTCGGAGCGTCCACGGCGATTTCGGCGTATCTCATAAGGCCGCGAACCCCCGCGTCCAGAACTGTCCGGCCAGCAGACCTTTGAAGGGGCCGACGAGAGTAGGCGAACCCCCTCTCCCTCAGGGAGAGGGTTGGGGTGAGGGTGAAATGCCTACCCCTATTAGCCCTTGATGGGAGAGGACTAGGGTAAGGGTGATGGGATTCCGCCCGCCGCCCATCTCAACATCGAAACGAGAGCGACCGAGAACTAATAACTAACGACTAGAGACTACTAACTCGCTATCTCCGAGCGCGTTCCCTGCGGTCTTCCCTGATGCGCGCCGCGCGTCCCGACCTGCCGCGCAGGTAGTACAGCCGCGCCCGTCGCACGCGACCCCTGCGTACCAGGTTGACATACTCGACGTTCGGCGAGTGAAGCATGAACGTGCGCTCCACGCCCACCTCATAGCTGACGCGCCGAACCGTGAACGAAGCCCCCGGCCCGCTTCCCCTGGAGCGTATCACCACCCCCTCGAACACCTGCGTGCGGGTTCGGTTCGCCTCGGTAACACGGACGCCCACCTGCACGGTGTCGCCGGGCGTGAAGGCGTCTATATTCTCATTCTCTCGGAGCTTGACAAGCTGATGGGCTTCCATTGTTCTCATATCCTGGGGAGTCACATAGGTCGGGCGAATCGCGTCCCAACATTTTATAGACACACCGCAACCCGATTCAAGCTCAGTTTACAGCCCCGCCCCACTATGCTACAATCCACACATCAAAGAACAATCGTACTATACAGGAGCCACCCCCATGCAGAACCTCGACCAAGATGTCCGCGACTCCCTCAGCATTGACATGGTCGTTGACATAACGACCACGGGCCGCAAGACCGGCGACCCGCGCCGCATCGAAATATGGTGCCATCTGCTCGACGGCCAACTCTACCTCGCCGCTTCGCCAGGCCCTCGCAGCTGGTACGCCAACCTCTGCGCCAGCCCTGAAGTAACCCTGCACCTCAAGGACGACGTAAAAGCCGACATTCCCGTCCGCGCCCGCCCCATCACCGACGAGGCAGAGCGACGCGACGTATTCACCCGCCTCAGCGCCCAGTCCGCCTTCCGACAGGGACAGGGCCTCGACGTCGAGACCTGGGTGCGCGGAAGCCGCCTGGTCCAACTCATCCCGGAGGCAAGCTAAGCGCCATGCCCCCCCTAGACATTATGCGAGTCCAGATGGCACTCTCCGGTTCGGTCATCGGAAGCCGCTTATACTACCTCCAACTCACCGGCTCCACCATGGACGACGCGCGAGAACTCGCCCGCGACGGCGAGCGCGAGGGCGCGATCGTCATCGCCGAAGAGCAGAACAAGGGCCGGGGCCGCTTCAACCGCGCCTGGGTATCCCCCCCCGGCCTCAACCTCTACTTCACCGTCCTTCTGCGCCCCGAACCCGCCCAACTCCCCTACATGAACATGGCCGCCGCCCTCGCCGTCCACGACACCGCCGCCCGATTCGCCAAACTCGCGCCCGCCGTCAAGTGGCCCAACGACGTCAGGATAGGCGGCAGAAAACTGTCCGGCATCCTCATCGAGACAGAGTTCGAGGGCGACCGGCTTTCCCACGCCCTCGTCGGCGTCGGACTCAACGTGAACCTCGACGTATCCGAGCATCCTGAGATAGCCGACACCGCCACAAGCCTCCGCTCCGAGGCCGGGCGAGAGTTCGACCGCTCCGACACGCTTCTCTCCGTACTCAAGAATCTCGACGCCTGGTACGCCCGCGTCAAGGCCGGCGAATCCCTGACCGACCACTGGGCCGCCACCCTTGAGACGCTCGGCAAGCGCGTCGAACTCCGCTGGCGCGACCAGATAATCGAGGGCCTGGCCGAGTCGGTTAACGACCAGGGCAACCTCACCCTTCTCCAATCCAGCGGCGAACGGATAACGGTAGTGGCGGGAGAGGTAACATCCCAAGTATAATCCCGTAAATCCTGATTCAGACAAAACATCGGAGAATAACCATGCTCGAACAGAAGCTCAGCCTCGAAGGCAAAAGCGTCGTGATAACCGGCGGCGGCACCGGACTCGGTAGGGAGATGACCCTCGCCATGGCGCGCGCGGGCGCGGACCTCGTAATCGCCTCGCGCAGAATCGGCCCCATCCAGGAAGTGGCCGACATGGTGAGCGATCTCGGACGCAAGGCCGTCGCCATCTCCACCGACGTAACCGACTCCACGCAGGTCAACTTGCTCATGGAAACCGCGATCTCCGAACTGGGCAAGGTGGACGTCCTATTCAACAACGCAGGAATCGTCCGGGGGCAGGGCGCGACGCCGATATGGGAAATCTCCGACGACGAATGGCATCTGGGCATAGACACCAATATGTCCAGCGCCTTCTACTGCGCCCGCGCTATCGCCAAGCATATGGTAGAGCGCGGCGGCGGCAAGATAATCAACCTGTCTTCCGGCTTCGGCTACCGGGGCGGACGCGACAACTATATGTACTGCGTCGGCAAGGGCGGCATAGTTCAGCTCACCCGCACCCTCGCCACCAGCCTGGGACGCTACGGGATAACCAGTACGTGCATAGTCCCCGGCTTCATCCCGACCGAAGGAACCGACGAATCCAGGCTCACCCTGCCCAGGGGAGAGTTCATCCCCATAGGCCGCGTGGGACACCCTCACGAGATGGGCGCGGTCGCGGTATTCCTCGCGTCCTCCGCTTCCGACTACATGAACGGCGAGGCGTTCGTCATTGACGGCGGCGGCCTTGCCGGAGGCTACGCCCCCACAGGCCACGCCCCCGAAATCCCACTGACAATCTAGTGGTTAGTCTTTAGTTATTAGTCGTTAGCTCTATGCGCTCACGACTGAAAATCAACCACTAACAACTACAAACTAAGAACTAATAACTCCCCCCGAGGACTCCAATGCCAATACCAACCGAATGGGACCTGACCGGAAAGAAAGCCATCATCACCGCCGACAGCAGAGGCTGGACGCCCTACCTCGCCGGCGCATTGGCAGAGGCGGGCGCCGATGTCGCCATAGCCGGCTCCGAATCCTCCGACATGGCCGAAGCCGCGTCCGCAGTCGAGAGCCACGGGCGCAAAGCGCTCGCGATCCCCACAGACCTCACCGACGCCTCATCCGTACAGAACATGGTCGCCGGGGCGGTCGAGGGCCTGGGCGGGCTGGACATACTTGTGAACAACGCCCGCGCCGAGTTCGGCAAGCGCTTCGAACTGGTCACCGAAGACGAATGGGACCGCTACATGGACTTCACCCTCAAGTCCGTCTTCCTCACCTGCCAGGCCGTCGGCTCCCACATGATAGAGCAAGGCGGCGGTCACATCGTGAACATCGGCTCCGGCCTCTCCCAGCGCGGCCTGTGGAACTCCGTAGCCGTCTGCGCCGCCCAGGGCGCGATACACCAGATGACCTCATCCCTCGCGCTCGAATGGGGCAGGCAGGGTATTCGCGTCAACGGAATCGGCGCGGGCTGGGTGACCCCCCAAGAGCCGTCCGAGGAAGACCAGAGAGAGCTTCTCGTCCGCTACCTGCCCTCTCGCCGCAAGGGACACCCCAACGACCTCGCCGCCCTCGTCGTCTATCTCTCCTCCGACGCCTGCGACTTCGTAACAGGCCAAACCATCTTCATAGACGGCGGCGCCCTGGCCCACGCCTAGACGACATACCGAGGTGGATCCATGCCCGCCCGAATCCGAATCCCGCGCAACGAGATAGCCCAATTCTGCCAGCGCAACCACATCCGCCGGATGGCCCTCTTCGGCTCCGTCATACGCGACGACTTCACCCCCGAAAGCGACGTGGACATCCTGGTAGAGTTCATCCCCGGACAGAATCCGGGCTTCGCCTTCTTCGACATGGAGAGGGACCTGTCCAAGATGCTAGGCCGGAAGGTGGACCTCAACACCCCCAGCGAGTTGAGCAAATACTTCCGACGTGAAGTCCTCGACGAAGCGGAGGATATCTATGTCGAGACGTGACATCAGGGTGTACATACACCACATGATAGACCACGCCACTCACCCGCCTATCAGCCGCCCATCCAGATACTTGAACGCCATGTTCATCAGGATGTCCGCGCCGTAGACCGTCATCACCGTCAGAAACGGCAGCAGCGTCACCATGTACTTATCCGCCTTAGGAAACACCTTCCCCACCACGCGCATGAAAGGCTCGGTCAGATAGTAGATAGGCCAGTGGAGAGGCTTCCATATCTTGTTGGAATCCACCCCGAACAGCCGCAGGTTCGTTCTGACGCACAGGGAGATGTACAGGACGACCATGAACATATCCATCACGAAGTCAATGGGCTTGAGTATCGCGTGTTCGGGATCGTAGTTCGTCAGGCTTACTATGGCGTCTAGGTAGCTCATTGGGAAGACAAGGGCTTCATGCGTTCAGCGACGACATTCACAGTACGACCCGCAGGACTCTCTGGATCACGATCAGCAGTATCATGGCGACCATGGGCGACAGGTCGAGCATTCCCATTCTGGGCATTATCCTTCTAATAGGCTCTATTATTGGGTCTGTGATCTGATGAATTATCTGTTGAATTACAAAGAAGGGACTATCCCGTCCGGGTGGAGGGAACCAAGACATCAACGCCCTGGCCACTATCGCTATGAGTAGGAAAGTGATCAGTATGTCAATGAAACTGAGCAAGTAATTGGTCAACCTATCCTCCCAACGCCCGTGACTTCTCGTATGCCGCGCTGACCGCTCCAAACACCGCCGCCCTGAAACCGCCGTCCTCCAAAGCCCTCAGCGCCTCTATGGTCGTTCCGCCCGGAGAGGTTACCATATCCTTGAGCTCCGCCGGGTGCCGTCCGCTGTCCTTGACGAGCTGTGTACTGCCCAGAACGGTCTGGAGCGCGAGTTGCCTAGATACGTCCCGCGCCAGTCCCAAGTACACCCCCGCGTCTATCAGCGCCTCTATGAACAGGAACACGTAGGCCGGCCCGCTCGCGCTCAGCGCGGTCGCCATGTCTATCTGGCTTTCGTCGTAGGCGTAAACTTCTTCGCCAAGCGTCCGCAGGATGCTCCGCGTCGCGTCCTTAGCCTCTTCGGAAACCGAGTCCGCCGCCGTCCACATCGTCATACCCGCGCCTATCTGCGCCGGCGTGTTGGGCATCACCCGTATCACCGCCTCATGCGCCAGGCCGGACGTGAGCGTACTCATATTCGCCCCGGCCACGATGGACAGAACGGTGTTGTCCTCTGACAGTTTCCCCGCAAGCCGCGGAAGCGCATAAGGCAAACTCTGCGGCTTCACCGCCAGGACGGTCAGGTTCGCGCCGTCCACCGCCTCAAGGTTGTCCGCGTGAGTCGCCAGCCCGTACCTATCCTCCAGGTAGCGGCGCCTGTCCTCGACCGGCTCGCCGACGCTTACGCCGTCCGCCGACGTGATTCCCGCTTCCAATATCCCGCCGATTATGGCCTCAGCCATCACCCCGCCGCCGATAAACGCTATCTTCATTTCCATGTCCCTATGCTGTATTGACGTTTCCAGTTATTCCCACGCCCGTTGACCGTCATTCCCGCTTTCGCGGGAATCCATGAGTCGGCGGTTTCAGCGCTGATGTATTCTCACATATACAATCTTCTCTTAGGAAGTATCCCCTTAGCGTCTCCGGGATCCCCGCAGCCGATTCGCTCCGCCACCGCCCCTGACCGGGCTGTCCAGGCTCACCCTCTTGCCCGCTCTCGCTCCCCTGCTGTAACCGGCCTCGCTGTGTCTCTGCCGGACGGTATTCTTGCGAACTCTGCCAATCAGGTTTCCAACCGCGTCATCCAACTCCCTCTCGTTCCTCAGAACCAGCGCCTGCGTATGGCTGTCTCGCTCCGATACCTGTCGGTACTTCTCTTCCAGACGCTGAACCACCACGTCCACCGCGCCATTGTAGAACGAACTCTTCCAACTCCGCCCATGCTCCCGCGTCCGACTTCGCGCCTTCTTCCAAGTCGTGTCCGCAAGCCGCGAAATCTCCGATGAGAGATAGTCGTAGAAGTGCCTGACCATGACTATATTATGCGTCTGGCCCACTATAACCATCCTGGGCGTCCCTTTGTATCCGAAGGCCGCGCACATGAGCGACCTCGCTATCCCGCTCAACAGAATCCTGCGCCAGTTGATCATGTTGCCCGACGTCGCGCCCAGTTCCAGTTCCTCTTTGACGTACCTGTCGTCCGGCGCGGGCGATTCCTCCTCTATGTCCTCCATCTCCAGGTTGTACTTCAGCAGTATCTCCTGGAGCTTGGCCGCCGCGGCGGCCGCCTCGCCCGGGACCGACGACTCCGTTAGCGCCCTGACCTTCTGCAAGCGCTGCACCAGGTCTGCGGTGATGTCAACCGCGCCGCCCGTCATTATGGCAGAACCGAATCGCTGGCCAGGGAGACCGCCGTCCTGATGGATTCCAGCATACTCTCGGCGTCCGCGATTCCCTTGCCCGCGATGTCGAACGCGGTGCCGTGATCCACCGACGTCCGTATGAACGGCAGGCCCAGGTTCACGCTTACGCTCTTGGCCCAGTCATGCACCTTGATAGGAATATGTCCCTGGTCGTGATACATAGCGATCACCGCGTCGTACTTGCCGTCAATCGCCTGGTTGAACACCGTATCCGCCGGCACAGGGCCGGTGGCGTCTATGCCCGCTTCCAGCGCGTCCGCGACCGCAGGCGCTATCTGCTTCGCCTCTTCGTCTCCCAGCAGGCCGCCGTCCGATGCGTGCGGATTGAGCGCCGCGACGCCTATGCGCGGGCTGTCGAAACCCCAAGCCCTGAAACATTCATCCGTCAGCGCTATCTTCCCCAGCACGTTCTCCCTGGTAACGTAGTCGCAGGCGACGCGCAGCGAGCGATGCGTGGTCAGGTGCACAACCCGAAGCGTCCCCGCCATCAACATAGTGGCGACGTTCGCGGCCCCGGTCTGGCTCTGGAATATCTCCATGTGGCCCACGTCCTCGAATCCCGCTAGGTCGCATGCCTCCTTGTTGATGGGCGCGGTGGAGATAGCCGCTATCCGGCCGCTCGCCGCCAGTTCGCCCGCCCGCAGAATCCACTCCACCGACGCCCGCCCGGCGATTGGAGACAGTTCGCCGTATGAGATCTGCCCGAAGTCCAGGTTCTCCAGGTCCAGCACGTCTATCGAGCCGTGGCTGCCGTCCACATCCTCTACGGCATGAACGATTCGGGCCGAACCCGACGCCCCTATCATATCCAGCGCCGCGTTCATAGCCGCCGCGTTTCCCACCACGAACGGCCTGCACTTCTCATACACCCAATCGTCCTGAAGCGCCTTCGCGGTCACTTCCGCTCCAATTCCGGCGGCGTCGCCCATAGTGATGGCTACCAGCGGTCGTTCGCTCATGGAGTTCTCTCCTCGCTTTACAGACTTCGAAGCCAGCCCGCTTGCGTAGGCTGGCTCGAATCATTATACCACCATAACCGCCCCAAAAGTCCCATCCCTCTCGAGGGCATTCATAGTACGCGCTGATAATATAAAATAGGGACGCATCATCACAGTTAGGATAAGGCAGATGGCCCGACCACGCGCATACAATCACGACGTTCGCTGTCCGCACTGCGGTTCCAACTGGACGCCCAAGGACGGACACTCAAGAGGCAAGCAGACATACCGATGCAAGGACTGCAACCACCGTTTCACTCCCGACGGCAACCGCCACTACTACCCTGAGAAGACCATTCGGCAGGCGCTTGCCATGTATGCCGAGGGCGGAAGCATATCGGCTGTGGCAAGGGCGATGGACATACACTTCGTTACCGTGTACACCTGGGTCAAAAAAAGCGAGATGGGCGCGGAAGGGTTTGGACATAGAGCGCGGGAGGCGAGTTCGGTCTGAACCTGACCTGCCGGCCTCTGTGAGGAAGATACGCGGTATGGATACACGTCGCGGGCGAGCCAAGGTCATATCCTTCGATGAGATGTGGACGTATGTGGGTGTGAGGAAGGGAGAGAGACGACGGTCTGTGTGGATATGGACGGCTGTCGTGGAAGAGAACGACGGTGAGCGGTGGGCGGACTTCGAGGTGGGAAGTCGTGAGAGCGAGACCTTTATGCGGTTGTACCGGAGACTGCCCAGGGCGGAGAAGTACAGAAGCGACGCCTATGAGGCGTATGGCTTGCTTGACCCTGGCTCTCACGTGGTGGGAAAGGGAAGCGAGGTGAACCGCAACGAAGGACTGCACTCTGTGCTGAGGGGCAAGTTGAACCGTCTGGTACGCAGCACGAAGGGTTACTCCAAGAGCGTGGAGATGCTGGTTGGATCGTTGGCTATGGTGTGGCTCAGAGAGGGGCTGATCTAATGACAGCGCGTTCTATGAACGCCCTCTCGAGAAGTCCCTTCACCCTCAACGGGTGAAGGTTAGAGCCTGCCCCGTACCCCGATACGGGGATGGGGGTGACCCCTTACCCTACTCACACTTGCTATACCCGCAGTCCAGGCAGTTCAGACACCCTTCCTGCGGAATGAGCCTCCCCGAACACTTCGGGCAGCGCGCCGCCACCGCCGTCTGGCTGTACCCATTCCCGTTCCCGTTGCTTCCGGCGTACCCGTTTGGACGCCGGTTGGAAGGAAACAGTCCGGGCTGAAGCGCCGCCGCCGTCTGAGGCTCCGATGGGCCCGCAATCGCTTCGTGCGAGGCCGCCAGGTGATTCGTGAGAACGTGCGCCATCGCGTCCGGCGCGGACCTTATCAGCGTCCCGCCGTCCCACGCCGGGCAGCAGGTTATCCCCTGGAGATGATGCACGATTTCGTCCGGGTCTATCCCCGACCTCAGCGCGAGCGACACCAGCCGCGCCACCGCTTCCAGGTTGGCCGAATCGCATCCGCCCGCCTTGCCCAGCGTCGTGAACACCTCGAACGGCTTCCCCGTATCGTCGAACGTTATGTTCACGTACATATTGCCGTGTCCGGTCCTCACCAGGTCGGTAACTCCCCTGACCGATATAGGTCGCGCCCTCGGAGCCAGTATGACCCCGCCTGTCTCAGCCGCCTCTTCCTCTTGCTCGGCGTCCGAACCCGTCTCCAGGACCTGCATGGACTTGGAGCCGTCCCGATAGACTGTGACCGCCTTGCAGCCCGTCTTCCACGCCAGCTCATAAGCCTCGCGCACCTCCTCGACAGTCGCGCTGTTCGGCAGGTTGATGGTCTTGGACACCGAGTTGGTCACGTGCTTCTGCCATGCGGCCTGCATCCTCACGTGAGCCTCGGGACTGATAGCCATAGAGGTGCGATAGACGGACGGATCCAGACCGCGCTCGCTCAGGACGCTCTCAGCCAACTCCGGATCCTCCACGATGCGCTCCAAGACGCCGCGAACGCTCTCATCGTCGCCAAGACGCTCCCTGAGCGACTCAGTAATTGAAGCGGGCGCGTCCAGCAGCCGAGAACTCGTGCCTTCGTGATCTTTCCACAGCACGTTCGACCACCAGGCCAGCGCGAAGTGCGGCTCTATCCCGCTGGAGCAGCCAGCTATCCTGCTGATAGTCCCGGTCGGCGCTATCGTTACGATGCTCGAATTTCGCACCGGCGGCATACCGCGCTGCTTCAGCGCCGAGCGTTCGTACTCCGGGAACGGGCCGCGGTCCTCCGCCAGCCGCGCCGATTCGTCCCACGCTGTCCTCTGTATGAAGCCGCCAAGTTCGTCCGCCATGTCCAGCGCTTCCCGCGAGTCGTATGACAGCCCCATCCTCACCAGCGCGTCCGCCCAGCCCATCACGCCCAGCCCTATGCGCCGGGTCGCCAGGTTCACCTTCCTCAGCCTAGGCAGCGGGAACGTGTTGATATTGATAACATCGTCCAGGAACCTGACCGACGTCCTCACCGTATCCTCCAGCGCCTCCCAGTCGAACCCCCCGTCCTTCACGTGAATGTCCAGGTTGATGCTCCCCAGGCAGCAGTTCCCGTAATTCTCGAGGAATTCTTCGCCACACGGATTGCTCGTCTCTATCCTGCCCATCTGCGGATTCGGGGCCGTCTCCCAAACCCTGTCTATGAACACCACGCCCGGGTCGCCCGTCTTCCACGCCGACTCCGCTATCTCGTTCCACAGTTCGCGCGCGCTCACCGTCTCCGCCACCGAATTCACCGGCCCCTTGCCCTCGTCGCGCGGATTTATCAGCGCCCACTCCTCATCCGCTTCCACCGCCCGCATGAAATCGTCCGTTATCTGCACTGATATGTTGAAGTTCTGGAGCGTGTCGTCGTTGTCCTTGCAGTGTATGAACTCTCGCACGTCCGGGTGCGAGTCCCGGATCTGCCCCATGTGCGCGCCCAGCCTGAACGCGCCCTGCGTCAGCGTCGCGCCCACCGCCGAATACAGCTTCATCACCGCGATAGGGCCGCAGGCGTTCCCGTGCGTCGTCTTTATCATGTCGTTGCGCGGGCGCAGGTTCGACAGCCCGAACCCGATTCCGCCGCCCCACTTCTCTATCATCGCCGCGTCGTGCGCCACCTCCATTATGGACTCCATGTTGTCGTCCGGCGTCACCACGAAGCAGGCCGACAGGCATCCCCGCCCGGTGCCGGCGTTCACCAGCGTCGGCGAGTTCGGCAGGAATCTCATCGAGGTCAGCAGCCTGTAGAACCTGTTCTCCCACAGCGACTCCAGCCCGTCCGACTCCCCCTGCGCCACAGCGTGGGCCACGCGCCTGAAAAGCTCCTCCGGCGTCTCTATCGCGTTGCCCTCCGAGTCCTTCCGCAGATACCGCTGCTCCAGGATGACCCGCGAGTTCTCCGACAGCGCCAGTTCCCCGTCCGACGGGTGGCCGCCATTCTTGCCGTTGTCGTCCAGCGTCATGAGAAATCTGGCCGCCTTCTCCCGAATCTCCTGGGACGAGCCGGTGAACATTCGCTCGAACTGTCTCAGCAGGTCTTCCTCGTGGCTGACCTGTTCCAACCCGCTGTCCTTCTGATCCACGTACATGGTTGTCTCCTGTTCGACTTGAGAAAGCCCGGCTTTCCCCACTGGTTCAAGGTCAGAATCAATCATATCTTCTATAATAGCACAAAAATTCTTCCATTGCTTCTGGAAATCAGGTCAACATAGCCGAATTTTGGCCGCGCCTACGCCGGATTGGCCTGAGCGCGCTTCGACCGCCTCCGTCCGCGCCTGCTGGGTTCGGCCCGAACCCCGTCCGCCGTCTCCCCAAATTCCAGCAGCGCGTCTATCTCCTGCCTGAAATTCTCTATGTCGCTGAAATCCCGATAGACGCTCGCGAACCTGATGTACGCCACGCGGTCCAAATCCCTCAGCTTATCCATCACCAGTTCGCCGATAACCCGCGCCGTCACCTCCGCCCGCCCCGACTCCGACAGAACGGCCTCTATATCGTCCAGCGTCTTTTCGATAGCCCCGACCGGGAGCGGCCTCTTCGCGCAAGCCTTGGCGAGGCTGGCGAACAGCTTCTCCCTCTGGAACTCTTCCCGCCGCTTGTCGCGCTTCACCACCATCATTGTCCGCGTCTGGACATACTCATAAGTAGTGAAACGACGTTCGCACTCCAGGCACTGCCGACGCCTGCGGATACCATCGCCCGAGTCGCGGGAATCAATCACCCTGGAGTTAGCGTATTGACAATACGGGCAGCGCACGGCCTCGCCTCATTCCTGTCCCAAGTCTAAAAAATGGATTATGCCGACATCTATATTTTGTATAAAAACCACAACTTATTGGGCTATTCAGATAAATTATCGCAATATATGGTATGTGTCAAGCGTGTTTTACCACATTTCAAGACGATTGTGAAAAGTCCCTTCCCCCTCGATGGGCTGACAAGGGTAGGCAAGCAAAATCCCTTCCCCCGTCAAAGGGGGAAGGTTAGAGCCTGCCCCGTACTCCGATACGGGGATGGGGGTGACCTCCCAAACTAAGGACGCGGCGCAAACGAAGGACGCGAGAACTCTACGCCCTCGCGCCCTTTCAACTTATCCTACTGTATGTAAGAGGCTATGCGCTTAGTGAAGTCCGTTGCCATTCACGCCGTTGCCGGCCCTAAGGCTCGCGGCGCGCGCCTGCCTTCGCAGGAACGGCGGAAGATCCAGGTCGTGTTCGTCTCCGTTCGCCAGCGCCTCGGCCAGTATCCGGTCTATGTTGTCCTGCTTCTCTCCGAACGACTCGCCCACTGGGAAACCCGTCGCCACGATGGTCAGCTTGATCTCGTTCTCCATCTTCAGGTCGGTGACCATTCCGAAGATGATGTTCGCCTCCGGGTCAACGACGCGCTGGATTACCTCCGCCGCCTCGTGCAGTTCCGACAGCTTCAGGTCGCTGCCGCCCGTGATGTTGAACAAGACGCCCTTCGCGCCCTCGATTGACACGTCCAGCAGCGGGTTGGAAATCGCCTGCTGCGCCGCCGTCCGCGCCCGATGCTCGCCCATGCCCCAGCCTATGGACATCCACGCCGGCCCCGAATCGCGCATGATGGCGTTCACGTCCGCGAAGTCCACGTTGATGTCCCCCGCGACCGTGATCAGTTCCGCTATGGACTGCACCCCGATACGCAGAACGTCGTCCGCCAGCTTGAATGCGTTGTCCGCCGTTATCTCCTCATCCGTTATCACGTGCAGCCGCTCGTTCGGAATCACCAGCAGCGTGTCCACGTGCTCGCCCAGCCGCTTGATGCCCGACTCCGCCACGCGCATCCGACGCAGCCCCTCAAACTCGAAAGGCTTCGTCACCACGCCCACCGTCAGCGCGCCAGACTCTTTCGCCACCTGCGCCAATACCGGGGCCGCCCCCGTGCCGGTGCCGCCCCCCATGCCGCCCGCTATGAATATCATGTCCGCGTCCCGGATGACCTCGTACAGATCCTCCCGGCTCTCCTCAGCCGACTTCGCCCCTATCTCGGGCACTCCGCCAACTCCCTTGCCCTGGGTGAGATGGTCCCCAATCCGCACCTTCATCGGTATGTCGCTGCGTATCAGCGCCTGAGAGTCGGTGTTGACGACGATATACTCGACGCCAGGAATACGTTCTCTATACATCCTTGAGACCGCGTTGGAACCGCCGCCGCCCACGCCCACTACCTTGATGTGGGCAACAGTCTCGTGATCGCCCCGATATGTCGTCATGCCATTCCCCCTAATTGTTCGCTGATTTTGATGTGTTGGATATGTTGTCGTTGGTTGTCTATCTTCTCAGCAGGCGCCCCAGCATACGCCTGGGCGGCGCCTGGCTCTGTTCGCTGTCCGCGCCGTCCTCGGCCTGGCCGTCCGGCCCCGAAACGCCCTCGAACGAAGTCCCCGGATTCTTCATCGCCCACGCGACCAGGCCTATGCTCGTCGCGTACTCCGGCTCCTGTAGAACCCTGGGCAGCTCCCACCGGGCGTTCGGCCTGCCGATCCTCACCTCGCTCGTCAGATTGTCCCTCACCAGGCTCTCCATGCCCGGCAGCTTCGAGGCCCCGCCCGTCAGAACCACCTTGAAGTCGTCCGTGTTCTCAATGCCGCTTTCCAGCATCTTGATTCTGATTAGTCTCACCAGCTCCACCGCGCGGTCCTTCATGAGCTGCGCTATGTCGCGGCGCAGAATCGTCCGCGGCCACTCGCGCCCTTCGATGGACAGCGTCACCTGCTCCTCCGGCCTCGTGCCGAGAACGTCCGCCGTACCATGCTCCAGCTTCGCCGCCTCCGCCGATTCGTATGTCGCGTCGAACGCGATGCAGATGTCGTTCGTGAACTGGAATCCGCCGATGGGCAGCACAGACGTGTACTGAACCGCGCCCTGCCGGAAGATGATAAGGTCGGTCGTCCCTCCCCCTATGTCCACCAGCGCCACCCCGCGATGCTTCTCCTCCTCCGTCAGAATCGCTTCCGCGCTCGCCACCGTCTGGAACGCCAGCGCGCTCACCTCCAGACCGCTCTTGCGAACCGCGCTCGCCAGTCTCCTAACGTGTAGCGGATCCGCCGAAATCACGTGGCTCTCCACCTCCAGCCGCCTGGTGTGCATCCCCAGAGGATTCTGTATCCCCCTCTGCCCGTCCAGCGTATAGGTCCGCGTCAGCGCGTGAATCACGTGCCTGCCCGACCTCGCGCTAGCCGACGCGATGCTCTTCGGAACGTTTATGATGTCGTCCAGCGTAATGACCCCTTTGGTCGCCGCCCAGCTGATTCGGTCATACCGGTCCTGGAACGTTATGTGCGTTCCGGTAATTCCCACGTACGCCGAAGTGGGCGAAGCGGACACCTTCCGCAGCGCCGCCGACACCGACCGCCTGATGGCGTCCTCCGCCTGAGCGACGTCCGTGATGTTGCCCTTCGTGACCCCGGCCGACGGCGTTATGTTGTGAGCCGCCACTCGCGCCCGTCCAGGACTGTCGGACTCCGCGATGATAGTGCATATCTTCGTAGTCCCCACGTCAACGGCCACTATCGTCTTGACCGCCTGGGAACTGATTCGTACAGGGTAGCGACGTCTCGACCCGAACGGACGAGCCCGCGAAACGGAGCCGAACAGCGAGTCGGATGTGTTTGGTGCGGATTTTACTTGTGTCATTTATATCCTCTCAGCGACGCGCATTCTGGCGCTGCGCGATCTGGGATTGTCCCGTGTCTCTGAAATCGTAGGTCTGAATATCCTCTTGTTGACAATCGCGAGCGTCGGCGTCGCGTCGCACACGCACTCCGGTATCGAAGTCGGGCATACGCACGAAGCCGCGCTCCGACGCATGAACTCCTTCACCAGCCTGTCCTCAATCGAGTGATAGCTGATTACCACAAGCCGGCCGCCGGGCCTCAGCGCCTGCACCGCGTCCTCCAGCCCACGCTCCAGGTTCTCCTTCTCATCGTTCACCGCCATCCTCAGCGCTTGGAACGTCCGAGTCGCCGGATGGATGCGGCTGTACGTCGGCCAGTTCAGCGCCTTTATCACAACGTTCGCCAACTCCACCGTCGTCTCTATCGGACGATTCCTCACGACGCTCCGCGCCACCCGGCCGGCCCTCGGCTCCTCCCCAAGCTCGTACAAAATCTTCTCCAACTGATCGCCCGGCCAGCGATTCACTATGTCATACGCGCTCACGCCCCCGCTCTGGTCGAACCGCATATCAAGCCGCGCCTCGTGCCGGAAGCTGAACCCTCTCTCCGGCTCGTCCAGCTGCGCCGACGACAGACCCAGGTCGAACAGTACCCCCGACACCGGCACGTGGCGATACGAACTCGCTATCCGGTACAGGTCAGCGAAGTTGCCGTGATGCAGCGTCAACTGGCCCGACCACTTCGACAGCCGCTCCGCCGTCCGCGCCAGCGCCTCATAATCCAGGTCTATGCCCAGCGCTCTCGCGCTTCGCACCGTATTCAATATCGCCTCGGTGTGTCCGCCCTCGCCCAGGTTGCAGTCAATGAACGAACCGCCCTCCACCGGCGAGAGCGCTTGCAGCGTCTCCTGTACCATCACGGGCAAATGCGCCGACTCTTCAGCCGCGGGCGCGTGTATCTCGTTGGCAAGGCTTGTCATATCGTACTTTTCTTCCACTAGAAACCAAATCAACCATTCCTTCCCCTCGACGGGGAAAGACCAGGATGGGGGTGAACCCTTCCACTATCCAAAGATGTATTCCAAGTTTCTCTTTGATAGTATTATGGATGCAAGGTGTACTAAGACCAATTAGCCAAATTTTTAGAAGAGTACAAGAATGACCCAATCCAACTTCAGATTCGCAATCCTCACCATAAGCGACTCCGGCGCCGCCGGACAGCGCCCCCAAGACCCCAGCGGCGACGCCATCTCCGAGATGATGGACGCCGCCGGATTCCGACAGGTTGACCGCCGCATGGTCCCCGACGAACCCGCCCGCGTCTCCGACACCCTTATACAATGGTGCGACTCCGCCGACGTCGACATCGTAGTCACCACAGGCGGAACCGGACTCGGCCCGAGGGACGTCACCCCCGAAGCCACCCGCGCCGTCATAGACATCGAGGCCCCGGGCATCGCCGAGGCCATGCGAATGGAAACCCTCAAGAACACACCCTTCGCCATGCTCAGCCGCGGCGTCGTAGGCGTCCGCAACGGATGCCTCATAGTCAACCTGCCCGGAAGCCCCACAGGCGTCCGCGAAACCCTCGAAGTCGCCCTCACCTCCATCCCCCACGCCCTCGAAATGATCCGAGGCTGGCGAACCCACCAAAACCCCTGACCCCGTGTTCCATCTCATCATTCCTACCCAACCAACCGTCATTCCCGCGAAAGCGGGAACCCACAAAGGCGCGCCACTAATAACTACCCACTAACCACTAAAAACTCAAAAATGCGCTTCCACGTCCTCACCATCTTCCCCGCCATCTTCGCCTCATACCTCGGCGAAGGCATCCTCGCCCGCGCCCAGGAGCGCGACCTCCTGGCCGTCAACCTACACGACATCCGCGACTACACCCACGACCGCCACCGCTCCGTGGACGACTACCCCTACGGAGGCGGCCCGGGCATGGTCATGAAACCCGCCCCCCTCTTCGAGGCCGTCGAATCAATCCGCGCTTCCGGCCAACTCGCCCAATCCTCACCCGTGATACTGCTCACCCCACAGGGCCGAACCTTCACCCAGCCCGTCGCCGAAGAACTCGCCTCCCACGACGAACTCGCCCTCATCTGCGGACGCTACGAAGGCATTGACGAGCGCGTCGCCCGCCACCTCGCCACCGACGCCATCAGCATAGGCGACTACATCCTCGGCGGCGGCGAACTGGCCGCCATGATAATCATAGAAGCCGTATCCCGTCTCTTGCCTGGAGTAGTCGGATCCGCCGAATCCCCCGCCAACGACTCATTCACCACCGGCCTGCTCCAAGAGCCCCTATACACCCGCCCCGCCAACTTCAACGGCCTGGAAGTCCCCCAAATCCTGCTCTCCGGCCACCACGCCGAAATAGACCGCTGGCGTCGCCGTCAATCCCTCCGCCGCACCTTCCTAAACCGCCCCGACCTCCTCGCCAACCTCCCCGAAGGCGCCCTCTCCGACGACGACCGCCGCTTCCTCGACCACTTGACCCAGGGGGAATAACAGGGACTTTTTATTTTCGTCCTGTCATTCCCGCAACCTACTACCCGTCATTCCCGCGAAAGCGGGAACCCCGAAGGGCTCGCCGCTCGGCAATCCACAATCCCATCCATCCCCCCAATCACAAAAATCACAGTCCAAGTTGCCCTTGACGACCACAGAACGCCTTTGCTATTATACACCCCGCAACATTGAAAACATAATATCTGCCGGGAAGAGGACGAGGAGGAGGAGACCATGTGCAGCGACGCAGACCCGCGTACCGCGCTCGCCGAATACATCCGTCACAAGACGGACAACGGCAACCAGGTCGTCGACTACCTCCACGACGTCCTCCACGAAAACCTCGACGGCGTAAAGCATGGCCATCGCGCCAGGGCCGCCGGCATCCTCTCCGAGTACGGCGACCTCGCCGCCATTCGCTTTCAGGAAAAGAACAAGGAAGAAAAGAAGGCCAGGCCCTCCGCCAAGCCGCGCGAGCGCCAAGAGCGCGAGGACTCCGAATTCGACGCCGCCCTGGCCCGCGTCATAAGAGACAAGACCAACGACACCCAGGACGTCGCCGACTACCTCATAAGCGCCATGAACGGCGTGGACTCCAACATCGGATCCGGTCTGGGCAAGATACGTCACCAGCAAAGGGTGTCCGCCGCCGTCGAACTGCTCAGGCGCGCCTACGACCACGACCCCAGGTACGCCCACACATCCACCACCCAGGCCGGCCTGCGCCTCTCGTCTCAGGCCGAAGCCGCCGACGCCACCCCCGAAGCGCGCCCTGAACCTGCAACTAATAACTCAGAACTAACAACTAACGACTCCGAAACCGACTACCTCGCCATAGTAAAGCGCGTAGTCGAATCCATGGGCCCCATCGAAGAAGAGGAAGAAGACCCCAACGGACACAAGCCCGACTACTCCATGTGGGACATGATCCAAGAACCGCTACTGTCGGAGATAAGCGACGAACACGCCGCGATAGGCGCGGCCCTCTTCCACGAAGCCATCGAACGCGACAGGCTCTGGAAAAAGGCCAACGCCAAGAACTCAATCCCAACAAGGAAAGACCATGACAACTATGACGACGGCTGAGCTAGACGAAATCAAACCCGTAACTGAATACCTGCGCTCTATTTCGCACGGACGAAGACGCGACGCCTTTGACAAACTGGCAGGCCAACTGCCGGTTCGCGTCTTCACGCGCGTAAAATACGCATGGACCCTCTGGGCGCGGCGGGAACAACTCCCGCCCGACCACCCCTGGCATATCTGGCTGCTCCTAGCCGGCCGCGGCTTCGGCAAAACCCGCGTCGGCGCGGAATGGGTACGCGCTCGCGCCGAATCCGGCCTGTCACGCAGAATCGCCCTGGTCGCCCGCACTCCCCACGAAGCCGAATCCGTCATGATAAACGGCGAATCCGGCATACTCGCCGTATGCCCGCCCTGGGACAAGCCCAACTGGGAACCCACCACGTCGGACGATTCCCCCGACTCGAAGACCAAATGTGCGCCTGGACGCTCGAATCCCAAAACTCCCCAGACCGCATGGACGCCCTCGTCTGGGCCATCACAGCCCTCACCGAATTCAAAACCGGCCTCCACCTCTGGGTCTGAAAAAAATCCCTTCCCCCAAATCCCCTCTCCCCCAGGGAGAGGGCTAGGGTGAGGGTGAAATCCCTCCCCCTCGATGGGGGAAGGCCAGGATGGGGGTGATCCCATAAATCACAGCCCATCAACCCAATCAAACAAATCACAGTTCAGACAAAATCCTGTAAACTACCAACTAATAACTAAAAACTAACCACGAAGGAGAAACCCCATGCACCTGCTAGAAGTCCTCAACCCCATCGGACAGCAGCGCGGACTGCTCGACGCCATGACCATCAGCGACCGACCCGAATCCCTCGACGACAAAACCGTCGGCCTCCTCTGGAGCGGCACCCACGGCGGCGACCTCGCCCTCCGGCGTACCGGCGAAATGCTCCAGGAACGCTTCGACAACGTCACCGTCAACTTCTACACTGGTGGCAACTACCCCGCGCCGCCCCCAATCGTCCAGCAGGCCGCCCGCGAATGCGACGTCGTTATCGGCGCGACAGCCGATTGAGGGACCTGCGCGTCGTGGATGGTCCACGACATGATAGAAATCGAGAAGACGGGCAAGCCCGCCATCCCGATTGTCTCAGGCCGCTTCGAAGAAGACGCCATCGCAAGCTCCCGCGCCTTCGCTATGCCCGACCTCCAGTTCGTCATAGTCCCGCGCATCTACCGCAACCTCGCGCCCGAACTCTGCGTTAGCCAGACCGAGGCCGTCATTGACGACATCATAGAAGTCCTCACAGTCGACCAGGCCCACGCCCGCCGCGAGCGCGACACCACAACCCCCACCGAGCGCTTCGAGGGCGAAGACCGCTGGGACGCCATCCTCAAGATGAACGAACAGTGGCTCCTCCGCGACTGGGGCGACTCCCTCGTCATGCACCCGCCCACCCCCGAAGCCGTGAACCAACTCGTAGCCGGAACCGGCCTCGACCGCGACGACCTGGTGTGCGATATGCCCCCCGGCTTCGGTCTCGCCACCGTCGAGAAGATAGCCATAAACGCCGCCATGGCCGGCGCGACCCCCGAGCAGATGCCCGTCATAATCGCCGCCGTCAAGGCCCTTTCGCAGGTCGGCTCGCACGGCGGAAAATCCCTGCTCATGTCCACCAGCCCCCACGCCCCGATGCTAGTGGTCAACGGCCCCATCGCCAAAGAACTCGGCATAAATCCGCGTTCGGGACTAGGCCCGGGCCGCGACAACCGCGTCAACATAACCATAGGCCGCGCCTTCTCCCTGTGCCTGCGGAATCTCGGCTACTGGTATCCCGGACAGATGGACATGGACACCATCGGCACGACCCGAAAATTCGTCCATTGCGTCGCCGAAAACGAAGACATGAGCCCCTGGCAGCCCTTCCACGTCGACCAGGGCTTCCGCGCCGGCGAAAGCGCCGTCAGCGTCTTCATAACCGACGGCGAGCTAGACGTCCAGGACCAGGGCAACACATCCGCCGAGGGCCTGCTGAAGACCATCGCCTACGGCAGCACGTTCGGCACGCGCGGACTCGGCGCGTCCCACGGCTCCGAGCGCCTCATCTTCATGCCCCCCGACGTAGCCCGACCCGTCGGCGCGGAGGGCTTCTCCAAGCAGGAGACCAAGCAATTCATCCACTTCCACGCCAACGACAGCCTCGGAAAGATGATCCAGTATATGCCCATAGACGACGCCCGCGTCGGCGCGCAATGGCGCTGGCTTGAAGGGCTGACTGAGCAAGAACGCCTGGACATAACCGTCCCCGTCCTGGAAAGCGTTGACCGCTGGTACATCGTCGTAGTCGGCGCGGACAGGGCCAAGACCTTGGTAATGCCCACCGGCGAAGGCGCCGCCACAGTCGGCATAGACCAGTACAGGCCCTAAAATCCCTTCCCCCTCGACGGGGTAGGAGCCAAAAGTCCCTTCCCCCTTGATGGGGGAAGGTTAGGATGGGGGTGATTAGGCCGTGTTGACATTTACCGTCATTCCCGCGAAAGCGGGAATCCAGAAGCGCGGAGTGCAGTCGGTGTTGCTACCGAGACGACTGCTTGGAGCGCTAAATCATCAAATGTCAACAGAACCTAGGTTCAATCCCCACCGCTGCGCGATAACAGACGCGACTTATGCAATTTTCTTGGCCCTTATAGTATCGAGAAAGGCTGCGTGTCAGTCTCGAGACTTCCTGGTTATGCGTTCCATTTCGCCTTCTATGAGGCGGAAGTCCTTCTGGGGCAGCAGGTGGAGGCGGTCGAAGAAGGCGAGGGGCCAGTCTTCGGGGGCCCAGCGCTTAAGGTATTCGAGACGGGGCGCGAGTATCATGGCGTCTATATAGTCGGGTTCGTCCAGCACGATGTCCGGGGCCAGCTTGACGCGGTGGTTGAACCTCTCGCCGCGCGAGGATGGCTCAAAGATGGGTGAATCGTCCTCGAAGCCCGGGGAGGTGATAGTGGCCGTGGCGGGCCACTTTCGTATGCCTTTCACGTAGAACAGCACCCTGTCGTTGGGGGACATACGCTCGACGCGGCGGCGGTACTTGGGGCCCATGCCGAACAGGGTCACGCCCATCTCCTTGATTATCTCGTAGTTCTCGGGCGATTCGACGAACATCCAGTAGTTGCGTCCGACGCCCTTCTTTCTGTCGCCTCTGGGGAGTCTGGATTGCTGGGTCATTGTCATTCCTCTATGACTACTATTTCGGGGGTCATCTGGCCGTCGTGGACGGTGAGGGTGGCCATGGTGGCCGGCACCATGAAGGACTTGTACGCCTGGCCGGGGTTGAGGAACAGCACGCCGTCGCGCGTCTCGGTGATGGTCTCGTGGAGGTGGCCGAACAGGATGGCGTCCACCGGCTCCGGGAAGTCGGGCAGAAGCTCTTCGAGCGGGAATTCGGGGCCGCCCCAGGCGGGGTGTGTCACGCCGAGTCGGACGCCCTCGACCTCAATGACCTCGGTGTACGGGAGGGACTGGCGCAGGTCGGGCGGGTCGGAGTTGCCGTGGACGATGACGGCGCGCTTGGCTTCGCGTCTCATGCCGTCAACGACGTCCTGGCGCACGATGTCGCCGCAGTGGACGGCGATGTCGGCGTCGCGCACGGCTTCCCTTATCTTGGGATGCACCTCGTCCCAGCGGCTGAAGTGGGTGTCGGAGATTATGGCTATGGTAGTTGTCAATCGAGTTTAGGTCCTTTAAGTTTCTACTCGAATATGTCCTGGATGGGCATACGCCAGCCGGGAACTATGTCGTTGAGTTGGAGCGTGTCGGATTGGGTGAGGGTGATGGTGTCGGTGGGGGAGCGGTGGAGGTTCACGGTTCGGTCGCGGGGGTTGACGACTATGACTGCGCGGCAGCCGGCGTTCAGCCAGTCCGCGACTTTTTCTTCCACCTCAGTGTAACGGTCGTTTGGGGATATGACCTCGACGGCGATGTCGGGCGCGCCCTGGGCGAAGCCGTCGGACTCGCCAATCTCATTCAGCCTTTCGTTGGATATGAAGGCGAGGTCGGGAGCAAGAACATGGTCGGGGTCTGTGGCGAGTATATAGCCGGTGTCGGCGATGTAGGTTTTGCCCATACGGTTCGCCTTCACGTATCCTCCGAGCGAGATGTTTATATTCGAGGCGTATTGTCCGTGGGTCTGTCCGGCGGGCAATCTTTTGCTCAACTTTCCCCTGATGAGTTCGTATCGGAAGCCGTCGTCGGGCAGGTTAAGGAGTTCTTCGGCGGTTATAGGCCGGGTGGTGGTTACCATGGGGCAGAATCTCCAAGTCGTGAATCTTCATTAACTCGCGTATATATGTCAACAGGCGGGTTCTGGTGGGGTAAGTGTTAACGCAACAGGTGAAAAGTCACCAGCGTTTGCCAGAGTTTCGCCAGCGTTAGCTACGGGGGAAATTTTTCGGGGCTTGGATTTTTCATTCGCATAATCTCCTGTTTATGTTAGTGTGATAGAAATTGTGTTCTTGACAGGAGCATTGTAGCATAGGAGAGGTGGGGATGGAAGGGGTTGATGGTCGGGTATTATTCTAGCGCGCTGATGGTGGTAAGAGATATGTACTCAGAGGGCGCGAGTATGTCGGCGGTCGCAAGGGCACTGGGAGCCAGTCTCACAGCAGTGCATACCTGGGTCAAAAAAAGCGCTGTGGGCGAAGCGGGAGATGAGTGCCAGGCGTCAGTCGCGCGCGCCGTCCACCCCCGATGTTCCCCTGTCGGTGAGGAGGATACGCGGATTCGATGCGTGTCAGCGTAAGGTCAGAACCAGCGCGTTCTATGGACGCCACGGACAAAGCTGATTGACCAAAGCCGTCGGCTTGTGAAAAAATATCCAGAGGAGCGAGAAAAATGGTTATCGTCAATACAGTCGAGGACATCATCGCCGTCCTTCAGAATGACCCTGAGTTGCTGCGCCAGGTCCAGAGCGTCATCATGACAGACAGGGCGCTCGCGCTGCCGGACCAATTCGCGGCCATGCTCGAAACCCAGAACGAGATTCTGGCTACGATAGCTGACTTGCGCGCCACCCAGAACCACATCCTGGCCGAACAGGGCGATATACGCGCCACCCAGGGCGAGATTCTGGCTACGATAGCCGACCTGCGCGCGACTCAGAACGAGATGCTCAAAACCCAGAACGAGATTCTGGCGACCATCGCCGACCTGCGTGACACCCAGAACCGCATCCTGGCCGACCAAGACGATATGCGCGCCACTCAGAATCGAATTCTGGCCGACCAGGACGATATGCGCGCGACCCAGAATGAGATGCTCAAAACGCAGAGTGAGATTCTGGCGACGATAGCCGACCTGCGCGAAACCCAGAGTGAGATTCTGGCGACGATAGCCGACCTGCGCGAAACCCAGAACGAGATTCTGAGTCGTACGGGGAACCTTGAAACCAGGTTCAGAAGAATGGATAACGACTTCGGAAACTTCCGGGGCAACTACGCCGAGACCGCCGCCAGAAAAGACGCCTACGGACTCGCGCTCGCAATTGGTGAGCGCAAGGACTGGCGCATCAAGGCGACCGACATCAAAGTCCTCGGTCAAGCCGACCTAGCCCAGTTAGCCAATGACACGCGGTTCGACGCCCTGCCCACGTCCGTAAAGATAAGTTTCCTGAGAACCGACGTAGCCGTGCAATTCTTCAAGCCGGACGGAACTATCTGTTACATCATGGCCGAAGCCTCCTACACCTGCTACAGCAGGGACACCACAAGAGCCATGTCTCACAGCTGTATGGTGGCGCAGTACACCGGCAGAGAGACCTTTCCCGTCATCGCGGGGGTTCGCCTCGACAGAGACATACAGCCTCTTATAGACGCGGGCGACGTCTTTTGGTATCAGCTTGAGGACGAAGAACTGAAACCTGAAGAGACGCTTTAGCGCCGGCTCCGCCAACTCGGCGTTCGGGGTCTGAAAATCCGGAAGTTGCCACAAAGGACACAAAGGGGAGGAAGGCGCGGGACGCCACGCTGTTTCAATGTATGTCGTCAGGTTCATACTGCTGTGCATAGACATGGTGAACGACTTTCTGGGCAAGAACTGCCCCTACGTCGCGGGCGCGATAGGGTTCTATATGTTCTTTTCGATATTCCCGCTCATCCTGGCGATAATATCGGTCTGGGGCTTCTTCCTCGGGCCGGACGTGAACCAGGTGGAGCTTGCCGAGGACGTGGCGGAGGTCATCCCAATTTCGTCCGACTTCATAGCGCAGACGGTAAGGGGCGTGGCTTCGGCTCGGGTGATAACCGGGGTGGTGTCGGTTCTGGGCCTTATGTGGGCGTCGTCCGCGGCGTTCGGCGCGATCCGAAAGGGGATAAACATAGCCTGGGGGATTCAGAAGACGCGGCCTTTCATCAAGGAGCGGCTGATTGACATGGCGCTGGTCGCCGGGGCGGGTATCCTGATGGTGACGCTGCTTTTCGTCGCGCCCACCGCTTCCTCAATCCACAAAGGGCTGGAGTTCGTATTCCCTGATATAGACTTCGATTTCCTGTTCATGGCGGTGTCGCGGGCGGCTTCGCCCGTCTTGTCACTTCTGACGTTCATGTTTCTGTATCGCTATATGCCGAACGCGGAGGTTGGGTTCAGGGACATCTGGCCGGGCGCGCTTTTCGCCTGCCTGGGGTTCGAGGCGGCCAAGTGGGGTTTTCTGCAATACGTGAACACATACTCTTTGCACAACGTTCTGTACGGATCGGTGGGGGCTATCATGGCTTTGCTGGGCTGGGTATATATCTCGGCCGTTATCTTGCTGTTCGGCGCGCTTCTGACCTCGCGCTACGCCAACATAATCAGGGGAGATAGCTTCGGGGCGAAAGGTCACAAGTTGATGTGGACGGGGATTACACGTGTCAGACTCAGGGATGTGGCGACGGGTGAAGCGGAATAGTAGCGGCTGGCTGATGTTCCTGGGGTTGTCGCTTCTGAGCGCGTTCGTCGCGTCGCTATTGGCGTGCGGCTCTCCCGCGCCCGCGCCAGCCCATACCCCGACACCCTCGCCGACCGAAGTTCCGCCGACGCCCGTTCCCACCGTGGTTCTGCGCGCGCCTCCGATAGTGAGCGCGTTTCTAGGTTCGCCCGAAACGGCTCAGACCGGGCAGCTGCCCTCCATAGCCGACCTGGTGGACAGCGTGGAGCAGGTGGTCGCGTCCGTCTCGGTGGAGTCCGTGAACCGGGGCCTGTTCTTCGACTTCACCGACGAGGGCGTTGGGACGGGCATCATCATCAGCTCGGACGGGTATATAGTCACCAACTACCACGTGATTCACGACGTGATGGCGGTGAGAGTGGACCTTCCCAATGGCGACAGCTACGACGCGGAGATAGTCGGGTGGGACGTGGTTACCGACCTCGCGGTTCTCAAGATAGAGCCGGAGGGCGACCTGCCCGTGGTGGAGTGGGGCGACTCGGACAGCATGAGGGTGGGTAACTGGGTTGTGGCGCTGGGCAACGCGCTTTCTCTCAAGGGCGGCCCCACCGTTACGCTCGGCATCATCAGCGCGCTGGGGCGCACCGTGCCGACCGAGCGCGGGCCTCTATATCACATGATCCAGACCGACGCCGCCATCAACAAGGGCAACAGCGGCGGCCCGCTGGTCAGCCTGGACGGGAAGGTGATAGGCATAAGCACCGCTATGCTGGGACAGGCGCAGGGCATCGGCTTCGCGGTCAGCTCCGAGACCGCGCTGCCCGTCATCCAGAGCCTGATAGAGCGCGGCGAAGTGGCCCGCCCCTCGATGGAGGTGAGCCTGGAGGACGTCACCCCCGCCATAGCGAACCGGCTGGGACTCAACGTGAAAGAGGGCGTCATCATCACCCGCGTCGCGCAGAGGGGGGCGGCCTTCGACGCCGGGCTACAGGTGGGAGACGTCATCACCGACATGGACGGACTGCCCGCCAAGGGAGTGAGCGAGTTCCTGACGCTGCTGTGGAGCTACGAGGCGGGCGACTCGGTGGAGATAGCCTACGTCAGATCGAACAAGCTGTTCGAGACCACTGTCGAACTCACCGAGCGGTAGATTATGTTGACCATTGAACGTTCCATTGGATTCCCGCTTTCGCGGGAATGACGATAAACGTCAACACAGCCTAGTAAGACCTGAACAGCCTGCCCCACTCAGTCTTCATCGCTTCCTGAACGCGCTTTCTGCCTATGAACCGCAGCCAGTAGTCGTTGTGGTAGATGTTGGACGCGGCGTAGGCCCAGGGCGTGATGGGCGACCTGAGCAGCATATTCTCCAGCGGCTTTAGCGGCCCCCAGTAGATCATCTTCTGGCCCCGGCTGGCGAAGGTGTTCTCGGCTGACCTGAAGTTCCAGTTCACCTCTTCGATGTCCTCGCCCACCACGTCAATCTCCTCGATCCTGCCGCTGCCCAGCCCCTGTCCGTCCGCCAGCCGGATAAAGCCTACGCTCATGGGGTCGAAGCCCATCATGCTGGCCGACACTGCGTCAATGGCTACCTGATCCGCGCTGGCGAGGATGACGTTCTTCGTATGCCAGCGCATAGCGCGAGGGCCCGGCCCGTCCCCGGCGAATGTTCCATCGGTGACCGCGAATATGCCCGGGTGTATGTCCTTCTGGATTCGCAGAAGGTCAACCAGCGTCTCGTGGATGACCGAGTGCGTCCAGTGGCGCTGGTAGTTGAGCAGGCCGCCGAAGGCGTTCTTCATCGCGCCGGTCATGGTGGTGAACACGTGCGTCTTGACCGTGGGCAGATGCACGATGTTCTTGCCCGCCATCAGTTCGGGTATCTGGAAGCCGTCCGGGTACACCTTGTCCAGAACCAGCAGCGGCGAAGTGGGTTCGTAGTCCACCCAGCGAACATCTTCAAGGAAGACGGACTCCAGCCCATGCTTCTCGGTAACCGATTCGTGCTTGTTGTTGAGCGCTCCCTCTTTCGGGTCAACGACGACCGTGCCGTTGTGAATCGGCGTGAGGTCGTCGTAGCCGGCGTCCCCGAGCGCGCGGATAACGCCGTCCAACTGCCAGGGACTGGTCGAGCAGGCGGGATAGTAGTGCTGCCAGGATATGTTTATCTTTAGCAGCGTTTCGACATCGGGGCGCAGCGCCGACCTGACCCCGGCGAGTTCCATCGCGCGGCCTATGTCGTCCAAAACCGTCTCCGGCCGGGTATAGACGACGGCTACGGTCGGCTTCGTCAGGGCGTCCGTCCGCTGTTTCGGCTGGGTCTGAGTGGCTAGTGTCATTCGGCTCGCTTTCTGTGGCGGACGCGGAATTTTGGCGAATGCCGCGGCTAATCGAGGAAGTCCTTGAGTTTCATGGAGCGCTTGGGGTGTCGGAGCTTGCGGAGCGCCTTCGCCTCTATCTGCCTGATGCGCTCCCTGGTGACGCCGAAGCAGCGTCCCACTTCTTCGAGCGTCCTGGCGCGTCCGTCTTCCAGTCCGAAACGCTTCCGCAGCACCTCGGCCTCGCGCTCGTTGAGATTGTGAAGAACGTCCTCGACGTGTTCCTTCAGCAGCTGGTTGGAGGCTTCTTCGGACGGCGCGGGCGCGGTGGTGTCCTCTATGAAGTCGCCCAGGTGGCTGTCTTCCTCTTCGCCTATCGGCGTGTTCAGAGAGACCGGCTCCTGGGAGATTTTCAGGATTTCGCGCACCTTCTCGGTGGGAATCTCCATGTGTCGGGCTATCTCTTCGCTGGTGGGTTCGCGTCCGTATTCCTGTATGAGTCGTCGCGTTACCCTGAGCAGCTTGTGTATCGTCTCGACCATGTGAACCGGGATGCGGATGGTGCGCGCCTGGTCGGCTATGGCGCGGGTTATCGCCTGCCGTATCCACCAGGTGGCGTAGGTGGAGAACTTGTAGCCCTTGCGGTAGTCGAACTTCTCGACCGCGCGTATCAGCCCTATGTTCCCTTCCTGTATCAGATCCAGCAGGGACATTCCGCGCCCGATGTACTTCTTCGCCACGCTCACGACCAGCCGCAGGTTGGCCTTGGCCAGGTGCTGCTGCGCGTCGTCGCCCAGAAACACGACGCCGTTTATGTGCCTGCGGAAGACCAGTTCGTGCGCTCTCAGGCCGTCGGCTATGTCCGGCCTCTCCAGAAGGTCGCGCAACTGCGAAATGCGCGGGTTCGGAGAGGGGAGCGGCTCCGGCTTGCCCAGATGTCTTCTCACTTCGTCCGGCTCTATGTTCAGAATCTCCGCGATGAAGTTGATGAGCTTTTCGTCGCCGGAGTCTTCATCCGGCGATCCCGGATATCTGGCCGCGGCGTTCTTTATGTCCTCGTCGAGTTCCGGGTCGCGCTCCTCGGCGGCGGAGTATATCTGCGAGAAGACGTTCAGGGTCTGGCGCGGCAGAAGCCGGCTGCTCAGCGAAAATTCCTGGACGCGCGCCTTGGCCTCTTCCGTCTCGATGTTCAGCACCTTGCACAGGTAATCCACCAGTTCTTCGGTCAGCTCGCCGTCCAGCCGGTTGCGGAGCCTGAGAGACTCGCGCGATTCATACACTTCACGGATCCTGGGGTGGTCCTTGGGCAGTTCCAGCGCCTTGGAAATGAAAGTGAAGGCTTCTTCCTGTGACAGCCTGTTGTTGAGGAACTTGAGGAACTTGGAATCCTGGACGCTGCGCGAGTTGCGGGCGTCGTAGAGTTCGAGCTGGTCGTGTAGTTCGGGATCGGACATTATCTCGGACAGCCTGCCCGTGTACTCGATGCCGTGGTATCGGGCGACCGCGTCCGCCACGTAGTCGTAGTCGGACAGGTGGGCCAGGAAATCGGTCACTATCTCGGCTGCGGCGGGAGGCCGGCCGTTCCCGGAATTCCAGTTCTTATCCCCCTTGATGTGTCTTCCGGCCTCGAAGCGACGCGCGAGTATCCGTTCTTCGGCGGCCTTGAGAAGATCAACCCTTCCTATCTCGCGCAGGTACATCCGAACCGGGTCGTCTATCACCTCGGGCGGGCTGACTTCCTTTTCCAGCACTCCCTCCGAACTCAGGCCGTTGAACCTTGGCGCGTCGGTGTCCGAGGCGTCCATGCCCGCGAACACCTCTTCCGAGTTGTTGGAACTGTCATGGTCTCTCTTCTGGAAGCCGTCCTCGGTCGTTCGCGTGGTGCTGATGAGGTCGGCGGTCGTTGACGCTTCCGGCATGAATCTGCCGTTGAGACTATCGCCGCTGTCTGAACCGATACTTCTATTCATTGACACATCCTCATGGCATTGCTGGATTGATAGCCGATAAGTGAAAATTTTCCGTCTGATCGCTAAACTGCCCCGCTACCCGCGAGACATAGTTTCCAATTCTCTGATTCGCAGGTTCACGCGCTTCACCTCGTCTTCCACTTCCCTCGGCGGGGGCGTCCGCAAATCTTCGGTATGAAGCATCATCGCCTGGCTGTGACTTGAGCGCCGCCGTTCCAGTCTGGTGAGACACTGTTCCAGGGCGCGCTCCATTCCGGCCCCGGGCAAGTCCGCCGATTCCAGGCGACTCAGCCGCTCGATGAGAACCTGGTCAAGCTCGGCCCGGAGTTCCTCTATTGTAGGATAAGAAATCAGAGCGGTAAACAACTCCCTGTTCTCAGTTCGGCGGAAACATTCAGGATTCGTGAGCCGAGCGTTCTCTACCAGGTCGGGATTCCGAATCAGAATCCTCAGCGCGTAATCTTCTATCGGGTCGGAGTCCTGGGTCCGCAGGGCGCTGGAACTCACCTCGACCTGCCGCTCCGCGCTCTCCCAGGGCGGGGGAGAAGAGTCGCGCCGACCCCGGTCGCGCCTGTTGCCGGCGCCCGCGATGGACGCTTGCAGCGCTTCCAGCGGCACGCCGAGCTCGTCCGCCAGCTTGCGCCAGTAGTCGTGCTGGTCCATATCGTCCAGCCGGTTGATGAGCCGCGCGAGCTCCCTGACGATGCGGGCGCGGCTGTCCGGCACGTTCAGGTCCGAACGTCGCGCCAGCGCCGGTATCACGAAGTCCAGGAGCGGCTGCGCTTCCGCGATGATGGACTCCCACCTGCCCGGATCGGTTCGGATGAGCGCGTCGGGGTCGAGTCCGGCGGGCAGCGCGGCTATCTTCAGGACGGGCGGCATCCACTGGTTCAGCGCGCCCTGGTTCGCGGTATTGCGGCGCGAGATTACGTCCCTGAACACGCCCCAGGACGACTCCAGGCTACGCAGCGTCGCCTCCTGGCCGGCGTTGTCCGGGTCTAGCGCGAGGACGAAATCGCGGGCCAGCGACCGCAGTTGCGATACCTGGTTCTCGGTAAGCGCCGTCCCCATGGAGGCCACCACATTCTTGTAGCCGTGTTCGTGCGCGGCTATCGCGTCCATGTAGCCCTCGACTATCACCGCCGTTCCGCTCTGCCGTATCTCCGCGTTGGCGAAGTGGAGCGCGTACAGGGTGCCGCGCTTGTCAAACGTATCCGTCTGGGCGGTGTTGATGTACTTGGGCGTCGAATCGTCCAGCGCGCGCGCTCCGAACCCCACGATGTTTCCGTTGCGGTCGAAGATGGGGAACATCAGCCTGTTCCTGAAGAAGTCCCAGACCTGTCCGTTCTCTCCCTCGCGGATGAGGCCGGCGGCTATCGCGTCTTCCCTCTTGTAGCCGTGAGTCCTGAGATACCGGATGAGGCCGTCCCACTTGTCCGCGCTCAGTCCGAGCTTGAACTGCTCCCGCGCCTGCTGGCCGACTTTCCGGTTGTCCAGATAGTCGCGCGCGACCTTGCCCGCTTCGGATTTCAGAACATCCTGGAAGTATTGCGCCGCCGCGCCGTTTATGCCGTGTATGGCGTTGGACTGCTCGCGGTTGGGCGCGCTGGAAAGCTCCACGCCCGCGCGCTGCGCCAGCGTCCTGAGCGCGTCGCCGAACTGAAGATTCTCCGCCCGCATGACGAAACTGAATATGTCGCCGCCCGTCGCGCACGCGCCGAAGCAATGCCAGCTCTGCCGCTCCGGGTTCACGATGAACGAGGGCGTCTTCTCCGTGTGGAACGGGCAGTTCGCCTTGAACGTCCGCCCCGACTTCTGGAGCGACACGTGAGGAGACACCACATCCAGGATGTCCAGTTTAGCCTTTATGTCGTCGGTTACGCTCATTGGCTCGGTTCTACGCCTCGCTCTGTCCGTACACCCAGTTGGTTATGTTGTCCATCGGCTGGCCTATCGTCTTCATGTGCCAGGCCATGTGGTCAATCGTGGCTCTGAGGTCAACAAGGTCGTCGCCCGCCTTATCGGTGTCGTGCGGCTTCTTGAGGAAGCTCTCCACCTGCGTGGCGAGCGTCAGTTGCGCGCTCCACAGGTCGCCCAGGTCGGTGCAGAACTGGGAGAGGTCTTCGTCCATTTCGTCCGGCAGTCCCATCTCTTTCAGCTTGATTACGATGCTGTGCGCCACGACGGACGCGCGCCTCGCCTGCTCCAGCGCGGGCGTCTGTTCCAGGTGTCGGTCCAGAGATTCTTCAGAGTTCAATTCATAGTCCCTTTCAGTTCAGCCCGACGTTGTAGTGGGTTATGTATGTCATCCAGAGGTCCTTGACCGATTCGAGCGCGGCCGGCTGGGTTTCGGCGTCCAGGCTGTTGATGTTCACGAAGATTTCCTTCCAGAGTTCGTCCACCTCCACCTTCCAGGGGCCGTATTCGAGGCCGTGCGCGTCTCGCTGCATCGCCTCCAGGTGTTCGCGTATCATCCGCGCCTTGTTGCCGACGGCGCGGACGCCTATTCTGTCCCGGGGTGTCATATCAATCTACGCTCCGTGAACGGCGCGGCTATTCCGGGCCTGACGCGCTCCGCCATCCTTATGGCGTAATGGTCGGTCATTCCCGAAATATAGTCCACTACCGCCATGTCCTCCGATTCGCTTCTTTGGCCGTATTCGGGCGGTATCTCGCCCCTGTTCGCGCTGAAGCGCGAGTATAGCAGGCTCATGATGTCCTCCGCCGTTCTGCCCAGAACCCCGTCGGACTCCGGCAGGTACACGTTGTCGAACATGAACTCGCGCAGCGTATAGAAGGCGCGCCGAACTTCCTCGCTCATGCCTATGACCGGAGCGCCCGCCGAATCGCCCTCGCCGCTCGCGGCCCACGAGGTCTCCACTATGTCGGACACCATCGCGTTGATGCGCTTGGCGTGGGTTTCGCCAAGAACCTCCGACACCTGCGGCGGCATCATGTCCGGTCTCAGAATGCCCGCCCTGAACGAGTCCGCCAGGTCGTGGTTGAGATACGCCACAGCGTCGGATATTCGGCAGACCTGGCCCTCCAGCGAAAGGTCTTCGACAGTCCGACCATCCAGAAAGTCGCCGCGCGGCTTGGAGTGGTTGAGTATCCCGCGCCGAGTCTCCCACATCAGGTTCAGCCCGCTCCCGTCTTTCTCAAGGCGCTCCACTATTCGCAGGCTCTGGCGGCTGTGCCGAAAACCGCCCGGATGAAGTTCGTCCATCGCGTACTCGCCCACGTGGCCGAACGGCGTATGACCGAGATCATGGCCCATGGCGATGGCTTCGGTCAGATCCTCGTTCAGATTGAGCGCTCGCGCTATCGTCCGCGCTATCTGGGACACCTCCAGCGTGTGCGTAAGCCGGGTGGCGTAGTGATCGCCCAGCGGCGCGATGAATACCTGCGTCTTGTGCTTCAGCCTTCGGAACGACTTGGTGTGCAGAATACGGTCGCGGTCGCGCTGGAACTCCGAGCGGGTGGGGGAGCGCGTTTCCGGCCTGTCCCTGCCTTGGCTCGTCTCGGTCCGCGCGGCGTATGGCGACAGCGATCTCTCGCGCTCGGACAGACGCGACGCGATAGCGTCCGCGACATGGGCGGAAAGTAGCGGTCTGGCGGCGGCGCGGAGCGTGATAGAGGCTTTCCTCCCTGACTAATCGAAGTGTCGGAGACTATACTATTATACCACAGTTTTCGCCGTCATCAGGGCCTTTCGATTATTTCCGGATACCGCTTCTGTCGTTCGCCCTGAGCTTGTCGAAGGGCCGCCCGTTCATGGTTCGCCCTGAGCTTGTCGAAGGGAGCTTGTCGAAGGGCCGCCACGAACGTAATTGGTTGATAATCGAAAGACCCTGTCATCGTTATCCGTTCAGCAGCGTCTCGCGCAGCCTTTCGATTACGATTTCCAGTTCGCGCTCGTCCAGGTTGAACGGGTCGACGCCCAGTTCGTCCGGGTTGTGTATGTCGTGCAGGTAGATGGGCGGATCCCCCGCCGCCAGCGCGTCCCGAACCTCGTCGCGGGACGGGCCTCGCCAGTCTCGCGTGAATTTCAGAATCGCTATCGGCGTGAGATAGTCCCACTCGTCATGCTCCACCGACACTTCCAGACCCGGCGTCTCGATTAGCGCGTCCACAACCCGCCCGCACATCTCGGCCATCATACGATTCTCCGCTTCCTCGTCCTCGTCCACGAAGACGCGGAGCGCTTCCACCAGGCCGATTATCTCCTCTTTGGCCACCTTCATGCCGCGCCCGATGAACTGGTGCGGGCTGGCGTTGGCGTAAGCCGCCTCTATCAGGTCGGCGCGTCCGGCCAGTATGCCCGTTCCCTGCGGCCCGCGCACAGCCTTGCCGCCGGAGAACTGCACCATGTCCGCGCCCGCCTCGATGAAGCGCGTCAGGTTCGCCCTGGGCGGCAGGTATGAAGCCGCGTCCACTATGACGGGGATGTCGTGGGAGTGGGCTATCTCCACCACCCGCTCCAGGGGTATGGCGCGGCGCGATATGAAGCCGGAGAACAGGTACGCGATGGCCGCCGTGTTCTCGTTGATGGCCGCCTCAAGCTCCCACTCGTGGCAGCGCCGCCCGTCGCCTATGTCAACGATGGTCGCGCCCGTGGCGGTGTAGCACTGGTCATAAGGAAAGCGCTGGCTGCGGTGCATGATTATCTCGTTCTTCATGCCCACCGCGTGGGGCAGCCGAACCATCCTGGCCGGGTCGTTGCCCGCCATGACCGCCGCCGCCTGCAACACCAGCCCGCCCGCCGAACCCGACGTGACAAGCCCGGCCTCAGCGCCCGTCAACTCCGCTATCACCTTGCCCGCCGCGACGTTCAGGTCATCCAGGTTCACCATAGTCCCCGACGCCTTCTCCATCGCGTCCAGAACCTCCGGCCTCAGCTTGCTGCCTCCGTACAGCGTCGTCGAACCCGACGCCACGATAGCCGGCTTCACGCCCATGCCCCGATATATGTCCGCTCCCTCTCCGAATACCATGTTTAGACTCCCCCAAGCATTGCGAGTTTTCAATCCGACCGCAGTGTATCAGAACGCGAGACTGAGCGCAGTCATCGCCCACCAACGAGACGGCTGCATAAATCCCCCTCTCTCGACGCGCCGCCGCGCAAAAGTCCCTTCCCCCTCGACGGGGGAAAGCCAGGATGGGGGTTGATCCCCCTCCACATACACCTCAGCCCCATCATCGCCGCCCGAGCCTTCTTCCAACTGTCTCATATATCCCGACTTATAATGGTTCAGGTCGCAACTGGTGGGTTAACTGGTGACCAACAGGTGAAAAAGTCACCAGCATTGACCAGCATTTCACCAGCATTAGCTTTGGAGAAAATTTTCCTGGCCTCTGAACTCTTCATACTATAACCTTTCGTTTATGTGTTGGATGGTCGGAGCGGCGTTCTCCATGCGGGCATTATAGCGAAATGAATGTATGTTCGTCTAGGGAGGATATGGAGGTCGGAAGGATTTTGGAGGTTCGGGCCGCAGACGCGCCATAGCACTATCGAATCGAGACCTGTCCACTGTCCCCCGCTAACGACCAGACCCCGTACCCGGCTCCCTGGACTCGCCCCCTATCCCGGCCATCCCCTCCCTGATTCGCAGCATCAGCTTATCCCCCGCCTTCCAGGGCTGCTTGCCCGCGTCCCAGCTGAGACTCTTGCCGTCCGACGACAACGCCGACTTGTTGAAATCCAGCGTCAGGCTAACCTTTCCGTCAAGCCCGATGACGTCCATGAAACTGCCCGACAACTCCGTCCTCGGCGCGCTGCCCGCGAACTCCATCCGAATCTTGTTGTTCTCCCAGTACAGCCCCTTCACCGTCGTCGTGGAGGTCACTCTCCTGAAGCCGCTGTACCCCGTGACCCTGAAATCCGTCGGCTTCAGCGCGCCAAGCGACCCATCCGCCCCGACCGCCGACGTACTCGTATTCACCACCGGGTCGAAGAACGCCTCGTGCAGCGTTCCTCTGGGCGCGGTTACGTGGACATACCATCTCAGATATGGCTTAGGAACATAATCACACGGCAAGAATAGCCAGTGTTGAGCGTTGTTATAGAGTTCGTACGTGCCTCTGGGCAGAGGGCGGTTAATCTTAGAAACAACGCTGTAGTTTGCCTTGTCGTTGTCATTGTCTTCAATCTCTTTACTGAATAAACCCGCGTCTGGGCCAGTGAAGAAGAATTTGGAATACGACTGTCCCTCCTCACCGCCAAAAATTCGACCGTTATTGAGAACACTTCCCACGGGCAGTCCGGAAGCGCTATACAAATCCCTATCGAAATATGGCCCGGTGCCGGTCAACCCTTGGTGATCAAGTTCTCTCTCCAAGGCATACTTCTCGGTGAGACACTTTCTATATTCTTTCTTATTCACGCTTTGTTCCAGAAGATCGTCTATCGCTTGGACACGCGATTTCATATTGGACAGGGAGATGCTGGAAATATCGGCGCTCTGGCCTGAAGCGCCGGCGCTGGGGGAAGGTGGTTCTTCAAGATAGTATCTGGCTTCAGATAAGCCAGATGCGCCGGAGGTAGGCGCTGAGGTCGCGGGCAGCCATGCTCTATTTTTCTCGCTACGTATCGAGTATGTGTCCACATATATGTCGTGAACGGCGTAGGCTGTCCCGACATCTCGAGATACGCCGATACCTTGCTCGTGGATGGGGAATACATATCTGCTTGAGTTCGACTGAGTGGAGGCTACCTTGGAACCGACTGGTTTCTGTAGGAATATGATAGCCTCTCTGTCATCCCAGCGAGTATCCCGACCTGGAAGCCAAACGGCGGTGGCGGCTACCGCTTCCGAAATGCTCATATAGTAGTCATCCTCACTCAAAAGAAGGTCAACTACTAGGGTGTCTCCGCCACTACCCTTGAGATATTCATGAATCTTGAAGCGTAGTTCCAAAGTGCTCAAGTAGTAATCCGTACTGGTCGCCCACGGAGGATCATAGCGGTAGGTATAAGGAGTAGAAGTGGAAATGGATGCGAGCGTGGCCCTGATAATTAAATCGGACCTGAGAATACGCTCATCTAGGCTGAGCGGGCCTGACTCAGGTAGATAGGATAGCGCTGGTTCTGATTCTACTTCCAAAGATATTTCCTCCTCGGCTAGGGGTTTGGCGTCTTGTTCGTTATCGTTGAGGATTGTTAGGGGAACAGAGGTAGATACTGGGTCAAGAGCTTTCTCAGCCTTGGTGTTTTTAGTAGATATTTTCTCCTCGGTTAGAGGTTTAGTATCTTGTTGATGATCATTGGGGATTGTTAGAGAAACAGAGGTAGATACTGAGTCAAGAGTTTTCTCAGTCTTGGCGTTTTCGGTTCTTTGAATTGGAGGACTGATTATGGTAATTGGGCTATTGAGAACTGACGTCATTTCTGGCGTATTCGTAGAATTGACTTCCTGGGAGGCAGGTGATCTCTGGGTGCCCTCAGAGCAGGCGAAGAACATCAGGGCAAGCGTCAGAATTATCAGGGCAATCCACAGGCCGACGGCTTGTTTATGCTTTACGGCTGTTCTCTTACACGTTATTCGTGTCGAATTCTTACGATTTGCCATCTCTCTAATCCTCCATATATTACTTGTAGAGTCCCCCTATGGCCGCGACATCGTTGGAAGATGGGGCTAACACGCCATACGCATAGTACATCAGATCGCCTGTTGATGCGCTATGCCCCAAGCCAGCGGTATGACCTAACTCGTGCGCGACCACGGCAGGAAGATAGCGGAACATTGGTAATGATGCTTCATTGATATCCGTTGTCCACTCTCGACCGAGCGGCTTCACTCTGATTTCCATTCTTTGAGCAATGATGAATTGAGGGGATTTATATAACCTTGATACTGGGCTAACGCAACCTAGCGCTCTGGAGTCGTTGCATGGATGAGTATCAACATAATGCACCGACAGCATTTTCACTGTATCACTATCGCATTGACCCGAACTCGTCTCGATAGTCATACCTGGACTTCTCGAATTCCACATATCGGTTCCAGTACCGAACGCCATCTTGTAATCCAACGCCGGGACGGGCGTGGACGACAGAGTGACCGGTTTTGAGAATGGGACGAGTGCAGGGGTAGGAGTAGGAGTAGGCATACTGCATATACGATAGGGGACTTTAGCGTCCGCATAATGTCGCGCCTGGGGTATCGTCAACGATCCGAAAGAGTTCGCCACTGGTGTTCCGCTGACATGATAAGATTCCACAGTGATCGCTGAGTTGCCGTCGCCACGTTTGCAGCGTACTAGGTAGAAAGGATCGGTGGCCGATTGTAAAGATGTCACTCTATTAGTGGGAAGAGACGAGTAATCGCACTCGGGGTCTGTCTGAGAACCGATGTAAACCCCTGTACTCTCAGGCACCTTGACCCGGAACATATAATCTTTGATTGCCACTCCTTTCGGGCCGAGAATATCAATAATGACTTCAAACGATCTTAAAACTTTCCAGAAAGTCCCATCGTAGTTCTTTAAATTGTCTGTAAATGACATATTGTCTCTGCGTGTAGTATTCACGTTGATCTGCAAATGTGAAACGGGTGTTGCCGTCTGCGGCACAGGCGTGACGGTAGCTGTTGCCGTAGGTAAGCGTGTCGGAGTCTTAGTCGGAGTCGGCTTGGGCGTGTTTGTGGCGGTAGGCGTCAGAGTATATGTGGGCCTGGGAGTGGGAGTTGAGGTAACTGTCGGAGTCGGGGTATATGTGGCCCTGGGAGTGGGAGTTGACGTGATTGTGGGCGTCGGCGTATATGTGGCCCTGGGAGTATGGGTAGGCGTAACCGTGGGTGTCGGAGTATCCGTAGGTGGTGGAGTCGGGCATGGGAGCGTGAGTGTGTCGAACCAACCTGTACCCCATTCAGCCCGATACTTGATTCCGTCCCCCCTAGCCCGGACCGCGTAGTGATACGGGTCTCCGCACGGCATACCGCTGAACGTGTAATTGTCGCTCGGATTGATCTCCACGCTGCTGGTGTCAGTACCCTGCTCATCGAAATATATCACGCGGTATTTGTCAACGCCCTCTATTCGTGTCCAAGTCACCTTGACCTTTCCCGCGCCCACCTTATGTGGCGGTGATGTTCTTCGGCGTGGGAGGAGGACACCAATATATCGTCGCCGTCCCTGTCGCGCTCCACGGCCCCCAGGCATCCCTGTAAGTGATGCCGTCGCCCCTAGCCCTGAATTTCGCCTGATACGAGCCGCACTTGAGGTTCTTCGCGGTGTTGTTCGACACCCAAGTGGCTGGCAGACCCTGGTACATCCACGAGCGCCATACAGTGTCCGTCTGATATTTTACCCGAAGTCCGGCCTCCAGTTTCTTTATGTCGCTCATTGGGTCTATCTGTATCAGCAGGTCGGCCTTGTTGCTGACTCGCATGACGAGATTCGAGGGAGCGGGCGGCAGCGGCAACTCCGAAGAGCCTGTTGAATCATCCGGCCACTCCGAAGCGCGCGGAGTCGAGGTCGCTGAGGGGAAAAGCGTCTGCATGACCGATTCGGACGGTGGCGTAGTCTGTTGTACGCTGACCGACAAACTGGCGAGTTCCACGCCGTCCATAGTCTCGAGTTTCACCGTGGCCGATCCCACTGGGCCGCAGGCCGTCAGAGTGAAGGTGACCGGAGGCTCGAAGACAATCGGAAAAGACCAATCGGCGGAGTTCGCTTCGGCTTCGCAGGAGCCATGCCTGAGCGTCCCGCCGACGACCAGCCTGACGACCGCGCCTTTGGGAACCACGTCATACACGGTTATGTCGGTAGTGTTTCCAATGCCCACGACGGTCCTGGACGCCTTGAGCTTCGCCGTGGTCGTGGCGGACGGAGTAGGAGTAAAGGTAGGCGTTCCGCCTTCGCCCGGCGACTGCGCCGTCACCCCCGCCACGAGAAGGACAGCCAGAAAACCCAGCAACGCGACCGTAGTGAGAATCGTTATTCTGATAGCGTTCAGAGTCATAGAATTATAATCCTACGGAAATAAACTGTAATCTCGCGCGAACAACTCGATTGCGAGTATAAGACAGACACGACCCCCGCGCAACCGCCCGCCTGAACCACCCTTGACCGCGCTCCGCTTCGTTCCATTCCCAAACCTGTATCCGCCCGCCAATCCCGAACATCCCCTCAATCCCCAAAATCCCGTTTCCCGCAATCCTCCCCTAGCGCATCGGTTCTGTCCTGTGCTACAATCCCACCATCCAAACAACCCAAGCGCGCCAATCAGACATAAACCAAGACTTATAACAACCATTCAAAGGGCCGACAGAAACCCCCTTCATAGCTAACGCTGGGAAAACGCTGGATGAACACAGGGCAAAAGCCCCTGTCGCTCCTTGTGAACCCCCTGTCGAATGTCCTATATAACTATAAACCAAGATATATGAAACACTTCTCGAATGGCCTTTTCGCCCCCGCCGCGGAAGACCCCCGCCGGACGCGAAACCGGGGAGTGGATACCGCGCCGATTCTGGTATATCATGTAGCCGCGCGGGATTGGGCGGGGCAGCGTACAATCCGCGCAAGTTCAATTGAGGGCTAGGCTCATGGACGGCACGAGCCAGGACAGGCTGGGCGCGACCGCGCCCCAAGACGCCGGCGCGGAGAACGCGCCCGCGTTCCGCAAAGTGGAACGCCACTTCTGGCGGCGCATGACTCGCGGCCTGCTGGTCATCATCCCACTCCTCGTCACCTTCCTCATCCTGCGATACCTCGTCGCCATACTGGAGAACCTTATCAGGCCGGCCGCCCAACTCATCCTCGACATACCGCGCATGGAACAAATCCCCTGGGCCACGCCGCTCGCCTGGCTCATAGCCATCTCCGCCATACTCATGTTCCTCTACCTGCTCGGCTGGCTGGTTACCGGAGACAGGGGGCGCCGAATGGTGAACGCGGCGCTGACCTCGGTTCTCAGCCGCATCCCCATCGTGGGCAAGATATACACCGTCGCCAACCAGGCCACCCAGGCCATCTCCACGCCCATGAGCGCGCAATACAACCGCGTCGTCTTCCTGGACTGGCCGCGAGAGGGCGTCCGCGCCATGGGTCTTGTGACCGGCCAATACTACGTGCCGACCGAAGACCGCGTTATGCTGGCCATCTACATAGCCACCGTGCCGAACCCCACCTCCGGGATGCTGGCGATAATCCCCGAGGACGAGGTGACCGAGACCGACATCAGCGTCGAGGACGCCATGAAACTCATCTTCTCAGGCGGCATAGTCCTGCCCGAAATGATGCGCGTCGGCGATCAGGTCGGCTTCGCCCACCGCGCCGGAGAACAGGACAGCGCCCGCGCCCAACAGAGCGCCGTCCGCTCGGAATAGCGTCCGACAGACAAGCGCGTTCTAAATCGCTTCCCAATCGCGCAGAACCGCGTGGGCCGCGTTGTGTCCCGGAGCGCCCGTCACCTCGCCGCCCGGATGCGTTCCAGCCCCGCACAGGTACAACCCCTCCACCGGCGTCTTGTAGCCGTCGAACATACCGCTCGGCCTGTTGGCGAAGATCTGCGCCGTCGTGATGTCCAGGTGGCGTATGTTGCCGTCCGTCAGCCCGACACGCTCCTCCAGTTCCTGCGGCGTGAACAGTTCCCAGTCCCTGACCGACTTTCGGAAATTCGGCGCGTACTCCCCGATGATGTCTATGAGCCGCTCCCCCGTCTGCTCTCGCAGGTCGTCCCACGTCCCTTCGCGCGGCCTCACCGGGGCGTACAGCACCCAGATGGACATGACGTGCTTGCCCTCCGGCGTGAGCGACTTGTCCAGCACGGACGGGATCTGTATGTGCATCACCGGCGCGGAGGACGGCCTCCCGGCGCGCGCGTCGTCCGCGCTCCGTTGGAAGTATTCCACCGACGGGCAGACGCGAACCTGCACCAGGAAGTTTTCGTCGTATCGGTCGCCGAGATAGTGGGTGAAGTCCGGCAGTTCGTCCAGCGCCGCGTGGAACTTCAGATATGACACGTCCGTCTTCAGCCCGCGGACGCCCCGAACCACCTCCGGCGCGAGATCGCCTTCGTCCACCAGCGAAAGGAAAGTGCGCTTGGGGTCGGCGTTCGACAGCACCGTGTCCGCCTCTATGATCTCCCCGTCCGCGAGTTCCACCCCGACGGCGCGCCCGTTCCGCACCAGTATCCGCTCCACCGCCGCGTTCACGCGAATCTCCGCGCCCAGCGACTCCGCCGCCCGCGCCATAGCCTGCGTTATCCCGCCCATCCCGCCGTGCGGAATCCCGAAGTTGCGATCCTCGGTGAACATATCCGTGTCGTTGTACGCCACGGACAGAATCGAACCGGGAGCGCGAGGGTCGCCCGCGTCCTCGGCGTCTATGAACACCGCCCTAACCTCCGGCGACTCGAAATGCTCCTCCACCAGATCGCGCATATTCCCGGTCAGCAGCCGCTCCCACACCGCCTCGTCGGGCGTGCCGCGCACATCCTCGAAAACCTGCGCCAGCGTCGGCGGGCTCTCCAGGAAGTAGCGGTGCAGTATGGTCGCCGCCCTCCGCATGAAGCGCTGGAAGCGGCCATAACCTTCTATGTCGCGCGGAGACAGCCGCGCCAGTTCCTCCGCGTTGCTCTCTTCGTCGTGCCAGCGCAGCATATAGTCGCCGTTCGGAAACGGCTGGAAGCGATACGGATTCACGGGGTGAATCGCCAGCCCGTGCTTTCGCAGTTCCAGGTCGTCTATCACCTTCCCCTGGAGCATATGGCAGATGTACGAGCAGGATGACACCCGGAAGTCCGGGAACAGTTCCTCGGTGATGCACGCTCCGCCCACGAAGTCGCGCCGTTCCAGAACCAGGACGCGCCCGCCCTCTTTCGCCAGGTAGTTCGCGGCCACAAGCCCATTGTGTCCCGCGCCCACGATTATCGCTGAATAAGACATAGGATACCCCTTCCGGTGATTGAGCGCGGCCCCCGCCGCTCATGTCGCCAAGCCGAAACCAGCCGACTTCTGATTTCCGTCCGGCGGATTGTACCAGAGAAATTGACGCGCCGTATCTCCGTTGCTAGACTCCGAACCCAATATGGATACCCTGAACCTCGTACAACTTCTGGCCGACCGGCTCGGCATAGAGATTCCGCCCGTCGGCATGGCGTTCGTGGACAGCGAGCCGCGCGACATACCGCCTCTCTTCCGCGAGCCGCCTTCATTCTGCTCGCTCTGGCGCATGGCCGAGCTCCGCGTCTTCTACGCGCCCGCCGATCAGCACGCCGGATGCGGCATCGGCGGCATGGTGTCCGGCTTCCTGTCCGCCGAGGGCCGCGAGCGCGAGCTTGCCGAACTGCTGGAGGAGATGTGCGAGGCCGGCGTCGGCACGACGGAGGAGATAGCCGAGACTCCCAGGTTCGACAGGCCGGGCGCGGGCGCGGTCTATGGCCCGCTCTGGAAGATGCCCCTCGAACCCGACCTCGCGCTTCTATGGGCGACTCTGCCCCAGATGGGCGTCGTCCAGGAAATCGTCGGCAAGGTGATGTGGAAGAACAACCCGCAGGGCGCCGCCTTCACCCGCCCCGCCTGCGGCGTTCTGCCCATAGCCCACCAGCATGGCAAGCCCGCCCTCTCGCTCGGCTGCGTCGGGATGCGGCTGTACACCGGCGTCCCGCCCCACCTGTTCCTGGTAGCCCTTCCCCCGGAATATCTTCCCAAGCTGGAAGATGGCCTCCAATCCATGACGGACGCGCCCGCCCGGATCCAGAGCTACGCCGCGCGAATGGCGGCGGGGCGATGACATGGGGGAGTCACTAGGACAACTCTATCTTCCTGAGTGATCCATCTTTATAAATGCGATATAAGAACGGGCGGGGGGTATTGATTATCGCTTCGATGATTCTGTAATACGCGAGGCTGAAGCATCTGAGCGTATCCCACTTGGAGGCGTTGGCTCCCCAGATATAGAAGCAACCGACGCTATGTTGCTTCAGAGAGATTCGTTCACTCTCCCTTCGGCGCATATTATAGTCCTGTGAGATAACGAACCAGTTTCGCTCTCCCACATATCGTATCCATGGGGCATCACCGCCTTCCTGTATGTTAGCGGCGCAAGGATAGTCTTGAAGGTAATACCATTTCGGTCTGATGTCGGCATGAAGGAACTGGTCTAAGTCTGATACTTGGCTCAGAGATGGATTGAGTGGTACAGGGACGGAGGGCTGGACAAGGTAGTGTCCAGAAAGATGGGAGGAGTGGGTCAGCCCAGGTTTCTGAGCGAGGAGTAGGAGAGCGGGAGTAAAGCCGGAAACACTGATCGGTTTCGCCGACGAGATGAGAGTGGGGCTTCGCGGGATGGTTCGCAGGGTGTGGGGAGCGCGTGGGTGAAGGTGGTTCAGAGCCTTCAGTTGCGCTACGAGTGGAAGTATCTGTTCCTGGTGGTGGACTTTGCGCGAGGGAAGCTGGAGTGGACGTGGATGGACTCTATGAAATCGGAGACGGTGGCGCGAGCCGTCCTGGGAATGAGGCGATACACACAGGTGAGAGCGCTGGTGTGGGACGGAGCGCGGAGTCATCGCAGCGAGTTGGTCAGGAGCGTAGCGGGAGTGAAGATGATGGTACAGCCCGCGTACAGTCCAGAGTTGAATCCTGCCGAGCGGGTATTCGAGGAGGCGCGCCGGTGGGTGGAAGGCAGGGTGTACGGGAGTGTTGAGGGGAAGATGGCCGCGGTGGACGAGTGTCTGAGCAGGCTGGAGTCTGACCCTGAGCGGGTGAAGTCCCTGGTGAGTTGGGAGTGGATCAGACAAAACGTTCAGGGACCATCTGAAGACTACGCGGCATCATCAAGCTGAAATGGTATAAGCCGATACGTGGGAAAGTCGCGCGAATCATCAACGCCCGCGAGGTAGTCCTCAACATAGGCCAGGATAAAGGTGTTAGGGTGGGGATGACGTTTGACCTCTTGACTCCTAGGGGATTTAACATAAGAGACCCTGACACAGGCGAAAATCTTGGTTCTTTCCAGAGAGCGAAGAACAGGGTGCGAGTCATACAGACGCAAGATCAACTGTCTCTAGCTTCTACATATCGCAGTAAGTCCGTCGCTGACGCTCTCGCTAAAGCCTTCTTCGGAACTCGGTCGTTTCATACTACGACCAACAGGAAAAATCGCTTCGAGACTCTCAGGATGGACAAAGATACTTGGGAAGCCTTATCGGATGAGGACAGCTATGTGTCTGAGGGCGACCCCGTAGTTCAAGTATTCTCCGACGACGAACCGGAGTAGTCGGCGCATCCCTCACCCGCGCCGCGCCACCCATATCATCTCCGCGCTGGCGGCGTCGAACTCGGAGCGGTCGAAGTCGCCGAAGAGGTCTTCTACCTCGAAACCACACATTACGAGGAGATGGTGTATCTCCCAGCGGTGGCAGTATCTCAGGTCGTAGTCGCGGTACATCCTTCGCGCCACGACTCCCGCGCCATCCAGTTCCTCGATGATGGCGCGGACGCTGACTATCTGGTTGTAGGTGTCATACGCGCTCTGCTGGTAGAGGACGTATCTCGCGCCCGTGGACGGATCGGTCACGTCGTTCAGGTGTCGCGGCGTGTCGCCCTGTTCCAGCGCCATGTTGGGGTCTGGGACGAATATATTGAACGCCAGCCTTCCGCCCGGACTCAGGTGACGCCGGATTCTGTCCAGCGCCCTTACCTGGTCTTCCACCGTCATCAGAGCGAGAAATCCCCTGAACGGGATCGTGATGAGCGTAAACTCGCGCCGCGCGCCTTGCTCGTCCAGAAGGTCGAAATCCCTCATGTCGGCGGCTATCAACTCCACGGACCCCGCGCCCTCTCGCAACGAACCCAGCTTTTGCCGCGCTCTGGACAGCATGGCCTCCGACGTGTCCACACCCACCACGTCTATGCCCATCTGCGCCGTCGGAATCGCCACGCGCCCGGTGCCTACGCCCAGTTCCAGAACCGGCCCTCCTGACTCCACCGCCTGCTGGGTGTAGAAGGGTATGTCCGAGCGCACATACGAGTAAACCGCGTCGTAAATGTCGGCCCAGGGGTCGTATGGAGAGCGCTCCATCACGCGCCGCCAGCCAGGTAATCCAGCGCGGCGCGGATTCGGTCTTCCTCGGACTGCCCGTTGGCCGCCGTCTGGGACAGCGCCTCTCGCGCTTCGTTGTCGCCGTAGCCGAGCGCTGTCAGAGCGTCCACCAGTTCCGAGTCGGGCGCGGCGCGGCGTCCGTCGTCCGCGAAGTCCAGATCCAGCTTGCCCTTGAGTTCCAGCACTATGCGGCTGGCAGTGCGCCGACCTATGCCCGGCACCGTGGAGAGCGCCTTCGTATCGCCTTCCTCGACCGTCTGAACGAGCGACTGCGGGCTGAACCGCGCGAGCATAGCGAGCGCGAGACGCGGCCCTATCCCGCTTATGTTCAGCAGCGTGTCGAACGTCTGGCGTTCGTCATCGCTCAGAAACCCGTACAGTGTCAGGCTGTCCTCCCTGACTTGCAGCGAGGTGTACAGGCTGAGAGGTTCTCCGACGCGCCCGAGCGAACTGACCGAGGTGTCCGGTATGCTTATCCGAAACGTCACGCCGCCCACGCCCAGGTCAACCCAGTCGGGGCCTACGCCCCTCAGCGTTCCGGTTATGGATGAGATGAGAGTCGAGACCATGTTCTATTCCCACATTTCGATGTCGAGGGTATGGGCGTTGTTGATGTGGCAGATGGCTACGGCGGCGGCGTCCGCTCGGTCCGACGACTCCAGCGGCTCAGCCAGATCCAGAAGGAAGCGCACCATGTCCTGCACCTGCTCCTTGGAACTTCCCCCGTTGTCAGTAACTGCCTTCTTCACCTCTCTGGGCGCGTAGGTGGAGACGGGAATGCCGTGAGTAGCGGCGGCCACCATCGCCACCGCCTGCGACTGGCCGACCGATATGGCCGCCTTGACGTTCCGCCCGACGAACGGCGATTCCACCGCCACCACGTCCGGCTTCACCTCCGCTATCAGGTCGTCCAGACGGCTGTGCAGCCATCCCAGACGCTCCGCCAAGTCCCTGTTTCTCGGCGGGCTGAGCGCGTCCGACAGCCGCAGCGAATATGCCTCGCCGTCCGACTCCACGAGGCCGACGCCCATTCTGTACGTTCCCGGATCAATGCCCAAGACGAGCAATTTTCGCTCCTCCATGATTCGCGCTTCTGAACCGTATTCCCGTGACTGAATATAAAGACAATGAGCCGACTTTCGCAACACGCCGACAGAGCGTTTTCGCGTGTGTACGCGATTCGATTGCCTTTAGGCCGACGCGGGGCTGTGCTAGTCTCTGAGAGCGCTGAACAAAAATCCCTTCCCTCGTCAAGGGGGAAGGTTAGGATGGGGGTGAAGCCCCAACCGCGAGGAAAGCGATCTATGCAGTGGCTGGACTTTCTGATAATCCTGATTCTTTGCGTTTCCCTTGTATGGGGACTCAAGACGGGCCTTCTGGACGTGGTGTTCATGTGCGCCGGAATAGTGGCGGGCTGGTGGCTGTCGGGCAGGTACGCGGACGACGCGGGCGAGTTGGTGAACTTCTCAGCGAGAGCGGACGCCTTCGTCTCGGTTATCGCTTACGTCCTCATAATGACGGCGTGCGTCGTGATATGCGTCATGGTGGGCAGGGTAGTCAAGACCATCGCGTCGAAGGGAACGCTCGGAGCGGCCAGCGCCGCGGACAAGTTGGCCGGGATGACGCTTGGGCTGGTGGTTGGCCTGACTCTCTCCGTCGCGCTGATAGTAATTCTGGCTCGCCTGGCCTTCACCTTCACGCTCGACGGCGCGGACATTGACATCGCCCCGGGCGGATACGTCGCCCTGAGCGGCGGCCAAACCGCCGCGCTGGTAGAGGACAAGCGCCATCTTCTGGTTGACGGTCTCGTGAACTCCAAAGTCGTGTCCCTGTTCTTGGAGGCGTGGGACGCCGCGCCCAGAATCTCATTCGGCCCCGTCATAGGCGACTTCGCGGTCGGCCTGGACCTGCTGGCTCAAGAGGCGGTCGGCGGCGAAGTCGCCGAGTCCGTCACACGTATTGCGATTTGGTGATACAATTCATAGTAGAGTTAGGGAGGCTGATAATGGTACTGGCTCAGAACCTGGCGGAAAGACTGAAAGAGCGCAAAGAGAAGTTCAGGGCTGAACTGATAGTGCAAGGAATGGAGCGGGGCGTAGCAGAGGGTGACGTCTTCTATCGCGATCTTCTGATATGGAGAAATTGCGTCCGATTGCGCTAGACTAGGGTGGAGTTCTAATCGCGTCGGGGAGTTTGCGACAGACACGTTTACCGGAAGGCGTATAATGAGCGCAATAAATTCGCCTGTTCTGGTGCTCAACCAGAACTATCAGCCCCTCAACGTCTGCAACGTCAGGCGCGCGCTGGTTCTGGTTGGGCGAGGCAAGGCGGAACTCGTGGTAAACGGACGCGGACATATCCAGAGCGTCTCGGAACTGTTCCCCGCGCCGTCCGTCATCCGTCTCATCTACATGGTCAAGAGGCCGGTGATGCGCCGCCGTCTTTCCAGGCAGGCCGTTTTCTACCGCGACGGGTTCACCTGCCAGTACTGCGGCAACAAGACCCGCCAACTCACCCTGGACCACATCATCCCGCGCTGGCGGCATGGCCCTCACTCATGGGACAACGTTGTGAGCGCGTGCATTCCCTGCAACCATCACAAGGCGGGCAGGACGCCGAGGGAAGCCAGAATGAGGCTGCTCCGAGAGCCGGGAGAGCCGAAGCCCAACCCGTACTATATGTTCCAGCGCCGCGAGATAATGGAAGAGTGGCGTCCGTTCATCCCCTGGGTGAGCTGACAGCGCGCTTCTCCGTCAGGGTATCTCCGGCGCGCGTTCTATGAGCTTCAACACGCGCGGCAATTCCTCCTTGATGTCCGAGCGAACCGTCTGGCCGGAGCCGATTACCACGCTGGCCTCTCTCTCGCCGCGCTCCGTCTCCACCAGAACCCTGTCCCCGAACGAAACGCGGATTCCGTCGTCGTCATAGTAACGCACTCTGCCCGAGCGTCCGAATCGCGCTCCCACAATCACGCTCATCACACCTCGGACATAGCGGGCAGGTTCATCATCATGCCCTCCAGCGCCAGGCGCGGCGACACGTTTCTCTCCAGCAGAAACACAGTCCGCCGAATCGCCTTCAGCGTCGCGGCGACCGACTCCACCGGAATCCGCCCCGAAACGGAGGCCAGCGCCTCTTTTCGGGACGTGTTGACCACAAGCTCATCCTTCTCCTGTCCTATCAGAAGAACGTCCCGCCACCACGACTGCCACAGATCCAGTTCGGCATAGACTCCCTGCCTGTCCGCCGAGAACCGGCCCGACAGTCGCTCCGCGTAGTCGAACCTGTCGGTGAGGCCGCCGTTGACCGTCGCCTCTATTCCGTCCATGGACTCCGCTATCCGGCTGATTATCGTCGGGTCGTCCGCCGCCTCGACGGCCCAGCCGACCTTTCCGCCCGACAGACCCGCTATCTCGTCCGCCCTTTCGCGGCCCACACCCTTCCGCTCCACCAGGAAATCCGAAACCGCGCTAGTTGGCGTCGGGCGCAGGTCTATGCGTCTGCACCTTGAGAGTATCGTGGGCAGCACCGCGTTCACGTCCGAAGCAACCAGTATCATAATGACGCTTTCGGGCGGCTCTTCCAGCGTCTTGAGCAGGCTGTTGGCCGCCTCTCCGCTCAGCCTCTCCGCGCTCTCGAATATGAAGACCCGGCTTCGGCCTTCATAAGGCAGCAGGCTGGCGTCCCTCTGAATCTCCCGTACCTGCTCGATGCTGATGAGAGTCCGCAGCCTGCCCGACCTCGCCTTCTCCAGCCCGATGATCCTTACGTCCGGGTGCAGCCCCGACGTCACGCGCTGGCACTGGCGGCACTCTCCGCAAGGGCGGCTGTCGGATAAGCAGTTCGCCGCCCGCGCGATGTCCAGCGCGAGCGTCGCCTTCCCGATCTTAGCAGGCCCGCTAATCAGGTAAGAGTGCGCCATCCTGCCCGCCGCTATCGAGCGTTCCAGCGTCCGTATCGCCTTCTCATGTCCAACTGTCTGCCACAAACCCATTCGCCTTTCAGAACCCATACCCCAATCTATCAACGCGCTAACCAAGGCGTCAATCGAGTTCCTGACTCTACTATCGTGTATATACTAAAATTCACGCAGGCGATTCTCAGAATTTCACATTTCGCGGTTCAGCCATCATCGTCCGACATCCCCGGCGCTGTTTCACTTAGTGTAGTCAACAGAGACGTGGACGCTATCGTCTCAAGAGATTGATCTTACGCTAGGCAAGGACGTCGCAGACCACCGACATGAAGTTGAGAGCGCCCGCATCGCTCTTCAGGCCTCTTGTGGTTCCGTATCTGGGTTTGATCCGTCCGATGTACCGCTTCCTACACTCCGTGAAACTGTAGCGGCCACAGCGTCTGACTAGACTAGATTCGGGGAAAGTGGCTATACTCAGTGACTAGCTATGGAAGTACATATCAAGACCGAATCGGAAGGGTAAGGGTATCGAATTGGCTCCGTCGAAGGAGTTTCTCGAATTCATAGAGGGCTATCCGCCTCTGAAGGCCATCGGCAACACGCCATTGGTCAAGATTGATCTTGACTATCCTACGGGGGACGCCCAGGTCTTCGCCAAGTACGAGCATCTGAATCCGGGCGGATCCATAAAAGACCGACCTGTGCTGCGAATGCTGGTCGAGGCGATTCTGTCGGGCGACCTAACCCGCGACAAGACTATCCTGGACGCCACGTCGGGCAACGCGGGGATAGCCTACGCGATGATAGGCGCGGTTCTGGGATACAGGGTCGCGCTGGTGATGCCTGAGAACGCGAGCGAGGAGCGCAAGAAGCGCCTGATAGCGCACGGGGCGGAGATAATCTACACGGACCCGATGCTGGGCTACGACGAGACGCTGTACGAGGTTAAGCGGCGCTACGAGTCGGAGCCGGACAAGTATTTCTGGTGCGACCAGTATTCCAACCTGAACAATCCGCAGGCGCACTACGACACAACCGCCGAAGAGATACTCCAACAGGCCCCGGACATAACTTACTTCGTCGCGGGAGTCGGCACCGGAGGAACCATCAGCGGCGTTGGACGGCGGCTCAAGGAGCGCAGCGAGGATATCCAGGTCGTCGGCATAAATCCGCCGGAGTGGCCGGGCGTGGAGGGGCTGAAGCCCTTGGGCGAGGGTCACATAACTCCGGTCACGCTGGATGAGAGCGTGGTGGACGAGATGCTTCCGATTGACGTTGACGAGGCCAAAGATGTATCGGTGGCGCTGTCCTCGAAGGGCCTGTTCGCGGGGCAGAGTTCGGGCGCGTATATGCTGGGAGCGCTGAAGGTGGCGGAGAGAGCGGGCGCGGGGAAAGTGGTCACGATATTCAACGACATTGGAGAGCGGTACTTCAGCACGGGTATGTGGGGCTGAGGTGGACTGCCGCTTTCGCGGGAATGACTGAATTGGAGTTCACCCCCATCTTAGCCTTCCCCCGTCAAGGGGGAAGAGACCTTCTTCAACGTCCTAATGACTACGGGCGGCGCATGATAATCGCGCCGCCCGTTTCGCGTTCAGGGTTGTGGCCGGATTAGATGTCGAGGTTTTTGACCTCCAGGGCGTGTGTCTGAATGAAGTTGCGACGCGGGGCCACGATGTCGCCCATGAGCATGGAGAAGACTTCATCGGCGTTGGCGGCGTCCTCTATGGTGACCTGGAGCAGCGTGCGCTTGTCGGGGTCCATGGTGGTTTCCCATAGCTGTTCGGCGTTCATCTCGCCGAGGCCCTTGTAGCGCTGTATGTTGACGGTCCTGCGGTTCTTCAACTGAACCATCATGCCTTCCTGCTCGCCTTCGCTGTAAGTGTAGAAGGTGTCGCGTCCGGCGGTGGTCTTGTAGAGCGGGGGCTGCGCTATGTAAACGTAGCCGCGCTCTATGAGGTCCCTCATGTGACGGAAGAAGAAGGTGAGGATGAGCGTCCTGATGTGGGAACCGTCCACGTCGGCGTCGGTCATTATTATGATGCGGTGGTAGCGTACCCTGTTGACGTCTAGGTCGTCGTCCAGGCCGGCGCCTATGGCGGTTATCATGGAGCGGATCCCGTCGTGGCTGAGCATCTTGTCGGCGCGCGCCTTCTCGACGTTGAGTATCTTGCCCCAGAGTGGGAGTATGGCCTGAGTGCGGCGGTCGCGGCCGGACTTGGCCGTTCCGCCCGCCGAGTCGCCCTCGACGAGGTAGATTTCGCAGAGCGCGGGATTCTTCTCGGAGCAGTCGGCCAACTTGCCGGGCAGACCGCCGCCGTCCATGGCGTTCTTGCGGATGATGAGGTCGCGCGCCTTTCGGGCCGCTTCCCTAGCGCGCTGCGCGGTCTGGCATTTCTCGACGATTCTCTTGGAGTCGGCGGGGTTGTCTTCAAGATAGTACTGGAGGGCCTCGGCGACCACGCTGTTCACCTGGCCCGCCACTTCGGGGTTGCCCAGCTTGTTCTTTGTCTGCCCCTCGAACTGCGGATCGGTGAGCTTGACGCTGACCACGGCGGTCAGCCCTTCCCTGGTCTCTTCGCTCGCCAGGTTGGGTTCGTTCTCCTTGATGAGGTTCTGCTTGCGTCCGTAGTTGTTGAGAACCCTGGTGAGCGCGGTTCGGAAGCCGGTGATGTGCGTTCCGCCGTCCACGGTGTTGATGCAGTTGGCGAATGAGTGGACGAACTCGTTGAAGCTGTCGTTGTACTGGAGAGCGGCTTCTACAATCGTGCCGCCGTCCAGCTGCTTTTCGACGTAGATGGGCGCGGTGTGAAGCACCTCGCGGTTCTGGTTGAGATTGGTGACGAAACTGGCTATGCCGCCGTCGAAGTAGAAGGTCTGCTGGTTGTTGGGCCACCTGTTGGCGTGGTAGTGGCTGGTGAACCTTATCTGGAGTCCCTTGTTGAGGTAGGCCATCTCCTTGAAGCGCTGGGACAGGACATTGAAGTCGTACTCGTATTCGTAGAATATCTCCTTGTCGGGCATGAAGGTGATGGTGGTTCCGGTTTCTGAGTCGCCAAGTTCGTCCTGTCGGGCGCGCCTGAACTTCAGGTCGGTCACCCGTATGCCCCTGGAGAAGTCCTGGTAGTAGATCCTGCTGGCCCTGCGAACCTCCACCATGGTGTGTTCGGAGAGGGCGTTGACGACGGACGCGCCGACGCCGTGCAGTCCGCCGGAGACGGTGTACGCCTTGCCGCCGAACTTGCCGCCGGCGTGCAGGGTGGTCATTACGGTTTCGACGCCGGAGACGCCTGTGGTGGGATGTTTGTCCACGGGGATGCCGCGTCCGTCGTCCTGAACGCGGACTGAGCCGTCTTCGTTCAGGGTGATGTCCACGCTGGAGCAGAAGCCAGCCATGAACTCGTCCACCGAGTTATCAACTATCTCGAAGATGAGGTGGTGCAACCCTCTCTGGTCGGTGCTGCCGATGTACATACCCGGACGTCGGCGGACAGCCTCCATCCCCTCGAGCACCTGTATGTCTGTCGCTGTGTACTGATCGTCAATGTAGTCTGGTTTCGTTGCCATTCGACACTCCTATTTCACATACCCATTCTATCATTTCGGAGGCCGTTTCTCAATCATTTTGAGGTTCTTCGGACGCGGATTTAGAACGAATGGATTGAACCTAGTCACCCCCATCCTAACCTTCCCCCATCAAGGGGGAAGGGACTTGCGAGTCCATCAAAGGGGAAGGGACTTATGCAATCGTCTCAGTACCGCGGGTAGCGTTTCCTTTTAGGTGGTAGAAGTTATTAGTCCACGTCTCTGAAGCAGAACGAGTAGGTTGTGCGGATTCCACCAAGTCCCCATTCTCTCCCGACGCCGAAGTTCGCGGTTCAGCCTCTCAAGCAGCGATGTGGTCTTGTAACGCGACTGTCCGCTCGCAAGATGCGCCAGCCCCTTGCTCAACGCCTTCTCGCACCAGTACTCAGCTTCGCCCCCGCTCAGATACACAGTGCGTTCGGCGTGTATCCGCGCCTCGGCCACGCTCTCAGACCTCAGCACTCTCAGCGCTTCTGAGAACCCGGCGTCCCCTATGTTCCTCAGATACTCTCTAAGCAGATGGAACTGACACAACTGGTGGTTGGACTCATTTCCATAGGTCATCTCTATCGCTGACGCTATCGCAAGGTCTCCGTCGCTCACTATGTGCCGAGGCGAGCGCGCTCCACTCATGTACGCCGCATTCACAGCTTCCTCCCAACTGTCGAACGTCGCCATCGCGTTGCCCAAGCTGTCGCGGATCACCTTCATCTCCACAGAACCCTCAGCCGTTCGCGTCCACAGCCCGTCCATCTCCAACACATCTCCGCTCAGACGGTCCTCTCTGAGTGCTCACCCCTTATCCACTTGCACAGCGTACTCTTGGCGAACCCGAACAGCTTTCCCACCTGAGCGTAGCTCAGACCCATCGCCGCAAGGGCTATCGCCTTCTCACGGGTTTTTTTGAGTACCGATTGCGCTTTTCGTCTCCCAAAAGCTCCATCCCGCTTCTCATCCATCCACACTCAGAACATCGAAACTTCGGAACAGACAGCCTCAGTTCGCCGTCCTTGGTGATGATCGAGCGCGGGTAGCTCTGGTGTCTGCTCATCGCCAGGTCGCACTCAGAACACATCGGCCTGTAAGCGTCCAGAGCCTCCTGAAGCCTATCCTGCATATACTGGGCTATCGTACGGTCTCTCTGTTCTTCCAACTCATATAGCAGGCCAGACATATCATTACCCCCTGAGCGCTGTGGATGACCACATCCTATAACCCAACCACCACAAAGGAAACGCTACCGTACCGCGTTCAGACTTGACAGGGACGCGGCCGCGAGTCCATTATTATGGCGTTCGCATATTTGACAACTGAACGCAGACGGTGGGAGCGCCCGTCACAGGGCTTGAAAGAGGAAGCTGGTCGAAGTCCAGCGCTGTCCCGCAACGGTAGGCTCCGCGCATAGCGGAGTGAGCCCGGTCCACTACTCCCGTCAATGTCATGGCCTTCGAGGAAAGGCACAGGCATGGCTCGCAAGCCATGACAGGCCCCGTTTCTCCTGGAAGCGGGGCCTCTTTATTTTATGTCGGGTCGGCAATCTAGGTCGCGCCGTTTGATAGCCGCCCAGAAGTCGGGAGATATAATTGATCAAGTCCAGATTCATACTACGCATCGTTCTGCTGTCCGTCGCGCTCGCGATTGTGGCGGCGGGCTGTTCGAGCGAAGCTCCGTCCGCGCCTCAGTCTCCGCAGCCGCCCGCTCCAGCGGCCCCGGCGGAAGCGCCCGCCCAGCCGGTTCAGCCAGCCGCCGCGCCTCAGCAGCCCATCCCGGCGGCCCCGGCGCAGCCTCCGATTCAGCCCGCCGCGCCTCAGCAGGCGCAGCAGCCCGCCCGGCCGATTCAGCCAGCGCGTTCGCTGCCCGCGGAACCGACACCGATACCGGCGGTGTTTCCGCTAACCGTCCAGTCGGCGGACGGAAAAGAGATAGTCATCGAAGAGCCGCCTGAGAGGATTGTCGCTTTCGATTCCGCCGTGGTGGAGATGCTGTTCGCCATGGGCGAGGGGCATCGGGTAATCGCGACCCACGACTTCGTCACCTACCCGCCCGAGGCGGACGACATCGCCAGGGTGGGCAACGCTTTTGACATGGACATCGAGTCCACGGTGGCGCTGGAGCCAGACCTGGTTTACACGTTCTTCGACAGGTTCAACGAGGACCTGGAGCGCGCGGGGCTGAAGGTTCTGTACATCCCTACCCTGTCGGACGATTTCGCCAAGGTGGCGGACAACATCCGAATGTGGGGCCGGATAGTGGGCAATCCGAACGACGCGGAGAAAGTCGCGCTGGAGTTCGAGGCCAAGCTGGGTCACATCGAGGAAGCGCTGGAGCCCGTGGGCGCTGGCCCGACCGTGTTCCAGGACGCCGGCTCTTACTGGACGCCCGGAAGCGGTACGCTCATGCAGGAGGTGTTCGACCTACTGCGGCTTGAGAACATCGCCGCGGACATCGAGGGATACGCGCAGATTAGCCCGGAGGTGATAGTGGAGAGTGGCCCGCACGTCATCATAACGTCGTCCCCGGACACGCTTCTCGGGGAGCCTGCGCTCGCGGAGGTGTGGGCAGTGAGAAACGGGGCGTTCTACACGCCCAGCACCGACGCGCTGAGCATTCCCGGGCCCAGGTTCATAGACGGGGTGGACGAACTGGCGAGATGGGTGTATCCGGGCTTGTTCAGGTAGATTGAGATTGAAGTAATGGAACGAAGCGGAGAAAAGCCATCAGTCGGCGGCGCAGAGGCGATAGGTCTCGACAGGATAGCCGTCCGGCTGATTGGTCTCAGATACCCGTGGTGGCGTCTGGCGATAGGCGCGTGCGTGGTGGTTCTGACCGCGATATTGGCCTCTACCCAGGGTTCGGTGGACATACCGTTCATGGCGGTGGTCGAGATAATCGCGTCGCGCCTTCCCTGGATAGCGCCACCCTCAGACCTTCCCTCAACCTGGGACACGATACTCTGGCAGCTACGCATTCCGAGGGTCGTCCTGGCGGCTATCGTGGGCGCTGCGCTGGCTATGTCGGGCGCGGCGTACCAGGGATTGTTCAAGAATCCGTTGGCCGATCCGTACCTGATAGGCGTGGCGTCGGGAGCGGGACTCGCGGCCACGATAGTTCTTCTGACCGGCGTTCCACTGGTGATACTCGGCGTCAGCGTTCTGCCGATAGCGGCGTTCGCGGGCGGAATAGGGGCGGTGGCCGCGGCGTACTCTATCGCCAGAAGTTCGCAGGGGACTCCGCTGACGACGCTCATACTGGCGGGCGTGGCTATCTCGTCGCTGGCGGGAGCGGTGAGCAGTCTGCTGATGATACGGAGCGACCCTGATCTCAGGCCGGTCTTGAGCTGGCTACTGGGCAGTTTCATATCCGCCGAGTGGAACGAGAGCGGGATAGCGCTTCTTTATCTCATTCCCAGCGTAGGGGTGATTCTGGGGTTCGCGCGGGTGTTGAACGTGCTTCAGTTCAGCGAGGAACACGCCGTTTCTCTGGGCGTGGACGTGGAGAAGGTGAAGCTGATTCTCATAGGAATGGCGACGCTCGCTACCGCCACCGCCGTTTCGTTCAGTGGCCTCATCGGGTTCGTAGGCTTGGTCGCGCCGCACGTGGTGCGGCTTATCTGGGGGGTTGACTATCGCTTCATATTGCCGATGTCTGGGCTGGTCGGAGCGACTTTCCTGGTGCTGGCTGACCTAATCGCCAGGACAGCGGTCAGCCCGGCCGAGCTTCCCGTAGGCATAGTAACCGCGTTCTGCGGAGCGCCGTTCTTCCTGTATATACTCAGGCGCAGGCGCGTTCGCGGGATTTGAGTTGACCTATGAAGAACGGGATCAGGCACAGCGATACAAGGGACGGCTACGGCATCCGCGCGAGGGATGTGTGGGCGGCCTACGGCGAGCGCAACGTATTGAGCGGCGTCAACCTGAACGTGGAGGAGGGGAAGTTCGTCGCGCTGGCGGGGCCGAACGGGGTTGGCAAGTCCACGCTTCTGCGGCTTGTGTCCGGGGTCGTCAAGCCCACGCGGGGCGGCATAGAGATAGCGGGCCGGAACGTCTCGGCGATTTCGGCTAAGGAAAGGGCGAGACTGGTGGCGGTCGTTCCTCAAGACCCGGAACTGCCCAACGGAGCGCCCGCCATAGAGGTTGTGCTGATGGGACGCAACCCGCACCTGAGCCTTCTGTCCTGGGAGAGCGATTCGGACGTCCGGACATCCGTTGAGGCGATGCGAATGACATACACGGAGGACTTCATAGAGAGGCCGGTTGACGAATTATCGGGGGGCGAGAGGCAGCGGGTGGCAATCGCGATAGCGCTGGCGCAGCAGACGCCGATTATACTGCTGGACGAACCGACTGCGAACCTGGATCTGGCCTACCAGCCCGCTATCATGGAGTTGATGCGCGGGCTGGTGTCTTCGGGCAAGACTATATTGGCGGCGGTGCATGACCTTACGCTGGCGGCGCAGTTCTGCGACGAGGTGGCGCTGATGAGCGGCGGCGGCATCCTGACGATAGGCGCGCCCGAAGAGACGCTCACCCAGGATAATATCAGGGAGGCGTATGGAGCGGAGGTCAGGATAATGGAACACCCGGAGACGGGCAAGCCGGTGATAGTGAACTCGTGGCGGTGAGGGTGAACATGGACGGGAAGCCGCTGGGCAAGGTCGTGATGCTGCAAGGCACCGGGTCGTCGGTGGGAAAGAGCCTGCTGGTGACCGGGCTGTGCCGGCTGTTCGCGCGGGACGGGTATAGGGTCGCGCCGTTCAAGGCGCAGAATATGTCGCTGAACTCCGGGGTGACGCCGGACGGCCTGGAGATTGGCCGGGCGCAGGTGGCGCAGGCGCAGGCGGCGGGCATAGAGCCGAGCGTGGAGATGAACCCGATTCTGCTGAAGCCGGAAGCGGATTACAGGTCTCAGCTTGTGGCGATGGGCAAGATGAGCGGCACGATTGACTCCATGCAGTTCGCCGACCGCCGACATCGCCGCGAAATCCTGTGGCCCTACGTGACAAACTCGCTGGACGCGCTGCGCGGACAGTACGACATCGTTGTGATAGAGGGAGCGGGTAGTCCGGCGGAGATAAACCTGCGGGCGGGAGACATCGTGAACATGGCGGTGGCGCTGTACGCGGACGCGCCGGTGTTCGTCATCGGGGATATTGACAAGGGCGGCGTGTTCGCGTCGCTCTACGGCACGCACGCGCTTATCAGCGAGGAAGAACGCGCCCTGGTCAAGGGGTTCATCATCAACAAGTTCCGGGGAGACGCGCGGCTTCTGGAACCTGGCCTTGACCAGATAGAGGAACTGACGGGGGTGAGCGTAACGGGAGTTGTGCCATATCTGACGGATGTTTACGTGCCTGAGGAGGATTCGCCCAGGGAGGCGCGAGTGTCGGGTTTGGACGGTGAGGATAGCCTTGTGGAAGTGGCGATAGTGGCGCTGCCGCATATAGCTAACTTCGACGAGTTCGACCCGCTGGCGCGGCGGAGCGACGCGCGGCTCAGGTACGTCAGGGAGGCGAAGGACTTCGGCAATCCTGATTTGGTGATTCTTCCCGGATCGAAGGTCACCGTCGCGGACCTGGATTTCGTGAGGAACGCGGGATTCGAGAGCCGTATCAGGAATCACCTATGGAACGGGCGGGCGCTAATCGGGATATGCGGCGGGATGCAGATGCTCGGCAACGCGATTCACGACCCGGACGGGATAGAGTCGGAGCGGCGAACGGCGGATGGGCTGGGAGTCCTGGACTTTGAGACGCGGTTCATTGGGGACAAGCTGACGACTCGGACGGAGGGCCGAATTGTGGGCGATAGCGGGCTGCTCTCCGACGCTGGCGGCATGGGCGTGTCGGGATACGAGATACACGTTGGCGTCACCGAGTCGGACGGCGGCGCGGCGAGGGCGATGGAGACGGCGGACGGCGGCGCGGCGCTGGGGTACGCGGACAGGACGGGGCGCGTATTGGGGACTTACGTTCACGATCTGTTCAAGAACGAGGCGTTCGCTGACAGCATCATCGGCAACGTGGCGCGAATGAAGGGGCTGGATCAGCCCGTCGAGTCGGAAGCGTTCTCGCAGGAAGCGGAGTTCGACAAGCTGGCCGCGCATCTCAGGGCGCATCTGGATATGAAGGCGGTGTATGGAGCGATGGGGCTTTAGCCGGAACAGGCGCAGAGCGTCGCGTCCGCTTCAGGATGGCAGGTCTATGCCGTGTTCCCGCAATAGACGCTCAAGTTCTTCGCGCCTGGCTCGCTCCGCGTCCCTCTCGCGCTCCGCCGTCAGACGAATGATCCGCTCGCTCTGTCGCGCCCGCTCCGACTCCTCTAGGTTTTTCAGGTACTCTCCGGTCGCAGGATTGAAGAATCTGAACCAGTCCTGCCTCGCGTGGAGTTCCAGGTTTAGAACCGAGCTGAGTCCTCGGTATATTTCCCCGTCGAAGTCTATCTGGATTGGCTCGTAAGCGCCGTCAACCAGTCGGAAGCCTTGCAACAATGGCGTCAGTCGCGTCTCTTCGGTGGGGTCATACATCCAGTACTCGGACACGCCCCAGCTTTCGTAGAGATCGCGCTTGCGGCCCACGTCGTCCCGCCAGGTACTGTTGGAGGTTATCTCCATTATGAATATGGGAACCTGGCCTTCCATCCACATGAAGTAGGAAGAGCGTGGGCGCTTGTCCAGGTTCGGAATCAGGAACACGTCCGGGGCGACGCTCCTCCTGGGGTCGCCCTTCACGAAGTAGATGAACATATCGCCGCCGACGTACATATCGGGCATATCCGCGCAATGCACGGACAGCGCTGAGGTCGCGTATATCGCGGGGGCATAATGAAATGGGGTTTCAGCCACTGGTTCACCGTCGGATTCTGGATAATGGACGCCATCGTTTGGCACAGGGGGCCGCGTATCTTCGAGTTTTCTGATGTTCAGGGTAACCATGTCAATCCTCTGTTCCGCGCGGAGCCTTGCATCAAGTCAGTCCCGCCGCGCTGTCGCGTCCGCTACCCGATTATAGACGCTGCATCCCGAATCTCGCAATTGGCGAACCCCGACGCGGATGGTCTTTCGATTGTCGGATTTGATTCCTGAATAAGGGCAACCACGAGGGTTGCCCCTACGGAATTATACGCCCGTCTCCTCGTATTGAACCGCTATGAGGGCGACATGAGTCCGACGGCCGCGCCCTGCCCGTCCATGAAGACGGCTATCCGCCCGACCTCGGGGATAGGCATCGGCTCCAACGCGATATTGCCGCCGCCCGCCTTGACCTTGCTCACCGCTTCGTCCAGGTCATCCACGAAGAAGTACACCTCCCAGTGGGGCGGCACGTTCATGGCGCTCAGATGCTCGGGCATCTGCATCACGCCCGCGACTCCCTCTCCGTCCAGCGTCAGCAGGTGATACTCGTCCGCGTCGCCCACTCCCGGGGTGGTCATGGAATCTACGCCAAGCAGGCCCTTGTAGAACTCTATCGCGGCGGCGGGATCGCTGGTGAGAAGCTCGCACCAGGCGATTGAGCCGTGTTCGCCCTGGACGCCGGCGCCGATGTGGTTCTTCTTCTGCCATAGGGCTATTATCGCGCCTGTCGGATCCTGGGCGACTATCATGCGTCCGGCGTCGTAAACGTCGAATGGCTCAGGCGTTATCAGCGTTCCTCCATTCTCCGCGACTCGCGTGGCTATCGCGTCGACGTCCTCGACGGTCATATAGACGTTCCAGTGCGGGGGTATGCCCATCTGCTTTTCGTCGTCCATCTGGGTGAACATGGCCGCGGCGTAAGAGCCGTCGGAGACGGCCATGGAATAGACCATGCCGCCCATGTCGTCCATCGCGTTGTCCTCGTAGCTCCAGCCGAACAGGTCGGAGTAGAAGCGCTTGGCGGCGTCCTGGTCGGTGGTGGCGAGGTCGGTCCAGGAGGGCGTTCCCTGCTTGTAGCTTTCTATCTTCGGCAAAATTCTTCTCCTTGCGAGTTGTCTTGATTCTTCGGCTCTATCAGGCCGGTACAGCGCAAGGATAGAACAAAATTTCTTGGAAGGTCAAGAGGTTTTGGGACAACTTTCAGCCGATTTGGGGAGGGCTGGCTGGGTGAGGCGTCCGGGCAGTCGCGGTTGAATTATGGCGGTTTGATATATCCTGGTTTATATAGCGCAGGCGGTTTGACAGGTGGGTAACAGGCGGGTAACTGGTGACCTTTCAGGCGTTCGGAACACCTGTTAGTGACCAGCGTTTTACCTGCGTTAGCTATGGGGCGTTTTTTAGGGGCGCCCGGATTTTGGGAAATATAACCTTGTATTTATGTATATCAAGTTGAAGGACATCGGCGGTCGGCGCTCCTTTGATAGTTTGTATGTTCGTATTATAGCGGAAAGAGGCGGGAGTTGGGAATAGCGAATTGGACGGGGCGCGGACGGCTATATTCGCTTCTGTTTCAGGCGGGCGGTGAAGTCGGCGGCGGTGAGGCAGTTGAGGATGTGGGAGGGCTGGCACCAGCCTCGGCGGGCCAGGGATACGCCGTATTCCATGTTGCCGAGGCCCTCGGTGGTGTGGGCGTCGGTGTTGATGACGAGGGACGCGCCCAGTTCGCGGGCGCGGCTGACGTGGGCGTCCTTGAGGTCGAGTCGCTCCAGGGAGCCGTTTATCTCGAGGGCGGTTCCGGTGTCGGCGGCGGCCCTGAAGATGGCGTCGTAGTCGGCGTCCACCGGGGGGCGCTCGCCTATCAGACGGGTGGAGAGGTGGCCGATGGCGGACACATGGGGATTCCGCATAGCGGCGATTATCCTCTCGGTCATGGTGGCGGAGTCCTGGCCCATCGCGCTGTGAACGGAGGCTACAACCCAGTCGAGTTCGTCCAGAACCTCGTCGGAGTAGTCCAGGCTGCCGTCGGCGCGAATGTCCATCTCCGTGCCGCGCAGAATGCGTATGCCGCCAATGTCGGATTCGAGTTCCTTGAGCCGTTTGCCGTGGTTCTCCAGACGCTCGATACTCAGGCCGTTGGCTATGCCCCGCCCCACGGAGTGGTCGGTCACGGCGATGTACTCAAGTCCGCGCGCCTTCGCTTCGAGTATCATCTCCTCCATCGTGTCGCGTCCGTCGCTCCAGTCGGTGTGGGTGTGAAGGTCGCCCCTGATGTCGGAGAGTTCCACCAGCCGGGGGATTCCGCCGTTTCGGGCCATTTCGACCTCTCCCGCGCCCTGCCTCAGTTCGGGCGGTATGTACTGGAGGCCAAGCCTGCCGTACAGCTCTTCTTCGGTGGGGTAGGTTTCGAGGTCGCCGGTCTCGATATTCTTCAGGCCATATTCGTTGAGGGACAGCCCCAGTCCGGTGGCTATCTCGCGCAGGCGGACGTTGTGGTGGAGGTTGCCGGTGAAGTATTGGAGCATCGCGCCGAGATGGCGGGGTTCGCACACGCGGAGGTCAATCTGCATTCCCGAATCGAGGACGACGGAGGTCTTCTTCTCGCCGTGTCCGAGCACTTCGGCCACGCCGTCCATTCCGGCCATGGCGTCCATGGCGGCGGCGGGGTCGGAGGTGACGCATACCAGGTCGAGGTCGCCGACGGTCTCCTCGAAGCGTCTCACGCTGCCGCACACCACCAGATCGGATATGCCTTCGCAGGTCTGGCGCAGGTAGGCGGTCAGCCTGCGGGATATGTCCATGGCGCGCGCCATGGGGAACCTGTCGCTCTTGGACTTGGCGAAGCGGATGGCGCGGCCTATGTTCTCGGCGCTCTTCTTGCCCATGCGGGGCAGAGACTCCACCCGTCCGTCCTCGACGGCGGCTTCCAGGGCGTCAACGGAGGTGACGTCGAGTTCCTTCCACAGACGAACGACGGTCTTGGGGCCTAGACCGGGTATCTCTATCAGATCGAGAACGCCGTCGGGAAATTCGGCCTCGAGGCGTTCCAGGTAGGCCATATTTCCGGTGGTTACAAGCTCGGTTATCTTGTCGGATATGGCCTTGCCGACGCCGGGAATTTTCGTGAGGTCTTCGCCCTCGGCGACCATCGCGTCCATGTCTTGAGGGAAGCGTTCGATGGTGCGTTCGGCGCGCTGGTAGGCGCGGACGGTGAAGGATTTTTCGCCCTTCATCTGGAGCAGGCTGACGATGGTTCCGAAGCGTTCGGCGATTTCGGCGTTGGTCATATTTCCTAGCCTTATACCATTTCATTCTGATTAGAACATGAACTTCAGAGGCAGGCAAGCTCGTCCTTCGACAAGCTCAGGACGAACGGTGGGAGCATCAAGTATCTGGCGCGCAACCGTGGGAACACGACGACGTTACTCCGAATTGGCCTTACTGTCCTATAAGCGAGTCCGCGCACCCATTGGGCAGACTGACAGCGCCAACCGCCGTTTCAATGGCGGCTTTTTCTACGAAGTTGCGATCCGATGCAGGCTTGTTGAGGTACTCAATCACCGAATCAGGCACACCAGCGTCTCTGGCTGCTTCAAGGCAGTCCTCGGCGTTCAGCGCTTCTGAGACGTTGGACGCAGTTTCGGCTATGCCAGCTATGTCGGGAATGTCGGCGCGGGCGTAGGCCGACATATAATCCGCCTGCCAATCTGAAACTTCCTGGCCTTCTATCCGCAGAACCAGAGGGAGACCCGCCTCGAATCCGGCATAGTCGGGGAACGATACGCTAGGGGTCGCGGTGACTTCCCATCCATCGCCCACACTGCGCGCGGACGAATAATCCCACTTGATGACCTCATGTATCTTGTCTTCGATCAACTCCCCTCCCATTTCCTTGGCCAACCAGCCGGCCGCGCCCGAAGGTTTCACCGGGCCAGCGCCCAGTATCCACTCGGCCAGCAACTCTCCCCCGAGGTCAACGTTGTCGTTCACCCAGCGTTGCGCTACTTCTTCGGGTGTCAGACTCGAACACGCAGACCCAAGCGCAGAGAACAAAATCGCCGCCAGAACGACTATGGCTGTCGCGCCACGGCCTATATGCGGCAAATGACTGTTTCTTTCGCTTCTCTCACTGTTCACTGAATGTATCTCCTGATGTATGGATTGACGCTATCAGGAGAAAATCATTCGCGCTAGGCAAATTTACACTCAGTATCGAGAAGTCGAGTTCGCCCCGCTCGATGATCCGAGAGGGCTTCTTCCGCCATCCGTTCCATCAAGTCCTCGGATTCGGAACACGCAAACAACTCATCCCATTGCCGCTCCGATTCCAGTTCAGCGATCAGGAAGCGGGCGAACCTGTCCTGTTCAGCTTGTGGGAGTTCGGCGGCCTGTTGGAAGGCCTCATGAAGAAGTTGGTTCATCTGGTTTCCTCGCGTCGCTGAAAACTAGAAGCTGTCTCATAAACATCAACCCTGGCGGGAACTGTGTGTTTTCACCCTCACCCTAGCCCTCTCCCTCAGGGAGAGGGGATTATAGAAATACTCCCAGGCGTGGGCCGGCATTTATGAGATGGCTTGTAGTGACTCGCTAGCCGCCGTGGCAGCGCTTGTATTTTTTGCCGCTTCCGCAGGGGCAGGGCTGGTTTCGGCCCACTTTGCCGGAGCCGACGGCCTGATCCTGGCGTCTGCCGCCGCCGGCCCTGGACATGACCGTCTCTCTCGCGGGCCTGCGTACCGCCGACCGGCCACGTGCACGATTGGACGTTCCGTTCCGACCCCGGTTCGCCGATCCGTTGCGGTCGCCGTTCTGTCGCGCGGCGTTCAGCGCGTTCCCGTCGAGCGCGTCTTGCAGCCTGTAAACGGAGTGGGCTATGTCGCTCTGTATCTTGTACTGGAGATTCTGGAACTGCTCCATGCCCTCTTTCTTGTACATGACGAGCGGGTCGCGCTGGCCGTAGGCGTACAGGCCGATTCCCTGCCGCAGGTTCTCCATGGAGGTGAGGTGGTGAACCCAGTTGGAGTCCACGGAGCGGAGCATCAGCCAGCGCTCGATGTCGCGCATGGTATCCTCGCCGACCGCCGCTTCCATCTGGTCATACGCCCGCTCAGCGTGGGCCAGCAGCCTGTCTTCCACGCCGTCTATGCCGAGGTTCGTCAGCTGTTCGTGGTCGTACAGGTCGTCGGGGGGCGGCAGGACGGTTCCGACCTCGGCGACGAACGCCTCTACGTCCCAGTCGGCGGGGCGTCCGTCTCCGAGTGAGGACTGGACTATTTCGCTTAGCTGCGCTCCGACCATCTCCTGCACGTTGGCCTTCAGGTCCGCGCCGGAGAGTATCTTGTTGCGCTCTCCGTAGATGACGTCGCGGTGGGTGTTCACCACGTCGTCGTATTCGACCAGGTGCTTCCTGAGGTCGAAGTGGTGGGCTTCGACCTTCGTCTGGGCGTTCTCGATAGACTTGTTGACCATGCCGTTCTCGATGGGAACGTCGTCCTCCATGCCTGCCCAGTCCATGACGGACTTTATTCTTTCGCCGCCGAACCTGCGTATCAGGTCGTCGTCGAGCGCTACGAAGAACTGGGTCTTGCCCGGGTCGCCCTGGCGACCGGAGCGACCGCGCAGCTGGTTGTCAATGCGGCGGGCTTCATGGCGCTCGGTGCCTATGATGTGTAGTCCGCCCTTGTCAAGAACCTTGCGGTGGTTCTCATCCCACTCGCGCTCGGACATACCTTCCATCTCGGCGTTTCCGCCCAGAACGATGTCCGTTCCGCGTCCGGCCATGTTGGTGGCGACGGTGACCGCGCCGGGCTTTCCGGCCTGGGCGACTATGAGCGCCTCGCGCTCGTGCTGCTTGGCGTTGAGGACTTCGTGGGAGACACCCTGCTTCCTGAGCATACCGCTCAGTATCTCGGACTTATCTATGTCGGTGGTGCCGACGAGGACGGGCTGGCCGGCCTTGCTGCGCTTCTCTATCTCGCGGACGACGGCGCGGTACTTCGCGCCCTGGTCCCTGTAAATCTGGTCGGCGGAGTCCTCGCGCGACATGGGCTTGTTGGTGGGTATGACGACAACCTCCAGCTTGTATATCTTGTCGAACTCCTCGGCCTCTGTTACGGCTGTGCCTGTCATGCCGGACAGCTTTTCGTACAGCCTGAAGTAGTTCTGGAGGGTGATGGTGGCGTAGGTTATGGACTCGGCCTTTACGCGCACGCGCTCTTTGGCCTCTATCGCCTGGTGAAGACCGTCGGAGTAGCGCCTGCCCTCCATGAGACGCCCGGTGAACTCGTCAACGATGATTACCTCGCCTTCCTGGACGACGTACTCGCGGTCTCGCTGGAAGACGACGTGCGCCTTGAGCGCGTTTTCGACGTGATGCACGACGCCGAAGTTCTCGGGGGCGTACAGGTTGCTCACGTTCAGGGAACGTTCCAGCCTGGATATGCCGTCCTGGGTGAGCGCGACCGTCCTGTGCTTTTCGTCCAAGGTGTAGTCGCGCTCCATCTGGAGCGTGGGCGCGACCTTGGCGTATCGCTGGTAGTCGCGCGCGGACATTTCGGCGGGGCCGCTGATGATGAGCGGCGTCCGCGCCTCGTCAATCAGGATGTTGTCAACCTCGTCAACTATGGCGTAGGCTCGCTCTCTCTGCGCCCTGCCGGACAGTTCGGTGACCATGTTGTCGCGCAGGTAGTCGAAGCCGAACTCGTTGTTGGTGCCGTAGGTTATGTCGGCCTCATACGCCTCTTTGCGGCTGGCGGGCCTCATGCGCTCGAAGCCGCGCTCGCCGTCCTCGAAGTCGGGGTCATAGACCAAGGCGCTCTGGTTCTGGAGCGCGCCGACGGTGACGCCCAGCTTGGCGTACACCGCGCCCATCCAGTGGGCGTCGCGGCGGGCGAGGTAGTCGTTCACGGTGACGACGTGGACGCCGCTTCCCGTTAGCGAGTTCAGGTAGGCCGGAAGGGTGGCGACGAGCGTCTTGCCCTCGCCCGTCCGCATCTCGGCTATCTTTCCCTGGTGCAGGACGATGCCGCCGACAAGCTGAACGTCGTAATGACGCTGGCCCAATGTACGCTTCGCGGCTTCTCGAACGGCGGCGTAGGCTTCGGGCAGGATGTCGTCGAGAGTATCTCCCTGGGCCAGCGCGCGGCTCAACTCGTGCGTCTTGCCCATGAGTTGGGAGTCGGACAGCCGCTCATACTCTTTCTCCAGGCCGTTTATCTCGTCCACCAACGGCCTTATCCTGGAAATTATCTTCTCATCCGAACCGCCGAAGAATTTGGCGATGGCCTTGAACATCTCAGCTTTGCCTCCTTCGTAGATTTCTGTTCAGAATCAAAACCCCGTGTCAATTACGGGGCATAGTCAAGTCTTGAATGTCGGGGAGCGTCAGTCGCCTGTTCCAACAGGCTCGCGCTCGCGGCTGCCGGTGGAGATACCGGCGGCGCCTTTCAGCTCACCGACGTCGTTGATGAGGATCTTGATGTCAGCGTCCACGCGGTCGAACCTGTCGTCCATACGGTTGAACATGTCGTCCACGCGATTGAACCTGTTGTCGGCCCTGTCAGCCTTGTCGTCCATACGGTCAAGACGAGCGTCCATACGGTCAACCTTATTGTCCAACTGGTCAACCTTGTCCTCCACCCGGTCAAACCTGTCGTCCACCCGGTCAAACCTGTCGTCCATACGGTCCATACGGGCGTCCACCCGGTCAAACCTGTCGTCCATACGGTCCATACGGGCGTTCAGGCGTCTCTCCATGTCCCTCATATCCTGCCGAATATCTCTTATGTCCTGCCTTACCTGCCTGTTTTGATAGAGCTGCAGGGCAACGAGGATAGCGAACAGAAAGGTGAAAAGGGCCATCACCTGCTGCATTTCGGTCATTCTCTTCCCCCTCATTTTAGGATATAGGATTACTCCGCCATTGACAAACGTGTATATCCTCGAAACGCGCCCGGTTATCCTGATAGTTGATTGCCAAGACCCCTTCTACGCCCTTCCGTCATACTGCTTTCGCGGGTATCCACAGGCTTGGGGAGCGACATTCATGTATTGCCAGCGCGCGCAACGAATACCACTGAATCTAAACTTGAACATCAGGTAAACTAATCGGCAGTATGAAGTATCCACGAATCCAGAATCGCTGTGCAGGTGAAGCTAGTGTATGACGCTCTGATAGTAGGCGCGGGGCCGGCGGGGAATATCGCGGCGCTGGAACTCGCCAAGCGCGGGTTCAGCGTGGCGGTCCTGGATTACCGGGAGAGCGTCGGGGACAAATTATGCACCGGCGTCATAGGGATGGAGTGCGCCGAGCGCTTTCCGATACAGCCGGAACTGGTTTACGGGCGCGCGAACTCGGCGACCGTCTACTCGCCGGGCGGACGCGGGTTCAGGGTGGAGAGGCCGGATACGCAGGCGCTGATAGTTGACAGGGTTGGCTACGTGAATTCAATCGCGGCGGAGGCGGCCAGAAACGGGGCGGAATACCGGCTTGGGTGGCGCGCGGGCGAGGTGTCCCGCTCGGCGGGCGATATACGCCTGACCGCTCAGCGGGGCGACGCGACCGATACGCTGCGGGGGCGCGTCCTGCTAATCGCGTCCGGGTTCGGCTCTCCACTGGCGGAGACGGCAATCTCGTCGAACGGCGGCGGGCGCGAGCGTCTCATCGGGGCGCAGGTGGAGGTGGCGACCGACGGAATAACCGAGACGGAGGTGTACGTCGGCGACGAGGTGGCTCCGGGATCGTTTGGCTGGCTGGTGCCGACAGTTGAGTCGCGCGGGCTGCTGGGGCTGATGTCGCGCGATAGGTCGCCCGATTTGCTGGAACGGCTTGTGGACAGGCTGAACCGCGAGGGGAAGATCGCCGCGGCAGTGTCTCCGGCGAGACGATGGGGCATACCCATAAGGCCGCTGTCCAGGACATACGGGGAGCGGGCGCTCATTCTGGGAGACGCGGCGGGCTTCGCCAAGCCGACCACAGGGGGCGGCATATACTACGCGATGCTGTCCGGCGAGATAGCGGCTGAAACGGCGGCGGACGCGCTGGAATCGGATGACATCTCAGCCGACGCGCTCAGCGCTTACCAAGATCGCTGGAAAGACGAATTCGGAAGCGAACTCAGTATCGGCTACTACGCGCGAATGCTGTTCGAGTCCATGAGCGACGCGCGGCTGGAAAGGCTGATGGAGACGTTTCTGTCGGAGGATATGCAGAGGGAACTCATCAGGTCGCCGGTCTTTTCGTTCGACAGGCACAGCGGGGTAATTCTGAGAACCATCGGACACCGCCGGATGATCGGGCTGATAAGAAGCGCGGGGCCGTCGGTACTGCCATTTCTGGCTAAGCTGGCGAGAAGCTCAGTCTCAGCTTGAGCTATCGGCGAACAACTCGTGGAGCGCGGCCATCCTGGCGTAGAGGGCGTTCTCGGCCTGGCGGTAGAACGCCAGCCTGTCGTCCTTCACCTCGACGATGAAGTCCCCGCTTCGCTGCATCGGATCCATCACTATGCAGCCAGGCTTGAGCGAGTCCATGAACTCCCTGTCAATGACCAGGCGACCGCGCCCCCTGGACTCCAGCAGCTGCATATGGGCCAGCGTCCGCGGGCCATTCAGATAGATGACGTCGGCTTCCGAAACGGCGTCCAGGTCGGCTTCGGGATGGAACGTGACGCCGCGCTCGGCGCAGTGATGAATTACCTTCTCCGGCATCTGGCCGCTGAACGGCACGGGAATGACGTTCACGCCCTCGAACATGGCCAGGCCCTTCAGCAGCGCGCTAACGTTGCGGTGATCCGGGCGTCCGACGATGGCGACGGTCGCGCCGTCAATCTCTCCCCTTTCGCGCCGGATGGTGTAGAGGTCGGCGAGCGCCTGAGTGGGGTGGTCGTCGGAGCTGCCGCCGTTGATGACGCGCGTCGCGTCGGTGACCGCCGCGAGTTCGATGACGTGGGGATCGCCGGCGCGTATGACCACAACATCCATCTTCAGGCTTGCCAGCATATTGATTATGTCGTCAACGAACTGGGTATTGTGCGCGGGGAAGAACTGGGAGGCGTCCTCTGTGTGGTACGCCTTGCCTCCGAGCAACTCGCTGGCGCGCTCGAAAGAGGTGCGCGTGAGGAAACTGGGTTCGTAGAACAGGCAGTACAACGCCTTGCCATTCATGGGCGAGCGCGAATCTTCGCCGCTTCTGAGTGAGTCGCAGAGCGGGAATATGACATCTTCTATCCACTCGCGGTCCATCTCGGTTGTCTGGGTAAGGTGACGGTATCCGCCCATCTGCCTGTCTCCTCGGGGAGTCGAATGTTATCCCGACGGAAGATTGTACATGAGTGGAATCGCTCATAGCTACGCCGCATTTGACACATATCCAAGCCCGATGCTAGATTGAATAGGTGGCTGGCAGTCATTGGGTTGGACTGCTAATAGCGGAGTGAACGGGGAGACATTAACTTGCCGAGATATGATTATCGTTGCACAGGCTGCGGCCACCAGTTCGAGCTGCGGCAGAGTTTCAGCGCGGCCACCGTTCAGGAATGCCCCGAATGCGGCGCGGACTCCAACAGGAAGATCCACGCTCCGCCCGTGATATTCAAGGGGTCGGGCTGGTACGTGAACGACTACGGCAAGGGTCGCGGCAATAACGGCGTATCCTCCGAGAAGTCGGAGGAAAAGCGAGAGAAGCGAGAGTCTTCCGCCGAGAAGTCTTCTTCGTCCGAAAGCCGCAAGTCCGAGGCCGCGTCGGCGTCCAAGTCCGGATCAGACTAAAACTTGCGCGCCCTTGTTCAGCGAGTATCGGAGGCTTCGGTCTCCGTAGATGGGGAGGTCCTGGGTCGGATAGGCCCGGGACTTGTAGTTTTGGTGGGAATTGGCCGCGCCGACGCCGACGCCCACATCGAGTACATAGTGTCCAAGACGGTCAACCTGCGGATATTCGAGGACGACGCGGGACGCTTCAACCTTTCGGCGCTGGACGTCGGGGCCGACCTTCTCGTAATCAGCCAGTTCACGCTTTACGCGGACACGCGCCGGGGACGCAGGCCGGGCTTCACCGAGGCCGCCCCGCCCGACGACGCCTCCGACCTCTTTGAGACGACGCTGGCGCGGTTCAGGCAGAGCGGTCTGCGGATAGAGACGGGCCGCTTCCAGGCGCGTATGATGGTCGAGATACACAACGACGGGCCGGTGACCATCATGCTGGACAGCGCGGACAGGGGCCTGTAATACCGTCGCTGAGACGATTGCAAAAATCTCTTCCCCATTGACGGCTACAAGGGTAGGCAAAAATCCCTTCCCCATTGACGGGGGAAGGTTAGGATGGGGGTGATTCTGATTCTTCCCCAACAAGCCCCATCCGCGCCGCCTGCTCCAGAAGCGCCTGCGCCCGCTTGACCACGGGAACGTCCACCACCTTGCCGTCCAGCGAGGTTGAGCCGCGTCCCATGGCGGCGGCTTCCTCGAACGCCTCTATGACTCTGCGCGCGTGATTGACCTCATCCTCGGACGGCGAGAATACCTGGTTGAGTATGTCAATCTGGGCGGGATGAATGGCGAACCTTCCCCTGAACCCGATGCCGCGCGAGGCCAGCGAGTTCTGCCTGAGCGCGTCGGGGTCGCGGAAGGCGAAGAAGGGAGTATCCAGCGCGAGGATGCCGGATGCGCGAGCGGCTACCGCAATCGCGGAGCGCGCGTAGGCTATCTCCGCGTCGGTATCGGTGCGCTCTATCTCCATGTCGTTGGTGAAATCTTCCGCGCCCAGCGCTATGGCGACGATGCGGGGCGACGAGCGGCAGATGTCGTCCAGCTTCACGATTGACTCGGCGGACTCTATCCAGGGAACGAGCTTGGTTGTACCGATGGGCAGGCCGGCTTTTAGTTCAAGCCTCTGGATGACACCCACCACCTCTTTGAGTATCTGGGGATTGTCCATCTTGCCGACGGAGACGCCGTAGATGTGCGGCCCTATTACGGCAGCTAGATCGTCTTCCAGCAGGCCGGTGTCCAGGGAGTTGACCCTGGGAATGACCGGCGCGCCCGTCTTAGTCAACTGCGGCGCGTAGGCGGCGGTCACCTCGCGGGCGTTGGCCTTTTCATCCCAGGGAACGGAGTCTTCCATGTCCGGCACGAAGGCGTCCGGCCTCAGATTCAAGGCCCTGTCCAGCATTCGGGGAGCGTTGCCCGGAACGAATAGCAGGCTTCTTAGTATTGGCGGCATATCTTGGTCCTCGGTTCTGTGTCGCTAGTTATCGCTTGTCGTTTGAAGAAAGGAGCGAGTCGCCTCGACGAATTCGGCGGGCTTGTCCACCGTCACCACGTGGCCCGCGTCGGGAATGTCTATCGAGGTCAGGTCTTTGGCCGCCGCCTTCATCCTGTCCAGGATATCGTCGGACACGAGCGGACTGTCCGCGCCGCGAACTTCCAGTATGGGGCAGGGTATCGTCTCCAGCGCGTTCCAGTAGCGCGATATTAGTCCGGCGTCGCTCATGTCCGGCAGAGGGGTGTTGAACAATCTAGGGTCGGCCTTCCACGTCCACGCGCCGCCGGAAGTCCGCTTCATCTTGTCGCGGGCGTCCCGCATAAGCCGTTCGTCAGACGCCCAGGGGTTGGACTCGCGCATCCAGACGAAAGCGTCGTCCAGGCTGGGAAACTCCATCGGCGTCGCCGGACGACCGGACGCGCCCGCCTTGACGGCCTCGGAAGGTTCCGGCCCAATATCCACTATGACGATTCTCTCCACGCGGTCGGGATGGTCGGCGGTGTACAGCAGCGAGTGCCAGCCGCCCATTGACAGGCCGGCGAGAGTGAATCGCTCCAGTCCGAGCGCGTCAACGAACGCGGCCAGGTCTTCTACGAAGCGGTCGCGCGCGTATCCGTCGGCGGCGTACCCGGATTCCCCGTGTCCCCGCTGGTCGAGCGCGTACACGTGGTACGACTCGCGCATAGCCTCGGCGAACTCGTCCCAGATGCGCGCCTGGCCGGTGTGTCCGTGCAGGCACACCAAGGGAGGCAGGCCCTCGCTTCCCCAGTCCAGGTATCGAATACGAACGTCATTGAGCGTTATGTGCATGGAAGTTGGTTGTGTGGAAGTCATGGCAATCTCCGTCTATGGACTTCAGTTGCCGGAGCTAAGGTAAGTCGAGATAGCCTTGTTCATCTTATCGCGGGCGCTTTGGCCCAGCTTGGTCGGATGCCCGTCGAACCCGTGCGGGCCGCCCGGATACACCGCCAGTTCAGCCTTGTTTCCGGCGGCCGCCCAGCGCGTCTGCATGAACAGGGTATCGTCGAGTAGAGGATCGAGCGTGCCGACCGTGAACAGCGCGGGAGGCAGGTTGGAGAGGTCGGCGTAGAGCGGCGATACGTCCGGGTCGCGCCTGAGTTCAGCCGGAACGAAGTGGTCGTAGAACCAGTCCATGACCGGGGTACTCAGCACCAGCAGCCTGTCTCCCCAATTTCGCTGGGACGGCGTCATGCTCAGGTCGTAAACGCCGTACACCAGGTTCGCGCCTGAGAATCCGGTGAAGTCATGCTTGTCGCGCATCCTGATGAGCGTCGTGGCCGCCAGGTGTCCGCCCGCCGACTCACCGCCAATGATGAGCTTGTCCACCCCGTACTCGGACATAGCCTTCTCCACGACCCAGAGGGCGGCGGCTTCGCAGTCGTCCAGCGCCGCCGGATACGGATGCTCCGGCGCGAGACGATAATCAACGCTGATTACTACGGCTGAGCAGGTATTGGCTATCTCTTCGTTGCGCGGGTCCTGGAGATGCGCGCGTCCGAGTACCCAGCCGCCGCCGTGAATGTGGAGATATATCCCGCGCGGATTTTCAGGAGCGAACACCCGCAGAGTGAGCGGCCCGCCCGGCCCCGGGATTTCGCGCTCCTGCGCCATGTCCGAGAACACCGGAGGGGCTACGGCGGCGCTCCCTTCCTCTCTGGCCCTTCGGGTCCGCTCCACCGGAACGTCGGTGATGGGAGGCCCCTCGGCCAGAAGCGTTTCCAGTTGGGCGTTGAACTCGGCGGTCTCGGCGTCTATCGCTTCGGGCGTGAAAAGTCTGTGGTCGGGCATTTTAATTCTCCTCGCTGTCAGTTGCGACTCAGCGACGCTGGGTAGGTTGTCGCATCTCGTAAGTCAGTTTACAGCTTTTACCCTCCGCCCGTCAGCATCAGGTCTTTTCGTTTTCGCCTCATCTTCGATCTCTCGTTCGCCCTGAGCCTATTGAAGGGCAGTCCGTTCATGGTTCGACAAGCTCACCACGAACGGACTACTCTAGTGACGCTCAATAAACGGACTACTCTAGTGACGCTCAATAATGGAAAGACCTCGCTCATTTGGGTGAGAAACTGGACAAATTGCCCGATTTAAGGCATTATCTAGCGCATGAATGAGTGTAAATCCATTCGTGAATCAACCGACGCTCAGGCTATCGCGCATCTCCGACAAGAATTGTTGAAAGGCGCCGACTGGCCGAACGCTCTTATGGGCGCGATTGCCCTGTGGACGACGCCGGAGGAGATATACGAGGGAACACGACTCGTGTATCTGATCGCCTTGGAGGCGTTCGATTGGCTGACGCTGGCGTACCGGCTCACCGCAGAGGCCAGAGACCTGATACCCGAAGACGAACTGGAAGACTTTCTATTCACGGGCCGCTTCCCTCCCCGCGTGGATGAGAATGACTTCAAGGATGTCCTGGGCGTTGACAAGAACAGCGCGTACCTGAACTACTTCTACGGCGTGGAGGTGGAGACGGCGCTGCAGCAGGTGGTAGAGGCCGAGGTGGAGAAGCGGTTCTACGCAAGCGGCAGGCAGTACGCGACCGACCACGCGAACGAAGCGTTCCAGCGAATCTACAACGCGACGCGAGACGAACTTCTGGCGGCGTACTGGGAGCGTCTGAAACGTCCATATCGCAACGTGACCACGCTCACCGAGTTGAAAGAATTCACCTACTGGCTGTTCAAGCGCAGGCTGAACGTCTCGGACAAGGCGAAGATAGCGTCCGACACCAAGAAGGGTATGGCGGCGCTGGAACCGGCGGTTCACATTCCGGGCGCGTTCAACTTCTAGCCGGATCCCCGCGTCCGGGCCGGACTCATCTGAACATATCGCGGTCGCGGTCGCGTATGAGCGCCCCGTAGCCCGCGTCCGATGGCGCGTGCGTATAGCCGCGCGCGACCGACACCGGAACCCCGATAGCCTTGAACTGCACGAGTTCGGCGGCGGCGGCCAATTCGTCGGCCACGGCTATGGTGGTCACGTGCATCTCCCGTCCCTGAGCGTCCAGCTCGCCGCGATAGTCCGTCATCGGGTCCATTCCCGCCACGCCAATGGCGAAGTTCACGTGTCCTTCCCGCCACGCTCGCCCGAAGGTGTCGGATATGATTACGGGGACGGACAAGCCCGTGTCCTCCCGTATATCGTCGCTGATTCCGCGCGCCGAGGCGTCCGAGTCTTCGGGAAGCAGGCACACCACCTCGTCGCCCGGAACGTTGGACTGGTCTATTCCCGCGTTCGCGCAGACGAATCCGTGGTGGGTTTCGGAGATTATCACGCCCCGGTCGGGATCCATTCGGACGATTGACCTGCTCTCCCGCAGAACGAGTTCGACCAGCCTGGGATCGCGCCCGGCTCGCCGGGCGAACTGAGCGGCGAACTCGGACGGCGTGATAGTAGATAGGCTCACCAGCCTTCCCTCCGCCTTGGACACTATCTTCTGAGTTACGATGAGAATGTCGCCCTGTTCCAAGGGGCTGCCCTGTTCGCTGGCCGCGGAGACTATGAGCGAACCCAGCCGGTCTCCGGGCCGTATTTCGGGAATGCCCGCGATTCCGAATATGGTGAGTGAATGGTATTGTCCGTCGTTATTCGGCATGGACTTGAACCTCCCCGGAACGCTAAGCGTACAGCAGCGCGCCCGCTATGGACACGACCGATCCGCCGTTGTGGTCGGCTGGACACTGATCATATCCCATACTCACGCCGGACGCGCCTTCCAGCAGGCTGAGCGCCAGGTAGATTGGCGAAAGGCCGCATATCTTCCTGGCGTCGGATTCGGCGATAGATATATCCAGGAAATCGCGTGGGCTGGCGGAGCGTATCGCGTCAATGGACGCGCTGTCTTCGACTTTCAGCTTAGCCTTGGCTAAGTCGTCCAGCGGAACGGCGTCTCCGAAGGCCGGGCCTACGTGCGCGAGGTCGCCCGCGGCTATGACAAGCGTCTCCCGCCGCCGCGTCATGCCGCCCAGCGCGTCCAGAACGGCCATAACGCGCTCGTCCTCCCAAGGCCGAGAATCTCCGCGAATGAAATGATGAAACGATCCACAGAGTATAGGAAGAACCGAAAATTCCTGGCTTCGCATAAAGTGACGCGCCCACACGAGCGCCAGTTCAATGGAGTGTTCGGACTTGTGGTGCAGTTCCTCATCGAAGGCGGACTTGCCCACCGCCCGCGCGATTTCTTCAACCATCTCCGTATCGGTTCGCAGCGTTCCGTAGGGCGTATGGTAGTTCTGGAGCGTGGGGGTGATTCTTCCCAGACCGCCCTGGTGATCCGTTCCCAGGACTATGACCAGTTCGACCGACGCGAGGTCGTCCCGCGCCTGTTGCCAGAGCTTGGCGTAGGTGGCGTGTCCCCGGTTGTAGTCTATGTGGGGGCAGAGCATCCCCACGAGGTCGCCTTCCGGTCTTGAAACGGGCGCGTCCGGGGGGAAGCGGCTGAGCCATTCCTCTATCGTAGCCTGGAGTTGAGCGGGCGATTCGGGATAGACTGCCCCGGCGTGCGACGGGGGTCTGTACTCCGCGCTCCTGTAACTCTGGAGCGCCTGTCTATGCGCCCTGCGGTATGAGCCGTTCTCTATCATCAGCGCCTGGTCTAGCTGGCCGATGACCGAGCGCAGGTCTTCGTCGGTCATGTCGAGTCCGGCGCTGAGGGCCATGGCCGCCCGAATCGCGGCGATGTCCCTCGACCCGTCCAGGAACATTACCAGCGGAGCGAGGTATTGAGGAAGCATTATCGTGGATTCGGACATAGCCACCGGATCGCGCAGATAGAGGAATCTTTGCCCGATATGTTCGACCCATATCGGTTCGACGGGACGGAGTTTCGGTTTTGAGGGTATCGAGGTGTCAGCCATCGTGAGTCATTCTTCATCGGTAAATGTCAACCGCGCGCGGTCGCGGGCCAATGTTATCACAGCTACGCGCAGATATGCCGAGAACAACAACCCTAGCTATATGTGCGACCCGCGTTTTCGCTATGCTACAATCCCTGTGTTCGAGCGCATGGAGGTTGCGTAATGCCAATCGAAGAGGACTTGAAAGTATTCACGGGCAACGCCCATCCGCAGCTGTCGTATGACATTTGCTCGTACCTGGGGATAAAGCCCGGCAAGATAGACGTATTCAAGTTCACCAACGACAACACGTTCGTCAAGATACTGGAGAATGTGCGCGAGAGGGATGTTTTCATCGTCCAGCCGTTCAGCGCGCCGGTGAACGATCACATAATGGAAATGATGATCATGCTGGACGCGGTGAAGCGCGCTTCGGCCAGGCGGATTACGGCGGTCCTGCCGTACTACGCCTACGGGCGCAGCGACAAGAAGGACCAGCCGCGCGTCCCGATAACCGCCCGCCTGGTCGCCACTATGATAGAGGCGGCCGGGGCGGACAGGGTTCTCACGCTCGACCTGCACGCCGGACAGATACAGGGCTTCTTCAACATTCCGGTTGACGAGCTGACCGCGATTCCCATGCTCGCGCGCCACTTCGCCAACGGGGAAGACCTGGTTGTGGCCGCGACCGACGCGGGCGGAGCGAAGCGCGCCCGGGATACGGCTGACCTCATCGGCGCGGACATCGCCATAGCGGAAAAGAGGCGGTTGGGAAACTCGGACAAGGTGGTGGTTGATGAGGTGATTGGCGACGTGGCGGGCAGAAAGGTAATAATAGTGGATGAGGAGATTAGCACGGGCGGCACGGTGGTCGCCGCCGCGTCCTCGCTGGTCTCGCACGGCGCGAGAGAGGTGTACTGCGCCGCCACGCACGGCGTCCTGTGCGGACGCGCGCCGCTTCTGATGGAGCAAAGCCCCATCATAGAGACGGCGGTGACCGACTCGCTGCCTGTCAGCGGCGATAAACTGGGATCTAAGACCCGCGTAATCTCGGTAGCCGCCATGCTGGGAGAGGCTATCCAACGGATTCACAGCGGGCTTTCCGTGGGCGAGATGTTCGAGGGCGCGGGACGGACGGCGGCGACCAACTTGTGAAATAAAGCTCAAACTGATAGAATTGAGGAGATATGGTTAACTCAAATTCCTCCGAAACCCCCGAAAATAGTAGAACCGGCATATACGCCGACATTCAGAATCTTCAGGACATATCGAGAGAGATACTGGTGGTGCTAATCCGTCGCTGGCCTGAAGATGTTCCGCCTCCCGGCAAGTTGAACCTGTACGTGAGAGCCGACCACGCCGACCTGTGGCGCGTATGGGCCAGCCACGAATTCTCCGACATAGAAGTCGTGGTGAAGGGCGTCCAGCATTACACGCTGTCGGCGACCAAGAACGCCGCGGACATGGCTATCGCCGTTGACGCCATCAGCGACTTCAATCACGAGCGCGTGACTCACGTAGCGGTCGTGAGCGACGACAGCGATTTCATATCGCTCTACGCCAAGTTGGCCGAAGAGGTCAATGGCTTCGACCTGACGTACAGCAACGGCAACATACCGTTCCTCTGGGTCTTCACGGACAGAATGGGAACGCGCTCGGCCCTGCTCCAGGAATTTTTCCCGAATAAGTACATCCACGTGGTGGACCACCGACTGTTCCACCAGGTCATGAGGGAGAGACAAAGGGAATTGGCCGCGGCTGAGGCGAAACAGGCTGCCCAAGAAGAACAGTCCTTGGAACAAGCCCAAGCCAAGCCCGAGCCGCCCGTATCGGAAGTTCCGCGTCCAGGTCAAAGACGCCAGGCACAGTCTCCGGAACAAGCCGAGCCGGAGCCGCCTGTCGTAGAAGAGACGCCCGCTCCCGTCGCGGAAGAAGCCCAGCGCGTGGTGCCGGAACCGGAGCCTGAGCCTGAAGAACCGCAGCCGTTGATCTCGGAAGCTCAGCGAGAGGCGTCCGAGACGGAACGTATCGCTCTCCAGTTGATCCGCGAAATGCCGGTGGGCAAGTTCAAGAGCACGGACTGCCAGGACATAATTCGCTCCAACTTCCCGAACCACAACCTGTCCAACGCGGACGGCGCCGTGTTCGGCACCCTCTTCAGGCGGGAAGTGCTGCCCTTCATGGAGAAGCGCGGCGTCAAGGACATTCCGGGCCAGAGTCCGCGCCAGTACGAAATGACCCACGAGGCTAAGCGCTCCTTGGCGCGCGCCTGAGTTCCATGAACGACCGATAAACAGGAATGGGGCCGGAATTGATTCCGGCCCCTCTTTCGTTCCGGTGAGCGCGGTGGCGTCGGGCCAAGACTTCTACCGAAACAACCCGTAGAGATACCCGCCTCCGGCCCGCGCGTCTATTTCTGCGCCTTGAGGCGGGCGGCGAAGAGCAAGTATGACACGGACACCACGAGGCCGAGCAGCCCCATGGCGGTCAGCGCCCATGTTACTGAGGTCGCCCCGGCGAACCATCCGACCAGCAGGCTCGATCCAACGACGAAGCCCTGCCCTATCCGCTGGAGGCTGGTGATTCTTCCCCGCAGTTCGTCCGGCACCAGTGTCTGTGTGAGAGCGCCGTTCGTAGTCCTGAAGGCCGTCTGCGTCGAGGCGAACAAGGCGATTACCAGCAACGCCAGGGGAAGCCATACCGCCTGAGTCAGAACGAGAGCGAGAATCGAACTGGCGATTGCGGTCACAAGGCACACGAGGCCGCGCTTGAAGAAGAACCCGAACGAGGCGATGGCGAGCGCCATCAGCAGGCCGCCGAACCCGTTTATGGCGAGCATATATCCCCCCACGTCCGCGCCGCGCTCAAGTATGTCCTCGGTAAAGAGAGGCAAAGCGAAGATTACGGGCTGCAATATGACATTCGGCACGACGGTGAGGGTTATCAGGAAGAACAGAACCCTATTCCCGGACCAGATGTATCTGAACCCCTCCATGAGGTCCGCGAAGAACCCCCCGGTTCCCGCCGTAGGTCGCCTGCGCGCGGCGCTCGCGTATGGCGTCCGCATCGGCAGGAACGCCAGAATCATGCCCAGGTAGAGAAGCGATTCTATGGTGAAGTTCCAGAAGAATCCCAGCGTGGCGACGAGCAGGCCGCCGATGAACGGCCCAATGGCCCTTGTGCCGGGAATCGTGAGAACGTTGGTCGCGTAGGCGTTCCCGAGCATATAGCGGGGGACGGTGTTGGCGATAAGCGCCTGTCTCATCGGCTGAGTGATGGACAGACAGACGCCGCTGACGATGGCGTAAGCGAAGACGTGCCAGACCTGGACGTATTCCAGTTGCACCACCCAGGCGAATCCGAACGAAAAGACCGCCATGAACGCCTGGAGGGTGATTATCAGCCGGCGTCGGTCAACCCTGTCCCCAAGTACGCCACCAAGCGGACCTACGACCAGTCCCGGGAGCGTGTTTATCCCTCCAACGCCAATCACCAGCAGCGCTGAGGCCTCAGCGCCCCGCGTCAGGTGCTGCACGAGCCAGCCGAGCGTGAGCAGTTGCAGCCAGTTCGCCGTATTGGCGAAGAAGTTTCCGACCCAAAGAAGACGATAGTCCCTCGACACGATCCACGCGTCGAAGGTCTGGAGTCTGGGCAAGGTAACTCGTCGCGCTATCGGGGGCCTCCGGCGGAATCTGGTGGTGAGTATGATACATTGACAGGGGCCTTGTAGTACAATGCGGTCTGGGGTTGGAAGCGAAATCTTAGGGAGGTCGCGATATGAACATCGGGGAATTGGCGACGGTAGTCGGAGTCATCATCGGAGTCGCGGGAATTATCATCGCTATGGGTGTCTTCACATGGCAGATAGTGTCCTCAACGAATCGGTTCGACGCCAAGTTGGACAAGCTGAACGACAAGATAGATACACAGGGCAAGGAACTCAGGACAGAACTCGAGGACAAGATAGAGGCGCAGGGCAAGGAACTGGGCGACAAGATAGACGCGCTGACAGCCGAAACCAGGGAGATGGGCGAGAGGTACAGCCGCAAGATAACGGACGTGGAGATTGAACAGGCGCGTCTGAACGCAGTCAACGAAATCATACTCGACGACCGCCATACCCACCATCAGGCGGATGATTAGCGCGACCGGGGCTTCCGCGCCGAAATGACAACCGCGAACGGAACCCGCGTCAGCCGCTCCCAATGGTCGGCCCAGTACAAGCCCGCGTATGGCGAACGCGGATCGTCTGGAAGGCCAACAGGATATGGTTCGATAAGCCGCTCGATAGTCAGTCCGGCGTCCGTCACAGAAGACACCAGTTCCTCGACCGTCCGAAAGAAGGTAAGTCCAGGCGAATGTCCTTCAGGCACAGGGTCTTCCCACACCTCCACGGGAGGGTTGAAGTAGTCGGTCACGCGCAGAGAGCGGGCGGCTACATCCCAATCGAACGCGCTGAGTGGATGTACGGTTGACATCACAAGCTGACCGCCCGGGCGCAGTAGCTCAGCGCATCGCGCCAAACAGCCGCGAAGGTCGGGGATGAACTCCCAGCCGAAGGACGACATTACCACGTCGAACGACCCGGGCCTGAACATCGTCGGGGATTCCATGTCCCCGGTCACCAACCCGAAAGCCGCGCCCGTCTTCCGCCTGAGCGACGCCGCGTGGCGAATCTGTTCGGGAGAGAAGTCCAGCGCGACCACATCCGCGCCCCACCCGGACAGCGCGATGGAGTTCTGAGCGCCGCCGCAAGCGAGTTCCAGGATTCGCTTGCCCGATACGTCGCCCATGAGTCCGTAGAAACGCTCGCCGGGCGCGAACGGCGCGTAGTGAACATCGTCCAGCGCGATGCGGCTGTCGGACTGGTAGGAAGGGGACATCGCGTCCCAGCCCGCGCGGATCGCGCTCTTTACGTCCTCAGAATCCAATTGGAAGCGCTACCCGGCTACGCCGGCGCAGCAGACCGCCGCCCGCAACTGTCCCATGGCCTCCGCGACGGATGCGCTGTCATTGTAAACCGCCGACCCCGCCACAAGCTGATCCGCGCCCGCGTTCACCACAAGCGCGGCGTTGTCCGCCTTGATTCCGCCGTCAACTTCCAGAATCGCGCCGGAGTTTTCCTTGTCCAGCCACGCCCTGGCGCGCGCTATCTTATCGAGCGTCGAGGGTATGAACGGCTGCCCTCCCCAGCCCGGATTAACGGTCATTACAAGAATGAGTCCAACGTCGGACACAACTTCCTCGATGGCGGAAAGGCCAGTGCCCGGGTTGACCGCTACTCCCGGCTCCATGCCGAGTTCGCGTATCTGTCCCACCGCGAGGTGTAAGTGGGCCGTCGCTTCCTGGTGGACGATTATCCTGTCCGCGCCCGCGTCCTTGAGCTGGTCAAAGTGGTTCTCAGGCCGTACCGTCATCATGTGAATTTCGAGCGGGAGGTTGGTGCGCGGCCTGACGGCTTCCACGATTATAGGCCCAAATGTAATCGGCGGGACGAACTGGCCGTCCATCACGTCAATATGCAGGCAATCCGCGCCCGCGTCCTCCGCCTCGGCGACCTGTTCTCCCAGCCGCGCGAAATCGGCGGACAGGATGGATGGAGCGATCTTGATTCTTCTATTGACTTCCACGCTGACCCTCCAACTCCGTCCTCGCGGCGGCAATGGCTTCGGCGACCCGCGACTGGGCCGTTCCTCCGTGTACGTCCCGCGCCGCGATAGAGGACTCGACGGTTATATCGTACACCTTCTCGTCGAACAGCGGCGAAAGTTCTCCGTATTCGTCCAGAGACAGTTCATGAAACCCCACGCCTCTCTCCAGCGCGTAATCGGACAGGCGAGACACCACGCGATACGCCTCTCTGAACGGCGCGCCGCGAGCCACCAGATAGTCCGCTATGTCCGTAGCCAGCACATAGCTCTCGCCCGCCGCCCGCCGCATCCTGTCGGCGTTCATCTCGATGCCCGCAACCAGGTCGCCGAATATCCTCAGCGTGGACAGGATAGTGTCGGACGTATCGAAGAAGCCTTCTTTATCTTCCTGCATATCGCGGTTGTAAGTCAGGGGCAGTCCCTTCAACACTGTGAGCAGTCCTATCAGGCTGCCATAGACGCGGCCCGTCTTGCCGCGCGCTATCTCCGCGAAATCAGGGTTGCGCTTCTGCGGCATTATGCTGCTGCCCGTAGTATATTCGTCCGGCATACGCGCGAACCCGAATTCGTCCGACGACCATAGGACAAGCTCTTCCGCCATGCGCGACAGGTGCATCGCGCATATCGAGGACGCGGAAAGGAAATCGAGCAGAAAATCGCGGTCGGACACCGCGTCCATGCTGTTGGCGGATACGTGAGAGAAGCCCAGTTCGTCCGCCACGAATTGGCGGTCTATCGGATACGGAAGACCCGCCAGCGCGCCGCTTCCAAGAGGCATCACGTCCGTCCGATCATGCGCTTGCCCGAACCGCTCGGCGTCCCTCGAAAACATCTCGTAGTAGGCGAGTAGGTGGTGCGCCACCAGGACAGGCTGCGCTCGCTGGACGTGCGTGTAGCCGGGCATCGAAGCGTCGGGATACCGACCGGCGAGGGAAACAAGATTCCATCTCAGGTCGAACAACGCCGCGAGAATGTCCGAGATAGCTTCCTTGGCGTACATCCTCACGTCCAGAGCTACCTGGTCGTTCCGCGAGCGCGCGGTGTGCAGGCGCAGCGCTGGCTCCCCGATGGTCTCGAACAACCGACGCTCGATGTTCATGTGAATATCTTCGAGCTCAGGCTTCCAAGCGAACTCGCCGGAGCTAATCTCTTCCTCGATTTCGCTGAGTCCTGAGATGATGGCGTCGGCGTCCGACTGGGATATGATGCCCTGCTTGGCGAGCATACGCGCGTGGGCCATGGAGCCGGCTATGTCCTGCTTGTACAGCCGTCTGTCGTAGTGAATCGAGACGGTGTAGTCCGAGAATACTTCCTTGAGTCCCATGAGCGATTAGTCCGGGCGCTTGGGAACGAGAAAGCGGCGGCGCATCGTGAGAATCTGCTCCTCTCGGTTGTTATGCGCCCTCGTCTCTATATAGACGATTCCGCGGTCCGGCCTGGAGCGCGATTCGGTCACCTCCAGTATCTCGCTCTCGGCGTAGATGGTATCGCCGTGGAAGGTGGGGCCTGTGTGGACTATCTTCTCATACTCCAGGTTGGCGATAGCCTTGCCGGACATTTCTGGAACGCTCATGCCCACCACCAAGCTCAGCACCAACGCGCCGTTCACCAGTATCTTGCCGTGCTGATGATCGGACATATAGCGTTCGTCTATATGCAGCGGGTTGTGGTTCATAGTGAGCAGCGAGAAGAGATGGTTGTCCATCTCCGTAATCGTCTTGCCCGGCCAGTGCTTGAAGATGTCGCCCGGCGCGAAGTCCTCAAGGTATCCGCCGAAAGTGTCTCTTCTATCGTGAATCATAAGTGTGTTCCCTTACTCGCTATGCGCGCGCTCGTATTCAGTCTCCCTCTCACGGACCGCGGCCAACTCCGCCACCCGTAGTTCTTTGGCTGGCGTCGGGGGGCCATATTCGACGAATTCAAGCGTCTTGAGTTCTTCCACGTTAAGTCTGGAGGAAGCGTCAAGAATTTCGATCCCGACGACCGTTCGATTATTGCCTATGTCCACCATTATTTCCTCTTCTTCGATCACATGAGTGGTCAGTTCATGCTTTTCAGTCGTCAGGTATATGTACACCGCATCGGCGTATGGGTCGTATGTAACCTTCATTCTGTCCACTCTCCCTCCGCTACACCGCATTTCTCTCCAGCAGCCGCCGCGCTATCAGCAATTGCTGTATCTCGTTCGTGCCTTCGCCTATTATCATCAGGGGCGCGTCGCGGTAGTACCTCTCCACGTTGAAGTCCTTTATGTAGCCGTAGCCGCCGTGAATTCGCATCGCTTCCATAGCTACCTCGCCGCAGACCTCCGAGGCGAACAGCTTCGCCATGCCGACTTCCAGGTCAACGCGCTCCTGTCCGGCGTCCTTCTTGGCAGCCGCGTCGTAGGTCAGCAGGCGCGCGGCCTGTATCTTGGTCGCCATCTCCGCTAGCTTGATCTGTATCGCCTGGTGCTGCGCTATCGGCTTGCCAAACGCCTCGCGCTGCTGCGCGTACTTGATAGCGGCGTCGAACGCGGCGGTCGCCACGCCGACGGCGCGCGCCGCCACATTGATTCGCCCGGTCTCCAGGCCCGCCATCACCTGCTTGAAACCCTGCCCCTCGACTCCGCCCACGAGCGTCTCAGCTCCAACGCGGCAGTCGTCGAAGATAAGCTCTGACGAATCCAGTCCCCTGTATCCCAGTTTGTCCAGATGCTGCCCGACGCGAATGCCCGGATTCGGCTTCTCGACCACGAAGCAACTCATACCCCGATGGCGCGGCTGAGCGTCGGGATCCGTTTTGGTCATAACCGCGAACACGTTGCCGTACTCGGCGTTCGTAATGAACATCTTCGTACCGTTGATGACGTACTCCTCGCCGTCCTTCCTGGCGATTGTCTTGCCACTCTGGACGTCGCTCCCCGCGTCCGGTTCAGTCAGCGCGAGTCCGCCCCTGAGCTCCCCGCTCGCCAGGCGGGGCAGGTATTCCTCCTTCTGCCCATCGGTTCCGAAGTTGGCGACTATGTGCGCCAGAACATGGTGCGTCCCGATTATCCCGCTGACGCTCATCCAGCCCCGACTCAGTTCCTCGAATATCGTGGCGAAAGTCGTGTGATCCAGACCCAGACCGCCGTACTCTTCCGGTATCGTGATTCCGAACAACCCCATCTCCCGCATCGGCTCTATAAGCTGCTGCGGGTAGATGTCCTCGTTGTCGTATTCCTGCGCGATGGGTTCTACCTCGCGCCTTACGAAGTCCCTCACGAGGGCGATAACCTGGTTCCTGATCTCGGTTGAATCCACAGTGGTCGTCATTGTCCGCTCCATAGTCTGGTTTCCGAACGGCGCGCGCCTCAATCCAGCAGGTCCAGCGCCGAGTTGTCTTCGATGGTCTGCCACAGCCGCGAAATAATCGTTCCCGATAACTCTAAGCCGCGAGCCGACTGAAAGTCTAGCGTTGACCCGATTATTCCCACGAACGTAACTATATCCAGCAGCGCCCAGCCGAAATCCTCCCGGCACTCCACCTCAGTGTATCCCTCTACCCCGTGGGCGCGAAGCGTTTCTACGTATGCCCCAATAAGCTCATTCTGCCGCGACTGTCTCATCTCCGCGGGAACGGACGTGGACAGGAAGTAGGCCAGGTCATACGCTCCCCTGCCCATGCGGATCGCCTGCCAGTCAATCAGCTTGATTCCGTCCGCGCTTGGGTCTCGACTAAAGAATATGTTATCCAGCCGAAGGTCGCCATGCGTCAACGTCAGGGGCGCGCGCGAAATCCGCGCCTTGACATCCGACACGCGCGGCCCTATCCGCCGCGCCGCCTCAATCAATCCTTCGGGTATCCCTTCCACTGTGCGCTCCAACTGTCGCCACGCTACAGAGTGCATTCGAGCGAAGTATCCCGAACCCCCGTCGAACGTCGGTACCCAGTCCGGTGGGGCGTCACCCTTCTCAGACCAGAACGCCGAATGCAGCCGCGCCGCCTCGCGGACTACCGACAGAGCTTCCTCGAACGCGCATCCCGCTATCTGGTCGCCCGGCTTCATGTACGAAACATCCTCGATTATGAGGCAGAACGTCCCTTCCTCAGCGTCGAATCGCGAGAAGTAAGGGCGCGGGGCGATTCGGAGTCCATCGGCCAACTGTCCGTAGAATCTCGCTTCTCTCTCATACACGCCCAGCGTCGTCAGAAAATGTCGCGTCCTCTCATCATTAGAGACCGTCTTCCAGATAAGCGCGTCGGGAAGTCCCGTATCAGATTCTTTGTATTCAATCCGCGCTCGGTAAACCGAACCCGCGAATCCCGCGCCCGCGCCAATAGGTTCGACATCCACGCTCGCTATTCCGACGCCAAGCGCCGACTCCAGCCAGGACGCCGTCATCCGCTCAGGCAATATCGGGAACGACTTGATACTCAAAACGCGATCCTTCAAGCTCGGATTACCGATTTATCCCCTGCTTGCGTCCCAGGTTTTTCGCCGATATGCCCAGCACGCGCAGGAAGCCCTCGGCGTCGGAGTGGTCGTAAGTCCCCATCGCCTCCATCGAACTGTCGTCGGTGTACAGCGAGTGCGGCATCGCGTCCGGCGTGTCCTCGGCGGTGTCGAAGAAAATCTGTCCCTTGTGCAGCCGAACGGATATTGTTCCGGTAGCGAGTTCGGTTATAGGCTCCAGCGCCGCCAGCGCCGCCCTGGTAGCCAGATCAAGCCAGTACCCCTGGTATATCTGGACGCTGATTACCTGTGAGACGTGGTTGTAGAACTCTCTGGCGCGACGGTCGAGAACGAACTGCAACAGGAATTCGTAGCTCTGTCCCAGCAACTCCATCGCGGGCGACTCGTATATCCCCCGCGACTTCACTCCCACAAACCGATTCTCCACAACGTGCGTGCCGATGCCGACGCCGTGCCTTCCGGCGATTGCGTTCGCGGACTCGAAGACTCGCTCTATATCCAATGTCTGGCCGTCAATCGCGGTCGGAATACCGCGCTCCCAGCGAATCGTAACCACCTGCGACTGGTCCGGCGCGTCCCAGGGCCACACCCCCATGCCCGGCTCCACGAAAGTGGGCGAGATGGTGACGTCTTCCAGGTCTCCCGCCTCATGCGTCAGGCCCAGAAAATTCGCGTCCGTAGAATAGCGCGACTCCCGCGCCGGCCTGATTGGCAGCGCGTTCGACTCGCAATACTCGATCATCTCCTGCCGACCCGGGAATCTCTCCACGAACTCAGGATCCCGCCAGGGCGCGTATATCTCGACGTCGGGATCAATCATGTTCGCCGCGAGCTGAAACCTCACCTGGTCGTTGCCCCGGCCCGTCGCGCCGTGAAACATCACCCCGATGCCGCGCTCACTCATGTACTCCAGTATCGCCGCGACAGTAATCGGACGCGCGATGCCCGTCGTGTTCCAGTAGCCGCCCTCGTACCGCGCCTGCGACTGGATAACCTTCAGCCCCGCCTCGGCCAGCGCGGCCCGTCCGGGCGCTATCACCGCGTCCGAAGCGCCGCACCCAATCATCCTGTCCGTGATGGCGTCCAGATTCTCCTCGTCCGGCTGTCCCAGGTCCACCGTGAACGCCTGCACCTCGAACCCGTTCTCTCGCAGCCAGTGCGTCACCGTGCAGCTATCCAGCCCCCCGGACACCGCCCCGCCGACCACGCTCACGTTCTTCTCTCTCAACTCATGCCAGTTCATTATTTCTGCGGCCTTTCACCTTGAGATTATCGTACAAAAACTCAGGAGCGAAATCCGCCCCATTCTTCCAGCATATCGTATTGAGTTCCTTATCAAGCCGAGCGGTCTTGAAGTAGTCTGGCTTCTTGAGAGGTTCGAACACTTCTCCCCACAATTCACCCTTCAGGTCAATCTCCCCATCTTTGCCGTCTTCAAACCTAAGCCACACCTTGTAGCCCGATATATGCTTCATCTCAGCTATGCGCGGAATCATGTGTTTGATCTCACACGACTAATTGACCATATCTGCGAAAGCGCTCGCCTTGCCGCGCGACGCTCGGCTCTCCAGCCACTTCTTGAACGAACTCTGACTTTCTCCCGATGGATTGCCCAGTAGAAGCCCCTTCACACTAATGTATTCATCCAGATCGGGCCAGTGTATCCCCCACCCAGCGCCTTCGATACACCAGTTGTCGCGTTCCTCTGGTGTGCCATGTGTCAGCCTGGGGTACCACACAAGCGGGACCGAGATAGTGCGTCCGTCAGTTAAGTCAACTGCCAGTGTATCTTCGGTAACTAGCGCATCTTGCGCTTCCACTGAGGAGAGTTTTGTTTCAATTAACTCAGCTAGGGAAGTATTCATTCCATTTTCCTATCAAGTATTCCTGGTTTTCGCGCACTAATGCTTCAATTCGCCTCAGTTCTGCTTTCCGAAATCTACGTGAATTTTGAAACCTGACTGGATCAAGCCAAAATTTAGCCTCGCACCTATCACGTCCTATGTGAATATGCGCTGGCTCATCACCCTCGCCTACATAAAAGAAAAACTTATATGGCCCAATTCTTAGGACTGTTGGCATTGTTTATTTTGCCATTCTATAGTCTCAGGAAGAAATGATATGCTATGAATCATAACTAGCTTGTATCCTCGCTATAAGCTCTTCCCAAGTAATCACTTGGTCGGGATTCTCTCTCAATGACGCCAGCCGCCTGTCAATCTCATCCCGCTGCGCGTCTGTTAGCTCAAACTCTTCCTCATCCTCCGCGATGCTGTCCCAGATCTCGCCCACCAACTGAATCCGCTCCGCGACGCTCAACGGGATGAGATTCAACCTATCCAACAACTGGGTCATCGAAAATCCCCTCACCGCCCTTATTCAAAAGGCGTCCGCTCCAGGACGGACGCCCTATGATCTTAATTAAGTATCCCAAACCTGCGTTAAGCCGCCACCGCCTTGATAGCCGTCTCCAGACGCTCCATCGCCTGGTCTATCTCCTCAGCGGAGACCGTCAGCGGAGGCATAAGCCTGACCGCGTTGGGCCGCAGCGGGTTGGTCAGCAGTCCTTCGTTGTTGCAGTTCGCCACCACGTCCGGGCCTATGTCCGAGTCGAACAGCACCGCCCACAGCAGGCCCATGCCGCGCACTTCCGCCACGCGGCTATTGTTCGCCTTGATAGTATTCAGCGCCTCGCCCATCCGCTCGCCCATCGCCTTCGAGTTGCCGGAGAGGTCGTTCTCGATGACGTACTTCGTGGAGGCGTAGGCCGCCGCGCAGGTCAGCGCGTTGCCCCCGAACGTCGAACCATGGTCGCCCGGCTCGAAAGCGCAAGCCTCGTCCTTGGCCATGAACGCCCCTATCGGAACGCCGCCGCCCAAACCCTTCGCCAGCGTCATTATGTCCGGCTCCACGCCGAACGATTCATACCCGAACATCGTTCCGAGCCGTCCCATGCCGGTCTGCACCTCGTCGAATATCAGCAGCAGCCCTTCCTGGTCGCAGAACTCGCGCACGTTCTCCAGGTAGCCTTCAGGCGGAATATTTACGCCGCCCTCGGCCTGCACAGGCTCCAGCATCACCGCGACCGTCTGGTCCGACACCGAACCCTTCAGTTCCTCTATGTCTCCAAACTCCACGTGCTTGTATCCGGGCGGTATCGGCTCAAAGAGTTCCTGGTAGTGGGGCTGTCCGGTCGCCGAGACGTTAGCCATCGTGCGCCCGTGGAACGAGTTCAGCGCGGTCACTATCTCGAACGCGCCATTCTTGTTCTTGGCTCCATAGCGGCGAGCGAGCTTCATCGCGCCCTCGTTGGCTTCCGCGCCGCTGTTGCAGAAGAACACCTTGTCCAGCGCGGAGTTCTCCACCAGTATCTCGGCGAGTTGAAGCTGCGGAACCGAGTAGAACTGGTTCGATGTCTGAAGAAGCGTGCGCGCCTGCTCAGAGATGGCGTCCGCTATCGCCTCGTTCGCGTGTCCGGCGTTGTTCACCGCCCACCCGGACGTGAAATCCAGGTACTCTTTGCCGTCAACGTCCCATACCTTCGTGCCGTCGCCCTTCACTATCACTACGGGCTGCCGACGCACCACGAACATATAGTATTTGCTCTCTACGTCTTTCCAATCGGTGGTCATCCTATTCTCCTCCGGTGAGTTCCTTCAAGCGCTCGATTGCCGCGTCCAGCGAGTCCAGATCGAGCTTCATCTTATCTATCGTATCAACCAGCGCCTGTATCTGCTGTTCCAGCTCATTGGCGGGCGCGGTTACCGTGCCTGGAGTCGTCTCCGCTCGCGCGGGTTCGGGCGCGCCCACGCTGGCCAGCGATCCCACGCCGGTCAGCGTCGCCAGAGCCGCGCCCAAAGAATCCTCCATCACCACCTTGTCCCCGGTCGCCAGTATCACCCGCTTCAACTCGGGGAAGTTCACGCCCTCAGCCCGTATATACACAGGCTCGGCGTACAGCAGGCTTTCGCCCAGCGGTATCACCAGCAGATTGCCCCGCGTGCAGGTCGAACCCTCCGTGCATCTCAGCGTGAACCACGCCGATATATCAGGGTCGTTGTCTATTCGCGCTTCCACCTGCTCCGGCCCGTCAATCTGTCTGTCCTTCGGGAAGTTGAACGCGACCAGCTTCCCGTAGTTCTCGCCGTCGCTGCGAGCGGCCAGCCAGCCGATCAGATTCTGACGCTGGCTCGGAGTGTAGGGCATCAGCAGGACGAATTCCTCTTCCTCCTGTCCGGGAAGCCGCATAATCACGTAGTACGGCTCCACTTCCTGGAGCGTGTCTTCCTGCCCGAACTTCTCATTCGGAATCGCCCACAGGTCTTCGTTGTTGTAGAAGTTCTGCGGATCCTGCATATGGTACTTCAGGTATCTTTCCGCCTGCACTGAGAAGAAGTCCTGCGGATAGCGGACGTGCGACTTCAGCCCCTCGGGCATCTCGTCCATGCTCTTGAACAGGTCCGGGAATATCCGCGAGTAGGTGCGAACTATCGGATCCGTCTCGTCCCAGATGTAGTAGCTGAGCGAGCCGTTGTAAGCGTCAACGACCACCTTCACGCTGTTTCGCATATAGTTTATCTGCCCGGTGGCCGGATCCCCGATTGGGTCCGAATAGGGATAGTGGTCCGACACTGTGTAAGCGTCCTGCACCCAGAACAGCTGCCCATCCGCGGCCACTATGTACGGGTCCCTGTCCAGAACCAGGAACGGCGAGACCTTCGCCACCCGATCCTGTACAGTGCGGTGATACTGAAGCCTGCTTTGCGGAGTTATCTCTCCGCTTATCAGGATGTTGAAGTCCCCGAACTGCCACGCGTAAGCCATCCGCCTGAAGACGGACGACATCTGCACGCCGCCCTCGCCGCTGTACCGATTCCTGAAGAGCGTTCCCTCTTCGGTCTGGTAGTCCAGTTCTTCGGTATTGGAATTCACTATCACGTAGTTCAGCGTATTCTCGCCGTAGTAGATCCGCGGATTGTCCACCACCAACTCCGGCGGCGTTGTCCCGTCCTGCAATCCAATCGGAATCGCGCCGTCCGCCGGTATGTCCTTCGCGAAGAACTCAGGACGGCCCTCGGCGGTGAACTCCGTCGCCGGGCTCATCGCTATGCCGATGCCGTGAGTATAGACCAGCGTGTTGTTGACCCAGTTCTGCGACTCCGGGTCCAGATTCTCCGGCGCCACCTCCCGCGCCGACAGAAGCACCTGCCGGTACTCCCCCGCGATGTCGTACCTGTCAACGTCCGCGTCCTTGAAGTCGTAGTACAGCCTGATTAGCTGAATCTGCCGATACACCGCCGACAGCGGACGGTAGTCCCACAGCCGTATGTTGTTCACCGTCTTGATATTGTCCTGTATCAGCTCCGCGCCCACCTCCGTCTCCGCCGGATAGAAGTCTTCCTCGATCCGGTTCAGAGCGAACGCCTGCCGCGTGAACTCGATGTTCCGCTCTATGTACGGCTCTTCCCTGGCGAACTCGTTCGGAGTCACCGAGAACTGCTGTATCAGCGCGGGCCACGCCGTTGTCAGAACCAGCCCCAGGACTATCCACAGCGCCACGGCCCCAATTACTATCCGAAGCTGTCTGAAATAGACGTTGGCGAGTATCAGGAGCGCCGCCGCCACCGCCACGATGGTCATTATCAGCAGCGCCGGCCGGCGCGCGTTCAGGTCCGCGTAGGCCGCCCCGAACACAGCCCCGTCATCCGACAGAACCAGCGCCAGACGGTCGAACCAGTGTCCGGCCGCTATCGTCAGCATCATCAGCGCGCCGATGATGGACAGGTGCGCTATCACACGCCCCGTGAACTCATAGCTCGCCCCCCGCAGCGTATAGTTGATGAAATGGATGGCGACCGTTCCGATGAGCGTCACGATGCCCAGCCCGAGTATCCACCCCTGTACGAAAGAGTAGATGGGCAGATTGAATATGTAGAAGCTCAGATCCTGCCCATAGACCGGATCGCTCTGGCCGAACGAAGCCGCGTTCTGGAATCTGAGGAACAACTCCCACTGCGACGACAGCGCCGCCCCGAATATCAGGCTCAGCAGCAGTATCGCTATTATCGAACCCCACACGATTATGCGAGACAGCAAGCCGGTCACATCCTCCGGCAGAGGCAGCGTCACCGAACCCCTCGTGTGAACGTAAGCTATCCTGAAACTCACCGCCAGAACGATTGCCGTAATCACCGCGCCGATGGCGAACAGCGCTATCCGCGTCACCGCCACCTTTATGAAGACGCTGCGTAGATCCAGCGCTTCGTACCACAGCAGATCCGTATAGATCCCCCGCGTGAACGAAAATATGCCGAACAGAACTATCAGCCCTATGATGACCGCGCCCCATCTGAACGATGAACCGGACGGCGCCGGGCTAATCTCGGTTACGTCGCTGCCGCTATCCCTATCGCCGCCGTTGCGCGAAAATTCCTCAGCCATAGTCTCTCCTAACCCACGCGAGTGCCTACGCTCTCGCCATTCAGCGAGCGACGCAGCGCGCCGGGACTTCTTCCGTCTATTATATGGGATGAACTGTCATTGACCAGCGCGTTGACGCAAGCCTCTATCTTGGGAATCATTCCGCCCGAAATTGTACCCGAACCGCTCAACCGCCTCGCCTGCTGAACCGTCAGGCGCGGAATCAGCCGCCTGTTGCGATCCAGAACCCCCTCCACGTCCGTCATGAACACCATCTTCTCAGCCCCAAGCGCCCTGGCTATCTCGCCAGCCGCCGTGTCCGCGTTTATGTTCAGCAGGGAATTATCATACTCCGGGTCGTCCGACGAGCATATTCCCACCGGAGCTATCACCGGAATGAAACCCGCCTCCATCACAGCGACTATCGGAAGCGTGTTCACCGAAACCACCTCGCCCACGAAGCCCAGCATAGGGTCCTTCACCCTCGACACCAGCATCTCCCCGTCCGCCCCGCTCATCCCCAGCGCGTTCGCGCCGAACGCCCGCATCTCAGCCACAAGCTGCTTGTTGATAAGACCGCCAAGCACCGCGACCACTATATCCAGGCTGTCGCCGTCCGTGACGCGAAGACCGTCCCTGAACACGGGACGGATATTCTGAGCGGCCATCCAGTCGCTTATGATCTTGCCTCCCCCATGCACCACCACCGGGCTGTAACCTTCCTCCCTGAGCGCCGCCACGTCCTTCAACGTCGTGTCATGCTCTCCGAGAGTGCTGCCGCCTATCTTGACTACAATCGTCCCATTAGAGAAAGGCTCCTTAGACAATGCCGGATTCCATATCCTCGATTACTGTTCGCGCCGTCGTTCCTATCTTGCGAAAATCCCCTCTCCCTCGGGGAGAGGGCTAGGGTGAGGGTGAACCCCAATCCCTACTTGTTACAAACATCCCCTCCCCCTCGACGGGGGAAGGTTAGGATGGGGGTGATACCCCAATCAATCCCTAAGTCGAATAAGCCGAATTGAACGTAACGTACTCCTCCGTCAGGTCCGAACCCCAGCCCGTCGCCGACGCATCCCCGATATTCAGGCTCACCCTGAAACTCACCTCTTCCGCCGCCATCCCGCTTATAACCGAGTCCGCGTGATACGAAATCGCCTTGCCCTCGTGAACGATGTGGATTCCGTTGATGAAAATATCAATCTTCGATTCGTCCAACTCCACGCCGCTCTTGCCCAGCGCCATCATGATGCGCCCCCAGTTCGGGTCCCGCCCATGAACCATCGCCTTCACCAGGTTCGACGACGAAATCTCCCGCGCCGCCACTCTCGCGTCCTCCACGCTCGCCGCCCCGTCCACCGTCACCTCCATCACGTGGCCCGCGCCCTCCCCGTCCCGAACCAGTTCCTTCGCCAGATATATCGCCACCGCGTTCAGAGCGGCCTGGAAACTCCCGGCCTCCTCCGAACCCTTCTCGATAGCCTCTCCGCCCGCCGCGCCGTTCGCGAACAGCAGAACCGTGTCATTCGTGGACTGGTCTCCGTCCACGTCAATCATATTGAAGCTCAGATTCACCGCCGCGCTCAGCGCTTCCTGCAAATACCCTCCGTCCACCTCCGCGTCGCAAGTGATGAACGACAGCATCGTCGCCATGTCCGGATGAATCATCCCGACGCCCTTCGACACTCCCCCAATCGTGTACGTCCGTCCGTTCGCGCTGAAACTCGCAGCGATATGCTTGGGCCGCGTGTCCGTCGTCATTATCGAGCGCGCGAAAGCCTCCCCCCCGTCCTCCGTCAGATCAACGTTCACCATGGACTCGCGGATTATCCCCATCGGCAGCTCCACCCCTATCATCCCGGTCGAAGCCACGCACAGATCCTCCGCGCTCACGCCCACGTGAGCCGCCGCCAGCCGCGTCATATCCTCAGCGTCCAGAAGCCCCTGCTCCCCAACCGAGCAATTCGCGCAGCCGCTGTTCGCCACAACCCCGCGAGAACCCCCGCCGTCCGCCAGCCGCCGCTTGCTCACCGTTACCGACGGCGACAATATCTTGTTCGTGCTGAAAGTCCCCGCAACCGCCGCCTCTCGCTCCGACACCAGTATCCCCAGGTCCAGAACGCCTTCCCCGGCGCTCTTCAGCCCCGCGTAAACGCCGCCCGCCTTGTAACCTTGTGGAGAGGTTACCGATCCGCCTTCGATGAGTTCGATGCCGTCTGCCATTTTCAGCCCTCGATTAGAGATGTAGCCCGCGATTGGAAAACCCCGCCTCCGTCCGCCCAACGCGCCCCCCGCGAAAACTATCGCAGTATAGCGCCCACCCGCCCCGCCTGTCCAAACCAAACCCACGTCAAAGTCCCTTCCCCCTCGACGCGGGAAGGCCAGCATGGGGGTGATTCCGCTTCTGTCGTTCGCCCTGAGCTTGTCGAAGGGCCGCCCGTCAATCCAAGTTCAATGCCTACCCCTCTCAGCCCTCGACGCGGGAAGGCCGGCATGGGGGCGGCCAACTAACAACTAAGAACTAAAGACTAACCACTAACCAACAATTGCCAATCGCCAACCAATAAGATACAGTACCGCCTAGAAACAGACTGACATCCCAAGCGTCCAACAGGAGGAAGAACATGACCCTGATTGGTGAAAGCATCAAACGCCGCGAAGACGAAAGGCTGATTACGGGCAAAGGAACCTACGTTGACGACGTCCGCATGGTCGGAATGTTGCACCTGGCCCTCGCCAGAAGCCCCCACGCCCATGCCAGGATAACCAACGTTGACCCCTCCGCCGCTCTGGACATAGACGGCGTGGTCGGCGTCTATACAGGCGCGGACCTCCACGAGCAACTAGGCTCCCTCATCTGCGGATGGGTAGTCCCCGACACCAAGGAAGTCCCACACCCGCCCATCGCCATTGACAAGGTGAACACCGTCGGCGACGTGGTTGCCGCCGTAGTAGCCGATGACCCCCGAACGGCAGCCGACGCCGCCGAACTCGTAGTCGTGGACTACGACGTCCTTGACGCCGTTGTGGACATGGAAGCCGGCGTCCTGGACGGCGCGCCCCAGATACACGACGACGCCCCCAACAACATCGCCTTCGAGTGGGAAGTCGGCGGCGGAGACTACGACGCAGCCGCGTCCAGCGCCGAAATCCGCGTCTCAGAGCGCATCGTCAACCAGCGCCTCATCCCCAACCCCATGGAGCCGCGCGGCGTCGTCGCCGACTTCAACGCCGGCACCAACCAGCTAACAGTATATACATCCACACAGATACCCCACCTCGTCAGGCTGCTCCTCGCCCTGGTCACCGGACACCCCGAACACCAGATAAGAGTCATAGCCCCCGACGTCGGCGGAGGCTTCGGCTGCAAGCTCTACCTCTACGCCGAAGAAGTCATAGCCGGCATGATAGCCAAGAACCTGGGCCGCTCCGTCAAGTGGATAGAGGGCAGGCAGGAAAACTTCCTCGCCACCACCCACGGACGCGATCACGTCGGACAGATGGAGATATGCGGAGACTCCGAAGGCAACGTCACCGGACTCTCCACCGACCTATACGCCAACATGGGCGCCTACCTCTCCACCTTCGCCCCCGCCATACCCACCTACCTCTTCGGCCTCATGCTCGTCGGCCCGTACAGCATAGACAACATACAGTGCAAGGTAACGGGTATGTTCACCAACACCACGCCCGTTGACGCCTACCGAGGCGCGGGCCGTCCCGAAGCCACATACCTCGTAGAGCGCATGATGGACCGCTACGCCGCCGAAATCGGCATGGACCCCGCCGAAGTCCGACGCAAGAACCTCATACCCCCATTCGAGGACGGACACGAAGTAGCCACCACCGTCATATACGATAGCGGTAACTACGAAGCCGGACTCGACCGCGCGCTCGAACTCGTAGGCTACGACGACTTCCGAAAGGAACAGGCCGCCGCCCGCGAAGATGGCCGCTACCTCGGCATCGGCCTCTCAACCTACGTAGAAATCTGCGGCATGGCCCCCTCAGCCGTCGCCTACACGCTCGGCGCGCGCGCCGGCGTCTGGGAAAGCGCCCTCGTCCGCGTCCACCCCACCGGCAAGGTAACAGTATTCTCCGGATCCTCCGGACACGGACAGGGACACCACACCACCTTCGCCCAGCTCGCCGCCGCCGAACTCGGCGTACCCGTCGAGGACGTGGAGGTAGTTCAGGGCGACACCGACAAGGTACAGATGGGAACAGGCACATTCGGCTCCCGCTCCGCCGTCTGCGGCGGCAACGCCATACACATGAGCATCGAGAAGATCCAGGACAAGGCCAAGCGAATCGCCGCCAACCTGCTCGAAGCCGCCCCCGAAGACATCGTGAACGAGGACGGCCAGTACTTCGTGCAGGGCGCGCCCGCCAACGCCAAGACCTTCCAGGAAGTAGCCCTCGCCGCCTACTGGTACGAGAGCCTCCCCGAAGGAACCGAACCCGGCCTCGAGGCCGTCAGCATCTTCGACCCCCAGAACTTCACCTGGCCCTTCGGCACCCACATAGCCGTCGTCGAGGTGGACGCCGATACCGGCGAGGTCGAACTCCAGAAGTACGTAGCGCTGGACGACGTTGGCAACGTCATCAACCCCATGATAGTAGAGGGCATGGTACACGGCGGAGTCGCCCAGGGCGTCGGGCAGGCCCTCCAGGAAGAAGCCATCTACGACGAGAGCGGCCAGTTGCTCACCGGCAGCATGATGGACTACGCCCTCCCGACCGCAGAGGACATCCCCTCCATCATCACCGACCGCACAGTCACCCCTTCCCCGACCAACCCCCTCGGAGTCAAGGGCGCTGGCGAAACCGGCACCATAGCCGCCTCCCCGGCCGTAATGAACGCCGTCATAGACGCCCTCTCCCCCTTCGGCGTCAAGCACATGAATATGCCCGCCAAGCCCGAAAAAGTCTGGCGCGCCATGCAAAGCTAGACCCGCCCGCTCGGACGGAAACATAAACGGAACCCACATCAGCCCTCTCCGTTAATTCAGAGAGGGCTGAATAGTAATACACAACCGCAGGACCGCCCACCGTCATTCCCGCGAAAGCGGGAATCCACAGCCGTGCGGCTTTAATCAACGTCGAATAGGAAAGTGCAATGTCACAAATCCCCTCTCCGTCAGGGAGAGGGCTAGGGTGAGGGTGAAACCTTAACCCCCTGTCAAGTCGGGAGAGCGCCATGAACAACTACACCGCCATCATCAAACAGGACGGCGACTGGTGGATAGGCTGGATACAAGAAATCCCCGGCGTAAACTGTCAGGAACCCACCCGTGAAGAACTACTAGAAACCCTGAAAATCACACTCACCGAAATCCTAGAACTCAACCGCCAAGACGCCAACCATCCGATTTGCAATCCGTAAACTTGATATATGCTAAGATGACGAGTAAGTTGATGGAGACAGACGAGTAACGACGCTGACTACATGGGACTGACCGCTGATAGTGAGCTGGTCACCGCTTAGGAAGACGAGGAGCGACATGGCCGGACGAGAGTATCTAGAAGACATTCGAACCAAGTTGGAATTAGGACGCAATCAAAATAGAATGGGGAGGAGCGTTCTTCGCGCATTTGGATACGTTAGGCGGAGGACTACATCCATCGAGGAAATCAACACAACGCTAAAAGAAGTCGGACTGGTGGCTGACCCGCCCATCAGTACGGAAATGCCGCTCGAATCACCTCGCATCAAATTCTCACTCAGGGACACCACACCCCAGTTGGTCAATGACCCAGACACAGTGACTACCAACACCTCAGACATTCCGTCGCAGGACGACGACGACGGTGGCAATCTGCTTGAACCTGCCTTCACGGTTTCCGAACTTGATTCATCAGAAACACCTGTTGAACGTGTTCCTCCTGGGGCGTCGGTGAGAGAAGCCTATACTAAGATGCGCCTTAAAAACTACTCTCAATTGGTCGTCGCAAGCAATGATAATCCTAGGCAACAAGACATCAAAGGGATGGTATCGTTTCAATCGCTTGCAAAAGCCCTGATGAACGGCAACCCTGCAACTGTGAGTGATTGTATGGATAAGGATATGTCCTTCGCCGAGGACGATACTGACCTAAAATCAATTCTCGGCCAGTTGAGCGAAAATGACGTCGTCTTAGTGATTGGGCAAGATAAACGACTACGAGGAATCATTACGGCCTGGGACTTAGCTAAGGAATTTGCCGATCTGGTAGATCCTTTCAAGCGAATAGGCGAAATCGAAGAACGCCTTCAAACCCTAGTTGGAAAAAGATTAGGGAATCATAGGGTAGCTGAGTTCCTCAAAGACAAGGATACATCTGACTCAGACTCAACCGTAGAGATCGAGGAACTGACCATGGGAGGCTTGCAGAGAGTGCTACAGTCTCCAAGTCATTGGGATGATTTAGGATTGGTCTTTGAGCAAGATGTATTCATCAAAGCGCTGGACGACGTCCGTAACTATCGTAATCGTCTAATGCACTTCGGGGATCCTCTTAACGAAACTGAGATGACACAGCTCACCAACTTCTGCCGTACGGTACGGGAAATACCATTGTAATAACTTGGAGAAGACATGAAGGAAGGCAAAACTTCAATATGGAAACAGGCGAAATCGCCATAATCACGGCCCTCATCATTGGCTACGCGGCTATCGCTTGGAACTCTTGGACGCAGTACAAGAGACTTGACCGCAAGCTCGAATCCACAGCTAACAAGCTCGACCGCAGAATCGAGTCCATCGAGGACAAAGTCTCCGACGCCGCCCGAAACAAAGGCAGATACGACGTCCTCACAGCCCACAGCCACACCCACGAACCCCAGCACCCTCCACAACCGCCGCCGACTAACCTCCCCCCAAAGTCCCCGCCAATCACCGGGGGCTTTCTCTTGCATCCCCCCCAATCAAACAAACCACACCTCACAACCTACCCACCGTCCCCGTCATACCCGCGAAAGCGGGAACCCCGAAGGGCTCGCCGCTCGGCAATCCACAATCCCGCCCATCCCCCCCAATCACAAAAATCACAGTCCAAGTTGCCCTTGACGCCACAGAACGCCTTTGCTACCATACACCCCACGACATTGAAAACATAATATCTGCCGGGAAGAGGACGAGGAGGAGGAGACCATGTGCAGCGACGCAGACCCGCGTACCGCGCTCGCCGAATACATCCGTCACAAGACGGACAACGGCAACCAGGTCGTCGACTACCTCCACGACGTCCTCCACGAAAACCTCGACGGCGTAAAGCATGGCCATCGCACCAGGGCCGCCGGCATCCTCTCCGAGTACGGCGATCTCGCCGCCATTCGCTTTCAGGAAAAGAACAAGGAAGAAAAGAAGGCCAGGCCCTCCGCCAAGCCGCGCGAGCGCCAAGAGCGCGAGGATTCCGAATTCGACGCCGCCCTGGCCCGCGTCATAAGAGACAAGACCAACGACACCCAGGACGTCGCCGACTACCTCATAGACACCATGAACGGCGTGGACTCCGCTATCGAGTCCGGTCTGGGCAAGATCCGTCACCAGCAAAGGGTGTCCGCCGCCGTCGAACTGCTCAGACGCGCCTACGACCACGACCCAACCCTTGCTCAGCCATCCACTGCCGCGTCGGCGTCCGCCGTCGGCCCCGTCACGCCCGAAGCGCGCCACGAACCCGGATCAGGCGAATCCGACAATCCTGAAAATCCCATAAATACCGAAAATCCCGCTTCTGACGAAGAAGAAGCCAATCTTCAGGAGATTCTGGACATAATCAAGCGGGCCGCCGAGGAAGCCGACCCCTCCGAATGGGAGGACGAAAACCCTTCAGGCCACAAGCCCGACTACTCCATGTGGGACATCATCGAGAGCCAGCCCGAACCTGTCATCACCGAAGAACACGCCAGAATCGGAGCCGCTCTATTCCACGAAGCGGTCGAACGACAGAGAGCCTGGCGAGAATCCGACGTAAAGATACCAGCGAGGAAAGACCATGACCACTATGACGACGGTTAGCGCCAATTCCATTATCCAACGACTGAAGACCGTGCCGATCCTGCGTAGGCAAGCTGTGTTTGACGACATCATGGGCGGATTGCCGCCCCATGTCGCCGCGCAGGTAAAATACCTCTGGTCCCTATGGGCCAGACCCAACCAGGTGCCCTCCGAGGAGGACTGGCGTATCTGGCTTCTTCTAGCCGGCCGCGGCTTCGGCAAAACCAGAACCGGCGCGGAGTGGGTACGCGCTCGCGTAGAATCCGGCGCGTCCCGCAGAATCGCCCTCGTCGCCCGCACTCCACACGAAGTCCGCGACATAATGATACAGGGCGACTCCGGCATACTCGCCGTCTGCCCCCCTTGGAACACGCCCACTTGGGAATCCTCCAAGCGACGCCTCACCTGGCCCAACGGAGCCATGGCCTTCGCCTACTCCAGCTACGAACCCGACCAACTCAGAGGCCCCCAGTTCGACGCCGCCTGGTGCGACGAACTCGCCTCATGGCAATACCCCCGCCTCACCTGGGACAACCTCGCCTTCGGACTCCGGCTCGGAGCCAACCCCAAGTGCGTCGTCACCACAACCCCAAAACCCATCGAACTGCTCAGAGAACTCACCGAAAGAAACGACGTCGAAATAACCTCCGGCTCCTCCTACGACAACAAACAAAACCTCCCATCCGGCTTCATTGACAACATAGCTGCTCAATATGAGGGAACCAGCGCCGGACAACAGGAAATCTACGCCGAGCTTCTCCGCGAAGCCGACGACGCGCTCTGGAAACGCGAGTGGATTGACCAAAACCGCGTCGAATCCGCCGCCCCCGACGAGATGCGCCACAAGGCCGTCGCCATAGACCCCGCCGTCACCTTCAACCCAAACCGCAGCGACGAAACAGGCATCATCGTCGCCGGAATAAGCGGCGGCTGGCATATATCCGAGCGCGAAAGACAATACTACGTCATCGAAGACGCCTCCGGCGTAATGACCCCCGACGCCTGGGCCACCCGCGCCGTCGAACTCGCCCGCAAACACCAAGCCGACTTCATCACCGGCGAAACCAACCAGGGCGGCGCGCTCATCGAAACCGTCCTCCGACACGCCGAAGGCGGCAAAAGCGTCAGATTCAAGGGCGTCCACGCCACAATCAGCAAACGCGCCCGCGCCGAACCCATCGCCGCCCTCTATGAACAGGGCCGCGTCCACCACGTCGGAGAGTTCACCCAACTCGAAGACCAGATGTGCGGCTGGACTCCCCAATCCTCCAACTCCCCCGACCGCATGGACGCCCTGGTCTGGGCCATCAACGGACTCACCGAAAACACCCGAACAGGCCCCCTTATGTGGACCTACGAAGACGTAATAGCCGCAAAAGAAGCCAGGGGCGAAAAATACTATCCCGAAGACGACCCCCTCAGCGACCAATACTGGCCCGGCTACAACATCCGCCCCGGCCGAACCTTCATCCCCCGCCACCTCGGAAAACGACTATAAAAACCCTTTCCTCATAGTCCCTTCCCCCTCGACGGGGGGGGAAGGTTAGGATGGGGGTGACTCCGCCAATCCAACTTCAATGCCTACCCCTCTCAGCCCTCGATGGGGGTGAATCCACTAAAAACTAAGAACTAACAACTAAAGACTAAAAACTAACCCCCAATCTGCTATCATAACCCCGCACAATCTACCCTGGAGGAATTACCTTGAAAGTTGGAACCCGACTCGCCGGCAGCGCCCCGGCCGAAATAGCGGAATCCGCCCGACGCGCAGAGCGTCTCGGCTTCGACACCACCAGCTCGTCCGAAACCAACCACAACCCCTTCCTGCCACTCGCCATAGCCGCCGAACACACCCGGAACGTCAACCTGCGAACCTCCATAGCCCTCGCCTTCGCGCGCAGCCCAATGGACGTCGCCTACCTCAGTTGGGACCTTCAAGCCATGTCCGGCGGACGCTTCGTGCTGGGACTCGGCAGCCAGGTGCGCGGACACATCGTCCGCCGCTTCAGCATGAACTGGACGCCCCCAGCCCCCCGTATGCGCGAATACATCCAGGCCCTGCGCCATATATGGAACGCCTGGCAGAACGGCGAGCGCGTCCGCTTCCACGGCGACCACTACGACTTCAACCTCATGCCCCCATTCTTCAACCCGGGCCCCGTCGCCAAGCCCGACGTCAAAGTGTACATCTCCGCCGTCAACCCCTATATGCTCCGCGTCGCCGGCGAAGTCTGCGACGGCGTTCTGCTGCACGGCTTCTGCACCCCCAAGTACACCAAAGACGTCATCATCCCCAACCTCAAGATTGGCGCGGACCGCGCCGGCCGCTCCCTCGACGAAATAGAAATCAACGCCGGCGGCTTCATCATCACCGGCGAAACCGAAGAAGAAGTCGAATCCAAGAAAGCCGGCGTCAAAGGCCAGATATCCTTCTACGCCTCCACCCGCAGCTACGAATCCGTCATGAGCGCCCACGGCTGGGAAGACACCGCCGCCCGCCTCTACCGTATGTCCGTGGACAACAGGTGGCCCGAAATGCCCGGCCAAATTACCGACGATATGCTCGAAACCTTCGCCGTCGTCGGCACCCACGACCAGATAGTCGAAAAGCTCAAACAGACCCACGGCGACTACGCCGACTCCATCAGCTTCGACTTCCCAACCTCCAACCCCGAAGAAGAACAACGCCTCGCCGCCATGATAACCCAACTCCAATCCTAAAAAATCCCTTCCCCCTCGACGGGGGAAGGCCAGGATGGGGGTGATACCCCTAAAAACTAACAACTAAAGACTAATAAACTAGGATAGCCAAAAATCCCTTCCCCCTTGACGGCGGAAGGCCAGGACGGGTGCGAAACCCCTAAAAACTAACAACTAAAGGCTAATAAACTAGGATAGCCAAAAATCCCTTCCCCCTTGACGGCGGAAGGCCAGGACGGGTGCGAAACCCCTAAAAACTAACAACTAAAGACTAAAAACTGTTCCGGAGGAACACCTTGAAGATAAAAGAAATCCGAGCCGCCGCCGTCACCCTCACGCCGCCCATCAAGACCGAGCCGCGAGTCCCCGCCATACCCGGCGCCGGCCACTTCACCAGCCCAATGGCCCGCTACGAAAACGAGTTCCCGAACAGGAACTGGAGCGAACCCTGGGGCCGCGTCGCCTGCGTCGTCACCGCCGAAGACGGCACCTGGGGCGTCGGATTCACCCAGATGAGCGGCCCCGTCCTCTCCATCATCAACGACCACTTCGCGCCCCTGCTCGAAGGCCAGAACGCCATGTCCGTCGAAAAGCACTGGGACCTCATGCGCCGCGCCTCCTCACCATACGGCGCTTACGGCCTCACAAGCTACGCCATCAGCGCCGTCGACAACGCCCTCTGGGACCTCAAAGGCAAGCTGCTCGGACTCCCCGTATATGAACTTCTCGGCGGCCCAGTCAAGGACAATATATTCTGCTACGCCTCCAACACCATGCTCACCTACGGCACGGAAAACTACATCGAATGGTTCCTCGAACTCGGCTTCAAGGCCGTCAAACTCTTCGTCCGCCACGGCCCCGAAGACGGCATCGAGGGCCTCAACAAGAACGAAGAACTCGTAGCCCGAACCCGCGAACAAGTCGGCCCCGACGTCGAAATAGCCGTTGACTCCTGGATGTCCCTCAACACCGAGTACATAGTCCGCCTCGTCGAGGCCCTCAAGCCCTACCGCATCAAGTGGCTCGAAGACTACCTCTTACCCGAAGACCTGGACAGCTACATGAAAGTCCGCCAGCGCGTCCCCGGCCAGACATTGGCCACCGGCGAACACTGGTACACCATCCACCCCTTCGCCTTCGCCGCCGGCCAGGGCCTCGTGGACATCCTCCAGCCCGACATATCCTGGGTCGGCGGCGTGACCGCCAGCGTCCGCATCTGCCACATAGCCGAGGCCCACGGCGTAACCGTCATAGGCCACGGCGGCATGAACACCCCCTACGGTCAGCACCTCGCCTACGCCATGCCCGTCATCCCCTGGGGCGAGCGCTCCGAGGGCGTAGCCCCTCCCGGCGTCCCCCTCGAGGAAATGGTCATCCTCCCCGGCACCCCCATCATCAAGAACGGCTATTTAGTGCCCAGCGACGCCCCCGGCTTCGGCCTAGAATTCACCCAATCCTGGCTAGAACAAAGATCATCCTGACCTTCAGGTATAGTGATGAGGATGCGTAGTTGCTTCGATAACCTCAGATAGATTAGAATATATAGACTACACAGACACCAATTTGGAATCTGTGGGAAAGACTGAACGTAACAGTCGCGCATTGGACATAGCCATATAATACCAATTCGGAGTAACGTCGTCGTGTTTCCACGGTTGCGCGCCAGATATTTGATTCTTCCACCGTTGTTGTGGGGAAGTGCTTTATGGGATAGTCAACGGGCTTTTGATTTTTACGCCTTCTGAAAGTGCGCGGTCTTTCGAGAAGGTCGTCCTTCCACCATATCCCTAGTTTATTGATTTTGGCGTAGTTCTGTGCTTCTCGTCCATTGGGTATCTTCCCATAGTCAGGTTCATAAGTGGCATATCCATCTCGTATCATGCGTTCATTGTAGCTGATAGGACCACTACCTCTGCGAATTGAACGTAAAATTGCGGAATATCTACCATATTGATCTTGTTTGCCTGAAGTCATTCGCACTTCCCTAGGCAGTATATTTCTCAAATGATTCCTAGCTTCTTTTCCATAAGGCTGATCTATCTCAGGCGCGTCTATCCCAAGCAGTCTAATTTTTATATATTCGTCCTTGGGTCCGATTACATGAACTGTATCTCCGTCTATGACAGATTGAACCTTAACTATTGTATTTGGCAAAATAATTCATTCCATTCGAATATCCTCACCCGCCTTACACTACCACGTCCTGAGCTCGCATTTTGTTTACATCTTCTTCAGAGTCATCGGTCCCTCCATCTATCCGTTCTGCTATCAGGCTTTGGAAGACCTCGTTCGCGCCCATTCCCCAGAGTTTCCGCCACTCGGTTTCGTTTATGTCCAACTCCGCCATAACCCGGGTATCCGGAAGAATGTCGTGAAACCAATAATGGAGCGCCTGAATTATAACTTCGTTAAACTCAAACCCCGTGTCGCTGGAATAGTCCTGTATCGTCTTATACAGGTCGTCGTTCAGAATGAGCGTAGTTTCTCGCATTGTTATTCCCCTAAAGATTTCTATACGTAGATTCGCTGCGCCTGGTTATTCTCATCACCTCGACCGTCCGCAAGTTTGTATAGACGTCATAGATGATTCTGAATCGGCCTGTACGGATCCGCCATCTGCGTTCTTCTCCTTTCAGCTTAACCGCTCCCTGCGGATAAGGGTTATCTGCAAGACTTTGGACAAGTGCATCAATGCGGAGATTATGCGGCGGTCCGATCCGTCGAAGACTTCTCCGAGCGGTGGCCGTGACCTCGACTCTGAAAGTCATTCGGCAACAACAACCTCTTCTTTCTGCAACTCCATTTCGTCCAACTCAAATTCGAACTTCCAGAGTTCAAGCGCCCGGATAACCACTTCCTCGAAAGTGGAGCCGGTCTCCATCGCCACCTGGTCTATGGCGTTGCATAGGGCGTCATCATCCAGAACGAAGGTTATCTCTCTCATTCTCAATATCCCCTTGTTCTATTTACGCTTGGCCTTCACACCACCACCCCCGCCGCCCGCATCGCCGCTACCTCTTCCTCCGAGCGGCCCAAGATGGTAGTCAGTATTTCGTCCGTATGCTCCGAGTAGCGCGGCGCGCGAGTCACAACGTTCGGGTCGTCCGACATCTTCACCGGAATCCCTATCATCCTGTAATCGCCGCGCGCCGGATCCTCCACCTGCACTATCATCTCCCGCGCTATCAGATGCTCGTTCTCCAAAACCTCCGTCGCCCCGATAGTCGCCCCGGACAGCACCCCCGCGTTGGCCAGCGTCTCCATAGCCTCCCACTTGCTCCGCTTAGACGTCCACTCCGTCAGGATGCGCGTCACCTCTTCCGAGTTCTCGTACCGCTTCTCCTCATCGTCGTAGCGCGGGTCGCCTATCAGGTCAACGCGGTCAATCGCCGCCAGCGTAAGGTCCCAGCCGTCGCCGCGCGGATGTATCATCACGTAGTCATCAGGGCCGCCGGGCGAGCAGGGAAACACCATCGGCAGACCGCGCATACCCACGTGTCCCAGTCGCGGACTCGGTACTCCCTCCGCCAGCGTCCGCGTCAGCGACATTCGCATCAGGTTCACAACCGAGTCTTGCATCGAGACCTCCACCATCTGGCCGACGCCCGTTCGCTCCCGCTTGTGAAGCGCCGCCAGGATGCCGATAGCCGCGTGCAGCCCGCTGCCCGAATCCCCAACGCCGGGCGACACCGGAACCGGCGGCCTGTCCCCGAACCCCGTCGTCGCCATAGCGCCGCCCGCGGCTTGCGCCACGAACTCGAATCCCTTATAATCAGAGTAGGGACCGAATGTTCCGAAGCCCTTGATGGTGGCGTAGATGAGGCGCGGGTTGATTTCGTGAAGACGCTCCCAGCCCAGCCCAAGCCTGTCCATCATGCCCGGGCCGAAGTTCTCGACCAGGATGTCCGCCCAGCCTACCAGGCCGACGAACATCTCCTTGCCTTTGTCGGTCTTCAGGTCCAGGGTTATGGCCCGCTTGTTGTTGTTGAATATGAGGAAGTAAACGCTGTCCACGCCCTCGCGGTGAGCCAGGTCTTTCCGGGTGCTGTCTCCGCCCCTGGTGTCTTCCACCTTGATGACGTCAGCGCCGAGGAAGCCAAGCATCTGGGCGCATGACGGCCCGGCCTGAACGTGAGTGAGATCGAGAACTTTGATGTCCGATAGTGAGCGCTCCATGGGGCAACCTCTATAAGTGTGTATTATGCTGATTGGCGCTGAACTCGCTCTGGACTTTATGGCGTAGGATTCACTTGATTCCCGCCAAACCGGGACCGACTGCGCCGAGTCCGGTTCTCGAATTTACAACTTCGCGCTGTCGCTGTCTTGGATGATTCGGTCTATCGCGTCCGCCGCGTCGTCCAGGCGAGCATCGTGATTCACGACGATATGGTCGAAGCGCGCGGCCTCTTCCATCTCGGTATAAGCGGTTTCCAGCTTGATCCTGAACTCGCTTTCCGACTCGGTGTTACGGGTTCGCAATCGTCCTTCGAGGGTAGGCATATCGGGTGGCGCGAGAAATATCAGCGCGGCGTCGGGCATCATCCGCCTGATGGTCGCCGCGCCCTGAACGTCAATCTTCATGATTACGTCCTGGCCGCGCTCCCACGCCCCGACGACCTGAGCTTTCGGAACGCCGTACAGGTTTCCATAGACCTCAGCCCACTCCAGCAGTTCGTCCGCCTCTATCATCCGTTCGAACTCGTCGCGGGCGAGGAAGATGTAGTCAACGCCGTCGCGCTCTCCCGGACGGGGTTGGCGAGTCGTGGCCGTTATGGTAAAATAGTACGGCTGTCCGATTTGTCTGACTTTGGCGAGAACCGCGTCCTTGCCAACGCCGGACGGCCCGGAGAGAACGAACAGGCGTCCCCTCCGTTTCGGCGAGGTGTCGGGGGGTAGCTTGTCTTCAGGCTCGCGCATTTTCCAGTTCGCCCCAGAACGTCGGGTACGAAACGTCAACGGCCTCCGACTCTCCAACAGTCGTCGCGCCGTCGGCTATCAGCCCGGCGATGGCCATTGACATGGCTATCCTGTGATCGCCATAGCTCTCTACCTCCGCGCCGCTGAGCTTGGAGCCTCCTTCTATTATCATGCCGTCCTCGGTCTCCCGGATCTTCGCGCCGAGCGCGTCCAGCCCCGAGACGGCGCTGGAAATCCGGTCGGACTCCTTCACGCGGAGTTCAGCGGCGTCCCTGATGACGGTCTGCCCGGTGGCCTGGGAAGCGGCGACGGCGAGAACGGGCAGTTCGTCAATGACGCGAGGGATGATGTCGCCGGATATTTCCACGCCGCGCAGGTCGCTGGATTCGGCCACCAGGTCGGCGGAAGGTTCGTTGCCTATCTCGCGGACATTCTCCATCTTTATGTTGGCGCCCATTTCGCGGAGTACGTCGAGCACTCCGGTTCTGGATGGGTTGATGCCGACGCCCTGAACCGTAATCCGCGCGTTGGGATGGGCGGCCCCGGCGACCAGCCAGAAGGCCGCGCCGCTGATGTCGCACGGCACCTGTATGTCGAGGGAGGTCAGCGGTCGGGAAGGGCGGCGCACAGTCAAGCGTAGGCCGTCCTTTTCCACGTCCGCGCCCATGGATGCCATCATGCGCTCCGTGTGGTCGCGGGACTCGGCGGGCTGGATGACCGAGGTCTCGCCATCGGAGAAGAGGCCGGCTATGAGGATGCAGGACTTCAGCTGGGCGCTGGCCACGGGCATTTCGTACTCGACGCCGTGGAGTCCGCCGCCGTCGAAAGCGAGAGGGGCGAGCGAGCCGCCGCCGCGTCCCATCACCCGCGCGCCCATCATGGAGAGGGGAGTCAGGATGCGCTTCATGGGCCTGCCGCGCAGCGAGGAATCTCCGGTGATGACGCTGAAGAATGGTTGGGCGGCGAGAAGGCCGGAGACGAGGCGCATGGTGGTGCCGCTGTTGCCCGCGTAGAGATAGTCCGAGGGTTCGGACAGGCCATCCAGTCCCCTTCCGTTGATGGTGAATGTCTCTATCCCATCCTCGACGCTTTCGGCTATTTCCACGCCGAGTCCGCGCAGGCATCCGAGCATGGAGGTTCGGTCGTCGCCGACGCAGAAGTTGGTGACGCGCGCCTGTCCGTCGGATATGGCGTTGAGCAGGGCGGCCCTGTGAGAAATGGACTTGTCGCCGGGGGGAATGACGGTCGCCTCTATCCTCGCGCCGCCGTGAACTATGCGTTCCATCTATCTGTTCCTCCTCAGGTATGTCGTGCGGCTCTCTTCCTCGTTTTTACCCACGCCTCTCAGCCGCCGAGCGAGCTTATCGCCAAGCATCGCGCTCATCATTGATTCACCAGCGGTTGGGAGTTCAGCGCCCTCTCTTGGAACCACGGCGTCGGCTTCCCACTTGGCCCTGAGTTCCCACGCTTTGACGAAGCGGTCGAGAAGGGCGTCTCCGCCATCGCCGTCCACTTCCTTGATGTCGTTTCTGAAGTTGTAGAGTTCCAGGATTAGCTGGTCAACCCAGTGGACGATTGAATCGGGGTTGGCGATGCAGGCGGCCTCGTTGTTGAGGGGGTCGTCGGAGGCGCGCTGGCCGAATGTGTTGAACTGGGACTCGGCGAGCAGGTGCATTTCGCGCCAGCCGTCGCTTCCGGCGGTGGCGTTGACGAACGCGCAGGACATGATGACCGGGAGGTGGTGCATGGCGGCGGCGTAAGAATCGTGTTCGGCGGGATCCAGGAAGACCGGGCTGGCTCTCAGCGCTTCCACCAGGCCGACGACCGTTCTGATTGATTGCTGGTCGGAGTTCTTCATCGGTGTTATGGCGTACTTCGCGCCGCTGAATATGCCCGCGTCGGAGTCCTGGATGGTTTCAGGGGAAGACTTGAGAAGGGGATAGCCGCCGATGAAGTTGGTGTCCCGCGGCAGAAGTTCCTCGGCCCATTTCATCACCGGCTCTTTGACGTTTGAGGTGTCGGTCACCACCGCGCCGGATTCGATGTATGGTCCGATGGTGTCCATGATTTCGCGCTGCTCGCTGATGGGGGAGTCCAGAACGACGAGGCTGGCGTCTTCCACGGCGTCGCGCATGGAGGTGGTGGTCTTGTTGGCCGCGCCGAGTTTCGAGGCTTCGGAGACTATGTTTCTGTCGCCGGACGTAATTACGATTTCGGTATTGCTCAGGCGGCGGTCCATCAGGGCCATGCCCATTGAGACCCCGACGGGGCTGACGCCTACGATTGCTATCTTTTCCAAGTCCAACCTCCAAGGTAAGTGTCACTCTCTGTGTAGATAGGTTATCACATTAGGGGCCTGCCAAGGATGATGAGGCTGAGGAAATTGAGGATTGGGCTGATGATTATGGAGAAAATACGCAAGTTTGGGGAGAGGAATCCGAGCGCGATGATTACGATGAGGATGCCCGGGCCGTAGGGTTCTAGCCGCGCGAACGAGTTGGCGGCTGCTCGGGGCAGCAGGCCGAGCGCGACCTTGAATCCGTCGAGCGGGGCTATGGGCAGCAGGTTGAATACGGCGAGAAGCAGGTTCCAGAACACCAGTTGTTCGAGTGTGAAGGCGAGTATGGCGTCGGAGCCGTATCCGGCTATGGAGAATCCGCCTGACCCGGATTCGACGAGGCCGGCCCTGAGCGGTATGGCGAACGCGATGGCGGCGATGACGTTGGAGACGGGGCCGGCGAGGGAGACGGCGGCCATGCCAGGTCGGTAGCCGATTCTGAGGTACATGGGATTGACGGGGGTGGGCTTGCCCCAGCCGAATCCGGCGAAGAATATGAGTATCGTGCCGAAGGGGTCGAGGTGGGCTATGGGGTTTAGGGTGAGGCGTCCCTGGGCGCGGGCGGTGTTGTCGCCGAGGCTGGCGGCTGCGTAGGCGTGGCTGAATTCGTGGAAGGTTATGGCGATTATCAGAGACAGCGAGAAGGCCGCCAGCGTTATGAGCGCGAGGGCGGGATCGGTTTGGAAGAGGTCTATGGTTCGGAAGAGCAATGTTTTTTAGTGGCTAGTGGTTAGTTTTTGGTGGGAAAGTAAAAGCGGAGCGACTCATACGCTCCGCTTCTGATTATATCGGATTGAATGTGATTCGGGGATTAGTGGCCGCCGCAGGCGCATCCGCCACCACCACCGCCGCAACCGCAACCTCCTCCTCCGCCACCACAACCGCCATCGCCACAGCCGCCACCACCGCAGGCGCAACCGCCGCCGCCTCCACCTTGGAAGTTGGGGTTGCTGATGACGAAGCCGCTTCTCATCAGGCCCTCCATGTAATCAATAGTGGAGCCGTCAAGGAGGGGAGCGCTGTCGGAGTCGATCAGCACCTGTATGGTGGAGGTGTCAACGACGAGGTCGTCGTCGCCCGCTTCCTTTTCTACGCTCAGCATATATTGTATTCCGCCTTGCGGACCGGGCATGACCATGACTCGGAGCATACCGTCCTCGTCGCCCTGCTCTTTCAGGATGTCCTGGAATTTTTCGGCGGCCAGATCACTGACCTCTAGTAGCTCTTGAGTTGCCACGCGCATACCTCCGCCGGCGGTTTTCAGTGGTTTGATGAATTCCTTTTCATGCTATCATGGGGCGTTATGACAGTCAAGAAAGTTTCTTCGGTTTCACTCCCATCCTAGCCTTCCCCTGTCGAGGGGGAAGGGATTTTCGAGTATTCAGTTGTAGTCATTAGTTCTCAGTTATCAGGGATCTTCTTCGGAGGGAGTCAGAGTACCCCATATCATCTCGCCGCGCAGTCTGAGGGCGCGACGGGAGCGTTCCTTCATTTGTTCTATCTCTTCGTCGGTGAACTCCGGCCATTCGATACCCTGGTAGGGGCATCGCTCGTCTTCCGTGCAGGGGATGTCTCTGCCTTCATTCTCTGCTATCAAGCAGGGGCAGTCGTCCGGGGGTTCGTCGCTGTCTATTCTGTCCAGGATTTCCTGGGGCAGCGCTTCTCTGAGTGGGTTGGGGCCCTCGTAGGCGGCTATCGCTTCGGAGAGGTACTCCGAGACGGCGGGTGTCAGAAAGATGGTGGGATGGGGTTGGGGCCGCGTCTCGGGGGCGTGGTCTGAACTGTGATTCGTTTGATTTTGGTGGTGGTCTGTGATTCGGGAGTCGTCCGGAATGGGCTCGGGCTGAGTCCAGGATGAGACGGGGCCGAAGCCGCGCAGAAGCAGTTCTCGGCCGGCTGCTATGCGGTGGTGCGGCTTGAAGCCTTCGTCGTTTCGGAAGCCGTCCATGACCTCGGAGTACATCTTGATGACGGATTTGCCATCGCCCGTGAGTTCTCTGGCGTACTTGGCGAGTTCTTCGCGGGCTTCCAGTATATCCGGAGAGATGTCGAGGTCGTCCTGGGACGCGCGCTTGGTCTTGCGTCGTTTTGGAGGCGAGGGGTTGGAGTCAATGTAGTCCTGGAACTCGGAGAGTCCAATCTTGACGAGTTCTTTGGCGGCGTCCATGCGATGGTTGGGCTTGAAGTCTTCGTGGTCGAGTTCGCCGTCGGCGACTTGCATGAAGAACTGGACGACGCGCCTGCCGTCGTCGGTTACTTCGGCGACTATTTTGGCTAGTCGCTGCTGGGGGGTTAGGTTGTCGGTGTCGGTGGTCATTGGTTTTCAGTTGTCGGTTCTGGGTTAGCAGTATTTATGTTCTTGGCGGGTAGTGTACATTAGTTCGAGAAGATTTGTAAAGGGGGATTTTGGGTTGGAGGTTCACCCCCATCCCCGTATCGGGGTACGGGGCAGGCTCTAGCATTCCCCCGTCGAGGGCTGAGAGGGACTTTGAGCGTGAGGGGGCGGAGCGCGTGGAAGTTGAGCGGGACAGGGACTTGGGTAGAATTCGCGTTGACAAGGGTTCGGGGGTCTGGATATACTATCTGGCAGATTCCTTGGTGGTTTGAGCGAGGCGGCCCCACCCGTTCCCATCCCGAACACGGAAGTGAAACGCTTCAGCGCCGACGATACTGCACTCGCAAGGGTGTGGGAAAATAGGTCACTGCCAGGGTTTTTTGTTGCCCGCTTTCAGCCGGTTCTCCCCCTGAAAGGGCGCGGGAGGGGCAATTCTTCCGAATTCTGTCTCGGATTATGGGGGTTCTAAGCTGGGTTACCGCTTTTCAGCCCATTCTCCCCGTGTTACAATCAAGGCGTGATATAGTTCACTACACCTCAATAAACAGGAAGGGTCGGGCCGAGGATGGGTTGCGTAAGCCCATTCGCGTCCAGCGTCTCGCTTGGTGGGTCGCCGCGCTTTACGTCGCGCGGACGGTTACATATAATTGGGACAAGACCTAATATGTTGGAAAGCGTCAGGAATGATTACAGAAGAGAGCAGAGAGCAGATACCCGCCGAAGAGGACATGGGACAGTTGCTCGATCAGATGGGTGAAATGAAGTCGGCCCGCAGGGGCGACATAGTAGAAGGCTTCGTGATGCGGGCGGACTCCTCCGACGGGCTGTTCGTCAACATCGGACAGAAGTCGGAGGCCCACGTGCCTGTGAACGAGATGCGAACGGTGGAGACGGATGATATTTCCAGTCTCGCTGGCGGCTCTATCACGGCAATCGTGGTGAGACCGGAGTCTGGGGACAACCCGGCGATACTCTCGGTTGACCGCGCCGTGGGCGAAAAGGGCTGGCAGACTTTGCAAAAGGCCATGGAGTCGGGCGAGGTCATAGAGGGCAAGATAGCGGGGTTCAACCGGGGCGGTTCGATTGTGGAGGTGGAGGGCGTGCAGGGCTTCGTGCCGATGTCGCAGCTCGTCTCCGTGCCGAGAGAGAGATTCCGTCTGTACCAGGAAGAAGGCGCGAGCCTCTCCCAAGAGGAACAGCAGAGCATCCAGACGGCGCAGTCCGCCGAAATCGGTCGCGGCATCCCGATGAAGGTGCTGGAGGTGAACCGCAGCCGCAACCGGGCTATCTTCTCGGAGCGGCAGGCCGTCCAGGAATCGCGGGACGCGCTCAAGGCGAAGCTCATAGCCGAATTGAGCGAGGGCGAAATACGGATGGGCCGGGTGACCGGAATCAGCAGTTTCGGCGCGTTCGTGGACATAGGCGGCGCGGACGGCCTGATCCATATCTCGGAATTGTCCTGGAGCATGGTGAATTCCCCAGAGGAAGTCGTCAGCGTGGGCCAGGAAGTTGACGTGTACGTTCTGCGTGTTGACGCCGAGAACATGAAGATAGCGTTGAGCCTGCGGAGGCTGCAGCCCGAACCCTGGGAGACGATTCAGGACAGGCACAACATCGGCGACGTGGTGGACGCCACGGTGACGAAGTTGACGAATTTCGGGGCCTTCGCGCGGGTGGAAGATTCCATAGAGGGCCTGATACACATATCGGAACTCTCGGCGAGGATGATAAACCACCCCAGAGAAGTGGTCAGGGAAGGCGATGACGTAAGGGTTAAGATTCTGCGAATCGAGCCCGAGCGCCGAAGGCTGGGACTGAGCCTGAAACAGGCTGACGACGGCAACTACTTCTAGCAACAGGCAATTTTCCGACTTCCTGATTTTCCTACGAGGAGACTCTTCCATGGCAAGCAGGTTTGAGAAATTCTCGGAGAGGGCTCGCAGAGTTCTCTCCCTGGCACAAGAAGAAGCCCAGAGATTCAATCATACGTACATTGGCACGGAGCATATTCTTCTTGGCCTTGTCCGCGAGACGGACGGCGTAGCCGCGAAGGTGCTGTCCAATCTCGGCGTAGAGTTGAACAAGGTGAGGTCCGCCGTAGAGTTCATCATCGGCAGGGGCGAGCGCACCACCACCGGCGAGATCGGTCTGACACCGAGGGCCAAGAAGGTCATCGAGTTGGCGGTGGACGAGGCGCGCCGACTTCAACATAACTACATTGGCACGGAGCATCTGCTCATCGGGCTGATGCGCGAGGGCGAGGGAGTGCCGGCCGGCGTTCTGGAGAGCCTGGGCGTCACCCTGGACAAGATACGGGCCGAAACCAGCCGGATTCTCAGTCAGAACGTTCAGCAGGAGCAGCGCGGTGGGCGTGGACGATCCACGTCCGGCACTCCGACCCTGGATCAGTTGGGCGTTGACCTCACCAAGGCCGCGAGAGAAAACAAGCTGGATCCGACGGTGGGACGCGAGAAGGAAATCCAGCGTGTTACCCAGATCCTGAGCCGGCGCACGAAGAATAATCCTGTGCTGGTGGGCGAACCCGGAGTGGGGAAGACCGCCATTGTGGAGGGTCTGGCCCAGCGCATAGCGGGTAACGACGTTCCCAGCACGCTCCAGAACAAGCGGCTGGTCACCCTGGACATGGGCGCTCTGGTCGCGGGGACCAAGTACCGCGGCGAGTTCGAGGAGCGACTCAAGAAGGTGGTGGAGGAGATCACGAAGTCGGGCAACTGCGTCCTGTTCATTGACGAAGTGCATACGATTGTCGGGGCCGGTTCCGCGGAAGGCGCGGTTGACGCGGCGAATATCCTCAAGCCGTCGCTGGCGAGGGGCGAACTCCAGACGATAGGCGCGACCACGCTGGACGACTATCGCAAGTACGTAGAGCGCGACCCGGCTCTCGAAAGACGCTTCCAGCCGGTCAGGGTGGAAGAGCCGAGCGTCGAAGAGACCGTGGAGATACTGCACGGCGTCAAGGGCAAGTATGAAGAGCATCATCAATTGGAGATAACGGACGAGGCGGTACAGGAAGCGGCGACCCTCGCCGCGCGGTACATCTCGGACCGTTTCCTTCCGGACAAAGCGATTGACCTTATAGACGAAGCCGCGTCGCGGGTTCGCATCAACTTCACGACCGCGCCCCTGTCGGTTCAGGAAGTGACCAAGATGCTGGAGAGCGTCCGCAAAGAGAAGGATGAGGCAATCGCGGGCCGCCAGTATGAGTACGCCGCCGAACTGAGAGACAGAGAGGCGAGCATCGCGGAGAAGCTCAGCGAACTCGAGCGGGACTGGAAGGAAGAGCAAGAGGAAGAAAGTCCGACTGTCACGCACGACGACATCGCCGAGGTCGTGAGTATGTGGACCTCGATTCCGGTGACGCGCCTGGCTGCCACGGAGACGGAACGCCTAATCAACATGGAGAAGGTTCTCCACGAGGGCGTGATTGGGCAGGACGAGCCCATATCCCTGGTTTCCAAGGCGGTTCGCCGCGCCAGGGCGGGGCTGAAGAATCCTCGCCGCCCGACGGGAATCTTCCTGTTCCTGGGGCCGACAGGAGTGGGCAAGACGCTGCTGGTTCGCAAGCTGGCGGAGTTCATGTTCGGCTCGGAGGATTCGCTGATACGGATAGATATGTCCGAATTCATGGAGCGCCATTCGGTCGCCCGCCTGGTGGGCGCGCCGCCGGGATACATCGGCTACGACGACGGCGGACAGCTGACCGAGACGGTGAGGCGCAAGTCCTACTGCGTGATTCTGCTGGACGAAATCGAGAAGGCGCACCCCGAAGTCTTCAACATCCTGCTCCAGATATTCGACGATGGACACCTTACGGACTCCAAGGGCCGCAGGGTGGACTTCCGAAACGCCATAATCGCCATGACCTCCAATATAGGCTCCGACCTCATCAGGCAGGACAGGTCCGTCGGCTTCGCCGCGCGGTCCGAGGCCGGACAGTCGGAGGAGCAGGCGTATCAGCGGATGAAGACCAACGTGCTGGACGAGGTGAAGCGCTTCTTCAGGCCGGAGTTCCTGAACAGGATTGACGGCCAGGTGGTGTTCCACGCGCTGAACCGGGAGCATATGCACCAGATAATCCCAATCGAGATGAAGGACGTGGCTTCCAACCTTCTGGAGAAGGGGATAAACCTGGAAATCACGGACGAGGCCAAAGAGTGGCTTGTGGAGAAGGGCTATGACCCTATATTCGGAGCGAGGCCGCTGCGCCGGGTCATCCAGGACAACATGGAAGACAAGCTGTCGGACGCGATCTTGGCCGGCGAGCTTGGGCCGGCGGACACCGCCATCATAGACGTGGACGACGATGGCATAGTCATCAAGGTGGAGTCGCCGTTCTCGGTGGTTCCGGCCACTTAGCGCGAACTCTATCAGAAGCGAAATCGAGGTCTGGGACGGTCTTCGTTCCCAGACCTTTATCTTTCCGGGCGTATCATGGCGAGAAGGACACAAAGCGCGTTTGTATGCGATAGCTGCGGCGCGGAATCGGCGCGGTGGGAAGGGCGCTGCTCCAAGTGCGGCGACTGGAACACGCTGAAGGAATTCAGTCCCGCGCGTCTAGGCGGAGGCGGTCGCACCTGGGCGGGCTTGTCCGAGTCCGAACCTGCGCGGCTTGGCGAGATTCGGAGCGAGGATCAGCCCAGATTCGCGTTCCGGTCGGGTGAGCTTACCAGGGTGCTGGGCGGAGGGATGGTTCCGGGTTCGGTAATACTGGTGGCGGGCGACCCCGGTATCGGCAAGTCCACGCTGCTGCTGGACGCGGCCTCGGACGCGGCGGCCTGCGGGGAAGCGCTGTACGTTACGGGGGAGGAATCCCCCCAGCAGGTCAAGCTACGGGCCGACCGTTTGGGCGTTGACGCCGACGGGCTGTACCTCCTTCCGACGACCAGCCTGAGCGAGATACTGGCGCAGCTCGACAGGCTGAAGCCCTCTCTCGCGGTTGTTGACTCCATTCAGACGGTGTTCTGCGAGGATGTTTCGTCGGAAGCCGGAAGTACCTCGCAGATAAGAGAGTGCGCGAGGCAGTTGACTCAGTGGGCCAAGCTGTCGGGCGCGTCGGTGATACTGGCGGGACACGTCACAAAGAGCGGGGACATAGCGGGGCCTCGCGCGCTGGAACACGTGGTTGATGTCGCTCTATATATAGAGGGCGATCCGGTAAGCTCTTTCAGGTTGCTGCGCGCCATCAAGAACAGGTTCGGCTCTACGAACGAGGTGGGCGTGTTCGAGATGACCGAGAAGGGTATGCGGGACGTTCCGGATCCTTCCGCGCATCTGCTCGCGCAGCACGAGGGGGATTCAATCGGGTCGGTGGTGGTTCCCACGGTAGAGGGCAGCCGCGTCGTGCTGGTGGAGGTGCAGGCGCTCACGAATCCCTCGCTGCTGCCCGCGCCGCGCAGGGTGGCCTCCGGCGTGGACTATAACAGGATGCTGCTGATATGCGCGGTGCTGACGCGAAGGGCGGGCGTCTCTCTGGCTTCTCAGGATGTGATAGTCAATGTCACGGGCGGAATGAGGATAGCGGACCCGGCGTCCGACCTGGCCGTCGCGCTCGCAATCGTGTCGAGCGCGCGGGACGCTCCGCTCCTGAAGAATGTGGCGGCGGTCGGAGAGTTGGGACTGAGCGGAGAGATAAGGGCGGTCTCTCAAATAGAGAGGCGAGTAAGTGAAGTGGCGAGGCTGGGACTTGAGACCTGCATCGTGCCGCGAGCGCGGAACGGAAGACAGCCGCCATCGGGAGAAAATACCCGTGTCGCCCCTGTCGCCAGGCTGAGAGAGGCTATAAGGCTGGGGATACGCCGACAGGAAAGCTCGGCGTCGCCCGCTGAATATACGTATGAGGAGAGGCTAAACTGAAAGCGGCGTATTTTCAATGTATAGGCGGCGCGAGCGGGGACATGGCGCTGGGCGCGCTGGTTGACGCCGGGCTGCCGCTGGACGCGATAGTTGACGCCTTGGCTCGCATGGGCGTGAGCGGCGTCACTCTGGAATATGAACAGGCGCAGAGGGGCGGGCTTACCGGAACTTTCATCCGCGTGAACCTGGACGCAGAGGCGGAGCGGACGCGCAGTTTCGATGATTTCATCCAGACTGTGGAACGTTCTACGCTGTCTGAGTGGGTGAAAGAGCGGTCGAGCGCGGTCTTCAGACGCATGGCGGAGGCCGAAGCGAGAGTTCACCGAACCAGCGCGGACAGCGTTCACCTGCACGAGCTGGGTACGCTGGACACGCTGGCTGACGTGGTTGGAACGATTGTCGGTCTGGAAGCGCTTGGAGTGGAAAGAGTCTTCTCGTCGCCGTTTCCGATGGGAGCGGGGGTGTTCAGAAGCGCGCACGGGGTTCTTCCCGTTCCGTCGCCCGCCACGTCCGCGCTGTTCACTATGGCGGACGCGCCGCTCGTTCCCGCGCCGGGAAATCCGGCCTGGACGGGCGAGATGGTGACGCCGACCGGCGCGGGCATAATAACCACGCTCGCCGAGTTTCGGCAGCCGAAGCTGAATGTCCAGGCCGTCGGATACGGGATGGGCGCGAGAGACCCGGAGGCGTATCCGAACGCGCTGGGTTTGTGGCTCGGCGAATTGGAAGACGAGACGACGGCGGGCGGCCTGAGCCTCATCGAGACGAACCTGGACGACTCCACGGGCGAGGTTCTGGGATACGTACAGGAGCGGCTTTTCGGGCTGGGCGCGCGGGATGTCTGGTTCACTCCGATACAGATGAAGAAGAACCGGCCGGCGACGATGCTGAGCGTTATCGTGTCTCAGAGCGATGAGCGCGACGCGGTGGACATGATACTTCGGGAAACCACGACGCTTGGCGTCAGGGTTCGGCCTATCGCGCGCTACGAAGCGGAGCGTGAAATCAGGTCGGTTGACACCTTGCTCGGAATGGTTTCGGTGAAGGTGAAGATAGTCGGCGGCGAGCCTGTGTCGGCAAGTCCCGAGTATGAAGATTGCCGCCGCCTGGCAATCGAAACAGGGTTGCCGCTGCAACAGGTGTACATCACAGCGCAACGCGAAGCGGGAGACGCGATACTGAAACCCCGGATTCTCCGTTGACCCGCGTGGAAGGTCTGTCCTAGAATTGTTAGTGAGGCGTTGACGCGCCCGACGTTATCTGTCCTGTCATCGCCGGCGTTTCGGAGGCCCGAAATCGGAGCGAACGGAGTCCTGAGCCCTAGTGGCGCAATTGGCAGCGCACCCGACTTGTAATCGGGAGGTTGGTGGGTTCGAATCCCCCCTGGGGCTCCATAAACCCCATGTGGACGCGGGTTCCCGCGCGGCGCGGGGGCTTTCGCGCGTTGATTCCAGCGATTCAATTCAGTCTTGGATTGGACAATATCGCTATGCTAGACTATTCCAGATAACATGGACGGGTGGGTGAGTGGTTAATACCACCAGACTGTAAATCTGGCGTCCGGAAGGACTACGGGGGTTCGAATCCCTCCCCGTCCACCACCAGAGTCGCAACAATACAATAGACAGGGCCCACATAGCTCAGGAGGTAGAGCGCGTTCTTGGTAAGAACGAGGTCAGCAGTTCGAGTCTGCTTGTGGGCTCCAGCGCGGAGGGTATAGATTTAATGGCAAAGCAGAGGTTCGAGAGAAACAAGCCTCACGTGAATGTCGGCACCATCGGTCACGTTGACCATGGCAAGACGACGCTGACGGCTGCGATAACCAAGGTATTGGCGTCCGCCGGAATGGCGGATTTCCGGCCTTTCGACTCCATTGACAACGCTCCCGAAGAGCGTGAGCGCGGCGTTACCATCGCCATTCAGCACGTCGAGTACGAGACGGATTCGCGCCACTACGCTCACGTGGACTGCCCCGGCCACGCCGACTACATCAAGAACATGATTACCGGAGCGGCCCAGATGGACGGCGCGATTCTCGTCGTGAGCGCGCCGGACGGTCCCATGCCCCAGACCAGAGAACACATCCTGCTCGCTCGCCAGGTGGAAGTCCCCGCCATCGTGGTCGCGCTCAACAAGGTTGACGCGATGGATGACGAGGAACTCCTGGAACTGGTCGAGCTTGAAATGGAAGAGCTCCTGGCGGAGTTCGGCTTTGAGGATGTTCCCATCGTCCGAGTCAGCGCGCTTAACGCGCTCGAAGGCGAGGACGATACCCGCGAAGGCGAATGGGCGGGCGGCATCTGGGAGCTGATGGACGCGGTTGACGAGAACATCCCCATACCTGACCGCCCGCGCGACCAGCCTTTCCTCATGCCCGTTGAGGACGTGTTCGGAATCAAGGGACGCGGCACCGTCGTTACGGGTCGCGTGGAACGCGGCATGGTCAAGATGGGAGACACCATCGAGATAGTGGGTATCAAGGACACCTCCAGCACGGTCGTAACCGGGGTGGAAATGTTCCACAAGACGCTCGACGAGGGCGAACCTGGAGACGCGGTAGGCGTCCTGCTTCGCGGCGTTGACCGCGACGAGGTGGAGCGCGGACAGGTTCTGGCCCATCCCGGGAGCATCACGCCCCATACCGAATGCGAGGCGCAGGTCTATGTGCTGAGCAGAAACGAGGGCGGGCGGCACACCCCGTTCTTCGACGGCTACAAGCCGCAGTTCTACATCCGAACGACCGACGTTACGGGTGAGATCAAGTTGCCCGATGGCGTCCAGATGGTCATGCCGGGCGACAATATCGAAATGAACATCAAGCTGATTACGCCGGTCGCTCTCGACGAGCAGCTCAGGTTCGCCGTCAGGGAAGGCGGAAGAACCGTCGGGTCCGGAGTAATCACCAGGATCCTCAACTAGGGGAATCAGCGCGCGAATTATGCCCTCTTCTCTCGACTCATGTGAGGAGAGGGCATTTGACCATATCGAAACTTTAGATAGCCGGACACGAATGAGGGGCTGTATATTCCCCAACTGTTTTCGACGCCGATAGTCATTCGGCCCGAACCCGTGTCGAGGAGCGTTTGAAATATGGCCCGCCGGGGAGAAGTGAGAATACTCATTACTCTTGGATGTACGGATTGCCGCGAGCGGACGTACAACTCGAGCAAGAACCGCCGGAACGACCCACAGAGGCTGGAACTCAAGAAGTTCTGCCCGCGTTGTCGCAAGCACACGGCGCACCGAGAGGTAAGATAGCGTGGCAAGAGATCAGGGCGTTACCCGCAGAGTCAGTTCTGAAGTCGCCAGACGCGCCTTCAGCGTCCGCGCTATTGGAGAGGTGATCGGCGAACTTCGCAGGGTCACCTGGCCCACTCGCGAAGAGACTTTCCGACTTTCGATCATGGTTGTGGCCGTGGCTGTGGCGATGGGCGCGTTCCTGGGCCTGGTTGATCTCGCTTTCGCCGAGATAATAGGCAGAATTTTGGGGAACTAGAATCATGACACAAGTCTCTCACAGCGACCCCGACGTTCGGTGGTACATCATCCACGCCTACTCCGGCCAGGAAAAGCGGGTCAAGGACAATCTTGAACACCGCGTCAAGAACATGGATATGCAGGACAAGATATTCCAGGTCGTCGTGCCTACCGAAGATCAGGTAGAGATAAAGGGCGGACAGCGCAAGACAGTCTCGCGCACGATATTCCCGGGCTACATCCTCGTGCAGATGTTTATGGACGACAATAGCTGGTTCGTCGTCAGGAACACGCCGGGCGTCACCGGGTTCATATCGGCGGAGGACGAGAACGAAAACAACAGGCCGAAGCCGGTTCCTCTTGAAGAACACGAAGTCCAGGTTATTCTGAGACAGATAGAAACCGACACCCCCACCCAGAGGATAGGATTGGAGAAGGGCCAGAGCGTTCGCATCACGGACGGGCCTTTCATGGACTTCATGGGAACCGTGGACGAAATTTCACAGGAGCGCGCAAAGGTGAAGGTGCTGGTGTCCTTCTTCGGGCGCGAGACGCCCGTCGAACTGGACTTCCTCCAGGTCGAGAGGGTCTAACTGCGGATACCCAGCGACGCAAAGCAAGAATCTTTCAGGAAATATGACAATTGGCTAAGAAAGTAAGAGCTATAATCAAATTGCAGATAGAGGCCGGCAAGGCGACACCCGCGCCCCCGGTCGGCCCCGCGCTCGGTCAGCACGGCGTCAACATAATGGGCTTCGTCAAAGAGTACAACGAGCGAACGGCTCAACAGGCGGGTTCAGTTGTACCCGTCGAGTTGACCGTCTTCGAAGACCGCTCGTTCACCTTCATCGTCAAGAGCCCTCCGGCTTCCGACCTGCTTCGCAAGGCCGCCGGAGTGGAGAAGGGAAGTGGAAACCCGAAGGCCGAACAGGTCGCCACTGTCTCGCGCGATCAGGTCAAGGACATCGCCGAAACGAAGTTCAAGGACCTGAACGCCGCCGACATCGAGGGCGCTATGCGAATCATAGAGGGGACTGCCCGCAGTATGGGCATAAGGGTCGGCTGAGACCCGTTCCCCGGAAACAGTTGATACGGAAGGAATGTCCACATGGCTAGGGGAAAGAGATACAAAGAGGCCGTAGGGCTGATAGACTCCGACGCCGCCTACGCTCCGGCCGAGGCTATTGACCTTACGAAGCAGACCGCCAAGGCGAAGTTCGACGAGACTATCGAACTCCACCTCCGCACGGGCGCGGACCCTCGCTACGCCGACCAGATGGTGCGCGGCGTGGCGGTGCTGCCGCACGGCGTAGGCAAGCCTGTCAGGGTGTTGGTGTTCTGCCAGGGCGAGGCCGAGGCCATCGCTCGGGAAGCGGGCGCCGACTTCGTTGGCAGCGACGACCTGATTAAGGAAATACAGGACGGATTCCTGGGCTTCGACGTCTCTATCGCCACGCCCGACCTTATGGGACGCATCGGGCGGCTGGGCCGCATCCTGGGCAGGCGCGGTCTGATGCCGAATCCCAGAACAGGCACGGTGGTGCAGCCCGACGACATTCCTCGCGCCGTCTCGGACGCCAAGAAGGGGCGCGTGGAATTCAGGCTGGACAGAACCGGACTGATTCACGTTCCGATTGGAAAGGCCAGTTTCGAGGGCGAGATGCTGATGGACAACCTGACCATGCTGGTTGACAATATCGTCCGTTCGAGGCCCGGCGGGGTGAAGGGACAGTTCATCCGCTCCGCCTACCTCACCGCGACGATGGGCCCCAGCGTGTCCATGGATGTTGATAGGCTGTCCGCCCTTCGTGTAGAATAACGTTATCGCCAGAGACAGCGGGTCTCCCCGATCATCGGGGAGTTAAAATTACAGCCTGCCGAGGCAGAGAGCCGAGACTTCGTTTCGGCCCCCAATGAGGGTTTCGCGCCCCATGTCTCCGGCATGGGGCTTTTCTATTGAACGGAAGTGGAGGTAGGAGTGCCAACTCAAGCGAAATTCGAGGCCGTGGAACTGCTCAAGGACAAGTTCGAGCGCAGTTCCATCGTCATTACCACAAACTATTCCGGCCTTCCCGTATCCGAGATGACCGAACTGCGCCGCGCGCTCAGGGAAGCCAACGTCGAATACAGGATAATCAAGAACACGCTGGCCTACATCGCGGCTGACCAGGCGGGCAAGCCCGCGCTAAAGGAAGTCATCGAGGGGCCGACGGGCATAGCCTTCGGTTACGACGACCCGCTCGAACCCGCCAGGGCGCTGGCGGGTTTCATACGCGCCAACAGGTCCGCTCTCGCCATTCGGGGCGGAGAGATGGACGGCCAGGCTCTCAGCGTCGAGCAGGTAAACCAGTTGGCTACCATGCCCGGGCGCGAGGATCTTGTGGCGCAGTTGCTCATGCGTATGAACGGGCCGGTCACGGGCCTCGTCAATGTGCTGAACGGCCCAATCGCGGGCCTGGCGCGGGTGATACAAGGCCACGTGGACAATCTTCAACAACAGGAAGCGTAGAGTTTTCAATCGAAGCGCTGACCGAGACAGGACAAGATAGCAGGAGGACTTTGACAATGGCTTTGACCAAAGACGAGATAGTGGAAGGTATCAAGGGAATGTCCGTCCTGGAGCTCGCGGACCTGGTGAAAGAGCTCGAGGACGTATTCGGCGTGAGCGCCGCCGCTCCGGTCGCCATGGCGACTGTGCAGGGCGTGGCCGGAACCGCCGAGGCCGCGGCCGCCGAGGCCGAGGAGCAGACCGAGTTCGACGTAACCCTCAAGGAGATAGGCCCCAAGAAGATCAACGTCATCAAGGCTGTCCGCGAGGTCACCACTCTCGGACTGAAAGAGGCGAAGGATCTGGTAGAGAGCGCGCCGACGGTCGTTAAGGAAGCGATTTCCAAGGACGAGGCCGACGAGCTCAGGGGGAAGTTGGAAGACGCCGGCGCCGTGGTAGAGGTAGCCTAGCTCGCTGACAGGCTTCCGCTTCATAGACTGATAACAAAGCCCGCGCGAACCGGCGCGGGCTTTTCTGTTTCTTCTGAATCGCTGGAAACTCGCGGAGCGCGCGTCAGACAGCCAGGTAAGGGATGGTCTGAGGGCCTTCGGGTATGACGCAGAGGCGGCTGTCGCGTCCGCGCGTCAATAGCTCTTCTTCAACCGCTCGCTCTACATCCTCAACAGGCTCGATGTGCGCCGCTCGCACCTGTTCTTCGGTCAGATATGTGGACTTGAGCTTGACGTCGGCCTTTAGCTGAATCTGCGCCTGGATCTGCACCTGCCACTGATCGTGAACATTATGCCCCGGCGCGTGAACCGTTTCCAGGATTTCGCGCGGGCCGGACGACTCGCGCAGAAGTCGGCCATACTCGCCATGATCGGGTATGCCGTCCGCGCACTCGGCGGCGGCTATGATAGCGCCGCCGAGCTTGACCACCTGGGCGGCGGCGGACATTCCCTTGACCGCCTGGTAGAGATTCTGGTCGAGAGGGTAGCCGCTGTTCGTGGTCAGAACCACGTCGAAGGGGCTTTCGACCGGCTGCATGGAGATAGTCCTGGCGAACCGGCTGGCGGCGCGGTGGACGGCGGAAGGCTCTCCGGCGTACACGCTCGTGACGCGATGGTCGCGGTTGATGGTGACGTCCAGCGCGAAGTCCACGCCCGTCCGTGACGCTATCTCCCGGATGGCGTCGTGAATCGGGTTGCCGACCGTAACGCCCCACCTGGCTTCCGGGTGGCCTATCATCTCCGCGTTGTGCAGCCTCATGATGGTGTCGAAGCCCGCGAGTCCGGGCGCGACCATCTTGGGACCGCCCGAGAATCCGGCGAAGAAGTGGGGTTCTACGAAACCCAGCGTTATCTTCAGGTCGGCTTCCAGCCAGCGACGGTTGAGATATATCGGGATTCCGTCCCGGGTTTCGCCCGCCTCTTTCAGAATCGAGTCGTCGAAGGCGTTGTGGTTGATGACGGCGTAGTGATCCACTATATCGCCGCCGAGCATCCGGCGTAGTTCGGCGTCGGTGTTGGCGCGGTGCGTGCCGGTAGCGACCAGAATCACGATGTCCCGGTCGGGAAGATGGGACAGGTCGCGCAGAAGCACGGGCAAGACTGTCGCGCTGGGCATGGGACGGGTGACGTCGCAAACGGATATGGCGACTGTCTGCCCGGGAGACGCGAGCTTACGCAGGGGTGTCGCGCCGCCCACGGGATCGCGGACCGCGGTCCTGATAGCCCCAACCTCGTCCGGGAGGCCGGGCAGGTAGCTTGGCTCGACGACGGTGGTTCTGTCGTCGGGGAGTTCGACTTTAAGGCCGGTTCTGCCGTATGCCAGGTTGACTTTCAAGGATTGTCACCCCCATCCTAGCCTTCCCCCGTCAAGGGGGAAGGGAGTTTGCGCGTCCCTGCCAGCCGGTCAAGGGAGAGGGAACTTTCGCTTGGCCCTCTGGGACGTAGATTGTGAGGTCAGCCCGCGAGTTCGGCGAGGATTGTCCAGACTTCGCGCTCGTAGGGCAGGCCGCGTCGGTCAATCCTGAACGACGAGCGTCGCATTGTACGGCGCGGCGACTGTGTTCTCACCCAACGTTCCGGCCCCTCCAGTTCGGTTTCGGCGGTCGAAAGTCCCTCGACGCGGTAGTGCATCGGTATGACGACCATCGGGGACAGCGATTCCACCAGGCGATTGACCTCATCGTAGGTCAGCAGGTGGCAGGAATCGTCAACTGTGACCATGAGGACGTCCACTTTGCCGAGCCGCGCTATCACGTCGTCCGGTATGTCGTGGCGGTTGTCGCCTACGTGGCAGTATCTCACGCCCTCGTGTTCGATGACGTATATGACGTTCTCCATTCCGTCGCGGCCCGACTTCCCGGCGTGGATGTCGCTGACGCCGGTTATCGTGGTCTGGCCGACCTGTCGCGTACCCTCGCCGTTCATCAAGGGCGTACCGTCGGGCAGGGCGGAGACGGCGTTGTGGTCGAAGTGGTCGTGGGTGACCGCGACCATATCAACCTTTAGGGGCGGGAATGGCTTAAGAAACCAGTTGTTCCGCTCGGCATCTCCATTGCCGTAGGGGTCAATCAGTAGGCTTTCCCCAGCGGGATCCTCGAACAGAAAGGCGCAGTGGCCCAGGTATCGGACGGACATAGCGGCTACTCGTCCGTTCTCAGCAGCGTTTCGCAGAGGTGGGCGGCGTCCACCAGGTCGGGGATGGTCACGTACTCCCTGACCGTGTGCATCCCGTGATCCGCCATGCCGACCACGACGGCGCTGATGTCGTTGAGACGGAAGACGTTGCCGTCCGTGCCGCCGCCGGAGGGCCGCATCGTGGGCGTCAGGCCGAGGGACACCAGCGCGGACTTGACTCTCGCCAGCGCGGGGTCGTCCTCATTGAGGTTGTAGGCGACGAACTCGGTGTGGAGATGGCACTGTATATCGGCCTCGGGGAACATGGCGCGAACCTGGTCGAGCGCCTCGTCCACCTGGATGCGTATGCCGTCAAGACTCTCTATGTTGCGGCTTCTGAATTCGCCGTGAACGGTGGTGAGTTCAGGGACGGCGTTTCGCACCGTGCCGCCCTCTATCGTGCCGACGTTGAAGGTGGTCTCGTCGTCGAGGCGGCCCTGGGGCAGCCGCGTGATGATTTCGGCGGCGATGCGTATGGCGGAGATGCCCTTTTCGGGTTCGACGCCCGCGTGGGCTGCGCGTCCGGTTATCTCGATGTCGAAGCCGATGTATTCGGGGCTGGACGAGGTTATCTGGCTGGGCGGTCCCTCGCCGTCGAACACCACGGCCTCTTTGCCCTTTATGAGGGAGAAGTCCAGGTTGCGCGCGCCCACGAGTCCAATCTCCTCCTCGCGGGTGAACGCTACCTCGATTGACCTGTGGGGCGTGTCGTCCTCGAAGATGGATTCGAGCGCCTCCATAATGGCCGCTACGCCCGCCTTGCAGTCTCCGCCCAGGATGGTAGAGCCGTCGGATACGATGCGCTCGCCGTCAATGGAAGGCTGCACGCCGCGACCGGGTTCCACGGTGTCCATGTGGGCGGACAGGATGAGCGGGTCATCGCCGCCGTCGTTTGCTATGACGTTGCCATAGTCGTCGCGGACTACGTTCAGGCCCCATCCTTCCAGCCGCTCAATCAGGTGGAGCGCGACCTCTTCCTCTTCGCCCGACGGGCTGTCAATTCGGGCGAGATCGCAGAAGGCGTTGACTATTCTCTCTCGGCTTATCATCAAGGTATCTCCGTTGTCGGGTCAGGGTCTTTCGATTATCAACCAATTACGTTCGTGGTGACCCTTCGACAAGCTCCCTTCGACAGGCTCAGGACGAACCATGAACGGGCGGCCCTTCGACAAGCTCAGGGCGAACGACAGAAGCAGTATCGGGAAATAACCGAAAGACATTGGTTATCGGGTATCTATTCGTCGGACGCGAGCGTTCCGGCCTGCGCCCAGTTCTCCTTGGCTACATCCTCGAATATGACGAAGGTCGCATCGGCGGGCGCTTTGCCTATCTCGACCACCGCCTCGGTGATAGCCTTGGCGAGTTCCTGCTTCTGTTCGTGTGTGCGTCCGGGCCACATTTCAACTCTTACGATTGGCATTTCTGTCTCCTGATATTTTGGTTCGGTCTGAGCGCTTGGATTTTATCAAGGCTTGGGACAACGGGCAACCGAGCGATTGACGCGGGGAGGTCAACCGGGTCGGAATTTCGGTTCTCTCATATACTTTCGTTTATATCGTACAGGTCATTTAACAGGTGGCAACAGGTGCTTTAACAGGTGGGTAACAGGCGTTCGGAACACCAGAGCTTCACCAGCGTTTGTAGCTAAATCGCCAGAAAAAAATTTTCTCCATCCGGTTTTCCGCTCTAGTCATATATTGTAGTTTATGGTTCTCGGAGCGCGTCTGTCGGTTCGGGACGCCGGGCGTCGGGTCGGCTGTCAGATAATCGCGAGTCATAGGGGTATTGTAGCGCAGACTAGCACGAATGTACAATGGCTATGTTGAGGAGAAAATTGCATAAGCCTCGTCTGTTATCCTGCAATGGCAGGGATTGAAGCTGATTCACCCCCATCCTAACCTTCCCCCGTCAAGGGGGAAGGGACTTATGCAATCGTCTCGTTGAGGTGGATTCCGAAGGCGCGCCGCGCCTTTATACGGACGCGGGGATTTGGTAGGCTGGGAGTCGAGCTTGATTTGAGGATGTTTCGTATGGCTGTGATGATTCCCGGTGAAATTCCTGCCGACGCGCCGGAGTCGGAGAGAATCGTATTCGATATTCTGAGGAACTCTCCGCATCCCGACGCGAAGTATTGGACGGTGTTCTGCGGGAGGTTCTTGGAAAATCCGAACAATCCAGCTAGGCCCCGTGAACTGGATTTCGTCATTTTCATGGAAGAGGATTACTGCTCGGTCATATACCTGGAGGCGAAGGGCGGGCATTTTGTGATAAGGGATTTTGATTGGTACAGCGCGTCGTCGGGCAGGCTGGTTAGCCCCGCGCCCCCGACACAGACAAAGAGCGGTATGTACGCATTTGGGCGGCAGTTCAGTTCCTACTTCGGCGATGATTCACTGATTTCACTCGGTTGCGCGGTAGTGTTTACGGACTGGGACGTCGGGTTCAGAAGTCGTCCTATGGAACTCGCGGAGTTGATAACGAGGCGCGACGCGCGGGATGAGAGAAGGCTGATAGAGAGACTGTCGAAGTACGCGGACGCGCTGCGTGGCGAAGAAGTAAAAGCGAGACTTCGCAATAATAACCAAGACTACTTCGACACGCTCATATCTATGAGAAATCTGCGGTCTGATTTCATCAGGGCATATATGCCGCTCGAGGAACATGGAGGCGATACTGTGAGAATAGCCAGCGTGGATATCGAGACTCTCCGCCTGAGACTTCTGGAACTGACGGTTGAGCAGAAACTCGGTTTGGGCATGGTGGAGCGAAATGACCGCAACGTAATTGACGGCGCGGCTGGAACCGGTAAGACAGTTCTGGCGATGGAACTGGCGAAGCGACGCTATGAGGCGGGGGAGAGTGTTGCGCTGCTGTGCAGCAACTCTAACCTGAGCGCGCGTTTCGAGAGATGGGTGGAGACGCTTCCTAAAGAGGGTGACGGGCGGATTGTGTGCGGCACGCCGGCGACGCTGCCGTTGAAGGTTCTGAGCGGTGACGCGAGGGCCAGGCATCAGCGGCGGCTGGATGAATCGGCCGACTTGGAAGGTATGTTGAGGCGCGGCGTTCTGAACAGCGAGTGGGATGGTTTCGTAGAGGAGACGGTCGCGGACCTGGCAGATGTGGAATTATTCGACTACCTGGTGGTTGACGAAGCGCAGAATCTCAGCGACGAGGTTTTTCTCAGGCTTGAGGATGCTCTGCTGAAAGGCGGCATCATCACCGGACGCTGGGCGATGTTCGGCGATTTCGTGAACCAGGACCTGACCAGGAACAGGGTTGAAGGCGATGGTAAGGAAGCGCTGAGGGAATGGGTCAGGGCGCGAGTCAACGGGCTTTTCGATACCAACTGGTCTAATAGCTTCCTGGAGGTCAACTGCCGCAACACGCAGGAGATAGCGGATGAGGTGGCGAAATTGGTCAGAATCGAATCGCCTCCGAGAAGGGGAGTTCACGGCCCATTGGTTCAGACAAGATACTTTGAGTCTCAGGAAGAGTTGGAAGAGACGCTGGACGGGCTGACGCGAGACTGGCACGAGATAGGTTACCAGTCTCGGCAGATGATCGTGCTATCCAGCGGCGGCGCGGAAGAACTTGATGACTCGCGCTCCTACGGCGGGTGGGAGTTGCAGAACATACGGGACGCTGAGTTGGCGACGCCGCAGGAACTGGAAGAGGTCATGTGGGTAAGCGGAGACGCCTCTCCGCGAACGCTCAGGTATAGCGACGTGTATGACTTCCAAGGTCTGGAAAGCGACCTGGCGATATTGGTTCTGCCGGTGACCGAGGATCAAGTGGTTCTGGCCGGGGGCGTTACGCTGCCATACGAAGAACATCTGAACAGGGTTCTGTACACGGGCATGAGCCGAGCGACGACGATGCTGATAATCGTGGCGCATGAGAGTTACCGGGGGATGTTGGAGAGACGGAGACTGAGTTATGAAATTGCACACACCTGAGAGTATCCGGCTATTCGTTTCGGGAGATCCGAGTTTTCCTAAAAGCCTGAAGTGAGTTAGTTCAGAGATAGAAGGACAGTGTAGCAGACCTCCGCACCCTATCTTATACCTCGGTGAGCCATGGGACCACTTTAACTACTCGGCAACGGAATTCCTGCGCCGATGCCTTATGACTCGCGTTATCTGCTTGGAACGCTCATTGGAAGGCGTCGGATGTGAGGGTATATCCTTTACGACCCCAACTTTGACTTCTCCTGACCATGGCTTGCCGCGCAAAGCGTCTCGCCGCCGCCGCTTGAGTTCTATCAGGGGTGTCGTCTTTGGTCTGGGTTGGGCCTTAAACCTGGTTCTTTCTCCTGGCATATCTAATCCTGCCTTTCATCATCTTCTGGTATTTGTTCTTCTGAGAGAAACTCGAATGGCACGAACCTATTCCGGTCGTCGGGCCCAGGTCTAAAGGGCGCAATGGCAATACCGCCAAGTGAGATGGCTAGATCGTATTCCAGTTCCGTCGGCATATATACTCTATCAAACAATCCGGCGGCATCGCTTGGGCCAATCACAAAACTGTGCGCTGGGTAATCAAATGCAATCTTGAGCAGGCGGTCTCTGTCTGAGTTCGCCCCCACGCTGAGCAGACGGATGCCATATTCTTCCGCGATTTTCATGGCGCGACTTGCTTGGCCTATGTGAAGTGGATCTAGTTGGCCGTAGGTCTGACCGTAAAGAGAAGCAGCCATGTCCGAGGCTATTTTCATCGCGTACTCTCGCGAGACCTCCCCACCATCATTCTCAATTATCCTAGAAAGGAAATTCTCATAGGTCAGATACGCTTCATCATCCAATCTACTGAGCGCGTCTGAAAAAGTAAGTCCCGAACGCCGTCCACTTGGTTCTTCAGGCGCGGGCAACTGGATATCAAGAGGCCCCATCTCTCCGTGGTCAGGAGACATGATAAGTTCATGCGCCCCCATAGCGACAAGCGTCCCCGCGCTCTTACAACGCCCAGTTACGTAAAGAGTGAATCGCGTGTAGTGCTTCTGGAGCCAGTCCGCTATTCTGAACGCGGAATCTGCGCTTCCCCCGTGGGTCACCAATATGAGAAAGACGTTTTCTCGCTGGAATCTGCCAGCGCACGCTTCAATGAACCGCCAATCGTACAGGGCGTTGAGCGGGCCATTGTAGAAGATAATATCGGCGTCCAGAGAGTCGGATAGGATTTCCGCAGCCTCCTTCGTGCCCTCTGTGATAGCCCAACGGATTGGCTCGGCCTCTCCGCTAACATCTTTATCGGACGTCAATTTGCCCTCTTTCTCTGAGTCTCTGTTGCCGACAGGTTGTTCCTCCCATTCTATCATGTTGGAACTCGGTCAACTCACTACTCGGCAGGTTGCATATTTAACAGCGGCCTCACCCTGTCCAGTATCTCCACTCCCACGTCGTACTTGGACATGAGGGGGAGGCGTTCTATCGCGCCTTCGCGGTCGAGGATTATGACGCGGTTGTCGTCAACGGCGAAGCCGGCGTCGGTGGCGGTGATGTCGTTGGCGACTATCATCCGCAGCCCTTTGGACTGTATCTTGGCGCGCGCGTTTTCTATCAGGTCTTCGCTTTCGGCGGCGAAGCCGACCTTGACCAGTCTGTCCGCGTGGATTCCGGCTATCAGGTCCGGGTTCTTTACCAGGTCTATCGCCCAGGTGTCGGCGCCGGTCTTCTTGACCTTCTGGTCGGCTATCTCGGACACGCGCCAGTCGGCGACGGCGGCGGCCATGATAACGGCGTCGGCGTCGGAACACTCTCTGTCGAGCGCGTAGCCCATTTCGAGCGCGGAGTTGACCCGCGCCATCCTGACGCCGGTGGGGTCGGGCAGGGAGGTTGGCGCGGTCACCAGAACCGCGTCCGCGCCCCTGTCCCTGGCGGCCTCGGCTATGGCGTAGCCCATCTTGCCGGATGAGTGGTTGGCTATGACGCGAACGGGGTCAATAGCCTCGCGCGTTCCGCCCGCGCTGACGACTATCTTGCGCCCAGCGAGGTCGCCGTCCCGTCCGAGCAGGATTCTTATGTGTCCCACCAGTTCAGCGGGTTCGACTAGCCTGCCCCTGCCAATAAGCCCGGACGCCATTCGGCCCTCTGCGGGCCCCGCGACATAGACTCCGCGCTCTTCGAGAAGCCTGACGTTGGCCTGAGTCGCGGGGTTGTCGTACATATTCGCGTCCATCGCGGGCGCGACAAGGACGGGCGCGCGGGTGGCGAGGATCGTCGCGGACACGGGGTCGTCGGCCATGCCGCGCGCTATCTTGGCCAGGCTGTTGGCCGTGGCTGGAACGACGGCCACTAGGTCGGCGCGCTCGGCGGCGGCAACGTGGTTGATGCTCAACTCGGATTGGGGGTCGAACATACTGGTGACGACGGGGCGATGGGTGATGGCGGCGAAGGTTAGGGGCGTGAGGAATTGAAGCGCGGCGTCGGTCATCAGAACGTCAACGCTGGCGTTCAGTTGGACTAATTTGCTGGCGAGGTCAACCGTCTTGTAGCAGGCGATGGAGCCGGTTACGCCGAGCGCGATGTTCTTGCCCTGGAGTGAGTATGTCATGTGTGGCGTCCGTCGTTGTTCAGTTCATAGACGATTCGCAGTCCGGTTAGCGTGAGGTTGGGGTCAATTGCGTCGAACACGGCGGACTCAGCCGCCACCACGTCCGCGAGGCCGCCGGTGGCGACCACGTTGGAGTGAGCGCCGAGTTCGTTCTTGAAGCGCGCCACCATGCCCTTGACCAGTTCGGCGTATCCGAAGACGAGGCCGGCCTGGAGCGCGTGGACGGTGTTTCTGCCGATTGCGGCGGGCGGGGGAGCGAGTTCGACGCGGCGCAGCATGGCGGTCGTGTGAAACAGGGAGTCGGCGGCTATGGATATGCCCGGAGCTATCGCGCCGCCCAGGTAGTCGCCGGACTCGGATACGGCGTCGAAGACGGTGGCGGTTCCCACGTCCACGACGATGACCGGGCCGCCGTAGATGCTGAAGGCGGCGGCGGCGTCCACGATGCGGTCCGCGCCCACGTCTCGGGGGGAGTCGTAGCGGACGCTGATTCCGGTTCGAGCGCCGGAGCCGACTTCGAGCGGCTCGACGCCGAAGTAGTCCCTGGCGAGTTGGGTGAAACTGGGCGTGAGCGGCGGGACGACGCTGCAAATCGCCACGGCGTCTATGTCTGCCAGCGACAGGCCGCGCAGGGGCAGCAACTGGTTGACGGCGAGCGCGTACTCGTCGGGCATCTTGCGCGTGTCGGTGGACAGGCGGAAGGTAGCCCGCAGGTCGTCGCCGTCGAACACGCCGACGGTTACGTTGGTGTTGCCTATGTCAATGGCGAGGAGCATATCAATTCTCAATTATGAATTTTCAATTTGGGAATTGTTACCTGAACGCCGGCATGACCTCTTCGCAGAGCAGCCTGAGCGACGAGGCTATCTTGTTCGGCGGCAGTTCTTCGCCAGCGTTGAGTTCGGCTACGACGCCGGTGAGACTGAGCGCGTCGCGCATCCTGGTTAGCTGCTCGATAACCATGTCCGGGGTGCCGACGGCGACCTTTTCCTGCCGCACGAAGTCCCAGGTGATTTCGGCGAGCTCCGAACTTCGCTCTACGCGGTCTTCACGGGGGTCGGTTCCGGGTCGCGTCGCGGACGCGGCAAGCTGGCTTCCGAGTCTGCGAAACTGCTTCATGAAGCTGTTTTCCGGAAGCGACACCGCTTCTTCCGCGTTCTCGCCTACATGGACCGGGATTCTGAGCGATATGTCAATCTCGCCCTCGTGTCCGGCTTCCTTCCACGCCTCTTTGTAGAGCGCGACCTGTTCCGCGACCTGGGACATTCCAAGTCCGCGAACGCCCACGAAGATTGGGTAGCCCATCCTGCCGAGTACGGGGAAGGTGTCTGTGGTCGTGGAGGCTACTCTGAAGGGCGGGTGCGGCTGCTGGAACGGCTTCGGGGTGAGGCACACGTCGTCGTAGGAATAGAATTCGCCCTCGTAGCTGAAGCGCTCGGATGTCCAGGACGCCTTTATGATTTCGAGGTATTCGTAGAAGCGCTGGCGGCTCTCGCCGTAAGCCATGCCGTAGCCTTCGTAGGAACCCGGGAATCCGCTGCGCCCGACGCCGTACTCGAAGCGTCCGTGGCTTAGCTGGTCGAGAGTGGCCGCTTCCTCCGCCATGCGGATGGGGTTGCCGAGCGGGATGACGTGGACGGCGGTGCCTATCTTTATGGTACTCGTGCGTCCGGCTATGGCCGCGCCTATGACGAGCGGCGCGGAGAGGACGGACCTCTGCGGGTTGAAGTGGGACTCGGCCAGCCAAACGCCGTCCAGTCCGAGCGATTCGGCTTGCCTGATATGCTCCATGCCCTCGTCGAACGCTCCGACCTGCGAACCGCCGGGCCGCGTGTGAAATTCCATGAATGAGCCGAACTGCATAGCTCCCTCCAGAGGATTGTCTGTCTCCGATCTTTGATTGCTTCAATCTACGCTTTCCGCGTTTGGCGGTCAAGTTTCGGCTGAGGGTTCGGAACTGCCCGCCGCCCTTGGGACGGCGGTTTGCAGTAATGGACGCGCGTTTCGTGGTCTGCAATGGCTAAGAGGATAGGATGAGCTTCACGTAGTCGTATTGGTCATTCCGCGCGGGGAAGAGTATGTGCCGCCTGGTGAAGTCGTCGAGGCGCCAATCGCCGTTGCCATATATCTTTTTGAGATCAAGGTACGGGGTCTGGGAAACTATGAATGAATCAAGCAGAACATTGGACTTTCCTGACCGTTGGGAGATTTCGCGCGCCAGATCTGGCAGCCGTTCGTAAAGGCGCACTTTCTCGTCTTCAGCATACGCTATCTGATTTCTCATGCCATGAGGCTCGATGAATACGATGCGCTGGCAGTCGTCCGATTTTATCCAGAGTATGAAGTCGGGGTAGAAGCCGCTATTCTCGAAGAAGCCTATGCCTGCGCCGCGCCCCTGGTTACGCAGGAGGAACACTTCAACGTCCTCCGGCATGTTGTCTTGTTCCTCGGTCCAGTATCTTCTGAGGTCCTCCACGAACTTCCGCTCGCCGGGATTCAGGCCGGGCGGGGACATTTTGAACTTGCCGTCGTTATCTACAAGCAACGGCTGATACAGGTGCCGGTCGAAATGGATGCGCGGCAGCGCGCCCTCTTCCTCGTAGTGCAGCGCGTTGCAGTCGGCGATAAGCTGTTCGATGTTCTGTCTGAGCTGAGTTTCCGAGCGCGGTACGCTGACTATGTACCTGCCTAAACCCCCGCTCTCGGCGATGTTGAACCCAAAGTTGGGGTCGTTCTCATCAAGAGTCTTGTATATCAGATTGTTCGATTCCCACTGAGCGCGACGACGACGATAGACCGCTTCGGCGTACTTTCGCAATACGCTCAGGACCGCTTCCTGAAGACGTTCGAGATCATCGAAGTTCTCCGGCCTTACCACCGATTCCTCGGCTACCAGGGAGTAAACCCGCGGTTGGAATTCCATGACGCGCCTGAGGTCATCGAAATTGATGATAAGGTTGTCCATGCCTTTTCGCTCTTTGTGTTCGAGCAGGGCGCGGTATATTTCCGACCAATTCACAAGATCGAGACTCTCAGGTGGTATTGGAATTTTTTCGCCTGAACCGGCGTAGCCTTCGCCATCCGCGCCGCTGCCTATAGTCTGCGCGCGAGCGGACACGTTGACCGACACCCGTACATCTTTATCCGGTTCCAGAAGTACCCAGGAACCAGCGTTGAAGTTCAGGTCATCCTTCGCGCGAGGGACGACCAGGCCTTTGTCCAGGAATTCTCGGTTGGGCCTGATGAACAGGGGCAGGTCAATCAGGCTTTCGGTTGATACGCCTTCGCGTTCCAGGTAATCACGGAACTGGGCCATGTAATTGGCGCGCACCGCAAATATGTTCAGTGTCTCCAGCAGTCGTATGTAATCCGGGTGATTGCCGTTCAGCGCCGAACTTCGTTTCAAGCTCATGTCCCGTCCGCGCAACCGCACGCCGCGCCCGAAAAGCTGGATTATCTGCGACCCTTCGCTTCTGCCTATGTTCAGCAGACCCATGTTGGACACGCGCCAGGAGTTCCAGCCCTCCATGAATTTTCTGGATCCGATCAGTATTTCTACGCTGGTGTCCGACTCATTGATTCGGTCGAAAAGTGAGCCTGAAAAGGCGTCGCTCTCTATGGCTATTCCTGTATCACTGCGCTGGGTCAGCGTCTTGAACCTGGACGTGTCGCCTATGTAGATGAGACCGAAATAGCCATCCGAACCGCCGACTTTGAGTCCGAGTTCGCCGTCGCTGCCGCTAATATCGCATAGATGCAGCGCCCCGGGCGTTGGCGTATGCAGGACTGTTTCCAGTATGTCCTGGTAAACTGCTGTCGGATCCGTACCGAGTTGGCGAAGACGGTCGAACTTATCTGAGAAGACATCATATCCATACTTGTCACGCAGTCCCGACTGTCCCTCGAGCAGTTGACCTACATTCCGGGTCGCCCACGACCTGTCGGTCAGAAATCTATGCAGGAACCGGACTACTGTGAGAACATCGCTTTGCGGTTGGCCTCTTTCGGTATGGACGGCGTTGACGCTTCTGCCGATGAATACCCAAAGCGGCTTGTCAAGGTTGTAGGGTCGCAGAGCATCAGACTGCCCACCAAACACTAGTCGCTGTTCGTAGAAAGAAAGCATATTAGCAAGCAGCAGTTCGTCAGTATGATCGCTCGTCGTTTCTTGCAGGAGATTGACGATGTGGAAGTCCTTGCCGTAGCCGTCGTTGTAGAAGTGGCGGTATGAGTAGTCGAAGGCGATGGCTTTGCCGTACTCAGTGGTCAGAGCGTCGTTGCGCGCCGCTGTGAGCGCCTGCCCGAAGGTCGCGCTGTACTCGAATGTGAAACTGGACTCGCCCAGCGCGTCGCGTACTTCGCGCCACGCTTCGCCGCCCGAACCTTTGTGGCCTTCGTCCACGAAAATCAGGTTGTTGCCCTCCAGAGCCTCGACCGGGATGCTTTCGCCTTCTCCCTTTTTCTCCATCACCAGCTTGGTAATCTCGGTGACTTTCACCACGCCCGGCGCGCTCGAAAACAGGCTATTCTCGTTCAGGTCGAGTCGGACCGCCGGAATACCGGACGCTTCCATCTCGTCAAGATGCTGCTGGGTCAGGCCCTCGTTGGGAGTAATGAGCAGGATGTTGTCCAGCGGTTCGCGGTTGTAATGGAGAAACTGGAGGTAGTTGATGTGCATCAGCAGCGTCTTGCCGCTGCCGGTCGCCATCCAGAACGCGAGCTTTTTCAGGTCGGAGCGCTCGAACAGGTCCACCCGCTCTGAGACGGCGCGGTTGGAGTTCAGACTGCCAACGAACTGGTTGAGCGAACCCAGCAGCGTGCCGGGGGCGTTGAAGTAGCGGTCCAGAAAGATTTCAGCGCACAGCGCGGCCAGGTATTGGAAGTAACGCAGAGTTATGGGTTGGGGACGCCGCGCGTTCATCGCGGTCAGATACTCGCGGATGTTGTCATCGTAGCGTTCCAGGTCGGCCACGGCCAGTTCTCGCATCTGTCCGGCGCGGGACGCCAGACGCGCATAGACATAACTGCGGCCATCGGAGTCGAAACCTTCGTCGGCTTCCTTTATGTCGGCCAGCAAATGGCTTGCGCTGTCGTAGCCCAGCCGGGATTGCAGCCAAGCGAGCAGGGACATACGCTGTTCCAGCTTGGCGTAGTTGTTGGCGGCGTTCACGCGTGGCGGCATTGGGGAAAGTCTCCGCGGCCGTATAGCTCAGGCAGTTACAGGAGCGAACATCCGGGCGTGGAATATCGGCTCCACGGGCTTTGTTCCAGCGATGCAGGATGGGGAGTTGACATAGGCGGTATCATATCCGTCCGCAAGGATATGTTCCGCGACGAACCGCCTGTCCAGTTCGTGGTCTTCTACCGTCCAGCCCTTCGTGTCCCGCCATATCACCACCACTTCGCGGCCCGGCGATTCGCGCGTCTCGCCTCGATATACGATGTATCGCGTGTCGCCGTCATAGTGAACGCGCCGTGTTCGGACGTTCAGGCCAAGCAGATAGTTGAACGTCTCGGCGACGTCGGCGTTCCGCTCCCTGTCGCCGCCGTTGACGTGGGCGCGGAGGCGGTAGTCGAAGGGACTGCCCAGATTCTCCACGTTCAATAGCGTCTGGCTGTTCTGTGTCTCCCATTTCAGCATATATTTGAGCAGGTAGTCCTGTATCCTGTCTTCCAAGTTCATGCGTCCGAGGTTGTCGTCGAACTCTATGCCGTCCAGCGCGTCCTCGTAGGACTCCATACGGATGTACTTTATGACGCGGGGAGAGCTTTCGGCTTCCTCGTCTGTGGCCTCGCGTCGCGGCTTGCCGTTTCTCCATTCGGGCGTGTATGTGACTTTCTTGATGCGCGGGAGCAGGACGGTATCGAAGTAGTCGCCCATTTCGACAAGAATGAACTTGCGCTGACCGCCGTCCTCGCGGTTCAGGTTTATGACGGCGTGGCCAGTGGTGCCGGAACCAGCGAAGTAGTCCACAACAGTTGAATTTTCCGACAGCCACATTCGTAAGCAGTCTATCATCAGAAAGACGGACTTAGGGTAGCTAAAGTCATGGCTTCCTAGAATATCGTTGAGTAGTTTAGTCCCGTATGTTGTCGCTGAGTACCCTGATCCATACCAAACAGTCTTTGGTTTCTTGCCTTCTGGCATATATGTCTTTTTAGATACTTCGAGACGACCAGCCTTTCTAACAACGCCTATGTCACCAGATCGGATACCTTCTTGCGCGCCATCAGGGTTAACTCTCCAAATTCGATGAGTTCCTTGTGGATCAATAGGCCAAGATTCAATTTCATTCTCCTTAGGGGACTCTAGAACCAGCCACTTTTCTTCAGACTCCACCCATTCCATTTGAGGAACTCGAACGGAGTTCTCAGTAACAAATAATGGAAAGACTTGTCCTGGGCGGTCTGATGGTAGTGAGTTTCCACCTCTCCGACGGAGATTGTCCCACAAATAGCGACGTTTCCCATCAGTCTCTGTGTAAGATCTCTTTTCGGCCTCTGTCAGGTGTCTCAAACGCATCCGAGCTTCGCCAGCGTCGACAGCATAGATGTGAAAATAATCATGGCTCAGGGCAGGGGCATTAGACGCAGGTTCTGTCCTGCCGGATTTACTTCAGCGATTATTGTCGCCATGCGGTTCGATTCTGCGAATAAATTATCAAGAATGGATCGTAAACTGTGCGTCTCGGTATCGTTGATAGCTGTCTGTAAAACTCCGGTTTTTGCTAGAAGCACGGCCCCTAACTCAATTCGATCTTTCATCATGGATATCCATGACGAATGCTTGTAGCTATTCTTGTAAAAGAATGTGTTTTCATTTGTGTTGTACGGCGGATCAATATAAATGCAGTCCAAGGAACTTCGGTACTGGTTGCGAAGAATATTCAATGCTTGCCAGTTCTCACCATTCACGAGCAAGCTGTCGGTAACACTATCCAAGTTATCAAAGGACGCCAGCAGGCGGTCGGTAAAGTCAGCGCTGAAGTGTTGAGTGTCCAGTACCAGCGTCGGGTTCGCTTGCAGGAATTGGGCGCTGCGGTCCGCCCCGTCAACGTCGAACAGATCCCGCCATTCTTGCCATTGAGACTCGTTCGACACGATATCCGGGTAGAAGTCGGACGCGATGTTGCCGAGGGTAACGCAATAGTGAGTCTCGGTGACGAACTTTTGCTTTTCCCAGAGCGTCTTCTGGAAATTCTCTATCTGCGCGAGGAACTCGATTATCCGGCCGCCGATGGACTTGATGAGCCGCATCTGCTGGAACCAGCCTTCCGACATGGATTCGCCAACGGCTTCCAGACTGTCCAGGTTCAGTACCTCATTCTTCAAGTAGAAGTCCAGTTCGCGGGAGAGGAAGCCGGACAGGTCCTTGTGAATGAAGAAGTCGGAGTCGTTCTTGCGGGCGTACTGGCGCAGGTGGTGTTCAAGGTAGGTGACGGGGTTGTTTTTGGAGTCGCGGCTTCGCTCGCGGGTGAGGGAGGCCAGCGCTTCGGGCGCGTCGCCCAGATGGCGGGGAATGTCTGCCAGGGCGGCGGCTATTATCTTGTCCTGCTGGTTTCGATTGCCGTGCGTGATTTTCTCCGATGTGGTGAGAGGGCGGTACTCGAACGGAATGGTGACGGCACTGTCGTTGGCGTCCCAGCGCGTTTCGCGGACGCGAGGCAAGAAGAATCGCTTTTCGCCTTTGACGTTGTTCTGTTCGACATCCGCCTCCATTATCCTGAAGCGCACCGCCACGCAGTTGGGCGCGTTCCAATCGTAGTTCTTGAAATTCGCGTCCGTCTTGACGTAATACTGGTCGCTGTTTGCCCAGTGCAGATAGACTTCCTCGCCATTGTAGGGGATGGCGTAGCGCTGGTTGCGGGAGTAGCGTCGCTTGGATATGAAGTCACCCTCCTCGTAATAGCGGCTGAAGAAGGTGTACAGGTGATTGTATATCGAGGCTTCAACGGCTTGGACGGCCTCGCGGCTGCGCGCGTCCGAGGCGGCATCCCTGGCTTCCAGGTATTCCTCCCCTATGGGAAGTGAGTGGTATCGTGGATCAAGTTCGCCATCGTAGCCAATAGCGTCTTCGCCAAGGGTTTCCCTGATGAGCCGGGCTACATCTTCAAGATGGGCGAATGCTCGCGCCTCTTGCGCCGACGGGCCTCTATTCAGTTCTTCGGATATGGAATCGGGGAGCTTATCGGAGATGAACTTTTCCACCGCGTCCCGCTTGTGGTTCATGATGCGGTAGATACCGAAGTCCAGATCCGCGCAGTCGAATTGGAAAAGTTCACGCAGCAGGTTCTGGAATTTGTGAATGTGAGCGCCTTCGGCAGTCCCAGTCGTCATAACGGCAATCCCCATGAGCGATTATTTGTTCGTGGATAATATCACATAGAATTTGAATAATCAACCGAGAGGCAGACCCATTTTTCGGATATTTTCTCTTCCAGCGAGGGAGAGGCTGCAGTGCCGGTCTCAGAGTGGCGGATGCCAATCCGCTTGGGCTTCAGTTCCGGTATCTGCCCGACTGTGGGAATCCCACGACTTTTTGACGGACCGGAAAGATCTGGAGGCTAATGCGAATTTCTCATTGGTACCCCAAATTTGAAGGCTGAGAACCCTCCGTACTATAATCAGAGTGCAACAAGAGTCAGCGCGAAAATCCAGTTGGAGGTACTCAATGGTCACAGCTACTCAGGTCAGGCCGCTAACCCCTTACCAGGTGCGGAGATACAGCCGCCACATCATCATGCCGCAGGTCGGCAGCGCGGGACAGCGCAAGCTGATTGACGCGAAGGTTCTGATAGTCGGCGCGGGCGGACTTGGCTCCCCCATCGCCATCTACCTGACGCTGGCCGGCGTCGGCACAATCGGCATAGTGGACTTCGACACCGTGGACGTTACCAACCTCCAGAGGCAGGTGCTGCACTACGACAGCGACATCGGCAAGCCGAAGGTGCAGTCCGCTATCGAGACGCTCAACGCCTACAATCCCGAAACCAAAGTGATAGTCCACGAACAGCCTCTGATGTCGGACAACGCCATGGAGATAATCGGGGACTACGACGTGGTGATAAACGGCGCGGACAACTTCCCGGCGCGCTACCTCGTGAATGACGCCGCGTACCTGTCCGGCAAGCCGCTGGTGGACGGCAGCATCCTGCTGTTCGACGGCCAGGCGACGGTGTTCGTGCCCGGCAATGGCTGCTACCGCTGCCTGTTCCCGACGCCCCCGCCTCCGGGCGAGGTGCCGAGCTGCGCCGAGGCGGGCGTGCTTGGGATGCTTCCGGGAATGGTCGGCACTATCCAGGCGACCGAGACGGTCAAGCTGATTCTGGGAATCGGCGAGTCGCTGTCCGGCCGGCTGTTGCTGATAGACGCACTGGAGATGGACTTCAGGGCGGTCAAGATGCGGCGCAACCCCGATTGCCCGCTCTGCGGAGACAACCCAACCGTTACCGAGCTAATTGATTACGTCGCCTTCTGCGGCGGAGCTTCGCTCCTCGGCTAGACGACGAACCGAGATACACAGAACCGAGGGAGCTCGCATAGCTCCCGAATGGAGGATTGATAAGAAAATGGCAGCGCATCCCGAATCTATCGTTACGACCGAATGGGTCGCCGAGAACCTGGGCGACTCCAATGTGAGGCTTGTGGAAGTGGACGTCGACACCGAAGCCTACGACCAGGGCCACATTCCCGGAGCCGTGGGCTGGAACTGGACGTCCCAGCTCAACGACCAGCTTACCCGCGACATCCTGTCCGCCGAGCAGATGGGCGAGCTTCTTGGAAGTTCCGGCATCGGCCCGGACACGACCGTCGTGCTGTACGGCGACAACAACAACTGGTTCGCCACCTACGCCTTCTGGCAGATGAAGATATACGGCCACGCCGACCTGAAGATTATGGACGGCGGCAGGCAGAAGTGGCTGGACGAGGGCAGAGAACTGACCACCGAGGCCACGTCGGTCGAGAGCGTCTCCTACGACGCGCCCGCGCCCGACCTGTCCATTCGCGCCACCCGCGACTACGTTCTCGACGTCGCCTCCACCAGCAACAATACCGGCCTGGTGGACGTGCGCGCGCCGGACGAATACAACGGAACGCTTCTCGCGCCCGCCAACCTGCCCCAGGAAGGTTCGCAGCGCGGCGGCCACATCCCGGGCGCGGCGAACATCCCCTGGGCGACGGCGGTGGCGGAAGACGGATCCTTCAAGTCCGTCGAAGAACTCCAGGCCATCTACGGCGGCGCTGGCATCAGTGGCGACGGTGAGACCATCGCCTACTGCCGCATCGGCGAGCGAAGCTCCCACACCTGGTTCGTCCTCTCCCAGATCCTGGGCTACGAGAAGGTCCGCAACTACGACGGCTCCTGGACCGAATACGGCTCCATAGTCGGCGCCCCAATCGAGCGCTAGCGACCCATTCCGACTTTCAAGGTGTCGTTCACCCTGAGCCTGTCGAAGGGCCGCCCGTCCATCGAGCGTTAGCGATTCATTCCGACTTTCAAGGGGGATGTCCAGCGCGGACGTCCCCTTAAGGAGAAAACGATGAGAGTCAAGATCACCTCAGAGCGTCAGATCACCTTTCCGGCGGGAGCGCTGGAGGAACTCGGAATGGGGCCGGGCGACCAGCTCGATTTCGAAGAGGTTCCGGGCGGTTTCATATTGCGGTCGCGCCGAACGGACTCGCGTCCGCGCAAAATAGACGAGTCTCTTCTTGGAATGCTGGCTGATTATATAGCCCCGGACCATCCGCCATTCGACCTCGAGAAAATCCGGAGAGAGGGCTATGACCCTTCGCTACGGGATTGATACGTCGGTTCTGGTAAGGTTGCTCACCAGGCAGCCACCGGAGGATTTTTCCTATTGCAGGAGCCGTCTTAGAGAATTAGTGGAAGATGGCTCAGAAATCCTCGCGTCCAATCAGGTAATAGGGGAAGCCTATGTCACAGTCCAGCACCATTATGGCATACCCAGAGATCGCGCCCGCGTTGCCCTATTAGGCTTGTTGCGAAGCGGGCTTGTCTCCCCTCTGAATGGGCCGGATGTGTTAGAGATCCTGTCGGAGTCCAGCCAACCGGGTCTATTCGACCGTCTTATAGCCGACGGTTACCGTCGCGCCGGTATGGAAACTCTGACGCTCGACCGTAGGATGGCGAGACTGCCAGAAGTGCGCCGCCTGTAATATCTATACCAGGTTCTGGCGGTCAACCCTCTCTCCAGCCAGGAAGATGTCGGCCACCCGTCTCAGGTCTGACAGATCATCCAACGGATTGCCCCCGACCACCAACACGTCCGCCTGCTTCCCCGGCTCCAGCGTCCCGACCTGATCCGCTATCCAGCATGAACGCGCCGCGTCCCGGGTGGCGGAGACTATCGCCTCCATGTTCGACATTCCCGCCATCGCGTGCGCCTCTATCTCCGTCTGGAAGTCGCCCATCCGGTAGTTCCCCCACGCCGAATCCGACCCCGCCGACATCACCACGCCCGCGTCCCGCATCCGCGCGAACTGATCCATCCTCACCTCCGACCCCGCGCGCGCCGCGTCCAGTTCCGCTTGCAACTCCGCGCTCAGGCCGCCCATGTCCTCAAGCTGCCGTATCCGCGCCACCGACGCGCCGATGGTCGGATTCACGAAAACGCCGCTCTCCGCTATGCGCTCGGATATGTCCGGGCGATAGGTGTCCGAGCCGTCCGGGTCCTTGTGGACGCCGTGAATGATAGTGTCAATGCCCGCGTCGAGTACGTTCACCATACCCTGAGAGGAAGCGCAGTGCGCCGCCGCGTGCCTGCCGAACTTGTGCGCCTCTTCGCATATCGCGCTCAGTTCGTCAACGTCGAAGGACGGCCTGAGCGGGTGGCTGGTGCGCGTGCTGCCGCCGGTCGCGGTTATCTTGATGAAGTCCGCGCCCTCCTTGATTAGTTGGCGGGTGGCGGCGCGACACTCGTCCGCGCCCGTCGCCTGTATGCCGAAATAGCTGAGGTGGCCGCCGATGATGGCCACCGGCCTGCCCGCCAGCACGAGGCGCGGGGAGGGCAGTATGCCCATTTCCACCGCCTGCCTCAGCGCGAACGTCGTGCGGTTCTTCGCTCCGCAGTCTCGCACTGTCGTGACACCTGAGTGCAGGTGTCGGCGGACATTCTGCGCCGCCTGCACCGTCAGCACCTCGTCCGGCAGCGTGACAAGTTCGTCCCCCGCGCGCCCGTCGCCGATGCCGATAAGGTGAACGTGCGAGTCCACCAGCCCGGGCAATATCGTCGCGTCGCCGTAGTCTATCTCGCGGACCGACGCGCCCTCCGGGGCCTGAACGGTCTCCGAAGTCCCTATCCGTCGGATAGAGTCGCCTTCCAGCAGTATCGCGGCCCGCTCAGCCGCCGCGCCTCCGTTGCCGTCAATCAGCCGCGCGGCCTTGAGTATCGTGAATCGTGGGGTGGAGAGCATGGATGTACTCCTAATGGCTTGGTGCTGGAATGAACAAGTTCCTTTATCCGTCCATCAATTCGACGCTCCGCTCGGACCGCTTTCGGCCCTCCGCCAGGGCTTTCTTCGCAATCGCAAGGTCGTCAGCCACTATCTGGTTGTCAACGTCTATTCCGCGCTTCCGCAAAGCGTTCATTACCATCCCCTCTACTTGATTGGTTACAGACTCGGGATCCGTACCCGGGTTCTCCCCGGCTACGCTGAAGTGCATCTGCGCGACCAAATCCGCGCCGATATAGCGGTCGCCGATTTCCAGCGATTCCAAGTAGAAGTCCAGATACATTTTTGTGGCGTCATTCATCCTGCCCATGAGCATGAGGTCCACGGGATCGGGTTTTCTGCGGGTCATTTTACACCTCTTCCAGTACCAAGCTCGTTAGCTTTACATCAGAAGGGCCGGCGACTTGGATCATAATCAGGACTACAAAATATAGTCTGGGGCGAAGCAGTTTTGTTGTAGCCAGTATTCTAAGCAGTTTAATCATCTCATTTGTCATTTTGGCGCGTACACTTCCGGATCTGCCCGTTGACTTGACTTCGACAAGGGCCCAGCGTCCACCCTTGTCACGAAATACTATATCAGGAGACACTCGCCGCGGACGGGTAGCTAAGTCCCAGTCGTAGTGTTCCTCGCAGAACCAACCGGCCAAAGCCTCCGCGGCATTAGCCATGGCCGCCGAGTTCAACAGGGGATAACGCCCTGGATAGTAAAGGCTGCCGCCATAAGACGCCCTGCGACCAACCGCGGCAAGCCGGTCAAAAAAGAGTTCGACATCATTCCAGGGTTCGGAGGTCGTAACCTCTGTGTACTTGTCAACGTAAGTCTGAAAACCCGTGCCTGCGTCCAAGTCGGCTTGCCATTGCCATTGGCTACGGGCGCGACTAGAGAACCACGAGGGAACGTACCGTTCCCGCAATCTCGATATAGTAAGGGTGTCTCTAGTCAGTCCAACTTCGTGGGCTGTTACTGGATGGCGATACTCAGTTACTGATACGTTTAGAATCAATCAGATGACTCCCATACGACTATATCACTGCCGGCGTCTGTCTAACCGCCGCCCGCGATTCCTCCGAGCCGCGTTCCAGCTTCCGCCCCGCGAAGAACACGTCCTCCACGTTCCACAGGTCGTTGATGTCCCGGGCCGGATTGCCGCGAACCACCAATACGTCCGCCTCTTTGCCCGGCTCCAGCGTCCCGACCCTGTCGTCCATGTTCAGCGCGGCGGCGGCCCAGCTTGTTACCGACAGAACGCCCTGCAACGGCGTGTACCCGGCGTGAACCAGCAACTCCGTCTCATACACGGTGTTGCCCAGCTTGTAGTTGCCCCAGGACGAATCCGAGCCGGTGATGACCTTCAGCCCCATGTCTATCATGCGGCGCGAGTGGTCGAGCCGGGTGTCCATGGTGGCGCGCGCCTCGTCGAGCTGCGCCTGTTCCTCCGGCGTCAGCCCTTCGTCGTCGCGCTTGTGCGCGAGTATCCACGCCGACGACCGCCCGACGTGCAGCGTTGGGTTGACATACGCGCCCTGCTCCCCGATTCGCTCCGCTACGTCCTCGCGGAAGTTCTCCACGCCGTCCGAGTCGCGGTACTGGCAGTGGATTATCATGTCCACGCCCGCGTCCAGCGAGTTCGCTATCCCGGCGGACGACATAGAGTGCGTCGCCGTCAGCTTGCCGAACTTCTTAGCCTCGCTGGTCACCGCCGTCAGTTCGTCCACGTTGAAAGAGGGCAGGGAGGGATAGGAAGTCCGCGTGCTTCCGCCCGTCGCGGTTATCTTGATATAGTCCGCGCCCTCCTTGATAAGCTGCCTCGCGAGCGCGCGAGACTGGTTCGCGCCCGTCACCTCGCCGCCGAAATAACCCATGTGTCCGCCGATGATAGCCACCGGCCTGCCGCACAGCGTCATCCTGGGGCCGATGGTCAGCCCCGCGTTGATAGAGTCCCGCAGCCTGAACATCGTCACGTTCTTCGGCCCATTCTCGCGGATGGTCGTAACGCCCGAATACAGGCTGGCCCTCGCGTTCCGCGCCGCCTGCACAGTGAGGATCTCATCCGGCAGCGTAGCCAGGTCGTCCCCCATGCGCCCGTCGCCGAACCCATTGTGATGCGTGTGGCAGTCCACCATCCCGGGCATCACCGTGCAGCCGGGATAATCGCTCACCGCCACCGACGCCCCCTCCGGCGAGCGAACCTCTCCCTGCCCTCCGACCGCCACTATCTTATCCCCCTCGAGCAGAACCGCCCCCTTCTCGACAGGCGGCCCGCCTTTGGAATCAATCAGCCGGTCAGCGGTAATCAGCGTAAACTGTGCGTCCGAGGCCATCGTCTTCCTCCCATAACTACGACTTCCGCGCAACCGCAACTTAGCATGGGCGGGGCGATGATGCAACATCGCCGCCCGGCTTTGGTATATAGTGAGCCGGAGAAATTCCAGTCTTGACCATTTGAGAGGTTGCAAGATAGCTGAACTATGACCGATTTACAGAACGGCAGGGCGCAGGCGCGGCGATTGGTGACCGTTAGGCATCCGAATGAGGAAGCGGTCAGGATGCGGCTGGGGGTTTTGCTAGAGTCGCTGGGCTACGACATTGAACCTGAGTACACGGTTTCGGACGGCGGGAGGATGGATATCTACCTGCCGCAGCGCCGGGTGGTTTTCGAGACCAAGCGGACAGGCGGGGCGGATCCGGAGTCGGTCAGGGACGCGGACAGCGGGGAGACGCAGTTCGGTCAGTGCGAGCGGTACGTCAGGTCGGAATGGGAGCGCGAGAGGGCGAGGTTGGATTCTGAGGAACTCGGCGATCTGCCATGGAGAGCGGTTCTCACGGATGGTCGAATCTGGTGGATGTGGCAGTGGGAGATTCTATCGAACGGAGAATTGAGTTCGGCGCAGTTGGTGGTTTCGGGGGAGAGGTACAGCGGGAGGTCGGCGGACTCGCTTGCGGAGTGGCTTGGATCGGACCTGTTCGCGAGTCTTCATGGCAAGCCTTGGGCGCCGAAAAATCCGGCGCAGCTGTTCGAATCGCTCAGGGACGAACTGAGGAACGAAATCTATCCCGCGCTCAAGGACGACGCCGGAACGCGAACCAAGCGCGACCTGTGGCTGGACGTGCTGAGAAGTTCGGGCAACGCGCCGTCGGGCGAACTGGAAAAGCGGCCGGAAGGTTCGGCTTACGCCACGACCGCCGAGGGTGATGACCTGTTCGTAACTCATACTATCCTGATAACGATAGCGCGGGCTGTGGGACGGTCGCTCCAGGATGGCCGGCGCGACATGGGCGACGATCCGTTGAGCTATGTGGATGAGGGTTTCGCGGCGTGGCCGTTCGCGCCCGGAGCGGACAGCGAACCGACTCACGAACCGGGCGCGGCTTGGGTGAGGCGGGTGTTCGAGGTAGCGGATCGGTACGACTGGCGGGCGCGTTCCAGGGATGTTCTGCGAACCCTGTACCAGGACATGGTTCCGGCGGAGCAGCGACAGGCGTTTGGCGAGTTCTACACCCCGGACTGGCTGGCGGAGATGCTGGCGGAGCGTCTGCTGGATGATGATTGGCTGAACGATTCGGTGGCGCGGGCGGTGAACTCGGATGCGTCAGAAGTAGGCGTACTGGATCCGTCGTGCGGGTCGGGGACGTTCCTGTATCACGCGGCGCGGCGTATCGTCCAGTACATGAGAAGGCAGGAGTACCAGGATGGGAAGATAGCGGAGGTGACGGCGCGGCTGGTTTACGGGATTGACATTCACCCGGTAGCGGCGGAGTTCAGCCGAGCGAACATCCTGCGCGCGCTGCCGGTTGACCCGCCGAACGGCCTAAGCTCCATCAACGTGGTACAGGGGGACTCGCTGATATATTCGCGTTCGGGGATGACGCTGGAGAACCAGGAGAACGTGCCGTATTACCTTGTGGAGACTCCCATGCACGAAATGCTGGGGATACCCGTGTCCTGGACGGACCAGGAATCGTTCGCGGACGATCTGAGGCGGTTCGTGTCGGCTGCCAATTCCGTTCCGCCCAAACCTATGCCCGTGGGGATAGCTCTGGGCCTGAGCGAACACGATACCCAGATGATAGAGAACACCTTCAACACGCTAATCAAGGTGTGCCGCGAGGAGAAGGACTCGGTGTGGGGCTGGTATTTCCAGAACATAGTTGGGCCGTCGAAGTTGCGTCGTCGGAAGGTGAACCGGATTCTGGCCAATCCGCCCTGGGTGAGGATGTCGAAGATACAGACGCCGGAGCGCAAGTCGGAGTTGGAGACGCTGGCGAACGAACTCGGAATGTGGGGGCATGGCAAGGCGAACACATCTTTCGACATTGCGGGGCTTTTCGTGAAACGCTGCGCGTCCAATTATCTCTCACCAAGCGGCGGGCTTGCGGCGTGGGTTCTTCCGCAGGGCGCGCTGGACGGCATGAATTGGGAGAATGTCCGCAGCGATCCCTATATCAGCGCGGGCGCGTCGGAGTACATGGACCTGGGGAAGGTGAGGCGCGCGCCGTTCACGGTCGAGTCATGCGTGTGGCTGCAAACTCACAGCGAGGGACAGGGGGAGGGTGAACGAGCGGAAACGCAGCCGAGCGATACGCCGACAAAGATTCTGGTGAATACGGAAGGCGCGCCGAAACTGGAAGCGCACACCAATTGGGAAGACGCAATAGGTCGCGCGGAGTGGGTGGACGCTCCGAGAAAATTGCCTCCAGCGAAGTCGGGATATTTCGGCGATGATGGAAGGCCGCTGTTCAAGAATGGGGCTACTATATTCCCTCACTGTCTGGCCATAATTGATAGTGGCACACTTGAAATTTCAGGGGGTCTCGCTAGCTTTAGTACGAAACCTTCTGGTAAGAAGCCATGGTCAGATAAGGGATCATTAACTGGTAAAGACATTCCAGCCCAGTGGATACGTGATGCAGTATTTCCCGATGAATTGTTCCCCTTCACCATACGTCGGCGTTTAAGTCAAGTGGTATTGCCGTTGACGAGTGAAGGCAATTACGATCAAGTTGCCCAAGACAACCGCTATTGGGTGAATGCCGATTCAGTGTACAGGGATAGCAAAGGTAAAGGTGGAAGTACACCAAAGACTCTTTGGACAAGACTTAACTTTCAAAATGGTCTATTACGCCAGACAACTGCGGCTGTGGTGGGTGAGAGTCTCCGAAAGGTCTTATACAATAAGAGCGGTCGAATCGGATTACGGTCAACTCGTGTATCGCCAAGAATCATCGCAGACAACTCTCTGTACCACCTAACCTGTTCAACAGAATCCGAGGCTGCCTACCTAACCGCGCTGTTGAACGCGGACTGCTTGCAGGAAGCCTATCGCCAGAGCCAGAAGACACGCCGCCATTTCGATCACCATTTCTGGCATACCGTACCGATTCCCAAGTACGACGCGCGCAATTCGACCCATATCGAACTCGCGCACTTGTGTGAGCAGGCGGAAGAGACGGCGGCTGAGGTTCGGGATTCGCTGCCGGACAGGGCCGGGCAGATACGGGTGTCGGAGGCGATACACGGCGCGCTGCGCGATAGGGGTGTCGCGGGGCGGATAGATGAGGCGGCGCGGGGGCTGATGCCGGAGCAGGCGAGCTAGGGCTAACCTAGTTGATCAGGCGCTAGCCTCGGAGACAATGTTGATTTGATTCATCTACGTGGTGAGTTCATATTGTTCCAAGCAATGCCTAAGAAACAACTGCTAGCGACCGTGATTGAAAGTACCGCGATAATTACTAACAATGCACTTATACCATAGTAAGTTTCAGCTGACATATTGATTCTGGGTGCCAGCCATTCCATCACGAAAAGAATAACAATAATTACTCCTGTTGAGACAAGGGATGAAACACCCAGAGTCTCCCGGCTGTAACTTCTAATCCATTTAGGTAGGAATACCCCAATAAAAGTTACCCCAAATGGAACCAAACCTATTAACATCGTAGCCAATACTTCAAACGGAGGCAGAGCTTTATCGTCACTCAATTTGAATATCTCAGACAATAGCACAGCGATAGCCGCTGCCACTAAAGCCAATGTAGTCAGCCATTCTTTTTCCCAACGCAGAGAGAGAAGCAGGACAGATAGTATCATGCTTGCACTCGTAAGTGTCAGGACATTTTTTCGAATACCCAGTAGGAAGCTTGACCATCCGGAGTCGAATATATATGGAGCAACTGACATCACAACGGCAATGAGTATCGTTGTAAAGATACCTATCGAAATTATGACCTTTTCATTTCTAGGTATTTCAAGCTGAGTACTTTGCCGAGATGTTCTATTGTGATTCTTGCCTCTGTTTTTCCTGTTGTTTCTCTTGCTATTTCTTCGTTTATTTCTTCTGCTCATTGGACTCTCACTTTAGGATACAAGAACTCAGACCAAGTTCTCCATTAATTCTGCTGACAGTAATTCAAGCATAGAGTGAATGTAGAATCTTTACTAAATGAATTTGGACAATATTCTAACGGCTATCAGAATAGTGGGATCGTACGGAATACACATTGAGATTTCATATCCTCATCTGAGCATAGCAAATTATTCTAAGCGAGGCAGGCAGTGCCATACAGATAAGAGTGTCCGAGGCCATCCACGTTGCCCTGCGTGAGAAAGGTCTTGCCGGGCGAATAGACGCCGCCGTTCCTCCACCGCCCAGGGCCGCCTAACCTAGGCGATTGCATAAGTCCCTTCCCCCTTGACGGGCTCACAAGGGTAGGCAAATGTGTCGACTAATCCCCTCTCCCTGAGGGAGAGGGCTAGGGTGAGGGTGAAATGCCTACCCATCCCTCCCCCCGCCATGCTACAATACCCCTCACCACAGAACAAAAGTGCCTGCATGATATAACCCGGAGTTTATCAATCACGACAAATCCGATCGACAAATTTTTTTCACAGCCGAATTTCAGCCGATTTCGTAGCTAAATCCGCCGATGTCCAAGCGATTTCCAGGCGTTCCGAACACCAGCCCTCATCCAGCCCTCACCTAGGCACGACTTGGAACAATATAAATCAGGATATATATACAGCCGGTAAGGCTAATCGAATAGGCCATACCCGACGCGGCGCGAAGATGATAGTATTTGAGACGATTGCGTAAGTCCCTTCCCCCTTGATGGGGGAAGGTTAGGATGGGGGTGATTGGGTTCAATCCCAGCCATTGCGGGACAACAGACCAGGCTTATGCAATTTTCTTGATACTATCCACAACGGATTGCAAACCCCGATAGCTCACTGAAATGAGAGAGGCGAACGACATGATAGGCGCGGACCTGGTTGCGAGGATACTGAAACAAGAGGGCGTGGATTTCATGGGGGTCATCCCCTTCAACTCGCTGGAAGAGGCGGCGGCCAAAGCCGGCATAAGGCCGCTCATATTCCGGCAGGAGCGCGTGGGCGTCAACCTCGCCGACGCCTACACCCGCGTCACCAACGGCAGAGGAACCGGCGTGTTCGCCATGCAGGCCGGCCCGGGCGCCGAGAACGCCTTCGCGGGCGTCGCGCAGGCTTACGCCGACTCAGCGCCGCCGCCGTTCCTCCACCGCCAGCCGGTCAACGGTAATTAGCGTGAACTGTGCGTCCGGGCCCATCGTACTCCTCCCATAGCTACGACTTCCGCGCAACCGCAACTTTAGCGCTGGCAGGGGAATGATGCAACACTGCCTCTAGCCGCCGCGCTCCGATCTTACTCTGAGCCACTCGGCCATCAGGTCGTCGTTGGGCGGGTAATACTTGCCCGGCGCTACGCCCTCGGCGCGGACTTTCTCCTTGATGTAGTTCTCAGCGCCCTCGTGTTCTATGGCCCACTCCAGAGCCGCCTCGGCCATCCAGGACGGCACCACCAGAACGCCGTCGTTGTCCCCAACCAGCACGTCGCCCGGCCTAACCAGCGCGCCGCCGCACTGTATCTGTATGTTCTCCTCCGCCGGAATGGCGGTCGGATTGCCGTGGAAACTGCGCGCCTTGGCGTAAACCCGCAGGCCGTAGTCCTCGTCCAGCATGACGTCAAGGTCGCGGATAGCGCCGTCAATCACCACGCCGTCCGCGTTGTTCATGGCGAGCTGGAGCAGCTTCACGTCGCCGGCCACCACGTCCTCCCTGGAACCCATGATGTCCGCCACCAGAACGTCGCCGGGGCCGCAGCGGCCCATGGCCACGTACTCTATCGAGTCCTCTCCGGGCGCCCTGTCAGCCGCTATGTCGGGGCGCGTCGGCAGGAACCTGAGCGTCCGCGCTCTGGCGGCCATTCGCTCCTTGCCGGGGGTGAAGTTCGCCAAGCCCTCGCACACCGTCAGGGGCGATCCCATCGAGCGCACCGCGTTATAGACCGTCGCGGTGGGGATGGTCTTCAGTCCGTCGAGTACATCCTGGGACACTTCCACGGGCTTCATGTCACTCATATTCTCACATTCTCCTTAGAAATCATTCTGCGTCTCTGATCGAGTCCGCGTTGATGATATGAACCCATGCCCCCACTGTCAAATGCCCCACTTGCCCAAACTCAATCGCTACTCTATTATTCACCCTAAGCTCGATACTCAGGAGGGCAGACATGATTACCAAATTCGACAGCCTGTACGCCGGCCACGTTGACATGGACAACGTTGGCTACGGCGGAACGGCGGTCAACGACCGCTACTTCGGCAACGACCACCTCGTTACCGCCTACGACAAGGCGGAGAGCATAGCCAAGACGATGGACAGGCTCGGCTACGACACCTTCTGGATGGCCGAACACCACTTCCAGCCGGAGGGCTACGAGTGCATCCCGAACCTGCTGATGCTCGCCGTCCACCTGGCCCACGTGACGCAGAATCTCAAGATCGGATGCGGCTTCAACATAGCGCCAATGTGGCATCCGCTTCGGCTGGCCGAGGACTACGCTACCGCCGACATACTCACCAACGGGCGGACGATATTCGGCGTCGGGCGCGGCTATCACACCCGCGAAGTGGACACCTTCGGCTCCCCCCTGCTCGATCAGGAAGCGAACCGCAATATGTTCGAGGAGCAGGTTGACATCATCTTCCAGTCGTTCAACGAAGAGTCGTTCTCGCACAAGGGCGAGTACTACACCATCCCGCCCGAAGTGCCGTACAGGGGCTACACGCTGAAGGAGATCAGCCTCGTGCCGCGCCCGGTGAACCTGCCGGTGGAGTGCTGGCAGCCGATACAGAGCGCGACGCCTCGCGGCCTGGACTTCATGGCGAAGCACGGCATCAAGGGGATGATTGGCGGCGGCGTGGCCGAAGGCGGCGCGATGCACAGGGTGATAGAGGCGTACCAAGAGGCGAACGCGCGCCGGGGCCGCGTCCTGGCGATGGGCGAGAACCTGTCCATCGGCTTCCACTTCTACATAGCCGACACGCAGGAAGAGGCGATAGAGGCGGCGGCGGGTTACTACGAGGAAAACCTGAAGATGTTCGGGCCGCTGCGCCTGGTTCGCGCGCTGAGCGACGAGCAGATAGACGCGATGTCCGACCCGTCCCGCGCGCCTGATTTCGACCTGCCGCGCATCGAGGACGCCGTAAGTACGGGCGGATTCCTGGCAGGCCCGCCCGAAGTGATAATAGAGCAGCTAAAGAAGCTGGAAGCCGCGTATCCGGGACTGGACAGGGTTGGAGTCAGCCAGCCGGTCGGCACCCCGGAGTCGGTGATACTGGATCAGCTTGAGCGCTTCGCCGAAGAGGTGATGCCCGCCTTCTCCAACGCGGAGGTCGAGGCGGCTGCGGGCAACTAGGGAGAGAGTATGCGGGGCGGCTACGCGCCGCCCCGCGATTACTTACATAGCAATCATGTCCAGTTGTTTCAGTATGCCGTTCACGGGGTCAACCTCGAAGCCCAGGACCTCAAGGGCGGTGACGCCCATGACAGGCGGATCCTCCTCAGCGCCGAATATGACTGTCACACTGGCCTCTACTCCCCTGTATGTCATATTGACGCCTCCTATGTCTCGCGCCACCACGCCTCCAAATCCGACGAACCTGCGTCGTTGCAGACGACGGATATCCAGCCTGTCCAACATATTGGACGGCAGCACGCTCAGCGTAGCGCCCGTGTCCACCAGCACCCGAACGCTCTCTCTCAAGTCAGGGTTCGTTGAGTTCGAAACCTCTACATCAACGTGGATGAATCCCATTTTGTTTCCTCCATTTGATGAATGAATAAACTCCGCTAAGGCAGGCGGGTGGCGTGCCAGGAAGTCATTCGCCAGTCGCCGTCGCTGTTGACGTACACGACGGTGTATTCGAGGGAGAAGTGGTTGCCGTTCACGTGGACGTGCGCGCCGCCGCGCACTATGGCGGAGTCGGTGTACGTCCTCACAGTCCGCTCCGCCGTGGGCGTGATGGATTCGTAGTTTAGCCTGCCGGACGCCAGCCCGCTCGTCAGGCTCTCCTTGGTGTCTATGGCGGCGGTGGTATGAACGTAGCTGAGGTCGTCCGCCAGAATCCTGTCGAGCGTATCCACGTCGGCGGCCACCATAGCGGCCAGGCGCTCTTCTTCCAGTCCTACGATTGTCGCTGTAAGATCTTGCGTGATGGTCATGTTCGCTCCTTTGGGCGTCTTCGGTTTCGGAACTGACAAGTTCCACCGATAACTGTAAACTAACGGCTGAAAACTGACAACGGAGGAGCGTCATGGCTAACAAGAAAGGCACGGGCCTGCTGATGGTCTGGTGCGAGGTTCCGGCGGACATCGAAGACGAGTTCAATCGCTGGTACAACGAGGAGCATATCGAGGAGCGGCTTTCGATACCGGGCATCCTGAGCGCGGCGCGCTACGAGGCGGTGGTCAGCGGGCCGAAGCACCTGGCGGTCTATGAGCTTGAGAGTTCAGCCGTCATGAAGTCGGAGGAATACCTGCAGGTGCGCTTGAATCCGACCGAGTGGTCGAAGCGAATGTCGCCCGAGTACACCGCGACGACCTACATACGCAACGTGTACCAGATGATCCACCCCGCCGGGTTGACCGACGAGATAGCAAGCAGCCCAATGGCTCCCGCGCTCCAGATAGGACGCATGGGCATACCGGCTGAAGTGGAGGATGAGTGGAACCGCTGGTACGACACGGTGTACGTGCCGAACTATGAGACCGTGGAGGGCGTGAGGCGCGGACGGCGATACACCGCCGTGGCCGGCGAGCCTAAGTATCTCACGATGTACGAATTCGATGATCCTGATGTATCCAAAGGCGAGGAATGGCTGCGCCAGCAGACCGCGCACCCGGACAACGCGCGGATGCGCGAGGCGATGATACACCTGCCCGAATCGCCCGGCGTGTGGCGCAAGACATTCGAGCTCGCCTGAACGGCCCGCGCAATCACGGCAGAGATTCGTCCCACATGGTTCAGATATTCATTCTGAACACAATCGGCATAGTCGAATTAGGGAGAAGTATAATGGTATTGGCTCAGGGAATGGCCGAAAGACTGAAACAGCGCAAAGAGAAATTCAGGGCCGAACTCATAGCGCAGGGCAAAGCCGAGGGCATAGCCGAGGGCATAGCTCGAGGTGAAGCCGAGGGCGAAACCAGGGGCCGCGCGGCGCTGGCGGCTGAAATAGCGGACTGGAACAGGCGCCGACTTGAGGCCGAGGAGCGCGGAGAGAAGTTCGACGAACCGCCTCCGATGGAGTAGGCCCAGATTCAGATAGCGAGGGAATACAATGCCAACCGCCGCGCCTTACGGCTCATGGAAATCGCCTATAACATCGGATATGGTCGTGCAGAACTCGGTGCGTCTCGGCTCTATCGCGCTTGACGGCGACGCTATCTACTGGGTGGAAGAGAGGCCGCATGAGGGTGGCAGGAACGTCATTGTCCGGCGGTCGGCGGACGGCGCGACGCGCGACCTGACGCCCACGCCGTACAACGTTCGAACCCGCGTCCACGAGTACGGCGGGCTGTGTTTCTGGGCGCTGGACGGGATGGTTCTGTTCTCCAACTTCGCGGATGGTCGCGTGTATCGGCAGAACGCGGACGGCGATCCCACGCCTATCACGCCGGAGGGCGTTGACCTGCGCTACGCGGACGGCATGATAGACCGCGCTCGCAACCGGCTTGTGTGCGTCCGCGAGGACCATCGCGAGGGCAACCAGGACTGCGCGAACGAGATTGTCGCGCTCGATCTGGACGGAATTGGCGAGGGTGACGTCCTGGTATCGGGCAGCGATTTCTACGGCTACCCGTCGGTCAGCCCGGACGGGGTGACGATGGCCTGGCTCAGCTGGGATCATCCGAATATGCCCTGGGACGGCACGGAACTTTGGACTGCGGACATTCTCGACGACGGTTCGCTGGGAGAGAGGCGCAAGGTGGCTGGAATGGCGGGCGAGTCCATCTTCCAGCCGGAGTGGTCGCCAGATGGGGTTCTGTACTTTGTGTCCGACAGAACGGGCTGGTGGAACCTGTATCGCTTGCGGGACGGGTATATAGAGGCGCTCGCGCCGATGAGCGTGGAGTTCGGCGCTCCGGGCTGGGCGCTCGGCTCTCATACCTACGCCTTCGAGTCGGCTGAACGCATAGTGTGCGAGTACGCGAAGAACGGCTTCTGGAAGTTGGCGGCTATCAACACCCAAACGACCGAGTTCAGCCCGATAGAGACGCCGTACACAGAGATGTCGCGTGGGGACATAAGGGCGAAGACCGGCATTGTCGTCCTGGAAGCGGGTTCGGCGAGTCTGCCGGACGCGCTGCTGTCTCTGGATCCGGACACGGGGGAGATAAGCGTCATCAGGGAGTCGCGGGATATTCCGGTGGACGAAGGCTATATCTCGATGCCGCAACCGATAGAGTTTGATACGAACGGCGGCCTCACGGCGCACGCCTTCTACTATCCGGCGAAGAACGCGGACTTCGTTGGCGCGGAGGGGGACAAGCCGCCGCTGCTGGTCATCAGCCACGGCGGGCCGACGGGCGCGGCTATGACCTCGTTCAGCCTGTCTTACCAGTATTGGACGAGCCGGGGGATAGCGATTGTGGACGTGAATTACGGCGGCAGCACGGGCTACGGCACGCGGTACAGGCGGCGGCTGAACGGACAGTGGGGCGTGGTTGACATAGAGGACTGCGTGAACGCGGCGCTGCACCTGGTCGAGGCGGGAGAGGTGGACGGCGAGCGGCTGATGATCCGGGGCGGTAGCGCGGGCGGCTACACGACGCTGGCGGCGCTGGCTTTCAGGGACGTTTTCAGGGTGGGCGCGAGCTACTACGGGGTGAGCGACCTGGGCGCGCTGGCGGAGCATACACACAAGTTTGAGTCGCGCTACCTGGATTCGATGGTCGGCCCCTATCCCGAACGGCGCGACCTGTACGAAGAACGCTCGCCGATTCACCATACCGAGGGGCTGTCATGCCCCATCATCCTGTTTCAGGGGACGGAGGACAGGGTTGTGCCGCCGCCGCAGTCTGAGATGATGTTGGAGGCGCTGCGCGAGAAGGGGCTGCCGGTGGCGTACCTGTCGTTCGAGGGGGAGGGACACGGGTTCAGGGATTCGACGAACGTGAAGCGCGCGCTTGAGGCGGAGCTTTACTTCTACTCGCGGATTCTGGGGTTCAGTCTGGCTGACGACGTGGAGTCAGTGGAGATAGAGAACCTCGACTGACCGCATCGTTCAATGCCCCAGCGTTCCAGGCCGCGAAGAAGATACTGTAATCGAAGTGTGGCCGTTCGGATTCCGCTCCTTGGTAGTCTTCCAGCCGCTCGCAGCCGTTGAACATCCACCTGAGCCAGAGGGTTCCTTCGTGTTCCCAGGCCCAGTGATATGTCCAGCCATGTTCGGACTCTACCCTGACCTGCTCCGAGGCCAGGTAGCCGCCGAAGGACAGGTGAACGGCGTCCCAGTCGCGGGCTACCTTCGACCAGTCGGGAACCAGTTTGCCCGGGTAGCGCGAGAAGCCGGGTTCGTTTCCAGAGTTGTCTCCGCTATTGCCTGCCGCCGGGTATTCCACGCAAAGCCTGTGCCAGTCGTTTGGGCCGTGTATCTCGAATATCCTCGCCGATTCGTCAATGTTCATTCTCCATATCGCGAATGGAGGTTTCTCGTTCCCCATTCGCAAGTCTCCGACTCCGAAGTCTATCGCGGCGGACATGGGTGAAATGTCGCCAATTTGGGTGGAGGTGAACAGCCAACTCGCGGGTTTGAGCGCGTAGCGTTCCCAGCCTGTGGGCGGTTCGGAGGGGGTGACTAGCGAATCTTCGGACGGTGGCTTTCCGTCCCTGGATACCCAAACCTGCCGCTCCCTATCCATTGGGTCGAACCACCAGGACGCGGATGGCTGGGCCAGAATTTCGCGCAGGAAATCCTCGTGTTTTGTTGCTTCGCGGTCGAGAAAAGCGCGAATTCCGTCTCTGTCGCCTCTCCACACCTCTATGTCGCCGGATGCTTCCACGCATATCCATACGCTTGTTTCGGGTACGGCGAGTTCCGAGGCGCTCATTTCCGACCCCGCGGCGATGGTCGCAAAAGCGCGGCCCAGGGGAGAGCGCATCATCGCGGCGGCCTTCTGTTCCGGGTTAGCTTTCTCTAATCTGGCGGAGCGCATATTCAAACCTCCTTCACGCCGACAGGACGCGGACGGGGTTGCCGGAGAGGAAGGCGGCGATGTTCTCTACGGCGTGGGGGTAGAAGATTCGGTAGGTTTCGGCGGTGACGTAGCCCATGTGGGGGGTTAGGATGGTGTTGGGCAATGACCTCAGCTTGTGGTCTAGTGGGAGGGGTTCTGTGTCGAATACGTCGAGGCCGGCGCCGGCTATGGCGCGGGATTCGAGGGCTGCTATGAGGGCGGGTTCGTCCACTATCGGGCCGCGCGAGGTATTCACCAAGTACGCCGAGGGCTTCATCAGGGATAGTTCGCGCTGTCCGAGCAGGCCGCGCGTACGGTCGCTGAGGACGAGGTGTATGGTTACGATGTCGGATTCGCTGAGAAGCTCGTCTTTGGATACGAGGCGGGCGTTGAATTGGGCGGCGCGGTCGGCGGTGAGGTTCTGGCTCCAGGCGAGGAGGTTCATGCGGAAGGCGTCGCCTATGCTGGCGACCTGGGAGCCAAGCCTGCCGAGTCCGATTACGCCTAGCGTCTTGCCCTGGAGTCCTTCGCCCATGGTGACCTGCCAATGTCCGGCGCGGGTGGCGGCGTCCTCAGTGGGAACTCTCCGCGCCAGCGCGAGGATGAGCGCCCAGCTGAGTTCGGCGGTGGGGTATGGCAGGCCGTCGGTGCCGCATACGGTGACGCCGTGGTCAGCCGCCGCGATCATGTCTATGGAGGCGTTTCTCATTCCGGTGGTGATTAGCAGCCGCAGGTTGGGGAGGCGGGAGAGAAGCGCGCTGGTGAACGGCGTTCGCTCTCGCATGGCGACTATGATTTCGTAGGATTCCAGACGCCGGGCTACGTCGTCCTCGGCGGACAGGTGGTCTTGGAAGAAGTCCACGCTGACGTCTGACGGGAGCGTGTTCCAGTCGGCCATGTCACGCGCTACGTTCTGGTAGTCGTCGAGTACCGCTACTCTTGTCATTTTAGGATTCTCCTGTTGGGAAGATTGCATGAGTCTGGTTGGTTGAGATAATTGTATAAGCAGGATTGCGGCAGTGAAGCCTATGGATTGCCGAGCGGCGAGCCCTTCGGGGTTCCCGCTTTCGCGGGAATGACGATGAGGCGCTTTTGCAATCGCCTTAGTTGGTTGTCTGTCTGTCGCCTGGCGTTGGGATTGGTTGGCAAGAGCGGGTTATATATCCTGATTTATATTAGGACTGGCATAGGACTGGCAAAGGACTGGTCATGTCCTGGTGACTCTTCGCCAGGAAAACGACCCGTGAATCGGCGGATTTAGCTATGAATTTGTCCGAAATTGGCCTGTAAAAAAATTTCGCGGGCCGGATTTGTCGTCATTGATAAACTCCAATTTATATAATTTGGGGACTTTTGTTCTGTCATGGGCTTATTGTAGCATATCGGGGGGATAGTGGCGCAACATCATCACCCCCATCCTAACCTTCCCCCGTCAAGGGGGAAGGGATTTATGAAATTGTCTCATACTGACAATTGCTGATGTTATGGGCGGGCGGCGGTGGTACAATAGAGGGTGATTCGGCCTCGGCAAGCAAGACGGCGAGAGGAAATTCCGTTGGCGATAAGACAGATATTGGCGATTCCGCACCCTGTTCTGAGGCAGAGAGCGAAGAGGGTGAGGCGCGTTGACAAGAAGTTGCTCCAACTGGCGCACGACATGGTGGAGACGATGCGGGCGGCTGGCGGCGTGGGGCTGGCGGCGAACCAGGTGGGGGAGTTGCGGCGGCTGGTGGTCATACAGATACCGGAGGAGGAAGAGGCGCGAATATACATCAACCCGGAGATAATCAAGCGGAGCGGTCAGCGCGAGGTGGAGGAGGGCTGTCTGAGTCACGCCGGATACCGAGCGATGGTGAACCGCTCGGAGTGGATACGGTTCGGCGCGCTGGATCACACGGAGAAGGTGGTGAAGATAAAGGCGGATGACCTTCTGGCGCAGGCGATGGAACACGAGGTTGACCATCTGAACGGGATACTGTACCTGGATCACCTGGTCGAGCATACTCAGCCATATTTGGTTGATCAGGACGGGCAGCGGCTGGATGGGGAAGGCGAGACGGATGAGGCCAATGAGCGGGAAGACGCGGAAGACGCGGCGTCGTCCGACCTGTCGCTTCCCGACGAAGACTTTCCAGCGTCGCTGAAGATAAGGTAGCGCTTTGATTTATGCCCGGACAGGCAGCGAGCGCCACCTGTGAGGGTGGCGCATTTGTATATCATAAGGGATGGATTCCCGCTTTCGCGGGAATGACGGTTGGGCAGGCGGGAATGACGGTTGGGCAGGCGGGAATGACGGTTGGGCAGGCGGGAATGACGGTTGGGCAGGCGGGAATGACGGTTGGGCAGGCGGGAATGACGGTTGGGCAGGCGGGAATGACGGTTGGGCAGGCGGGAATGACGGTTGGGCAGGCGGGAATGACGGTTGGGCAGGCGGGAATGACGATATGCACATCGCAACCAAGCGCGTAACTTACAAATATGAGTGAGACTGGACGTATTGGGATGAATCCGTTTGATGAAAAGACGCATAGCGTGGTCAGGCGCGCGTCCCGGCTTATCAGTGAATTGGGCGCGACTTCGTACCTGGTGGGCGGTTCGCCGCGGGACGCGATTCTGGGCAAGCGGACGCGGGACGTGGACGTGGTGGTGAGCGGGTCGGCTAATGAGATCGGGGAGGCGCTGGCGGAATCGCTGAACGGGCTTTTCGTCCGCCTTCATACCAGGCTGGACGTGGCGCGGGTAATCATCCAGAGCGGCGATCACAGGGTAACGCTGGACCTTCTTAGCCTGGGAGAAGATGGCATATTGGCGGATCTGAGGCGGCGCGATTTTACGGTGAACGCTATCGCTACGCCGTTGGAGTCGGCGGTGGAGGGGAGTTGGGAACTGATTGATCCGCTGGGCGGGCAGCGCGACATAGCTTCGCGCGAGATAAGGGCGGTTTCGGATGACGTTTTCAGGGACGATCCGGTTCGGCTGCTGAGGGCGGTTCGGCTGGCGGCGGAGACTGGGTTCGTCATAGAGCGGGGAACGGAGTCGCTCATCCGGCGGGACGCGGCTCGGCTGACCGAATCTTCGGCGGAGCGGATAAGGGAAGAGTTTCTCAGAATCCTGGCGGCGGAGGGCGCGGCGCGCTGGATTGGGATGATGGACGGGCTGGGGCTGCTGTCCGCGCTCATACCGGAGCTGGATACGGCCAGGGGAGTGACGCAGCCCAAAGAACACTACTACGACGTGTTCGGGCATTTGGCGGCGGCGCTGGATTACGCGGACCAGATAGTGGCGGATAGATACTCGAATGAGATAGCGCGGGAGATGACGCCGACGTTCGAGGGGATGGCGTCGTATTTCAGCCGCGAGGCTTCGGACGGGCATAGCAGAGGGACGTTTCTGAAGCTGACGGCGCTTCTGCATGACATAGCGAAGCCGCAGACCAAGACGGTCGAGCCGTCGGGCAGGGTGAGGTTCTTCGGCCATTCGGAGGAGGGGGAGGAGATGGCGGGCGCTATTCTGTCCCGGCTGCGCGTGAGCCGCAGGGGGGCGGGCATGGTGAAGATGATGATACGCCACCACCTGAGACCTCGCCAGATGGCGGGCAAGGGGGAGCTTCCGACAAGGCGGGCTATCCACAGGTACTACCGCGACCTGGGCGAGGTTGCACTAGACACGCTGTACCTGAACATGGCAGACTTTCTTGCGGCGCGTGGCCCTCTGTTGACGCGCGCGGAAATGGGAAACCAGGCGCGGGTCATCGGTCACATTCTGGAGGTCGGCCCGCAGAGCCGGAATCCGGTAGCGAAGCGGAGAGGTTTGCTGACCGGACATGACGTAATGAAGGAGCTCCAGATTGGGCCCGGCCCGCTGGTCGGCAGCGTCCTGGAGTCCGTAGCGCGGGCGGAGGCGCGGGGCAGCGTCAAAACCAGGACAGAAGCATTGAAATTGGTCAGAGCAAGCATCAAGACAGGAGTGGTCGGTGGGTAGGTACGGGCGCACTGTAATCATCATCGCCGTTGTGGTCATAGCGGCCGGGCTTATACTCGGCTTCCAGACATTTTCCATCGGCAATTTCCAGAGGGGTTCGGAGAATACCCTGCTGGGGCTGAGCCTGGGGTTGGACCTCCAGGGCGGAAGCCATCTCGTCTATCAGACGAACCTGATTGATCAGGATACGGGCGCTCGCGTGGAAGTAACCCCGGACCAGATGGAAGCGCTCAAGCTGAACATCGAGCGGCGGGTGAACAGTTCGGGCCTGGGAGAGCCGATAATCCAGCTTCTGGGTTCGGACAGGCTTCTTATCCAGTTGCCGGGCCTGGACGACCCGGAGCGCGCCAAGAGGCTGATAGGCGAGACGGCGCGGCTGGAGTTCAAGCGGCGCACGTTCAGCGTGCCGCGCGACATGGATGAGATAACGTCGGCGGACATCGTGAACGTCAGCGTTGACTACCTCCCAGACCCGTCGCCCGCCACCTCGACCGATGAACTGGATACATCCACCCAGGAGGCCCAAGCGTCCGAGCAAGAGACGCAATTGGTGGCGCTGATGGTGGAGTTCAGCGAGGAGGGCGCGGCGAAGTTCCTGCCGGTCTTCATAGGCATGGGCGAGAGTTTCTTCAGATACCAGATCGCCCAGCAGCAATACTTCCAAGAGTTGCAGCAGAATCCCAACGCCGTTCCGTCCGGGGACATCATTCCCAACTCGCTCGACATATCTGTCGAGGGGAATATGTCGCAGCGATACACGGCGACCGGGGCTTCGACAAGGCGGCTGGACACGACGACCTACGCCTTCGTCGTTCCGGCGGAAGCGGACACGGGGGAACAGCCCGCGCTGGATGTGGTGAGGGAGAGGGTGGGAAACAACCCGCAACTGCTGTTCACGGAGATAACCGGCACGGTTGACGAACCCATCGGGCTGACGGGAGACAACCTATCGCGCGCGTTCCCGGGCCAGCACACCCAGTCCGGCATTCCCATCGTCAACCTGGAGTTCGACAGCGAGGGGACGAGGATATTCGGAGAGCTGACGCTGGACATCGTTCAGAAGCAGGAGACCGAGGGCATACGCGACCAGATAGCCATATTCCTGGATGACGACGAACTGATTTCGCCCACGGTGCAGACGGCGATTACGGCCGGAACCGCGATAATACAGGGGCAGGACTTCACGGTGGAGAGGGTTCGCGACCTTTCGCTCCAGCTGGAAGCGGGACGCCTGCCCGTGCCAATCGAGCTGATACAGGAGCGGGACGTTGACGCCATACTGGGCGCGGACTCGCTGGCGAGGAGCGTGGTGGCGGGCGTCGTGGGCCTGAGCCTGGTGCTGCTGTTCATGACGCTGTACTACCGACTGCCCGGACTGGTGGCGTCAATCGCGCTGGTCATCTACGCGACGCTGGTAATGGCGGTCTTCAAGTTGCTGCCCGTCACGCTGACGCTGAGCGGCGTGGCGGCGGTGATACTGTCCATAGGCATGGCGGTGGACGCGAACATCCTGATATTCGAGCGGATGAAAGACGAACTTCGCGCGGGGAGAACGCTGCTGTCCTCTATCAACATAGGATTCGACAGGGCGTGGCCGGCCATAAGGGACGGCAACATCTCCACGCTGATAACGTGCGGCATCCTGTTCTGGTTCGCGGACCAGTTGGGGGCCAGCATAGTACAGGGCTTCGCGATTACCCTGGCTATTGGCGTCATGATCAGTATGTTCACCGCGATAACGGTCAGCCGCACGCTGCTGCGCTTCGTGGGAACGACCAGGCTGACGCGATCAATGAGGATCTGGCTGCCGTCGGGCGGCAGCGAAGTTCCGCAGCAGTTTCTGACAGATACCGCCGACTAGAGGAGCTTGAATTGAATTTCGTAGGCAAGAGGGGATGGTTCTACCTGTTTTCCCTGGCGGTGATACTGCCGGGCGCGGTGTTCCTGATAATCACGCCGGGGCTTAATCCCGGAATTGACTTCACGGGCGGCTCTACTCTTACCCTGGAGTTCCAGAACGACGTGGGGCAGACGGAACTCAGGAACGAACTCGCTTCGGTTGGACATCCCGACGCGGCGGTTCAGAAGCTGGGCGACCGAACTTTCTTCATAAGAACGAAGGAACTGACGGACGACGCCAAGGCCGCGTTGACCGGAGCGCTAGAAGCGAATCTATCCCCCGACGGGCTTACGGAACTGTCATTCGACCTGGTATCGCCGGTGGTGGCGTCCGAGACGGTGCTGAACGCGCTGTACGCGGTGCTGGCGGCGGCTGTGGGCATCTTCATCTATATCTGGTGGGCGTTCAGAAACGTGCCGAGTCCGTTCAGGTACGGGGCGGCGGCGATAGTCGCGCTGATACACGACACCATCATCGTCATCGGGATATTCTCGATACTGGGCGCGGTGATGGACATGGAAGTGGGGACGATGTTCCTGATAGCGATTCTGACGGTTATCGGGTACAGCGTGAACGACACTATCGTGGTGTTCGACAGGATACGCGAGAACGTGGGCAACCATCCGAACCGCGAACTGTCGGAGGTGGTGAACCTGAGCATCTCGGAGACAATCGGGCGGTCGCTGAATACGAGTATCACGCTGCTGATTACGCTGTCGGCGCTGCTCCTGTTCGGCGGAACGACGATACGGGAGTTCCTGCTGGTGCTGCTTATCGGCGTGGTGGCGGGAACGTACAGTTCCATCGCCATCGCGAGCCAGGTGCTGATCTCGTGGGAGTACGGGGACATAGGCGGCGTTTTCAGGCGATTCAGACAGCCGAGGGCGGCGACGGCGTGAGTTAAGGCCGCAGGACTACTCGGCCCAGGGCTTCTCTGTCGGTTACGAGGCGGACGGCTTCGCGCGCTTCTTCAAGGGGCAGGCTTGCGTGGATTACGGGTTGCGCCTGCCCGGATTCGACTAGACTGACGGCGGTGGCTATGTCAGTCAGACTCGCGCCCGTGGAGCCGTGAATGGCGGCGTCTCTGAACATGATGTCGGTCAGGCTGATGCGGGCGCGTCCGCCCTCGACCTCGCCGAGCAATACCATGCGACCGTACTGGGCGAGGCTTCGCATGGAACTGGCGAACGTGGCCGAACCGACCGTGTCTATTACGACATTCGCGCCTTCGTCTTCGGTGAAGGCCAGAACCAGTTCGGAGAAGTCGAGTTCTCCGCCGAGCATGACGCCACCGGGCGCGAAACGTTCCAGAGCGTCGAGTTTTTCCGGGGAGGAAGTGGCGGCGAAGACCTGAGCGCCGAGCGCGGCGGCAATCTGGACGGCGTGAACTCCCAAGCCTCCGCCCGCTCCGGTCACCAGCGCGGTCTGTCCGGCCTCTAATTTGGCGACGGACCTTATGGCGCGGACGCAGACGCCGATGGGACAGGCGAGGAGGGCGGCTCCGGCCAGGTCAACGCCGTCGGGTAGTGACGTAACGGAGCGAGCGGGGAGACGGACGTACTCGGCGAAGCCTCCGTTTACGCCGTGTCCTATCCCGCGCCCGAATCGGCATCGGTAGTCGAGTCCGGACGCGCACCTGTCGCATTCGCCGCAGAAGGCGGTGAGTGGGGCGACAACGGGGTCGCCGACGGAAAGGCCGTCAACGCCCTCGCCCACTTGGGCTACGCGGCCTGATATTTCGTGTCCGAGAACGACGTCGCGGTCAACGCCGCGCCGCAGAAGGCCGGTCATTATGGCTATGTCGTGTCCGCAGAGGCCGGCGGCCTCTACTTTCAGGATGACCTGGCCCGCGCGCGCGGAGGGTTCGGGGATGTCTCTTATCTCGAATTCGGGCTGCGCGCCGGGTTCTCTAACGAAGAGGGCTTTCATTTGACTCACCTAGTTCTATTGACATCTGAACATTGAACGCTCAAAGGCAAGCTGAATTACAACTAATCAGGCCGTATGGATTCCCGCTTTCGCGGGAATGACGGTGGGCGTCAACGCCGCCTAGTCCGCGGTCTGCAAGAGGGTTGGAAGATATTGGGCGGTGACTCGTATCGTCTCTTCCAAAGACCTGTCGCGGTCAATGGTTTCGGGGCTTTCGTCGGCGAAGGGGGTGGAGGCCAGCAGCCTGAATATCTCGGCGGCTCCCTGGTGGAAGTGGGGCGTAACGCCGGCGGCGTCGAAGGTGGCGGCTATCTCATCCATTTCGCCTATCCAGCGTCCGGCGTTGGCTGGAAGGCCGGGGACGCCGGACTCCATGGCGGATAGCGGCCCTTGCTGGCTGAAGCCGAGTTCGGCTACCACCTCGTCGTAGAGTCCCAATGACTGCGCGGTGGCGAGCATGGCGACGCGGAGGGCCGAGGTGCCCTTGGTCATGGAGGCGTAGCACATCTTGATGCCGGAGGCGCGGCCAATCTCGGGGCCGAGGTTTCTGACGGCTATGCCCTTGCCGTCCAGTTCGTCCATAATGGCGGCGCCCGGGCCGGAGGTGTAGATGCGCGGAGTCGCGCCCCTGGCGGGCGAACCTCCGATGATGCCGCCGTCTATGTACTCGCCGCCCGCGCCGTTGATGACGGATTCCATGCGGCGCGCTGTCTGGGGGGAGACGGCGTTGCAATCGGCGAACGGGCGGGAGATTCCGGTGGCGCGCATGGCGTCGGCTACGCTCCCGGCGACACCCATGGCCTCGGATGGCACGAGAATGGACATTATCAGGTCGGCCTGGGCGATCATCTCGTCGAGGGAGGGGGTATCGCGGAAGCCGCCGGCAATGGCGAGGTCTTTGGTTCGCTGGCTGCGGCCCGCGAGGCAGGTGATAATGTCGTATCCGCGCTCGGCGAGCGCCTTGCCTACGCCGTGTCCCATGTCGCCCGGACTGAGTATCGCTATCGTTTTCAGGGTCATCTCTATCTCCTAGCCAGTATGGGGAATCTGGTGGGTATTATATGTCAGTCTGTCGGGGCGGGCAACGCAATCTGGTGATTAAGCAGGGTCTTTCAGTTATTTCCCAATACCGCTTCTGTCGTTCGCCCTGAGCTTGTCGAAGGGCTGCCCGTTCATGGTTCGACAAGCTCACCGCGAACGTAATGTCGAAGGGCCGCCCGTTCATGGTTCGACAAGCTCGCCACGAACGTAATTGGTTGATAGTCGAAGGGCCGCCCGTTCATGGTTCGACAAGCTCACCACGAACGTAATTGGTTGATAGTCGAAAGACCATGGCGAAACGTATAGGATTGCGCCTAGAACTGGACGGCGCGGCATGAATAGAATCAGGGCGCATCTACTTGAAGGAGAGATACCATGAAATTAGGGGCGCACGTTTCGACGGCGGGCGGGCTTCACACGGCTTTCAGAAGGGCGGCGAACATAGAGGCGGAGACGATACAGATATTCGCTTCGTCTCCGAGGGCGTGGAAGTTCAGGGAGCTGAAGCCGGATATCGTGACCAAGTTCAGAGAGGGGTCGGAGAGCACGGGAATCGCGCCGGTGTTCATTCACGGGAGCTACCTGGTGAACATTGGGGGCAATCCCGACCAGCTGGACAAGTCGGTCGCCTGCCTGGTTCAGAACATGGAGGTGGCGGCGGAGATCGGGGCTGAGGGGGTGGTATTTCACGCGGGCAGCCACAAGGGGAAGGGCTTCGAGGCGGTGATCGGGTCGGCGACGGAATCTCTGAAGCGAGTCCTGGACGACAGCCCGGACGGACCGTACCTGATAGTGGAGAACAGCGCGGGAATGGGGTCTCACCTGGGGGCGTCGTTCGAGGAACTGGGGCGGATGATAGATGGGGTGGGCAGCGACAGGATGAAGGTTTGCCTGGATACGGAGCATTGTTTCGCGGCGGGGTACGATCTGTCGGACGCCGACGGCATTGACGCGGCGATGGAAGAGTTCGACAGGCATATCGGGCTTGACAAGTTGGTGGTGGTTCACGCGAATGACGCGAAGGTGGAGCTTGGGTCGGGGGTTGACCGGCATGAGAACATCGGCGAGGGGTATATTGGGATAGAGGGGTTCGAGGTGATAATGGGCCACGCGGCGTTCAGGGACGTTCCGTTTGTACTGGAGGTGCCGGGGCCGGACAAGAAGGGGCCGGACAAGGACAATCTGGACAGGCTGAAGGCGATTAGGGAGCGGCTGACTGTACCAGTCTGACGGTCTGCGTTTATACTGGAGGAAGCCCGCAACATCGAGGCGGAGCGGCGATATTTCTTCAATCGAGGCGAGAAACTGAATGGCTTTCAATGAGCCTGGCGAAGGGCGATCCGGCGGTCTGCTGAACGCGGATATTCTTGGGGACGGGAATCTGCGCGCGGCGATACTTGGCGTGAACGATGGGCTGGTGTCGAATTTCAGCCTGGTCATGGGCGTCGCGGGCGGCGTTGACGATCCGAAGTGGGTTCTGCTGGCGGGCATAGCGGGGCTGCTGGCGGGGGCGTTTTCGATGGCGGCGGGGGAGTATGTGTCGGTGGCCGGGCAGCGGGACGTCTATCGCAACAGGATAAGGACGCTTGCGGCTTCGCTCAGAGTATCGAAGTATGAGGAGATACTTCGGATAGCGGCGATATATGAGTCGAAGGGGCTGACGACTTTGGAATCCATGGAGGTGGCTAAGCGGCTCATGGAGAACCCGGAGGCGGCTCTGGATACGGTGGTGCGGGAAGAGCTTGGGCTGTCGGAGGACACGCTGGGGTCTCCGTTTGGGGCGGCGTCGAGTTCGTTCGTGGCGTTCGTCATTGGGGCGATTGTGCCTATACTGCCCTATCTGCTGGGCGCGGGGTCGCTGGCGCTCGTCCTCAGCGCGGGTCTGAGCGGGCTGGCGCTCATCGTGGTGGGCGCGCTGGTGGCGGCGGGTTCGGGCAGGAATCTTGTTTGGGGCGGAGCGAAGATGTTGATGGCGGGCGGCGCGGCGGCGGCGGTCACGTTTGTGATAGGGAACCTCGTTGGAATAGCCATTGCAGGCTGAAGTCCGCGCGTCGCTCGCGCCCTCCGGTCCAGACTCTTTCTTCCTTTCTCCCCTACTCTTCCTTCGAGGCGGAACGCCACAGGTAGAACCCGTTCGATCCGACCACGAGCGGCAGGAACACATCTACGTAAGACCATTCGGGGTGCGGCCATACGTCCGAGTTTCCGCTGTCCGGGAACAGAACGAATGTGGTCCAGTTCCAGAGGAATATCATGGCCACGGCGAGCGAGGCGTACAGGGAAGCGTGGGCGTTGAGATATTCACGGGTGATTCCGTCCGAAGTGTCGCCGGACAGTCCGCGCTTGCGTATGACGCTGACGGATATGGCTATCGCAAGCGCGACGACCATAGTCAGGTCGAGGAACTGCCAAATGGTGAGCCATGGGTCTCTTTCGATGGGCATGGCCGAGCCGAAGCAGTAGTAGATGCCGACCGCCAAGGCGATTATGATCTGGTATGTTCCCAACACGTACTTGATAATCTTGTCGTTCATCGGCGATTCTCCTCGCAGGATTACAGAACCGAATGGTAGCATAGTGAGCGGATCAATTTTGCGCTAGTGTGAACACTATTATAACGCAACGCGAGATTGGTTCATTACGATGTTCAACAATCAGGACTCAACAAAGGAGACATAGACATGGGACTCAAAGGCAAGGTGTGCGTCATTACCGGGGGAGGAAGCGGAATAGGGAGGGCGTCGGCGCTGATGATGGCGGAAGAGGGCGCGGTCGTGGTGGCGGTGGGACGCACGTATTCCAAGGTGGAGGAGGTCAGGGATGAGATAGCGGCGACGGGCGGCGCGGCTGAGGCTTACGGGGTTGACGTTGGGGACAAGGAAGCGGTTGACGGCATGGTGAACGAGGTCCTCGGGAAGTATGGCAAGGTGGACGTTCTGGTGAACAACGCTGGGCATAGTTCGCCGCACCGGATGCTGATGACCACGACACCGGAGGACATACGGAGCGTTATGGACTCGAACCTGTCGGGGAGCGTGTTCTGCTCGCAGGCGGTCGTGCCTTCGATGAAAGAGGCGGGCGAGGGAACTATCATCAACGTGTCGTCTATGGCGGGGGTGAGCGCGAGCCCTCTCGCTGGGATGAGTTACAGCGCGGCGAAGTCGGCGGTCATCAATTTCACGGCGTTTCTGAACGCGGAGCTGAGGAACACGGGCATACGCGCGAGCGTGGTGATTCCGGGGGAGGTGGACACGCCTATCCTGGATAACAGGCCGGTGGTGCCGTCGGATGAGGCGCGGGAGACGATGGTGACGGCTGAGGATACGGCTGAGGCGATAACGCTGATAGCGCGGCTTCCGCAGCGGGCGGCGATTCCCGAACTGACAATCAGGCCGACGTGGTTGCGCGACACGAGCGCGGAGGTGAATATAGCGTAGTAGTGGTTAGTTCTTAGTGATTAGTGGGGGCGTCCTGGCGGACGCCCTCTGAATATGGCAGGGTTATTCTAGTTGGAGGGTGTCGGAGAGGCCGAATTCGGCGGCTAGTTCTTTGAGGCTGTTCCAGGTGGCGTCCTCGACGAATATGCCTTCGGCCAGAAGTTGCTGCTCTCGTTTGTATTCGAGTTCGCCCGGGTAGAAGACCTCGTCGAAGCCGGCGGCCGGGGGGGTGCTCTTCAGGTACTGGGCGAACTGGGTGACCTCTTCCTTGAACTCATCGGCGTCGCGGAACGCGCCCACGTCGAAGGCGGCCATGAAGCAGCCGTCGTTGTGCCGACCGGACGGGTCGTGTCCGAAGCCGAGTCCGGTTAGTATGCCGGACAGGATCTCGACCATTACGGAGAGGCCGTAGCCCTTGTGTCCCTCCGGGCCTCCGAGGGGCAGAATCGCGCCGCCGCTTCGGAGGTCGGTGGGGTCGGTGGTCTGATTGCCGTCTTTGTCGAGTATCCAGCCTTCGGGGATTTCGTAGCCCCTGGCGACGGCGACGCTTATCTTGCCGGACGCCACGGCGCTGGTGGCCATGTCAATGAACATCGTGCCTTCGAGGTTGGAGGGCATGGCGATGCAGATGGGGTTGGTGCCGAGTCGAGGCTCGCGTCCACCGAAGGGGACGACGGCCTTGGATGAGCGGCCGGAGTCGGCGGTCATCATGCCTATCAGCCCGCTCTGGGCGGCCATGATGGGATAGTCGGCGACGCGCCCGACATGGCTCTGGCGGAAGACGGTGGCGGCGGCCACGCCGCTGGTCTTGGCCTTCTCGATGGTCATCTTCATCAGGCGCTCGGATACGACGTAGCCGAATCCCCAGTGTCCATCAACTACGGTGGTTGTCGGGGTGTCCTTGATTATCTCGAAGGGCGCGCCGGGGACGATGTGGCCGCGCTTGGCCCTATCTATGTAGGTGGGTATCTGGATGATGCCGTGCGAGTCGTGTCCGGCGAGGTTCGCGCCGATGGAGTGGCGGGATATTATCTCGGCTTCTTCTTCGCTCGCGCCTACGCCCTTGAGGAGTTGGGCGGCGATGTCTGTCAGTCTGTCAGCTTGTACGGTTGGCATATAGCTTCCCCCTAGATTTTGTAGAATCTCGCGGCGTTGCCGACTGAGCGGAGACCAGATGCGACCTCGGGCCAGGCTTCGCGGCGGTATGCCTTGTATTTGGCTATCGTCTTCGGGGCGTCAATTAGATCCAGGATCATAGCGAGGGATTTCATTTTGGTCTCCGGTTACAATTCCGGGGGCGGTTCGTCAAAGGGTTCGTCTTTCTTCTGGGCTTCCTTGAGTTTGTTGTACCAGACCAGCCAGGCGGCGTGGTTTCTGGCGGCGCCTTCGACACGGAGCTTTTCAGCTTCTTCTTCTTCCACCTTTTCCCTGAGCCAACGGGTGAGCGTCAATTTGAGGTTCTCCTTTCCGTCCGCGATTAGGACGAAGATAATCGCCAACATCGCCACGGCGGGCAGCGTGTAGGCCGCGTAGTCTTTCACGAAGGCCAGCGCGACCGCGAGCGGCGCTTCCCGCTTGAACGGTGTCGCGCTCACGTCGGCGCTAGTGTATGTGTACACCCTTCTTGGCAGGTCGCGCATCGCCTTGTCGAAATCGTATGACAGGGCGAACGCGGTTGTCCAGATTATCAGGAATATGAGCAGTATCCAGATGAATGAGTTCCAATACTTGCTCAGAACGCTCCACAGGGATACTCGTTCGTTTTGCTTGTTACTCAGCATACCATAATCCCGTTCAGGCGGGAGTTGGGGCTTGGTTGGGAATGAGGCCCTCGGACTTGAGTTCGGTCCAGAGGTCGGCGGGGATGTCGAAAGAGGCCATGGTTAGGTTTTCGGATACCTCGTCGGGGGTTCGGGGGCCGGGGATGGTGGCGGCTACGGCGGGGTGGGCGAGGCCGAATTGGAGGGCGGCGGCCTTGAGCGGGACGTCGTGGCTGTCGCAGACGGCCTTGATTCGCCCGGCGGTCTCAAGCACTTCGGGAGGCGTGCGCTCGTAGAAGTAGGTGGTGTCGGGGCCGAGGTCGGAGGCGAGGACGCCGCTGTTGTAGGGGCCGCCGAGGATTACGCTGACACTCTTTTCTTCGCAGAGGGGGAGCAGTTCTTGCAGGCCGGAGTGGTCTAGCAGGGTGTAGCGGCCGGCGAGAAGGAAGCAGTCGAAATCGCCTTCTCGGGCGAATCGTGCGGGCATCTGCCACTGGTTCATGCCCGCGCCTATCGCGCCGACTACGCCCTGGGAGCGGAGTTCGGCGAGGGTGGGATACGCCTCGTTGATGGCCTGTTCCCAGTGGTCGTCGGGGTCGTGGATTAGGGCTATGTCGAGGCGGTCTAGGCCGAGACGCTCCAGGCTCTCCTCGATGGAGCGCAGAACGCCGTCTCTGCTGAAGTCGAACACGACGTCGTAGGGCGGGAGTTCGGCGTAGATGTCGTCCTCGTCGGTGGCGGAATCGTTGGGGTCGAGAACGCGCCCGACCTTGGACGAGAGTATATAGCTGTCCCTGTCGTATTCGGAGAGCGCCTGTCCGTAGAAGCGTTCGCTCTTGCCGCGCCCGTAGAGGGGAGCGGTGTCGAAGAAGCGGACGCCGAGTTCGTAGCCGCGACGGACTGTGTTGACGGCGTTCTCAGCGCCGACGGGGGTGGACAGCCCGCCGAGAGGCGCGCCGCCGAGTCCGAGCGCGGTTACGCTGATGCCGGTTGTTCCTATCTGCCTGGGTTCGAGGGGGTTCATGGGGGGCCTCTGTGAGGGGATTGGGGCGCCCACAAGGGACGCCCCTACGGTGTGATTGGTTTAGCTGCTCCCGGACTCCGGCGTTCCGGTGTCGTCGTCGAGGGGTTCGGGCGTGACGGAGATGTCGGCCGCGGTGGTTATGAAGGTGACCTGGACGGACAGGGAAACGTCAATCTGGCCCGGGCTTATGGAGGTGTCGGCGCGAGCTAGAGCGGCTTCGGCGTAGAAGGGGCCAGGGGGCTGGCCGCCGGAACTGAGAGTTATTGAGGTAGCGCCGGCGACTTCCAGTCCGGCGAGTTCGGCCAGGTGTTCAGCCTTCGTCAGGGCGTCTTCATAGGCGGCCTCGCGAAGTTCAGCCATTACATCGGGATCGTCCTCAGCGACGAATTCCAGCCCGTTGAAGCGCGCCTCGTTGCCTCCGGCCATTATCGCGACGTCAATGACCACGCCTACGCTGTCCAGGTCTCTCACAGTGACGGATATGCCCTGGCTGGCGGTGTAGCCAACCATCTTTCGGCCATCATCGGTCCAGTCGTATTGCGGGGAGATGTTGAAGTAGGTCGTCCGCACGTCCGTGGACGTGTCCACGCCGGAACGGGCGAGCGCGATGAGCATAGCGTTCATCGCGGTACTGGCGCGGGAATGGGCCTGGGACACGCTGCTGGTGGACATAGCCTCCACCCCGAGACGCAATACCGCCATATTAGGGGCGACGGACGCTTTGGCGTAGCCTGTGACGTGAATATCGCCCTGGAGTTCAGGGGCCGCTATATCTCCATTGCTGACTCCATCTTCGGCCTGCGCGGGCTTATTGAATTGTACAAACGCCGCCACCACTATCAGAACAATCGCGGCGAGGATGCCTACTATCATCAAGGTTCTGTTCATTGTCTGCCCTCCTAATCCGTGAGGTCGGTACGGTAGCGCGGAACCGCGTGTCCGCGTCTGCGTCAAGCATATCAGAATCGGGGCGGACGATGTGGTGGATGTTGGGTCGCGGCGGTGTTGGATTCTACATTCGCCGTCGGCGTACCAACAGTGGTTCTCATCCGCTTGGCGAAAGCCTCGTCGGGTATTACAATAGCCCGCATGAATAGTCCGCCAATACTCGAACACGGGGACGCGCTAACGGTTGACTGGCTTCAGCGCGCGCTCAGCGTCAACGGCGATTTCCCCTCCATCAAAGACATCGCGGTGGAGGACATTGGCGCGGGATCAGGAGCCATGGCAAGCATCCTGCGCTGCGCTCTGACCTATCACGATGACGCCCCGGAGGCTCCCGGGGCGGTTATCGTCAAGCTGTCCAGTCCCGACAAGAAGAGTCTCCGCATAGCCAAGCTACTATCCATGTACAAGCGAGAGTACTTCTGCTTCCGTCAGGTCGCGCCCTATATACCAATAGCGCTTCCCCAACTGTTTTATGGAGATTTCGACAACGCAAGCCATCGCTTCGTCCTTCATGGTGTCCAGCGTCCCCACAGAGGTCCGTCGGCAAATCGAGCGCGGAGCGCTGGCGGAGTATCACGGAATCATCTATGGCATGGGCGCGAAAGACATTACGCTCCAAGACTGTTGGCATAGCTATTGGCGGAACATCCTGGGAATGTTGATTCCGAGCGTTTGCGCGGGCGGCGCGCTGGATATGTCCAACGAACGAATACGCGCGCTGGGCGAAGTGACGCTCAAGAGGGCGCTGGCGGCCATCGAAGACCCGGAAGCCGCCGAGCTTCACGGGATAGACAGGGAGGAGTCCGTGATAGAACTGGCCCGTTCAACCGCGGCGGCCGGAGGGCAGGCCAACGCCAACTTTCACGTCGGGGAGTTGACGGAACTACCCTTTGAAGACAATTTCTTCGACGCCGCTCATTGCCACACCGTGATGCTGTACGTTCCCGACACCCAAGCGGCGCTCACGGAGATAAAACGGGTTCTGAAACCGGGCGGCATCCTTTCCTGCCGCGAGCGTATCAGCGCGTCATCGTTCTTCGAGCCCAACGCGGCGGATTCATGGGCCGTATTGGAGCGAATGCTCTCTGCCAGCGGTACTCACCCGCAGATGGGCAAAGAACTTAAAGGAGCCTTCCACGAAGCCGGCTTCACGAATATCCGGTCTTCCGCTTCAATCACGGATAGTCAGTCAGAATCCATCAGCGTGACGATTGCCGCGGCCTTGATTGTTTTGGCGACCTTCTTCTGGATGACGATGCGTCAACCCACGCTGGCTTTCATAGCGGTGGGACCCATCGCGCTCGTCCTGATAGCCGTGCTGGGCACCATGGCGCTGCTGGATATTCCCTATACTATCGTAACTTCAATCATTACGGCCCTCTCCATTGGTATCGGCGTGGACTACACCATTCACATAATTCATCGTTATCGCGAGGAATATACACGGGACCGCGACCCCGAGAGAGCGGCGATTCAAACGCTGTCAACAACAGGTTCCGCGCTCCTGGGGTCGGCGTTGACGACGGCATTGGGGATAGGAGCGCTTATCGCGTCCCCGCTGGCGGCCTCTCAGCAGTTTGGCTTCACCGCGGCCATTACCATCGCCTATTCCCTCATAGTCTCAATCCTCGTGGTCCCGCCGCTGATGACGATTTGGGGCGCCTACCAGAACATGAGGCTTCGCTCAAATACGCGGCGTTGGGCTGAGGAACTCGACGCGGCGATAGAGGCGGTGCATCGGCGCGACGCCCGATAGACGCGGACTTTGCCCAAGTTCCGCCAAGTTTCCCGTTCCACTACGCGAGCGCGTCTAGGATATGCTACAATACCCCCATGATGAACGCCGAAATCGCAGCCGAATATATAAATACGGCTTTATACACACCGACTGACGGGGGCTGAGAGATCCCCCTCCATAGCTAACGCTGGGAAAACGCTGGACGAACACAGGGAAAATCGCCCTGTCGCTCCCTGTAAACCTCCTGTCGTTTACCCTGTATAAATATAAATCCGCATATATGACCACCGCCGAAGTGAGGAGAAACCGCATGAGCGAATGGGAAGCCGGAAACACCCAGATAATCTACCGCCGATTCGGGCCGGGCGAGTCGCTCGTCGGCGACCTGGAAGCCTTCGCCCTCTCCGAGGGCATCGCCGAAGCCGCCATAACGTCCTGCATCGGCAGCCTGCGCCAACTCAGGCTGCGTAACCTCTGCCGGCGCGACGCCGAGGGCGCGCCCGAGTTCGAGCGAACCACCCTCGACGAAAACCTCGAACTCGTGAGCGCCGAGGGTTATATCCAGCCCCTGCCCGAAGGCGGAATCCGCGTCCACATCCACCTCGCCGCCGCGCGTCCCTCCGGCGAGATGGTAGGCGGCCACTGCGAGGAAGCCACAACCTACACCGGCGCCTTCATGTACCTCCACGTCCTCGACCGTCTTCTTTGACACCCTCTTACGCTTGACTTACAATCGCTTGGTTCGTATGAATACCAATCGCGCCGAACGGGAAGCCCCGCAGAGGAGACCACATGGACTATTCAGATCTGTTCACCAAGAACCTTCCCGCGGAGGTCGAAAGCCCGCCCGGACAGGCCGAGGATACCAAGTACGTATTCTCGGTGACCTACACTGACCGCGACACGATGCCGGTTCAGGGCTTCGTTGACGCGCTGGCGGACATCATGCCGCGTGAGGGCGTTGAGCTCGCCAAGTATCCGCCGCCCCAGGGCCATGAGGGACTGCGCGAGTACATCGCCGCCGCCCTCCGCGACAACAGGGGCATGGACGTTCCGGTGGACAACATCTTCCTCAGTTCCGGCGCGGGCGGCGCGGTAGGCACGATGCTCGACGCCTTCGTTGACGAGGGCGACACCGTTTTAGTGGAACAATTCTGCTACTCCGGCACGCTGGGTATGCTTCTAGGCAAGCGCGCCAACGTCATCCACCTGCCCACCGACGAAGACGGAATGGACACCGACGCGCTGGAACAGACCATCAAAGACCTGGCAGCCGAGGGCGTCAAGCCCAAGCTCATCTACACCATCAGCGTATATCAGAACCCGATGGGCGTCACCCTCAGCGCTGACCGTCGCAAGCGCATGGTAGAAATATCCCAGCGATACGGCATCCCCATCCTGGAAAACGAGTCCTACGCCGACTTCCGAATAGACGGCGATCCGCTGCCCCAGGCCATGTACGGCATGGACGACCAGGACGGCGTGATGCACGTCTCCGCCTACACTAAGCTGCTGGGCTGCGGCCTGCGCCTCGGCTTCGGCGTAGCGCCCGACCCGGTGAAGGACATGGTTGGCAGGCTGCGCTTCGGAACGTCCCCCAGCCACCTGACCTCCATGGCGATATACGAGTACCTGCGGCAGAATGGCGACGAATACATAGATGCCGTGGCGCGCTCACTTGGCGCGAAGCGCGACGCCATGCTCGCCGCGCTCGGCGAGCGCTTTCCGCCAAGCTGCGAGTGGAGCAGTCCGCATGGCGGCATGATGCTATGGGGCAGGCTGCCCGAGGGCGTGAACACCTGGAACACGCTGGAGAAGGCGGTCGAGGCCGGGGTCAAGTACAACCCGGGCGCCGTCTATCGCGCCAACCGCTCGCCCAACAACTATATGCGCCTGACTTACAGCTATCACGACACCGACGAGATAGCCGAGGGCATCGGCATCCTCGCCGACGTATTCGAGCGCGAGGGCCTCTTCGACAACGCCTGAACCCAAGCTGTTGATGAATCCCTTCCCCCTCGATGGGGGAAGGCTAGAATGGGGGTGAAAGCCCTCGGTCGCGCCGCAACGCAAATTGATAACTGACAATTGATAATTGAGTAGGAGGAATCCGTATGCCGGAAGAGAACAAGCTCAGCTTCGACAGCCTATTTTCCAGACACGCGCCCGAAGCGCGGGGCCGCGCGGGAATGGTCAAACGGGGCAAGTACGATTTTGCCGTCGCCTATCCCGATCCCAAGTCCATCCCGTTCGACGGCCTTGTGGAAGGGCTTCAGCAGGCGCTCAAGGAAGAGGGCGAAGACCTGGCGATATACGCCCATCCGCAGGGATACAGGCCCCTCCGCGAGTTCGTCTCAGACAAGCTCGGCAGGGACAGAGACATCAACGTCTCGCCGGACGAGATCATCCTGGGCGACGGCTCAGGCCAGCCGATACACATGATTCTGGAAGTGCTGATAGACCCGGGCGACGTGGCCTTCACGGAGGACTTCGTGTACAGCGGCACTCTGGGACAGCTGCGGCGGTTCGGCGCGGACGTTCGCGGAGTGGAGACGGACGACGAGGGTATGCTGCCCGACGCGCTCGAAGGCGCGATAACCAGGGCTATCTCACAGGGCAGGACGCCCAAGCTGATATACACCATCCCCACCTACCAGAATCCTATGGGCTGGACGATGACGCTCGAACGCCGCCAGGCGATGGTCGAGATAGCCAACAGGCACGGCGTCCCGATACTGGAAGACGACTGCTACGTTGACCTGCGGCTGGATGGCGAGGTGTCGCCTACCTCGCTCCACGCGCTGGACGATACGGACAGCGTGATGTACGTCGCCTCGTTCTCCAAGATAATCGCGCCCGGCATGAGGATCGGCTACGTCACCGCGCCGTCCGCCGTGCTGGACCGCGCGCTGGTCGCCAAGAGCGGCGGCTCGGTCAACACCTTCGCGTCTTATGCCATTCATCGCTACTCGACCGGCCAACTCGACGCGCACATCGAGGAGATAAACGACGTTCAGAGGGCCAAGCGCGACGCGATGCTGGCCGCGCTCGGAGAGAACTTCGGCGACCGCGCCGAGTGGAGCAAGCCCAACGGCGGCCTGTTCGTCTGGCTAAAGCTGCCTGACGGAAGCGACATAACCGCCATCCGCGACGACGTGCTGGACAAGTACGACGTCGGCTACCACGGCGGCGTCAACTTCGCCCCCGACGGAACATCGGGCAGAAACTACGCCCGCCTGTGCTACGGCTTCAACTCGCCCGGTGAGATACACGAAGGCATAGCGCGACTGGCGGAGGCGTTCGAGAAGGAAGGGGCATTATAGCAGTCTGAATTACTCCGTGATGGCGACCGACTTCTGTACATTCTCCGACTTCGCAGAGGGAAGCGGATAGAAGTCGGTCGCCATCGGATACAAGACGGCTCGCCAACAGAGATGATCAACTTCCTATTCTGGAATATCAACCGGAAACCCATCGCGCCGTTAGTAGCTCAGATAGCCTGGGAGCGCAGGGTGGATGTCTTGGTTCTGGCTGAATGCGAAATTGACCCGATGGCTTTGCTTGATGAAATTAACCGAAGTGGCAGCAGATTTTCATTGCACGATTACCCGGGCAGGTTCTTGGTGTATACTCAGTTTGAGCTTGACTGGTTACAGTCCGCATACGATGAATCTTATCTGAGCGTCAGGCATTTGGTTCATCCACAGTATAGCGATATGATACTGGGTATAGTGCACCTACCAAGCAAATCGCATATGAGTGACGGCGATCAAGCCGACTTGGCAACTAGGTTGAGGAGAAGCCTTGAGAGAGTGGAAAGTAACTTCGGTCATTCGCGAACCGTTCTGTTCGGAGACTTCAATATGAATCCATTTGAGAGGGGCATGGCAGGTTCAGAGTCCTTCTACGCAGTCATGGACAGGAACACGGCGCGAGAACAAAGCCGTATAGTTCATAGGGAGCGTCGCGATTTCTTTTACAACCCAATGTGGAGCCTGATGGGAGATCTGTCAAAAGGGCCGCCGGGGACATACTACTATAGACAGTCAGTCCCACTAGTCTATTTTTGGCACACTCTTGATCAAGTCTTAATACGTCCGTCCCTAATGCCCTATTTCAACTCGGAGGTTCTGGAGATAATCACCAAAGTCGGAAATGATTCTCTTCTGAGTGATAACGGCAGACCTGACGCGAACCGAGCGTCGGACCACCTGCCGCTGTTCTTCAGCTTGGCGTTACCATCGGAGGATGAGATATGACTCCCAAAAGCCTCTGGGGACAAATAGATACAGAGATGACCCTTCCCGCCCCCGTGAATATCCTTCAAGATCAGGCAGCCATGTTGGAAAAGATTACAGGGGGCATACTCTCAGGCGATGTACAAAGGTCTCAGGATAAATCCACCTTCTGCGCGACATTGGAAGTGGTTGCTCCTTATCTACGCAGTTATCGTCTGGGAGTAGTAGAAATACAGTATCATCCACCCGAAGAATATCCAGTGTCGGTGCTTGACATCATACCGGATCACCCCGGTAATGACCGAACATTCATGCCTTGGACGACCTGTGAAGATGAGAAACAATTTCTTCAGAGACTCGGCGAAATTCTTGGCAAACCGAGGTTACGCAAGATACTGTCTTCGCTTGTCTCACACAGCCAGGCCGAACGCTCCGATACGCAACCCAGTGTGGCGACAAGCCAATAGACGCTCATAACCCGATTCTCATGGACAGAGGTGAAATCGCCATGCGTATATGCACATTTCTTCCGAGCGCGACTGAGATAGTCTATATGCTTGGTCTGGGCGACTCGCTCTATGGCGTCAGCCACGAGTGCGACTTTCCCGCCGACGCGCTCGGCAAGCCGAAGGTCGTCCGCAGCCGATTCGATCCCGACACGCTCAGCAGCGCCGAGATAGACAAGCTGGTCACCGAGATGATGACGCGCGGCGAGAACATTTACGAGGTAGATGAGGATACGCTGAGCGCGGCGCGGCCCGATTTGGTTATCACGCAGCAGCTTTGCGAGGTGTGCGCGGTATCGTTCGAGGATGTGCAACAGGCCGTCGGACGGCTTGACTCTACGCCTGAGATACTGTCGCTGGATCCGCATGGGATTGACGATGTTCTTGGGGACATACTGCGCGTCGGGGCGCATACGGGGCGCGACTCGTCGGCCCACCACGCCGTCTTCAATCTGCGAGCGCGGATTGACGTGGTGAAGCGCGCGGTCGTGAAGGCTGAGGCTACGCCGACGGTGGCGTGCGTGGAGTGGCTGGATCCGGTGATAGCCGCCGGGCATTGGATACCGGAGATGGTGGAGGTAGCGGGCGGAAGGGACGCGCTCGTCAGTCCGGGAGCGCCCTCTCCACGCCTGGATATGGCCAAACTCCGCGACGCCGACCCGGACGTACTAATCCTGATGCCCTGCGGCATGAACGTGGCGCAGGCGCGCGCCGAGTTCGACGCGCTGGACAACCTGGACGAGTGGCGCGAGATGTCGGCGTTTCGGAATGGGCGGGTGTACGCTGTGGACTCCGGCGCGCTGTTCAGTCGCAGCGGGCCGCGCCTGGTGGACGGCCTGGAGATAATGGCGCGGATTATCCACCCGGAGTTGTTCGATGATCCGGCGCCGGAAGAGTTCTGTATCGGATTGTAGGTAGAAGGAGATTGGGATATGGCAGGACATTCTAAATGGTCGCAGATAAAGCACGCCAAGGCGGTCACCGACCACAGGCGGGGCAAGCTGTTCACCAAGTTGGCGCGCGAGGTAATCGTGGCGGCGCGCGAGGGCGGGGGCGACCCGGACGGCAACTTCAGGCTGAGAATGGCTATCCAGCGCGCCAAAGACGCGAATATGCCCAATGACAATATCGAGAGGGCTATCCAGCGCGGCACCGGCGAGAGCGACGACGGCGTTCAGATGATAGAGGCAGTTTACGAGGGCTATGGGCCGGGCGGCGTTGCTATCATGCTTGAGACGCTCACGGACAACCGCAATCGAACGGTGTCCGACGTTCGGACTACGCTGACGCGGGCGGGCGGCAACCTGGCGGAGTCGGGCGCGGTCGCATGGCAGTTCAGCAAGCGCGGCGTGATTACAGTGGACGCCTCCGAGGAAGAGGCGGATGATTTCGCGCTTGTGGCGATTGACGCGGGGGCGGATGATTTCGACGCGGACGCGGACACGCTCCAGGTGTTCTCTGAACCGGGTACGCTGGAGGAGGTTCGCAGCGCGCTGGAGTCGAGCGACGCAGTGATAAGTTCGTCGGAGGTATCTCTGATACCGAGCAACACGGTTCCGCTGGACAGCAGGTCGGCGGGCCAGATATTGAGGCTTCTTGACCAACTGGAAGACCTGGACGACGTTCAGAAGGTCTATTCCAACGCGGACTTCCCGGATGAGGCTCTGGAAAGCTATCAGAGCGCTTAGGGGCTGAAGTCAGGGCAGACAATAAGCTAACGGGCAACCATAAGGATTGTCCCTATGGATCAACACGCCGCTGGATTCCCGCTTTCGCGGGAATGACGATTGGACAGGAAACACGGTCAGTTCAGGGGGAAGAAGTTGTCGGGGGTCTGGGCGTCTGAGTCGTCTGAGGGAATAGAGCGGTCTATGAGGGCGCGGGTCCAGTCTTCGAGCTTGTCTTCGGGGACCGCGCCAACCCATCTTCCTTCCACTATGCCGTTCGCGCCTATGAAGAAGGTTACCGGAAGGCCGATGACGCCATATTCGACGGTGATCTTGCCGTCCGGGTCGCGCCCGTTGGGGAAGGTCAGGCCGAACTCATCTACGTAGCGCGCGGCTTCCTCTTGGGTGTCCTGTATGTCCACTCCCACGAATTGGACGCCGGCTTCCTGGTACTTTCGCCACACCCTCTCGAAGCCGGGGGATTCGTCGCGGCAGGGTGGACACCATGAGGCCCAGAAGTTGATGACCGTCGGCTGGCCGGCGTGGTCTTCCAAGCGAAACTCTCCGCCATCTAAGAGAGTCATAGCGAACTGGGGAGCGGGCTTGCCGACCCTGGTGACGCCGCTGCGTCCGGTCGGGGATGACTTGTTGGCGAGTCCGAAGGCGAGCAGCGCGAAGAAGGCGACAACCAACGCTGCGAGCGCCACAATCGAGATTAGCTTCCAGCGCCTCCGCGACTGGCTCTCGCGCGCGGCGGAATCAGTCATGGCGGCTATGCTCTTTGACCGGAGCGCTATCGCGCCGGGCCTGGGGCGATAGGGGTCCGGGGTTGCGGAGGAACAGCGATACCAATAGCGACAGCGCAATCACGACAGCGCTAAGGGTGAATACGTCTCCGATGGCTCCGGCGAGGGCGGACTTCAGGGAACCGAGAAGGGCCTGGACTATCTGGCCGCCGTCCGGGCCTGCCTGGGCGAAGCCGGCGCTGAGCCTGTCCACTGCGGAGGGATCAACGAGGGCCTGCGGGTTGTCCTTGATGGCGTCTAGTTGGCCGGGTGGCAGCGCAGCGGAGACGTTTTCGGGGACGGTATCTTCCAGCTTGGAAGCGAACCTGCTCGCCATGAGCGCGCCGAGCACGGCCAAGCCAAGCATACCGCCGACCGACCGATAGAATTGGAGCGCTGAGGTGGATATGCCCATCAATCTGAACGGGACCGAGTTCTGAACCGCGAGGGTGAATGTCGGGAAGGTCGCGCCGAGTCCGACGCCCAGCACGACGATGTATCCGACGGCTCGCGCGAAACTGGTACTCACGTCCATGGTGGAGATGAGGAACGCGCCCACGACCATGATTCCGGTGCCGATGATGGCCTGCGCGCGGTAGTGGCCGCCGGTCCTGGAGAGAAGTTGGCCGGAGAGGGTCGCTCCGAAGACGATTCCGAGCATCATGGGGGTGAGGAAGCTGCCGCTGCTGGTGGCGGACGCGCCAAGCACGCCCTGGAAGAAGAGCGGCACGAAGATTATCGCGCCGAACATTCCGAACCCTGTGAGGAAGGTGGCGAGCAGCGAGACTGACACCATCCGATTTCTGTATATTTCGAGCGGCATGACGGGGGCTTCGGTCCTGGATTCGATGATTATGAAGGCGACGCCCATGGCCAGGCCGAAGGCGAGGAATCCTATCACCTGGGGCGAACCCCATGCGTACTGCACGCCGCCCCAGGAGAGGGCGAGCAGGATGGGGGTCACCGCGAGCACCATGGTGACCATGCCGGCGTAGTCGAGCTTTCGGCTTTCGACCTCGGGGGTTATCTTGGGGAAGAGCCAGGCTATGAGCAGAAGGACGGGGATTCCGACGGGAACGTTGATGAGGAAAATCCAGTTCCAGGAGAAGTTGTCGGTGATGAAGCCGCCCAGCGTGGGGCCTATGACCGAGGATATTCCGAACACGACGCCCAGGAAGCCCTGGAACTTGCCGCGTTCTTCCGGGGGGAAGAGGTCGGCGATGGCGACGAAGCTGTTGGCCATTATGACGCCGCCGCCGAGTCCCTGTATGGCGCGGAAGGCGATTAGCTGGGTCATGGTCGCGCTGGTTCCGGCCAGCACTGAGCCGACGAGGAATACGGCTATGCCGCCGATGAAGAATATCTTGCGCCCGTAGATGTCGGTGAGCCTGCCGACTATGGGGACGGACACGGTGGAGGCGACGAGGTAGGCGGTGGTGACCCAGGTGTAGCGGTCGAAGCCTCCGAGGTCGGCTATGATGCGGGGCATGGCGGTGGATACGACGGTCTGGTCGAGGGCGGCTAGGAACATAGCCAGCAGCAGGCCGACCATAGTGAATATAACCTGCCGCCTGGGGAGTTGCACGAAGTCCCTGGCGACGGACTGATCGGCGGCGTCCCTATCCGCGATGTGAGTATCCTGGTTCACTGTCCCCTATCCCCAACGCTAAATTCACAATTATCAATTCTTAATTTTCAATTAGTCCTGAACCTGGGCATCACCTCGTCGGCGAACATTCGGAGGCTGCGCTCGTTCTCGTCCCATGTCATTGGGCCGACGCGGAAGTGGAGTATCAGGCCGCCGACGCCTATGCGACCGAGACGCTGGATGCGCTGGGCGACGGTGTCTGGGGAGCCGTATATCATGCTGTTCTGGACGCTGAACCTGGGGTCGGCGAGTCCGACCTTGACGGAGGCCATTTCCTCGGCGGTGTTGAGGCGCAGTCGGGTTTCCGCGATGTGCCTGCGGTTGGCTTCGTGTACCCGGGTGGCGAGTTCTTCGGCCTGGGCGTCGGTGTCGGCGACGTAGATGTTTCGCCATATCCAGCAGTCATCCATGACTCGTTCGACGGCCTGGTCATCGAGGCCGGATTCGGCGAGGGTACGGCGGTAAACGCCGAAGCGTCTCTCGGTCTCGTCGTCGGGCTGGACTACGAGCATGAGAGGGCGGCCCTGCTTTGCCATTTCTATCATGGAGCCTTCGGTGGCTACGGCGCGGATGACGGGCGGGTGCGGATCCTGATAGACCTTCGGCCTGAGCACGGGCAGGTCTATGTCGAAGTATTCTCCGGCGTGGCGGTAGTTCTCGGTAGTCCAGGCTTTGGGGAGTATCTCCTCAGACTCGACGAGTCTGCCCTGGGCTTCGGAGAAGGGTATGCCGTAGCTGCGGTATTCGTAGAAGTTGTAGGCGGTGCCGCGTCCTATGCCGAGGATGATCCGGCCTTCGCTGATGTTGTCGAGAAGGGCTATCTGCTCGGCCAGCCTTATGGGGTGATGGAGGGCCATCTGGACGGCGGCGAAGCCTATCTTGACGCGCCGGGTGCGGGCGGCGACGGCGGCGGCGAAGGTGACGGGGTCGACGTAGGCGCAAGCGCCGTCGTTGTGGTGTTCGCCAAGCCACACGCCGTCGAAGCCGAGTTCCTCGGTGAGTTCGGCTTCGCGGAGGGCGTCGGTTACGACCTCATGGTCGGTGTCCGGGGTGTCGGACTGCGGGAACAGGAAGTTGCTGAATTTCATGGTTATCCAGTTCTTAGTCTTTAGTTGGATTGTATTATATATTCGGTTTATATCGTCAGGTGATTTAGCAGGTGAGAAGTGGTGGCTTAACTGGTGAGCAACAGGTAATTAGAACGCCAGAGTTCACCTGTGTTTCACCAGCGTTAGCTACGGAGAAAATTTTCTCCGGGGGATGGAAGTCCCGATTGATAAAGTTGAATTTATAGTTCGCTATCATGATTTGGCTGTCATTGCCTATGAGTTTCGGGTGGATAGTTCGGGGTTGGGTTGACATGGGGGAATTATAGCGCGACATAGAACTGTTGTACAAGGGCGTTTAGTTCACTCGCTTGACTGTCGGCGGAGGTGGGCGCGGGCGAATCTCAGTTCCCAATAGTTGAAATCGCCTTTGAGGGACTCATATACAGGCTTCAGCAGTGAATTGCCCGTACGCTCGAACGCCTGACTTATCCGCGCCAGATCGCGGGCGGTGGGTATGTAAGGCGCGTCATCTTCTATCTGGCCGGACTCTATGAGTCCTTCGATATGAACGGCGATGGTTGATGGCGAGAGTCTTCTACGGGCGGCTATCTCCTCGACAGGAATCCCTTCGCGCGAGAGTTCGAGCGTCTTTTGCAGCGACGATCCAATAGCTGAATCGCGGCGGCTCTTTTCAGTCCTCGCCTGGCGCGAGAGGGCCTGGGGGCCGCCGGACTGTTTCGCCAGACGGTCATCCAGTTCATTGTTGGTCGCGTACATTCTTATCACTTCGAGGAAGTCATCTCCGAAGTCGCGGAACTTTACGCGGCCAACGCCGGTTATCTTTAGCAGGCTGTCTTCGCTCTGGGGGTAGTAGTGGGCCATTTGTCGGAGGGTGACGTCGCCGAATATGACGTAGGGCGGGACGCCGCGCTCGGAGGCCAGGCGAGTTCTGAGTTGGCGCAGTTCCTGGAAGAGGGCGGCATCGTAGTCGAGTTCGGCTTGGGGACTTATGGATTCCCGCTTTCGCGGGAATGACGATGTGGCAAAAAGGGAGGGCAGGTCAATGGTCTCGCGGTTCTTGAGGAATTGGCGGCCCTGGGGCGTGACGGACAGGGTGGGATACTTCATATCGTTTCTAGCCAGCAGGCCGCGACTGACTAGCGTGGACATTAACTCGCGGAGGGACTTGGCGGTGTAGTCGTCCACTATTCCGAATACGGAGAGGGTGTCGTGGTTGCGATCCAGAACGCTCTTGACGCGCCTGCCTGTGAGAACCTGGGATACGTGTGTCGCGCCGAAGCGCTCTCCGGTTCGTATGACGGCGGAGAGTATCTTCTGGGAGATTACCGTGGCGTCGAAGGTGTCGGCTTCGCAGACATCGCAGGAATCGCAGCTTTCGTCGGTCGGTTCCTCTCCGAAGTAGCGGAGGAGCGCGGCGCGGCGGCAGGCTCCGGTCTGGCAGTAGCCGACCATGGCGTTCAGCTTGGTCTCGGCGGACTCTCGTTCAAGGTCGTTCTCCATGCGTCCAATGAAGAACATCTCGCGCTCGCGGTCCTGCGCTCCGTAGAACAGGATACAGTCGGAGGCGAGGCCGTCCCGCCCGGCGCGACCCGATTCCTGGTAGTATCGCTCGACGGATCCGGGCATATCGTAGTGGGCTACGAGGCGAATGTCGGGCTTGTCTATGCCCATGCCGAAGGCGACGGTGGCGACTATGACGGGCACCTGGTCGCGGACGAAACGCTCCTGGTTGCGCTGTCTTGTGTCGCCGTCCAGTCCGGCGTGGTACGGAATGGCCCGGACGCCGTCTTCGGAGAGGTCGGCTGCGAGTTCGTCACAGCCTTTCTGGGAGCCGCGATAGACTATGGCGCTCGCGCCGTCGCGCCGTCGCAGGTACGCCAACAGGGTGTCGTATTTGTCGGAGTTGGGGAAGACTGCGTACCTGAGATTGGGGCGGTTCACGCTTCCGGTGAAGACGGAGGGGGATTTCATTTCGAGCTGGGCGGCGATGTCGTCCCGGACGCGGCGGGTGGCGGTTGCGGTGAGCGCGATGACGGGGGTGTCGGGCGCGAGACGCCTGAGTTGCCTGAGATTGCGGTAGTCGGGGCGGAACTCGTGTCCCCACTGGGATATGCAGTGGGCTTCGTCAACGGCTATGAGGCTGAGTTGGATTGATTTGAGGAATCGCTGGAAGTTTGGGCGGACGATGCGCTCGGGGGCGACGTAGAGCAGGTCGAGTTCGCCGCGACGGGCGCGCGCCTGTACTTGGGACTGTTGCTCGCCGCTCATGGCGCTGTTGAGGCAGTCGGCGGCTATGCCGTTGGCCTTGAGGGCGTCAACCTGGTCTTTCATCAGGGCTATGAGGGGGGAGACGACGAGGGTCAGGCCGGGCAGGGCGAGCGCGGGTAGTTGGTAGCAGAGGGACTTGCCGCCGCCGGTGGGCATGACGACTAGGGTGTCGTCGCCGTCCATGACGGCGTTCACTATTTCGGCCTGGAGAGGTCGGAAGCGGTCGTAGCCGAAGCGTTTTTTGAGAAGGTCGAGCATGGACACGTCAGGGAGATTCGCCGCGCAGACGGCGGAGTTCGGCTTCGAGTTCCTCCACGCGGGCTTGGGCGGTTCGGCGCGCTTCGGCCTCTTCGTCAGCCCGCTCAGTCTCCGCGTCAGCCAGTTCAACTTCCTCGTAGTGGGTACGGAGATAGCTTTGGGAAACGGGGTCGTAGAATCTCAGCGTTCCGTATTCCCAGCACAGGTACAGGCCCAGGGCCGGGCTATATCCGCGACAACGGTCATCGTCCAGCCAATCTATTTCTATGGGCTGATATTCGCCGTCAACCAGGATGTCGCCGGCGAGGGCTATGTCGTGATACCGGCCTCCGGTGTCATCGAAACGCCAGTACTCGGGGATGCCGTAACTTTGGTAGTCGGCGCGCTTGTCGGTGTAGTCAAGCACCCCTGTCGTCTTGGAGGCCACCTCCATAACGAAGTCGGGCGGCTTGCCCTGCCGGTCTATGGCGTATCCGCCGAGTTCGTAGATGTCCTCGATGTCGTCGTCGAAGGACACTATGAGGTCGGGTATCCGATGGCTTCCCCAGGGGGAGAGCGTAAGCGCGACCGGAACCTCGCTATGCACGAACGCTCTCTTCTTGACGCGGGCGTAGTGGATGACCAGAGTGGTTATGACTGAGCGTAGGTGTAGATGGACGGTGTTCTGCATATCGTCGCGCGGGGGGAACTCGGGGAATCTGTCCAGGCTAATTGGTTTGGGGGTGAGGGTTGTGGTGTTGAGGGCCATTTTGGAACTCTTGGCGGATGCTTGGGTATGGGGGTCGCTGACTGGGGGTATTATATCATTGCGGTATGGCGGGGACTATCGCCATATCAATCAGGTCCAGGGTCTTTCGGTTATTTCCCGATACCGCTTCTGTCGTTCGCCCTGAGCTTGTCGAAGGGCCGCCCGTTCATGGTTCGACAAGCTCACCACGAACGTAATTGGTTGATAATCGAAAGACCCTGCAATCAGGTATCGGGGTTCGAGTCGGGTTTTCGGGGGTTGGCTATCGCGGATACTATGGTCGCCAGAGCAGCGGGGATGTAGAAGAAGCCTACGGAGAACACGCCGAGCAGACATACCAGCGGCATGGAGACGGCGGACGCCCATAGCAGTATTCGGGCGACTTCATAGGTGACCATCCTGGAAAGGGCGGCGAACAGGCCCAATCCGGTGATCGCGAGGGGGACGGCGAGAACGAGCAAGACACTCAGCCCATTGACTGTGACCAATGATCCTGAACACCCGCTATCTGTGATCGTCACGCCGGACTGTGTGGTGATGGTCGTTCCCTGGTAAACGCAGGGGTAGAAGGCGAAGTATAGCGAGACCGCCCACGCGAGGAAATGCGCGAGGGCGGCGGAGGCGATTCCTAGTTTTATTCTGTTCATGGAGAAGTTCGCGTTAGCCTGTGGGTTTCCAAGCAATGGAGGTGTGGAAGCTAATCACCCCCATCCTAACCTTCCCCCATCAAGGAGGAAGGGATTTTTGCAATTGTCTCATTCATGGGAGGTATCCATGTTTCTGGTTTCGTGTGATACCCTGTGCGGCAATCGTAGCATACATCACCCAGACACGGAGGTTCGGCGATGGCTCGGATGACGGGAAAGCGCGCGCTTATGGAAATGCTGAGGGCGGAGGGCGTCAAGTACATATTCGGCAATCCAGGCACGAGCGAGAGCGCGATACTGGACGCGCTGGAGGATTACCCGGATATCGAGTACATACTCACGACGCAGGAAGGGGCGGCGATGGGGATGGCGGACGCATACGCGCGCTCGACGCAGCGGCCCTCGTTCGTGAATCTGCATATCGAGACGGGGCTGGCGAATGGCATAAGCCTGCTGAACAACGCATACGAGGGCGGCACGCCGATGGTGGTTACGAGCGCGAACAAGGACGTTCGCAAGCTGGCGGAAGGGCGGACGCGGCTGGATGAGATGGTGAGGCTGTTCACGAAGTGGAGCGCGGAAGCGACGCACCCGGAGCAGATCCCGTCGGTTATGCGGCGCGCGTTCAACGAGGCGAAGACGCCGCCGACGGGGCCGGTGTACGTGGGATTTTCGGCTAACGCGCTGGACGGGGAGGCTGAGGTGGAGATAGCGCCGTCGTCGCATGGGTACTTCAGGATGGCGCCGGACGCGCGGGCGGTATCGGAGACGGCGGACCTTCTGGCGTCGGCGAATAACCCGGTGATGATAGTGGGGGATCGGCTGGCGCAGTCGGGCGGTATCGCTGAGGCGGTTCGGGTGGCGGAGTTGACCGGGGCGCGGGTGTATTCGTCGGCTTATTCGGAGATGAACTTCCCTACGGCGCATCCGCAGTTCATGGGACGTTCCGCGCCGTCGAGTCCGGTGACGCGGGAACTGTTCGCGGACGCGGACGTGGTTCTGGCGGTTGGGACGAACGTGTTCAGCGGGTTCTTCTACTACTCGGGCCGGGCGCTGGGGCCGGATACCAAGCTGATACATCTGGATCAGGCTCACGGGGAAGTGGGCAAGAGCGAACCGACGGACATAGGCATCATCGCGGACCCGAAGACGGGGCTGGCTCATCTGGCGGATGCGCTGGATTCCACTATGAGCGGATCGGACAGCGAGGCGGCTAAGGGCCGGGCGGCGAATCTGGCGGAACGGAAGGCCGAGATGGACGCGGCGGTTCGGAGACGGTTGGAAGATCGGTGGGATATGAGTCCGATGTCCACGGAGCGGATGATGCGCGAAGTTGCGGACGCGCTGCCGGACGGAACGCTTATCGCGGACGATTCGGTGACGACGCGGGACGCGGTGCACGCGGCGATCTCGTTCGACGAGCCTGGCACGGTGTTCGGCGAACGCGGGGGCGCGCTGGGCTGGGGCATGGGCGGCGCGCTAGGGCTGAAGCTGGCGAACCCGGACAGGCCGGTGGTGGGTATCATCGGGGACGGCAGTTCGATGATGACGGTTCAGGCGCTGTGGACGGCGGCGACTTACAACATTCCGGTGGTGTATATCATCTGCAACAACCGAGCGTACCGGATTCTGAAGCTGAACATGAACGTGTACAAGCGGGATATAGTGGGGGAGGAAGAGCCGCAGAGCAAGTACATGGCGATGGATTTCCCGATTCCGATGAACATAGCGGGCATGGCGGAAGCGATGGGGGTATCGGGGCAGAGCGTCACGGACCCGGCGGAGATAGCGCCCGCGCTGAGGGCGGCGCTGGAATCGGGGAAGCCCGCGGTGCTGGACGTTTCGATAGACGGGTCGGTGTGAGCGTGGCAGGGAGGGGATTATGCTAAGCCCGGATACGAGGTGGCCTAACTTCACGGAGAAGGATCTGGACTTCGTTGTGGAGAACGTGGCTCCGGGGGCAAGGGACCCGGAGGCGCTGAAGGGGCTGGTTCGGGATGACCCGGAGTTCAGGGCGGCGATGGTCGGGGATAGCGACCTGCTGGAGCGCGTTCTGAGCGACGATGAGATATTCCTGCATATATCGCCGTCGCTGTATTTCGAGGTTCTGCTGCGGCGCGCGTATCATGATCTGGAGACGATTAGCTATACGGAGGAGATCGAGGGCCGCGCCTCGATTCCGGTGTTCGACACGGCGGAGGCGCGCGACCTGATGGAGAGGCCGGGTGTGGTGGAGTACATGGCCTCGATGATGGCGTCGTTCACGCGGATACAGAGCTATACGGCGCTGGTTCGCGCGCGGAGGGGTATCAGGCGGCGGGTGCGATACAACGACATGGACATTGACAGCCTGGTGAAGTTCGCGGCGGACGCGGACCCGGAGCAGCGTTTCGGGTATTACAAGCGCATCGCGGACGTGTGCCTGTTCCTGTCGGGGGTGTTCCCGGAGAGCGCGAGGCGCGGGTACGGGCGGATGGTGGGCGGCGCGGCTATTCCTATGACTGGAAGCCGTCGGATGAGACGGACTATAGAGGACTATGAGCGGGAAGGGCGCAGGTTCTACGGGCTTGCGGAGGGACATCCGGCGGCGCGGGCGCTGGAGTTGTCGGCGGTGTTCGGGATACTGCGGGAGAATTTCACGTCGGCGCGGAAGCCGCTGAATTTTGTGGCGACGCGGTTCCTGCACGCTAGTCGGCGGAAGTTGTTCGGGGTAGTAAGTCCTTAGTTTTTAGTTATCAGTTTTTAGGCGTCGGAGTTGATTTCGGACCACTCGCGGACGGATTGGGGGATGGCCATTAGGTTTTCGAGCTTGGTGGCGAGCGGGATGGCGCACTCGGGGGCTATCATCTGGACGCCGGCGTCCATGCAGGCGAAGACCTCATCGCGGACCTCGGAGGGGCCGCGCGCGTATAGGGTGGTGGGGTTGTTGATGTTGCCCACCAGTCCTATCTTGCCATCAACGGCGTCCATGGCGGCCTGGGGGTCGTTCTTGGAGTCGAAGTGGAAGTAGGCCATGCCGGTGTCGGCGATGTAGGGCATACGGTCGAGGGTGTTGCCGCAGATGTGGAGTATGAGTGGGATGTTCAGACGCTCGGCCATCTCGATGTGTATGTCCTGGAGGAAGCGGCGGTAGTATTCGCCGCTCACGAGGTCGCCGGTGGCGTGGTCTGGGAAGGTGAGGGCGTCGGCTCCGGCGTTTATCTGGGCCTCGCCGAACAGGACGGAGAGTTCCTTGAGCTTGTGCAGGCAGCGCATCGTCTCTTCGGGGTCGTCAATGGTCATGAGAAGGAAGTTCTCGACGCCGAAGACGTGGTAGGCGAGGGTCCAGGGGCCCATGGTCTTGCCGATGATGGCGGCCTCGCTTCCTATCTCTTGCTTGAGTATTTCGATGGACTTTGTGATGGTGATGTTGTCGGGGTGTTCGAGGAAGCCGGATGGGACATGAACGTCGCGGGAGTCCTTCCAGATGGGGCGGTACATCCTGACGGTGGGCCAGTTGTCCTTTTCCTCCCACTGCATATCGCAGCCGAGCGCGGAGGATTCCTGGATTATGGTGAAGTAGGGGGCCACGGCATCGAAGCCGAGTTCGGTGTAGCCGGTGGCGGCGAGCCGGGCGGCGAGCTCGGGGTCGCGGCAGGCGTCGGGGAAGGGGGCGTCAACGAGGTCCATGAGCTCTACGGTGGCGACGTTGGTGGGGTTGGCGACGGGCGGCCTGTCAACCGGCTGTCGGTTGAGGGCGGCGAGGGTGCGCTCCCTGGGGGTCATGGTTTCTGTGAATGTCATTTGGCGGCCTCCTGTCGGTGTGGAATGTATTGTACACGATTCTTGACATCCCGCCACGCCAATGCCAGACTGGATGATAGGGTTAGCATGATTGAGCGAAGAGGGGCCGATATGGGAATAGAACCAATCTACAAGTACGCTCCCGATTCCGAGGAGGTGAAGCGCGCGCTTGAAGACTTTGGGGATCCGGCTGAGGTAGCGGCTGGCTTTGAAAGACACGAGCGACTCTTCAAGCGCATGAGCGCCGAACGCAAAGAATTGGTGAAGATATATCCCGACCAGTGGGTAGCGATGAGCGAGGATGGCGTTGTAGCCGCGGCGGACACCATGGACGAAATGTTCAGACTGGTGAAAGAGAAGGGCATCCGAACAGAGGATGTGTTCCACGCCTATATGAACACGAAGCCGGAGACGTGGATCCTGTGATACGCGGGTGGTTCGATTCCAGACTCTAGCTTTCCAGCGCCTCCTGAATGGCTTCGGGGGTTGTGTTGACCTGGACGGCGGCGCGTTCTTCCTGGAGGAGCATGGCGACGCGGGAGTCGCGGTCTCCCCAGCCTCGGTTGAGGGCCTCGGTCATCTCGGCTAGGGCTAGGTTGGCGAGTTTCATGGGGACGTCGTACTGGCGTCCGACCTGGCAGGCGAGGTCCATGTCCTTTCGGGCGAGACGGAGGGCGAAGTCGGGCGGGTCGTAGCTGTCTATGAGGAAGTGGTCGGCGAGACGCTCGAACGCGCCGCGCCTGCCCTGCGCTCCCTGACGGACGGCGAGCCAGAGGTCGAGGGGTTCGACGCCGGCCTTGACGCCCATGGTGAAGACTTCGGCGAGGCCGGCCTGGATGATGTATCCGGCGCAGTTGTGGACTAGCTTGGCGACGGAGCCGGCTCCGACGGGGCCGACGTAGTAGGGCTGGTCGCCTATGGAGTCTAAGGCCGGCTTTACGCGGTCGTAAACTTCACGGTCGCCGCCGACCCAGATGGCGAGTTTGCCGGTTCGCGCTCCCTCGGGGCCGCCGCTTACGGGGGCGTCGAGGACGTGGATTCCACGCGGCGCGAGTTCGGCGTGTACGCGGCGAATGAGGTCGAGGGAGGACGTGCTGAGGTCGAGATAGACTTTGCCTTCGCTGAGGCCGTCGGCAAGGCCGTCGTCGCCGAGGGCTACGGCTTCGACTTCGACGGGGCCGGGGAGGGAGGTGAGCACGACATCGGAGCGCTGAGCGACCTCGCGGGGGGTGTCGGCCCATTCCGCGCCCATCTCGAGGTGCTGGGTGGCGGATTCGCGCCTGATGTCGTGGACGACGAGGTTGTGTCCACCGCGTATGGCGTTGAGGGCCATGGAGCCGCCCATGGTTCCTAGTCCGATAAATCCTATGTTCATTGTTTTACCCTTCTTGACTTTCCCTTCCATCTGCGCGCGCCGGTCATAAATGTCTGTTTATACTTTACAGGTGAGGTTTCAAGTGAGTTTCCAAGTGGGACAGGTGGTAGGTCACGTGGAAAGTGACCTGTAATCACCTGTTGTTAGCTACGGACCGAAAAATTTTCGGTCGGGTGAGTGGGCGTTGATAAAGCTCTCCTTATGTATTAGTGTATTTGTTCTGTGATGTAAGTATTGTAACATAGGATGGTAGCGGTTGTGCAACGGACGCTATATCAGAGAAAATTGCCGTCTGTTATCCCGCAATGGCAGGGATTGAACCTAATCACCCCCATCCTAACCTTCCCCCATCAAGGGGGAAGGGATTTATTCAATCGCCTCATATCAATCAGCCGCGAGCCAGGCGTCGCGGAATTGGGCGACGGTCTGGAATCGGGCGTTGGGATTCTGTTGGCACGCTTTCAGCATAGTATCATATTGGGCGTCGCTTCCTCTGAAGGGTTTTCTGTCGAGGGAGTTGTCAGAGAGGAGGACGGCGGCGGTTCGGCCCAGGGTGAAGACGGTGGTTCGCTGGTCAATGGTCGCGCCGAGTTGGAATTCTTCGGGGGCCATGAAGCGGGTGGAGCCGAACATTCGGCCCGTGCGGTTGGTGAATGGACCTCGGTGGTAGGTGTCGAGGTCAACGGCGTGGAGTTGGCGGCGGTGGAAGTCGTAGATCATGGAGCCGTCGTAGAAGTCGTTGGCTATCCAGCCGCGCTTGGCGAGTTCGGCGTGCAGGTCGTAGATTTCGTTCAGAAGGTCCAGGATTTCGTTGACGGGTAGGCTTCTGACCTGTTGGAGGGCGTTTCTTACCAGTTGGCCTTCTACCCAGTCGTAGAAGAGCATGGGGCCGGAGGGGGATTCGATGACCTGTCGGAGTGGGGGCAACGCGGGGTGGCCGCAGCTTTGGGCGAGGCGGGCGGCGTTTCTGAGAAGGCGGACGCGGGCGGGGTGGTCGAGGTAGGGCTTGGAGTCGTCAGTGAGGCCGGGGGCTTTGACGAAGTAGCGGCGGCCCGCTATCTGGACGCCGTAGGATATGTTGCCGGAGTCTTGGGTATGGTGGTCGAAGGTGGCGAAGACGCTGGCGTTGGTGGCGAGGAAGTCGGCGGGGGATTGGGGTGTGTGTTGTGTTGTATGGAAGGGCATCATCTTGGAATCATCAAAAAATGGGGCATCCGGTTCTATCCACGAAGGGCGCGAAGATACACGAAGGTATTGAGTATCCGCATACTACCCCGGATACACAGCAGAGTCTTTTGATTATCAACCAATTACGTTCGTGGCACCCATTCGACAAGCTCCATTCGACAAGCTCAGGGCGAACGATGAACGGGCGGCCCTTCGCCCTTCGACAAGCTCAGGATGCTCAGGGCGAACGACAGAAGCGGTATCGGGAAATAACCGAAAGACCCTGGAGAGGCTTGACGCTCTATGAGCTTACCGCGTATGAGGAAGGGACGCTGAGCTAGTTGGCGCTCTCCTAGGGCGTTCGCCACTGTTCGGCATCGTCCTCGGGGTGGTAGCCTATCAGGTCGCGCGAGTTGGAGATGTCCCAGAAGCGCCAGGTGTTGTTGGAGACGCCGTAGAAGATGGCGAATCTTACGGTATCAGGCGCGTCTATGCACCTGCGTACCAGTTGCACCAGGTCGCGGTGGGAGAGCAGGGTCGCGAACTGTCTTGGGGCCTGCGGTCTGCCCTCGCGGTTGAGCGTTCCGATTCGGAGGCAGATGACCGACAGGCCGAAGTGGTCGGAGTAGTATCGTCCGGCGGCTTCTCCGAAGGCTTTGCCTATTCCATAAGGGCCGTCGGGTCGTATGGGCATATCCACGGTTACGCGGGGGAAGGTCACCGGGTCCAGGCCGCCGTAATTTCCCGCGACTATGGAGGCGTAAGGCTCGTCCTCCTCATAGTTGCCGGTGGCGTGATTGGAGCTGGCGAAGATCACGCGCTTGGCTCCGGCGCGTCGCGCGGCCTCGAGGGCGTTGTATGTGGAGGGCAGGTTGTTGCGATATACGACGTCCCAGGGGCTGCCCTGGTCGGGGACGCTGGCGAGGTCTATAACGGTGTCCACTCCGTTGTAGGCGGGCAGAACGGCGTCGAGGTTGGAGGTGTCGGCGACGAGGCTGGGGAAGCCTTCGGCCGGCCTGATATCTACGCCGGTTATGTTGTATGAGTCTTTCAGGCCGTTCTGGAGCAGGGCGCCGATGAGTCCGGCGGCTCCGGTTATGAGTATGTTATTTTTGTTAGGCATATAGGTCTCCTGGGAGCCTGTGAGCGACTGCGGCATAGAATTCGTCCTCGTCGGACATTGCCGCAATCCGTTCTCGGGTTATGCCGAGCAATTGAGCGTAACCTGTTCCAGGGGCTATGTCTATCTCCGTATCGCTGCCGGGCGGAACTCCCCAGCATACGCATCCGCCTTCCTCGTTGATGTGGACGCCTTCGAAGTAGGCGCGGTCATCCCAAGCCTTGAACACGCCTTTGCTTGCCAGGTGAGACAGGTCTAGTTCGCCCTCAACGCCGTCTTCATACCAGCACCCATATTCGGTAGCCATTCCTAGGCTCTACCGCAACGGGGCCAACGAATATCATCTTTAACTCCGAATGTCGAATGTCGTTGCCCGTCATTTTCTTGAGTACAGCGTATCAGGATGAGTAGTCCTCCTCATGGGCATATTCTGTGTCTAACCCCAGTAGCTTTGCTGTGGAGTCAATAAATGGAATATGCGTTAGGAACCATTCCTGTCCAGATTCTCTTTTGCGCCCCCTTCTACGTCCCTTATTGACTTGATTATGATCTGCGGCATCAAGATGATCGTGGATCATATCTTCTACTTCTTTCAAGTCTCTGTCGGAATGAGTGTATATTCTCAGCAACATTATCGGCTCAGGCACCGCCGTCAGATTCTGTTGTCCTTTGGCGCGTTCCTCTGCGTCTGTTTCCGACCTTCCGATCTTCAGATAAGTTCTTGATGTAGCATCTTCTTCTTCGGATGGGATGACAGGGTAATTCATGTAGTGAGGGTAGGAATAGACGTAGATTCCCGGACTCCCACTTTCTTCCTGTTTCTCAGTTTCCTGTTCTATCTGCTCATTTTCGCGGACGATGGCTTCTTCGTCGCTGGCTACACGGTTATGATCTGCCTCCAAGGCCATTAGTCTAGCCACTGTTTCATCAGAAAGCATTTCTTTGTGTCTTTGGTAAAAACCACGTATCTTTCCTGCCGTTCGGGCGGCAGCAGTGCGCCTAGAAGTCAATCTCCTACCTGCAATTAAGGTATTTACGTATGGTATGGTCTGAGATATCCCTTCAGAAGTAATGATTCCCAATTCATCCGCAATGCTTCGGGCATTCTTATCTTCATCATCACGACGCGCTCTAAATACATCACCAATCCGAGTCGTGTCCTTTTCGAGAGCACTCTCTATCTCTTGGCGATAGGTCTGCTGTGGGACTTCATCATTCGCCATCTTGACCTCCTATGAATTGGAACTGTCTGTGTTATCGAATAGTCGACAGGAGATGTACTATCACTCCGTAGTCGCTACCGCCTCGGTAGCTCCGTTCGCGTCTTGCATGGGTTCGTTGGTCCAGGGGCTTAGCTCGAAGGGGCCTTTGAGGTCGAGTTTCTTCTTAACGATTTCTCCTTGCCAAACCGTATCCACCGCTTAGGGCGGGTCAATCTTGGTGAAACCTTGCTTGTCCTCAACAAATGACTGCCAGTTGTCCAGTAGTTCACCTTCGTGTTCTTCGACCCAAGCCTCCAAAATTCGTTCTAAGCCGGAGGGCAGGTAGCCTTCCAAAACTTCAAAAGGATCAATTTGAACTTGGGCGTTAATATCGCCTCGCTTGACGACATGGAAATGAGGAGGTGGGTGTTCATCTCTTGGGTAAATTCTGATGAAAATACCATTATTCCATACGCTGATGTTTGCCATTTTTAGGCTGTGACGGTCTGATTCTAAACCGCCGATCCCTCTAAGTCATATCTCTTTTGCGCTTCTCGGAGAGTTGTACGACGCGACTCCCTATCCATACTCCACACTTCACTGGGATTCAGACCGAGCAACGTAACGTAGTCAGACTCTGTACAAATGTCCAATTCGAAATCGTCAGGGAGGTCACAGCCATCCGGACGGCCCCAAGATACGCAACCGTCCTGGTTGATGTGAACATTCTCGAATACAGCGCGGTCAGACAATGCGCCGAAGTATATACTGCCAACAACACTGGATACATCCACCGTACCCTCTACTCCATCCACGAATCTTAGCCATATATGATAGCCATCCCTAGGCTCTACTGCCACAGGATGAAGCATAGGCGCTTTCATCATATCTTCGTAGTTCATCGAATGCTCCTTTCCGCAAAATTCAGCCATAACACCCTAATTAAGGTGTTATGGCTGAGTGCGTCGCATTATAGCACATTAGTCGCCGACGCTTGCGGGCGCGGCGGCCTGCGCCGCGGGGTTGGGGTCTTCCATGGGTTCGTTGGTCCAGGGGCTTAGTTCGAAGGGGCCTTTTAGGTCTAGTTCTTCGCCGATTTCGCGGACGGCGGGGATTACGTATTCGCCCATGAGACGGAGGCTTCGCATCTGGTCTTCGTGGCTCATCGCGCCGTCGCCGTCCCAGAAGAAGACGCTGCCAGGGCGCAATGTCTCAAGGACGTGGCGGATCTTGGGGATTACGGTGTCGGGGGTGCCGGTGACGATGGTGTAGTCGTTGGCCTGATCTTCGAAGGTGCGGCGGTTTGTGCCGAAGCGTCCCTTCGGGCCGAATTTGGCGGCCTCAAGGCGGCGGGAGGTGCGGGAGGTGTGGCCGGGGAGGGACATGACGGCGGGGTTGACCATGCCCTCGTTGCCGCTGAGGAAGGGGTTGGAGACGCCGGAGAGGTATTTGCGGCCGACTTCTTCAGCCTTCTCTTCGGTTTCGTCCACGTGGACTTTCCAGAGGTATGAGACGTGCTGGGTGCCGGACTCGTAGCCGAACTCGGCGGCGGCGTCATGGTACATATCGAAGGCGTCCTTGGTTGGGCCAAGACGGGTGGCGAGCAGCACGAGGGGGTAGCGATGCTGGGCGGACCAGCGCACGGTCTCGACGCTGACGGTGGAGGGTATCCAGACCTGCGGGTGGGGCTTCTGGTATGGGCGCATCCAGGGGTTGACGTAGCGGTAGTGGTAGTGCTTGCCCTCCCAGCGGAAGGGGCCGGGGTCTGTCCAGGCCTTGATAACGAAGTCGTGGGCTTCCTCGAATCGCTCGCGGTTGAAGACGGGCGGGGAGTTGTGTGAGACGCTCTCGCGTCCGCCGCCGCGCACGAAGCCGGAGACGAGCCTGCCGTGGCTTATCATGTCTATCATGGCGAGTTGCTCGGCCAGCCAGAGGGGGTCGTCCCAGATGGGCAGGATGTTGCCGAGTATGACTATCTTGGCCTTGGTGGTCTGGCGGGCCAGGATGGACGCGCCGATGTTAGTTACGCCCTGCATACAGAAGGGGGTGCTGTGGTGCTCGTTGAGCATGAGGCCGTCGAAGCCCATTTCCTCGGCGTAGAGTTTTTCGTCGAGGTATCTGTTGTAGAGGGCGGCGCCGACTTCGGGGTCGTACACCTCGTTGCTGATGCTGAGGTCGGTGGTCTGGGTGCCCATGAGCCCGGTCTTGTCGTCCTGCCAGGGCTGCTCGGTGAAGTGTCCTATGAACATAATGTCTCCCCTGCCGCTTGGTGATAGGCGCAGTTTATCACTGAGACAAGCGCGTGTCGAGATTGTGGGGATGGTATACAGGGTCTTCGATTATCAACCAATTACGTTCGTGGCGGCCCTTCGACAAGCTCAGGGCGAACGACAGAAGCGGTATCGGGAAATAACCGAAATACCCTGGGATGGTATATACTGGCCTGGCGATTTCGCTGTGGGCATATCGGAGAGAGGGTTTTGACGGAATCGGGTGCGCTGCTTCAGGTAAGGGGCGCGGTCAAGGATTTTGGCGGCGCGCGGGCTGTGGATAATTGCAGCCTGGATGTCGCGCGCGGCACGATAACGGGGCTTATCGGGCCGAACGGGGCGGGCAAGACGACGCTGTTCAACCTGATTTCGGGCGCGATTCCGCCGACGGAGGGGCGCATCGTGTTCGACGGACGGGAGATACAGGGGTTGAAGATGCACGAGACGTTCGAGCGCGGGCTGATGCGGACGTTCCAGATTCCGCGCGAGATGAAGGGGATGACGGTTCTGGAGAACCTGATGGTGGTTCCGGCGCGGCAGAAGGGGGAGCGGCTGTGGGCGTCGTGGCTGACTCCGTGGCGGGTGGCGCGACAGGAGCGGGAGATAGAGGCGCAAGCGATGGATACGCTGGAGTTCGTGAAGTTGTCGCACCTGGCGGATGAGTACGCGGGGAATCTTTCGACCGGGCAGAAGAAGTTGCTGGAACTGGCGCGGACGCTGATGGCGGAACCCAAGATGGTTCTGCTGGACGAGCCGGCGGCGGGGGTGAACCGGACGCTGTTGGGCGATCTGGCGGAGGATATACGGCGGGCGCGGGACGAGCGGGGGGTGACGTTTCTGCTGATAGAGCATGATATGGATATGGTGGCGGAGATGTGCGATCCGGTTATCGTGATGGCGAACGGGGCGGTTATCGCGGAGGGGACGCCGCGCGAGGTTCAGAACGACCCGGAGGTGCTGGAAGTGTACCTGGGAGGGGTTATCGGTGGCTCTGCTTGAGGCGCGGGACATAGTGGCGGGATACGGGGAGACGGAAATCCTGCACGGGGTGTCCATTTCGGTGGACAGCGGGGAGATAGTGACTATAATCGGGCCGAACGGGTGCGGGAAGTCCACGCTGATGAAGGCGATAGTGGGGCTTGTGAGTATTGGGGCGGGCGGCGTGACGTTCAGGGGGGAGGATATATCGAACCTGTCGCCGGAGCGGATAGTGAGGACGGGGCTGTGCTACGTGCCGCAGACGGCGAACGTGTTTCCGTCGCTGACGATAAGGGAGAACCTGGACATGGGGGCGTTCATACGCAAGGACGACTACCGGGGACGAATCGAGGAGATGTTCGAGATATTCCCGGACCTGGCGGATAGGCCGAACCGGAACGCGGGCAGCCTGTCCGGGGGTCAGAGGCAGATGCTGGCGATAGCGCGCGCGCTGATGCTTGATCCGGTGGCGCTGCTGCTGGATGAGCCGTCGGCGGGGCTGTCCCCGCTGATGATGGGTTCGGTGTTCGAGCGGATACGGAGCGTGAACGCGACGGGCGTTTCGATATTGCTGGTGGAGCAGAACGCGCGGGAGGCGCTGAGTATGTCGGACAGGGGGTATGTTATCTCGGCGGGGGAGAATCGGCTGGAGGACAGGGGGCCGGCGCTGCTGGATAATCCTGAGATAGCGCGGCTGTATTTGGGAGGGTAGCTATGGGGTGTGGATTCCCGCTTTCGCGGGAATGACGGTAGTGTTATGTAGAGAACGGCGGAAGGGAAGAATGGCGACTCTGATACAAAGAACCGCCCGGTTCGGGGTGGAGTTGACGCCGTGGCGCGTTACGGCGGCGCTGGTCGTTGGGGCGCTGGCGGTGGGGGTTCTGCCCGGAGTGAAGATGTCGCTGGTGGTGAACGGGCTGTTTCTGGCGTCTATCATAGCGCTGGGCGCTATTGGGCTGACGCTGATATTCGGGATACTGAAATTCGCTAACGTGGCGCATGGCGACTACATGATGATGGGCGCGTATGTGACGTTCTTCGTGGTGGAGGGCGTATTGGCTCCGCTGGGCGTGGAGGGAGTTGGACTTGGGCCGTTCACGTTTGGGTATCCGCTGCTCATCGCGCTGCCGATTGGGGCGGCGATAGTGGCGGTTGGCGCGGTCGCGCTGGACGTGGGCATCTATCGGAGGATGCGGAATCGGGGGGTGAGCGTGGTTACGCTGTCAATGGCGTCGCTGGGGGTGGCTATCGGGCTGCGGGGCCTGGCGCAGATAATCTGGACGACGGACGCGCAGGCGTTTCCGAGGGAGAGTCGGCAGGTGTTCCGGCTGCCGATGGACGTTCGAGTGCCGCCGGACAGCGTTTTCATCGGGATAGCGGCGGTGGCGCTGGTGGCGCTGGTTTACGTCGTTCTGAACTATACGAAGATGGGCAAGGCGATGCGGGCGACCGCGGACAATCCCGACCTGGCGCGGGTGACGGGCATCAACACGCAGGCGGTTATCCGGTGGACGTGGGCTATCGGGGGCGGAATGGCGGCTATCGCTGGGGTATTGCTGTCGGTGTCGCAGGCGCAGATGATACCGATAATGGGGTGGAAGTTCCTGATTCCTCTGTTCGCGGCGGTGATACTGGGGGGTATCGGGAATCCATACGGCGCGCTTGTGGGGGCGTTCGTGATAGGGGTTACGATGGAGGTTTCGACGCAGTGGATGAATCCGAGCTATAAGCCGGCGGTGGCGTTCGGGATAATGATAGTGATGCTGCTGGCGAGGCCGAGGGGGTTGTTCGGAGGGTCGCGGTGAGGAGGCTGTATCACTTGGTAGGTAGAGAGGGTCACCCCCATCCTAACCTTCCCCCGTCAAGGGGGAAGGGATTTTCCGGTTCCACGGTGAGGGGAGCGCTAGTATGGAACTGATGGGGGTTATGAATTACGCGGTGGGCTTCGCGATAATGGCGGGGATATACGCTATATTCGCGCTGGGGCTGAACGTGCATTGGGGATTCACGGGGCTGTTCAACATCGGGATAGCGGGCTTCTTCGCGGTGGGCGCTTACACGTCGGCGCTGCTGACCACGCCGCCGCCGGACCCGGCGCAGTTCGAGGATTTCGCGTTCGGTGGGGACTGGGCGCGGATAGGGTTTCTGGACCTGGGGTTCGACGCGTGGTTCATCCTGGCGCTGTGCGGCGCGGGCCTGGCGTGCAGTCTGATAGCGCTGGTGATTGGCTATGTGACGCTGCGGCTGAATGACGACTACCTGGCTATCGCCACGCTGGGAATCGCTGAGGCGACGCGGCTGTTCTTCCTGAACGAGAAGTGGGTGGCGAACGGATCCAAGGGGCTGTACAGAATACCGGAGTTCCTGGGGGATTGGGTGTCGTCGGAGAGTTACGACTACCTGTACCTGGTGGTGGTTCTGGCGGTTCTGGCGGGGCTGTTCGTGGCGGTTCAGCGGGCGGTCAATTCGCCCTGGGGCCGGGTGCTGAAGGCGATACGGGAGGATGAGGTGGCGGCTGAGGCGAGCGGGAAGGACGTGTTCGGCTTCAAGCTGCAGTCGTTCGTGTTCGGGGCGGCGATAATGGGGATAGGCGGCGCGCTGTTCGCTCACCATATCCGCTTTCTCGCGCCGCTTACGTTCGATCCGCTGCTGGCGACATTCGTGATTTGGGCGATGCTGATGGTGGGCGGAACGGGGAACAACCTGGGCGCGATTGTTGGGGCGTTCGTGGTGTGGGGGATATGGACGGGGACGCAGTTCTTGCCCGGGATATTATCGGATCCGAATTTCCGGTTCTTCATGATAGGGGTTCTGATAGTGGCGGTGATGCTGGTTCGGCCCAACGGGATACTGGGGGAGGCGCGGCGGAGGGCGCGGGCGTCACCCGCGCCCTAGTATTCAGACCACGACCGCGCGGGGGCGCTGTGTTATCCTAGACCGAACTCAGCCATTCCATGAAGGTGTAGTCCATGTTCGTTGTAGGCACGGCAGGCCACGTTGACCACGGCAAGTCCACGCTCGTCCAGGCGCTGACGGGGATAGACCCGGATCGGCTGGCGGAGGAGAAGGAGCGCGGCCTGACGATAGACCTGGGTTTCGCGTGGCTGGAACTGCCAAGCGGCAACGAGATAAGCATAGTTGACGTTCCCGGGCATGAGCGTTTCGTGAACAATATGCTGGCCGGGGTGGGCGGGATTGACCTGGCGATGCTGGTTGTGGCGGCGGACGAATCGGTTATGCCGCAGACGAGGGAGCATCTCGCTATCCTGGATCTTCTTCGGATACCGAGGGGACTTGTCGCGCTCACGAAGACGGACCTGGTGGAGGAGGATTGGATCGAGCTAGTGACGGCGGACATCGAGGATACGCTCGAAGGCACAGTCCTGGAGGGAGCGGCTATCATGCCGGTATCCGCGCAGACGGGCGATGGCCTGGCGGAGCTTGTGGCGGCCATAGAGAATATGCTGAAGGACATACCGGCGAAGCGCGACTTGGGGCGTCCACGCCTGCCGATAGACCGCTCTTTCACGATAACGGGCTTCGGGACGGTGGTGACGGGGACGCTGATAGACGGCTATCTGGACATCGGCCAGGACGTGGAACTGGCCGTATCGGGTCAGCGAACCCGGATTCGGGGCATCCAGACACACAAGAGCAAGGTGTCCCGCGCCGAGCCTGGTACGCGGGTGGCGGCCAACCTGATAGGCGTGTCGCACGATCAGATTTCGCGCGGCGAGGCGCTGACTGTTCCGGGCTGGCTGAGGCCGACGACCGCGTTCGACGTTCATCTGCGCGTTCTGTCGGACGCGCCGAATCCGCTGCGGCACAATATGTACGTGACGGCGCATACGGGATCGAGCGAGTCGGTGGCGAGGCTGCGGCTGTTCGAGGACGACAGCGTTCAGCCCGGCGAAACCGCTTGGGCGCAGCTGAAGCTGGACAATCCGATAGCGGTGGCCAAGGGGGATTACTTCGTCATACGCTCCAATATGACCACTTTGGGCGGGGGCAACATCGTTGACACCCACGCGCCGCGTCCGCGCAGGCGTCACAGGCCGACTATTGAGCGGTTGGAGATCATGGAGCGCGGCGATGACAGGGAGGTTCTGCTCAAGACGATAGAGGGGCTTGAACCCGCTGAGTTCGAGGCGGTGGTCAACCGCGCGAATATGAACGCGGACGCGGCGAAATCGGAGCTAGAGAAGATGGTCTCGGACGGCGGGGTCGTCGCGCTGGGCGGCGGCAATATCAACCGGACGACCAGGTTCTACACGGCGGACGGATGGGAGACGCTCACCGAGCGGACGCGGGACGCGCTGGGAGACTATCATCGCCAGTTTCCGCTGCGGTCGGGCGCGCCCAAGGAGGAACTGCGCTCGCGTCTGAACCTGGCTCCGCAGGTGTTCAACGACGCGCTCAGGATATTCAATGAGAGTGGGGTGACGGTGGAGGACGGCTCGACGGCGCGGCTGCCGGACCACGCGCCCGATATTGGCGAAGCGCGGCGCGAACTCGTTGAGGATTACCTGCGCCGACTGGACTCCGACCCGTTCTCGCCTCCGACGGACATCACGATAGACCCGGAGGTAGTGAACCTGCTGGACGAGAGGGGACAGGTGGTAAAAGTGAGCGAGAGCGTGGTCTTTTCCGCTTCGGCATACGGCGAGATGGTTGATAGGATAGCCGAGTACATCAATCAGAACGGGGAAATCAGCGTGGCGGACGCGCGGAATCTGCTTGGCACGAGCCGCAAGTACGCTCTCGCGCTGATGGATCATCTGGACCACACGCGGGTCACGCGCCGCGTCGGGGACGTGAGGGTTCTACGATAGCCGCGCCGAAAGCGGCGCAATTCCGTAATCACGCGAATCACAGTTCGGACATGAACCGTATGGCCTCAGATAACTCAGTACAGACAGACTACCGGCTCACGCTGGCGCTGGACGCGACGAGTCTGCCCGTGTCATACGTGTCCTCGACGCTAAGGGTGATACAGGCGGCGCTGCGGGATTTCGCGCGGGGCGTGGAGGGCGGCGAGTCGCTGTTCGGCGGCCAGCCACAGCCGGTTTTGCTGCTGGACGCGGTGACGTCGGATGGGCCGGCGTTGGTATTCCAACTCTACTTCGCCGACCCTGATGACGACGCGCCGATGCCGGAGTTGTCGGCGCGGGCGTTCGATGCGTTCATAATCGGTTTCGGCAAGCTGCTGAAGCGAATGCCGCAGCGGGATCTGTGGGGAACGATGTCGAGCGGGTCGAGCGCGCCCAGATTCGAGTCGGAAACGGACCGCAGGCTGAATGAACTGCGGACGGAGTTGCGGCGTTTTGGGCGCGCGGTTCTGAGGCGCGGCGGTCGCTCGATTACCTTTGACGGGGATCAGCTGGAGATTGCTTAACGCAACGGCAAGACCTCCATTACCTGGGGGTTGACCAGGTTCATGGGCTGGCGACCGTCGAGGACGGCGGCTACCTCGACGCCGTAGCGCCTGGGGCGCAAGGACATAGAGAGCTCGGAGTAGTGGGCGGCGTGGGGGGTGAGGACTACGTTGTCCATGCCGAGCAGGGGGTTGTCCGGGTCGGGCGGCTCCTGTTCGAGGACATCCAGGCCGGCGCCGAGTATCCAGCCCTCCTGGAGCGCCTTTATCAATGCCTGCTCATCCACCACCGGGCCGCGCGAGGAGTTGATCAGGATGGCGTTCGGCTTCATCTTGCGGAGCGCGTCCTCGTCAATCAGGTGGTAGGTGCCGTCGTCCAGCGGCGTGTGGACGGATATGTAGTCCGACTGTTCCAGAAGTTCGTCGAAGGACACGGACCTCGCGCCCACGGCCTCGAACGCCTCATCGGAGATGAATGGGTCGTAGGCTATCAGGTCAACCTCGAACGCCTTGATGCGCCTTGCGAACGCGCTGCCGATGCGTCCGAGTCCGACGACGCCGGCGGTCTCGGTGTGCAGCGGCCCGACCGGGGCGGAGATTCGAGGAGTCCAGCGGTTCTCGCGAACGCTGCGCTCCTGTTCGAGCAGCTTGCGGTTGATGGAGAGGAGCAGCATCATCGCCTGGTTCGCCACCTCGCGCGTCCACAGGTCCGGCACGTTGATGACCGCGATGCCATTGTCCGAGGCGGCGGGGACGTCAATGCAGTCGAAGCCGACGCCGGTTCTGAGAACGGCCTTGCAGTGGTCGTAAGACGAAAGCACCTTGCGGGTTATCGGGGCCTCGCTGACTATGAGCGCGTCGGCGTCGGCTGTCCGCTCGATAATCTCGTCCTCGCTCTCTAGGCGAGGCAGCGGCACGAGTCGCGCGCCCACCTTGTCCAGTTCCTCGATGGTGTCGGCGTGGTCGGCGGACGGATTCTGTCCACCGATGAAGTAAACGGTGAAGTTGGTGTCTGGCATGGTTGGTTCTATCCTTGTGAGAGTGTGATGCGTGGATTGTACCATGTTCGTGATAGAGCGCGTTCGCCTATGGCCAGGGCAATCGCATCTTATTGAGCGAGAACCTTGAGCGGATACTGAGTGTCCCACCCGGCCTTTTTGCGCTTGGCGGCTATGCCGACTCTGAGCGTGTTCTCCCGCCGTCGAAAACACTCTGCCGAAGGCGTCATGGGAGGGAATTGCGTTGGGCAGTTCCAAAAAACCGCTCAACCACTCCTTTCTGGACTTGCCGAACACTTCCATATCAACCCACGAGTCCGCTCCGCGCGCCACGGCGCAGATGGCGATTGCGATGATGTCTGTCAGGCTGTGGCGCTTGGTTCGGTCAACGCGAGGGTCTTCAAGCGTTGAGGATATGCTGATCAGAGATGCTGTCTGCGTGTTTTCCATGAGGCCACTTCCAATTCTGAGACTGACCTCCATTCTATACCCCGTATAAGACTCCGGTTAGATGCGATTGCCCTGCCTGCAACCGCGACTTGACTACGCTAAGCGCGCTCTCATACTATTCCGTATGCGGCCCGGCGATAGATCACGCCCGACCGGAATCTACCACGATGGCGAAGTTCATGTTCATAGACCTGCACACTCACTCCATATCCTCCGACGACTCACGCGCCGCCGTAGAGCAGTACGTGAAGTGGGTCGGCGTGCTTCGCAGGAAGGGATACACGATTGACGGATTCGTACTGACCGAGCATCGCAAGTTCGACTTCGACAAGGATTACTCCGGCCTGGCCGAAGCGAACGACGTCCTGATAATGAAGGGATCCGAACTGGACACCGACATGGGCCACTTCCTGGTCTATGGCGTAACCGAAGCGCTCACCGACGCGGTGGACTTTTCGGACGTTACGATGGACGCCATGGAACTGGTCAGGGCGGCTGAGGAACACGGCGCGATTGCCCTGCCCGCCCATCCGGGCCGGTTCGGTATCGGGCTGTGCGAGTTCACGGACAACGGCGCGGACTTCAGTCTCATCAGGGCCGCCGAGGGTCTGAACGGCTCGAATCGCCCGGGCGAGCAGGAGCGCGCTGAGGAGCTGATACGGCTTCTCGGAGTGCCGGCCACCGGGGGCAGCGACGCCCACCTGGTCAGCGCGATTGGCAAGTGTATGACTAACTTTGACGGCCAGGTATTGAACGAGTCGGACCTGGTTCGGGAACTGCGTTCCGGGAATTTCGGCCCGGTTCGACTGGATGACACACTTTAGGAGCGGCAGCCACATGACGACAGAGGACACCCAAATCAAGTTCGACCGCAGCCTGCTGGGGGTCGAAAACGACATCGGTCATTATCCGGTGACGAAGGAAATGATAGTGAAGTTCGCGCGCTCCACCGGGGAGCGCAACCCGCTGTACTACGACGACGAAGCGGGAAGCGAATCCGAGTACGGAAGCGTCATCGCGCCTCCCACGTTCTGCAATATGTTCGTTTCGGGAGTTACCAGGCCGGACATCAAGCTGGAGTTCGGGGACGTGAGCCTGTTCGCGGGACAGGCCATCGAGTCGATATCCCCGGTCAGGCCGGGCGACACGCTGTTCGCCAAGACCAAGCTCAAGGACGTTTACGCCAAGACCGGACGCTCAGGCAGGATGGTCTTCCAGGTATGGGAGACCAGTTTCGCCAACCAGGACGGCGATACGGTCGCGCTCGTTCAGGAATCCTTCGTGAAGCGCAACAGGAGGCCCAGATGATGGCGGATGAAATCTACTACGACGACGTTGACCTGGGCGACGAGGTTGGCCCGGTGGAGAGAATCGTGTCCGACGACCAGGTGATAGAGTTCACGCAGGTCTGGGGCAGCGGCGAAACCGGCCCCACCCGCTTCACCAGCCCCGAGAAGGCGCGCAGCGAGGGATTGCCGGAGGCGATAGTGCCGGGCGCGATGAACATAGCCATAATGTCCCAGCTGATAACGGGATGGTCGCCCACCGTCAGGCTGAAGAAGTTGGACGTGGTATTCAGGAGTCCCGTTCTGCACAACCGTCCGCTCACGCTGAAGGGCATGATTACCGATAAGGACATCGTTGACGACGACCCCACCATAGAGTGTGACATCACGATGGAGAACGAAGAGGGAACGCCGCACGTGATAGGCAAGGCGACCGTCTCCCTGCCGATGCGCGGGTAGCCCGGATTCACTTTCAGAGCGAATAGCCGCAACGCAAGAGGGGCGTCCATTAGGACGCCCCCGTTCACAGGGTCTTTCGATTATCAACCAATTACGTTCGTGGTGAGCTTGTCGAACCATGAACGGGCGGCCCTTCGACAGGCTCAGGGCGAACGACAGAAGTGGTATCGGGAAATAACCGAAAGACACTGCCCCTGTTCATTATCGAAGCGTATCGCCGTCGGCTTTAGTGTTCCATCACCGTGCCGCCGTTTATGTTGATGGACTGGCCGTGTATCCAGGAAGCGGCCTCGGTGCAGAGATAGACGCAGAACTCGCCCGTCTCGTCATCAGTCCCGTTGCGTCCTATGGGAGTCGTCTCGGCCATTTCGACCCAGCGCGTCTCGCGGTCAATGTCGTCCATCCTGTGCGTGTCCACCGCGCCCGGGCATACGCAGTTCACGTTGATGCCCATTGGCCCGAACTCCCGCGCCATGGATTGTGTCATTCCGACGATGGCGAAGTTGGCGGCGTTGTACGCCAGCGTACTCGCGCTGCCGCGCTTTCCCGCGGTGGAGGATATGTTGACTATCTTGCCGCCCGTTCCCTGCTTCTGCAACTGAGCGACGAAAGCCTTCGTGCAGAGATAGGTGCCGCCAATCTTGATGTCTATGACCCTCTGGAAGATGCCGTCGTCGAGTTCCAGTATGGGAACGCGGTCCGGGCCGCGCGCGAAGGCGGCGTTGTTGACCAGTATATCCACGCGCCCAAATTCCTTCACCGCCTGGTCAATCATGTTCTGGATATGTTCTGTGTTGGTGACGTCCGCGACCAGTGGCAGAGCTTTCACGCCGTGAGCCTCTATCTGTTCCGCGACGCTGTGAATGTCCCGCCAGCCGACGGCCTTCTCGTCATCGGGGAAAGAGGCGGGATCGCGTCCTGTCCCGGTGACCACCACGTTGGCGCCAAGTTTCGCAAATCCGACCGCGGCGGCGCGCCCGATGCCACGCAGTCTTCCAGCTCCGGTTACTATCGCAACCTTTCCGTCAAATTCACCCATTGGGAGTCCTCGCTAATCAAACTAAGTCTGGGATTTCGTCACGCTGAGTATATCGCGCCTGATGGGATGTGTAAACGCGGCGGTCACGCGCCGCAGGGTATTTCGATTATCAACCAACTACGTTCGTGATGATCCTTCGACAAGCTCAGGGCGAACCATGAACGGGCGGCCCGGCCCTTCGACAAGCTCAGGGCGAACGAGAGACCGAAGACGAGGCGAAAATGAAAGACCCTGGGGTTAGTTCCAAGGTTTTCAGTTATCTATATTAGTAGCGCCATCGCCTATGGATTCCCGCTTTCGCGGGAATGACGCGGGGTCGTCGGATTTGAGAATAATCGAAAGACCCTGGGGTTAGTTCCTGGAGACGCTGATGGATGGGGCGTCGGGCTGGTTGGTTATGGAGCCTATGACGGCGCGGGTTTGGACGTTGTGGGATTCGAGGGCTGAGAGAAGGGCGGCGGTTCTTTCGTCGGGGACGGCTATGAGCAGGCCGCCGGAGGTCTGGGCGTCGGCGAGGAGTATCTTCTGGACGTCGGTTATGGAGTCGTCCCAGCGGACGTCGGCTTGGAGGGAGTCGAGGTTGCGGTGGGTGCCGCCGGGGGCTACGCCGTCTTCGGCAAGTTGGGTCGCGCCGGGGATGACGGGGATGGCGTCGAATGATAGGGACGCGCCGACGCCGCTGGCGCGGGTCATGCCGCGCAGGTGTCCTAGAAGGCCGAAGCCGGTTACGTCCACGCAGGCGTTCGCGCCGATCTCGCTCATGGCCTGGGCGGCGTCGTTGTTGAGCTGGCTCATTATGCCGACGGCGGTCTGGAGAACGTCGTCGGGCGCGACGCCCTGCTTGGCGGCGGTGGTTATGACGCCGGTGCCGATGGGCTTGGTGAGGACTAGGTTGTCGCCGGGCTTGGCGCCGGCGTTGGTCACGTGGTCGCCGGGGCGCACGACGCCCGTTACGGAGAGGCCGTACTTGGGTTCTTCGTCGTCAACGGTGTGTCCGCCGACTATGAGGACGCCGGCCTCTCGCGCCTTGTCCGCGCCGCCGACCAGTATGTCGCCGAGCAGGTCCTTGGGGAGCGCGACGGGGAAGCCGACGATGTTGAGCGCGGTGAGCGGCCTGCCGCCCATTGCGTACACGTCGCTGAGGGCGTTGGCGACGGCTATCTGGCCGAAGGCGTAGGGATCGTCAACGATGGGCGGGAAGAAGTCCACGGTCTGTATGAGCGCGGTGTCGTCGTCCATGCGATAGACGGCTGCGTCGTCGCCGGTGTTGACGCCGACGAGCAGGTTGGGGTCGGATACGGGCGGGAGCTGGCTCAGGACCTGTCCCAGGTCCTCGGGGCTGAACTTGGAGGCTCAACCGGCGCAGCTGGCGAGTTCGGTGAGGCGGATGTTTTCGCGCGTGGTGGTCAAGGTACGGCTCCTTGGTCGGGGTTGGCGTGACAGGTATTGTAGCGCATATCGGGCGGGGATGCGCGGTTAGGCGCAAAGCGAAGTGAAAATGGGGCATATAGGGGTTGATACATTTGTTTTGATGTGGCAACATAATGTCTGACATCATTGATGGGAGACAGTTGGCATGAAACTTACAGCTTTGAGCCTATTCTCCGGAGCCGGCGGCCTGGACATTGGAGTGGGCCAGGCGAGTTTCAAAAATGTCTGCTCCGTGGAGTTCGATCCTCACTGCGTTTCCACGCTCCGCAGGAACGGGCGCGGAAAGACCGTCTGGCAGGTGGACATCCGAGCGCTAGACCCCGAGCGCATGGCGGACACCCTCAATATCCAGCCCGGCAACCTGCATCTGCTTCACGGAGGGCCGCCCTGCCAGCCGTTCAGCCAAATGGGAAAACAGCAGGGAGTATCCGATCCCAGAGGCAGTTTGGTATTCGAGATGCTCAGGTTCGCCCACGCTCTGCGTCCCGCCGCCGTTCTGATAGAACAGGTCCCCAGGTTTCTCCAGGCGTCCGTCACCGAGACCGCCACCATGCAGGACATCCTCAGCGACGAATTTGATAGTATTGGCTACGACCTGCACGTTCAGGTACTTGACGCGGTTCACTATGGAGTAGCGCAGCGCCGCAAGCGCGCCGTTCTCGTCGGCTTGCCCCAGGGAGCGCGATTTGAGTTTCCCTTCGGCGAACTGGGCGCTCTTCCCACCGTGGGCGACGCTATTGACGACCTTCCGCCCGCCACTCCTCCCGACGAGACGCCCTCGGTTCCCAACCACATTGACGTAACGCCCAAGAGAGACAGAGAACGCATCTCCTACGTCCCCGAAGGATCCTGGCTGTCTAAGGTCGCGGACGCGCCCCCGGACATCGTCCAGAAACTCACCAGGAAGGATACGACCAAGTTCCGACGCCTGGACAGACATTCCCAGTCCCTCACTCTCCGCTGTGGAGAGGCGTTGTATCATCCCGTCGAAGACCGCTACATCACCCCGCGCGAGGCCGCCCGGTTACAGGGATTCCCTGACACATACATCCTGGAAGGCCCTATCCGTCGGAGAACGGGAGTTGTGCCTAACCTGGACCAGCACCGCCAGGTCGCCAACGCCGTTCCTCCACCGTTGGCGCGCGCCGTAGCCCTCAACATAAGAGACGCGCTATGCCTCAGGTGAAAGAACTATATGGTCTCGCTCTGGGAGAAGGCGGCGCGAGGCGAGCGGCGTCCCGGCAAGCGTTCTGTCCCCACATGATGAAGTTGTGTGACGGCGGGGGAAACCGAGACATGGCCCGCTGGCCCGCGACGGACCAACCTCTGGCTTCGCTGTTTGATTCCTCCGTGGGAGAAGCGGGTGGGGGATTTATCCCGTGTGGAGTATGCTCCGTTCGTCTTTCCGGTGGGAGAAACGCCGCGGATATAGATTGGGCGGTATGCCCTCGTCGCCTTCTGTCGTTCGAGTCCGGGTTGTTTTCGGATTCTCAGCGTCCGCTTGCCGAGCGCGTTGTGCAAGTCGCCGGATTCCAACAGGGAGACGAAATCCGCGTCTGGTCCGAGATAAGGCTGCTTGACCGCGAATTGGGCGTGGATTATCGAATGGACTATGTTTTATGCAAAGACGACAGCCCGCCTGTCATAGTGGAAGTCATGACCTCTTCAACCTCTGGCGGCAACAGGGCGAGAAGGACGGACATACGCTCCGCGTTCGCCGACGCCGTGCTCTACGAGCATGGTGTCATACCGCAATTGGGCCAGTCGCCCGGCGTAAACGCGCGACAGGTCTGGGCGCGTATGCTGTCCCAGATGATAGTCAAGTCCGAGATTGCGAATCACTGGGGCGGGCGCGCTATCTGGGTTGTGCAGGATTCACTATGCGACTACATAAAGCGCAGCACCGGACTTAATCTTGACGCCCTTCTTGATGATGACTGGAAGCCCGGCGAGGTCAACCTCATTTCAGCCAGCATAAACGACCCTGAAGACATAGAACTCTATTCCGGTCCAATCTATCCGGGAGACGGAACTGAAACCTGCTGGCTGGAACTTCCGACTTCTCCCGGCATTCCTCCGGTCGAAAGACTTACGGACCGCCTCACAGATGAGTCTGTCATCGCTACTATGATAGTGTAAACTTGGTATGAACTCTCGTGTCCTAGCGGCGGCCCTCGCGCGATGTTATTCCGTGCCGACTGACCGAGGTTGTCTTACTTTGCCTTTGGCACTACGTTAAGCAACGCTCGAACGGAAATTGTCCGCTCAACTGGGGTATCGGTTGTCTGGTCATCCTGCTTAGAATTGGGATCACTGATACGTGAACCCTGAGCTCGGAGGATCGGCATGAGCGTCGCGGATAAGATACCGACCGTCAACTACCATCTGTGGAGACCCTGCAATATGAAATGCGGGTTCTGTTTCGCGTCCTTTCAGGATATTGATTCCCGCATACTGCCGAAGGGTCATCTTGGGCGCGAGGAAAGTCTCTCAGTGGTTGAATTGCTGGCTGAGGCGGGTTTTGGGAAGATAAACTTCGCGGGCGGCGAACCCACACTCTGTCCATGGTTGCCCGATCTTGTTTCGCGGGCTTGGGAACTAGGGCTTACCACTTCTGTGGTCACCAACGGCAGCCTGATGACCGCCGAATGGCTGGATAGTGTCTGTGGACGACTCAGTTGGGTTGCTTTGAGCGTAGATTCGGTAAATCCGCGCACTTTGCTAAGAACGGGAAGGACAACTAGATCCGGCCCCATGAGCGAGCGCGACTATCTGCATCGAACTGATATGCTCAGGAAGCGCGGCATACGAGTAAAGGTCAACACCGTTGTGACGCGATTCAATCTGATGGAAGACCTCACAGACTTCATAATCAAGGCTCAGCCTGAGCGATGGAAGCTGTTCCAGGTACTCCCCGTGGATGGACAGAACGACCTTACGGTCGGGGAGCATATTATTTCAGAGGATGAATTCGAGAGACACGTTCGGTTGAGTCGCCGAGTCGAGGCTCATGGAGTCACAGTGGTTCCTGAGAATAATGACCTGATGAGGGGAAGCTATGTGATGGTGGATCCTGCCGGCAGGTTCTTCGATAACGTAGCTGGGCGTCACACGTACAGCGATTCCATCCTGGAGGTGGGGGTAGATAGGGCGCTGAAGGAAGTGTCCGTGGATTCCCACAAGTTTCTTTTGAGGGACGGCCTCTATGACTGGTGAAACGAGCCATCGTAATAATACCATTTCATTCTGATTAGGACATGAACTTCAGAGGCCGGCAAGATCGTCCTTCGACAAGCTCAGGACGAACGTTAGAAGCATCAAATATCTGGCGCGCAACCGTGGGAACACGACGACGTTACTCCGAATTGGTATAAGCAAGCTGTGGAGAGAGAGCATTGAGCGATAGAGGAAGAACAGCGGAGCGCGAAGCTATGCCGCAATTGCCGACCAGTGGGCAGGCGCTGGGGGCGTTGGCCAAAATCTTGGGCATCGAAGGCCCCTGGCTGAATCCCAAGACAGTTCGGCGCTTCTCCTCCGGGCGTTTCAAGGATCGTGTGAAGGATTCCACCCGAATGGAAATCATTGACGCTATCTCCGGCGCATTGGATGAGCTTGGCCTGTGTATGCCTCGCTGGACTGAAGATGAGTCTAAGCCGTCCTCATGGGCGGCTATCCTTGATTTGCACGCGCTCAACTGGGATAGGATGAGAGCATTCCTTCTACCGAGGATGACGCGCATATTCCCGCGACACCACACCGCCGTTTGGCAAACGCACGTCAGACTATTAGCCATTGACCTGGCCCTGAGAGCGGCAGCCCTCATGCGTCTCACGGGAACGACCCCGGTGGCGCTGGACTTCCTTGACTGGATAAGTGTGGACCACCGAGGAGAGTATATGAACAGAAAGCGAAGTGAAGCTGAGTTGTCCCTGTATGACTTCACCAGGTCGGTAGGCGTGTCTTCAACTACTGTGGAAGCGTGGCTATACAGTGGTACATATCCAAGCGACGGGAATCTTGCGAAGATAGCGAGTGCACTTTCTCAAGAGAGCAAGGGATTTGAGCAGGAGCAGATTCTCCGAGAACTCAGAAGACTCTATGTAACCAGCGCCCTCGTCAACCTTCTGGAGGAATATATAGGCTCTGAATCCATGTCTGAGTCATTGGGCCGGCTACGTAGATACACTTCGCAGGCTTACCAAATTATTGAGGACGGCACCTTGGCGGAGTTTCGCCGTGACGACCTCGGCGATGTTGTGGCCTTTGGCGCTAACTCCAAGTTCTCCGAGCCATTGTTGGCTGTCTTGGTAGCTTTCGAATCGGACGATGAGTGGAAAGAGGATCTCCTAGCGGCAGGCTCGGACTGGGTGGGCAGGTTGTTGGAAGTCAACCTCAAAGTTCACCAAGCCGAAGAGAACGACCTGATCAGGGAGACGGACAGCGGTATTCTCAAGAGTTGGGATGTCAGCAATCCCACAGCCTTCGCTCACTACCAACGTTCCATGGAGTTGTCGCAACAGGGCAGAATACACGAGGCGTTGGCAGAAGTGGCTAGGGCGACTGAACTGGATCCCCTGGATCCCGCGAACCATTTTACCCTGGGTTCTGCTAAGGGTGGAATTGGCCTGCATGAAGGGAACGAGGCTCTTGTAAAAGAAGCCTTGGATTCGTGTTGGACGGCGGTAGCGCTGGACCCGAACTGGATTCTCCCGTGGACTGAAATCGGATGGCTGCTTCTCGGAACCGGCAGAGCAGAGGAAGCTGTTGATCACCTGAAAGGCGTGAGACCGGGATGCGGTCCTCTCGATTCTCGCTACTACGACGCGCTGGGGTCGGCTCTGCTTGAAATGGGGGAGTTTACTGAAGCTCTCATGGCCTTTGAGTCTTCACTGGAATTGAACCCAGATGACCCACGAATTGCGACCGCTGCGGCTGCCACTGCCCTATATGCCGGAGACAGTATCAAGTTCAACCGCTATCGCAAGATGGCCCGCCATGTGGGGGTCTCAGAACGGTGGACTAGGCTCTTGGAAGTGGTGAAGGAAATGAAGGCTGCTCTCCCGGCATTGGACATTACAAAGGATCGTGATGACAAGATTGCCGCTCTCGATGCGATTATCGCGAAGAGACCGACTGACCCGAAGCCCTATTTCGAACGGGCAAGTGCTTACTTCATAAAAGAGGACGATAGGAAGGCAATCTCAGACTTGGATAAGGCCATAAGTCTCGATTTAGGCAATGCGGGCGGGTATATCTTGCGGGGAATCGTCTATGGCTATATGAGCAGGTTTGATCGTGTGGTTGATGATATGTCTCATGCGATTCGTCTCAGTCCTGACGAGCCGATGGCCTACTACTACCGCGGAATGGCCTATGGAGAACTGGACGCGCTTGACCATGCCATGGCTGATATGTCCCAGGTCATTCGCCTAAGCCCGGATCATGTGGGCGCATATCGGGTTAGGGGCGACTGTCATCGTTATAAGGGAGACTATGCCATGGCGATAGAAGACTATGATACTGCCCTTAGTCTCGACTCTGAACATGGGTCTTCCTATCTCGGCCGGGGGGCCGCCTATCGAATGAAGCTAGAGTTCGACTTGGCGATTGCCGATTTTGATGAAGTGGTTCGCCTTGATCCCGAGAATTCACTGGCGTATCGGTTCAGGGGAGACGCTTACTTAGGCAACGGGGATTATGAGTTGGCAATCGCGGACTTCGACATATCGCTGGGAATTGATCCCGCCGATGAGGTTGCGTATCGCTGGAGGGGCAACGCTCGTCTCCACAGAGGGGAGTTCGAGTTGGCGTTAGGCGACTTCAACGCGGCGATTGAATGCAAGCCCGATAGCGCGACCGCCTATTACGCCCGCTACTTGACCCATGAGGTATTGGAGAATAGCGAAGAGGCGGAGACTGACCGCCATCGGGCCCTGGAGTTGGGATACGACGAATCTATCTGATTTCGAGTGAATTTCTATGGCTGCGCTACATGGTTTTGTGGCCGGAGGGGGCGTAGGCGGCGAGGTTGGGGTTGCCGGGGAGGAAGGCGGCGCGGCCCTTGGGGCGTTGCATGATGCCGTTTTCGACTATTATCTCGCCGCGCTGCATGGTCATTACGGGCTGGCCGGTCACTTCCTTTCCCTCGAACATGGTGAAGTCGGCTATGCAGTGCTGGGCCTCGGCGGAGAGGGTATGCTCGACGGAGGGGTCGAACAGCACGATGTCGGCGTCTGCGCCCGGGTCTAGGGATCCCTTCTGGGGGTATATGCCGAATATCTTGGCGGGGTTTTCGCACATGACCTGGACGAGGCGGGGCAGGGTGATGCGGCCCATGTTGACGCCCTCGTGGTAGGCGACGCACAGCATCTGCTCGGCCCAGTTGCCGCCGAAGGTGGCGTCGAAGATGGAATGTTCCTCGTCGGGGTCGGTTTCGCCGTCGTAGGACGCTTTCTGGGATTTCTTGTGTCCGCAGAAGTCGCTGGCGATGGTGTCTATGAGGTGGGAGGAGAGGCCGCGCCACATGGCGTCGTTGTCCTCGCGCTCTCGCAGGGGTGGGCCTATCTTGGCGAGCGCGCCGAAGTCGAGCATCTTCTGGTTGGTGAGGTCTAGGTATTGGGGGCAGGTCTCGCCGAACAGGTTCATGTCCTCGCCGCGGAAGCGTTCGAGGACGGGTATCATCTCGCGGGCGGAGAGGTGGACGATGTATAGGGGGCAGTCGGTGACCTGGGCGTAGGTGGCGGCGCGGTTGGCGGCCTCTATCTCCAGGATGCGCGGCTGGGATGGGGCGTAGTGTTCGCGCCCTGTGTGGCCCTCGGCTATCGCCTTGTCCACTAGGTAGTCAATGCAGTAGCCGTTCTCGGCGTGGACCATGGCTATGCCGCCGCGCTCGGAGGCGAGTTCCATGGCCTTGAGCATCCGGTCGTCGGGCATCATCATGCCGCGCCGGGGGTAGGTCATGTACATCTTGAAGGATATGACGCCCATGTCCATCATCTCGGGCACCTGGTCTTCGACGTCGTCGTCTCCGAGAAGGATGGCGTGGATGGCGTAGTCGAGGTACGAGGTCTCGGCGGCCTCTTCCTTGAACTCGCGTATCATGTCGGAGACGGTGCCTTCGACGCCCTCGCGCCGCCTGTTGGCGATGAAGGGTATGACGGTGGTGATGCCGCCGAAGGCCGCGCTGAGGGAGAAGGTCTCGATGCGGTCGGCATAGACGGGGTGGTTGTGGGCGTCCACGATGCCGGGCATGACGTAGAGGCCGGAGGCGTCAATGACGCGGCGGGCGTCGGCGTCTCGGTATTGGCCGTGGTCGGCCTGGATTCTGCCGTCGCTGACGATGATGTCCTCGCGGGTGATTCCGGTTCCTCGCACTACCAGTCCGCCTCGAATGATGTAGTCAGCGCTTCTGTCGGTCATGGTACGCTCCCTAGGTGTTGATACTTGTTCGTAATGATAGCTTCATCCCGTCCTGTGTCAAGCTGAATCAGGCGGGCGAAAGCGTGTTAGAATGTCCTCCGACTACATGGCTGTAATTCAGGGAGGTGTAGGGCGGAATGGTGCGCGATAGGCTGACTGGGGAAGAGGCGCGGTTCGTTAGGCGGGCGCGGGTGGCGAGACTCGGCACGGCTTCGGGCGACGGGCAGCCGAACGTGGTGCCGGTGTGCTTCGAGGCGCTGGACGGGCGGGTTTACATTGGGCTGGATTCCAAGCCGAAGTCGGTGGCTCATCTCAGGCTGCGGCGGGTGAGGAATATATTGGAGAATCCGCGCGTGTCGTTCCTGGTGGACAGGTATAGCGATGACTGGGAGCGGCTGGGATACGTGATGATCAGCGGGAGGGCGACGCTGGACGTGGAGGATACGGAGCGGAGCCGGGCGATTAACGCGCTGAGGGTGAAGTATCCGCAGTATGAGCGTATGCTTGCCGACGACGCGCCGGTCATACGGATAACTCCGGCGAGAGTGTCTTCTTGGGGGAACTTGAATGACTAGAAGCTATCTCATAAACATCAACCCTCGGTGGAAACCGCGCGTTTTCACCTTCACCCCCGTATCAAGTACGGGGCAGGCTCTAGCCCTCTCCCATCGAGGGAGAGGGGATTGGGGCGCCCACAAGGGACGCCCCTACGGTGTGATGGGTATTTATGAGACGACTTGTAGGACGGGCGAATTCGGGAGCGAAGCGGCGTGAGCGCGGGCGCGGTCAGGGTTATTCTTCTTGGCGCGGCGTTCTCGCTCTTTCTGCTGTTAGGCGCGTGCGGGGATGGCGGCGAAGAGTCGCCTGAGACGGAAGCGGTTCTGGAGCTGGACAGGGGGGTTCGGCTGCTGGAGGATGGCCACCTCGACCAGGCGCATGGCGCGTTCGATTCGGCGGTACGAAAGGATCCGCGCAACGCCGAGGCTTACGCCAGGCGGGGGTTCGTCCGGCTGGCGCTGGGCGGCGTGACGGGCGGGCTCGCGGACATAAACAGGGCGCTGGAGCTCGACCCCGAACTAGCGCTGGCGCATAACTACAAGGGCGTCGTGTTCGCGATGAACGGGATAGAAGACCAGGCGATCCTGGAGTTCACGCGGGCGGTCGAATTGGCGCCGGGACTGTCGGACGCCTACGTGAATCGGGGGAAGGTCTATTTACAAATGTCGGATGGGGAGTCCGCGCTGGCCGACCTGGACACGGCGCTGTCTCTGGAGCCGGAGAGCGCGGAACTGCTGCTGATTCGCGCCCAGGTTCACCTTATCCTGGGGGATACGAGCAGAGCGGAAGCGGATCTGGAGACGGCGCTATCGCTGCCCGCCGAGGAAGCGACGCTCACGGCGGCGAGACAGATTCTCTCCAGGATACGATAGGTTGATAGGCGACCGTCTCAAGACGCTGTTTCCACGCGCCCGGGTTGGACGGGTCGGCTGGCTGATAGCGATGTGCGTCATGCTGCTGACGGCGCTGTTGCCATTTTCCAGCTACGTGGCCGCGCTGCCGCTGATTCAGAGCGAATGGGGTATCGGCAACACGAGCGCGGGGGTTATCTTCTCGGCGTATCTGGCGGGGTACGCGCTGTCGGCGCTGCTCGTTCTACCGCTGACGGACAGGCTGCCGACGAGGTGGGTGTTCCTGACGTCCGCGCTGGTGACGGTCGTGGGGAACCTGCTTTTTCCTATCGCGGCGTTCGAGCCGGTGGTGGCGACCGCGCTCAGGTTTCTGGCGGGAATCGGGCTGGTGGGCATATATATGCCGGGGCTGCGGATAATATCGCAGGAATTCCCGGACTCGGGGCGCGGCGCGGCGATGGGGCTGTACGTCACGGCGTTCTACACCGCGAACGCAGTATCGCTGCTGGCCACGGGCGCGCTGATGAACGACCTGGACTGGCGGACGGCGTATCTCATCCTGTCGCTTGCCTCCATAGGCACGATACCGATGGTTCTGCTGCTGGTGAGAAGCGCGCACGACCCGGAATCGGGTTCGGGCGGCAGGCTTCAGTTGAGCGTTCTGTCGGATCGGCGTTCGCGCAAGTACATCATCGGGTACTCGCTGCACGCGATGGAGTTGTACGCGGTGAGGGTATGGCTGCCCGCGCTTCTGGCGGCGGCTCTGGTGTACAGGGGCGAGGACGTGGAGAGGGCGGCAGTTACGGCGGCGACGGTTGGGGGAATCGCGCTGGGCGTGGGGTCGGTCGGGCCGGTCATGGGCGGCGCTATTTCGGACCGATTCGGGCGGACGGCGAGCGCGGGCGGGATATTCATACTGAGCGGAGCGTGCAGCCTAGCGATTGGGTGGGTGATAGCCGCGCCCTGGGCGCTGATAGTGGTTCTGGCGTGCTTGCTTGGCTGGGCTATCTCGGCGGACTCATCCATATACTCGACGGCGCTGACGGAGACCGCGCCGCCCGGCAGGCTGGGTTCGACGATGGCGGTTCAGGCTTTCCTGGGGTTCATGGGCGGGACGATGGGGCCGGTGTTCATTGGGGGCATACTGGACGTGTTTGAGGGGCGGCTTGCGTGGGGAGTGGGATTTACGGGTATCGCGCTGCTGTCGGTGGTGGCGGTGTGGTTTCTGGCGTCGGGCGATGATTGAGGGCGGATTTCGGGGATACTCGCCTATCTGAAATGTCTCGGCGCGTGTAGAATGTATCGTGAGGAAATTGAACGGATACCGAGAAGATTGCACAAGTAGGATTTCAGCAGTATTGAATCCGCCGCTTTCTGGATTCCCGCGTTCGCGGGAATGACGAACAAGCTAGAGAGCAGGCTTTTGCAATTGTCTTCGGATACCTAAGTGAGACTCAGGCGGGCGCGAAATGCGTATCATCTTCTGTTCCGAGTGCGGGGAGTATTCGCTAGACCCGGCGACCAAGTGCGATATATGCGATTCGTCGCTTCCGGAGGACGGCTGGGCGGAGGTGTCCGAGGATGACCTGGTGCAGCTGGACTATGTTGACGACATGGAGTACGAGTCGCATCTGCCGATATGGGAGTACGAGGTAATCAGGCTGAACGCGAGGGCGGACGCGGTGAAGTACAACACGGAACTGCTGAACCGGATGGGCGACGCGGGCTGGGAACTGGTGTCGGTGGAGCCGTCGTCGGATTCGGAATCAGTGCGGTTTGGGGTATTCAAACGGGCCTGGCTGCCGGACGATTCTGTGTAGGCGCGGTTGTCTGAATCAGGATTTACGGGATTTAGGGATTAGCGGGATAGAGCGCTCACAGCCCCGGGCAATAGCTCAAGATATATCTCGGTTCATTTCAGATAATATGGGAATCCATCTATGACGCATCATCCGATTACCGCCGTCTTGTTCGACTTGGATAACACGCTGATAGACCGCTATGAGGCGTTCGCCAGGCTGTTCGGGCATTGGTATGACACGCTGCCAACCCCCGAACGTCCGCCTGACAGGGAAGAGTTCGTTTCTCGTATGGCGCGTCATGGCGTCGGCTACGCGCCGTTGCCGGACATCTACGAGGAAATGCTGGAGGTGTGGATGGGGAGTTTTTCCAGCCTGGATGCGGCGGTGGAGGCGCACTCCGCCGCTATGCCGGAGATGGTGGGCCTTCATCCCAATACCGAGGCTATGCTGAAGCGGTTCCGAGACAAGGGTGTTCCGGTGGGCGTGGTCACCAATGGCGGAACTGAGACGCAGTGGGGCAAGTTGCGAAAGACGGGAATCGCGGACCTGGTTACGGCCTGCGTGGTGTCGGAAGAGTTCGGGGCGTGGAAGCCGGATCCGGCGATATTCAACCGCGCGCTGGAACTGATTGGGGCGGACGCGGAATCCACTCTGTTTGTGGGCGACAACTCGGAGCATGACATACTGGGCGCGATTGGGGTGGGGATGCGGACGGCGTGGATGAGCCTGGGCAGGGAGTGGGCGATAGAGTCGGCGCGGCCCGACTATGTTCTGAACGCGGTGTGGGAGGCAGAGGGGCTGGTCTCGGTCTAGGGAGGGTCTTCGCGCCAGTCATGTAGAATCGCGTCGTCGTGGGGGAAGGGCAGGGGTGGCAGTTGGTCGGATGGAAACCAACCGACGGCCTGGGTTTCGTCGCCGGCTTCGGCGGTTCCGCCTTGTACGCTGGCGGCGTAGGCTACCAGGACGACGGGCGCGCCCCGGCCGGAATAGACGCCGAGAAGCCTGTCCAGTTTCACCTCGACGTTGGTTTCTTCGCGCACCTCTCTGACCGCGGCTTCCTCCACTACCTCGCCTCGGTCAACGTAGCCGGAGGGGAAGCTCCATCGGCCCATCATGGGTTCGATGTCGCGCTTGACCATGAGGATATTGCCTTCGTGGGCTACGACGACGACGACGGCCAACTTGGGGTCGAGGAATACGACCGCTCCGCAGGAGTCGCATGAAGGGCGCGTCGCGCCGGCGACGCTGCGCTGGCTCATGCTGTTTCCGCACCTGTGGCAGTAGCTGTGGTCTGAGGGCAAGTTCGTTTCCTTATGTTTTAGAGAGAAGTGAGTGAGTGGGATTATACGACAGACGTATCCGAAGGTTCGAACCTGTGTCAGCGCTGGGTGGGCCACCCTCACCCTAACCCTCTCCCATCAAGGGAGAGGGGATTTTCTCTCCGAGGTTTCTTCCAGATTGACCGCCGTCGGAGTGCGAATCTATAATTGGCCTACCCAGTAAACTTGGTTGGGGTCTCGAACAAAGCGACAGAAGAGGTGTCACATTGGCGTCTATGCGAGAAAACAGGGTGAAGGCAAAGTTGAACAGGGGAGAGGTGTCGGTGGTCCTGTCAGGACACATGACGCCGGATATAGTGGACTGGCTTGGGCCGCTAGGGTTCGATGGGGTGTGGATAGAGGGGGAGCATGGGCCGGTGGACTTCAAGGACATACCGGACCTGACCAGGGCGGCGGACATCTGGGGAATGACCTCGGTCGTCAGGGTGAACCTGAACGTTCCGGGCGTCATATACCGCACGCTGGACGTGGGCGCGCAGGGAATCGTAGTGCCTCACGTGAACACGAAGGAAGAGGCGGAGGCGGTTGTGAGCGCGGGCAAGTTCGCGCCGCTTGGAGAGCGCGGTATGTATGGCAGCCGCCAGAGCTACGGGGTGGACAACTACTTCGCGGAGGCGAATGACCAGAGCCTGCTCATCGTGTTGATAGAGGATATCGTGGCGGTCAACAACCTGGACGAGATACTGGAGGTTGACAACATTGACGTGTTCTTCGTCGCTCCGAGCGACCTGGCGCAGTCAATGGGCTACATCGGCCAGCTTGGACATCCTGAAGTAACCGGCACGATTGACGGCGCGCTCGCCAAGATAGCGGCGTCTGGGCGCAATCCGGGCGCGCTGGCGACGGACGCCAACGTGGAGGACTACATCGGGAAGGGCGTGAAGTTCCTGATGACGGGCTGGCCGGCGTGGGCGCAGTCGGGCGCGGAGGCGTTCAAGGCGAAGGTGGCCGGGGCGGCTTCGTGACTATGGACAGGCTGAGAGGGGTAGGCGTTTCACCCTCACCCTAGCCCTCTCCCTGAGGGAGAGGGGATTGGTCAGCGCATTTGCCTAGCCTTGTCGGCCCCAGATAGGGTGTCAGGCGACGGACGCGGCTCGCAGCCTGTCCATTTCTAACTTGCTCATGGTGAGCATCTCTCCCATGACGGCGGTGGGCGCCTTGTTCAGCAGGTCGAGCAGATCGGCCGGTATCACCTGCCAGTGAACGCCGAATTTGTCCTGGATCCATCCGCTTTGGATTGGGGCTCCGCCGTCGGAGAAGCCGTCCCAGAAGTAGTCTATCTCTTCCTGAGAGTCGCAGGCGATAACGAGTGAGAGGGCGGGCGTGAACTCGTAGGGGGGTATGCCGTCGAAGGCGGTGAACGTCAGTCCCTCCAGTTCGAACTCCGCCAGCCCCGAGCCTTCGGCGGGGCCGGTGGTGAACCTGGTCGCTCTTATCATCCGCGAATTTGGGAACAGCGAGGTGTAGAACTCGGCGGCTTCGATAGCTTTTCCGTCGAGCCACAGGGACGGGCTTATCTTGGATTGGATACGGGCTGTCATCTTGGTTCTCCATTATGAGTTTGAGGCCGCTATGCGCGCGGCGAGAGTCATTGTAGCGGAAGCGGGCTTTCGGATATGAAGGTGTATAGCGGTGAAATTCGGGGAATTTAGCATTGCCGTGGATATGGAGTCTCGGATTGGGGCTGACATTCTTCGCGCTATCGGACGGGCGGCGGAAGAGGTCGGCGCTGAGGCGTACCTGGTCGGGGGACTGCCGCGCGACATAGTGGCGGGATTTTCGCCGGGCGGTTCGCCGGACGTTGATATAACGCTGGTCGGGGTTGGCCGCGATGGGTTCGACGGGATAGCGCGTCGGGTGGGCGGCGAGATAGTCAAGCGGTCGCAGTTCGGCACGGTCGCGCTGAGGGTCGGGGCGCGGGACTTCGATCTGGTTATGGCGAGGGACGAGAGCTACCCTTCGCCCGGAAGCCTGCCGGTTGTTCGCCCGGGGACGCTGGCCGATGACCTGGCGCGGCGGGACTTCTCGGTGAACGCTATGGCGGTGTCGCTGTCCGGTGATAGCTGGGGAGAGTTATGCGATCCACAGGGTGGACTGGAAGATCTGGGGGAGGGGACGCTTCGGATACTGCATCCCGGCAGCTTTCGGGATGACGGGACCCGGATACTTCGGGCGGCGCGGTATTCGAGTCGGCTGTCGCTGCGTTTGTCGGACGAAACGCGCGACGCTCTGGGGGAGTCGGTTGGGTATATGTCATGTATATCGTCCGCGCGGGTACGCGATGAGTTGGAGCGGGTGTTCCTCGAACCGAAAGCCGATGCCGCTCTTGGACTGCTTCAAGAGTGGCGCGCGCTGGCCGCGATACATCCGGCGCTGGGATATAACGCGGCGGCGTGGGGACGGTTTTCGGAGAGGACGGGCGGCCTTTCCGAGCGGGGCAGGGTAGCAGTCGGGTACGCTGTGCTTGGGGCAGGGATGTCCGTGACTGAGTCGGCCAGCTTGGTGGCCCGGCTTACGCCGGGGGCGAGAGCGCGGCGCGCGCTGCTGGATTCGGCCGGGTTGACAGCTCGGATTGAGGGGGGCGAGTTCGAGGGCACGGCCAATAGCGCGGTGGCTGAAGCGCTGGACGCTTTGTCGGAGCTCGGCGTCATGGGATGCGCGATTGCCAGGGCGGGAAGTGCAATCGGCGGGCGACTGGAAGAGTATCTTCGGGTTCACAGGCCGCTCAGGACGATACTGACGGGAGACGACATCATCGCGCTCGGCGTTCCGAGAGGGCCGGAGGTCGGCAGAGTCCAGAGACGGCTGCGGGCGGCGAGGCAGGACGGGCTGATAACGAGCGGGGAGGAGGAAGAGGCTTTCGTCCTGGATTGGTTGAAAGCCTCTGGTGAATGACTGAATTGGGGTTCACCCCCATCCCCGTATCGGAGTACGGGGCAGGCTCTAACCTTCCCCCGTCAAGGGCTGAGAGGGGTAGGCATTGAACTTGGATTAGCGGAGTCACCCCCATCCTAACCTTCCCCCGTCAAGGGGGAAGGGACTTTCTCAACTTAGCCGAGCGCGACGCCGGAGCCCAGGCCGGGTTCGGTCATGCCGGAGGGGTCCAGGATGGCGTCGAGTTCGTCGGAGGATAGGTCGGTCTTTAGCAGAGCGACTTGCTTGACGGTCCGGCCTGTGGCCTGGGCCTCCTTGGCTATGTCGGCGGATGCGTCGTAGCCGATGACTGGCACGAGGGTAGTGACTATGGCGAGTCCGCGGTCAACCATGTCGGGGCCGGCAGTCGTGGCTTCGAGGTCGCGCACGCATTGGCGGGCGAGGTTGCGGGCTGAGGCGGCGAGCAGGTCTATGGACTGGAGCAGGTTGTAGGCGGCGACGGGCATCATGACGTTTATCTCGAAGTTGCCGGACTGTCCGGCGACGGCTATCGCGGCGTCGTTGCCGATTACCTGCGCGGCGACCTGGCAGACGGATTCGGGAATGACGGGGTTGACCTTGCCGGGCATGATGGAGCTGCCGGGCTGGACTTCGGGCAGCATTATCTCGCCGAATCCGGCGCGGGGGCCGGATCCCAGCCAGCGTATGTCGTTGCTAATCTTCATAAGGCTTACGGCGACGGTCTTGAGCGCGCCGCTGGCGGCGACGATATTGTCGAGGCTGCTCTGCGCCTGGAAGTGGTTGGTGGTCTCCCTGACCTGGACGCCGAGCGCCTGGGACAGGCGGGCGCAGACGCGGGAGGCGAATTCGGGGTGGGTGTTGACGCCTGTGCCGACGGCGGTGCCGCCGAGCGCGACTTCGCCAAGCTCTTTCTCGGCTTCTTTGAGGCGCGCTATGGCGCGCTCCACCTGTCCGGCGTGGCCAAGGAATTCCTGTCCGAGCCTGACGGGGGTGGCGTCCTGGAGGTGGGTGCGCCCGGTCTTGACGATGGGCATGAACTCGTCGGCCTTGTCGCCGAGGTCGGCCTTCAGCTCTTCGAGCGCGGGGATTAGTTCGTCGTGGATGGCCTTGAGCGCGGCTATGTGGATGGCGGTGGGGATGACGTCGTTGGAGGACTGGCCGATGTTCACGTGGTCGTTGGGATGGACGGGGGTACGGGAGCCTTTCGTGCCGCCCATGTTCTCGATGGCGCGATTGGATATGACCTCGTTGGCGTTCATGTTGGTGGAGGTGCCGGAGCCGGTCTGGAAGATGTCCACGACGAACTGGTCGTCGAAGTCGCCGTCGGCGACCTGGCCCGCGGCGGTGACTATGGCGTCGGCTATGTCGTCGGGGAGCAGGTCGAGTTCGCTGTTGACCTGGGCGGCGGCGAGCTTGATGGTGGCTATGGCGTGGATGAAGGAACGCCCGAATCGGAGGTCGCTGATGGGGAAGTTGAGGACGGCGCGCATGGTGTTTGCGCCGTAGTAGGCGTCGGCGGGGACGTTGAACTCGCCCATGGAGTCGCGTTCCAGCCTGAATTCCTGTGAGTCTGACACTTTATCGCTCCTGTGGTTTGGTGGGTGGGTATTTGGAGATAGTGTACCAGCGTGGGGGCGCGGTTGTCGCAAGCGGTTGCCCCGGGGTTGGGATAAATCGGGCTTATGTGGTTCTGGGGGCTGTGCAGGTGGCTTGCAGGTAGTCTGCTGGCGGGGTCTGGGCCTACATTTCACCTGCATCCGCCTGTATTTGCCTGCATATACCAGTTCAGAGAGTTTTTTCGGGGTTGGATGGGTTCGTTGATAAATTCGGGTTTATGTTTGATACTGTTGTTCTGCGATGGGGTATTGTAGCATAGCATAGGGTGGGGGTGGTTGGGTAATAGAACTGGAAGAGTGAGCTTGACCTAGTTGTTGATGGTCATGGGCTAGAGATTCTGGGCCAGGAACTCGGCGATGGCGTGGGCTATCTGGGGTTCGTGGCCGCGCATGGAGTGGTCGGCGCCTACTACCTCGTGGAAGCGGACGGGGCCGGCGCAGTCGTCGAGGATCTGCTGGATCTGGAGGGAGGGGGCCACGCGGTCTTCGGAGCCGGCTATGACGAGGCGGGGACGCTTGTCTTTTGTGAAGCGGCGGTTGCGGAGGGCGGCGATGGTAGGGGCTATCAGGGCTATGGCCGAGGCGCGCTTGAGGTGTCTCAGGCCGTCCAGGATGATGGACGCGCCGGCGGAGTAGCCGACTATCCCGACGCGCTTGCGGTCAACGCCGGGCCAGCGGGAGAGGACGTTGAGGGCGGATTTGACGTCGTTATGTTCTTCCTTGCCGTTGGAGAATTCGCCGTCGCTGTCGCCGACGCCGCGGAAGTTGAACCTGAGGGTAATGAAGCCTTCGTCGGAGGCGTCGCGGCAGATGGCGGTTACGATGGGGGAGTTCATGTCGCCGCCCAGCATGGGGTGGGGGTGGCAGACGGCGATGGCGGGCAGGGGGCCGCCCAGTTCGGCGGGCGTGGATATGACGCCCTCAAGGGTGAGTTTCTTGCTTCTGAAGTCTATGGCGGATTGTCTCATTTGTCTGAACTGTGATTTTTGTGATTTAGGGGATGGTCAGGATTGGGCTGGCGTGGTGTCTGAACTGTGATTTGTGTGATTTAGGTGATGGTCAGGATTGGGTTAGATCGTCGTAAATGGGCGGTATAGATTATGATTCGCTTGGATTAGCGTTTTGGTTTGGTTGTATTGCGATGAGTTTCAGCGTTTTAGCCAGGTGGTGAAGAACTCGGAGGTCATCTCGGCTACGGTCGGTTCGTGGCCTCGGAAGAAGTGGTCGGCGTCGCTTATGATTTCGGACCGGCGCGGGTCGGCGAAGCGTCGGCAGAGGAAGCGGAACTGGTCGGCGGGGAAGTTGTGGTCGTGGTCGCCGAGGATGAAGAGCTTGGGCTGGAGTATCTCCATGCCGCTGAAGGCCCTGAACTGGGGCGCGGGACAGGCTATCGCGGCGACGGCCTGGGCTAGGGTGGAGTCGGCGGCGGACTGCATGGCGACAGCCGCGCCGAAACTGTATCCGGCGATTCCGAGGCGGCTACCGTCCACCTCGTCGCGCAGGGAGAGGGTTTCGAGGGCGGCGTCCGCGTCGTCGGTCTCGCCGCCGCCGTAGTCGAACGCGCCCTCGCTGTTTCCGACGCCGCGAAAGTTGAACCTGAGTATGGCGAAGCCGTCCCTTGTCAGCCGTTCCGTCAGGCCGAGCACGACATTGTTGTTCATGTCGCCGCCGTAGCGCGGGTGCGGGTGGCAGACGACGACGCCCGGAACCTTGTCGGTGGCGTCGGGCGGCAGGTGGAGAGCGGCCTCTATGCGGAGGTCGTCGCTGTGTATGGTGATGGGTGTCTGGTTGGCGTTCACGGGTTTGGTCCTCTGTCTGGCGGAATCATGTTAGCAGGGTGGGGGTGTTCTTGGAAGTGTTAGCCGTAGGGGTTGCAAAATGCGGTTTGCGTAGTAAGATAAGGCGCGATGTCTCCATTTTATCAGGCAGGGAGATTTATCGTGTACAAGAAGGCAGTACTTGTCATAACCATGTTATCGCTGTTTTCTGTCATCGCGCTTGGAATAGTTTCCGCAACTCCCTCCTCCCCTGATAATACCTCTTCGGTAACTCCTAGCGCTACGCCGCAATCTCAGGACAACGACTCATTCGAGTTTCTCATCGCCGCGCTGAGCGACGCGCGCGAAAGTGACGCGCTGCCCGATCCAATGAGTGACGCGCTGACCGACTGGCTCATAGAGAACCTCATCGCGCCGGAGACCGGGGAGACTCCCGAAGAGATAGAGACCAGGCTGTCCGAGGAAGAATCTTTTGATCTTCTCATGGCCGCGCTGAACGAGGCGCGCGACAAAGGCGCGCTCACCGACGGGGTTAGCGACCTGCTGGCGGACCTGTTCATAGAGCATCTGATTGCGTCGGTGGCGGGAGAGACAGAGCAAAGGCCAGAATCCGAGTCCGCCCCCGACTCCGTGACGATAGACCTGCCCGCAGGCTGGTCCGGGTATCTCACTCACCCCACCGGCGCCAAGATCGAGGTGGCAGAGGGAACGACTGACCATGCCGGCATGATGAAGATCGAAGAGGTAGCCAATCCTGAGTACATGGCGCAGGATGTTGCAGGCAAGGTGTACGACTTCTCGGTCGGAGACGAGAGCCTGGATCGGCCCGTAACTCTGCACATCCCCTACGAGCTAGAAGAGGGGCAGGATTCCGAGAACCTCGTGGTCGTTCACTGGAATGAAGAGACGCAGGAGTGGGAGCGAGTCGCGGGCGTGATTGACCTGGAGACCCAGACGATTGAAGTTACTACGTCCGAACTGAGTCTATTTAGGACGATCTACGATTTTTTTAATCCTCCGAAACTATGCGATAACTTCTCAAGCAATGAAGAGTGCCTGGCGCACAGATTCGCGCCCGTGTTGAAGATGCACCCCGATGAGAGATTCCTCCCTCGACCTGTCGAAGGATTCGTGGGACAAGCTACTCTGAAGGATGGCGCTGGCAATGTGATAGCGACGAATCCAAGTCCGGGATCGCTCGGCAATGCACAGTACGACGATAGCCACTACCTTGACGTTCCGGACCTGGACGATGATACTCAAGATTCTCAGCAGTACCCACCAACAGTGTACTGGAGGGTCACTGTAAACGGACTAACTCCATTTATGCAATACTACCTGTTCTACAATTACGACTACCTGAATCCGCGGCAACGGATCGCGTGCGCCAAACTGGCCAACCCGGAACAGCATGACACTGGGCCCATTCCTGATGGATTAGCTCGTTTTCTGAACGAAGAATTCTGCCATCATCACGAAGCAGACTGGGAACTGATACAGCTGGAGTTCAATAGTCCCATAATCAAGCAGGGCCATACTCCGGAAAATGTAGAATACTCTCAGCATAGCTGGTCTGAGGGTAGAGACTGGTCCTACTTGGAAGAACATGACGACCTTCATCCTGTCGCTTACGTTGCGCTCGGCAAACACGCCAATTACTTTGGATACGAAGAGGACTCAGAGTATGTTTCGACTGTTCGCGACCAGATTTCCGCCCGAGGAAAGATATTATACCCGCCGGCGCTGTCCTCTAACAGTTACAAGTTGGAAAAAATTTCAGATAATATCCCCTGGGTCGCTTATAAAGGGAAATGGGGGGGCAGCAAGAAAAAAGTTGACGGCCCTGATAACTATCTCAGGTGGGAGCTTCCGTGGCTATGGGCAGCTTTGCTAAATTTTGTTCTGGATATTCCCGTTCTCTTCGACCCAATAAATAACGGTGAAGCAGATCCCGATCCTGAACCGACACCCGTTCCGCCGAGTGGTATAGTGAGACCTCCTAGCAGCGAGGTCAGCGCGGAGGTAGTCGTTCCCGTCTATGGAGTCATCGAGGCGCGGGAAGGGGATTCTACCTACATACCCGTAGAGGTGACTAACACCGGAGACATCGCTTGGACATTCCATGTAACCGCCTCTCCGACACGAGGTTCAGGTCCGCGCCATTTCCTGCGACGTCTCGGTGAAGAGAGCGTGTCTCTGGAGCCTTATGAGTCTCGGATCTTGAATTTTCCTCTCGGTGATATACCGACGGGTATGTACGGGCTGAGAGTAGGCGTTTTCAAATATTATAGAAGCACGCCATTGAACGAGGCTCAGTACGACGACATAATCAGGGTCGTGAGGGAGAGCGATCTGGAGCTGACATTATCCGCTCCTTCTACTGTGGACGCGGGTGATTCCCTGACATACACGGTGAGCGCGTACAACCACGGTCCCAACAAGGCCAGAGGCGTCTGGGTGAGAAGCGATTTGACCGGGGGCGCGACTTTCTCCTCTGCGTCCGGGAACGGCAAGTGTTCAGGCGGCTCCACTATCATGTGCTACTTCGCTAATGTGAAGGTCGGACGCGCTGATATAGCCGATGTCACGGTGAACGTTCCCAGGGGCGCGAGCGGTTCGATAGTGAACGACGCGACCGTGTACATACACCCAAACCTAAAGGACATTGTTGACCCCTACTCGGCCAACGACAGGGCGAGCGTGACGACCGTCGTGTATTCCGAATCGGAGTCTCCTACACCCACCCCGACGCCTACACCGACGCCGGATGTTCCCACGGGGCCTCTGGTAGCCGACGCCGGGCCTGATAAAATCGTGAGGCCCGGCGACTTGGTTGTTCTGGACGGGGGCGGCAGTTCGGACGGGATTCACAATTGGTGGTATGCCGGTTCGGCGATGTCGCTTCCCGCCGGATGCGACCACTGCGGCGACTATGTGTTCGATACAATACCGCTTGATATCTGGAACAGCGCTCTCAGATTCACTGCGCCCGAGTTGGAATATGGAATCAACAGCATTACATTGAAGTACCAGCTAGATGTGCACGTCGGGGATGAGGTCGTCTCCGATGAGGCGGTGGTCTGTGTCGTGGAAGACGCCTCGCTGGTTGATCGGACCAACGCGGGCTTATGGTCTGATTGCCAGTCGGCGCGACGCGCTACTCCGACGCCGACGCCGACAAGCGCGCCTGCGCCGGCTCCTAGGCCCAAGCCGGTCGTGTGCCTCAGGTCTTTAGGCACAATCACGGCTAGCGTGGTTGTAAAAGGCAAATGGAATTCTGACTGTGTATCCAGTCGGCGTCCAGGCAGTTACTATCGCGCCTACACGTTCAGTCTCGCGAACTCGTCAGTAATCTCAGTGGACACCTATTCGAATAGAGAGTTGGGATACATCGAACTGATGACGCATGATTACCAACATATAGGATCTGGGAATGGCGTCGGAGGTGATACGCTGTCGGCGGGAAGCTACTTCGTAGAGGCGGCGACCCACAACCAGGGTCAAGACGCCGCCGACTTCGCTTTGTCTATCAGTATCCTGAATCCAGACTCGCCTCCGGGGCCTCTCACAGCCGACGCCGGCCCTGACAGAATTGTACGGCCCGGCGATACGGTGAGCCTGGACGGCAGCGGAAGCACTTCCGGCGCATTTTACGACTGGAATCGTAGCGCTAGCGCGGTGGGTGTTGGTTCCGGTTGCACGAATGATGACTGCGACAATTATGTGTACGATGAAATCTCACCTGGGTCCCCAGAGATGAATGTTACATTCACCGCGCCTGAGTTGAAGAATGGAGTTGAACTCATTACGTTGCAATATAGACTAGAGGTGTGGTATGGCTCAAATTCCGAATTCGATGACATGGTAGTCTGCATCGTAGAAGATCCCTCAAAAGTTCCGACGACTGGCGACCTGTGGTCCGACTGTCAGAACTATGACAACCCCTAGCCAACCGCGACACCCACTCCGACGCCGTCACCTTGAATGACACCTCAGGCGTTGACCTGTGCGATTGACTTCTGACATGGGGATGACCTGTCGTTCAGTTGGCGATTGAGCGCTTTGGGAACTGTCTCATGTCCATCCAACACGGGGATCCATTCGGATCCGGGCAAGGTCGCGCTATGGCGTTTGACAAGTTCGGTTGGTAGAATGACGCCAGCCGTGATTATGATGCGCGCGCCCGAAAGCGCGAGGAGGGCATGACCGAATGAGAGTAGTTGACCTGCGAAGCGATACCGTTACACATCCTTCTCCGGAGATGCGACGGGCTATGTATGAGGCGGAGCTTGGGGATGACGTCTATGGGGAAGACCCGACGCTGAACGCGCTCGAGGCGAAGGCGGCGGAGCGTCTGGGGAAGGATGCCGCCGTGTTCGTGGCGAGCGGCACGATGGGCAACCTGGTGTCGGTTCTGTCCCACGCGCAGAGGGGGGACGAGATAATCCTGGGCAACAAGGCGCATATATTCAGGAGCGAGGCGGGCGGGGCGTCCGCGCTGGGCGGCGTGTCGTTCCACACGATACCGAACGATGAGCGCGGGATGCTGGACCTGGATGACATACAGGCGGCGGTGCGTCCGAATGATCCGCATATGCCGCGCACCGCGCTGGTCTGCCTGGAGAACACGCAGAATATGTGCGGCGGCGCGACGCTGACGCAGGACGACATGAAGTCGGTAGCCGATGTCGCTCACGCGAACGGGATACCCGTCCACGTTGACGGCGCGCGGATATTCAACGCGGCGGTCGCGCTGGAAGCGCCGGTGTCGGAGTTGGTGAAGGATGTGGATTCGGTTACGTTCTGCCTGTCGAAGGGGCTTAGCTGCCCGATAGGCTCTATCATCGTGGGGTCGGAGGACTACATCCTGGAGGCGCGGCGCTGGCGGAAGATGGTGGGCGGAAGTATGCGGCAGGTGGGCGTGATAGCGGCGGCGGGGCTGGTCGCTCTGGACAATATGGTGGAGCGTCTGGCGGAGGATCATTCCAACGCGCGAAAGTTGTCTCATGGTCTCGCTGAGATTCCCGGAATAAGTATCGAGCCGGACGCGCTGCCGACGAACCTTGTGTTCTTCGACGTGGAGCGCGAGGACAGGGACGATCTGCACCGCCAACTGGTGGAGCGCGGCGTGAAGGGCGGCGGCGGACAGAAGAGGTGGCGGTACGTAACCCATTACGGAATCAGCGAATCGGACATTGACTATACGCTTGAGACCGTTCGGGACGTATTCTCGAACGGCGGCTAGACTCCTGATACACACAGACCTTTGGAGCGGGTTCGCTTGAGGGCGGCCCGCTCTTTCTGATTCGCACGCCATTTATTTAGAAGCCGTCTCATAAACGTCAACCTTGCTGGGAAACGCGCGTTTTCACCCTCACCCTAGCCCTCTCCCATCAAGGGAGAGGGGATTTGGGCGCCCACAAGGGACGCCCCTACGATGTGATCGGTATTTATGAGATGGCTTGTAGAGGTTATGGATGCTGCTTCTTCTGCGACATTCCCAGTTCAGAGCCTTCTGGATAGCGGGCGCGTTCGGCGACATAAGCCTGATCGCGTACTTCGCGGCGCACGGCTGGCTGGTTCTGCTGATAACGGACTCGCCGCTGTGGGTGGGCATCTCGTCGTTCCTGGGTGGGCTGACGCTGGCGGTGTTCTCGCCAATCGGGGGCGTGGCGATAGACCGCTGGCCGAAAGTTCGGGCCGTGCAGGGAGCCGGCCTGTTCAGGGGAATCGGCGCGGCCATCATCGCGGCGCTCATATTCAGCGACTCGGTTCAGTTGTGGCACGTCCTGATATTTCCGATAGCGTCCGGCATTACGGCTTCGGTGAGGATACCCGGGCTCATGGCGCTGAGCCTGGACATAGTGGGCCGGAAGCGGCTGGTGAGCGCGACGGCGGCCAGGGTGGCTTCGATGACGGTGGTGGGCGTGGTCGTGCCTCTGGCAATCGGCAGGGTGGTTGACGGCGCTGGCATGGGCTGGGCATACGTGGCGATGTCGGCTGGCGACCTGATTTCGGTGGCGCTGCTCACGCTGGTCAATCCGCCGTTTCGCAAACGCGCGGATAGGTCGTCTCCGTTCAAGGACCTGAAGGAAGGCGCGACGTTCTCGCTGAAGTCGCCGCTGGTCAGGACGCTGCTGGGCGCTATCCTGCTGAACGAACTGTTCGGCTGGTCGCACGAGCCTATGCTGCCCGTCATGGCGAGGGACGTTCTTGGGATGGGCGCGACCGGGCTGGGGAATTTGCTGGCGGCGGGAAGCCTGGGCGCGGCGGTGACCAGCGTTGCGCTGTCCTCCTTCGAGAATCCGAGGAAGAAGGGGGTTCTGCTGGTGGCGGGAATGTTCGGCTACGGCCTGTTCCTGCTGCTGTTCTCGCTGTCGCGCTCGGTGCCTCTGTCGCTGGTCGCGCTCGGCCTGGCGTACGGGACGGCGATTGTGTATGAGACGGTCGTGAACGCCATGCTCCAGACGGGCGTGCCTTACGATATGCGCGGGCGGGTTCTCAGCTTCCAGTCCATGATGTGGGGGGTTACGGGAATGACCGGATTCCACACGGGCGCGTTCGCCACTTTATTCGGCGCGCCACTGGCGGTGGGAGTGGGCGCGGTCATCGTGATGCTGAACGCGCTCAGGCTGATACCGAGGGCGGGGAGCGTGGAGAGGGAGGCGGACCTGGCGTCGGATGAAACGGGGGAAGAAGTGGGGAGGGCGGCTGGGGTGTCGGGGGATTAGGTGGGAAGGGTAGGCATTTCACCCTCACCCTAGCCCTCTCCCTGAGGGAGAGGGGATTAGTCGTGCGAGCCCATCGAGGGGGAAGGGACTTTTGTGGGCTGAACTTGCCGTCAGTGGCGGCCGGCTAGGGTCGCGATTGCGACCATGGCGCGTTCTTGCGGGGACGCGGCGTTGAAGTCGTTGATGGCCTGTTCAGCGCGGTCAATCCAGGCGATAACCTGATTCTGGGCGAAGTCCACGACTGGGTTGTAGTCAGCGCTCTCGCGCCGCCTCTTGATACCGCCGATTACAATGGCGAAATTCTGTAGCGGTGGACCGAAGAGATGAGGCCAACCGTGGAGCGGGTTCTCTGCGCGGTAGTGCTGAAGCGACCGGTAGGTCGCAACCCAATCGGATTGATTGGCCGGCGTCCTGGGTCCCACGATAAGGTCGGCATTGCTGGTCGCCAGGGCGTGAAACATGGCGTAGTAGGCTGTGCTGACGGCGCGGCGCAAGGCTTCCTGGGATGGCTGCCTGCGGCAAGAAGGCGGCTTGCTCTGATGAGTTCTATCCAATCCATTTTTCGCTCAGCCATGGTTCATCCATTTTGGCGATGTCGCTCTCCGGGATGTAGGAAACAGAGGGGAGGGCGCGAATGCCGGCGTCTATCAGGGTCTGGTAGAGGAAGCTGTCGTAGGAGTTGAGCGTACCGGGGTCCAGACTGCCGGGCTTGCCGTTGTAGATTATCCATACGTCAACGAAAGCGAGGCCCTCGAAATCCTCGACGGCGGGTTTGGTCCATACGTCGCGGTAGGGCAATTGGCCCTTGTGGTGGGCGTCCAGAGTTTTCAGTATGATGTCTTTGGCTTGGTCTGCCTGTTCGGCTGTGATAGGCATTGTTGCTTGGCCTCCCGGCCGCGGGCTTGCTTAGTTGGGCGGCATGGGAGAATTATACGCGGTGGGGTATCCAACGAACAACACGAACGCGCGCGAGAAGTCAGCCGACGCGTGACTAGCGCAAAACGGCGGCCAGCGAAATGGAAGTGAGCGCACTGCCCTCTGGAACCGTGATAGATGACATGAGACTTGGCCCAGGAACCCTCTGCCCGCTTGCCTCCATGCTGGCAATCCAGTCGCGCATCGCGTCTTCGGCGTTGCGAACAACCTCATCCAGCGTACAGCCCATTGCCACGCAGCCCGGCAAATCTGGAAATACCGCTCCGTAAGCACCCGCCTTCCCGTCAATTAACGCTGGATACTCCATGCTAATCCTCCCATCCCGCGACCGCGGCTATACTGCGGGCTACCCCGATTGAAACAGTACGATGCCGCGGCAGGACGATGCTATCGCTCACGTTCGGGTGGCGATAAATGTCGTGATTTCCGCCGCGACGCTCCAGGTACCAACCCTCTCGTAGCAGCCGACGCCGAATCCGGCGAGTCTGCATTTCCATTATGGAAGTGTAACATACCCTGCCACCCACAACGACCACAGGGGCAACCGCGAGGGCTGCCCCTACGGGATGACGGGCGGCGGCGGGCTATGGTGGATTCACTGTGGCGGATACCTTGATCAGGCTGGTATCACTGTATTCAAGGACCCATGAGTCCGTATCCACCGAGTAAGCGTCGGTTTCGTTCGCCAGCGACCAACCGTTGCCCCCGGGTGTCTGTGTCTCGTCGTCAGACTCGGTGGAGCGCAATTCGTAGTAATCAACAGTGGCATTGGTTCCGGCGGTCGCTTTGAACTGCGCGAAGTAGGTGGTACTTGTCGAGAGGGCGCAGCCTGAGCCTGAGCAGGTGTATGTGTATTCACCCGCCGTGTCCGGGTTGTCGCCGCTCAGCGTCGCCAGCGTCGCGCTGGCGGGGACGCCGGAGTTGTCTGCGTGCAGCGACACCACGATGTCACCCAGTATGCCGGTCGGATCTGCCTTGTTCCCGAATCTGGCGGTGAAACTGGTCAGCGTATATCCGGCGGTGGAAGTTCCAGTGGTAAAGCCCACGGCGCACCAGACAGTCGCGTTGAGAGAACAAGCATATTGATAGATCGGCTTGTCCAAGTTGCTGACCGAGACGGTCTCAGGAATGGGAAGGGGGTTGGCGGACACTTTGAGCAGGACAGTATCACTGTATTCAAGGACCCATGAGTTCGTATCCACCGAGTAAGCGTCGGTTTCGTTCGCCAGCGACCAACCGTTGCCCCCGGGTGTCTGTGTCTCGTCGTCAGACTGGGTGGTGCGTAATTCGTAGTAATCAACAGTGGCATTGGTTCCAGCGGTCGCCTTGAACTGCGCGAAGTAAGTTGTGTTCGGCAAGAGGACGCAGCCTGAGCCTGAGCAGGTGTAGGTGTATTCGCCCGCGGTGTCCGGGTTGTCGCCGCTCAGCGTCGCCAATGTCGCGCTGGCGGGGACGCCGGAGTTGTCCGCGTGCAGCGATACCACGATGTCACCCAGTATGCCGGTCGGATCTGCCTTGTTCCCGAATCTGGCGGTGAAACTGGTCAGCGTATATCCGGCGGTGGAAGTTCCGGTGGTAAAGCCCACGGCGCACCAGACAGTCGCGTTGACAGAACAGGCATATTGATAGATCGGCTCGTCCAGGTTGCTGACGGAGACGCTGACCGCGGTCAAGGTACTGAAGGTCGCGCCGCCGATTGGGTTGGCGCAAGCGTCGTCGTCGTAGGCGGTGTAGGTGTAGGTTTCCTGGCTATCCAGGCCGCTCAGGTTGACGGTAGTTCCCGTCTGCTCGGAGGAGCAAGAGGTATCCGGCCCGGCGCTTGCCTTGTAGCGCCAGTTTCCGCTATGTCCGGCGAGGTTCAGTGTGGCGCCTCTTGCGGCGACGTCGCTCGCCGTCAGCCAGGCGACGCTGGCGACAGTCCATCCGCTCGTGATGGCGCCGTTGACCGACTGCACGAATACCTGGTCGTTGGTTCCCCTGCTTCCCACCGTCCAGGTATGGCTGGTGGAGGAGAGGTGGCTGACTATTCGCGTCCCGGCGTAGTCGAGGTGGTAGGCGCTGGCGCGCTTGCCGGCGTCCCAACTCGCTGTGATGTCGCCCCCGCTTCCGCCGAAGTCGCCTTCGTCCTGGCCGTGGGTGGTGCGGGTAACGACGCGCAGGTTGTCCACGGCGCAGGGCGGGGCGGGCGCGGCGGCGGAGTTGACCCAGCCGCTGGTTCCGTCTTCGTTCACGGAGCGCGCCCTGAAGTAGTAGGTCTTATGAGTCTGCCACCAGGTGGCCTTCCAGGAGTTGCCGGGCCAGTTGGTCAACAGCCGCTGCCACCTATGGCGGTGGTTGCCGCTGATTTCCAGGTCGTAGCCGGTCGCGCCGGCCGCGTGATGCCAGCGCGCTTTCATGAGATGGTCGCAGACGCGCTCCACTCTCAGATTGGTTGGTGGCGCGGGGGGCGAACCGGCGGGACTTGCCAGGGCGAACCAGGGTGGCGCGTTGGGCGCGCCCACGCTGGGGCCGATGCTATTCACCGCCCGCAGGTGGTAGCGATACTCGCGGCCATTGGTCAGGTTGTCGAAGGTGTGCTCGGTGGTATTGGGACCGCTCTGGGGGATGGCGGTCCAGGGACTCCAGCCTGTCAGGTTGCCGGTGCCGGTGTCGTTGTGGTTGACGTTGTACTCATAGCGGATTATCGAAGAATCGCCCGGGTTGTTCCAGTTCAGGGTGACGCTTCGATTGCCGGCGGTGGCGGTCAGCCCGGTGGGAGCGGCCGGCGGGCCGGAGGGGATTGCTTTCACAAACCAGGGTGGCGCGTTGGGCGCGCCTACGCTGGGGCCGTTGGCGTTGACCGCTCGCAGATGGTAGCGGTACTCGCGGCCATTGGCCAGGTTGGTGAAGGCGTGCTCGGTGGTATTGGAATCGCTCTGGGGGATGGCGGTCCAGGGACTCCAGCCAGACAGGTTGCCGGTGCCGGTGTCGTTGTGGTTGACGTTGTATTCGTAGTGTGTGATGGATGAGTCGCCGGGGTTATCCCAGCTCAGGGTGACTTTCCGGTCGCCGGCAGCAGCGGTCAGCCCGCTGGGAGCGGCAGGCGGGGACTGGGCTATCGCGGGGGCGGTGAAAATAAGAACCGCGACCATCAGCGCGATGAGGGCGGTGAGAGGCCACATCTGGCGGAGCGGTGGGAGAACGTGAAGGGATGGCATCTCGGTTCTCCTGTTCATAGGCGAGGCGCGAGGGCTTTGGAATTGTTCAGTTATATAAGCGGGAATGGTTCGGTTGTGTGGTATGGTATGGTAATGATTGTTCGGGGGGAAGTCAATTTGGGCCGGGTGGGAATCACCCCCATCCCAGCCTTCCCCCGTCGAGGGGGAAGGGATTTTGGTTGCCCTGGTCAGCGCTCGCGGTTGCCCCACCAGCGGTTCAGCCTGTCGGAGACTTCAGACTCGTAGCCGTAGTCGGACGGCTTGTAGTATCGCTTGCCCTTCAGGTTGTCGGGGAGGTTCTGGGTGGGGGTGAAGCCGTCTTCGTAGTCGTGGGCGTATTGGTAGCCCTTGCCGTAATCCTGGTTACGCATCAGGTCGGTCACGGCGTTCCGCAGGTGGAGTGGGACGGGTTCGTTCATGGAGCGCTCGGCGTCGCGCATGGCGTCGTTTATCGCCATGTACGCGCGGTTGCTCTTGGGCGCGGAGGCGAGATAGACGGTCGCTTCGGAGAGCGGTATCCGGCCCTCGGGCATCCCGACAAGGTGGACCGCCTGCTGCGCTGACACCGCCACGGTGAGCGCGTTGGGGTCGGCCAGACCGACGTCCTCGGCGGCCAGTATCACTAGCCGCCGCGCTATGAACATCGGATCCTCGCCGGAGTGGAGCATCCGCGCAAGCCAGTAAACGGCGGCGTCCGGGTCGGAGGAGCGCACCGACTTGATGAAGGCGGAGATAGTGTCGTAGTGCTGATCGCCGGACTTGTCGTAGAGCGTGGCGCGTCGCTGTATGGCGTCCTCGATGGTCGCTAGGGACACGAGACGCGCGCCGTCCGAGTCCGGGGGCGTTCCGTTCGCGGCGAGTTCGAGCGTGTTGAGCGCTGAGCGCGCGTCGCCGTTGCTCAGCGCGATGAGCGCCTCTCGGGCGTCGTCGCCAAGCGTAGGTTTGAGGTTGGCTAGTCCTCGCGCGGGGTCGGACATGGCGAAGTCCAGTATCGCGGAAACCTGCTCGGAGGTGAGTTGGCGCAGGGTATAGACGCGGGCGCGGGAGAGCAGGGGAGAAATGACCTCGAAGGACGGGTTTTCGGTGGTCGCGCCTATGAGGATAACCGTTCCGCGCTCCACGTGGGGCAGAATCACGTCCTGCTGGGCCTTGTTGAACCTGTGAATCTCGTCCACGAACAGGATGGTTCGCTCGCCGTTCATTCCGAGTCTGTCCGAGGCGTCGGACACCACGCGGCGCAGGTCGGCGACGCCGGAGGTGACCGCGCTCACCCGCTCGAAGTGGGCGTTGGCGGAGTTGGCGATTATCTGGGCGAGCGTGGTCTTGCCCGTTCCGGGCGGCCCCCATAGCACCATAGAGGGAATGTGACCGGCGTCCAGGGATCTTCTGAGGACGGTGTCCGGCCCCAGGATGTGTTCCTGGCCGACGAACTCGGCCAGGCTGCGCGGGCGCATACGCTCAGCCAGCGGAGCCATGCGCTCCAGGTCGCGTTCCATTCTGTGCTCGAACAGGTTCATGGGGAAATTTGGAATTAAGAATTTGGAATTATCAATTGGAGGGCGGACGCTATGGCTTTGTCCTGGGTTGGCAGGACGGTTCTGACGTCCAGCAGAACGGCGTCGTCCTCGATGCGTCCGATGATGGGCTGGTCGGATTGGCGCAGGCTTGCGAGGACGGATTCGGCGGACTGACTGAGCGCGGCGCAGTCCAGGCGCAGCGCGACGGACTCTAGCGTCTCGCCCGGTAGGCTGCCGCCGCCTATCGCGGCGCGCGATTCGACTATCTTGGCGCAGGGGCCCGCGCTCTCTTTCCAGTCCGCCGCCCGCGCTCTGAGTTCGTCCAGCGGCGCGGAGATCATGCGCCATATCGGGACCTTCTCAGTGGGTTCGTCTCGTATGTAGTGGAGCATGGTAGCCGACAAGGACGCCATGCTCATCTTGTCTATCCTGACGGCGCGAGCCAATGGGTGAGACGAAACGATGTCCACGTACTCGCGTTTGCCGATGATGATTCCCGCCTGCGGCCCGCCAAGCAACTTGTCGCCAGAGAAGAAGCCGAGCGCGACACCCGCGCGGACGCTCTCCTGCGGGCGCGGTTCCCAGGCCAGCCCGTAGGGACGGGTGTCCAGCAGGCAGCCGCTGCCCAGGTCGTGCAGGACGGGGACGCCATTCCTGTCGCCCACCTCCACCAGTTCGGCGGTCGTGGGCGCGTGGGTGAAGCCAATCACGCGGAAGTTTGAGGCGTGGACGGACAGTATCGCGCCCGTGTTCTCGGTGATGGCGTCCTCGAAGTCGTTCGCGTAGGCACGGTTGGTGGTGCCGACCTCCATAAGCGTCGCGCCGCTCTGCCGCAGGACGTCCGGTATTCGGAAGCCGCCGCCTATCTCCACCGCCTCGCCGCGCGAAACGATGACCTCTTTGCCCGCCGCTATCGCCGCCAGTCCCAGCATGACCGCCGATGCGTTGTTGTTCACCACCAACGCGGCCTCAGCGCCCGTGGCCTGGCAGACCAGCCGGGATATGTGCGCCTGCCGCGATCCGCGCTTGCCGGAATCCAGGTCGAACTCAAGGTCGCTGTACCCGGCGGCGGCGAGCGAGGCCGCCTCGATACTCTCTTCGCTCAGGGGGGCGCGTCCGAGATTCGTGTGCAGTATGACGCCCGTGGCGTTGATGACGGTCTCAGGCCAGCGTTTCCACCGGGCCGCCGCGTTTCTCGCTACCGAGCGGGCGACGGACTCCGACCTGGGCGGGGCGTCGCCCGCCGCGACCGCTTTCCGGGCCGCCGCGAGTTCCTCCCTGACTAGCTCCACGACCCATTCACGCGAGCGCTCTTCTATCAGGTCGGATATGTCCTGGTGGCGCAGAACGTCGTTCACCGCCGGAATTTCTCTGAATCTGGAAGTCATAGTTCCTCTGCGCGATTGTCGGTTGTGGATTGTCGGCTGTCGGCTGTTGGTCATCGCGTCCGGACATTATATACTGAATACGCATCGCGCATTAAGGCGCGTTGGCGGCGAAGGAGCGCGACATGGTGAACAAGGCATACACGCCCGAAGACATAGAATCTATGGGAACCGCGGATTCAACGCCCGTGTTGACCCTGTTTCAGCCGCTTTAGTAGAATGTGAAGACTTTCTCAAATGCGGGTTACGAATGTTCGTCATTGGACTTACAGGAGGCATCGGCGCCGGCAAGACGCAGGTGTCGAAATTCCTCCAAGATCACGGAGCGACAATAATCAACGCCGACCTCGTGGGGCATGAAGCGTATCTGCCCCATACGGAGACTTGGCGCGAGGTCGTGGCGGCCTTCGGCGAGGACATCCTCGACGAGGATGAGCAAATTGATCGCCGAAAGCTGGGCGCCATCGTGTTCAGCGACCCCGCTCACCTCCAGCGCCTCAATTCGATTGTGCATCCCAGGATATATGCTATGATTCAGGATCGAATAGAGTCCCTCGCGGCGGACGGCGTGAAAGCGGTCGTGGTGGAAGCCGCGCTGCTGATAGAGGCGAAGTGGACTCCGCTCGCCGATGAGGTCTGGGTGGTGACCGCTCCGCGGGAACAGGTTCTCTCCAGGCTGACGGGAAGGGGAATGTCGCGTGAACAGGCGCTCGCCAGGATAGAGTCGCAGATGCCCCAAGACGAGCGGGTGACTCACGCGGATGTAGTTATCGAAAACGCTTCGGGAATCTATGAGCTCGAGTCTTCGATTGCGGAGACCTGGAATTCGAGAGTTTCCGCGCGAATAGAAGGATAGAAGGAGACCGATGACAACACGGACGCAAACGCTTTTCCGAAGCTACATAATCGAGGAGTACCACCTCACAGAGGAGCCGTACTACGTGCCGCTGGGCGACGAAGTGCAGTTGTTCGAGGCGGCCTACGCTCAGAAGATACCCCTTATCTTCAAGGGTCCGACCGGGTGCGGCAAGACGCGCTTCGTCGAGTATATGTCCTACCGCCTGGGGCAGCCGCTAACGCGAGTGAAGCAGGTGAACGGAAGCGGCGAGACGGACGACAGGGACAACCTGCCGCTCGTCACCATCGCCTGCCACGAAGACCTGACCGCCAGCGACCTTGTGGGCCGCTACCTGCTGGAGGGCGATCAGACCGTCTGGATTGACGGCCCGCTCACGCGCGCGGTGAAGGCGGGCGGCATCTGCTACCTGGACGAGATAGTGGAAGCGCGCAAGGACACGACCGTCCTGATTCACCCGCTCACCGACCACCGCAGGATTCTGCCGGTCGAAAAGCGCGGCGAACTGCTTGAGGCCGCCGAGGGCTTCCTGCTGGTGCTTTCCTACAATCCCGGATACCAGAGCGCTCTGAAGGACCTCAAGCACAGCACGCGCCAGCGGTTCGTCTCCATTGAGTTCGACTATCCGCCGCGCGACACCGAGGCCGAGATAATAGCGCACGAATCCGGCACTGACGAAGACACCGCGCTCCAGCTCGCCAAGCTGGGCGAGAAGATTCGCAACCTGAAGGAACACGGCCTCGCCGAGGGCGCGAGCACCCGCCTGCTGATATACGCGGGCCAGCTCATCTCGCAGGGCGTTCCGCCGCGCCGCGCCTGCCAGGTGGCGGTGAACTGGTCGGTGACCGACGACTTCAACATCCAGCGCAGCATAGAGGAACTCACCACTTCCATATTCGAGTAGTCAGCGCCGGCTTCAGGCCGCTCCGGGGAATGAGGGCCGGTTTGGGCTTAGATTTCATTCACAGCGCGAAACGCATTCTTGAGAACCGAGCGACGGCGACGGTTGAAGGGCATGGTATGTCCCCCGCCGCCGTCCTTCTCGCGCTGTGCCATGTTGACGGCGAACTGCGGATAGTCCTCCAGAAACGCTCCGAGCGGGTCGAACACCACAAGGGGGAAATATCTTTCCCTGGTGGAATGGTTGACCGCGATGACGAGTCCCTTCTGCATACGGCTCTGCGCGAGGCGGACGAGGAGATGGGGATTCGCCCCGAGGACGTGGAGGCGCTGGGACGTCTCGACGACACGCCGACCATCTCGGACTTCATGCTCTCGACCTTCGTGGGCGTGATACCCTCGCCGTACACCTTCACCCCGTCCGAAGCGGAGGTGGCGGAGGTTATTCTCGTTCCGGTTTCCCATCTCAGGAAGCCGTCCTCTTTCAGGGACGACGTTCGGCTGGAGGACGGCGAATTTCACAGAATGCCCATCTACGTGTACGACGGCCATGTTATATTTGGAGCGACGGCGAGGATTCTGGAACAGTTTTTGACGCTTACGAAAGACGCGCCCTTGTAAGGAGGCCCCGTGGTTAAAGAGCAACTGCCAACACTAGAAGAACTCAGGGCTGAATTCAAGAGATTCCCGGCGCCGGTGGTAGAAGAGTTCGACAAGTCCCGCGCCATGATGCCCAAGACAATGGAAGAGGGAAACATCCTTCTGTGGGGCAAGGCCGGACTCGGCATAGCCGACCAGACGGTGCGCTCCTGGGAGGCTGCCTCCCAGTATTTCAAGGTCAGCCCCAAAGTCGTGGCGTATATGCCGTTCAACTACTTCATGAAGTGGACGGATTGCGGAGCGGACCTGTGCAAAGAGTCGCCGACGCTGGCCGCCGCCTACTTCGACGCCTCTCCCGCCGCGATGGGCAAGTTGCGCTCCCGCCACATAGAGAGTTGGGCCGCGCTGGGCGGAAGCCTGTACAAGGGCACCTGGAAGTCCAGCACGCTCGCGTGCAAGTTCTTCACGTACAGCCCCGCGCTCATGGACAGCCTGACCTTCCCGGAACTGGAGCGGTTCGTCGCGTTCCTGGACGCGCTCTCGCACAGGTCTTACGACCTTGCGTCCGAGTGCCTGTCGCTCGGAACGCAGATATTCCCGCTGATAGGAGAGGACAAGACCGCGTTCATAACGCTCGCCTCAGCGCTGGTGGAATCCGGCTGGCGGGAGGTCAAGAGCTTCTTCGACGCCGGAGCGAAAGCGCTGCCCAAGATAGACCCCGAAGAGCGGTTCAGGTTCCTGAGAATCGCGGAGGAACTCGTCCACAAGGGCGGCTCCAACATACCGGGGGTCATGCTGGAAACCTCGCAGGCGTTCGCGCAGATTGACGCCGAACTGCACACCAACGTCCTGAACCTGTCTGAGGCTCTGATACAGGAATCGCCGGACGCCGTGCCGGAGTTCATCAAGTCTTCCGCGCAGGTCATGGATCGCCTGTCCATGAGCCAGCTTGAGCGGTGGTACGCGGAAGGCGTGAACCTGCTTCGCCAGAACCCGGACGGCGGCCTCGCCTACTTCAAGATAGAGTCCGCGCACTCCGAAGAGATGCTCGAAGCGCTCTCCTCGGGCGTGGAGTTCGACCGCATCAAGGCCATAATGGAGATGTACTGCCGCGGACTGGCGGGCGAGGAGATCAAGCTGGCCTCGTCCCCCGAACTGGTGGACAGGAACATCGGATGGGTGTCCGCCGAATCTCCCACCACCGAAGGCTCGACAGTTTTCGTGCCGGACGTAGTCGACCGCTACCACACCAAGGACGAGAACTTCTCCTGGTTCAAGGTGGTATCCACGCACCAGGTCGCTCACCTGGAATTCGGCAGCTTCTTCTTCGAGTTCGACACCCCGTCCGCGCTGTTCGAGGACAGGCGCTACGAGGTGGAGGAGCAGAAGACAGCCGAAGACGGCCCCACTACCAATGGGAACGTCGCGGACATGGACCTTTCGGGCGAGGGACTGGAACGCGCCTGGATAACCGATATGCAGCGCTTCTTCAACCTGTTCGAGGACCGCAAGCTCGCGCTGGACGTGTTCACCGTCGTCGAGGACGGCAGGCTGGACTTCCGCGTGAAGTACGAATACCCGGGCATAAAGTCGGCCTACGCTCGCGTCCAGATGGATTCGTCAGAGGGCAGGCCGGAGATAACCGAGATGCCCGCGCGCGAGGCCATGGTCGAGTTCCTGGTGCGCCTGAGTCTCCAGCAGTACCGCGAGATTCCCGCGCCTCACGACTACGTAGAGCAGGCGAAGCAGATAGCCGCCGTCGCGCGCCAGATACTGAACGCCGAGGCGACCGTCGAGGATACTGCCGAAGCCACGCTTCGCATCTACGCTATCATAACCTCGATTCCCAACGAGGAAGTGCCGGAGGACGACTGGGACGACGTGGACACCGAGGAAGACCAAGACGAGGAATACACCGACCCGGACGATATGCAGGACCTGCTTCAGCAGATGGCTATGGGCATGGACATGGAGTTCCGTCCGGACAGCGAACAGGAATACGAGTCCTCCGAGGAGGTTGACTACCGCGGCGACTTCAAGCCCGAACTCGTCCAGCTTCTCACCCAGCTGCGTATGCAGCAGCAGGACAACGCCGGAGAATCTACGGGCGAACCCATCACCCAGGAACAGCTTGAGGAACTTCTCCAGAACAGCGCCGAACTTGACCTTGAGGCAGTGGAGGGCGACCTCCAGGACACGCAGGGGATGTTCGCGGACAACCTGCTCAAGGAAGCGGGGATGCAGCTCCCGGACAACCCGGAGTTCAGCAACGGCCCGTTCGTCCACATTGACGAGGAAGGCGATTCGCTTGAGGCCAACGAACCGCAGACCTTCGTGTACGACGAATGGGACTTCAGGGCGGGGGACTACAAGCCGAGATGGTGCATCGTCCGCCAGAAGATGATGGCCGAGGGCGATCCCAACTTCTTCGGGTCCACGCTGCACAGCTATGGTGGCCTGGTGTCGCGCATACGCCGTCAGTTCGAGTTGATGGTGCCTGAGACCATGCGTAAAGTTCGCAAGCTGGAGGATGGCGAGGAACTGGACATTGACGACGTAATCGAGGCCATAGTGGACATGAAGACGGGCGCGAGTCCGTCGGACAAGTTCTACTGGCGCAGGAACAAGGTTCAGCGCGAGGTGGCCGCCGCCTTCCTGATTGACACCAGCGCGTCCACCGCCGAGGCGATAGACGAGGGCAAGCGAACGGCGGACGACTGGGACGCGCCCGACGACCCGGTGGAGTACATGGTCTGGCTGAGAACCCGCAGAGGGGAAGCCGCCCGCCGCTCCTACAAGCGCATCATTGACGTCGAGAAAGAGGCCATAGTCCTGATAGTGAACGCGCTCGAGGCCATCGGCGACATCTACGGCATATACGGCTTCTCAGGCTACGGGCGCGAGAACGTCGAGTACTACACCATCAAGGACCTGGACGAAACCTTCTCCGACCGCGTGAAGCGGCGGATAGACCGCGTTGCGCCGCTCCACGCCACGAGGATGGGGCCGGCGATACGGCACACCACCTCCAAGCTGGAGATGGCGGACGCGCGCACCAAGATACTCTTCCTGGTGAGCGACGGACGCCCGCAGGACAGGGGATACAGCCGCGAGGGAGTGGAGAAGGAGTACGCAGTCCACGACACGCGCATGGCGCTCGAAGAGGCGCGCCGCAAGGACATCAACGCCTTCTGCCTGACCGTGGACAAGAACGGCCACGACTATCTCAAGACGATGTGCGCCGACATGGGCTACGAGGTTCTGGACAACATCTACGACCTGCCGGAGCGCCTGCTGTTCCTCTACCGCCGCCTGACGATGTAGAGAGGGACTTGCGGCCTTCGCGCAGCAAGGTCGCACAGTTGAAATAATCAGAGAGGGGCGTTCCCGATCGGGAACGCCCCTCTCTTTGGACGGCGAAAACGATTATAGGGCAGCCCGCGAGACTCGCGGACGCCCCAATCAGGAGCCGTTTCGTCGCTGTTCGTCGTCTAGCCGAGCGGCGACATCCGAGGGCAGTGACACTCCGGACTCTTCTAAGAGCGTCCTGACAAGTTCTATTGTCTCTTGCCAGCCTTCCTGCCGACCCGCTTGGATCCCTTCCCGCCGTCCTTCCTGTATCCCCTCGTCGCGAATCTGTCTCAACTTGGCCTCTCGGATTGCCTTTCCTGTCTCGAACATTCTTCTCCCCCAGCCGAATAGCGCGCCCAGCGGGGCTATGGTCTGTGTTCCCGCAAGTGGGGACTCTGCGTTACGCTGATGCCGTTTGCTCGAAGGTGATCCGCAAACGAGTTCCGGTACTTTGCGCGATCTTGTGGAGAGTCCTTTAGAAGGGTGAGTTCGTCCACTTTCCATGCGCGCGATGACGGACTGAGTCGTGTTCATTCTCTCGGCAAGTTGCTTCTGAGTAAGGCCCGCGCTTATTCGCGCCTGGATCAGCGAGCGCGCTAGGTCGAACTCTGGGCCAAGTTCATCATAAGCTGATTGGTAGTTCGGGTCTCCGAGCCATTTTGCGTGTAATTCACTAACTCTACTCATCGTCCTCATCCTCAATTCGAGCTATCGATTTCAGGAGCCGTTTCTACGCTGCTCATCGTACAACCGGGCGGCGACATCCGAAGGCAGAGATACTCCCGACTCCTCTAAGAGCGTCCTGACAAGCTCGATTGTCTCTTCTCGACCTTCCTGCCGTCCCGCTTGGACCCCTTCCCGCCGGCCTTCTCGCCGTCCCGCTTGGATCCCTTCTTCGATCCCTTCCATTCGCCCTTCGTCGCGGATCTGTCTCAGCTTGGCCTCTCGGATTGCCTTTCCTGTCTCAAACATTCTTCTCCCCCAGTCGAATAGCGCGCCCAGCGGCACTACTAACGCCCAATATAGCTGAACCACGGCGGTTCGGAACGCCTCATACAGCCAGTAGTCCGAACCTGAGAACACTTCCAGAATTACCACGCTGCCCAACGCGACGAGCGTGAACCCCACCGCCTGCCAGCCTATGCCGCGGTCCGCAAGGCCGCGAGAAATTTCCGTTTCGTTCATTGTATCACCTTGCGACCCTCTGCGCTTCTCTCAGCCCCACCGCGACTCGTGGCCGCCGGCCCCTGTCTCCATACATCGGGCCAGTTCGAGCAGCGCGTGGGTTACGGCGCGGGCGCGGATTCGCAGCCGACGGGTAGGGTAGTGGCCGGAGCGGACGTATGCCTCTTCGCCCAGAGCTATGCCTATGTGCGTCGTTCCGACAGGGCCGGAGTCCTCGGTCTGCTTGGACACCAGGGGTGTCATGGCGAGTCCGACGTCCGCGCTCAGCTTGTCCCTGACGGCGATAGCCAGTCTGGACGCCTCTTCAGGTCGCGGGCTGTTCGGGCTGGCGACTGACACGCCCAGCGTGAGCCTGTCCGACTTGCCACCCGTAATCACGACGCCACCGACAAGGACGCCGGACGCCGAAGCCGATTCCAGCAGCGTGCTGGAAAGCAGGCCGCCCGTGAATCCCTCCGCCACCGCCAGCGTCAGGCCCCTGTCCGAGAGCGCGTCCAGCGCAGCCGAGACGGGCGTGTTGTCATCCTCGCCCCAGATGGCGTGACCGGCTATCTTCCGTATCTCGCGCTCCATCGGCTCGATAAGCGCCTGCGCTTCGGCCTGTGTGGACGCGCTCGCTATGGCGCGCAGGTGTATGCCGTCCTGCTTGGAGTAGATGCCCAGCGTAGGGTTCTCACTCCGGAACAGGGACGACAGCATCTCGTCCAGCCCGCCCTCGGTGATGCCAAAGGTCTTCAGGGTTCGGGTAACTATCACTATCTCCGGGTTGAGCGCGCGCAGCCTCGGGCCGACCTGGTTGTCCCACATATCGCTGATTTCCCTGGGCGGCCCCGGCATCGCCGCTATCACGTGGCCGTCCCTCTCAACCCACCAGCCCGGCGCCGTTCCCATTGGATTCGGGATTACCTCGGCGGACGGAATCAGCGTGGCCTGCTTGATGTTGGTGGCGGGCATCGTTATGCCGCGGCCCTCGAACTGCGACCTGAGATGCGCGAGCAGGTCGTCTTGCACTTCCATCTCCTCGCCCATGACCGCCGCGATTGACTCCCTCGTGAGATCGTCCGATGTCGGCCCCAGCCCTCCGGTCGTGATGGTAATGTCCGACCTGCTCAGAGCGCGTTCAATCGCTTCTTCAAGCCTCGCGGGATGGTCGCCGACCTTTGTTGCCCAGCGCAGTTCCACGCCTATCTTGGCGAGTTCGTCGGCGAGGTAGGCGGAGTTGGTGTCCACTATCTCGCCCATAAGGAGTTCGGTGCCAACGGAAATTATCTCAGCGTTCAAGGGGAAGACCTCGCGTTTAGTCTGCTATGAGACGCGGCCCATGCGCTCGCGCCATAATCGCGGCGCAAGTATATCCCGACTCGGCGCGAGTGAGAAGGGCGGGGGAGACTGCGGGGTCTTTAGATTATCAACCAGTTACGTTCGTGGTGAGCTTGTCGAACCATGAACGGGCGGCCCTTCGACAAGCTCAGGGCGAACGACAGAAGCGGTATCGGGAAATAATCGAAAGACCCTGGGGATACTGTCCGCTATCCCGACTGAGCGGCCGTCTCTTCGGCGTAGGGTACGTTTTCGACCAGGCCAAACATCTTGTCCGCCCACGCGGCGTCTATCAGCACCACAGGCACGAGAGACTGGTCGGAGGGCGGGACCGCGAAGTAAGCGCCGCCGTCCTCGGTCTTATTCCCTATCAGGAACAGAACGCCGTCGGTGTACCTGGTGCCGCGCTCGGTCAGGCCCGAGAAGCGCATCTCTATGGATAGCCCGTCCTGGTCTATGCCCCAGTCGGCGTAGTCGCGGTCGCGCACGCGATACTCTTCGACCATGATATTTCCGGGGCCGCCCATGAGAGGCTTGTACTCCGACTCCCACACGTCCATGTCCAGCGGGCGGTTGGCGGCGTCGTTGGTGAAGTGGCGCGCGAACCATTCGCCGTCCTTTTGCTGGATGCGGAGATAGGGCGAGTCCATCTTGCCGGGCGTACCCTGCACAATGTTGACCTCGGAGATGGTGTCAGGGTCTCGCGTCTCCCACCACTTCGGCACGGGCGGCTCGTTGGCGAGCCTGCCAAGCACGTCGCCCCACAGGTCGGCTATCAGGAATAGCTGCGGGAAGCCGATGACCTGTCCGTAGTTGTGATTGCCGTCCGTGGTCTTGTCGCCAAGCCGAAATTCCAGATCGCGCTCTCCGGTCAAGCCGAGGTTCACTATCAGCCCGGGATCGTCCAGCCCGTACTGTGCCGGATCGTCAATCACCGGGCGAACGGTGGAGAAGTCGCGCCGTGTCTGCGGGCCGCTGAGCAGAAGCACTATTCCGCCCCAGCGCAGATGCGAGGGCGGAATGCCCTCAAGCCTGTCGAACACCCAGGAGCCTTCGCCTATCTTGGTGAAGCTCTCCACGTTCTCGCCGGACTGAACCTTGATGTGGATGATGTCGTCGAAGCTGACCTGGTAGAACCAGGGCGACTTGTCCGCCTTCTCTTCCTCGCGTTCGAAGGGGTTTATGTACACCACCGCTCCAACCGCGACCGCGACGATGACCAATGCTACGGTGAATTTCCAGTTCATAGTCCGCCGCCTGTTACCGGCGCCTCCACCACACTATAATCGCAAGTATCAGCATCAATATGGGCGGAACGAACCAGCTTGACCACTTGATGAAATCGCGCTCGCGCTGGTTCACCACCAACTCCCGGAACGGGATGAGTTTGGGCCTGATTGATATTAGCTCGTAGTCGTCCGCCAGCCAGTTGACCGAGTTGAGCAGAAGATCGGCGTTGTCGCTGCTGAAGAAGAACTTGTTCTTGGCGAAGTCCGAGTCTCCGAACACCACTATCTTGGCCACGGTATCCTGCGCCGTCACCGGCTGTCCCGTCAGCGTGCCTCCGGCCTGGATGACCGCTCCGACGTCGAACGGCCCTTGGGTGTCGTCCCCCGGATCATAGTTGACCTCTTCCTCGTGGGACTCCAGCCAACTGGCCGGCGTGGTTCGCGCGAGCGAGCCATAGGTTATGTACGGCGGAATGTCTTCCAGAGGGATGATGGGCTGCACCGCCGTCGCGTCCGGGAAGAACACAACGTTTAGCTGGTCGGCGATTGGCACCCCGGTCAGTCCACTCGACACGAACTGCGCGTTGGACTTCTGAACCATCGGCGTCTTGGCCTCGCCCGCGACGTTGCTTATCAGGTCGGCGACCGGGTCCTTGCCTACCAGCATCCCCCATTCGGCCAGGATCTGGCGATAGGTGTCGGGAGCGTCCGGGTCCAGCAGCATGACGGCCTTCCCGCCGCCAATCAGGTAGTCCATGATGGCGTCCATCTCATCGGTGTCCAGTTTGCTCTTCGGCCCGGCGATTATCAGTATCGCCGAATCCTCCGGCACCGCGCCTTCCTGCTTCAGGTTCAGCGCGCGAACCTCGTAGTTATCCCTCTGCATCCCCTGTAAGGCGTAGTCGAGGCCGTCCTCGTCCGTCTCTCCGGTGACCGGATCCCGGCTGAACGTGGCTTCCTGGTGGCCGGTCAGGAAATAGACGCGCTTTTGCTGAACGCCCGTGGCGACCAGTATGCCCGTAACGAAGTCCTGCTCGTTGAAGCTGAACACGCCTTGCTGAACCTCCGTCTCCAGGTCCTCGAACACCACCACCGGGAACTCGCGCACGTCGTACTGCACCGCCACGCTTCTGTTCAGTTCCGGGTCTATGAATCTATACGTGAAGTTGGAACTTCGGCGCTCGAACTCGTTCAGCAGATCTTCCGCCTGCTGCTGGTCGAACGTGGTCCTGGTGTCTGTCGGGACGAAGAAGGCGTTCGCTCGAACCGGCTTGTCCAGCGTCTCCAGGACCTGGACGGTCTGCTGAGACAGGCTGAACACCCGCGTCGCGGTGAGGTCAATCCTCGTGGAGCTGCGGAAGAGCAGGAAGTTTATCAGTATCATTATGATGAAGAACGCCAGTGTCATAATCGCGATGTTCGCGCCGTAGCGCCCCTGCCGTCCGGCCATGAAGACCGCGATGGCGCGAGGGGACAGCACCAGCGCTATGAACAGCAGTACCAGCCCGATTATAAGCACCGACACCGCGAAGTTCCGCAGTTCGTCCACCGTCAGGAAGACTACTATTCCGCCCACCGTCGCAATCAGGCCGACTATCGCCCCGATTGCGCTCCAGAATCCCGTGGACTTCAGGGATTCCAGCAGACCCAGGCTCATTGCCGCTCTTCTGTCAGACTGTCTCGCCAATTATCGCCACCTGCGCGTTTCCAGAGATCGAATTGTCAGGAAGATGAACACCGCCGCCAGCGACAGGAAGAACACCACGCTGGACGTGTCTATCACCCCCCGGCTGAAGTCCTCTATACGCTGGTTCATAGACATTCCGTTCAGGACGGACGAAGCCAGACCCGTAACGATGCCGCCTATGAGGTGCACGTAGGAGAGCATCAGCAGAATCGCGATTCCCACGACCGCCGACACTATCTGGTTGCTCGATATGGACGAACCCAGCATCCCTATCGCCAGCGCCGACGCGCCGTACAGAACCAGCCCCAGATAGCCGCTGAACACAGGGCCGGTGTCCGGCTCCCCGAATACGTACAGCAGAAGGACGTAGTAGAATGTGACCGCGAGTATCGCCAGCAGTATCAGCAGGCTGGCGACGTACTTTCCTATCACCACCTCCCAGTCTCGCACCGGAGACGTGAGCAGCAGTTCCAGCGTGCCGAGCTTCTGCTCCTCGGCCAGCAGTTTCATAGTGAGCAGGGGAGCGAGGAAGATGATGAAGAAACTGGCCCAGTTCACGATTCCGCGAACGCTGGCCTCGGCGAACGGGGCGGTTATGTCGAACACGAAGAACACCCCGGTCAGCGCCAAGAACATCGCGCCCACTATGTAGGCGGCGGGCGTGGCGAAATACAGCTTGCTCTCTTTCAGAGCTATGTTGATTGTGTTCACTCTTCGTCCTCGGTCGTCAGCTTGAGGAATATCTCTTCCAGCGACATGGTCACCCCTTCGAGACGATGGAGTTCCCAGCCGCTCTCGATGACCTTCTGCGCCAGCGCCGCGCGTATCTCCACGCCGGACTCGGATTCCACGCGGTACTGCGGAATCGCGCCGCGCTCGATGTTGAAGCGCCGCGCTTCCTCCACGCCCTCCACGCTCTCCAGCGCCACCAGCACTTCCTGCTGAGGCCCTTTCACCTGGAGGTCAACCCGCTCTCTGCCCAGCAGTCTCTTCGCCAGGTTCTCAGGCTCGTCCGTCGCCACTATCTGCCCCTCGTTTATGACGATGACCCGCTCGCAGAGCTGGCTCACCTCCGGCAGTATGTGCGTGCTGACTATCAGCGTGTGGTCGCCGCCCAGGTCCTTGATGAGCTGCCGCGTCTCGACCACCTGTATCGGATCAATCCCGATAGTCGGCTCGTCCAGAACCAGCACGTCCGGCTCGTGCAGGATAGCCTGCGCGATTCCCAGCCTCTGCCGAAAGCCCTTGGATAGCTTGCCTATGATGGAGGTGTAGTAGTCCTCCAGGCGGCATATCTCCACCACTTCGTCAATCCGCGCGCGGACTCTCTCGGACGTCATCCCGCGAAGCCTGCCCATGTAGTCCAGGTACTCGCGCACCGTCATTTCAGTGTAGAGCGGAACCGTTTCGGGAAGGTAGCCGATGTGCCGACGCGCTTCCAGCGACTCGTTCACAACGTCGTAGCCCGCGACCGAGGCCGACCCGCTCGTAGGCGGAAGGAACCCGGTGATGACCTTCATCGTCGTGGACTTGCCCGCGCCGTTCGGGCCCAGGAAACCCACTATCTCCCCCGGCTCCACCCGGAAGTTGATGTCCATTATCGCCGGGAAGTTCCCGTAATATTTGGTTACGTCGTTGACTTCTATCATGACGCCGCCACGTCCGTTCTCTTATTTCGAGTCCTTTGACCGGACTCAATATGATTTACGTTCAAGCCGCCTGTTGAGATTCACCAAGCAGGCATTGAGCCAAACCTTACGGATTCTAATTGATGCGCTTTCAGCGAATCAAGACCAACGCTTCTTCAGACGCGCCGGTTGTGCGCCCTTTGGCTGCGGTGTTAAGCTAAGTCACCATAGCGGAGCGCGTGGGCGGCCCGGATTACTCTTGTGGAGAATAGCGTAGTTGCACCTGTTGATTGACGGATACGGCGGGGACACCGAATCCTTGGGGAACGCGGAGTTGATATACGACTTCCTCAGCGACTACCCCGACAGGATAGGCATGACCATAGCCGCCCCTCCCCAGATTTACACCTACCAAGGCCAGAAACCCGGGGACTGGGGCCTGTCCGGGTTCGTCCTGATAGCGGAGAGCCACATAACCGTCCACACTTTCCCCGAGCGCGGATACCTGAACATAGACATCTTCTCCTGCAAGCCGTTCGACGCGGACGCCGCGATTCCCGCCGTAAAGCGTCTGTTCGGACTGTCCGAAGCCGCAGCCCGCGTACTGGAGCGCGGTCTGGAGTACATCGGCGACAGGGAAACCTACTCCGGCATGGTGCGCGAGCGTATGGGGCTGCGCGCCGGCGCGGTCAACGCCGAGTAGCATGGCCGTGTCGCAACCCGGATACAACTGGCAGACTTTTCTGGACACCCCGCCGGAAGAGCATATCTACGAAACCTCGCGCTTCGCCGTCCTACCAGTTCCGTATGACAGCACTACCTCTTTCAGGGCGGGCGCCAGGTACGCCCCCGCCGCCATCATAGACGCCTCCCGCCATCTGGAAGACTTCGACCTGGAACTGCGACTCGACCCGTCCGCCCAGGGCATATACACCTTCCCCGAGATCTCCCCCGATATGTCCGGCCCCAAGCGAGTCGTCCGCCAGGTTAGCGCGGCCACAGACCGGATTCTCGCGGACGGCAAGACGCCCGTACTGCTGGGCGGCGAACATACCCTCTCGGTGGGAGCGGCGCGCGCCTGCGCCGACCGATTCGACGACCTGAGCGTTCTGTACCTGGACGCCCACGCCGACCTGCGCGATTCCTTCATGGGATCCGGATGGGGCCACGCCTCCGCCGCGAGGCGCGTCTCCGAGATTTGCCCCCTGGTCGAGGTTGGCGTCCGCTCCATCAGCGCGGAGGAATACCGCTTCGCCGAGTCCACGCGGATTCCCATATTCTTCTGGCCGCCCGACAAGGACGGCGCGGCGCTCGCCGCCGAAGTCCGCGATAAGCTGTCGCCCAACGTGTATGTTTCCATAGACTTGGACGTTATGGATCCGTCTATAATGTCAGCCGTCGGCACCCCGGAGCCGGGCGGGATGACCTGGTGGGACGTGACGGGCCTGCTCAGGCGCGTGGCCGAAGATACCAACATCGTCGGCTTCGACATAGTGGAACTCAGCCCCGAAGAGGGGCCGGTCGCCTGCTCTTCGACCGCGGCGAGGCTCGCGTACAAAATCATGGGATACATCATATCCGCCGAGCGCGGGTAAGCGCTACAATTATTTAAGAGATTGCGAAAATCCTCTTTGACGGGGCTGACAGGAGTACGGAAAAGTCCCTTCCCCCTTGATGGGGGAAGGTTAGGATGGGGGTGAACCCCAAATGCAAGCGCATTCATTATCAGCGTTTGTATCCAAAGATGAATCGAGGAGCGGCCACCCGAATGGCTCTGACCAACAGCCTCATATACATGGATAACGCCGCGACCACCCCGGTGAGGCCGGAGGTCGTCCGCGCCATGTTGCCGTACTTCACTGAGCATTTCGGCAACGCTTCCAGCATATACGAACTCGCCCAGCGCAGCAGGGGAGCGCTAGACGACGCGCGACGCGCCGTCGCCCGTTCGCTCGGCTGCCGCTCCAGCGAGATAGTATTCACATCCGGAGGAACCGAGTCCGACAACGCCGCGCTCAAAGGCGTCGCCTTCGCGCTCCGAAACGTCGGGAACCACATCATCACAACCTCCGTAGAACACCACGCAGTCCTGCACGCCTGCCACCAGCTTGAACAGTTCGGATTCGACATAACCTACCTGCCAGTGGACGCCGACGGCCTGATTGACCCGGACGACGTCGCCCGCGCCGTAACCGAGCGCACCGTGCTGGCGAGCGTTATGCTGGCGAACAACGAGATTGGCGTGATACAGCCGATCCCGGAGATAGCGGCGGCTGTATCACGCGAAGCCGCGCGCTTCGGTCGAAAGATATACACCCACACCGACGCGGTGCAGGCAGTGGGCGCGATAGAGGTGAACGTCCGCGAACTGGGCGTTGATCTGCTCAGCCTCTCCGGGCATAAGCTCGGAGGGCCGAAGGGCGTCGGCGCGCTCTACATCAGGCGAGGAACCCCGTTCGAGCCGCTCATGATGGGCGGCGGACAGGAGCGAGAGAGACGTTCCGGCACCGAGAACATTCCCGCCATCGTCGGACTCGCCGAGGCGATGCGCCTCGCGGACGCCGAACGCGAGCGCGTGACCCCCCATCTTACCCGCCTGCGCGACAGGGTGATACACGGCGTACAGGAACGCCTCGAGGGCGTCCGACTCAACGGACACCCCACGCTCCGCCTGCCCAACAACGTGAACGTCTCCTTCGAGAACGTGGAGGGGGAACCCATCCTGCTTGGCCTGGACTTCGCCGGCATCTGCGCTTCCAGCGGCTCAGCCTGCTCCTCGGCCTCCCTGGAACCATCCCACGTACTTACCGCCATAGGACTGCCCGCGGATCTGGCGCAGGGCAGCCTTCGTATAACTGTTGGAAAAGACAATACCGACGAAGAAGTTGATTACCTCCTAGAAACGCTGAGCGACCTCGTATCCAGATTGCGGGCGATGCCGTCGTTGTCGGGAGTTTAGTTCAATCGAGACTGCGCGAAATAGTAAATGCGAAACCATACCCAAACCCCAAACCAAATCCGAAAAACCAAAGTCCGATACGGGACGCTGAAAAATAGATTCCCGCCGGCCCTGTTCGCGTCCGCGCTGCTGGCTGTCATAGCCATGGCTATCATCGGGTGTTCCAGCGACCCCGACGTAATAGGCGTGAAGGGACGCAGCATCGAGATACACGCCAAGAGGCCGGTGGTGAGCGAGAAGATCACCTACGAGGCCCCCGGAGACCAGTTCTACGTCTTCAGGCCCAAGGCGTCCAACCGCCAGATGGCGGCGGTCTGCGTCACGGTCGTGAACCGCACCAGCACGGTAATGCCGCTGGAGATAAACCCCGAAGCGGCGAGGCTCGGAAACCGCAGGGGCGACAGGATACCCGCCACAGACCCGTTCGAGCGTTCCGTCATCCTGGATTCGGCGGGCGGAGACGCGCTTCTCACCGACTCCGGCGACGAGGAAGACCTGAGCCGATGCACCCAGCTTCTCTGGGGCCAGGTTCAGCTTGACCGCCAGTTCCAGGTTTCCGGCTGGATGCTGTTCGACGTGCCGAAGGGACTTACGCTCGGCACGTTCTGGTGGGACGAGGTGGACGAGGTGGTTCTGGACTACATAGAATACCGCAGACGCTGAATCGCGTCGCTTGAACCTGACACGAACCCGCCGCATCTAATATAATGAATCTGTCCAACCCCAACCCCTATTCAGATTGGAGCTAAACATGGCAAACACGGTAGAAATCACGGACGCGACTTTCCTGGATGAAGTCGTCAACTCCGACGTCCCCGTCGTCATTGACTTCTGGGCGGAGTGGTGCGGCCCCTGCAAGATGATCGCGCCCATAGTCGAAGAGCTCGCGGGCGAGTACGATGGCAAGGTCAAGTTCGCCAAGATGGACGTCGACACCAACCCCCAGACCCCGATGCAGTTCGGCATTCGCGGCATTCCGACCCTGCTCATCTTCAACGGCGGCGAAAACCCCGTTGACCAGGTGGTCGGCGCGGTCCCCAAGTCCATGCTCAAGAAGAGAGTGGACGAGGCCATCGCCTAGATTCCCTGAGACAATCTCGAAAAATCATTCCCTCTCCCATCAAGGGAGAGGGCTAGGGTGAGGGTGAATCTTCCCACACCCTCCGGGAGCGGATAGGGCCTGGTGGCTCTCGCGGTCTTCAAAACCGTCCGGCGGCAACCCAGCGGTTGGCGCGGTGGGTTCGACTCCCTCTCGCTCCCGCCATAAAAGTCTCTAACGCGAAGATGGGGCGATCATTCGCCCCATCTTGGTTTTCGCGAAAGGCCGTCTTCGGTCACACCGTCATTCCCGCGAAAGCGGGAATCCACCGCGCCTCGCCGCTACCTCTGCGCCAGAAGTATGCTCAGAACGTCCGGCGCGGCCTTCGCCGCCAGCCCTCTCAGCTGCTCCATCGTCAGGCTGCCCAGCGGGTGGGGGACAACCACGTAGGGATAGTCGGGGACGCCGCCCAGGTTGGCCATCGCGTCCGCGCTGGTGATGAACGGCTCGGTGCATATCACCGCCGTCGGAACTCCGCGCTTCTCAAGAGTCAGTCCGTCGTGCACACTGCACGATGAGCAGGACCCTCAATCGCCCGACGACGTGATTACCACGTCGCACTTGTCAACCAGTTCGTCAATTATATCCTCCGGGCAGGGGCGGGAAGCGTTCATCTTGTTGCGCTCGATCACGCCGCCGAACTCGTACCTGTCCGCCAGGACGTCGTGCAGAGCTATCAGCATCTCCACCGAGTTCATCTTGCCATTCGCCAACAGCCCTATCCTCGCGCCGTCCAGCGTCTTCGGCCTGTCCGCTACCACTCCGTCCGCCGGCAGCGGCGCCACCGTCGGATCCAATACCGCTATTCCTGTCGAACCGTTCATGTTTCACCTCTCTTCTCTTGATCTTGATACTGTAAGAAGCAAGTCTGGGTAAGTATCACCTTGTCCGGCTGCGATCACCCTGTCCAGATGAGGGTGAAGGCTCAGCCTCCCTATTCTATCAGCTTCGTTACCGAGCGCGAACCCGTTCCGCCACTCCACAGTGGTATCACGCAGGAGAACGCGCCCGCGTGTCCGCCCGCGACCATGACCGTTATCGCCTCCGGCGACACCGCCGAGTGCAGGTAGTCGTCGTCCGCGCCCTCCGACTCGCGTATGAAGCGTCCCGCCGCGCGCCACTCCGAGATCTTCCGCCGCGCCGCGCCGTGCAGGAACTCTTTCACCCGCTCCTTCGACCAGCCCGCGCGCTCCAGGTGTCCGATGTGCTCAGGGCAGAGGACGACCACTATCTCCCCCTGGTTCCATCCTACGCCCCCGGCGAACATCGCCTCCCGGAAGGATATGAGTATCTCTTCCGGCTTCTGGAAGGCGTGGTTGTCAACCTGTATGCTGGACAGCCCCGCGAATATGGACACAGCGCTGTCCTCGGACGAAAACCCCCGGTCGGTCTGGAGCGGCTGCCAGGGCGACACGTCCTCGTCCTCCGCGATGCACCAGGTGTACTTGCCGGGGTGTCCCTGCGTCGCCTTGTCAATCTCGCCGGACACAGAGCCGGTCGCGTTGATGACCACCAGCCGTATCGCGCGCCCGATGGTCGCGTTCGCGCGGTGTCCGGGACCGAACACGCTTATGCCCGAATTCAGCCCGACCTCCCGCGCTATCGGCCCGTTCACCACCAGCAGGATGGCCGAGCCCTGCGTGCTGGCCGTGACCGCGTGCAGGTTGAACTCCGGTTCGCACATCGCCTCCACGGCGGCAAGCACGATCTTGAAATACTCCGGCCTGCATCCCGCCATGACCGCGTTCACCGCGGCCTTCTCCGCCGTGATGACCCGGCCCTTCGTCGGCTCCGTCCCAAGAATGTCCGACGCGCTTCTGCCCGCCGCCTCCAGGAACTCCGCCACCAACTCAGGCGTGGGCGGAATGATAGGCAGGCCGTCAGTCCAGCCCCGCGCCATGTAATCCTCGACGACCGCGTTCCAGTCGTCGAACTGTATTTCGTTAGAACTCAGTCGCTCGCTTGCCATGTTCGCCTTTCCGCTTTGGAGTTTGCCCTGTTGGGTGTTCATTGTCTTAATTTATGATCCGGCAGGTGGTTTCTGGTGGATTGACTGGTGAGCAACAGGTAATTAGAACACCAGAGTTCACCTGAGTTTCACCTGAGTTAGCTACGGGGAAAATTTTTCTTCGGCCCATTCGGGCTTTGTCATAAATCCCCGTATATGTATGTTCTGCTTTCCGATGACGGCATTGTATCACAGAACGAATGTATTGTAAAAGGGGAGGCGGGGATCTGGTTTGACACTTGCGACGCGGCGCTATTCCCCCGCATACGGCGCGGTCCGGCCTTCGGTCGCGCATTGTGATAGAATGCGCCGCGACGAGACGGGAACAGCGAGCGGGAGGATCCTAATGGTTGAAATCGAATCGCCCATGCCGGCCCCTTTTCCCAACCCGGCCAGCGCGGGCGCTCCCAAGTTCGCCCATCCCAGCGAGGAAGAGTTCGCCCGAATCCTGGACTTCTACGGCCTGCGCTGGGACTACGAACCCACGTCCTTCCCGCTTGAGTGGAAGGACGACGGCCCCGCCGAGATGATGACCCCCGACTTCTACCTGCCCGACCTCGACCTATATCTCGAACTCACCACCATGAAGCAGTCGCTCGTCACCCAGAAGAACCGCAAGATTCGCAAGATGCGCGCGACCTACCCCGAGATAGACGTCAAGCTGCTCTACCGCAAGGACTTCCACCGCCTGCTCGCCAAGTTCGGATTCGGGCCGCTGGCCGGGCCGGACGTCCCGCGCATATCGAGGGTTCTCTACTCCGAGCGGCAGGTAGGGCAGAAGGTGGAGGAACTCGGCAAGGCGCTCTCAGCGGACTACGCGGGCAGGCGGCCAGCGCTGGTCGGCGTCCAGCGCGGCATGGTCTGCTTCATGGCCGACCTGATGCGCCACATCTCGCTGCCAATACGCATGGACTTCATGTCCATATCCCACTACGCCGGAGAGAGCGGCCCAGACATTCGCATAACAAAGTCCCTGGACATTGACATCGAGGGCGCGGACATCATCCTCGTCGAGGACATAGTTGACACCGGCATGACGCTCAACTGGCTGATTGAGTACCTGCGCTCGCTGTCTCCGGCCAGCGTGGAGGTGTGCGCCCTGCTGGACAAGCGCGCGCGACGCATCGCCAACGTGGACATAGAGTACGTCGGATTCGACGCGCCGGACGAGTTCCTGGTCGGCTACGGCCTGGACTACATGGAGACTTACAGGAATCTGCCGTTCATAGCCACGCTCAGGCCGGAGGAGAAATCTTGAACAAAAGAGTACGCCCCAACAGGCTTCGCCTATCTGTCCTCAACCCCCTGGGACTTGGCGGGTGGGCCGCCGCATCCCCGATGGTCTCCTCCATTCGGCTCGGTCCATTGGGACGTGCATCTATACTATAACGACTTTGGACATCTGTCAACACTTTTTTGACCGAATTTTAAGAATTCGCCAAAATTGGATATTTTCTACCCTGAATCGTCCTATATCGGAGAATACACACACAACAAGGCCCAATGGGAGAGATAAATGGCGAAATCAGCCCCAACCATAACCACGATAAACAAGACCGAAGCGCGATCCGACGGCGGAATGGTCGCCACGAAGGACATCCACGCCACCCAGGCGGGCGTCCGTATGCTGGAGATGGGCGGCAACGCCGTTGACGCCGCGGTCGCCGCCTGCTTCGCCATCGGCGTAGTCGAACCCTGGTCCTGCGGCATCGGCGGCGGCGGATACATGGTCTATCAGCTCGGAGACAGGGGAGGCGTCATCGGCTTCCCGATGAAAGGCCCCTTCGACGCCGCGCCCGATATGTACGAGTTCACAGGCGAGTCAGCCGTCGGCAACTTCGGCTGGCCCGGCGTCGTCAACAACGAGAACCTCGAAGGATTCAGGTCCATAGCCGTCCCCGGCGCCGTCGCCGGTCTGTGCGAAGCCAACGCTCGGCTGGGCAAGCTGCCCCTGTCCGAAGTAGTCGCGCCCGCCGCATCCCTCGCCCGCGACGGATTCTCCCCCGGCTGGCACAGCATCTACTCGCTCGGCATGATGTCCGACAAACTCTTCAAGTACGACGAACTGCGTAGCGTCTTCATGCCCGGCGGCAAGCTGCCCACCGGCGACCTCACATCCCGGGCCAACCTCCGCCAGCCCGACCTCGCCAACGTGCTTGAGGCCATCGGTAGGGAAGGGGCGTCCGCCTTCTACTCCGGCGACATAGCCGAGGCGCTCACCTCCGACATTCGCGCCAACGGCGGCGTCCTCTCCATGCGCGACCTGGCCGAGTACAAGCCCTTCGTCTGGGACGGCGGCCTGGAGTTCGCCTACTCCGGCCACACCGTGCGCGTCCCGCCCTTCCAGTGCGCCGGAACCACCTCCGCCATGACGCTCAGGCTGCTGGACGGCTTCGACATCGCCGAGATGGGACACAACTCCCCAGACGCGCTCCACGCCTACATCTACGCCGCGCGCCTCGCCTACGTGGACAGGTTCAGGTACTTGTCCGATCCCGCCTTCGTGGACGTCCCCTGGGCCGGCCTCGTCTCCGACGGCTACACCGACACCCGCCGCGCGCTCATATCCCCGGACAAGCTCGGCAAGATAGAGTCCGGCGACCCCTGGGCCTTCGAGGAAGGCTCGCCCTCCCGCGTATTCGAGACCAGCGCGCCCGCGCTCGACAACGGCACGACCCACCTGTGCGCCATGGACGCCGACGGCGGCGCGGTCTCCCTCACCAACACGCTCATGGCAGGCTTCGGCTCCGGAATCATCCCCAGAGGCACCGGCGTCGTGATGAACGACGGCATGATGTGGTTCGACCCCGTTCCGGGCCGCGTCAACTCCATAATGCCCGGCAAGTACCCGCTCAACAACATGACCCCCGCGCTCGTCATGGACTCCGACGGCGTGAAACTCGCGGTCGGCGCGTCCGGCGGACGCAGGATAACCAACTGCGTAACCCAGCTGATAACGAAGGTCGTCAACTACGGCATGGGCCCGCAGGACGCGATAGACTCCCCTCGCGTGGACTGCTCCCTCCCCGTAACCAGCGTTGACCCGCGCCTGCCCGCTGAGACCGTCGCCGAACTCGAATCGCGCGGCCACCGCATATACGCCATAGGCGACGGCCACGTCCAGGGCGGATTCGCCAGCTTCGCCAGCCCCGTCGCCATAGTCGGCGACCCCGCCTCCGGCTTCCGCGCCGGAGTGGACACCTTCCACTCCGCCTACGCCGCCGGGCCGTAGAAGACCGATTCGGGAGCGAAGGGGAGATTGCGTCTCCCCTCCGTTTCCGTTAGATTTATAGCGCGGGAAGGAGACACAGCCATGCAGAAAACCAAACAAACCAGCCTGGAACGCTACCACGCCGACGTCCTCTGGTTCGACGACCATTACAAAGAATTGAAATCGCTATACCCCGACCAGTGGGTTGGTGTCTATAACCAGGAAGTAGTTGGCGCTAACGAAGACGCCGAGTTGCTATTGACCGACTTGAGTTCCAGGAACGTCCCAATAGAGAACACATTCTTCGATTTCGTTCACACTGAGGAAAAAATCTGGGTCTTCACACCGATCTTCCAATGAAATCTGGCTACTTCCGACATCAAGGCTCTACCCAGCGTCCCTACGTTGACCTGACTTTGCGATTTCCGGTCGCCAACAACCAAGCGTTGAGGATTTCCTTCTTGGTCGATACTGGAGCGGACCACACATTGCTTTCGCCTTTTGTAGGCGCGCGGTTGCATGAGAGGCTGGGAGTTGACATTCTTAGTTTGCCATTCGGTACGCCAATAGGAGGCATCGGAGGCCAGACTGAAACCAGAATGATTGACGCCACCCTAGACATAGGCGAACTATCCATCTCCGCAACCCTCTCCCTTGTCGAACCCCCGCCGGGGTACTTCCCCACGATGCCTTCCCTGCTCGGACGCGATATACTCTACGAACTAGCCCTATTCATGGAGCGCAAAACAGACAGGCTGCTACTGTTGGACGAATCGGAAACCGAGCATATTAGTTTCGGAGCGAGGCAATAGCCATGACAACCACAGCCACCAAGCTAATCACCGCCGACGAACTTCTCCAACTGTACAGCAGGGGAGTGCGCGGCGAACTAATCAGAGGGGAGCTTTGCGAAACCATGCCCAGCGGAGGAAGACACGGCGAAGCCGTAATGAAAACGGGTATCCTTCTCGGAAATTTCATAATGCCGCGCCGTCTGGGAAGACTTGCCGGTTCCGACTCCGGCGTCCTGCTAGAACGAGACCCCGATACCGTGCGCGAACCCGACATAGCCTACATCTCCGCCGAGAGGCTCCCCCTCGACGTCGAGGTATCCGGCTACTACGAAGTCGTCCCCGACCTGGTTGTCGAGGTCGTATCCCCAAGCGACAGCGCCAGCGAGGTCATGGACAAGGCAATCATGTGGCTGAGCTTCGGCGCGCGGATGGTCTGGGCCGTCAACCCCGAAACCCGCTCCGTGGACGTGTACCGTCCAGGCGAGCGAACACAGACCCTCACTCAGACCGACACCCTCGACGGCCTGGACATCCTCCCCGGCTTCACCTGCCCCGTCGCCGACATATTCGGCTTCTAGAAACAACTATTGGTCTCTGTCATCGCAATTTGATCGGAGGTGAATAATGCCCGCGGGCTTCGGACTGGTAGTAAATGGTCTGGCGATAACCGCCTCACCTTCGCGGTAGATGTGCGGACCGTCGAGAAATGGGCCAGCGAGAACCCTGTAAGCCGCCGCGTTCACTACTGACTATATGTATCCGGCGGCGTTACCCCGTGGAATATCGAGTACATGGAGATAATCACGTCCTTATCATCGCCAATATCTCCCTTTACCTCAACTGTGTAAATCCCGTCCCCATGCTTCTCCAATATCTCACTCAAGTCTGCCTTAACGGAGAATGATTCACCTTCGGTCGTCCATTCCGAAGCCGTTACCCATGGCGGAGTAATTGACCTTCCTGAACTCGCTTCGCTCGCGCGACGAGCGGCATCCCAGAGCCGGTGAGCCTCAGAGTGTGAGCGCGGCGCGGGGGCATCCGAAGGAACATCGTAAGGGTCGGGGCATGGATTGACGGATATTTCTGTTATTGTGGTTTCTGTTCTGGTTCCTCTTAAGGTTCCTGTTAAGGTTGAGGTTGTGGACTCAGAAAATACATTGCCACTCCCGTTCAATGGCCCTAGTAGAAGGGCTATCGGAGACCCCGGCATGTAACAATATGTCCTCGCAACCTGGCCTCTGGTGAGTGGGTGTGTTGGTGGGTCATAATAGATTTCTATGGCCGGGTCGACTCTCCTGGTGACTGTTCTGACGACTCTGCTGGTGGGTGGGTGCATCGGTAGGTCATAATTGTTTTCTATGCTTGGGGAGGCTTCCTGGACGACGCGTACGTGTACAGTAGGTTCGGCATCTATAATGAACCGCGCGCCGTTCTTCGTTCTCCCGGATATTCTCAAAACGCCGTTCTCGATGGACGGCGGTTCGTCGTATTCAATATAGTCTCCCTCGAAGTGCTGGTAGGCATAGAAGCTGTGGCTGTCCCAGGCCAAACCGATGCTGACCTTCTTGTGCCACTTGCCCAGAATGTTGTCCCTGTGTCCTGGGCTGCCCATCCATCCTTCCATCGCCTCCTTGATTGCGGTCCTGATGTTAGTAGAGGGTAAGAGACTACTATCGGACGACTTTACGCAGTAGTCCATGTCCTCACTGAAGACCGATCTTTCCGATCCGTTCTCCCCATTCGACTGGTATCCACCAGCCAGACTGTAACGCATATATGGCTTCAGTCCGTCAATTCCCCAATGCGACGAGAAACAGTTCTCAAGAGAGGCTTCCGCGTGCAACTGCGGGGCAACGTTACTCCCCAGGGCCACAGGATTAAGTCCGACTTTTGCTCGCTCGGCATTGATGAGTTCGAGCATATAGGTCTTCTCTTCGAACATGGGCCCAGGCGTATTGGTCGGCGTCGGATATACCAAGTTCACCCTATTGGTTAAGGTCCTCTTCGTGGCGGTAGGGGTAGCCTTTGGCTCAGGTGATGGGGGAACCGGGGGTGTTACCGTGAAGGCGTACACTAGCCCGGCGTCCTCATAGGACGTTGGGACAGGTGTTATGATAATGTCCCTCTCTCCGACATTTACGCGGATCTCCTTATGCGAATCGCCAACCGAGAACTTTATCTTGTGAGTCCCTTGGGGAAGGGAGCGAGCGAACGTGAACGACTCGGATTCTCCCTGGGGCAGGTCAACGATGGTGTTCACCAGTTCCGGCGCGCCGCCGTCAACCGACATCTGGAGTTGCGCGATTTCGCCTTCCAAAACCTGGTCATTCCTCACCTCCAGAGTAAAGTCCACCTGTCCGTCGTCCAATACTTCCATGCTCACGACCTCTATCGAGTACGAAGCTGGAATAGGCGTCGGCATTGGCGTGAATGTGGGATCAACCGTGGGATGGCTGGGCTCAGGCGTTTCCGCCGGAGACGGCGCGGCGGTTGGGGACGGCGCCGCGATTGGCGTAAATGTAGGGGGGACCTCCGCGGGCGCGACCTGCGTAGGCGTGGCAGTTGGTTCAGGAAGCGCGGCCATAGCGCGCGCGGTCGGCTTCGGCGCGGGCGCTTCCCGATTCGACTCCAGAAATCTCATGACGAAATCCGAAGCCTGCGAGCGAAAAACCGGATCCTGGTACGCGTAGAGTCCGACCGCTACAATGACGATCCCGATAAAGATCAGCAAAAACATCTTCATGGACTAAGCGCTCCCTGAGTCATCTTTGCCCAACCGTCGCCGCTAGTGTATCACACCCCACCTCCCACCACACTCCCTGACAGACAGGCTGCCGCTGGACGAATCGGAAGCCCGAGCGCATCAGCTTCGGGGAGGTGAAAAGTGCCGGCGGATGTGCGGACCGTCGAGAAATGGGCCAGCGAGAACCCCGAAGCCGCCGCGTTCGCTACTGACTATACGTATCCGGCGGCGTAACCCCGTGGAATATCGAATACTCGGAGATAACCTTGCGTTCTGCGCCTAGATTTCCCCATACCATGACTGAATAGACCCCATCGCCGTACTTCGCGATAAGGTTCTGCAAGTCCGCCCTCACCGCGAATACATCCCCGTTAGCCGTCCATTCCGAAGCCGTGATCCATGGCAATGTCATTAGAATTTCCTGACGCTCCTGGCTCTTGTCGTAGGCCGCCTGCCAGAATCTATGAGCCTCGTCGTGTGAGCGCGGAGCGGGCGCGTCCACTGGAACGTCGTAAGGGTCAGGACAAGGCTTGTATGACTTTGTGAATTCGTCTTCCTCATAGTACCAGCCTCCGATCAGCGGCTTCCTCAACCCCGCAATCTGACGTCCGCTGTCGTAGCAGTATGTTCTTGTAACCTGCCCTCTGCTGAGTGAGTGAGGCGGCTTGTCATAATAAATCTGTACGCCTAGGCCACGCTCTCCGCTTACTCGCGCGCCGTTCTTCGTTCTCCCCGATATTCTCAAAACGCCATTCTCGATAGACGGCAGTTCGTCGTATTCCACATAATCGCCCTCGAAATGCTGGTAAGCGAGGAAGTTGTAGCGGTCCCACGCCAGACCTATGTTGACCTTCTTGTGCCACTTGCCGAGAATGTTGCGCCTATGTCCCGGGCTGCCCATCCATCCTTCCATCGCTTGCCGAATCTCGGTATTGATATTCTGGATAGCGCGGTAGCCGTCGGACGCCTTTATGCAGTAATCGCTGCCTGAGCCATTCTCACCATTGGACTGGTATCCACCAGCAAGACTGTAACGCATATAAGGCTTGAGTCCGTCAATTCCCCAGTGCGACGCGAAACAATTCTCCAACGCCGCTTCCGCGTGCAATTGGGCGGCTATGTTGTCTCCGAGAACTACGGAATCTAGCCCCGCCTTCGCTCTCTCAGCGTTGATGAGTTCCAGCATATAAGTCTTCTCTTCCAGATGTCGTAAGTCGGGCGATACGGCAGTTTCGGAAGTCGGAATTGGTGTAGGTGTATTTGTCGGCGCAGCCGTGTGGGTCGGTAGCGGCGTTATGGTTGGCATGGGAGTATTTGTTGGTACAGATGTATTAGTAGGCATTGGATTCGGAACCATCGTGGATGTGACCGTAGCTCTTGGCTGCGGTATGGATGTTAACACCGCGAGACTGTCCCCTTCGACGTTCACGCTGACCGTCGTGTGCGAATCTCCAACCGAGAACCTTATCGTGTGAGGCCCCGGCGCGAGCGTCCGAGCGAACGCGAACGACGCCGATTCCCCCGCAGGCAGGTTCGCGATGATGTTCACCAATTCAGGTTCGCCGCCGTCAACCGACATCTGGAGTTGCGCTATCTCATCGTCCAAAGTCTGATCATTCCTCACCTCCAGCATAAAGTCCACCTGTCGGTTGTCCAATACTTCCATGCTCATTACCTCTATCGAGTACGAAGCGGGAACAGGCGTCGGCGCTGGCGTGAGTGTTGGCGTGACCGTCGGCCGGCTTGGCTCCGGCGTTCCCGTTGGCGATGGCTCGGCGGTTGCCGTAAGGGTAGGGGATGCCTCTATGGGCGCGACTCGGACGGGCGTGGCCGTCAGTGTAGGAAGCGCGGCTACTACAAGCGCGGGCGGCGTCGGAGTTGGCGTTTCCGAAATCGAGTCCAGCACTTCCCCGACAAACTCCGAAAGCTGCGAGCGAAACTCAGGGTCTTGGTACGCGCGTAGTCCAACCACCCCAATGATGATCCCGATTAAGAGCAGCAGAACGGTCTTCATATATCTTGGTTCGCGTTCTCGAACGGGTTGAGTATTTTCACGCCTGTTGGCTCGTAGTGTCTCACGTTTCGGGTAACGACGGTCAGTCCGTGTTCCAAGGCTGTGGCGGCTATCATCAGGTCGGCGCTATCGTAGCGGCCATCGTTCAAACTCGAATTCGCCGCCTTTGGGTATGTCCAGCAGGTGTTCTACGAAGGTGGGAGTGTCATCGGGTTCTCCATTGCGTAGCCGCTCGTACTCTTCGACGGCAATCACGATTACCGCCGGTTTTCCGCGCCGGGTGACCCTCTGGGGTTCTCCGGCGAGGGCGGCGTTCACAACCGCGCTGAAACGATTCTTGGCATCCTGCAACGACCATTCAGTCATGATGAACTCCGGCTAGACTACTTGGCTAGATTATAAGCGCCGCGTGGTCGCGCTTCAAGAATTCAGGCGTCCATGGTATCCCACCACACCACCCCCTGCCTCACCGCCCGCGCCCCGCGTATCCTGTACCCGCCGTCCACCGCTTCCAGATACCCCTCGATTGCCCCCGACAGCCGCCCAAGCCGCTCCGTATCCGACCCGACGAACAGCCGCCCGCGAACCTCTTCCACCGCCGCCGCGACGCTCTCGAAAACCTGCGGCCCCGTCGGAGTCAGCATCCGAACGCTCGGATATATCCCCATCTCCCACAGAACATTCATCAACTCCGGCAGCGCGGGCAGATTCACCCGTTCTTCCCCGTACACCGGCTCCCACAGCGGCGCGACCCCCGCCTGCGGCGAATCCACGAACGACACCATCACGACCCGCCTCAGCGCGTGGTCACGCAGCTTTTCCAAGAAAGGCCGGATGTCCGCCACCCCGTACACAACGTGCGAACACAGCGCCACGTCCGCCGACTCCACCCGCGCCGTCTCCCACTCCGAATTGACGCCCGTCACGTCCACCCCTTCCACCTCAGCCACCGACGCCTCAAGCTGTTCCAGCATGGACGGGGAGGGATCAACCACCGTCGCCGCCGCCCCTCGTCTCGCCGCCAGCGCGATAGCGAACCGTCCCGCGCCGCCGCCAACGTCCAGGACGCTGCCGCCCTCCGGCGTCAGTTCCAGCAGCGCGTTCAGCGCCTCATCATCCTCGCGGTACGGGTCCGCGCGGAACATTGGCGCGAGACTCCGCCAGAAATCCCCCTCTCTCAGCGACGCCTCCATTACCCCCTCCGACTGCGCGTGATGCCTCTCAACCCGCGCCCGCCACGCCTCAATCGCCGACGCTATGTACTCCGAACCCATTTCGACCTCCTTGACACGCTTTCCCAGTTGCCCATGCTATACTACAATAACACATGGGTTCTGTGCTACAATCATCTCATCGAGACGGACAGACAAACATAAATTGGAGGTTATGCTGATGGTTTGATAGGAAATAGGGAAAGGCCCTCCATAGCTAACGCTGGGGAAACTCTGGATGAACGCTGGGCAAAACCCATCCAGTTCACCCCTGTGACTCCCCGTAGAACCGCCCAGTTCAAACCCGCGCAATATAAATCGGAATATATGAAGACCCATCGGAGGACGAAGAAACCCATGATGATGAGAAAAATCCCCTCTCCCTCGATGGGAGAGGGCTAGGGTGAGGGTGATTCTCTACCTACCAAGCTGATAGAGGCTGAATCCGCCACAGGGTCATTCGGTTATTTCCCGATACCACTTCTGTCGTTCGCCCTGAGCTTGTCGAAGGGCCGCCCGTTCATGGTTCGTCCTGAGCTTGTCGAAGGGTCACCGCGAACGTAATTGGTTGATAATCGAAAGACCCTGGAATCCGCCAGTCAACGCTTGCGTCAGCCGCCGATAAGTAGTAAATTCTCTGTATATAGATTAGCCGCTCAAAATCTCGCAATAGGGGGCGTTCCAATGGCGTCGCAAAATGGAAATCACAACAAGGCGCTGGTGGTGGTCCAGCTGTCCGGCGGAAACGACACGCTCAACACCGTCGTCCCGTTCAACGACGGCCTGTACCACGACTTCCGCCAGAAGGTCAAACTCGACACAAGCAAGGTCCACCCGATAAGCGACGACCTCGCCTTCAACCCCAGCATGGGCCCCATCAAGACCCTCTGGGACGAGGGCAACGTCGCCGTCATCAACGGCATCGGCTACCCGAACCCCAACCGCTCGCACTTCCGCTCCATGGACATCTGGCACACAGCGATGCCCGACGACATCGGGCGCGACGGCTGGCTCGGCCTCGCCACCCGCGAACTCGACCCGTCCGGCGACAACGTTCTTACCGCCGTCAACTTCGGACGCGGCCTGCCCAGGGCGCTCTCCGTGCGCGGCGTTCCCGTCGCCTCGGTCGGCAACCTCGAAACCTACGGCCTCTTCCCCGACGTCCAGGACGACGTGATGCGGAAGTACGCCCTCGAAGCCTTCTCCCAGATGTACGGCGGACAGGGCAAGGACACCGTCATGGAATTCCTCGGACAGACGGGCAGGGACGCGCTCAAGGGCGCGGACATTCTCCGCACGGCCCCCGCGCAGTACCAGTCCTCCGTAGAATACGCCGCCAACCCGATAGCGCAGAGCCTCAAGAGCGTCGCCCAGGTGCTGTTCGCCGACCTCGGAACCCGCGTCTTCTACACCCAGCACGGCAGCTTCGACACCCACTCCGGCGAGATTGTCAGCCACGCCAAGCTATGGGAGGAAGTGGCCGGCGGGATTGGCGACTTCTACGACGACCTCCGCGAACACGGACGCGAGAACGACGTCGCCATCCTCGTATTCTCCGAGTTCGGACGCCGCATCAAGGACAACGGCTCCGGCACCGACCACGGCTCCGGCGGCACCGCCTTCGTCATCGGCGGCCAGGTCAACGGCGGTCTCTACGGAGATTACCCGTCCCTGGAGCCGAGCTTGCAGCTAGAGGGCGACCTCCAGTTCAACAACGACTTCAGAATGACCTACGCCACGCTGCTCGACCGCTGGTTCAAGATTGACTCCGAACCCATAGTCAACGGCCAGTTCGACCACTTCGACTTCCTGCCCGCCTAGATTCCCTCTCCCTTGATGGGTGAGGGTAGATCCCTTCCCCCTCGATAGGGGAAGGCTAGGATGGGGGTGACTCCCTCTACGGAAGGATAGACAAAAATCCCTTCCCCCTCGATGGGGGAAGGCTAGGATGGGGGTGAAATCCCCAACGCCGACGCAACAGATAAAAGGAGAACCAAGATGACCACTGCCACGGACATCTCTCTGATGGCCCACCTGATGAGACGCGCGGGATTCGGGGCCACCCGCGACGAACTAGACGAACTCAACGCCCGCGGCTACGAGAACGTCGTAGAGGATATGCTCAACCCCAGCGGCGACAGGGGATTGATTCCCGAAGACGTGATTCGCCGCTATCACGTAGATCAGTCGGAACTCAGGCAGCTCGACGGCGCCGGGGCCAACTGGCTCTATCGGATGATTTCCACCAACGCGCCCCTCGAAGAGAAGATCGCGCTCTTCTGGCACAGCCTGTTCGCCACCGGCTACTCCAAGCTCAACCAGGCGCGCTCGCTGCTCAACCAGATTGATATGTTCAGGCGCTCCGGCTTCGGCAGCTTCAAGGACATCCTCGTCGAACTGTCCAAAGACCCCGCCATGATCATCTGGCTGGACAACAACGACAATCACGACGGCGCGATAAACGAGAACTACGGGCGCGAACTGCTCGAACTGTTCTCCATGGGCATCGGCAACTACACCGAGGACGACATCAAGGAAGCCTCGCGCGCCTTCACCGGCTGGACGCTCAGAAACGCCGAGTATATGTCCATGCGCGCCATGAAGGACTCCATCTGGCCGTACAGCCGCATCGCCTGGCACTTCGAGTTCCGCGACCACGACCACGACGACCAGGAGAAGACCTTCCTCGGAGAGCGCGGCAACTTCGACGGCGACGAGATTGTTGACATAATCTGCCGACAGGACGCCACCGCGCGCTTCGTCTGCACACGCCTCTTCCAGTTCTTCGCCGCCGACGATATTGACGAGGCCGGCGAGGCCGCCATTGAGCAGATGATGGCCTCTTACTTCGAGTCCGACTACGAAATCCGCTCCGTTCTCCGAACGCTGTTCAACTCCGAGTACTTCAAGTCCGACCAGGCCCGCTACGCCCGCGTCAAGGCGCCCGTCGAAACCGTCGTCGGCGCTGTCCGGCTCGCCGGCTCCTACCGCGAGCCGACCCTGGGCGTGAATATGCTCGCCAACCAGGCGTTCTTCATGGGACAGGGCCTTCTCCAGCCCCCGACCGTCGAGGGCTGGCACGAGGGCGTCGAGTGGATAGACTCCGGCTCCCTCGTCGAGCGCGTCAACTTCGCCGCCAGCGAACTCGGCAATCCCGACAACCCGGGCGTCCAGGCCATGTCCGAACGACTGGCCCGCGACGGCGGAAGCGCGCAGTCTCCCGAACAGCTGGTGGACGGCTGCCTGGACCTCATGGGCCCCATCCAGGTCGAGGACAACACCCGCAGCGCGATAGTCGCCTTCGCCTCCCAGTTCGGCGAAGTGAACCTGGAAGAAGAGGACGCCACCCGCAAGGTCGCCAACGTCATGCGACTCATAGCGTCCTCCAAAGAGTACCAACTGGCCTAGCCGGAGAATAACGACACAACAGAATCAGGCGTGAAGATGAGCCGGCGTCCCTGGATGTCGGCTCATTGACTAAAACCAAAACCGAAACGGGGTGAACAAGGTGACTGCCCAGGCTGCCGCTACCATCGAATATATGAAGACCATCGGCATAGTGAACAACGGCGACAACGGTCGCGGATTCGCCAACCCTTACGACATCGCTTTTCGCCCCGACGGTCGCATCTACGTCCTGAACCGCTGCGACCCCGCGCGCGCTAAGGCCATCCGCATCGGCGTCTGCAACCTGGAAGAAGACTATCTCTTCGAGTTCGGCAACGGCTATGGAGACGGGGATGGACAGTTCATCTGGCCCGTCGGCATAGCCTTCGACAGCGCCGACCGCCTCCACGTCACCGACGAATACAACCAGCGCGTCAGCGTGTTCGACGCCTCGGGCGGCTTCATAGCCCACTGGGGCGAGAAGGGAAGCGCGCCCGGCCAGTTCAACGGCCCCTCCGGCATCGCCATTGACCTCGACGACAACATCTACATCGCCGACCAGCACAACAACCGCGTCCAGAAGTTCAACTCCGATGGCGAGTACATAACCGGCTGGGGCGAACCCGGCTCCGGCGATGGCCAATTTGACTTGCCCTGGGGCATCGGACTCGGCGCGGACGGCGCGGTGTACGTCTGCGACTGGCGCAACGACCGCGTGCAGAAGTTCAGCGCGGACGGCGACCACCTGCTCAGCGTCGGTTCTTCGGGCGACGGAGACGGCCAGCTAAACCGTCCCTCCGGCGTAGCCGTGGACTCCGACGGCCTCATATACGTCGCCGACTGGGGCAACGAGCGCGTCCAGGTCTTCAACCCCGACGGCACTCACGCCGAAACCCTGCGCGGCCAGGCCACCCTGTCATCGTGGGCCATGGACTACTTCTCCGCCAACCCCGACGAATGGGAAGTGCGCCAGATCTCCGACCTAGAGCCCGACCTCCCCGAGCACTTGGACACCCCGTACCACGTCTCATCCCAGATAGAACCCTACTTCTGGGGCCCCGTCTCCGTCCGCCTGGACGATCAGGAACGCCTCTACGTAGTGGAGACGAATCGGCATCGGTTCCAGATCTACCAAAAGGCGTGACGCGATTATGATTGTCTGATGTGAAGACCCGAACAATAGATTCTTCAGCGGGAGACTACAATATGAGAGGTAAAGGGAACGAAAAAATAGATACCGATGTACTGAACCCTCAAGGATTATTCCAGGCTCCTATTCGGTATACGATTCCGGCGTTCCAGCGACGTTACGTTTGGGAACAAGATGACCAGTGGGAGCCCCTTTGGGACGACGTACGCAAAATGGCTGAAAGGTACCTTGAAGAGCTAGACCGTTCGGGTAACGACCGCGTACTCGCCGCCAAGAATGTCGCGCCACACTTCCTCGGTGCAATAGTTATCCGACAGGTGTCCGTTGGAATAGGTGATATCGCTCGGTGGGAAGTGATTGACGGTCAGCAGAGGATGACCACTCTTCAGCTTCTTCTCGATGCGGTCCAGCATACCTGTGAGGATCTTGGGCTGGACAACACAGCGAAGCGTCTCTCAATGCTCGTCAGCAACAACGAATACCTCATAAGAGAAGAAGATCAGGTTTTCAAACTATGGCCCACAACTGAGGATCAGGAAGCGTTTCGCCGCGCCATGAACAACAAGCTGGCGACCGATGGTTTCGAAGATTCCCTGATCGTGCAAGCCCATGAGTATTTTCAACTACATGCCCAAGAGTGGCTCAGCGATTATTCTGACCCGGATTTAGCGCCTGTCCGGGCGGAAGCCTTGGAAGCTGCGGTGAGTGGATTGCTTCAGGTGGTCGTTATAAGTATCCCATCAGAGGATGACCCTTACATAATCTTCGAGACCCTTAACGCTCGCGGCACTCCTCTGTTGGAGTCGAATCTCATCAAGAACTATGTCATGTCTCTGACAGGTGAAGTGGATCAATCCAGTATATGGGGAGATTTGGACGAAGATTGGTGGAGTGAAGATGTATATCAGGGACGCTTGCTTATGCCTAGAAAAGATGCGCTGTTAAACTATTGGATGGTGATGCGTAAAGGCGACCCTATTCGGGCTGATAATGTCTTCAGGTCATTTAGGAATCACATAAATAGCCTATCCGTTGGTGGTGTAATGGCGGACCTCAAACGGGACCTTGGTAACTACAGGCGATTCGAAGAAGGGATGCGAACACCGGATGAAGAAAGGTTCCACTACCGCGTTAGTCGCGTGATGAGAATTGGAGTTATTACTCCCGCGCTTCTCCTCATATTGCGAGTGCCCCGAGAAGAAGAGAGAGTCAAGGCATTGCAAGCCTTAGAGAGTTATCTGGTCTGGAGAATGCTGTGCCGCGGAGACAGTAAGGACTATAACAGATTGACACTCGACCTTGTGTACAAGCTGAATAGACATGGACTTGATAACGCGGGTGAAGTAGTCTTTACACACTTGAAAGAACAGGAAAGCTATTCCAGAGAATGGCCAGACTACCAGACTTTGGAAGATAACTTAGTTCGTCGCCACCTCTATCGTGTGCTGACTAGGGGAAAGTTGAGGCTGGTTCTCGAAGGAATCGAGGAAACTTTGCGAACTTCAATGTCCGAGCAAATAGAAGTTCCTAAAGACTTGACCATAGAACACGTGATGCCTCAGAGTTGGGAATCCACATGGCCACTCCGGGATAGAGTTGATCAAGAAGATGCAACCGACAGACGAAATTCACTTGTTCACACAATAGGAAATTTGACTCTGATCAATGGGTATCTCAACTCGTCGTTGTCCAACGCCCCTTGGGAAGACAAGCGCGAAACCTTGGGAAAACACAGCATCCTTCATCTCAACAAAGACCTGTTGGAAGAATCCCGGAACAAAGACTGGGACGAGGAATTTATCCAAGCCCGCAGCAAGCGAATGGCTAAACTGGTAGCCCAAGTCTGGCCTGGGCCGGACTCCCCCGTATGGGATTAGACGATGACCAGAATGAACCCATCTCACCCCGGCCTGAGCGTACTCGACAGCTTGGAAGCCGTAGGTTGGACCGTAACCGAGTTCGCCGAGCACTTGGGAATATCCGAAAACGAAGTGTCCGGGCTGCTGAAAGGGGAGAGGGGAATTTCCCCACAAATGGCGCTCGCTCTGGAACGCATCGGCTGGAGCAACGCCGACTTCTGGATGCGCCTCCAAGCCTACTACGACCTTGCCCAAGAACGTCGCAAGCAATCTAGCGACCCTACCTTCAACTTGGGCAAGAGTCCTATCAGCCTGGATATGGAAGACGCATCAGTCAACCATGACAAGTACATCTACACGGGTAAGTGAAATCGTAGTCAGTCCTCGCGCGAATTCTCATTATTCAGAAAAGGTGGCGGTTCATCGAAAGGTTCGCCCTTAGCCTTCGCCTCTTTCATTCTTTTGTACCAAGCCATCCCGGCGGCGTGCACTCGCGCCCTGCCTATCTTGATTCCTCGCTCTACCGCGCGCTCATATCTCTGCTTCTCGTATCGTCGTTTCAGATATTCAGCTAGTACCACTATTGATCATCCTCTGGATTCCTCAGAGAAGGCGGCGGCTCGTCGAAAGGTTCGCCCTTAGCTTCGGCGTCCTTCATGCGCTTGTACCAGGACTCCCAAGCGGAATTAGCCCTGGCCTCTCCTCGTACTTCACCGCGCTTCTCGAACCTCTTTCTTAATTTGTGCTTCAGGTATTCAGCCAGTACCAATTTCAACCCTCCTATGAACTCAGCCAATAGAACTACGGTCAGCGACAGCGCGATGAACAGCGGAATCGCGCTCGATGTTCCGTAAACTATGGCCTCAACCAGTTCACGCCAACCCGCCGCTGTGTCCTTTTCGCCCCACCACACGAACGCCATCCAAGCCAGCGTCTGCACACACAACAGTATAACGCAAACGTGCCACCATCGCTTAGAGACGCTGAGAATGGAAAGTTGCGGTTCGGGATTGTGTTCGTCTGCTTCTCGCTCTGTCATAGCTCAGCCTCTCACATCGGCGGCTGGATGAACTCCACGTAGTTGCCCTCCGGGTCCTGAATGTAGCAGATGCCGCGCCGTCCCTCCGGCGTGTCGTGGAAGATGGGGTCGGTGATGAACCGGATGCCCTCCGCCTTCAGCTTATCGGCGAGCGCAGCCAGATCCGTTACGTTGAAGCAGATGTGCGCCGCCCCAAGCTGATGCCTGTGTAGATGGCCCTCTGGGCTGGGCGGCTCTATGAAGTGGACTAGCTCCAGCGCGTGTTCACCCTCCGGCTTCCCCACGAACACCAGCGTTCGGTGCGCCCCCGGTATCCCCGTGTGATCTCCTTCAGGCGGCGCTACGCTGTCAACCTCGCGCATCACCGACAGCCCCAGCGAGTCGCGGTAGAACGCCACCATCTTCTCTATGTCCTTCACCACGAACCCCGAATGGTTGAATCCCGTTATCATCTTGTCTCTCCTGTCAGGTCAGTGTCGAATCTAAATCAAACCCTACACAGTCGCGTCCGATGTTACAAGAAACAAGCCCGGGGAGTTGAGATTCCAAATAAGGGTGAAGGCTCAGCCTTCCTTGGAGTTTGCAACACTCGAACCGCGAGTGTATCCTCTTATGCGGAAAATCTCTTAACGTGGGGAGTCGGTCTTGCTGGCAAGAATACAATCGTCGCGCGTCGGCGCGGTCCTGAAGAAGCTGGACTCCTGGATCACCTGGGGCGTAGTCGGATTCGTCATCGGCCTCGCGCTCGGCGTGAACGACCTTTCCGTATGGCTGCTCGCCATAGGGCTGGGCCTGTTCATCGCCTATCTCGCGCTGCATGGCCCGGCCAAACGCGAGACCGAGGGCGGCCTGTTCGCGGCGGGCGGGGTCTTCATGATGGCGTGGATGGCCGGCTTCATCGCGCGCGGCCTGCTGTCCCTCTGAACCCCCGCAAGTTGATACCCCGGATGCCCTAAAGATATGGTTGAATTCAACTTCCCTGAACGCCCGAACCGCGTCCACCTCTTCGTGACCTGCGTCGTTGACCAGTTCTTCCCCGAGGTCGGCGAGGCTGTGGCGCGTACTCTGCGCGCGCTGGGCGACGATGTTCATTTCGACCCCGCGCAGACCTGCTGCGGCCAGCCCGCCTTCAACTCCGGCTACTGGAACGAAGCCAAGCCACTCGCCCGGCGCTTCCTCAGCCAGTACGATGGCTCCGAACCCGTCATCGTGCCGTCCGGCTCCTGCGTCGCCATGATACGCAACTACTACCACGAACTGTTCGCCGGCGACCCCGTGAACCTGAGAAGGGCGGAGAGACTCGCGCCCAGCGTCTATGAATTCACCGAGTATCTGACCGAGAAATCGGACGCCGAGCGGCTGGACGAACTGTTTGGCGGTGGCAAGTTCGACGCAAGGGTAGCCTTCCACGAAGCCTGCCACGCCAAGCGCGAACTCGGCGTTGACGCCCAGCCGAAGGCGCTGCTCGACCGGATAGCCGACAGGGTGGAACTGCCCCAGGCCGAGGTCTGCTGCGGATTCGGCGGAACGTTCTCGGTCAAGTATCCCGACATATCCGGCGCGATGCTCAGCGACAAGCTGGATAACATAGAAGCCAGTGGCGCGGACATGGTGACCGCCTGCGACTCAAGCTGCCTCATGCACATTCGCGGCGGACTCCAGCGGCGCGGGAGCGGTGTCAGGGCGGCGCACATCGCCGAACTCGTAGCCGCCGGATTGGAGGGCAGGGGATAGTATGGAGACCAAGACAAGACAGTTCAGACAGAATTCCGCTTCCGCGCTCTCAGACGCGAACGTGCAGAAGAACCTCGCCGGGTTGTACTCCGGCTTTCACAGCGCGCGCCTTACCGCTTCCGCCGCCACCTCCGACTGGCAGGAACTCAGCGACGTCGGACGCCGCATCAAGGCGCACGTCATCGAGAACCTGGACTATTACCTTGATCTGCTTGCCCGAAACGTAGAACAAGCGGGCGGCCACGTTTACTTCGCCAAGGACGCCCAATCCGCCTCGGACTACGTTGCCGGAGTAGCCCGCAAGCACGACGTCGAGATGGTTATCAAGAGCAAGTCCATGCTGTCCGAGGAGATGGGGCTGAACGAGAGGCTTGAGGAGGAGGGCATAGAGCCGGTGGAGACCGACCTGGGCGAGTACATAGTCCAGCTTGCGGGCGACACCCCGTTCCACATCATCGCGCCCGCCATACACAAGTCCCGCGAGGACGTGTCCCAACTGTTCACCGAGACGCTCGGCTCTCCCTACTACGAGGACATAGAAGACTTGGGACGAGAGGCGCGCGTCCAGCTCCGCCAGAAGTTCATGGAGGCCGGAATGGGCGTGTCCGGCGCGAACTTCCTGGTGGCAGAGACCGGCACCGTCACCCTTGTCACCAACGAGGGCAACGGGCGGATGTGCACCTCCATGCCCAAGGTTCACGTCGCTATTTCCGGTATGGAGAAGGTCATCCCGTCCATCGAGGACCTCAGCGTCTTCCTGCGGCTGCTGATACGCTCCGCCACCGGGCAGATGCTTTCCAGCTACGTGACCACGGTCACCGGCCCCCGCCACGAATACGAGGAAGACGGCCCCGAAGAGTTCCACCTTGTCATAGTGGACAACGGACGCTCCCGCCTTCTCGCCGACCCCGATCTGCGCGAGGCGCTGTTCTGTCTGCGCTGCGGCGCGTGCCTGAACGCCTGCCCGATATACAGAAAGGTCGGCGGCCACGCCTACGGCTGGGTGTATCCCGGCCCCATCGGCGCGATTGTGTCCCCGATGCTAACGGGACTGTCGGACGCGAAGGATCTGCCCTACGCCTCAACGCTGTGTGGCGCGTGCAAAGAGGCTTGCCCGGTACAGATAGACATTCCCCGGATGCTGCTCTATCTCCGCAAGGAACTCACGCAGGGCGACAACTACTCCGACCAGCGAACCGCGTCCGCCGCCGAGAGCGCCGCCATGAAGGGCTGGCGCGCGTCGGTGTCCTCGGACACGGCTATGCGAGCGGCGAACCTGCTGGCGCGGCTGGGGCAGTCCGCGCTGTCCAGAGACGGCAAGGTGTCCAAGCTGCCCGGTCCTCTCTCCGGCTGGACGGAGCATCGCGACTTCCCGCCAGCCGCCAAGCCATTCAGATCCCGCTGGCGCGAGATGAAAGACCAATGAGCGAACGAGACGACTTTCTTGCGAACATACGAGGAGCCTTGGGACGCTCTGCGCCTATCAAGGCCCCGGTTTCGGAGGTTCCGCACAGCGCGGGGCCACCGGACGAACTGGAGCGCCGCGTGGAGTTAGTGCGTGAACTCATCTCCCGCGACGCGGACAATCTCATGTCCGTCCTTGCGCGGGTGGCCGTAACATCCGGCTGGAACGTAACCCGCGTTCCAGACGCGCGGGCGGCGGGCGACTATGTACTAGAGGTGGCGCGTGAAATAGAGGCGCGGTCGCTGGTCTATTCGCTTCACCAGGTAGTACGCTCAGCCCTTCGCCTGGACGCGCTCACCGAGGCCGGCATACAGGCGGAGCCGGTCGCGCTTGGTCACGAGTCCGAAGATAAGGACGCCCAGGACCAAGCAAGACTCAGGTCGGTAATGGAAGCGTCGGACATTGGCGTGACCGGGGTTGACTACGCCGTATCCGAGACCGGCACCTGTGTCATCATACCCCGCGCCGGGGTGAGCAGACTTGTGTCGCTACTGCCCCCCGTTCATATCGCGCTGGTGGAGCGCGGGCAGGTCTTGCCAAGTCTGGACGAACTCTTCACGCTCAGGCGCGACGACTTCGTGAACGGCAATCTGGGCAGCTACATGAACCTGATAACCGGCCCCAGTCGCTCGGCGGACATAGAGTACAAGCTGATTACGGGCGTTCACGGCCCGGGTGAAGTCCACATGGTGTTGATAGGATAGGAGAGCAGTTCAGCCTTCGCCCAACGCGCTCGCTCCCACCTTCATCATTCGCATCGCCTGGGCGGTCGCGTCGGCTATCAGGTCGGCGGCGCGGGCCGAGGCTTCTTCCAGGCTCATCGGGGCGTTGGTGATACCAACGGCGGCGTCTATGCCGTAATCGTGAACCAGTCGGTAGCGGTCGCCGAGGGTTCCGGCTATGGCTATGACTGGGATTCCGAGTCGCTTGGCGCGTTCCGCGACGCCGATTGGGGCCTTGCTGTAAACGGTCTGGTAGTCCAGCGCGCCCTCGCCGGTGAGAACCAGGTCCGCGCCCTCCAGCGCGGCGTCAAGTTCCACAGTGTCCAGAACGATGTCCACGCCGGCGCGAAGTTCGGCGTCCAGGAAGGCGACCATGCCGCCGCCGAGTCCGCCCGCCGCGCCCGCGCCCTGAAGTTGGTCTATCTCCGCGCCGATGTCGCGTCGGACGATTTCGGAGAAGTGGAGCAGGGCGGCGTCCAGGGTTTGCACCATCTCCGGCGTCGCGCCCTTCTGGGGGCCGTATATGGCGGACGCGCCCTCGGGGCCTGTGAGCGGATTGCTCACGTCGCAGGCGACCAGGAAGTCCGATTCCGTGACGCGGGGGTCAATTCCGGTCATGTCAATGTGGCTGAGGTTGGCGAGAGTCGCGCCGCCGTAGGGCAGTTCGTTTCCGGCGTCGTCGAGCAGGCGGACGCCGAGCGCCTGGGCCATGCCCGCGCCCGCGTCGTTGGTCGCGCTGCCTCCAATGCCCATGATGAACCGCCTGAAGCCGTCGTCGAGCGCGGCGCGGACTATCTCGCCCAGTCCGTAGGTGGTGGCGTTCAGCGGGTCTCTGCGGTCGAGCGGAACAAGCGCGAGGCCGGAGGTTCGCGCCATCTCTATCACCGCCGTAATCCCGTCGCCCATCGCGCCCCACTCGACGGCCCTGCGCTCTCCCAGGGGGCCGGTGACCTCAGCCTGGCGTATCTCGCCGCCCGATCCTTCCACGAGGGTTTCGAGCGTGCCGTCGCCGCCGTCCGCCACGGGAACCAATACGGCGTCGGCTTCCGGGAATACCGCGAGGACGCCCTTTCGCATCGCTTGGGCCGCGTGCAGCGCGGATATGCTTCCTTTGAAAGTCTGGGGCGCAATCACAATCTTCATAGTGGACGGATTATACACCCAAGAGTCTCTGAAATTCACCACCCGTCGGAATAGGTTTGTAAAGGGGTATTTTGTAAGAGGCGGTATTTGCGGGGGTTGGTTCGACCGGGTATCATATAGGCATGAAAGTTACATTCACCATAGCAGACCTGAAAACGGATCCTCGCTGGGTTCTGGATTACGCGCGCAAGGAAGGGGCGGTGAACATCGCCTGCGATGGGGAGATCGTCGCGGAACTTCGTCCGGTAGAACCTGAGAAGTACACCAATAAGCGGCGGCTGGAAGAGTTGCGGTATCGGGGGGAGCTCAGGGGTTCGGGCGAACCCGGACGACCCTTCAAACCCGGGAAGCCCGCTCCCGGCGCATTGGCGCGATTCCTGGCTGAACGCGAGGCCGCATACCTAGAGTGCCCGACGCATACGTAGATACCTCAGCCATCCTGTCAGTCGAATTCAGAGAACCTGGATGGGAGACAATCCTGCCACGCTTGGGCAGTTTCTCTTATTTGGCGTCTTCTAATCTTCTGGAGTCCGAGGCGCGGGCGGCGTTGGCAAGAATTGGGCGGACATTCGACCCAACTGCCATAGCCAACATCGAATGGGTATCCGCCAGCCGTTCTCTGGGGCTTGAGTTCGAAAGGGTACTGGAAATTGGTTATCTTCGGGGCGCGGACCTGTGGCACGTGGCTACCGCGCTGTATATATTCGATGAGCCGTCGGAGGTTACCTTCCTGACCCTTGACCGGCGACAGGGGGAAATCGCGGTGGCGCTGGGGTTTCAGACTTAACGACTCAAACTAAGACAGAGTGAACGCGCTCGCGGTTGGAGTTTCACCCACATCCTAACCTTCCCCCATCAAGGTGGAAGGAATTTTGCCTACCTTTGTCAGCACGTCAGGGGGGAGGGATTTTTGTATCCCCTGTGAGCCTATCAGGTGAGAGCGGATTCTCGCTCCACAGACAGGGCCACTAAGGTACAGTTCGGCAGACTGTGGCGGATTCGCGTATTTCTGTTTGGTGGTATAATGTGGGCGTATCCCAGTGGAGGATATTTTTCAATGCCCAGACAGAAAAGCACTGTCCCGACGAGACAACTGTACGCGCAGATACGGGAGGACCTGTATCTCGGCGCGAAGGCGCGCGCCGCCGAGATGCGCGTTCCGCTAAGGACTTTCCTGGAGAACGCGCTGGAAATGGCGCTGAGCGGGGATCAAGCCCAGCCGTCGGAGTCGAAGCCGCAATCGGTCTGGAACGACGAGTATCTCTCGATGCAGGGGCGTCAGCCGGTCGGATCGCCGGTGCAGCTATCGGAGGATGAGGCTTCGGCGATTCTGAGAGAGGCGGTAAAGTCCGACGCCGGATAGCCGCGCGCGTTCCGACGAGCGCCGACGCCTGTTGACCGAACCGAGGAGCGATTGTGTATGGACGCCGATGTGATACTGGACACGAGGATAATCGAAAGCGTCTGGCGCGGCGGCCCCGAATCGGAGTGGATAGCGCTCATCGTGAGCGGGGACGTGAAGGCCGTCGTATCCTCGTTGTCGGTAGCCGAGGCGGTCCGCCGTATTCCGGACCGACGCGCGGAGATCCAGCTTATGGCGCTGCTCTCGATGGTGGACGCGATAGACCTGGACGGCGAAATCGCCAGGCGAGCGGGCGGCATAGCGCGCGAACTGGAGTCGGATGACGCCTCGCTGATGCCCAACGCGGTGGTCGCGGCGACCGCTCTCCAGGCGGATTTGCCCGTGGCCTGCGTTGACGATGATTTCTTCGAGGCGATGGGATGCCGGATAGCGTCGGCGGGATGAGGGCGCGGCTTTCTTCTGTTTGTCAGAATCAGGATTTACGGGATGAATGGGATGTATAGGATAGCAGATAGCGGGCCCAGATCATGATTGCGCGACGGCTGAGCGTACTGCGGCGCGCGCTTCTGTTGCTTGGCGCGGTCTGTATCCTGTTACCCGTCCTGGCGGATACCGTGGACGCGCAAACCGAAGCGGATACGGGTGGCGTTCTGGTAGGGCGGCTGGACGGGGCGATTGACCAGGTGTCGGCGCGTATGCTGCGCGGATGGCTCAGCGACGCTTATGACAGCCGCGCGGAGTTGTTCGTCCTGGAACTGGATACGCCGGGCGGCGACCTGGATTCCATGCGCGAGATGGTTGGGGACATTCTGGATTCGCCCGTTCCGGTGGCTGTACTGGTCACGCCGTCGGGTTCGAGGGCGGCGTCGGCGGGGACGTTCCTTGTGGCGTCCGCCCATATTGCCGCGATGTCGCCCGGCACGAATATCGGCGCGGCGTCCCCGGTCGGAGCGGGTGGGGAAGAGCTTCCCGAAACCATCAAGGCCAAGACCACCCAGGACGCCGCCGCGCTGCTTCGCAGCGTAGCCGACCAGCGCGACAGGAACTCCGAAGCGCTGGTAAAGACGATAACCGAGGCCGCTTCCTACTCGGAGGGCGAGGCGCTTGAGTTGAACATTCTGGATTTGCTCGCCGCCGACGTTCCAGACCTGCTGAACAAGGCGGACGGAATGGAAGTGTCGGCGCAGGGGAGCGTCGTCACCCTCGAAACCGGGGGCATGACTGTCCGACGGGCCGAGGTAACGCCCGTTCAGCGGGTTCTCCGATTCCTCGCCAACCCGACGCTGGTGTTCATACTCATAGCGGCAGGCGGAATCCTGATACTGTTCGAGATTCTGATACCCGGAGGCTGGGTAGCCGGAATCCTGGGCGCTGGGCTGCTGATTCTGGCCTTCCTGGGACTGGGCAGCCTGCCCGTGAACTGGATAGGGCTGGTTCTCATCGGGGCGGGGCTTATACTGTTCTTCGTGGAGTTGCAGGCGCCGGGCTGGGGCGGCTTCGGACTGGCGGGAGGTATCAGCTTCATACTGGGTGGATTCTTCCTGTTCGGAGACAGCAGCGTTCCCGGCTTGCCCGCGCCGGACGTGAGGGTTGGGTACGGCGTTCTGGGCGTGACGGCGGCGTTCATGGCGGTCAGCCTGGTGGGACTGTGGTTTTTCTCTCGCAAGGCCAGGAAGATAACCGTCGTGACCAGAGAATCGCAGATAGTAGGGCAGGTCGGCGATGTGCGAAGAACGCTGGAGCCGAGAGGTACGGTGTACGCGGCGGGCGAACTGTGGACGGCTGAATCGGAGTCCGGCGAAACCATCGAATCCGGGGAGAGCGTCGTCGTAACCGACATGGAGGGTGTTATACTGACCGTGCGGAGAGAAGATGAGGTTCTGTGACTTCCATCTTCTCACGTTGTCCGCACGCGCTTGAGTCGGAGATCTTACCGGGGAGAATGTCATGCCCGAACTGGAATCTCTTGGCTGGCTGTCAAGCTCCGAGGTGGTATTCGCGCTGATAGCCGTCGGCGCCGTTCTGCTCATGGTCGAGGTGGCGAGTCCGGGAGGGTGGATAGCCGGAATCGCGGGAGTGGCGCTGCTGGCGATAGCGGGGTTCGCGCTTCTCAGCCTGCCGTTCAGTTGGATAGGGCTGGCTCTTATCGCCGTCGGATTGGGTCTGTTTCTGTTCGAGTTCACCGGCGGGTCGGACTACGGAGCGTTCGGGGCCGCGGGCGTCGTCAGCTTCGCGGTCGGCGGACTGCTTCTGTTCGAGGACAGGACTTTGCTGGGACTCAGCGCGTTCGGCGGAACGATAGCGCTCATGTGCGCCAGCCTATTCGGGCTGTGGCACTTCGCGCGCAAGGCGAGGAATCTGCACACCCCTTCCAGAGACTCGCAGATGGTAGGGCAGGTTGGCACAGTGAGGGCCGACCTGGATCCGACCGGAACGGTGCAGGTCTCCAATGAACTCTGGACCGCCGAATCCGACTCCGGCGAACCCATCCCGTCCGGCGAGCGCGTAATGGTCACCGAAGTGGACGGCCTTACGTTGAAAGTATTCAGAGATCCATTGTCATCCAAACAACCGGAGAGGAGCTAACATGATTCCGTATATAAAGGTCATCAAGCAGTACGAACGAATCGCGATCTTCACGCTGGGCAAGTATTCGGGGCTTATGCAGCCTGGTTTGCGCCTGCTGTTCTGGCCGTTCCACGCCACGCACACGGTTGATCTCAGAGAAGAGGTGCTGGACATTCCCCGCCAGACCAACATCACCAAGGACAACGCGCCCATCGAGATTGATTTCCTGGTCTATATGCGGATTATGGAAAACCAGGCGGAGAGGGCGGTGCTGGAGGTTGTGGACTACTACGGCGCGGTCGTTGGCATAGCGACCACGACGCTGCGCGCGGTCATTGGCGAGATGAGCGTTGACGACGTGCTGTCGCAGCGGGAGCGCATCAACGAGGAACTGCGTATCAAGCTGGACGAGATAACCGAGCGCTGGGGAATCAAGGTAACACAGGTCGAAATCCGCGAGATAGAACCCGCGCGCGACATTCAGGAAGCGATGAACCGGCAGATGTCCGCCGAGCGCATCCGGCGCGCCGTCGTTACCGAGGCCGAAGGCACGCGGCAGGCGGCGGTCACAGTGGCGGAGGGCGAGAAATCCGCCGCGATACTCAGGGCGGAGGGACACCGCCAGTCCGAGATTCTGACCGCCGAGGGCGACCAACAGGCCGCCGTGCTGAGAGCGGAGGGCTTCAGCACGGCGTTGGACAAGATTCACCAGGTGGCGACGAACATAGACTCCAACACGCTCAGCCTCCAGTACTTCGACACGCTGAAGTCGCTGGGCGAGAGTTCCAGCACCAAGTTCATCTTCCCAATGGAGTTCACCCAGCTGCTCAACCCGTTCCTGAACGCCGCGACGGGCGGCGGCGCTTCTTCCAGCGGGCGAGATAACGGCGCTGGCGACGATTAGAGGCGCGTCCAGGCGAACGAGAGAAAGAAAGTAGGGCGGCGGTCGGTCGAAAGGCCGCCGCCTCTTCGCTTGCGGCAATAACCGCGCGGTCAGATATGATCCTTGATGGCCCGCGCCACCGTCAGCGTCATACCTGGCACCGAAGCCACGTCCTCCAGCGACGCCGCGCGGATATTCTTCACCGAGCCGAACCTGCGTATCAGCATCTTCTTGCGCTTGGGGCCAACGCCCGGCACCAGGTCCAGCGTTGACTTCACGCTGGCCTTGGAGCGGCGTTGCCTGTGGAACGTGATGGCGAACCTGTGCGCCTCGTCCCGCGCGCGCTGCACAAGGAACAATCCCTGAGAGTCTCTGGGCAGCACTATGGGGTCTTTCTCATAAGGGACGAATAACTCCTCGTTCTCTTTGGCCAAACTGCACAACGGAACGTCGTCAATGCCGAGTTCCAGGAATACCTGGAGCGCCGCGCCGAGGTGCCCCTTGCCGCCGTCTATGATAACCAGGTCGGGAATGACGCCCCACGAGTTGGCGCTCGCGCCGTTCATGGAGTTGCCGCCGCGCTCGCGCTCTTTCTTCCGCGCTTCCGCCAGTCGCTTGAAACGACGGGTGAGAACCTCGCGCATCATGGAGTAATCGTCAATGCCTGCGACCCTCTTTATCTGGAAGCGGCGGTAGTCCGAACTCTTGGGCCTGCCGTTCTCGAACACGACCATGCTGCCCACGGCGTTCGTCCCCTGTATGTTGGAGATGTCGTAGCACTCGATTCGGGTGGGCGGCTTGGGCAGGCTGAGCGCTTCCTGGAGTTCCTCGGTCGCCTGGGCGTTGTTGGTGGATTCGTGGATTCGCCTGATGGTCAGCTGCTCAAGCCCCTGGGCCGCGTTCTGCGCCACCATGTCCACCAGCTTCTTCTTCTCGCCCCGCTGCGGAACGCGCAGATAGACCGCGCCCTTTCTCTTGGTTCGCAGCCAGCCCTCGATTGCCTTCATGTCGTCGGGCAGGTACTGGAGCAGAACGCTGCGCGGCACATAGGGGTTCGCGGTGTAGAACTGCTTCACGAACGCGGCCAGCACCTCGGCCGGCTCGTCGCCGTCCGCCCGGTGCATCAGGAAATTCTCGCGCCCTATCAACTTGCCCCGCCGGATGAAGAACACCTCCACCCAGGCGTCGCGGTTCTGCTGAGCGAGCGCGATGACGTCCACGTTCTCGCTGGTCAGGTGGAGTACCTTCTGGCCCTCGTGAACCTTCTCTATGGCGATTATCTGGTCTCTGAGAACGGCCGCGCGCTCGAACTCCAAGTTCTCAGACGACTCTTCCATCCGGGCGCGGATGCCCCTGACCACCCGCTCGGTTCGCCCTTCTAGGAACAGCGCAACCTGGTCAATAATCTCGTGATACTGGCGCTTGTCCACCTCGCCGATGCACGGCCCGGCGCATCTGTGAATGTAGTAGTCCAGGCAGGCGCGGTCATCGTTTCCGGTAATCGTCTTGGTGCATGAGCGGTAGGGGAATAGCTTCTTGAGCAGCGCGAGCGTCTTGCGGACGCTGGACGCGCTGGCGAACGGCCCGAAGTATCGCGCGCCGTCTTCTTTGACCCGGCGCGTCACATATACGAGCGGGAATTCCTCGGTGGTGTCTATCTTGATGAACGGGTAGGATTTGTCGTCCTTGAGGCGAGCGTTGTACTGGGGCTGGTGTTCCTTGATGAGGTTGCTTTCGAGAATCAGCGCTTCCTGCTCGGACTCGGTGACGATGAACTCGAAGTCCGAGATTCGGCGAACCATCTGCCTTATCTTGGGGGGCAGATCGTAGGGTGAGCCGAAGTAGGACGAGACGCGCGAGCGCAGCCGCGCCGCCTTTCCCACGTAGAGAATGACGCCGGCGCCGTCGCGCATCAAATAGACGCCCGGCCTCGCCGGCAGGGCGCGCAAACGCTCTATGAAAGTTGGAGTCTCCGCTACGACCACGCTGCCCCTCGCGGTCACATGGACTTCGTTCATACGGCATACACTCCGGTAAGGATGAGACGCCGCCGATGTCTCGATTATGTGTGTCTGAAATTACGCCTGTCCCAGTACCACGGTCAGCGCGGCGAGCGCGACCGCCATTAACGCGGTAATCGCGCCAATCCTCTTGAGTTCCGATCCCAGGTACGCGTACATCCGGAGCGGTTCGTAGGTCGCCGCTCGGTTCTGCGCCGCCCTGGTGCGCGCGCTTGGAGCCGCCGCCACGCTTCTGGGCCGCCGCTCCGCTCTGGGAGTGGATGGAACGGCAACTGCCGGAGTCTGGGTCCGCGCCGTCGCGGTCGCGGCTGTGGAAGCGGCGCGGCGTTGACCGGACGCGGCGGTCGCGGCGGCTGCGCCGGCCTCAGACTGTCCGGCCGCTCGTTGTCTTCGTCCGCCCCTGCGTCTTCTGCGCTGGCTCAACTTCGCCTGTCGGGACGCGGCGCGTTTGTTCTTGCTTGGCATAAGTGTTGGCCTCCTTGAGTGGAGATGCTTGCCTTAAGCATAACCCCGTCGGCGGTCAGTTTCAAATCAGGCCCTCGGGTGGGCGTGGTCGTACTCGGAGCGGATATGCTCGCTCGTAAGGTGCGTGTAGATTTGCGTGGTGTTGATGCTGGCGTGTCCTAGAAGTTCCTGGACGTGCCTCAGAGGAGCGCCGCCGTGCAGCAGGTGCGTGGCGAAACTGTGCCTGAGCGTATGTGGTGTAATTTTGCCATTCAGACCCGCCTTCTGGCAATAGCCTTTCAGGATTAGCCAGAATCCCTGCCGCGTCAGCCGGTTTCCCCGTCGGTTCAGGAACAGGGCAGGGGTGGACTTAGACCCAAGCAGGCCGGGCCGAACTTCCTCCATGTAGAATCTCACCGCCTCGGACGCCTGGCTGTGAATCGGCACGATTCGCTCCTTGCCGCCCTTGCCGAAACATCTTACCGCGCCCGTCTCGAGGGACACATCCTCCAAGTCCAGGGAGAGCAGTTCGCTCACTCTCATGCCGCTTGCGTACAGCAATTCCAGCATCGCCTGGTCGCGTATGGCCTCGGGCGTGTGAACCTGGTTCGGCGCGGCCAGAAGCCTGTCCACTTCCTCGACGCTCAGCGCTTCGGGGAGCGATCTGCCTATCCTGGGAGCGCTCACGTTGGTGGTGGGATTGCCCTCCAGAACGCCGTCGTCCACCAGGAAGCCGAACAGCGACTTGGTGGACGCTATCTTGCGCGCCATAGTCGTTTCCGAATATCCTAGTCCGCGCAGATACAGGACATAATCCGAAATTGTCCGCTCGGTGACTTCCTCCCAGGCGATACGCCCGTTAGAGAGGCCGTAGAGAGACTGGATATACTCGGTTAGCTGGGTAAGATCGTTTCGGTAGGCCGCGAGAGTGTTCGGCGAAGCGCCGCGCTCCACGGTCATGTAGTTGAGGAAACTTTCTACGACTTCGTTCATGCGCGCGCCTCGACCAATGGGATAGACGCCTATCCTAGCGTCGCGCGGCTATGAGCCGCTAGGGAGTTGGGGTCTTAGTCAGGGTCTTTCGATTATCAACCAATTACGTTCATGGTTCGACAAGCTCACCATGAACGGGCGAAAAGGCGGATTTCGACAGCAATCAGGAATCAGGATACTTCTCGATGATTGAAATAGACATAGGCCCAAACCTGGTGGCCTTCGGATCATTCGTGCTGAGTTGGCACGGCTTCTTCAGCTTCATCGCGGTCGCCACCGCGGTGTTTCTGGTCGGGCGATGGGCCCCGATGCGCGGGGTGCATCCCGACGACATCTACTCCATCGCCACCTGGGCGATAATCGGCGGCATCGTCGGAGCGCGCGCCGTCCACGTCATAGACCACTGGAGTTTCTACCAGAGCAATCCCGGCCAGGTGATAGCCGTCTGGAACGGCGGCATCGGACTCTGGGGCGGCATTCTCGGCGGATTTCTGGTAGGGGCCGCCTACGCCCTCTGGCGGAAGCATCCGGTAGGCGTGATAGCGGATCTGACCGCCCCGGCCATGCTGTTCGTGCAGACCATCGGACGGCTGGGCGACATAGTAAACGGCGAACACTGTGCGAAAGCATGGGATTTTGCGTTTGGGTTTATCTGGACAAACCCCGCTTCGGACGCCGGGCGTTGCATAAACGGCGTTGGGGTATCCGTGCAGCCCGTCATAGCCTACGAGATGATCTGGAACATGGCCTCGCTCTTCCTGATATGGAAACTGCGAAACAGGCTGCGCCCGGACGGAATGTTGTTCGCGCTCTATCTCGCGCTCTACTCGCTGGGCAGGTTCGGCGTGACCTTCTTGCGCGAGGACAGGATATGGGCTTTTGGAATGCAGGAAGCGCACTACATCGCGCTGCTGGTTCTGGTAATCACCGTGCCGCTGCTGCTTATAAAAGCCCGCCCGATTCCGGCGGACCAAATCCCCGACACGCCGACAGCGCCGGTGGAGCGAGGTTCAAGGGCCGAGCGCCGAAGGCGGCAGAGGGAGTAGGCGTCGGGCCTCTATGAAGACATTGAAGGAGCGAAATCCTCCACCACCAGCTGAAGACTGTCGCGACCGCGCCAGGTGTTGAGTTCCATCTTGTAGGCGACGTCCAGGTGGCTGCCCGGCGCGGCCTGTCTCGCGCGCTTGCCCTGCCTGAACGCTATGGCGTCCCAGGTGGAGCCGTCGTCGTCCGCCAAGGTCATCTTCAGATGCTTGCCGGAACCGACGCCGAAGGACTTGACCACGCTGAGAGGGCCGGACGCGAACAGCGGCTGCGGATTCGATTGGCCGAAAGGCGCGAGTCTGCGGGTGAAGTCGAACAGGTCCCTGGCGACAAGCGAGGGGCCGGCCTGCATCTCTATGTCCAGGGGCGCGTCCTGGGCGGTCTTGTCGAACGTTCCGTTGGAAAATTCCTCGAAATGGTCCGCCAGCGTCCTCAGGCGCTCATTCGGAATAGTGAACCCGGCGGCCTGTTTGTGGCCTCCGAACTTGATGAACAGGTCTCTCTTGATCTCGATTGGCTCGAATATGTTGAAGCCCGGCACGGTTCTCGCGCTGGCCCTGCTCTCGCTGTCGCCGACCGCGACGGCAATCGCCGGCCTGTTGTACATATCCACCAGCTTGGACGCTATCAGGCCCACTATGCCCGGCCTCCAGTCCCGATGCCCGACCATGATTATGCCGGGCAGGGAAGCGCGTCCCCATCGCTTGGCTATCTGCGCCCTGGCTTGCGTGACCCCTTCCTCGGTCAGCGCCTGCCGCCGCTTGTTGGAAACCTCCATGTCGGCGGCCATGTAGCGCGCGTTTTCCGAGTCTGAGGTGGTCATCAGATTCAGCGCCATGTAGCGCGCGTCTCGCTCGTCGTACAGCCTGCCCGGAGCGTTCAGGCGCGGGATGAGACCGAAAGAGAGCGCGGATGTGTCTATTTCCTTGCCCCGGTAGCCGGCCACCTCGATAAGCGCGCTCAGTCCGGGCGTCTGGGTCCTGTTCAGCCGCCGAAGGCCCTCCTTGACGAAGTAGCGATTCTCCCCCTGGAGAGGAACGACGTCGCTGACCGTGCCGAGAGCGACGAACTCAAGCAGTTCGCTCGGCTCTTCCGCGCCCGCGTCCTGGTACACCGCCTGCATCAGCTTGTAAGCCATTCCCACGCCCGCCAGGGACGGGAAGGGGTACTCTGAGTCCGGCCTGTTGACGCTTATGAAGGCCAGGGCGGGAGGGATGTCGAGCGCCAGGTGGTGGTCGGTGACTATGGTGTCCATGCCCAGCGACGAGGCCAGCCTGATTTCGTCGGCGTCCGAACTTCCGCAGTCCACGGTAATCAGCAGGGTGACGCCGCCGATATGCAGTTCGCGTATGGCGGCTTCGTTCAGGCCATGCCCCTCTTCGACGCTGTTTCTGTTGGGAATGTACGGCGCGACGCTGGCGTTAAGGTTTCGCAGGCCGTTGACCAGCGCAGCCGTGCCGCTGATGCCGTCAATGTCGAAGTCGCCGAAAACGCCGATTCGCTCTCCGTCGCCGATAGCTCGCCCTATCCTGGACACCGCCTTGTCCATGTCGGCGAGCAGCATAGGATCGCAGACATGGGAACTGTCGGGAGAGAGGAATGTATCCGCTTCCTCGCGGGAACTCATTCCCCTGTTGTAGAGGAGCTGAGACTGAGGACGCGGGAATCCGAGCGCATTCACCGTCGCCTCGGGAACGGGTGGACTTAGCTTCCAGTTGTTTTTCAACGGCATATATCCCAACTCTGAATTAGGTTGGGCAGATATTCTCATAGATGTTCCGACGGGCGAAAGCGAGACGGCGCGCCTATTCCTCGAATTCCTGGAACACCAGAGAGGCGTTGTGTCCTCCGAAGCCGAAAGAGTTGCTCATGGCCGAGCGTATCCGCCCTCGCCGGGGCATATGCGGCGTATAGTCCAGGTCGCACTCTGGGTCCGGCGTTTCGAGGTTGATAGTGGGGGGTATCGCCCACTTCGACAGCGCAAGAGCGGTGACCGCCGCCTCCAGGCCGCCGCTCGCGCCCAGCAGATGGCCGGTCATTGACTTGGTTGAGCTTATCGGTATCTTGTACGCCTCTTCGCCGAAGACGGACTTGAGCGCCATCGTCTCGTACTTGTCGTTGAGCGGCGTGGAAGTGCCGTGCGCGTTCACGTAGCCTATCTCTTCGGGCTGGGTCTGCGCCTGGCTGAGCGCCATGTTCATCGCCCTGGCCGCGCCCTCTCCCTCCGGCGCGGGCTGAGTGATGTGATGCGCGTCCGCGCTGGAGCCGTATCCGGTCATCTCCGCTATGGGCGTCGCTCCCCTGGAAATCGCGTGTTCGAGGCTTTCCAGTACCATCACCGCGCCGCCCTCGCCAAGCACGAATCCGTCGCGGTCGGCGTCGAACGGCCTGGACGCTTTTTCGGGTTCGTCGTTCCTCTTGGAAAGCGCGTGGCAGGCGTTGAATCCGGCCACCCCTATCGGGCAGATAGCCGCTTCCGACCCGCCCGTGAAGGCCACGTCAATATCGCCTCTGCGTATCGCCTCGAACGCCTGCCCAATCGTGTCCGCCGCGCTGGAACACGCCGAGACCGTGCTGTAATTCGGCCCCTTCGCGCCCATCATCATGGAGACCTGACCCGAAGCCATGTCCGGGAGCATCATAGGAACCAGGAATGGCGAGATGCGCCTCGGGCCGCGATTTTCCAGCACGCCCACCTGGTTCGACAGCGTGATTATCCCGCCGATTCCGCTGGCTATCATCACGGACACCCGCGCGCTGTTCTCAGGCGTTATCTCGATGCCCGACGCCTCCGCCGACTCCAGGGCGGCGATGGCGGCGAGTTGGACGAACCTGTCCATTCGCCTCGCTTCCTTGCGACCAAGCGGGCCCTCCGGCTCAAAGTCCTTCACCTCAGCGGCGATGGTCGTGCCGTACCCTTCCGTGTCGAAGGCCGTTATCGGCCCGACGCCGGATCGGCCTGACAGCAAGCCCTTCCACGTGGACTCGGTGTCCAATCCAAGAGGGCTTACGATGCCCACGCCTGTTACCACAACTCGATTAGGGATCATTCGGGGAACTCCTGGGAGAAGGGGCGTCCGCTCAACTGGCGTCTTTCCAAGCCCAAACTTCGGTAGGGATTATAGCACAGATGCGGACGTCACTTATCCCAAGTCTTCGCCAGGGTCTTTCAATTATCAACCAATTACGTTCGTGGTGAGCTTGTCGAACTATGAACGGGCGGCCCTTCGACAAGCTCAGGGCGAACGACAGAAGCGGTATCGGGAAATAACCGAAAGACCCTGCCGTCTTCGCATGGCGTATCGAAATTGAGAAAGAGACTCACAATCCAGCGGCGAGACCGAAGAAGGCGTCGCTCAGCGCCTCGTACAGCGCGGACGGCTCTCCGAGAGGGAAGGGGAGGGGATAGCCGACGCCACGGCTGTCCTGGACTTCAAGCCCGACGGCCCCGGTCATCTGATCTCCGTATAGCGCGCAACTCACCCTTTGCCCTTCAGGACGCGCAAGCGTCCACGTGCAGAGAAACACCACGCGGGACTCTTCCTCCGGCGTCGGGCGCGTCTCCACCCCTCTCGTTATGTCCAACTCTCCGGCGGTCTCGAACAGCGCGGAATCATATTCCGTCAGGGCGCGGCACATTATCTCATCATGCTCATCTGCCACCGCCCACAGGCGGCAGACAAGCCCAACGTCGGCCTCGAAAACGGGAACTTGATCGCTCGCCCGCGCCAGAAAGTCCAACGCCTCGTCGCGGTAGCCGACCATCCTGCGGGCGCGGTCAACCCATGTTTCGAGCGCGGCGCTGTCTTGTACAGGCGTCACGCCAGGCTGCTCGGTACTTGTGAGTGGGGGATCCATCAGTGGACGTTTCGCGGAGCCGGATAGGCGCATGGCTTAGAGGCTATACTATGTTGACATTTGGATTATGTTGTCGGGACTAACTTTATCCGGGTAGAACTGACTGACTTTGAGATTGTAGCCATTGACTCACGTTCTCATTGATTTTCAGCCATTCGTTCCAACTTTTGTATAACTGCTGCAAGGCATTATGTTCCCCCGTGGCAATAGTATAGAATGTCGCGCCGTCAACCTTATACAGTCGCCCTGTACTGCCTACACTTTGCCTGAATCGTTCTGGTCTTCTAGGAATGATATTCACCAAATAGCCTGTCCAGCCTTGCAGTCCGCGCAAGTGCACGTCCAGTTCCTGTATGACGCCTCGCTCATTCGTCGAGTTCAGAGTGTTGTGCTTATTTTTGATCTCCGCAATAATTCTCTTGGATTCGTTTCGAACATCATATCCTGCATCCCAGAGTTCCCATCCGGGAATACTACCAATGATGTTTTCGTGCATATCGCCGATAGTGTCCTCTACACTTCGGGTATTCGCTACTACCCGGAGGGCGGATTCTAAATCGTCGCTGGTGTCCAGAGACATCAACGCCGCGATGGCGCTACTCCTGAAAGGGTCTTCGACATTTCTGCGCCTCCGTCTATCGGTCTCAGATTGGGCGTTTTCTATGTGTTGCCAAGCTGTCTCGAATACCTGACGCAGGTTAGATTCATCAATCCACGATAGGGACATTTCTCACGTCGCTTTCATTGGTCGGGCGGTGTAGTTCAATACCTATACCGACTCTACCGAGGCGCTGTGCAACCCTAACCGTTGTGCCACTTCCACTAAACGGGTCGAGAACAGTGTCTCCTTCATCGGTAAATAGTTTTATGAAAAATTCCGGCAGCCACTCAGGGTAAGCCGCACTATGTCCTGTATTGTTGCAAACGGGTGGACCATGGAGTACATTGCCGGGATAGACATACTTGCGTCCTTTCCAAGCCGACATCTTGCGCCCAATACCAGAGCCAGTAGCTGATTCCTGGCGTTCAGTATCATTTTCGCTGAGATTCGCGAGCCGCTGCTCAACCCAGTCGCCCACCGGAACCATGACCGCGCGCTGGTTCATCTTGAATGACTTCTGTTTGGTAAAGTGAAGTAGCCGTTCCCATTGATCCCGGAACCTGTTTGGCCATTTACCGGGCGCAGCCGTTGTCTTGTGCCAGATGTACTCCTCGACCCACCTGAAACCCGTTTCTTGGCGTAATGCCATTATGAGTTCCCATACATAGGTCATCTTCTCTCCGTTTCTGGCTCCCTCCTTGATGTTTATGACCATTGAGCCGTCTGAGTGTAAGATCCTTTTCATTTCTTCGGCTCGCGGGAGAAACCACTCGACATATTTTTCCGGCGGGATTCCGCCGTAGGTCTTCTTGCGCGCGTCGGCATACGGTGGAGAAGTCATTATCAGCGAGACACTGTCGTCTGCCAGTTTTTCTGGCATCACTTCAAGGTTGTCTCCATAGTATATCTTTCCCTCGCCAGCAGCGTGTAGGTATGGAAGAACCCCCTGTTTCGCCGACGTCCTGCTATCGGAGACTGAATCTGCTCTTGTTTCGGCCTCCAACCGCGACAATCTCTTCGCTGCATGGTCAGCTTGCGTCATACATTGCCTCCTTGATACCACTCCCGATACAGCCTGACGTGTCAATAATGGAATCATGCGTTCGGTCACTACACACTATACGACAATAGCCCAGCATTATCAAGTGTTCGCTGACGCCTGATATTCCCAATCATATCACAGCGCCACACCGACATTGGGGAACGACGCCCCCGGCATGATACCATAGAGAGAAGCTATCTTCTGGTAAATCGAAACGGAGTGTAGAGAATTGGCTGACGGTCTCACAGTAAGACTTGAAACACACGGCTGCAAATTGAACCAGGCGGATACCCAGACCCTGGCGCGCGAACTGGCGGGCGCGGGCTACGATGTCGTCGGAGACGCCAATCGCGCCGACATCTACGTCCTGAACACCTGCACGGTGACCCACGTCGCCGACCGCAAGGCGCGACAGGCCGTGAGAGCCGCGAAGCGACGCAATCCGAACAGCCTAATCGTGGCGACCGGCTGCTACGCCCAGCGCGCGCCGGACGACCTGCGCTCCATGCCGGAGATAGACCTCGTGGTAGGCAACGTGGACAAGCCGTCGCTGGTTAAGATGATTGGCGGGCTGGCCGCCGATCCCGATTCGGCCTGCGCCGTCGGCGACGACCAGGCCCTCAGCCAGGTTATGAGGATACGCTCCCGCGCCATGGTCAAGATACAGGAGGGCTGCGACCAGGTTTGCGCCTACTGCATAGTGCCGACCGTCAGGGGCAGGGAGCGCAGCATCCCCGTGGACGACATAGTGTCCACGGCTAACGCCTACGCCGATATGGGCTGCCAGGAAGTCGTTCTGACCGGCACGCAGCTCGGATCCTACGGATTCGACCTGGATGACATGAACATCGCCGGCCTGGTCAGAGAACTGCTCGACCGAACCGAGGTCCCCAGGATAAGGATTTCCTCCCTCCAGCCGCAGGACATATCAGACGAACTGCTCGGTCTTTGGGAGAATCCGCGTCTCTGCCCGCACTTCCACGTTCCACTCCAGAGCGGCAGCGACTCTATCCTCAAGACCATGCGCCGCCGCTACACCGCCGACGAGTTCCAGCGCTCCGTTCGCCGCGTCAAGGAGGCGGTTCCCGGCGTCGCGGTCACCGCCGACGTGATAGTCGGCTTCCCGGGCGAGACGGAGAGCGACTTCCGGGACAGCCTGGACGCCTGCGTAGAGGCGGGGCTGGCGTCCGCGCACGTCTTCCCCTATTCGATAAGGCCCGGCACCAGCGCGGCGTACTTCAAGGGCCAGGTGGATCCCGCCGTCAAGTCCGGTAGGGTAAAGGAACTCGGCGCGGTAGTGGATGACCTCGCGCGACAGTTCAGGAGCGCTTCGGTGGGCCAGACGCGGCGGGTCCTCTGGGAGCGGACCGCGCCCTCCGGCGAAGGGACGGCGTGGCTCGGCTTGACCGACAACTATCTCAGGGCGCGCGCGCTTTCCGAATCCGACCTCGCCAACCGCATAACCCCCGCTACTCTCGAAAGCCTGGACGGGGAAGTGATGACCGCGCGAGTCACGGAGGGTTGAACTCAGGAGTAGGGCCAAGGTCTTTCGATTATCAACCAATTACGTTCGTGGTGAGCTTGTCGAACCATGAACGGGTGGCCCTTCGACAGGCTCAGGGCGAACGACAGGAGCGGTATCGGAAAATAACCGAAAGACCTTGGGAGTAGGGTAGGGGAATTGAATAGCCCCGCCGTATGCTGTTTGGGCGGGGCTATTGCGTGTTTTCGGTTTCGGGAAAGGACTATATTTCCACTGGCACCAGTTGCGACACGCCGCCGCGCTCGCGCACGTATGCCGAGTTGTACTCGTTGCCGTGTCCGAAGACTATCAGCCATCCGCCCTCCATGGCGGTTTCCAGCAGTTCGCGCTTCTGCACCAGAGTGTCGTTCGGGAATTCCGCCGTCGCCGGTATGTGGTGCAGCGGCAGGTGGAAGGGCGTGGGTATCAGGTCGCCCGCGTACACTATCCTCTCGCTGCCGTACTCGATGAACACCACCTGGTTGCCCCGCGAAGGGCCTGGGGCGAGCTTCACCGTCACCCCCGGGATGATCTCGTCGCCATCGTTCAGGAACCTGATCATGTCTCGCTCCGCCAGAGGCTCGTAGTCCTCTTCGTAGAACGAGTCCGTGTATCTCTCGTTGGGATCCTGCGCCGCTTCCCATGAACTCTTCTGCATCATGTAAACGGCGTTGGGGAACATGGGTATGGCCGTTCCGGTTCTGTCCAACTTCGTGCATCCGCCGCTGTGGTCGAAGTGCAGATTGCTCAGAACCACGATATCAATGTCTCGCGCGTTCAGGCCGCGCTCCTTCAGCGCCTTGATGAGCTTGTTGCCGTTCAGATTGTAGTCATCCTTCATCTCCGCGATTCTCTTGTTGCCCGCGCCGGTGTCTATCAGTATCTTCAACTCCGGCGTGTTGATGAGCACCGCGTTCAGTCCCAGCGTGACCCGGTTCCTGCGGTCCGGCTTGATGTAACGCTCCCATTCGCTCTTCGCCACCTGGCCGAACAGGATGCCGCCGTCCATCCTGAAAGTGCCGTCTTTCAACAGATCAATGCTCGTATTGCCTATTCTCAAATCGCTCCACCCCCTGATTTGTCTGGATAATGTGAATGGCGCTATTCGCGCATGGCGGCGGGGGAGGGCGCGACCTATCTTGCCGACTGACCGAACTAATGTACGGCCTGTCGCGCGACGCGCGTCATCCGAGGATAAAAGAGGATTGCAATTTTTCAGGCCCGCTCGCCGCCTGCTGTGGGGACGGCTTTCTGGGCCTCGCGGGTTGACGCGATACCACTCAGCGATTCGCGCTGAACGAGATATTGAAGGTCTGCGTAGCGGTCGCCTCGTCTCGATTCTGGACGCTGGGGCCCCGTCCGGGACTGCCCCTCTACGGGCGCGTTTGGCGAGCTACTTCTCCCACAACCACCATCTAAATAATACGCTCGGACGAAAGTTGAGTCAAGCGTGTGGCGGTTTATATTTTGTCTAAATTTGTTTGATAATAATTTATGCAAGTGTTTTATGGTTAATAATGAACATATATCAAGATTATTGTTACGAAATTCGTAACATAGTCTAACCTACCAAACAAGAGAATCCTCACGCCCTCAACTATGAGGGGTGTCGGAAATCCGACACCCCCGTCGCTTGGCTATGCGCCTTTTCTTCTATGCGCCGACGCCTCTACCGGATCTCTTCTATAACTTCCTTGAATGTCTCCAAGGTGCGCTCCACGTCGTTTTGGTCGTGGGCCGCCGAGATGTAGAACTTGGAGTCTCCCTTGAATATGCCTCTCTCCAAGACTCCCTCGTTGAACCGTCCCATCGTCTCCGAGTTCGCGGTCAGCGTGGACCTGTAATCCGTGATCTCGGCGTCCGTGAAATACACGTCGAACAGCACGTCCTCGCCCGTAACCCGCCCCGGAATCTCCGCCTCGTCCAGCATCCTCTGGAGTTCTCGCCTCAGCGTTCCGCCCGTCGCGCGCATGGACTCGTAAGCGCCCGGCCTTCTCAGGATTTCCAGCGTCTTCAGCCCGGCCACAGCCGCTATCGGATTGCCGCTCAGAGTGCCTATCTGCGGCATGAAGTCCTCGCTGGACGTCTCGCCTCCGTCCATGTGCGCCATTATGTCCTCGCGCCCCGCCACCGCCGTCAGCGGGAACCCGCCCGCGACCGCCTTGCCCAGCGTGCAGATGTCCGGCGTTACGCCGTAGAATTCCTGCGCGCCGCCATACGCGAACCTGAATCCGGTAACCACCTCGTCGAAGATAAGCGGTATCCCGAACTCGTCCGCAAGTCCCCTCAGACCTTCCAGGAAGCCCGGCTTCGGGGGAATCAGCCGCTGGAACGGCTCGGCGATTATCCCCGCTATCTCCTCGTGACGCTCCTCCACTATCGCCCGCGTCGTTTCCAGGTCGTTGAACGGCGCGATGAGCATTTCATCCTGAACCGAGCGCGGAATCCCCGCCGAACCCGGAACCGACTTCGGAAATTCTTCCAGGCGGGAAGGCCAGATGCTCATAAGCGACCAATCGTTCATTCCGTGGAATCCACCCTCAAACTTCAGTATCTTGTCCTTGCGCCTGTACGCCCGCGCCGCCCGCATCGCGTACAGCGTGGCCTCCGTCCCCGTCGAACTGAACCTCACCTTGTCCGCGCACGGAACGGCGCTCACTATCTCCTCCGCCAGTTCGATGGCGAACTCGTTGTTGGCGAAGAACGTCGTTCCCTTCGCCAACTGTTCCCGAACGACCTCCAGAACCTCCGGGTGGCTGTGGCCTATGAGCATCGGCCCCGAGCCCAGAAGGTAGTCAATGTATTCGTTGCCGCTCGCGTCCCAGATGTGGCTGCCCTCGCCCCTTTCGATAACGATGTCCTTGCCGACGTTCCCAAGGTTGCCGCCCGGCAGAACCGCGTGGGCGCGTTCCACGAGTTGGCGTTCTCTGTCCGATTGTGAGCGGGTCATGCTCATTCTCCTAGCCATGCTCTAATCTTAGTTGACGACGCTATCAAATTCGTCCGCGTGAATTATATCAGACTCGGCTATAATGTTGACGACCTGCTAACAAGGCAGAACCTGTATCAATTTAGTCAGCGTCGCCCGCGGCGCGAAGATCCCCTCTCCCTGGACGGGCTGACAGGCGTAGGCAAAAATCCTTTCCCCCTCGACGGGCTTACAGGGGTCGGCAAAGTCCCTTCCCCCTTGACGGGGGAAGGTTAGGATGGGGGTGATTCCCATTACTAACAACTAATCACTAATCACTAACAACTCAGCCCAAGGAGGCAGATATGCGAATCAATGTTGTTGAAGGAAACATAGCCGAACGCGACGACCCCGCCATCGTCGTCAACCTGTTCGAGGGCGTGACTAAACCCGGCGGCGCGACCGGAGCCGCGGACGCCGCCCTCGACGGCGCGATAGCCGACCTGATAGAGCAGGGCGACATCACCGGCAAGAAGGGCGAAAACGTCCTCATCTACTCGCTGGACAAGCTCCCTTCCAGGCGCGTCCTGGTCGCCGGACTCGGCAAGAGCGACGACTTCGACCTCAACGCCGCCAGGGAGGTTCACGCGGGCGTCGCCAGATTTCTCCGCTCCAGGGGCGTGAGTAGCTACGCCACCGTCCTGCACGGCGCGGGCGTCGGTGCGCTGGCCCCGGGCCAGGCCGCCCAGGCCGCCGCCGAAGGGCTGATCATGGGACTCTACTCATTCGACAAGTACAAGGCCGACTCCGGCTCCAAGTCCATAGACGCTGTGAACATCGTCGAGTTCGACGCAGCGAAACTCGAGGCGATAGAGAGCGGCGTCCGGCGCGGAGAGGCCATCGCCGAGGCCGTGAACCTGGCGCGCGAGATGGGAAACGAACCCGCCAACGTAATGACGCCCACCCGCATGGCCGAAATCGCGCTCGACGTGACGCGCGGTACGGAAATGACCCTGACTGTCATGGAGCGTTCCGAAATAGAAGAACTCGGCATGGGTTCTTTCGCCGGAGTCGCGCAGGGCACTGAGGAGCCGCCCAAGTTCATAGTCATCAGGCACGACGGAGACCCCGACAACCCCGCCAACAATCTCGGTCTGCTGGGCAAGGGCATAACCTTCGACAGCGGTGGACTGGACATAAAGAGCGCGGCGGGTATGCTCACCATGAAGAGCGATATGTCCGGCGGCGCGTGCGTCATAGCCGCTATGAAGGCAATCGGCGCGTTCAATCCCAAGATAAACGTCTGGGCGATTGTCCCCGCCACCGAGAATATGCCAGGCCGCCGCGCCCAGCGCCCGGGCGACGTCGTCACCGCCATGAACGGCAAGACCATCGAAATCGGCAACACCGACGCCGAGGGCCGACTCGTTCTGGCCGACGCCCTCTGCTACGCGGTCGAGAAGGGCGTTACAAGAGTCGTTGACGTCGCCACTCTCACAGGCGCGATAGGCGTCGCGCTCGGCGACGGCGCTACCGGCGTCTTCGGCAACGACCAGGACTGGGTGGACAGGGTAGTGGACGCCGGAAACTCCGTCGGAGAGCGAATGTGGCAACTCCCCACCTACGCTTCCTACAAATCTGAATATAGAAGCGACATAGCCGACATCAGGAACACCGGCGGACGCGGCGCGGGCGCTATAACCGGAGCGCTCATCATCGGCGAGTTCGCGGGCGATTCCCAGTGGGCGCACCTCGACATAGCCGCCACCACCAGAACCACCTCCGACAAGGGCGTCAACCCCAAAGGCTCAACCGGCGTTCCCGTCCGAACCCTCGTCGAACTGGCGACCTCCCTCGCCTCCGACTAACCCCCAATCCCCAAACGGCGCGACCCGCCAAACCCGTAGGGGCGTCCCGCGTGGACGCCCCTATCCGCGCTAACGACTAAAAACTAAGAACTAATGACTAACAACTAAATTGGCAATCCAAATCCGCCCTATGCTACTATTTTCTCAAGTTCCAATTCATTAGTCAGTAGGAGGATAGAGTCTTGAGCATTTCTTCGCGGTGGACTTTCATCACCAACCACGGCCTCGTCCTCAGCTACATATACCACCATCCCACCAGCACCGCTCGTGAGATAGCCGACCAGATCAGCGTGACCGAGAGAACCGTCCACAAGATAATCTCGGACCTCGAACAGGCCGGATACATCACCAGGCGAAAGTCGGGGCGGCGGAACGTGTACAGCGTTGACCCGCATCTGCCTCTCCGCCATCACACCAAGAAGGACATCATCGTATCCGAACTGCTCGAAGCCCTGACCAGCAGGAACTTCCAGGGGATAATGGAAGCCCGCGAAGCCTCGTCGGACGCCGAGCGCGAACCCGTCGCCGTATGATGACCACTCCGTCCGTCCGTCTGAGTTCTATGTGGTAGGAAAAATCCCCTCTCCCTTGATGGGAGAGGGCTAGGGTGAGGGTGACTATTTTGCCTGCCAAACTGATACAGTATCTTCCGTCCGCGTCCGCGTTGACCGGTTTCAATCTCGAATGATAAAATTTTCACGTTGCTATGGTGAGCGTGGCCTAGCGGTAAGGCGCCAGGTTGTGGCCCTGGAGATCGGGGGTTCGAATCCCCTCGCTCACCCCACACACATTTCTTCGCCCCTTCCCGCCGTCCCCGCTTTTTCATCACTCAGGAGAGAGTCCTAATGCCATCTGGATTCAGTTCGGTGGACATCCTGCGCGAAGGAGACCCCAACGGCAACCGCATGGTACTCCGCCTGACCACGAGATCCGGCCAGCGGATCCACGCGCTCGGAGTCCCGCAGGACTGGCCCTCGCGCACTGGCCCGACCTGGTGCTACGTCTTCGACAGCGACGGAATCACACTGATAGACCCGGGCGCGCACGGCTCCTTCTCCGAACTGGAAGACGCCCTCCAAGTAGCCGGATACTCAGTCAGCGACATAGACAGGGTGGTGGTCACCCACGGCCATTCCGACCACGACGGCTCCATAGCCCAGTTCGTCGAAACCTCCGACTCCGCCCTCTGGGCGCACCGTATGTACGCCGCCCTCATAAACTACAACCCATGGGAAGTCCAAAACCGCGACTCCTCGCCCATCCACGCCGAGATGAACCGCGTAGCCTCCGGCAACATGGACAGGCGCAGCTCTTCCTACGCCGCGCGCAACCGCAGGTACGTTGATTCCAGGAAGGGCCTGAAAATAGACCGCCAGATTGATCACGGAGACAGGGTAGGGGATGTCGAATTCATCTACGCCCCCGGCCATTCGCCCGACGAAATCTGTCTCACCTTCGACAACGTGGTGTTCACGGGCGACCACGTGCTGCCCGAGATAACGCCCCATCCGACCACCAGGGCCGGATACTCCGATCACGTCATGCGCGATATACCCGCGAAGTTCAGCGACCCGTCCAAGTCCTACGGACTCAAGACATACATGGTCTCGCTCAAGACCGTCCTGGATCTGGGAGAGGAATACGCCGTGTTGCCCGCGCACAGGCTCTTCAATCGAGGCAAGTTCAACTTCGTCTCAGTCAACCGTGCCGCCGAGGTCATAAACCATCACGACCGCCGTCTCGCGCAGATAGTCCAACGCATTGACGACCGGCCCACCGGCCTGGAGGAGATGACCAGGGGCATATTCGAGAGGCGCAAGCTATTGGGCGGAAACCTGTTCATGGCGCTCTCTGAAATCGTCGCCCACGTCGAACTGCTCGAAGACCTCGGCGACATCGAATTCACCGACGATTCGATGATACGCCACACGGGCTCAATGAAGTTTCGCCAATTCTGCGCCGAACTGGTAAAATAGAAATAAGAATCCATCTCAAAAGTATCGCTGGAAACGAGCGACAAGGGTAGGCAAAGTCCCTTCCCCCTTGACGGGAGAAGGTTAGGATGGGGGTGAAATCCCTTCCGATTGGGTTTTGAGATAGTCACTAAGTGGTTTGACAGTCAAGCGCCCGTAGCTCAGCGGACAGAGCGCTGGTCTTCGGAACCAGATGCCGCAGGTTCGAATCCTGCCGGGCGTGCCACTTCCCCCTAATTCCAAATCGCTCAGGTACAAGTCCGGCTGGCATCCTCCCATTCCTCCCCCTTCGTCATTCCCGCGAAAGCGGGAATCCAGTAAGCGCGGCAATCTGGCTTTGTCGGAATACATGGATGTAGCGCTACCCCTCCCCCCAGAACGCCACCCCCACCATCCCCGGCCCTATGTGCGCCCCCATAACCGGCGTGAACTCCGCCAGAAACGACTCCACGCAATCGAACCGACCCTCCATCGCGTCCCACAGAATCTCCGCCTGTTCCTCAGCGTCCGCGTGCATAACTACCGCGTGAACCCTCGCCTCCCTAATCCTCTCCACCATCAACTCCACCGTCTTCAAGATAGCCCGCCGCGCCGTCCTCGGCTTTGCGATGCCCCGAACCTCCGACTGGCTCAACTCGAACACCGGCTTCAATTTCAGCAGCGACGCCCCGGCGTGCGCTATCCCCGGAACGCGCCCGCCCTTCCACAGGTAGTACAGCGTGTCAACGTAAGCCAGCAGCCGAACCCGCCCCCGAACCTCCGTCGCCCGCTCTTCCACTTGCGCCAAGTCCGCCCCGGCGGACGCCGCCTTCAGCGCCTCCCACGCGATAAGCCCCTGTCCGCCCGCCGCGCTCCGCGAATCCAGGACTCGTATCTCGAAATCCGGCCTCGCTTCCATGAATCGCCCCATCGCCAGATCCGCAGACCTCTTCGACGCGCTGAATGCGTCCGACACCACGATTGTCAGCGCCGACTCCGCCACCTCCGAAGCCGCCGAGTACGCTTCCAGAAAGTCCGCCGTAGCCGGCGCGGACGTGCTTATCCCCTCCGCGTTCCTCCTCTGCCGCCGATAGAAGTCCGGCGTCGAAATATCCAACCCGTCCCTGTACGTCTCCCCCCCGATATGCAGCCGCATAGGAACGACGAACGTCAGCCCGCTGTCCCTGAACTCACCGGGAACCGACGCCGCGCTATCCACTATCACCGCGACCCGCCCCTGTACTTTCCCTGAGTCCAATTTTGCGACTCCCTTCGTTTCCAGATTATATTACCCAATTGAACGCAGTTGTGAAGGTAATGTAAAATCCCCCCAGTGAGAGGCGACCCAACTTGCGGACAGACCCTATATCCCGACTGAACCGTATGCGCGACCTCGGCCCGTCCGACGCCGAGGCGAACGCCAACGCCTCCAATCGCATGACGGGCGTCCTGAACCGCGCCGGATTCCAGCCCCTCGATACCCCGGTTCTGGAACCCACGGACCTGTTCGTCCGAAAGTCAGGAGGCGAGATCTCCAGCAGCCTCTACTCGTTCCAGGATCCGGGTGGCATGAGCGTCAGTCTCAGGCCCGAATTCACCCCATCCATAATCCGATGGTACATCGAAAACGCCGCGAGCGCGGCCGGCCCTCGCCGCTACCGCTACTCCGGCCCCGTATTCAGATACGCCGGCGCGCGCAGGGGCAGGTTCAGGCAATTCCAGCAGGTCGGCGCTGAACTCATCGGCGTCTCCGGCGCGTCTGGCGACGCCGAGATACTCACCGCCGCTGTCCGCTGCCTTCGTTCCGTCGGCCTCTCCGACTTCACCCTGCGCCTGGGGCATATAGGCATGATTCACGACATCGTTCAGTCCCAGGACCTGTCCGACCAGGTGGAAATGTTCATAATCTCCAACCTGGCCGAAATCGGCGGCCCGGACTACAAGGAACGCCTCCTGGAGAGCGCGACCGCCGCCGGCCTCGTGGTCGGCGAACCCAGATCCGCCCCGGTCACCGACGGCCTCGACAAAGCAATGCCCGAACTCGAAGTCATACGCCGCTCCATCTCCGGCCCCACCGGACGCCGAAGCCCGGGCCGGATACTCGCGCGCCTCGCCAGCAGGATGACACGCGCCTGCTCCGCCGCCGAACTCGTAGCCGCGCTGGAAAACGTGGAGCGTCTTACGTCTCTCAGGGGCGCGGCCTGGCAGGTGATAGAGGACGCCGAGGCGATACTCAAATCCAACGGCGCTTCGCTCGCCAGCGTCCGAGAACTCGGCGCCACGCTCATAAAACTCCGCTCCGAGAAAGTGAGCGACTCCACCATCCGCCTCGACCTCTCTTTCGTGCGTGGAATGACCTACTACACCGGCATCGTCTTCGAGTTCCTGAACGCGGACGGCGCGGGCGGGTATCCGATTGGCGGCGGCGGCAGATATGATGAACTCATAAGCGCCTTTGGCGGCGACTATACCCCCGCCTGCGGATTCGCCCTCTATGTAGATGAAGTCGCGCGAACTATCCGGCGACGGCGAGAGAGTGTTCTATGACCAACCCCACGCTCCGACTCGCTCTGCCCAGCAGCGGCGCGCTTCAGCGTCCCGTGATGTCCTTCATGCGCTCCTGCGGTTTGGCAGTTTCCCGACCCAACGACCGCCGATACATCGCGCGTATCCCGTCCCTGCCGGACGTAACCGTCATGTTCCAGCGCAGCTCCGACATTACGGGGAAAATTGACGAGGGCGGTGTTGACCTCGGACTGGTCGGCAAAGACCAGTTCCTCGAAAACAGGCGCGAGGACGGCGACACCAGGATAGTCATGGAACAACTCGGCTTCGGCAGAAGCGGCCTTGTGGTGGCCGTCCCCGATTCCTGGGTGGACGTCACCTCCATGTCCGACCTCGCCGACATATCCCTCGAGTTCCGAGCGCGCGGCCAGGATTTGAGGGTCGCTACCAAGTACCCCCGCCTCATAGGACGCCACCTGCTCGCCAATGGCGTAAACTACTTCAGCGTGATACCCTCAAGCGGTACGCTCGAAGCCGCCCCCGCCATGGGCTTCGCCGACATCATCGGAGACATCACCGAGAGCGGCACTACCATCAGGGAGAACAGGTTGAAGGAGATTGACGGCGGAACCGTGATGAATTCCGAGGCTTGCGTCGTATCTCGCAGGATGCGCCCGGACGAAGATAGGGAAGCGCTCGAAACCGCCCGACTGCTTCTCGAAATGATGGAAGCCCACCTGCACGCCGGCGGCTATTTCGAGGTCACCGCCAACATGAAAGGCGAAAGCGACGCCGAAGTAGCCGAATACGTCATGAAGCGCGCCGACACCGCCGGCCTCAGAGGCCCCACTATCGCCAAGGTCTTCAACCCCGACGGTGAGGGATGGTTCGCCGTAACCGTCATGGTCGAGGAAAAGCGCCTGCTTCCCGCCGTAGCCCGACTGCGAGAGATAGGCGGTAGCAGCGTCCGCGTGTCCAAACCTCACTACCTGTTCCAGTCCGAATGTAAATCCTACTCGCGCCTGCTCTAAGGCTTGAGAAGAACGCTCAATGCCCAATCTCCCAACGCACATACAACTCGCCATCGCCGCCGCCGACCGGATGCGACACCCCGATCTGGACTCCAATCTGGGCTACTTCTACCTCGGCTCAACCTCCCCCGACATACGCGCGCTCACCAAACGCGCCCGCTCCGACTATCACTTCGTCGAATTGGACTTCGAGACCATCGGGACGGGCGTTGAGACGATGTTCGCCGCCCACCCCGAACTCATGGAGGCCGGAGAGCGCGACGGCCCGATGCGAGCCTTCATCGCCGGATACATATCCCATCTCATGGCCGACGAGTCCTACATTGTGAGGATGTTCAGACCCTACTTCGGCGATCCCGCCGCCTTCGAGACCGACGCCATGGCCAAGGTCTGGGACCGCGCCCTCCAGCTCGATTTCGACAGAACCGTCTGGGACGACGTCAAGGGTTCCATACACGGCCTTGACGCCGACCCCGCCAACGTCCACATTCGGTTTCTCCCGCAGGAAGACCTGATCCAGTGGAAAGAGTGGGTCGCGCGGGTCATGTCCGGCGGCTTTTCTTGGGAGCGTCTCAGGTTCATGGCCAGGCGAATCTCCGCCGGCGACGAAAGTCATCCCGCGTATGAATACGCCGAGCGCTTCATAACCTCCGTGGACGAATCCCTGGACGCCCTCTACGACTACGTGCCGAAGTCCCGCGTCGAGGAGTTCAAGGCCGAAGCCGTCGAAACCATCATTGACTCTCTCAGGGATTACCTGTCATGAAGATAGTAAGAGGATACGAAAAGTCCCGCGCCGCCCTCTCCCAGAGCAGGCGGCTAGACCTGTCCAGCGTCCCCGAATCCGTCCTCGACAGTTCCGAGAGGATGTTCGGCGAACGCCTTACTCCGCTGGAAGTAGTCTCCCGAATCATCGAGGACGCGCGACAGAACGGCGACGACGCCATAAGACGCCTCTCCCTGCTCATAGAGGGCCACGAACTGGAAGAAATCGAAGTCCCCCCCAACGCGATAGAGTCCGCCGCCGAATCCGTGGACCCCCGCGTCCTGGAAGCGCTCGCCCTGTCCGCCGATAGAGTCCGCCGCTACCACGAAGCCGACAGGCCCAACGACTGGATGGACTTCTCCGCCGGATACGGCGCGCTCCTCCGCCCATGCGAGCGGGTAGGGGTGTACGTGCCGGGCGGCAGCGCGCCGCTGCCCTCCACCGTCATAATGACCGCTATCCCAGCCCGCGTAGCCGGGGTAGGGGAGATAATCCTATGCTCTCCCGCCAAAGATAACGGCCTGCCCGATCCCGTCGTTCTGGCCGCCGCCCAGATCGCCGGCGTTGACCGCGTTTTCGCGATAGGCGGAGCGCAGGCCATAGCCGCCATGGCCTACGGCACAGAGTCCGTTCCCGCCGTGGATATGGTCTGCGGCCCTGGCAACCTGTTCGTAACCCTCGCCAAGAAACTGGTTTACGGAGACGTCGGCATAGACGGCCTCTACGGCCCCACCGAAACGCTCATCGTCGCCGACGCCTCAGCCAACCCAACCCTCTGCGCCGCCGATATGCTCGCCCAAGCCGAACACGACCCCATGGCCATGCCCGTGCTTGTCTGTACCTCGGAGCCTCTCGCCGAGCAAGTCGCCAGCGAGGTCGAAACCCGTCTCCACAGGCTCAGCCGCGAATCCGTAGCCAGGGCCGCTGTCGAAGGGCAGGGGACTATCGCCGTGGTAGAAACCACCGATCAGGCCGTCCAACTCTCCAACCTGTTCGCACCTGAGCATCTGTGCCTCGCCGTCCAAGACCCCTGGGCATGGGTAGGCAAGATACGCAACGCGGGCGCGGTATTCGTCGGCGAGTTTTCCCACGAAGTCCTCGGCGACTACGTTGCCGGCCCCAGCCACGTCATGCCCACCTCCGGCACGGCGCGATTCAATTCCGGCGTAGGCGTCCACAAGTTCCTCAAGACCATCCCGCTCATAGCGCTGGACGACGCTGAATCCGTCGCGCTCTCCCGGACCGCCGCCGTCATAGCCCGCGCCGAGGGCCTCACCGCCCACGCCGAGGCCGCCGAAATCCGCCAGGAACTCGCCTGACGCCCGCCCAATCTAGTACCATGTCTATCTGAAACCCTGAACAAGTCGGGAGTCTGCGATATGCCTGAAGACCGAGTAGAAAAGCTAATCAGGCCCCACTTGGCCTCGATACAGACCTACCAGCCCGTGGATCCCCCGGAAGTGCTGGCTGAGAGGGCCGGAATCTCCGCGGATTCCGTAGTCAAGCTCAACGGCAACGAGAACCCCTACGGCCCGTCGCCCAAAGCCGCCGAAGCATTGGCGCGAACCCCCATGCACATCTACCCCGACCCCTTCCAGCGCAGCCTGCGCGCCTCTCTATCAGAGTACACCGGCTTTCCCACCGAGAACATAATCGCCGGAGCGGGCAGCGACGAGCTTATTGACCTGCTCTTCAGGCTCTTCATCGAGCCGGGCGACGCCATACTCGACTGCGAACCCACCTTCGCAATGTACGCCTTCTGCGCCCGAATCGCGGGCGGCGAACTGCGCCTGATACAGCGCGATGAACTCTTCGAGATTGACGTGCAGGCCGTCCGCGAGTCCATTGACGACAAGACCAAGATAATCTTCGTCAGTTCCCCCAACAACCCCACCGGCAACATGGCCTCAGAAGAACAGGTTCGCGCTCTGCTCGACACCGGCCTCATCGTAGTAATAGACGAAGCCTACTACGAATTCAGCAAGGAGACGGTCGGCAACCTGATCGGCCAGTACGACAACCTCGTAATCCTCCGCACCATGAGCAAGTGGGCCGGACTCGCGGGCCTCCGCGTAGGCTACGGCATAATGAGCGACGGCCTGGTAAACCACATCATAGACATCAAGCCCCCCTACAACGTCAACGTCGCCGCCGAAGCCGCCGCCATAGCCTCACTGGAAGACAGCGACTACCTGCTCGGCAACGTCCAGAAGATAGTTGACGACCGCGAATCCCTCTTCCGGAGCCTTGACGCGATTGACGGCATAAAGCCCTGGCCATCCCAGGGCAACTACATCCTCTGCCAGATGGACGGTCCTCAAGCCGCCCAGGACATGGTTGACCAGATCGCCGCCCGAGGCGTCTTCGTCAGAAAATTCAGTTCAGACAGGCTTGCCGACTGCTTCCGCGTAGCCGTGGGAACGCCCCACGAAAACGCAGCCTTCCTCAACGCCGTCCGAGACACAGCCCAATGACCGCCGCCGTCAGCCTTTTCGATATGAACGCTATCGTCGTCATTCCCGCGAAAGCGGGAATCCACAGATTGCGGCAGGCCGAAGCATGGAAAAATGACTGAACAAACCCCCAGAACATCCCGAATCGAGCGAAACACCGCCGAAACCCAGATCTCCGCCCAACTAAACATTGACGGAACGGGCGAATACCAGCTTGACGTTGTAAACGGGATGCTCGCCCACCTTCTGGCCCAGCTATCCCGCCACGGCCTCATTGACCTGGATATAGTAGCCCGCGGCGACACCGACGTCGGACTCCACCACTTGGTCGAAGACCTGGGCATCGTACTCGGCAGAGCGCTGGCCGAAGCCATCGGCGACGGCGCCGGAATCCGCCGCGCAGCCCACACGTATATGCCACTTGACGAAACCCTTGCCCTCACCGTCGTGGACTTCGGCGGACGCGGCTACGCCGTCATAGACGCCGACATAGGCGACAGCGACATGGGCGGCCTCCCCGGAGACCTCGTGCGCCACTTCCTCGAATCCTTCGCCCGCGAGGGACGCTTCAACCTCCACGTCCGCCTTCTCTCCGGCGTCAACAACCACCACAAGGCCGAGGCCATCTTCAAGAGCCTCGCCAGGTCCCTCCGCTCCGCCCTCGAATACGACGAGCGCAGGGCAGGGCAGGTCCCCAGCACAAAAGGCACAATCACCGAGTAGGTTAGCAGGGCCTTTCAATTACCAACCAATCACGTTCGCGGTGACCTTGAGAATAGCCCGTTCGTGGTGACCCTGAGAGTAGCCCGTTCGCGGTGACCTTGAGAATAGTCCGTTCGTGGTGAGCTTGTCGAACCATGAACGGCCGGCCCTTCGACTATCAACCAATTACGTTCGTGGTGAGCTTGTCGAACCATTAACGGGCGGCCCTTCGACAAGCTCAGAGCGAACGACAGAAGCGGTATCGGGAAATAACCGAAAGACCCTGGTAGGCTAAGGGAGAGGTTCCAACTCAAACCTGAAATCCTCGATAATAGGATTCGCCAGCAACTGCCGGCACATCTCCGACACGCTCTCCCGCGCCGCCGACTCTTCCGCCTCATCCACCCGGATCTCCATATACTTCCCAACCCTCACGTCCCGCGCCGAATCGAACCCAAGCTGGTGAAGACCGCTCCGTATCGTCAACCCTTGCGGATCGTTCACGCTCGGCTTCAGACTTATATACACCTTTGCCAGAAACATCGCTGTCCCCAAGGTCTTTCTACTATCTGAGAATTGGATTGGTCACCAGGCAAAAATCCCCTCTCCCTTGATGGGAGAGGGCTAGGGTGAGGGTGATTCACCCCGGTCCACTGTGCCATCTACCTCGAAACATTCCACTCCGGCGCGTTCGGCGAACTCTCGTGCGCGTTCACGAAGTCCCTTATCCGGCTCTCGTCGAACTCCTCGAACCTGTCAATGAAGTTCCACGCCGTCAGAGCGATTCGACTCTCCATGCCCGGGTAGGGACTCATCAGCACCTTGCCGCCCCGGTCAACGCCTTCCTGCACCAACTCCGTCAACTGCGCCTGCAGTTCGTCGCATCCGTCCGGGCAATCGTAGTGTACGTTCACGTACCCATGCTCCAGGTTGTGCAGAAGTATCTCGTTCTCCAGCGGCTCGTCGTAGATTCCCCACCTCGCCGGCGCGAGAGGCACGTTGTAGTGCCAGCCCGAAGTCGGAGGCAGAGAGTTGTAATCCGGGTGTTCCTCGCCGGGCGACACGTGTTCGCGCCCCTGGTCTTCCATGCGGATCCCGGGCCCGTCCGGCGTCCCGCCCTGGAAGAGCGTATCCAGCGGCAGCCCGGGAAGGAACAGCGACAGTATCAGCGCGCCCGCCACCAGCCCGATGGCCAAGCCGCCGCCGTACCTGAGAAACCGCCGCCGTCTCTGCCGCCGTTGTCTCCGAGCGGCCCGCGCCTGCGTCGGCGTCATTCTTCTGCTTGAACGATTGGATGCTGTTGACATATCCACCTTTGACCGAAGAACCTGGTTTTCTATTCCGTAAAGACCCCTCTCCCTCATTGGGCTGAGAAGAGTAGGCAAGTATGCGCTCAGCTATGAATACCCATCAACAACCCCCCTCTCCCTCATGGAGAGGGCTGGGGTGAGGGTGAAATGCCTGTCCCTGTGAACCCTCATTAGGAGAGCGCTAGGATGTAATCAATTATGCTACTTCAGTTCCGTCCCGGTCAATTTCAGATATGCCTCCGCGTACAGTTCCGTCGTCCGAGAAACCACATCCTCCGGCAATTCCGGCGCGGGCGGCTCGTGATCCCACCCCGCGTCGTCCAGCCAATCCCGCACGAACTGCTTGTCGTAGCTCGGCTGAGACTTGCCGGGCTCGTACCCCTCGGCGTCCCAGAAACGGCTCGAATCCGGCGTCAGCAGTTCGTCAATCAGGATAAGCTCGCCGTCAACCGTCCCGAACTCCATCTTGGTGTCCGCTATGATGATGCCCCGCTCCTGCGCGTAGTCCCTCGCGTACTCATACACCTCTATCGTGGTGTCCCTCAGACGCTCCGCCATCTCCTGCCCAACCATGTCCGCCACTTCCTCGAAGCTCATGTTCTCGTCATGGCCGACCTCCGCCTTCGTCGTAGGCGTGAACAGAACCTCCGGGAACGGGTCGCCATCTCTCAGGCCCTCCGGCATGGGCTTTCCCTGCACCGTGCCGGACCGCCGGTACTCCGACCACGCCGACCCGGTTATGAATCCGCGCACCACGCACTCCACGTCAATCCGATCCGCCTTCTTCACCACCATCGCGCGCCGCGCTATCTCGGCGGGAATGTCCAGATCGGAACGGTCGGCGGCCATCTCGATGAGATGATTCGGTACCAGGTGCGCCGTCTTGTCGAACCAGAACGCGGATATCCCGTTCAGAACCGCGCCCTTGTCCGGTATCCCGGTCGGCAGAACCACGTCGAACGCCGAAATCCGGTCCGTCGCCACCATCAGCAGCGTTTCGTCATCAATAGGGTAGGTGTCCCTCACCTTGCCACGGTAGAGCAGGTTGGGCAAATTCGTTTCGTGAACAGTCGTAACAGCCATGTATCTTTCCCCGTATGTATTCAGAGTTGTTAGTTCAGTCCCACGCGCGCGAACACGTCATCAACGAACCGCACATAGTACCCGTAGTCGAAAATTCCGTCCAGTTCTTTCTTCCCAAGCTGTTCCATCACCACGGGATCCCGGCGAATCAGTTCCCGGAAGTCGCTGTCCTCGTCCCAGGTCAGCGCCGCGTTCTTCTGCATCGTCTTGTATGCGTCCTCGCGGCTCATGCCCTTCTCGATTAGCGTCAGCATCAGCCTCTGCGAGAATAGCAGCCCGCGCGTCAATTCCATGTTCTCTTCCATCCGCTTCGGATACACCCTCATTCCCGCCACCACGCCGGTGAACAGGTCCAGGATGTAGTCCAGCGCCATGCACGAGTCGGGCAGTATCAGCCGCTCAGCCGACGAATGGCTTATGTCCCGCTCACCCCACAGCGCCACGTTCTCCATAGCGGTCACCGAGTGGCCTCTTATAAGACGCGCCAACCCGCACACCCGCTCCGTTAGCTCCGGGTTGCGCTTGTGCGGCATCGAGGACGATCCCGTCTGCCCCTCCGAGAACGGCTCTTCCAGTTCGCGTATCTCCGTCCGCTGGAGTCCGCGTATCTCCGTGGCGAACTTCTCCAGCGACGCCGCGATTACCGCCAGCGTCGTTATGAAGTTCGCGTGCCGGTCGCGCTGTATCACCTGGTTGGACACCGGCGCCACCGCCAGCCCAAGCTGATCGCAAACCATCTGCTCTATCTCCGGCGAGACCGTCGCGTGCGTCCCGACCGGCCCCGAGATCTTGCCCACCGCTATCTCCGAGCGCGCGTGAGCCAGCCGCGCCTTGTTCCGGCGCATCTCGTCCCACCACAGCGCCAGCTTCAGCCCGAGCGTGATAGGTTCAGCGTGGACGCCGTGCGTCCTTCCCATCATCAGCGTGTCCTTGTGTTCGCGCGCCCTCGTCGCCAGCGTCTCTATGCAGGCGTCTATCTCATCGTTCAGAGCGTCCGCCGCGTCCACCATCTGCAAGCTCGTCGCCGTGTCCCACACGTCGCTCGTCGTGAGTCCCAGGTGAAGCCACCGGCCCTCCGGCCCAAGTTGCTCCGTCATAGACCCCAGGAAAGCCGTCATATCGTGCTTGGTGACCCGCAGAATCTCGTTCAGCCGCTCTATGTCGTATGTGGCGACGCGCAGCTTAGCCATGTCCGCTTCGGGAATCACCCCCGTCCGAGTCCACGCCTCGCACACCGCGAGCTCGATAAGCAGCCACTTGTCATACTTGTTTTCGTCCGACCACACCTGTTTCATGCGCGCCCGGGCGTATCGCTCGATCATCTAATCTTATCTCCGTCCGTTCAAAGTCCCCTCTCCCTTGATGGGAGAGGGCTAGGGTGAGGGTGAACCACAAACTCCCATATAAGCGGCAATCTACCCATCCTGTGCATCACATCAATCCTATGAATCATAGTTCAGACTCACCTATTCCTAAGCCCCTCCCGATAGTCATCATACGCTTTCCGCACCTCTTCATGCTTCCCCCCAAGTATCTCAGCCGCCAGGAACGCCGCGTTCCGCGCTCCCCATTCTCCCACCGCCACGCACGCCACCGGAATCCCGGGCGGCATCTGCGCGATTGCGTACAGCGCGTCAATCCCTTCCAAGTCGCTCGACGGAATCGGCACTCCGATGATGGGTAGGGTAGTCCAGGACGCCAGCACGCCCGGCAGTCCCGCCGACCCGCCCGCGCCCGCGATTATCACCTCTATCCCTCTATCCCGCGCCGTCATCCCATACTCCCGCACCCTGTCCGGCGTCCGGTGCGCCGACATCACCTCCACCTCGTGGCTGATTCCCAATTGCTCCAAAACCTCGGACGTAGGCTCCATGGCCCCCTTGTCCGAAGCGCTTCCCATTAGTACACCTACTAGCGGCATCTCTTTACCTCTTTTGTCATCATTCTAATTTACGCTGCCACCATTCCCACATCCCAATCGTCATTCCCGCGACCCATGTGCCTACAAGCGGCAAACTGTGTATCGTCATTCCTAGCTACTCTACCGTCATTCCCGCGAAAGCGGGAATCCATTCATCACGGAATTGCAAACCATTTTTCCAAGAATAAGCGTCCCTTCACACCCCCGCCCCAATATCCCGCCTGAAATATACATTGTCAAACCTAACGCTTTCCACACCTTCGTATGCCGACCGCCGCGCCTCCGCTACCGTATCCCCCCGGCTCGCCACCGTCAGAACCCTCCCGCCGGAAGTAACTATCTTAGCGTTTTGGTTTACTTCTGATACTTTATCTAAAACAGTTCCAGCGTGGAAAACAATACATTCCTCAGAATCTTCAGGAAGCCCGCCGACCTCGTATCCCGTCTCATATCCGCCCGGATACCCCTCCGACGCCAGTACCACGCCCACCCACGAATCCCCCGACCACTCCACTTTCATCTCCGAAAGATTGCCCTCTGTCGCGCCCAGCGCCAACTCCAGCAGATCCGACTTCAGGCGCGGAATCACCACCTGCGCCTCCGGGTCCCCCATCCGGCAGTTGAACTCAATCACCTTCGGCCCGTCCTCCGTCAGCATCAGACCCGCGTACAGAATCCCCTGGAACGGACAGCCCATCTCAGCCATCCGCGCCGCCACCGGCTCCATTATCTCCGCCCGAACCCTGCCGTCCAGTTCGTCATCCCAGAAGGGCGGGGGACTGTAACTCCCCATGCCGCCCGTATTCGGCCCCAGGTCGCCGTCTTGCGCCCGCTTGTAGTCGCAGGCCGCCGTCATCTCCGATACATAAGCGCCGTCCACAAACGCGAACACGCTCACTTCCTGCCCACGCAGCCATTGCTCTATCAGTACCGTGTCCCCGGCGCTGCCAAAGTCTCGGCTGACAAACATGGAATTTAGCGCGCTGATCGCCTCCTCCGCTGTGGCCGACATTATCACGCCCTTGCCCGCCGCCAATCCGTCCGCCTTCACCACGAACGGCGGCTCGCTCGTCCGAACATACTCAATCGCCGAACCCGCGTCTCGAAAGACCCGCGCGGTCGCCGTCGGAACGTTCGCCGCCGCCATCACCCCTTTGGCGAAAGACTTGCTCGACTCTATCCGCGCCGCCGCCTTCGTCGGCCCGAACACCCGCAGACCCTCTTCCCGAAACCTGTCCACGATACCCGCCGACAGCGGAACCTCCGGCCCCACTATCGTCAGATCCGCCGACTCATCCTTAGCCAGCCCAACCAATCCCTCCACGTCCTCCGCCGAAACATCAAAATTCTCGCCAACCCGCGCCGTCCCCGCGTTCCCGGGCGCGCTGATTACGCTCGGCTTCAATGGACTGGAAGCCACCTTCCACGCAAGCGCGTGTTCCCGCGCCCCATTGCCCACGATAAGAACCTTCACTCCCACTCTATCGTCCCCGGCGGCTTGCTCGTTATGTCATACACCACCCGGTTCACCCCCGGAGCCTCGTTGCATATCCGGTTCGACACCCGCCCCAAAACCTCGTACGGAATCCGCGCCCAGTCCGCCGTCATCGCGTCGTCGCTCGTAACCGCCCGTATCGCGATAACGTTCCCATAAGTCCTGAAATCACCCGTCACTCCCACCGACCGCGAATCCGTCAAAACCGCGAAACTCTGCCACAGTTCATCGTACAGCCCCGCCGCCTCTATCTCCTCCATCAATATCCTGTCCGCCTCCCGCAGCGTCTCCAGGCCGTCGTGCGTAACCTCGCCGATTATCCTGATTGCCAATCCCGGCCCCGGGAACGGCTGCCTGAAAACCATCTCGCGCGGCAGACCAAGTTCCAGCCCGACCTCCCTAACCTCATCCTTGAACAGATAACGCAGCGGCTCCACCAGTTCCATACGCATCTGCTCCGGCAGCCCGCCCACGTTGTGGTGCGTCTTTATCTTCGCCGAAACCTCGTCCCCCGGAACCTGGCTCTCTATCACGTCGGGATACAGCGTCCCCTGCGCCAGGAAGTCCACCTGTCCCAGCCGCGAAGCCTCACCCTCGAACACGTTGATGAACTCTTCCCCGATTATCCGCCGCTTCCTCTCCGGATCCGTCACCGCCTTCAGCGCGCCCAGAAAATGCTCCGAGGCTTCTACATAGCTCAGGTTCATCTCCATGTACTTCCCGAACGTCTCGCGCACTCGCTCCGGTTCCCTGTGCCTCATCAGCCCGTTGTTCACGAAGATGCACGTCAGCCTGTCGCCGATGGCCCGGTGAACCAGCGTCGCCGCCACCGCCGAGTCAACCCCGCCCGAAAGCGCGCATATCACCTTGCCGTCCCCCACCTGCCGCCGTATCGCCCCCACCGTCTCCGAAACGAAGTTGCCCGGCGTCCACGCGCCCGAGCAACCGCATATCTTATAAAGGAAATTCTCGATAAGCCGCTTTCCCTTCGGAGTATGAACCACTTCGGGATGGAACTGTATTCCAAGTCGGCCTTTCCCGTCGCCCAGGGCCGCGATAGGGGAGTTGTCCGTATGCGCCAACGCGCTGAATCCGGGCGGCAACTCCGAGATGTGATCCCCGTGGCTCATCCAAACCTGCATGGACTCCGGCGTCTCGTGAAACAGCGGATCCGAAGGCGCGTCCTGGATTAGCTCCGCGTACCCGTACTCGCGCCGCGAGGCCGGCGAGACCTTCCCCCCAAGCTGATGCACCATCGCCTGCATCCCGTAGCAGATGCCCAATACGGGCAGCCCGGATTCGTAAACCCACTCCGGCGCGAGCGGAGCGCCTTCTTCATACACGCTCGCCGGTCCACCCGACAAAACCACGCCCTTCGGACTCAGCGACGCCACCGTCTCCCACGGAGCGCTATGAGGAATCAGTTCGCAATAGACGTTGGCTTCCCTGATTCGCCGAGCTATCAGCCGCGAGTACTGCGAGCCAAAGTCAATCACAACGATAGTCTCTTGGCGGTTCGAGGAGGGGACTGGGGAAGCCTCGCGCGTGGAAGCCTGCCCGCTTTCGGAGTATGCCGATCCGACCGGCTCTTCGCCGGCGCGACCAGGCTGAATGGAGTCTTGAACATGGCTTGAAGACATGAGCGGTATCTAAGTTCAGGCTAACCGATGCGCCGCGCTTGGGTCAAGCAAAATACATCCCCGCTTCAGCCGCTCCACGAAGAACCGCCTCGCGCTCCCGCTCCATTTGAGCCAGGATTCGCGCCGTGGATTTGCGGTCCCGCTCGGCTTGGGCGCGAAGCCTTTCCGCCTCCGCTTCCAACTCTCTGCGCTCCGCTTCTCGGTGTAATCGGCGTCCTCAGCCTTCAGAGGCGCAATGTCCAGCGCGAAGTCAGGCGGCTTTCCATGCAGCTCTATGGCGTAGCCCATCTGCTCTATGATGAGCGCGCGGTCAACGTTGTCCGCTATCAGAAAATCCACTATGCGAATGCCCGCGCTCTGGCCAGGCGTCCGGCCCACCGGAACCTCTCCCATAACTATCGTGGTCTCAGGGTCTCCCATGTACACTTCCAGAGCGTAGATGTAGGAAGGGTGGTAAAGATAGAGTATATTCAGCGGATCGCCCCGGGGCGGGAAATCCGGGAAACGTTCGATTCCTTTGTATATTCTTTTAACTTCAGCCCTCTTGCCCAACATCGTAAACCTCTACTCTGGGTCGCCCCCGTCTCCAAGCCGTCTGCGAAGCCGTTCCACCTCCGCCTCCGCCTCTCTCCGAGCGGCGGCTTCGCTGTCCCGCTCCATTTCGGCCCGTTCAGCCCGTTCCTCCGCGAATGTGCGGGCAACACGCTCCGCTTCGGCGCGGCCCTCAGCCAATACGCGGGCGGCTCGCTCCACTTCGGCAAGGTCTTCAGCGCGTTCGGCGCGTTTCTCAGCGCGGTCGCCGCGTTCCTCAGCATCGGCGTGGGTGCGAAGATAACTCCCGGTCTGTGGATTGAACCAACGCAGTTCCCCATACTCCCAGCACACGTACAGCCCCAGGAACTCGCTGTAACCACGACAACGGTCCGCGTCCAGCCACTCCATCTCCATCGGCTCATACACGCCGTCCACCAGCCTGTCCGCGCCCAGCGCCGCGTCGTGATACTCTCCACCAGACGGGTCGAATCGCCAGTACTCCGGGACTCCGTACGCTTCATAGTCCCGACGCTTCTCGGTGTAGTCATTCGCTCCGGTCGTCGGAGACGCCACCTCCAGAACGAAGTCCGGCGGCTTTCCCTGCTGATCTATCGCGTAGCCCCACTGTCCGATGATGAGCGCGGGGTTGATGTTGTCCGCTATCATAAGGTCCGGCCTGCGAATGCCCGCGTTCTGGCCGGGACTCCATCCCAGCGGAACCTCGCCCATGACAATCGTAGTCTCACGGTTTCCCATGTGCGATTCCAGCGCGTAGATGTGAGAGGGGCGGTAGAGATAGATAGGATTGTTCATGTCCTCGCGTGGCGGAAACTCTGGAAATCGTTCAAGTTCGGTGGTTGTCATAGCGAGGGTAATCGTCTTGCCGACCATCGCACACCTCTCAAGGCTACGGACTCTGCATCAACGCCACTCAAGTCTATTCGCCTTCCTCTCTCCGGTCAAGATTTGCAACACCCCCTCTCCCATGCTACAATGACAGAACAACAGTGCTTTCCGCCCCAAAGGACACCCACCTTGACCACCACCGACTGGCGCAACAAACTCTACTTCGGCGACAACCTTCGCATCCTCCGAGAGAACGTCCCAGACGACAGCGTCGACCTCATCTACCTCGACCCGCCCTTCAACTCCAACGCCACATACAACGTCCTCTTCCGGGAGCGAACCGGCGAGGATTCCGCCGCCCAGATTACCGCCTTCGAGGACACCTGGAGATGGAGCGTCGAATCCGAAATCGCCTTCCAGGACGTCATAACCGACGGCCCCGAAAAGCTCGGCGACCTGTTACAAGCCATGCGCGGCTTCCTAGGACAGAACGACATGATGGCCTACCTCACCATGATGGCCCAGCGCATGGCCGAACTCCACCGCGTCCTGAAACCCACCGGAAGCATCTACCTCCACTGCGATCCCACCGCGTCCCACTACCTCAAGCTCATGATGGACGCCGTATTCAGTTCGGACAATTTCCGTGGCGATCTGATATGGAAGCGTCAAAGCGCTCACAGCGACGCGCGCGGTTATGGCTCAGTACACGACACTATGCTCTATTACTCCAAATCTCAGGATTACACTTGGAATCCTTCCTTTCAGGCGTATGACCCTGAGTACGTGGAACGGTATTATCGTTATTCCGATGACAACGGACGCAGATTCATGTCAGGCGATCTGGGAGCGTCTGGACTTCAAGGTGGTGGCTATGAATATGAGTGGAAGGGCGTTGTTCGCGTTTGGCGTGTCCCTCTCACTACTATGGAACGCCTTGATAGCGAAGGACGGATTTACTACACCCGCAACGGCATTCCTAGAATGAAACGCTATCTTGATGAAGCCAAAGGCAATCCCGTTCAAGATGTCTGGACGGACGTTCAGTCACTTAGGTCATGGCACACGGAACGCCTCGGCTACCCAACCCAAAAACCCGAAGCCCTCCTCGAACGCATCATCAATGCCTCCAGCGACGAAGGCGATCTAGTCCTCGACCCCTTCTGCGGATGCGGAACCGCCATAGCCGTCGCCGAACGACTCAACCGACGCTGGATTGGCATAGACATAACACACCTCGCCATATCCCTGATGAAAAGCCGTCTCCGAGACACATTCGGCCCCGACCTCTCCGACTACGACGTGATAGGCGTCCCCCAGGACGTCGAAAGCGCCCGCGCCCTGGCCGTCGAATCCGAACACGACGGACGCTACCAGTTCGAGTACTGGGCGTTGGGCCTCGTTGACGCCCGCCCCTCCAACCGCGGCCGCCGAGGCGCGGACTCCGGCATAGACGGCTACATCAACTTCTTCGACGACAACAGCGGCAAGGCAAAGCGAATCATAGTCCAGGTCAAGAGCGGCCACGTCAGCGTACCCCAAATACGCGACCTGAACGGCGTACTTGAGCGCGAAAACGCCCAAATCGGCCTCTTCATCACCCTCAACCCGCCCACGCGCCCCATGACCCAGGAAGCCGCCTCAGCCGGCATCTACACCCCCGAACACTACCCCGACCACCGCTACCCGCGCCTCCAGATCCTCACCATCGAGGATTTGCTCTCCGGCGCTCAGGCCGAATACCCCCGCTTCGCCCCCGACGCCACCTTGCCCCGCGCCCCCCGCCGCCGCCGTTCCTCCACCGCCCAGGCCCGCCTCACCTAGCGCCTGGCCCATGAATCCGGGAAACCAGAAGAACCTATGCTAGTTCCCAAGCCATGCTATAATACAATCGCAATGATCATTCAACCAAAAAGGGCATAGCGATAGCGGCGTACTCATTGGTTATAGCTGTAACGGCGGAGGGACTGAGGATGATAGCTGAGAGATACTTGGCGAGAAGGTTTGCCGAAGGCAAGAAACAGGGCATGGAAGAGGGCGTGAGGCAGGGCATAGAAGAAGGCGTGAGGCAAGGCATAGAAGAGGGCGTGAAACAAGCCTCAGTCGAATACGATGAGCGGCTTGCCCGGTGGCTTGACGCCAACCCCGCTGTCAAGGACGCCATAGAATCGGGCGAAGTCAATCCGCCCCCATTCCTGAACGGCGACCGCCCCGACTGACGCCATCGCTCCTTGTGGCAATGTCTAGCCGCGCTATACGCCCGACAGTCCTCCTAAGCCAGGCTCACAATGGCAGCCGAAAGTCCCTTTCCCTGCAGTACAATAGACGAAGCTTATGCGATTGTCTCAGAAGGTATGCGCTATGAAACCCAATGACGACGGACAAACAAACTCCGACCGTCTGCTTGAGCAGTACAAGCTATACGTCGAAATGGCCGACCGCGTAAGCCAGCGCAGAGACCAATCCAACAGGTTCTACGCCACCCTGGTAGCCGCGTTCGTGGCCCTGTTGGTGGTGATGGCCAGATTGGACGTGTCAACCGACACGTGGTCGGTCGTGTTCACCGTGGTCGGCGCGTTCGGAATGGCCTTCTCCGTAGTGTGGTTCATAAACATACGCTCGTACAGAGAACTGAACTCAGCGAAGTTCGAAATAATCAACGACATGGAGAAACTGCTGCCCTATGCCGGATACAGCAAGGAATGGGAAATTCTGCGCCCTCCCGACGACTCCCCTCGCTACATCCAGCTCACGCGGGTTGAACAGTTCGTCCCGGCTGTATTCTTCGTGTTCTTCCTCGCGCTTCTGATATACGGCCTTGCCGCCTGATGTCTGGTTGACCCACCCTGAGACCCTTGCGTAAAGTCCCTTCCCCCTCAACAGGCAGCCAAAAGTCCCTTCCCCCTCGACGGGGGAAGGTTAGGATGGGAGTGAAACCCCACCTCCAAGCGTTCACTCTCAATCCCTACCCATCCCCATCACCATCATGCTATAATACCCCCATCTACCAGAACAACAGTACCCGTATTCCATAACCTACACTTTATCAATCCCGACAAAATCGGATAGCGAAAAAATTTTTCAGGCCAAATCAGCCCGATTTCATAGCTAAATCAGCCGATTTCCAAGTGATTTCCAGGCGTTCCGAACAACAAGACGTCCCCAGCCCTTGACCAGCCCTCCACCAGGGCAAACATAAACCAGCCTATATGCAATCCCCCAAATCCCGATTCACACAGAAAGGCCCATGACAGACCAGACCATCCTCTCCACCTCCATAAGCCAGGCCGTTGACGCCCTCCGAAACGGCGGAGTTATCGCCCTCCCAACCGACACCCTCTACGGCATATCCGCCAACGCCCTCGACGCTGACGCCGCCGCGAAGGTCTTCACGGTCAAGGGACGCGAGGAGCGCAGCCCGCTGCCCATCTTCGTCTCCGGCCCCGACGACCTCTTCCGATATGGCCGCGACGTCCCCGACGTCGCCCTCCGTCTCGCCCAGACCTTCTGGCCCGGCAAGCTCACCATCGTCGTCAGCAAGTCCGATCTCATACCCCCGGTCGTCTCCGGCGGCCTCGACACCGTGGGCCTCCGCGTCCCCGACCATCCCGCCCCCAGGCAAATCGTCGCCCAACTCGGCGCGCCCATCACCGCAACCAGCGCCAACGTGAGCGGCAAGCCCGCCCTCACCGCCGCCTCCGATGTCCTCCGAGAACTCGGCCCCCGCCTGGATCTCGTCTTCGACGGCGGAGTCCTAGCCCCCTCCGCGCCCTCCACCGTCATAGACGCGACATCCAACCCGCCCAGAATCCTCCGCGAAGGCGCGCTCTCCGCCTCCGACATCCAAGAATTGGCAGGCATAGCGCTGGAAGTGTAAAATCCCATCACAAATCCACCCCAAGGAGCCCCCGATTGGACAGAATCGCCGAATACAGCCCCATGGTCGAAGGCGAACTTAGGCGCATCGTCTCCGACAGGGGATTGCCCCTGTACTCCATGATGGAGCGCCACCTCGGCTGGCTCTCCGACGACCCGTATTCCGCCGCAGCTCCCGCGTCCCGTCCCCTCGGCTCTCTCTGCCTCGCCTCATGCGAGTCCCTCGGCGGAAACGTCGAATCCGCGCTTCCCACAGCCGCCGCTATCGAGCTTGTTATCAACTTCTGCGAAATCCACGACGACATTCAGGCGGGCAGGATCTCCCGAAATGGCCGCGATACCGTCTGGTGGGAGTGGGGCCCCGCCCAGGCCATCAACGCCGGCGACGGGATGCACGCCCTCGCGCGACTCGCCCTGCTCGGACTCGGACAGCGCGGCCACGGCCCGGAAAGCGTCTTCGAGGCCGTCAAGGTCCTCGATAAGGCCAGCCTCGCCGCCTGCGAAGGCCGCTTCATGGACCTCGAAGCCCAGGAACGCCTCGATATGTCCACCGACGCCTATCTCAACATGGCCGAAGCCAAGTCCGGCTCCCTCTACGCCTGCGCCATGGAGTTCGGAGCGCTGGCCGCCGACGCCAACGATGAAGTACGCAAGTCCTTCGCCGACTCCGGCCGAGCTATCGGCGTAGCCGTCCAGATAGCCGACGACATGGGACAACTCGCCTCCGACCAGGACGAAGACGCGCCGCCCTCCGAAGACTTCATGAACAAGAAGAAGCTCTACCCCGTAGTCCGCGCATTCGAAGTCGCCTCTCCCTCCGAAAGGCGAAGGCTGGGCGACTACTACTTCAAGCGCGTCCTCGATCCCTCCGACGCCCGCGGCCTCTCCACCCTCATCTCCCAACTCGGCGTCGCCGACCAAGCCCAACGCGAGATTGACGCGCGGATTGCCAGCGCTGTCCAAGCTATCCGGGAAGCCCTACCGTCGGGCCGCGCTTCTGACGACCTGAGCGAACTCTTGCGGACTCTTCCGGGAGCGGCGTAGTGTATCGCAAGAAGAGCGTCCGCGACCTCGACATCGCCCCCGGCGACAGGGCGCTGGTCAGAGTAGATTACAACGTAACCTTCGTCGGCGACACCGGACAGATCTCCGACGACTCCCGGATAGTCGAATCCCTCCCCACCATAGAGTACCTGCTCGAACGCCAATGCCGCGTGATACTCTGCTCCCATATAGGAAGGCCGCGCGGACGCCGCGACAGCCGGCACAGCCTCACGCCCGTCGCGCTCCGGCTCTCCGAGATGATGCGGCGTCCCATCGCGCTCGCCCCGGACTGCGTTGGCGGGGAAGTGGAAGCCGTCATAGCCGACATGAGCCCGGGCCACGTACTCATGCTCGAAAACCTTCGCTTCCACATTGGCGAGGAGAGCAATGACCCCCGCTTCGCCCAGAGCCTGGCCAAACTAGCCGACTTCTACGTCAACGACGGCTTCGGCGTCGCGCACAGGAGCCACGCCTCCACAGCCGGCGTAACCCGTTTCCTGCCCTCGGTCGCAGGCTTCCTCATCGAATCCGAGGTAAGCGCGCTCGACAGCGTTATCCACACGCCCGAGCATCCCTATATAATAGTTATGGGCGGCGCGAAGGTCTCCGACAAGGTGCCGGTCATTGACCGCCTCGCCAATATCGCCGACGCCTTCCTTATAGGAGGCGGCATGGCCGCGTCGTTCCTCTGCGCGCAGGGCAAGCTGGACTACGATTCCGGCGTTGACCCCGACGACGTCCAACTCGCGCGCCGCGTCCTGGACCGCGCCTACGCCGATAATGTTGAACTCGTCCTCCCAGGCGACGTCGTTGTCGCCGACGCCTTCCACGAAAGCGCCGACCCGGTTACAGCCTGCGCGTCCTCCATACCCCGCGCCCACGTCGTCATGGACATAGGCCCCGACACGGTTCGCGCCTACGCCGAAAGGCTCAAGACCGCCCGAACCGTCGTCTGGAACGGCCCCATGGGCGTGTTCGAGTGGACCCAGTTCTCCCACGGAACCCGCGCGATAGCCCAAGCGATAGCCGATCTCACCGACGCCTACACCGTCACCGGCGGCGGCTCAACCGCCGACGTGGTGCGCTCCCTGGAACTCAAGGACAGCTTTTCCCACGTCTCCACCGGCGGCGGCGCGACCCTCGAATACCTCGAAGGCAGAGATCTCCCCGGCATAGCCGCCCTCCAAGACTGCCCTTGAACGAAGAGTATCGCCCTATGCTACAATACGAACATACAAACTAAGAACTGCGGGCTAACAACAAGACAGCTGCAAATCTCTTGTTCGTCATTCCCGCAAAAGCGGGAATCTATTTATCCTGTGTATCCGCATATCCTGTAAATCCTGATTCAGACAAACAACTGAAAACTAAGAACTAAGGACTAACAACTAAGAACTAGCCATGATCGACTTCCCATACCTGAACGACATCTGCCGCGAGACCGATTCCAAAATCGTCCTGCTGGTCGTTGACGGACTCGGCGGACTCCCTCACCCCGAAACGGGCAGGAGCGAGCTTGAGACCGCCAATACCCCGAACCTGGACGCGCTCGCGTCCAGGAGCGCCTGCGGCCTCACCACGCCCGTAGCCCCGGGCATTACTCCGGGCAGCGGCCCCGGTCACCTCGCCCTCTTCGGCTACGACCCGCTCAAATATGTGATTGGCAGGGGAGCGCTGGAAGCGCTCGGCATAGGAATCGCCCTCGGCCCGGACGACATCGCCATCCGCTGCAACTTCTGTACGCTCGACTCAAGCGGCGTCATCACCGACCGCAGGGCAGGGCGGATACCCACCGCCGAGTCCGTGCCTCTGGTCGAACATTTATCCAACATAACCGTTCCGGGAGTCGAGATTATCGTCGAACCCGTTCAGGATTACCGCTTCGTCGTCATAATCCGGGGCGAGCGCCTCGGAGGAGACGTGACCGACACCGACCCGCAGCGAACCGGCTTCGCGCCGCTCGATCCGGTCGGCAGGTCGGACGCCGGCCAACTCACCGCGAGCAAGGCCGCCCAATTCGTCGAGTCCGCCCGCGATATACTCAGAAGCCGCGACACCGCCAACATGATTCTGATGCGCGGCTTCTCCAGGCGTCCCGACTGGCCCGCGTTCGGAGAGGCGTACAGTCTCAATCCCGGCGCGGTCGCGGCGTATCCCATGTATCGCGGTATCGCGAGCCTGCTCGGAATGAACGTCATTCCCACCGGACACGATTTCGACGCCGAACTGGATACGCTCTCAGACCATTGGGACGATCACGATTTCTTCTTCCTGCACTACAAGCCGGCTGACGCGGCAGGGGAGGATGGCGATTTCGACGCTAAGGTGAAGACTCTTGAAGAACTCGACAAGCGCGTACCCCACCTGCTCGATATGGGCGCGGATGTCGTCGCGGTCGCCGGAGACCACTCCACGCCCTCCGGTATGGCCGCCCATAGCTGGCATCCCGTCCCGCTTCTGATAAACTCGAATTCCACCAACGAGGGACTAGGTTCCCCGGGCTTCAACGAGCGCGCCTGCCGCTCCGGCTACCTGGGTGGCCTCCCCGCGACCTCGCTCCCGTTGCTTCTTCTGGCCCACGCTGGCAAACTGGACAAGTTCGGCGCTTAGGATACTGCATAAGCAGATTAAGATATAGAGATATTACAACATGAACAGATTGACAATCGTCGGCAATTGGAAGATGAACACTGCTCCAAGCTCAGCTAAGATATTAGGATATGATATATCTGAGCAAGTCGCAGGGGCAGAGGTATGCGATATAGTAATATGCCCTCCGCATATCTCCCTCGACCGCGTATCCCAGGCCGTCGCCGGCTCCAATGTCCGCGTCGGCGCGCAGGATGTTTACCCCGAATCCTCCGGAGCCTTCACCGGAGAGGTTTCGCCCCCTATGCTCGCCGAACTGGTCGAGTTCGTCATCGTAGGCCACTCCGAACGCCGAACTCTCTTCGGAGAGTCCGACGATTTCGTAAACCGCAAGGTCCTGGCCGCGCTCGAACATGGCCTCAAGCCAATCTTGTGCGTTGGCGAATCGCTGGAAGACCGACGGACGGGTAGGGCGGTTGAAGTTGTGACCTCACAACTTGTCCGGTGTGTCGCCGGCCTAGATGATGTGTCCGACCTGCTGGTGGCCTACGAACCCGTCTGGGCAATCGGAACGGGCGAGGCCGCCACGCCGCGGATAGCCCAGGACATGATGAGCGCGATAAGATCGGCCCTCCGATCCAACTTCGGAGACGCCGCCGATTCCGTCCCGTGTCTCTACGGCGGCAGCGTTACCGCCGATAACATCCAGTCCTTCGTCCGCCAGCCCGACGTTGACGGCGCGTTAGTCGGAAGCGCCAGCCTCTCCGCCGAATCCTTCGCCGCCATAGTCGCCCGCGCCTCCGAAGCCGCCGCCGGCCGGATAGAGTAGGGGAGTCGTATGCAGGACAGATACGTAGGCGACGTCGGAGACTTCGGAAAGTACGGCCTCCTCCGCTACCTGACAGGGCAGATAGAAACCCCGCCGTCAGACTCGGATCCCAGGCTAGGCATTGTCTGGTATCTCTACCCCGACGAGGCCAATGGCGACGGCAGGTTCACCGGCTACCTGGACGACACTCCCGCGAACCACGCTAGGTTTCGCGCCTGCGACCCCGACCTCTACGACACGATGCGCCGCCTGGTCGACACAGACAGCCGCAATATCGCCGCCGTCCAGACTAGCGGAATCCTACCATCCAATACGCTTTACTACGAACCAAGCCTGTCGTTTCCAAGAGGGATGCCCCGATCCGGCAGAAAAGCCGCCCGCGCCAGTTGGTTCGACGCCGCTCTCGACGCGACCGCCGACGCCGGCATGATTTTCGTTGACCCCGACAACAGCGTCTCTGATCCCGCCCACGGAATATCCGCCTCCATTGACCCGCTCCGCAAGACCGGCCCCAAGTACGTCTTCATAGACGACCTGCGTAGATTCCACGAGCGCGGCCAGAGCCTCATAATCTATCACCACCTCGGACGCCGTGGATCGGCGGTTGAGCAGACCGTCCGCGTCGCCGAGGCCCTGAAGACGAGCTTAAACCTGCCTGACCCGCCCCGATCCCTGCTATACCGCCGAGGAAGCGCGAGGGCATACTTCATAGTTTCCCAAGAGCCACACAGGCCAGTCCTCGAACGCCGCGTTGAAAACCTCCTCTCTAGCCCATGGAGTTCCCATTTCGACAGGGTAGTGTAGGGAAGTGCCTCAGCCGCTATGTTATCATGTACAAAACAGCCAACGATTTGCTCAGGGGTAGCGTCATGGCCACTCAGGTTTCACAGAAAGTTCAGCATACGAGGCCTGCCCGCTTTCTTACCGAAGGGGAAGCGTGGGAGATGAAAGAAAATCTGGCCCAGACGAACTTCGGAATGAGCCTCAACGAATTCACCAGGGCTTGGAAAGCTGGAGAATTCGACGGCGACCGAGAGAATCACCATAAGGTCGTCAGCTTGGCGATGATGTTGCCGGAGTATTGGGAAGACTGATGAGAGGCCGGATTTCTGCTGAAGCTGTCAACAACTACGTTGATGCTGCCAATCGCCTTGTGTCATGCGTAACAGACTCAATTGTTAGCGTTGCTGGCGGCTATCATCCCGCCGCGGTCCCTCTCATACTGGCGCTGAACAACGGTCAGCCCGTCATGCTTGGCGGCGCATCAAACTTCAGACTTCAGTTGCAGCAGACCTATCGAATCATCGCGCCAACTGCCCGGGGCGATTTGTGGACCGTCCAAGTGACAGGTTACGCCTACGCGATCCTTGATTCCGAACAGCAGGAAGTTCTGGTTTATCACTGGCACCCCAGAGGCAACAGTCCTGTCGTAATGCCGCACCTGCACTTGGAGCGTGGCGCGCTGGTCGGGCATCCCGAAGTCCGCGACGCTCATCTGCCTACGGGCGTAATCTCCATTGGAGTCTTCCTGCGACTTCTTATCGAGGAACTCTTGGTAGAACCCGCTAGGCCGGATTGGGGAGCCATCCTCCAAGACGATTGGAACGCCCACTTCCAGCCGGTAGTGTAGGGAAGACAGCCCGCTAATTTCGCCCGCCATGCCCCCGTCTCAAACCCCCAGCCCCCACCCCCGCCTCCTCGCCATCGTCGGCCCAACCGCCGTCGGCAAGACAGACCTCGCCATGAGAATCGCAGGCCGCTTCGAGGTCGAGGTGATAGGCGCGGACAGCCGACAGGTCTATCGCCACATGGACGTCGGAACGGCCAAGCCCACGCCCGACCAACTCTCCGCGGTCCCCCACCACCTGGTTGACATAATATATCCAAACGACGATTTCAGCTTAGGGAAGTTCTTAGACTTGTCAAAAGAATCAATCCTAAACGCGAATACAGCGGGGAAGACTCCGCTCCTGGTCGGCGGAACAGGACAGTACGTGACGGCCCTGCTGGAAAATTGGAACGTCCCCGTGGTTCCGCCCGATCCTGTTCTGCGCCGCGAACTGGACGATACGCTCCGGTCGCAGGGGATTGACGTCCTGTTGTCTCGCCTGAAAAATCTCGACCCCGAAGCCCTGGGGCGCGTTGACGCCGCCAATCCTCGCCGCGTCATCCGCGCCATCGAGGTCGCCGAGTCCCGCGGCCCCGCGCCGAACGCCCCCAGGCGGCTGGAGCCATGGTTCGAGTCCGCCGTCATAGGTCTCGGAATGGAGCGCGCCGCGCTCTACCGCCGCGCCGACGACCGCGTTGATAGCATGATGGAAGCCGGTTTCCTGGATGAGGTCGAGCGTCTGCTGGCTATGGGGTACGGCCCCGACCTTCCCTCCATGTCCGGAATCGGTTACCATGAAATGGCCGACCACCTGCTGAACGGCGCGGCCCTATCCGACGCGGTACAGAGGACCAAGTTCAGGACGCACCGCTACGTCAGGCGGCAGTCCAACTGGTTTCGCCGAGACGACCCGCGCATCCGCTGGTTCGAGCCAACCCAATTGGACTCAGCCATCGAATACGCCGCCAAGTGGATAAACGATTCTAAGAACTAAAGACTAACAACTAAAAACTATCTCCCGGAGATTCCCATGAATTTCGTCAAACTGCACGGCGCGGGCAACGACTACATTTACGTCGACGCCAGGACTCAGGAAATGGACTGGCCCGAAGTCGCCAGGCGCGTCAGCGACAGGCATTTCGGCATTGGCTCCGACGGCCTCATCCTGCTGCGCGACTCCGACAAGGCCGACGCCAGGATGCAGATGTTCAACGCCGACGGATCAGAGGGCCAGATGTGCGGCAATGGAATTCGCTGCTTTGTGCGTTTCGGTTTGGATGCTTTCGCGCTGGATACCGCCTCCAAGTCGTTTTCAATCGAGACGGGCGCGGGAGTCCTCTCAGTGCGGCCAGCTTGGGAAGGCGGCGTGATGACCGGCGCGTCCGTCAGCATGGGCGAACCCATCCTCAAGCCCACCCAGGTTCCCGTCGCCGCTCCCGACGACCTCGAAATCGCGCTGAACTATCCCCTGGAGATTGACGGTTCTGAACTCTTGGTAAACTGCGTCTCGATGGGAAATCCCCACGCCGTCGTATTCATGGACGCCCCGGTCGACGACTACGAATTGACCCGCGTAGGCCCGATGGTCGAACACAACCCGTTCTTCCCCGAGCGCGTGAACTACGAGATAGTGAACGTGCTGGCCCGCGACCGCATCAGGGTGCGCGTCTGGGAGCGAGGTTCGGGAATCACCCTCGCCTGCGGAACCGGCGCCTGCGCCGCCGTGGTCGCCGCCAGGCTTCACGACTTGGTTGACGACGACGTAACGGTCGAACTCCCCGGCGGCGAACTGCGCGTCTCATGGCCCGGACGGGGAGAGGTCGTCATGGAAGGCCCAGTCGCCCGCGTCTTCGAAGGCGACTGGCCCGGCTGATCCCGTCATCAGGGGTTCGTGAGAGTCTCTCCTGCGCCCAATCTTCATCCCCGCCAAACTTATCCTCTTGGAACCGCATACGGGAACCGAGAGACCTGTCGACGCTCGGCAACCCGCCAATCCTATATATCTTGACCATCCTGTAAATCCTGCTTCTGACAAGGGCCTTGCAAAGCCTTCCTCAGTTTCTCATAGGACTACACTTTCACTCCTGAATATGCTATAATACGAACATACAAACTAACTGTGGAGCGTGACCAACGATGATTCTGAACCTGGACATACATAAATGTTTACTTATACTGTCCGAATATCGGAGGGGCGAAAAATTTTCCCCGTAGCTAATGCAGGTGAAATGCTGGTCAATGCTGGTGACTTTTTCACCTGTTGGTCACCTGTTGAACCACCTGTTGCCACCTGTTGATTTATAAACCAAGATATATAAGACCAATTCGGAGTAACGTCGTCGTGTTCCCACGGTTGCGCGCCAGATATTTGATGCTTCCACCGTTCGTCCTGAGCTTGTCGAAGGACAATCTTGCCTGCCTCTGAAGTTCATGTCCTAATCAGAATGAAATGGTATAAGATCGCTGAGAACTGGATACGATTTCCGCCATCCACGCCCATCAAGTTTCGCTCCATAACCTGCCGTGCTAAAATACCCATCCGACCACTAATCACTAACCACTAAAAACTAAATCGGAGATTCACATGAATTTCGCCAGCCGAGTCGAGAAGATACCCCCATACCTGTTCGTCGAAATCAGCCGCAAGATAGCCCAGAAGCGCGCCGAGGGCATCGAGGTCATTTCATTCGGAATCGGAGACCCCGATCTCGAAACGCCCGCGCCCGTAATCAACGTCCTGCGCGATACCGCCGGAGACCTGCCCAATCACCGCTACCCGGAGTCCGAGGGCCTGCCCGAGTTCCGAAAGGCCACCGCCGACTGGTATCAGCGCAGGTTCGGCGTCTCGCTCGACTCCGAAAAGGAGGTCATATCCCTGATAGGCGCGAAGGAGGGGATAGGACACGCCGCGCTCTGCTTCATCGAGCCGGGCGACATAGCCCTCGTGCCGGATCCGGGCTATCCCGTTTACTCCGTCGGAACGTGGTTCGCGGGCGGCGAGTGCCACTGGATGCCGCTCAAAGAGGAGAACGGCTGGCTTCCCGCGCTTGAGGATATACCGGAGGACGTCGCCCGCCATGCGAAGGTCATGTGGCTGAACTACCCCAACAATCCCACCGGCGCGATTGCCAGTATTGACTATTTCGAGAAGGTGATAGAGTTCGCCCGGTCCTACGAAATAGCCGTGATGCACGACGCCTGCTATACCGACGTCACCTTCGACGGCTACCGCCATCCGTCCTTCCTGCAGGCGCGCGGCGCTATGGATGTTGGAATGGAGTTCCATTCGCTCTCCAAGTCCTACAACATGACGGGCTGGCGGCTTGGCATGGCGGTCGGCAACGCCGATATGATAAACGCTCTGCTCATCGTGAAGTCGAACCTGGATTCCGGCGTCCCCCAGGCGATTCAGCAAATGGGAATCGAGGCCCTGAACACCTCCGACGAATGGATTGACGAGCGTAACGCCGTTTACCAGCGACGCCGAGACAAGGTTCTCGCCGTCCTGGACGAAATCGGCCTTGAGGTTGACCCGCCAAAGGCCAGCCTCTACGTATGGGCAAGGACGCCGGAGGGGTTCACAAGCGGCGAGTTCGCCGAGCAGCTTCTTGAGAATTGCGATATAGTGGTGACCCCGGGCGCGAGCTACGGCGACTACGGCGAGGGCTACATCCGCTTCTCGCTCACCATCGCCGACGATCTGCTCGAAGAGGGACTGAGGCGCCTCGCCACCTACACGAGTTCGCGCTAGGCAATATGGCAAAAGTCCCTTCCCCCTTGATGGGCTCACAAGGGTAGGCAAATATGCGGTCAGCTATGAATACCGATCAACAAACCCCCTCTCCCTAAGGGTGAGGGTGAAATGCCTACCCCTCTCAGCCCTTGATGGGGGAAGGTTAGGATGGGGGTGATTGGGATGAGCGCCTGGAGCGCCCACCCCTCTCAGCCCTCGACGGAGGAAGGCTAGGGTGGGGTGAATATCCATCCCCGCTAGGGCATAGAAAGGGGAGAAGCAAGTGGCTAGAAGAAGAAGAATGAAGACAACCAGGCCCAAGCGGGAGCGCGCTCTACTGGTGAGCGCGACCCCCAAGCGCGGGCGTCTGCTTTGGAATCCGCGGGATTCCCTGGACGAACTCGCCGAACTGGCGAGAACCGCCGGCGCGGAGGTCGTCGAGCGTGTCTCCCAGCGCGTCCCCAGGCCCACACAGGAGTACGTCGGCAAGGGCAAGCTGGAGGAGATCAAGCGTCTCTGCGAAGAACTGGACATTGATACCGTCATCTGCGATGACGAACTCACGCCCACCCAGCAGCGCAACCTCGAAAACGCGCTCGCCTACAACGGCGACCCTGATCCCGCGCGCAAGGTGATTGACCGCACCGCGCTCATTCTGGACGTGTTCGCGTCCCGCGCGCGAACACGCGAAGGCCGCCTTCAGGTCGAACTCGCCCAGCAGGAATATCTTCTTCCGCGCCTCGCGGGGCAGTGGTCGCACCTCGACAGGCTGCGCGGCGGCTCAGGTGGCGGCGCGGGCGGTGGCATAGGAACGCGCGGCCCGGGCGAAACCCAGATAGAGACCGACAGGCGTCTGGTGCGCGGCGGCATCCAGCGACTGAAGAAAGACCTGGAGAATGTCCGCCGACACCGCCGGCTTCACCGCTCCAAGAGATCTAGCAACGGACTTCCGGTCGTCTCCCTCGTCGGATACACCAACGCCGGCAAGAGTACGCTGCTGAACAGGATGACCCACGCCGGAGTCATGGCCGAGAACCTGATGTTCTCGACGCTCGATCCCGTCACGCGCCGCATCGAGCTTCCGTCAGGCCAGCCCGTGCTGCTGACCGATACCGTCGGCTTCATCCACAAGCTGCCCACCACGCTCATCGCCGCCTTCCGCGCCACGCTGGAGGAGATTTCCGAATCCTCGCTAATCCTGCACGTCGTCGACGTCACCCATCGCAACGCTCCCGAACAGGTCACCGTCGTCGAGTCAATCCTCGAAGACATGGGCATGACCGAAGTCCCAACCGTCATGGCCCTCAATAAATCCGACCTTTTACAGTTGCGGCCTGGCCGCCCCGGATCCGAGGACGGGCGCGCGGAATACCTCGACCAGATAGGCGCAGGCCCAAGCGAGGCCGTCCTAATCTCCGCGCTCACCGGAGACGGCATCACAGACCTGCTCGAATTGATACAGTCCCAACTCGCCGATACCGCCGCGCTCCTGGTGGACGCCGACGCCTATCTCGCGCCCGCCGGAGCCTGATGATGCCAGAAAGGGGAGCGCCGACATCGCAAAGCGTTGGTTCGCACTATAAATGTTATGTAAAATAGAATAGAGGCTTGCTACGGCTGAGACGCTGTCACTTTACATAACTGAACACACGCCCAATTGACCAAACCGAATCCTCACTCCGCCTCATCTCTCATCCTGTCCATCCCCAATAGCCTGTAACTCCTGGGCTGTGTTGGCATTTACCGTCATTCCCGCGAAAGCGGGAACCCCGAAGGGCTCGCCGCTCGGCAATCCATACGAGCGGATTGTGGCCTGACCATCTGTAATTTAGCTTGTCCGGAGCGTTCAATTCCCAAATGTCAACAGAACCTAGTTCAGACGACGACCCTGACTATCCCTGACCGCACGAGCGCCGCCATCAGTTTCGGATACACGCTCTCTCCCTCCGCCGCGCGAACCACGGTCGCGCCCGTCAGCCCCGACAGCGAATCGTCATACCCGAATTGAGAATTGCCGATTGCCGATTCCCAATCGAGAATCACCAGCCTCTCGCCCAGCCTGTACGACGCCGCTCCAAGCGCGGCCCACGTCTTCGCTTCCGGCGTCCGCTCTGACGACGCCCCGGCCCCATCGTCTCGCGGCCAGACGAACACGCATCCCCGCGCCGACCCCAGCGCGTCCGAAAGGTCTTGCGATATTATGCGACCTTCGCTTGCTCCCAGGCTTGCCGACCGCCACGGCGCTGACAGGCTTTCCACCAGCCCCACGACCTCGCCAAGCGCCGGATCATCCGCCTCCGATATGATTAGCAACTCCGACCCAGTATCCGAACTACGCCCTCCGTCCTCGCCGCCGCTATCTTCTTCCTCCCGGTCTCTTTCCCAGTCCGCTCCCTCTGGCGCGCCGTTTGCACGGTATCTCGCCGTCGCCTCGCTGTCGCTTACGAAAGTCCCGCCTACCATCAGGACGCCCCTCTGGTCCGACACGATCCCCGCCACAAGCCCGTTGCGCCTTATTATCCCCAGGCACTCTTCGGTCAGTTCCCGCGGCACTCCCAACTCGCGCGTGAGCGTGTTCGACGCGTATATGTCCTCCGGCATCCTCTTGCCCGAGTAGATTCGGTAGAATTCCCTGAACACCTCCGGCTTGGTCACAGATTCCAGGATGGAATCCTCTCGCTCTTCCGCGCTCCCAGGCGCGGTGACCGATTCCCCAAGCTCGGTCAGTTCGATGTATTCGTCCGAATAAGAGCCGACCGTCAGCCCGTATTTGGACGATGCGTTCAGCTTCTGTATGAAGGCGCTGCTCTTGGTCGAGGTTCCCAGCGCCTGGGCCAGCGGTTCCGTCTGAACGGGCTGGCCGCCGTTCACTCTCTGGATAGTCTCCGCTATCGGGAGAGCGTCCTGAAACGAATGGGTCGGGTATGGTCGGGTTATTCTGGTTCTCTTCGCCATTGGCTACGCTCTTGGGGGTTATAGGTATTTCTGAAAACGATTTTCCGGCTTGTGGAGGCTGTACTCACCTTCATCAGCTTCATTCCAACTCTGAGTTGTCAGGTTATCATATCATATTTCATATATTTCTGAAAACTTGGAAGGTGTCGTTTCAGAGGGTCTCCATTTCATCTCGTCATTTCTGCGAAATCGGGAGCCCCGTAGGGATCGCCGCTCGGCAATCCACTTCTCGCCATCCGCCGCCAGAGATTATTCCCCGGGCGACGTCATATCCTGGCCCATCCTCCAATCCTGTAAATCCTGATTCAGACAGCCCCGCCGAACCGGATTCCAAGTCCCAATCGTATCTTCTAAGAAGAAATGCGCCGAATACGCGCTAGGTGTTAGAATACGTTCATGCTTTCACAAAACCGCCTTCACCCAGAAAAATTTCTAAGAATATCCCCCGGCGCGCGGGCCGCTGTTTGGATCGCGGCCCTCGCCCTGGTGTCTATACTCGCGCTGAGTTCATGCCAGGATGAAGCCGCGCCGCCAGCCGCTTCGGCGGAGGTGCCATCCCAGGCCGTCGCTGAGGAATCAGGCGCGACCGCCGTCAAGCAAGATGAAGCCGCGCCCGCGCCCGCCCCGCAGGACCCGATGCTCCTCCCTACCGCTATTCCCGCCCCAGACAACTTGCAGATTCCGCAGGGTGTGCCGGAGGAGATAGCGACTGTCTGGGAGGTCTGGTCGCTTCTCACCGAACAGCACGTGGATCGCCGCGACTTCGATCCCAGCGTCTTTGACGAAGCCGCCGTAAGAGGGCTTATCCAGGGCCTCGGAGATCCACATTCGGGCTATGTGCCGCCCGAAGCGTTCGAGATCGAGAACCAGGACCTCTACGGCTCGTTCGAGGGCATCGGCGCGCGGGTCGAGATGCGGCCCGACGGCAAGCTCCTGATTGTCGCGCCCATTGAGGGAAGCCCAGCCGAGGCCGCCGGCCTAAAGCCGGGCGACCTGGTTCTCGAAGTGAACGGCGAGAGCATCGTCGGCCTGAGTCTGCTTGAGGCAGTCAACAAGATCAGGGGCCCCAAGGGTTCTGAGGTACGACTGCTTGTCAAGCATCTTACCCAGGCCAGCGAGGTGGAGATTGTAGTCGTGCGCGACTCGATTCCTCTTCACAGCGTTTTCGCGCGCAGCAGACCCGATGACAGATTCGCCCATATAAGGCTCACTACCTTCTACGCCAATACCGCCGAAAAGTTGGCCGAGGCCATCAGGGAGGCTCAGGCCAATGGCGCGGAGGGCCTCATTCTCGATGTTCGGGATAATCCCGGCGGCCTTCTCAGCAGCGTCATTGACGTAACGAGTATGTTCCTCGAGGACGGCAGCCTGATACTGTACGAATTGGATGGACTTGGAGACCGCGACAACCATGTGGCCCGGAACGCCGGCGAGTTCGCAGATATTCCCCTCGTCGTCTTGGCGAACGGTTACAGCGCCAGCGCGTCGGAGATTGTGGTCGGCGCGATTCAGGATCATGGCCGCGCCGAGGTCGTCGGCTCTACCACCTTCGGCAAGGGCAGCGTGAACATCCTGCGCCGCCTCTCCAATGGCGGCGGCCTGTACATGACCATAGCCAAGTGGTACACGCCCAACGGTCGCCTGATAGAAGGCAACGGCGTCGAACCGGATCACGAAGTGACCTCCAGGGACAAGCAGAAGGCCGACACTTCTCAGTTCGAGAAGGCCATCGAGGTCATGGAAGGGCTTGTGGACGGCGCACAGTCCGGCGGAATCTAGGCTGTGTTGACATTTACCGTCATTCCCGCGAAAGCGGGAATCCATACGCCCAATCTCAGATACAATTTAACCTGTGTCAACAAAGCGTACAGGAAGGACTCCTTCGTTGAGCAAAAACGGAAACTCGACCATCACCACAAACCGCCGCGCCCGCTATAACTACGACATCGTGGACACAATCGAGGCCGGGCTGGTTCTCACAGGAACCGAGATCAAGTCCGTCCGAGGCCGCAAGGTCAGTCTCAGCGACTCCTACGCGCGTCCCGCCAACGGCGAAATGTGGCTGCACAACCTCCATATTGACGAGTACGCCCCCGCCCACAGGAATAATCACGACCCCAAGAGGCCGCGCAAACTGCTGCTTCACCGCGATGAGATAATCCAGCTCACCCGCCAGGTGGACCAGCGCGGCCTGACTTTGGTTCCGCTAAGGCTCTACATCAGGAACCACAAGGCCAAGCTGGAACTGGCCGTAGCGCGCGGCAAGAAGCGTTTCGACAAGCGCCGCGCCCTGATAGAACGCGAGCGAGAACGCGAAGCTCGCGCCGCGATTGGAACCAGGCGTTACTGACTGGATTCTCCCCTACCCCGCGCGAGCGCTGATGCGCTCCACCGCCACCTGACCTAAGAACCTGGCGCTCGCCGCGTCTCGCTCCGAAAGCTGGGAATCCAGGCCCCAATTGGATTATGCGCAAAGAGAAAGGCCGCCGGGAAGAATCCGGCGGCCTTTCTGTTTCGCTGGTCTGAGCCACTCCCGCTGCCCGGGAGAATGGCCCATCTTAGCTGACTCTCTTTATTTCGATGGTCTCACCGGGGGCGAGCGCGACGCGGCGGACGTTGATGCCTAGCTTGAGTAGCCAGTAGCCCAGCGTGGCCTTGCTGACGCCCAGCCTGTCGGCGGTGGAGGACAGTCCTTCGGCGGTGACCATCTCCGGCAGTATCTTCTCCAGGGGCTGGTGGAACTTCTCTTCGACGGCGATCATCTTCTTGGTCTTGCGGGTCATTTCCTGCTCCTTCGCTCAGTGATGTTGCAAACATTCTATTATTGCGGACGCATAGTGTCAATGCACTTTTCAATACTTTTTCCAGTATTTGCTATATTCTTGAAACTGATAGAAATAAGACTGAAACAGAATCATGGCTCGACATATTGATTATTATACGGCTGTTTTGTGTTTAGAAATAATATATCTAAAGCTGAAACCTGCCTATGCTCTCTTTGATACAGGGTTGCCTCACAGATTCCGAAGCCGATTGTGGCGCTCTTGGGATCGAATCGCCTGCCCTGATTCCGGGGACGTGCCGGCTCAATCACGCGCAATCCGCCTTCATCCAATCCCCCGCTTATGTGGTATTCTGTCCAATGTCGTCGCAATGGCCTGATGAGGCAGGAGGCCCGAGTTGAAGATCCCCCTGATAGAAAATGTTCGCAGGAATCACGCCATCGAGCACGCGACTGTAACCCTGCTCCTGGAGCGCGGCGCGAGTACCCCCATGGGCGGTTATTCGATTTCGCCCGGGTTCGTCATCTGGTCTCGCGCTTCGGTGGAAGATGTGTCCCTCGCCGCGCGGGACGCTCTCGATCTGCTCAAGGCTGGCAACGCCGACCTCGCTATCTCGCCCTACTGCGGAACGAATATTGTGACCTACGCGGTGGTCGGAGCTCTCGCCGCCAAGGTCTTCTCCGGCCGGAAGAAGACCTTCTGGTCCGTTCTGAGAGGCGCGGTCGCCGCGCTGATAGCCGCTACGCTGCTGGGCAGGCCGCTCGGAAGGCTGCTTCAGCGCCACTTCACTACCCTACCCTACGTCGAAGGCGTTGAGTTCGTCGAAATTCGCCAGATTCTCGAACGTCCGTTGTCCGTTGTCTGGATAAGAACGTCTCACGCCAACGACTGAGATATTTCAAGCCCCCCCAACCACAGGGAAAGCGAGCCAGAGTTGGAAGTGGTGAACTTCCCAGTCTGGGGTCATTTGATTATCAACATTCAACGGCTGCCAGGCCCATTCTCGCGATAGGACAACTCACCGCTTGGTATGGACGCCCCCCTGTGGTTGCCCGTTGGCCGGGGGCAATTCGGACAATTGAAATAACTTGGCCCCCAACCGAGAAGATTGCATAAGTGGAACCGCAGCAGTCAAGAAGTCCTTCAGCCTGTGGATTCCCTATTTCGCGGGAATGACGAAAAGCTGGAGAGGGGACTTATGTAAGCGAAAGCGTCTCCCCGACCGCTATCGCTTGACCCAAGTATGACCCGTTGCTAAACTGAGTCTGTCGTTGCGTCGTGTCCCTGTAGCTCAGATGGACAGAGCGGCTGCCTTCTAAGCAGCGGGTCGCGGGTTCGAATCCTGCCAGGGACGCTTCTACCGTCGGCAAAGAGGCCACCCCTACACGCTCCCGCTTCATGTATCAGGCCATGTCTATATCTGAATACTATCCTGATATTAAATACGCCCCTGACTTTACCCATATTGTAAAATCTGATAGTTGCCCTCAGAAGTCGCGGCTTCATTTAGATATATAAATATCTGCGTCTGTGCTATCGCGGTTGCTCGTCTGCCTGAAATTGGAATATGGTAATAGCATGAATAACGAATCCTTTAGCTCTCATCTCTGGCGACTGGCGACTCCCGTGTGGGAAGCGGTGTCCGTTCACCCCTTCCTGGCGGAACTTCAGGACGGGACGCTGCCCGTCGAAAAGTTCCGCTACTACATACTTCAAGACTACCTCTACCTCGGCGCGTTCGGACGCGCCGCCGCCGCCGCGCTGTCGCAGGCCCCGGACACCGATTCCGCGCTCAGGCTGCTCAAGCGGGTCACCACCCCCGTCGAAAGGCCATTGCACGGCGCGCTGTTCGACGCGCTTGGGGTAACTGAGGAAGACGCCGAGGCGTCCGTTCCAGCCCCGACCAATCTCGCCTACATGAATCACATCGAGGTCTCTATGGACATGGGCGGCCTCGCCTGCGGCGTTTCCGCGCTTCTCCCCTGCCCTCGCATCTATCACGAGGTCGGCAAGATACTGACTGAGCCGGATCACCCGGTTTACAAGATATGGCAGTCAACCTACGCCGAGGGCCTGCTCGAAGCCAGCGTCGCCGCTTGGTCTGAATTCGTGGACGAATTGGCCCAGAACGCCGGCCCCGATACCAGGGCATTGATGGAAGAGGCGTATCTCACCAGCTCGCGCTATGAGTATATGTTCTGGTCAATGGCGTATAATATGGAACGCTGGCCCGCATAGCGCGCTGGCTTGTGTCATTCCGTCCGACCCACTCCACAGCCCTCCCCGTGAAAGCGAGATTCCAGAGACGCGGAGCGCGGCGGTCCATGCCGCCAAAAGGTCATTCCCGTGAAAGCGGAATTCCAGAGGTTGCGATACGACAAACCGGAACCGGGATGATATTATACCCGTACTCGAACGAAGCCAAACTCATTTCCCCAGCGATTCCGTCGCTGACGATACAATTGAAGCTAGGAGCGATGCTATGCCGCGCAGATTCACAGGGACTGTCAGTGCGCCGGAGTTTCCCACAGGACTGGATTGGCTGAACGCCGAACGCCCCCTCACCCTGGCCGACTTCAGGGGCAAGGTGCTGGTTCTGGATTTCTGGACATACTGTTGAATTAACTGTATGCACGTGTTTCCGCAGTTGCGGAAATTGGAGGAGAAGTACGCGGGCGAGCTGGCCGTAGTCGGCGTTCACTCCGCGAAGTTCAACGCTGAGAAGGCGACGGACGGCGTCCGACGCGCCATCCTGCGCTACGAAATCGAGCATCCCGTCATCAACGACGCCGATTTCATGGTCTGGCAGCAGTACGCCTGCCGCGCCTGGCCCACGCTCATGTTCATCAGCCCATCCGGCAAGGTCATTGGCAAGCACGAGGGCGAGTTCCCCATAGAGGCGCTCGACAATGTGCTGGGCGAGATGATAGCCGAGTTCGACGAGACGGGCGAGATGGACCGCAAGCCCCTCGCCTTCAGGCGCGAGAGCGAATCGGAACGCGACCGCGCGATTTCCTTCCCCGGCAAGGTTCTCGCGTCCGAACATGGCCTGTTCATATCCGACTCCAACCACAACCGCATTGTCTGGACTGACCTCGACGGCCAGGTCCGCGCCATCATCGGAAGCGGAGAGCGCGGCCTGAAGGACGGCCCGGCGGCCCAGGCCAGCTTCCACGACCCGCAGGGCGCCGCCCTCGACTGGCCCCGCCTCTACGTCGCCGACACCAAGAACCACGCCATAAGGATGATAGACCTCGAAAACCTCCAGGTCACCACCCTGGCCGGCACCGGCGAACAGTCCGTTGGCCGCCACGCCGGGGGCAATGGCCGTTTCGTGTCCCTCGCCTCCCCCTGGGATGTGGTCAAGGTCGAAAACACTCTATACATAGCCATGGCCGGCTTCCACCAGCTTTGGAAGCTAGACCTCAACAGCCGAGACCTGCGCCCACACGCGGGCAACGGTCGCGAGCATATCGTTGACGGCCCTCTGCAACACTCCGAACTCGCCCAGCCCAGCGGCGTCGTATCCGACGGTGAGACGCTCTACTTCGCCGATAGCGAGACAAGCTCCATACGCTCAGCCGACGTCTCCCCTATGGGTGCGGTGACTACCCTCGTCGGCGAGGGCCTGTTCACCTTCGGAGACGTTGACGGCATCGGAGACGACGTGCGCCTTCAGCACCCCATCGGGCTGGACCTCTACGGCGGTTCCCTCTGGCTTGTCGACTCCTACAACAACAAGATAAAGTCCATGGATCCCAACTCCCGCCTGTGCCGCTCGGTCTTCGGTTCGGGCGAAGTCGGAAGCGCCGACGGCGTCGGTTCGCAGGCCGAATTCTACGAACCCGGCGGCGTCAGCGCCCACGACGGCAAACTCTACATAGCCGACACCAACAACCACGCCGTCCGCGTCGCCGACCTCCAATCCAAAGAAGTAACCACCCTCCTGATCCGCGCGGACTGAAATGACCTACCACCAATCCCAAGCGATCACCCCTCAGCGGTTCATCGCCAAGTGGCGGCGCAGCCGGGGGCAAGAGTCCGCCGGAGCGCAGGAATGGTTCTTGGATCTCTGTCGCGTTCTCGAACACGGCACGCCCGGCGAACTCGATCCCCGACAGGAATGGTTCACATTCGAACGCTCCGTCCGCGAGGCGTCGGGCCGTCTGGGACGCGCCGACGTGTACAAGCGGGGCTACTTCGCCTGGGAATTCAAGGGGCTTCACCGCGACCTCGATGACGCCTACGCCCAGTTGCAGCGCTACCGCGAGGCCCTGAACAATCCGCCGATTCTGGTCGTCTCCGACTTTCAGACCATAATCGTCCACACTAACTTCACGAATAAAGTATCCGAAGTTCACGCGATACCGCTTGACGATCTCGGCGAACCCGAATCCCTGGACATTCTGCGGAAAGTGTTCTTCGACCCCGCCGAGCTTGAACCCGAAGTCACCCCCGACGACGTCACGCGAGAGACCGCCGACATATTCGCCGACATAGCCGTCTCCATGCGCGAGCGCGGCGTTGATTCCCTCGATGTCGCTCGTTTCCTCAATAGGCTGGTCTTCTGCTTCTTCGCCCAAGATATCGGACTTCTACCCGACCGGGTGGTCTCCGACCTGTGTGCGGAATTCAACGCCGACCCCGACGAGTTCGACGACGCCCTCTCCGAATTGTTCCAAACGATGGACGCCGGCGGCAGGTTCGGGATCCAGCGCGTTCGCAATTTCAACGGCGACCTGTTCCAAGACTCCGACACCGTTCGCATGACGCCGACCGAGCTTGAGAAACTTGTCGAGGCGACTCTACCCAATTGGGCGCATATTGACCCGTCAATACTCGGAACGCTCTTCGAGCGCGTCGTTGATCCCGAAAAGCGGAATCTTATCGGCGTCGAATACACCACCGAGGCGGACATCCTCACTGTCATCAACCCTGTCATCATAGATCCCCTGCGGGGAGAATGGGCGGAACTCCAGGGCAAAGTCAGCGCTCTCATGCTGCTTGACGTACTCCGCGATGAGGAAGAGGCCTGCCGACTGCTCCGCGACTTCCAATCACGCCTGTCCTCGCTCACGGTCCTCGATCCCGCCTGCGGAAGCGGCAATTTCCTCTACGTCGCCCTTCGTAAGCTCAGGAACTTGGAAAAAGAAATCCTGAGCCTCGCCGCTGAACACGGATTCGCCGGCTTCCATCCCCAGGTCTCCCCCGAACAGTTCTTCGGCATCGAGCGCGACGCCTACGCCAGCGACCTTGCCCGAACCTCCCTATGGATAGGACACCTCCAGTGGTCAATCGAAAATGGCTTCCCCTACCACCGCGACCCCGTTCTCGGAGGCCTGAACACAATCGAGCGGCGAGACGCTATTCTGGAACTCGATGATAACGGCTGTCCCGCTGAACCGGAGTGGCCCGCCGTTGACTACATAGTGGGAAATCCCCCGTTCCTGGGCCATGTCCCATTCCGAGAGCAGCTTGGCGACGAGTACGCCGACGCCGTTTACGACCTCTACGGCGACCGCATACCCAATTCCAGCGACCTCTGCTGCTACTGGTTCGAGAAAGCCCGCGCCCAGATAGAGAACGGCAATTGCAAACGCGCCGGTCTGCTGGCCACCCAGGCGATTCGCTTCCAAACTAATCGGCCCGTCTTAGAGAGGATCAAGCAGACCGGCGATATCTTCTACGTCGTCTCCGACCAGGAATGGCGAAGCGGCGACCCCAACGCTGCCAGTGTCCATATATCCATCATTTGCTTTGATGATGGCAGTGTAACCAGCCGCAGGCTCGATGGAACTCTAACTTCCAATATAAACGCGGATCTGACAACAGGTCCAGACCTAACACAAGCAATTCAGTTGTGTGAGAACGAAGGCATCAGTTACATGGGGGACATTAAGGTCGGACCCTTTGAGATAACACAAGAAACAGCGCAGGAAATGCTAAGTCAGCCCAATCCTCACAACAAACCTAACAGCGATGTTGTGAAACGATGGATGAATGGTAGGGACATCAATCAAGTGAACCGCAATATGTGGATCATAGATTTTGGGACAGATAGGACTGAAGAAGAAGCAGCGCTGTATGAAGTGCCCTTTGAGTACGTCAACAATGTTGTCAGGCCGCAACGCGAAACGAATCGCGATGCTAGGTTCAGAAGTTACTGGTGGTTGCACGGTCGACCTCGTGTAGAGATGAGGACGGCGCTTGATGGATTACGACGGTACATTGGCACGAGCATGGTCTCGCGGCATAGACTATTCTCTTACATTGCTGGCGACATCCTGCCCGACGCAACTATTATAGTTTTCGCCCGAGACGACGATTACTTCTTCGGCATCCTCCACAGCCGGACCCACACTCTCTGGGCAGCCGTGATAGGAAGCCAGCTACGCGAATCCGACAGCGCTTTGCGCTACACCCCCACTACCTGCTTCGAGACCTTCCCATTCCCCACACCCACCGACGAACAGCGCGACGCCATAGCCACAGCCGCCGACGAACTCAACCAACTGCGCGAAAATTGGCTGAACCCGATAGATATGCTCGGACAGCCCGCCCTCCCCGCCGACCAGCTGCGCCGTCGCACCCTAACCAACCTCTACAACGACTACCCGACCTGGCTCGCCAACGCCCACGCCAGGCTGGACGCCGCAGTAGCCAACGCATACGGCTGGCCCAACGACATTAACGACGAACAGATTCTCGACCGCCTTCTGGCGCTCAATCTTGAGCGCGCGGCGGAGGAAGAACACGGGGAAGACCATGCCCAACCGCCTGATTGACGAAACAAGCCTCTACCTCCAGCAGCACGCCAACAACCCGGTTGACTGGTATCCCTGGGGCGAAGAGGCGTTCGACGTCGCCCGCGAGCGCGACCTGCCCGTCCTGCTCAGCGTCGGCTACTCCTCATGCCACTGGTGCCACGTCATGGAGCGTGAGTCGTTCGAGAATCCCCAAATCGCCGCCATGATGAACGAGATGTTCGTCAGCGTAAAGGTTGACCGCGAGGAGCGCCCGGACGTTGACTCCGTTTACATGACCGCCGTCCAGGCCATGACCGGACACGGCGGCTGGCCCATGACCGTCTTCCTCACCGCGGACGGCTCACCCTTCTACGGCGGAACCTACTTCCCGCCCGAAGACAGGGGCGGCCTCCCCTCTTTCCCGCGCGTGCTGACCACCATAGCCGACGCCTTCCAAAACCGCCGCGACGATGTCCTGTCCAGCGGCAGGCAGATAGTAAACCACATAAACCAGACCTTCGCCTCAGCCCGCGGCGTCGAACCCCTCACCGACTCCATTCTCCGCGCCGCCTTCGAGCAGCTGACCCGACAGTTCGACGACCGCTCCGGCGGCTTCGGACTCCAGCCCAAGTTCCCCCAGCCCCAGACCCTCGAATTCCTGCTCCGCTACCACCACAGAACGGGTATGCCTCTCGCTCTGGAAATGCTGGAACTGACCCTGGACAAGATGGCGGCGGGCGGAATGTACGACCAGATTGGCGGCGGCTTTCACCGATACTCCACCGACGCCTTCTGGCTGGTTCCGCACTTCGAGAAGATGCTCTACGACAACGCGCTTCTCGCGCGCCTCTACACCCACGCATACCAGGCCACCCGCAACCCGTCCTACGCCAAGGTTGCCCAGGGCATCCTCGACTACGTTCTACGCGAAATGCGCCACCCCGACGGCGGCTTCTTCTCTGCCCAGGACGCCGACAGCGAGGGCGTCGAGGGCAAGTTCTTCGTCTGGCGTCCCGAGCAGCTTGTCCGCGTCTTCGGCAACGATGCCGCCCAGGTCGTAGCCGACTACTTCGGCGTCGCCAACGAGGGAAATTTCGAGGGCATGACTATCCTGAACGTCCCCCACGAGCCAGCCCAAGTCGCGTCCCGCCATTCCATGTCCCTTGAAGACCTCGAATCCCTCATAGACTCGGCCCGCGACATACTGCTTGAGGAGCGTTCCCAACGGATTCCCCCGCTCACCGACACCAAGATAATCACATCCTGGAACGGCCTCATGATGGCCGCCATGGCCGAAGCCGGCGCCGCGCTCGGCAGGGACGACTACATCCGCGCCGCCCAGGACAACGCCGCCTTCATCCTCGAACGCATGGTGCGCGACGACCGTCTCAGGCGAACCGACGGCGACTCCCCAAACGGCGCTCAGGGCTTCCTGGACGACTACTCCCACCTCATTGACGGCCTTCTCGCTCTCCACGCCGCCGATGGCGACCTGCGCTGGCTGATAGAGGCTGAAAAACTCACCCGCCAGGCCGTCGCCCTCTTCTGGGACCCGCTCCAGAGCCGCTTCTACGACACCGGCTCCGACCAGGAGAACCTCATAATCCGCCCCCGCGACGTCACCGACAACGCCCTGCCCTCCGGCCACTCCATGATGACCGGCGTCCTAATCCGCCTCTCCATCATCACCGGCGACGCCGACCTCAGGACCATGGCCTCCGACTCCCTCCGCTCCGTCCGAGACATCATGCTCCAATTCCCCACCGGAGCCGGACACTGGCTATCCGTCCTCGACTTCTACCTCTCCGACCACAAAGAAGCCGTAATCATAACCCCGACCGCCTCGCGGCCCGGCCCCGCGGACACCCCGTCCACTCCTACCGACACGCCCGCCGCCACCGTCATACCCGCGAAAGCGGGTATCCAGACCCCAACAACCGGCCCCGCCCAAATGCTCCGACGCCTCGCCTCCGCCCACCTCACCGGCGCAATCGTCGTATCCGCCCCCCAGGACGCCGCCGACGCCAGCCCGTGGCCCGTCTTCCAGGGCCGCGCCACCATAGACGGCCAACCCACCGCCTACGTCTGCCGCAACTACGCCTGCCAACTCCCCACCACCAACCCCGACACCATGCTGTCCCAGGTACTTAGCTAGGCGGCGCTGACTGACACAACCCTCACGCCAAAAACCGGACAGTCAAGTCAAACTTGCGCGGGATGGCGGCGCGTAAGCGAACTCGTCCGTCGTTTCGCCGAGCAACGCGCGGACTATTCTGACCGAGGCGCGACCGTCGCCATACGGGTTGACCGCGCCGCTCATCTTCCCGTACTCGCCTTCGTCTTCGATCAGCGTCCGCGCGGCCTCAGCTATGCGCCGCGCGTCCGTGCCAACCAGCCGGGCGCAGCCTGCCTCGATACCCTCCGGGCGTTCCGTCACATCGCGCATTACCAGGACGGGCTTGCCCAGCGCGGGCGCTTCTTCCTGTATCCCGCCCGAATCGGTGAGAACGATATGCGAAGCGTTCATCACGCGCGCCATGGACACGTAGTCCAGGGGTTCCGTCAGGACGACGCCCTCCACTCCCGAAAGCATACGTGTCACCGTCTCCCTTACCGCCGGGTTCAGATGAACCGGAAACACGAAGCGGACTTGCGGGCAGTCCCGCGCCAGTTCCGCTATCGCGGCGCAGATGCTTTCCATCGGTCGCCCGATACTCTCCCGCCTGTGAGCGGTGACCAGCGCTATCTTGTCGCCGCGCTCGCCGCGACATCTGTCAATCAGGCGTCGAACCGACCCGGGCATAGGCATGGCCGCGATTCGTCGTAGCGAATCTATCGCCGTGTTGCCGCTGACCACGATAGCGTCCTTAGACACTCCCTCTCTGAGCAGGTTGCGCTTGGCCGACCGCGTAGGCGCGAAATGCAGGTCCGCCACCACGCCCGCTATCATCCGGTTCACCTCTTCCGGGAACGGACTCCGCTTGTCGCGCGTGCGAAGTCCGGCCTCCACATGCGCCACCTTCGCCCCTGAGTAGTAGGCCGCGAGAGAAGCGGCGGCCACGGTCGTGGTATCCCCCTGGACGACTACCCAGTCCGGCCGCTCCGCGCTCAGCGTAGGCTCCAGCCCCGACAGGACGGCGGACGCTACCTGAGACGGCGATTGCGCTTCGCTCATCAGGTTGAGGTCGTAGTCTGGACGGATGCCGAATATATCTAGTACCTGGTCGAGCATCTGCCGATGCTGCGCCGTTACGCACACCGAATAGCGAACCGCGCCCTCTTCCGCCCGCCGCCCAAGTTCGCTCAAGACCGGGGCCATCTTGATAGCCTCCGGCCGTGTGCCGAACACGGCTAGTATCTTGACGGGAGCGCGACTTGGGTTCATGTTCGGGTTGGACACCTCGATCCGCTTGAGTCTCAGCGCGGCTATTATAGCGCGATGGGTTTATGCAATCATACGGGCAACCGGAGGCCGGTTTTCCAAATCCATGCCCTCAAGGGCAATCGCATTTCATAAGTCCACGAGCGACCTTCACACGATTTCGTGATATAGTTAAGGAGATGATCTAATGGGCAAGTTTCTCAACGGACTTCGCATCTCGGTGATGAGCGTCCATGAAGGATGGTGGTACACCTATCTGGTGGCCTTCTTCGCGCAGATGTCGGCCTGGACGATCATGGTAGCGTGGGATGAGGCTGTCTATGGCGGTCACGCTCGCGTCGTCGAGTACCTGAGGGCGGTCGGCGGAGATTCGTCCCACATGGTTCAGTTGTTCATTCTGAACACAATCGGAATAGTCGAATTGGGGAGGCTGACAATGGTTCTGGCTCAGGGAATGGCTGAAAGACTCAAACAGCGCAAAGAGAAATTCAGGGCTGAACTCATAGCTCAAGGCATAGCTCAGGGCATAGCTCAAGGCAAAGCCGAAGGCATTGAAGAGGGCATAGCGGCTGGCATTGAAGAGGGCAAAACCGCTGGCATAGCCGCCGGCCGGGCTGAACTGGCTGCTGAAATCGCCGTCTGGAACGAAAAGCGGCTGGCGGCAGAAGCGCGTGGAGAGAAGTTCGACGAACCGCCTCCGATGGGTTAGGCGACACCGCGCGCGTTCTGTCAGACACTACCTGCGCGTGCCAAACACGACCATAACCTTGACAGGGGCAGAGTCATAGTTCATAGTAGGATTGAACGCCTTGATCCACTTGAGTCTCAGCATAGTCGTTATAACGTAATAGGTTCATGTGACAATATGGTAGAGTGTTGCTAAACTCGGTCGCCTCCGTCAAGCCCAGAATTGATACCCTGCTGAATGTCGGCTGGGTAGTCGCCATCCTCGCCCTTCTCCTCTTTGTTCTGGATTCGTTTATAGGGGTTCCCAATTCAGACTCCAGTGTATTCATGTATGTCGGGCAAGGCATCTTGAAAGGTGAACTACCATATCTTGACCGATTCGACCACAAGGGACCTCTGATATACTTCCTGAACGCCATAGGACTGGCGCTTTTCTCCATGCCTGGCGTCTGGCTTATCGAAGGAATCTTCTTACTAGCCACCGTATCTCTGGCTATTATGGTTGTGAAGGAAAATTTCGGCGTCACTGCCGCTCTATTTTCGGTCGCGGTTTTCTTGGGATATTTTGGCGTGTTCGCGCACAGCGGCAATTTTACCGAACAGTATGCTCTGCTTTTCCAGTTCCTCGCGCTGTACTTGTTCATCCGCATCGAAGAAGACAGTATGAACGGGGCGAAGTACACCCTGATTCTGGTTTCTATTGGAGCGCTGGCCGCCGCCGCGTTCCTTCTCCGTCCAAATCTTGTAGGTGTATGGATAGCTATTGGCCTCTACTGGATTTTTGTACATAGGGGAGACTCTGCACCGCGTATCCTGTGGGCCGTCATCGGAGCGTTCCTGGTACTCTTACCCACCTTCGGCATATTCGCTATTTTTGGTGGACTCCGCGCCTTTTGGGACGCCGCTTTCATTTACAACATAGTGTACTCCGACGCTCCGGCTATTGATAGACTGCGGGCGGTTCGGCATATAGGAGTGTTGCTGGCCTTCACTCTATTGCCGATTATAGCGGGTTGGTGCGCTGGACTTTACCATTTGGTGCCTGGTGGCGGGATACGGAATGAGCGTTTTGTACCCTGTCTAAAATTAATCCTTATTTGGCTCCCGATTGAAGTTATCATGGTTTCCATCTCGGTGCGCGAGTATCAGCACTATTACTTGGCATTGCTTCCAGCGGTCACTATGGTGATAGCCTTTTTCGCGTTTCTCATGACCAGAGCCGTATCGTTGCCGGCGTCTCTTATCAGTGTGATCCTACTTATTGCCGTGTCCTGCTATTTTCTTGCCGACAAACTCAATGAGACATTGCCGATTATCGGGAAATACACCAGCCTGGAGAGAATTGTACAGGGCAAATACTTTCACGTGGCAGAACTCATTCGTGAAGAAACCGATCCCGACGACCCGATTCTAGTGTGGGGTACGGATTCATCCCTGTACTTGATCTCTGAACGAGACGCGCCCACCCGGTTCTTCTATACCTATTCTTTGATTATGCTGACTCGCGAGGACCCTGCGCTCTTAAGTGAGTTTATCTCCGAGATCAGAGATGAAAGACCCGCGCTTATAATTGACGAACGGCATAGAACGATGCCCCCGCTGGACAGTGCGGAACGTCTTTATTGGAGAACCCACGTTCATGGTACTCCGTGGGAGTATTACACCCCGGACTATTCCCCGGATGTATTCCAGCCTTTCTTCGACTTCTTCGAAGAGGAGTACGAACTAATGGATGACATCAAGGGTTTCGCTATCTACCAGAAGATTGAATGAAGCTGAGGAAGCGTGTGACTCCGTTCGTCGTCCAGATGAGTTATGATGACCGAGGCTGGAGACAAGCCAAATTACTCCGAAACGACTCGCTCCCCCAGGGCCTTTCGGTTATTTCCAGATACCGCTTCTGTCGTTCACCCTGAGCTTGTCGAAGGGTTACCACGAACGTAATTGGTTGATAATCGAAAGACCTTGACGCCTTCTCTACTCTGACTGTGAAAACCCGAACACGGATATGTTAGAATACCGCTCAAAAGCCGATTGCCAATAGCTGGACTGTCTCCCGCCCGCTCAAAACATCCCCCGGAGAAACCATAGCTTGACCGCCAAACTCAACATCCTAGTGTTCCAGCCGGACTTCAGCCGCTACGGGGGAGCCTACTACCAGCATCAGTTCACCGAGGCGCTCGGACGCGCCCACCGCATCTTCAGGTATGGCCCAGAGTTGGAAGGCTACGACCGTGGCCACTCAATAGCGGACGTTCTGAAACTCTGCCCTTTCCAGCCCGACCTGATATGCTTCGCCGCCGGGTGGGAGATAGAAGATACCGCAATCCCCGAATTCGACCCCCATCCCGCCATCCGGGTATCGGACATAGACATACCCAGCGTAATGGTGCTCAACAAGGAATACAAGAAACTTGATCAGAAGTTCCGCTTCATGCGGGACAACGGCGTCAAGTTGGTGTTCACGACTCACCATCACTACCGCAAGTGGCAGGAGCGAACCGGCGTCCCCTTCGTCCACTTCCCCTTCGCGGTTGACCCGGCGCTGTTCAACGACTACGCCGAGAGGAAACGCTACGACCTCGGCTTTTCGGGCGCACTGCACGAAATGTGGACGGACACCAGGGTCAGGATAAAAGACCGTCTATATCTGCAATGGCCTGTCAAGGCCCCGCGCTACTGGCGAACCCGTCTGTTCTGGAACGACGGCGGTGGAACGTCCAAGAGCGTATTTCATTATATGTACCGTTTCCGTGGCGGGTACAGGCTGAGTAAAATTCTCGGATTCACTCTACCGACCGGGACAGACTACGCCCGCGTGATAAACAGCAGCAAGATATGGCTGTCCACCCCAAGCGCCGTTGACCTGGTGGGAACGCGCTTCTACGAAATCATGGCCTCCAAGACGCTCCTGTTCTGTAGCGACTCGCCCGCCTACGAAGGGCTGTTCGAGGACGGGATCCACTGCGTAACCTTCAACCCCGACCTCAGCGACTTCGACGACAAGCTCTTCCACTACCTGCGAAACGACGACGAACGCGAGCGAATAGTCGAGCGCGGATACGCCTACGTCATGGAGAACCACACATGGGATCGGCGCATCGAGCAATTCAGTTCTACGGTAGAACATATTCTATGAGTGTACCGGACGATTCGTTTTGGCATATCGCTTGGAATGAAACACTGGAGTAATTACTATGTTGCCCGAGACTCCCTTTGATCAAGAGTATCAACTCCGACGTACGCGCGCTTGCCAGGAGTTCCTTCGGGACTTCCTGACATATGTGAAGGTGTCGGGAGATAGACGCGACGCTCTTGATGTAGGGTGTGGAGTTGGCCTATTGTCCGGTACACTGCTTGACATGGGATTTAGTGTTACTGCGATTGACGCCCGTCTCGAGAATATACTCGAAGCGCGAAGGCGTTTTCCCAACGCTAAGTTCCATGTCCTTGATGTAGAATCGGAATCACTTGCTGGAGAAGGGCGATTTCATGTGGTACTCTGCTTCGGGCTACTGTATCACTTGGAAAATCCGTTTCGACTAATGCGAGACCTGTTTAACGTTACCGATGATTTCCTCATTCTTGAGTCTGTGATAGCCCCCGGAGATGAACCTACTATGATTCTTATGAACGAACCTGAAGGCGCTGATATGTCATTGAACAGCATCGCGTTTGTGCCGACGGAAAATTGTCTTGTTAAGATGTGCTACCAAGCGGGTTTCACACAAGTATATAGGCCAAACATACAGGCGTCCCCCCGTGACCATAACTTCCACAACTCGCTCTTTCGTAGAAGACATAGGGCAATTCTCGTCGCCGCCAAAGACGACCGTCCATCACACTGGAACCAGGAACCGGTTCCAGAACCTTATACCATGCGACCTGATTTGTGGACACGGACCCCGGGACATATCCGCAGACAGGCCATAAAACGAATCCCAAGACCAGTTCTGAAAATCATCAAAAATATCCGCGACGGCTTAACCTTACGAGGCTGACACATGAATATGGCTTACGATTGCTACGACGGAAAGACAGTCCTTGTGACCGGAGGAGCGGGCGCAATCGGCTCGAACCTGACCGCCGCGCTCGCGGACACCGGGGCGCAGGTCATCGTTCTCGACAACCTGTCGTCCGCCGAGAGATGGAACATTCCCTCCCGTCCCAATGTGCTTTTCGCGGAGGCTGATATAGTTGACGAGGTAGCGTTGAAGCGCGTCTTCTTCGAGAAGCCTGAAATCGTTTACCACCTCGCCGCATTCTTCGCCAATCAGAACTCCGTTGACCACCCCGAGCGAGACCTTGAGGTCAACGGGCTGGGCACTCTCAGACTTCTCGAGTACTCCGCGCTGTCCGGGGTGGACAGGTTTGTGTACGCCTCCTCCGGCTGTTCCATATACGGCAGCGACGCTCCCCTGCCATTGCGCGAAGAATTCATGTCCATGCACCTCAGCACACCCTACCAGATAACCAAGATGACGGGCGAACTCTACTGCAACTTCTTCTACAACCACTACGGTCTGAAGACGGTCAAGCCCAGATTCTTCAACTCCTACGGGCCGGGCGAAGTTCCCGGGCAGTACCGCAACGTAATACCCAACTTCATTTACTGGGCAATGAATGGACAGCCCCTCCCAATCACCGGAAGTGGCGAGGAGACGCGCGACTTCACTTTCGTCGGCGACATAGTGGACGGCCTGCTCAGGGCCGGAAGCGTGGAGAGCGCCGTCGGCCAGGAGTTCAACCTGGCGTCCGGCGCCGAAACTCGCATAATAGACCTCGCCAACATGGTGAACGCCGCCACCGGCAACGACGCGGGCGTACGCTACGTATCGCGCCGCAAGTGGGACACCAAGAGCCGGCTGCTCGCCTCGGTTGACCGCGCCCGCGCCCTGCTCGGCTACGAACCGCGAACCAACTTCGAAGAGGGCCTTGAGCTAACCGTCCAGTGGTTCAGAGAAAACTGGGAGCGGATAGAAAACTCCGCCCGCTTCGCCCCCGGCGCGTCCTCCGCCGTTCGGGAAATCACCTCAGACCCTAACCCGCCGAGCGGTTGAAACCGGTCAGGTTTGACAAATCTCGCCTGGCTGGTATCCTATCATTCCAATCAAGCTATCCTTACCGAGAAACATGACACTGCCCAATATAAGTCCGATCCCTGACTGGGATGCTTCAGGAATTCTACCAGCCAGCTATGGAGGGGATCCCACTTCTCCTTACGAAGCGTCGTTACTTGATGTGGTGGCACGCTTTGGAAATACCAATGAGCGCAAACAGCTTTTAATGGGATTGCTGGATTTTCGAGCGGAACTGCATAACGCTGGCTTGGTGAAGGGTTTCCAATGGATTGACGGGAGTTTTGTAGAGAATATAGAAGAGATTGAGAACCGTCCACCCAAGGATATTGATGTGGTGACCTTCTTCCACATTCCAGATAAATACACGCAAGAGACCTTGGCGCGACAGTTTCCCAATGTATTCAACCATCGGGAAGTCAAAGACACCCTCAAGATTGACTCTTACTTCGTGTCGTTGAACCAAGTTACGCCTGAAAGGCTCATCAGTCGCTCAATGTACTGGAATAGTCTCTGGTCGCACAACCGCGATAATCTATGGAAGGGATACTTGCAAGTGGATTTGGCGAGTCTCGAAGACGCTGAAGCGCGAACTGAGCTTGAGCGGTTAGAAACATGGGTGGACAGCCATGAACGTACATGAGCATCGCTTTCTAATGTCTCAGCAAGCCACCTTGAGAAAACTGCTCAGTGATACTGACGAATCCGAGGTGATTGTTCGGATGAGTCTGAATGCACGTCTGCAAGAGGTCGAGGACCAGCTAGAATCCTACGAAGGGCGCTATCCCCGTTTAGTCAACGCTCGTCTGACCTTCAAAGGGAAACCAGTTATTGACCAAGATGGAATTCTGGCGGACTTTGGCGCGAAGGCCTTGGCTACATTTGAGAAAGCCGTCGCCTCGGTTGGCGCAAGCTTGGATGGAATACTGGGGGATGTGGGACGGATCCCCAATCGCGATGCTTATGGTCTATTGATTACGGGTGTAGCCCATGGATCATTCGGTTTCGAGTTCAGGGACGCCTCACAACGTGCCGGAGGTATCCTTGAGCATTCGCAAGCGGAATTGGCGGTTGAGGCCGTTAAGGACATCTTGGAAGCCTCGTTGGATGCTACGGATGAGTATGAACTTGCCTATATAGCAGATGAAATCCACGAACGCGCACTTAAACACCTATGTGAGTTTTTAGACGTGGTCGCCAAGAACGAAGCTGTTTGCGCTCTCAGATTTGGAGACGATGAAGTCCGATTCAATAATGCGGAGCAAGTGAAGCGTAGCGCAGAGCGTCTGGGTCGAGTCGAGAATGCAGAACTCATAGAACTTGCTGGGAAATTCAAAGGCTTCTTGCCCAATAGTCGTAGAGCGGAGTTCTTGGTCGAGTCAACTGGCGAAGTAATCTATGGGCCAGTGAGAGCGTCGGCAGCTCAATCTGTCGAGATGAACGTTAAAAAATCTGTTAGAGTCGCGACCCGCAGAAGACAGAAAGGTACGTCCAGACCACATTATACCTTCCTGGGCATCATAGAATAGTAGAGTAGCCATGGCTTTACACACTTCACCCTTGCAACACCGCTTCTGACAAAATCACGGCCCGACCACCCCAATCCCAGTTCAAGCCACCGAATTGCCTATCCCCACCCCAATCAACTATGATTGCCTCGATACAAGGGGAGGCCGCATCGTGGACTTCAGAGCCATAGTAGAAGAGCTTCAGGCCATCGTCGGCGACGAGTACGTCCTGCACAAGCCCGAAGACCTCATCGTCTTCGAGTACGACGGCTCCGTTGACCGCGCTCTGCCCACCGTCGTCGCGCTCCCCGACACAGCCGAGGAGGTCTCGCGCTGCGTCAGGGTCGCGGCCAGGCATGAGATACCCGTCGTCGCGCGCGGAGCGGGCACCGGACTCAGCGGCGGCGCGGTCGCCGAACACGGCGGCCTGGTTCTCGCGCTCACCCGCATGACCCGCATCCTCGAAGTGGACGTCGAAAACCGCGTGGCCATCATCGAACCCGGCGTCATAAACCTGCACCTGACCGAACAGGTCTCCAAGCACGGCCTCTACTACGCGCCCGACCCTTCCAGCCAGCGCGCCTGCACCATAGGCGGCAACGTAGCCGAGAACTCCGGCGGCCCTCACTGTTTAGCATACGGCGTGACCACCCACCACGTGCTAGGACTTGAGGTAGTCTATGCCGACGGCAGAATCGAGTGGCTCGGCGGACTCGGCAGAGAGTACCCGGGCTTCGACCTGCGCGGCATCGTCGTCGGCTCCGAAGGCACGCTCGTCATGGTCACCAAGATAGCCGTCCGCCTGCTTCGGCAGCCCGAATCGGTCAAGACGCTGCTCGCCATCTTCCAGGAACTCGACGACGCCAGCGCCGCCGTTTCCGGCATCATCGGCGCGGGCATCGTACCCGCCGCCATCGAGATGATGGACGACATCTGCATCCGCGCCGTCGAACCCGCCGTGAACGCCGGCTACCCGGCGGGCGCGGGCGCGGTCCTGCTCGTCGAGGTTGACGGCCTTGCTGAATCCGTCGAGGAGGAGGTAGCCGCCATCGAGGAGGTGTGCAGTTCCTACAACCCCCTGGAGATACGCACCGCCACCGATCCCGAAGCGCGCGAAAGGCTCTGGTCCGGCAGGAAGGGCGTCCTCGGAGCGTTGGGCCGTCTCGCGCCCAACTACATTCTGGTTGACGGCACTGTCCCAAGAACCCGCCTCGTGGAAGTCCTGTCCACCATAAAGGACATCTCCGACCGCTCCGGCTACCCCATAGCGAACCTGCTGCACGCAGGCGACGGCAATCTCCATCCCTCTATCCTGTTCGACGAGCGCAAGCCGGGCGACACCGAGAACGCGCTCCGGATAGCCGGGGAGATTCTGGAACTCTGCGTAGAGGTCGGCGGCGTCCTGTCCGGCGAACACGGCATCGGCCTTGAGAAGCAGGAATCTATGCCCCTCATGTTCACCGACGCCGATATGCAGGCCATGGCCGAACTCAGGCCGTCCTTCGCCACCAACAATATGTTCAACCCGGGCAAGATATTCCCTACCGGGGCCTCTTGCTCCGACATCTCCCAGGCCGCCGCCATCCAGCGCGTCGGCCCGGGCGCCTACATCTAGGCCATGTCCACAGGCATGAACAGCCCCGATTCACAGAACTACCGCGTTGACGGCATCGCCCCGCTCGATGTCGCATCCCCTTCCAGCGAGGAAGAACTCGGCGGAGTAGTTGCCGCCGCCAACGCCGACGGAATCGGAATCATTCCCTGGGGCGGCGGAACGCGCGTCGCTCTCGGAAACGCGCTCGAACGCCCCTGTCTCGTCGTGGACATGACCAACCTCAACCGCGTCGTCTCCCACAACTACGCCGACCTCACCGCGTCCTTCCAGGCCGGCGCGAACTTCGCGTTCGTCTCCGAAATCCTGGCCCAGCAGGGACAGTTGCTCGCCATTGACCCGCCCGTTCCGGCCCGCGCCACCATCGGCGGCACGCTGTCCGCCGCCGTGAGCGGCCCGCTCAAGTGGCACTTCGGACACCCGCGCGACACGGTCATCGGCATGAAGATAGTCCAGCCCGACGGCGTTGTCACCAAGAGCGGCGGGCAGGTGGTTAAGAACGTAAGCGGCTACGATATGTCCCGTCTGCACATCGGCGGAATAGGCAGCCTCGGCATAATCCTCGAAGCCAGCTTCAAGCTGACGCCCATTCCAATGTACGAAAGAACGCTCATCGCATCGTTCGACAGCGCTAACGCCGCCGTTGACGCCGCCATGCGCGTGTTCAACTCCTACGTCATGCCCCTCGCGATGAGCGTCTTGGGCCCCGCCGTCGCGTCTCGAATCAGCCTCGACGAAGGCGGAGACCGTCACCATCTCGCCGTCCGTCTCGGCGGACGCTCCCGAACCCTGGCCCGCCAGGCAGATGAAATCAGCGCCATGTTCACCGAGGCCGGAGCGTCCGCCCAGCGAGACAGCGAAGGCCCAAGCGCGTCCGTCTGGCGTCCCCTGTCTGACTTCGGCTGGACGCCCGAAACGACCCCGTTGCTGAACGTCAGGGTAACCGCCCTGCCGTCCCATACGCGCGACATTCTGAAAGCGATTGACGGGATGCGCGACGCCGGGCTTGAACCCGCCGCCATATCCGAACCCGGCTTCGGAACCGTCGAAGCGAACTGGTTCGGCCCCAGCGACGTATCGGCTGATACCCTGACAAGGATTATCTCCAAGCTCCGAAAGCGGGCGTCCCAGCTCGGCGCGACCGCCGTAGTCCAGCGATGCCCGCCCGACGCGAAGGCCGGCATAGATGTCTGGGGCGAAGACCACCCCGGCATTGAGGTCATGCGCCGCATGAAAAGCCTCTACGACCCCAACCGCATCATGAACCCCGGAAGGTTCGTGGGGAGGATTTGACCGTGAATACCCAGCCGAAACTCGATCCTTCCCTGCTCTTCTCCGGCCCCGACGCGCCCGAAGAGGCCGACCTGTACAAGTGCGTCCACTGCGGCTTCTGTCTCCAGGCCTGCCCGACCTACATCCAGACCGGCCTGGAAACCGAGTCCCCGCGCGGGCGCATCGCTCTGATGAAAGCCGTGAACGAGGGCAGAATCGGCATAACCGACACCGTTATCCGCCACTGGGACCTCTGTATCCAGTGCCGCGCCTGCGAGGTCGCCTGCCCCTCCGGCGTGCCTTATGGCAACCTGATAGAAGCCACCATGGCTCAGGTCGCGCCGCTCAGAAAGAAGAACTTCGCGCGAAAGAGCGCCGAGGACCTGTCGCTCAAGCGGGTAATTCCACACCAGGGCCGCTTGCAAGCGCTGATGTCTCTCACGAAGCTGTACCAGAAGTCCGGCCTCCAGTCATTGGTGCGAAAGTCCGGCGCGCTCGGAGCGATAGCGCCGTCCATAGCGGCGCTCGAATCCTCCATGCCCCAGGTCTCGGACGCCTACTTCAAGGCGGAGGGCCAGACCATCCCGCCCGTCGGAGAGAGACGCGCCCGCGTCGCCATACTCTCCGGCTGCGTCATGCCGCTGGTCAACGGGCCGGAGATGGAGGCCGCGGTGCGCGTCCTGGCGCGCAACGGCTGCGAGGTCGTGGCGCCGAAGGGGCAGGCTTGCTGCGGCGCGATAAACTCACACGTCGGCGACCTGGACACCGCTCGGAAACTCGCGCGCCGTAACATTGATGTCTTCACCGAAGCGGGCGTCGAGTACGTGGTAATCGCATCCGCCGGATGCGGCTCCCGCATGAAGGAATACGGCCACCTTCTCGCCAAAGACCGCGCCTACTCCGAGAAGGCCGAGAGTTTCAGCGCGACGGTCAAAGACATAAACGAGTTCCTGGTCGAACTCCCCTTCGACCCGCCCAAAGCCGCGCTTGACCGCCGCGTCACCTACCAGGACTCATGCCATCTCGGAAACGCCCAGCGCATCACCGCCGCGCCCCGTGAGATAATCCGCTCCATTCCGGGCGTGGAGTTCGTCGAACTGCCCAACGCGGGCCAGTGCTGCGGCGCGGGCGGCACGTACACGATAACCGAGCGCGACTTCTCGCTCCGCGTCCTGGATTCCAAGATGGACGCCTTCGAGACCACCGACGCCGACGTGTTCGCCACCGCCAACCCCGGCTGCCTGATGCAGCTACAATACGGCGTCCAGGAACGCGGCCTCGATACTCAGGTAAGATACGTAACCGACCTATTGGACGAAGCCTACCAACTGGAAACCAAGAACTAAGAACTAACCACTGGAGGACAACATGGATCTCGGATTGCAGGGCAAAGTAGCGATAGTAACCGGAGGAAGCGAGGGAATAGGCAAGGCCGCCGCCGCGAGCATGGCAGCCGAGGGCGCGAGCGTTCTCATAGCCGCGCGGCGAGCGGACGTTCTCGAAAACGCAGCCGCAGAGATACGCGAGCAGACCGGCGGCAGCGTAACCGCCGTCCAGACCGACGTGATGGTTCCTGAGCAGGTCGAGGCGCTGATTCAGCGCGCGATTGACGACCACGGCAGGCTGGACATTCTGGTCAACAACGCCGGGACCTCGGCGGGCGGCGCGTTCCTGGGCGTAACCGACGAAGCCTGGCAGCACGACCTCGACCTCAAGCTCTACGGCTCGATAAGGACATCCCGCCTGGCCGTGCCGCTCATGCGCGGACAGGGCGGCGGACGCATCATCAATGTGACCAACCTGGGCGCTAAGGCTCCGGGCGCGGCGTCCGTTCCGACGTCGGTCAGCCGCGCGGCGGGCGTCGCGCTCACAAAGGCCATGTCCAAGGAGTTCGCCGCGGACAACATCCTGGTCACTACCGTGTGCATCGGCCTCATCAAGAGCGGACAGCACGAGACGCGCTTCGAGGCGATGCAGGAAAGCGACCCCGACCTCACGCTCGACCAGTTCTACGCCGACATGGGTGACCGCGTTCCGATAGGGCGCGTCGGCGAGTCCGAGGAAGCGGGCGACGTGATAGCGTTCCTCGCCTCAGACCGCGCCAGCTACCTCACCGGCATCGCCATCAATATAGACGGCGGCACCTCGCCCGTAGTCTAGCTCAGGATAACGCTGGGTAGCCTGCCGCCTGTGGATTCCCGCTTTCGCGGGAATGACGGTTGGGAGAGCGGGAATTACTGAATTGGGGTCTCACCCCCATCCCCGTATCAGGGTACGGGGCAGGCTCTAACCTTCCCCCGTCAGGGGCTGAGAGGGATAGGCATTGGACTTGGATTGGCGGAGTCACCCCCATCCTAACCTTCCCCCGTCGAGGGGGAAGGGACTTTTGCCTAACCCTGTAAGGGTTTCCGCTCACTTTGGGCGGTGGTCATATACTCGGATTTATATTTTCACAGGGTAAACGACAGGGGGTTTACAGGGAGAGACAGGGCGATTTCGCCTATGTTTACCCAGCGTTTTCCCAGCGTTAGCTATGGAGGGGGGTCTCTCAGCCCCCGTCAGTCGGTATGTATAAAGCTGTATTTATATATTCGGCGGCGATTTCGGCGTTCATCATGGGGGTATTGTAGCATATATTGGACGCGATTGCGTAGCGGAACGGGAAACTTGAGAAAATCCCGCGAGTCCTGATTCAGACAATCACGAGCGCCTACACCCCCACATTCCCCGTCTGGCCTCTCTGGCGCAGCGCGTGGTCGGCGAGCACCAGCGCCATCATGGATTCCACGATTGGGACGGCGCGGGGCAGGACGCAGGGGTCGTGACGGCCCCTGCCCATCAGCGTCGTTTCGTTGCCGTCCACGTCAACGGTGTCCTGCTCGCGCATGATGGTCGCGGTGGGCTTGAACCCGGCGCGCATCACGATGTTCTCCCCGTTGGATATGCCGCCCTGTATGCCGCCGGAGTTGTTGGTGCGGGTGCGAATCCGACCGGATTCGTTGTAGAACGGGTCGTTGTGCTGCGAACCCGTCATGTACGTGCCGGCGAACCCCGATCCGACCTCGAACCCCTTGCAGGCGGGCAGCGACAGAACCGAGCGCGCGAGATCCGCTTCCAGCTTGTCGAACACCGGCTCGCCCAGTCCGACCGGAACGTTCCGCGCGACGCACTCCACCACGCCGCCCAGCGAGTCGCCGTCCTTCCGCGCCTGCTGGATACGCTCTATCATCCGCGCGGCCATGTCCGGGTCCGGGCATCGCGCCATGTTCTCTTCCACGTCCGCCGTCGTAACGCGGTCGGAATCAACGTCCGCCTCAAGCTGATGCACCCGCTTCACGTAGGCGACTATCTCCACGCCGAACTCTTCGGCCAGGAACTTCTTGGCTATCGCGCCGCCCGCCACCCTGCCGATGGTCTCCCTCGCGCTGGCGCGTCCGCCGCCCATCCAGTTGCGGATGCCGTACTTCGCCTGGTAGGAGTAGTCCGCGTGGGACGGCCTGTACTTCAGCCGCATCTCCTCGTAGTCGCGGCTTCTGGCGTCGCGGTTCCAGACGATAATCTGTATCGGAGTGCCGAGCGTCAGGCCCTCGAACACGCCGGACAGGATCTCGGCCTGGTCGCCCTCGCGCCTCTGGGTGGAGATGACGCTCTGCCCCGGCCGCCGACGGTCGAGTTCGCGCTGAATGTCCGACTCCTCAAGCGCGAACCGCGGCGGACAGCCGTCAACCGTCACGCCCACGGCCTGCCCGTGCGACTCTCCCCAGGTGGTAATCCTGAACATCTTCCCAAACGAATTGCTCATCTCCAACTCCCATGCCGACGATGGCGCTGTATCAACTTGGCAAGCGCTTCCCGTATCCGGTGTCTATATATGCCGATTTATAAAGCCACAGGTGATAACAGATGGGTTGACTGGCGCCCAACAGGTGAAAAAGTCACCAGCGTTCACCTGAGTTTCACCTGTGTTAGCTATGGTGAAATTTTTTCGGGGCTTCGATTTTTCATTTATATAATCTCTGATTTATGCAGGGTCTTTCGGTTATTTCCCGATATCGCTTCTGTCGTTCGCCCTGAGCTTGTCGAAGGGCCGCCCGTTCATGGTTCGACAAGCTCACCACGAACGGACTACTCTCAAGGTCGCCACGAACGTAATTGGTTGATAATCGAAAGACCCCGCTCATTTATATCAGCGCACTAGAAATTGTGTTCTTGATGGAGGTATTGTAGCGTATCGGGGACGCGGTTGTATAGCTGAATTGGGAGGGGAGATGATTGCATAGGCATTGAAGTTGGATTGGCGGAGTCACCCCCATCCTGGACTTCCCCCGTCAAGGGGGAAGGGACTTTTGCGCTATGGGTGGAAGGGGTCACCCCCATCCTAGCCTTCCCCCGTCAAGGGGGAAGGGATTTACGCGCTATGGGTGGAAGGAGTCACCCCCATCCTAGCCTTCCCCCGTCTTGTTCGTGGTCTAGCCGCCGCGTATAATCCGCCCGCGAAACCGGGGTGGAGCGAATAAGCCTGTAGCGGAGGGGCAGCGACGCCAAGCCATACCAAGTAATACCATTTCATTCTGATTAGGACATGAACTTCAGAGTCAGGCAAGATCGTCCTTCGACAAGCTCAGGACGAACGGTGGAAGCATCAAATATCTGGCGCGCAACCGTGGGAACACGACGACGTTACTCCGAATTAGTATAAGACAGGTGCGACGTATTATCCTGCGATACCAACTGGAGGAACTCTAATGCACAAATATGAAATCATCATCTACTGGAGCGATGAGGACGAGTTGTATATCGCTGAGGTGTCGGAACTGCCCGGCTGCATGGCGCACGGAGATACTCATGAGCAGGCGCTTCAAAGCGTAAAGGAAGCAATGGAACTTTGGCTTGAGGTCGCCGTCGAGTATAAAGACCCTGTTCCCGAACCTTTGCCCCGCCCTCTGTTGCCGGCGTGGGAACGGCCCGTATGTCAGTACGCCGACCCGGAGCGGAAACCGGAAACTGCCGCAGTCTGATGACGCGCAGAAAGGAATGCGAAGGACCTGACAGATTTGATCAAGGGGAAGGGACTTTTGCGCTATGGGTGGAAGGAGTCACCCCCATCCTAACCTTCCCCCTTGACGGGGGAAGGGACTTTTGCGCTATGTGTGGAAGGGGTCACCCCCATCCTAACCTTCCCTCGTCAAGGGGGAAGGGATTCTGAGGGTGAGCGGGGGGCGGGAGTGTGTTATCATCTGACAGCGCTTGAATCTGAATTGAGCGCGGAACTCACGACGGGTCTGGGCTGAACACCTGCGAGCGCCTCCCGCCCCGGCGGGCGAGCGCGGCTCGCAGTCCAGACCCATTTGACTTACGCTTTCACGGCGCGACGGAAATAATATGCCCAAAGTGCGAGACGCGATTCGGATAGTCAGCCGGGATGGATGGCAGAGAGATAGAACGCGGGGCAGCCACCGCCATTATAAGCACCCCACCAAGCCCGGGCTGGTTACCATAGCGGGAAGAATGAGCAAGGACCTTCCACCAAAGACGTGGAGAAGCATAATGAGACAGGCGGGGTTGCTATGATGGAGTTCACTGTCCTTATCGAAAAGAGCGATAACGGCTATGCCGCGTACCTGCCCGACCTGCCGGGCTGCGTCGCGGCGGGCGATACCATAGACGAAACCAAAGAACTGATAGCGGAAGCGGTGGCGTCTCACCTGGAAATAATGGCTGAGTACGGCGATCCGATACCTGAACCTAACTCATCGGCGCAGACCCTGGCCGTCTATCCAGACGGCTCAACGTACAACGCCCGCTTTATGACAGAAGTCTCCCAGCCCCGCAAATGACGTATCTCAATTATTGAATATCTCATTTTCTCTCTGACGAAGATTCGCGACCGTCATAGAATTCAATACAAGTGAATTCAGAACGCTGCGATAGTCGTTGACTAATTCAGAAACTATGTTAGCCTTTCTCGTTCCGCGTTTCGCTACTGGAATCAGTACCTGCTCTAGTTCGGATGTACGAATTCTATTATGTGACGCAGAGGTGCCGGATGTGAGGCTGCGAATTTGATTCTGTACTACATCTGTTTGCAGCATATACGCCAACATATAAGTATCCACTCCGTCCTTTGCTCTCATTACTTCAAACTCGGACGAGCACAGTATCTTCATGCCAAAGTCCGGCGCGACGCATACCCGAGGTATTCTCGGGTTAATGCGGGACATCAATAGTTCGCCAGGATATACCGGCAGCCCTGGCGTTTTGGGCGCATAGTCATACACCGCGTTCATGTTCACATAGCCTTCTCCCGATATGTGCCGAACCGAAATGAACGCGCAATCACTGCGCCATTTCTCAGGTTTGCGGTTGCGAGAGTAGAATTCAACCATATCTCGCAGTGGTATCAACTCAATATCCCTGTCCTTGATTACCTCTGCGACAGTTTCAAACCGTTTTGCGCTGTAATGCTTTGGCGTCCAGTTTCCCTTGAATACTGTCGACTGTGGAACTGCTACGCATGACGGGTCTGAAGATAGGGTTTGCACATCTTCAGAATCGAGAGTGATCGGGTGATGTCTATAAGCGTCCGCAATTGCTGTCAAGTCATTCTCGCCTTGCGAAATCTTGATCTGGACTCCCTTTCTAGAAGACACTTGAAATCCAAGATGATCCGAAACTCCCATGAATACCGAAGTCCGATGTTTGGCTACTCCCTTCTTGAGATACAAAATCGCAGTTTTCGTTCTGGTTCCCGCTTGGGCAAAAGTGACAGCCGGCAATTCAATCACTCCGCAGAGTGTGGCAGTGCGCGTTAGGTACTGACGAAGCATCGCGGACAACCCCTTGGACGATACTACCCCGTCGGGTACTACAATGAGCATACGGCCCCCGTCCTTTAGCAGGCGTAGATTTCGGTCCACGAACAGCAGCTCAGAGTCCACCGATGAAATTGCGCGGTGGCGGCCGGAAAAGAAAGGAGTGTTGCTGCCACATACCCTATCTACATAAATTTGTTCAAACTTCGCTCCAAAGGGCGGATTGGTGAGGATGAGATCCACTCTTCCATTTAGGCTGTCAAGCGGTGAACCTCGCTCCAGAGAATTCCCTAGTGTGATGCGATGCTCTTTTACTTCAAACATCTCTAGGTTGAGTGTAGCAAGTCTTACCATACGTTCTACCTTGTCTTGACCGAGCAATCTGAGGCCCTTCTGATCTAAATTGTGGATAGTCCGCCCGCGTTGATAAACCGCGCAGAGGAAGGATCCCACTCCGCAAGATGGATCCAGAACAGTCAATGTCCGCATAGCGCCGTCCGAAGGTGAATCTTCCGCGAATATATCATGCAAGGCCAAATCTGCCATGAAATCAGTCACTTCGGGTGGAGTCATATATTGAGCGTCTTCTATATTGCCTCGAAAGTTATCCCGTATGAAATGTCCGAATACCTCATTGAGAATGTCGAATGGGCGATCCGTGTCTCTAAGCTCAAATGCCCAGTCAACGCATCTACGAACGAGTCGCACCATATCGGCAGCCATCTTTTCATCCCCCGGGCGAATGGCTAGAAACGGTTGGGATCCAAAGATGGTTGTGCCAACCTCAACCTGATATTGGGGTAATTCAACAGTTTCTGAGAACGCGGCTTGAAGTTCCCCTATAAGCATACTGGAGTCAGGTGTCGGGAATGTCCCTATCTGACCTGTCCTGAAGGCCAGATAAGTAGCGAAGAGCTTCGCCACCTCATCCAGTTTTGCATTTGAGTCATCCATACGACCGAATCGGTGAAAACTCTCTCTAAGTTCCGAGAATGCGCTGTACGCGCTTACGTAAGCCTGCTGGGATGAGTCTCCGTATGTAAACAGGTCTATCATCGTTCCACCTTGATTAAGATTACTATCTGTTTAGCACACTATAGCATACTGCAATTGGTATAGGAAAGCTAGATAATGGCAATATGAGCAAAATAGCACACAGATTTGGGCAAGTGATTCGGGCGAATCGCAGGGCGCGTGGCCTCTCACAAGAATCTCTAGCCGAATTTGCGGATCTGAACCGTAGCTATCTGGGCAAGATCGAGCGTGGCCTCGCTTATCCTTCCATTGAAACTATGCAAAAGCTGGCAGATGCCCTCGGTGAACGACTCTCGTCTCTAATAGAGCAGTGTGAAAATGACGACGATTGACCAGAGAATCCAAGTTGCCCTCCAGTTGCTGGATCTACACTACGAATCCTTCTACTCTGTTGAGCCATACGCTACGGGGACCGGACATCCTGTGCCTACTGACACTCGCGGCTGGTCTCAAATCCTTGTCAGCATATTATGTGATGTACGTGGATTGGGTCGTAAGAAAGGCCCAGATTTGCTTGACGGCTCTGATGTCAAAGGCGCTAATACATGGGAGGCCATAGACACTCCACGCTTCAACAACGTAATAAAAGCGGGCACCCTGGCTAATACCTCAGGTCAATTGGCCAGTCTTGATGAAATGCCCCATCTATACTTGGTCTTATGGGATGAAACTGAACGCGACACCGCGCGTTGCAGAATATGGGTGGTACGTCCCCAAGGTGACCATGCGTTCAGGTCTGTTTGCGGCGAATGGTATTCAAAGCGAGCGTCTGGGGAAATCAGGAGCAATAATTTCCAACTACACCCACCTAGGGGGAATGACACGGATATAATTCGCAATTCGTGTGGAAATCTATCATACCCGCTGTATTTCAGCGCAGAGCGTGAACGCGCGGACGGCTCAAGGTATGACTTGCTGTGTTACGATCCAGAAACGCGCATTACAGGAACTTGCTCAGAACCACTTTAGGAATACCTGATTCACGACGTGTCCTGGGCCGCCCCTTCACGCCGGGGGAAGCACTGCGTTTTACGGATGTGGGGAGGCTGGTGGTGGAGACAGCGAAATGAACCGCATCAAGACATTCGTCTCATCCGTTCTGAGATTCATCTAACCCACCTTAGAACTTAGCCAGTCCGAATAATCGGAAGGCTCTGTCTTCCTTAGATTAGAGATTGGGTGATTACGAATTGGTATCGGGTTCGTCCTGAGACTTATCAACAGTTGGGCCATTGCCTCCCGAATCCTGTACTAGCTGACCCGCAATCGCTATAAGCCCGCCAATTCCAACGCCTACCAGAGAGCTTAATACGATTTCAACAGTGTTCGTGTTTGCGGGTGTCGAACCCGGAGGCGGCGTACTCTCAAGCAATTCAAGGAGTTTCATCCCAAACACCAGTGTCAGGACTGCCACTAGGGTTGCCAACCACAGCAGGTTAAATCGTATCAGAGCTATCTTCTCCGGTCTCAGCCACACCACCAGACCGAATATCGTAATGAGAGCCACGAACGCCACCGCTCCGCCCACAACAGCAAGTATGACCATTTTTCAACTCTTCCTAAGTCTGCTTTCGCTTCAACCTTCCGCAAAGTATAACCCTTTGCTCAAGAGGATTGCACAAACTGACTACTTTGCTTGGTCGTCATTCCCGCGAAAGCGGGAATCCATTGAGAGAACCCACCCTCTGCAGACTCCATCCTGAACATCCTCACATCCCGCAAATCCTGATTCTGACATCATTCCCCACTACCCTTTCCCTTTTCCCCTTCCAGCCCTTTGGTGTATCCTGAGCTTATGGCAATAACCAACATAGACATTGACGATACGGCGCGCGCCGAGGTAATGCGGCACTATACGTCTCGCCACCAAGCGCGAGGCGGTCAACTTCGCGCTCCGAACCCTGGCGTCCGAACCCATGTCTGTCGAAGAGGCGCGCGCGATGCGAGGAACCGGCTGGGAAGGCGACCTCGAATCCATGCGCGCCGACTAAGCGGAGATTCAGGTGAAGCAATTTCGCGGAGAACCCGACCATGGCCATCCAGACACTACTCGCCAAGCCCGGCGTTCGGGACTATTCGCATATCAAGCCGCTGCCCGATCCCCCGAGGCAGCCTGACATGATGAAGCAATATCCGGGTATCCACGCCTTCACATCGGCTCTCGGCTTGCGGTTCAAGGATCGGGAGGATGTGTATGTCGGGGCGCTCGGATACTTGTGGGCTGACTTCAACGATACCGACGGCCCGTACCCGGACGGCTCTTTCGCCAAGGGACTGGCCGACCCCAACGTGGTTTACCATCGCAACGGCTACGTGATAAGCGAGGTGGGCAAGCCGCCGGACCTGGTTTACGAGGTGGGTTCGGAGAGTACGGGCAGACATGACTACACAACCAAGCGGGATCGTTACGCCGGATATGGGATTCGGGAATACTGGCGATTCGACCCGTCGGGCGGGGAGTTTCACGACGCGCCTCTGGCGGGGGACACGCTTGTGGACGGCAGGTACGAGCCTATCGAGATAGTGAGCGAGCCGGACGGGCGGCACTGGGGATACAGCGAGGTCCTGGGCCTGGAATTCTGGTGGGAAGACGGGGAGTTGCGATTCCGAGACCCGGTGAGCGGAGAGTTCCTTCCGACGCTCAACGAGTCTGAGGAAGCGCGACAGTCCGCAGAACGACGCGCCCGGTCAGAATACGACGCGCGACAGTCCGCAGAACGACGCGCCCGGTCAGAACAAGCCGCCCGACAGTCCGCAGAACGACGCGCCCGGTCAGAATACGACGCGCGACAGTCCGCAGAACGACGCGCCCGGTCAGAATACGACGCGCGACAGTCCGCAGAACGACGTGTCGCCGAGTTGGAAGCCGAATTGCGGCGGCGGCGAGGCGAATGACGAACTCTCCCCGCGCCCGAAATACTACCCTTCCCCCAAGCAATACGCAGACCCGCGGCTGGCGGCAGACCTTCTCGTCTCTGAAGAACCGCGACTACCTCTTTCTGTGGCTGGGCATGATGGCGATGATGGGTGGGATGCAGATGCAGATGCTGGCGCGCGGCTACCTGGTTTACGACCTCACCGGCTCCGCTTCCCTGCTGGGCTTCGTCAGCGCGGGAATGGCGATTCCGATGCTGTTTCTGGCTCCGTTCGGCGGCGTGATAGCGGACCGCGTGGAGCGCAAGCGTCTCATCCAGGGCGGCCAGGTCATAGTCGCCATATTCGCGCTCGTCATCGGCGCTGCCATATTCACGGACAGGGTGCAGTGGTATCACCTGCTGACAGTCTCGATTCTGCAAGGCGTGGTCTGGACCTTCATGATGCCCGCGCGCCAGGCCATCATCCCGCAGATAGTCGGCCCTGAGCGCATCGGCAACGCCATGGCGCTAAACGCCGCCGGGATGAGCGCTATGACGCTGATAGCGCCCGCCATAGCCGGCGGACTCTACGCGCTCGCGGGGCCGGCCAACGTTTACTTCATCGTGTCCGCTCTCAGCGTCCTGTCCGTCGCGCTCACCACGCTGGTTCCCAAGCCCGAAAGGGCCGCGCGCCCGACCCAGCGACGCAATATGTTCGCGGACATCGGCGCGGGCCTGGTTTACATAAAGGGCAATTCGATGGTGCTGGTGCTGCTGGTGATGGGACTCGCCACAACGCTGCTCGCCTCGCCGTTCAGGATGCTTCTGCCCGTCTTCGTGGTGGACATCTACCACCGAGGGCCGGACTCCATGGGCCTGCTGGTGGCGATAATGGGCGGCGGTTCGCTGGTGGGTTCGCTCGCCATAGCCGCGATGGGCGACTGGCGCAGGGGGATGCTTCTGATAATCGGATCGTTCATATCCGGGGCCGCGCTGCTGCTGATAGCCGCCTTCCCGCTCTACTACGCGGGCGCGGCGATAATGATACTGGTCGGACTCGGAGACGCCGGACGCCGCACCATCAACATGGGGCTGATAATGGAGGTCGTGGAAGACCAGTACCGGGGCCGCGTTATGAGCGTGTTCATGATGAACTTCGGGCTGATGCCGCTGGGAGTGCTGCCCGCCGGAATGATGGCCGACGCGCTCGGCGGCCAGGCGGCCATCGGAATCCTCGGCGCGCTGCTGATACTCGTCACCCTGCCCATCCTGATAACCCAGAAGCGTTTGCGCTCTTACCAGTAGCGTTGGATGAAGATTCTCCGGCGTCAGCCGCGATTTCCGTATGAGGTGTGCATGAATTGTTTAATATGGTCTGAGATTGAATGAATATGAATAGGTTCAGTTTGGCGACCATGATGCAAAATAATCGTCATCCCGATGATTGTTGAGCCGAGTTTCTTTCGTCCCGTCTGCGTTCATTACGTAGATATTCCAATTCCCATCCCTATCGGAGTGAAACACTATTCGATTTCCGTCCGGTGACCACGACGGGGCCCAATCGCCATCTGGATGATCCGTAAGTCGGACTTCCCCCGTTCCATCTGCGTTCATTACGTAGATGTCATTGTTTCCGTCTCGATAGGATTGGAACGCTATTTTGCTCCCGTCCGGTGACCACGACGGGTATTCACCGTTTCTAGGACTACTCGTGAGAGGGACTAAATTTGTTCCATCTGCGTTTATTGTGTATATATCAACGTTCCCCATGCGCTCCGAGGCAAAAACTATTCGACTTCCATCAGGAGACCACGAGGGAGACCAGTACGGGGATCCAGAACTACGTGTAACACGAATCATATTCGTCCCATCCGCATTCATTACGTAGATGTCGGTTTTAGTGCGTGCGATCTCTGAAGACCACGCTATTCGGCTTCCATCGGGAGACCATGAAGGGTGTCCATCCCATCCAGGATTCCCTGTGAGTCGGGTCACACCAGTTCCGTCTGCATTCATTACGTAGATGTCATGGTTACCGTCTCGATCTGAGGCGAACGCTATTCGGTTTCCGTCTGGCGACCATGAAGGGGAGCTATCCCAACCGGGATGATCTGTGATTCGAGTGACATCCGTTCCGTCGGCGTCCATTACGTAGATATCAGAGTTCCCTTTGCGCTCTGATTCGAACACTATCCTACCAACGTCGGTGGTTGGAGCGGACTCCGGGTTCTCGACTACGCAAGCGAAGGTGGACGATAACATGAACACAATGACAACGAGCAGAGCTTCAGCAGGGTTTTGTAGTGCTTTAGCAAACATATAGGTCAACTCTTAAGTAGTACCTGCAATTTATCGGGCGCGCCTGCAGGTTCTTTGGAAACTACAGGCGCGCGCCAATCTTCCCTACTGCGCGTTCGCAGTCTCCATCTCGCGCGACACGCTCTCAAGCTCAGATACCGCGCTGGCTACCAGCGCCGGGTTCAGCCGGGCGGCGTGGTCGGTGTAACCCGCTCTCTCCAGCATCGTCCCCAGCTTGCCGCCCTTGAACAGGTCGAGCGCCCAGCCCAACGGGTCGGGCGTCGTCGTCATGTCCAGGTACAGCCTCTGGTTCTTGGCCCTGGGGCCGTAATGATAGTGCGGCGCGACCTCGAAGCAGTCGAACGTCAGCAGTTCCTGCTCCTCGTCGCCGATGTCGCCCAGAACGTGAATCGCCACGCCCCGGTCGTTCGCCAGCGTCCTGAACTCCACGCCGAAGCGCACGGGCCCCGCTTCCAGGATGACGTCGCCGCGGTCGTGCATCACCGTTCGGCGGCCGGCAACCGCAAGCGCGCGCGCCTGGGACTCCAGGTCGTCCATCTCCGCGGACAGGTCGGCGGCCCGCGCCGCCTCAGCGAGTTCTGGATACCGCGCCCGGTCTATCATCTCCGGCAGTCGGCTTCGGATGTTGCCAAGCGTCCAGTCAAGCGAATCGCCCGCCGTCGTCTTGTCCAGCATCAGCCGCTCGTTCAGCTTCTGCGGGCCGTAGTGGTAGTGCGGCTCGTGGTCGAAGCAGTCGAACCTCAAAAGCTCATGCTCGTCGTCCTCGCTAACGTCGCCCAGAACGTGAATGCACACGCCCTGGTCGTGAAGCAGGTCTCGGTACTCGATACCGAACTTGATGGTTCCCTCGCCTATAATCGTATCTCCGCGCTCTTTCATTGGTGTCTCCTTTCTCCTCCCTGTATCTACTTTCGCCATTATATACGCAATTCAAGACATTTGCCCGCCTACTCCCATTCGTGTTCCAAGACGGCTCTCACCTTCCATTCATCTACTCCGGGAAACCAATCCAGGAACTCTTCAACGGTGGCTCCGCTCCCAAGATTCTCGAACAGCGCAGATACCGGCACTCTGGTGCCAGCGAATGTCCAGACACCGCCTAGCTTGCCAGGACGCCGTTCTACCGCGTGGCACATATCCCAGTCCGCCATGCCATCACCTCGCTCTCCGATTAGTTCTTTCAAGCCCGAACAGCCTACTCCCACACGAACACCGGCTTTCCCGTTCTGCCCGTGTCGAACAACTTGTACGCCTCGTCCGCCTGGCCGAGTTCGTAGCGATGCGTTATCAGCTTATTCAGAGGCACGTCGCGGTTCACCACGAAGTTCGCGGCTTCCGCAAGCCCCGACAAGCTGAACGTCCACGACCCGTAGATAGTAAGCTGCTTGTGGATTATCTGCGCGCTCACGTCGAACGTGGTCGTATTCCCCTCTCCCACGAAGCACACCCGGCCCCAGTACCGCGCCGAGTCCACCGCGTTGATTCTCACGTCCGGTATTCCGGTCGCGTCCAGCGTCGCGTCCGCGCCCTCGCCGTCCGTCAACTCGCGTATGACCGATTCGGCGTCGTCCTTCGATGCGTCAACCACCACGTCCGCGCCAAGGTCCTCGGACAGCGCCAGCCTCTCCGGTATCACGTCCACCGCGATAACCCGCGCGCCCATCGCCTTGCCGAACAGCGTCGCGCTCGCGCCAACCGGCCCCTGTCCGAACACCGCCAGCGTGTCCACTCCCGAAATGCCCAGCCGCTTGATCGCGTGGAACGCCGTCCCAGTCCCGCACGCCACAGCCGCGCCCTCCTCGAAAGAAAGGGCGTCCGGCATCGGCACGCAGGTCGAAGCCGGGCAGAGCAGGTAGTCCTGGTGTCCGCCGTCCGCCGCGCTGCCGTACACCGTATTCTGAACCAGGCACATCTGCGTGTACCCAATCCTGCACATTGAGCACTTGTCGCAGCCGGTATAGTGGTGCATCATCACTCTATCCCCGACTTTGACGGAATCCACGCCCGATCCCACCTCCGCCACCACGCCGCAGGGTTCATGCCCGGCCACATAGAATGTCGGCCCAAGCCTGTCCGGCGACATCCGATACCGCGTCAGGTCGCTCCCGCACAGCCCGGACGCCATCATCTTCAGCACGACGTACCCCGGCCCCGGCTCCGGCTTCCCAAGCTCCCGCACTTCAAGATTGCGGTCTCCGGTGAATACGACGCCTCTCATTTCTCGCCCTCCCCTGATTTGACTCGGTAGGCGCTTATGCTACAATCCGCCTCATAAACTAGCAAGCCCGCGCCCGCTGTCACGCGGCGCTCCCCGGAGGTTATCGTATGCGGCCCATCATGGACGTTGCACAGGATTTGGGACTCAGCCAAGACGCGCTTATCCCCTACGGTCACCACAAGGCCAAGATAAGCCTCGACGCCATCCGCGACGACGGACGGCGCGGCAAGATGGTCGTCGTGACCGGCATAACGCCCACCCCGGCGGGCGAGGGCAAGACCACCACCACCGTCGGACTCACGCAGGCGATGGGCAGGCTGGGCAAGAACGTCGTCGCCACCCTCAGAGAGCCGTCGCTCGGGCCGATATTCGGCATCAAGGGCGGCGGCACGGGCGGCGGTCTCAGCCTGATTCAGCCGGAGGATGAGGTCAACATCCACTTCACCGGAGACGCCCACGCCGTCGGATCAGCCCACAACCTGCTCGCCGCGCTCACCGACAACGTGGCCCAGCGAGGCCGGATAGCGGGCTTCCGCCCCGAGGGAATCACCTGGCGGCGCGTAACCGACGTTGAGGACCGAGCGCTGCGCTCCATAATGACCGGCATCGGCGGCGCGAACAACGCCCCGGTGCGCGAGAGCGGCTTCGACATCGTTACGGCGTCCGAGATAATGGCGATACTGGCGCTGTCCAGAGACCTCGAAGACCTGCGCGCCCGGCTCAGCCGCATCGTGGTCGGCTACACCAACGAGACCCGCGCCGCCGACCGAACCCCCATCACCGCCGAGGACGTGGGCGCGGTCGGCTCTATGATGTCCCTGCTCCGATACGCCATTCAGCCCAACATCGTCCAGACCACAGAGGGCCAGCCCGTCATAGTCCACGCCGGCCCGTTCGGCAACATCGCGCACGGCTGCTCCTCCGTGGTTGGCGACAGGCTGGCGCTCGGCTACGCCGACTACGTTCTGTCAGAGGCCGGCTTCGGAGCGGACCTGGGCTTTGAGAAGTTCATGCACATCAAGGCGCGCTTCAACGGCTTGGAGCCGCACGCCGCCGTCATAGTGGCCTCGGTGCGCGCCGTCAAGTACCACGGCGGAATCAGGCCCCGCGACCTCGGAACGCCCAACGTCGAGGCCGTCCAGGAGGGCATGGCGAACCTGGTACACCTCATAGGCATGATAAAGTCCTTCAACCTGCCCGTCGTCGTCGCGCTCAACCACTTCCCCACCGACACGCCCGAAGAGACCGCCATCCTGAAGCGAGGCTCCGAGGAAGCGGGCGCGTTCGCCGCCGTCGAAAGCAAGGTCTTCGCCGAGGGCGGCGCGGGCGGAATGGAGCTCGCCGAGGCCGTCATAGCCGCCACCGAAGCCGCCGACCACCCCGAAATAGACTACGCCTACGCCATAGACGATACCCTGCGCGAGAAGGTCGTCGCGCTGGCGAAGCGGGTGTACAACGCCGAGAACGTGCGCTGGGCGCTTCCCGCCGGCCGCACGCTCAGGCAGTTCCAGGAGCGCGGCTGGGGCAACCTGCCCATCTGCATGGCCAAGACGCACCTCTCCATCTCCCATCGTCCCGCGCTCAAGGGCCGGCCCTCCGGCTACACATTCCAGCTATCTAACGTCCGCGCCTCAATCGGCGCCGGCTTCATCTACCCCATAGCCGGAAACATCGTAACCATGCCCGGACTCCCCGGCTCCCCTCGCCAGCTGGACGTCGACGACGAAGGCAACATCCTGGGCCTGTAATCTACTCCAAGAATCAAGGAGCGTCGCCATGACCTACAAAGTAGAAGAAGTCGGAAAGAAAGGCGAAATAGTCATAGGCGAAGAACTGCGCGAAAAGCTGGGCATAGGCCCCGGCTGGCGCGCCTATCAATACTTGGAAGAAGACCACATCATAATCTACTTCCGCCCCCCGGACGACGGCAAGCCCCTGGCCGGCAGCCTGTCCAAATACGTGAACGATAGCAACAGAATTGGCGACGACGAGTGGGGAGACGAGTTCCATAAGATAACGGAGAAGGCTTGGGAACAGGCAGTAAAGGAAGACCACTACAAATGGAAATGAATCTCAGTCCACCTTTCCTAGACACGAACGTCATCGTTCGACATTTACTAGGTGAGCCTGCTGAACAAGCGGCTGAGGCTTCCCGTATCATAGAAGAAGTCGAGAATCTTCAGGTTTCCGCCGTCGCGCTGACTGAAACAGCATTTGTTTTGCGGTCTGTCTATCAAGTTTCACGCGAGACCATCGTTGATAGTCTCATCGCATTGGTCGAAAGAGACAACATATCCACCTACGCCATGGACAAGAGTCTTGTTCTGCGGGGTTTGGAGATGTGCCGACCCTCTGGTAGAGTCTCAATAGCCGACGCCATGATATGGGCAGCCGCCCGCACCGCCCGCGCGAGCGCCATCTACACATTCGACCAACGCTTCCCCAGCGATGGCATTGAACTACTACAAAGAGTATAAGCCCCAAGCCATTTATGCGGACGGAGAGAAAATGCCCGAATTCTTCAACGTTCGTTCACCCTCCCAAGCCTTCGACGACCTGCGTCCCCACATCTCCGCTATAACTGAGCGCGAGACGATACCCACAACGTCCGCGCTAGGCCGCGTGATAGCGGACGAAATTCGCTCCCCAGAAGACTTGCCCTCGTTCCCCAAATCCTCCATGGACGGCTTCTCAGTCCGCGCCCGCGACACCTTCGGCGCGTCCGAGTCCCTGCCCGCCATGCTGGAAGTAGTAGCCGACATCCCGACCGGAGCCAGCCCCGACACGTCCCTGAATGTCGGAGAGGCCGCCGTCGCCTACACCGGCGGCGCGCTCGCCCACGACGCCGACGCCGTTGTAATGATAGAGCGAACCCAGCCCGCCGACGAAAGCTCCATCGAGGTACTCCGCCCCGTCGCCCCGGGCGAAAACGTCATACAGGTCGGCGAGGACGTCCGCGCCGGAGACATCCTGTTCAGCCCGGGCCACGCGATCCGACCGCAGGACATCGGCGGCCTGCTCGCGCTCGGCATTACAGAGATTCCCGTCCTCAGAAAGCCCAGAATCGCCATCGTCTCCACCGGCGACGAACTTGTTCCGCCCGACATACAGCCGCCGCCCGGCAAGATACGCGACATCAACACCTACACCATCGCCGCCCGCGCCGCCCAATGCGGAGCCGAGCCGGTCATCATCGGCCTCGCGCCCGACGAGTACGAACCCCAACTCCAGGCCGCCCGCGACGGCCTTCGCTCTGCCGACGCCCTGGTATTCTCAGCCGGAAGCTCCCTCAGTACCCGCGACATGACCGCCGCCGTCTTCAACGCTCTCGGCGACCCCGGCGTCCTGCTGCACGGCATCTCCATCAAGCCCGGCAAGCCCACCATCGTCGCCGTCGCAGACCGCAAGCCCCTCTTCGGACTCCCAGGTAACCCCGTATCAGCACTCGTAGTGTTCGACCTGCTGGTAGCCCCCGCCATCCACCTACTCTCCGGCGCGAGCGACCCGCCCACCGCCAGCGCAGTCGCCGCCACCCTCACCACCGACATCCCCTCCGAATCCGGCAGAGAAGACTACATCCCCGTAACCCTCTCCAACTCAGGCGGCGTGACGCAGGCTACCCCCGTCTTCGGCAAATCCAACCTGATCTACACCCTAGTCAACTCCGACGGCCTAATCCAAATCCCCGCCCCCTCCGGCGGCCTCTACGCCGGCGAAGAAGTATCAGTCCGGCTATACGGCGCATCCCCAATCACCCCTTAGCCCTCATCAACCACTCCTGATCTCTGGCTGGGCTGTCCAGCCACGTTTCAACATACTCCTGCCGCCCATCTGGAACTTCCACCCCCAGACTGTCGGCCAAGCGAGTCATGAAATTGAAAGTGCAGGTTATGAGTACCACCGAAAGAATCTGTTCATCGCTAAGCCCACGCTTCCTGAGAGCTATCACGTCCGATTCGCGCATAGCCCACGGCTCGCGGGTCAGCTTGGTCGCGAAGTCCAGCATGGCCCTGGTCGCAGGATCCAGGTCCGCGTTCCGGTAATCGTGCATGACGTGGCTCGCCAGTTCAGGATCGTCAGAGGCGTGACGGAGAAACTCCCCGTGAGCCATAGTTCAGAACCGGCACTCATTCTGCACCGAAACGGCGGTCGCTATCGCCTCTTCCTGGGAGCGGGTAAGCGCGGACGCCCCAAAGGTGATAGCCATGTTAAAATCTCTCACAGCCTTCATAGCGGCGGGATTGATGGACATGACGTTGATCACGTTCTCCTTAGCCAATCGCTCTTCCGCTTCACGAATCCAAGACATGACACGATCCTTTCTCTAAACTGTCGCGTTGACGCGGTCCTGTAAGTTCGGAGTAGCCATCTCCTAGTCAGCGCTTACCAAACTGGCGGACAGCTTTTCCGACACCTTCGCCAGATGCGCCGACGCCCGCTTGATGGCGACACCTATGGGGTTCGGGATACCGCCAGGGTTATCGTCGTCCACCTGCCAATACCCAATGATGTCGCCGTTCTCGGTGATTAGCCCAGGTTCGCTGGTCGCTCTCCCCATCAATAGGGTATCGGACTCAACGTCATAGCCCTTTTTGCCCAATGGCAGATACGCCGACGCCCACATGACATCAAGTCCCACTATGTCGCAACTGTCCTCCGCCGCGAGGTCAACGACGATATCGTGATGCTCGGTATCCCAAAGAGACTCAGAAATAGCTTCGGGTGTCCCCGTAGTGATACGGAGAGCGTCAACCTCATGGTCATATCTAACTCTCATCTCTCACCTCTAGGTTTCGGTAGTGCGTATTGAAGTAGTCCAGATTCCTATTGTTCCAATGTCTCGTCGCTGCCCCGTCTATGAAGGCAGTGGCGATTCGCCTATCGTCCATAGAGACCGCCACTCTCACCATTCTCCCCAATCCAGGCGCGAAGGCCAGATAAATCCGACTTGACCTTCCATCGGGACTTGTACGAACTCCACGGACTACCCAATTCTCAAGGATGTACTCTACCCGCTCCGGCGTAATCCCCCTGTGCGTCTCCTCCCGCAAATGATGACTAACTATCCGAGTCCACCCACCTGTGGTTATCGTATCCGGCCAGTCATTAGATCTCATATCGGTATGGTATCATAACCACTGGATGACCGAATGGGGGAGTTCAGCAGCGGTCCAGCTCTAGTCCGTCTGCTTTCGCCAGTATGATACGCTCATGGGGCTATCATATTGTGCCTACTCGTCACAGGGAGCCACGCATGACCACGACAGTCGACAGGCCGAACAAAGATGCTCTTAACAAGGCAATAGACATCTACCGCGACGCTATGCGCCCGTTCATCGTCCGCAACCTTCGTAGCGTCTCAGGACAGCGTGTAGCAGATGTCATTCATCGCTCTCTGAACGACAATCAGGCATCTCGGTTTCAGAGGAATCTGGCTCAAAACCCCGGCAATGTAGAAGCGGCGATAGATGTCGGTGACTTCCCGGAACTGATAAGTAGAAACTGGCGCGGCGTCTTCGAACGTCGGTTTCCTAGTGGTGGGCAAGTCGTTCATATCCTTTCTCGGATCAGGGAAGCGCGAAACAAGGCGGCTCATCCCGATACGGTTGACTTGGACATTGAGTTCACAAGGGCGCGACTGTACGACATAGCGGATCTGATGGGTAGGATAAACGCGCCCGCGCAGCGGCAGGAAGTCAACGAAATCCTCAAAAGACTGTTATCTGATCCGCAACCGGAAGAGAACCAGATAGACGAAGTCACTCAATTCTTCAGAAAAGTGCAAAGACTAGCCTCGAACGAACTTCCCGAACAGATCCGACCCGACAGATCCAGCCGACGCGGTGGATATGCCAATCGCAATCCAAACTCCCGCTACTATGAATTATGGTATTCATCACGCCCGCAGTGGGGAAGTGCGCGTATGCGCTACCGGCTCGAACTTAATCGTAAGGACAACAGCTTTTCATCATGGTCGGCTAATGTTGGGTTTCGATACAATAAAAATGGCTTAGAAAAATTGGGTTACTCTGAGGAACACTTCAATATTCTGGAAAATATCATTCAGGATTCGGAAGCCCACACTGATTTGGGAAATTTCTCGGATGGACGCCGGCCAAAGGCACTGGTACGCTTCGACAACGATAACCCTCTCACCGATGACTTCGCTCAAACCCTTTCCAGCGTCCTTGCCGCGCTGGTCCAAGACATAACCCCCGCCATAGACGATTTCTAAACTAGAGAATCCCTTCATCCCCACTATGATGACCCACTCCCACCCCCGCCGCTACTACCTCCAGGACATCCCTCTCCACGAGGCCGCCGCCCGCTACACCGACGCCCTCACCCGCGCCGACGCCCTCACCCCGCCCGCCCCCGAGGGCGTCCCAATCCAGAACGCCCTCGGCAGAATCACCGCCGAACCCGTCTGGGCCGCGCGCTCAGTCCCCCACTACGACGCCTCAGCAATGGACGGCGTGGCAGTGCGCTCAGCAGACACCGTTGGCGCGTCCGAGACGGCGCCCCTCACCCTCGCGCTTCCCGAACAGGCCGCCTGGGTGGACACCGGCGACCCTATACCCGACCAGTTCGACGCCGTGATAATGGTCGAGGTCGTCCGCCGACTGGACGATTCAGCAATCGAGATAAGGGCCCCCGTCCCGCCCTACAATCATGTCCGCCCGCTCGGTGAGGACATCGTTGAATCCGAACTGCTGCTGCCCCAGAACCACCGTCTGCGCCCCGCCGACCTCGGAGCCTGCGCCGCCGCCGGAGTCACCCAAATCGCCGTCCGGCCTGAGCCGTCCGTCGCCATCATTCCCACCGGAACCGAACTCGTTGACATCGCGGACGACCCTGAGCCAGGCGACATAGTTGAGTTCAACTCAATCGTCCTCGCCTCGATGCTGGAAGAATGGGGCGCGAACCCTACCCGCCTTCCTCCCGTCTCGGACGACCCCAACCTACTCAGCGACGCCATAAGCCAGGCCGTCCACGACTACGACATCGTTCTTGTCAACGCCGGATCATCCGCCGGAACCGAGGACTACACGGCGGGCTGCGTAGAGGAACTGGGCGACCTCGTGATTCACGGCGTCGCAATCCGTCCAGGCCATCCCATCGTTTTGGGCGTCGTCCGGAACAAGCCCGTCATGGGCATACCGGGCTACCCCGTCTCAGCCGTCATCGCCTGCGAACTCTTTGTGAAGCCCATCATCGAGTCCAGGCTGGGGCGTCCATCCGACCCCGATCCCGTCGCCACCGCCACCATGACCCGCCGCGTCCACTCCCCCATGGGCGAGGACGAGTTCCTGCGCGTCCGTATCGGACAGGTCGGAGACAGGCTTGTCGCCACCCCCCTCCAGCGCGGCGCGGGCGTCATTAGCTCCCTGGTTCGCGCCGACGGCATAGCCCGCGTCCCACGAAATTCAGAGGGCATAGAGGCGGGGAGCCAAATCTCCGTGCGCCTTCTCAGGCCCATGCCCGACATCCGCCGAACCATCGTCGCCATCGGCAGCCACGACCTCATCCTGGACCTTCTCGCCAGCCGTCTCAGCGAGCGCCCAGGCAACCCGACCCTCGCGTCCGCCAACGTCGGCAGTCTCGGCGGCCTTCTGGCCGTCCGCCGAGGCGAAACCCACGTCGCAGGTTCCCACCTCATGGACGAAGACACCGGCGAGTACAACGTCTCATACATCCGGCGCTACATCCCAGGCAGACAGGTCGCGCTCGTACACCTGGCCGCTCGAACCCAGGGCCTCATGACCGCGCCCGTAAATCCGCTGGGAATATCCTCCCTCTCCGATCTCGCCAACCCCGGCGTCCGTTTCGTCAACCGGCAGCGCGGCGCTGGCACCCGCGTCCTGCTCGACTTCAAGCTGCGCGAACTCGGCGTCCCGCCAGAATCCATATCCGGCTACGACCGCGAGGAATACACCCACCTGGCCGTAGCCGCCGCCGTGCAGGGCGGTCGCGCCGACGTCGGACTCGGCATCCTGCCCGCCGCCCGCGCCATGGGCCTGGACTTCATACCCCTCTTCGACGAACAGTACGACCTCATAATCCCAGCCGAATTCTACGAAAGCAACCTGCTCAAACCTATGTTGGACATGATCCGCTCCCCCGAATTCCAGTCCGAAGTCCACGCCCTCGGCGGCTACAACGTAACCCAAATGGGAACTCTCAAAGCCTAGGGTCCTTCGATTATCAACCAATTACGTTCGTGGTGACCCTTCGACAAGCTCAGGACGAACCATGAACGGGCGGCCCTTCGACAAGCTCAGGGCGAACGACAGAAGCGGTATCGGGAAATAATTGAAAGACCCTGCCTCAAAGCTGTTCTTGGGTAGCCAATTCCCCCAAATTCTGCTAACCTGAACCTATGAGCGAGCGCCCGAACAATCCCCTTGACGTAACCGCCGTCATCCTCGCCGGCGGCATGAGCCGACGCTTGGGCCGCAACAAGGCGCTCGAACCCTTCCAGGGCGAGACGCTGATCCGCCGCGTCATCCGCAGGATGAGCCAGGTCGCTTCCAACATAATCGTCGTCGCCAACGACCATGAGCGCGTCGCCGAACTCGATCTGCCAGACCACGTAACCCCCGTCATTGACGAATACCCGGGCAAGGGTTCGCTCGGCGGCATCTACACCGGCCTCCGCGCCGCCCCAACCGAGTGGGCCGTCTTCTGCGCCTGCGATATGCCCTTCCCAAGCCCCAACCTCTACCGCGCCCTGCTCTCCAACCGCGACTCTCACGACGCCGTTGTGCCTGTGGTAGAAGGCAGGCCGGAGCCGATACACGCCGCCTACTCCCGCGCCTGTCTCGAACCCATCCGCGCCAAGATCGCCGCCGACCGACTGAAGATATCCGGCTTCTTCGACGACGTATCGGTCCACTACTTCACCGAAGACCGTGTGCGCGAAATAGACCCTGACCTGCTCAGCTTCTTCAATATCAACACCCAGCGCGATTTGGAAAAAGCCAACCAAATCGCTCAAACTAATCCCGAACAATGAATACTCAAACGCAAAACAGCGTCATAGTCCGCGTGGAACTCTTCGGACACGCCCGGACCGTCGCTGGAGTCCGCGACCTGAAACTCGCCCTCCCGCCCCAATCCGGCGCGTCCGACCTCGCCGCCGCGCTCGCGTCCGCGCTCCCGTCCCTTCTGTCAATCGCCGTCGAAGACGACGGATCATCCCTGCTTCCCAGCTACACCGCCAACCTCAACGGCCTAGCCTTCATAAGCGACGATCCGGTGCAAATCTCGGCGGGCGACGCCATATACCTGTTCTCCAGCCAGGCCGGAGGCTGATCAAATTGAGAATTGAAAATTCACAATTGAAAATTGATACCTACGGCTACCACGGCGTCGCCCTCGTAGTTGACCTCACCGCGCGGACCGTCCGCCGCGAACCTATCCCCGAGACCGTCCTGCGAAACTTCATCGGCGGAACCGGACTAGCCTCCTACCTGCTATACCGGCATTGCCCGCCCGGAGCCGACCCGCTAGGCCCCGAAAACCCGCTCATATTCGCGTGCAGCCCGCTTGTCGGCAGCAGGCTCACCACCTCCAGCAAGTTTGCCGTAGCCGCCAAGTCCCCGCTCACCGGCATGATAGGCGACTCGCTCAGTTCCAGCTTTCTGGCCGTCGAACTCAAGCGAACCGGCTGCGACGCGCTAATCGTAAAGGGCCGCGCCGAGCGCATGACGCTGCTCTCCATCGAAGACGACGAGGTGAAGTTCCTGGACGCCGCCCACCTAGTCGGATTAGACACCTTCGATACCGAACAGGCCGTCAGAAACGATCTCGGAAGGCGTTTCAGGGTAGCCTGCATAGGCCCCGCGGGCGAAAACGGCGTCCGCTTCGCCAGCATCGCCAACGACGGAGGCCGTCAGGCGGGCCGAACCGGAACAGGCGCGGTCATGGGTTCCAAGAACCTCAAAGCCATCGCTGTCCGCGGACGCGCTCCCGCTCCCGTATTCGACCGCGACGGCCTTGACAGCATCGGGCGCAATCTATCCGCCAAGAGCCTTGGTCCCGCCACCGAAAAATACCGCACCACCGGCACCATGGCCAACGTCGCCGTATTCGACAGGCTGGGAGCGCTCCCCACCCGCAACTTCCGCCAGTCCACCTTCGAGTCCGCCGAAGAGGTCAGCGGCGAAGCGCTCTACGAAGGCCATTTCGTCAAGAACGCCCACTGCGCCAACTGCACCATCGGCTGCGAAAAGATTCTCACCGTCGGCGTCGGCAAGAAGAAATCCACGGGCCGCATGGAGTACGAAAGCGCCTTCGCGCTCGGTCCCCTGGTCGGCGTCTCCGACCGCGAGACAGTCATCCGCGCGTCCCACTACTGCGACGAAATGGGCATGGACACCATCAGCGCGGGCGGAACAATCGCCTGGGCAATGGAATGTTTCGAGCGCGGCCTGCTCACCCGCGAGGACACCGGCGGCCTTGATCTCAGCTTTGGAAACGCGGACATAATCCTTACTATTCTCGAAAATATATCAAATAAAAGCGATAAACTAGGCGAATTGCTTGCCGAAGGTTCGCGCATCGCGTCCGAGTCCCTGGGGCGAAATTCCCAGGATTGGGCCATGCACGTCAAGGGCCTTGAGATGCCCGGCTACGAACCCCGAAGCCTCAAGACGATGGCGCTCGCGCTGGCGGTCAGCACGCGCGGCGCTTGCCACAACCGATCCTCAGCCTACGAAGCCGACTTCTCCAACCGCGTCAACAGGCTTGAAGCCGACGCCCTCCGGGGCCGGATAACCGCCGACGGAGAGGACTTCTCAGCCGTCCTCGACTCCCTTATCTGGTGCAAGTTCCTACGCAAAGCCTTCGACGACTTCTGGGACGAGTCCGCCACCTCTCTCAACCTCATAACCGGCTGGGACGTCACCCCCGACGAACTCAGGAAGGCCGGCGAGCGCATCAACAACCTCAAGAAACTCTTCAACATCCGCGAAGGCTGGACCCGCGCCGACGACACCCTGCCCGCCCGCCTGCTGACCGAACCCCTCCCCGACGGCGTAGCCGCCGGCGTCACCCTCACCCAGCCCGACCTCGACATGATGATAACCGCCTACTACCGCGCCCGCCACTGGAACCCCGACGGCACAATCCCCGACCACAAGCTCCGCGAACTGGAACTCATATAGATCGCTTACCCGCCGCCGAGCGTCCAGGTATTGACTTGGGTGAACAACCATGACTGAACTCTCCCGTATCCTATTCATCGTGGCAATCCCGTAAATCCTGATTCAGACAATTGCGCCCCTCGCCAATTCTGATAGAATCACGCCGTCCGAATAATCAGCGAGGTGAGCCGCGTGATAACCGACCAAAACACCCTGCGCCGCGAACTCAGGGTCAGATTCCCCCGAAACCACGGCCAACTTCTGCCCGCCCTCCACTTCCTCCAGCACGAGTTCGGCTATCTCCCCGACTGGGCTATGGAAGTCGTCGGCTGGCATCTGGGCATCCCCGCCTCAGAGGTCTATGGCGCGGCCACCTCATACACCGAACTCAGAATCCAACAACCCCGCGATACCGTCGTCCGCGTCTGCACGGCGCTATCATGCCTCACCCAAGGCTCCGACGACATACTATCCGCCCTCCAAGAAGAACTCGATCCCGCCTCCCCCGACAGCCAATTCACTCTGGAAGAAACCCCGTGCGGCTTCCTCTGCGGCATGGCCCCGGCAATCGAGATAAACGGACAGTGGCGTGGACGCCTCGATCCCCAATCCGCAATCCAACTGGTCAGGAACGCCCCCAATGACTAACGAATCTCGCTTCCAGGAAATCGCCGACGCCGCCCGCGACAGGCAGGCCCAGGCCGCCAACGGCAGGCCCAGGATAACCGTCCAGGTCGGACACTGTGGCGCGTCCATCGGCGCGTCCGAACTAGCCCAAGAGGTCGCCGCCCGCTTCCGCGACACGGCCCATGTCATAACCGCCGGCTGCGACGGCGCTTGCTTCGCCGCCCCAACGGTCATAGTCGCGTCCCACTCTGGCCGCGCCCACCGCCTGGAGCGCGTGTCCCCCGACGACCTCCAGCCCATCGCCCGCGCCCTGAGCGACGAAATAGACGCGGACGCTCCAACCCACGGCGCCGACTTCATAGCCGCCCAGCGTCGCGTCGCGCTCGACGGATGCGGAACGCTGGACGCCGAATCCATAGACGATTACCTGGCAAGCGGCGGCTACTCAGCCCTCGCCAAAGCGCTCCAATCCGACCCGGCCGATGTAATCCAGCAGGTCAAGGACTCCCGTCTCAGAGGACGCGGCGGCGCGTACTTCCCCGCCGGGCTGAAGTGGGAATCCGCCCGAGGCTTCACCGCAGCCCAGAGATACATGATAGTCAACTGCGAGGAAGGCGAACCCGGCCTGTTCAAAGACCGCCACCTCATGGAAGGCGCGCCCCACAGGATAATCGAGGGCGCGTGCATAGCCGCCTACGCCTCCGACGCGACCGACGTCATCTTCTACATCAACGCCGAGGCTAACCTGTCCGCTCAACGCATGGAAACAGCGATACAACAGGCCCGCGAACTCGGTCTCATAGGCGAAAACGCGCTCGGCGGCGGACACGACTTCAACGTCGAGATCCGCCGGGGCGCGGGCGGCTACGTATGCGGCGAGGAAACCACTCTCATCAACACCGTCGAGGGCTACCGCCGCGAACCTCGAATCCGACCGCCCTACCCCGTCGAATCCGGCCTCTGGTCGCGCCCCACGGTCATCAACAACGCCGAGACCCTCGCCAGCGTCCCCTACATCATCAGCAACGGCGCGGACGCCTTCGCCCAAATAGGCGACGGAACCGACACCGGCTCCAAGATAATCAACCTCAGCGGCGCCGTCCGCCGTCCCGGCCTCATAGAAATCCCCATCGGAACCACGCTGCGCCAGGTCATCTACGACATCGGCGGCGGCCCCCCCGACGGCGCGTCCCTCGGCGTCATAGGCGTCGGCGGCCCCTCCAGCGGCGTCTTCCCCGTCTCCATGCTCGACACCCCCATCAAGCCCGGCTTCCTCCACGAATCCGGCGTAATGCTGGGCGCGGGCGCGGTTATCGCCATGGACGACTCCATGGACGCCCTCTCCGTAGTCCGCAACCTGGCCCAGTACAACGCCAACGAATCCTGCGGCAAATGCACCCCCTGCCGCGAGGGCACCCCCCGCATGGTCGAGATGATTGACTCCCTCGCCGACGGATCAGCCAGCCAGGACGACATCGCCCAGCTATCCAACCTCGCCCGCCTGGTCAACGACACCTCCCTATGCGGACTAGGCCAGGCCGCCGGAAACCCAATCCTCAGCGGCCTCCACTTCTTCCGCGACCAGCTAACCGCCAAAGCCAAACCCTGAACCAAAGCGCTACACTTAATCTACCGACATAACTAGCTTGAACGGTCAAGTCAGGGGAGACACGAAAATGCAGCCCATAGTAAGCGACACAGGATACCGCCACATCCTCATGATGAAAGACGGACGGGCTATGATAGCCGGAACTCGCATAAAAGTGGAGCTTATCGTCATAGCCACCAACCACCACAAGTTGAGCCCAGAGGAAATCTGCAAGTACTGGCCGCCCCTCACCCTCGGCCAAGTCCATTCCGCCCTCGCCTACTACTACGACAACAAAGAAGAGGTGGAACGCCTGATCAAAGAAGGGATAGAATTCGCCGAAGCTATGAGACCTGAGATTGAACGCTTGAACAGGGAAGTAAGACTTCGTAGAAAGGCCGAAGCGAAGGATAAGGTCCCTGCCTGAAATGCCCTTTGCCTTCTACATGGATCATAATGTGGACGACCGCATCACAGAAGCCCTCCGATTGCGCGGGATAGATGTAATCGTAGCTCGTGAAGAGGGACACGACCGTACTCTTGACCCATTGCTGCTCGACAGAGTCTATGAATTGAGTCGCGTGTTCTGTACACACGACAAAGACTTCCTTCGAGAAGGCGTGAGACGGCAGCGAGAGGGTATTCCCTTCTGCGGCGTAGTCTATTCGCACATGAACACGAACGTGGGCAGGTGCATACGAGGCTTGGTAGAAATCTACTATTCCAACGACCAAGAAGACATGATGAACACGGTTATGTACGTCACATGAGCCAACCACTAGAAAGGCCCGCCATGACCATCACGCTCGCCATCAACGGCAACCAGGTTACAGTCAACGACGGCGCGTCCGTCCTCGACGCCATCAACCAGTCCGGCGCGTACATATCCCAGCTCTGCAAAGACCCGGATATGAAGCCCATCGGGGCCTGCCGCACCTGTCTCGTGCAGATAGACGGGATGCGCGGCTTCCCCGCCTCCTGCTCCATCCCCGCCGCCGACGGCATGAGCGTAATGACCGAGACCAACGACGCCCGCGACACCCGGCGCGGCGTCCTCGAACTCACCATGGCCATGTTCCCGCCCAACGGCGACACCGCATCCAACGACTACCGCGAGCTCTCCATCGCCGCCAAGCATCACGGCATTGACGCCCCCCGCTGGACGGGCCGCCAGCGCGAGGTCGTTGACGCCTCCAACCCCGTCTTCCAGATTGCCATGGACTCCTGCATCATGTGCGGACGCTGCGCCCAGGCCTGCCAGGACGGACACCAGTTCATCGGCGCGATTGACGTTCTCGGAACCGGAACCGAGGCCCGCATTGGCACCTTCATGGACAAGCCCCTCGTCGAGTCCGTCTGCACCACCTGCGGCTCCTGCCTCGCCTCTTGCCCCACCGGCGCGATAACCGCGAAGGCCGACGTATCCAACCCCGTCCGAACCGTGACAACCACCTGCCCATACTGCGGCGTGGGCTGCGGCATCAAGGCCCGCATTGACCCAAACGACCGGATACTTGAGATCCTCGACGATCCCGACAACCAATCCTCGCTCGGTATGCTCTGCGTCAAGGGCCGCTTCGGATTCTCTTTCGTCAACCACCCCGACAGGCTCACCAAGCCTCTAGTCCGCAAGAACGGTGAACTCACCCCCGTCGAATGGGAAGAGGCGCTCGACTACGTATCATCCCGCCTCGCCGAGTACCGCGGCGACGCCTTCGGCACTCTAGCGTCCGCCAAAGCCACTAACGAGGACGGCTACATCCAGCAGAAGTTCGCGCGCCTCGTCATGCAGAGCAACCACATTGACCACTGCACCCGCCTCTGCCACTCCCCGTCCGTGGAAGCGATGCTCACCTCCCTCGGCAGCGGCGCGACCTCCAACTCCTACATAGACTACGAAGAAGCCGGCTGTCTTGTCATAATAGGCTCCGACGCCAACTCCAACCATCCCGTCGCCGCGTCCCGTATGCGCCGCGCCGTCGTCGAGCGCGGAGCCAAGCTCATCATCATCAACCCGCGCCGCATCGAGATGTGCGACTACGCCGACCTCTGGCTCAGGCCGCGACCGGGCACCGACGTAGCCCTGCTCAACGCCATGGCCAAAGTCATAGTCGAAGAGCGCCTCGCCGACGCCGATTTCGTCCGCGACCGCACCGAAGACTACGACCAGTGGTGGCAGACCGTCCAGAAGTACGACCTGGACTACGCCGAGAAGATTACCGGCGTCCCCGCCGACCAGATAGCTGACGCCGCCCGCATCTACGCCCAACCCCCCTTCAGCGGCTCATGCCTGATTTGGGGCATGGGCATCACCCAGCACACGATGGGAACGGCCAACGCGCACGGCCTTCTCAACCTCGCCCTTCTCGCCGGCCAACTCGGACGCCCCGGCTCCGGCATCTCTCCGCTCCGCGGCCAGAACAACGTGCAGGGCTGCGGAGACGCCGGCTGCCTGCCCAACGCCTTCCCGGGCTACCAGACCATCGGAGAGGAGTCCCTCGCCAAGTTCCAGGCCGCCTGGAGCGGACAGCCCCTGCCGCCCGAACACGGCCTTGTCGTCACCGACATGGTGGAAGCCATAGACAAGGGCCGCGTCAAGGCCATGTACATCACTGGCGAAAACCCCCTGCTCAGCGAACCCGACCTCCACCACGCCGAGGAGACCTTCAAGAAGCTCGAACTGCTCATCGTCCAGGACATCTTCATGCACGAGACCGCCGAGATAGCCGACGTCGTTCTGCCCGCCACATCCTTCGCCGAAAAGGACGGCACCTTCACCAACAGCGAGCGCCGCGTCCAGCGCGTCCGCAAAGCCATTGACCCCGTTGGAGAAAGCAGGCCCGACTGGGTGATAATCCAGGACGTCGCCCGCCGCGTCAGCCACAAGCTCGGCCTCGAACTCGATCACGAGTTCGCCTACGACCACCCATCCCAGATATTCGACGAGATGCGGTATCTGTCCCCGGCCCTCGCCGGCATATCCTATGACCGTCTTGAAGAAGAAGGCGGCATCCAGTGGCCCTGCCCCACGCCCGACCACCCCGGCACCCGCTACCTCTACGAAGACGGCTTCCCGCGCGGCCCCCGCGCCAAATTCGTCGCCTTCGACCAGGGCCCCGCCGCGGACGAAACCCCCTCCGAACGCTTCCCGCTCATACTCAACACCGGCCGAGTCCTCTACCACTGGCACGGCGGCACCATCACCCGCCGCGCCGACAACCTGCTCGCCCGCTCCCCCGAGCTCACCGTCTCCATGCACCCCACCGACGGCGACAAGTACGCCATCCCCGACGGCGAGTGGATACGGGTCCGCTCCCGCCGCGGCGACATCGAGGGCCGCGCCCACTACACCGAAAGACAGCGCGCCGGAGAGCTATTCGTCCCATTCGTCAAGCTCCAGGAACACGCCGCCAACTTCCTCACCAACTCCGCCCTCGACCCCGACTCCCGCATCCCCGAATACAAAATCTGCGCCGTCCGCATGGACAAAATAGGCGAGGACCGAGGCGCAACCCGCCGCCAAATGGCTAGAATAAGCGCGAGCTAAACTTCTATGACTCAACCCGACAACGAATATACACGCAGAGCCGAGTGGCATCTGTCCATGATCGCCGTTTACCGCGCCGACGCCGACCTAATGCTGGAGCGCGACAGTCCGCACTCCGCCGGAACATTGCTCTACGAATCCGCCAAGCAATGCCTCAACGCCGTCGCCAACAAGCGCGGACGAAACCCGACGCACACCAGAGACAAGATGCGCTATCTTGGAGACCTAGTTAATGAATACCCCGACAGCCAATCCATTCTGGAAGATGGGTGGCGGGCAGCCATGAGACTTCATCTCCACGCGGATCGGGGCAACCTGACCGATGACGCCTTCGAATCAAACTGGCTTAATGCCCGGACGTTCATTGACGATATGCTTGAAATCTACGAGGAGGAAATATCTTGACTACCCAGACAATGACCCCTCTGGCTCTTGAACTACTGCAAGCCGCCGAGCGCGAGTACGAAGTGGACAACGACCGCGAATCGGCGCGTCTGTTGGCCGAGGCCACCGCTGCGATCTTGGATATGCTGGCGGAATCGCGTGGAATCAGTCTATCGGACGATTACACCGCTATGGCAAGAGAACTTGACAAGAGCGAGGGGAACGGACGCCACCACTACTTCTCCATAGTGGGAGCTGGGGAACACCTGGTCGAACACTCCGAAACCGGCGGCATGGTGGAATACGGCATGGTAGAATGGCTGCACATCACTCAGGGCGAGTTCATCCGCAAGACTCTGCGCGAACTCGGATTCGACGTCCCGCCCGCTCCCCCCAAGTGGCGCTGGGACTACTACCCCACGGACTTCCACCACACTGGGGTCTATCGCCTTCAGAGACCGCGCCCCAAATAACCACTCAGTCCCAACCACCATGACCCCCTCCCAATTCATATCCAAATGGTCCGCCAGAGCCTTCGGCGAACGCCAGGCCGCCCAGACTTGGTTCCTCGACCTGCTCCGACTCGTCGGACACCCAGACCCCATCGAATACGACGACCGCGACAACTTCACCTTCGAGAAACCCGTCCCCGGCGGATTCGCCGACGCCTACCTCGCCGGGCGCTTCGGCTGGGAATTCAAGGGCCGCGACACCCAGCTACCCGGCGCGTTCAACCAGCTCCTCCGCTACCAGGTCTATCTCCAGACCCCGCCCCTGCTTATCGTATCCTCATTCGAGCTAATTCGCGTCCAGACCAACTTCCCGGGCAAAGAAACCGTCCTGCATGAAATCCCCATCGCCGAACTCGACGCCCCCGTACAGTTCGACAAACTCCGAAACATCTTCTTCGACCCCGCCGCCTTCGAGCCGCGGCGCACCGTCGAGGACGTCACCCGCGAAACCGCGCTCCTGTTCAGAGACATCGTTAGCGACATGGAGGAACGCGGCGGCGGTAGTGAACAGCTTGCCAGATACCTCAACTAAATCGTCTTCTGCCTGTACGCCGAGGACGCCGGACTGCTGCCCAAAGACCTGTTCACCCGGATAACAGAGAACCATTACAGAAATCCGGGCTACTTCAACCAGGCGGTTCAGGAACTCTTCGCCAGAATGAGCGAAGGCGGCCTGTTCGGTTACGATGAAATCGCCCACTTCAACGGCGACCTGTTCGACGAATCCGAAATGGTGGAACTCAGCGGAGTCGCGCTGTTCCATCTCGTTCAGGCCGTTCGCAAGAACTGGCGCGACATCGAACCCTCCATCTTCGGAACCCTCTTTGAGGGCGCGCTCGACGCGACCAAACGCTCCTACCTCGGCGCTCACTACACCAGCGACGACGACATCATGCTCGTCGTAGAACCCGTCCTGATGAAACCCCTGCGCCGAGAGTGGGACCAAACCCGACGCCGCGCCGACGACCTCATTGCCGACGGAAACCCCGACGACGCCCGCGCCGCGCTCGACTCATTCCGAGAGCGTCTGACCAACGCCACCGTCCTGGACCCCGCCTGCGGAAGCGGCAACTTCCTCTACATAGCCCTCCGCTCCCTGCTGGACCTCGAAAAACAGGTCATAGACTACGCCGAATCCCACGGCTTCCATGGCGGCGCTCCCTCCGTAAGCCCTCGCCAGATGAACGGCATTGAAATAGACCCCTACGCCGCCCAACTCGCCCGAACAGCGCTCTGGATTGGCTACATCCAGTGGCACCAGTCCAACGGCTTCCCATACACCCGGCAACCCATCCTCACCTCCCTCGACACCATCCGCCAGACCGACGCCATCCTCGACCTCTCAGACCCCGGCAACCCCACAGAACCCGACTGGCCCGCCGCCGAATTCATAATCGGCAACCCGCCCTTCCTCGGACGTGGAAGATTGCGCGGTGAACTTGGAGACAGTTATACCGATAGCCTATATGGAGTTTACGGAGACCGTATTCCCAACGCATCCGATTTGTGCTGTCGCTGGTTCGAAAAGGCCAGAGCTATGATTGAACAAGGTAAGACCAGGCGGGCAGGTCTGTTGGGAACTCAGGCAATACGCGGCAGGGATAGCCGGGCTGTACTTCAACGCATCAAAGAGAGTGGTGACATATTCATGGCCCATTCAGATAGAGCTTGGAATCTTGCGGGGGCGGCAGTTCAGACGTCCATTGTAGGCTTTGACGATGGGACTGAGACGGAACGGACACTTGACGGAGAAACTGTCGAGAATATCAACGCAAACCTGACCAGCGGGGTAGATGTAACCTTGGCTATGCGTCTCAAAGAGAACAGGTGGATATGCTTTGAGGGTCAATCTCCAAAGGCGCGATTCGATATTTCCCCGGAACTTGCTGCCGATATGTTAAGCCAGCCGTTGAACATCAATGGGAAACCAAACTCGGACGTGGTACTTCCCGTTATGAATGCGAGGGACATCACTGAAAGAAACCGTGGAATGTACACCATCAACTTCGGACTGATGGAATTGGATGAAGCGTCCAAGTACGAAATGCCCTTTGAGTACATCAAAGAACACGTATATCCTACTCGCCAACAGAAGTCGCAAGCTACATTCAGGAATCGCTGGTGGCAATACGCTCGTCCAAGAGCCGATATGCGTAAGGCATTGGCAGGTCTGCAAAAATATATAGTTACCCCTAGGGTATCCAAGCATCGGATTTTCGTTTGGGTAAACTCTAATGTGGTGTGTACCGACTCAACCGATGTGTTTGCCTCTGAGGATGACTACACTTTCGGGATCCTTCATTCAAATGTACATGAAATCTGGGCGCGTTCTAAGGGAACACAATTGAGAGAGGCCGAGAGCGGCTTTCGTTACACTCCCACCACCTGCTTCGAAACCTTCCCCTTCCCCCACCCAACCCCCGACCAGCGCGAAGCCATAGCCACCGCCGCCCGCGAACTAAACCAACTCCGGGAAAACTGGCGCGCCGCCGACCCAAGCCGAACCCTCACCAACCTCTACAACGCCAACCCAACATGGCTGTCCAACGCCCACGCCCAACTGGACCAGGCCGTAGCCCGCGCCTACAACTGGCCCCCCAACCTCCCCGACCACCAAATCTTGGAAAACCTACTATCCCTCAACCTCCACCACCACGCCCAAGAATGAATTATCCAACAGGGCGCATTTCAGGTTATAATGGGCTTGTCTTCAAGAGAAACACAGAAAGGACAGTAAATCATGGCTCTCAAGGTAACGCTAGCTGACGATGTGGCAAGCTATCTGGAAGAGCGAAGCCTGACACAGAACAAGCCCTTCGACCAGCTAGTTGACGAGCTCCTCCGCCAGGCTATGCGGTCTGATACCAGCAATAGTGATGGCTTGAGCGAAGACAAGGTTCTCTACGCTCATCATGGCAGAATCAACCCCGCCCTTGAAGGAGAATCCCTTAATCAGGTACTAGACGACCTTTACGTGAAAGACTATCTCGACAAGACTCGCCGATGATCATTCCGGACCTCAACCTTCTCTTATACGCTCACAACACCGAGGACCCTAAGCATATCGCGGCGCGAGATTGGTAACGGACGCTCATCTTGCCGCTCTCGCTCTGGATCACGACGCCGAAATTCATTCCGCTGACCAGGACTTCGGATTGTTCCCCAATGTTCGCTGGAGCGACCCATTGTGACTTCGCGCATCGCTTCCCCGTAAGCGGGAACCTCAAAGGGATCGCCTCTATCAACCCCTATTCCCCCAATCACGTCGTCGCGGTCACATACCGCGTATGAAACGTCCTCTTAGGATTGGGCGCGGCTGTCGTTGGCGCGTCCTGAACACTGGCGACCTCAAGTATCTGTTCTGGAATCGCCGGAGTCGGATCTGGAATCGGCAAACCCTCTTCCTCCATTAGTTCCAGATGAAACCCGACAGCCTCCGCTATCAGCGCTTTCGTTTCCTCAAACGTATCGCCCGCCGCCACGCACACAGGTAAATCAGGCACATACGCCGAGTAGCCTCCCCCGTCGCTCCCCTCGAATATGACCCTGTATCTCACTGTCTCGTTCATCCTAACCCCGCCTGTTTCAGGATAGCGTTCAATATCCCCGTGCGTAACCATCATACCCGATTGCGCTGTATCCTCTACGCGCGCTGTTCATCCAGTTCCCAACCATCAGGACGCCGCGGTTGACAATCACCCCCTTTACCACTGATAATCTTCCCATAGGCTGGTTACTGCGTAGCGGGGGCCAGCCTCTCCTATTGCTTTGCCAAACTCCACTCCCCACGACCACCGACCACTAAAAGAGGTCCGCGATGACCACCAACACAATGACCCTCACGCCGGAAGCGATCAGACTCCAACGCTTTCCCGACTTCCCCCCACGGAACGATATGCAGAACGTCTCTCACCTACACCGCTACTCAGTCATTTCCTCCATAGCCATTCACATAGGCGACCCCGAAAGGAATCTCGTTCACAGCGAACTCCCCGTAGCTCCCACTCTCGATCCTTGGGGAAAATACAGGATACCCGACTTCATAGTGGCTCGGAACTGCGACGTGGCAGGGGCGGAAGAGTTGGGCGGATACGCCATAGACAGGCAGGGCAAGCCGCCGGACTTGGTCATGGAGGTGGCGTCTCCGACGACCGCGCTGAACGACTACACCGACAAGCGCGTGGACTACGAGAGCTACGGGATACCGGAGTACTGGCGGTTCGACCCAACCGGCGGCGAGCGCTACGACGCGCCCCTGGCGGCGGACCTGCTTGTTGACGGCAGATACGAGCCTATGGAGATAGAGTGTTTGGACGAGGGTCGCGGACGCGCTTACAGCGAGGTTCTGGAGCTGTACATCTGCTGGGAGAATGGAAGGCTGCGGTTCTACGATCCCGTTGCGGAGAGCTATCTTCGGACGCACGACGAATTGGCCGAGTGGGCCGAGGAGATCGAGACGCGCGCCGAGAACGCCGAGTCCCGAGCTAATGCCGAGTCCCGAGCGCGGGCTGAGGCCCAAGCCGAAGCGCGCCGTCTTCGCGAGCGCCTGCGAGAGCTAGGCGAGATCGAATAACAGATGAACGCCCGATGCGGAAATACCCACTAACCACTAAGAACTAAAAACTCCCCATGACCTCCCCCTTATCCCAAATCCCCAGACCCCAGGCCAGCCGCTTCGACGACAAGAAGAAACTCTTCCTCGTCCCCAACTACGTCTTCCCTCCCGACGTCCCCCAGGACGGTCAGGAACTTCTCTCCAGGTATTGGTCCGAAGTCCGCGACTCCATAGCCAACCTCGAAAGATCGCTCGGCGCAGTCTCCCGCGTCTATCACGAACTCATATACCTCGACGGCGACCCCGGACTCGCCCAGATAGACATGATGAACCCCAGCGCCGGCCCCTTCATCCGCGCCATCTGCCAGTCAACCGCCCAATTCCACGCCCTGGAGGACCCCGAACTCGTCCACGAACACACCGACTGGCAGCGAATCCTCACCATCGGCCCCGCCAGCCAGAAAGTCATGTCCGCCGCCATAGAGGGCTACCAATCCACCCTCGAAACCCGCTACGCCAACATAGCCCGGAAGATTTCCGACGACCTCTCCGAAGGCCAGTCCGCCGCCCTCTTCATCCGCGAAGACCACCGCGTCCAATTCCCCCCCGACGTCCAGGTCTTCTTCGTAGCCCCCCGCGCCCTCGACGACCTAAAACGCTGGCTCGAATCCTACTTGGCCCAACCCAACCAGCTATAAAATCCCTCCCCCCCCCCTCGACGGGCTGACAAGGGTAGGAAAAAATCCCTTCCCCCTCGACGGGGGAAGGTTAGGATGGGGGTGAAACCATAACCGCCCGCGTCATCCCAATCACGTCAATCACCCAAATCCCAAAAATCACAGTTCAGACAAAGGAACCCAACATGACCACCGACTCCCCCCGACTCCGCAGTACCGAATGGTTCGACACCCCCGAACTCTACGGCTGGCTCCGAAAGGCCGCCTTCATGGCCCAGGGCTACGGCCCCGAAGCCTACGACAACCGCCCCATCATCGGCATCTGCAACTCATGGAGCGAACTCACCCACTGCAACGCCCACCTGCGCCAACTCGCCGAGGCCGTCAAGCGCGGCGTCTGGCAGGCCGGCGGCTTCCCCATGGAGTTCCCCGTCATGTCCCTCGGCGAGTACAATATGCGCCCAACCACCATGCTCTTCCGCAACCTAATGAGCATGGAAGTCGAGGAGTCCCTACGCGCCAACCCCCTGGACGGCGTAGTCCTTCTCGGCGGCTGCGACAAGACAACCCCCGCCCTGCTCATGGGCGCGGCCAGCGCCGACATCCCCGCCATCATCGTCACCGGCGGCCCTCAGCTGAAGGCCAACTGGCGCGGCGAGGAACTCGGCTCCTGCACCGACTGCCGACGCTACGAAGTCGAACTCCGCGCCGGAAACATCACCCCCGACGACTGGGCCGACCTCCAGACCTGCATCGTCCGCAGCCCCGGCCACTGCATGGTCATGGGCACCGCCTCCACTATGGCCTCCATGGCCGAGGCAATGGGCATCGCCCTCCCCGGCAACGCCGCCATCCCCGCCGTTGACTCCCGCCGACACCGCATCTCCGAACTCGCCGGCCGCCAGATAGTCAACCTCGTCGAACAAGACCTCCGCCCGTCCCAAGTAATGACCCGCGAAGCCTTCGAGAACGCCATCCGAACCATGCACGCGCTCGGCGGCTCCACCAACGCCGTCATTCACCTCACAGCCATAGCCGGACGTCTCGGCATAGACCTCCCCGGCTCTCTCTTCGACGAACTTTCCAGGACAACCCCCTTCATCCTCAACCTCAAGCCCTCCGGCCAGTACCTCATGGAAGACTTCTTCTACGCCGGCGGCCTCGCCGCCCTGCTCAAGGAGATTCAGCCCCTCCTCCACGACGACCAACTCACCGTCACCGGCCAGACCCTAGCCGACAACATAGCCCCCGCCATCAACTACAACCCCGACGTTATCCGTAGCATGGACGAACCCATGGACCCCGAAGGCGGCCTCGCAGTCCTAACCGGCTCCCTGGCCCCAACCGGCGCGCTCATAAAGCCAACGGCGGCGTCCCAGTCCCTCATGACCCACGAGGGCCGCGCCATAGTCTTCGAGGACCACGACGACCTCTTCGCCCGCATAGACGCCCCCGACCTCGACGTCACCCCCGACGATATTCTGGTCATGCGAGCCAGCGGTCCCATAGGCGCGCCCGGTATGCCCGAATGGGGCTTCCTGCCCCTGCCCAAGAAGATACTCGCCTCCGGCGTCCGAGACATGGTGCGCCTCAGCGACGCCCGCATGAGCGGCACCGCCTTCGGAACCGTCGTAGTACACGTAACCCCCGAATCCGCCGCCGGAGGCCCCCTCGCCGCCGTCCGTAACGGCGACCAAATCAGCCTCAACGTCCCCGAACGCCGCCTCGACCTATTGGTCGAAGACCGCGAAATCCAGCGCCGCCTCCACGAATCCCCGCCTCAGAAACCCGTCCACAAGCGCGGCTACGCCTCCATGCACGCCAGCCACGTCCTCCAGGCCGACACCGGCTGCGACTTCGACTTCCTCCGCGCCGAAGGTTTATAACGGAAATCCCCCTGTGCTACCATACCAACTCACATCCGATAAATTGACATGGAATCCGGGAAATATAGCGCATATTGCCCGGCATGGCGTTACGCTAAACGAAGTTGAGGAAGTCTGCCAGGGCAGGTTCATTTTTTGGCGAAGCTATGGCGGCAGGTTCATGATTGTCGGTCGAACCTTAGCCGAGCGTACTTTGGCCGTTGTTCTTGAACCCAATGATGACGGTATGTACTATGTCGTAACAGCCCGTCCAGCCAGTCGCAGAGAGCGTCGCTTGTACACGGAGGGAACGGATGATTAGTTCGGATGAACAGCGCGAAAAGAAACAGAACAGAATTCCAGAGTTCGCGAGCAGAGAAGAAGAAGCGGAGTTCTGGGATACTCACGACTTTACTGATTACCTGGATGACGTCAAGGTCATAAGTGTGAAATTTTCCGACGTAGTGGACCAGGCCGTTATAGTCCGATTCGATCCGGATACTTTCGATAAAGTTCAGAGGTTTGCCGACGAACGCGGCGTATTCCCCGACGCCCTTATACACGACTGGGTTGTAGAAGGCATGAAAAAAGCTCAGGCGACCGCCCCAGACTCCCGCAAGGTCCCTATCGCATCCGCGGAGTAACCCAACTCAGCCAGCGCCTCATCCGTGTGCTGCCCCGTAGTCGCGCCCGTGAACCTCACCGAGCCGGGCGTCTCCGACAGCTTGGGCCCTATCCCCACCTGCCTCACCGGCCGCCCGTCAATCTCCCCCGCCTCTATCACCATCTCGCGGTGTAGATTCTGCGGGTCCGACGCCACTTCATCCAGCGAAGACACCTTCGCCACAGCGATATTGTCTATCCCCGACAACGCTTCCCACCAATCGTCCCGGTCTCGCGTGACGAATATATCCCGCAACTCCCCTTTGATGTACTCCGCCTTGCCCTCATCGAACTGTATCTGAATCAGATCGTCCCGCCCCAGCGCGTGGCACAGCGCCGCCCAGAACCACGGCTCGATGCACCCCACGCTGATATACCGTCCGTCGCGGCACTCATACACGTTATAGTACGGAGCCGCCCCGTTCAGCGACATACCCCCACGAGACGCCACAACCCCGTCCGAGAAGTACGCCGACATCATCGAGGCCAGCATATACGCCACCCCGTCCGACATAGCCACGTCAACGTACTGCCCCCTGCCCGTATGCCCTCGCGCGATGATAGCCGCCAGGATAGCCGTCGCCGCGTGCATTCCGCCGCCCGCGAAGTCCGCGATGATGTTGTACGGAATAACCGGAGCGCCGCCCTTCTCGCCTATCACGCCCAGCGCGCCCCCGACCGAGATGTAGTTGATGTCATGCCCAACCAGCCCCGAATACGGCCCGTCCTGACCATACCCCGACAGCGAGCAATACACCAGACGAGGATTGAGTTCGCTCAACGTCTCATAGTCGCAGCCCAGCCGAGACACCACCCCCGGCCTGAACCCCTCCACGAACACGTCCGCGTCCCTGACAAGCTCGCGCAGTATCTTCCGCGCCGCCTTGTCCTTCAGATTCAGCGCGACGCTGCGCTTGTTCCGGTTCAGCGCGTTGAACGCCGCGCTCCGCCTCGCCGCGTCCGTATCCGCGCCCGCGCCTCTCTCCCGCGCCATGCGCCCGCCGCCCGGCTCCTCCACCCGTATCACCTCCGCGCCCAGGTCGCCGAGTACCATCGTGCAGAACGGCCCCGGGGCCATCCTCGACAGGTCAACCACCTTTATCCCTTGCAGCGCCATCGCCATCAGAACACTCCATCCGCTTTCTCAGGAACTCTCCAGGACGCCGCTCACAACCAGGTCGGATATAGCGTCGTCGTCCAGTCCGAGTATCTCTTTCAGTATCTCTTCATTGTGCTGACCGATGAGCGCCTGCGGCATCCTGAGCGCTCCGGGCGTCTCCGACAGATGGTACGTCAGCCCGTCATAAGGCATCGGCCCGCACTCCGCGTGGTCCAGCCACTGGAAGAATCCCCGATGCTTCAACTGAGGGTCTTCCCACAGGTCCGCCTGGCTCTGCGCCACACCCGCCGGAACGCCCGCCCCTTGCAAGTCGGCCATCAGCGCGTGGGCGTCCTTGTCCCTCGTCCACTCCCCAATCGCCGCGTCAATCTCCGACTTGCGCTTTCTACGCGATTCAGCGTCCGCAAACCTTCCGTCCGACGCCATATCAGGCCGCCCCATGCGCTCACATAGCCGCCGCCACTGCTCGTATGTCGTAACCGATATGGCTATCCACGAAGGCCCTATTCCTGTATAACCGCGTTCCTTGTCCTTGCACCTGTAAACGTCGTTCGGCGCGAACTCGTCATCCTCATTGCCCCGCCTGTCCAGTACATTGCCATTGGTCACGTAGTCCATGATAGCGGGCGCGAGAAAGTGAGTCGCGCACTCGTACTGAGACAGATCCAGGTACTGTCCCTTCCCCGTCCTGCGCCTGTACTCCAGCGCGGCCACTATCGCGGCGGCGGCGTTCGGGGGATTGACGAAATCCGAGTACGCGCCGTAAGGCCCCGACGGGTCGCGATCCGGCCACCCGGTAATGTGATAGAACCCGGCGAGCGCCCCCGCAAGCTGTCCGAACCCGGCGTACTTGGAGTGCGGCCCCGTCTGCCCCTGCTGGCAAGTGCTGAAATATATGACATCCGCGACAAGCTCCTTGATGTTCGGATAGTCCAGCTTCCAGTCCCTCATCACCCTTGGCGTAAAGCTCTCCGCTATCACGTCGGGCTTCCACTCCGAGATTATCCGACGCGCCAGTTCCCTGCCCTCCGGCAGCGCCAGATTCAGGCCCAGCCCGCGCTTGCTGCTGTTGTAGTTCGCCGAGAACTGGCTGCGATTCAGACCGCCGGGCTGGCCATCCTTGAACGGCGCGGCGGCGCGAAGAACATCCGGCCTCGAAGCCGCCTCCACCCGTATCACGTCCGCCCCGAAGTCCGCCAGGTGCTTGATTGTGATTGGTCCGACGCCCACCCACGTGAAATCCAGAATCCTGATCCCCTCGAACGGCATAGCGCGCGATTCGACAGGACGCGCCGGAGCCTGAGCGCGCGCCGGAGCCGGGCCGCTGTCCCCATTGCCCAGAATCTCCCCGTTGTGTTCGCCGATACGCGGCGCTGGTCGCTCTATCGCTATCGGACTCTCGCCCATCCTGATGAACGGCCCCAGCTGCCTCAGCCTTCGACCCAGCGCGGGATACTCCAACTCGCTCCAAAACCCCCGCGCATCCAGTTGGACGCTCTCCGCTATATCCCTGACGGTCTGGCACGGCGCGAGCAGTATCCCGTGGTCTATCGCGCGCAGATAGAGTTCGTTCTTGGTCTTGGACGCGATGAACTCTTCCATCCGGGACTGGACGCGGTTGAATATCTCGACCTCGCCCGGATCCTCCCCCGTGATGACGCCCGGATTCCACTCGTCCCAGTCAATAGCGGCCAGCCAATCCGGCGCGCTCCCCTCTTCCACCATCCACTCCGTCAGCCCTCTCAGGGTCCGCCCGGCCTGTATCACGCTCAGGTGTCCGTCCCTGCACCTGAAGACCTGCCGCACCCTGATGTCCCCCCTGGCGCGGTAGTCCCCGTTCCGCTCCATGTTGGTCTTGTGCAGCGGCGGAAACGGCGTCGCGTTCATCAGCGTCCACACCACCGCCGTCTGCATAGAAACGTCAACGCGCTGCCCTCTTCCCGTCCTTCGGCTCTGCCAGAACGCCGCCATCGTCCCGGCCGCAGCCTGCGCTCCCGCGTGCAGTTCCGCCTGCGGAGCGCTTATGCGGACGGGCTGCCTGTCCGGGTCGCCCCCCAGGTACTGCATCCCTCCCATTGACCACGCCACCAGGTCCGGCGCGAGATACTGAGAGTACGGCCCGCTCTGCCCGAACGGAGTTATCGAAGTATAAACCAGCGCCGGGTTCTCCGCGCTCAGGTCGTCGTATCCCAGCCCCAATCCGGCCATGTAGCCCGGCCTGAACGACTCTATGAGGATGTCCGCGCCGGCGGCCAGCGAGCGAAGCGCCGCTACGCCATCCTCCGATTCCAGGTCCAAAGTCACCCCACGCTTGTTCACGCAGTACGAAGCCCAGAACAGCGAACGCTCCGGCCCCTTCTCCCCGTCCACGAAAGGCCCTATGTTCCGCGTGGCGCTGCCGCCCGGCGGCTCCACCTTGATTACGTCCGCGCCCAAATCCGCCAGCAATTTGCCGCACCAATTGAACCCGCCCTCGCTCAGGTCGAGCGCGGTGTACGGAGAAAGGGGCCGTTCTGGATATGTCGGAGAAGTCATTGAACCTAACGGCAAGACTACCCAGCAACCAAGCGCCTGTCAACATCTCTACACCGAGACGATTGCATAAGTCCCTTCCCCCTTGATGGGGGAAGGTTAGGATGGGGGTGATTAGGTTCAATCCCCGACATTGCTGGATAACAGACGAGGCTTATGCAATTTTCTCCTACACCCTCAGCCGCCGCAGCGTCGGCCTCAGTATGCCAAGCCACAGCACGAAACTCAGCATTATCACCGCGCCCCCGCCCAGGGACGCAGGCCAGCCGACGTACTCGCCCACCGCGCCCAGCGGCCACGCGCCTATGTAGTGCAGCGCCGCCCCGATAAGCCACAGGCTCATCATCCGTCCGCGAAGCTCCGGCGGCGTGCCGAGTTGCAGAACCGTCGTCCCCATCGAGATGAACCCCGTGAATCCCACTCCCGTGAAGAACAGCAGAACGAGCGAGACGACGTAGATCGGCGAAAGCGCGAACATGAACAGGGTAATTCCGAACAGGATGATCATTCCCAGCAGCAGCCAGTTCTTGCGCCTCGCGTTTCCCAGCGACGCCAGGAAGACGTTTCCCGCCAGCGATCCGACTCCGGCGACCGTGAGAAGAAATCCCGCGCCGTCCGCGTTGAGGCCCAGCGACTCTTTTCCGAAAGCCGGAAGCACCTGTATGTAGGCCGCCCCGAAGAACCCGAACGCGAAGCTGAGGCCAACCATCGTGTACGCGATTGGCGTTGACGCTACGAATCGAATGCCGTCCGCGAAGTCCCGCGCGACGCTCGCCTCGCCAAGCTGCGCTCGCGGCCTGACATCCCTGATTATCAGCAGAAACGCGCAACTCGCCACGTAGCACGCCGCGTTCAGATACAGCGCCTGCCCGATGCCTATGTACTGGATTATCCATCCCGCCGCCGAAGGCGCCATTATCCGCCCCGTGTTGAACACCGCCATATTCAGCGATGTGGCGTTCAGGATATCCGCCTCGTCCACCAGGTCCGGCACTATCGCCATCTGCGCGGGCATATTCAGCCCCTGGATGGTGCCGAGCGTGAATGCAATCGCGTAGATGTACCAGATGTTTATGATCTCGTACACCGTCAGCGTCGCCGCCGCGAATATCAGCGCCGCCACGACAACCCGGCTGTAGAATAGCAGCCACCGCCGGTCCAGCCTGTCCGCCACTATCCCCCCGAACATCAGCATCGCCAGGTTCGGCGCTCCGTAGATGGCGACCATCAGGCCAAGTTGCGCCGGAGAGTCGGTTAGCTCCAGAACCAGCCAGCCCAGTATGAGAAACTGCATTCCCAACGCCGCCGACTGGCCGATGCCTGAGAACCAGTACAGCCTGAAGTTGCGATGCCTGAGCGCGCTGACCGCCTGGAGGCCGCCTACCCGCGCCGAGAGTCGTGATGCCATGCCCCAATTCTATCACAGCCCGCCCCAAAATCCCTTCCCCCTTGATGGGGGAAGGCTAGGATGGGGGTGAAAACCCACACAGAACGCGCTCAGTCCGCCCCTTGCCTAGCGGGCCGGACTCTATCCTCGGCCTGCTCGGGAAACTGTATCGGCCTGCCCCTGAACGCCGACGCCGCAACGCCCACCAGGACTATGGCCGCCATCCCGATGTAAGTCACTCTGAGCCCCGAGGTGAACGCCGCCAGCAGCGACTCTCCCCCGCCCGACGACACCGCCGCCAGCGTAGGCGCGTGACCAAGTACCGCCATGGTCGTCGTCACCATCACCGTCCCAATCGCGATGCCCGACAGGTTTCCGGCGTTTCTCACCAGGTTCAGAAAGCCCGATATGACGCCGTACTTGCTCGGTTCGACCGCGCTCAGAATCGAGCTGTTGTTCGGCGCGTAGAAAGTCCCCATGCCCGCGCTCTGCATCACCATACCCGCCACCGCCACCGCGAAGTGCGAGTCCGTCCGCAGCGTCGAAAGCGTCAGCAGCCCGCAGATGGACGTCAGCAGGCCCCCAATCGTGAACAGCCGCCAGCCGAACTTGTCCGACAGCCGACCCGACAGCGGCCCCATGATTATCATGCAAATCGCGCCCGGAACCACCGTCAGCCCAACCTGGCTGGGCGTCAGACCCAACACCGCCTGCAGGTAGAACGGCATCAGAAAGCGCACCGAGGACATTCCCACAAAGCCGATGTAGTTCGCCGAGACCCCGAGCGAAAACAGCATCCGCTTGAACAGCCGCACGTCCATCATCGGCGTCGGCGTCCGCAGTTCCCACAGGACGAAGGCGGTCAGCAGGCCCGCGAACAGCGCGAAGGACAGGATTATCGCCGGGTTGCCGAACCCCAGCACCGACGCCCACGTGAGCGCCTGGAGGAACGTGATGAGCGTCGCCGTCGAAAGCGCCGCGCCCGGCCAGTCGAACCTCTGACCCGTGGCGGCCCCCTTGTCCGACTGCCGCGAATCAATCAGGAAGTACGCCGCGAACAGTCCCGCGGTCGCCATTATGGAGGTGGCGAAGAACACCCACTCCCACCCGAGCGCTCCCACGATGAACCCGCCCACCGCCGGCCCGGCCACGTTCCCCGTCCCGACCACGCTCATCTGCAGCCCTAGCGCCTTGCCCCTCTCCTCGTTCGGGAAACTCGCTATGAGCATCGCCATAGAGGTCCCCTGCGTCATAGCCGAGCCGATTCCCTGCGCCAACTTCGCCCCGATTAGAGTCCCTATGTTCGGAGCGAAGCCCGCCGCTACGCCCATCGCTATCAGAATCACCGTGCCGAGCAGGTATATCTTCTTCCGGCCAACGATGTCCGCCAGCCTGCCCATCGGCAGCAGAAACGCGCTTATCGTGAGCGCGTACCCGATTACAACCCACTGGCTGGTCGGCAGATCGGTGTTGAAGCGCTCCGCGATGGTCGGCAGAGCCACGCCCACGCTCCCATGATCCGCCACCGAAGCGAACAGCCCGATAGACAGCGCCGCGAAGACCCAGAGCTTGTAGTTCTCTCCCCTGCCTATATTCAAATGGACTCCCTGGACGGCTGGCTAAGGGTCGGGGTCATTCGGTTATCCCTCTCACCGTCGCCTGATAGTGGACCCGACTCTGACGTCAAGCGTACCCGCGCCGAAAGCGTCTGATAATTGGAAATTGCCAATTGATAATTGACTAAACCGGCCACTCCTCCAGCCTCCACGCCGCGTCCCAGAACATGAACTCATACCGGCTGCTTATCATAAACGCCCGCTCCATCGCCTCGCGCTCCGACGCTCCGGCCGTCTCGGCGTGTCTGTCCACGAACCCCCGCAGTTGCTCCGCTATGTCCGCGAATTCCTGCGAGTTGTACATCTCTATCCAGCGCGTGTAGAGCGGCTGGTCTTTCGGCGTCCCTTGCGCGTACAGCGTCTGCCCTATCTCGGCGTATCCCCACGAACAGGGCAATATCACCGCCGCCGTCTCGCCCACCGTCCCCTGGTGCGCCGTGTTTATCATGTGCCGCGTGTAGGCCCAGGTCGTCGGAGAGGGCTTCGTCGCCAGCAGTTCGTCCTCCGTTATGTCGAAATCCGCGCAGAAACTCACGTGCAGCGCCATCTCCACGTTCAGCGTCTCGTGAATCATCCGCGCGAACCAGCCCATATCCTCCAGCGTCCGCGCCTTAGCCACCGCCAGCGATATAGCGCGGCAGAACTCGATAAGGAACACGTAATCCTGCCGCATATAGTACCTGAAATTATCCAGGGCCAGCGTCCCGTCCCCTATCCCCCTCACGAACGGGTGCGCCTTCTCCCTATCCCAGGTAGAAGCCGCCCTCTGCCGAAGTTCATCCGAAAATCCCATCTGCGCCATCCTTTCTAATCTAAGCCCTCTCCACCCTCACCTCCGACCCCGACGCCACCGCCTTCAGAACCGTCGGATCCTCCACTATCCGCCCGAACACGTTCACAGGACTCGCCGGCCTTATCTCATCGCCCCTACTCATCGGCGTCGGCCCGAAGAACAGGCATATAGCCTGCCCTGGCGGCCAGTACGCCACCGCCCCCATCTCCACCGTCGCGACCGCGTCCCGCTCATCGTCGCTCACCGGCGTCCGAAAATAGATCTCGTCGCCCCAGGTACTGCCCGAAGCCGTAATAGGCAGCGCGTCCCACACAAGCTCCGCCGTCGGAGTCCCATACAACTCCGCGACCACTTCCACGCCGCCCGCCGTAAACCTGATTCTGCGCTCGCTCATTCCCTTCCGTCCTATCTTCGTAGTTGAGTCATGTTAGCCTGTAACTGCGTCTTGACACAACCGCGCCCTTCATGGCTTAGTATGGCAGAATCACCAAGATACAATCAGGAGCCTCCCCCATGCCACCCCCCGGCTACATCCTCGCCCTAGACCAGGGAACCACCGGCACGACCGCCATGCTCATTGACTCCACCGGGATGCCCCTGTGGACGATCAACCGCGAAATCCGCCAGATATACCCCCGGCCCGGCTGGGTCGAACACGACCCGACCGAACTCTTCGACTCATGCCTCCACGCCATCGAAGACCTGCTCGACATGGCCGAAACGCACCCCCGCTCCATAGTCGCGCTCGGAATCGCCAACCAGCGCGAGACCGTAATCCTCTGGGACAGGCGAACCGGCCGGCCGCTCCACAACGCCATAGTCTGGCAGTGCCGCAGAACCGCCCCCCTCTGCGACGAACTGAAGAACCGGGGCCTGGAGGAATGGGTGCGCCAAAAGACCGGCCTGCCCATAGACCCCTACTTCTCAGCCACCAAGCTGCGCTGGCTGCTGGACAACGTGCCCGACGCCCAGGCCCGCGCCGAGCGCGGCGAACTCGCCTGCGGAACCGTGGACTCCTGGCTGATATGGAACCTCACCAACAAGCTAGTCCACGCCACTGACACCACCAACGCCTGCCGCACCATGCTCTTCAACATCAATACGCTCGAATGGGACCCCGACCTGCTGGAACTGTTCGACATCCCGCGCTCCCTGCTGCCCGAAGTCCGCTCCGCCAGCGAGATATACGGCTACGTCGCCGGAGACCTCTCCGCAGGCCAGCCCGTCCCCATAGCCGGCGTCGCCGGAGACCAGCAGGCGTCCACATTCGGCCAGGCCTGTTTCCAACCGGGAGACACCAAGAACACCTACGGCACGGGCTGTTTCTTCGTAGCCAACACCGGATCCCGCCGGGTGGATTCCGACGCCGGACTCGTGCCGATGGTCGGCTGGACGCTGAACGGCCAGACCACCTACGCCCTCGAAGGCGCGATCTTCTCAGCCGGGGCCACTATCCAGTGGTTGCGCGACGAACTCGGTATAATATCCACCTCCGCCGAATCAGAGAGCGTCGCCGCGCAGGTCGAAGACAACGGCGGCGTCTATCTCGTCCCCGCCTTCTCCGGACTCGGAACCCCCTACTGGGATATGTACGCTCGCGGCGTCATCGTCGGCCTCACGCGGGGCGCGAACCGCTCCCACATAACCCGCGCCGCCCTCGAATCCATAGCCTACCAGACCCGCGACCTCATGGAAGCCGTCATGCAAGACACCGGACTAACGCTCGAATCCATCCGAGTTGACGGCGGAGCTACCAACAACGAACTTCTGATGAACTTCCAGGCCGATATCCTGGGAATCCCCGTGCATCGCTCCACGGTCAAAGACGCCACCGCGCTCGGCGCGGGTTGGCTGGCCGGTCTGGGCGTCGGCTTCTGGGATAGCGCGGACCAACTCGCCGGCTTGTGGAGCGCCGACAGGATTTTCCAGCCTTCCATGCAAGACTCCGAAAGGCGTCGCCTCTACCAACAGTGGCGCAAAGCCGTCGAGCGTTCCATGAACTGGGCCGTCTAGCTTCTACCCCGATATAGAACCACTCAGCGCCGTCTGCCATACAAAAGTCCCTTCCCCCCTGACGGGCTGGCAAAAATCCCTTCCCCCTTGACGGGGGAAGGCTAGGATGGGGGTGACCATCCCTACCCACTAGACTGATACAGCCCTACCCCGATATATACTCCACATACCTCTCCGCCGACCGTCGCACCGCTTCCTTCCCGCCCGACATCACGTTACGGCCCCACCACCCGCCGTATATCCTGTCGAAATTGTATGGAGCCACCGCCTCCACTATCTCGCTCACCTTGTCCGCCGACATCGGAATCAGGTTCGGATAGCTCGTCATAAAGCTCACGTACCGCCGGTCCGGAACGACCGTTATGCTGTCCCCCACCAGCAGCGCCCCCTTGCCGTCCGCGCCGTCCGCCCAGTGCAAGACCGCGCTGCCGTCGAAATGCCCGCCGCACTGGATAAGCGTGACCCCTGGCAAGAGTTCCAGCGGATCCCCGTCCCAGTAGCTTATCGCCGCGTCGGGCCGCATAACGTGTTCCCGGTCCGCCTCCGGCACGATTATCGGAACGCCGCCGAACGCGCGGCTGAACTCCACCATGCTGTCATAGAAGTGCGGATGCGAAAAGCAGATATACGAAATCCCGCCCCTATTCTCAATCTCTGCGATAGCGTCGCTGTCCAGAACGCTCACGCAATCATACAGAACATTCCCCTGCGGAGTCTGAACCAGCAGCGCCCGCTGCCCAATCGAAAACGAAGGCTCGATCCCAACTCCCAGCAGCCCTTCTTCCTCCACGCGGACATCATTCCTGTGTCCCTCGCGCAGCAACTCCTCCATCGTCGTCCACCGTTGCCCCTCCCACCCAACATACTGCCGCGGATCCAAACATATCGGACACTCCGAGGGCGGCTCCGCCGACTCCCCGAACTGAACCCCGCAAGTCCGACAAATGAAATTCGCCATGATTCACCTCACCGTCCTCGTTGTAATTTGATTATGCCATAGCTTTAGAATGCGAACAAAAAGAAGGATACGATAGAATCTCAGGTAAAGCCCGTCTATACTCTGCTGATAGCCCTCAGACCGTTCTACAGTCGCAGCCGTCAGGAGCATCGCCGGGCGAGTATTCTTCAAGAGCCTGATATAGTTCTCTCGCTATGATTGAGGCCATTGTCATCAACTGACTCGCGCCGACCTGTGAATTGTTGTACATGATAGAACTTCCGAGTTCGTAATCTGAGATGTTTCGCATGGCGGAGAGTTGACGGAGCATATAAGCGATACCTCTAGAAGCCTCGGTCCCCAATGCGGAAAATCTTGCGCGCAATTGCAAGTGCCTGCTTCCTCGAACCAGAGGTGGGGCGGCGGGATTTTCTCTGAAATAGCGGCAACAGGCTTCGTGGTGAAGCCCGTAGTACATTCTGCCGACAGCGTTTCTGTATTCCGCTTCTGTGGTGGCGGTTTCAGCGATCTGCGCCCCGAGTCTGTAGAAGTCCAGAGGTCTCATATTTTCGTGGGAACAAGATCGAAGTGTATAACTTGGTTGAACTCGGCTTTCTCAGCGTCTGACCACAGCAATTCTTCTAACATAATGGCTTTGACCACGGCGCGATGGATCCTGCCAAACGCTTCGCCGTCTATATCGGCCACTATCCCAAGAACCAACACCGGTGGAACTGGCTCATAGTGATCGTAATAAACTGAGACAGTGGCAGACTCAAGCGAGTCCCCCAACTCTTTCTGAGCGATTTCGTACATGGTCTGCAAGGCATGAACCCTGAAACTATTAAGCAGCGGCCTGGCTTCCATCGGAAACTGGAGAAGCGCCTGATTTCTCAAGACACTGGAGTTGTCACGACCCGTCACGCTCTACATCCTCCCGGTTCATTGGCTTTGCCTCTAATACTGGTATGCCAAGTGTGGAGTAACCAACGGATACCTGTCAAGCGTCGCTTTAGCCAGGCCATCCCCATATCCCACAAATCCCGCTTCAGACAAAAGTTCCGAATCTCCCTTGACCACACAGAACATAGATGCTATCATATATCCACTAACGACTAACCACTAGCAACCAACAACTGAACGCCAATGACCCTACACCCAGAACTACAACAGATTGTCCGTGAAGAAACCGACGACGGACGAGAAGTAGTCCGCTTCATGAAACAAGCCATGAACGGACTCTTCCCTAACTTCACGCCCCAGCACCAACTCATGGCTGGCCGCGTCCTCGCCATCCTCTGCATTGAACAGGGCATCGAGTTCGTAGAATCCGTCAAGAAACCCTCCGTCCCAAGAACCAGGGACTCCGCCCAGCGCAGAGTCATAGGGGACGAGATAGACGCCGCCCTCTCGTCCGCTGAGCGAGAGATTGCGGGCTACGTCAAGAAACTCACGGGCGGCGGACGCAGGATGATAAGATTCCTCATCGAGGCTATGGAAGGTGGAATCAAGAGCTTCAGTCCTTCGCTCAGAATAGCCGCCGGAAAGGAACTCATAGGCTACGCCTTCCCTATTTTCGCCCCCGCGCGCCGCAAAGACGCCAAACCGAAGACTGAAACCGCGTCTGAACCGTCGCCAACGCCCGCGTCGCCTCCCAAGCCCGCTCCGGTCGGCGTATCCATCGGCCAGGCCGTCCTCATGTATGAGGACAAGTATTGCCGGAACGACCTGAACATAAACGCATCCATAGTCCGCAGAAGTCTGGAAAAGTCCAAAGATCCCGAAGTCCAACGCGCCGAAGCCCGCAGGCTGTGGAACGAAAAAGAGGACTTCCTGAAAGCCCAATGCCCGACCATCAGCCCCGAACCCTACCCCGCCTGGTTCGACAAGATTCTGTACCACTCCGGCGCTGACGTTCCGCCTACCCACGAGGACCCAAACGACTGGTGGGACGACGAGGACTGGGAGTTGTGCGAGATGGGCCTGTGCGCCCAAGACGACCTCCCATGCCCCTGCTCCACCGTCCCCCGGGACAAAGAAGACCCCTGACCGCCGCGCTCGGTTGCCAATTCCGCGCCTGTGTGCAAAACTGTGCCTGAACGCGACCCGTTCACCGATATTTCACCAGATTCGACATAGGAGCGTACCCCAACATGGCATCCGACGGTCGCCCACAGAACATCGCCCAACTGAGAGAGTCCGGTTACCAACCGCTTTCAGTCAAACAGGAGATTCGCAAGAATCTGATAGCCCGGATTAGGGAGGATGAAATCTTGTTCCCGGGTATCGTCGGATTCGACGAATCGGTCATCCCCCAGCTTGAGAACGCCATTCTCGCCGGCCAGGACATAATCCTGCTCGGCGAGCGCGGACAGGCCAAGTCCCGGCTCATACGAAACATGGTTGACCTGCTCGACGAAGCCATTCCCGCCATGGACGGCTGCGAACTCAACTGCGATCCCTTCGCGCCCATCTGCGCCGAGTGCAAGAACGCCGTCGCCGAGAACGGAGACGACCTCCCTATAAGGTGGATAGCGCGAGAAGACCGCTACGCCGAAAAGCTGGCGACGCCCGATATTACCGTCGCCGACCTGATTGGCGAGATTGACCCCATCAAGATTGCCGAGGGCCGCTACCTCTCCGACGAACTCGCCATCCACTACGGCCTCATACCCCGCACCAACCGCGGCATCTTCTGCATCAACGAACTGCCCGACCTCTCCGAGCGCATCCAGGTCAGCCTCTTCAACCTGATGCAAGAGCGGGACGTCCAGATCAAGGGCTACCGGATAATGCTGCCCCTGGACGTGATGCTGGTGTCCAGCGCCAACCCCGAGGACTACACCAACCGGGGCCGCATCATCACCCCCCTCAAGGACCGCTACGGCGCGCAGATTCGCACCCACTACCCCCGCGACCTCGGCCAGGAAATCCAGATAATGGAGCAGGAACACACCAGCTTCCAGGATTCATCCGAGTCCGTGTGCGTTCCCCAATACATGAAAGAGATAGTAGCCGAGATTACCACTCTCGCCAGGCGCAGCCCCGAGATAAACCAGCGATCAGGCGTCAGCCTTCGCGTCTCAATCGCCAACTACGAGACCGTCATCGGCAGCGCCTTCAAGCGCAGTCTCAGGCTCGACGAGAGCGCCAGCCCCAGGGTGAGCGACCTGCCCGCCATCGTCGCTTCCACCAACGGCAAGGTCGAGATGGAAAGCGTTGAAGAAGGCCGCGAGTTCAAGGTGGTTGACGGACTTGTCAAGAAAGCCGTCCAGAACACCTTCGGACGCTACTTCAGCCCCCGCGAGTTCAGCGCCGTGCTGACAAGGTTCGAGGAAGGGCTGGCTATCGAGACCGGCGCGGGCGTCCCGTCAGCCGACTACGCCCAAAAACTGCCCCAGATGGCCAACATGAGAGAGATGGTATCCCGTATCGAGTCCTCCGAAGACCCCGCCGCAATCGCCTCGGCGGTCGAATTCATCCTGGAAGGTCTCTACCTGAACCGCAGGCTAAACCGCGACCAGACCGGAGGCCACATCATATACTCAAGCTAACCAAGCAATTCCGCCAGACGCGCCGCGTCCACGTTGCCCCCGCTAAGTACGCACAGGACGGTTTCATCCTTCTCTACGCTAACCTTGCCCGACAGCAGCGCCGCCAACGAAGCGGCCCCCGCCGGTTCGGCCAATACCTTGACGCGCTCCAGCAATAGCCTCATCGCCTCGACGATTTCACTATCCCGAACCGTAATCACATCGTCCACGAACGCGCGAACATGAGCCAGATTGTGCCGCCCGACGAAAGGCGCCGCAAGCCCGTCCGCAACCGTATTCAGGCTGTCCAGATGAACAGGCTCCCCCTTCCCCAGCGCCAGAGTCATTCCGGGCGCGCCCTCCGGCTCCACCCCAATCACCCGCGTATCAGGCTTGCCCAACTTGAGCGCCGCGGCCACCCCCGATATAAGCCCGCCGCCCCCAATCCCGCATATCACCACGTCCACCTGCGGAACGTCTTCCAACAACTCCAAGCCGAGCGTCCCCGTCCCCGCGATTGTGCGTAGGTCGTCGAATGGATGGACCAGCGTCATCCCCCGCTCGCGCTGGATTTCCAGCGCCGTCTCAAGCAGGTCGCCATCCGTCAGAATCACCTCCCCGCCATATCCTCGCGTCGCCTCAACCTTCGCCCTCACCGCCCCGGACGGCATCACGATTGTCGAGGGAGCGCCCACCATAGTCGCCGCGTAGGCGAGCGCCTGCGCGTGATTCCCGGCGGACAGCGATACCACTCCCCGACTCTCCTCCTCCTCCTCCGTCAAACTCGCCATCTTGTTCAGTACCCCGCGCGGTTTGAACGATCCCGCCTTCTGGAACATCTCCAGCTTAAGATACAGCCTCGCGCCGACAAGTCCGCCAAGGTACGCCGACGAAGTAACCGGCGTCCTGTGAACATGAGGCGTGATAACGTCCGCCGCCGCGCGAATATCCTCCAGGCCGACCAGCGCATCCGAATTAACCATTGAGACTCCCCTATCTCCCAGGGTCTTTCAATTATCAACCAACTACGTTCGTGGTGACCTTGAGAGTAGTCCGTTCGTGGTGAGCTTGTCGAACCATGAACGGACCCTTCGACAAGCTCAGGGCGAACGACGGAAGCGGTATCGGGAAATAACCGAAAGACCCTCCCCTATCTCCCGGCTTTAGCCGCGCGCTTCCCACGCCGCTTAGTCGTCTTGTTGCCCACCTTCCCCTTCGACGGGCAGCCCCACGCCAGAGCGCAATCGTCGCATCGCGGTCGCTGCGCCTTGCAAACCTGCCTGCCGTGCTGAATCAGGTACACGTGAAATGCGAACACGTCCTCCTCGCTCACCATCGGCTCCAGAATGTCGTGCGCCTTGTCCGCAGACACCTTCGGCCCTATCAGCCGCAGCCGCTGAGACACCCGGTAGATATGCGTGTCAACGGGCATCGCCGGCATCCCCAGCGAGAAGCACAGGATTATAGCCGCCGTCTTCGGCCCCACTCCGGGAAGGCTCTTCAGCCAGCGCTTGGCTTCCTCCAGCGGCATCTCCCCAAGAAACGACAGGTCGAACGATCCCACGTCCGCCCGAACGATATTCAGCACTTCCTTGATCCGCCCCGACTTCTGCCTCGACAGCCCCCCCGACCTGATAGCCTTCTCAATATCCTCCACTGGCGCGTCCGCTATCCTGTCCAGCGTCTCGAATGTTCTCATCAGGTTCAGGAACGCCCGCTCAGAGTTGATGTCCGACGTATGCTGAGACAGTATCGTGTAAACCAGTTCCTCGGCGGGATTGTATCGCGGCTCCCATTCCACGGGGCCGTAGAGGTCCCCAAGGTATGACATGACGTCGGCAGCCTTTGCTCTCTTGCGTCTTCCCGCCATTGCGTCTCTCCTCGAATCCGGTCTCGCGACCTCAATATATGGGATTATACTTCAACCGAGTTCAACGCCCAATCCACTTGACACAAACTTAATCGCTCTATTACTGTCATTTTGCTTATTGGACTGCGAGATGGCCTATCCTGGCGTCTGACGCCCGAGCGATTCTATTGCGCTTGATGACATTCGCTTGAAGCCGTATTTCATTGCGCTCCGGTTCGCTTTCGATAATCGTGATTGACTTGGGAGAAAGGCATATTGACTCTCGAACAGATAATGGCCGACCTCTCGGATACCAACGCCCAGATTAGGCACACGGATTTGGTCCAGCTATCGGGTCTTTCCAGGGTCGAAGTGATGAACGTGATCTCGTCCTGGGCCAGTATCGGCCCGGAACGAAGGCGCGAGTTGCTGGAAAGAATGATCGAACTCGCGGGCGACAACATCGAGCTGGACTACACCGCCCTCTTCAGGGCGTGCCTGCGCGACCGCGACGCCGTTGTGAGGGCGAGCGCCGCGCGCGGCCTGTGGGACTCCGACGACCGCATCGTGATCCGTCCCCTCGTTGACCTGTTGAGCAAGGACCCGTCGGCGGAAGTGCGCGCCGCCGCCGCTACCACTCTCGGCAAGTTCGCCGAGATGGCTGAGGAAGGAAAGCTCATCAGGAGAGACGGCCAGAGAATTAGCGACGCCCTGATGGCCGTGATAGAGAATCCGGACGAAGAGAATCACACCCGCCGCCGCGCCATAGAAGCGGTAGCCCCAATCAGTTCTGAGCGAGTCCACGAAACTATCCTCCAGTCCTACAACCACGACGACCCCGAAATGAAACAGAGCGCGATATACGCTATGGGTCGCAGTTCCGACTCGCGCTGGCTCCCCACCGTCCTGCGCGAAACCAGCCATGCAGACGCCGCCATCAGGTACGAAGCCGCCACCGCCTGCGGATACCTCGGCGACGACGAGACGGTTCCGCGCCTGATAAACCTGCTCAATGACGAGGATAGCCAGGTTCAGCTTGCGGCAGTGCGCTCTCTTGGGAGCATCGGAGGCGATCTGGCTAAGCGCGCTCTCACCCAGGCCATGAAGAGGGGCGACCATGCCATGGAGGAAGCCGCTGAGCAGGCCCTTGCCTCAATCGAATTCGAGGAAGACCCTCTCGGCTTTCGCTTCGACGAATAGCTCCGTACAGTCCAATCCCGGATGAGAGACATGATCTTTCGGTTATTTCCCGATACCGCTTCTATCGTTCGCCCTGAGCTTGTCGAAGGGCCGCCCGTTCATGGTTCGTCCTGAGCTTGTCGAAGGGTCACCACGAACGTAATTGGTTGATAATCGAAAGACCCTGATATGAGGAGAAGGTATATCTTGACTTCCGTTGGAATCGTCGCCAATCCCGCCGCCGGGAAAGATATACGTCGCATCGTCTCGCAGAGCCGCTTCGTTCCGAACCATGAGAAGGTCAACATCCTCAAGCGAGTCCTGGCCGGCCTCGACGCGATGAACGTCCGGCGCGTCATCTTCATGCCCGACACCGGCTCCCTCGGAAGCAACGCCCTCGCTGGCGCGCAACTGAATCTGGACGCCGAGTTCATCAATATGCCCGTGTTCCACGAACAGAACGACTCATCCAGGGCTACCAGGGCAATGCGGGAGTTGGAGGTGGGCTGCATTGTCACCCTTGGCGGCGACGGAACCAACCGCGTCGTCGCCAAGGAGTGCGGAGACATCCCCATCATGCCCATATCCACCGGAACGAACAACGTATTCCCCAGCATGATGGAAGGCACCATAGCCGGACTCGCAGCCGGAGCGGTCGCCAGCGACACCGTGAACCTCGATCAGGCCACCACGCGCCATACTCGGCTTGAAGTCCGTCTGGACGGCCAGCTCCACGACATAGCTCTGGTTGACCTCGCCGTATCCAGGGAACGCTTCGTTGGCGCGCGCGCTATCTGGGATATTTCCACGCTCCATGAACTCTTCCTCACCAGGGCCGAGCCGACCAGCATCGGCCTCTCCGCCATAGGCGCGAGGTTGAAGCGGGTATCTCCGCAGGAAGAACGCGGACTGTACATTAGGCTGGGCGAGGGACTGACCGTCGTTTCCGCTCCGGTAGCTCCCGGACTCGTTCAGGACATCGAAATCGCCGAATGGAAGACCGTCGAAGCCGACGACCCTGGAGTGTCCGTAACTCTGCGTCCATCCACAATCGCCCTGGACGGCGAGCGGTCGTTCAGCCTTCCCCAACAGTCCGACGTCACAGTCAAGCTCAGCCGAGACGGCCCAAGAGTCGTAGAACCCGAAAAGGCGCTCGCAATCGCTTCCGACGCCGGCGCTTTCGTTCGCTCCTGACCGTGACAGTCCATACGCGCCACGATTCTGAAAGACTCCCCAGGAACTACACATGAATTTCTTCACCTCTCGAAGATCGAACGTCCGAGCAGCCAACGGAATGGTCGCCACCACTCAACCCCTGGCGGCGATGACGGGATTGCGTACCCTCATGGACGGAGGCAACGCGGTTGACGCGGCGGTGGCGACCGCCGCCGCCCTGAACGTAACCGAACCGCACTCCACCGGCGTCGGAGGCGACCTATTCGCGCTGGTATGGATGTCCGACGAGAAGCGAATGCGCGCGCTGAACGCTTCGGGCAGGTCGCCCGGGTCCGCGTCGCTGGACGAACTCGTTAGCAAGGGCATGACCCATATCCCGGACAACAGCCCTTACGCAGTGACGGTTCCGGGCGCGGTCAGCGGGTGGGAAGCGCTTCTGAATCGCTATGGGACTATGCGACTGTCCGACGCGCTGCGCCCCGCGATAAGCTACGCCGAGGACGGATACCCCGTCTCCGAAGTCATCAGCGATCACTGGAACGCCGGCGCCCCCAGGCTGAATTCAGGCCCCGCCGGCGCAGAGTTGCTGCTCGACGGCGCTCCGCCCGCCCCGGGGGATACGATGAGGCTGCCAACGCTGGCCGCGACACTGAGAGAGATTTCCGACGGAGGAAGCGAGGCGTTCTACACAGGCCCTATCGCCGGAAAGATAGCGCGATTCGTCCAGAAGATGGGAGGCTGGCTGTCGGAGGATGATTTCAGGGAACACAAGCCCGAATGGGTGGAGCCTGTTTCAATCTCATATCGCGGATACGATTGCTGGCAGTGTCCCCCACCCTCGCAGGGCGTGAACGCCCTGATGGCTCTCAACATAGCCGAAGGGTTCGATCTCAGAGGCATGGGATTCCAGACGACGAGCGCGTTCCACCACCTCATCGAGAGTATGCGGCTGGCTTTCGCCGACGCGCTTCATCACGTAACCGACCCGCGCGATATGACGACGGAAGTTCAGTCCCTCATCTCGAAGGAATACGCGGCGCAGAGGCGGAAGCTGGTCTCGCCGGATAGCGCGATGGCGCTGTCCCCGCATGGTCAGCCTCCCGCCCACCACAATACGGTCTATGTAAGCGCGGTTGACGGCGACGGCAACGCCTGCTCCCTGATAAACAGCGTCTTCATGTCATTCGGCAGCGGCTTGGTGGTTCCCGGAACTGGAATCGCGCTGCACAACCGGGGAGCGTCCTTCTCGCTGGACCCAAGCCACGCCAACCGCCTCGAGCCGCGCAAACTACCCTACCACACCCTCATTCCCGGAATGGTTACACGGGGCGGCGAGCTATGGGCGAGCTATGGAGTCATGGGAGCGATGCAGCAAGCCCAGGGACATCTCCAGGTATTGACCAACATGATTGACTTCGGCCTAGAGCCGCAGCAGGCGCTTGACGCGCCCCGCTTCAGCGTCAGGCTTGGAGAGGGTGTCGCCATAGAGGACATAGCCGGCGCGGATATAGCGCGAGGTCTGGCCTCCAGGGGGCATCCTGTTATGATTATGCCGCCGCATGGCACGCTGTTCGGCAGCGGCCAGATAATTCTGCGCGACCCTGAAACTAGCGTACTCACCGGCGGAAGCGAACCGCGAGCGGACGGATTCGCCCTGGGGTGGTAGAGTCGCTATTCCATCTCAGACGATTCGCCGTCTTCCAGCCCGGCCTTCAGCAGCGTGAGTTCCTTGCGAAGCTGAATTCGCATCATCATCCGCAATACCACGCCCAGCAGAGCGAACCAGATAGTCAGGAACGTGTTGGTCGGCTTGGCGTCTATCGTGTTCACGACCAGCGTTCCATCCTTCTCTTCGCTTAACTCGGTCCAGCCCTCGAAAGGAAACGGCCCCGACGTGGAACGCATCGAAATGAGACAGGGAGGATCGAACTCGGTTATCTCGTAGGTTATCCTGTGCGTCTTGCCCGCGTACTCGTAGCCGCTCTCGAACGTCGAACCCACTCCCCACTCTCCCCCCGAAATCGGTTTGGGGTCCCTCACTCCGTTGACCCACTTGTCCATATTCTCTATGTCGGACACGAAATCCCACACTTCAGAGACAGGCTTGTCTATGATTATTCTTGCCGACGCCTTCATGATAGCTCCCATATCGTCGTCGCCGTCCCCTCCGATTTCCGAAGAGTCGCGCGTCCGCGTTCAGTGTATGTCAGTTTATGAAATGATACGGCCTACTTCCCTTTCATCTCTGACCGGGAAATAGGCCGCGCAGACCTAGTGAGGAGTTTGACTTGGCCTCCTCGTCCTGAAGAAGCGCGTCCCCCGGCGTGGGGTCCGGAGGCGTCCTGTTCAGTCTCAATTTAGGCGTTCTAACAATAGAACAGAACAGTTGTAGTGTCAAGGTGGAATCGAACAGAATTTCGCCGATTTGGAGGAATATCTATCCACCCTGAAGACCGCGCACCCTGGCGTAGTCCGCCTCCGCCTCTTCCCTGCGGCCCAGCGCCCACAGAACGAGTCCGCGCTGGCTGTACGCGAACCAGAATTCGGCGTCCAGCTCTATCGCCTTGTCGAAGTCCGCGAGGGCAAGGGACAACTCTCCCTTGTCCGCGCGCGCGACCCCTCGATTGACGTATGCGTCGCGATAGTCCAGGTCAATGCGAAGCGCGCGGTCGTAGTCCTCGATGGCGGCGTCGAAGTCCTCTGTGTAGCGGCGCGCGATGCCTCGGTTGTTGTAACAGGCGGCGTCCTTCGGGGATAGTTCGATTGCCCTGCTATAATCGTCAATCGCGTCCAAGAAGCGTCCGGCGTCCAGATAGGCGTTCCCCCTGAGAAAGTAGAGCCTGGCCGAATCCGGCTCCAGGCTGATCTCGTCGGTAAGGTGAAGCGCTACCTGGCCCAGGTACTCCCTGTCGCTGATCTCGCTGAGATTCGGGTCTGATCGCCAGGAATACAAATCACCCGTCCATGCCGAGCGTGAGGATTATCTTCCACTCCCGATTCGTCACCGGCTGCACCGAAAGGCGCGAGTTCTTGACGAGCGTCATTTCCCGCAAGTCCTGGTGGGCCTTGATCTGCTGGAGCGTTACGGGAGCGCGGAACTTGTTCTCCGCCCTGATGTCAACCATGTACCATATCGGATTGTCCGGGGCGCTTCTCGGATCCGGGTGCTCCGAATCGGGGTCCCAAGCGGTGTCGTCCGGGTAGCCCGCCTTCACTACGGTGGCGTAGCCGACTACGGCGGTCGGCTTGGCGTTGGAGTGATAGAAGAGAACCCCATCCCCAACCTGCATATCGTCCCGCATGATGTTGCGCGCAGTGTAGTTGCGGACGCCGTCCCACTCCGCGGTCTGGTCTTCCTCATTGAGAAGGTCGTCGAAAGAGTAGGCTCCCGGTTCGGATTTTACGAGCCAGAATTTCCTGACAGCCATTTTACGCACCTCTGTCTTGTCGGTGACGGCTACTGGCGACCGGGAAGGGTGCTTATGTTTATCCAGTATTCCATCACGCTCTTTATCATGTCGTTGAATCGGTCTCTGTCTATCGGCTTGTTCACGTAGCTGTTCGCGCGCAGACCGTATGAATAGAGCAGGTCCTGCTGGGCGGTGGAGGTCGTAAGCACGACCACAGGTATCGAACCCAGGTCCTCGTCGGACTTGATCTCGGCCAGCACTTCCCGCCCATCCATCCCCGGGAGGTTCAGGTCGAGCAGAATCAGGTCGGGCCGGGGTACGTCGGCGAACTCCCCTTCCTTGTATAGGAATTCCATCGCTTCTTCCCCGTCTTCCGCAAGGTGTAATTGGTACCTGAACTCCGTATCTCTGATGGCTTCCTGCGTTAGCCCCGCGTCCGCCGGGTTATCCTCGACCAGCAATATCTGCACCGGTCTGCTGTCTCCAAGTGTCATGCTTTATCTCCTCGATGGTGGGGATTGTAAAATGGAAGGTCGAACCCTCGTTGGCTTCGGATTCCACCCAGATTCGTCCTCCGTGGCGTTCTACTATCTTCAGGCACAGCGCGAGCCCTATGCCCGTGCCGGGATACTTGCTTCTCTTGTGCGCCCGCTTGAACATTCCGAATATCCGCTCCTGGTATCTCGGCCTGATGCCGGTGCCGTTGTCGGCGACGGATATACGCCAGTCGTCCTCGTCGCGACCGCAAGACACATGAATCTTGGGCGGGCAGTCGTCCTTCCTGAACTTGATGGCGTTGGAAATCAGGTTCTCGAACACGTGGGTAATCTGGATAGGGTCGCCCACGACTTCGGGCAGGCGGTCGGCGGTGATTTCGGCGTCCGATTCATCAATTGACACCTCCAGGTCCGCCAGCGCCTCCGACAGAGAACGATTGCAGTCCATCTTCTCGAACGGGTTGCCGTGCGTCTCCACCCGAGAATACTGGAGCAGCGCGTTTATGAGCGCGCGCATACGGTAGGCGGCGTCGGTGGCGAATCCAATGAATTCGCGCGCGTCCTGATCCAGCTTGTCCGCGTACCTGTCTTCCAGCAGGTTGACATATCCGGCGATGACTCGCAGAGGCTCCTGCAAGTCGTGGGAGGCGATGTACGCGAACTGTTCCAGTTCCGCGTTGGAACGGGCCAGTTCCTGCGCCTGGCGTTGAAGCGCCCTGTCCGCTTCCAGGGTCTCCGCGTACAGATGCGAGTTTTCTATCGCGCCCGCGACTTGGGCCGCTATCTGGCCCGCTATTCCAACCTCGTAGTCGCTGTAAGCGTCGGGTTTCAGAGAACTGAAGTGAAGCGCTCCTATGGTCGCGTCCTTATACACCAGCGGCACGCTGATGAATGAGCGAAGCCCGCTGCGGTACTGTGGCAGAAGACCGGGGAACGTCGTCCTTATCTCATGCAGAGAGTCGGGAAGAAATAGTATCGCCCTCTGCTGTCGCGCTACCTCGTCGGTAAACGTGCCTTTCAGACTTATCATGTCTCCCTGATTCCGATTGGAAACCGGCGCTCCGATGACATAAGCGTTCGTGAAGTCGTTCGAGTCACGGCTGAGCAGGCTGATGACGATGCGGTCGAACCCGATAAGCCGCCGGGTCTGTTCCGCGAATCCGGCGTACACCTCCTCAATGTCCAGCGACGCGGTGATGATTCTGCCTATCTCGGCGATGGCGGCGTTCTGAAGCGCGAGCCGGTTCGTCTCAGCCTCAACTTCGGTATGCTGGGCGTATAGTTCGGAATTGGCGATTGCGGGCGCTATCTGGGCGGCTACCTTCGTCGCCAAGTCCAGGTGATGAGAGCTATAAGCGTTCTCCTCCAGCGAGCGCATATGCAGCACGCCAAGAACCTCGTTCTTGAATATGATTGGAGCTAGGAGGACAGACTTCAGGCCCGACCTGACCATCATGGGGTATCTTCTGGAAAGTTCTTCCAGATCCCCTTGAAGAACGATGGCCTCACTGGACTTGGCGGCCTCCAGGATCATGGTGCCTTCCAGGGTTACGACCGTCCCCTCTTCCCTGCCGGGCGCGTCAACCCCGAACACGTACTGGTTGTTGAAAGTGAACGACTCCATGTCCACCAGGCTGATGGCTACACGGTCGAATGGAATCAGCCGCCTAACCTGCCGGGCGAAGCCCTCATAGACGTCGCTTATCTCCAGCGAGGAGCTGATGATCCTCCCTATCTCGGCCAGCAGCGCGTTCTCGGCGGCCAACAGTTCGGTCTCTTCGGACGCGAACTTCAGGGCGTTGTGCATCGCCTGGTCTTCGGTGATGTCGTCAGAGTAAACGCTAACTTGGGGAGAATCCGGTTCCAGCACTATCTTCTGGCTGAAGATCTTGCCGCCGACGCTCACCTCGCGGGTCTTGGCGAGATGCCCAGCTCCCTTCATCTCGGCTACAACCTCGTTCAGGCCCGATAACAGGGGATGCTTGAGTCCCATGACATCCAGGCCGGGAAACTTTTCCCGCGCCGCGTGATTGAGATACGTAACCGCGCCGTCGAACTCCACAATCGCGCTTGGGCTATGGTCGGCGAGCGTCGCCAGGCGAGTCAGCACCCCGCTTACCCGCCTGTTCCTGCGCTGAAGCGCTTCCAGTTCGGCTATTCGCTCCTGGGCGAGTCGAAGTCGCCTCTCCGGCGTCGCCGTCTCTGCGTCTCTAACTGTAGCTGTCACAATTCCCCTCAGTCATCCAATCGGCTCTCTGGCATTGCGGAACGTCAATTCATGTCTGGTTGCCCATATTGACATACCCGTGAAACCGCATATAGACTTTGCTTGGTTTCACTCAGCGTTCGCAATGCTGGATATTCGTGAACTATCTGATATGCCCTTTAGCATTATGACGTTTCAGCCAAAACGTGGCAAGCGCGGAAGCGCCGACGTTATGAGACGCTCGCGCCGCCAAGGGGCAACCGGGTCTGAATACCGCGCCGCTTATCGGAAGCGCGATCTCCGAAAGAGAGGATTGAAATGGCTGTTATAGTTACCGGCGGACTGGCGGGCGGGGGCGGAAGATTCCTGGGGCCTGAGTTGTCCCGCAGGATAGACGCCGACTACGTTGACAGGCTCATACTCTCCAACGTCGCGCGCGAATTGCAGGCGACCGTCGAAGCCCTCGACCAGCGAGAGCAGCGTCCGCCCACCCGCTCCGAGCGATTCTCCAGGATTATACAACGAATCATGGAGCGCACCGCCTACACCGGCGGCGGCTCTGACCCCTATTTCGGCACGGTGTACCCCGAGTTCCTCGTCTCCGAGTACGACGAACTGCCCAACCTCATCGCCACTCGCGGCCATGAGATTGACGACGACGCCTACATCACGGCGATAAGGAACGTGATAGCCGACCTGGCCTCCGGGGACAACGTGGTCATCGTAGGGCGTGGAGCTCACATCATCCTGAAGGACAACCCCAACGTGCTGCGAGTCGGCCTTGTCGCCACCTTCGAGGACCGCGTCGAGCGCGTCATGGTGCGTGAGCGCATGGACCAGGCCACGGCGGAAAACGCGATACGCTCCAGGGACGAAGCCAGGCTCAACTACTTCCAGCGATTCTTCGGAATTGACGCCCCCGACGCCGCCGAACACTATCACCTGGTTATCAACACCAGCGAAATGAATCTGGACGCCGCCACCGACATCATCATAAGCGCGTCCGAAGAGCTTGGAATGGGCAGGCTGTCCAGGCACGCCTTCCGCGTCGAACCCTAATCCGGCGCTATCCCCAGTCGGGGAATGGAAACTCGCTGTCCTCCGGGCCGACCTTGTTGTACCCGTCCAGCGCGGCTACCTTGTAGGCTTCGGCCAGCGTGGGATAGTTGAAGACCGTGTTGACGAAATAGTCCAGCCCGCCACCGAAAGCCAGCGCCGCTTGGCCGATGTGTATCAACTCCGACGCGCTGTGTCCGATGATATGCACTCCCAGGATCTTCCTATTCTCCCGGTGGAACAGCAGCTTGAGCAGTCCCTGGGTCGCGCCCATTATCGCCCCTCGCGCTATCTCGCGGTATCTGGCGACGCCGATTTCGTAGGGAACGCGGTTCTCCGTAAGCGTCTCCTCGGTCTGGCCGACCATGGCGATTTCAGGCACGGAGTATATGCCGTAGGGAAACAGGCTGCGCTCCGAGGTGTAAGACACTCCGAAGGCGTTGCAGGCCGCGATGCGCCCCTGCTCCATCGAGGTGGACGCCAGCGACGGAAAGCCGATGACGTCGCCCACCGCGTAGATATGAGGCTGCGCGGTTCGGTAACATTCGTCAACGCTTATCCGTCCCCTGTCGTCCGCGTCCAGTCCCGCCGCCGCCAGGTTGAGATCGCCCGTCGCGCCCACGCGCCCGACTGAGTACAGAAGCGCGTCCGATATGACCCTCTTCCCGCTGTCCAGCGTGGCGACCACTCTGCCCTGACCATAAGAATCCACCCGCGCGACCCGTTCGCCAAGTCTGAATACGCACTCCATATCCCTCATACGGAAGATAAGCGAGTCAACTATCTCGCCGTCCAGGAACTCGAGTAACCTCTTGCGCGCGTCCACAATGGTCACCTCTACTCCGAGCGCGGCGAAGATGGAAGCGTACTCCATTCCCACCACGCCGCCGCCCACCACGGTCATCGTGCGCGGCAGCGCGGGCATATCCAGAACCTCGTCGGCGGTGAAGACCGTCTTGCCGTCAATGTTCACTTCGGTCGGGTGGGCCGATTCCGTCCCCACCGCTATCACTATGTTGTCCGCCGTAATCTGAATCCGTGAGTTTGACCTTTCGCTGGTTATCTCCAGTTCGCGCTCGGACAAAAACCTTGCCATACCGTCAATTACTATGACCTGGTTGCGCTGCATCTGGTGTCGGATGATGTCCACTTCGCGGTTTATGACCATGTTGCAGCGCGAAACCAGGTCGCCCATCGTGATATTCTCTTTGACGACGTAGGACTGGCCGTATATGTCGCGCTGGATGAAGCCGCTCAGATAGAGCGCTCCCTCTCGGAACGTCTTGGACGGAATGGTGCCGGTGTTGACGCACACGCCGCCAACTAGTTCGCGCCGCTCGCATATCGCCACCGACTTGCCCAGCTTGGCGGCCTGAACGGCGGCGCGCTGGCCTGAGGGGCCGGAGCCTATGACTATCATATCGTAGTGGGGCATAACATCCCCATTGTCCTACGATTCGGAAATTATCGCAACCTGCGGTGATTCATATACTCTGGATTATGATTGAACAGGTGACTTCTGGTGGGTTAACTGGTGAACTAACAGGTGAAACGTCACCAGCACCCACCTGTATTTCACCTGCATTAGCTACGGAGAAAATTTTTACCGCCTCTCGATCTTTCGATATATAATTTCAGGTTTATATAAATCGCGCCAGAAGTTTTGTTCTTCATGGAAGCATTATAGCGAAGCGATAGGATGGTTGTATAGTGGATTTCGGCAGACTTGGATGAAACGCGGGACGGCGGCCAGGTCGGATAAGTTGACAGGAAGGGGGAGACGGGTATGAGGGCCAGCCCGGAAGAACTGAAACGATTCCGTCTCGGAGACCTACTCGGCGAGGGGGCGGACCTCCAGGCGTTCGCGGCTACGGACACGGAGAGCGGCGAACCCGTCGTGGTCAAGAGGCCGCACCCGACGCTCGTTTCGCGTGATATGCACCGCGACGTCGAGGCGCGGACGCTGACCCAGGCCGAATTGCGCGAGCGGATGGAAGGCGCGAGCGGCCTTGTTCGCCTATACGCGCTGACCGAGCCGGACTCGTTCGCATGGTACTTCGGGGACGAGCCTGGTCATCCCTACTCGGTTCAGATTGAGGCGCGGGCGAGGGGCGTTCCTCTGGTGGGGAGCGTCGCGGACATGGTGAGAGGGCACCCCGTAGCCCTGCCGCTCAACCTGTTCGTCCTGCATCCGTCGAAGGCGTATCTGTCTCATGGGTACGAGAGTCCCGTCTTCACCATTCTGGGAATTATCGGGAGAGTCTATCAGATGGGCTATCTGGCGGAGGACCTCGGCCCCCAGAACGTCTTCTACTCCCCCGCTTCGGGCAAGAGCGTGGTGATTGACCTGGGAACCCTGAGCCAACCGAGCGAAGCCACCCGGCGACGGCCCGCGTTCGACCTGAACGACGTCCTGTTCGACATATTCCGGCTGTACACCACCCCTCAGACACCGCCAACGGACGCCGCTCAATTCGCCCAAATCAGGGAATTCAGCGTGTCGGGAACGCTGGAGCGCAAGGCCGAAGCGCTCTCGAAACAGTTCGCCGCCACCGACGCGGGCCGCGCCCAGGCCGCTCTCAGGATACTGGCCGCAATCGGAGAGCGGGACTATGACTCGACCGCGAGGTTCAGGGCGGACTTCCGTGACTACCTCGCGGCGGAGGAGGAGGCGGACAGGGGAGACGCCTCCGAACAAGCGTGGCGCGAAGCTCTCCAAGCTCTCAGGTCGCCATACTGGAAGAAGTACCTGTTCGACGCCGAAACTGAACCAGGCCAAGGGGGTAGAAATTCACCCCCATCCTAACCTTCCCCCGTCAAGGGCTGAGAGGGATAGGCATTTCACCCTCACCCTAGCCCTCTCCCTAAGGGAGAGGGGATCTATTGACTGGAGTTCGTAGCTGATTGGACATTTGCCTACCCTTGTGAGCCCGTCAAGGGGGAAGGGATTTTCGCTTAATCCTATCCCATGAATATGTCCTCCGGCAGAAACGCCGACACCGTCACATTCGGCAGGTCAACGATATTGCTGATTCGCAGATCAACGGCCACCGAGCAGATGGCGTATGCCTGCTCACCCGTGTATCCCCTGTCGCATAGCAGGTCTATCATGTCCAGCAGCGCGTTTCGCGCCGCCAGCGTCACGTCCTCGCCCTCCTGCGTTCCGTCTTCCCGTATGGGGTAGCCCATCGTGGCGGTGAAGTTGCGCGGAACGGAAAAATCGGGCGGCAGGAAGTATCCGGGGTGAGAGAATCGCGGGGTTCGAATATTCTTTCGCTCCGCCTCTCCTTTGTGGACTTTGAAACGCGCCCCGATGGTCGCGCCCATCTCTATGGCTGTGATACACACCTCCCCGTCGCCCTGCGCGAAATGTCCGTCTCCAACCGAATACAACGCGCCCTCCACAGCGACTGGAATGTACAGCCGCGACCCGCGAGTTAGCTGCTTGATGTCCATGTTGCCAGCGTTCTCGCGCGGAGGGACCGTACGCAGCCCTTCCTCGCCGACGCGACCGCCCGGCACGGCGTCTTCTATGTCCGGCGGCTGAACGATGCCGCCGCGTTCCAGCAATTCCCGCTCGCGGCGCGTCCACACCTCAAGCTGCTGGCGGGAGGGAGCGACGCCCGCCGTCCCCATGAAAGATCCGTCCGGGATCCGAACGCCCGGGATCTGCTCCGAGGTAGCGTAGCCGTGTTCTATATCCCAGTGCGCGATGAAGGGTTCGCTGAACACATCCCTCAGAAAGCCCGCGCCGGGCCGGAAGCGCGTCCACCCATAAGGTTCGGGGAATATGTCAACGTACTCCACTTCCAGCAGATCTCCTGGCTCCGCGCCCTGTACGTAGATAGGTCCAGTGAGCGGGTGGCTGACCTTCTGATCCATCGCCGCCAGATCATCCACCACGACATTCGGGGTCATCTGCCCGTCCGAGGCGTCGCGGCATTCGATTATGATGTTCTCGTTCTCGCCAACCTCGAGTATCGGCGGGATGTCGGGATGCCAGCGATTATGCCCGGTCTCCGGCTCTTCCCTGAGTCTCTTGGAGCGGTCAATTCTTACAAACTGAGTCATGCGTAAACTCCCCTCTTACCCCGTAAACGGATAGTCGTCCGCCGAATCCCGCGGCTCCCATCCCAGGACTTCCTTCGGGTGCGTGAGGTCCCTGTAATTCCAGCTGTTGTTCGAGACCGCGAAGAAGATGTCGAATTTGAGGTCGTCCGGCGCGTCTATGCACGCCTTCAGGTGTGTTGCGACGTCCCGATGGCTCAGGTAGATGGCGTTCTCGCGCATAGTCCTGGGCCTGTCGCCCTGAGTGACCGACCCGATGCGAACGCAGACCATACTCATGCCGTAATCGTCCGAGAAGTGGCGCGCGAGGGCCTCGCCCCACACCTTGGCCGCCCCGTACAGCGCTTCGGGCCGAACATCGTGGTGGGTAAGCCTGCGAAAATCCGGCGGCACTTTATCGTAGTCGCCGGCGGCTATGTCCGAATAAGGCGGCACTCGCTCGAATCCCCGAATCGCGTTCCCGCTCGAAGCGAATATCACCCTTTTGACCCCGGCGCGTCTCGCCGCCTCGAACACGTTGTACGTACCCAGCACGTTGCCGGAATGTTGCCCCTCCCAGTCCTGCGACCCCAGGTACGCCGCCAGATGGACGACCGTATCCTGCCCCTCGAAAGCGGGCTGAATCGCGTCCAGGTCGGATATGTCCGCTTGAACAGTCCGAATCCCTTCCACCTCTCTGCGATTGAGCGCGGTAAGCTCGTACCCGCCCGCCTCTAGTAGATGTTCCTTGAGAATTCCCCCAATCAGGCCGCTCATTCCGGTAATCAACACTTTCCTGGACACGCTGTTTCTCCTGTCTCTTAAATAATCCCCCGACTCCCGCTTCCCGCCAGACAGTAGTAAACAAGCGTCAAGCCCGATTGTCAAGCCAAACTGCCGCCGCTCGACAATCCACCACGCCCAAATCCAAACCAACAATTGACAATTCCCGACTCTTATTTGACAATAGCGCTATAATGTTCCTTCCCTGAATAAAGGAAGTTGACCATGACGCAAGAGAGACATCTCTGGGACAACCAGAGCGCGAATTTCGATGAGGCCAACCAGGACCCCCTGGCGAGGCAGTCGTTCGACCACGTCACCCAAGCCTCGGCGGAGTCCATGGAACTGCTGAAGGCCTACGAGCGCGAACTGAGCGACGAACCCACCGACACGGTGAGGGAGTATCTGCGCGCCATAGGCCAGCACACCCTTCTGAGCGCTCAGCAGGAACTCGCCCTGGGCCGGGACGTGGAACGCTGGATGCTGCTGAAGGACACGCGCAAGCGGCTGCGAGAGGAGTTCGGATACGAACCCGACACCGCCCGGACAGCGGCGGCGATTCTGTACGGCGTATTCACCGACCTTCTCGTTCTCAGAACTCTGGCCGAACAGACCGAACTGGAACTCCCCCTGGAAGCGCCCGCCAGCGTGATTCTTTCGCGGGACGACGTGCGAGATATTCTCGACAGCCCCATCTCCGACGCCCTCAAGGAGACCGTATCGGACAGCCTGGACATAGAGATTGACGAGTCCGCGCCCAGGATAACCGATATGTCCAAGGTGTCCGCGCTGATCCCGGTCAAGGTCGTCAGCGAGCTTGAGAGGACGCTCGGCCCCCAGCTATATCACGAGTCTCTGGATGAGGAGACCATAGCGAACTCCATTGACGGACTCGCGCCGGACCTCGAACGCTGGTGGCGAGTGATAGAGGCGCGCGGAGAGGCCGCTTCCGAGCGGCTCACCAACTCCAACCTGAGACTGGTCGTGAGCGTAGCGCGGAGGTATCTCAGGCGCGGCCTTCCGCTGCTCGACCTGATACAGGAAGGAAACCTGGGCCTGATGCGCGCGGTCGAGAAGTACGACCCCCACAGGGGCTTCAAGTTCAGCACCTACGCCACCTGGTGGATTCGGCAGGCGGTCACCCGCGCCCTCGCCGACCAGGGCCGCACCATAAGGCTGCCCGTTCACGTTGTCGAGAGACTCCAGCAGCTCAACACCGCCGAGCGCAAGCTCATACGCGACAACGACCGCGACCCTACCCCGGCCGAACTCGCCGAGGAGCTTGAGTGGACGGTCGAACAGGTCGAAAACCTGATGCGCCAGCGTCAGCACACGATCTCGCTCGGCACTCCGGTGGGCGACGAGGACTCCACCCTCGAGGACTTCATCAAGGACACCAGCGGCAAGACGCCCTACGAGGTGGCGATGAAGATGCTGACCAGGGAGGACGTCATAGAGGCGCTGGACAACATCCCGCCCCGTCTCCGCATGGTTCTCGCGCTCAGGTTCGGCTTCATTGACGACAGGCCGCGCACGCTGGAGGAAGTCGGCAGGGAACTCGGAGTGACGCGGGAGCGCGTGCGCCAGTTAGAGAAGCAGGCGCTCACCATGCTCAGGGGTTCAGGCAAGCTGCCCACCATCGAGGAGACCGAACCGGACTAATTCCCAGTAGGGAGTGGCGCGTAAACACCCCCTCTCCCTTGATGGGAGAGGGCTGGGGTGAGGGTGAAACCTGTTTTGAGATAGTAGCTAACGCCCTATGACGATCCGCTTGAACCCTTCGGCCAGGCCGCCGCCTATATGCTGTCCCGTTTCGGCGGAGCGTTCGCGCAGCCACGCCTCGCGCTCCTCTCTCGGCGTTCCCATCTGGCTGACGTGGCAGTACAGCGCGTCCACCTTCGTGGTGAACGTGTCGCTGATGTCAACGAATACGTCCGGCTCGTCCGGCCTGAACAGCCACACTTCCCGAACCTTGAAGGGATCAAGCCCCTCGTCCAGAAGTTCGGGGAACGCCAGATGATCGCGCGCGTAGGGGAACACGGCGTCCAGCGTCACCCGTCCCGCCATGTAGTGGTCCCTGTGCCTGATGTAACGGTTGTGGCCCGGGTCTATGGTGACCACCAGGTCCGGGCGGTGCTTCCTTATCTGGCGCGAGATAGCCAGCCTCAATTCGCGGCTGTCTTCGAGGTTCTGGTCCGGGAACCTGAGAAACACCACTTCCTCCAGCCCCAGCGCCTCGGCGGCGTCGAGCTGTTCCTTCTCGCGTATGGCCGCCAGCTTCTCGGGCTTCAGATTCCTGTCGCTGGTTCCCTTGTCGCCGTTGGTGCATACGACGAGGACTACCTTCTTCCCTTCGCGCGCCCACCTGGCCATGCTTCCGCCCGCGCCTCCCTCGGCGTCGTCGGGATGCGGCGTCACCACCAGAACTGTATTCATTGGATTGGTCATACTTCCCCGATCTCCTTTGTTCCAACTTTCCGCTCTCTATCATGTATCCTATATCACATAGAACATACTAACATTGGAGACGGGGCAACTTGTACTGCAATTCATATACCGAGAGAATCGCATAAGCGGAACCGCGACAGCCCAACCTGTGGATTCCCGCTTTCGCTGGAATGACGAAAAGGCTGAACAGAGAACTTTCGCAATCATCTTCACATAGCAATGGACGGCGATATATGGCGCGAATAACAAAACCGGAGGAATTTCTGGGCTTTAGAGTAGGCGAAGACAGGAAATTGGCCGGATGGAAAGAGTCGGTCGGCTACTTCCATCTGCTCGACGCCCAGAGCGACAGGGTGGCCGTCGAGGAAATAGGCCGCTCCACGGAGAACCACCCGTTCATCCTCTGTACCATCAGTTCGCCCGACAACCTGCGGAGCCTGGAACGCTTTCGCGCGCTCCAGCAGTCGCTGTCCGACCCTGAAACGCTCAGCGCGGAAGAAGCCGAGAGCGCCATAGGCCAAGCCCGCGCGGTCGTGGCCGTCACCTGCTCCATCCACGCGACCGAAGTGGGCGGCGGCCAGATGGCGCTGGAACTGGCTCACCTGCTCGCGTCCTCCGACGATGAAAGAACGCGCGCCATTCTGGACAACGTTATCCTGCTGCTGGTTCCCAGCGTGAACCCGGACGGACTGGTTCGGGTGAAGGACTGGTACGACGCATCGCTCGGAACGCATTTCGAGGGTTCGATTCCTCCCTACCTGTATCATAAGTACACGGGACACGATAACAACCGCGACTGGTTCATGTTCACGCAGAAAGAGACCCGGTTGGTCGTCGAACATATCCACAACGCTTGGCGTCCGCACATCACATACGATCTTCACCAGACTCGCGCCGACGGAATGAGGATGATACTTCCTCCCCTGCTGGATCCAATCGGTCCCAATGTGGATCCCGTCATCCAGAGCGAAATGGCGGCACTGGGGGCGCACATGGCGGCGCAGCTAATCTCCGAGGGCAAGGGCGGCGTCGCGGTCAACATGGTCTATGACTCCTACAGCCCAAGCCGCTCATACCCCCACTACCACGGCGGCCTCCGAATCCTGTCCGAGGCGGCCAGCGCGAAGATAGCCTCCCCCATTGATATTCCCCTGGCCAGTCTCAAAGACGACCGCGGCGAGACGCCGAGAGCCAAGTCATGGAAACATCCTCTCCCCTGGAAGGGGGGCAAGTGGAGCCTGCGCGACATAGTTGAATACGACCTGTCGGCGACGCTGGCCTGTCTGGATCACGCCGCGCGCAACCGCGCCTGGTGGGTCCGCAACGCCTACGAGGCGCTCAACCGCGCCGCGACCGTCCAAGCGAACCCATCCGCGTTCGTCATACCCCAAGCCCAGCATGACCGGAGCGCGGTGGACGAACTGCTGGAACTGCTGCGATTCGCCCAAGTGGACATACACCGTTCCGATCAGGCCGTCACCCGCGATGGGGTCGGCGTGGAGGCCGGCGACTACGTGATTCTCACGCGCCAGAGGTTCGGCTCTTTCGCCAAGACGATGCTTGAGAAGCAGACCTACCCGGACATTCGCCAGTTCCCGGGCGGGCCTCCCAAACAACCCTACGACGCCACTTCCCACAGCCTGCCCCTCTCCATGGGCGTGACAAGCCATAAATTGAGCGCCCCGGTTGATTTCGGGATAACTCGCCTGGACTCGCCGACTCCGCGAACCGAAGCGCTCAAACGAATCCTCGAGACGGACACGCCGGCCTACGCCATAGGTCCCGAATCCAACGCCGCCAGCCTTCTCGTCAACCGCCTTCTCTTCGACGGCCACCCCGTCTTCCGCGCCCGCGAAGAATTGAGCGCTGGCGAAGAAACGCTGGCCCCAGGCGTCTGGGTCATACCGGCGTCGGATGCGTCCAGGGATGTACTCTCATCGAACGCGGGAAGCGTCAGAGTACGGCCAGTCCACTCCAGGCCAGCCAAGGGCCTCAAACTGGTGCGCCCCGCACGGATAGGCATATACGCCAGCTACGTTCCAAGCATCGAGGAAGGCTGGACACGGTACGTTTTCGACAACTACGGATTCAAGTACACGTCTCTAGTGGACGGCGACATCAAGGAGCGCGGCCTGGAAAGCCGGTTCGATTGTGTCATCGTCCCACACCAGAGAGTGCGCCAACTCCGTCGCGGTTTCAGCAGCGCGCGCTACGCGCCGCGATTTTCGGGCGGGCTTGGGGATAGGGGCATCGAGGCGCTGCGCCGGTTCGCCGAGCGCGGCGGAACGATAATCGTCTGGGACGACGCCAGCCGACTGCTCGTCCACCACCTGAAACTCCCTGTGAGCAATCCCCTCGCCAGAATGTCCAGATCCGACTTCTTCGCGCCCGGCAGTCTCTTGAAGATAGAGGTTGACACCACCCACCCAATCGGGTTCGGAATGCCCAAAGAGGCGGCGGCCTTCTACCTGAACGGCCCCGCCTACCGCGTGGAGAAAGGCGACACCATAGCCAGATTCTCTGAGGAAGACACGCTACTCAGCGGCCTTCTCATAGGCCGGGAACATATCGCCGGGCTGTCCGCGCTGGTGTCCGTCCCGGTTGGGCTGGGCAGGATAATCCTGTTCGGATTCAGGCCGCACTTCCGCGCGCAAGCCAGGGGAACCTATAAGCTGCTCTTCAACTCCGTGTACCACTCGATCAGATAGCGCCCGGACGCCTTATCCTCTATCCTCCTCCGGCGCTCTGACCGACCTGAACATCACGTACAGCGCCGCATTGTAAACCAGCTTTATCACGCTGCCCACCACGATGGGAACGCCGAGAAGCGTGGACTGCGCCACAATCCCCGCGAGCGCCGGGCTGATGGCCTGCGCCGTCGTCCTGCCCAGATTCGTTACGCTTGCCGTCGCGGTTCGCGCTTCCGGCGGGACTATGGCCATAGAGTAAGACTGCCGCGTGGGAATGTCCATGTCGTTGATCAGTTCTCTTATCAGGAAGAACACGACAGCCAACAGCCAGTTCCCGGTCAGCGCCATGAGTATCATCACCGAGTTGGCGAGTCCCTGGGAAGCGGCCATCGTCGTTATCAGCCCGACGCGACGCGCTATCGGAACGGCCAGCATTATGGACACCGCGTTGAGAATCTGACCCGCGAAGAATATAGCGGCTATCGCCTCCAGCGACATATCGAACCTGTTGGCGAAGAAGAACGACATGAAGCTCTGCACCATGAAGCCGCCGCCAAGCGAGTCCAGGCTGAACAGGACGGCAAGCTGTATCATGATGGTCCGCGCGCTTCGCGGCATATCGGGCGGCGGCTCGGAGGCGGGAGAGTCGGCGGGCAGCGACTCCGCGGCGGGCGTCAGCTTCCAGTAAACCGCGACACCCGCGAAGGCGATGAGCGAGTACGCGAGGAACATCGCCTTGAAGGACGCCACTTCATCCATGCCGATCCAGACTTGCAGCGCGACGGGGACGGCTATCATCAGCGAGCCGAGCGCCTTCGTGAGCCTGCCCAGAAGGTTGTACCAGCTGAATAGCATTGTGCGCTGGGACGCCGCGCCGGACTGCGCCAGTATCGCCATGTCCAGCGACAGGAACGCGGTCCGGTCGCCCCCGGTGGAGGTGGTCATCGCCATGAGGGATATGGCGACCAGCAGAGCCGTCTGCTCCGTGAGCGGGAACAGGACGCCCCCCACTCCCATGAGCAGCGCCATAGCGACCAGCATACGGCGTCGGCCTATCGTGTCTCCCTTCCAGCTGGATACTATGTTGGAGAGCGTACCGCCCGCCATTATAGCGCTCAGCACTATTCCCAGCTGGAGCGGCGAATAGTCCAGCAGATCGAGATAGACGCCCAGGAAGACGCTGATGAATCCGTAGTCCAGCGACCGGACGGCGGACGCGATGACGACCACCTTCCCGTTCGCGTCCACTGTCGGGATGAGGGAGTTGCGAATAGAGCGCAGAGAGTTCAGAATTTTGGGTGTGTCCGTTGCTTATTGCGGGAATAGCTATATTATATCCACCTATTCAGGGAGATAATGCAGGTATTTCCTCCCTATCCGGCCAGCCGGTCGAGTATGTCCGTGAGACGCGCTATACGCTCTCGCGCTCCGGCAAGCCTGTCGCGCTCGCGGTCAACCACATCTTCAGGCGCGCGATTGACGAAATTCTCGTTGGACAGATTGCGGGTGATGCGTTGTTCGTACTTGGTGAGTTCGGCAAGTTCGGCCCTGATTCGCTTGGTCTCCTCGTCCAGGTCAACCAGGCCGCCCAGCGAAACCGCTAGAGTACCGGACGCGAGAGCCTGGATAGCCTTGTCAGAGGATCCGTCGGACTCGCTCGGCGCGTCGGCGATACTGAGGTCAATCATGGCCTGGGACTGGATGAAATCCAGCGATTCCGCGAAGACGCAGGAATGGGATCCGGTGGCGGCTATCTCCGCCTCGAGACGCTGGTTGTTCTGTATCCTGAACTCGGCGCGCAGGTTGCGGGCGGCGTGGACGAGTTCGATGATGGACTCGACCTCCCCTTCCGATTCGGCGTCGTAGCGCGAGGAATCCGGCTCAGGATACGGCGCGACTATCAGCGCTTCGGGCCGGTCGGGGGCATCGGGCAGCGCGGCGACCAGCCTCGTCCAGATCTCCTCCGTCACGAACGGCATGAAGGGGTGGAGCGTCCTGAGCGTCTTTTCCAGGACGTGCGCCAGAGTCGGCAGCGGCGAGGGCGCGTCGCCGGCGCGCAGCCGAACCTTGCTCATCTCGATGTACCAGTCGCAGTATTCGTTCCAGAGGAAATCGTGGATGACGCGCTGCGCCTCTCCAAACTGGTAATCGCTCATGCTGGAGCCAACCTGCGACGCGAGGCGGTTGAGACGGCTGACTATCCAGCGGTCTTCGCGATGTTCCAGTTCAGGCAGTTCGCGCCAGCCCGCCATGTCCGAATCGGAAGCGTTCTCAAGGTTGCTTATGACGAATCGCGCGGCGTTCCAGAGCTTGTTGGCGAAGTTGCGGCTCGCTTCCAGCTTCTGTTCGTTCATCCTCATGTCGTTGCCCGCCGAGTTGCCGGTAGTCAGCGCGAAGCGAACGGCGTCCGCGCCGTACTGCCGGACGAGTTCGAGGGGGTCAACCACATTGCCCTTGGTCTTGCTCATCTTCACGCCTTCGGGGTCGCGCACCAGGCCGTGCAGATAGACGGTGTGGAACGGAATATCCCCCATGTTCTCCATGCCGAAGAAGATCATCCTGGCCACCCAGAAGAAGAGGATGTCGTGTCCCGTCTCCATGACCGACGTCGGATAGAAGTAGTCCAGGTCGTCGGTGTCGCCCGGCCAACCCAGCGTGGAGTGAGTCCACAGGCCGGAGCTGAACCAGGTATCCAGAACGTCGGGGTCGCGCGCCAGTTCCGCGCTTCCGCACTTGGGGCAAGTATCCGGGTCTTCAAGCTCGACTATCATCTCGCCGCACTCGCAGTACCAGACGGGGATGCGGTGTCCCCACCATAGCTGGCGGCTTATGGGCCAGTCGCGGATGTTGTCCATCCAGTTGAAATAGACGCGCGCGAAGCGTTCCGGCACCATCTTTATGCGCCCATCCGCCACGGCGTCGCGCGCGGGCTTGGCCAGCGGCTCCATCCTCACGTACCACTGGTCGCTGACTATCGGCTCGACGACCTCATCGCAGCGGTCGCAGTGGCCGACGGCGTGGTGGAAGTCCTCGACCTTCTCAAGAACGCCGTCCTCTTCCAATTGGCGAACGACGTTCTCCCTGGCGTCCGAGACGGACTGCCCGGCGTACTCAACGGCGTTCTCGTTCAGAGTTCCGTCCAGGTTCAGGATGTTCAGCGCGTCGAGGGCGTGGCGCTGGCCTATCTCGAAGTCAACCGGGTCGTGGCCGGGCGTCACCTTGAGCGCCCCGGTGCCGAACTCGATTTCGACCGATTCGTCGCCGATTATGGGCAGGACGCGGTTTACTATGGGCAGGACGGCGTTCCCGCCTATTAGGCGGGAGTAGCGTTCGTCGTCAGGATTGACCGCGACCGCGGTGTCGCCGAGCATGGTTTCGGGGCGCGTGGTGGCTATGACGACGTGGCCGGAATCGTCCTCAAGCGCGTACCGGATGTGGTACAGGTGAGCACTTTCGTCCTGGTACTTCACTTCCAGGTCGGACAGCGCGGTTCGGCATCGGGGGCACCAGTTGGTGATGCGGTTGCCCTTGTATATCAGGCCCTTCTTGTAGAGATTGACGAATGTGGTACGGACCGCCTTGGCCGGCCCTTCGTCGAGGGTGAAGGCGCGGCGCGTCCAGTCGCAGGACGCGCCCAGCCGCTCGGTCTGGCGGTAGATGCGGTCGCCGTAGTCGTCCACCCAGGACCAGACGCGCTCGATGAACTTGTCGCGTCCGAGGTCGTGCCTGCTCAGGCCGTCGGAGGCTATCTGCCGCTCCACGACGACCTGCGTGGCGATGCCCGCGTGGTCGGTGCCGGGCAGATACAGCGAGGGCTCTCCCAGCATACGATGCCAGCGAATCATCAGGTCTTCGAGCGCGATGGTGAGCGCGTGGCCCATGTGAAGTTCGCCGGTTACGTTCGGAGGCGGCATGATGATGGTGAACGGCTTCTTGGAGCGATCTACTTCGGGCGTGAAGTAGCCGTTCTCGTTCCAGAACTTGTAGATACGCTCTTCGACCGCGCCCGGCGCGTAAGCGCGGGGCATATCCCCCTGCGGAACCAATTTGCTCGCCATATCGTAACTCCCCCGATAATTGAACTGCGCTAATTCTAGTCGGGCTGAAAAGCGAGCGTCAAATGGGCTTAAGGACGTAGCTTATATCAGCCGGAGCGCGATACGAAGCGCAATATCGAGTAGCCCAGCAGGCCGGCGATGGCCGAGGCGCACATGATCCCGAACTGAGCGTTCAGGACGAGATAGGGGTCGTCGAAGGCGAGGCTTGATATGAAGATGGCTACGGTGAAGCCGATGCCGCCGAGGAAGCCGACGCCAAGTACGCGCCCCCAGGACACCTCCGGCGAAAGTTTGACTATCCCGAACCAGGACGCCACCCAGGGGAACAGCGTTATTCCGACCGCCTTGCCCACTAACAATCCGACCACGACGCCTATGGTGACGCCGCTGGAAATCACGCCGCCGAAGTCCACGCCTGAGAAGCTAAGGCCAGCGTTGGCGAGCGCGAACACGGGCAGTATGACGTAACTGGCCCAGGGATGGGTGAGCCTTTCGAGCCTCTCCATAGGGGACTCGGCGCCCTGCGCCAGCACCTCGATCTCGCCCAGAAGCGCGTCGACGCGTTCTGTCTCCCCCGAGAACAGCGCCTCCCGATACTCCACAATCAGTTTCTCGTAATCCTCCGCGAATCGTTCCCTGCTGTACTGCGGTCTGGCCGAGGTAAGCAACCCGAAGATGACGCCGGCGATGGTGGCGTGGACGCCCGATTTGAGCATCGCGAACCATATCAGGAAGCCGAGCGCGGACGTGATAGCGGCGTGCCTGAATCCGATTCGGTTCACGACCATAGTCGCTATCGCCAGGGCGGCCACCATGCCAAGATATGGGAAGGATATGGACTCGGTGTAGGCGACGGCTATGACGATGATAGCGCCCAGGTCGTCCACTACCGCCAGTCCGAGCAGGAACACACGCAGTTCGGACGGAATCCGCCGCCCCAGCAGAGCCAGGACGCCGAGCGCGAAGGCTATGTCGGTCGCCATGGGGATTCCCCATCCGCGCGCGCCCTCGCCCCCGGCGTTGAAGGCGAGATACAGCCCGGCGGGAACTACCATGCCGCCGAGCGCGGCTATCGCGGGCAGCGCGGCGCCTCGGACAGTGGAGAAGTGGCCGAAGAATATCTCCCGCTTTATCTCCAGGCCGACGACGAAGAAGAATAGCGCCATAAGCCCGTCGTTTATCCAGTGGTGAAGCGACATATCAACCGCGATGATCGCCAGGTCGAACGACAGGTGGGTTTCCAGTATGTCATGGTACAGGTCGCGCCAGGGAGAGTTGGCCCAGACGAGCGCGATGATGGTGGCTACCAGCAGAATCAGTCCGCCGGTGGATTCGGTGTGGATGTACTGCTGTACGGGCAGGCGGAATCGGCGGGCAGCGTACAAGCTTTCCGCCAGCGCCCTGAGATTTCCCCTGCTTTGTGGAGGAGCGTCAGCCATCAGACGGCGCTCGCGCTCTTGGGCCGCAGGGGTTCGGAGACGCCAATCATGCTGTCGCGGGTTACCAGCGCGGCCAGTTCATCCTCAGTCATGCCCTCGCTGCCCGCCGGTCGGCGGGGCAGGACGAGGTAGCGCAGGTCGGCGGCGCTGTCCACGACGCGCACGCGCTTGTCATCGTCCAGTTCCAGGCCGAATTCGCGCATGACCGAGCGCGGCTCTATCACGGCGCGCTGGCGGTAGGCGAAGCTCTTGTACCAGTCGGGCGGCGGACCTAGAAGCGACGTCGGGTAGCAGGAGCAGAGGGTGCATACGACCAGGTGGTGAACCCCCTCGCTGTTCTCCACGACGGCGAGTTCGGCGTCGTGGGTGAGCGTGTAGCCGAGTTCGTAGACTGCGGAGCGGGCATCGGCGAGAAGGCGACGCTTGAAGTCGGGGTCGCTCCACGCCTTGGCGACGACCTTCGCGCCGTCCGCCGGGCTTCGGGAGCGATAGGCTTCGGCGCGTTCGCGCACTTCGCCATCGGCGATTACGCCCTTCTTTACCAACAGTTCGTGTATGGCGAGGGCGCGCTTAGCGGGGAGGCTCAGCGCGGCGTCGGGCTGCATCCCTTCATGTTCGGATTCGTCGTGATGATTTTCGCTCATGGCTTCGCTCAGTCTTTAGTGATTAGCTTTTAGTTTTCAGAAGCGGGTTGGAGCCATTGTTCGTAGATGTCTATGATGAGCAGGTCGCGCTTGTCTTCGGGATAGCCGTCGCCCCAGACGTGGGACTGCTCGAATTCGACCTGGTACAGAAGGCGTTTGGGGACGCCTGTTCCTCCATGCGCCCGCGTTTCGGGGTCGAAGAACGGGCCGCTGACGGCGAGTACCCTGCCCCGCTTGCCCTTGATGAACCAGGGCGCGCGATGGTGATGGTCCGGCGCGTCGGACTTCACCAGAACGGTGTCGCCCGGGGAGAACGCGCCGGGTTCGGCTGAGAATACTATCCCCATCTGTCGTCCAGTTCCTTCACTTTGGCGTCTATCTCGTCGGCGGTCAGAATCCCCTTCTCCACAAGGATGGTCTCAAGGGAGGTTGACCAGCGTTCGTAGTAAGTGTAGCGCTCGTAGAGTTCGGGCGGTATGGACTCGATGCCGCGCCGCAGTTCGTCAACGCTCATGAGGTCGCGCGTCCTGAGCGCGCCAACCAGGGCGTTGGTCGTATGCTCCCAATCGGCCCATTCGTGATCTGACTGGTCTATGGGTTCGTCGGTGGGGATTCCTCCCCTGTCGTGTACGTTTGGCATGGCGCTACTCGTGACCTACGGAGCTTAGGGGGTTGACGGTGACGCGGCTGAGGGTGACGTCGCCGGTGTTGCGGAACTGGTGCTCGACGTCGGGCGGCACGAGAACGGCGTCCCCGGCCTTGATGGGATACTCGGTTCCCTCGACCCACAGGACGCCCTCGCCTTCCACGATGTACGCCTGATGTTCCCAGGGGTGAACGTGCTGCGCGCTGGTTCCTCCCGGCGGATGCTGAACCCAGAGCATCACGTAGTTCGGTACGCCGTCCTCCGGGCCGAGGACGGGGTTTCCCCTGCCCTCTACGTTTTTGATTACTGGTTCCATTGTTTACCTCATTTTGCGGTTTAAGTTTGGTAGTAATCGCCTCGAACAATGTAATCCTAGGCGATTGTTACAACAGTCTGTACGGGACTCTGAACAGACGCTGCCGGGCAGGGTCAACTGCCAGACCTATGCGCTGCATAGTGACCATACCCAACGCGGCCTCCATGTCTTCGTCTCCGAATACCACGACAGAACGAACCTCCTCGCCTTCCACGCGGAGAATGGTCTCGCCTATGTGGTAGTCTCGGAAACTGCCATCAGCGAGTTCGAAAGAACCGCTTCTCTGGGGTTCTACTCCGAGGTCGTTCAGGATGGACGCGGGGACGATTGAGAAAGTCGCGCCGGTGTCCACCAGCGCTTCAACTATCTGGAAGCGTTCACCCTGTGGGTCGCCTACTCCTATCGGAACGTTGAACAGTCCCATTAACTATAATCTCCTCCAGGGTCTTTCAGTTATTCTAGCTCGCTGACACCGCCGCGTATGGATTCCCGCTTTCGCGGGAATGACGAGAAATGCCAAAACGCCTTAGTATCTCTGGGCCAGCATCTCTTTGAGGCCCTCGACGCTGAAGCCGTCGGAGTTGGCGTAGCCGATGAGTTCCTGTTCGTTGTCCTCTACCCTCTTTACGGCGTCGGGGATGTCGGCGGCGATGTCGCGGGGGACTTTGATGACGCCGTGCTGGTCGCCTTGGATGATGTCGCCGGGGTTGACCTCCAGGCCGCCGATCTTGACGGGTACGCCGACGTCGGTGATGTGGACGTAGGCGTGGGATACCAGGACGCATGAGGCGAAGGCGAAGAATCCGACTTCCTGCATTTCGTCCAGGTCGCGGACGCCGCCGTTGGTGACGGTGCCGACAGCGCCGAGAGCGCGGTGCAGGTTGGCCTGAACCTCGCCCCAGAACGAGCCTATCGGGTTGGGATAGTCAATGTCTTCGAGAACCAGGACGCGAGGGGCGGGTATCTTCATGATGGTGTCCACCCACTCGGTTCGGGAGACGTTCATGTGGGCGGACGGCGGGGCGTCGGCGGCTATCTTGGCGGTCACGGCGTAGCCTATTATGTGGCCCATGTTCGGGAAGATGCTCTTTATCTCCGGCCCCATGAATCCGATGTTGCGGGGCTGGTGATTGAACGTCTCTATCGCGTTGGCGATAGAGCAAGAGGGTATCTTGCGAAGGGTTTCAAGAAGGTCGGCGTCTATCGGCTGTATGTCTGACACTTGTTAGTCCTCCTGGGACAGCGATGTTGTCTTAGGTCTCTATTATCTCAAATTCGCTGGTGATTCGGGCGCGTCCGCTAATGGTCGCGCCGATAGAGCAGTATTTGTTCTCGGACAGGTTGATGGCGCGCGCTACCAGACGTTCGTTCAGGCCGGAGCCTCGGATGGTGTAGCGAATCTCGATGTCCTCATAAGTCCAGGGCGGATCGGGATTCTGGCGGCCCTTGACGCTGATTTCGACGCCCTCCACCTTCTGGCGCATCCTCTCCAGGATGTTCACGACATCTATGCCGCTGCACCCGGCCAGCGCGGTCAGCAGCATATCGCCGGGCATGAAGCCCTCGAACGCCTCGCCGTCGGACTGGGGCGCGTCCAGGGTCAGGGCGTGACCGTGGGCGTCGCGGGACTCGAACTTGAAACCGTCTCGCCAAGTGAGGCTGACGGCGTTGGATGGCCTGTCGTCGGTCAACGTACTCACCTCACTCCGGCATACCGGCGTCTATCCACGCGGCTATTTCGTCTATTTCGTCCGGCTTGAGGAACGGGCCTCCCATCGGCATACGCGGGATGGAGCCGAATCCCTTTCTCAGCGAGATTATCAGCGCGGTCTCCTCGGCGGGCAATCCCGGCTCTATGAACTTGGATCCCATTGATTCATCGTTGGCGAGTTCCCGCGGAGTGTCCCACGAGTATGAGTGGATGCCCGGAAGACCTTTGCGGCCTTCTTTGCGCTCCCATCTAGCCATTATGTTGTCCAGCAGTTCCCGTACCCTGGGCCAGGTCGCTACTTCCATACTCATTGGTCTTACCTACTCGCTCATCGCCTGCGTGATTGTCTATCTAGTGAAAAGGTACAAACATATTATCCATACCCGTAATAGTATAACAGCGCTTGACCGAGTGGGCTAGTAAGATTAACCTTGACGCCGAGTTTCGATTACTAGCGTCGCGCGTCTGTCGCGGCGTGTCGGAGTGAGCTTGCGGCAGTTCCGACACATTCAGAAAGGAGAACAAGATGCCAAGCGGAGAAGTTGGATTTATCGGACTGGGGATAATGGGGCGCCCGATGGCGCGCAACCTGATGACGGCGGGATACTCGCTGACCGTGTACGACGTGGTTGGCACGGCGATGGAAGAGGTGGTCGGGGACGGAGCGAAGCCCGCGTCTTCGGCGGCCGAGGTGGCGGCGGCGACCCCGACGGTCATCACGATGGTGCCGGACTCGGCGGACTCGGAGGCGGCTATCCTGGGAGAGAACGGCGTTCTGGAAGGCGCGTCGGAGGGGTCGGTGGTGATTGACATGAGTTCCATCGCGCCCGCGAGTTCGCAGAAGATAGCGGCGGCGTGCGAGGCCCAAGGAGTCGCCTTCCTGGACGCTCCGGTGTCGGGCGGCGAGCCGGGGGCTATCTCGGCCACGCTCGCGATTATGGTAGGCGGCAAGAAGGACGTGTTCGACGCGCACCTCGGACTGCTGGAAGCGGTGGGATCGAGCATAGTGTTGTGCGGTGACTACGGCGCGGGCAACACGACCAAGCTGGCGAACCAGATAATGGTGGCGGCGAACATAGAGGCGGTGGGCGAGGCGCTGACTCTCACCAAGAAAGCGGGGCTTGACCCGAACGTGGTGTTCAACGCGGTCAAGGGCGGCCTGGCGGGATCCAACGTGCTGAACGCGAAGGGGCCGATGATGATAGAGGGCGACTTCACGCCCGGCTTCCGAATCACGCTTCACCACAAAGACCTGAACAACGCGCTGCTCACCGCTAAAGAGCTTGGCGTGGGCCTGCCTGTGACCTCGCTGGTGCAGCAGATGATAGTCTCGCTGATGAACGAGGGGAAGGCCAACGCCGACCACTCGGCCATCGCCAACTTCATCGAGGACATGGCGGGCGTGACGATAAGCGGCGAGTAGCGTAAGTCTCCGCCTGAAATCGAGGAGTAAAGGAAGGAAGGTGCGCTGGAATGAAGTACGACTACATCATCATCGGGGCCGGTTCGGCGGGCGCGATTCTGGCTACGCGGCTCACGGAGGATCCGTCCAAGTCGGTTCTGCTGCTGGAAGCGGGGCCGGACTACGCGGAGATGGAAGACTTGCCGGACGAGGTTCGCTACGGATACGCCACCGCGACGGACATAATGACCAGCGACCACAACTGGCAGTTCACCGGGCGCGCCACGGACGCCGCCGAACCCATGCTTGTGCCGCGCGGCAGAGTAACGGGCGGGTCGTCGGCCATCAACGGGCAGATATTCCTGCGCGGAGCGCCTGAGGACTACGATAACTGGGCGTCGTGGGGCAACGACGAGTGGGCGTTCGAGGACTGCCTGCCCTACTTCCGCAAGCTGGAGACGGACACCACCTACTCGGACGACTTCCACGGGACGGACGGTCCTATCATCTGCCACAGATTTCCGCCGGAGACTTGGCAGGACGCATCCAAGGCGTTCTACCAGGCGTGCCTGGACTACGGGTTCGAGGACTGCCCCGACCACAACGACCCGGACTCCACGGGCGTCGGGCCGCTCCCGCTCAACAATCCGAACGGCATCAGGTGGAGCACGAACCTGGGCTACCTGAGCCTGTCGCGTCATCGGCTCAACCTGACGATACGCGCGAACTGCACGGTTCATCGGATAGAGTTCGAGGGCAACAGGGCGACGGGCGTCGTGGTGGAGAGCGGCGGCGAGGTCTTCACGGTGGAGGGCGACGAGGTGATCCTGAGCGCGGGCGCGGTTGGCTCGCCACAGATTCTCATGCTGTCCGGCGTAGGGCCCTCCGCGCATCTGGCCGAAGTGGGCATTCCTGTCGTCCACGACCTGCCCGGCGTGGGGCAGAACCTGCGCGACCATCCACTGGTCTATGTGACCTGGAAGGCCAAGCCTGAGCATGAGTTCGACCTGAACGGCCCTCGGATGCAGTTCGGCCTGCGGTACACCGCCACCGGGTCGGACTTGCGGAACGACATGATAGTCTATATGAACACTTTCGCCACGGAGCGCGTGAATCGTGGCGGGAACAGGATGGATCCCATCGGCATACGCATGATAGTCGCGCTCGACCTGGAAGTGGGCGCGGGCGAGTTGAAACTGAACTCGACCGATCCGTCGGATCAGCCGATTCTGGATTACAACTATTTCACGGAAGAGTTCGACAGGGAGCGGATGCGCGAGGCGGTGCGGATTTGCTCCAAGCTGGGCGAACACGAGGCGTGGAGCGGCATCATCCAGGAGCGCGTGGAGCCGCCCGAAGAGGTGATGGACTCGGACGACGACCTTGACGAGTGGATGGCGCGAGAGGTCACCACGGGACACCACATCTCCTGCACTAACAAGATGGGGCCGGCGGACGATCCTATGGCGGTCGTTGACCAGTACGGACAGGTTCACGGACTGGAGGGCATCCGCGTCATTGACGCCTCGATAATGCCGGACTGCGTGAGAGCGAACATCAACGTCACCACCATGATGATTGGCGAGAAGATCGCGGACTTCATCAAGGAGGGCCGCTAAATTGAAGTACGACTACATCATCGTCGGGGCCGGGTCGGCGGGGGCTACGCTGGCGGCGCGGCTGTCAGAAGACCCCAGCCTGTCCGTCCTGCTTCTTGAGGCGGGGCCGGACTATCCCGACTTCGACACCATACCCGAAGACCTGAAGTACGGCTGGGGCACCGGCGCGGACTTCGTGGTGGAGGACAAGCACAACTGGGCATTCACCGGACGCGCGACGCCTCTCAGGACGGACATGGAAGTGCCGCGCGGCAAGGTCACGGGTGGCACGAGCGCCATCAACGGGCAGGTGTTTCTGAGACCGCTGGTTCACGACTTCGACCACTGGGCGTCGCTCGGCAACGACGAATGGACTTACGAAGATACCCTGCCCTACCTTCGCAAGATAGAGACCGACACCGACTTCTCCGACGACTATCACGGCACGGACGGCCCTATCATAGTTCGCAGGCACGCGCTGGACTCGCTTCAGCCGGACCAGTCAGCGTTCTACGAAGCCTGCCTGGATATGGGCTTCCCCGAGATTCGGGATCACAACTACCCGGGCGCGTCCGGCGTTGGGCCGTACCCGCTGAACAACCCGGGCGGCGTGCGCTGGAGTACCGCCATAGGCTACCTGGGCGAATCGCGCCACCGGCTGAATCTCACGATACGCCCGAACTGCTTCACGCGGCGCGTTCTGTTCGAGGGGGATACGGCGGTCGGCGTGGAGGTCGAGAGCGGCGATGAGGTCTTTCAGGTCTATGGCGACCAGGTAGTTCTGAGCGCGGGGCCGATAGCCTCGCCGCAGTTGCTCATGCTGTCCGGTATTGGGCCTTCAGAGCAACTAGCGGAGTTCGGCGTCCCGACAGTCCACGATTCGCCCGGCGTCGGCCAGGGGCTGCGCGACCACCCGTGCGTGACGATGCTGTGGAAGGCGCAGGATCATGTTCCCGCGCCGCCGCATGAGGTCGGGCCGCAGAAGGTCGCGCTTAGGTACACGTCGCCAGGGTCGCACCTGCCGGACGATATGATTACAGTGATGCGCTTCCGCAGGGAAGGTCATATGCTGGTGATGAGCGTTGGCCTATACCTCGCCCTCAGCAAGGGGCGATTGAGTCTTCAGTCGGCGGACCCGCGCGTCCAGCCGATTCTGGACTACAACTACCTGACCGAGGAGTTCGACAGGCAGAGGCTGAGGGACGGCGTTCGGATGTGCCTGGATATAATCGGAAACTCCGCCTTCTCGGACATAGCGGGGGAACTCGTGGCTCCGGACCCTGTGGCGCTGGAGTCGGACGACGCGCTGGACGAGTGGATGCTGGGCGACGTCAGCACGATGCACCATATATCCTGCACCGCCCGGATGGGGCCGGACGACGACCCGATGGCGGTGGTTGACCAGCATGGGCGCGTCAGGGGCGTTCGCAACCTGAGAGTCGTTGACGGCTCGATACTTCCCGACTGTCCGCGCTCCAATACCAACGTGCCGATAATGATGCTGGCGGAGCGCATCGCGGGCTGGATAGCGGCGGGTGAGTGACGCGCGTCCGTCCGCCAATCCGCTATCTCGCCTTGTTTCGTAGGATATGGCGTCTGAGAAAGGCGAGACTTCGATGTTGGGAAAGCCGCCGTGCATACCCCTGATTCTGGCTATGAGATTGATGGCCGTCGCTCTCGGTTGCTGCGGGGGATCATCCGCGCCGCCCATACCTGAGTCTGCCGACGCGCCGGTCACGGCGAATGTGGAATTGAGCACTGAGGAATCCACCCCGACGCCGTTGCCCGATTCCGCGCCCGCTCCCGTTTCCGACCTGACTCCAAAACCCGCTCCGACACCCATCACGCAAACCATGTCCACACCTTCACCCCAACCCACTCTCGTTCCCGACGCGACTCCCGTACCTACGCCGATTTCCGAATCCACGCCGACGCCTTTGGCCTATGACTCGAACGCGGCGATGTACGACATATTCCCGGGTTTCACCACCTCCATGCCCCGGACGCTTGAAGCGCTGGAGGACATAGCGGAGAACGGCTTCTTTTTCGCTCTTGCGGGGGCTACTTTGTATTGGGGTTATTGCAGAATGGGTCCGAGTCCATGGATTCTCCATCCTACCTTGATATAATCCCATATCGCAGTAGTTCAAGTTCAGCGTCTCCCAAGGTGTAATAGTTAGGCGAGCCCTTGATGTTCATAAGCAGGCTGATATGCTGCAACGCTTCCATGTAACCAAGCCCGACCCATGAAGAGAACTCCAATTGCAGTTCTCTCGGCGTGAGCGGGGACTGTGGCATTTGATTGCCCGTATTGGGTAGCTGAGGAATTTCACGCCCAGCGTCTTCGTTCGATATGATGCCATACCTCAGCAGTTCGGATTCAGCGTCTCCCAATATGTAATGTTTAGACGAGTCTTTGATATTCATAAGCAGGCTGACATGCTGCAACGCTTCCATGTAACCAAGCCCGACCCATGAAGAGAACTCCAATTGCAGTTCTCTTGGCGTGAGCGGGGACTGTGGCATTTGATTGCCCGTATTGGGTAGCTGAGGAATTTCACGCCCAGCGTCTAAAGTAGTATGTTGACTTATAGTCCCCCGAGAATCTCTAGGTTGGTCAACTGGGTTATCACGAGCGATTGCCTGTTCAGCGTAGTCAGCGGTTATAACGCCATGCCGTATAAGTTCGCGTTCAATCTGTCCCACAGTGTAGTCTCCACCACTCATATACAGATTGACATTATCTAATGCATGAATATAACCGCTACCTATCCATCGCATGAACTCGAGATACAATTCTCTAGGGTTGAATGGCAATTTGGGAGAAGGATCGCTCAAAGTGGGCGGACTGGCGATTGCCTGTTCGGCGTAGTCGGCGGTTATAACGCCGCACCGTATGAGTTCGCGTTCAGCGTCTCCCGCAGTGTAGTCGCCTGAGTTTTTAAGGGACATCACGAAGCTGACTTCATCTAACGCCTCCATGTAACCACCGTTAATCCACTTCATGAACTCGAGCTGTAGTTCGCGGCAATCAAACTTAGCATCCTGCGCCATTAAATCACCTCCTTTATCATCTCGGCAGTCCATCCTGACCTTCCCCCGTCGAGGGCTGACGGGAGTAGGCATTTCACCCTCACCCTAGCCCTCTCCCTGAGGGAGAGGGGATCTATTGACTGGAGTTCGTAGCTGATTGGACTTTTGCCTACCCCTGTAAGCCCGTCGAGGGGGAAGGGATTTTTGGGCGGGAACGCGGGCTTAGTCGGCGGTTACGGGGACTCTGGACTTTACTTTGTCGCCGGCCCAGCGGAGGAGGTCGGCGGTCTCGTCCCAGCCTAGGCAGGCGTCGGTTACGGATACGCCGTACTGGAGGGAGTCGCGGCCGCCGTTTAGTTTCTGCGCGCCCGGGTTGATGTTGGACTCCATCATACAGCCGATTATGCGGTCGTTGCCCTCGGCGCGCTGGGAAACTACGTCTCTGAAGGCGACGGGCTGGAGCGTGTGGTCCTTGTTGGAATTTCCGTGGGAGCAGTCAACGAGCAGGTGGGTTCGGACGCCGCCGGCGTCGAGAAGCGCCTGCGCCTCGGAGACGAACGGCTCTGAGTAGTTGGGGCCGGAGCGTCCGCCGCGCAGCACGAGGTGTCCGTCGGGGTTGCCGCCGGTGTGGATGACGGAGGTCTGGCCGTAGTGGTCTATGCCGAGAAATGCGTGGGCGGACTCGGCGGATATCATCGCGTCAACGGCGGTCTGGGGGTCGCCGTCGGTGCCGTTCTTGAAGCCGACGGGCATGGAGAGGCCGCTCGCCATCTGGCGATGGGTCTGGCTCTCGGTGGTTCGCGCGCCGATGGTGGCCCAGCTCACCAGGTCGGCGAGGTACTGCGGCACGATGGGATCCAGGAACTCGGTTCCGGAGTAAACGCCCATCTCGGCTATGGAGTGCATGAGGCGGCGCGCGATGCGGAGGCCCTCATCAATGTCGAAGGTGTCGTTGAGGTGCGGGTCGTATATGAGGCCCTTCCAGCCGACGGTGGTTCGGGGCTTTTCGAAATAGACGCGCATGACGATGAGCAGTTTGTCTTCGAGTTCCTTTCGGAGTTCGAGGATTCGGGCGGCGTAGTCCACGGCGACCCTCTCGTCGTGTATGGAGCAGGGGCCGACGACCATCATCATGCGGTCGTCCTCTCCGCTCAGAATCCGTCGGATCTGCTCGCGCCCTTCAAGGACGGTTCTTTCGGCGGCCGGGCTGAGGGGTATCTGCCTTACCAGTTCGACCGGGCTTATCAGTTGTTCGGTACTCACGACATTCACATCCCTGGCTGGCGACTCTTGCATCTGATCTTCTCTCCTGTGGGGTTCTGACAGTCTTTCGTCTGACAATCAAAAACCCCAGTCTGCGCCGACTGGGGTCTGGTTTTCGGTGTCTCGCCTATTCAGGACTTTGGACAAAACCTATCAGCCGACAGCTTGGCAGCCGGAGCGGTAAAAGTAATATCCAAAGTATCTGTTGGCGAACGATTTCATCATGTCGCGCTCAAGATAGCAGGGATGAACGGGCGGTGTCAAATGACGGGGGAAGGGATATTCAGGGTTCGTCTTCGTCGTCGAAACATTCCGGGCAGCGGCAGTAGCCCCACTTGTCCCGGGCGTGGTCGTCTTCACAGTTTTCGCAATAGCAGACAGCGTCGTTCCAGTCGTCGTCGTCCAGGACGCCGCTCATACAGAAGTCGTAATGCTTATCCACCAACTTGGGGTTGTAGCCGTCGGGGTAGTTCTCATCGCGCTCAAGAAGGCGGGTGTACCAGGCCGGAATCGGAGTTATCCAGGTTTCGGGGGATTCACGCCTGATGAACGCCATGTATTCGTTCCATACCAGCGTGGCCTCTATCATCAGATGGCTGTCTTTCTTGGTGGCCGCCATGGCGCGGCGAGCTACGTACTGGTGTATGTCCTCGCCCGGCTGACAGTGTAGTTGTTTGAACCTGTCCATGGCGGCCCTCTCGCAGACTCTGCATGAGCAGCGTTCTACGTGTCCGTTGAGGGACTGGACGGTGGGTTGGGAGACGGCCTGCGCTGGTTGTGTCTCAACCTGAGACACTGGCGCGGTCTGAGAGGTTGGCGCGGTTGTCTTGCGTCGTTTGGCCTTAGTCAGCAGGGGGAAGGCGCAGCCTATGAGTTCTTTGGCGGCGGCTATGCGGATGGACGGGCTGAAGCTCTTTACCAGTCCGTTCATGGCGTCGAGGAAGAAGCGGATGGTCTTTCGTCCGTTTCGTGTCATCCTGCGGGCGTAGCCTATGAGTTCTCGTTCGGCGGCGCTGAGGTCGGAGTCGAGTTCGTCCGGGTCTATGCGGCGCTGAACGGAGTCTCTGGGCAGGCTGGGCGGTTTGTTGGCTTCTACGAATTCTACGCCCTGCTCCACGCCGATGATGGCGAGGACTCTGCCGGCCATGAGTTGGTGCTGGGGGGTGAATCTGTCGAATTCGCCCTCCATGGCCTGGGTGAGGAAGCGGACTATCTTTCGACCGTTGTCGGTTTCCTCTCGGATGATTTGTTGTAGTTCGGGATATGGAGTCATTTCAATTGGGAATTATCAATTAAGAATTTGGAATTGGAGGCATGATAGCAAGTATGTTCGCTAGAGGTCAAGTGTTCTTTTGTGTGGAGTGTGATTGGGGTGATGGGCAGGATGGGTGGGTTCCCGCGCGGTTCGGGGTGGGTACAATAGTGGCGGGAGCGTAGTTATCAGGCCAAGCCGCGGTAGCTGTTGGCAAGCCTGATGAAGCGCGGATCCGGCCGCAATTCCGCCGTCAGGGGCAGATGGATGGGGCCTAGATGGGACGCGAATCCGTCCAGTCCGCCGGCTAGACCCAAATGTCTTAGTTCGCTCACGGCGTCGGGGTTCAGACGCATCACCATCTCATCGTCCAGGTAAATCAGCCCATTGTCGAAAGCTCTGTGATATGTGGGAGACAAAGCCAATCCGTTACGCACGCTATCAATGCTCTCGGCTCCGGCTGAGACGGGAAGAATATGGGCAGCGTCCACCAATTTGAGCTGCCGCCTGGTGACAGCGCAGCGATTCTCATACGCCAGTAGGACTTGTTTGCGGAAGCTGGCGGATCGTGTCCACCGGGAAGTCTCTCGGATTACTATTTGTCTTTCCTCGTTCAATTCACCTATGTCAGCGCTGGAAACACCTTCTGACGCCGCTCGGGCAACGATATCCAGAGAACCCGAATCTTCATCAAGTCCATGGAGTTCGGCTGCGCGTTCAATGTAGAATAACAGCAGGTCGCTCCTCACCCCTACCACGATTTCGCTATTCGACTTCGTTTGGAACGACAGCCCGTTCTGAAGCGCGTTATTCAAAACGTTTCGATGGAGCTGTATAGAGGGCGAACCGGATGTAAAGACTAAGTGACGCGCAACGTCGAAACCGGCGAACACACCCAAGTCCGTGTCGTAACCCAGCAAGACTGTATATCCGTCGGGATTGCGCGGCAGCGGTGATTCGACCGATGTCATCTGGATTCGATATTCGTTGGGAAGAGACGCGCGTCCGCCTGGGGACAGCCGCCAGCAGTATGCCCATATCGAAATTTGCCCACCGTCCCGCGCGACCATGTATCTCCTTGGGTGAGCCGCCGAGTCGGGTATCCTGATACAGACTGAGCCGGATTCTTGGATAGCGTTGATAATCGCCTGATTGATTACCTCGCGAGACTGCATAGTCATTTGGTCGCTCCACGCTTGGGGCGGGAGCGTCCGCCGTCTTCGGGCAAAGGGGGCTGTGGGCCATCATCCCAGAGTATCCCCGGTCTGTGGATGTTGTACGACGGCTTTTCCTTCTGACCGGATCGAGTTGGCCTGCCGCCGTTCGACCTCACGAATCTTCCCTGCGCTCCAAGCAGGTACCGCTCCTCGATTTCTCCACATATCCATTGCCGTCCGAGTTTCTCCGCGACTTCCCCCGTGGCGCAACTACCCGCGAACGGATCAAGCACCAGATCGCCCGGGTCTGTCAGAAATCGTATGAAGTACTCGGGGATAACCGTCGGAAACCGCGCTGGGTGGACCGGCAAGCCGTTATCCTCACAGTACTTGAGATAATGGGAATTGCTTTCTGTATTGGCCGCGGCTATAAGGTTAGGCGAGATCGCGGCGCCGTTGTCTGTTGAGAAACCTTCGCTGATGTCGTGTCCGCTAGGGCGCTTCTTCGCACGATAACCGTTTCTCAGCAAGTTACGCATACTCTCGCTGTACGGCGTAAGCACTCTGCGATTGTTCGCTTTGGGCCACGGACTCCGCGAGAGCCAGAAGATATTGTTGACGGCATCCTTGACTCTTATTCGTCTGATGTTGACCCACTCAGCCGGTGTAGGCAGTTTCGACGGATTCCACCAGAAGAACTCTTGCGCCAAGTGAAAGTCGAACTCCTTGCATAACGCCAGAAGCAATTCATACTGGTAGAGGCTCTTGGTGGGGATACCGGGTTTCCACGCTCCACCGATGTCTATGACCAATGAACCATTCATCTTCAGAATTCGAGCGAATTGGTGGGCGAACGGGCGGAACCACTCAAGATATTCGTCGGCGTCGGCGTTGCCGTATTCCTTTTTGCGAACCAGACCGAAAGGCGGGCTGGTTACTATGAGGTCCACGCTCTCAGGCTCTATCAAGCCGTCCATCAGATTAACGGAGTCGGCCCAGTAGGCTGTACCCTGCATTGTCCTGATACGCATTTGGGGCGATGGCGGTCCACCACGTTTTAAGCCGGATTCTGACTTTGGCTGTCGGAGTTGGTTGGTGGTCATATCAGACAACACTCCCAGAGGATATGAACTATTATGACGGATGTTCACATTGATGTCATCCCCTCTAGCGTCAAATCTTGTGGTTGTCTGTCAACGCCGCGCCTGGAAGATCATACTTGTGGGATAGCGGCTAATGCTAGATAATGCTTGGAACCGGAATTGGATATGTTGGCGGCGGGCTGAATGGCCGGAAGGCGTACGGGCTGTCGTAGAGAGAAGTTGGCGGCGGGGATGGGGTATCCGGTTCAGGCGCTGCTGATGGATGATTGGGGTGACTTCGCGGGGGGCGCGGGGGGCGAGGCTGACTAGGCAGGGTCTTTCGGTTATTTCCCGATACCACTTCTGTCGTTCGCCCTGAGCCTGTCGAAGGGCCGCCCGTTCATGGTTCGACAAGCTCACCACGAACGGACTACTCTCAGGGTCACCACAAACGTAATTGGTTGATAATCGAAAGACCCTGGCTGACTAGGCGCTGGTGTGGATAAATGGCGCGGAATCTGGTATTAGTTATCTGTCCGTTCGCGGGGAGGTTTGCGAAGATTCATCACTCCGATATTGAGGGAGAACGTCTATGACTAGCAGAAGGGTTATCAATCTGAAGCAGGTAACGCGGGAGGATGTCTCGCGCATACGGGGGTGGCTGGATGATGACGAGGTGGCGGATAGCTGGTTCGGCAGGTATTCATACGGGGAGCCGGCGCATCTGGGATACCGGCCCCAAGAAATGGAGACGGCGAGCGACGAGGAGTTCGCCAGGACGCTGGAGGACCCGGATCACCTGACTCTTTCGATATACACGGAGGAGAGCGAACACATCGGCGAGATTCACCTGACGCTGGAAGAGGCGCTGGGCGACGGCCAACTCTCTATCCTCATAGGTCGCAAGGACCTGTGGCACAGGGGATACGGCAGGTCGAGCGTCCACGCAGCGCTGGATACCGCCTTCAACGAGTACGGCCTCTACCGGGTCTGGGTTGACGTGCCGGAGTACAACATGGCGGCGCGCGCGCTGTTCGAGGGGCTGGGGTTCGTGCATGAAGGCACTCTGCGAAAGAGCAGGCCGCACGAGGGGTCGCGGTTCGATTCGGCGGTGATGGGGATACTGGCGGTGGAATACCAGCAGCAGACCGGAGCGTCTGAGTAGGCCGGAGGCTGACCGGGATATGCTGTACGAGTCGGAATCGGGCAACCTTACGCTGGCGGCGAGCGGCGACACGATGATAACGAGGCGGCTTTCGGTCTTCCGAGAGCCGCGCTTCCTGTCGCTCATCGAAGTCTTCCGCAACGCGGACGTGGGCTACACGAACCTGGAAATGGTGATGCACGACTATGAACACTCGCCCGGGCTGGCTGGCGGCACGTTCACAGCGTCGGAGCCGGCGAACATCAAAGAGTTGCAATGGGCGGGCGTCAACCTGGTCTCCACCGCGAACAACCACAGCTACGACTACGGCGGGGACGGCGCTCTCACGAACGTAGCGCATCTGAAGGACGCGAGACTGGCGTTCGCCGGAACGGGAAGGAATCTGAGCGAGGCGAGGGCGCCCGGCTATCTGGACACCCCCGCCGGAAGGGTGGCGCTGATTTCGGTTTCCTCGACGTTCCACGAAGCGGGCCGCGCGATGGATCAGCGTCCGGACATACACGGCAGGCCCGGTCTGAACGCTCTGCGACATTCGACGACGTACACGGTTGACAAGCGGGCTTTCGACGCGATGAGACGGGTGAGCCGGGAGCTTGGATTCGAGGCGAGGAACGCGGCGCAGCGGCGGTTCAGGCCGAAAGGCGCGGTCATGGAGGACAATGACAGCCAGATCAACTTCCTGGGGAGGAAATTTCTGAGAGGCGAGGAATTCGGCGAGTCCAGCAGTCCGAACCGTCGGGACATGGAGGATAACCTGAAGTGGATTCGGGACGCTCGGCGCATGGCGGACTGGGTTTTCGTGGCGTTTCACTGCCATGAGAACGGGCAGAGCATGGACGATCCGCCGGAGTTCCTGCAAACTTTCGCGCGCGCGTGCATAAAGGCGGGGGCGGACGGATTCCTGGGGCATGGGCCTCACGTCACCAGGGGCATAGAGATATACCAGGGAAGGCCGATCTTCTACAGCTTGGGCAACTTCATATTCCAGAACGACACTGTGCGCTGGCAGCCGGCGTACAATTACGAGAGCGTCGGGCTGGGGCCGGAGGCCACGCCGGCGGACTTCTACGACAAGCGGAGCGAGAAGGACACTCGCGGCTTCCCGGGCGACGCGGTGTACTGGCAGAGCGTCGTGGCGGAGTGCAGGTTCGAGTCGCGCAAGCTGGATCAAATAACGCTGCATCCGATTGACATGGGCCACGACAGGCCGCGCTCGCAGCGGGGGCGTCCGGTGCTGGCTGAGGGGCGCGTGATGAGGGTCGCGCTGGACAGGATACGGCGGTTGTCGAAGCGGTTCGGCGTCGAGGTGAAGATCAAAGACGGCGTTGGGGTAGTCAGGCCGTAGAATGTCGGACGCCGCTCCCCTGCCCGACCCGGAGGCGATGGTCGTTTACCTGCTTCTGCTGGACCGCGACGGTCGGCGGACGCTGGTACGTGAGGGTTCCGGGCTGGCTCCTTCGCTCAGGACGGCGCCCGTCTTCTACCCGGAGGTGGAGGAACTCGTTGGGCGGGCGCGTGAAGAGTTCGGGCTGGAGGTGGCGATTCTGCGCTGCCTGGAAGAAGGAGACGCGAATGAGGGCAGGCCACGTCTGTATTCGGCGGTCCGCGTCTCGGAGGATGACAGGCCGCGCGCGGGCTTCGGCTGGGCGGCGCTGGATGAACTGAAGTTCGGAGAGGACGCGACGGAGAGGCTGATTCGGATGGCGCGGATGGAGGTGGAGCGACTGTCGTCCTCTACCCCACCCGAATCGCCGGTTCCGTGGGACTCGCCTACGCCGTGGCATCGGAGGGCGCGGGAGTGGGTAGAGGCGAATGTTCCGCCGACGGCTGACGGCTCGGCCTGGCGAATGGCGCAGATAAGGTCGTGGTCAATCTCTTCGGTGTGGAGGCTGACAAGCGGCGGCGAACGGCTCTACTTCAAGGCTTCGCCGCGTTACTTCGCGTCGGAGGTGGCGGTTACGCGGGACGTGGCGAGTCGGTTTCCTGAAGTGAGTCCCGGTCTGGTGGCGGTGGAACCGGATGAGGGCTGGATGATCATGGAAGACCTGGGGGACGTGACGCTGAGCAAGACGGACAGCGCGGAACTGTGGCGCGAGACGATGCGGACGATTGCGCGGGTTCAGCAGGGGTACGCGGGCCGGCCGGCCGCGCTGGAAGCCATGAATCTGGAGAGGCGGACGCTGAGAGATATTGTTGAGAGTCTCGCGTACTGGTTGGAGGATCCGTCCTGCTCGGGACTGCGAATGTTTCAGTCTGAGAACGACGCCGCGCTCGCGCGTCTGAGGCCGAGCCTGGATGAGGTGTCGGCGATGGCGCGTCAGTTGGACGGGCTAGGGCTGCCGCCGACGCTGGAGCATGGCGATCTGGACGCGACGAACGTGTTCATCCGGGACGGCGCGCCGGTTCTGATGGACTGGTCGGACGCCTGCGTATCGCATCCGTTCTTCACACCGCTGACGCCGGCGCAGGCGCGTCGCTATCCGCAGTTCGTGGAAGCCTACCTGCGGGAGTGGGCGGGCCATGGTTCGCCGGATGGCCTGCGACGGGGGTTCGCGGTCGCCAAGCCGCTGGCGGCGCTGGAGTCGGCGTTCCACTACCATCGGAACATCGTTCCATACCTGCCCTACCCGTATCCTGATTTCAGGACGCTGGAGAGGTATATCCCCGCGCTGCTGGATATGGCGGCGGAGGCGCTGGGGTATATGTAAGGGGGCGGAGTGAAAAGGGATTGAAGCTAATCACCCCCATCCTAACCTTCCCCCATCAAGGGGGAAGGGACTTATGCAAGCGAGTTGCCCTATAAGGGGTTGCGCGGCTGCGGTATAATGGGGGGAGACGCATAACCCCTTTTCAGACGGCGGGACATGACTACGAATCACTACACAACAGACCTGACTTATGAGCGGGCGGTCGAAATGGCGATGAGCCTGGCGGACTTCGAGCGCGCGACGAACTGGCCGGGCCACTCGTTCTTCCACCTGGAGCGCGTTCGGATGCTCGCGGAGCGTCTGGGCGACGTGGACAAGGCGACGCCGGTCGTCCACGTGGCCGGCACCAAGGGCAAGGGCAGCGTCTGCGCGCTGATTACCTCGATTCTGACGCAGGCCGGGTACAAGGTGGGGCTGTTTACCTCGCCGCACCTGCACAGCGTTTGCGAGCGGGTGCGCGTCGGGCTTGAGCCGATTTCGACCTCCGACTACGCCGCGCTCATCGGGCAGATATGGCCGGCCGTGGAGGCGGTGGAGCGAGAGGGCGAGTACGGCGGCGTGACGTTCTTCGAGATGCTGACCGGGCTGGCGATGGCGCACTTCAGGAACGTGGGCGCGGATTTCCAGGTTCTGGAAGTGGGCATGGGCGGTCGGCTGGATTCGACGAACATAGTGACGCCGGAGGTCTCGGTAATCACCTCCATCAGCCTCGACCACGTGAACGTGCTGGGGGACACCATCGAGAAGATAGCTTCGGCGAAGGCGGGAATCATCAAGGACGGCGCGCCGTGCGTCGTCGGGCCGCAGGCGGAGAGCGACGCCATGCGCGTGTTCGAGCGGACGACCCGGGAGCATGGGGCGGAGCTGATTTCGGTCTCGGACAGGTTCAGTTGGGAGATCGGAGATTCCGACGTCCACGGCCAGCAGATCAGGCTGAGTGGCGGCGGACGGAGCTACGACCTCTGGACTCCCCTGCTGGGCGACTACCAGGCGGAGAACGTCGCCACGGCGGTCGCCGCAGCCGAAGCGCTTATCCAAAAGGGGTACGACATACCTACCGGGGCAATCGAGGCCGGCGCGCGCGAGGTGTCCTGGCCGGGGCGATTCGAGGTATTCAGCGTCGGCGGCAAGACGGTCGTGGCGGACGGCGCTCACAACCCCTACTCTATCAAGCGGCTCGTGGAGAACCTGCGCGACTACGTGGAGTTCGACGGGGTGGCGCTGGTGTACGGCGCGTTGGGCGGACACAGCGCGAGGGATATGCTCAAGGAGCTCGCGGTTCTGGACCCGAGAGTCGTCGCGGTGCATTCGAGGCATCCGCGCTCGTCACATTCGAGCGAAGTGGCGGACATCGTTCGCGGGCTAGGGCTGAACCTGGTTTCGCGGTTCGATTCGGTGGCTGAGGGATTTCGGTACGCCGTCGAACTCGCCGGGCCGGACGATCTGGTGCTGTGCGCGGGGTCTCTGGCGGTGGTGGCCGAGACGCTGGAAGAGATACACGGAATCGAACCTGAGATATACGAGAATCTGAAAGGGCCGCGCGCCCGCGACTAACACAGTCGCGCGGTCGCGGCGGGAGCGATGAAATGAAAGGCAGCGAAACCAGGGTCGTCATAACGGGAATGGGCGCGATTACGCCGCTCGGCGAGACGGTCGAAGAGTACTGGGACAACCTCGTGAACGGCGTGTCCGGGATTGGGCCGATGACCCTCTGCGATCCTTCGCAGTATCCATCCAGGATTTCAGCCGAGGTGAGCGGGTTCGACCCGGGGACGTACATTGACCGCAGGGAACACCGCCGAATGGCGCGCTTTTCGCAGATGTCCGTCGCGGCGGCGGGCCTCGCCATAGAGGATGCCGGACTCGACCTGTCCGCCGAAGACACGGACCGCATAGGCGTGGTGATGGGCAACGGCAACGGCGGCTTCCCGACGACCGAGGACAACGCGCGGGTGCTGGTCAGGCGCGGCGGGATGCGTATGTCGCCGTTCTTCATCCCGATGATTCTGCCGAACATGGCGGCGGCGAACGTCAGCCGCATCTACGGGCTGAAGGGTTACACCTCGACGGTCATTACGGCCTGCGCGGCTGGGACGCAGGGCATCGGGGAGGCGGCGGTCGCCATTCAGCGCGGCGTTGCGGACGTGGTTCTGGGCGGCGGGTGCGAGGCGGGCATCAGCCAGCTTGGACTGGGCGGGTTCAACGTCATCAGGGCGCTGAGCAGGCAGAACGAGGAGCCGGAGAAGGCGAGCAGGCCGTTCGACCTGAAGCGGGACGGGTTCGTGCCGGGCGAGGGCGCGGCTATTCTTGTCATGGAGAGCCTTGAGCGAGCGATTGACAGGGGCGCGAACATCCTGGCGGAGGTGGTCGGGTACGGGGTGTCTTCGGACGCCTTCCACGCGGTTCAGCCGGACGAGGACGGCTCCGGCGCGGCGCGCGCGATACGCTGGGCGCTGGAAGACGCGGAACTGAAGCCGTCGGAGATCAGCTACATCAACGCGCACGGCACATCAACGCCCAAGAACGACCACGTTGAGACGCTGGCAATCAAGAAGGCGTTCGGCGACCACGCCTACAAGGTTCCGATAAGTTCCACCAAGTCCATGATAGGCCACGTTCTGGGCGGCGCGGGCGCGATTGAGGCGGTGGCGTGTGTCAAGAGCATACAGGACGGGGTGATTCATCCGACCATCAACTACGAACACCCGGACCCGGACTGCGACCTGGACTACGTGCCGAACGAGGCGCGGCGGACGGAGGTGAGGACTGTTCTGTCGAACAGTTTCGGGTTCGGGGGGCAGAACGCTTGCGTGGTGTTCAGCAGGTTTGAGGACTGAGGGGATCCATATATTTGGGTTTATAATGGTACAGGTGGCAACTGGTGGGGTAACTGGTGACCAACTGGAAGAAAAGGGACCAGAGATCCACCAGAGAACGCCAGAGTTTGTAGCTAGGGGTTTTTCTAACCCCCGCCGGGCGGGTCTCATACATAAACGCTGATTTATGTATGAATCCCGCGCTAGTGGGCCACGGGGATGGCCCCCACGATGTCTTCCAGCATCATCTGCATGGCCATGATGTGGGTGCAGGTGTCGCGGCCTATGAGGTAGTCGCAGTCGCAATGCCAGCTGCCGGCTTCATAAGTCAGGGTATGGTCGCCGTTGTCGCCCTGGAACTGCACGGTACAGTCGGTCAGGTTGACTCTCTCTTTCTGAAGCGCGTAGTCCTTGGCCTTCTCGACCTTCCTTATAAAGCTAGAATTCATCTGGCTGCGCCCCTCCTGTGCCTGAGCGGTTTCCCGGGAAAGACTCCTTCCCCACTACTGAAATTTTAGCGATGCGCGGGATTGCGCGTCAATTCCATTCCGGGGATTTTCGGAGTCTGAGGATGCGCTTCGGCTATCGGGGCTTGGGTGGGTGTGGCGGAAGGGCGCGAACGACCTGATCTTCCGCGTCATGGGGCGGGACGGGGTCACAGGCACCATCCAGGACACGGGAGCGCTTTCGCCCTCCGCTTCGTCGTCGTCAATCAGATCTACGGTTATGTCCAGGGTCGCGGCGGGACCGTCATCTACGTCGTGAACCATGACAGAGACGCTGGCCGCGCCGGAGCCTGACGCGCCAGAGCCGGGGGCCACCTTGTCTATGGTAGCCATCCAGAAACTGCCGCTGAATGTGTGGGTGATAGTAGCGGAACGGCTGGAATTCACGTTGTCGTCCACTCCGGTTACGGTGACGTTCTGCGGGACATTGTAGTTATCTTTGGTGAAAGTCATCGTCGAGGGCGATACCGAAGCTACGCTTGAGTCGGAACTCGATATTGTGACAGTCACGCTGCCGGAAGGCTTGGCGGCGAGCGCGACGGAATACGTCTGGGATCCCCCGTTCTCGGCAACCGACAACATAGATTCACCGAAGTAGGATTCGGGCCGGATAATTATCCAACCAAACTGGCTTTCACCCTCGTAATCGCCTCCTTTCGCTATATGATCAATCTTGAACAACACTCCCAACCTGTCGTGTGGGCCAGTGAAATGTCCTACCTTGATTTCAACATCCTGCTCAGAACTCCAATTGGAGTCGTTGAAGGCGAGGCTTTTCTTGTCGAATGTGAATGAGATAGGCTGAGTTGACGTATCGGGGAGGGTGGAGATATTTACCGTCGCGGGCGCGCTGGGCGCGCTCTTCAGTTTGACCGAATAACTTTCAGTCGCGCCCTCTTTCGTGTCTATTTGCCCGTTCAGGACCGCGATTCCGCGAGTGTCGTCGTCCTTTATCGTTCCTGTCGAGAAGTTTTGTCCGGGTATGGTGAAGGTTCCCCTTCTCTTGAGAACCGTGAACCTGAACTTCTCATCGTCCTCGTCCAGAGAGTCGTTAGCGATTGGCACGTAGAATGTCTTTTTAGTCTCGCCGACGTTGAACACCTCTGTTCCACCCACGCTGGTGTAGTCACCCGATTTGGCGCTGTTGTCGGACGTGTAGTAGATGAACATCTCGCTGACATGGCTGGGATGCGAGAGGTTAACCGTGAACGTAATGCCGCCCGCGTCCTCATTGGCCGCTCCGCCAACTATTGACAACTCAGGTGGGGTATGCGGGATTGGAGTGAATGTCGGCGTAGGGGTAGGCGTGAGCGTAGCGGTTGGTGTTGGTGTATGGGTGGGGGTTGGCGTGTGAGTAGCCGTTGGCGTGAGGGTTGGTGTCGGCGTGGGCGTAGCGGTAGCCGTTGGAGTCGGGGTATATGTGGGCGTTGGTGTCGGAGTGACAGTAGGCGTGGGAGTGTGGGTAGCGGTAGGCGTAGGCGTCGGGGTGACAGTCGGGGTTGGTGTCACGGTCGGCGTAGGCGTGACGGTGGGAGTGTAAGTCGGCGTTGGCGTCAGAGTCGGCGTCGGCGTGACAGTGGGCGTGTAGGTAGGTGTCGGCGTCGGAGTTCCGTCCAAGGTCCTGAACTGGACTCTTACGAACTTCGACAGGTGGCCCATACCGGTGTCCGCGTACTCGATGTACAGAGTGTAGTCCGTGCTGCGTCGAAGGGATTTGCTTCCCGCGCTCAGAATGTCTTTGCCGCCATCGTTTTGGGTGGGCGCGGCGCCGGATATCCGAGTGTGCGTTTCCCGCCAGTGAATGCCTTTCGTGTATGCGCTGTCTTCGTCGCACGACGGCTTCTTTCCTATGCAGATCCCGGCCCTTATATAGTCGCGATGGATATTGACCCAGTTAAATTTCACAGCCGCGTCTGTGACCGAGGTCACCATCACTCTGGGCGCGTTTGGGTCAGGCGTGGGCGTTGGTGTTGGTGTTTTCGTGGGGGCAGGTATCGGCGTCCTCGTGGGCGTCGGTGTATCAGTCGGGGTAGGTTGGACGCAACCACTCCACGAGCCATCCGAGCTATGCTTGTGATATGAGTATCCTCGCCCGCTGTGTGAATGAGTTTCGCAGTAGGAGTGATTGTGCGGTGTTGGCGTGTAGGTCGGCGTAGGTGTGTCGTTTGGTGCGGGCGTGTAGGTCGGCGTGGGCGTAGGCGTATCGGTCGGCACAGGCGTGTGGGTTGGTCCTATGCACACTCTAACCGCTGGCTTAAGCCAATCGGATATGAGCTCTCTACCCTGCCTTCTTTCAATACTTCTGATGGTGAAATAATAGCAACGGCCATTGATCAAGTCGTCGATCGTCACTGAAGTACCACTAGTTACATCTATAACGACTGACTTCAGTTCATTATTCTCAGACCATATGTATGCTACTTGGTACTTCTCTGCCTCTGTCACGTCATCCCAGTCAAGCTCTACACTCCCGTTGTCAGGGATAAAGGTGACAATAAAATTAAAGGGCGGTCCGTACGGTCCTTTGTCCGCCCATGTATGAACGAAAGGGGACCAGGCAGACGTGACCTTCACTCCATTCGTGACATTTACGCTTCTTACATGGTGGGTGTACTTTACACCACTGATCATCCCGCGCACCTGCGCCGAAGAGCCTGAGAATGCTATCGTGAATGAGGTGCCGTGGCTATCTGTGAATGGCAGCGTTTTCATTCCAGGGGAATTGCCGAATCCGTCCAATTGCCGAACTTCATATCCAGTTGCCTCTGACACACCTTCCCAGTCAAGGTCTATGCCGCCAGTGGCAGTGGTTCCGGTGAAGTCTGTAGGAACCGGAAGGGTTTCCGCAGATTCGCCGGATGTGGTTACCGGCATAATCACAGGGGGGTTGGAGTAGAATTGGATGAGGTAGAGTTGGACTCGGCCCCCAACGAGTCGAGTAAGTCCATGAATTCCTCTGACCAATCAGACTCGCCATCCCCCGTGGCGTCTGTTTCCTGAGCGCTATTCAGATACGTGGCCAAGATGAAGACCATTATCAGGACGAGGGTTGCCAGTAACGCAAATTTTCTCAATTTCCACTCCCATGTGTATCAGTAGGCTTAGGTTAACATATTTCACTGAAAAGTGTTAGTATTATGTTTACGTGAGTATATCATCAGTTTTCTTCCAAGTGTGTGTAAGGGAATGAGTGACTCTTGTGAGGTTGAGGAATTGAGGATCGCTCGAAGAACCCTGTTAGCCCTCATCATGGGTATGGTCGTCTTGTTGGCAGCCGTATCGCCACAGGCCGGGTACGCCGAGTCGGGCGAAGAGGGCGAGAAGGACTCGTTCTATCTACTTATCCACGCGCTGAGGTATGCGGAGGAGAAGAGTCTGTTCAACGACGACGGCCACCTTACATCCCTGACCGAATCACTGACTGAATGGTTTGCAACCGAGGCTGTCAATCCTAACGCTCCCGTATCCGCTGAGCAGACCAGGGACAGGGAAACTCTGCTACTACAAATAGAATACCACCCTCCCAGATCGGCGCTCATAGAAACTCTACTCTATCTCCGAAAATATGACTTATTGAACCCCCATCTCAGCGAAGTGATAGCGGACGGGTACATCGAGAGGATAGCCGAACTGACCGGCGACACCCCGGAAGATCTCAGAGAATTGCTGACCGGGCGGATAGCTCTGGAGATGAGCGACAGAGCCGCTCTGGTGGCTCTGTACAATGCCACCGACGGAGATAACTGGGCGGACAATACGAACTGGCTGAGCGACCTTCCAATTCATCGCTGGTACGGCATAAATGCCTATGACGGACGGGTTCTCTCTCTGAATCTCAATGATAACGGGTTGAGCGGGAAGATTCCGCGGGAAATGGGTAGTCTGTCTGAGTTGCGTTATCTGAATCTCAGTCTTAATGATCTAAATGGACAAATACCAATCGAAGTTAGCAATCTCCCCAACCTGCAAGAAGTAGCACTTTGGGGAAATAGATTTACGGGGTGCGTGCCCGGCAGTTTGTATTACTTGTGGTTCAGCGCCACTCCCGCCGCATCTAGCGACAATCCCTTCCTCTACTGGTTTGACGACCTTTACAAACTCGATTTGCCCAGCTGTGGGCAGACGAAGGAACTATCGACGCTGTATGAGGCGACGGATGGCGCTAACTGGACAGACAACACGAACTGGATGAGCGACAGGCCAATTGGCGAATGGCATGGCGTAACCACTGACAACCGTTCCAATGTCATCAAGCTGGAACTTGACGACAATAACCTGAACGGACGAATACCGCCTGAACTCGGCGGTATCTCGCTGCTGAAATATCTTTCTCTGTCCGGCAATCAATTGAGCGGAGACATACCACCTGAACTCGGCGACCTATCCGAACTCGGGTCTCTTAACCTATTTGGAAATCGGCTGAGCGAAGAGATACCGCCTGAACTCGGCAAGTTGTCCAACCTGAAGTCCCTGTCACTGGGCGGAAACCGGCTCGGCGGCTGCATACCGGAGGGTCTGAGCCATGTCCCAAGAATTGACATATCCGCGCTCGGCGTTCCGTTCTGCGGGTCGGGGTCCGGCGCTCCCTTGCCGTCCCTCGCGCTCGCGGCCTTCTCTCCGTCTCCCACAAGGATGAACCTGTTCTGGGTGAATAACTTGGAGGCCGAGTCGGTTACTATATACCGGAACGGAGCTCCGGTGGCCACTCCTACCCTCGACCTGTTCCATTACACGGACAGCGGCCTGATTCCTAACGTGCGCTACGAGTATCGAATAGGGGCGATTCTGGCGGACGACTCCGTGGAAGTCCTTGATGAATACAGCGCGGCAACTATGGCGCTCCCGCCCGGTATGGTTGAAGTTGTGGACGTGAACGAGAGCGGATTTACACTGGTGATAGCGGACAACCCCAATCCGCCGGGAACCGAGTACAGGGGCGTTCTAACCGAATCAATTACATCAAGGGAATACAAAGCCGTCTCAGACTGGAGCGTGTCCAAATGCGTAATCTTCGAGGGTCTAGAACCTGATGTTGGATACTATCCAAGGGCGGTCGCCAGAAATCTGGACGGTATAGAGAGCGAGCCCGGCAGTTGGATATACGACGATTACGACAATTGGCCAGTTCAGACCCAACCCGGCAGCGATGACCCCTGGGCCATATACAAGATAAACGAGGCCGCCGACCTCTATGGACTGACGGAAGCGGGCCGGCAGTGGATGCTGTCGGATATTCGCGTCAAGTATTATAGAAACGAGCCGGGATACGCGGGCTACTCTCCCCGCGAAGCCGTCGCGGGCGTCGGCAACGCCCGTCCGGGATCCGTCGCGCACGAGATCATGCACGGATACACTCATCACTGGACGGGCTTTCCCCTGCCCTGCGACGTTATGAACGCGCACACCTTTAAGCGGGACGTGGCGCGATTCATTCTAGACTTCAGGAACTACGACCTGACTGGACAGCCGAATCCGCTGGAGGATTGGCGTCCGTTCTATAATTCGCTCATCAGAGACCTGGAACAACCACACCTGTACGGGGAGGACTTATGGAAACTCCTCCAACAGGGAGACTACCGTGAACTTGACGCAATCTATCACTTCACGGACACCGATATACCCTCTACGACAGCCGGGAAGATGTCTTTGATTCCGCCAACGCTGCGCCCTCAATTCCAGGGCTTTCTGGTGGACGATTCGGATGCCGCCACATGGCGCGATGAGCTCTACTGGTACAGCAGTCTTCCGCCCCAGGAAAGACGGCTGTGGGACACCGGCTATAACTATCATGGCGTATTAAACTTCTCTCCCCAGTACGCCACGCCGCGGTCCGCGACGCGGACGAACATTCCAGCCGAGAAACTAGAACTGCTGAGAAAGGCGGACCGCCGGATTCTGGTTGACTTCATCAACACGCTGGAGGATATTTCGTGCAACACGGAAGACCCGTGCAAGGAACTCTGGCGCGCGGATTTCGATTTCTGGACGGGCTATGTTCGTCAGAATCTGTACCGCGCCCGTCTCTACCTAGAGGAACTGAGCGCGGACACTGGGATAGAACTCGCGCCCGCGAACCTGGACGCGGTGAGGGGCATATTGCGGGCTATGGTGGCCGAGGTGTCCTGCGGCTCCGCCAGGCCCTCGTACCTTCGCGGGTATATCAACTCGGCGACGGGCGTCTCGGAGCTTCAGAGGAACGCCCTGCTGGCGATGGTGGATGTACTGGAACGGGATCCCGACTGGTATCTGCCGTGCGGGTCGGAGGCGGCGCTGGCGGAGGCGTGGCCGGTCGCTCCCCACCGGATTCATCACCATGACCATCGCGCGCCGGACAGGTGGAGGGAGTGATTTTAACCAACCCGCAACGGAGCCAACAAGCCCCTGTCGGCGGGCGGTTGTCAATCAGGGCGATTGACAGTATCATACGATACGGAGGAGCCAGGCATGGACGCTTTGGACGGCAACACCATTACCACCATCATCGCTATATTGGCCGTATCGCTCGGGCTGTACTACTTTCAGTCGAAACAACTCGCGGCCGCGGAGAAGAGGCTGCGCGACGAAATATATGACATACGCGGCGAAATATCTGACATACGCGGCGAAATTACGGCCTCGGAAACCCTGTTGCGCCGCGAAATCGAGGCGTCAGAGAACCGGCTGCGCGACGAAATCGAGGCTGCCGAGACACGGCTGCGAGACGAAATCAAGGCGTCAGAGAACCGGCTGCGCGACGAAATCGAGGCTGCCGAGACACGGCTGCGAGACGAAATCAAGGCGTCAGAGAACCGGCTGCGCGACGAAATCAGGGCTGTTGACATCCGGCTTGACAAAAGCGTAGAGGCTACCAACCGACGCATTGATGAAACCAACGCCGAGATAAGAATACTCATCAACGACGTCGGCGTAATCAAAGGCGCTCTCGGCGTTTCTACCCAGAGCCGCGAGAGAGAGCCGGTAAGCGCAGAATAAAACCGCCGCCTAAAAAACCTTCCCCCTCCACGCGCCAAGGCCAGACCCGGGGGCGCCCCCATCCCACCCCTTCTCACAACCAATCTCCTCTACACGGCCGCGCCCCTTTTTACCCAACTTCCGCGATTGACAATTCACAGCCGATAATCCAAAATGACAATCGAAAACCGACAACCAGACGAGGGATACAAGACCATGGCGGACGATATGAGAATCGCGGTAATCGGGCAGGCGGCCTTCGGCAAGGATGTGCTGGCCGCTCTCGCGGATAATTCCGAAAATATAGTGGGCGTGTTCTGTCCGCCTGACCGGGAGGGCAGGCCCGCCGATCCCATCAAGCAGGAAGCCGATGGGCGAGGAATACCCGTCTTCCAGTTCAGGCGCATGAGGCGCAAGCGCGCGATTGACGCCTTCCTCGAACTGAACGCCGACCTGTGCGTCATGGCCTTCGTAACGGACATCGTGCCGCACGAGATCCTGGAAGCGCCCACGCATGGAACGATTCAGTACCACCCTTCCCTGCTGCCCAAGCACCGCGGGCCAAGCTCGATGAACTGGCCTATCATCTGGGGAGAGACGAAGACGGGGCTGACCGTCTTCTGGCCGGACAAGGGACTAGACACCGGCCCCGTCCTTCTCCAGAAGGAAGTGGAGATAACCCCGGACGATACGCTGGGGTCGCTCTACTTCGGCAAGCTGTACCAGATGGGGGTGGACGCCATGGTGGAGTCGGTTCAACTCGTGAAGGACGGAAACGCGCCCAGGATAGCGCAGGATGACTCAGAGGCGACCTACGAGGGATGGTGCAATCCGGCGGACGTCGTTATAGACTGGGGAAAGAGCGTTGACGAAATCTACAACATGGTCAGGGGCGGCGACCCCAGTCCTGGCGCGAACACGACGCTGAACGGCTCGGCGGTGGCGTTCTTCAGGGCGTCTAAGGTCGAAGGCGATACGGGCAAGGCGGCGGGCGAGGTAGTGGAAGTGGACGACAGCGGATTCACGATAGCCGCGAACGGCGGCGCTGTGCGGGTAGGCCGCGTTCAGGCCCAGGGACAGCGCAAGGCAATGGCTCCCGAGTGGACTGAGAGCGTCGGCCTGAATCCCGGAGACAGGTTCGGCACGTAGTAAGAATATCCCCGCCGAGGTTTGGATAATGCGAAGTCGTGAGAATCATCTGGCCGGTATAGTCCGACGCCTGACCGGAGTGGGTCAGGCGTCCGAAGAGCAGATCAAGGAAGACGCCGAACTTCTGGCGAACCGGCTGTCGTCGTTCCCGGAACACAACCCCAACCCCGTCGTGGAGGTTGACCTGGACGGGAACGTAACTTTTATGAATCCGGCCGCCGAGGTGTATGTATCAGAAACCGAGCCCGGCCACCCGCTCGCCCAGGGCATTGGCCCCCTGCTGGGCAGGCTGCTGAGGGAGGACGCGGGTTTCGCCACGCGCGAGATAACCTTCCAGGAATCCACTTTCGAGCAGAAGATAGTCTATATCCCAGAAGACCTGGCCATACGCATCTATTCGAGCGACATATCCCGTCTGAGAGCCGCCCACGAATCCCTGCGCTCCGCCGGAGACGACGCGCGCGAGTTGGCCCGCGAGAACGAAATACTGGGCGAAATCGGGCGGGTCATCAGCTCCAGCCTGGATATAAACGAGGTTTACGTAGGCTTCGCCAACCAGGTGAGAAGGCTGATTCAGTTCGACAGGCTGTCCATCAGCCTGGTGAACCTGGACGACAACACCTTCACGAACGCCTACATAATGGGCCAGGACGTGGGCGGGCGGCAGGTTGGCGACGTCATATCCCTGGAAGGCACGGTGACCAGCGAGGCGGTTCGCTCGCGGCGGTCTATGGTCATACAGGGCGACCCGATGGACCTAAAGGAGCGATACCCCAACCTGCTCGGCTTCCCGTCCATAGCGCTGGCGCCGCTCATCTATCGCCGCCAGCTTTTCGGGGTGCTAAACGCGCGCTCTTCCCACGTGAACGCCTATACCGAGCGGGACGCCGAAATCCTCTCCCGCGTGGCGTCCCAGATAACGCCCGCGATAGCCAACTCGCTGCTGTACGCTGACATAATTCGGACCCAGGGCGACCTGGCGCGCTCCAACTCCGACCTGGAGCAGTTCGCTTACGCCGCCTCTCACGACCTCCAGGAGCCGCTGAGAACCATCACCGCCTACCTGGGGCTGGTCAAGGACAGGTACGCCGGCGACCTCGACGACACCGCGCAGGAATTCATCGAGTTCGCGGTGGACGGCGCGGAGCGCATGAGAACGCTCATCAACGACCTGCTTGAGTACTCCCGCGTAAACGTCCAGGAGAGGCCGCTGGAATCGGTTAGCTGCGACGACGCGCTGAACGCCGCCATGAGAAGCCTGACCGAGGCGATTCGGCTGAACAAGGCGGTGGTCCAGGCCTCGCCGCTGCCCGTCGTGCGCGGCGACGAGTCCCAGCTTCACAGGCTGTTCCAGAACCTGATGAGCAACGCGCTGAAGTTCCGTGGCGACAGGAACCCGAAGATACGGATATGGGCGGAGCTTCACGGCGACGAGTGGATATTCGCGGTGCAGGACAACGGGATTGGGATAGCGCCCGAATACCAGGAAAAGGTGTTCGCGATGTTCTCCAGACTTCACTCCCGATCACAGTATGAAGGTACTGGTGTAGGTCTTGCCTTGTGTAGTAAGATTGCCCAACGCCACGGAGGGCGTATCTGGGTTGATTCGGATGTCGGCAAGGGAGCGACTTTCCGCTTCAACATCCCGGTAGTTGGATAACGAATCCCACCGTAGGAGGTGATGCCCATGGTTACCCAGGTTGATGACAGACCCATCGAAGTTCTACTAGTAGAAGACAATCCCGCCGACGCTCGGCTCGCCCAGGACACCATAGAGCAGTCGAGTCAGCAGGCGAACATCACGCACGCCGAAGACGGCGAAATAGCGCTCGCCATTCTGAGGAAAGAGGGCGAGTACGCCTCGGCCGCCAGGCCGGACCTGATACTTCTGGACCTCAGAATGCCGCGCAAGGACGGCACCGAGGTTCTGGCCGAACTGAACGCGGACGAAGACCTTGTTTCCATCCCCGTGATGCTGCTCACCGGCACGGAGGCGGAGGCCAGCCTTCTGGAGTCCTACTCCATCCCTCCCAGCCGTTACGCGCGCAAGCCGCTGCAGCTGGAGCAGTTCAACAGGGTTCTGGGCGCTCTCGGCCTGTTCAGCCGCCAGCCCATCCAGATACCGACCGCGTCCGAGACCCAGCAGGCGACCGCGCCCAACGAAGGACGCCGCAGATGGTGGTGGCCCTTCGGCTAAACCGTCGGCATTTGCCCACCGTCCTCGACCCAGATCCTCCGTGGACACGTGATACTTCTCGGGTTTCGGCTCTAAGTTGAATCGCAATACAAAACCCGCCAGTGGTATTGACTCACTGGCGGGTTTTACGTTCAACTGGAAACGGGCGCGTGAATCTAGGCTATCCGCTTCTTCCTCGCGCGCATATAGTCCACCATTACGTACTGGCCCAGCTGGTTGGGCGAGGTGTAGAACGCCCTGCCCTTGTTCACCTTCGTCACCTGGTCAATGAAGTCCATCAGGTAGTAGTTGGCTTCAAGCATGAAGGTGTTGATGGTTATGCCGTCCTGCGTGCAGCGCTTGACCTCTTTCAGCGTTTCGTCAATCGTCTGGTAGCTGGGCGGGTAGCTGAAGTAGGCGTGACCGTTCTCCAAGTGGGATGTGGGTTCGCCGTCGGTGACCATGATTATGTGCTTGTTCGCCACCTTCTGGCGCGAGAGCAGCTTGCGCGCCAGCATCAGCCCGTGCTGCATATTCGTGCCGGAGTTCCAGTAGTTCCAGGTTATCTCCGGCAGTTCCTCTTCCTTGAACTCCATCGCGTAGTCGGAGAAGCCGACCAGATAGAAGTAGTCCCTGGGGAACTGGGAGTGGATGAGCCAGTACAGCGCCATGGCGACCTTCTTGGCCGGCCCCCAGTAGCCGAACATACCCATTGACTTGCTCTGGTCAAGAAGCAGGACGGTCGCGGTCTGGGTGAGATGCTCGGTGTGATGTATCTCCATGTCTTCGGGCGTCAGCCGCAGGGGAACGCTTGGGCCATTGCGAAGAACCGAGTTGAACAGGGTGCGGTGCATATCAATGTCGAACGGGTCTCCGAACTGGTACTGGCGCGTCTCGCCCGTATATTCGCCGCCGTCGCCCCGGGTGAAGACCTCGTGCCTGCCCATGCGCTCTTTCTTCATCTCGGAGAAGACCTCGCGGAGCGCGCTCTGGGCGAGTTTCCTCATGCCTCTAGCGGTCAGTTCGAGCCTGTCTCCCCTGCGGCGCAGGTATCCGGCCTCTTCGAGCTGCTGGATTAGGTCCTGAAGCTGTTCGAGTTCGCGGCGGGCGTCCTCTCCCATCAACTCTTCCACCTTGTCGGGATCTATGTCCTCCACTCCGCCCTGCCGCATGACCGATTCAAGCTGGTCGTCCAGCCTGTCCATGTCCTGGAGTTGCTCCATCAGTTGCATAGCCTGGTCGAGGGTAACGGACTCGTCGCCCATGAACGGGTATTCGGAAGCCATGTCGTCGAACGGGAACATATCGTACATTATGGAAGCGAGTTCGGCCATGTCCTGCATCATCTCCGAGGGCATGGAGGACTGAAGCATCTGCTCCAGTTCGTCGCGCATCTGGGGAGACATCGAATCCATCAAGGATTGCATGGAGGCCATCTGCTGCTGAAGCCGCTCTATAAGCTCGTCGAGGCTGGCGGGCCGGTCGGGATCGAAGTATTGTCCGTACTGCTCCATGAACCCCTCGAAGTCGGGGTCTTCGCCCATGGCCCTGTCCCGTAGCATCTGGTTCAGCGCCTGTATCATCTCCTGGACGCCACGCATATCCTCGGCGGACATATTCTGAATCGCGTCCTTCATCCCCTGGAAGAAGTTCTGCATCATCTGCTGGCGCAGCGTGTCCATAAGTTCCTGGAACTTCTCCCGCGCTTCGGGATCCATGAAGTCGTATTCGGACAGCGACCGAATCTGTCCCGCCGCGCTATCGGGCATTAGGTCCAGCTTCTCCGTGTTCTGCTGGGCGCGCTGTTCCAGAATGTCCATAGCGTTGCCCAGGATGTCGCCAAGCTCCGAATCCTCTCCCCCCGCGTCTTCAAGCTGCTGCTTCGCCTCATCGAGACGCCGCTCGATGCCGCTCCGCTCGGTGGAGATTATGTCCTCGAGCCGCTCAGCGATGTCGTCCATAGCGGATTCGAGGTTGTAGCGTTCCAACTGCTGCTGTTGGAGACGGCTGAGACGCTCGCGCAGTTCGCGAAGCCCGGTTACTCGCTGGCCCTGGTCGCCGCTCATTCCCTGCCGCATCAGATTACGCATCGCGCGGTTTACGTCACCATGATTCATGATGTCTTCGGACAGCGCTTCCAGAATGTCTTCCTCGTCCAGATCGAACGGGTTCTGGGTTCCGTCCCAGTAGGAGTAGCGATAGCTGACCATAGGATGCCTCTCAGACGGGCCGATCAGTCGGCCAAGCGAATTGGGCCAATGATATTTGGGAAGATAGAAGGTGTCAATGGGCGGAGACGCTGACGCGCGTTATCTGCTCGAAATGGAAATATGCTGGTTCGCCGGCACATCGCTAAGCGTGGTCGTCTGACCGTTGACCCACTCGACGCGGATCTCGTCCACCGTCTTAGCGCCGCCCAACCCGAAGTGGGCGATTCTGCCCGGCTCCTGGGTTACGAAGTTCGTCGAGGCGTGCAACTCGCGCATCTGGGTCAGTCCGTTCGTCGTGACGTATATCCTCGAACCGATGCCATGGCTGTGCAGCGGCGGGCCGCCCTCGAGCGTTACCTTCAGCCAGCGATTCGTGGTCGGCGTATCGTTTCTGAGTAGGGTCGGAGTCGCGGGAGCGCGAACCGGCTCTCCCCCATCGCTCGCGTATTCATGGTTGTTCGTTATGAAGATGTCCAAGTCGCCGTCGTTATCGTAGTCGAACAGGATCGCGCCCCTGCCCTGCCCCTTGTCCGCGGAGCCTGTCTGTTCGGCTACTTCGTGGAATCCGAGATAGCCGCCATTCTCGAATAGACGCCCGGGCTGATTGTTGAATTCGTCGGGGCTGCCCTCGCTCTGTCTCTGAACCCAGCCGTTTACGTGGTAGAGGTCGAGGTCGCCGTCGTTGTCAAGGTCGCCGAAGCTGGCGGCCCAGCCCCAGCCGCCGTCGCGTATGCCCGCTTCGGCGCTCAGGTCGGCGAAAGTCATTTCGGACTCGTTGCGGTAGAGGCGGTTTCCCGTGCCTCCGAACACGCCCTTGTCCGGGTTGTCCTGTCCGAAGATGCTGGACACGAACCAGTCCAGATCGCCGTCGTTGTCATAGTCTCCGATAGCGGAACCCATGCCGTTCTCGTCGGTGAAGGTCGGCGACGCGCTTCTCTGTATCTGGAACATACCATCTCCGACGTTGCGGTAGATGCGAGACATCCCGTAGTCCGCCACGACCGCCAGATCGGTCAGGCCGTCGCCGTCGAGGTCGGCGAACCTGGGCGCGAACGTCCACAGGTCAATTCCCCGACCTGTCCGAAATTGGTATGGCTCCAGTTGTCCCTGTCCGTCGTTGGCGTACAAGAATAGAGGGGAAAGCCTGTCGCCGCCAATCAACGGATTGCCGCCTGTGGCCTGCGATAGGTCATTCGAGGACTTGGTCGCGGCGTCGTAGTTCCTGGCAGTTTCGGGGTTCCATTCTCCGAGCGCGAGTTCGAGCGTTCCGTCGTTATCCACATCTCCCCAACTCGGGCTGGTGGCGAACATCTTCGGCTCTGTGAGCATCGTGTCGTTCACGCTGAACCGTCCCGATCCGTCGTTGATGAGCAGGTAGTGAGGCGCCTGCTGCGAAGCGACCACTATATCAATATCGCCGTCATTGTCGTAATCTGCGGCGGCGGCGGCCACTCCGTATCTTGTCGGAAGGTCCGCGCCTCTCAGCGCGGCTTCCTCAGCAAACGCGCCGTCTCGCTGGTTCATGTACAGAACGCTGGGCGCTTCGCCACCGCGCAGAACGAACAGGTCTAGCCATCCGTCGCCGTCGAAATCCTCGGCCACCGCGCCGCCAACCATGTCCTTCGGCTCGCTCTTGTCCAGTAGCGGCTCAGGCGCGGTATGGGTGTGGGTGACGCCCGCCTCAAGGGTGACGTCGGTGAACCGCATCGAGCTTGCCCAGTCGCCACCCGTTTCTGAGCCGCTTATAGCGGCTGGGCGCGCGTAACGTGTGGAGGAGCCGTAGTCGGCGCGCAAGCCGAAGTCGGGACCGCTGCCGAGCGAGACAAAGACGAGGGCCGCTACGCCTCCGGCCATTCCCAGCGTCCAGGTGCTCGCGCCGAAAGTGACGATTGCCCTCTTGGGCATTACCTTGGACAGTCCCCAGAAGGTAATCGGCCCGGCGGCGGCGGCGGTGAACAGCAGCGCGGCGGCGGGCGCGGTTCCCATGCCCGCCATGAGCAGCACCGCGACTAGGGGAATCTCGAACAATAGCGGGACGTTGATAGCTACCCCGATAGTCGCCGCTATCGCCACGCCGAGAATGTCGTCTCCGAGCCAGGCGGTGACGGTCTGAGGACTGAGCCACTGTATAGCCAGACCGCTCGCGAATCCGGCCAGTATCATCACCGGGGCCAAGCGTATCACGTGGCCGGCGGTTATCTTCGCCCACTCTTTGGAGCCTTCCCCTATCGCCTGCCGCCATCCAACATCGTCCGGGATGGAGGGAGTGTAAGGCAGGTTGAGCGATAGCCTGTCATGCCTGTTCACTACCCTCGCGACCAGGGGGCCTATCAGCAGGACGCCCACGAGACTCACGGCGATGCGAGTTCCCCCAATCAGGGGCGCGAACACCATGGCGGCCATTATGAGGGAGGGCAGGTTGAACGTGGATGACCCCTGCGTAATGGCCAGGGTGGTTTCTATGCCCGAACCCCGTCGCCTGAACGCCGAGGCCACCGGCACGATACAGGCGGAGCATAGGTTCATCGCCGGGCCGATTAGAAGCCCTTTCAGGGACCCCCTTATGCCTGCGCCGGTCAGACTCCAGTCGCCTGACTTGGGGAAGATGAACGCCTCGGTCGCTCCGGCGACGAGGAAGGCGAAAATCATACCTACGGTGACAAGTTGGAGATAGGTAAGGGAGAACTCCCACCATCTCTCAAAGAAAGATTTTTCGGGGGGACCTTCGATGCAGAATCCTTGGAAACACTCCGCCGCGGGGGATGTCGCCACCGCGAGGTCGGCCTGCACGGTGTCCAGCTTTGGGACGCGGTTGAACGCCAGGAACAGCGCCAGCATAACGCCAATAATAAGCAGCCCCAGGACGCGGCGCTTCTTCAGTCCGCTGTCGTAGAGCGAGTTGGGGAAATTGGCGGTTCTGGCTCGGATATTCAGCATAGCGTTGGTGGTGGAGCTTGGGCCGCAATTACAAACGGGGTGTGGCGATTATCTCTCCACACCCCGCTTCGCTAGTTCGTCTTGCTAATCAGACCTGGAATCTACCGCCTAGCGGAAGCCTGTCCTGCCCTCTCTCATGTCGCGGTCGAGCCAGATGTAGGCCCACTTGGTGGAGTAGTCCACGAAGGCGAGGATTCTTTCGCCGTTGTGGTTCTGCACCCATGGCTGCCAGTAGTCGCCGCCGAAGCCGGCGGGGATCTGGATGGCGGGGGACAGTTCGAGGAAGCCGGTGTTAGCGGCCTTGATCCGGGCTATCTGCTCGTTGGATTCGGTCGCGGCCAGAACGTCCTCCCACATGGCGTGCCATTCGGGATCGTTCAGGTTGGCCCTGTTCCACTGGTGGCCGGCTCTGAAGTCGTTCAGCGCGTTCGGCCTGGCTACGAGAGCGTTGAACATGAAGTCATACTGCTTCTCGAACAGGCGGCTCTGAATGACCGGGCTGTCCACCAGGTCGAGCGTGACCTTTACGCCGATGTCGTCCCAGAATCCGAGCGCTATCTGCGCCGATTCCAGTTCGAGTTCGATGGTGTTGCGAATCATCAGGTCAATCTCGAAGCGCGTTCCGTCAACCAACGGATATCCCGCCTCGTCCAGGAGTTCGCCCGCCTTCACAGGATCGTACACGAAGTATTCCTGCACGGATTCGGGCTGCTGGTCGAGCGGCACGTAGTGGAGCGGCCACTCAGGAGACGACGGGAAGGCGAACAGCACGGCGTCGCCTTCATACAGGTTGTCCGCGAAGACCTGCCTGTCCAGGGCCATGTTCATCGCGCGGCGCACTCTCAGGTCGTCGAACGGAGGCTTGTTCATCGGCATCCAGAACATATGGGCGCCCTGGAGAGGCTTCACCTTGCCGAGGTCGGGGTTCGACTCTTCGATGCTCGCCCAGTCGGAGGTTCGCACGTCGCGCAACTTGTCAATCTTGCCTGTCCTCAGGGCGGCCAGCCTGGCGGCCTCCTGGGGAATGATGATCTCGACTATCCCATCTATGAAGGGTATAGAGTATTCACTGCCTTCGTAGTTATAGGTGGCCCACCAGTCCGGGTTCTTCTCGAACTCGGTCTTGCTGCCGGCTACGTAACCTCCTTCGACAGTCATCCATGGACCGGTGCCGGACTGGTTCCAGGGATCGTCGGTGCCAAGCTCGATGGTCTCAGGGGGAGCGGCTATGAGGTAGGGACCCCAGGCGAACTCGTAACCCCAGAACGAGACCGGCTTGTTGGTATGGTAAGTGATAGTATCCAGTTTGCCGTCGCCGTCAGTGTCATCGCCGGTGACCGCGTCGTCGGTATCCAGAAGGAAGTCATGCCTGGGCCAGCGGCAGTCCTTGATGCGATTCATTTCGGTTACCAGTTCTTCGACCGTAACTTCCCTTCCATAGGTGGGATGCTTATCCTGCCATCTCACTCCCGGCCTAAGGTGGAAGCTGTATGTCAGAGGATCCGGCACTTCCCAGCTGTCGGCCAGAGCTCCGGTCGCGAGCTTGTCAGTTCCGAATCCCAGCACCGGCAAATACGTTGTCTCGCCAGAGCCGGACGGACCCTTGTCGTAATCGCCCATCAGGAAGTTCTCGACCGAGTAGGTGAGCATATGCTGGTTCTTGAACTCGCACATATCCCACTTGGAGCCGGGATCGCTGGCCGTAGCGATTCTCAACTGTCCGCCGTAAGACGGTCCTGTTCTTATCTCGACGGTCTTGACGTCTTCCGGCCTCAGCTGCGTCATCGCGACCGGCGCGGCTTCCACGGCGGCCTCGGCCGCCTTCTGCGCGGCTTCTTCGACGGACTTGGCTATCTGGGCCTCTTGGGCCTTCAGCGCTTCCTGAACGGCCTTCGCCACTTCTTCAGAAGTAGCGCCCGCCGGCGCGGGCGCGGCGGCTGGTTGTTGAGCTTGCGCTTGCGCCACCGCCTGCTGCGCCGCTTGCGCCGCTATCGCCGCCACGTCCGGCGTCGGCGCGGCGGGAGCCGCCGGCGTTTCGCTCGCGCAGGCGACCAACGCCGCGAGCGCGAGCGTCAGAACTGCCACTGCCGCTAACAACTTAACTTTTCTCAATTTCGATACCCTATCCTTTCCTAATCCTGAGCGCCAGACCACGCGAGGTGGCGCGCCAACTACGAGCGAATCAATGATAGTGAACTTTCCCTCTATGTCAAGATACCGCTCTTGCCATTTCGATTCCGTCCGTTCCTAGTACCTGCCTCCGGACGCCCCTCTCAGCCTCGGATCGAGCAAATCCCTGAGCGCGTCGCCGAACATATTCGTCGAATACACCACGAAGCTAAGCGCAAGGCCGGGCCACACTGCGAGCAATGGCGCCCTGAGCATATATGACATCGCCGCGCTGCTCAGCATTCCGCCCCAGCTTGGGGCCGGAGGCGGCACTCCCAGACCGAGGAAACTCAGTCCCGATTCGGCCAGCATCATGCCAGGCATTCGCGTGGTGACCAGCACCAGCAGGAACGGCGCGACGTTCGGCAATATATGTCTCACCAGTATCCTGGGCGTGGATACTCCGACGGCCTGTGAAGCCTCGATATAGGCGTTCTGCCTGATGCCTATGACCGCCCCCCTGACGGACCTCGATCCGCCGAGTCCGTATTGCAAGCCCAGGATGAATACTATGTTCCAAAGGCTGGGTCCTATCAGAGCCACCAGCAGTATCAGAAGTATCAGGTCTGGGAAGACAAGCCATGCGTCAATGAATCTTTGCACGACAAGATCGAACTTGCCTCCGAAGTATCCCGAAGGGATGCCTATCAGACACGATACGATGAGTGAAGTGATGCTTCCCACTACGCCCACCAGCATAGAGATACGCGCGCCGTAGATGATGCGGCTGAACATATCCCGGCCTATGCTGTCGGTGCCGAGGAAGTGGTCGAACGAGGGAGAGGCCAAGCGTTCGAAGCGCGTGGACGTTCCATCCTCATTTCTGATCTTCTGGTCGTTGTAGCCGTAAGGCGCGATGAAATTGGCGAACACGCCGACAAAGAAGAACACCAGCACGACGACCGCTGATACCGTGCCAAGCGGCTTCGTCCTGACCATCCGCTTGAAGAAGTCGGCGAATTGATTGCGTCTCTGCTGGACTGGCGGGGCGCCTAAAGTTGCCTGTGCCATTCTTCCTCCGCGCCTCTAACTGTATCTTATCCTGGGATCGAGCCAGGCGTAACTTAGATCTGTTATCAAGATGATGAGTAGTACAAAGAGGCTGAATACGAGCGTTACCCCAATTATTACGGGGAAATCGCGAAGGAAGGCCGCCTCTACCGCCAGCCGTCCCATTCCAGGCAGACCGAAGAGCTGCTCGATTATCACTGAACCGCCTATCACAACCGGCACGCCCAGTCCCAGGACTGTGATAACCGGAATCAGCGCGTTCTTCACCGCGTGCCTGAATATCACCACCTTCTCGGCCAGTCCCTTCGAATAGGCCGTCCTGATGTAGTCCTCCCTTACCACCTCGAGCATCATAGTTCTCATCAGCCTCATGTTTACGCCGTTGATGGCCATGCCCATGATGATCGCCGGAAGCAAGATCATCTTCAGATTTTCCATCGGGTCTTCCCAAATGTGAACGTAGATTATGGGCGGTGACCAATTCCACCATAACGAAGGAAAGACTATCACCATGATGCCCACCCAGAATGAGGGAAGGCTAATGAAGAGAATGGCGAGACTACGGAATACGTAGTCCGCCCATGAATCCTGGCGCACAGCCGAATATATAGCCACCGGGAAAGAGATGAGCAGCGCGATTATTATCGCTAAAATTCCTAACTCGAAGGTGACTGGCAACCTCTGTATTATCTGGTCCTTCACGTCGAAGCCCATGATGACAGCTTCGCCCAGATCTTGGTGAAGTATCAGATCTCTCCACCACCTGAAGTACTGCACGTAGATGGGGACGTCTATGCCAAGCTGTTTCTCCAGCTCGGCGCGCAGCAGTCCTCGGTCTTCTTTGCCGGAGAGGTCCATCTGGCCTATCAGGACGTCTATCGCGTCGCCCGGGATTACCCGGAGCGCGGCGGTCGTCAGCAGAGTGACGATGAGAAGGGTCGGTATAGTGAGAAGCAGCCTTCTGATTATGTAAGTTGTCATCTGACTATATCACCCTTAGTAATCTACTCTAACGCCCGCTTCTTCCAGCTTGGGAATGACCACGTTCTCGGAATTGTCGTCCAGCGGCAATCCCCAAAGCACGATAGTGACGCCCTCGCCCAATCCCGCCTCCAAGAGAGGCGAAATATCAGTGATTTCGTTTCTGGTAAGTTCGAGGAAAGTCAGATTGGACAAAGAGGCCACCGATGATATGTCGGTTATCTGGTTGCTTGTGAGATTGAGCTTGCTCAGATTCGTAAGCTCCGAGAGAACGGATATATCGCTGATCTGGTTTATGCGGAGATCCAGCTCAGTGAGATTGGCGAGCTCGGCAAGCGGCGATAAGTCGCTGACCCGGTTGTCGTGCAATCTCAGGTAGGTCAGGTTGGTAAGCCCGGCCACCGGGCTTATGTCCTCGATGTCGTTCTGCGCGAGGTCCAGCCTTGTCAGCTTCGTGAGTCCCGACACCGCGGATATGTCGGAAGTGGCGTTCTGCGACATATCGAACTTTACAAGATTAGTCATGTGTTCTATCCCGGATATGTCCGTTATATACCACCGCTGATTCAGTCGAAATTCGGTGAGTTCGGCCACATCCGCAATCATGATAGGCCCTTCGTCCTGTTTCAGGGTCGCTCTGACGGCCACCTCGACCTCCGGATCCGGGAAGATTACCTCTCCCTCAGCCGCGACTCGCTGCGGCCTTTCTTCAGTCACAGTCTTCTGGCCCGACCTCTGCGCGCGTCTGGCGTCTTCGGATATTTCTTTCTCCAGCGCCTGCTCCGCCACTTCCTGAGCTGGTTCCTCCACTTCTCCGCCGCCGCCGCCGCAAGCGAGAACCACAGCCATAATGACTGACACGATAGCCGTGAGAAACCACAGGCGATTCAACATTGTCCTCCATATTTTCGCAAGGGCGTCTCATCTTCAGAATTTCGAGACGCGACTTCATCCCCGCAGTCGGCCAACTGCAAAGGAATCGGTCAAGACTATATGACACCCCACAGGTGTTGTCAACAGCGATATGACGAAATTAGCGGGCCTCGCGCTATTCGGGCAATAGCCAGGCCATGTGATATACTCAGGCCCAGCCAAAAGCGAGGAGGCGAAACAATGACCACTCCCCTGAGACTCTTGTCCGCGCTTTGCTGGATAGCGTCCGCCGTTCTGCTGGTATCCTACTACTACTTCCCGTACAATCCGGAACCCATTCAGGCCATCTGGGACTACGCCATAGACCCGGTTATCATGGTCACGCTGATTCTGGCCATCGTGGCGAACGCGAGGATATCCCTGAAACTTCACGACGCGGGCGATGGGCCGCGACATCTCCCCATGGACGCGCTGACTATACTGGGCGCGTTCTTCAGCATCCTGTACGTTCACCAGTACGTTCTCAAATTCGCCGAGGGGTTCGAGCCGTCCCAATTCCTATGGGACCTGCTAGTCCCAGGAGTAGTCATATTCATGATCGTCTCCGCGATTTCATACCACCGCCAAGCCAAAACCAATAACTGAAACCCAATGTCCGAGGATGCCAAGCCATGAAGATTACAAGCCTGACAATGGAAACCTACCGATGGAAGCGGGCGACTCCGATACGGAACGGGATGTACGTGTATCCGACCGCCGGGCTGAACGTCGTGAAAGTAGAGACCGACGAAGGCGCGACCGGGATAGGTCTCGCGGGCGGGATTCAGGGGGCTGAGGAAATCGGCGCGGCCATCCTGGAACACTTCGCGCAGGTGGTCGTCGGACAGGATCCGTTCGACACCGAGCGGATATGGGACAATATGTGGCAGCCCAAGCTGGTCGGGCGGCGCGGCATCACGACGCGGGTGATAAGCGGGATTGATATTGCGCTCTGGGACCTCAAGGGCAAAATCACCGGCCTGCCCGTCTATAAACTGCTCGGCGGCTACACCAACAAGATGCCCGTGTACATAGCGGGCGGCTACTACGAAGAAGGCAAGGGCTTGGGCGAACTGGCGGAAGAGATGGTGACCGCCGTCGGCCTCGGAGCTCGGGCGGTGAAGATGAAGATAGGCGGCGCGCCCATCAACGAGGACGTGGAGCGCGTGCGAGTCGTGAGGGAGGCGATAGGCCCGGACACGCGGCTCATGGTGGACGCCAACTGCGCCTACCGCCACTTCGAGGCTCAGGAAATCGCGCGCAAGATGGAGCCATACGACGTGTTCTGGTTCGAGGAGCCGGTGAACCCGGACGACTACGAAGGACACAGGCTTGTCAGCCAGTCCACCACCATCCCGGTCGCCACGGGCGAGAACGAATACACCCGCTACGGATTCAGGGAGCTCATCGAGGGCCGGTGCTGCGACATTCTCCAGCCCGACGGCCTGATAATGGGCGGAGTTACAGAGTTCATGAAGGTGGCTGCGCTCGCGCAGGCGCACGACCTTCTCATCGCGCCTCACGGAAACCAAGACGTTCACGTGCATCTAGTGTCCGCGATACCCAACGGCCTGACCGTCGAGTATTACAGCAACTCCACAGATCCGATGTGGGGGCATATGTTCAATGAGACGCTGATGGTCGAGGACGGTCACGTCAGCCCGCCGGACCGCCCGGGCTTCGGTATCAGCCTGAACGAAGAGGCGCTGGCGCCCCACAGGATAAGATGAGAATCTCAGTCATAACGCCGGTGTTCAACGACCGTCGCGTCGGTCGCGCTCTCGACTCGATTCTGGCGCAGCGGCATGGGCATGAGCTCGAGTTGATAGTAGTGGACGCGGGTTCTACGGACGGCACGCTGGAGATTCTGGAGGGGTACGCGGACCGAATCGCCACCCTGATAAGCGAGCCGGACGATGGGATCTACGACGGCATGAACAAGGGAATTCGCCACGCGACCGGGGATGTCGTCGGCATACTCAACGCCGACGACCGCTACGCCGACATTCACGCCTTGCGCGATGTCCTTGAGACGTTCGGAGATGAAGACACCGACGCCTGCTACGGAAACCTCGTTTACGTCAACGATGATGACGAAGTGGTGAGATACTGGAAAAGCGGCGCGCCGAGCGCGGCTAAGTGGTATCGGGGCTGGATGCCGCCGCATCCGACATTCTTCGTCCGCAGGCGCGTGTACCATGATTATGGGATGTTCGACCTCGGATTTCCGATAGCGGCTGATTACGAGCTCATGCTGCGCCTTTTGCTCAAGCAGCGCGTCCGAGTAAAATACGTGGACAGGGTACTTGTGAGAATGGCCCTCGGAGGCGCGTCGAACGGCTCCATATCCAACATAGTCAAGGCGAACGCGGAGGTGGCGCGCGCCTGGCGTCGCAACGGGCTTCGGGGCGGGCTGCTTGTCCCGTTTCTGAAGCCGGCGAGCAAGGCGCTCCAGTTCACTCCCCGCCTTACCGGAAGAGAACCACGCTAAGGTTTGCCGCGACAGGTCCGAACGGTTAGAATCAAGGCTATGAAATTCGAGTATGAGATAGATGAAGCAGGGAAGAAATTCCCGGAGATAATTCGGCAGGCGCGGAAGGGATACACTGTCACTATTAACTGTGATGGAAAGGTGGTGGCTGAGATTCAACCTGTCGAGCACGACCTCAGAGAAAACCTTACGGCGGAGGAATGGTTTGAATACCTTCGACGGACAGGCGTGTTGAAAGCCCAGGATTCTCGCCGAAAGACCCTGAAGCCCATAGCCACTGTTCCGGGAGGACTGGATAGATTCCTTTCTGAAAGGTGGGGAGAAGACGCCGATCAGTGGAGGAACGTATCGCTCTCTTCACAATGAAATGGCGCTTGCTTTGGAGTCCGGATACCTGCGCGGCGCAGACCTTTGGCACATGGCGGTCGCTCTATATGCCGCCCGAAAGCCGGACGAACTGACATTCATTACACCGGACAACCGATAGCGAACGGTCGCGGCGGCCCTCGGATTCCACACATGAGACAGCCCATTGGATTAAATTGAGGAAACCAATATGAAAGTAGTCGTAACCGGAGCCGGGGGGTTCATAGGCCATCACTTGGTGAAGCGGCTGAAGGCCGAGGGCCATTGGATCAGGGGGGTCGACGTCAAGTACCCGGAGTTCGAGGATAGCGCGGCGAACGAATTTCAGATCGCCGACCTGCGCCACTTCGAGAGCTGTCTCCAGGCCACCGACGGAATGGATGACGTCTATCAGCTCGCCGCGGACATGGGCGGAATCGGGTACATCACCGCGAACCACGCATTTCTCACGCGGAACAACACTCTCATCAACAGCCATATGCTGGAGGCCGCGAGGGTATCGAAAGTGGACAGGTATCTCTACACCAGTTCGGCCTGCGTGTATCCCAGCTTTCTCCAGGAGAGCGAGGACGTGACGCCGCTGCGAGAAGAGGAAGCGATTCCCGCGGACCCCGAGAAGGGCTACGGCTGGGAGAAACTGTTCGCTGAGCAGCTTACAACCTACTACCACGAAGAGTGCGGCCTTGACGTCCGCATCATCCGCTTTCACAACATATACGGGCCGCTCGGCACGTATGACGGCGGCAAGGAAAAGGCCCCAGCCGCGATATGCCGCAAGGTGGCCGTGGCGTCGGACGGCGGCGACATCGAGGTCTGGGGCGACGGAGAACAGACCCGCAGTTTCTGCTACATCGCGGACTGCGTGGAGGGCCTGCGCCGCATCATGGAGTCGGGATACGCCAAGCCCGTCAATCTCGGCACCGAGGAACTGATTACAGTGAACGGACTGGTTGACGCGGTTTGCTCAGCCGCCGGAAAGACGCTGACCAAGCGGCACGACCTGACCAAGCCCCAGGGAGTGCGCGGACGCAACAGCGACAATACTATACTGGCCGAGGTCATCGGCTGGCAGCCCGAAATCCGCGTCGCGGAGGGAATCAGGCATACCTACGACTGGATAGCGGGCGAGATAGCCCGGAACGGCAAGCCCGTCTCTTGAACCGCCTCGATTCGTGAAACCGACTCACACAGGAAAGCGACGCTATGACTCCCAATCGGATGAAACGGAAACTCCTCTCCGGCCAGCCCGCGTTCGGGGTTTCGATAATGTTCCCCTCCCCTCACGTAGTCGACATCGTCGGACGGCTGGGCTTTGACTGGGTACTCATAGACTGTGAACACGGCTCCATATCCCTGGAAAGCGTGGAGCTTATGGTCATGGCGGCTGAGGCCGCCGGGGTCACTCCCATCGCCAGGCCGCCCGTCAACTCGTTCGAGTCAATCGGCCAACTCATGGACAGGGGAGCGATGGGAGTTCAGGTGCCTCACGTGAACATCGCAGACCAGGCGCGAAGCGCCGTCGAAGCGGTCAAGTACCATCCCATCGGCGAACGTGGACTGGCCGCCGGGGTGAGATCGGCCTCTTACGGCTACGGTATGTCAATGGCCGAATACGCCGAGCGCTCCAACGCCGAAACCCTGGTCTGCGTTCAACTGGAGGAATCGGAGGCCGTCGAAAACGTGGATGAGATAGCGCTGGTCGAGGGGGTGGACGTACTATTCGTAGGCCCGTCGGACCTCTCCCAGTCGCTCGGACACCCGGGACGCCCGGACGCTCCGGCGGTGCGAGACGCGATGGACGGGATGTTCATCTCAATCGCGGCTGCGGGGAAGGTGTCCGGCTCCGCGGGCAATTCCCACGCCACGCGCCGATATTTGGATCAGGGCGTCACCTATCTATACACACACCTGACCACGCTGCTGTCATCGGCGGCCGCGACCTTCATGGATGAGGTAAACTCCTGATCCGGAGATATTGCGGAGGGCGTTACCGGATGAAATACGACACCATCATCATAGGCGCAGGCTCCGCCGGGTGCGTACTCGCTTCGCGGCTTAGCGAGGATCGCGACCGCTCGGTTCTGATCATCGAGGCCGGCCCCGACTACCCGGACTTCGACGGACTTCCCGACCAGATCAAGATGGGAGTGCGCGCGTGGTACGAATCATACGACCCGCTCGCGCACACCTGGGGATACGAAGCCCGCGCCTCGGACGACAGAGAGCCGTTCAACCTGCCGCGCGGCAAAGTGACCGGCGGCTCCAGCGCCATCAACGGGCAGATATGGTTCAGAGGCATCCCGGAGGATTTCGAGGAGTGGGCAAGCCTGGGGAATGACGAGTGGGACTACCTCGGCGTACTCCCCTACTTCCGCAAGTCCGAAACGGACCTGGACTTTCCGGGAGACGACTTTCACGGCTCCAACGGCCCTATCCCCGTTCGCCGCTACACGGACGACGAACTTCTCCCCAGTCCCAGGGCGTTCCTTGAGGCGTGCGTAGCGGCGGGATTTCCGCAGACCCAAGACATGAACCATCCCGAATCCACCGGCGTCGGATTCTACGCCCTAAACCGCATAGACAACATTCGTATGAGCACCGCGCTCACCTACCTGCGAATGGCGCGAAACCGGCTCAACCTGACCGTGAGGTCGGAGGTTCTCGCGCATCGGATTCTGTTCGACGGCGGACGCGCGGTCGGCGTGGAGGCGGAGTCGGGCGGAGAGGTCTTCAGAGTAGAGGCAAACCGCGTAATCCTGAGCGGCGGCGCGATAAATTCTCCCCAACTACTCATGCTTTCAGGCGTCGGCCCCGCGGAGCATCTCTCGGAGGTCGGCGTTCCCGTCGTGGCCGACGTTCCGGGCGTCGGGCAGAACCTGCGCGATCATCCCGCCGTCTTCATGCACTACCAGAGCGAAGTAACGCTCCCCTCCCGGCCGCCGCCTCTCCAGATTGGGATGCGATACACCACTCCGGGCTCGCCCTTCCGCAACGATATGCAGATGCGCCCGCTCCAGATACGCACCGAACACATCCCGGTTAACTTCCAGATTAGGGAAGGCCATATCCCGACCGGATTCAGCATCGCTATGCAGAAGGCGCTGTCTCAGGGCGATATAAGACTCGCCAGCGCGGACCCGAGGGAGCAGCCCATCCTGGACTACCGCTATCTTACGGACCCGTTCGACCGTGAGAGGATGCGCGGCGCGGTGCGCCTGTGCGCCGAGATTTCAGCCATGCCGGAATACGCGCCCGCGAAGATGTCTCGCCTATCCCCCACCGATGAAGTCTTGGCGGACGACGACGCGCTGGACGCCTGGCTGATAGCGAACGTCCTCACCCAGCATCATTCGTCCGGCACGTGCAAGATGGGGCCGGATTCGGACCCCATGTCTGTGGTTGACCAGCGATGCCGAGCGCGAGGATTCGATAATCTCTTCGTGGTTGACGCCTCGATAATGCCCGACGTGATACGCGCCAACACGAACGCCACCACCATCATGATTGCGGAAAAGGCCGCCGACTTCATCAAAGGTATCGCGTCCTGATTGGAAACCGCCCGCGCTCATCCTTTACTATATTCGGTGATACTGCTTCCTACACTTTCGACTATGCGACTCGGCGCGGATTCGCTCCCGGCTCCGAAATGCCAAATCATCCACCACCTTGGTGGAGTGGGCTGAAATTCTAAGAACTAAAGACTAATGACTAAAACCAGAGGTGATCGTGGTTACTAAAGACTCCCGCGTGGACTTGGACAAGCTGGCCTCCCTGTGCAAGCGCAGGGGCTTCATCTTCCAGAGCAGCGAGATATACGGCGGACTCGCCAGCACCTGGGACTACGGCCCGCTAGGCGTCGAACTCAAGAATAATGTAAAGAATTCATGGTGGCGGACCTTCGTCTGGAGCCGCGACGACATCGTGGGGCTGGACGCCTCTATCCTGATGCACCCCGACGTCTGGCGCGCGAGCGGACACGTCGGTAGCTTCACCGATCCGCTAGTGGAATGTCTGGAGTGCCATCGGAGATTCAGGGAAGACCACCTCGAAGGCCCAACCTGCCCCGAATGTGGCGGCGAATTCACCGAGGCGCGCCAGTTCAACCTCATGTTCAAGACCTTCATAGGGCCGTTGGAAGACCAGGCTTCCGAGGCGTACCTGCGCCCCGAAACCGCGCAGGGCATCTTCGTAAACTTCGAGAACGTTCTCAACTCCACCCGCAAGCGCCTTCCCTTCGGCATCGCGCAAATAGGCAAGGCGTTCAGAAACGAGATAACCACCGGCAACTTCATCTTCCGAACCCGGGAGTTCGAGGCCATGGAGATAGAGTATTTCGTAATGCCCGGAGAGGATGAGGAAGCCCACGAAAAGTGGATAGAAGACTGCGTAGGTTGGTACACCGGGCTTGGCGTGAACCCCGACAGGATTCGCGTGAGGCAGCACGACGCCGACGAGCTATCCCACTACTCCAAGGCCACCCACGACCTGGAATATCTCTACCCCTGGGGCTGGGGAGAAATACAGGGCGTCGCCAACCGGACGGACTACGACCTCAAGGCGCACGCCGAGGCCAGCGGACAGAATCTCACCTACTTCGACCAGCAGAGCGGACAGCGCGTCGTGCCGTATGTCATAGAACCCGCCGCGGGCGTGGACCGCTCCGTAATGACTTTCCTCGTGGACGCCTATACCGAGGAGGAGGTCTCCACGCCGGCGGGAAAGACTGAAACCCGCGTCCTGCTCAAACTACATCCCGAACTCGCTCCGGTGAAGGTCGCCATCCTGCCGCTGTCCAGGAACGCGCGTCTCGCTCCAACCGCTCGCGATGTCTTCGAGACAGTGCGAAGATCCGGCCGGATTCCCGGATTCGTCCAGTACGACGACACGCAGAGCATCGGCAGGCGATACCGGCGGCAGGACGAGATAGGAACGCCTCTCTGCGTAACCGTGGACTTCGATACGCTGGACGACAACGCCGTAACCATCCGCTACCGTGATACGATGGAACAGATTCGCGTTCCAGTCTCAGAACTGGTTCAACGCCTCACCCAGGACCTGGGCGACTAGCCGGATAATCTTAGGAGTTGCCCACTTGAATCAGGTTAAATCCCCTCTCCCTGAGGGAGAGGGCTAGGGTGAGGGTGAACTACAATTCAGTCATTCCCGCTTTCGCGGGAATCTAGGTCTTCCCATGAAAATCCTACACTTTGCCGACGTTCATATCGGCGTAGAAAACTACTCCCGAACCGACCCGAATACGGGTCTCTCTACACGGCTTCAGGACTTCCTGGAGACGTTCGACGAGCTTGCGGACTACGCTATCGAATCCGACGTTCACCTCGCCCTCTTCTGCGGAGACGCCTACAAGAGCCGCGACCCGTCCCAGACGCACCAGCGCGAGTTCGCCAAGCGCATAGTGCGCCTGTCCGAGGCCGGCATCCCGTCGTTCCTGCTGATTGGCAACCACGACACGCCCCACGTACAGGGACGCGCCACCTCGCTGGACATATACCGCACCCTGCCCATGCCCAGGGTGGTCATCGGAGACAACGCGACTACCTATATCATAGAGACCGCGGCCGGCCCCATTCAGATAGTCGCCGTCCCCTGGATCCGTCGCAGCCAGTTTCTCGCCAGAGAGGAGATACGCGGCCTCTCGACGTTCCAGATAAACGAGAAGATCAGCGAGACGCTGACCAACATAATCCAGACGCAGGCGGAACGACTAGATCCAAATATCCCGGCCATACTCGCCGGACACGTAACGGTCAACGACGCCAGAACCAGTTCCGAGCAGTCTATGATGCTGGGCAGCGATCATGTTCTGCTGAGAAGTTCGGTGGCGCTGCCGCAGTTCGACTACGTTGCGCTTGGACACATACACAAGCACCAGGTCATCGGACGGAATCCCCACGTCGTTTACCCCGGGAGTATCCAGCGGATTGACTTCGGCGAAGAAAACGACGACAAGGGATTCTGCGTCGTCGAACTCGATTCCTCAGAGCCGCAGGGACAGCGTATGAAGGATTTCAGGTTTGAGACTGTGAACGCCAGGCGATTTCTCACGATTGACGTGAAGCTCAGAGCCGACGATCCATCGCCCAACCTGACAGTCGCGGAGCGCGTGAGTCGCCACGCCACAAGAGACGCCATAGTCAAGCTAAACATCGAGACGCCCGCGAACCTGGAGGCGTTGCTGTCCGACTCGGAGATACGGGCGTCGCTGTCCGACGCCCACTACATCGCCGCCATATCCCGGCAGATAACCGAGCGTCCGCGCACCAGGCTGGACGGATCATACTCCGAGGGACTAACGCCGTCCCAGCTTCTCGAACGCTATCTCGACTCCCGCGACACCCCGCCCGACCGCGCCAAAGACCTCCTCGAACGCGGCGCCCAGCTAATCGCCGAACGCAATCTGGAATGAGCCCGTCCCGCGCGGACACAAGTTGACATATTCCCGATTCCATCGCTAGTATGGCCTCGTGCTTTACCGAAAAGGCGTCCTGCGGAAAGAGAGTGTACATGAAGCGCCCGTGGTATAGCCTCAGTGAATCCACACACGCCTATCTGCATAACTGCTATAATATCCTTATACGAGCGATAGCGACTGCAATCAGCGTATCGGTATTGTTAGGATTGGGGCTTGTTCTCAATTGGGTCATTCACGAGTCCCTGGAACAAGTGGGAGCGTCAACCAGTACCCAAGATACGCTTTCTGTTATCCTTGTAGGTAGCGTGGTCGCGATGGCTGTCGGTATCGCTCTCATCAACGTCGCGGACATATTGAGTTTGGTACTAGCTAACTTCCGTTCAGTAAAGCAAGACAGCGGGGAAGTTAAAGATGGATAAGCTACCAGAAAAGGCGCGACTTGGACGAATGGTGGCGGACGTACTGGTAGTAACGACCATCTGGAACCTCGTTTTGCTGTGGATGAATTACCCTCGTGAAGACTGGATTGGCGTCGTTGCTGTGGGATATGTCTCCGTTTGGATAGCGCGCACGATCATTACCTATCCTATCAGTCGTATAATGGAACATTTGCATCGCCGGATTAAGACATTGGCAGAGTCTCAGGGGGTTGATCTTCCTGAACATCCTATATCCGTGCGAGCCTTGCCTCCAAAGGTTCAACTACGAATTATTGGCTTTGGGCTTCCAGTGATATGCGTGTTCATGGCGGTCTCCGTCATATTGACCGACGCGATTATCGGTTTTGCTTCTCTTGCGCCTTTAGCCTCCGGAGCCATGCCCATCGCCATAATAGTCGCTGTCGTTGGGACGGCAATCACAGCGGGACACGTTTGCAATATGTACTTCACGCTATCCAAGCTACGACGCCAACTCAATCCAGAAAAGATACACCGGAACGGTGAATACGTGGATGGGCTGGGACGATTGGCTGTCGCCATGGGTTTGTGACTTTCCGGTGTTCACGCGACAGCCAAAATCAAGTCCTCGTATCTCAGACGCCCGCTCGATCACGGCGCTAGGCATTCTGGCAATCCTGACACTCCTGCTATCCGCCTGCGGAGATTCCGGCTCCAACGACGAAAGCGACGCCAACCGCGCCCCTGACTTCGAGCTTACCCTCTACGCCAACGCCGAATTTCAGGCGGGGGACACCATCAAGCTATCCCAATTCGACGGTCAGCCCGTCGTGCTGAACTTCTGGTTCCCCTCATGTCCGCCCTGCGTAGCGGAGATGCCCGACTTCGAGAAGGCGTACCAGAAGCACAAGGGCGACGGCCTCGCGATGATAGGCGTCCAACTTCTCGGCCTGGACACCGCCGAAGACGGCCAGAAGTTCGTCAACGACCTGAACGTGAACTATATGCTAGGGTCGGACAGACAGGGCGACACCTCAGGCGAGATTCTCAAGAACTACCAGATACAAGGCTTCCCCACCACTATATTCATAGACCGCGACCACAACATAGTCCGAACCTGGTCCGGCGCGCTGAACCTGGAGAAGCTGGAAGAGTTGATAGAAGAGATTCTCTAGCCGTCGGGCGTCCTGGCCCCGCGTCGTGTACAATACTCGCGCATAAATCCCGGAGAGCGTGTATGACGAGCGGAGACCTCTTTCTCGTAGTGGTCAGGTGGATTCACGTCGTCGCGGCGGCGGCGTGGGTTGGCGGAAGTATTTTCTATCTGTTCGTTCTCAGGCCGGCGCTGCGCCGCTCCCCGGAGGCCGGGCGCAAGATAAACGAGGCGACCGCCGCCGAGTTCGGGGCGCTCGTGGATACCTGCATCTTCGTTATACTGGTCACCGGCGTCATCCTCACCTTCAACCGCCTGACCGGCGGGGTTACAGGCCCATCCTACGGGATAGTCCTAGGCGTCAAGATAGCGCTCAGCGTGTGGATGTTCATTCTGGCGCGCGGCAGACGGCGGCGCGCGGCGCTTCTGGATATGTATGGACAGAATCCCGACCCGCCGTCGGGCAGGTTCAGGAAAATTCTCAGCGCCGTGTCGGGTTACAATACGATAGCCATTCTGGGCGTGATAGTATTGCTTCTGGCCGACCTGCTCAATACCCTTTACGAAATAGCAATCCGTTGATAGCTCCCCTCTCCCTCAGGGAGAGGGCTAGGGTGAGGGTGATTAGATTCAATCTCCGCCCTCTATCCTGAAAAATCCTGAACATCCCGCAAATCCTGATTCAGACGAAAACTCGGAGTCATAACCTTGAAGATCGAACTCATGGAAATCCTGGTCTGCCCCGTGTGCAGGGGCGAACTCTATCTCAGTATCACAAAGCAAGAAGGCGAGGAAATCGTGGAAGGCGTCCTCACCTGTACCGAGTGCGGCGAGGTCTATCCCATCGAGAATACGATACCCAATATGCTGCCGCCTTCGCTCAGAGACTAGGCGTTGAAAATTCCCTCTCCCTCAGGGAGAGGGCTAGGGTGAGGGTGAAACCCCAATTCAGTCATTCCCACGAAAGCGGCAATCCACCGGACAACCTAACGAACCAATCAGAGAGGCCAACTTGATACACAAAGACTTCAGATGCGAATTCTACTTCATACGACACGGCGAGTCGGAATCGAACGCCACGCCCGGCCTGGCGGCCGGATTGAACTACGACTCCCCGCTCACCGACAAGGGAGTCGAGCAGGCGCGGCTGCTCGGACAGCGGCTCAAGCGGGAAGGCGTAGAGTTCGACCGCGTTTACAGCTCCACCCTCGACCGCGCCCGCAAGACGGCGCGCTTCATGCTGGACGCCATGGGCGAAACCGAGCGCGACGTTCCGGCGGCGGACGCGCTCATTGAACAGCAGCTGGCCGGCTGGCGCGGAGTCCCGATAGAGGAAGTGTACACCCCTGAAAACAGGGCCTACATAGCCAACAAGGGGCCTGACTTCGTGCCGCCGGGGGGCGAACCGCTAAGGATAGTCCAGCGCCGCGTCTCCGGCTGGCTGGAGTCCGAGATAATTTTCAACGAAGACCTCGCCTCCACGCCACAAGACCTCACCATCGCGGTCGTCGGACACGGCATGGCCTGGCGCTGCCTGTTCCAGTACATAATGGGCTTCAGAGACGCCCTTCTCTGGAAGGTCACGGTGGACAACACGTCCATATCCCGCTTCGTGTTCGACCATAACGGCTGGTCGGTCATTCGGCTGAACGACACCTATCACCTGTCCGAAAGTGTCTGACGCCGATTCCCCCAGTCAATAGACCCCCTCTCCCTGGGGGAGAGGGCTGGGGTGAGGGTGAAAACACACCGTTCCTATTGAGGATTGATATTTGCGAGATAGCTTCTAGTCCGGCACCAGGCCCTCGCCCACGAACAGTTCCTCGGCCTCTCTCAGCGTGATGTCCGGCTCCGGCAGAACGAGGTCGGACTCTACCAGTTCGTCCAACGAAACCGGCGTCCCGTTCTCACGAACCAGGTCCAGCAGCGCCTTCAGCGCCGGGCCGAAATTCTCGTTGTCGTCGCTCTCCACCACTTCGACCAGCTTGTTATCCAGTTCGTTCAATTCGTCAATGAACGCGCCGGGCAGGTTGAACTGGCCCTCGGTAAGTATTCTCACAATCATCGGTTTGTCCCACTCTCCAAAACGCGCTCTAGCTACCCGGGAGCGCCCTGTTCTGACTGGATGAGGAAGGTGGCAAACTGGCCTTGAGCGAGGCAAGTTCGTCTTCCACGTTCTGTTCGGCGGTCAACTGCGCCAGTTCGCGGCTCAGAACGTCGCCCCCGCCCGGCGTAAGCTGGTCGTCCAGGACGCCGGACTCGGCGAGTTCGTCTATCGCGCCCGCCTTGGCTCGCAGGTTGGCGGTCTTGTCCTCGGCGCGCTCGACGGCAAGCTGAACGTCGCCCATCTCCTCGGATACGCCGGAGAGCGCGGAGCCTATCCTGACCTGAGCCTGGGCCGCGTTGTACTGCGCCTTGATTATCTCCTTGCGGGAGCGGAACGCTTCCACTTTCGCGGTAAGGCGCTGCTCGGCGCGGGTCAGTTTCTCCTGCTCCAGTTCAAGCTGGGCTATCTGTTCGTCCAGCCCCTCAAGCTCGATGAGCGCGGTCTGCTTGCGCTGGAGCGCCATTCGGGCCAGGTCTTCCCTGCCCGCCGCCATCGCCTGGCGCGCCTGGTTCTCGACATTCACGATGCTGGCCTTGACCTTCTCGGCCTGAAGCTGAAGCCTGCGCTTGGTGGTGACCATCTCCACTATGCCGCGCTTGACGTTCTGAAGCATCTCGCGCTGCTTCTCGTAGGCGTAGTCCAGGTTCTCCGCGGGATTCTCCGCGTCGTCCACCAGCCTGTTGATCTTCGCCTTGACTACCGTTGATATTCGGGACATAAGACCCATATTCTAATCTCCCATGGATTCCAATTCTCTTGACGGACCGCGAATTTCAGTAGCGGAGCGGTTGGGTCCGATCAGTAATCAAACGACGAACTGCCCCGGTCGCCTCGAATCATACCTATTAGTCCAACCACACCGACGATTATCCCGGCCACGATTATCAAGATACCCACAAATTGGAAGATCGCAGCCAATATCCAGGCAAATAGACCTATTTGAAGTACCGCGCCCACTATAATCAGTGGGATGCCGCCTATCAGCAACCCTAGTCCCCCAGCCTTGCTCACGAGTTTCTCGTACAGGAATCCGGCTAAACCGAATATGGCCATGATAATGCCAATGCCTAGCAATACCAATGAGGTCAGACTGACCAAGCCTTCCCTTGATATTAGAAGTATAAATCCCAATACCACCAGGATGATTCCTCCTACCAGCAGACCTCCACCCTTCATAATGACTCCTTCCATGACTTAGCGAGTATGAACCTATCGGTCTCCCTTCCTTGTGCGATGTCATAAGGCCAAAAAGCGATCAGCTCAGCCATTGTTCCTTCCAAGTCTCCGAGTTTCTATTGCCTCGCGTCAATTCTAACTCAATACGGGCGGCGATAAAAGCGAAACCGCTGTCTCAGACAGTTGCTTTCGGTTATTTCCCGATACCATTTCTGTCGTTCGCCCTGAGCCTGTCGAAGGGCCGCCCGTTCATGGTTCGACAAGATCACCGCGAACGTAATTGGTTGATAATCGAAAAACCCTGGGGGTGATGGTACTAGGTCGGCCGGGTTCTATCCACCTGTCAGTTGAGCGATGTTCATATACTTTGGTTTATGATTCGACAGGTGATTTGACAGGCGGTTCACAGTGGTCAACAGGGATTAGAACACCAGAGTTTTCCCAGCGTTAGCTATGGGAGGGGTTTTCGTCCCTGTGGTTTTCGGTCTGCATAAATTCAGGCTTATATATATTGAGGTTCGGGATCATGGTTGGACGCGCTCCTTGTTAGTTTCTATGTTCGCATTATAGCGGAAACAGGGTGGGAATGGGAAGCTAGATTTACAGGGCGCGGGGATGTCTGAACCGCGATTTATCTGACGTAATTGGTTGATAATCGAAAAACCCCGCCGTCTCAGGCGTGGCAATCCAGCGCCGGATTTCGATTGCAGCCGAATCAGTACGAATGTACAAGGGCGCGGGGCAACCGGATCCGGAGAAAATTTCATAAGTCGCATCTGTTATCCCACAATGGCAGGGATTGAACCTAATCCACCCCCATCCTAACCTTCCCCCATCAAGGGGGAAGGGACTTATGCAATCGCCTCATTCCGAGAGGATACTGACAACCGACGCCCAAGCGCTATACACTAGCGTCCGACAGCAGAAACGAAACGGAGGGGCGCGGATGACCACACTGCCCACCCAGACAGACAGACCGCCGACGCCCAACGACGGCGTATATTATCCCGAATCCGATGGTGAACCAGTGGCAGAAACCCCATCTCACTACTTCCCGGCAACCTACGCCACCTGGGCGCTGTACGTAATATTCGAAGACTATCCCGACGTGTACGTGGGCGGAGATATGTTCATCTACTTCCGGGAGGGCGACCCTTCCGCGAGCGTCGCGCCGGACGTCTTCGTCATACCCGGTTTGGACAAGCGGCTTCGCTCTTCGTACTTCATGTGGCTGGAAGGCGCGGTCCCGATGTTCATAATGGAGGTTACATCGGACAGTACCTGGCGGGTGGACACGGGACGCAAGCGCGACCTCTACGAAAGTTGGGGCGTCGCCGAATACTGGATGTACGATCCCACCCGGGAGACCCGTCTCGATCCGCAACTCCAGGGCTTCAAGCTGGTTGAAGGCGCTTACGAACCAATAGAGATAGAGGTTGACCCGGAGACAGGGCTGTGCCGAGGGTTCAGCGCGCCGCTGAGCCTGGAACTCCACGCCAGAGAGGACTGGTTCAGGTTCTTCAATCCGTCCACGGGCGAGTACATAGACAACCTGAGCGAGTCCATGGCCGCCCGGAAGGAAGCCGAAGAAGCGCGAGACAGAGAATTCATCGCCAGAATATCCGCCGAACAAGAGCGAGACAGCCACCACAACGCGCGACTGAGGGCTGAGCGCGAAAGAGAAGAGGACCGCGCCAGACTCAGGGAGATGGAACGGCTGCTGCGCGAACATGGCATCGAGCCGCCGAGCTAAGATCGAGCGGGAGCGATTTTCACACACAATAGCGACTTGAGGAGAGACCTATGGTTATTTCGGCATCGGCGATGGAACAGGGCAACACCGGACAGCAGGCGACGGGACGCCCGGTGGTGTATGGAACGCAGGGCGTCATATCGAGCGGGCATTATCTCACCTCGATGGCCGGGATGAGGATGCTGCTGTCGGGCGGAAACGCATTCGACGCGGTGGTGGCGGCGGGATTCGCGGCGGCGGTGACCGAACCCATTGCTTCGTACTCGCTGGCCGCCGAGGGCGTGTTCATGCTGTACCACGCCGAGAGCGGCGATCTGCTCTCGCTTAGCGGACAGGGGACCGCGCCCAGGCTGGCCACGGTTGACTGGTATCGCTCCCAGGGCCAGGACGAGATACCGACGGGGCCAGGGCCGCTGGCGCATCTGAGCTTCACGGTGCCGGGCGTGGTAGCGGCGTACCTGTCCCTGCTGGAGAGGTATGGCACGAAGACCGTCGGCGAAGTCCTGGAGCCTTCCATCCACTACGCCGAGCGCGGCATTCCCAACTACGAGTATATGCTTGAGCGGATAGACGGCCCCGGCACGAGAAGCCAGTGGGACGAGTACCCGCCGGGCGGGACGGACGTGTTCTACGACGACGGGCGCGTTCCCGAACCCGGCTCCATCCTGGTTCAGAAGTCGCTCGGCCTGATACTGCGAAAGCTGGTGGAGGCGGAGAGCGCCGCGCCCGGCCACCGCGTTGACGGAGTGCAGGCGGCGCGAGACTGCTTCTACACCGGCGAGATAGCGCAGATAATCCACGACTGCGCCCACAGGGTCGGCGGGATACTCGGCCTCAAGTCCCTGGCGTCTTACGAGGCCAAGTACGAGACGCCCCTCAAGACGTCGTACATGGGCCACGAGGTACACGGACAGCGTACATGGACGCAGGGCGCGGTTCTGATGCAGGCGCTCAACATTCTGGAGAACTTCGACCTGCGCGGCATGGGCCATAACTCCACCGCCTATATCCACACGGTCAGCCAGGCGGTCAACCTCGCCTTCGCCGACCGCGAGGCGTACTACGGCGACCCGGACTTCGTTGAGGTTCCGGTGGACGGGCTGCTATCGAAGGAATACGCCAAAGAGCGCGCCGCGATGATAGACCCGAACAGGGCGATGCCCGAACTGCCGCCTCCGGGCGATCCGTTCAAGTATTCATCAATGTCGGGCGTCGCCGCTCAGCCAAGAGAAACCCTCCCAACGGCGGCGGCGGACGGCGGCGGCGCGGACAGCGGCACGACGCACATTTCCTCCATAGACCGCGACGGCAACATGGTTTGCGCCACCCCGTCGGGCGGGTCGTTCGGCAAGTCGGTCTATTTCCCCGAACTGGGCTGCGCTCTCAGCACGCGGATAGAGATGTTCAACTTCGAGGACGGCCACCCGAACAGGCTTGAGCCGTTCAAGCGGCCTCGCACGACGCTGGTGAACTACATGGTCACTAAAGACGGCGCGCCTACGATGACCATAGGCTGCCCGGGCGGCGACCACCAGGCGCAGGCGAATATGCAGCTAGTTCTGAACTCGCTGCTCTGGGGCATGAATCCGCAGGAAGCGGTGGAAGCGCCCAGGTTCGCCAGCCAGGGCGTGAAGAACAGCTTCTACCCGCACACGTACTATCCCGGACAGCTTGGAGTGGAACCAGGCGTATCCCAGGACGTGGTGGCGGAACTAAGGGGCATGGGACACGACATCGTAAGCGTGGCCAGCGCCGGAATGGGCGCGACGGTGAACACGCGAGATCCGCAGACGGGCGCGCTGGCGTCTTCGGCGGACCCGCGCCGGGCGTGCTACGCGCTGTCCTGGTAGCGACGCGGAACCGCCCGCGCTGACGGGCTGAGTCAAAAGAGAATCGCGATGGGGAGTCCGAGACAGGCTCCCCATTGTTGTATTGGTCAGCCTTGCTTGTGCCGCTCGACCATTTGCAGGAAGCGGTCAAAGAGATATTCGTTGTCGCGGGGGCCGGGCGACGCCTCTGAGTGGTACTGGATGCTCATGATCGGCAGCGAGCGATGCTCAAGACCCTCCACGGTGTCGTCGTTCAGGTTGACGTGGCTGACCTCTATCTCCGACGGCAGGCTGTCCGGGTCAACCGCGTAGCCGTGATTCTGCGCGGTGATATGCACCCGCCCGGTGGCGATCTCCTTGACCGGGTGATTGCCGCCCCGGTGTCCGAACTTCAGCTTGTAGTTCCGTCCGCCGAACGCGCGCGCGATTATCTGGTTGCCCAAGCATATCCCCATCATCGGAACTTTGCCGACCAGTCCCTTAGTCGCGTCAACCGCGTAATCCAGCAACTCCGGGTCGCCCGGCCCCGGCGACATGAGTATGCCGTCCGGTTCGAGCGCGAGCAGGTCCTCCGCCGAAGTAGCCGCCGGGTACGCGATGACCTCGCAGCCGCGCGTCCGCAGTATGCGGAGTATGTTGTACTTCAGCCCGCAGTCGTCAACCAGAATCCTGAAGCGCGGCTCGGCGGGCGTCGCGCCCGGAATGGGCTGGTTCCAGGGATACGGCGCGGAGGTGGAGACCTCGCGCACGAAGTCCGTTCCCTCGTATGTGGGCAGTTCTCTCAGCCGCTCTAGCGCCTGTTCGGGCGACTCGTCCACCGCTATCGTACCCATCATCACGCCTCTAGAGCGCAGCCGCCGCGTGACGGCGCGGGTATCAACGCCACTTATGCCGAGGACGCCCTGCGACCTGAGAAACTCGTCCAGCGTCATCTCGCTCATCGGGTGGCTCGGCGCGTCGCAGTGTTCGCGCACCACGAAGCCCGACACCCGTATCTCGCGCGACTCCGAATCCTGCCGGTTGATGCCGTAGTTGCCGATGAGCGGGTAGGTCGGCACTACTATCTGGCCAGCGTAGGACGGATCGGTGAGTATCTCCTGGTAGCCGGTCATGGAGGTGTTGAAGACGACTTCGCCGTGGGTCCGGCGCGATGCGTCGCCGAAGGCGAAGCCGCGATAGGCGGAGCCGTCTTCCAGTACGAGGTGGGCGGGTTGTTGAGTCATGTTCGTTACCGATATGCCTCTCTTCTATGAAGAACGCGCTCAATAGACACGATCCGTTCATCGTCATTTATTCGATACAGAATACGATAGACTCCCACGCGAAGGCTGTAATCCGTTCTAATTCGGAGTCTCTTTGAGTCCCGAGGGCGAGGGTTTTCCGCCAGTCCATCAATATGTTGGCTTACTAAGCGAGTGTAGCGCGATGGAAGTCTGGATATATCCCTCATTGCCCGACGCTCTGTTTGAATTCTATACATCTATCCCATCGGCGCGTAATTCGATCTTAGCCTGTTCCCAAGGAATATACTCCCCGTCTGACTCCCTGATACGCTCCATCTCTTCCATATCCTCTATATCTTCCAGCAGTTCAAGCAAGTCTTCCCAGGTTGCGTAGTCGAGTTGCACGGCCTTCTTGTTGCCGTCGCAGTCAACGATGGTTTGGGCTTTGCGTATCAGTTCGTTGACTTGCATACCAATCCTCTCTTCGGGCAGCGGATCGTCGAAATCGTCAGGGACGGTGAACTCGCCCGAGGCCAGACCTGTGGGCCGCAATAACTCATTGCCGTCATCGGCGGCTTTAAGCGTAGCCCATTGCATAGCCGCGATAACCGGATCCAAGCTAGTATCCTCTTCGGCGCAGATTTTATTGACCTGTTCCGTAATCCAGGCATCATCGCTTTCGTCTGGGTGATCCCTCTTATCCTCATCCGCCAGCCAAGCGGCGTACTTCAAGCTCTGAGCAATGTCTTCCGCTTCGAGGTACGGATATGCCTCGATGATTTCCCGCGACGACATACCGTTGGCGACAAGGTTCAGCACGAGCGAAACGGTTATCCGCATCCCACGGATGCAGGCCCGCCCGCCCATGATGTTGGGGTCGAATGTTATCCGGTCAAATTCGCGCATCGTGTAATCCTCCAAGAAGAACGGCTACCCACTTGAAGTTGTATTCTGCCAAGCCTGGTACAGGGATTGCACAAGCCTAGTCAGTTTCTCTTTATGTATCTCCCATTCCTCTGGGGTCAGAAGGAACTGGATCTCAGTCTTGGCGTCTTCCAACGCCTTCCGGCCTTGCGGCCATGTTTCGTATGGAATTTCCTTTATCGGCCGCCTGAACGCATCCTCACTTAACTCAACGGCTCGCGAATAGAAAACTATGCGTACTCTACCTCCATTAGGATCTATGCGCGTGTATGCGTGACGTGTACGCCTGCCTCTAGGCGTGCGGCCTGGGAGCTCGACATTAAGTCCAAAAGTACGTGGCTTTTCACCAGAACTGGCCCAATTGTCACGGAACAGATCTCTTACAGAATCGAACAGATTGCGTATGCCATGTTCATCCACACTTTCATCTATCGAAGCCAATATTTCTGTGTTAGTGCGCCTTCGACGTGGTGGCTTCTTCGTATCAGAGTCCAAGTCTTCAACACCTTGGATTTCCACCTGCTTAGCTAAGATGGTCTTGCCATCATAATTGAAGCCGTGGAACGTCAGCAGAGAGATGTCCATGCGACTGTTCTGGGCAAGGAACTTCACCATGCGTTCTGTTCTGTCGTCAACACCCAAACCAACCAAGAAGATACGCAAGGGCTTCAATAAGTCTAAACCGTCAAAGCCTAAGTCCATAGTGTACCAACCTTGAAAGTCCTCAATCTTATCAATACCATGATTTCCTGACTTTTGGGATATGTAGTCGGCCAGATCGTCCAACTCCATGGCATCGAGAAAAGATACGTAGTCTATCACCTGGGCCACCGCGTCCCGCGACAAGGTCCCACGCTTCAACTCGAACACGACCAACCTACCATCACCATCCACTCCCAGCAGGTCAAGCGGCCCGCCTTCCGTCGGAGTCTGCCGTCCCACTAAAATCAGGTCTTCCAACAATAGCTCTGGACGGTTAACAAGAGTATCTTCAAGCAACTTCTCAGTCTCGGTCTGTCCGACAGACTTCAAGTCCTCAACCTGAGAGCCGTCAATTGTCCACAGTTTGATCTCTTCCATGCTAATCCTCCCTACGGAAGCCTAACCCGTAACCGCGTACTCTATCGCCCTCGGATTCCCGACACACTCCGATGCGTCCAGTATCTCTAGCCCAACGACATTGCCCTGCTCGTCATAGTCTATTATGACGCCGGGCTTGTGTTCGTCGCTTTCCTCAATGTCTGAGTCCTTCAGGACGATCCTCAGAATATCCGCATCTTGATGATAAGCGATTTTCATGCCGTCCTTCCATCCTCAAACGCCACCTCACCCCCCACCACCGTCATCTCCACCCTACCCCTCAGCCTCTCCCCATGCAGCGGCGAGTTCTTCCCCTTCGACACGAACGCCTCAGTATCCACGACCCACTCCGCCTCCGGGTCGAATACCGTCACATCCGCCTCGCAACCAGGCCGCAGCGTTCCGATGTCCGACCGCCCCAGCAACTCGGCGGGCGCGGAGGTCAGCTTTTCTATGACCAACGGCAGCCCAACCTGTCCGGCATGAACCAGCGACAGCGCCGACCCCAGCGCCGTCTCCAGTACGCTTATGCCCATGGCGGCTTCCTCGAATGTGCATAGCTTCTCCACCCGACCGTGCGGGGCGTGGTCTGTGGCGATTATGTCAATTACGCCATCCGCCAGACCCTGTGCCATGGCGTTCATGTCCGGTCGCGCCCTGAGCGGCGGGTTCACCTTCGCGTAGGTGTCGTAGGCGTCCTCGCCGAGTGGCTCGAACGGGCTTCCCCCCTGCCCGCCCATGACGGACTCGTCGGTCAGCGTCAGGTGGTGGGGCGTGACTTCGCAGGTGACGCGGATTCCGGCGTCTTTGGCGCGTCGTACCATGTCGAGCGTCCCGGCGGTGGATATGTGCGCGAGGTGGACGTGGCCGCCGGTCAGTTCGGCCAGCGATATGTCCCGCGACACCATCGTCTCCTCGGCTGAGTTGGGCGCGCCCTGCACGCCAAGCCGGTTGGATACCCAGCCCTCGTTCATGTGGCCGCCCCTGAACAGGTCCGGCGTCTCGCAGTGGTTGATTATGGGCAGGTCGAGGCCGGATGCGTAGCTGAGCGCCTGCCGCATGATGTTGGAGTCCACTACCGGGTGACCGTCGTCGCTGAAGCCTATGCAGCCCGCTTCGGCCAATTCCATCATCTCCGCCAACTCTTTGCCCCGCGACCCTTTGGTCACGCAGCCGATGGGCAGCACCCGAACCGCGCCCTCGGTTCGCGCCTTTTCCAGCACGTACTCAACCGTGGCGCGGGTGTGCATGGTCGGCTCGGTGTTCGGCATCGCGCACACTGTGGTAAACCCGCCCTTCGCGGCGGCCCGCGTCCCGCTGGCGATGGTCTCCTTGTACTCCAGTCCGGGGTCGCGCAGGTGACAGTGCAGGTCAATGAAGCCGGGCGAGACCACCATGCCAGCGGCGTCCATCACGCGAGCGCCGTTCGCTGAAGGGATTGACTTCTCGACAGCGACAATCTTGCCTTCTCCGATCAGCAGGTCGCCAATCATGTCAACGCCCTGCGCCGGATCTACTATCCTTCCGCCTTTTATGAGTATCTTTTCCACTCACTCGCTCCTTGAAAGAGTCGGTTTTACAGCGTTTCCAGTCTTGCCACAAGCCATCTCATAAATGCCGGTCCCACCGTAGGGGCGTCCCTTGTGGGCGCCCCAATCCCCTCTCCCTCAGGGAGAGGGCTAGGGTGAGGGTGAAAATACGCGGTTCACACCGAGGGCAATGGTTATCAGATAGCTTCCAGAATCCCCCGGACGTGGGGATACACCGGGGTGTCGTCCGCCATGTCCCACCATGCGAAGCCGTCCACCTCGCCACGCGCCACGACCTCACCCTCAGCTTCCACCTCGTACAAGTGATGATTGTTGTACTTGCCCTCGAAGACGAACAGGAATTTTATCGCCGACGCTTCCAGCCCCGTTTCCTCATACAATTCCCGCGCCGCCGCCACTATCGGCAGTTCGTCCTTCTCTATACCGCCGCCGGGCAGCGCGTATGTCGGACGCCCTCTGTCGCGCACCACGAGTACGCGGTCGTCGCGCCTTACGATGACCGTCGCTCGGTGGCGCGGCAGTTCGCCGTCCCAGCCGGGGTAACTGGTGGGCCGTTCTGCAGGCTGATTACTTTGGGATGACTGACTCATTAACTCACAAATCCCCGCTAATTTCTGTCGGCCCGGAACAATTGCTCGCGCGCAGGCGTCGCCACCCCGTACAGCAGCGCCATGCGGATGGCGACCCCATTGGTGACCTGCTCCTCGATTACGGAACGCGCGCCATGCGCCACCTCCGGGTCTATCTCTACTCCCTCGTTCATCGGCCCCGGGTGCATCATTAGCGCGTCGGGATTGGCGAGTTCCAGCCGTTCCGGGTTGATGCCGTATGTCCGCGAATACTCCCTGAGAGACGGCAGATGTCCGGCGCGCTGGCGTTCCAGTTGCAGCCGCAGCGCGTACACCACGTCCGCGCCCTCCAGCGCCTTTTCCACGTCGCGCTCTATCTTGACCGAGGCGAAGGGATGGCCGTCCACGTCCGAGAGGCCGTTCAGCATATCCTGCGGAATCAGCGTCGGCGGAGCGCACAGCGTCACCTCCGCGCCCATCTTGGTCAGGCCCCACAGATTGGAGCGCGCGACGCGGCTGTAAAGGATGTCGCCAACTATGACGACCTTGAGGCCTTCGACGCGCCCAAAATAGCCGCGCATCGTGTACATATCCAGCAGCGTCTGCGTCGGATGCGCGTGAGTTCCGTCGCCGGCGTTGATAACGCAGGCGTCCAGGTTTCTCGCCAGGAAGTGCGGCGCGCCCGAGTGGCTGTGACGGATTACGATGATGTCCGCGTTCATGGCCTGGAGCGTCAGCGCCGTGTTGTACAGCGACTCCCCCTTTTCGACGCTGCTGCCGGAGCCGGACACGTTTATCACGTCCGCGCTCAGAATCTTGCCCGCCTGCTCGAAAGAGACGCGGGTTCGGGTGCTGGCCTCGGTGAACAGCGTTATCACCGTCTTGCCCCGCAGGGTGGGGACCTTCTTGATGTCGCGGTTCATCACCTCGCGCATAGCGTCCGCGTTCTGGAAGACTTCCTCTATCTCCCGCACCGAGAAGTCATCCAGGTCCAGAACGTGCCTTCTGCCCGTTCTGTGATTCGGTCGGGGTATCGCGCCGTTGGTCTGGCGCGCGCGGGTCTGGGCGCTCACGCCGGTTATCATGCTTCCTCCTCCCTGGCTCACGAGTGTAGGAAAATATGCGCTCAGCTATGAATATCAACCAACAACCCCCTCTCCCTCAGGGAGAGGGCTGGGGTGAGGGTGAAATGCCTACCCCTGTCGGCTCCTCCCTGGACAATAGCACTTCGTCCACGCCGTCAATCTCTGTCAGCTTCACGTAAACCTGCTCGTCCAGCGAGGTCGGCGCGTTCTTCCCAACGTAGTCCGCCCTGATGGGCAGTTCGCGGTGTCCACGGTCAACGAGTATCGCGAGCTGTATCTGGCTCGGTCTGCCCAGGTCGGTCAGCGCGTCCATCGCCGCCCTGACCGTGCGCCCGGTGTACAGAACGTCGTCCACCAGCACGACGCGGCGGCCCTGTATGTCGGGGATGCGCGTCGGGCGCATGAGAGGACGCGCCCCGGCGGCCACGTCGTCGCGGTACAGCCCGATGTCCAGCATACCCACCGGAACCTCCACGCCCTCTGATCGCTGGACGAAGGCGGCGATGCGACGCGCGATTGGAACGCCGCGTGTGTGCATCCCCACAAGCGCCACGCTCTCCGCGCCGCCGTTGCGCTCCATGATCTCATGGGCCACCCGTATCAGCGCGCGGCGTATCTCGTCGTCGGTCATAATCCGACGCCCGGCTGTCGCTTCGCTTTCGACCAAACAAAAAACCTCTTGCCGGAGGGGGCAAGAGGCACGGGATACAGTTCTGGAAGGCCGCCTTGCGGAGCTTCGCGTCTTGTTCCTATCCCTTGCCAGCCTCACGGGACTAATTTAAAGGGCGGTAGAATGGATTTCATTCTATGGAAGCGCTGTCCAAATTTTCAAGCGTCGCTAGGACTCGAAACTCCGCCTTTTCCTCGCCATTGCTGATACAATCCCGATTGTGTCAATTTCGCAAGCGCTTCAAGAGGTGAGAGGAAATGCTAGAACGATTCAAGGTTCCAAAAGAGGATGAGGTACACGTGCCGCATGACGGGCTGCATGAGACGGTCGCCTCCATATTCGAGAAGATGGGAGTAACCGCCGAGGACTCCGAACTCGGCGCGGACGTGCTGGTCTCCACCGACCTCAGAGGCGTCGAGACGCACGGCGTCTCCAATATGCTCAGGTCTTACGTGCAGGGCTACTCGCAGGGGACGCTCAACCCCAGGCCCGACTGGAAGATTGAGCGCGAATCCGCCGCCACCGCGACCATCAACGCCGACCGCGGCCTCGCCGTCATACTAGGCCCAAAGGCGATGCGGATAGCCATAGACAAGGCGCGGAACGTCGGCATGGGCGCGGTCACGATGTACAACGCCGGACACTCCGGCGCCATCGGACACCACGCGATGCTGGCCGCCAAAGCGGACATGGTTGGCATGACCGCCACGGCCGGCGGCCTGCTAGTCCTGCCCACGTTCGGCGCGGAACCCCGCTTCGGAACCAACCCGCTCGCCATCGCCGCGCCCGCCAAGTCGGAGCCGTTCCTGCTCTTCGACGCCGCTACCTCCGCCATAGCGGGGAATAAGCTGGGTCTGGCCAGCCGCGTCGGAGCCAACCTGCTGGGCGGCTGGATATCCGGAACCGACGGCGACCCGATTCTCGACGAAGTTCCGATGCCCGAGCGCGGCCAGTACTACCAACTCCCGCTGGGCGGAACGCGGGAGCAGGGTTCGCATAAGGGCTACGGCTTCAGCCTCATGTCGGAGGTGCTGGCCTCAATGCTCTCAGGCGACCGGCCCTCGATGCTCACGGGCGGCGGCGCGAGCCATCACTACTTCGCCGCCTACGACATAGCCTCATTCTGCGACCTCGATGAGTTCAAGCGGAACATGGACGATATGCTGCGGATGCTCCAAGATACGCCGCCCGCCCCGGGCCACGCGCGCGTCATGTATCCCGGCCTCTCCGAGTACGAGGAGGAACAGGAACGCCGCGAGAACGGCATACCGCTGCACAAAGAGGTCATCGAGTGGTTCAGCGACATCTGCGCCGAACTCCAACTGCCTCCACTACGGACAATGGACTGAGGCATATCGTCCACTAAGGACGCGAAGTTTCACGAAGTGGCGCGGGCATAGCGCGGAAGGATGGGACGCGAGGGAGACATGAGCGAATCAAATCCGACAGGGCGGACGCCGGAGGATAATCTTCTGGCCGAGATAGAGGCGCGCGCGGTCGAACTGGCTCGCGGAGGCGGCGCTATCCTCGCGGGCTACTTCGGCGGCAATCTGAACATCGAGTACAAGGACGACAACCAGCGCGACCCGGTGACCGACGCGGACCGCGAGACGCAGGACTTTCTGACGCGGGGAATCCTGGAGAGTTTCCCGGACCACGACATCCTGGGCGAAGAGGACGATGAGAACGCCCAGGACGCGAACGCCGCGGCCGGCGACTTCCTGTGGGTTCTGGACCCGCTGGACGGGACGAAGAACTTCCTGCACGGGCTTCCCGTCTATGCCTGCTCGGTGGGGGTCCTATATCGAGGAGAGCCGGTCGTGGGCGCGGTCTATACGCCTTGGCCGGAGGAGGGCGGCGGCGTTGTGCATCACGCCAGACGCGGCGGCGGCGCGTTCACCAATGGAACGCCCATCAGCGTAGTCAAACTGGATTCGCCGCAGGCCAACCAGCTAATCACCGTGCCCGGTATGTTCGACAGGCTGTACACCTTCGACGCCCCGATGCAAGGAAAGACCGGAGACCCCAGAGTCACGGGTTCGATAGCCTACGAGCTAATCATGGTGGCGCGCGGCGTCACCCAGTATATGTACACCTCCAACCCGCACTTGTGGGACATAGTAGGCGGCGTGGCGGTTGCGATGGAAGCGGGCGCGGCGCTGATGGTCGGCCAGCGTCGCGCCGGGCCGCTGGGTATGTTCCCGTCGCTGGAGTGGCGCGAGTCCGCCGCCCTCGTGGAAAACTGGAAGACCGGCGAGACTAAGGTAAGCGAACTACGCCGCTGGGCGCGGCCCCTCGTCCTCGGAAGCCCGCCCGTCGCCCGCTTCGCGTCGTCGAACCTGGGCTGGAAGCGGGATCCTCGCCTATGGCTGCGAATGTGGCGCCGCCGCAGGCGGATGGCGAGGTCCGGGGGCGCAACTTAAAGCCCTACATAGGCAGGGATGTAACGCGCGCTTATGCCCAACCCGGAAGCCCGCGCCAACCGTCCGTCGGCGGTCAGCAGCGTAAATCCGCGAATGTGGGCCAGCGCGACATAAAGCGCGTCATACGAGCTGACATTCTGATAAAATCGCCAAGCAGTATGTATCAGACCTCGGTGCGCCACGCGCTCAATGGGCAGGTCCGCTAGTTCGTCCAGAATCAGCAACGCCCGCTCTTCAGCCAGACTTCCAGCGAGAACAAACCGGCGTAGCGAGGACATCACCTCCGGGTCAAGCAACTCAGGAGCGGCCAACTCAGCGCCAGCTATCAGTTCGCCTATCGTCAATCCCGCCGGCGTTTGAAGCAAATACTCAACGATGGCCGAGGCGTCCGGTACGTATCCGGGCATCAGACCCTTGGCTCCATGTCGCGCAGCGCCTCTTGGGGAGACGCGCCGAGTTCCATGTCGCGCAGCGCGCGTTCCTGTCGGATTAGCGTCGCGTTGTCAACCTCGCCTGCATCCGTAAGGGGAAGTTCCTGCAATCGCTCCCACAATTCCAGACGCTCAATATCCCGCCGTATCGCGCCGAGCGCCAATTCCGAGACGGAACAGCCCCACTTGTCAGCCTGCTTACTAAGCCGTTGATGCAGGTCGTCGGGCAAATCTTCTATGTTCAAACTAGCCATCGTCAAGTCCTCAAATTATCAGAGCCTTGCGGTAATGCGCGAGTTTCGCGCACGGTTCAATTCTATCAGATTTGGAGCTATAGGATTCGAGGTTGTAGTGGAACGAATCGTATGTCGGATTGGATTGAGGGCCGCCGTTGTGTATGATTGGTTATCATGGATAACGGCAAGAGAGGATTGGCTATATTGGGTTCGACCGGCTCGGTGGGGACCCAGACTTTGGACGTGGTTCGGACTTTCCCGGATATGTTCGAGGTGGTGGCGCTCGCGTGCAATCGCAACGTGGAGCTTCTAGGCAGGCAGATAGAGGAGTTCCGGCCCCGCTATATCCACTGCAACGGCGCGGAGGATGAAAAGTCCCGCCTGCTGGGGAATGGCGTCTCGGAACTCGGACTGGCTGAATTGGTTTGCCAGGACGAGGTTGACATCGTGGTGACCGCGACTACGGGGGACGTGGCGATAGCGCCGACGCTGGCGGCTATCTCGGCGCGGAAGCAGATAGCGCTCGCCAACAAGGAGACAATCGTAATGGCGGGCGAGATGGTCACCTCGATGGCGAACTCGGAGGGCGTTGACCTGATGCCGCTGGACAGCGAACCCAACGCTATCTGGCAGTGCGTCCGGGGCGAGCGGGCCACGGTGTCCAAGCTGATAATCACCGCGTCGGGGGGCGCGTTCAGGGACACCCCGCTGGATAGGCTATCCTCGGTCACGCCCGCGCAGTCGCTCAGGCACCCGACATGGGAGATGGGACGCAAGATAACGGTTGACTCCGCGACGTTGATGAACAAGGCGTTCGAGGTGATAGAGGCTCACTGGCTGTTCGGTATGCCCTGGGAGGACATAGAGGTGGTGATTCACCCGCAGAGCGTCATACACTCTATGGTGGAGTTCGCGGACGGCTCGGTGAAGGCGCAGTTGAGCAAGCCGGATATGCGGCTGCCGATTCAGTACGCGCTGATGTATCCCGAGCGCGTGGAGAATCCGCGTATCGAACGGTTCGACCCGGTGGCGACGGGAGCGCTCACCTTCCAAGACTGGGAGCGGGAGCGATACCCATGCTTCGACATGGCTATCGGGTTCGCCAAGCGGGGCGGGACGTGGGCGGCGGCGCTGAGCGGCGCGAACGACGCGGCGGTCGAGGCGTTCCTGGACGGTCGGATAGGATTCACGGAGATAGAACAGGCGATACGCGCCGCGCTGGACGGCCATCGCAGCGTCGAAGACCCTGATCTGCCCGACATCATCAGCGCGGGCAGGTTCGGATACGACGCCGTAACCGAGTTGGCGGGGGGTTAGAATGTTCGGACTTCCCGCGTGGCTGCTCATAATTCCGGTGCTGGCCTTCCTGATATTCGTTCACGAGCTCGGGCATTTCCTGACCGCGAAATGGTTCGGCATAAAGGTGCTGGAATTCGGCTTCGGCTTCCCTCCCCGCCTGTTCGGAATACGGCGCGGCGAGACCATATACTCGATAAACTGGATACCGCTGGGCGGGTTCGTGCGGATGCTAGGAGAGGACAACGCGGCGGGCGTCCCCGACTCGGCGGAGCAGGCGCGGCTGGAAGGGCGGGAACCTGACCCGGACGACGGACGACGCTATACGGACAAGCCGCCCTACCAGCGCGCTATCGTGCTAGTGGCGGGTTCGTTAATGAACTTCCTCACTCCGTTGGTGATATTCACCATCATCTTCCTGATGCCGCGCGACGTGCCTGTTGGGACGGTGCATATCAGCGGCGTCGCGCCCCGCTCTCCGGCGGCTGAGGCCGGAATCAGGCCCGGCGACCAGATACTCGCTGTCAACGGCGAGCGCGTCAGAAACCATATAGAGTTGATAGATACGGTCAACGGCAGGCTGGGGGTAGAAACCGAACTCAACATACGGCGCGGCTCCATCGTGTCCGGGCTCGGGCAGTCGCCAGAGTTCTCGGTGGTGGAGGCGGTGACCGTGGTTCCCAGGGAGAATCCTCCGAGTTTCCGCGTGGTGGAGACGGTGACCGATCCCGATACCCAGGTCAGCGTTCGGGAAGCGCGGCGGTACGACGGGCAGTTGGAGGCCGGGGACACGCTGAGCCAAGGGGCGGTGGGCGTCATAATCGGCACGAGCAACTTCCGCTTCGTGAAGGAACGGCAGCCCGCGATGGATGCGGTGCCGAGCGCGGCGGGCCGAATATGGGAGGTACTGACGACCACCATAGGCGCGTTCCAGGACTGGGCGGGCGGCGGGCCGAATCCGGGCTTCACCGGGCCAGTCGGCATAGCGCAGGTGACCGGGGAGGTGGCGGAAGCGTCCGACCAGTACGGCCTGACCATCTTCTTCGAGTTGGTGGCGTTCATCAGCATCAGCTTGGGGATAATAAACATCCTGCCCATACCCGCGCTGGACGGGGGCAAACTGGTCTTCGTGACGATAGAGTGGATACGCGGAGGGAAGCGCGTCTCTCCCAGGAAAGAGGGCCTGGTTCACATAGTGGGGTTCGCGGTTCTCATCGGGCTGATATTGGTGGTCACATTCTTCGACATAAGCCGAATCTTGTCCGGCGAGAGCCTGATACCTTAAGCTGATAGTCGAACGAACCGGCCCGGACGCAGTCCTCGGCGCAAAGGAGCTTTCCGACCATGATAAAGCGAAGGGTTACCAAAGCGCTCTACGTGGGCGACGTGAAGATTGGGGGGGACGCGCCCATATCAGTGCAGTCCATGACCAAGACGGACACGCGGGACGTAGCCGCCACCGTTCGCCAGATACGCGAACTTGAGGAAGCGGGATGCGAGATAATCCGCTCCGCCGTGCCGGACATGGAGGCCGCCGAGGCCCTATCCGAGATAAAGCGACGGATAAACATTCCGCTCGTGGCGGACATCCACTTTCACTACCAACTTGCGCTCAAGGCGCTGGAAAGCGGGGTTGATTGCCTGCGGCTGAATCCGGGCAATATCAGGGACCGCGAGAAGGTGGAACTGGTGGTACGCGAGGCGAAGGCGCGGGGCGTTCCAATCCGCATCGGGGTGAACTTCGGAAGCCTGCCGCCGGTGGGCGGAATCGGCAAGACACGCGGGCTGTCGCGCCACAGGGACGGCGTGAATACGCTGACCAAGGGCGTTGGCGCTGAGGACGAATACTCGGTGGTTGACCACATGGTGGCCACTGGGCTGTGGGAAATCGGCATACTTGAAGACTTGGACTTCGACCTGATAAAGATCTCGCTGAAGGCTTTCGACATAGACACGACGGTGGAGTCGTACAGGCGCATGGCGAAGCTCGTCCCCTACCCGCTCCACCTGGGCATCACCGAGTCCGGCACGGCCAAGTCGGGCAGCATCCGCAGCGCGATAGGGCTGGGCGCGCTGCTGTACGACGGCATCGGGGACACGATTCGCGTGTCGCTGAGCGACGATCCCGTGGAAGAGGTCTATACCGGATTCGAGATACTGAAGTCGCTGGAACTTCGCAAAGAGGGCGCGGTGCTGGTGGCCTGCCCGTCGTGTGGCCGGGCCGACGTGGACGTTGTGAGCCTGGCGAACACGGTTGACGATATGCTGAAGAAGACGAAGTCGCCAATCAAGGTGGCGGTGATGGGCTGCGAGGTGAACGGGCCGGGCGAGGCGAAGGACGCGGACGTGGGAATCGCGGCGGGCGCGGGCCGCGCGATAATCTTCCGCAAGGGCCAGAAAGCGCGAATAGTTGCCGAGGCCGAGATGCTGACCGCTCTGATGGAAGAGGTTGACAAGGCGGAAGCGGATATGGCGGTTACCGCGTGAAGTGAGAGGACGCGAGGATATTTCGATGATTACGACGCAATCCAAGAGAAACCGCGAGATAGCCGACACGCTGGTGGAGCGCCTTCTGGACAGGATGCGGGACGAGGTTCACTCGGTCATTCTGTTCGGCTCGGTGGCGCGAGGCGAGGCGAACGCCCGGAGCGACATTGATATGTACATAATATCGAAGGACTCTTCCGACACGCGGCGGCGCATGGAGGCGATATGCGTCGAAGTGCAGGATGAGTTCGAAAACGTAGCGCCGATACACCGGCTGTTCACGGACAAGATGATGTTCTACACCGAGGCGTCCATCTGTCGCTGCGACCGAACTATGAACATAATCAACCAGGGCATCGTATTGCACGACGACGGCGCGTACAGGGATATCCTGCGCGAAGCGGAAGAAGAACTCAGACAGGCCGAAACGAATTACTCAGAAGGATTGTAAGCCATGCGAATGTCGAAGCTGTTCGGCAGAACTCTACGAGACGACCCCGCCGAAGCGGAACTCGCCAGCCACAGGCTGATGCTGAGGGCGGGGATGATACACCAGACGATGATGGGGGTGTACAGCTACCTGCCGCTCGCCTGGCGGTCTATAAAGAAGATAGAGGGGATAATCCGGGAGGAGATGGACGCCGAGGGCGGGCAGGAACTTCACCTGTCCAAGCTACAGCCCATCGAGATATGGCGGCAGTCGGGGCGCGACGAGCAGTACGGCCCGGACATGATGCGCCTTTCCGACCGGCGCGACCGCCTTCTCGCGCTCGCGCCCACCTGCGAGGAACTGCTGACCAACATCGTCAAGGCGAACGTGCTGAGCTACCGCGACCTTCCGGTGACGCTCTACCAAATCCAGACCAAGTTCCGCGACGAACCTCGCCCGCGCGCCGGGCTTATCCGGGTGCGCGAGTTCGACATGAAGGACGCTTACAGCTTCGACGCCGACCAGGACGGACTGGACGAAAGCTATGACGCGATGGTGCGAGCGTACCAGAAGATATTCTCGCGCTGCGGACTGGATCCCATCATCGTGGACGCGGACTCCGGGGCTATCGGCGGCAGGGACTCGCAGGAGTTCATCCTGCTGGCGGACGGCGGCGAGGATACGATAATGCTTTGCGAGAAATGCGGTTACGCGGCCAACGCGGAGAAGGCGGAGTTCACAAAGCCGCCCATGCCCGTCGAAGAGCCGCTTCCACTGGAGGATGTTCACAGCCCGGGCGTCAGGACGATTGACGAACTGTGCGAGTTCCTGGGGATACCGCAGGGCAAGACTATCAAGGCGGTGTTCTACATCGTTGAGGGCGAATTGATATTCGTGGTGATCCGGGGCGACCTTGAGGTGAACGAGATAAAGCTGAGCAACGCGCTGGGCAATCCGGCGGAGCTGCGGCTGGCCGCGCCCGGAGAGGTCGCGGCGGCGGGAATCGTGGCCGGGTCGGCGTCGCCCGTGGGCCTAGACGTAAGGACGGTCGCGGACGATTCTATCAAGCTGGGGTCGAACTTCGCGGTGGGCGCGAACAGGGACGACTACCACCTGCTCAACGCCAACGTCGGGCGGGACTTCACGCCTGACTTGGTAGCCGACATCGCGCTGGCGAGCGAGGGCCGCCAGTGTCCCAAGTGCGACGGGACGCTGGTGGCGCGGCGCGGAATCGAGGTGGGCCACGTGTTCAAGCTGGGCACCCGATACAGCGAGAAGATGGACGCGCAGTACCTGGACAGCGAAGGCCAGCGGCACATGATAATCATGGGCTGCTACGGCATCGGCGTCGGGCGGCTGCTGGCGGCGGCGATAGAGCAGAATCACGACGACAACGGCATCGTCTTCCCTACCCCAATCGCGCCCTACGACGTACACCTGGTCGGGCTGAACACCAACGTGGCGGAGGTGGTCGAGGCGGCGGACGCGCTCTACGACGAACTCACCCAAGCGGGCTTGTCAGCGCTGTACGACGACAGGGACGAATCGCCCGGAGTGAAGTTCAACGACGCGGACCTCATCGGGCTGCCCGTCCGGGTGGTGGTGAGCAGGCGCAACCTGAACCAAGGGGTCGCGGAGATAAAGCGTCGGGATTCGTCGGACGCCGAATCGGTGGCGATGGAAGGGGCGGTCGCTAGAGTGAGGGAGCTAACCGGAGCGTAGGCGGGACAGGAAGTAGTCGGCGACGCGGGCGGCGTACTCGGCCTTGTTCTCGACGAACGCCGCCGCGTGTTCCACGCCCTCCACTATCCAGAGCGAACTGCACTTCATCGCGGCCTCGAACACCCTGCGCCCATGCTCCGGGGGTATTCGGGCGTCGTCGGTTCCGTGTATGACCAGCGCGGGATAGTCCAGCTTCGACACCGCGCGCTCCGGCCTCATGTCATCCGTCTTTATCTCGAAGAGGAAGTACGCCAGCATCACCGCTCCGACGACGAAAATCGCCGCGAACCACTTAGGGAGTCCTGTTCTGAAGCGCGTTTCGCTCATTATCAGTTCGGCGGCGCTGGCATAAGGGGAGTCCAGTACGAGGGCGCGTATGCGCGGCTCATCGGCGGCGGCGAGGGACGCGGCGGCGGCTCCCATCGAGACGCCCAGAAGCCCGACCTGGCCGGGCGCGACTCCGCGCGAGAGCAGGTAGTCATACGCGCCGAGGACGTCCATGCGCTCGTGCCAGCCGGAGGATACCCGCTTGCCTTCCGAGAGGCCGTGCGCCCGAAAGTCGAACTGGAGGACGCCGAAGCCGCGCCGGTTGAGCGTAGCGGCGAGTTCGGTCAGGCCGTCGCCGGTTCTGCCTATCTCGATGCCGTGGCAGAAGATGAGAGTGGGCATCCGGTCGCGCGCGGGCAGAAGCCAGCCGTCCAGGGTGACGTCGCCGCGCCGCGACATGAAGCGGACGCGCTCGAACTCCGCGCCGTAGTCGGATGGGCTGTCCTGGAACTCGGCCTCCCCTACCCGCGTCATGCCGGACGCCATCAGGTAGCAGGCGAGCAGGTACAGAAGCGCGAGGGCGAGAAGAGTGATTGGGAGGGCAAGGAGTATCATCGAGGTCTGGGCGGGAGGTTAAGTGGAGGTGAGCTATGCGTTGTCGAAATCTCTCTTTAGGATTCCCAGTTCGCGGATGATTGATCTCAATGTGCCGGGGGTCAAATCGCGGCTGCCCCAATTTGGGACCACTGTATTCAAGCGGGTAGCGGGGTTGCGCCAGATTTCGTGACTGCCCCTGCCCTGCCGGTCGAAGTAACAGCCCAAGTTCCGCAATTTCCGAGTTACGTCCCGGTGATTCAAACTGAAACCACCAAGTTGCTATTGACGGACGGGGCGGCAACACCTTGTTGAAATATCTCAACCAGATTGCTGTCCTCGCCGCGTTCGATTTGGAATTCGATGAACGCAGGGGCGAGACTCTCAAGAATCTCTACTGCCTCGTCCGGGGTGTCCGCCCATGCTCGACAGCCTGGCAGGTCGGGGATTTCGACCATGTACTTGTCGGGTTCGGTTGATTCGGCGGGGCCGTATATGACGTAGGAGAGATTGTAGTAGCGTCTCATCTCCGTCGGTGCTCTACCATCATGGTCAGCAGGTTTCGCTGTCGTCGTCATTGTCGCCTCCCGCGTATGGGCTTACCGAATTCTAATGTCTGCGTGTACGAGTGTCAATCTGGCCATACGCCTATGAGATTCGCGTCCGATGAGAAGCCTGTATCAACCAAGGCGATTCTTATCAGATCACGCGAATTCAAGATAGCTGTCTTTGATCTCTTCCTACTCGGACTTTTCTATGAAGGACTTGCTCGGAGGATTGAGGGATCCCAATTCCACCAACTGGGGGCTTATGCGTGTGGCCAGTCCCAGCGTCCAGTCAGGATCGAGCAATTTCTGGTCGCCGTCAAACACGATGTATATGTGCAGGTATTCGTCCCCGTCGTGGTCTATCCTGGGTATTACCTTGATCGGGTCGAAGACGAACTGATCCCCGAAACGTTCGTCAAGAAGGCCCCTAACTAATTTCTCGACCTTCTCAGGCGCCGCCGCGTCTATCATGTTCCTCTATCCTACTCAGAACTATCCGCGCTTCGTCAATATCTCCAACCGTAGACAGAGACAGTAGCATATCCAAGTACATTGCCCACTTCTCAAGTTCCCAAGCGTAATTGGGATCAGCAGGTTGTACAGGGGCGGGAATGCTTGTTTCGGCTAACATACTACGCACCTCGTTCTGTCTGCGTATAACGATGTCAAGATACTCTCCCCCACTGGATTCAAATCTAGTGGAGCGCCAGTATATGAACTGCTTCAGAGCGGCAATATTCCTAGCGATAGTTCTGAGTTGCCGTCTGTCTCTACGTTTCTGAATTGCCCGGCGGATCCTTCGCCACATATCCCGCACCAACATTCCCAAAAGCCACCCATACAATGCAGATAGCGAGACAAGTATCAAGATGAGGATAACCATGCCAATGATGGAATCCCAGTAAGGTTCCAAAAAGTTCTTGATTTCGTTAATATCCCCGAAAAAGAATGTGATTAACGCGACAAGAGCACTGACACCAAGCACAGCTTGGTACGTAACCTTACCAATTCTAACAAACCACTCTTTCACCGATTCACTCTCAGGCCAAGATGATCAAGCCTACTACACAGCCACAACCACCTTTCAGAACCATTGACTACCAAACCGTATTGCACGGTGGTCACGTTCGACGACTCCGCGGAACGAGTCTAGGTGGAAGGGCGAATAAGCAGGACAACAGGGGGCAACTTGTTCAGTCAGGTATATAATTCCCATCCCATTGGAGACGACATTCAGTATATAAAAGCAGGGGCGACCGCTCAGTCAGCGATTGACTCACTGTGTTCCTGAGTTGTCGTCGCAATACGATTCCCAGAGCAGATAGCACGCGGTGCCGATAGGCGCTCGTTTCAGATACGGCATATTCGTCACTTCCGCGTATTCCCTGCTGAATTCGGCGTTCTCCGGCCTACGCGCCCATTCCTTGGCTAGATTCATACTCGCCGGACTGTTAGGGATCAGCATCGCGTGTAGCGCACGAGTCCTCTCAGGATATTTGCGATCCAACTCACGCAGAGCTGCAACCTCCTCGGGCGCGTATATTTCCATAAAGGCGGCACCGTCCCGCGCGAGCGCCCGCTCCTTCTCGGCCTCAGCCTCCGGGTACTTCTGCATCCAGTCCTCATAAGCTTGAAACACATCCATCCTAGTCACGGACGGCGCAGGATTGTCAACGTACTGTTCCATGTACTCATAAAACTCCCTAGCAGCCTCTGGATAAGACTGTTCCCACTTGTCTATGGAGGCCCTGGGTGGTTCAGAGGGCGTGAGAGGCGGCGCGGCTTCCGGCTCCTCACCGCCACACGTGACGAGAGACAATGTGACGAGACACGCGAAGACGTATTGAGCGAGTATTTTCATGGAGTCATGGTATCACGCGAAATAGATTAGAGTAAACGCATTCTCAGTGCGGCATTCATAGTACGCGCTGATAATATAAAATAGGGACGCATCATCACAGTTAGGATAAGGCAGATGGCCCGACCACGCGCATACAATCACGACGTTCGCTGTCCGCACTGCGGTTCCAACTGGACGCCCAAGGACGGACACTCAAGAGGCAAGCAGACATACCGATGCAAGGACTGCAACCACCGTTTCACTCCCGACGGCAACCGCCACTACTACCCTGAGAAGACCATTCGGCAGGCGCTTGCCATGTATGCCGAGGGCGGAAGCATATCGGCTGTGGCAAGGGCGATGGACATACACTTCGTTACCGTGTACACCTGGGTCAAAAAAAGCGAGATGGGCGCGGAAGGGTTTGGACATAGAGCGCGGGAGGCGAGTTCGGTCTGAACCTGACCTGCCGGCCTCTGTGAGGAAGATACGCGGTATGGATACACGTCGCGGGCGAGCCAAGGTCATATCCTTCGATGAGATGTGGACGTATGTGGGTGTGAGGAAGGGAGAGAGACGACGGTCTGTGTGGATATGGACGGCTGTCGTGGAAGAGAACGACGGTGAGCGGTGGGCGGACTTCGAGGTGGGAAGTCGTGAGAGCGAGACCTTTATGCGGTTGTACCGGAGACTGCCCAGGGCGGAGAAGTACAGAAGCGACGCCTATGAGGCGTATGGCTTGCTTGACCCTGGCTCTCACGTGGTGGGAAAGGGAAGCGAGGTGAACCGCAACGAAGGACTGCACTCTGTGCTGAGGGGCAAGTTGAACCGTCTGGTACGCAGCACGAAGGGTTACTCCAAGAGCGTGGAGATGCTGGTTGGATCGTTGGCTATGGTGTGGCTCAGAGAGGGGCTGATCTAATGACAGCGCGTTCTATGAACGCCCTCAGTGCCACCCACACCCCTCACGCCGGCTTGGATAGATCTTACCGGGAGGATGTATTGAGGATGCACCGCGTGAGACTACCTCACTAATGCTCCGATTGCGCTAGAATAGCGTATCACTGGATACTGACAGCCGACAACCGACGGAGGGGCGACATGAGCGGGATATGGAGCGGGGATACCAGGTGCGTGGTTATGCTGGGGTTCGATATTGATGGGGTGTCGGGGGCTATCAACCGGGATCCGGGGTCGGCGAATCTGCCGAGCCTGATGTCAGCGCGGGAGTATGGGCCTTCGGTGGCCGCGCCTCGCATACTGGATCTGCTTGAGCGGTATGGGCTGCCGGCGAGTTTCTATATACCCGGCTATGTGGCGGAGACGCATCCGGACCTAGTGAAAGATATTCACGCGCGGGGGCATGAGATAGCGCACCATGGCTATATGCACGAGCCGCCAGCGACGCTTACGCGCGAGGAGGAAGCGGAGGTTCTGGACAGGGGGATCGAGATTCTGAGTGGACTCACCGGAGAGGCGCCAGCCGGGTACAGGTCGCCAAGCTGGGAATTGAGCGAACATTCGCTGGAACTGCTGGCGGACCGCGGTTTCGTGTACGACTCAAGCCTGATGGGGGACGATATTCCGTACATCGTGAACGTGGATGACCGCTCTATCGTGGAGATACCCGTCCACTGGGAGCTGGACGACGCGCCCTATTTCACCTACGCGCCTTCGCTCGGCCCTCGCTTCCCGATGATGAGTCCGAACCATGTTTACGACGTCTGGTCGGCGGGCTTCGAGGGCGCGTACCACTACGGACGCGCGTTCATCCTCACGATGCACCCTTATGTGATAGGCCGTCCGGGACGGCTGCGAATGTTGGAGCAGCTTATTGGATATATCAACGAGTTTCCGGGCGTGGAGTTCGCGCGCGCGGTTGACGCGGCGCGGGAGTGGGCGGCGAAGAGTTCGGACGGAGAAGTATCATGACGGTTGCGGCGCTGATTCCGACCGCCGGGGAGTATGAGGCGTTCGTGAGCGCGATGGAGTCGCTCGGGCATCGCGCCGAGCCGGTCAGCGTCGGGCGAATGGCCTGCCTTTCGTACTGGGACGGGCGGCTGATCGCGGCGCTGGGCGGGCTGGGCAAGGTGGACTTTGCGGTGAGAACGCTGCACCTGATAGAGCAAGGGCCGCCGCTGGATGGGGTAGTCTGCCTCGGAACCTGCGGAGCGCTCTCCCCCGCCCTGGCCATCGGAGACGTGGTTGTGGCGACCGAGACGGTGGAACACGACTTCAACCGCAAGCTGACCGAGGGGCCGATTCCGCGCTTCGAGAGCGACCCGGCGCTGTTGGCGGCGTTCAGGGATTCCGAATCTTCCCTGCCGGACGGCGTTTCGGTCGCATACGGCGTCATAGCGTCGGGCGACGAGGGGATTGATTCGTCGGCGAGGGCGCGGGAGTTGATGGACAGGACGGGCGGGATAGTCGCGGCCTGGGAGGGCGCGGGCGGAGCGAAGGCCTGCGATTTCGCGGGAGTCCCGTACATAGAAGTTCGCTGCGTGAGCGATCTGGCGGACGAGGATGCGATGACGGACTACGTGGAGAACACGCCTCCGGCGATGGGCAACCTGGCGCGGCTGATCTCCAATGTAGTTGGATTACCCACTTGACGCGCGCATCCGATTCCTAGAAAAGATGTGTGATAACCACGAGTATGAAGTGGATAGAAGGTAGTTCAGTTCGACCTGATGATTTCAGATCAACCTCTCAAGCCGCGTGGTGGTCTTGTAACGAGACTGTCCGCTCGCAAGATGCGTCACAGCCCCTTGTTTAACGCCTTCTCGCGCCAGTATCCGGCTTCGCCCTCACTCAGATACGCCGCGTTCACAGCCTTCAGCGGTTCGTGGGGCCGGATAGCTTCAAGCTGTTCGGCTTCGCTTAGCTGCGCGTGGTAGAGGTCCCATCGGAGTTGCAGGTTCGTCCAGAATCCCGGAGATACTCCGAAGAATTTGGAAAGCCGCAGGGCGGTACTCGGGGAGATCCCGCGACGTCCCCGGACAATCTCGTTGACGCGCTGGTACGGCACACATATCGCCCTGGCCAAGTCCCGCTGCGTCATCTCAAGAGGCAGGAGGAACTCTTTCAGCAGCATCTCTCCGGGGTGTGTGGGCTAGCGGTCGGTCGGCACGCGGACCATACTGAGTCTCCTGTCTTGCACGATGCTATCATGGTAACATAGCAACATGGCGATCATGCTATATAGGATGGGCCAGCAAGTAACATGACAAAGCGCATGGTAAATATGACCCCTCCACACCCAGGCGAATCCATTCGCGTGGAGGTAATGGACGATCTGGGGCTGACCGCAAGTAAGGCCGCCGAGATTCTGGACGTTGGAGAAGCAAAGCTGTCAGACCTGCTGAACGGCGACGCGGAGCTAACGCCGGATATGGCGCGACGTATCGAGAAGGCGTTCGGCGTGGGTGGAGATATGCTGTTGCGTATGCAGGCGTGGCATAATGAGTCACGGACGCGGGAGCGGTCAAGCAAGGTTGCAGTTCGGCAATAAACTTGGGAGAAAGAGAACTATGGGCAGCAGACACACAGGAAATGGCGCAGAGAATATTTACGCAGTGGCTGAGTTGTGGGTCGAACACGCCCTAAAATCCGACGACTCGCTCTTCACACCGGGTGAGCCAATCTGGTCAATGCAACGGCTTCAGGAGCTACATGAGAGAATCCTAGACAAACCAGTTGAGTCCAACGACCATTTCATGGTCAAGTTTGAAAATCAACTCGCAGACTCCTCGGACGAAAAGATTTACCAACTAATGGGTGAAGTGCTGTATGTTTCTTCCTTAATCAGCACTGCCTCCTTACAAAACAAAGTGAACGCTATCCAAAAGGCCCTAGGCTGGTCAAAAAATCCAGTAAAGATTCCTCCTGAACTTGTTGATTCCCTTGAATATGGTCTTGCACGTTTAGGAAATCTCAACGCCTACCGCATTTATCATATCGGGTTTATTATCGAATTCGTCAAGCAGTGGAAAGAATTAGAACACTATAAAGTCCAATCCCTACTCTGCGATCCATGGGAGTTTCAAAAACTCATGCAGAACATCGAACTTAAAGGTGAATTATTCAGCAACCATACTATCTTACACCGTGCACAAAGGGAGGCTCTGCTCCACCTAATCTTTCCTGACACATTCGAGTCAATCATAAATTTCAGAGACAAAGAGAGAATTACTAGTGCATTGGCCCCGTTGTGCCTAACATGGACAACAGACAATGTTGATATGCTACTTAACTATATTCGTCCAGTTATTGAAGAAATGTACTATCCTGGAGTCCACTTTTACGAAGCCAGTATCAAAGAAGTATGGCGTCCATCAAATCCTCCAGACACCGTCCTGTCAGACGAGTTTTTCTCAAGACTAAACAAGGATCTGACAAATGGTATTAATGAAGAGAAAGTACCTACCCTGCTAACAAATCTTGCTGAAGAATTATTACTTCCAATCAGATTCCTCGAGGAGATACAAACACTACTCTACGACAAAAAACAGGTCATCTTCCAAGGACCGCCCGGCACTGGGAAAACCTACGTCGCTCAGAAACTCGCTGAACACCTCGCCGGATCGAAAGATAGGGTTACGCTGGTTCAGTTCCATCCCTCCTACGCCTACGAGGACTTCGTGCAGGGCTTCCGCCCTACCACCCTGAAGAACGGGCAGGCGGGATTCGAGTTGAGGAATGGGCCATTGGCGCGGATAGCAAAGCGAGCGCAGGACGACCCTGACGGAAAATACTATCTCATCATTGACGAGATCAATCGCGGCAACCTCGCAAAGATATTCGGGGAACTGTACTTCCTACTGGAATACCGCAACCAGACAATCAACCTCCAGTACTCAGACACTCCGTTCTCACTGCCCGAAAATCTATACATCATCGGAACAATGAATACTGCCGACCGCTCCATCGCGCTTGTTGACTTGGCCTTGCGCCGCCGATTCTATTTTGTAGAATTCCGACCAGACAAATGGCCAGTGGTGGATCTGCTCCATAACTGGCTAAGCGCACACGCCTTTGACATGATGTGGGTAGCCGATGTAGTTGACCGGGCGAATGAAATACTAGGAGATCGAAACGCCGCCATAGGACCGAGCTACTTTATGAAGTCCTGGTTAGATGAAGAAATGGTCCAACGGATATGGAAGTATGCTGTACTTCCCTACATCCAGGAGTGTCTCTTCGGTGAAGAGGACCGCCTTGATGACTTCGACCTGAATAAGCTGCGCGGATTGACCAGCGAACCGGAGACCGCCGACCAGACTCAGAACGACAGTGCACAATGATGCGACCCATCAACCTCAAAGAGTATGAGACGAGCGAGTATTCGCTTTCAGATGATGAGAAGGACTTGCTGCTATCTCACAGTGAGCCAGACACGGACGAAGCGCGCTTATCCCTCACTATCGAACCGGTCAGAGGCGCGAAAGACTCTTACAGCATAAGGCCGGGCGCGACCGTCGGCGCAATCGAAATCGGTGAGCTATCGGTATTCATTGAGCCAAAGATAGGCATTCACCACCTGCTCTCACTCGCCTGCTACGCGATGGGTGTGTTCAAGCCACAAGAGACGCGGCTGTTCGATTTCCGTGAAAAGGAAACACTGCCCGACACCCTCGCTCTGGCGCTTGCGTCCGCCGCCCGAAGAGCGTTCGCGCGTGGACTGCTGCACGATTACCGCTCCGAACAGGAAGCCTTGTACACGGTGCGCGGTCGAATCAGGTTCGACGAACAGATTCGGCGCAGGTTCGGCGTCCCCTTGCCCGTGGAAGTGGAGTACGACGAGTTCACCGACGACATTCTGGCAAACCAGTTGGTCAAGGCGGCTGCGGCGCGGCTTTCTGGGATGCGTCTGCGCTCTCCGCCTGCCCGCAAGGATCTGGGATGGATTGCGGGGATGCTGGAAAATATATCTCCGATAGAGTTTCCTCCAAACAATGTGCCAAATGTCGCCTTCAACCGTCTGAACGACCACTACCGAGGCGTCGTAGGGTTGTCGCGGCTAATACTCAGGCACAGCGCGTTCGAGTCCGGGCGCGGTCAGATACGCGCAACCGGATTCCTGATGAACATGAACAATCTGTTCCAGGAATTCGTAACCCAAGCGCTGAGAGAGGCGCTGGGCGTATCCGACCACGTACTGCGCTCAGACAACAATATGCCCCGCCGTGTCTATCTTGACAATACAGACCGGATTAGGCTTAAACCCGACCTTTCATGGTGGGAAGGTCGGATGTGCAGGTTTGTAGGCGACTCGAAATACAAGCGCATCCCCCATAGTCACGTGCCAAACGCCGACCTCTATCAGATACTCGCCTACTCCACCGCGCTCGACCTTCCGGGCGGCCTGCTCATCTACGCTGAGGGAGAAGCTGAGGTGGCGACCTACCATATCAGACATTCAGGCAAGCGGATTGAGGTCGCCGCGCTTGATCTGTCCGGTACGCTTGATGACGTTCTCGCCCGCGTCAGAGATTTGGCGGACAGAGTTAGGAAATTCCGCGACGAGGCGCGTGGGCTAGAACGCGCGGCGTAAGCGCGATTCTGAACTCTCAAGCCCACCAGGAAATCTGCCTAAAGCGCCATCGCGTAGCCGATGGCGTTCTTGGCGGAAGGCGTCGGCTATCGCTCTCCCCTCCCATTGCGCCGGCGAATGCCCGTTGCCCTTGCGGTTCGATTATAACGGGGGAAGCGCCGCCGTTAGCTTCGGCTGCCGCGGTAGTCGCGGAAGGGACCGTCGCGCCATTCGAGGGCGGCCTTTAGGCCCTCGGCCTTGGAGCGGCGGGCGAATTCCTTGACTATGGGGGCCTGGTGAGCTATGGCGTCGGTCTCGGCGGCGAGGTACTGGAGGGTGTTGCGTCCCATGAGTTCGAGCGCCTTGTTGACGATGCTCTTGTTGGCGGCGAGCAGTTCCCAGGGGATCCGGGCCATGGTTCGGGCGAGTTCCTCAACCGTGTCCTCAAGTTGGTCGCGTGGGACGGATTTCCAGACGAAGCCGATTTCCTCCGCCCGCTTGCCGGAGACGGATTCGCCGGTGAGAAGGAACCACTTGGCCCACTGGGGGCCGACCATGTAGGTCCACATATGGGTGGGCGGCGCGCCCATGGAGCGTACGGGCGGGAAGCCTATCTGGGCGTCGTCAGCGGCGATGGAGATGTCGCAGTGCATAGCCAAGTCGGTGCCTCCGGCGATGCAGTAGCCGTGTATGCCGGCGATGACGGGCTTTGAGAGGTTGAGGATGTGGGCCATGGTGTCGGGGGTGCGCTTCATGCGGTGTATGTCCAGGCGGATGTTGTCGCGGGCGGCCTGGGCGGTGACTTCGGCCTCGGGGGTCGCGGGAGGGGTGATGTCGTATCCGGCGCAGAAGGCGCGTCCCCTGCCCATGAGGGTCATGACGCGGATGTCGGGGTCGTCGTCGGCCTTCTGCATACAGTCCACGAGCTCGTCCTGGAGTTCGCGGCTGAGGGCGTTTAGTTTCTGCGGCCTGGCGAGGAAGACGCGCCCGATGCCGTCGGATGGTTCGTATTCAATGAATTCGTAGGTCATGGCGGTGTCCTTTGGTGATGGTGTTGGGCTTGATTGTATCATACGGCTACAAATCGGCTCTCGGTTTGTGGTATGATCTGTGTATTGAGCGGGAGTAGCTCAGTGGTAGAGTCCCTGCCTTCCAAGCAGGCTGTCGCGGGTTCGAATCCCGTCTCCCGCTCCAATTCCTTTAATCCCCTACCCCTTCGCGCATTTCGTTTGGAGCGCCATCATCAAGAGAGTTGGATTTCTGCTGAAGGTCAGGCGGGATATGCTTGACGAATATAAAGAGCATCATCAACGTGTCTGGCCGAAGATGCTGGACGCTCTGCGGCGCAACGGGTGGCGGAATTATTCGCTGTTCGCGCGGAATGATGGGCTGCTGTTCGGGTATTTCGAGGCGGAGGAGGATTTCGCGGCGGCGCTGGAGGGTATGTCGGGGGAGGACGCGAACGCGCGCTGGCAGGAGTTCATGGCGCCGTATTTCGAGATTCCGCCGGGGGCGAAACCGGATGAGATGATGGTGGAGTTGGAAGAGGTGTTTCACACGGATTGAGGGATGCGGCGCGTCCTATTCTGTCCACGAAGGACACGGAGAGACACTAAGGTGTTGGACAGCCACGGATTTACATACTGACGCCGCTAGACGCCGACCGGAAATTCCAGGCTTGGCGGATTGATGGATAGATATAGGCGGGAGTTTGGCATGAGACTAGAAGATAAGGTGGCTGTGGTTACGGGAGGCGCGGCGGGCATTGGGCGCGCGATATGCGAGTTGTTCGCGGAGGAAGGGGCGAAGGTCGTGATTGGGGATATTGACGCGGAGGGTGGACGGGAGACGGTGAGGCTTATCGAGGCGGCGGGCGGGAGCGCGGTGTTCGTTCCGACGGATGTATCTCAGGAAGCGCAGGCGCAGAATCTTGTGGAGAGGGCGGTTTCGGAGTACGGGGCGGTGAACGCGCTGGTGAATGACGCGGCGGCGTTCGTGTTCGGGCAGGTGCAGGATGTTACGGACGCGGATTGGCAGCGAGTGTTCGGGGTGAACGTGCTGGGGCCTTCGTACATGGTGAAGCACTCGCTGGAGCCGATGAAGGCGGCGGGCGGCGGGTCTATCGTCAATATAGCGTCGGTGTCCAGTTTTATCGCGCAGCCCGCTTTCGTGCCGTACAACACATCTAAGGGCGCGCTGCTTCAGCTTACGCGATGCCTGGCTATGGACCTCGCGCCGGATAATATCAGGGTGAACTGCGTGTGTCCGGGCGCGATACTAACGCAGGCGACGGAGCGGCACCGCCAGTTCACGGGAGAGGACCGGGAGAAGTTCCTGTCGGACGCGGCGGACTCGAACTTCATGAAGCGGTTCGGACAGCCGAAGGAGATAGCCTACGGCGCACTGTTCCTGGCGTCGGATGAATCTTCTTTCATGACGGGGCAGCCGCTCATCATAGACGGGGGCGCGACGGCGCAGTAGCGGCCTCAGGCACGCGCGCCGACTTTGATGAATGGGAAGCGAGTATCCCCGTCACACACGATACGCGCGGCAAAGCAGACGTTCATAGGAACGAGCTAGGGCAATGTACCAGGGATCAGTTTCCGGCGCGAGTGGCGACACCAGTATCGAGCGCCACCCCGCGCGATTAGCGCCGACAATGTCAGTCGCAAGTCTATCGCCCACGAATGCCCACTGCTCCGCCGGAACGCCAAAGTGCCGCTCGGCTTCGCGGTAAGGCTCAATGGACGGCTTCTTATCCTCCATAGGTACAACGTAGAAGGGGAAACGCTCTTTTAGCTCGGCGCGTCGCTTGTCTGTACAGTTCGAGATGATGCACATTTGACCGGAGAACAGGTCGCGCATTGCCTGGATGTTCGCCAGCAGTCGTTCATGTATATCTGTTCCGTAAAAGGCGCACAGCGTTTGATCAGCGTCGAAACCGATAGCGCGGACACCCAAGTCGTACAGGACGCGAGCGTCTATGTCGGCTATGCTGTCGAACTGGTGGTCAGGGCGAAGTTCGCTTCGTCGCGGAATAAGATTAGCTATCAGCATCAAAGCCTCCTACTGCTCCATATCGGTTATTCAGTATAACGGGGCGTTAGTCCAGGACTTCGTAGATGATCACCTGGTCGGACTGGAAGACCTCGCTTAGGTATGGCGAAAGACCGGAGTCGAACTTGGCTATCCCTTCGGGGGGATAGTACGACCTTTCGAGCTGGCCCATATAGACGTATTTGACGCCGTATTTCCGCAATAGGTCCATGGCGACGGATGCGTCCTCGGTGGAGTAGATGCGCTCAACGTCGCGTATGCGGGGGGTGACCATCTCGCGGTAGTCCCAGCGCTGCTGCTCCTGGTGCCACTGCCAGCCGACTACGCTGGGCAGTCCGGTGTATATGGAGACGCGCCCGCCCCAGCGGTATGTGGGCGTGTTGGCCTCGAGGATGATGGGCGAACCCTGAACGTTTTCGCGCAGCCAGATTATGCCCTTGAAGTCGGCCTGGAGGTCAACGGGGCCTTCGGGTTCGTTGTAGATTGTTCCCTCCATGTAGGTTAGGCCGTCCAGCGTGAGGGGCGTGACGTTGCCGTCGAAGCGGTCTCGCAGCCTGTCCTGCGTTCCGAGAACGGGATAGACCGCCGCGCTCAGAATCAGGATGGCGAGCGCTCCGGCCCATACGTAGCGATATTCCCATCGTCGCGTTCCGGCGAACATGGAGGATTCCAAGAGTCGCCAGAGCATATAGGCGGCGGCAAGAGCTAACAGAACCCAGACCGCCATATAAAATTTGAAGACGCTGTTCATGCGCTCGATGTCACCTTCGACCCTGAAGATGTCGAGTCCGAGTACAAGGGCGAAGGCGGTCGCGGCCATGAGAGAGGCGAACAGGGTGACGGGCGCTTCGCGGCCAGGGTTGGCTAGAGAGCGCAGGGCGACGGCCAGAATCAGGGCGATAAGTACGATTGCGAAGATTATCGTTCCTCCGGCGCCGGATCCGTACGCCAGGGCGGTCAGGAAGTAGCCCGCCGCGAGAGCCGCGGCTATCAGCGCGAGCAGGGTTCCCGGTCCGACCCGCGGCGCGAGAGTGGTCTGCCGCTCGGAGAGGGTGTCTATCAGGGAGTCGAATCGCGGTCGCGCTCCTGAAAGAGCGGAGGCCAGAACGCCGCGCAATCGCCACAGGTAGAACGAGCCTATTATGAACACGAACAGCCCGGCGATGGCGAGGAATTGCCACAAGGGGGTCGTGTTCGTGGTTCTTTCGACACTGCTGAAGAAGGTTTCGTAGTTGAGGTGGTACGGCAGGAAGGCTACGTATCCGACAAGGAACACGAGGGCGTTCTTGAAGCCTGAACGCATTATCATCAGGCCGGATAGACCGCCCTGCGCGAGATACTCGCCGAGAGTGACTGCCGCCGCGCCGAACAGCAGATAGGTCGGGTAGTCCCAGGTGTTCAGAAGGCGCAGCGCACCGACGGCGATTCCGAGAATGGCGATTCGCAGCAGTTGCTCGGCGCCCCAGTGAGACACGGGGCGGGAACGCGAGGCCATTCCCAAGAGTATGGCGGCTGATACGCCTATGCAGAGGACGGTGAAGGGCAGCGCCCAGAGGTGGGCGTGCGGGTCGGCGAACAGGAACGTGAAGAAGGGAAACTCGGTTATCTCGTGGCCGGGCGGGTCGGGCGGCATCATGCGGCTGGAACGCCAGAAGTCGAATTCTCCCATTGGAAGGCCCTGGACGATGGCGCGACGCGCTCCCTGCACAAGCTGAATCGCGCCGTCCAGGTTTCCGAGAACGACGACGAACAGCGCACCGAGAAGGCCGGCTATCATGGGAGAGATTCCGCCGGCGACCAATCCCCTGCCCTTCGCGGCGCTGGCGAGATTGTAAGCGACGGAGTAAGAGAAGGCGGCGGTCATGGCGAAGAAGAGCGGGACGGCTAGGTTAAGCGCGATTTCGGGCGCGATGCCGGTGGCGTGTATCAACATTCCGACGAGGAACTGGCCCCAGTAGTAGTAGTTGATGTAGCCGCCGCCGAACCAGGGATCGTAGGGGGGCATGAAGCTCGACTTGAGAACGGCGTTGAGGTAGGCCATGTCCATTGGCTTTTCGCCGCCCCTGTGCGGGTGCCAGAGGTCGGGGTTGGCCATACGGACAAGGACGAAGGCGGCGAACGCGACCAGGAATACCAGTTCGGCAATAAGGACTGCCTTCCAATGTTTCTCGAAGAAGGCGCGGATTTCTTTCCAGTTCAGAACCAGAAGCGCGAGATTGAGCAGGGCGAGCGCCGCCGCTCCGATGATGACGGCGGTTCGCGTGAAGGCCATGAGTTCCAGGCTGGACAGCAGCCAGACGGCCAGACCGAGCAAGAGCAGTCCCAATCCCTTGGAGAGCAGCCAGCCCCTGTCGGCGAGGGGTCGGAATATAATGAAGGACAGGGGGAAGGTTATGAGCGCGATTAGCTGGGCTACGGCCAGCCATATCGCGACAGATAGCCAGTCGGCGCGGCGGTTGGGGTTGATGATGTCGGACCAGGTTCCGCCTGCCTGCCTAGCTTCGGATTGCTCCGGGGTGAGCATGAGTTGGCGGGAGCTATCGGGTTCGGACGCGGGACGCGGGACGCCGAGAGGTTCTATGGGGAATCCACCGGATGATTCGAGGATGCCGTTGTAGATGGTCTCGGAGTCGAGACGGGCCTCATTTCGGAATAAGAGCAGCTTGGGATGGTCATATACGGAAAAGCTCTCGTCGGCGAATCCCATGTTCAGGGATACGGGGTACGGATTGGATCGCTCCAGGCCGACGGGCGCGGGGAGATCAGGGCGTCCGAAGGTGTCGTCGAGCAAGGCTACGCCGAAGAGGTTCGGGTGGGCTTCGAAATGGGCTTCCAGCGAGTAGCCGAGTCCGCCGGAGAAGAGTTGGTTGTAGTATTCGCGGGTCACCGGGTAGCGCTCGGGGAGGCGCGGGATTGTTCCGTAGAGTCGGTTGCTGTATATGAGGATGTAGTCGGCGGAGGCGAGTTTGTCGCTTGTGGCCGAAAGTTTGGTTTCGTTGTCCGGGTTGTAGGATTCAATGTCCTGGAATTCGTATTCGTGAAGGCCGGGAACGCCTTCGTCCCAGTGTTCGCGAAGTATCAGCGAGTCGCGGGGTACGTTGGCGCTTATCCACTCCCCGGCGCGGACGGCGGAGTGTTTTTCGCCGTATATGCCGAGGTAAGAGACGGCGTAGAAGAGGGTTAGGGCGAAGGCCAACGCTCCGAGCAACCCCAGGGCCGCGCGGGTTGAGAACCTGAATGCGCCGGCGAGCCGTCCGGCGACGCGCCATATATCGGCGATCATCTTCGCGCCGAACAGCAGCAGGAATGGCGTAATGGGTATCAGGTAGCGCATGAACTTGACGTCGAACGCGCCCGTAATGAGGAAGTACGGTATCACCCATGACAGAAGCAGGGCGGTTACGCGGGTGTCCGGGTCGCGGAACGGGAGGGTGACTAGGAGCGCGCCTACGGCGATTGCGGAAGAGAGGACAATCGCGGCGAAACTGGTGGACGCTATCAGGATGGCGGCGGGCAGACATACGCCTATTAGCAAGTAGCCCAACGCCCACCAAAGTCTCAGACCGCGAACGGCGGCGTAGAGCGTACCAGCCCAGGATATGACGCCCAATGGCAGACCGAGGCCCCAGACGGACAACTGCTGAACGTGATAGAGATAGGGGGCCGTGTCAATATACTGGCGGGTGTATGGGTAGTCCCTGATGCGACGCACCATCTCGGACTGTTCGGTGATGTCGGCTGAGAAGCGTTCCCAGTCCAGCAGGGCGTAGGGCTGGGCTATCAGAAAGGCCAAGATGATGACCAGTACGCCCCAGAGCGCGTTTTGTATCGTGTCTGAAATTCTATCCGTAAAAAACATGGGCCTGG